>NZ_KE136472.1 GCF_000407145.1 Enterococcus caccae ATCC BAA-1240
TTATTCCGGCATAGCTCAGTTGGTAGTAGCGCATGACTGTTAATCATGATGTCGTAGGTTCGAGTCCTACTGCCGGAGTAAAGAACGAAAACTTTTCAGTTTTCGTTCTTTTTTTATTTTTATAGTAAAGTAAACTTTATTATTTGATAGAAACAACAAAACATGAAATAATAATAATGATGGGTAAAAATGATGATCTTTATCTAACATTTTTGTCATGTGAAGAATCTATTTTGAGGAATAATGGCTTTCTTATGCTGTTTTTTGATATAATACTTGTAAGTTGATCACTCTAAGACTTTAGGTTGAGTGAGGTCTCTTTAACATGTGTTATAATGATTTTAAGAAGTTAGGAGGGGCAACGTGAAGGTTTTATTATATTTTGAAGGTGAAAAAATATTAGCAAAGTCTGGAATTGGCCGAGCGTTAGACCATCAGAAACGAGCTCTCTCTGAAGTTGGGATAGAGTATACTTTAGATGCTGATTGCACTGATTATGATATTTTACATATTAATACATATGGAATTAATAGCCATAGTATGGTAAATAAAGCAAAAAAAATGGGAAAAAAAGTTATTTATCATGCACACTCAACTGAAGAAGATTTTAGAAATTCTTTTATTGGATCAAATCAGATTTCTCCTTTAGTTAAGAAGTACTTAGTAGGTCTGTACTCTAAAGCAGATTATTTAATCACACCTACACCATATTCGAAAGACTTATTAGAAGGGTATGGAATCACTGTTCCAATCGTTTCTATTTCAAATGGAATTGACTTAGGTCGATTTAAACAGTCTGATGAAAAAGAACAAAAATTTAAAGAGTATTTTAATATAAAGAATAATCAAAAAGTAATTATTTGTGTTGGTTTATACTTTGAAAGAAAAGGAATTATTGATTTTGTTGAATTAGCTAGAAAGTTTCCAGAATATCGTTTTATCTGGTTTGGGCATACACCAATGTACTCGATTCCTAAGGCTATTAGAACCATAGTGAAAGAGGAGCATCCCGAAAATGTAGAGTTCCCTGGTTATATTAAAGGGGATATTATTGAAGGTGGATATTCAGCAGCTGATCTATTTTTCTTTCCCTCATATGAAGAAACAGAAGGAATCGTTATATTAGAAGCTTTAGCGAGTAAACAACAAGTTTTGGTCAGAGATATTCCGGTCTATAAAGGATGGCTTGTAGATAAGCTAAACTGCTATATGGGTAGAACTAATGAGGAATTTGCTCATTTAATTGAAGAACTTGTTGAAAAGAAAATACCAAGTACATGTGAAGCTGGCTATAATGTAGCAGAAGAAAAGAGTATTGAACGAATTGGGCATGAGTTAAAAGCTGTTTATGAAAAAGTATTAGCAAATGAAGTTATTGAAGACAACGAAAAAAAACATCAGGAAAATTAGAATTAATGGAGGGGAACAAAGTGAAATTTGGTTTCTTTACAGATACATATTTTCCCCAAGTTAGCGGGGTTGCAACATCTATTAAGACGCTCAAAGAGGAATTAGAAAAAAAAGGGCACGAGGTCTATATTTTTACGACTACTGATCCTAATGCTAAAGATTTTGAAGAAGATGTTATTCGAATGCCCAGTGTTCCTTTTGTATCGTTCAAAGATCGGCGAATTGTAGTACGTGGTATGTGGTATGCTTATTTAATTGCCAAAGAGCTGGAATTAGATTTAATTCACACACATACAGAATTCGGTGCCGGTTTACTTGGTAAAATGGTTGGAAAAAAACTCAAAATTCCAGTTATTCATACTTACCATACTATGTATGAAGATTATCTTCATTATATTGCTAAAGGAAAAGTGGTACGTCCGACTCATGTAAAATATTTTTCTCGTTTTTTTGCGAATCATACGACTGGTGTAGTTTGTCCAAGTGAACGAGTAATCGATAAATTAAAGGAATATGGTGTAACATCACCAATGAGAATTATTCCAACTGGAATTGATATTAAAAAATTTGAAAGACCAGACATTACAGTAAACATGAAAAAAACACTTCGTGATGAATTAGGGTTAGATGATGATAACATCATGTTACTATCTTTGAGTCGCATTTCATATGAAAAAAATATTCAGGCTGTTGTGAATGGCTTGCCAATTATTTTTGAACGCTTTCCAAATGCACGTTTTGTTATTGTTGGTGATGGTCCTTACGTTAATAAACTTCAATCGCTTGGTGAAGAGTTGGGAATTAGCGATAAAATTCAATTTATTGGTGAAGTTCCCAATGATCAAGTGGCTATCTATTACAAAGCTGCTGATTATTTTGTCAGTGCTTCAACTTCAGAAACACAAGGACTTACTTATACTGAGGCAATGGCTTCAGGTGTGCAATGTGTCGTTGAAGGAAATGCTTATTTGAACAATTTATTTGATCACGTAAGCTTAGGACGAACATTTGAGACAGATGAAGATTTTGCACCAACATTTATTGAGTATGTTGAGTCTGAGATCGCACCTGATGAAGCAATTTTAAAAGACAAACTTTATGAAATATCCGCGACTCGTTTTGGCAATGTAATGCTTGAATTTTATGAAGATATGATTAAGTATTACGAACAGCTAACGACAGAAAAAGAGGCGGCTGACTCAATTGAACGTATTAAAGTGAAATTTACATCATTGAGAAAATAATTATCAAAACTTCTTTTCTTAGTTTATACTAAGGAGAGAAGTTTTTTCATTAAAAGCGTAGGAGGGGTATAATTATGCCGCAAATTGGATTCATTGGAACAGGTGTTATGGGTAAGGCAATCGTTAGAAATATGATGAAACAAGGTTTACAGGTCAATGTATATAATCGTACTAAGAGAAAAACGGATGAACTTATAAAAGAAGGTGCTGTTTGGAAAGACACCCCAGCTGAAATTACTGCAAGTAGTGATATTATTTTTACAATGGTAGGATTTCCTAAAGATGTTGAGTCAATCTACTTTGATGAAAATGGTGTTTTTTCAACTGACATTACGGATAAGATAATTGTTGACTTAACTACAAGTACCCCTACATTGGCCGAAAAAATTGCCTTAAGGGCCCTTGAGCTTGGAGGGGCGACGTTAGATGCTCCTGTCTCAGGAGGTGACCTAGGAGCTAAAAATGGGACACTGACAATTATGGTCGGTGGTGCTCAAGAGATTTATGACCGAGTGTTACCAATATTTAAGACTTTTGGGACAACATTTACATTGCATGGAACAGCTGGTAAGGGGCAACATACTAAAATGGCTAATCAAATCATGATTGCAGGAACAATGACTGGTATGACAGAAATGCTAGCTTATGCGAATAAAGCTGGATTAGATTTGAATAAAGTAATTGAAACATTATCTGGTGGAAGTGCAGCTAACTGGTCGTTAAGTAATTACAGCCCAAGAATTTTAAATGAAAACTATTCTCCTGGTTTTTTTGTAAAGCATTTTATCAAAGATTTAAAGATTGCCTTAGATGAAGCTGAGAAAATGGACCTTAACTTACCGTCTACTAAATTAGCAGCAGAACTATACGAAAAGCTTGCTAATAAAGGGTTTCAGGATGATGGGACACAAGCCTTGATCAAACTTTGGTGGGCAGATGGAAAACAGCCTAAAAGCAAAAATTAAAGAACAGCAAAAAAATTAAAAAAAATGACGAAAAATCATGCAAGAAAGGCAATGTTTTGATACAATGATACAGAACTAGTTTTTAAAGGGAGGCCCATTTATGAAACATTCACAACTTGTGGCGATTATCAAGCGACTTGAAGCGATGACTGAAGCAACAGACAACGAAATTCAAGTTCGTCGTTTTGAACGTGAAGGTGCAGAAAAATGCATCGTAAACTATGATAAATCAACTGAAACATTTGAATTAACAGAAACTGATTCTCAACAAAGTTATCAATTTGATAATATTGATATTGTTGCGATGGAAATTTATGATTTAATTCAATAATTAAGAATTTCGGTTTGTATTTAACAAAAAAATCAATAACAATGATCAAAAACTCTGTGGCGTACATTTTTGTACGCCACAAGGTTTTTTTATTTATGTTTAAAAAGGGAAAATAAGGTTGTTCTTGTAGTGTTTCTAGAAACTAACTGAAAATAAATTGCCAGTGTACGTACATGAATGTGAAAGTTCATGAAGAAGTTCGTTTTTAACAGTAAAAATAGTTTGATTATCAAAATAAAAATAAATAATTGTAAAATAAGTGAAAACTACTAAAGTTTCGCGTAAAGTAAACTAAGTCATAAAATTTGATAGTACTTTTTCAGTGAAACATAATGGATGTAGCACATTTCTTGATTAAGAAAATTTAAAAATCAATTATTTTACTTGCAATATTATTTTATTTGCGATATAGTTTGAACATCAAATGATTTGATAATCAAAGTATATGGATGGTGCACACAAATGGAACCTAATTTAGAAACAGTCAATGATTATCTTGTCAGCGTCTTTAACGACATTTTGACGATTGAAGAATCCGAACTGAAAAAATCACAATTCAATGACTTATCTATTACTGAGATGCACACAATTGAAGCAATTGGAATGTATAAGAAAAAAACTTCTTCTGAAGTAGCCAAAGAATTGTCGATCACTGTAGGAACGTTGACAGTAGCAATCAATAATCTTGTGAAAAAAGGATATGTTGAGCGTATACGTAGTGAAGATGATCGTCGGGTAGTCAAATTAGGTTTGACCAAAAAAGGAAAGTTACTTTTTCGTGTCCATCAGCATTTTCATAGAGAAATGGTTAAGAGGATTTTGAATGGGATGGATAAAACTGAGGAACAAGCTTTATTAAAAGCATTGAAGAATCTTCATGATTTCTTAAAGGAATATAAATAAAAAGTGAGGACCAAGATGAATCAATATGCAAAAATAACTTGTACGAGCCGATATGTTCCTGAAAATGCGGTATCAAATCACCAACTTTCAACGATGATGGATACATCTGATGAATGGATTTCTAGTCGGACGGGTATTCAATCAAGAAATATTGTCACTAACGAAAATACTTCTGACTTATGTGTTCGAGTAGCTGAAAAGTTATTAGAAAAATCTGGGAAAAATGCTGAAGATCTTGATTTTATCTTAGTAGCAACGATGACACCCGATTATGGAACGCCTTCTGTCGCTTGCCTTGTTCAAGGTCGTATTGCAGCAACTCAAGCATTTGCTTTTGATATTAGTGCTGCATGTAGTGGTTTTGTCTATGCACTAAGCATGGGAGAAAAACTGATTCGCACAGGAAAAAAAGTAGGAATGATAATTGGTGGTGAAACATTATCTAAAGCTCTTGATTGGAATGACCGTAGTACAGCAGTACTATTTGGTGACGGAGCAGCAGGTGTGTTATTGGAAGCAAGTGATGAAGAACATTTCCTAAACGAAAAACTTCAGGCTGATGGTCAAAGAGCTAAGTCATTGACTTCTGGTTATATAGAAAACAAGAGCCCATTTTACACGGGAGCTCCCGAGAGTTCGGGCTACTTGCAGATGACTGGTAGAGATATTTATGATTTTTCACTAAATGATGTGACGAATAATATCCGAGAAATCGTAGAAGAAGATGTAGATTATTTGTTACTACATCAGGCAAACAAACGAATTATCGAAAAAATATCAAAAAAACTCAATGTTCCAAGAGAAAAATTTCTCACGAATATGGAACATAATGGTAACACTTCTGCTGCTAGTATCCCTTTGTTACTGGATGAATCAGTAGAAAATGGAGTGCTTCAATTAGGCTCCAAACAAAAACTTGTGTTAACAGGTTACGGCGGTGGCTTAACATGGGGATCAATCCTCTTAACGCTGTAAAACTGTAACTATATAAACTAAAAAAGAAAATTATTGGAGGAATATACACATGGTATTCGAAAAAATTCAAGCAATTATTGTAGAAGAATTAGGTAAAGAGCCTGAGGAAGTAAAATTAACAACAAACATTCAAGAAGAATTAGATGCGGATAGCTTAGATTTATTCCAAATCATCAATGAAATCGAAGATGCTTTCGATATAAAAATTGAATCTGAAGATGGTATCACTACTGTTCAAGATTTAGTAACATATGTAGAAAAACAAAAAGCATAATATTTAAAGCGATCAGGTAAAATAAAAGTTGGATGAGCAAGGCTCTTCAACAATTGCTGAAGAGCCTTGCTTTTTTTCACACCGCTCGTTGGAATTAAAAAAGCTGGTACTAAACTTATAGAGTTTTGTTCCAGCTCTTTTTTCATTAATTATTCTACAATTTAAAGGATGTAATTTATGCAGTCAAAGATATGTGAGCTAATTGGAATTAAGTACCCGATTTTTCAAGGAGGAATGGCTTGGATTGCAGATGCTTCATTAGCTGGAGCAGTTTCTGAAGCTGGTGGGCTTGGGATCATCGCTGGAGGTAATGCACCAAAAGAAGTGGTTCAAGCCGAAATCAAAAAAATTAAAGAAATTACAGATAAACCTTTTGGCGTCAATATCATGTTGCTTTCACCATTTGCGCAAGATATTGTGGATTTAGTTTGCGAAGAAAGGGTACCAGTTGTTACGACAGGGGCAGGTAACCCAAGTAAATATATGGCTCGTTTTAAAGAACATAATATTAAAGTAATTCCAGTGATACCTTCAGTTGCACTTGGTGCCCGCATGGAAAAAATAGGGGCTGATGCAGTAGTTGTTGAAGGCATGGAAGCTGGAGGACATATCGGTAAATTAACAACAATGAGCCTTGTACCCCAAGTCGTAGATGCACTAACAATACCAGTTATCGCTGCGGGTGGTATTGGCGATGGACGAGGAATGGCAGCAGTGCTGATGTTAGGAGCTGATGGCATTCAAGTGGGTACACGTTTTCTGGTAGCAAAAGAATGTACTGTACATGAAAATTATAAAGCCAGAATCATCAAAGCAAGGGATGTTGATACAACGGTCACATGTCAACATTTTGGACATCCAGTGCGAACAATCAAAAATAAGTTGACGAATGAATATGATCGATTAGAGAAGATAGAATTAAGAAAAATTGAACCTGATCTTGAGAAATTTGATAAATTGGGACAAGGAGCCTTACGTAAAGCAGTCGTTGAAGGTGATGTGAATCATGGATCGATCATGGCTGGACAAATTGCAGGACTTGTAAAAAAAGAAGAAACAGCAAAAGAAATTATTGAATCTTATATTAGTGAAACAAAGAAAGTTATGGCCGCTGAATGTAGCCGCTGGCTGTAAGAACGATTAAATTTATTTAGCATTTAATGTAAGGGAGTAAAGTAATGAAGACAGCTTTTTTATTTAGTGGGCAAGGTGCTCAGTATATTGGAATGGGTAAAGAATTATTTGATCAAGAGATGATTGTTCGCGAAACATTTCAAGAAGCAAGTGATGCTCTAGGTTATGATATGGCAGAACTTTGTTTTACTGAAAATGACAAGTTAAACGAAACAATGTACACACAACCTGCGATTTTAACAGTTAGTGTTGCTTTTTATCGTCTTTTGAATGCTAAAGGATATCAGCCGGATGTTGTAGCCGGATTAAGTCTTGGAGAATACAGTGCACTTGTTGCCAGTGGTGCGATTCCATTTAAAGAAGCTGTTCAATTAGTGGCTAAAAGAGGCAAATTCATGGCTGAGGCTGCGCCATCTGGAACAGGAAAAATGGTTGCAGTGATGAATGCAGAGCGATCATTGATTGAAGAATGCTGTCAAAAGGCAAGTTCTTTTGGAATCGTGTCCCCTGCAAACTATAACACGCCTCAACAAATCGTGATTGGTGGCGAAACACCTGCTGTTGATAAAGCTGTCGAGTTATTAACAGAAGCTGGTGTGAAGCGAACAGTTACGCTAAAGGTCAGTGGTCCTTTTCATACGGCACTATTAAAACCTGCTTCTGAAAGATTAGCAGATGAACTGAAAAAAATAAACTTTGCAGAAATGACGATTCCTGTAATTAGTAATACAACGGCTCAAGTAATGGAGCAAACAGAGATCAATGAATTATTAGAAAAACAAGTCATGTCTGCTGTTCGCTTTGCCGACAGTATTGACACAATCAAAAAAATGAATGTTGATGTAATTATAGAAGTGGGACCAGGAAAAACATTAACTGGTTTTATCAAGAAGATCGATAAAGAATTAAAAACAGCTCGTGTTGAAGATAACAAAACATTATCTGAAACAGAAGCTCTTTTGAAAGGGAGGTAACACATGGAATTAAAAGGGAAAAACGTATTTGTTACAGGAAGTACACGAGGCATTGGAAAGGCTGTTGCTCAAGCTTTTGCTAAGGCTGGAGCAAATGTTGCCTTGAATGGGCGTGGGGAAATCAGTTCTGATCAGATTTCCGAATTGGAATCATTTGGTGTTAAATGTATTGGCGTATCTGGCGATATCGCTAATTTTGAATCAGCTGGGGAAATGATACAGGCTGTTGTTGACGGTTTAGGATCAATTGATATTTTAATCAATAATGCTGGAATCACAAATGATAAATTAATGTTGAGAATGTCAGAGGAAGATTTCACCCGTTGTATCCAAATCAATTTAACGGGCACTTTTAACATGACGCAACATGCAATCAAACGAATGATGAAACAACGTAGCGGAACAATTATAAACATGTCAAGTGTTTCTGGATTGATTGGAAATATCGGACAAGCTAATTATGCTGCAAGTAAAGCCGGAGTAATCGGGTTTACAAAATCGGTTGCAAGAGAAGTAGCAGCAAGAGGAATTACGTGCAATGCAATTGCACCTGGCTTTATCGAAACCGAAATGACAGAAGTTTTATCTGATAAAGTAAAGGAACAAATGAATCAACAGATCCCATTACAAACGTTTGGTCAAGTAGAAGATATCGCAAATGCAGCGATCTTTTTGGCAAGCAGTCCATATATTACTGGCCAAGTATTAAATGTTGACGGTGGTTTAGTCATGCACGGCTAATGAACAAGCTTGAAAGGAGCGATCGAATGAATCGCGTAGTGATTACAGGTTATGGCGTAGCCTCCCCAATTGGGAATAACGCAGAAACCTTTTTAGAAAGTTTACAAACAGGAAAAAACGGAATTGGACCGATTACAAAATTTGATGCCACCGAAACAGGCATTACATTAGCAGCAGAAGTCAAAGATTTTCCATTCGATAAATATTTTGCTAAAAAAGATGCTAAAAGAATGGATTTATTTTCTCTTTATGGTATCTATGCAGCACTGGAAGCGATGGAAATGAGTAAATTAGATACAGAGCAAATCGATGTTGACCGTTTTGGGGTCATGGTTGGTTCTGGTATTGGTGGACTTCAAACGATCCAAGACCAAGTGACTCGAATGCGTGAAAAAGGTCCAAAAAGAGTAGCCCCGCTATTCATACCAATGGCAATTGGGAACATGGCGGCAGGCAATATCGCTTTACGTGTGGGTGCAAGAGGAACTTGTACTGCAACAGTTACGGCCTGTGCTACGGCGAACAATTCAATCGGTGAAGCTTTTAGAAATATTAAACATGGTTATTCTGATGTTTTACTAGCAGGGGGAACAGAAGCTTCCATTACTGAGATAGGTATTGCAGGTTTTGCTTCGTTAACTGCTGTAACTTCTGAAGAAAATCCAAATAGAGGTTCGATTCCCTTTGACAAAGACCGTAGTGGTTTTGTGATGGGAGAAGGAGCAGGTATTCTAGTTCTTGAGTCATTGGAACATGCTCAAAATAGAGGCGCCAAGATTTTGGGAGAGATTGTTGGTTATGGTTCAAATTGTGATGCGTATCATATGACTTCTCCTAGACCTGACGGAAGTGGTGCCGCTAAAGCCATGAAACTAGCAATCGAAGAAGCGGCAATCGACACTTCTAAAATAGGGTATATCAATGCTCACGGTACAAGTACACCATCAAATGATGTTGCGGAAACTAAAGCAATTCAAACGGCATTGGGCGAAGCTTCTAAAAATGTTCGTGTCAGCAGTACGAAAAGTATGACTGGACACTCATTAGGTGCAACTGGTGGTATTGAAGCAATTGCTACTTTGAATGCTTTACAACATCAATTTATTCCACCAACGATCAATGTTGAAGAGCTTGATGAAGCTATTGAAATAAATATCGTTACAAATGAAAGTCAGAAACATGAATTTGATTATGCTTTAACAAATTCATTCGGCTTTGGTGGTCATAATGCAGTACTTTGTTTAAAACGTTGGGAGGATTAAGATGGATATCAATGAAGTGAAAGAGCTATTAACACAATTTGACCAATCAACATTAACAGAATTTGACCTTAGGGAAGGTTCGTTTGGTCTTTATATGAATAAAAATAAAGTAACGCAAAAATCATCAAATGAAGTAAAACAAGTAACTGACAGTAACGTAGTAAGTCAAGGAACACCAGAAGTCTTAAGTCAAACAGTAGAAGTAAAAGAAACTGTAAATGAGACTGTAAAAAATGAACCAAAACCAGAAAATACAGAAGAAATTATTTCTCCAATCGTAGGAGTTGTGTACTTAAAACCTGCACCAGATAAAGAAAACTTTAAGCAAGTAGGCGATTCAGTAAAAAAAGGTGAGGTCGTTTGTATTGTTGAAGCGATGAAACTGATGAATGAAATCACCTCAACTATAGATGGTGTGATCACGGAAGTCTTGATACAAAATGAAGATGTTGTTGAATACAATCAACCGCTATTCCGTGTAGCGACTTCTTAAAATTAAATTTGCTGCAGAAAGAATACCAAGACAAATAAAGGCTCAACGAACACTTCGTTCGTTGTACTGTTTAACGTCAGCTCATAAAATATATTCGCTGTGTTTCACAGCAAAGGAGTGTAGTATGAATATTCAAGAAATCAAAGAAATTATACCCCATCGATATCCTTTTTTACTGTTAGACACTGTGGAAGAAATCGTTGTGGGTGAAAAAGTTATCGCCAAAAAAAATGTCACGATCAATGAGCCTTTTTTTCAAGGACATTTTCCTGGTGAGCCTGTTATGCCAGGGGTTCTGATTCTTGAAGCATTGGCACAAGCAGGAGCTGTAGCATTATTGTCTATACCTGATTTTAAAGGTAAAACCGCTTATTTTGGCGGTATTGATAAAGCCAAATTTAGACAAAAAGTTGTTCCAGGAGATACTTTGATGTTAGAAGTAGAAATTATGAAAGTAAAATCAAGAGCCGGTATTGGCAAAGGAACTGCGACTGTGAATGGGAAAAAAGTAGCGGAAGCAGAATTGACCTTTATGATTGGATAGGTGAGCTATGTTTTCAAAAGTTTTAATTGCAAATAGAGGAGAAATCGCAGTTCGGATCATTCGCGCATGTCGTGAATTAGGCGTGCAGACCGTTGCCGTATACTCTGAAGCGGATAAAGAAGCGTTGCACACACAACTTGCAGATGAAGCAATTTGCATAGGGCCTGCGAAAGCAGCAGATTCTTATTTAAATGTTCAAAGTGTTTTAAGTGCGGCTATCGTAACGAATGCAGAAGCGATTCACCCTGGTTTTGGTTTCTTATCAGAAAACAGCCAATTTGCGGCAATGTGTGAAGAGTGCAATATTACCTTTATCGGTCCAAAAGCAGCAACGATTGATGCAATGGGCAATAAAATCAATGCACGTGAATTGATGCAAAAAGCCAAAGTACCGGTTATTCCTGGAAGTACTGGTGTGATCAGTTCTGTTGAAGAAGCTTTAAAAATTGCTGATGATATAGGTTATCCTGTTATGCTGAAAGCAGCAGCTGGTGGCGGAGGTAAAGGAATTCGTAAAGTGATGAATAAAGAAGAACTACCTCAGCACTTTACTTCTGCTCAACAAGAAGCAAAAGCAGCTTTTGGTAATGATGATATGTACTTGGAAAAAATTATTTATCCAGCACGTCATATTGAAGTACAAATTTTAGGTGATCAGTATGGACATGTGATTCATTTGGGCGAACGAGATTGTTCTTTACAAAGAAATAATCAAAAAGTTCTTGAAGAATCGCCATCGATCGCAATCTCACCTGAAAAACGTCAATTGTTAGGTGAAACGGCTGTGCGTGCAGCAAAAGCTGTTCAGTATGAAAATGCTGGAACAATCGAATTTTTGATGGATAAATCTGGTGAATTTTATTTTATGGAAATGAATACTCGAATTCAAGTTGAACATCCTGTTACTGAAATGGTGACAGGGATTGATCTTGTCAAAGCACAGTTACAAGTGGCTTCTGGTGAAGAATTAGCGTATACACAAGAAGATATCATGATTTCAGGACATGCAATTGAATGTCGAATCAATGCAGAAAATCCTGCCTTTAATTTTGCGCCATCTCCTGGGAAAATCAATAATTTACTACTTCCAAGTGGAGGCATGGGTTTAAGAGTTGATAGTGCGATGTATTCAGGCTATACGATTCCGCCTTACTATGATTCGATGATTGCTAAAGTGATTGTACATGGAAATGACCGGATGGATGCGCTGATGAAGATGCAGCGGGCGTTGCATGAGATCGTAACAGATGGAATCATCACGAATGCAGAATTTCAGCTAGATCTGATCACGCATGAAAATGTATTAGCTGGTGAGTATGATACTAGCTTTTTACAAGAAACATTTTTACCAAATTGGGAACCAGAAAGCGATAATTAAAAAGGAGCAAGTGTATGGCTTTATTTAAAAAGAAAAACTACATTCGAATCAATCCGAATCGCACAGGCGACCAATCTTCCGTAAAAAAACCGACAGTTCCAGATAACATGTGGGCCAAATGTCCTTGTTGCAAACGCACGCTATACACAAAAGATATGGGGGCAGAAAAAGTCTGCCCTTATTGTGGTTATAGCTTTAGAATTGGTGCTTGGGAACGCCTTGCCTTGACGGTAGATGAGAAGAGTTTTGAAGAATGGGATACAGATTTAGTCACTAAAGATCCGTTAAATTTTCCTGATTATTTGGATAAAATCGCTATTATGCAGGAAAAGACAGAATTGCATGAAGCAGTTTTGACGGGGAAAGCTAGAATAGATGGTCAAGAAATAGGTATTGGTGTGATGGACGCCAATTTTATTATGGGAAGTATGGGAACTGTTGTAGGTGAGAAGATCACTCGTTTATTTGAACGTGCAACGGAACAGTGCTTACCAGTGATCATTTTTACTGCTTCAGGTGGAGCGCGAATGCAGGAAGGGATTTTTTCTCTGATGCAGATGGCAAAAATCTCTGGTGCACTTAAACGACATAGTAATGCAGGATTGCTGTATATTACTGTATTGACGGATCCAACCACTGGTGGTGTCACAGCTAGTTTTGCGATGGATGGCGATGTTATAATAGCCGAGCCTCAAAGTTTGATCGGGTTTGCAGGCCGCCGAGTAATCGAACAAACGATCCGTCAAGAGTTGCCAGATGATTTCCAAAAAGCTGAGTTTTTATTGGATCATGGATTTGTTGATAAAATTGTTCCTAGAAATCAGTTGCAGGAAGTACTTAGTAGATTAGTCAAGATTCATACGATGAAAGGGTGGAAATAGCGATGGAAAAAACAGCCAATGATATTGTCACTCTAGCTCGAGCACAAGATCGTTATACTACCTTAGAGTATATTGCTGCCATCTTTGATGACTTTATTGAGTTTCATGGAGACCGTTATTTTGGCGATGATTTAGCTGTTGTAGGTGGTATTGCAACATTAGAAGAAAAACCAGTAACAATCGTTGGAATCCAAAAAGGACGTAACTTACCTGAAAATATTGAGCGGAATTTTGGTGCACCGCATCCAGAAGGTTATCGTAAAGCCTTGCGTTTAATGAAGCAAGCAGAAAAATTTGGCCGTCCGGTTGTTACGTTTATCAATACTGCTGGCGCTTATTGCGGAATTGAAGCGGAAGAACGTGGTGAAGGGGAAGCAATCGCTCGAAATTTGATAGAAATGGCTGATTTAAGTGTGCCAATCATCGCAATCATCATTGGTGAAGGTGGCAGTGGTGGCGCATTAGCACTTGCTGTAGCAGATGAAGTTTGGATGTTGGAGCATACGATTTACGCGGTTTTATCACCAGAGGGATTTGCCTCGATTCTCTGGAAAGACGGAAGTCGAGCTAAAGAAGCAGCAGAATTAATGAAAATTACAGCGACAGAATTAAAAGAATTAACAATCATTGATCGAGTGATTCCAGAAGAAATGAATGGCGAAGCATTAGAACAAACAAAAATCAATCGAATGATTCAAAAAGCACTTATTAGTCAATTTTCTGAGCTTTCAAAATGGGAGACCGAAATTCTATTGGAAAAGCGTTATCAAAGATTCCGAAAATTTTAAAGAAAATCGAAAATTTCTTATTAGAATAAGTAAAAGTATGAGGTTGGGACAGAATACGTGGCTGCTTCTCCCGCTTTTTATTCGATTTTTAAGGGTTCAAGATATAACTTTTATAGTTATATCTTGAACCCTGTTTTTATTTGTTATTATTTGTACTAAATAATTATGTATAAATTAGGAAAAATGTATATTTCTAATAATATAACAAACGTAATAAATTTAGAAAGGTAATACAATAAAAAGAGAATTAAGTTATAAATTTCATACATTTCTAAATGTTTAAGTTACTGTTACAAAGAACGATTTCTCCTTTTTTTTGTAGATATCTTTGATAATATAGAGTGAGTTTGGTACAGCTGACCAAACGTTAATAATTTACTAGAGAAGGAGAAGATAAGTGATGAAAAAATTAGCTATTTTAGGAAGTGTAATGGGCGTATTATTATTTGGTGCATTCACTCAAGGAACATCTGTAGAAGCAACAACTGTAAGTCAACCGGTAAAAAGTGAAATGGCTTTTCTTAAGTCTGGCACCCCTGAATTTACGAAAGAAGAGATTCAACAGACAAATGCTTTAAAAACTTTTAAAGGGGATACAATCATCCTGACGTCAATCAATCCAAATCCAAAATATGAATTGAAAATTGGTGAAATTGATACTAAAGGGACTGGCTTTTACAATGTACAGCCTGTAAAATTGAATAAGATTGATCCTCAACTTTCTTTGATTAATGTTTCAAAAACGCTAAATGAAAGTATGTTTATCATGTTTTACGTAGAAAAATCAAATCCTAATGTTACAGTGGATTATTTCTTCGTCAAGGAAATATAATCAGATAATTAAATAAGAAACAACTAAGACGACATATTAAAATCTGAGAAATAAGCAAGGGCCTACGAAAATTGGACGTCAGCTTATTTCAGAGATCGTCAACTCATAGTGCTTTAGAGTATAGAAGTTGATATGGTTGAATCAGAGTGTAGTATCTTCTTTAGTTGTACCGTTTATTGGATTTTAGGGGTATGAGACATAACTTTTATAGTTATATCTCATACCCCTTTTTTAGATTTTAATTCGGCAGAGAAAGTTTTTAGTTATGATTATGAGTATCAGACGAATAAAAAGATGAAATTTTATTAAAAATAGCGTATAATCAAGAAGCGAATAACAAAATGGGGAGCCTATATGTTGCTCCTCTTTTACTATTAAGGAGATAATATGTTTTCAAAATATAAACCAACATGGATGGTTGATGCGATTTACAAAATCACACCCAACCAACTAAAAAAATTAGGAATCAACGCTGTTCTGACTGATTTAGATAATACCTTGATTGCTTGGGATAATCCTGATGGAACAGAAGAGCTATTGACGTGGATCTTAGAAATGAAAAATGCTGGAATTCCAGTTGTGGTAGTATCAAATAATAAGTCTAGCCGAATTAAACGAGCAGTTGAGAAGTTTGAATTAGATTATGTATCTAGAGCATTAAAGCCATCAACTAGAGGGTTTAAAGAGGCACAAAAGAAGCTAAATATGAAACCAGAAGAATTAGTAATGGTCGGTGATCAGATCATGACCGATATTCGAGGGGCCAATGCTGCTGGAATTAGAAATATTTTAGTTCGTCCAATTGTTGATACTGATGGGTGGAATACAAGAATCAATCGTTTTTTTGAACGAAAAATTATGAAGCATTTAGCAAAGAAACATCCAGATATGCTATGGAAAGGCGGACTAGAATGAGCGAACAAGAAGCAATTCAATGTATTGGTTGTGGAGCAGTCATTCAAACAGAGGATAAAGATGAACTAGGTTATACGCCTAAGGCTGCGTTTGAAAAAGGTATAGAGACAGGAGAAGTCTATTGCCAACGCTGTTTCCGTTTGAGACATTATAATGACATTCAAGATGTTCAATTGACGGATGATGACTTTTTACGTTTATTGAATGAACTAGGCAAAGAAGATGCGTTGATTGTAAATGTAGTTGATATTTTTGATTTTAATGGATCATTAATCCCAGGTTTACATCGTTTTATTGGGGATAATCCAGTATTGATGGTAGGAAACAAAGTCGATATTCTCCCAAAATCATTAAAGAAACCTAAAATGATTCAATGGATGAGAGAACGAGCACATGAAGAAGGCTTACGCCCCGTTGATGTTTTACTAACTAGTGCCAAGAAACCTCATGAAATGGAAAATTTGCTTGAAATGATCGAAAAACATCGGGATGGCAAGGACGTTTATGTGGTTGGTGTGACTAATGTTGGAAAATCAACGTTGATCAATCAAATCATCAAGCAGACTGCTGGTGTTCAAGATGTTATTACAACGTCACAATTTCCAGGAACGACATTAGATAAAATTGAAATTCCTTTAGATGATGGACATTTCTTGATCGATACACCAGGAATCATACATCGTCATCAAATGGCGCATTATCTAGGTAAAAAGGATTTAAAAATCATTGCACCACAAAAAGAAATCAAGCCGAAAGTATACCAGTTAAATGCTGAACAAACATTGTTTTTAGGTGGATTAGCCCGTTTTGATTTTGTTCAAGGGGAGCGTAGCTCATTTATTGCCTATGTTTCAAATGATTTATCCATTCATCGCACCAAGTTAGCAACAGCTGATGCTTTTTATGAAAAACATGTTGGGGGCTTATTACAACCGCCGCGTCCAGATGAAGTAGCTGAGTTTCCAGAGTTAGTTCGTTTTGAATTTTCAGTTAAAGAGAAGACAGATATCGTATTCGCTGGACTTGGTTGGATCACTGTAACAGAGCCTTGTGTAGTTGCTGGCTGGGCACCTAAAGGCGTTGATGTTTTAAGAAGAAAAGCCTTGATTTAATTATAAGTGAAAATAGAGAGAAGGAAAATTAGTGGATTTAAGAGGAAAACAAAAGCGTTTTTTACGTAGTCAAGCGCACCATTTACAACCGATTTTTCAAATTGGTAAAGGTGGCTTGAATTCTGCGATGGTAGTACAGATCAACGAAGCGTTAGAAAAACGTGAATTAATCAAAGTCACTTTACTACAAAATACGGATGAAATCGCTGAAGATGTAGCGGAAGCGCTAAAAGCAGATATTCATTGCGATATCGTTCAAATCATTGGACGCGTATTAGTATTATTTAAACCGTCATCTAACGAAAAATATCAAAAGATCTCTAAAGAAGTTAAAGCAATTTAAAACTTGGAGGTAACAAAAATGGGGACAAATACGAATGCAGCATTAAGAGCAGAAGTAATTGTAGAAGAAGCAGAGCTTTTTCAAAAGCGTAAACAGGTAGGAATATTAGGTGGAAATTTTAATCCAGTTCATGTGGCTCATTTAGTAATGGCCGACCAAGTGCAACAACAACTTGGGTTGGACAAAGTCTATTTGATGCCTACTTATTTGCCACCTCATGTAGATGAAAAAAAGACAATTGATAGCAAACATCGTTTGGCAATGCTGGAACTAGCAATTGAGGATAATCATAATCTAGCAGTTGAGCCGATAGAATTATTCCGTAAAGGGAAAAGTTATACGTATGATACAATGAAAGCTTTGACACAAAATAACCCGGATACAGATTATTATTTTATTATTGGTGGAGACATGGTGGAATACTTACCAAAGTGGTATAAAATTGATGAGTTGTTAACGTTGATTAATTTTGTTGGTATTCGCCGACCTCACTATGGTACGATCACGCCTTATCCGATTATGTGGGTGGACGTTCCTCAAATGGATATTAGTTCAACTCTAATCAGAGAAAAAGTCAAAAATGGTTGTTCTACACGCTACTTACTGCCTGATAGTGTGATACACTATATAGAAGAAAAGGAGCTGTATGTAGATGGATTTTAGCGGAAAATATACAACGCTTAAACGCGAAGAATTGATGCAAGAAGTTCAAATGCATATGAGTGAACGCCGTTTTCAACATGTTTTAGGTGTGGAAGAAATGGCTGTAGCCTTAGCAGCTAAATATGGAGCTTCTGAGGAAAAGGCAAGTATTGCAGCTTTGACCCACGATTATGCTAAAGAACGTCCTGATGAAGAGTTTGAGTTAATCATCCAACGTGATGGTTATGATCAAGACTTACTGAATTATGGCAATGCGATTTGGCACGGCCTAGTTGGTGCTAGCATGGTTCAACGAGAACTTGGAATTGACGACGAAGAAATTTTAGAAGCGATTCGTTTGCATACGACCGGTGCTGCAAAAATGAGTTTGCTAGATAAAATCATTTATGTTGCTGATTATATCGAACCAGGTCGAAATTTTCCAGGGGTAAAAGAAGCACGGGAATTGGCTTTGGTTGATTTGGATGAAGCAGTTGCTTATGAAACAAAACATACACTGCTGCATCTTATTGAACAAGAACAAAAAATTTATCCAAAGACCATCGAAACATACAATCAATGGGTCAGTAATAAAAGCTGATTCAAAAACTAGAAAAAAATTAGATCAATTAATGGGAGGAAACCATCATAGATAGTCAACAGATTTTAGAAATTGCTGTAAAAGCAGCGGATTCAAAACGAGCAGAGGAAATTGTCGCTTTAGATGTGCATGAGATTTCACTTTTAGCAGATTACTTTATGATTTGCCAAGCAACAAGTGAACGTCAAATCAATGCCATTGTGGAAGAAATTATCGAAAAAGAAGAAGAAGCACAGGTTGAAGTGAAACGAATTGAAGGAAAAGATGGCGGTAAATGGGTTTTAATCGATTTAGGTGATATCATTGTTCATGTATTCCAATCAGCAGAACGTGGTTTTTACAATTTAGAAAAACTTTGGTCAGATGCACCAATGGTTGATCTTCACGCTTGGGTCGAGTAATATGGCATACGAAACATTTGCATTTGTTTACGATGAGGTAATGGATGATAGTTTGTATGATCAATGGCTAGCATTTTCAAAACGTCATTTACCAGAAGGAAAAATGGATGTTTTAGAAATGGCTTGTGGGACTGGAGCATTAGCTGTAAATTTTGCTAAAGCTGGTTTCACTGTTACAGCCTTAGATTTGTCAGAAGAAATGTTGATGATGGCTAGCAAACGAGCGGCAGAAGAAGAGGTTCATGTTCAGTTTGTCCAAGGAAATATGATGGATTTATCTGAAATGGGTCAATATCATGCAATTACTTGTTTCTCTGATTCATTGTGTTACATGGAAAATCGTCAGGAAGTTCAACAAGTATTTGATGATGTATATCAAGCATTAGAAGACGATGGTGTCTTTATTTTTGATGTTCATTCGACCTATCAAGTAGATAAAGTATTTCCTGAATATAGCTATCATTATCAAACCGAAGAATTTGCTTTTTTATGGGATAGTTATCCTGGTGAAAAAGAACATAGCATAGAACACTTCCTTACTTTCTTTGTAAAAGAGCATGAGAATGACGAAGTGTTTGTTCGGCAAGATGAGCTACATCAAGAACGAACCTATACAATGGAAAATTATCTGATGATGTTGGAAAGCGCTGGGTTTATGCATGTTGAAGTTTATGCGGATTTCACAGATGATGCACCAACAGAAGAGAGCAGACGCTGGTTTTTTGTTTGTAAAAAGTAATCTAAAAATGAGTGGAGCAAAACTTTTTTAAGTTTAAGCCGCTCATTTTTCTTTTGTTTCCGTAATAAAATAAACATGGTATGATGGATTTTAATAGAAACGATCTGGATGAAGGAGAATAGAAATGAAAAGTTGCGGCATTATTGTTGAATACAATCCATTTCATAATGGGCACCAATACCATGCGAAGAAGGCACGGGAAATAAGTGGTGCAGAAGTTGTGATTGCTGTGATGAGTGGAAATTTTTTACAACGAGGCGAGCCTGCGATCATCGACAAGTGGGCACGAGCAAATGAAGCGTTGAATCACGGTATTGACTTAGTTATAGAATTACCGTTTGCTTATGCTGTGCAATCAGCCGATTACTTTGCTGCTGGAGGAGTAAAATTACTTCAAGCTTTGCATTGTGAGGCTTTATGTTTTGGTACGGATAATCAAACAGAGATGGATTATGAACATTTTGGGGAATTTGTGAATCATCATCAGATAGAAATCGATCAAGCTTATCAGACAATCAAAAACAACGGAATGAGTTATCCTCAACAAATGACAGAAGTTTTTCGCACGCTTTATCCAAATAATGGGTTAGATTTTTCTTCTCCAAATCATATTTTAGGGTTAAGTTACGCAAAAGAAAATGCCACGTATGAAAAGCCGATGATTTTATACCCGTTAAGACGAGAACAAGCTGGGTATCATGATACTAAGATTTATCAAGAATTTGCGAGTGCAACGGCGATTAGAAAAGCCGTCTTTTCAGGGGAATTAGAGAAAATCAAACAAGTATTGCCTGAGCAAGTAGCAATCGATTTAGCGAATTCACCTACCGTTTCTTGGGAGAATTATTGGCCGTTATTAAAATATAAGTTGATCAGCAGTTCGATCACTGAATTACAAGAGATTTATCAAATGAAAGAAGGCATAGAATATCGCCTACAAGAAGCAGCTAAGGTTTCTGATTCTTTTCAAACTTTTATGAAACAAGCTAAAACAAAACGTTACACTTGGACGCGTCTGCAACGATTGGCGACATACATTTTAACTAATGTGAAACAACAGGAAATAGAAAACTCTTGGAATTATAGTCATTTACAAGTTCTGGGCTTCACGGAACAAGGACAACGTTTTTTGCGAGAAGAGAAAAAAAAGCTAGCATTGCCGCTGATCACAAAAGTTTCTAAGAATTTGACTACCCAGTTAGCATTGGATATTCGCAGCAATCAACTTTATCAGTTAGGAAATGATCATATTTTAGAACAAAGTTTTGGCCGTTTCCCGATTCGTATCTCTTAAAAGCAAAAAACACTTAACAAAAGTCCGTTTGCCAAGTATAATAAGAAAGGCGCTATAATCAAAAATAATAATGAATGAAAGCGAAGTGAGAATATGGGTCGTAAGTGGGCAAATATTAAAGAGAAAAAAGCTGCCAAAGACGCAAATAACAGCCGAGTTTATGCAAAATTCGGAATTGAAATTTACGTAGCAGCGAAATCGGGTGATCCTGACCCTCAAGCAAATCAGAAATTAAGATTTGTTATCGAGCGCGCAAAAACATATAATGTACCAAAACATATCATCGATCGAGCAATCGAAAAAGCTAAAGGTTCTGGCGATGAGCAATATTCTGAATTACGTTATGAAGGATTTGGGCCAAATGGTTCAATGGTCATCGTTGATGCATTAACAAATAACGTAAACCGTACAGCTTCAGATGTCCGTGCGGCATTTGGTAAAAATGGCGGAAATATGGGTGTCAGTGGTGCTGTAGCATACATGTTCGATCATACCGGCGTGATTGGTTTCGCTGGCGATGATGCGGATGAAATCCTTGAATACTTGATGGAAAAAGACATTGATGTTCGTGATGTGACTGAAGAAGAAGGTCAAATCATTGTTTATACAGAGCCAGAAGATTTTCATGCCGTGCAAGAAGCACTAAAAGAAAAAGGCGTTGAAGAATTCTCAGTAGCAGAATTGGAAATGATTGCGCAAAACGATGTAGAATTAGCAGGTGAAGATTTAGAAAAATTTGAACACATGATTGATGTTTTAGAAGATCTTGATGATGTTCAAAAGGTTTATCATAACGTTGATTTAGGTGAGTAAAAAAGTGGAAGAACCCTATAATTAAGGGTTCTTTTTTTATTTTTAAGATATGAAAACAAAAAAATAAACCCTTCATACACACACTATATGAAGGGAAACACAATATGAAAAAACTAAGAACAAAACTATAATAGCATCTTTCGATTAAATTCTCAAATATTTAGCATTTTATCGAAATTTTTGAGAATAATAGATATTTAACATAGAAACGGTTACTTTTTACTAAAATTATTTTCTTTTGCTGGTTCTATTAATAGAATTATTTTTTTATTGAAAATACTAAGAAAAAGATCACAAATATTTTACTTTATTTTAGCATCAGTATAAAATCAATCTAAGGACATGAAGTATTCTTTTCTTATTTTTAAGTATAATACTTTTTAAATTATATTTTTATATTAGTTAATACTATTGGAAATAAATGCTATTAAGCAATCACTAGCTAGTGGGGGTGTCAGTGTGAAACGTAAATGGTTATTTTTATTTTTAGTAGGGCTGATGTTCAGTACTCTTTTAGTCAATTTCCATCAAGTTTTTGCGGAAGATGAAATAGTAGAGGAACAAACTGAGTTGTATAATGAGCAAACTGAAACGTCGAGAGATATTCAGGAGCGTCTGGTTACTGTTGGATCAGGTTCACTTAGTGGAACTTATACAACGGGTGCAACGGGACAATCAATTATCACAATGACGTATACTTACACACCAACACTAGATCTATCTCTGGGGGGGCAGCCTGTAATCATACTTCAATTACCCTCAGAAATAGCGAATCAACTTAATGGTAGTACGGCAAAGCAACAGAGTTTTTTATCATTACTCACTGGAACGGTGACCGTTCCTGCCCCAATAATTGGAAGTACTTCCTATAATATTCATGATACGACACGAGGATTCACGTTGGCGTACAGTAGTACTTATAACTCAGTATATGTAACATTTCCTACCAATCTTGTCACTTTGTTGGGGCTGAGTCGCTGGGCGGTTAGTTTTAGTTTTGATGTAGCAATTTTGTATCAAAATGGTATTACAATTCCACCGGCAAGTAATGGCATAAATTATCCTATTAAAGGCGTATTTGGTTCATCAACAGATGGATTAAATATTATCAACTTAGTTTTAGGAAATGTGTCAAAGTCAGGCGTGATTGCTCTTCCTTCTATGTCAGTTGGGACCAGCGTTCCGAATGTCACAGCGCCTATTTTAGATAGTCCTCTTTTGAATTTACAAACAACGGTGGGTGGTAAGATTCAACAAGTGCAAAATAGCGCTTACAATTACACTGTTCAACTGACAGTTACCCGTTCTGATGGAACCTCAACCCCGATAGTTATTAATGGTATACCCGTTGATATTTCTGGAAATTTCAGCACAGTTTTAGTTGATGCTTTACAGTATGGGGACAGTGTTTCAGCACTCGTTATTGCACAATCAAAGACAACAAGTAATTATATCCAGAGTCTACCCTCGGCCTCACAATCAGTAAGTTGGCCGATCCAACCAGTAACGACTAGCTCAACGACACCAGGATCCACGCAACTTTCAGGAACTGCCGTACAAACAAGTGCAGGAACGTATCAAGTTGCACTACGGATAAATGCTGGAACGATCTATACAACGTCTTTAAACGCAAACGGAAGTTTCCAGTTTTCAAATTTACCAATGTTTAATGGCGGTGAAACAGTTAGTTTAACAGTACAAGGATTAAGTAACAGAACAGGTGCTGTTTTAGTCACAAGTACGGGCTATAATCAAATGGTTCCATATTTAGCCCCAACAATTTCTAGTATACAGACGATTGAAAGACTGAATGCACAAGGAAATTGGGAAGTTGCCCCTTCTGCTGTGACGGGCCAAACTGTTCGCTATACATTGACCACTACTTTGATGAATCAGCCAGCGACCTGGGGTCAGCAAATGTTAAAAGCTTATATCCCTAATGAGTTAACACAATTAAGTTCAGTGTCTTTGACTCGAATCTCTAGCACAGGTGTTCAAACGCCTGTACTGGGAACTCAGCTTCTAACAGATTCTAGTTTGAATCAGCAATATTGGTATTACCAAAATTCTCTTGCAAGCAATAATTTCACACAACCAAATACTAGCTTTAAATTGCAATATACCGGGGTTATAGCTCAAAATATGACAGGTCAATCGTTATCATTTTCTAGTATTATTGGTGGAGTAGACGGTGGTGGAACGGCATTTGCTCCGAAAAATACTACTGATTCAATTGCAGTCGGAGATGGTACATTACGATTTGTCCAATCACCTAAACAAATTTCATTTAAACGTATCCCAGTCCCTACTAAAACAACAACTTACAGCCCTAATAATGTTGATACTTCTTTGGTTGTAGCGGATGGACGAGTAGCGAAAAGTCAGTGGCATTTACTCGTCAGAGAAAGCCAGCCTATGAAGTCCACCACAACAAGTAAAACGATCAATCAAGCATTTGTCTATCGGAAAAATGGGCAGGATACCACGATAACAGCAATTGCTTCTGAAGCGTATGCCTATACATCTCCTAATAACAATGATGTCGTCATTTCGTGGAATCAGCAGAACGGTGTTTTTTTAAATTTGACTCCTAGTATAAATATCAATGTAAATGAATCATACACAGCACAATTACAATGGATTTTATCAGATGCTCCTTTATAATTTGGATTTGGCTTCTTAAAAAATAAGAAGTTAAAATAAAAAAAGAAAGAAGGCAGTAAAGATGAAAATAATTCTAGGTTCTTTAGCTACAGTTGCTATAGTTAGTTCATTTGTTTTTGTTGGCGGAACGGTTGGAGAAGCAGTTGCTGTAGGTTCTTTAACATCAAATGCAGATATTAGTTTTTCCCAAGATACGACAATCACACCCCCTGTTGATCCGACTGATCCAACATCTCCTGTTACGCCTAATCCAGGTGATCCTCATCAACCAGGAACGGGGGGACCACTAAGTTTAGACTATGTATCAAATTTTCACTTTGGAACAAAAGTTATCCAAGCCGCTGATGCAACGTATTATGCCCAACTCGATCAAGTTCAAAATTCACTTTCTACATTGATCAGTGTTCCTAACTATGCTCAAGTGACTGACAAACGAGGCTTAAATCTTGGTTGGAAATTAACTGTAAAACAAAATGGTCAATTTCAAACAGCTGATACTACACCAGCTGTGTTGACGAATGCTCAGATGAGTATGGTAGCTGCAACCCCAAATTCTACTGAATTAATCGCACTAGCACCGTTAACTGTACCTGTAACATTAGATCCAACAGGTGCGGCATCTTCACCAGTTGCTACTGCAGCGGTTTCTACTGGGATGGGGACTTGGACACTTGCTTTTGGTTCAGGAACAGGAGCAGCCCAAGGCGTCAAATTGACTGTTCCTAACGCAACGACAAAATTGACAAATAATCAATATAAGACAACACTTACTTGGACATTAAACGATAGTCCGTTATAATGGCGAAATAAAAAAAGTCTAATTTTGAAAAGTCTCCAACAGAGAGGAAAAGCATTTATTTAGTGTTTAGGCCCAAAACAAATCAATTGTTAGGTTTGTCTAGGGCCTAAATAGAACGAGTTGTATGCAAAAGGAGTTTTGATCATGAATATGAGGATATCTAAGCTAGGATTTGCTATTATTTTATTATTATTGTTTTTGAGTTCTGGGATCGACGGTCAAGCAAGTGAGATTAATTTTAATGTTAAAGCAATCTTACCGGAGAATCAGCGTAGTAAGGAAGTTAGTTATTTTGACTTAAGAGTAGTTCCAGGTGAGAAGCAGATACTTAGTGTAGAGTTGATAAATGATACGCAAGAGGATGTTACTATTCAAGCTTCAGCAAATTCAGCCATTACTAATGATAATGGAATAGTTGATTATTCTTATTCTGATACCAAAAAAGACTCATCAGCTGCTTTTACATTTAGCGAAATTGCAAAGATGCCGAAAAACATCGTTTTGCCTAAAAAATCAAGTAAAATAATGGAATGTATTGTTGAAATTCCAGAAGAGTCATTTGACGGATATGTTTTAGGCGGCCTTTATTTTGAGCAAAAAGGAGAGGCGGAAGAAAAGAGTAAAGGCGCTTTAGCAGTTGGTAATCGTTTTTCTTATGTAGTAGGTGTTTTACTGAGCGAGACAGATAAAGAAGTCAAACCAGAATTGGCATTGAACAAGGTGCAGGCAACTCAACTTAACGGAAATAATGCAGTAATTATGAATCTTCAAAATAAAAAACCCGCCATGGTCAAAAAATTACAGCTAGATGCAAAGCTTTATTATGAAAACGAAACGAAGCCAAGGTATGAGAACCATCAAGAATCATTAGCTATGGCCCCAAACACCAACTTTAATTATAAGATCGATTTAAAAGAGCAACCATTTATTGCTGGAAACTATACAGTTAAAATCAAAGCAAATGATGGTTATAAGGATTGGACCTGGGAGAAAACATTTGTGATAAAGGAAAAAGAAGCAAAAAAATATAATGCTACAGCTATTAACCTACCTCCTAATCCAAAACTTGGGTTTCCTTGGACACTTGTGATTAGTATAGGTGCGGGGATATTAGTTGTAATTTTGGGGATTATTTATTACTTTAATCAAAAATTGAAAAAAGAACAACAGAAACAGCATGAAAAGTATGAAGAATTAAAAAAGAACCTAGACAAGTAGCTTCAAAAATAATTAGATAGTAAAACGATTTTTGAAGCAGGAATAGGATGAAAGAAAGTATCTATTTTCTTCATGGTTATCCAGTAACATACCGTTATAGTGAACCTATTTTTTATTTTTAATTCCATCCCCGCCACTCTCAAAGGGCGGGGATTTTTCTGTGTATGAAAGATCGACCTTCAAAATCAATGGTCAAAAATTAATCCATATCCTAAGGCAAAAATCTCTCTAATATAGGTTTTGAATACAGCAGAAGATTTAGAAACTGAAGGAAGTCCACTAATATCAGAGATGCCCAAACGTTTTGCTAATAATTTTGCTCGATACATATGGAAATCGCTTGTAACAATAACCGTATTTCCTAGTTTTTGTTTCTTTTGGGCATTTTGGATATTCTCTTTTGTCCGAGTAGAGGTATCTTCAATTAGTATTTGTTCTTGTGATAGTCCATTGGCTCTTAAGTATTCGGCCATTACATTGGCTTCACTATCAGGTTCATCAGAGCCTTGTCCGCCGCAGACGATAGCAATAGCCTTGGGATGTTCTTTTAAATATGGAATAGCTGCATCTAGTCGCTCTTTTAAAACAGTGCTAGGATAAGCATTGTCTTTTGAAGAACCTTTTACTTGTGCACCTAAAATAAGTACAGAATCAGGTTTTTTTGTAGGTTGATTTTTCGTTCCGCTTAAAATTAAGCAAAAAATGAGACCTGTATACACGATTCCTAAACCTATAATAATCAACATCATTCGTTTCACCCATTTCATAACACCACAACCTTTCTTATCTAGTGTAGTAGATAAAGCGATTGAACAGTGTGCATCCTTTCTATTTTAAAGTTTTTTTAACGAATTTAAGAAAAAGTATAACATAACTGTCAACTTATCTTATACTTTAGATAGAAGGTAAAACTGGAGGAGATTATGAGAACAGAAAAAGAAATGTTTCAACTAATTTTAGATACAGCGAAAAACGATTCTAGAATATTGGCAGTTGGGCTAAATGGTTCGCGAACCAATAAAGCTGCTCCGAGAGATTTATTTCAAGATTATGATGTTGTTTACGTTGTAGAATCCGTTGAAGACTTTGTTAAAGAGACGGCATGGATCGATAAATTTGGCTCGCGTTTAATTATGCAAACACCAGAAGATATGACATTATTCCCGCCAACTGGAAATGGCAGGTTCACTTATTTAATGTTGTTTGAAGATGGTAACCGGATCGACTTAACCTTATGTCCAAAAGAGCAGGCTAATACTTGGAATGAAGGTGATCGGTTAGCTGAGGTTTTATTAGATAAAAATCATATATTACCTAATTTAAGTGTTGCCACCGATCAAGATTACTGGGTCAAACAGCCAAGTCAAGCTGAGTTTTCGGATTGTTGTAATGAATTTTGGTGGGTTAGTACATACGTTGTTAAAGGATTATACCGTAATGAACTATTCTATGCAGCGGATCATCTAAATGAAATCTGCCAAAAAGAACTTCTTCGTTTGCTCTCTTGGTATGTAGCAGGTGAAATTGAGTACAAGTTTAGTGTTGGTAAAAATTATAAATATCTACCTAACTATTTAAGTGAAGAACAATATCAAGCCATCTTAAGAACAATGAATATCGCCAGTATTCCATTGGCATGGGATGCTTTGATTTCATTACAAAACCAGTTCGATTATTACGCTCAGGTGTTTTCCAAAAAGAACAATTTGGTTTATGATCAGAATACTGCAGAAAAAGTCAAAGATTATACAAAAGTTTTTAGACTAGAGTGGAATTAGCTAGTCAATCGAGTGATGTTACAGAAAAAAAGATGCTATTAAGTGACTGATTAAAGTTTAATGTAAATAAATAATAATTTAACGAAATATATTGTCAAATAGTCTTTTTTCCTCTCCCTTATGTGTGGTAGAATGGTAGGTACACTGTATCAAATTTTGTTGGTTCCTGCTCACTAAAAAATAAACATTTATATATATAAAATATAAATTTTTCTCATATGTAGGCAAATTAATTGAAGATTGCCGGAATTTTAACTACACTGTCTTTAAAATGCAGTTATGAAAGCAATAATTAGGGGAAAAGTTAAAGCAATCAAGAGGAAGCACCCATTCTTTTTGTACTATTGTTAGATCAGGAAAAGTAATCCATCAAAATAAGTATATAAATCATAAAAAAGGAAGATAGCTCAATGGAAAATGAAGAATCAGTTAGTCGCTCGGCAAAAAATGCAAGAGCACCCCATAATAAAAATCAACCAAATAATAAAAAGAAAAAATGGTTAGTTCCATTAGTTGGTTTGTTGATTTGTTTAGCATTAGTATTCACTGGCGGACTTGTCTATTTTCAATCGCACTTTTTCATTACAGCAAAGGCCAATGGTGTTGATATTAGTTTGTTGAACGCTAAAGCAGCCAAAGATAAGCTAGAACAGCTGAATAAAGCTGAAGATGTTGTGATTAAGATGAATGGTAAAGAAGAAAAAATAGCTTTACCTGTAAAATATGAAATCACAGAAGAGTATTTGAAACAAAATATTGGTGACCGTTCAATTAAATTACCAATTAATGAAGACTACAAGAACGAATTAAAAAACAAGTTAAATGAGCTTTCATTTGAAGCAGGAACACCAAGTCAAGATGCTCGGGTGGAAAAAGTTGACGGTAGTTATCAAATCGTACCGGAACAAATCGGAACAGCGGTTGATAAAGAAGCGTTGATGAACCAAGTGTTGAAAGATGTTGACGAAAACAAAGGTAACTATGTTTATGATGTGAAAGATTTTTATCAAAAACCGACTGTAACAAAAGACGATAAAAAATTACAAGAACAGTTGACATTACTATCGAAAAAAGAAAATAAATCGATTACGCTTGATATCAATGGTGAAAAGTTAACACTTACCAAAGAAGAGTTACAATCATTTATGGATACAGCAGGTAACGTTGATCCAAATAAAGTGTATGCTTGGGTAGAACAAACCAACCAAAAATATGGGTCGATTTTTAAACCAATTATTTTTAAAAATGTTCATGGTGTGACAACGAAATACAAAAACAATGGTAGCTATGGTTGGGATATCAACATGCCACAAACGAGAGATCTACTTGTTCAAGCAATCAACAGTGACAAAGATACTGAAGTAATCACTGTACCGATTGATGGTGATGTGACACAATCTTCAACAGTTGATAAGGATTATGTAGAAATTGATCTGAATGATCAAAAAATGTACTTCTTTAAAGATGGTGTTAAAGTTGTTGAAACAGATGTTATCACTGGTCGTTATAATAAAGGGACTGCAACTGTGCCAGGATTCCACACTATTTTGTACAAAGATACAGATACAAAATTAGAAGGTGAAATGCTTGATGGTTCAAAATATAGCGTACCTGTAAAATATTGGATGCCATTAAAAAGCTTTGGTGGTGTGGTTACTCAAATAGGAATCCATGATGCAGATTATAAAGCAGAATATTTTGGGAATAAACAAGCTTATAAAACTAATTTTGGAAGTAACGGTTGTATTAATACACCGGGTGCTGCAGTTGCTCAAATTTTCAACGGTGCCTATGCTGGAATGCCGGTAATTATTTATGGACACATTTATGATGATGCGCCAGGAGAGTTTGACAAACCGGTTGATTATGGTGAGCCAGCATAAAATAATAAGTAAAAGAAGTCCAGTAGGGCTTCTTTTTTTATTTAAAAAATCTTAATACATACGGAAAAACAAGCAAATAGAAATAGTCATATTATGTTTTAGGGAATAAATAAACGTCTTGAAGTAGATTTAAACTATTAAGCAAATGATATGTATGATAAAATTTTATTATAATTCATTTTTATGAGTAAGTAATAGCTATTTGTAAAATGAATTTGAATTATCATGTTTAGAGAAAGATATTCTTGGTAATAATTAGATAGGATAGTTTTTTATGGTGGTCTTAAATCAGAGCATAATAAAAGAGTAGATTAATGTTTTCAAATGAATATAGTTTGTATGAGGGGAATAACATGTGGAGATCTCTCAAATCGTGATTTCTTATGCAGGAACAAATCCGAGAGACTTAAAGGATATAGAAATAGACTTACGAACAGTTGGTGGTTTCTTTGATAAAATAGTTAGTCCGGGATTTTCATGTTCTCCGATTCAACAGCGATTAGAAGGGAAATTAGGTTCTGCTAAATAGAAAGAAGAAATAAGAGAGTTGAAAGAATGAGCAAAAGAATATCTAAAAAGTAATACTTTTTTTAAAACTATCAGAACAGGAGCGAAAAACATGCCATTTATTCACGTAGAATTAGTCGAAGGACGCAGTGAGGAACAACTAACGAACATGGTCAAGGAAATAACCGAAGTCGTTTCTAAAAATACGGGAGCACCTCAGGAGAATATCCACGTTATTGTAAATGAAATGAAAAAAGGCCGCTATGCGCAAGGGGGAGAATGGAAAAAATAATCATTTTTAAGAAATACTTGCTTTTTATTTCAAGAAGTGTTTAAATTAACACATAAATGATTGATGAGAAAGACAACTGAACTTGCAAGCAGTCTTTTAGAGAGGAAAATCTTGGCTGAAAATTTTCCAGACCCGCACAAGGAATGACCACTTTTTCCAACCTTTGTCGAAACAAAGGCGGTCGCACCGTTAATACGCTTGAGGAACATGGCTGTTTGCTATGTTTAAAAATAGGTGGAACCACGAACTTTTCGTCCTAGTATCTGATTTAGTATCAGGTACTAGGACTTTTTGCATTTTTTCAAAATTTTGCAAAGTACGGTTCAAATAAAGTGAATACACGATCTTTTCAATCATAATTTACTAAAGGAGGAAACAAAAATGTCAATTAAAATCACATTTCCAGATGGCGCAGTCAAAGAATTTGAGGCTGGTTCATCAACGTTAGACATCGCTAAAAGTATCAGTAACAGTTTAGCTAAAAAAGCATTAGCAGGGAAATTCAATGGTATATTAATAGATTTGACTCGCCCGATCGAAGAAGACGGAAGTATTGAAATCGTAACACCAGATCATGAGGATGCGCTCGGTATTTTACGCCATTCATCTGCTCACTTAATGGCTAATGCTTTACGTCGTTTATTCCCAAAGATCAAATTCGGTGTAGGTCCAGCCATTGATTCTGGTTTTTACTATGATACTGATAATGGTGAAAATCCAATAACAGCAGAAGATTTACCAGCGATTGAAGCTGAAATGATGAAAATCGTGAAAGAAAACAACCCAATCGTCCGTAAAGTTGTTTCTAAGGGTGAAGCGCTAGAATTATTTGCGGATGATCCTTACAAAGTTGAATTGATTTCAGAGCTTCCAGAAGATGAAGTCATCACTGTTTACGACCAAGGAGATTTCGTTGATTTATGTCGTGGTGTCCATGTACCATCAACTGGTCGTATTCAAGTATTCCAATTATTATCAGTAGCTGGTGCGTATTGGAGAGGAAATTCTAACAACCAAATGATGCAACGTATTTACGGAACAGCCTTTTTCGATAAGAAAGACTTAAAAGAATTTATCAAAATGCGTGAAGAAGCCAAAGAACGCGATCACCGTAAATTAGGGAAAGAGCTTGATTTATTCATGCTTAATCCAGATGTTGGTTCTGGTTTGCCATTCTGGTTACCTAAAGGTGCAACAATCCGTCGTACAATCGAGCGTTATATCACAGATAAAGAAATCAGCTTAGGGTATCAACATGTGTATACACCAATCATGGCCAATGTTGAGTTTTATAAGAGATCAGGACACTGGGATCACTATCATGAAGACATGTTCCCACCAATGGATATGGGAGATGGCGAAATGTTAGTCCTTCGCCCAATGAACTGCCCGCATCATATGATGGTGTATAAAAATGATATCCATAGTTATCGTGAATTACCAATTAGAATCGCCGAACTTGGGATGATGCATCGTTATGAAAAATCTGGGGCTTTATCTGGGTTACAACGTGTGCGTGAAATGACATTGAATGATGGGCATACATTTGTTCGTCCAGATCAAATCAAAGAAGAATTCTTGCGTACACTGAAATTAATGGTGGAAGTCTATGCTGATTTTGATGTAACAGATTATCGTTTCCGTTTAAGCTTAAGAGATCCGAATAACAAAGAAAAATATTTCGATGATGATGCAATGTGGGAAAGATCTCAAACAATGATCAAAGAAGCAGCGGATGAAGCAGGAATCGATTATTTTGAAGCCGAAGGTGAAGCTGCTTTTTACGGCCCTAAACTTGATGTTCAAGTGAAAACTGCATTAGGTATGGAGGAAACACTTTCTACAATTCAAATCGATGCACTTTTACCAGAACGTTTTGATTTGACTTATGTAGGGGAAGATGGAGAAAATACACACCGTCCACTAGTTATCCATAGAGGAATCGTTTCTACAATGGAACGTTTCGTAGCATACTTGACAGAAGTATACAAAGGCGCTTTCCCAACTTGGTTAGCACCGATCCAAGCAACTATTATTCCTGTATCTGTTGAAGCTCATTCTGATTATGCGTATGAAGTGAAAAAACGCCTGCAAGAACAAGGGTTACGCATTGAAGTAGACGATCGTAATGAGAAAATGGGTTACAAGATCCGTGCCTCTCAAACACAAAAAATCCCTTACCAAATCGTGGTTGGGGATAAAGAGATGGATGACGCAACGGTTAATATCCGTCGCTATGGTAGTAAAGAAACAGAAGTGATCGATTTAAATATCTTTGTGGATAGCATGGTCGCAGATGTAGCAAATTATAGTAGAAGATAATAACAAAGAGATGAAAAAAGAGTGTTTAGTTCCAAGAAATCATGAGGAGCTAAACACTTTTTTCATCATTGACTCAATAAAAATTAAATATTTTCTTAGTAAGAGGATTCCCTCTATTTTTTTTTGTGTTTTTTCGTTACAATAGAGAAGCGAGACTTTTCTCATATGGAGGATTAAGAATAAATGAAAAAACTGAGCTTTTTAGATAAATTAAAAAATGATAATGAAGAACCCATGACACAAAAAAGTAAAAAATCACATATTCCATTTCGGTTGAACTTATTGTTTTTTGTGATTTTTGGTTTGTTTGTGGCGTTGATCGTTCGCTTAGGGTATTTACAGATCGCTGAAGGACAGCAATATGCACAAAAAGCCGAAGAAAATTCGGCATTAAGAATCAAAACCAGTGCTCCTCGTGGTGAGATTTATGATGCAAAGGGCAATTTATTAGTAGGAAATAAAGCAAATTTAGCAATCACATATACACGTGGCAAAAAAGTTCAAGCAAAAGATATAGTACCAGTCGCAAATAAAGTGAATGATTTGATTCATGTACCCGCAGACGAATTATCAGAACGAGATAAAAAAGATTTCTGGTTAGCAAATCCTGAAAATTTGAAAGCTGCGCAAAAACGGTTAACAGATGCAGATAGAACAGATGAAAAAGGAAACAAGATCACGGACGAGGGGACTTTGTACGTAAAAACAGTCGAAAAAGTAACACCAGAAGAAATCAATTTTGATGAGCATACTATGCAAGCAGCTACGATTTTCAAACGAATGAATGCTGTTCAGGAATTAAATACGGCTTTCATTAAAAATGAAGGTGTTACTCAGAATGAAATTGCGATAATTGGTGAGCATACATCAGAAATTGCTGGGGTTTCAACAGGAATGGACTGGGATCGGGAATATCCTCAAACTACGGATCTTAGAAGTCTATTAGGAAAAGTCTCTTCGCAAAAAGCTGGTTTACCTGCCGAGGAAGTAGATGAATATATCACAAAAGGATATGAACTAAATGATCGTGTAGGCACAAGCTATTTAGAAAAACAATATGAAGAGGTTCTTCAAGGCCAAAAAGGCATTTCAGAAGTAACATTAGATAATAAAGGAAAAGCACTTACACAAACACCTGTTAAAGAAGGTAAAAAAGGGGAAAATTTAAAATTAACGATCGATATGGCTTTTCAAGCGAAGATCGAAGAAGTTGTTAGAGCTCAGTACCAGCAGCTATTAGCAACGGGAAATGCCGCGTATTCAGATGGAGCATACGTTGTTGTCATGAATCCTAAAACAGGTGCTGTGATGGCAATGGTTGCGCTAGATCGTGATTTAGCTACGAATGAATTGACCTCTAATCCATTGGCTACGATCAATAAAGCTTTCGAACCAGGGTCAGTAGTAAAAGGAGCCACAATTTCAGCTGGGTATGAGCAAGGTGTGATTACTGGAAATGATGTACTGATCGATGAACCGCTACAAATATACGGAAGTGAACAGAAATCATCTGTATTTAATAAGATTCCAGGAAATCAAATTCCGCTTAGCGCAGAACAAGCTTTAGAATATTCATCAAATGCTTATATGATGAAATTAGTATTAAAAATGATGAAAACAGACTACCAATACAATATGGTTTTACCTTATCAAACTGGCGATCCTACATTATTTAATGTGTTACGTAAGACATTTGGCGAGTATGGAATGGGTGTTTCGACGGGTATTGACTTGCCAGGAGAATCAACAGGACTTTCTAATAAGGACTTTGATTCAGATTTAGCACCAATGCCAGGTCATTTACTAGATTTATCTTTTGGTCAGTACGATACTTACACAGCAATGCAACTAGCACAATATGCTTCAACTGTGGCAAATGGAGGCACTCGGATTGCACCGCGTATCGTTGATGGTATTTATGAAAATAAAGAGGACGGTTCACTGGGTCAGCTAAAAGAGGAAGTGAAACCTAAAGAGTTGAACAAAGTTGATATCAGCTCAGAGCAAATGGATATCATTCAAAAAGGTTTTTATGATGTGGTACATGGAAATGGTATCTTTACAACAGGAAAATATATGCAAGGTGCAGCTCTTGATATTGCTGCTAAAACAGGTACGGCTGAAACCAATGTAGGAGAGCATGTTACTGTTAATAGTAACGTAGTTGCTTATGCACCGTCTAATGATCCAGAAATTGCTGTGAGTGTGATTTTACCTCACTTAACTAGCGAAAGTACTCGACCTAACCAATCAATGGTGACTGCGATTGTTAATGCATATGCTGAATATAAAGCGCAATAAGATTTGTAAAGTAGTTTTCCTTTACAAATTTCGTTAAAAGGGTAGAAATTCCTGAATAAACATGATATGATATTTGAGGCTAAGAAATATCTTAGAAATACGAAATTAGATATAGGAGGGAAAACACATGCGCGTAAACATTACTTTAGAATGTACTTCTTGTAAAGAACGTAACTACCTAACAAGCAAAAATAAACGTAACAATCCTGATCGTTTGGAAAAACAAAAATATTGCCCACGTGAAAGAAAAGTTACTTTACACCGTGAAACGAAATAAGGTTTTTAATTATAGCGCTAAACCCTTGTCATAAAAGGGTTTAGCGCGTTTTTTATTTTGCCAATCTACTGATGTAACGCTGTGGAATCTTCTAAACGATCAAATTTTCAACGAGTAGTACGACAATCACTAACCCGTCTTAAAATGTTCCCATCTACTATCATTATCTGGCCCATATAAAAACCGCCTTACATATAAGTATGCAAGGCGGAAGTAAATTGTTTTATCTAACAAAATAATTACTATCATAACGATTTTTGTTCCTATTGAAGTAAATTTGAGTGAAAAATCTAAATAACTCTTTTTTTTAACGTTAATTTTTCATATACTGTTATAATAGGGTTTTATTTTTTTTGTTCACAAAATGTTAAGAAAAAATTAAATGCTTCAAAAGTGCATCTAAAATATTTCTATTGTGTTACATTGTTGTTGAAGGAGTTTTTCATGAAAAAAATAATGTTGGTTGTTAGTGGGTTGTTATTGTTTGCACCTGTTATTTGTTATGGAGGGGATACGTTTGATTCTTCAGTTGTATCAAAGTTCGATGCATCAAGTGATTTAACAAAACGTTATGCTCGTAAACAAGTTTTAAATGGGGAAACAACAAAAAGAAAAAAGAAAAATGGAGAAGTTTATTTAGAGTTTCCTTTTGATAATAGTCCTTATATGAGTTTCTCAAACTTTGTATTGAATGGCCCGACTACTGTTTATAGTGGGTTTATTGAAACTATTTTTTATCGAGATAAAATCAAGATCAGAGATATGTATTATGAAAATAATCCAGTTAAAACAGATCAAATAGGGATTTTTTCAACTGATTTATGTTTTACTTCTGAAGAAGGAGTCATTTATCATTATAAAAATGTACCCTATTTGGTTAGCAGTGATAAACCGACCGTCTTCTTTTCAAAAGTGGATTTTAACAAAGACGATGCTATTATATCTGGCGAAATCAAAAAGCCAGCATCACTAAATTCTTATCAAATTGAACTTTTTTATACTGATAATAATGAGTATCACTATCAAGAAACATCTGCTGATGAAAATGGCAATTTTAGTATAGCATTGAATCGTGATGGGATTGAAGGTGATATGTACCTTAGAAGTAGTGACGGTTTGGGAAATTATGCAAATGCTTGTGATATCGACAAACAAGGGAAGACTAATTATTCAATCTCCACCGAGGATCTAAAAGAAATTAAAGCAAGTCAGCAAAAGATTGTAAACAAAGAAACGAGTATCATAAACATGATTAAAATCATTGTTTGGAGATTTTTGGTTATAATCATACTTATTCTAGTATTACTGCGCTTACGCGTCATTTTAAAAAGAAGAAAGAGACGAAAAATGATGAAGTATAAATAGTTCTAACAATAATCCCTACTATTCAGCGATTAGGGTGTATACTTAGGGGAAAATAAGAAATGGGTATTTAGGGAGAGAATGAAATGAAAATCAGTATTCGCCATCGATATATCAAAAAAATACCAGTATTAGAAGTTGTTTCAGAGGAATATAAAAACGCTACGTTACCTTTAGTCATTTATTATCATGGTTGGCAATCATCAAAGGAATTATCATTGACTCAAGCGAGAAAATTAGCGAGAAAAGGAATGCGTGTGATTTTACCAGATGCAATGAATCATGGTGAACGCAAAACAGGGCCTATTTCACCAATTCCTTCAGTGACATTTTGGTCAAGTATTCAATATAATATTATTGAGTTTGCTCAGTTAGTACGTCATTTTGATAAGCAAGGGTTGATTGAATCTGGAAAAATTGGTGTTGGGGGTGTTTCGATGGGGGGCATTACCACATGTGCGTTACTGACTCAACATTCGGAAGTCAAAGTAGCAGCATGTATGATGGGAACACCTAAACCGTCGCGTTATATTGAGCGAGTGATGGATCGTTCTGTGGAAATGGATTATTTTGTGCCTCAAGACTTGCCTTTGTTGCTTAGCTGGGTGATGCATTACGACCTTTCGAACAATGCTGAAAAATTAGCGCAACGTCCTGTTTTATTTTGGCATGGAACTGAGGATCCTAAAATTCCATACGAAGATGTGGCAGAATTTTATCAAATGATTGAAGGAGAACCATATGCTAAGAATAGTCAGTTTATCACAGGCTCTGGCGAGGGACATTTAGTCAAGGGTGAAATGATGGATGTTGTGGCTAACTTTTTTGCAAAAGAACTAGATCTTTAATTTAAAAATATGATAAGAGAAAGAGGGTAGAATAAAAGCGCCTAGCCTCGAGAAGCAAGTAAGTGCTGTTCTAAGTCAGTTTGTACTTCACAGCAATTTTGGCTTATTTCCGAAGGGATTGCTTCTGCTTCCATCGTTTATCCGGATTCCACTCACTTTCCTACAATTAGTCAAGCAGAAAATAAAGAAATAATGAAAGATAGTTTAATAGTTGTAAACGAAGGAAGTATTTTAGAATGAATTCCGCAATAAATAACCCTGATGGATTATTTGTTTTTTCAATCAGGGTGTTATAATCAAATTATAAGACATTGCCTCATTGGTCCTTAGAGACCGTGTGCGCCTTTGTCTTATTCTCAACTGTTTACAGGCTACGGTCGCAACCTTACCCTTCTTAGGTATAGGTTGCGTTTTTAATTTGTAATAGTAATCTACAATATGATTTGAAGCGGCAGCTTGTTGGCAGATCATATTTTTTACAGTGAAATAAAGAATTTTCCGAGCTTTAGGATTGCCAAGTTTATTGATGTGATCTTTGGCAAGGTACTTTCCTGATTGATACCTACGAGTATCTATCCCAACAAAAGCATTGACTTTCTTGTGGTTCTCAAATCGTCGAATGTCCCCGATTTCACCAATAAGTAAGGCCGCAGAAACTTCACCAATTCCTGGAACACTTTGGTAAAGATCAAACTCAGATAATGGTTTGGTTTGTTCAATAAGCTGCTTAGACAAGGCCTCCTTTGATTGAATAAGCTCTTTTAATTTTTAGGCATAATATTGAACCTTATAACTTTTCCACATAGAAACATCCAATACAAGTACATAAACCATAGTTTCGTCTTCTTTTTCTTTTTTTGAAAGGTTCTTCACTGTTTCATTTCATTCCTAATTTCCTAAACACGAGCTCGAAGCTCCAACATACTTAAACCAGATTTTAAAATGACAGTGAAGTATACCGTTTTTTTTGTAGGGACTCGAAGTCCATGTGAGTATGGTCGATCTTCCTTTCACATCTTACTATATACCTAAAAATAGGAAAATAGAGGAACTCATCCGTCGATAAGTTTACCCTCTAATCTTAGTATGTTTTTTCTGTTAGCCAATGATTTTAGTTGGTTGTGTTTTTACTAATGTTATATTTATGTAATCGTTATTTTAAAAGTTTCAGTCAATTTTTATAACAGTTAAATCAAAAGGTTTTACTTCCGAAATCCAAGTAAATATTGTGGAATATCAACTTGTGTTCTTATTGTGTTTTACAGTAATAAGAACACAAGTTTCGGGAATTATAGTGATTTTTGGGAACTGATGATGAGGAGGACATACGGACTCTTTTTCACATTTGAGGCAGCAAAAGATAATGCTCTATTTCGCTCTGGATTATTTGGATGCAGAAAGAGTAACAGAGAGCTTCTTGTTTACGCAAAAAAGATGACCATTTCAAATAAATCGTATATAGAAAAATGAGTCGTGTTATTTTAACTCTTTACAACTATTATTTTACAATAATTACAATTCAATTATTTGAAATAAAATTATTTAGATAGTATTCTTTACAAAGAAATCCTGTATTTATTCGCTATCTATTTAGGTCGACCTAGAATGAAATAGATAAATAAAATGAAGGATTGAATAAGTGATTCAATTTTTTATTACCTAGTCATGGGGAGCAGAACATGTCTGCTAGACATCTAAAATGAAGGAGGCAATCATGAAGAAGTTAACGTGTTCTAAAATTTCGTTAGTGGGGGTATTGGTTTTACTATTGGCAGCAATTACTCCTAGCTCACTTGTTTTTTGGGAGGATCATAATCAATATGAAGTAAATGCGGAAAGTTCGGCAAGTGCTGCTGATTTAGCAGATATTAGTATTTTAAAGGGAACGCAACTTTCTTCAAAAAATGGCACAATCATGAGTGACGGTGTCAAGTTGGAAAAAAATGCTGATGCTACATATGATTTGGATCTTTCATTTAAAGGTACTGCGATAGCAGATGTTGGTTTGGTATCTCCTAAAGTAATTGTTTTTGCGATTCCAGAAGAATTACGTGGCAAAATGGATGGCCCGATTTTGATTAATGCAAATGCGAAACTATTGCCAATTGTGCCAGGAGATGTGCCTGTTGTGAAAGATTTAGTTTTAAAAGTAGGTGGTTTAGTGACCAGATTACTTGGATTGGCGAAACCTTTAGGCTTACAGCTTGATTCATTAGAAAAAGCGTTTGAGGGACTTAATTCACTTCAAGAGTTAGGGAGCTATCAAGCGACAGTTGAAGGGAAATTATCGCCAGATGGTAAATATGTCATGGTAGATTTCACCGATGGTTTAGGTCAATATGTACGTACAACATATGCTAAATTATTTAATCCTTTGAAAGAAGCCGTTGCAGGGTTAAAATTTACTGGGATTTTAGCGATTTTGAATCCTGTTCTTGATTTACTAAAGCCTGCAGTTAATGGTTTACTGGATCTTGTAGGGGAAATTGCTAATGGTACATCAGATGTATTGACCAATGCGCTGCAAGCTAATGTTCTTGGTGATGTTGATTTTGAGTTTTCTACGAAAGTTTCGGATGTAACGGCAGAAAAAGCTAAAGTGACGGCAATGGCAGTTAATAAACCAGTGATCGATTTGGAAATATTAAATACAATCCATGCAAATGGAGATTCAATTAATCTTTATTTTGATAAAGCTGAAGAGAATCCGTTAGCGGATTATTCTGTTGCAAGCCCGATTGTTGAAGATGTTATCGAAGGTATGACTAGTCTTAAAGGCAGTGTATCTCTTTCACAGCCAGTTCCAACTGGCACGATATTTGAAGCGAAAGTTGAACTACCAGATGGAAATAGGTTATCTGTCGTAGTCAATAAAGAAGGAACATTTGAGGTTCCTTTTGGTGATTATCATCCTCAAGCTAAAGATCAACTAAAAGTACTAGTTGAAGCCCATGTTGGGGAGTATTCCAAAGTCAGTGACCCTATAATAAAACAAGTTATAGCAGACTCATTCCTCAATTATCCTATCGCAAATCCGGTTGTTGAAGATATTATTGAAGGTGCGACGAGTCTTAACGGAAATGTAGTGCTTGTTCAGCCAATACCAACTGGGGTAACATTTAAAGCAAAAGTTGAATTACCAGATGGAACAAGTCTAACGGGCGTCATCAATGAAGATGGGACGTTTACCATACCCTTTGGTGATCATCAAGTGAAAAGTAATGATTCGGTAAAAGTAATGATTGAAGCAACTGATGGCAAACGAATAAAAGTGAGTGATCCAGAAATCAAACAGGTCATTCCAGATCCGTTTTTACACTATATTGTTGCAAAACCTGTAATTGGAGACATTTTGGAAGGGATGCCTAATCTCAATGGTAATGTAGCAATTACTCAGCCGATTCCAAATGGTGTGACATTCCTAGCAAAAGTTGAATTGCCAGATGGAACAAGTTTAACAGGACCCGTCAATGAAGATGGAACGTTCACCATTTTATTTGGCACCTATCAGCCTCAAGGCAATGATCAATTAAAGATAATGATCGAAGCAAATGATGGTAAAAGAACAAAAACAAGTGAGCCAGAAATCAAACAAGTTATTGTAGATCCTTTGAAGAACTACCAAGTGCCAAAACCACAGTTCAAAGCTGTGAATGAAGGTAGTAAGTTGATTACAGGATCTATCGATATAAAAGATGTTCCAGTAGGGAGTAAATTATTTGCCCAAGTTCAATTTCCTGATGGTTCACTGAGAAAAGTAGCGATTGAAAAGGATGGAACCTTTTTGATATCGATAGAGAACAAAAACTTAAAAGAAGGCAATCCCTTAAGGCTTGTAACGATTGCAGAGCATCCTCAATCGTACAAAGGCAAAAATAGTGAAAGTGTTGTTTTTGCAGTTGGCAAGATTCCTTCTTTAGAAGGGTACATTGTTTCGACGCCAGTTGTAGCACCTATTTTTGTTGGCGATACGACAATCAAAGGATCTGTTACCATCACTAATCCGCCGGAAGGAACCAAGTTTAGTATAAGAGTAAGATTCCCAGGAAATATTTATGAAGAAACACCAGTCAATGCAGATGGAACGTTTTCATTGGATATTTCTAGTCGTCAGTTAGTTGCTGGAACTTCGATTACCTTTAATACAACGGCAATACTTGGTGCTGAGACTGTATCAAGCGGTAGAATCATTGTTTCTGTCGGTGCCAAATAAAATACACGGTTTATCAATCAAGAAAGGGTGTATAAAATGAAAAAATCAATATTTGCTACAACGAGTTCTACAGTACTATTATTGTCAGTTGTTTTAGGAACATTATTTATAGAACAAACTGTATCAGCAGCTGATATTAATAAAGCAACTGATCTTGACGTTACGTTTACGCCGGGGGCTTTAACATTAGAGGCTGTTTCTACCATTAGTTATGCATCGCAAACAATCTCGGTGAATGATGCTTCATACATTCCAACTAATCCTAACGCAATCAATGTAGTCGTTTCAGATGCCCGCGGAACAAATGCTGGATGGAAGCTTAGTGGGAAATTAAATGGATTTAAGGATAATGCAGATGCCGCTTCTTTACCAAATGCAAGTCTGAATTTTAAAAATACGCAAGCTGGAACAAATAGTGATGCAGAAGCACCAACGCCAGTTAACTCCGTCGCACTATCCAGCAGCGCTCAAACTGCTTCGCCATTTGCAACTGCTGCAGTAGGTGCTGGTGCAGGAACTTGGACCTTTACTTGGCCTGATGCTGAAAGTAAAGGCGTGACCTTGAATGTACCTGCTGCAATGGCAACACTTGGCAAACATACGTCTACGATCGATTGGACATTGGCTGATGCGCCATAGAATTAAAGTCTGAATGTAAGGGTGTGGGACAAAAGTAACAATCACTTTTGTTTCACACCCTAAATGCGAATAAACGGTAGGATCAGAAGCACTCCCTTCGGAAATAAGCTGAAATTGCTGTAAAACACAAAGAGGAATGAGTTGATGCTTTCTCGCTAAAGGCTCGTCGCAGATAAACATTGTTGCACAGTACCTACTTGGTTCTCGGGATTAAACGCTTCTGTCCATCCTCTTATATTCGAAATAAATGTTTTTATCTCGGCCTCTTTGTTCTGATAATAATAAAGGAGTGATTTGGATGAGAGGGTGTTCTAGGTCGAACGTAGTTGAAATACTAGTTTTAATTGGACTTATTTTTTGTTGTTTATTGAATATAAAGACGGTTTCGGCACAGGAAAAAAGTAAGGAAACGAATAGTTTTTATATACAAGCAGTTATTCCTGAGAATCAAGTTGACATCAATCGATCGTATTTTGATTTGAAAATGTCACCAGAAGAGAAACAAGAGCTACAAGTTAAGCTAGTCAATCCAGAGGCTGAACCAATATCAATAGCGATTAACGCAATAAATGCTACTACAACAGAAGAAGGAATGATCGACTATACGTTAAAAGGAATCAAAGATAAAAGCTTGAAATATCCTTTTGAATCTCTGATCAAGGTTTTAGAAACGAATATCACCTTGCAACCATACGAAACAAAAATTGCCCGTTTTCACGTGAAGATGCCAAAAGAACAGTATGACGGTGTGATTGTTGGAGGAATACGCTTTACAAAAAATTTACCCGAAAGTGAAATAAAAACCAAAGAAGTAACGATTGGTCAGCGTTTTCATTATGTTATTGGTGTTGTTTTGAATGAGACCAATACAATAATTTTACCAGATTATGAAATGGATGGGGTAAAAGTAGCAGAGTCCAAAAATGGTAAGAAAATCTCAGTTATTCATTTGCTTCGGAACAAAAATGCCGCTATTTCAAAAAAAATGACTCTTAAAGTTGCGATTCGAAAAAAAGGGAATCAAACTCCTTTAATTAAACTGGACAAAACAGCATTGGAAATGGCACCTAATTCTGTGATGGATTTTCCAGTGCCAATCAAAAGACAGCTTCAGCCTGGAAAATATATCAGTAAGACTCAAATTGAGCAAGATGGCAAAAAATGGAGTTTTGAAAATGAATTTGAGATAACACGAGAACAAGCCAAATTAATCAATGAAGAAAATAAACCGATGGAGACCAAAAATGATGTTCCTTTATGGTTGTTAGTTGTAATTTTTTTATTAGTTTTACTTGTGTTAGTACAAGCCTATATTTTATGGAAAAAACAGCAAAGTAAATAAATAGTTGCGGGTTCATTGATTATTATTAATTTGATTCTGAGGTTAAGATGGTTTAACCGAGATTGTACTTTGGACATAGTTTCTTATTTCCATTTTTATTAAGTTATTTCCTTTGTATATTTGTTATAATATAAAGGGAATAAATGAGGTGAAGAAAGGATTTTCAATGATGAAAAAAGCGCTAATTACTAAAACTGTTAACTTACTAGATGGAGGTTGTAATGTTTGTGGCATTATTGAGGATGAAAATTATGTGTTGACGATTGGGGAGCAAACAATTCCTTTAGAAGAACTGACTGTTAATGCTTTAATAACAGGGATTGTTTTGAAGAATGGTTATAAGCGAAAATATGTGTCTGATGTTATTGACGATTATACTTTGTATATAAAAGAAGAATATCAAGTTATCCTTAAAGAAGAGTATAACTTTTTGACTTATTCTAATGATACAGAAAAAATAGAAACGCAAGATCAAATTGTGGATGAAAAAAAGTTAGCTGAAAAGGTAAATGAACTATTAGTCACTCTTTTTAAGGTAGAAGAATTAGTATTTTGTTTTTAGAAGACTAAAAGAAGCTTTGGACAAACATTCATGAGGCTATCATTTTCATCGAACAGAATGAAAATGATCGACCGATAGGCTTTTTCCTATCATCCTTGGAGATGATAGGGGAGCTTATCGGTCGATTACTCATTAACGTTCTTTTCTAAGTTAACTTGAAGGGCAAACCAGATCAGTTTATTTTTTTGAGCTGATCATTAGGGTAAGTAATTTACTTTTGTAAATATACCTGTGCATTAGTATAAGCATTTGTATCCCCTGGAAACCATTTTTTCAACTTAGCTGCAAGTTCAACTGCACGTTCATTATTCTCGATATTTATAATCTGTAAATAAAATTTCCCATCGCTTTGTTTGCCATAAGATACTCTAGTGGAAAGGAAATATTGACAGAATTTTTCGCGTAGATTTCCTCGTAAACGATTACTAATCGCTTGCCAATCTTTTGGCAAATTATCGATTTCGATCCAATTGTACTTTTTATCTGCTTGAGCAACAACTTTCATATCGCGTTCATTGTAATTGGAAATTTGGCCTTTTGTCAGTCTTAAACATTCTGATTTCATATAGTCAGTCCATTCAGGTTTTACACCAACGACTTTAACCATTAAGTGAGTTGGATATTCAATTAAAAAGACATTTCCATTTGTTAACATAGGCCATGTATTTTGACGAACAAATCCTGCCATGCTTTTTGCTCCTGTTTCAAGAGGAATATCATTAATGACTGTTTTATATAGCTTTCCATTCTTTACTTCAGGATTTTGATTATGCCCTTGATTCATGAAAGGCTCTTTTGTAATAAACCAGATGGTTCGATCCATTAAATCTTGTTCTAAGACCCAGAGATTTCCTAAAGTAGGGCTGCTGATCATATATTGATAAGGACTGTGTGATTCAGCGGTGCTATCAATTTGTCCAATTGTGTATTCTTGACCAAGGTATTTTTTTTCCAATATGCGCTTACTCCAGTGAATGCTAGCGTTAGTGGCACTGGTACTTAAACGAACTTTAGTACCTACTTTAAATTTCGCAGCAGGAGCAAGAGAGAGATCTTGTTCGTAGATCCATTTACGATAGGTTGTTTCATTAGAGCGGATCAATACCTCATATTCTGAATTACTCCATTTAGAGCTGAGTGCATGAATTTCTTCTACTTTGTAATATTGATTGACTCTGTTTGCCGGAATCGCTTCATTAGACGACCAAGGTGATGTGATTTTTGCGCCAGCAGATAGTAAGACAATATTTCCCACTTTTACTTTACAGGCTCTAGTTGGAAATGCTGTAAATGGGGGGCGCACAACCCCTGCAAAATTATTATAGTTAAATGTACGTTGAGTAGAGGCTTCATTTTTTTCACCTCCATTTTGATCAACACCAACAAATCCTGAACTGGTCACGGAGCCTAAAACAATTCCTGTATGACCTGCTGTACCATAGTTATAAACAAAAATATCTCCTGGTAACGGATAAAAGCCTGCTGTATTCGGAATTACTCGAAATCCTCCAACGTTGCCTGTTTGCATTAAATCTTTTGCTACTGCTCCACTAAATGCAATTCCAAATAACTCATGTGCATATTGATTGATTAAATCAAAACATTGAATGCCGCTTGCACCATCATAATCATATGCCTTTCCGATTGAATTTTTTGCCCATTGTACGCCTTGTGTTTGTGTAACTCCCATATTCTATTCCTTCTTTCTTTTTATTAGTTTATAACACGTCTGTTATATAGGAATTCCTACATTTAGTATAAATTATTTATTCTTTAGAAAACTTTCTATTCTCTGTTGAAATCCTGTTAAAATTCTGTTTGAAGATTTCTAGAGAACAAGTTTTAAGAAAATAGTTATGTATTTAGTAAGAATAAAGTACGGACTAGTCTAATAAGAAAGGGAGGGATGAATCAGTTGGGTAACCGAAATATAAGTTGATTGTATTAAGTGATTTTTTATCTCATATTTTTTTCAGAAATTGAAAAGAGCCTGGGACAAAACTAAAAATCAGTTTTGTCCCAGGCTCTAAATCTGAATAAACGTTGGGATCAGAAGCAAGCCCTTCGGAAATAAGCTGATGTTGCACAGTACCTACTTGCTCACAAAAATTTGAAGAGCAATTTTCGTGAATCCCATCTTATTTCTCGGGGTTAAAAACTTCTGACCCAGCCTCGTAATTAGTCCTTACTTTTGTAAATATACCTGTGCATTAGTATAAGCATTTGTATCCCCTGGAAACCACTTTTTCAACTTGGCTGCAAGTTCTACTGCACGTTCATTATTCTCAATATTTATAATCTGTAAATAAAATTTCCCATCGCTTTGTTTGCCATAAGACACTCTAGTGGAAAGGAAATATTGACAGAATTTTTCGCGTAGGTTTCCTCGTAAACGATTACTAATCGCTTGCCAATCTTTTGGCAAATTATCGATTTCGATCCAATTGTACTTTTTATCTGCTTGAGCAACAACTTTCATATCGCGTTCATTGTAATTGGAAATTTGGCCTTTTGTCAGTCTTAAACATTCTGATTTCATATAGTCAGTCCATTCAGGTTTTACACCAACGACTTTAACCATTAAGTGAGTTGGATATTCAATTAAAAAGACATTTCCATTTGTTAACATAGGCCATGTATTTTGACGAACAAATCCTGCCATGCTTTTTGCTCCTGTTTCAAGAGGAATATCATTAATGACTGTTTTATATAGCTTTCCATTCTTTACTTCAGGATTTTGATTATGCCCTTGATTCATGAAAGGCTCTTTTGTAATAAACCAGATGGTTCGATCCATTAAATCTTGTTCTAAGACCCAGAGATTTCCTAAAGTAGGGCTGCTGATCATATATTGATAAGGACTGTGTGATTCAGCGGTGCTATCAATTTGTCCAATTGTGTATTCTTGACCAAGGTATTTTTTTTCCAATATGCGCTTACTCCAGTGAATGCTAGCGTTAGTGGCACTGGTACTTAAACGAACTTTAGTACCTACTTTAAATTTCGCAGCAGGAGCAAGAGAGAGATCTTGTTCGTAGATCCATTTACGATAGGTTGTTTCATTAGAGCGGATCAATACCTCATATTCTGAATTACTCCATTTAGAGCTGAGTGCATGAATTTCTTCTACTTTGTAATATTGATTGACTCTATTTGCTGGGATCGCTTCATTAGACGACCAAGGTGATGTGATTTTTGCGCCAGCAGATAGTAAGACAATATTTCCCACTTTTACTTTACAGGCTCTAGTTGGAAATGCTTGTTCTAAAAATAGTGATGCCTCTGCCGCTCTACGATTGACTAAACCTTGCAGAATTTGCCCAGTATTATCATGAGTATAAAGTTTCATTTGATTTGTAGCAGCTTCCCATTGTCTGTTGTTGAGACAGGAAAGTAATGCAGACCCTCTTAATATTTCTGGACCTAAATTAAAGTGAAAGCTTGCAAGTGCATCAAATTGGTTTTGATTTAACTGAACACTTACATATTTTGAAATTCCTGCGGCATGGGTGGGCATATCCTCAGCTAAAAATGCATCTGCTTGAGCCTCTGTAATTGTCATACCGGATTTTACTCCTTTTATATGACCATAACCAATCGTCCAAATACCTGATGAATCTTGATAAGCAGTCAAACGTAATCCTTCGAACCCTTTTATTAATTTTATTCCTCTTGGTGATATCTTCATTCCTTCATTTGCCAATATATTTCCTCCGTTCATTCGTATCTTTTTTTTAGAAATAACACGTCTGTTATTTTGGGAATCCCCACTTGTATTGTATATTTTTTAAATAGTATAAAACTGTCTACTATCTGTCATAATTCTGTTTTATATTCACTATGCACTAAGGAAGAAATTTGGAAAAGAAAATAAAGAGCTAGAATAAACAGATAATCATTGTTTTTCTAGCTCTTTTATAAAGTTTTATTTTTAGGTTGCCTGTTCTTTATTAGTCTATTTGAAAATAATCAGACATTGTCAATTTTTCAAATCGTTCTTGTGATGCAAAAACATGTTCATCATGATCGTAAACCAATACTTTAAAATCTTTTGTCTTAGGAATACGCTCAAATGTATCAGTTTCTACTAATAATAGCATTTGCTGACAAAGCCAGTCGAGAACTGTTTCAATATCTTGTTCGTCTTCCACCCAATCGTCAAATAGGTGAAGAGAGGCAAAACGTTGATTTTCATCCCAGTCACGAGCATTATATTTCATTTCTTCTAACTGTGATGTGCTGTGGTTTTTACTCGTATAATAATCGGTTGTTTCTTGCCAAAGGTCTACGGTATTAAAGTAAAGATTGATTTCACCTTCTTCATAAATAGTGCAGTCTAAAGCAAATACATAAAAGGTTTCATCAGAACGATCTAATAGAAAATTATCGATGCTATCTGTTAAAAAGCTGAAAAAGAATTCTTGTTGTTTCTCTAAAAAATTTTCCATGTCTATCCTCCCAATGTTAGGTTCTTTAAACATTGAAACAGATAAAACCTGGTCTGTCTATGGAAAGTTACGATTTGATAGAAAATAGCTATTATTTAAGAAAATGTAAAGTTTTTTTAGTTTAGAATGTTTGTTTATTCTGTAGGGCAGCTAATGTAGCTTTAGATGTAATGTACTTTCAGTTAAATAACATAGTTGTAAATGTGAGGCTCCTATATAAAATTTAATTTGACTTTGTGATTCGATACGCTTATAGTTTAAAATGAATTAAATACTTGTTAGGTGAGGCTCCTATATAAACACAGGCTACTGCTCAGAAATGTCGAAAGACAGGTATGGGTAGGACAAATTTCGTCGAATTAAGGCGTTTTTCAAAGTAGCTAAAAGCAATGCTTTTTACGTTATATAGTGCTAAAACTCAACGAAGAGAAGATCAAGGAAAGTTGTAAATAACTGGCACATGCCATGCGTTTGACTTCTGTTATCTAATCCCTTCGCTGAGTGTTCTTGGTGAAGGATTTTTCTTTTACACGAGAAACCATTTAAGTAGCAGAAAGGAATAACCAATGAAAAAATCTTTAAAAATAATGACAATTGCCTTATTATCAATCCTACTTGTAGTAGTGAGCGCAGGCTGTTATGCAGCAATTTCATTCCAAACAGCAAAGGAAAAAAGTGAATCGAAGCTCTCAAATAAAAATAAAGGTTTTACTGGTGATGAACAGACAAGTGATAAAGAATTGACTGTAATGATCGTGGGGAATGACTCTAGAGATGATGATGAAGATCAGGGACGTTCAGATACGTTGATGGTCGCTCATTATGATGGAAAAACGAAACAACCTAAATTGATTTCGATTATGAGAGATAGTTACGTTACTTTTCCAGATGGCGGACAAGACAAAATCAATGCAGCTTATGCATATGGTGGAGCACAAATGACCAAAGATGTGCTGAAGACAAATTTTGATTTACCAATCAATTATTATGTGGTCATGGATTTTAAAGAGTTTAGTGATATAATTGATGAACTTTATCCCAAAGGAGTGACGATCGACTCCGAAAAAGATATCAATTTAGATGGTGTGGATATTTTGAAAGGGAAACAAACGTTGCACGGCAATAGCTTGCTGCAGTATGCACGTTTTAGAATGGATGAAGAAGGCGATTTTGGGCGAATCAGACGTCAGCAACAAGTGATGGATGCCTTAGTCGCTCAATCTAAAGATTTGATTCCAATTTGGGAACTACCCCAAGTTGCAGGAAAAATGGTCGGGAAAATCGATACAAATGTTCCAACAAGCTTGTTAATCGATTTAGCGAAGGACTTTTTGTCTGGAAAGGTAAATCCTTTAAAATCGTTATCAGTTCCAGTACAAGGCTCTTGGAATTTCAATGACTATACAGAATCTGGCAGCGTGATTGAAATCGATGAGCAACAGAATGCAGAAGCTATTAAGAATTTTATGAAAGATAATTAAATTGTCATTGATCTGTCAGCTCTTATGTAGGGAGCTGATGGGTCTTTTTTAGTATAAAAAGGGTATTTCTATGCGTGAACTTCGAGCTTGTGCTATTCTTTAGGAAAACGGTTTATTTAGAAGGAAGGTTTTACTGTGAAGGTTGTAATCATAGGCGCTTCATTTGCTGGAGTGTCAGCGGCTTTAGCGATTAGAAAAAAACATCCAGAAGCTGATATTCATCTACTGGATAAGCAGCAAACGATCGGTTATTTGCCTGGAGGCATCAATCTTTATTTGAATGAAACGATTGCTCCAATTGAAACAGCTCAGTTCATTTCGGAAAAAGAGCTAGTAGCCAATAAGATTTCATTGCTATTGAACGTCAGAGTAGTCAGTATGGATTCCAAACAACATATTATCACATATGAAAAAGAATCAGTTGCGTTTTTTATGTCGTTCGACAAATTGATTTTAGCGACGGGGTCAAGTCAATGGTCTAAGAACATTATTGGGAGTGATTCGGAGAAAGTTTTAAAATATAAGTTTTTACCAGGGGTACGGCAAGCTATCGAACACTTGGAAAAAAGTGATAAAGTAGCCCTGATCGGTGGTGGTCAAATCGGTGGGGAAGCAGCAGATGCATTGCTAAAAAAAGGCAAAGAAGTACATCTCTTTGAGCGTATGGATTATTTGTTATTTAAGTATTTTGATGAAGAAATGATTCAGCGGGTTCAAGCTGAAATGATCACTCGAGGGGTTGTGTTTCATTTTGATGAAACGGTGGAAAAAATCACAGATACAGATGATGGTCTTTTGATTGAAACAAAGAAGTCTGAGTTAATGTGTGACAGTGCTGTTTTTGCAATGAATGTTCGGCCAGATATACAGTATTTAGACGAACATATTCAAACCCATACGGATCAAACCATTATGGTAAATGAGTATTTACAAACTTCTCAGGCAGATATTTTCGCGATTGGAGATTGCATTCAGGTACCTTATAGTTTGTCAAATGAATCATTTTATATCCCACTAGTGAATAATGCAGTTAGGACAAGGATTAGTAGTAGCTCAAAATCTTGTAGCGCCTACCACGCCGTTTGTGGGCTCGATTCGTACGATCGGCACAAAACTTGTGGATTATTATATAGCAAGTACAGGATTGACCGAAGCAGAAGGATTATTTTATGCTAAGCCAATTTCTGTGACTCATGTTCAACAAAAGAGTTCGTTATTTTCTGGTAGTGAGACAATCTGGGGCAAGATTATTTTTGAAAAGGATACGCATAAAATTTTAGGAGCACAATTAGTTTCAAAAGCGAACATCTTGGAAAAAATCAATACATTAGCACTTGGAATTCAAATGGGTCAAACGCTAGAAGTGTTTTATCAGAAAGATTTTTTGTATCATCCTTATTATTCCAACAGGATCGATATCACGAACCAGTTAGGTTTTGCAGGCTTGTGGAGTGAAGCTGATGAAAATTGAAGCATTATTAGATAGAAAAGAAGCAAGAGAAATTGGCATTTTAAAAAAAGTGATTTTGGCTGGCGGTAAAATCAAGGATGCAGAATTGCTAGATTATTTGGGCGTGTCAAAAGCTTCTTTTGAAAGTGATTTAAAGGAATTAGGTTATTACTTGAAACCTTATGAAAAAGACTGTTCCTTGTTTTACGATGGACAATGGGTGGTAATTCACATGTCGGATCAGTTTTCGATTAGTAAAATTGTAGATGACTATGTTCGAGCATCAATCAAATTTCAGCTAATTGATTATTTATTTCATTATCGGGAATTTACGATTGCTCAGTTGACAACAAAATTTATGATCAGCGAGTCTTCATTATTTCGAAAAATCAAAGAGCTGAATCTATTGTTGAAAGAATTTGATCTTAAAATACGAAATGGTCAATTAAAAGGGGAAGAATTACAAATTCGTTATTTTTATTTTCAAATTTATTGGTTTTTGACGCCATATGAAGTGCATCGGGAAAAAACATTGACCGTTCAAAATTCTAGAATTATTGAAGGTCTGGAAAAAGCTTTGTCACTTTCTTTTGAAGAGCACGGAAGATTAAAAATCAGTTTATGGCTGACCATCAGTAAGAAAAGAATCGTAGTACAAGCAAAACAATTTCAGGAATTGTACAAGAAGAGTCAAGTATACGAACAAGATCCTTTTTTTAAAACATTGCGCTCTTTTGTTTTGCGTTTTTTTAGTCGCTATCCGCTTGAAATCGATGAAGAGGAGAGCTTACTACATTTTATCTTTTTAACAAGTATGTCTGTTTTAGCAGAGTCAGATTTCGCAGATTATAGTTTGATTCGAGGAAGGCGTACGCCGACATCGTTGGCAGATACATTTGTGTTAGAGCATGTGATTTTGTATTATCGTCCACAAAAATTTTTCCCTGAACTAGAGAAAAAAATCTTCTATTATTTTTCTCAAATTCATAGTCGCCTCTATTTTTTCAAAGGTGAGCTAGAATTGTTTGATCGTGAGAATATTTGGCAAAAGGAACAGAATCTTTCTAGTCATCAATTAGCAGATTTTTCTCGTATTCTGCTAGATAAAAGTTTAGAGTGTTTTGATCAATGCTATGAAAAGGGGAATAGCTTACACGAATGGTCATTGGTAAAATACCTTAGTGTACTAGCAATCATTGATTTTGAAATCGTTGGTGAAACCCGTATTGGAATTGATTTGAAAATGGATCATTTGTACAAAGAAGTCATGACGCAAGTATTAGTTTTGAGTTTGAAAAATTTGAATGGTTTAACGATCGAAACGTATGATTCAAAGAAAGCGTATGATTTGATGATCACAAATGTTATGAAGCCGAACGTTTATCGCTCTGTAAAAGAGGTTTATGTTTTATCGGAATTAGGTTCGAGTTATGATATCAATCAAATTAGAATAAAGATTCGTGAACTGCATAATAAAAAATAAAAAGAGTGAAAAACCTTAAAACAAAAAGAATTAGCTTGTTTGTTTTGAGGTTTTTTGTAGTTAAAATAAGGATACTGTCAAAAACTTTCAATTATTTTTGAAATAAAAAAAAAGATGACGTTTTTATAAAACGATTTGCGATTATTATAAATACATGAAATATAAAGCGTTTTCAAATAGAGGTGCTGTTACGATGTGTTATCTAGCTACAAAAGCCCGTTACGCTTTTAAAATAAGGAGGAAACAACAATGACAGAACAAAAGTATATCATGGCGATCGACCAAGGAACAACAAGTTCTAGAGCAATTATTTTTGATAAAAAAGGCAACAATATTGGTAGTTCTCAAAAAGAATTTACACAAATTTTTCCTAATGCTGGTTGGGTAGAGCATAATGCAAATGAAATTTGGAATTCTGTTCAGTCAGTTATCGCAGGTGCTTTGATCGAGTCAGGTGTCAAACCTTCTGATATCGCTGGAATTGGTATTACCAATCAACGTGAAACAACTGTTGTTTGGGACAAGCTAACAGGTTTGCCGATATATAATGCAATCGTTTGGCAATCTCGTCAGTCTTCACCGATTGCAGATCAATTAAAAGAAGATGGACATGGTGACATGATCCATGAAAAAACAGGTTTGATCGTAGACGCTTATTTTTCGGCAACAAAAATTCGTTGGATCTTAGATCATGTTGAAGGGGCGCAAGAGCGTGCTGAAAAAGGAGAGCTATTATTTGGAACGATCGATTCTTGGTTAGTTTGGAAATTAACAGGTGGCGAAACTCATGTGACGGATTATTCCAATGCAAGCCGTACGATGTTATTCAATATTCATGATTTAGATTGGGATCAAGATATTTTAGATATTCTGAATATTCCACGCGTAATGCTTCCGAAAGCGACATCGAATTCAGAAGTGTATGGATTGACGAAAAATTATCATTTCTATGGCAGTGAAATTCCTATTTCGGGTATGGCAGGAGACCAACAAGCTGCATTGTTTGGTCAAATGGCATTTGAACCTGGAATGGTCAAAAATACGTATGGTACAGGATCCTTTATCGTGATGAATACAGGTGAAAAACCACAACTCTCTAATAATAATTTACTAACTACAGTAGGTTATGGAATTAATGGCAAAGTGTATTATGCCTTAGAGGGTAGCATTTTTGTAGCAGGGTCAGCAATTCAATGGTTACGTGATGGATTGAAGATGATTCAAACTGCAGCAGAATCAGAAGCTGTAGCAAATGAATCTCACAATAAAAACGAAGTTTATGTTGTCCCTGCTTTCACAGGTCTTGGTGCACCCTATTGGGATTCTGATGCAAGAGGTGCTGTATTTGGTTTAACAAGAGGAACAACAAGAGAAGACTTTGTAAAAGCAACATTGCAATCGGTCGCTTATCAAGTGCGAGATATCATTGATACGATGCAAAAAGATACAGGAATCAATATCCCTATCTTAAAAGTGGATGGCGGAGCAGCTAATAATGACTTATTGATGCAATTTCAGGCTGACATTTTGAATACTTCTGTTCAAAAAGCACAAAACTTGGAAACAACAGCCTTAGGTGCAGCCTTTTTAGCAGGGTTAGCAGTCGGCTTTTGGAAAGATTTAGATGAATTAAAAGAATTTTATGAAGATGGACAAGTGTTTGAAGCCAAAATGTCTGATGAAGAACGAGATGATTTATATGAAGGGTGGCAACAAGCTGTCGCTGCCACACAAATGTTCAAACATAAATCAAAATAAAGGAAGAAGTGAATGGTATGTCATTTTCAATTAAAACAAGACAAGCATCGATTGAAAAGATGAAGTCTGAAGAATTAGATTTATTGATCATTGGTGGCGGTATTACAGGAGCTGGTGTTGCCTTACAAGCAAGTGCTGCTGGAATGAATACAGGGTTGATCGAAATGCAGGACTTTGCAGAAGGAACTTCTTCTCGTTCCACTAAATTAGTTCACGGTGGCATTCGCTATTTGAAAAATTTTGATGTAGAAGTTGTTGCAGATACAGTCCAAGAGCGCGCAGTTGTTCAAGCCATTGCACCTCATATTCCAAAGCCAGACCCAATGCTTTTACCGATTTATGATGATCCAAAAGCGACGTTTAATATGTTTTCGGTCAAAGTGGCGATGGATCTTTATGATCGTTTGGCAAATGTGATTGGAACTAAATACGAAAATTATACCTTAACAAAAGAAGAAGTACTAGAAAGAGAACCTCAGTTAAAAAGTGAAGGTCTACAAGGCGGCGGTGTTTATCTTGATTTTAGAAATAACGACGCTCGTCTGGTGATTGAAAATATCAAACGTGCCGCATCCGATGGCGGACTGATGGTCAGTAAAGTCAAAGCCGTTGGGTTCATCCAAAATGATCAAGGCAAAATCATTGGCGTAAAAGCAGAAGATTTGCTGACAGGTGAACAATTTGAAATCAAAGCAAAAGTCATTATCAATACAACAGGCCCTTGGTCAGATAAAGTTCGAGGGTTGGATACGAAAGAAAATTTAGTGCCACAAATGCGTCCGACAAAAGGAGTTCATCTTGTTGTGGACAGTAGCAAATTATACGTACCTCAACCAACTTATTTTGATACTGGAAAGCATGATGGACGGATGGTTTTCGTGGTTCCTAGAGAGAAGAAAACCTATTTTGGTACGACAGATACAGATTATACTGGGGATTACGAACATCCTACTGTTACCCAAGATGATGTCGATTATTTACTGGAAATCGTCAACAGTCATTATCCTAAAGCCAACGTAACGATCGATGATATTGAAGCTAGTTGGGCTGGTCTTAGACCATTGATTTCAGAAAATGGCGGATCGGACTACAACGGTGGGAATAATGGAAAAGTCTCTGATGAAAGTTTCGATCAAGTTATCGAGGTTGTTGAGAAATATAAAAATCAGCAAGCAACGCGTTTTGATGTGGAAAATGTCTTGAATCACTTAGAAGATTCATTAGCCGAAAGCAAAGAAAATCCTTCAGCGGTTTCCCGCGGTAGTTTGCTAGAACGCTCAGATGACGGATTGTTGACTTTGTCAGGTGGGAAAATCACAGATTATCGCAAGATGGCAGAAGGTGCTTTGAAAGAAATTCAACGTATTTTGAAAGAAGAATTTAATTGTGCGTTTGAGTTGATCGATTCAAAAACGTATCCTGTTTCAGGGGGAAATCTTGATGCAACAAATGTGGAAAATGAATTAAATGATTTGGCCGCATTAGGTGTGGAAAAAGGATTGAGCCAAGAAGAAGGGGAGTATCTTGCTCATCTTTATGGTTCAAATGTAACAGAACTTTTTGAAAAAATTTCTACAACTGAAATGGTCACAGGTTTAAGTTTAGCTGAAACCTTAGCGCTACACTATGCTTTAGAAAATGAAATGGCCCTAACGCCTGCTGATTATCTTGTGCGTAGAACGAATCACTTGCTCTTTATGAGAGATACGTTAGATGAAGTCAAACAAGGGGTAATTTCGGAAATGAGTCGTTATTATCATTGGTCTAAAGAACAAGAAGAACACTATACAAATGAGTTAAATCAATTGATTGCAGAATCTGACTTGAGTACATTGAAAGAAGGGAAGAAGTAAAATGGATACTTCAAATATGACACAGATTTTCAGTGAGTTTTTAGGCACGATGATTTTGATTCTTTTAGGTGATGGCGTATGTGCGGCAGTTAATTTAAAGAAAAGTAAAGCCGAAGCCTCTGGTTGGATCGTGATTGCATTTGGCTGGGCGATGGCGGTGACAATCGCCGTTTATGTTGCAGGTTATATGGGACCGGCCCATTTGAACCCAGCGGTGACGATCGCAATGGCTATGACGGGAAGTTTTGAATGGAGTTTAGTTGTACCGTTTGTTGTAGCGCAAGTTCTTGGAGCAATTGTTGGGGCAGTTTTAGTGTGGTTGGCTTATTTACCTCACTGGCAAGCAACAGAAGACCAAGGTGCGATTTTAGGAACCTTTGCTACAGGTCCTGCAATTCGTAATTATCCAGCAAATATGGTTACAGAAGTGATCGGTACATTCGTTTTAGTTTTAGGATTACTTTCATTCTCACAACACAGTTTTACAGATGGTTTAAATCCATTAGTTGTTGGGGCTTTGATTTTATCGATTGGTTTGTCTTTAGGTGGACCTACAGGGTATGCAATCAATCCAGCGCGTGATTTTGGTCCTCGTTTAGCCCATCAATTATTACCGATTTCAACAAAAGGGGATTCTGATTGGAGTTACTCTTGGGTTCCAATCGTGGGACCTGTGATTGGAGCAGTGGTTGCTTCTGGTGTTTACATGATGATGGTTTAATTTTGATATGTTTATTCATAGGTTGGGACAGAAGCTTATTTCCGAAGGGATTGCTCCTGTTTCCACCGTTTATCTGGATTCCATGTGATTGGGGTATGACTCGAAGAGTTATGGCCCAATCACATTTTTTATTCGCTAACCAAGTGATTCAGGCAGAATTAAATTTATGATGAAAAAGACAATAATTTATTTACAAGAGGCTTGTTTTTCTGTACTCTTAGATTGAGTTTATTTTTCAAACATTGGGTGAAATGAATTAGTATGATGGAAAAAAGATAAAACATAAATGGAACAAAAAAACGTCACAGTGCTGTTTTCCTATTTTTCATCGATGCTAAACGGCTCACTCAACTTTCAAAATAAAGGAGGAACAAGTGTGTCCTATCAAGAAATATTGTTTCCGTTTCTCGGAGGATTAGGGATTTTTCTATTTGGTATGAAGTATATGGGGGATGGTTTACAGAAATCTGCAGGGGATTCCTTACGGGAGATTTTGAATACCTTTACATCTACACCTTTAAGATCTGTTTTAGCAGGATTAGTTGTCACGGCGATTATTCAAAGTAGTTCTGGTACGACTGTTTTAACTGTCGGGCTGGTCAGTGTCGGATTTATGTCATTGCGTCAAGCAATCGGTGTGATTATGGGAGCAAATGTCGGGACAACTGTTACAGCTTTTATTATTGGGTTTAATTTAAGTTCGTATTCATTGCCGATCATTGGTGTTGGATCGATTTTACTGTTCTTTTCAAAAAGAGAACGAGTCAATAATGTGGGGCAAATTTTGTTTGGTTTTGGTTGCTTATTTTATGGTTTAAAATTAATGGGTGAAGGAATGGCGCCTTTGAGCACGTTGCCTCAATTTGCGGATTTAATGGTAGATGTTTCTCATCATCCTATTCTAGGCGTAGGGATCGGAACCTTGCTCACGATGGTCTTGCAAAGTTCTAGTGCAACAATCGGAATTTTACAGCAATTGTATAGTCAGGGAAGTTTAGCAATTGGTGCTGTATTGCCAATTTTGTTTGGAGACAACATCGGCACAACAATTACTGCTGTGATTGCAGCATTAGGTGTCAGCGTCGCAGCTAAGCGAACAGCAGCTTCTCACGTGATTTTTAATCTAGTAGGTGCAATTATTTTTACAACGTTGTTGACGCCATTTACAGCGGTCGTTGTTCGTATTTCCAACTTGTTAGATTTAAAACCCGCAATGCAGATTGCCGTTGCGCATGGTTTATTCAATATTTCAAATTTATTGATTCAGTTTTGGTTTATTGGCAAGATTGAATGGCTTGTACGGAAAATTATCCCTGGCAAAGATAAGAGTATTGACTTTAAACCATCTAATTTAAATGAATCGATTATTCACAATTCAGCTACATTAGCTTTGAATCAAGCGAAAATCGAATTATCTCAAATGGGTGAATATGTTCTAGGTGCTTTTGAAGCGACGAAATCGTATTATGAGAAACAAGACAACATTGATAAGGAAAATGCGAGCCAATATGAGACTGCAATCAATGATACAGATAATCGCTTGACTGAATACTTAGTGCAACTTTCGGCAACAGAACTCACGATTTCTGAAAGCCATGAACAAACGATGATGTTAGAGCTAACCAAAGATTTAGAACGAATTGGTGATCATTGCCGTAATATTATACAAAACCTCAATGAAGCAATTCATCTTGAAAAGAAACAAAAAGCGAAAGAGAAAAAGGCGGGTAAAGCTTCTGACCGAGACACACTGATTTTATATGATGAAGATGTAGTAGATTTGTTTGAAAAAGTGTTGAAAAATATTCGTGATTCTTTAGTTGTTTTTGAAAATGATGACAAAGAAATGGCCGCTCATATGATAAGTCGGGAAGAGCAGATCGATCATATGGTCAAAATGCTTCGCAAAAAATATATTTCCATCATGAATAGTGGTAAAGGTCGAGCGGCTGATGGAGTTTTATTTATTGACATAGCCTCGAATTTAGAACGCATGAGTGATCGGACGATCCATATGGCTAAGTATGTTTTAGGCGAACGCTATGGGACCGAAGAAATTGTAATCGATCAGTCAGTGAATCCAGTCATTACTTTGCAAACACAGGAATAAAAAAAGAACCCTTTTTGACATGTTTTAAGCGTCATAAAGGGTTCTTTTCTATGATATGCTTGATTGACTGATATAAAATTTCTAGTGGTTGACTGCTATCGAGTTTTAAAACTGGACTTTTGGAATGGACGATTTGATAATTATGCTCAGCAAATGTCCCAATATCAGAAGGCGTTTGAGCGGTATAATATGTTTTGCACCACTCTAAAAAGTCATTGGTTTGGTATCCTTGTTCATCTAACCAGAGTGAGTCAATACCACCTCTAGCTATTTCTCTTTTTATTAAACGCTGGAATCGTTGCTCGTCATCTAACGTGAGAAAAACTAAAAGGTCTCGATCCGTAAAACCAGTAGGATTCCAAGAAAATACTGAGCCTGAAACGATAAAGCGCTCGAATGTTTCACGATCATCATGGTACATTTTTAAGCGCTGCTGGACTGGATAATTCTCAGAAAAATTTTCATCTTTCCAAAGATAGTCATCCGTATCGATCCACTTAATCTGCTCTTTTTCAGCAATATAATTTCCTAAGGTACTTTTTCCAGTACCAGAGGCGCCAATGAGTTGAATTTTCATCTTTATTCTTCCTCCGTTTAAATAAGAAATAATCTTAAAAGAAAATGCACATTAGACTATTTCATTTACTAAGAATACTTTATAATAAATACTATCAATTGAGAAGAGGGAAGAATATGAAACATAATACTTTTTTGTCATCCGATCAGACAACTACAAGTCATTTTATCTGCTGGGAACCAGAGAAAGAGGCAATCGGAACGGTTCAAATCATCCATGGAATGGCAGAGTATATTGAGCGTTATCATGATTTTGCTAAGTACTTAACTAGTCTAGGCTTTATTGTAGTTGGTCATGATCATTTAGGGCATGGCGAATCTGTAGCGAGCGATCAACCAAAACATGGGTATTTTGGTCAGGGAGAGCCGGTGACTTTTGTGCTGGAAGATATTCATCAGGTCAAAGAGTGGATCGAACATACTTATTCAGGCTTGCCACATTTTATGTTGGGGCATAGTATGGGTTCATTTGCTTTGCGCAATTATTTACAATTGTATAAATCTGAGATTAGCGGTGCTATTTTTATGGGAACTGGTAAAAATGCTTCGATGTTATCACTAGCTCTTTCTCTAACGAAAGGATTAAATCTTACCGCTCCCGAAAAACAAAATAAATGGTTGGATCATATGGCTTTTGGCTCTTTTAGTAAACAATTTCCAGAAGCGGGAAGCTTTAATTGGTTAAGTAAAAATCAAGAAAATGTAAGACGTTATGAAGACGATCCATTAACAGGTTTTACGTTTACGAATAATGGTTTTTATACGTTGTTCCGTTTAGTGGATGGAGCAAATCGTAATGGTTGGGCGCAGAATATTGATCGAGACTTACCGATTTTGGTCATTAGTGGTGAACAAGATCCAGTAGGAGATTTTGGTAAAGGTCCTAGAAAAGTTGCAAAAGAACTTGATGAGGCAGGAATCAGAGATGTATCACTTGTTTTGTTTACCGATTTGCGTCATGAAATTTTGCTGGAAGAAGAAAAAAATGAGGTTTATAAAGCGATTGGCAATTGGTTGGAAAAAAGACTACATCATGAACCAAAAGACTAGAAATCTAGTTGCTATTTAAAGGTTTTTTCTATAAACTACAGAGTAAGGTTAAAAAGATCAAGGAGTAAAAAATAAAGTAATTTATTGTGCTGAATTTTTCTGATAAAGGAGGGCTGGTTGTGGAAAAAACACAGCTAAGAAAACTAGGGTTGGCAAACTTAAAATGGCTTCAAGAACATCCAGAACTAAAAGTGCAAAAAGAACAAGAAATCAGCCAAACACTGTTTCATGATCCATGTTGGGAAAATGCAGAAACGATTGCGATCACTAAATCACTTGATTTTGAATTTGATACGCATATTTTACTTAGTAGAGGGTGGCAAGAAGGAAAACAACTGTTGATGCCGATCACTGGCAAGAATCGAGTGTTGACATTTCATAGGATCACTCCTGAAACCATTTTTGAAAGAACTGCATTTGGTGTAGAAGAACCGAAAGATGCATCTGAAGTTTCTGTTGAAACAATCGATTTAGTCGTTGTACCAGGGATCGTTTTTACGCATGAGGGATTTCGGATTGGTTTTGGCGGAGGATTTTATGATCGTTTTCTAAAACAATATCAAGGAGAAACATGTAGTTTGGTATTCAGTGAACAGATTCAAGAAAACTGGCAAGTAGAGCCTTTTGATTTGCCTGTAAAACGATTATTTATCAGCTAGGAGGAACACATGAATTATCAAACACAAATGAAGATAAAAAGAATATTGAAGCAGCCGCTAGTGACCTATGCCTTACTTGGAATTACAACGATTGTTTTTCTAGGGATGGAACTGACAGGTGGATCAGAAAACGGACAGGTTTTGGTTAACTGGGGTGCGATGTCGCGAGGCGAGATTCTTTATTTACATGAATATTGGCGCTTTTTTACTCCGATGTTTTTACATATCGGTTGGTTGCATTTTGTTGTAAATATGGTGACACTGTATTATGTGGGTTCTCAGGTAGAAAGTATTTATGGTCATTGGCGCTATCTCTTGATTTATTTATTGAGTGGTGTTGCTGGAAATATTGTGAGCTTTACCTTTGGCTCACCCAATAGTATTTCAGCGGGTGCTAGTACGGCCTTGTTTGGATTATTTGGTGCTTTTGTTATCTTAGGTCGTCATTTTAGAAATAATCCAGCCATTTCATTTATGGTTCAACGTTATGCGACGTTTATTGGAATCAACTTGATTTTTAATTTATTTAGTAGTTCTGTAGATATTATGGGACATATTGGCGGCTTGATCGGTGGGCTTTTAGTAGCATCTGCTTTAGCTGTACCAGATCGTTCTGACGAGTTCAATATCCATGAACGAATCATATCTGGTATCCTTTTTGTATTTTTATTAGGCGTTTGTCTACTCTTGGGTTTTAAAAAATTCGGTTTACTTGTATAATAAGGAAGTGCATTTAATGGAAACGCTATATGATGTACAGCAGTTATTTAAACAGTTCGGTATTTACATTTATGTAGGTGCCAGAATTTATGATATCGAGTTGATGATGATCGAATTGAAAAATATTTATGAAGGTCACTTGATCGATAGAGACACGTATCTCCATGCGAGAAGTATTTTACAAAGAGAACATCGAATTGAAGAAAGCAGAGCGACTGAGAAAGGAACCGAGTAAATGGATAAGAAATTGATTGGGATTGATTTAGGCGGAACAACGATTAAGTTTGCGATTTTAACAGCTGATGGAGATGTTCAGCAAAAGTGGAGTATTGAAACGAATATTCTGGATGAAGGTCGTCATATTGTGCCGGATATTATTGAATCAATCAATCATCGAATCTCTCTTTATGAGATGAAGCATGAGGATTTTATCGGAATCGGTATGGGCACGCCAGGTAGTGTAGATATTAAGAAAGGCACAGTAGTTGGTGCTTACAATCTTAATTGGACAAAAAAACAAAATGTAAAAAATCAAATTGAGGAAGCAACTGGAATTCCTTTTATTTTAGATAATGATGCTAATGTGGCCGCTTTAGGTGAACGTTGGAAAGGTGCTGGCGAAAACAATCCTGATGTTGTTTTTATCACACTTGGGACAGGTGTTGGCGGTGGCATTATTGCAGAAGGCAATTTATTACATGGTGTTAACGGCTGTGCTGGTGAAATTGGTCATGTAACGGTTGATCCAGGAGGATTTGAATGTACGTGTGGTAAACGAGGTTGTCTAGAAACTGTTTCTAGTGCTACAGGGGTGGTTCGGGTTGCTCGGCATATGTCGGAAGAATATGCAGGTGATTCTCAGTTAAAACAAGCCATTGATGATGGTCAAGATGTTTCAAGTAAAGATGTCTTTGAATATGCGCAAGCTGATGATCCATTTGCTTTGATGGTGGTTGATCGTGTGTGTTATTTCTTAGGTCTTGCAATTGGTAATGTAGGGAATACTTTGAATCCGTCTAGTGTGGTCATTGGCGGTGGTGTTTCTGCGGCGGGTGAATTTTTACGTAGCCGTGTTCAAACATATTTTGAAGAATTTACTTTCCCAGAAGTTCGTAACAGCACGCAAGTTAAACTTGCTCAATTAGGAAATGAAGCGGGCGTTATTGGAGCTGCTTCACTTGCGTTACAATTTATGGAGAAAGAGTAAGAAAGGGATTTTGGAATGAACGTTTTATGGATTATCAACGGAGTTTTATTAACGATTTTACTAGCAATGGGAATCAATGAATTATATCTTAGAATCATGGCAAAACGATCTGCCAAAACAATCACTGAAGAAGAGTTTAAAGAGGGCATGAGAAAAGCACAAATTATTGATGTCCGTGAGAAAGACTCATTTGATGCTGGTCATATTCTTGGTGCACGCAGTATGCCTTATACAACGATTAAAACAACGTTGAATTCCATTCGAAAAGATCAGCCTGTTTATATTTATGATCAAAAAAAATCATTAAGTATTCGTACAGCAAATCAATTACGTAAAAATGGTTATAAAGATCTTTATATTTTAAAAGGCGGTTATGAAGGCTGGACTGGTAAAACGAAAAAGAAAAATGCTTAATCAATAAAGTACAGAGAAATAAACGAGTGTTCAAGAGATGGACAACGTTTGCTTCTCTGTGTTTTTTTCTTCTAAAGAAAAATAGTAAATTGTTTCTTTTTTTATTCATTACGGTAAAATAAGGATGAGGTGTTGCATATGATTCAAATTAAAAGAGCGTATGAAGAAACCAGTCCTACTGATGGTTATCGTATACTAGTCGATAGACTGTGGCCTAGAGGAATGTCAAAGGAAAAAGAACACTTGGATGTATGGCTAAAAACTATCGCACCAAGTAATGAACTTAGAAAATGGTTTGGTCATGATCCCACTAAATTTGCTGAATTTAAAGAAAAATATATCGCTGAACTCAGGTCAGCAGACGGACAGAAATCGCTTCAAGAATTAGTAAAACTCATGAAAGAACAACCAACACTGACACTAATTTATAGTGCAAAAGATGAAAAAAATAATAATGCAGTCGTTTTAAAAGAAATCTTAGAAAAAATGAATCAAGCAAAGTTTTGAACTAAACTAGTTTGAAAGGAGGAAGTGAAATGAAAATTGCAATCATTGGCGGGGGTCCCAGAGGACTTTCAATTTTGGAACGAATTGTTGAGTGGTCAAGAGAAGAGCAAGTCATCCAAATTACAATGTTTGATCCATATGGTCCAGGTGGAAAAGTCTGGCGAGAAGATCAGCCGCTATCTTTGTTGATGAATTCGGTCGCTTCCCAAGTCACATTATTTACAGATGAAACCCTGAGTACCAAAGGTCCTGTAGCTAAAGGACCTAATTTATATGAGTGGGCTCAAATTGAGGGACCTGTTTTTATCAAAAAAAATAATATAGACAATAAAGTAAAACTACTGGAAGAATGTGAAACGTTAGGACCCAATGACCACTGCTCAAGAGTGTTTTATGGGATATATCAAAAATGGTTCTATGAATATGTTCAAACTCGAATGACAGAACAGACATCTGTAAAGTTTTTTAAAGATACCGTTCGAGCTGCGAAAATATCAAATAATAAGTTTCTGGTCTATACTAAAGCAGTTGAAACAACGGTTGACACGGTTGTTTTAGCTTTGGGTCATCAAGAAAATGAACTGGTCGGTCGTGAGAAAGAGTTAGCCGCTTATGCTAGGGAGCATCGCTTATTTTACTGTTCTCCTAAAAATGCAGCTGATGCATATCTTGAGGCAATCACTGAAGACACAACTGTGTTGATAAGAGGTTTAGGCTTGGTTTTTTATGATTATCTGACATTGCTGACGAGTGGTCGTGGTGGAACTTTTGAAGAGATAAATGGAACATTGGTTTATCAGCCATCAGGAAAAGAACCTAAAATCATTGCAGGTTCTAGTCGTGGAATTCCTTATCATGCTAGAGGTGTTAACCAAAAAGGTTACGGTGAAGAGTACCAACCACGGTTTCTAAAGGAAAAGAGCTTAAATAAGTTTAAAAGAAAAGGGAAGTTTCCAGCTGAACAGTTTTTTGAGCTTCTAAAGAAAGAAGTAGAGTTTGTTTATTATTCTGCACTAATCAAAACAGATTACCTTGATGTAAATAGCACTCGATTTACTGAGGACTTTATTCGAAGCAGAGGAGATCTGTCCGTTTTAAAAAAATATAGTATCCATGAAAAAGATTTTTGGGACTGGTCTGTTATTCAACACCCAGATCAAACAATAAGTAAGCAAGACTCTTTTCAGGAATTTACTGTAGCTTATTTAAACTGGGATTTAGAACAGGCAAAAAGAGGGACGATTTCAGGACCTTTTGCAGCAGCATTGGATAGCTTAAAAGATTTACGAGATGAGGTACGTTTTATGCTAGATCATCATCTATTTTCAGATGATGAGACCAAAAAATGGTTGTGGGATTGGTTTACACCATTAAATTCTTTTTTATCAATTGGTCCGCCTTTAGAGCGTACATCCGAACTAAATGCTTTAATCAAAGCGGGAATCGTAACGTTGCTTGGTCCAGAAATGGAGTTAACAACGACATCTGGTCAGTTCATCGGCTATTCTAGAAAAGAGCCGAACATAAAATATAAAACCCATTTTCTAATAGAAGCTAGATTATCTAAAACGGCTAATCAACTTAGTTTAAATCCAGTCGTCCAACAATTATTAGCAGATGAGATCGCAAGTTTGCATCAATTGGAATTAGATTCTGGTGAATATTATCAAACAGGAGCCCTTTTAGTTGATCATAAAACAAATCAAATTCGATCTAAATCTGGAGAAATCGTCAATGGTTTATTCTGTTATGGTATACCCACAGAAGGAATCCACTGGCTGACAGCGGCAACTTCAAGACCTGGGACAGATCCTTGGAATCTTAGGGAGGCCGATTTGATTGCTGAAACTATTTTTGAAGGAAAGAGAACGGTGAATGAGAATGACAAGGGTTGAGCTGTTATTTTCTTGCACTGTTGTTTATAGAAAAAATTTTTTACTCTTCAATCAGGGCTAACTAGCTCATCCAATTTTCGATAATCTAGTCACACAAAGGAACCCTCTATGAAAATAAATAATTTTCATAGAGGGTTAAACGTTTTGTTTATCGAGAAATACGTTTGCGCATTGCTTTTTTACGGTTTTCCTCAATCATATCTTCTTTTTCTTCGATTGGGTCAAGAACTGTTTTCTTGATTGTAGCCGCAAAGCCAACAACAGCAGCACATGTTACTGCTGTTCCCACAAGCATACCTGAAATAAATTTTTTCATATGTATTCTCCTTTCCATTAGTTAGTCAACTCCATTATGAACTAAAGTAAGAAAAAAATCCAATAGATTGTAGTAAACTTAAAGAGTACTTATATTTTCACTTTCTATGTCTACAGAGTTACTGCCCCATCTGGTTTGAAAACATTTACTAAAAAACTTGGTAAGATTTAGTAAATGTTTTGTAATTCATTTAAGAGGTGATTTTTTTTGGAAAATAAGTTAAAAAAACGATTTCTTGCTGTGTTTGGAAAAGACGAAGAAGCGTTTTTTTGCACCTGGAAGAATCATCTTGATTGGCGAACATACAGATTATAATGGCGGACATGTCTTTCTAGCTGCAATTACGCTAGGAATATATGGTGTTGTTAGGAAACGACAAGATCAGAGTATTCGCCTGTATTCAGAGAATTTTGCTGAAGTAGGAATCATTGAGCTTATATTAAATGATTTATCCTATAAAAAGGAAGATGGCTGGACAAATTATTCTAAAGGGATGGTTCATTATTTAATGAACGATAGCTATCCTATTGATCAGGGGATGGCTATTCTATTTTACGGTATGATTCCAAATGATGCAGGGCTCTCTTCCTCTGCTTCAATCGAATTGTTGACAGGTGTTATGTTAAACGATTTATTTGATTTGGATATTCACATGTTGAATCTTGTGAAGACTGGACAATGAGTCGGAAATCATTTTATCGGTGTAAAATCTGGAATTATGGATCAGTTTGCATTTGGTATGGGGATGTGAGACAAGGCTATTTTAATAGATACAAATACATTAGACTCTGAATTAGTATCAGCAAAATTCAGCGAATGTGTGATTGTAATCATGAACACGAACAAACGTAGAGAATTAGCTGATTCAAAATATAATGAACGACGGACAGAGTATGAACTAGTATTACGCCGCCTTCAAACTATCTTACCAATTCAATTATTAGGAGAATTGACAGAGGAACAGTTCGAACAACATAAAGGAATTATTGTGGATCCATGGTTAATCAGGCGAGCAAAACATGCAGTAACGGAAAATCAACGAACAATCAAAGCAAAGAATGCATTAGGAAAAAATGATTTAAAAGGCTTTGGTCAATTACTGAACGCTTCTCATACTTCATTAAAAGAGGATTATGAAGTGACTATTAGTAGCTACAGCACAAAAACAACCAGGTCTAGTAGGCGCGTGTATGACAGGCGCTGGTTTTGGTGGTTGTGCTATAGCCTTAGTGAAGGAAAAGGAATTAGAGTATTTTATTGAGCAAGTTGGAAAAGTATACAAAGAGAAGATTGGTTACTCAGCAGATTTTTATAGTGCAACTGTTGATGATGGAGCAAGAAAGCTGTAAAATAAAGAATACTTGAAAATACATTCTGTTTTCTGATACCGTTAAATCAAGGAGGCAAGAACATGGCAATTTTAGTTTTAGGTGGAGCAGGTTATATTGGTTCACATGCAGTAGATCAACTGGTTCATAAAGGATATCAAGTTGTTGTGATCGACAATCTCCAAACGGGTCATAGACAATCGATTCATGAAAAAGCTAAATTTTATCAAGGTGATATTAGAGATAAAAAATTTATGCAAGAGGTTTTAAAAAAGGAAACGATCGATGATGTGATTCATTTTGCTGCAAGTTCACTAGTTGGTGAGTCAGTAGAAAAACCATTGGAGTACTTTAATAACAATGTTCAGGGGACACAAATTGTATTAGAAGTCATGGAAGAATTTGGTATCAAAAATATCGTATTCTCATCAACAGCTGCTACATACGGGGAACCAAAAGAGATGCCTATGGTTGAAACGATGGCGACAAATCCGGAAAATCCATACGGTGAAAGCAAATTGATGATGGAAAAAATGATGAAATGGTGCGATAAAGCTTATGGGATAAAGTATGTTGCACTTCGTTATTTCAATGTAGCAGGTGCAAAATCGGATGCTTCAATTGGAGAAGACCATGATCCTGAAACACATTTAATACCGATTATTTTACAAACAGCTTTAGGGCAAAGAGCGTATCTAGGAATTTATGGTGATGACTACGATACACCAGATGGGACCTGTATCCGTGATTATGTTTATATTGAAGACCTAATTGCTGCTCACATTGCTGCGTTGGATTATTTGCAAAAAGGCAATGAAAGCAATGTATTCAATTTAGGTAGTAATACAGGCTATTCAGTTAAAGAAATGTTGGAAGCTGCACGAGAAGTAACAAACAAAGAGATACCAGCAAAAGTACTTCCGCGTCGTCAAGGTGATCCTAGTAAACTTGTCGCTTCAAGTGAGAAAGCTAAGGTGATTTTAGGTTGGCAACCTAAAGTCACAGACATTAAACAGATCATCGAAACCGCTTGGAATTGGCATGTTAGCCATCCAAAAGGGTATGAATAGTCTTCTATTGTTATTTATCTTCATAGGCTAACTTTTCAGGAAAAAAATGATTGTTATAAAAAACTCAGTCATTAATCCTATTTTCTACGAGACGGAGTGAGCCTGCTAGGCTTTTAAATTAGGAGGAATCGTTGTGTCAATTAGTCAAACTATTACTGATTTTGTCACGTTGGCAATTCAAGCTGGCGGTTGGATGGAGTTGGACCGTCTTTATTTACAGAATCGTGTTCTCGCGATGATTGGTGAAGAATCTTTAGATTCAGTTTCGCCAACAACAGTGACAAAAACATCGTTAGAATTACTAGATGAACTAGTCGATCGAGCGATAAAGAATAGCATTATTCAACAAGGGTCAGTTGATTTAGAGAGTTTTGAAGCACAATTAATGGATTTTTTAACACCACCGCCTTCAGTTGTTAATGCTTTATTTGCCCAACATTATGAAAAAGATCCAGCTGATGCGACTGACTATTTCTATAAATTAAGTAAAGAAAATGATTATATTAAGACTCGAGCAATTGCTAAAAATATTGTTTTCTCAGCAGAAACAGAGTATGGTCCATTAGAAATTACGATCAATTTGTCAAGACAAGAAAAAGAACCAAAACAAATTGCTGCAGCGCACCAAGTAACGCAAGCAGATTATCCAAAGTGCGTGTTGTGTATGGAAAATGAGGGGTACAAAGGTCGGGCTAATTATCCAGCTAGAACGAATCATCGGGTTATTCGGATGAATTTAGATGGAGAGAGTTGGGGATTTCAGTATTCACCATATGCTTATTATAATGAACATTCGATTATTTTATCTGAAGAGCATCGTCCCGTGATGATTTCTAAAGAGACATTTCGCCGATTGACTAGGATCATTGAAGTATTGCCGCATTATTTTGTCGGTTCAAATGCGGACTTACCAATTGTAGGTGGTTCGATTTTAATGCATGATCATTATCAAGCTGGACGGCATATTTTTCCAATGGAGAGAGCAGAGATTGAACATTATTTTGAATTGAATGATTTTCCGTTAATGAATGCAGGTCTTGTTAAATGGCCGATGTCTGTGATTAGATTGCAAAGTCCGAATTCAGAAGACTTAGTTGAAGCGGCCACATTGATTTTGGAGAAATGGCGAAACTATTCCGATGAGTCTGTCTCAATTCGAGCTTTCTCAGAGGATGGAACGCCACATCACACCATCACACCGATTGCTCGCCGCAAAGGTCAACTATTTGAACTAGACTTAGTATTGCGTGATAATAATACTTCTGCAGAGCATCCTGATGGCATTTTTCATCCTCATCCAGAGGTGCAACATATTATAAAGGAAAATATTGGACTGTTCGAAGTGATGGGATTAGCTGTATTGCCGCCTCGATTAAATGATGAGCTACAAGAAGTAGAAAAGTATGTTTTAGGGAAAGAAAATCGTATCGCTGATTACCATAAGGAATGGGCAAATCAAATGAAAAAAGACTATTCTCTTAAAGAAGGAAACGCAAAAGAAGTGATTCAACAAGAAGTAGGGAAAATATTTGCTCGCGTTTTAGCGGATGCTGGTGTTTATAAACGAACGGAAGAAGGTCACAAAGCGTTTAAACGATTTATTGACAGTCTATAAAGAAGGTAGGTGAATAGATGGCAACGATCAAAGACATTGCAAGACTAGCAGACGTTTCACCAGCTACAGTTTCCAGAGTATTGAACTATGATCCAGATCTTTCTGTTGGAATCAAGACAAAGCAAAAAATTTTTGAAGCTGCAGAAGAGTTAAATTATACAAAACATACAAAAAATGCAAAGACAGCTAAGATAAAACTTGTATTGGTTCAATGGTACAATGAATCTGAGGAACTTGAAGATATATATTATTTATCTATTCGTTTAGGAATCGAAAAGAAAGCGGAAGAAATGAATGTTGAATTAGTCAAACGTTCAATGGATGAGCTTGAGAATGAAACTGCTAATGGGATTTTAGCGTTAGGTAAATTCGATAAAGCGGAGGCGGATTATCTCTTCGATAAGAACCCTAATCTCCTGTTTATCGATTTTGATGCCCTTGATTTAGGTTATAATTCTCTAGTAATCGATTTTCACCAAAGCATGTCTTCTGTTTTGACTTACTTGACTCAACACGGGCATCAAAAAATTGGCATGATTGCTGGAGAAGAATATACTCGAGGAAGTCATGAATTCCTTGAAGATAAACGATTGACCTTCTTTAAAGAAATTTTAGAACAAAAAGAAATGTTAAACGAAGCATTTATTTTAAGTGCGCCATTTACGGTGGTCAGCGGTTATGAAGTAATGAAGCAGTTTTTGAAAGAGCACCCGAAGGAATTTCCAAGTGCTTTTTTCGCTTCTAGTGATGCTCTAGCTGTAGGGGTTTTAAAAGCGATTCAAGAAGTAGGTCTTAAAGTACCCGAAGATATTTCAGTAATTGGATTTAATGATATTAGCGTAGCTAAATATGTTAGCCCGCCATTGACTACAATAAAAATCCATACAGAATGGTTAGGAGAACTTGCTATTGAAACGATTCTTGCTCTTATTTATGAACAAGCGCCAATAGCAAGAAAAATTACGATTGCAACGGAATTGATAGAAAGAGCATCAACGAGATAAAACTCATTGATGCTCTAATTTTTTTATTTGTACGCAATAACAAAGACATTAATTGTATCATTAACACAGCTCTGAAGTGTGATGCGCTCGCCGCCACCTGTACCTACAGTAAGATCCCAGTAGTCAGTCCCTGTACCAACCTCGATACCATAATCATCTAATTGGAGCAATGTGCGTACCGTATACGTTGTAGGTGTACCATTTGCATCTGTCACAACGATTTGACTACCTGCTCCTAATGAAAAGACTGTAGAAAAAGCGCCAGGATTATGCCCGATAAAATGAGTATTTTGCCCATCATCGCCTGATTGGACAGCAGCCCCTCCCCATGTAGAGGCAACACCGCTAGGATTTGAATCGATCACACTTTGTCCACTGCCTTGCCCACCGTTTTGATAAGGTATCGTTTGTCCGTTCATTGTAATCGTCATTGGTGAAAAATCTGTTGCTACAGCTGCTGTTGTTGTAACAGGCTGTGGGACATCAATAGGTGTTGTAGCAGGTTCAATTTCTGGTTGCTCAGCTTGTGGTGCAGTGGCAATAGGTTCGCTTTTTGGAATAATATGGAATATTCTATCCGCGCTACCTGTATTACCAGTAGCATCTGTTACTGAATAATGGATTGTTTGAGTACCTAAAACAGATGTGTCCAACGGTTTATCCACTAATAAGTTTGCTGTCACATCTCCATCTTTATTATCAGTTGCCGTAACTTCCTCATAAATGTCGACCTGAGTGTTTTGTTCGATAGTTTCTTCAGGTGCAGTAATAGTTGGTGCAGTAGTATCTTTTGCAGTATTTGTGGCAACTATCTGTTCCTTTTTTTGTTTGTTTTTTGCTGTGGTTATTATTTTTTTGGACTCTTTGCCAGTTGGAACATTTTTTACTAAGATAACTTTTGCTTTTTTTGGTTCATCATTCAAGCTGTTTGCACGACTGTAAGTATCGGTGAAAATATAACCACCGATAAACAATAGAATACCTAAAATACCAATAAAACCAGCAATAATCGTGTGTTTAATTGTGTTTTTTTTCATGTAGAATCCCTCCCAAATTGTGGTGAGATTTTCCATTTATCGATAAATTTTAAATCCGCGCTTTTATATTTTTATAATAAGACCCAACTTTAAATAAACCAATTGAGTTGCGTTTTCGTTTAATTCAAAAACAACGATAAAGATGCTATAATTATTGTTAAATAAGGATTTCTTCAAAAATTTCTCAACTATTGGAAATTTTTGAAGAACTTAATAGAAAGTAAGAAAGAGGAGATAAAATGGAACGATTGTTATCGCCGTCGATGCATCGGAGAGTACTGTTGTTGAACTTATTAAACGGTCCGAACAGCTGGATTACCTCTGATTATTTAGCTGAAAGTATTGATTGCTCGAAAAAAACGATCATGTTGGATTGTCAGTACATAGAGGATCGTTGGTCAGATTATTTGACGATAGAAACATCCAGAAAACATGGAATTCGTTTGATTGCCTCGCCGCATAAGTCGATTTATGAAATTTATATTGAAATTATGAAAGAATCAAATGCTTTTACTTTGTTAGAATCAATTTTTTTTGAACCAATGCAACCTGCATCTTTTTGGGAAAAGAAATTATTTTTAAGCAATTCTAGTTTGTATCGGTTGTCTAATTTAATCAGTTCTGCTTTAAAAGACCGCAATATTCAAATGAGCCGTTCCCCATATTTTGTTCATGGTAAAGATGAGCGCCAAGTTCGTTATTTCTTTACAAGCTATTTTATAGAAGTGTATGGAATTCGTGATTGGCCATTTCATTTAGATCGTGAAAAAGTATTCAATCTTTCCAATAAAATCAACAAAAAATTTGATTTAGAGTTAAATGATAGTCAAATCGTTCATTTAGCTTATTCAATTGCAGTCACAATTATTAGAGAACGACAAGGTTTTTTAATTCAGAAACGAAAAGATCCCATCAATAGTTTTGTTAAAATGACAATTGATGTTAGAAAATACCAAGCGGATGTAGAAGAGATTGCTGAGCCATTAAACGTAGTTCTACCTGATAATTGGTATGAAGATTTTTGTTATTCCATTTTTTGGTGGGACTTTGGTTGGGACAATGAACAAGAGAAAATAAATGTTATTCACCAAGCTGAAAATTTGGTGACAACCATTAAAGATGCGCTTTCTATTTCCATTTCAGAACAAAGTAAAGTCAGCATTGTCCGTTTGATTGAATACATCTATGCAAAACACAAGATGTTTCCTTATAAAAAATTTATGGTTTACGATCGTTACTTATATTCTAGCAGGGCGATCAAACAGAATTTTATTGTTTTTACGGCAGTGGCTACTAAAGCACTTAGTGTGTTGGAGACGAAGATGAAGTTTCCTTGGAAAACAATGTATTTAGATGGAATCCTTCATGAAATGGCGATTCGCTGGCAAGATCTTAGTAGACTTACAGAAGAAATGAGGCATCAATTATCTGTTTTGGTTCTAAGCGATTTAGGGAAAGAGCACGCTCAATTGCTTAGCTCAGTTTTAAAAGAAAACTTCCAAAACAAGATTAAACTTTCTGTTCAGGAGAGTCATTTTTATGAACAGTTAGTGAATAGCTCCGATCAAAAGTATGATTTGTATGTCTCAAATTATGCAGTTGAAACAGTAGATGAAAAAATGAATATGATCGTAGAAGATATACCGTCGTTTAAAAATATTACAGATCTACGAAAATATATTGAAAAAAGACGGTTAGTCCTACCGAAAGATATTGCCTATTTAAATGCTTGAATCGTTATTTTAATTACTTGATCAAACTTATTATTTTTTTGAAATTAAAATAAAGATTGTCATTTAATAAATAAAAATGCTATACTAAAATAATAGTATTATTATTTTAAAGGAGAGAATTATGAAAAAGAAAGCGTACAGAAACACACCTGCATTTGTCTTTCTAAGTTGGGGATCATTTGCCTTTTTTGTGGCATTGATGTTGATTGGTTTATATACTTTAAAAGAACCATTGATGGTTAAAGGATATTATTTGATGGGATCAGTGGGATTGATTTCTTCCTCGTTTACACTGTCAAAAGTGATTAGAGATAATCAAGAAGATGAAGAACGTTATAACCAAATGTTCCGTGCGATGGACGGTCCAGCTAAAAATGAAGAAATAGATACACATATTTAATGTGTTTTAGAAACATACTGAGATTAGAAAAGGGAAACGTATCGAAAGATGAGTTTTTTCTATAATCTTAGTATGTTTTTTTGAAAGTTTTTTAATGAGTTTGCTTTTTTTAATGCCTTATCCATAAAAATCACGTATAATAGTAGATAGTGAAAATTCGAGGGAGGGGTAAAGTATGGCTTATCAAGCTTTGTATCGTGTCTGGCGTTCACAGCGTTTTGATGACGTTGTTGGACAAAAAGCAATTACGCAGACGTTAAAAAATGCGATCATCCAAAAGAAAACCTCGCATGCCTATTTGTTTACTGGCCCAAGGGGAACTGGTAAGACGAGTGCGGCGAAAATTTTTGCTAAAGCGATCAACTGTAAACATAGTGTGGATGGGGAACCATGTAATCAATGTGAAACCTGCGTTGCGATCACTGAAGGACGCTTGAATGATGTGATCGAGATCGATGCGGCGAGTAATAATGGTGTTGAAGAAATTCGTGATATCCGTGATAAAGCAAAGTATGCACCAACACAAGCTGAGTATAAAGTCTATATCATTGATGAAGTACATATGTTGTCAACAGGGGCTTTTAATGCATTGCTGAAAACGTTGGAAGAGCCACCGCAAAATGTTATTTTTATCTTAGCGACAACTGAACCTCATAAGATTCCATTAACAATCATCTCAAGAACGCAGCGTTTTGACTTTAAACGTATCAGTACACAAGATATCGTGGATCATTTAGGATATATTTTAAAACAAATCGATGTTGAGTTTGAAGAGCAAGCGTTATATGTTATTGGGCGAGCAGCAGAAGGTGGAATGCGAGATGCCTTGAGTATTTTAGATCAGACGATTTCATTTAGCGATGAAAAAATCACATTGCAAGATGCCATGCAAGTCACCGGTAGTTTAACGTATGAAATGATGGATCAATATATTTCGAGTTGTGTAACAGGTGATGTGGAGCAAGCTTTGGAAATACTGGAATCGATTCTCAGTTCAGGCAAAGAAGCAAGACGATTTTTAGAGGATCTATTATTATATTGCCGTGACCTACTAATGTTTCAACAGGCACCTAATTTGCTAGCAGAAAAAGTTGGTAATCTGACTGAGAACTTCAAAGGTTTGGCAGGCCAGACCGCTGCTGATAAAATCTATCAAATGATTCAAATTTTAAGTGATACTCAAAATGATATCCGTTTTACAAATAATGCGAATATTTATCTTGAGGTAGCCACAGTTAAATTGGCAAAATCTGTTAGAAAACCAGTCGAAATTTCAACTGAGGTACAACCTATAGCAACAGTCGAAATTGCTGATTTACAACAACAGATCGAACAATTGCAAAAAGAATTAACTGAATTGAAAAAACATGGTGTTACGGCTAAAGAAGCTGAACCTGTCAAAGTAACACGAGCAACTAGCAGTAAAAATGCTCTGCGAATTCCGACAGAATTAGTCTATAAAGTACTGAATGAAGCAACTAAAGAACATTTATTAAACGTTAAAAATGTTTGGGAAGATTTATTACAAATGATGTCTGTGACCCAAAGAGCTATGCTGAAAGCCAGTGAGCCGGTTGCCGCAGGTCCAAATGGGTTGGTAATTGCATTTGAGTATGAAATTGTCTGTGGTCGGGCTATGGAAGATGAAGAAATGCAGTTAGCTGTTCATAATAATTTAAGCCGTTTGGTGAATAATTATGCGCCTGACATGGTTTGTATAACCAAAGAAAGTTGGCCGAAGCTACGCCAGTCATTTATCAGCCAAAATAAAGAACCAGCAGAAGATCAACCAAACGAAGACCAATCTGTTTCAAGTCAAGAGAATCATTTATTAGCTGATGAAGAACCAGCAGAAGAAGTCAATAACCAAGTAGTAGACGAAGCGATCGCAATGTTTGGCGAAGCGCTTGTTGAAGTAATAAACGATTAAGAGGAGACGATAGTTATGATGCGAGGCATGGGAAATATGCAAGGGATGATGAAACAAGTCCAAAAAATGCAAAAAGATATGGAAAAAGCACAAGCAGAATTAAACGTAAGAGAATTTGTAGGAGCTTCAACGAATGATTTAGTTACAGCGACATTCACTGGCGACCGCAAAATGAAAGATATCGCTATTAAAGAAGATGTTGTTGATCCAGAAGATGTAGAAATGTTACAAGACTTAGTAATCATGGCTGTAAACGATGCATTAACAAAAGTTGAGAAAGAAACAGAAGCAACAATGGGTAAATATGCTAAAGGTATGCCAGGGTTCTAATCAAGGTATACTTCCAACGTAAACATCTAGATCGGATAAAATGAAAAGCCAAAAGATAAATGAAAAAGCATTTATCCTTTGGCTTTTTGTTGCTTTCTATAGTAATCAGACGTAATGATTCATTTAACCTCGATGAATCAAGCGTTAATAGAGCATCAATACCAATAACATACAATCAAAATTTGTTAGATGCCTAGGATGGGACAGAAGCGTTTAAGCCCGAGAACCAAGTAGGTACTGTGCCACAATGTTTATCTGCGACGAGCGAGAAAGCATCAATTCGTTGCTCGTTGTGTTTTACAGCAATTTCAGCTTATTTCTAAAGGGATTGCTTCTGCTTCCACCGTTTATTCGCATTTAGGGTGTGAAACAAAGGTGATTGTTCATCCTTGTTTTTTTGAGGTACCAAAGTGTAAGAAAAAATGTCGTAAAGTTTTTATTTTTATTTGAACGGAGACAGAACATATAGAAGCAAAGAAAAGTTATTATTCTGTAAAAACACTTATAAAAAATGGTATAATACATGTTAGCTCTACAATGAATACATAATTTACAACCAATCGTCCATCGTTTGTGTTTGAAAGGATTTGTTGAAATGCATTACCCAGAACCCATAGCCAAATTAGTCGAAAGTTATATGAAATTACCAGGTATCGGTCAAAAAACAGCTGTACGTTTGGCTTTTTATACACTTGATATGAAAGAAGAAGATGTGAATGCTTTTGCAAAATCTTTGATCAGTGTAAAACGTGATCTGCATTTTTGCAGTATCTGTGGAAATATTACAGAAGAAGATCCATGTGAAATTTGTCAAGATAAGAGCAGAGACCGCAGTATTATTTTAGTTGTAGAAGAATCTAAAGATGTGATGGCAATGGAAAAAATGCGTGAATATCACGGTCTCTATCATGTACTTCATGGTGTGTTATCGCCAATGGAAGGAACAGGACCAGAGGATATCAATATTGCATCATTGATCCAACGTCTCCACGACGATGAGGTCAAAGAAGTGATTATTGCTACAAATGCTACGACAGAAGGTGAAGCTACCGCGATGTATCTTTCTCGTCTGATTAAACCAGCGGGAATTGTAGTGACAAGATTAGCTCATGGCTTGTCAGTCGGTAGTGATATCGAGTATGCAGATGAGGTTACTTTATTAAAAGCTGTAGAGGGACGCAGGGAACTTTAAGATATAAACAAAAATGAGAATGGATAGAAGTGTTTAATCCCGAGAACCACGTAGGTACTGTGTGCCACAATGTTTATCTGCGACGAGCCTTTAGCGAGAAAGCATCAACTCGTTCCTCGTTGTGTTTTACAGCAATTTCAGCATATTTCTGAAGGGATTGCTTTTGCTCCTACCGTTTATCAGGATTCCATGTGAGTGGGATATGACTCGAAGAGTTATGTCCCACTCGCATTTTTTATTCTACAATACTAATGGTAAAACCATCATATCCTTTTACGCCAACTGTCTCTATAGCTGTCGAAGTCAGTTTAGGGGATGCAGCTAAATCGTCTATAAAAGATCGAACCCCTAAAACTCTATTGTCAGTACTATTTGGATCAATGACTGTACCATCACGTACCACATTATCACCAATAATAATAGTTCCAGAGCGAGCAAGTTGTAAGGCATAATCTAAATAAACGGAGTTACTTTCTTTATCTGCATCAATAAAAATCAAATCAAAAGGTGGTGTCTGATCACGCACCATATTTTCTAAGCTATCAGCAGCGGGGCCAACTAAAATTGTCGTTTTATTAGAAACTCCAGCTAGGGATAGATTTTCTGAAGCAACTTCAGCATGTTTCTTATCGAATTCAAGTGAAATAACTTCTCCATCTTTATCCAGTGCTTTAGCAAACCAGAGTGTACTATAACCACCTAATGTCCCGATTTCTAAAATTCGTTTGGCACCTTTGATTTTTGCAAGAAGATAAAGAAATTTACCTTGAGAAGGAGAAACATCGTGAGGTGGTAATTGATGTTTTTGGTTATTCGCTAGGATCTGATCAAAAATTGGGTCTTTTTCTATTAACTTTTCAATAAAATAATCATCAACTGCAGTAAAGACTTTTTCCAAATGACTCACTCCTATTTTTTATTGATGTTGCTAAACTAATTATACCTCTATTTTTGTATAGAGTGGCAGTTTTTGTCTTTTACATAGTGTGACGGTAGATTACTTCGTTAGATATGTTTTTATAATAGGTTTTTTTAAAAAAATAAATACATATAAAAAATATAATTATTGTATAATTTTAAAGTAGATAAAAAAACTAAATAAATTAGTAACAGGAGTGGAGAAGATGCAGGGGAAGTTTTACAACTCAATTAAGGTGTTTATTTTAAGTATTGTATTTATGGGTGCTTTATTCAGTTTAACATTGTTATTTAAAACAAAAACAGAAGCAAAAGAAATTAATAATGTGATTCAAAATGTAAAAATCACCAATGAAAATGGGGAAGATCAAACTTCCTTTAAATCGTGGGATATTATTCAAGTTAATATGGATTGGAGTATCCCAAATGGAAGTGCTCAAAAGGGTGACACAACATTGATCGATTTACCTGCTGAGTTAGATTTGGTCAATAGTTTGACTTTTGATGTACTGGATGAAAGTGGTGCAATTGTGGCTACCGCAGTTGCGGATAAAGGAGCAAAAACAGTTTTATTGACGTATACCGATTATGTCGAAACGCACTCTAATGTAAAGGGAAAATTGCAGTTTTTCAGCCGTTTTGATAGGCAAGTGATCGAGGAATATGGCACGATTCAACTAATATTCCCAATCAATAAAACTACAGAGATTTCTACAGAAGTTGAGGTTGAAAAAGCCACAGACGATCCGAATGAAGTCATCAATAAATGGTCTTGGTTTTCAGCGGATTCCCGAACACTCTACTGGGAAGTACGAGTAAATGCAAGCGGACAAGCGTTTCCTAATGCTGTAGTTACAGACATTTTTCAAACAGAAAACTATACATTAGTCCCTGCATCGATCAAAGTGACCTCAGCAGAATTTCCAGATGCAGATAAAGGAATTTTTGATAATCCAATCAATAAAGTTGATATTACCAATCAAGTAACCATCCATTATCTCCCAAATGGTTTTACAGTCGATTTTGGGAATATGCCTGAAGGAATCGGCTACCTTATTTCGTATGACACGTCGATTGATCATCAACCTCAAGATCAAGAAGTATTTGCTAATAGTGCAACTTTAGAAAGTAATGAAGTAACGATTGCTTCCAAAGAAGTTAACACACACTACTCTGATGGAAGCGGAACGGGAACCGGTGATGTATTCTCTATACAGTTAATGAAACTATCAGAGGATGGTGTTGTTTTAGCAGGTGCAGAATTTGATGTCTATAGAGATTCAAACAATCAGCGCGTCGGTCAAATTAGTACAAATGAGCAAGGCATAGGTGAAATAAGTAATTTATTGCAAGAAGATTATACAGTGATAGAAACTAAGGCACCTAGCGGATTTGTATTAGATACTACACCGATAAAGATTTCTTCTACTGATTTTCAAAACAAGATTGCCTTCAAACAAGTGACGAACAAGGCTGAACCAATCTTCGGATCTGTTCGATTATTTAAAATTGATCAGGCAACGAAGGAAAAATTAGCAGATGTTGTCTTTGAACTTCAAGACAGTGTTGGAAAGACGTTGCAAACAGATCTTGTAACGGATGGAAAGGGCCAATTGATCGTCCGAGGCCTGGTACCAGGTAAGTATCAATTTGTCGAGACTAAAGCTTTGAAAGGCTACATCATAAAGAAAGAGCCCATCCCTTTTGAAATTGTTTCAGGAAACACTGAACCTTTGGAAATAGTGGTTGAAAATCAAAAAGAAGAAACACCAGAACTATTTCAAGAGAGCAATACTAAAGGTCGGGTAGAGCAAAATAATGCTAATCAACAAAAAGATAAACGATTGCCAAAAGCTGGAGAAAAGGCAGTTAACAATTTATTTTTGCTTGGCAGTCTTTGTTTAAGCGTAGGAACAATTATTCTTTTTGGCAAACATAAAAAAGTTTAGGCAATTATGAATCAAAACAATAGAACTAGGCTAAAGTCCGAGAGACTTTTTAGTCTAGTTTTTTTATTCATCAGTATTTTTTTTAATTATAAGGAATTCAATTAGACTGATTGTAACAGATAAAGTATAATAGATAGAAGGAATCAAAGTAAGTAAGGGGATTAGTGAAGTGCAAGGTATTTTTATAACAATCGAAGGACCAGATGGCGCAGGAAAGACAAGTGTATTGAATGAGTTGTACCCAAGACTTGATTTGGCAGCAGAAAGAAGTATCATTAAGACCAGAGAACCTGGTGGTATTCCCATTGCTGAGAAGATTCGTCAAATCATTTTAGATCCGAAAAATCAGGAGATGGATGAGCGGACAGAAGCGTTGCTTTATGCGGCAGCTAGACGTCAGCATTTGATGGAGAAGGTTTTACCTGCTTTAGAAGCCGGAAAAATCGTTTTATGTGACCGCTTTGTAGATAGTTCTTTAGCTTATCAAGGAGCAGGTCGACGTATTGGTGTAGAAGCAATTGCTACAATCAATGAATTTGCGATTGAAGGAACTGTTCCTGATTTTACGATTTATTTGGATGTAGACTCTGATACTGGTTTAAATCGTATCAAAAATCATCGCCAGCAACAAATCGATCGGTTGGATTCAGAAGGTCTTGAATTTCACCAACGAGTTCGCCACGAATATTTAAAATTAGTAGAAGAAAATCCAGACAGAATCACGAAAATCGATGCCAGAATGAGTTTGGAAGATGTTGTGGAAGCAACGTTTCAAGCTATCGTAAACCGTTATCCAGAATACTTTAGAAATTAGGAAGGTGACCGAATATGAAAATTATTTTAGCAATTGTCCAAGATAAAGATAGTAACCGTTTAGCCAATGAATTTATTGATGCCAATATTCGTGCGACAAAGCTTTCATCAACGGGCGGCTTTTTAAAAGCTGGAAATAGTACGTTTATTGTTGGGATCGATGATGATCGAGTAGAAGAAGCATTGGAATTGATTAAAAAAACGTGCCAATCTCGTAAACAATATGTGTCAACTCCTGTAACACTTGATATTACGATGGATGGACAAGTACCTTATCCTGTCGAGGTTGAGGTAGGAGGAGCAACAGTCTTTGTTCTTCCAGTTGAAGGGTTCCATCAATATTAGAATGAATGAAGCCTTTGTTTTAAGTGAGCAACAACCGTTGCTTTACCAGCAACTTCAAAAAAGTTTTGAGCATGGTCGTCTTGCCCATGCTTATCTTTTTGAAGGCGATACAGGAACTGGTAAAAAAGAATTTGGTTTATGGATGGCAAAACATGTTTTTTGTACAAACCTGATGGATAACAATCCTTGTAATCAGTGTAATAATTGTTTAAGAATCAATGACAATGAGCATCCGGATGTACTGCGGATTGGACCCGATGGTCAAACGATCAAAGTCGATCAAATCCGATCGTTGAAAGCTGAATTTAGTAAAAGTGGGGTAGAGACAGCTCAGAAAGTTTTCTTGATAGAGCAAGCGGATAAAATGAGTGTAGGTGCGGCGAACAGTTTATTAAAATTTTTAGAAGAACCAGAGGGAAAAGTCTTGGCGATTTTAGAGACAACTTCTTTAGCCAAAATCTTACCAACGATTCAATCACGCTGTCAGGTTCTTCATTTTCAACCTTTAGTCAAGGAAAAATTAGTTCATGCTTTGACAGAGTCAGGAATCAACAAAATTACAGCAAATCTTTTAGCAGAACTCACCAATAGTTTTGACAAAGCAGTTGAAATCTCTCAAGATGAATGGTTTAATGAAGCTAGGGAAATTACTCAACAATGGTTTGATTATATGATAAAGGATGATTTACAAGCTTTTGTCTATGTTCAAAAAAAGATGGTCAAAGTTTTTAAAGAAAAGGACCAGCAAGCGTTGAGTTTTGATTTATTACTTGCTTATTATCGCAAGCAACTCACAGAAAGTGTAGCGCAAGAACAACTCAAAAAGGTGATAGAACAACAAGCACAACGAGTTGAATTGATTTTAAAGGCGAGGCAAAAGTGGGAAGCCAATGTCAGTTGGCAAAGCGTCTGCGAACAATTAGTAATACGTATGATCCACCCTAAAACATAAATAGGAGGATGAAAATGGTAGAAGTAGTAGGAGTTCGCTTCCGTGAAGCAGGTCATATCTATTATTTTGCTCCTGGAAAATCAGAGTATTTTTACAATGATAAAGTACTTGTGGAATCACAGCAGTCTAAACAGCTGGCCACAGTGGCGATACCGAAAAAAACGATCGATCCGGAAGATTTACCTGAGGAATTAAAACCCATTTTAAATAAAGCATCAGAAACTGATTTAGAAAAAGAACAAAAGAACGTGGATGATGCCCAAGCAGCATTAAGTGTGGCCAAAGAAAAAATTCGAGCACACGAATTAGAAATGAAATTGATTCGTGTTGAATATACATTTGACCGTAGCAAAATGGTCTTTTATTTTACTGCTGATGGTCGAATCGATTTCCGTGAACTTGTCAAAGATTTAGCCGCTATTTTTCGTACAAGGATCGAATTGCGTCAAATCGGTGTTCGAGACGAAGCGAAAATTTTAGGTGGAATAGGTCCTTGTGGCAGACAATTATGTTGTTCCACATTCTTAGGTGACTTTATGCCCGTTTCAATCAAAATGGCAAAAGATCAAGGTCTATCTTTAAATCCAGTAAAAATTTCTGGTTTATGCGGGCGCTTGATGTGTTGTTTAAAATACGAAAATGATGAATACGAAGCAGCGAAGAAAGAATTACCTGATTATGGTAAAGATGTGATCACGCCAGATGGAAAAGGCCGTGTAGTTGGTTTAAATTTGTTGAGCCGTATTATCAAAGTCCGATTAGTCGGACGTGAAACAGCAGTAGAATATGATTATGAAGAAATCAAAGAAGCAACAGAAAAAGCTCAAGCCGAAAAAGGTGATCACAATGGATAAACGTTCTTTATACGATGGTCTGAGTTCTTTAGAGACGGATCTACAAGGAACTTTGGGGCAATTATCAGAGATAAAAGAAGCTCTTCATGAGTTAGTTGAAAAAAATACAACACTTGAAATCGAAAATCAGCGTTTACGAGAACATTTGCAAGAACTGACTAAATTAGCCAGTGACCCTAATGATCCAGCTAAGCAAGAGTTGTCTAAATCTCGAATGAATTTAGAAAAACTTTATGAAGAAGGATTTCATGTTTGTAACATTTTGTATGGCTCACGTCGTGAGAATGATGAAGAATGTGCTTTTTGTTTAGATGTTATTTACGGTGAACGATATAAATAAATTTTAATCAATTCAAATGGAGAGAGGATGGGACAGAAGCGTTTATTTCCGAAGGGATTGCTTCTGCTTTCACCTCGCATTTAAGGTGTGAAACAAAAGTGACTTTTACTTTTGTCCCACACCCTCTTTTTATTATTAACCTAAGTGCTGAAAAGGAGTAATTATGCAAAAACAAAAAAGTTTTGATTCATCTAGCATTGGGCAACTATATTTGGTGCCTACACCGATCGGTAATTTGGAAGATATGAGCTTTCGCTGTATCAATAGTTTAAAAGAGGCAACAATCATAGCAAGTGAAGATACTCGTAATACACAAAAATTATTGAATCATTTTGAAATCACAACGCCCCAAATTAGTTTTCATGAGCATAATTACAAGGAACGTATTCCTCAGTTTATAGAACGTTTGGCAGCTGGTGAAATGATCGCTCAAGTCAGTGATGCGGGGATGCCGTCGATTAGTGATCCAGGCCATGAGTTAGTGGAAGCCTGTATTGAAGCGGGCATTAAAGTTGTTGCGTTACCTGGCCCAACTGCGGGGATCACGGCATTGATTGCTTCAGGTTTAACACCACAGCCGTTCACATTTTATGGTTTTTTACCTAGAAAGAAAAAAGAACAACTTGAAGTTATGGAAACACTGAAATCAAATCAGCCTACTCAAATTTTTTATGAGTCACCTCATCGAATCGCTACCACTGTAAAACATTTTTCAGAAGTTTTTGGGGAAGAGCGCAAAGCTGTAGTTTGTCGTGAATTGACGAAACTTCATGAAGAGTATTTGCGTGGTACTTTGGCTGAATTAAGGAATTATTTGGCAGAACATACAGTAAAAGGGGAGTGCTGTCTTTTAGTTGAAGGAATTGACGGATCAGAAGTAAGCGAAAATACAGATTTGGAACTTTCTATCAAGGAACATATTGAAGTGCTGATGAATACAGGCAGTTCATCAAAAGAAGCAATCAAAGAAGTTGCAAAGCTACGTGGATTGAAAAAACAAGAAGTTTATAAAGAATATCATGTAGATTGATTTGAATAATGCAGAAAGTGGCTGGGATGTGACTCGTGGAGTTATGTCCCGGCCACTTGTTGATTGGTATACTTGAATATAATTGAAATTAAATTGAAAACGTTCTATTGGTATAGATGTTATTTTTTGTAACGTGAATTGTCAGAAAAATCAAATTATTTTCATGGAACGAGGAATTTTTACTAGGATAAATTAAAAAACGATGCTAAAATAACCGACAAAGCTAAATGAAGGTTGGCTTAACTTGAGAGAATCGGAGGGGTTTTATGGAAACAGGAAATATCGCATTCATTATGATTTGCTCGGCTATGGTTTTTTTGATGACACCTGCTTTAGCGTTTTTTTACGGCGGCTTAGAACGAAGGAAAAATATTCTCAATACAATGATGATGGTGATTTGTGTGATGGGGTTGGCTTCAGTTCTTTGGATTATGTTAGGTTATTCTCTGTCTTTTAGTGGAGAAAACTTATTTGTCGGTAACGTTGATAAGCTGTTTTTTAAACATGTTTCGATGACCCAAGGTGATAAGATTCCAGAAGGATTGTTTGCTGGGTTTCAAATGATGTTTGCCTTGATCACGACAGCAATCATTACGGGTGCTGTCGTTGGTCGAATGAGGTTTTCGGCAATCTTTTTATTTATTGCTATTTGGTCGATCGTTGTGTATTATCCCATGGCGCACATGGTTTGGGGTGGAGGTTTTTTAGACAAGATAGGATCGATCGATTTTGCTGGTGGAAATGTAGTTCACATTAGTTCGGGGATTTCAGGGCTAGTTTTAGCTATTGTGTTAGGTCAACGTCGAGAATATCGGCAAACAGAATATCGTCCTCATAACATACCGTTTGTAGTTTTAGGTGCTGGCTTACTTTGGTTTGGTTGGTTCGGTTTTAACGCTGGTTCTGCATTAGCAGCCGATGGTTTGGCCATTCATGCTATGTTAACGACAAATACAGCGGCGGCAAGTGGAATGCTTTCATGGATGTTGATTGAAAAACTGGCAATCGGCAAACCAACTGTTGTTGGAGCATGTACAGGGGCTGTTGTGGGGTTAGTAGCAATCACACCAGGTGCCGGATTTGTTTCGCTGTGGAGTTCATTTGTTCTTGGGGCTTTAGTTAGTCCATTTTGTTATTATTTTATTTCGTTTGTTAAACATAAATTTGGTTATGATGATGCGTTGGATGCGTTCGGCTGTCACGGTGTTGGCGGGATTTTTGGCGGCATCATGACGGGGATTTTTGCAGATCCTGCTGTTGATGGAAAAACTGGCTTGTTGTATGGTGGAACAGAATTATTCGTGGCGCAAGTCGCTAGTATTGCTTTTACGATCGTATTTGCTGGTTTTGCTAGTTTTCTGATCATAAAAGGGATTCAATTATTTATGCCGATCCGAGTATCAGCTAAAGAAGAAGCAGTAGGATTAGATCGAATCGAGCACGATGAAACAGCTTATCCGACATTTATGGGGTTAGATTCATAGGAGGAAAATAGATGAAAAAAGTAGAAGCGATTATTCAGCAAGAAAAACTAGAAGAGCTGAAAGTAAAAATGGATAACAGTTTTGAAGCAATGGGGATGACAGTTACTCAAGTACTGGGTTTTGGCAATCAAAAAGGGTTAAAAGAATATGTGCGTGGCCAAGAAATCATCACAACGCTATTACCAAAAGTAAAAGTTAGTTTTGTTGTTTTAGACGAAAAAGTGGAAGAAGTGATTTCATTAATAATGGCTATTTGTCAAACTGGTGAAGTGGGGGACGGCAAGATATTTGTTTATCATGTAGAGGAGGCAATCAGGATCAGAACAGGTGAACGAGGGGCAAAAGCAATTTAATGATCCTCAAGAAAGAAGTGGAGCTAAGAATAGCTTTGCTTCTTTTTCTTTAAATAAAATAAGTTGTAAATGAACAAATGTTCGTATATAATGTTTGTAAAAGACAGCAGAAATATTAAGGAGAAAAAGATGATTGTTGAAGATGTTCTATATGGTTCATTTGAGGTTGAAGAAATTTTAGCCGCATTGATTTTATCAGATGAGGTACAGCGATTAAAAGATATTCATATGGCTGGTCCTGCATATTTGATCAATCCAGTTTGGAATGAAACGAGATATGAGCATTCTGTTGGTGTTATGCTGTTGATTAGACGTCTGGGAGGAAGCTTAGAAGAACAGATTGCCGGTTTACTGCATGATGTATCACATACTGCCTATTCTCATGTAATTGATTTAGCTTTAGCTAATGAAGCGGATGATTATCATGAAAAAATCAAATTTCAATTAATTGAAAAGTCAGCGCTCCCACTTATTTTAAACGACTATGGTTTTGACTATCAACAGATTTTATCTCATGATGAGCAATGGTCGTTGTTAGAACAAGATGCACCTTTAGTATGCTGTGATAGGATCGATTATACTCTGAGGGAAGTTCAACGTTACTTTTCTGTTCCTTTAGAAGAAATTCAACAATTTTTGAACGCAATCAACATAATAGAGAAGCAAATCATTTTAAATTCAAGTGAATGGGCGATATGGTTTATAGACCAGTATCGAAAAGTCGTGATCGACTTTTTCTATGATCCTTTAAATATTTGTAGCTATGAGTGGATGGCACAGGCAATTCGTATTGGATTAAGGAATCAAGAAGTTACATTAGATGATTTGCTGATGACTGATTCAGCATTTCTTAAAAAATTAAAGGCAAGCAACTCTGCTGAAATCCAACAATTATTGAATAAAATGGACCATCCACCCAAATATATAGTTTGTTCTATTGAGGATAATTATACTATTTACCAAAAGAAGAAGAGAAGATTTGTTGATCCTTTGGTAGAAGTAGCCGGGAAAGTTGCTCCAGTGTCTGCTATCTCTCAAATAGCTAAGACAAAGATTGATAAAATACTTGATGATAGTGAAAAGGGGATTTTTCTTAAAGTTGATTAAAACCCGATAGATACAATGAACCTCGTAGAAAGGAAGATGGCGATAATGATCAGTGAACTACGTTTTCCCTTAAAAAAGGATACTTCTCGTAAAATTATTCATATCGATATGGATGCTTTTTTCGCTTCTGTAGAAGAACGTGATCATCCTGAACTTGTCGGACATCCATTAGTAATTGCACGCCATCCTAGTGATACTGGGGGAAAAGGTGTGGTGACTACAGCCAATTATGAAGCAAGAAAATTTGGTATCCATTCTGCAATGAGCGCTCAAAAAGCCTATGAATTATGTCCAGATGCAATTTTCAAGCCAGGTAACTATGAGAAATATTCTGAAATTTCTCAGCAAATTCGAGAAATTTTTCGCCGTTATACGGATATTATCGAACCTGTTTCAATTGACGAAGCTTATTTGGATGTAACGATCAATAAAATCGACAGTAAATCTGCGATCAAGATTGCTAAATTGATTCAATATGACATATGGACTGAATTGCATTTGACTTGTTCAGCAGGAGTGAGTTATAACAAATTTTTAGCAAAACTTGCTTCTGATTTTCAAAAACCCAAAGGGCTTACTGTTGTGATGCCGGATGAAGCAGAAGCATTTTTGAAAGCTTTACCTATTGAAAAATTTCATGGAGTTGGGAAAAAGACAGTGCCCAAGATGCATGATTTAGGTATTTTCACTGGTGAGGACTTGTATAGAAAAGACGAGATGGAACTGATTCGTCATTTTGGTAAAATGGGTTATTCTCTTTATCGAAAGGTTCGTGGAATTCATGATTCTCCAGTAAATATAACAAGAGACCGCAAATCGGTAGGCAAAGAACATACATATGGTACGCCCTTAACGACTGAAGCGCAGGTAACAGCTCAATTAAGACAATTAGCAGAACGAGTGGAAGAATCGTTAGAGCGAGTCCAAAAACATGGAAAAACTGTTGTATTAAAAGTTCGGTATGCAGATTATACAACAGTAACAAAACGTCGGACACTTCCAGAATATATTTCTAAAAAAGAAGAGCTATATTATCAAGCAAATTTGATTTGGGAAGAAATTTTAGGTCTTGAACAAGGGATTCGATTATTAGGAATCACATTGACAAATCTTGACCCAATGGCCTATGAAAATATGGTACTACCATTGTGGGAAAAGCAAAAGACAGAGGATGATGATAAGCTCAATCGGTAAATAGCTGAGCTCGTTTTAGTTAAATCAAATAAACGACTTTAAATTTTAGTGATAATATGATATTTATGCTACGATTTATTCATAAATCTGAAAGGAAAAATCCAGTGGGCAAAACAATTATGTGGTTTCGCAAAGACCTTCGTTTAGATGATAATACAGCGTTTAATAAGATGTTGGAAGAGAGCAAAGAGAGTGATGAGTTGATCTGTATTTTTCATTTGAATCCGTTACAATTTTTAGAGAATAGTTATAATCACAATGCTTTTTTTTACAGTGTATCAACATTTTATAAACAGGCTAAAGCGAATAACGTTACGATTCATTTTGTATATGGAAATGTCGAGGAAAGTTTTACGGCGTTAAAAAGAGCATTTCAAGATTGGGATGCTATTTATTTTAATAAAGATGAGCGTGGGTTTGGAAGCGTTCGAGATCAGAAAATGACTGTTTTTTTTGAGGATAATCAGATTCAAGTACATTCTTATCAAGACAGTCATTTACATGGTGTGGAAGAAATTAAAAAGCCAACAGGGGAAAGCTACAAAGTTTTTACACCTTATTTTAGAAAATGGCTGGCAATGCCTAAAAGACCTTATCAAAGAACAATGAAAATCGATAAACAGTTTGAAAAGATTACTCATCCGTTATTTACTGAGGGTGAAAAACAATTTGGGCAACTTGTTGAAAAAATAGTTTTTCCTTTTGAATATGAGTGTGGTGAAGCAGTTGCTGAACAGTATTTAAAAGAATTTATAAAAACGCACTTGCATGATTATCAAAAAGGACGAGATTATCCTTTTTTGGATCAAACAAGTAAGCTATCAAGATTTTTGAGAACAGGAGAACTATCGATTCGTAAAGTTTGGTATGCTCTTAATGCTGAACCAGTGTCTGATGGTCGGCAGACCTTTATTTCGGAACTATGTTGGCGGGATTTTTATAACATGATCTATTATGAAAATCCAAAACAAAAAACACAAGAGATCAAAGAGCAATATCGGCAATTGCAATGGAGCTATAATCAAGAATTATTTGAGCAATGGAAAAATGGAGAGACAGGATTTCCAATCATAGATGCTGGAATGAGACAACTTGCTCAGACTGGTTGGATGCATAATCGATTACGAATGATCGTAGCTTCATTTCTAACGAAGGATTTGATGATCGATTGGCGGATGGGCGAAGAATATTTTCAGAAAAAATTAATTGATTATGATTCAGCAAGTAATATTGGTGGCTGGCAATGGGCAGCGTCAACAGGAACGGATGCAGTTCCTTATTTTCGGATATTTAATCCTACAACACAAAGTGAAAAATTTGATCATTACGGTGATTTTATCCGTCAGTTTATCCCAGAATTAAAAAACGTACCAAATAAATATATTCATGAACCAGGTAAAATGCCGATGGAATTTCAAAAGTCTATTAATCTGGTTATCGGTGAAGACTACCCGAATCCAATTGTCGATCATAGTAAAATCCGTTCAGAAATTCTTACGTTTTTCAAAAAAACAACATAAGTGAAATACAGTTAAACGGCGGGATCAGAAGCAATTCCCTCCTTTTTTATCGGAGTTAAATGACGCTTCGATCATCTTTTGAGAGAATGATTGAAGAAGTAAATCAAAAAAAACTGATATACAAACAAGAATTTCACTTGCTAGTATATCAGGTTTTGAAAGTTAGATCATTTTCCCTTTTTTTATTTGTTCATATTTTTGTTCCCCATCGTGGCATTTTTCCCAGATAACAGCTTTTCCACAAGATAAAGATTTTTTTACATCAAGAATTCGTTGATTACTACTGCCTCTAAATTGAAGATTTAAGTTTCTTTTGGATAATTCAAAACGTCCATCGACTAAAATATCAATTTTACTTAAAAGTTCCAACTTATCATCTGATTCTAGTAATAACTCTTCAAAAGTGTAACCTGACCAAGACCAAATATCTTTTTTAGTTCCAAATTCTTTACGGACGCGATCCACAACGGTCAGACAAACAGTTGTATTTAAGAAAGGTTCACCGCCTAATAAGGTTAGACCTTGTACATAATCATGAGCTAAATCTTCGATAATCTTATCTTCCAATTCTTTTGTGAAGGGTTTTCCATAGCGGAAATTTTGAACGGCTTGATTAAAGCAACCTTCGCAAGCAAATAAACAACCACTAACATACAGGCTATTTCTTACGCCTTCTCCATCAACAAAATTAAACGCTTTATAATCACCAACATAGTTTTGACTAAAATTCTCTGCTAACCATTCCTGTGGTTTAGGGTTTCTCATTTTTAGTTATCCTTTCAAATAAAAAACGATGCCAACAAGTTTTTGTACGGTGCATCGTTTTTATTGATTTTGTGTTTGACATAAGCTATAAAAGCCAACTCTTCGGAAAAAAGAACAATTACTAGTGACAAAGGCCGTCACAATCAAGAGTTCGTATTTTACAGTCAGAGTTAAACGACTCCTTTCGCTTTTTATTGAATCTAGCTACACAAACCAACTCTCAATAATAAGGAAGAAAAATCCGTGATAAAATGTATTGCTATATTGTTCTTCCTTATTAATCAAGAGATAGGCAGCTTATTCAGCTTTTTATTTCATATGTTTCACTCGTGATGAGATTTCTTTGTGTCGTCCGTGAACCATTGGTCTGGCTTGTGGGTTTCCTAGGTATCCACAAGTGCGTTTTACAACATCACATGATTTAGGATCATGATTGCCACATTGTGGGCATTCAAAGCCACGTTCTGTTGGATTGAAATCTCCTTCAAAACCGCATTCATAGCAGTGATCGATCGGTGTGTTTGTACCAAGGTAACCAACTCGATCATAAGCATAATCCCAAACAGATTCTAAAGCTTTTGGATTTTGTTGTAAAACAGGATATTCACAATAATGAATGAAACCTCCAGAGCAATATTGTGGATAATCTTTTTCAAAGTCAAGTTTTTCAAACGGTGTTGGATTTTTACGAACATCATAGTGGAAACTATTTGTGTAATATTCTTTATCTGTGATATTTTCCACGATCCCAAATTTTTCAGTATCTAAACGACAGAAACGATCAGTTAAACTTTCACTCGGTGTTGAATAGACGCTAAAGTGATAGCCGTATTCATTTCCCCAGTCATCTGCGTGGGCTTTTAAATCTTTTAAAATAGCCATCGTAAAGTCTTTAGCTTCAGGATTTGTTTCCCAATCACCACCATAAAAAGCAGAAGCAACTTCATATAGACCAATATAACCTAATGAAACAGTCGCACGTTTATTTTTGAATAATTCATTGACAGATTCTTTTCGAGACAATCTTTTTCCGAAAGCACCGTACATATAAAGAATAGGTGCATTTGCAGGTGTCGCTTCTTTACAACGTTCCACTCGGTAGACTAAAGCATCTTTCATTGTTTCCAAGCGTTCAGCTAAAAGCGTCCAGAATTTTTCTACATCTCCATGAGCTTCCATTGCGATTCTTGGTAAATTTAAAGTAACAACACCTAAATTCATTCTACCAACATTGATTTCTTCACCATTTTCATTTTTCCATCCTTGTAGAAAAGAGCGGCAACCCATGGGCACTTTAAAACTACCTGTCAAATCGACTAATTTATCATAATTTAAAATATCTGGATACATGCGTTTAGTGGCACATTCTAATGCAATTTGTTTTACGTCATAATTTGGATCCGAGTCATTTAAGTTTACACCACGTTTTAAAGTAAAAATCAATTTAGGGAAAATAGCCGTTCTATGCTCGCTACCCAAGCCATTGATACGAATTTGCAAAATTGCTTTTTGAATTTCACGTTCAAACCAGTTGAGACCTAAGCCAAATCCTAACGAAGTAAATGGTGTTTGGCCATTTGAGGTAAATAAAGTATTGATCTCATATTCCAAACTTTGCATCGCATCATAAATATCTTTTTTCGTTTTGCTTTTGGCATAAGCTTCTTGGCGTTCAGAGCCTTCGATCCATTCTTTAGCATCAGCTAAATGCTTTTGGTAATTCAACTCAGCAAATGGTGCCAATAATTCATCCACACGATCTGCTGAACAACCGCCATATTGGCTAGAAGCTACATTGGCAATGATTTGTGAAATTTGAGCAGTTGCTGTTTGAATGGATTTAGGTGCTTCAACTTCGGCATTTCCAATTTTAAAACCATTGTTCAACATTCCTTTAAAGTCGATCAAACAACAGTTAGTCATAGGTGTATAGGGATGATAATCTAAATCATGATAGTGAATATCACCTTTTTGATGTGCGTTGGCAACGTGAGGAGGTAACATTTTTAGTCCAATCGATTTACCAACGATTCCAGCGGTCAAATCACGTTGTGTATTAAAAACGTCACTATCTTTATTCGCATTTTCGTTGACGACAGATTGGTCTTTGTTAATCAACTTGCTGATTGTAAAATTGATATCAGTTGCTTTACTTCGTTCAAAATCGCGACGAGTCCTATAGTTGATGTATTCTTCTGCTAGCTCATATTCATTTCTTGCCAGTAAAATATGCTCAACGATATTTTGAATTTCATAGATTTTTACATCTTCAGTGAAACGATCTGAAATTTCTTGATCAATTCTTTCAACAATTTCTTGAATACGCTCATGGGCAAGTGGGTCTAAAGAACCACGAATATTTTGTTCAGCTTTGATCAAAGCATCATAAATCTTTCGATCATCAAAATCAACTAATCGACCATCTCGTTTTACGATTTTCATCGAGTGTAAGACCGGATCTGTAGAACTCACTTCATTATTAGCTTGTTTAATCTCCATCATTTGCTAGCCATCTCCTCGTAGATTTATTCCTTCCTTATCATAAATCAATTCTTAGAATCTTTCAACTATATGTAGTGTGAAATTTAATTTTTTGTCTATATATACAACTATATATAGTGTTTATGAGGAATGAAATAATAGTGAAAACAACTCCCTAAAAGGTTTGTGGAAAGTGTCACAACATTTCGACAGAGAAAAATAAATGATTGATGAATCTTTTATTATTATTACTTAATTGTAAGAGGAAACGATGTTCAGTTGCGCAAAATATTGGTAAAATAAGGACAATGAAAAAACTGGAGCGAAATCTATGAAAAAAATTTTAGAAGTAAACCATTTAAGTAAGTCGTACGGTTATCGAAGTAACAAAGTACAAGTTTTGAACAATATTTCTTTTTCTGTGGATCAAGGAGAGTTCGTTGGAATTATGGGACCAAGTGGTGCCGGCAAATCTACGTTACTCAATACGATTTCTACTATTTCTTTGCCTACAACTGGGACTGTTCGAATTGATGGACAAGATATATTAAAGATGCGAGATGGTCAAATTAGTGATTTTCGGCGTAAAAAACTAGGCTTCATTTTTCAAAATTTTAATTTGATGGAGACGTTAAATGTAAAAGATAATATCTTATTACCATTGGCTGTAGATCGTATGGCTTTAGCTGAGATGGAACAGCGATTGTCGCATGTTGCAGATATTCTAGGAATCGACCAATTGCTAAATAGTTTTCCTAATGCGATTTCAGTTGGACAAAAACAGAGAGTAGCAGCAGCTCGTGCGCTGATCACTAAGCCTAAAATTATTTTTGCAGATGAACCGACAGGATCGTTGGACTCTAAATCAGCTGCAGAATTACTTCAGTATATGACAAACATGAATTTGCAAGATGACGCTACGATTATGATGGTTACACATGATCCTTATACTGCAAGTTACTGTAATCGGATTTTGTTTATCAAAGATGGTGTCTTTTTTTCTGAGGTAGTACGCCAGGGATCTAGAAAAGATTTTTTTAACCGTGTGATCGATATGCAGGCAACAATTGGCGGAGGTGGTCGAGCAAATGATTTTTAATTTGTCTTGGAAAAATTTTAAAGGACAATTTCTTAATTATCTTGTTTATTTTGTAAGCATGACCTTTGCTGTAGTTGTTTATTATTGTTTTAGTGCGATTACATATAATCGCAATTTGGCAAACAGAGTGGGTCAGGAGATCCATATTGATAGTGCGATGAATTTGGGTGGGATTTTAGTGGTGATCATGATTTTAGGTTTCATGTTTGCTGCAAACCACTTCTTCTTGTTGAAAAGAGGAAAGGAAATTGGCTTGTACCACTTAATTGGTATGCGCAAAGAACAGATATCGTTTTTATTTTTTGTAGAAACATTGATTTTAGGGGCAGTTTCATTAGTCAGCGGTCTTATTTTAGGGGTCATTTTTTCCAAATTGTTTTCAATGATCTTGGCTAAAGCAATGTTTTTACAAGTGGAAAGTTTGTTTTATGCTTCAATTCCATCTATGGTACAAACAGGAATCGTTTTTGTTTTTATGTTAGTTGCAGTCTCACTAAGAAGTAGTTGGTTGATTTATCGCTATCAAGTATCAGACATGCTTAGTAAAACTAAAAAAAGAGACTTTCAATCAAATCAAATGTCTATTCTAAATAGTTGCCTAGGGGTTTTAGGGATTATTTTTATCTTGATTGGCTATATTTTGTCTTATAATGTGATTCGTTTTGGCACTTTTTTAATGAAGACAGCTTTTGGATTTTCTGGTTTTTTAATCGCACCATTAATAATTATGGTTATCTGTATGGTGGGAACCTATTTATTTTTTAAATATACGATGAACTTAGTGGTGTATTTGTTTGGAAAAGACAAATTTAACTATTATCGGAATTTAAATATGTTGGCATTAGGCAATACTAAACTCTATGTTAAACGAAGTGGAAATATATTATCGTTTGTCACCATTTTTATTGCAGTTGCTTTAGGAATGATCGGTGGAGCTGCATCTTTTTACACAATCGGGATGAATTCAGTGAATATTACTGCACCAACAGATTTTATTGTCGCTGAAGATGATTATGAGAAATTAACACAAGTAATTGAAAATAAAACGGATACAAATTTAGATTCCCTCATCAAATTGAATTATAAGTTGACGGGTAGCCGATTTCATCTTAAAATTGGACAGGAAGCTGAGGAATATAATACAAGTCCAATAAATCTATTATCACTTTCAAATTATCGAGAATTTCAAAAAATAAATCCTTATTTAAAGAAAATTGAGTTACATAATAAAAAAGATATCGTTATTTTGGATAGTATTCAAAATATTTTAGGTGGTTTTATTCGCTATGGCTCTGATTTTACGCTGTTGGATGGAGTAAAACTTCATGTTTCAGATGTGCGACCAGATTTTTTGGGGCAAAATTTATTAAGGTATAGCTTTCCGACAGTCGTTGTGTCTGATGAGCAATTTGATGAGATAGATTCAGGTGTCAACTATACATTGAGTGCATTTAATGTGCAAGCAAAAGATAAAGAAGCATTGACCAATAAGTTATCTGAAGAGGTAAAACCTAAATGGATTGCTCCTGTATACTATAAATATCAGTGGATTGACAATCAGTTAGTCGGTTACACATCCAAAACTAGCCAGAAGCCGGAAAATGAGCGTTCTGAAGAGTATTCAGAGGATAGTGAGCAGGAATATTGGCAATTGAATTACACCAATCGTTTTTCGGAACTAAGATATATTAGAAGAGCGATGGGATTGTTTATCTATGTCGCGATGTTTTTAGGGGTGTTAGCATTAATTATTACGGGGAGTATCTTGATGTTACAGCAGTTTTCAGAAGCTGAAAAAGAGAAAGAAAGCTATGATTTATTAAAAAAAATCGGTATTCCTAAAAAAGAAATTACGAAACTTGTTTATCAGCAAAACAGCATCATCTTTTTCCCACCGATGATCATTGGTGTTCTGCATGCAACGTTTGCGATTTATGTGTTTAGTAAATTCATTTCAAGCTCTGGTTATTGGTTGGCTTATCTGTCATGTGGGCTATTGATTTTGATTTATTTGTCTTATTACTTTTTGACATCAGCAATTTATTCCCGTATTATCCACGGAAAACATCAACAATAACTTAATTATTTTTAAATTTTTTTTAAATAATTAAATGTAGTTCTAAAAATGAATAAAATAGAAACATAACGTTAAAACAGTTAGTTCTTATACTTAAATGAGGGGGGAACAAAACCTTTATCCTTTTGTTCTGCCTTCTTTTTGTTGGAAGTGACAAAACTGTTAGTGGTAAAGAAGACTTTATTTGCGAATTTAGTTTCTTTTCTTAGCCGTTTTTATTACAATAGCAGTACCAAAATACGAATAGTGGAAACTTTGGAGGCTTGAAATAGAATGAAATCATTTTTTAATCAACCTAATGTGCAATATTGGGGGAAATTTATTGGAAGAACCGTGTTTTATTTCGGGATTCTTCTGATGTTGATCTACTTGTATCATTACAAAAATATTAATGGCGGTACATTTATTTACAATGAGTTTTAGGAGGGAAGTACTTCATGACGATTTTAAATATTATTGAAGCAATCGATCGTTGGGGGATGAAGGAGCCAAACCGTCCTGTTTATATTGAAGCCAATCGAACGTATACTTATGGAGAGTTGAAAAAAGACTCAGATGCAATTGCTGCTTATTTGCAAAAAAACATAGGGCGTAATCGCCCAGTCGTAGTTTATGGCGAATTAGAATTTGAAATGCTGACTTGCTTTTTAGGCGCATCTAAAGCAGGAAACGCTTATATACCAATCGAGGCACATACACCGAAAGAACGAGTTGAAATGATTTTAGAAGTCGCTGATCCGGCAATGGTTTTCGCTGTTAAAGAGTGGCCTGATATTAAAACTGCGGCTAAAATTGTTTCATTAGACCAACTAGGAAACATCTGTGTTGATGTAGAAGCTACAAGCTCTTTAGAACCAGTTGTTGGCTCTGAAACCTACTATATTATTTTTACCTCTGGAACAACTGGTGTACCAAAAGGTGTTCAAATCAGTCATGACAATCTTTTAAGTTTTGTTAATTGGGAATTGTCAGACTTTGGAATCACTGAAGGTATGCGCTTTTTATCTCAAGCACCGTATTCATTTGACTTATCAGTGATGGATCTATATCCTGCTTTGGCTTCAGGTGGCTCTTTAACACCGATGGCAAAGGAAGTTATCAATGATTTTAAACAACTATTTACATTGTTACCAACTCTGGCGATCGAAGTCTGGGTGTCAACGCCGTCGTTTATGGATATTTGTTTGATGGAGCCGACATTTGATGGTGAGCATGTTGACAGCTTGAAGGTTTTTCTATTTTGTGGAGAAGAATTACCTAAAGCTACTGCACAGAAACTGCTAGATCGTTTTCCGAAAGCGCGTATTTTTAATACATATGGGCCGACAGAAGCAACGGTGGCCATTTCTGGGGTGGAAATTACGCAAGAGCTATTGGATGAGTATAGTCGTGTACCAATCGGTCGTGTTAAAAAGGATACAGCTGTTTACATTATGAATAATGACCAAGAAGTTTCAGCTGGCGAGGTTGGCGAGATCGTAATTGCGGGACCAAGTGTTTCCAAAGGGTATCTTCATAATCCGGAAAAAACAGCGGCCGCCTTTTTTGAATATAAAGGCTTGTCAGCCTATCGAACAGGGGATGCTGGTAAATTGATCAATGATATGTTGATCTATGATGGCCGCATTGATTTTCAGGTAAAACTCCATGGCTATCGAATCGAATTAGAAGATATCGATCATCATTTAGCGAGTGTTTCTTATGTTAAGCAAGCGGCTGTCGTACCGAAATATCAACATCACAAGGTTCAACAGTTAGTAGCTTTTGTTGTGGCGAATCCTCATGAGTTCGAAAAAGAATTTAAATTGACGAAAGCAATCAAAGAAGAGCTGAGTTTATCAGTGATGGATTATATGATTCCACAAAAATTCATTTATGTGGAACAATTACCATTGACAGCGAATGGAAAGATTGACCGTAAAGGGTTAATGAATGAGGTGAACGCAACGTGATCGATTTTCCCCACATGATTCCTTATGCGAATCCGATTTATTTTATTTACCTACTGATTGCCCTTTTACCAATGATCCTTACATTATTGATCAAGGGAAAACGTTGGGCATGGTATCAGGTTTTAGTGACAGTTTTGTTCTTGTATATGAGCTTTGGTGGTGAAGATTGGAAACAGGGAGTAGCTTTGATTGGCTATGTTATCTGGCAGACGATTCTAGTTTGGTTTTATTTTCACTATCGCCAAAAGAAAAATGCAAGTTTAGTTTTTTATCTAGCTGTATTTTTAGCGATCTTACCATTAGTTTTAGTTAAAGTAGTTCCATTTGTTTCTGGACATGCATCCTTGTTAGGGTTTTTAGGTATCTCTTATCTAACATTTAAATCTGTGCAGATCATTATGGAAATGCGTGATGGTTCGATTAAAGAATATAATATCTTGCGCTATATCGAATTTCTACTATTCTTTCCAACGATTTCATCTGGACCAATTGATCGTTATCGTCGTTTTGAAAAAGATGTTGAAAATCCTCCAACACCTGAGAAATATGTTGATTTTTTAGGAAAAGGAATCCATAATTTTTTCTTAGGTTTTCTCTATAAATTTATTATTGGCTACTATTTTGGTCAAGTGTTGATGCCTGTTGTGGCGAAGATGGCTATGAAAACTGGCGGATTTTCGTGGGAACTTGTTGCATATATGTATATTTATAGTATGTATCTATTTTTTGATTTTGCAGGCTATAGTTTGTTTGCTGTAGGAACTAGCTATTTGATGGGATATGATACACCTGTTAACTTTAATAAACCTTTCTTAAGTTGGAATATCAAAGAGTTTTGGAATCGTTGGCATATGACACTGTCTTTTTGGTTCCGTGATTATATTTACATGCGTTTGATGTTTACCTTGATCAAGAAAAAAGTCTTTAAGAGTCGAATCGTTGCATCAAATGTTGGCTACTTTGCGTTATTCTTATTGATGGGAGTCTGGCATGGATTAACCTGGTATTATATAGCTTATGGATTTTATCATGCTGCTTTGATTTGTTTGACGGATGCTTGGCTGCGTTTTAAGAAAAAAAATAAAGAAAAAATTCCATCTAATAAGTTTACCCATGCTTTTGCAGTTTTCTTAACTTTTAATGCAGTTTGTTTTAGTTTCTTGATTTTTTCAGGATTTTTAGATACATTGTTCTTTAAATAAAAAATGTTTATTGATTAAAAACAAAATAATCCGCAGCTGAAAGCTGTATAAAATAGAGGAGAATGCCCCATGAACTTAGAAGAAACAGTTTTAGATATTTTAGAAGAAATCGCAGGTACCGATGAAGTAAAAGAAAATAGAGATGTCGATTTATTTGAAGAAGGCTTAATGGACTCATTAGCGACAGTTCAGTTACTAGTGGAACTTGAAGGTCAACTTAATGTCCAAGTACCTGTTTCAGAATTTGACCGCGATTTATGGAACACCCCAAATAAAGTTATCGAACAAGTGAAAGCACTACAATAATGAGTATGAAAAAAAAAATCTTTGCAATTTTTGGGCCAATCTTGATTTCTGCGGTTCTACTTGTCGCATTTTTCTTTGCACCATTTAAGATGGATTTAGATAGCAAACGTGTTTTGGAAGACGCTTCTACATCTATGGCAACAAATGTGTTAAGAGGAAATGCAATCAAGAATAAAGCGATTGGCTCAAAGGAGTATGTTCCATTTTTTGGTTCTTCTGAACTGAGTCGGATCAGTCCTTTTCATCCAACTGTTCTGTCAGATAAATATAATCGCAATTACCGCCCATTTTTATTAGGCGCACCAGGGACTCAATCATTGACACAAGCATTGATGATGCAGTCAATGGGGACCAATCTTGCACATAAAAAAGTAATCTTCATCATTTCACCACAATGGTTTGTTAAAGACGGAGTAACGAATGATTATTTCAACGCTTATTACTCTGAGTTACAAACCTATCAATGGGTCAGTGATTTAGAAAAAATAACAGATGCAGATCGGTATCTTGCTGAACGCTTACTGGATTTTCCTAAAGTAAAGGAAGATAAACGCTTAGATCGTGCGCTAAAAGCCATTATTTCAGGAGAACTACCAAGTTCATCGGATAAGCAATACATCAACTTAATGCTGAATATGTTTTCTCGTGAAGATGAATTGTTTGGTAAAATCGGGATGGTAAGTAAAGATAAAGCAATTAAGAAAGCAGAAAAACGTTTACCTGATACTTATAATGCGAAGGAATTGGATCAATTAGCTGCTGAAATCGGTCAAAAATCGACAAATAATAATGCATTTGAGATATCAAATCAATTTTATAACAAACGAGTGAAAAAGAAACTGAAAACTTTAGAAAATTCACAGAAAGATTGGGATTATCGTTTTTCTCCTGAATTTTCTGATCTACAATTAGTTCTTAGTCAATTGGCGCAAGATAACGCAGAAGTTCTGTTTATTATTCCGCCAGTAAATAAACATTGGACAGATTTTACAGGATTGTCACAAGAGATGCTACAAGGCTTTGCTAAAAAAGTAAAATACCAATTAACAAGCCAAGGATTCACTAATATTGCGGATTTTACCAAAGAATGTGACACTCAGTATTTTATGGCTGATACAATCCATTTAGGGTGGCGAGGATGGCTAGCTGTGGATCAACGAATTCAACCCTTTCTTGAAACAAGTTCACCGAAGACACCAAAGTATCAACTTGACAGGTCCTTTTATTCTAGAGAGTGGCAACAAAAAATACCAAATGATCTTAAATAAAAAAAAGCATAATTGTTTTCAAACAATTATGCTTTTTATTTTATATTTATATTAAAAAATATTGTAATTTTCTGTATCATAATTAAATTTATATGGTAAAATAATAACAGTTATATGTTTTTTTAATAAATAGAAAAGAGGGAAATGATGAAAAGACAGAAATTTTGGATAGTAATGGTGTTACTTTTAATGATTGCTAATTCTTTGATTCCTGTTGTTAGTTTTGCTGAAACATTCTTAACTGAAGAAACGTCTGAGATTTCGACTGATGCGCCAACAAGTGAAACGTTGAACACAGAAACTACTTCAGAAAACTCAGAAAGTGCTGTTATAAATGAGCCTTCTAAAGATGAGCCAGTTGATAAGAAAACGGAAGAATCAGTTATTTCTTCAACGAAAGAAGTATCAGAAAATTTCGTCCAAACAGCCAATAGTGAAGTTAAACTTGAATCAAGACAAGCAAAAGCACAACAAAATGAGAACTTAATAGCTAATGTGACGCTAACAGATCCTAAAGGCGTAGAATACAATACGACGACCAATCGTCCTCAACGACAAGCACCATTAAAGCTGTCACTCCAAGTTGGAACAGATAATCAGACGATTCAGGCTGGGACCTATGAGTATCAACTGCCAGAAGATATTGCAATTTCAAACAATATATCGGGTAAGCTAGAGACGGTAGGGAATTGGACTTTGGATACTTCTGGAAAACTTACCATGGTATTTAATGAAACTGTGGTCAATGGAAAATATCAAATTGAGATTGAAACGAGCTTTATTCCATATAGTGACGATAGTGACTTACTTAAAACGATTACTTTTTCATTAGCGAACAATCAAGAGAAAAAATATGAAGTATTATTCAAACTTTCAGGCGAAGGAAGTATTAGTCTGAAAAAAAATAAAAATTTTAATACTGATATCGTGGCAACTGAGATAAAAACGAATATCAATCGACAAACGATTCAACCAAATCAAGCAATAGTCGTAAGATCAAAGATTACTAAAAATGGATCAAGTGGGATTGAAAATGCTGCAGCCTATGTTACTGTGAAAAATGTGAAAGTGTTTTCGCAAGATGTTTCTATGGGCGGCACCCTAATTGGTGAACCTACTCTGTTAGGAAGTGAAGAGTATACGCTTCAACAAAATAATACTGATTTAACAGTGACTTTAAAGAAAGAAACGAATAAAGCAGTAATCATGACGTATGATTCTATTATTAAAGAAGAATTGATTGCGAATGAGGAATTGTACTCTCTGGGCACAGAAGCAACTGCCTATGGTGCCCTGCTTTCGAACTATGTTTATTTCCAATACAATCACAATCCTCACATGACCAAAAAAGGCGAGTACAATGTAAAAACAAATACGATTGTTTGGACGATCGATTATAATTTGGACAGTACTGAACTAGCACCAGGGACTAAACTTACAGATATTTTAACGGATGAAGTTCCAAATGACCTAACTTTTTCAAATCTAAAAATTTATAATCTTTATGTTTATGGTACTGGCTCGATCAGTTTAGGCGGCCTAGCGCCAAGCAATCATTGGGATACCAGTGGTTTTGGTCAATATACAACAGATTATATCTATACCAATAATCAAAGTCCTGCCTCAACAATGGCTTATCGTTTTGTCTATGAAACGGCTATCCAAAATCCTAGTCCCCGTGAAATAGAAAATAAAGTATCAGATTCACTAGGAAGTGACGATGCCAAGGTCAACCTAGCACCATCTAATATTTCCAAAGTATTGGAAGAAGATTCTTTAGATATGACAGCAGGAACTGTTGATTGGTCGATCATTGTCAATAATAAACACTGGGGTATGCAGTTTAATCAAATGATCGATCAATTTGGTGAACGAGTGAACGAACTTGTTGATGGATCTGAAGATTTTTATTATTACGCTAAAGGAGACGACAAAACCAAACATCCCTTAGTTGCTGGTCAAGACTACACTATTAGTAAAACGAGCTCTGGTTTTACCGTAAATATGTTAGGTGTTCATCAAAATGCTACAACTAATAAATATGTTCTGACCTATACCAGTAAATTTGACAATACAGACATCAAAGTAGGCGACGAATTAAGTAATAAAGTGTCCCTAGCTGGTAATGGAAATATTCCGATGGAAGCTTCTGCCTCATTTAATATTCCAAGCTTTTTGGTGGAAGGTGGCAAGAAAAATGTTAGTTATAATAGCAACGATGGCATTTTGACTTGGACGATTGGGATCAACGAAGAACGACATAAGTATAAAAACCTAATTTTAAATGATGATATTGAGTCTAGCCAAAAATTAGATAAAAACTCTATCGAGATTGTAGAACTAGATAAGATTGTCAATGATAATGGCAATATAACTGTAATGACTGGAGAAAAAATCCAGCCAGGGGATGATCGTTATCCAACTGTTATGGAGATCAAAGACAATCAAATTCATTTAGAATTTTCCGCAATCGGTAATAAAAAAGTAGCGGTAAGATACAAAACAGCACCAAGTACAGCACCAGTTTCTGATTACTATACTAATTTTACGAATATAGCCAAGATTAGTGATGAAGGAAATTATCCCCATGATTTGAAAGCTGAATTAACGGTTGCTTTGGGGATCAATACATTTAAAATAGGCAGAGTGTCTCAAACCGATAATAAGCTTGCCAACTGGAGTATTCGATCAAATGTTATGCCTGCCAACCGACCATATAAACAATTGGTTTTAGAAGATACTTTCACACTGAGTGATTTATCAAAAGCAGAAAATACTAATTTTGTGATTGGAACGGATGCTTTTGTTGTAAGAGATCTGATTACGAATAAAGTGTTAAGTTTAGGCGAAGACTATGATATCACCTTCACTTATGATGAAGATCAAAGCCCGGCAGGTTCTGCTCTTAAAAATTATGATACGAATTATTTTAAGATTACGTTTAAGAAAGAAACTAGAGGGGTTTCTGTCGAATATCAAACTGTTACGACCAAATCGGCGAATGTCAGAAATACTGCAGTTTTCACAAATGATAAAGCGATCAAAGCAGATTGGGCAACGGTCAATCATACCGTAACAAGTGGTTCTGGATCTGGAAAAGGTGTGGGGCAGATTCCGCTGAAAAAAATTGATGGGCATACTAAACAGCCATTAGAAGGTGCGGTTTTTGAGCTGTTTGATAAAGAGAGCCAGCAATCACTAGGCTTAAAGAGAACGTCGGATCAAGACGGAAATGTCGCTTTTCAGTCAGTGGCTGAAGGTGAATATTTAATTAAAGAAATTACAGCACCGGAAGGGTATAAGGTATCTTCAGACTATCAAAAAGGTGTAGTATTATCCACTAAATCAGATGATGACATCAATGATCCCAATTATGTGACGATCGTGGAAAATGAACCAATCATTACCACAGGATCCTTAGAATTAAAGAAAGTCGATCCAAAAGGACAAGCATTAAAAGGTGCAGAATTCATTTTATCTCATAGTGAGCAAGGTCAGACAACATTTTATCAAGAAAATGAACAAGGCGCCCCTAATTGGATAGCCAATCAAGAAGAAGCGAAAGTGTTTACCTCGAATGATGAGGGCTTAATCTTTGTTTCTGAAATGAGTGCTGGAACCTATTCCTTTATAGAGACAAAAGCGCCAGCAGGTTATCAATTAGATTCAAAACCAGTTTCGTTGGAATTAACAAAAGACAAAATAGAGTCTGAAACAAAGGTAACAGGGCGCAAAGAGAATCAATTACTACTAGGATCGCTACGCGTAAACAAAATCGATCTGGAAACAAGGCAAGCACTTAGCGGTGCAGAATTTACACTCGTTTCCCAAGATGATCCAAATAAGAAAATCAGCAAGACCACCAATCAAGATGGGATTGCAGAGTTCAAAGACTTACCACAAGCAACGTATACCCTTGTTGAAACCAAAGCACCTGTTGGCTATCAATTGAAAGAAATTGGGGAAATTATTGAAATTAGTCCAGAGCATTTAAATCGTGAAACAACGATAGAAAATGCGCCTATAGTTGGAGAAATTAAATTCCACCATATAGATACTAACGGCAATGACATTGCGAATGATGATGTCATACAAGGAAAAGTTGGAACGACCCAAAAGGTTCAGCCAAAAGAAATCAAAGGCTATCGTTTCAAAGAAAAACAACAATCAACATCTCGACTAAGAGTTAATTTAGCTCAACTCTTAAGTACAGATGAAGTTATGTTCACTGAGGCACCCCAAACGATTGTTTATGTATATGAACAAGTATCAGTGCCACCGATCATTGATCCAACGATACCAAAAGAAAAAGATGTAACAAAAATTGAAAGTAAGACAACAAAAACAACTTTACTTGCTAAGAAAAAATTACCAAGAACAAATGAGCAAACAGGATATTGGTACAGTGTTTTAGGGAATAGCGTGCTGATTAGTCTGCTAGGTTACTGTGTTATGGATTACTATAGAAAAAAACAACTAGATTAAAACAAACGTTTCTTAAAAGAGGAGAAAGCGATAGAAAATGTCCGCACAAAGGATGTTTCTATCGCTTTCAGTTTAAAAATAGATAAGATATCATTAGTTTTTCCATTGATGAAAAGAAATGATATAATACAATAATGATAATGGCAGAGTTAGAACATTGTTACTGTGTTTTATCTAGCTATGCGGGCTAGCTCTTCGGAAAAAAGATAAAATCTGCCTGTGACAAAAAGCGCCACAAGCATATTTTCCTATTTTTCTGTCAGAGCTTAACGAGCCCGCTACGCTTTTAGTGTTATCTAGCTATGCGGGCTAAACTCTATGAAAAAAGATAAAAGCTATCTGTGACAAAAAGCGTCACAACTATCTTTTCCTATTTTACTACGAGTTTTAACGAGCCCGCTAGGCTTTTAGTGTTATCTAGCTGCACGGGCTAGCTCTTCGGAAAAAAGATAAAATCTGCCTGTGACAAAAAGCGCCACAAGCGTATTTTCCTATTTTTCTGTCAGAGCTTAACGAGCCCGCTACGCTTTTAAATTTAGGAGGGAATATTTTGGAAAAAAATGAAGAACAGTTATTAATAGACTTAACAGATGCTAAGGGTGTTCCTGGTAATGAAGGGGAAGTTCGGGAGGTCTTTAAGAAGTATGCGGCACCTTTTGCGGACAAAATCATGTATGATGGGTTAGGCAGTATTATTGCGAAACGTGTTGGCGATAAAGAAGGTCCAAAAATCTATTTTTCAGGACATTTGGATGAAGTTGGGTTTATGGTAACGCAGATTACAGAAAAAGGGTTTATTAAATTCCAAACACTTGGTGGCTGGTGGGGTCAAGTTATGCTAGCTCAACAAGTACAAATCAAAACAGGCAAAGGTGATATCTATCATGGGGTGATTGGATCAAAACCACCACATGTTTTGACAGCAGAAGCTAGAAAGCAACCGTATGATGTTGCGGATATGTTCATCGATATTGGTGCATCTAGCGATCAACAAGTGGCAGAATGGGGCATTAAACCTGGAGATATGATAACTCCTTATATTGAATATCGCCGAATGAATGATACTAAATTTATGTTAGCGAAAGCATGGGATAACCGTATTGGTACGGCTGTGTCACTAAGAGTTTTAGAAAATTTAGCGGCAGAAGGGCATCCTAATATTTTATTTGCAGGCAGTGATGTGCAAGAAGAAGTTGGTTTGCGTGGAGCTCAAACAAGTACACATTTAGTTGATCCAGATATTGCTTTTGCGTTAGATACTGGAACCGCTGGGGACACTCCAGGGATGACACCTAAAGAAGCTGATTCTGAGTTAGGAAAAGGACCGCAAATTCTGATTTTCGATGCTTCGATGATTCCGCACAAAAAATTACGTGATTTCGTGATTCAAGTTGCTGAAGAGAATAATATTCCTTTCCAATATACGGTAATCACGGGTGGCGGAACAGATGCAGGTAGAATGCATTTGACGCGAAATGGTGTTCCTTCACTTGCAATCACTGTTCCGGTTCGTTATCTACATTCTCATACCTCAATGATTCATGAGGATGATTATTTAAACACAGTGAAATTGGTTACAGAAGTTGTGAAGCGATTAGATAAAGAAACAGTCGATAAGCTTCGCAGTTATTAAAAAAGAGGTGATGGTTCAAATGAAAAGTCAAATAACAAATGCAATGCATCGAGAACAAGCTCGAACATCTTTAAAAAATCAATGGGGAACTATGGCATGGATTACATTTTTAGCTGTATTTATCCGTATTATGATTAGCTCAGTGATTGGCAGTGTAGCTAATTTACCAAAAGAAAGTGCCAGTAATAATGTTATGTCCTTTTTACTAAATAACTTTCTCTTTTTCGCTATTACCTATGGTACTTATTATTGTGCCTTACAAGTATTACGAGGTAAGAGAGTTCAAGCAGGAATGTTAACAACTATTTTTCAAGGGAAATTTTATCTGCCAATGTTATTAATCAACTTTATCCAATATATTGTTGAATTAGTATTGAACCTAATTGTGTTGTTACCAGTCCTTTTATCATACGGGGTAACAATGTATTTCGGATTAATGTTTAATACTGTTTCAGTTGATCGTTTTCAATCGGAAATGGGCGGAGATATCTTTTTAGCATTGTTATTACTTCTTTTCGGATTTTTGATGATTTTAGTCGGTGTTTTTGTTAGTGGCGTGTTTCAATTTGCCGTTTGGGTAAAACTTGATGATCCCGAATTATCAGTTGGGGATGCGCTAAAATACGCATTGTTCTTGATGAAAGGCCGATTTGGGCAATATTTACTACTACAAATTTCGTTTATTGGTTGGTTTATTATTGGTGCATTAGTTTTCGGAATCGGTTTATTATGGGTAGTTCCATATCATGATGTTGCTGTGGCAAGTTTTTATGACACAGCTCGTGAGGAAAAGGGTGCGCCGATTGTTGTAGCATAATGAATTAAAAAGTTTTGTCATAGGTAATGGATTATATAAATAAAATCTCTTTTGTTTGTTTTTGATAATTAAAACATTGAACAAAAGAGATTTTTTTATTATGTACATATCTGATATTTAAAAGAGAAAACATTTTTTTTGAAAGATAAATATAATGAAGAGATAGGAGCGTTTTTACTATACATAACGAACGTTTTCAATTAATATTGTTTAAAATCAAAGTGTGATAGGAGAATAGTTGTGAAAAAAATAAGCCTTACATTACTTTTTACATTATTAATAAGTATTTGCCAACCTAGTTTTATTTTAGCTGAAACAATTGATAGCAGTACTCCAAAAATCAGCAATGATTCAAAAGAAGCAATAGAAGATTCAAGTGAAGAAGCCATAGTTTCAGATTCTTCAGAATCTAGTGAAACCATCAAATCAACCGAATTGTCGAATAGTCAGGATAAGACTGGTTTTACAGTTCTACAAGATACTAGTGCAAGAGAAGTTTCCGCATTTGATGTATCTACGACTGATATTGCGACAGGTACCTTTGGAACAAGTGATTGGTCTATAGATGATACGGGAGTACTTCATATTCAGCAAGGTGAATTTGATGATACACCAGAAGTTGGCGCGTTTCGCCAAAGTCCTTGGTTTGATTATAGAAATTCTATAAATAAGATTGTTTTTGAAGGACCAGTTGTAGCGTCAGCTATTATGGAACGTTTGTTTGAAAGTCTATCTAATGTGACTGAAATTGAAAATATTTCCTACCTAGATACTTCAAATGCAATCAATATGGAGCGTACTTTTGCTGATTGTACCAGTCTAGTCTCATTAGACTTAACCAGTTGGAATACATCTAAAGTGCAAGATATTTTTTCTATTTTTAATGGATGTGTAAATATGGAGAATCTAGATGTTTCAACTTGGGACACACAGAGTATAACTGCGATAACGTATGCATTTGCAAGTATGACAAAATTAAAGGCATTAAACTTATCAAATTGGAAGCTGTCACCGATGAATTCAGCACAAGGAGTTTTTATGGAAGATAGTTCCTTAGAGTCTTTAGACTTATCTGGATTTGACATGACCAAACTAGATTCCAATAATGCATACTCAACATCAAGGTTTTTCCAAGATGCTACCGCATTAAAAGAATTAACGCTTAGTTCAAGTTTTAGATTTATAGGCAGAAGCTCGCTTCCTAATCCTGAATTACCGATGATTCCTGCAAACGATACGTATACTGGAATGTGGCAGAACATCGGTGAAGGTACCCGTAATAATCCTAAAGGGACAGATATCTGGACAAGTCAAGAATTGATGAGCAACTTTGATCTTGCTCCAAGAAATGACACGTATGTTTGGCAACCTGTTACTAGAGCAGCAGCGGATGTTACCGTAATTTATCTGGATGAAACAGGGGAAGAAATTCATATGGCTCAACCAATTAGTGGAAATATCGGAGATTCATATGACGCAACAATTCCAGCATATAAGCTAGAAATAGATGGCTATACATTAGATGAAAGTCGTCTACCAGAAAATGCTAAAGGAACATTAAGTGAAACGGCCCAAACCGTTGTATACAACTATACAAAAAATCCAGTAAAAGCAGCAGATGTTACTGTAACCTATGTAGATGAAACAGGAGTAGAAATCCATGTCGCTCAACCAATTAGCGGAAATGTTGGCGAAACTTATGATGCAACAAGTGCTGAGTATAAGCTAGTAATAGACGGTTACACATTAGATGAAAGTAACCTACCAGAAAATGCCAAAGGAACACTAAGTGAAACAGCCCAAACTGTTGTATACAACTATACAAAAAATCCAGTAAAAGCAGCAGATGTTACTGTAACCTATGTAGATGAAACAGGAGCAGAAATTCACGCAGCTCAACGAATTAGCGGAAATATTGGAGAAACTTATGACGCAACAATTCCAGCATATAAGCTTACAATAGAAGGTTATACACTAGATGAAAGCAAGTTGCCTGAACATATGACAGGAGTATTAAGTGATAAACCAATAACAGTGAAGTATGTTTATAAAAAAAATCCAGCAAAAGCGGGAACTATCACGATAATCTATGTAGATGAAACAGGCAAGAACATCCATGGTCCTAAAACAATCAGTGGTGACATTGGCACACATTATGATGTTTCCACCCCAAACTACAAACTCGCGATAGATGGATACACATTGGATGAAAACAAATTGCCTAAAAATACGAAGGGGACATTTGAAAAACAAAACCATACAGTAACATATGTTTATAGGCAGAATAAAGAAATTAAAAATAACCAAAACGATAAAAAGCTTAAAGAACAATTGCCTTTAGCAGGGGAGAGCAACAAAAAATCTCTGATGCTCATGGGTGGAGGACTTATAGTATTATGTGGTGTTCTATATCTTTTGAAAAAAAGAAATCAAAAAAATCGCTGATTCAACGACGCTGATTGAATTTTTTTATGGAAATTAGCGGACTAAAAAATAACTGTTTAAGTTACTTTTTAGTCTTTTTTTGTTGAATCATGTCTGTTTCTATCAATGATTTCCTTTTTTGTGGTACCATTAAGTGAAAACTAATCAAGGAGGTCGATGAAGTTGAAGATAACCGTTTTAGGCTGTTTAGGTGCTTATCCTTATAAAGGAGAAGGAACTAGTTCTTACTTGTTAGAATCAGATGATTTTAAGCTGTTGTTAGATGCTGGAAGTACAACCTTAGTCAATTTAGAAGAGCATATTGATCCATTAACCTTAGATGCTGTGATTTTATCACATTATCATTATGATCATATTGCTGATTTGGGGGTATTGCAGTATTATCGTCAGCTATATCCAGTGATGGAACCGACACCTGTATTGCCGATTTATGGACATACAGATGATGCTGTTCATTTTGAGTCCTTAAATATGCCAAACGTATCAAAAGCAGTTCCCTATTTTGAAGCAGAAGAGTTAAAACTAGGGCCTTTTCTTGTAACGTTTATGAAAACAATCCATCCTGTTCCATGTTATGCGATGCGCTTTGTAGAAGAAAAATCAGGGAACGTATTTGTTTTCACAGGTGATTCAGGTTATTTGGAAAGCTTTGTTGATTTTGCCAAAGATGCGGATGTCTTTTTAGCTGATACTTATCTATTTGAAGGAAATGAAAATCATCATGCCCATTTCACCTCAAAAGAATCAGGGGAAATTGCTAAGGCAGCACATGTCAAAAAACTGATTCTGACTCATTTACCTCAACATGGTTCGTTAGAAGAATTGAAAAATCAAGCTGAAAAAGCTGCTGGTAGTCAAGTTTCTGTTAGTTTAGCTGAGAAAAATTTAGTGATTGAAATTTAAGGAGTGGTGAACGTGATTTTTGTACCAAATGAAAACAATGACCCAAGAGTCAACTTAGCAATCGAGACGTATTTATTAAAAGAAAAACCTTTAGACGAGCCGATTTTATTATTTTATATTAATGATCCATCCATTATTATTGGCCGTAACCAAAATACGATTGAAGAAATCAACAAAGAATATGTGGATGAACATGGGATTCACGTTGTTCGTCGTTTAAGTGGCGGTGGTGCTGTTTATCATGATCATGGGAACTTGAACTTTAGTTTTATCATGCCGGATGACGGGAATTCTTTCCGTGATTTTGCGAAAGTAACGCAACCAATTATTCAAGCGTTGCATGAGCTAGGTGTTTCTGGTGCTGAATTAAAAGGACGCAACGATTTAGTGATCGATGGGATGAAATTTTCTGGAAATGCGATGTATGCAACTGCAGGAAGAATGTTTGCTCATGGTACGTTGATGTTTGATAGTGATATTGATGAAGTAGTGAATACATTGAAAGTTCGCAAAGATAAAATTGAATCTAAGGGGATTAAATCTGTCCGTTCGCGAGTGACGAATATTAAACCATTCTTACCAGCAGACAAACAAGATATGACTACAGAAGAATTCCGTGAAGATATCTTGTTGAAAATTTTTGGTGTTGATTCTGTCGATCAAGTTAAGACTTATGAGCTAACGGATGACGATTGGGAAAAAATCAACAAAATCTCAGACGATTATTATCGTAACTGGGATTGGAACTATGGTAAATCACCAGCCTTTAACTTGGAGCGTCATCAACGTTTCCCAATTGGTTCTATCGATGCGCAAATGAATGTGGAAGATGGAGAAATCAAGGAAATTAAAATCTTTGGCGATTTCTTTGGATTAGGTGAAATCAAAGATGTAGAAAAGATTTTAACTGGTACAAAGTATGAAAAATCAGCAATTGAAGCGGCTGTTGATCAGATTGATCTTAAAAAATATTTTGGCAATATTGAAAAAGAAGATTTGGTTGGTTTGCTTTATTAAGAAGCAGAAAATAAAGCATCTGTAGTAAAACGATTCGTTTTACTACAGATGCTTTTCTTATATCCAACTACTTAGTAAAACAAAGTAGTTGACAATCCATCTACTAAGTTATACTATATACCTGTACTTAATAATACTTAGTAGTTAGAGGAACAAAAGGAATCAAAAGAAAGAACAGGTGATGAACACGATGAACGGGATAACAGAAATGCTCAAAGGTGTTTTAGAAGGTGTCATTTTGGAAATTATCAATCGTCATGAAACCTATGGTTATGAAATAACCAATAATTTACAAGAATATGGGTTTGAAGATATTGTTGAAGGAACGGTTTATACGATTCTTTTACGTTTGGAGAAAAAGAATTTAGTTTCTGTTACAAAGAAAAAATCAACAGTTGGACCGATGCGTAAATTTTATTCCTTAAATGAAGCAGGGCAGGAAGAACTCGCATTATTTTGGCAACGCTGGACCTTTATTTCAGGTCAAATCGAACGATTAAAGGAGGAAACAGATGATGAAAAATAAAAACGTCATCAATTATTTTAAACAAGTTCACGCAGATAAGGTAGAATATAATAAACAAATGGCACGCTTAAAGGAGCTTCCTTCTGATTATCAAGTTGTTTATAAAGAAGTTCAAAAATTTTTATGGGAATTTACCGCAGGTGATGGCATGGATATGCTTCCGCCAATGCTGGAATTACTAGACTTTTTTGAAGAAGGTGCTGCAAATAATATCCCTGTTTTACAATTAGTTGGAGAAGATGTCGGATCTTTTGCTGAAAATACACTCCATGAAATGCAAGCGAAAACACGGATCAATGAACTGAAAAGAAAAATGAATGAACGAATCGCTAAAAAAATCAGTAAAGAATAGTAAAGTCCTAAGAAATGAAGATGAAAATTATTTTTTGACATCATATCCTTCTCTCCGTATAATAAAGAAGTGAATTTTTCTCACTAGTAAATCTGATGTAAAAATAAGTTCAAGATATTTTAAGGGACAAATAACATACTATGTTCCTTGTACTGTTCAACATCAGCTCATAAAAAACATTCGCTGTGTTTCACAGTAAAGGAGCGATAATATGCGAAACGAAATGATGCATCGACCAGTTGTGAAACAAGAACTCGTTGATTTTATGCGAAATAAGCAAAAAAAGATCCAAGGTGAACTTGGTGTAATCGAAGAAGAAGCACACGAAGCAGGGGTGCCGATTATTCCTCATGAAACAGTTGTGTTTCTACAATTTTTCTTAGATCAAATCAAACCTAAAAATATTTTAGAAATTGGTACAGCAATCGGTTTTTCTTCTAGTTTGATGGCACAATATGTTGGAGAAGAGGGACACGTTACGACAATTGATCGATTTGATGTAATGATCAGAAAAGCGAAAGTAACTTATGAACGCCTAGGGCTGACAGATAAAGTAACCTTATTAGAAGGACAAGCGGCAGAAGTTTTACCCACATTAACGGGCCCTTATGATTTTATTTTTATGGACAGTGCGAAATCCAAATATATTGAATTTTTACCAGAATGTTTACGTTTGTTACGTGTTGGCGGCGTGCTGATGGTAGACGATGTTTTCCAAGCAGGAACGATTTTAGACCCAATCGAGGAAATTCCACGTAGTCAAAGAACGATCCACAGAAAGTTAAACCAATTTTTAGATACAGTTATGACCCATCCCGATTTGACATCTACCTTGTTACCCTTAGGTGATGGTGTAATCATGATTACAAAAGAAAAAGAGCTAACTGAATAACCATTATAAGACTTGGGTCAGGATTTTATTATTTTGATCTGAGTTTTTTTGTGACATAATAAAGGGAGAGATACAGTGAAAACAGATAAAGAAAAACTTCAAGTGTTAAATAATTTAGTTGCACACTATGGCTTCCAATATTGGTGGGAGGACACCAATCGGATCTCTGATTGGGTCTCGATGATTTTGATCCAACAAACAACAGAAAAAAATGCGCATAAAGCATTAGGAAATTTAAAACCCTATTTAACTGTGGAAAGTCTTCAGGAAATTGAATTGGAAACACTTCAAGAACTAATTCGTCCAGCTGGATTTTTCAAACAAAAAAGTAACTATATTAAAGCCCTGATCGATTGGTTTATTTCTCATGATAGTGATTTTGATAAATTCCGTACATATTCTACAGATGCGCTAAGAAAAGAGCTTTTAACGATTAAAGGTGTAGGTTCAGAAACAGCAGATGCGATGCTGCTTTATATTTTTGAACGAAATGTATTTATCGCGGATCAATATGCGATTCGATTGTTTAATCGGCTAGGTTTTGGGCCATATAAGACGTATGAAGAAATGCGTAAAGAGTTTATTCATTTGACGGAATCGGTCCCTCATGATTTATGCAAAGAATGGCATGCAGCGATTGATGTTCACGGAAAGCATTTTAATAAAGACAAGAAAATGGATGAAACATTTTTGAGCTCTTAAACGAGCGTTTATGTTATGTTTAATTTTCATTTAAGTTTCAAGGCGTAGACTTTCTCTATATTGGAGGAGAACGCCATGAAAAAGAATAAAAGCATAAAAAGAAAGTTTCCTAAAATACTTTTGATTGTAGGTGTTGTTTTAATGCTCTTTCTTTTATTTCAAAAAAACCTTACTGCATTTGCTGAAAAATTTGTACAAACAAGTGAACCTGTGGCAATTCAAACACCTATCATTTTTGTTCCAGGCACCAATGGAACAGTAAATAGATTCAATGGTTTGATCAAAACATTAGATTCAAAAGCCGATGTGTTAAAAGTGACTGTAGCAACAGATGGAACGGTTTCTTCTAAAGGGAAACTAACAAGTTCAACAGAACATCCTATGATAGTGATTGCGTTTAAAGATAGCAGTGACAAAACATTACCTGTTCAAGGGAAATGGTATCAATTAGCATTAAGTTATATCCAAAAAAAATATTCATTTGAAACGTATAACTATCTAGGCCATTCCAATGGAGGATTAGTGATTACATCGTATCTGGAAGAATTTCAGCAATCCGAAGATCCAAAGTTAGCCAAATTGATAACTTCAGGAACACCATATAATGATACATCAGAAAAATACAATGAAGCTGTGACCTCATTTACACAATTAAAAGAAACAAGTGACCTACTCAAAGGTTACTTAAAGAATCTAGAAAATATACCAGATGCGATCAAGATGCTAAATATTGCTGGAGAAGTTGATGATACGGCATCTGATAATATCGTTCCTGTGCAAAGTGTTTTTTCTGGAAGGTATATTTATCAAGAGCGAGTAGCTGAGTATCAAGAAGTATTGATTCAAGGGGAAAATACAAGTCACAGTGAACTAGTTGAAAATCAGGAAATAGTTCTGCTGCTAAAAGATTTTTTTTGGCAGAATTAGAATCAAGATATCATAGGATAAAGCATTCACCTTTGTTCTGTTTTTGTTTTATTGTGTAAAAATGAACAGACAAACGATAAAAGCTGCTTTTTTTCGTTATTGAGAATGAAAGAGCTATTTTCTCAAAGAGAAGACGAAAATGCCAAAAATAAAATAACTAAACTGTAATAATTCTATTGACATAATAATTTTAAATTGATACGCTAAGAGTGTAGAAAAATATCTAGCTGCATGGGCTATTCTCTCAGAAAAAAGATAGAATAGGAGTGAAGGGGAACGCACTTCATCCCTATTTTTCAGTTGAGACAAAGCGAGCTCATGATGCTTTTAAATTTTAGGAGGAATAATTAAATGAACTTAATCAACACGAAACTATTAGACTTTGAATGTGATGCATACCAAGATGGTGAGTTTATCAAAGTATCAACGGCAGATGTATTAGGTAAATGGAGTATTTTCTTCTTCTATCCAGCTGACTTTTCATTTGTTTGTCCAACAGAATTAGGGGACATGCAAGATCACTACGATCACTTAAAAGAGTTGAACTGTGAAGTTTATTCTGTATCTGAAGATAGCCACTTTGTTCATAAAGCGTGGGCAGATGCGACTGATACGATCGGTAAAATCAAATACCCAATGTTAGCTGATCCAAATGGTAAAATTGCTCGTTTCTTTGGTGTTTTAAATGAAGATTTAGGTCAAGCATACCGTGGAACATTTATTGTTAGCCCAGAAGGCGAAATCAAATCATATGAAATCAACGATATGGGAATCGGCCGTAATGCAGAAGAGCTAGTTCGTAAATTAGAAGCTTCTCAATTTGTAGCTAAACATGGCGATAAAGTTTGTCCAGCAAACTGGAAACCAGGCGAAGAAACAATTGCACCAAGTTTAGACTTAGTTGGTAAAATCTAACCATTAAATAGACAACCTTAAGACTTCCTTTCTAGGAAGTCTTTCTTAAAATTTATAGAGCAAAATAATGAGATAGACAAAAAGGAGAACATACATGAGTCAAGAAGTTTATGATTTGATCGTGATCGGCGGCGGTTCAGCAGCTTTATCAGCTGGTATTTATGCTGGACGTGCAATGTTAGACACATTAATTATTGAAAAAGATAAGATTGGTGGGCAAGTTACGACGACGTCTGAAATCGTGAATTATCCAGCGATTCGAGCAACAACTGGGCCTGAATTGATGGAAGATATGCGTTTACAGGCACTAGATTTCGGTGTTGAATTTACGACAGATGAAATCATTGATGTTGATTTAAGCCAAACTGTCAAAACAGTGAAATCGGCAACTAAAACCTATCAAGCATACGCAGTGATTATCGCAACAGGTGCTTCAGCTCGTAAAATTGGTTTCCCTGGTGAAGTTGAATTTACGGGTCGTGGAATCGCATATTGCTCAACATGTGATGGTGAATTTTTCCAAGGATTAGATATTTTCGTACTGGGTGGCGGATATGCCGCAGCAGAAGAAGCAGTTTACCTAACTCGTTACGGTAAATCAGTGACGATGATCATTCGTGAACCTGATTTTACTTGTGCAAAACTAACAGCAGAAGCAGCTAAACAACATCCAGATATCAAAATTGTTTACAATACGGAAGTCAAAGAAATCACTGGGGATGACTTTGTTCGTAAAGCCGTTTTTGTTAATAATGAAACTGGTGAAGAAACAACATATGAAGCGCCAGCAGACAGTACATTTGGTATGTTTGTTTTTGCAGGGAACAAACCAAGTACAGAGATTTTTGAAGGGAAAGTCGAATTAGACCGCGGCTATGTTCCAACAAATGAAAATATGGAAACCAATGTACCGGGTGTCTATGCAGCTGGAGACTTACGTATCAAAGAATTACGTCAAATCGTTACCGCTGTTGCAGATGGCGCAATCGCTGCAACAAATGCACAAAAATATATCACAGAAGAAAAAACAAAAGCTGGCTTGCCAATCGTCAATGAACGGATGGAAAAACGTTTAGCGAAGCAACATGCTGAAAATAAAGAAACCCAACCAAAAGCAGAGAAAAAACCAGCTAAAGCAACAAGTGGTAATAACACATGGTTCCCTGATGCAATGAGAGAGCAATTGGGCGGTATTTTCGGTAAATTGACGAAGAATGTAACCTTGTTACAAGTTATGGACAGCAGTGAAGAAAAATCACTTGAATTAAATTCATTCCTAACAGAATTTGCCTCATTAAGCGACAAAATCTTGTTGGAAACTGTTCAAAAAGGTGCTGATTCTGATAGAGAAGCGAAATACGGCATTGATAAATTACCGAGTGTAGTTGTTTTAAATGACCAAGGTGAATACACAGGCATCAAGTTTAGTGGTATTCCAAGTGGACATGAAGTCAACTCGATCGTGTTAGCTGTTTACAATGTCGGAAGTGCAGGACAACCAATCGAAGAGCCAGTCGTTAATAAAATCAAAGAACTTCCTAAGAAGAAAGTACAGATTTTCGTTTCATTGACATGTCATTATTGTCCAGATGTGGTAGCTGCTTGTCAGCGAATTGCTTCAATCAACCATAATGTTGAAGCTGAAATGATCGATATCGGTGTTTTCCCAGAATTGAAAACAGAGAAAAAAATCATGAGTGTTCCAGCAATGATCATTGATGATAAAGAAATTATTTTTGGTTCTAAAAATATGGACGAGATCGTTGAGATTTTAGAAAAATAACTAAAAAAGTCTTCTGTATTTATGTTCAATACAGAAGACTTTTTTAATTATTTTTATCATTAAGTTTTGCTTAGATTTATAAATAGGTAATTATTTTGTGATGAAGACTATAATTGTTTATGGAATCTAGTATAATAGATTAAAAGAAATTTAAATTTGAAAAATTAAGGGGATTATGATACATGAAAGTTAGAAAGTCAAATTTTGAGCTTTTCAGGATATTGAGTGCATTTATGATTGTAATGCATCATTATGTTGTTCATTCAGAATGGAATTTTGGAGAGAATTTAAGTATAAAACCAATTTTTCTCGATATTGTTGGATCGGCGGGGAAATTTGGAGTAAATTGTTTTTTATTGATTAGTGGATACTTTTTAGTCAATAAAGCATTTAAACCAAAAAAATTGCTAAATCTATGGTTACAAGTATTTTTTTATTCAATTTGTATTTTTTTAATATTTGCATTTTTTGGAAAAGATCCTTCTATTTTGAACGTTAAAAATCTTATTGTGGTTAGTTTTCCTATAACATTTCAACAATATTGGTTCATTAGTTCCTATGTGCTACTATACTGTTTATCACCGTTTTTAAATATTTTAGTTGTAAATATGAAGAAAAAGCAACATGTATTTCTTTTAATATTTCTTTTGATGTATTTATCAATTAAGCCAGTTATATCATTGTTGGTTATGAATCATGGTGGGACTGAAAGTGGTATGTGGTTTTCGTTTATTTACCTTATTGCGGCTTATATAAAGATGTATCCTGAATCATTTGCTAAGAGTAGCAAAAGTTATTTTATAAAAAGTGTTGTTGTTTTTGCAATCATCATTTTTTTAATCGTTTTACTTGCTGTTCATAATGATCAAAGTGAGAACGTACTTTCAAAAGGTTTGCTAATGGACATTCAAAGTCCTCTTTATCTTCTTTTGGCAATCTTGCTTTTCTGTGGATTTAAAAATTGGGATGTTGGCGAGATACCTGTGGTGAATTTATTTGGATCTGCAACGTTAGGTGTTTATCTGATTCATGATAATAACTATATTCGTTATTATCTATGGAAAGTTTTGACAGCATTTAAAGTTTCATATAATGGTATAAATTTAGTTCTGACGTCTGCTCTAATTATTATCATAGTTTATATTGTTTGCTCAATAATCGATATTTTGCGGCAGAAATTATTTATTTTGATGCGTATTGGAACATAAGGAATATACTTGAATCAAAAAAATGTAAAGTTAGCTACTGGTATGTTAAAAGACCATAAGAAATCTGTTTTCCAGTTTTCTTATGGTCTTATTATTTCAGCAACTATCTATATAAATGAAATATAAGAGATCATTTAAACAAATGAATATAATTTGATAATCTAGGTTCAATGGATTGGAAAATCCGCCGAGCAATCTCTTCATGTCCTTTTTCATTTGGATGCATATCATCTTTTATGTTTTTGTTTTTTAAAAAATTATCAGCACTTTTAGGCTCGATAGTATCTTTTGTATTGGTCCATAAGCTGCGAATATTTGCTACAGGAATATCATATTTAGAAGCAACTTTAAAGATAATATCGTCATAAAGTTGTGATATATTTTGGTCTCTGTTCCATGTAGTTACTAAAACGATAAGAATATTTTGTTCTTGAAGCTCCGATATGATATAAGATAAGTTTACTTCAAATTGTTTTAAACTATTTTCATTTTTATAATCTAAAAGATCATTCGTTCCGTATTCTATCGTAACAATGTTTGGTTTTTGCTTCTTGACGTCTTCAATGCTTGAAATCCCAAGATCACTAGCTCGTGCACCAGGATTAAATACTCCTTTTTGCTCAACTTGTATATCATAAGATTCCTCAATTAGATTTGCCAAAATATTGGTAAATATTTGCTCTTCATTTTTGACAATCAGCCCAGCACTTATGCTATCGCCCATAGGGGAATAAGTTAATTTATCGACTTTTTTTGATAGACTAGATGAAGATTGGGTTTCTTCAGATTTAGATTTGTTTACTCCAGGCGAGTCTGGTGACAAAAAATAGCACAGCGAAAATAAAATGATAGGAATCAATGCTCCCGCTAATAGATATATCGCTTTTTTCATTGATGAATCCTTTCTTGTTGGTAAGTCTAAAAAAAGCTATCTACAATAATGATTAACTGTAGATAGAGAATATAAAAAATATCATAACTATTTTATTGTGACAAGTTTCTTCAACGGTTCAACACCAAAATGTTTCTCTTGATACAACAGAATTTCAGCACAGGCTCGGCTATCTTCTAGAGCATCGTGGTGATTATTCAATTGAATATTTAGATTCTCACAAACGGTGTTTAATTTATGATTTGGCATTTCTGGAAATAACTTACGACTGGTTTTCACAGTACATAGCGAAAGGTAATTTGGCTGATCAATGCCATAATAATCCAAGCATCCAGCTAAAACACCACAGTCAAAAGGAGCATTATGAGCAACTACTAAACTATTTGCTTTAAAGCAACCTTGAATTTGTTTCCAAACTTCTGGAAATTTAGGTGCATCGGCTACATCTTCTGGTTTGATTCCGTGAACTTGAATATTTTTCCAGAAAAAATCTGTTTCTGGTTTAATCAAAGAATAGTATTCATCAACGATTTTATTATTTTCTACTTTTACTAACGCGACAGAACAGGCACTATGCTTAGCATAACTAGCTGTTTCAAAGTCTATGGAATAAAAATTCATGTTCATTATCCCTTTCAGTTCAAAATTAATTCATACATGTAGTATAACAAAATGAATGACGTATAGTAACCCTAATTGAAAAATATTAACAGAAACTAAATAAAAAGAGGTTGGGACAGGAGTGCTTAATCCTGAGAAACAAGTAGGTACTGTGTAACATCAACTCATTCCTCGTTGTGTTTTACAGCAATTTCAGCATGTTTCTGATAAGATTGCTTCTACTCCCACCGTTTATTTGGATTCAAAGTGAGTGGGATATGACTCGAAGAGTTATGTCACACTCACTAAGCAATAGTCAAGTCAACCTCAACTGGACAATGATCACTTCCAGTAATTTCTGTGTGGATCTTCGCACTCGTCAAAGCGTCTTTCAAGCCATCTGAAACGACAAAATAATCGATTCTCCACCCAGCGTTATTTTTCCGAGCATTAAAACGATAGCTCCACCACGAATAAACGCCTTCTTGATCAGGATAGAAATGGCGATAGGTATCTATAAAGCCACTATCGAGTAAATCAGTGAATTTTGCTCGCTCTTCTGGTGTAAAGCCAGCATTTTTTTGATTGGTTTTCCAGTTTTTTAAATCAATATTTTTGTGGGCAACATTTAAATCGCCGCATAGAATCACTGGTTTTTCTTTGCTTAACTCGTTTAAATACGCACGGAATGCATCTTCCCAAGTCATACGGTAATCTAAACGTTTTAATTCGTTTTGTGAATTAGGTGTATAGCAAGTAATCATAAAGAAGTTTGGGTATTCCAGTGTGATGAGACGTCCTTCTTGGTCATGTTCTTCAAGTCCCATGCCATAACGAACGCTTAAAGCTTCTTCTTTGGCAAAAATAGCAGTACCAGAGTAGCCTTTTTTCTCAGCGTAATTCCAGTATTGGTAGTAGCCAGGTAAGTCTAAATCGATTTGACCTTCTTGCAGTTTTGTTTCTTGTAAGCAGAAAAAATCTGCCTCTAATTCGTTGAAAACTTCCATAAAATTTTTCTTAACAACAGCACGTAAGCCATTGACATTCCATGATATACATTTCATTTCTACAGCACCTTCCTAAAATTCTATAGCTGAGTAGTTCTAAGTAATAGTTTAACATAAAGACGTTTAATAATGAGGAACGAAAACTTTTTGTAACCATTCCCAATCTCATGTTGTAAATCAGGATAGTGATAGTATTGTACTGATAGTGAGTTACCTTATTTTTAAATAAAGATCAAAAGCATACTGTTAACTGAAGTGGTGATATCATATAAAAGAACGGCTATACTAGACTCAATTGTTTTCGGTAGAGTTTTATCGTAGAATGTTGTTTTTTTATAGTTTGGGTGTGTTCTCTATTCAGATGCAGATGTATTGGTGAATTAGAATGTACTCGATTTTCTCACTTTTTAGAACAAAATATAGTATGATAGTCTTATCTAGAAATGATTGAGAGGGAATACTATGAAAATAGGTGTTATCGGCTTAGGAAACATTGCTCAAAAAGCGTACTTACCTGTGTATGCCAAACTCAGAGACCAAGCAACTTTTGTACTATCTACCCGAAATGAACAGACACGTCAAATGATTAGCAAAAAATATGGCTTTACAGATATGGTGTCTTCAACAGAAGAATTGATTCAAGCTGGTATAACTGCTTGTTTTGTCCATGCTGCAACCAAAGTTCATGGACAAGTGGTGAAACAACTGCTTGAAGCGGGCATCAATGTCTTCGTAGATAAACCTTTAAGTGAAAATTTAGCAGAAGTAAGAGAAATACAAACTTTAGCTACAGAAAAAAATCTGTTGTTGACGGTGGGCTTTAATCGTCGTTTTGCACCTTTTGTAGAAGAATTGAAAGCTGTTGAGAATAAAAATATGTTACTGATTCAAAAAAATCGAGTAGCATCAGAATCTACAGCTAATTTTGTGATTTATGATTTATTTTTACACGTAGCTGATTTACTTGTTTATTTACTTGATGATGATATTCGTCATATTGAAACAAAAATTATTGAAGACGGCAATCTGCTAAAAAGAGCCGTGCTTCATGTAGAAACCGAAACGACTACAGCGATTGCCTCAATGAATCTCTATGCTGGTGCGAATACAGAAACCTATCAATTAACAAGCCCAGAGGGAACATTGATTTTAGAAGATCTAACTGATTTAACGATTAAAAACCAATCTGGAATCCAACTAAAAAAGTTTGGTGATTGGACAACAACGTTGGAAAAACGAGGTTTTGAGCAAATGGTGGAGGAATTTATCAAGGCTGTTCAAACAAATGACGGCACTCATTTAAAACAAGAAAAAGTTTTCACTAGTCATGAATTATGTGCACAGATGTTACATAAACATCAAGAACATATTTTATAGACTCAGACTAGAAAGTTTCTCTTTGACATGCTAGAATAAGTAGGATGTTTGAAAGAAAGGAACGACTTTCGATGAATAAAATTGAAATGATGGATGAGTTAACAGATATAACGTTACTATTTGACGAACCTTTGATGAACTTTACCTTTACCAAAACAGGTGGACCTGTAGATGTCTTGGCTTTTCCAAAATCAAGAGCTGAAGTAACAACTTTGGTCGAATACTGCAGAAGTCATGAAATCCCTTGGCTTGTTTTAGGAAATGCCAGTAATTTAATTGTACGGGATGGTGGTATTAGAGGAATGGTGATCATGTTGGAAAATATGAAGCAAATCACGGTTTCTAAAAATCAGATCATTGTGGAAGCAGGCGCAAAATTGATCGATACAACATATGTTGCTTTAGAGCATGATTTAACAGGTTTTGAATTTGCGTGCGGCATTCCAGGCAGCATCGGTGGAGCTGTTTATATGAATGCGGGTGCTTATGGCGGTGAGGTCAAAGATATTTTCACAAGCGTAGATGTCTTGTTAGAAGATGGAACAATCAGAACTTTGAAGAACGAAGAGATGCAATTTTCTTATCGTCATAGTGCGATTCAAGATATGCATTGTATTGTGTTAGAAGCAACTTTTTCTTTAGAAAAGGGAGAACACAGCATCATTAAGAGTCAAATGGAAGAGCTAACAGAATTAAGAGAATCAAAACAACCATTAGAATATCCATCTTGCGGCAGTGTTTTTAAACGACCAGAGGGACATTTTACAGGAAAATTGATTCAAGATGCTGGTTTACAAGGGATGAAATGGGGCGGAGCTCAAATCTCAGAAAAACATGCAGGTTTTATCGTGAATATCGATCATGCTACTGCTACTGATTATGTAGAATTGATTGCCCATATTCAACAAGTTATTAAGGAAAAATTTGATGTTGTATTAGAGACAGAAGTCCGTATTATTGGTGAAGAACGTTAAAAAAAAGCCTTTCAATTGAAAGGCTTTTTTTTTACATTTTATTCAGCATTTGCTTGTAAATCTTCAATCTCAACGACTTTAAGATTCTTACGCTCTAAATTCTCAACAATCACTGCACAGGTTTCTTCAGTTGTTTCAGCAGGTAATGTAATCAACGTACGACGGATAAATTCATCCTCACCGATATCTAACGTAATACAGCTGGCAATACTACTATGTTTAGCAATGATCTTTGTCATAGCAGCTAAATCTCCTTGTTTACCAGTTGTAGCAATTGTCAAAACATAACTACCACGTTGGATATTCCAAGACTGAGCAAGAATATTCAATAACGTACTATGCGTTAAAATACCATAAAAATAGTTATTTTCATCCAACACTGCAATGTAAGGTAATTCTTTGATCGTAAAGAAAACTTTGAAGAATGAGGTGTTGACGAAAATAAATTTTGTCGCATTTTTTAATAAATAAGTAACTGGTAAATTCATGTCTCCACCGTTTGCTTTGTGGCGGTAGATGTGCATTTTATAAATATTTCCTCTAAAAATCTTTTCCGACTCATCTAAAATCGGCACACAACGATAACCTGAATCTTCAAGGATTTTCAAAGCCTCTTCCAAAGTGCAAGATTCATTGACTGTTGTAAGATTTTTCTTTTTGATAACAACGGATTTTAATAACATATTTTGACCCCCCGTAGGTTAAATTCATCTGACAAGCTAATGATAACATAATTTGAAAGAAAACCATAGTTTATTGAGTATCCATTGACATTTTGCTGAAAGAATGATAATGTTATTGAGTAAATTTGCGAATAGAGGAGGTTGAACAATGGCAACAAAAAAATCAGCACTTGCTTGTTCAGATTGTGGCTCCAGAAACTATTCTAAAGCCGTCAGTGAAGGAAAACGTGGAGAACGGTTAGAAATCAAAAAATTCTGTAAATACTGTCAAAAATACACGTTACATAAAGAGACGAAATAGAAAATGGAGGAGTACAGATGAAATTTTTACGTAGTGTTAAAGATGAGATGAAACAAGTGACTTGGCCATCTAAAAAACAATTACGCAAAGATACGTTGGTCGTTATTGAAACATCAATTATTTTTGCGGCATTATTCTTCGTAATGGATACAGTGATCCAAACAGTTTTTGGTTGGATTCTTAAATAATTCAAACTAGTATTTCGTTGCAATAAGTGCTATAATACACATGAGGAAAAACTTCGGGGGACTGAGGTTTTTTTATTTTCACATGAAAAAAATAAGCCGCAAGAAAAGTCTTGTTGCTTTTAATTAATTGTTTCATCAACTATCAAACTTAAAGGAGCCGAAGCAGAAATGGAATCATTTGAAAAAAATTGGTATGTATTACATACATACTCAGGTTACGAAAACAAAGTAAAAGCCAACATTGAATCGCGTGCACAAAGTATGGGCATGGGAGATTTTATTTTCCGTGTCGTTGTTCCAGAAGAAACAGAAACAGAAGTAAAAAATGGTAAATCAAAAGAAATCGTTCATAAAACATTCCCAGGTTATGTACTAGTGGAAATGACGATGACAGATGATTCTTGGTACGTAGTACGTAATACACCAGGCGTTACAGGCTTTGTTGGTTCACATGGTGCCGGAAGCAAACCAGCCCCATTATTGCAAGAAGAAATCAATCATATCTTACGTTCAATCGGTATGAGCACACGTCAATCTGATTTGGATGTTGCATTAGGCGATACAGTTCGTATTATTGAAGGTGCGTTTTCTGGTCTTGAAGGTGAAGTAACAGAAGTCGATGAAGAACGTCAAAAATTAAAAGTGAACATCGACATGTTTGGTCGTGAAACAAGCACAGAGTTAGATTTTGAACAAGTTGATTCAATCTAAAAAAATAAAAAGCTAAAACGAATCTGTTTTAGCATGTAGAGAGTGGAGCAAAACTAACCGCAGTTTTGTGCTACTCTCTTCTTACTATAGTGATAGTTGAAAAGGTGATTAAATGAAAAATAAAAAGTTTAATTTGATAATAGCTGTTTGTTTCTTGTTGCTTTTGGTTAGTTGCACTAGTCAAAAATCATCTGATAATGAAAATCAAAAAGTGCAGAAGGATTCAACGAACATTGAAACGATTCAAAAATCATCTATGCCCACATTATTTATTCATGGATATAGTGGTGGCAACAATTCTTTTGGTCGCATGATCAAGCGCATGGAAAGAAATGACCTTACCAAAAAAGAACTGATTTTAACCATAAGTGCTGAGGGAGAAGTCAAGGCAAAAGGCAAGCTGACTAGTAAAGCTACGAATCCTAGTGTCCAAGTCCTATTTGAAGATAATAAAAACAATGAATGGAATCAAGCTGAGTGGATCAAATATTGTTTGGCATATATGCAAACTAACTATGATGTAACTCACGTAAATCTAGTAGGACATTCAATGGGTGGTGCCAGCTCCTTACGTTATTTAACTACTTTTGGTGATGATCCAAGCCTGCCTAAGGTCAACAAATTTATCGGGATAGCGGCTCCATTCAATAACTTTGTAGAACTATCTAATGGAGAAACAATCGAGGATGTGATCCATAATGGGCCTACAGTTCAAAGCGATCGTCTGAATGATTACATTACTGGAAGTGAAAATATATCTAAAGATATGAGCGTTTTGATCATCGCAGGTGACGTAGAAGATGGCAGTTTAAGTGATGAAGCGGTTCCTGTTGCAGATGCACTAAGTGTTATTTCATTGTTTAAAGAACACGGCAATCAAGTACAAGAAAAAATCTTTTATGGAAAATCTGCACAGCATAGCCAACTACACGAAAATATAGAAGTAGATCAACTTGTTGCAGATTTTTTATGGAAATAAACGACTAAAACAAGCCTATTGATAAAGGAGAGAGCCATGAAAATCAGAATGAAAGACATTGCAAAAATGGCCAATGTATCTGAAGCTGCAGTTTCTTTAGTATTAAATGACAAACCTTCTAGAATTTCTGAAAAAAAGAAGCAAGAAATAAAAACAATCGCAAAAGAATTGAATTATATTCCTAATATAGCTGCTCAAAGCCTTGCTAAAAACGCTTCACAAACGATAGGTGTTGTTATTCCTGATATTGAAAATCCATTTTTTTCAAAACTGTGCAAACAATTAGAAGAGCAATTTAGGGTGATGGGTTATTTGACGATTATCGTTAATTCTAATGATGATTTTGCTGTAGAGAAAAATCTGATTCAAATGCTGTTAAATCGTGGTGTTGATGGGTTGATCATTGCGTTGTCGAATGAGTCTTTTTCGTGCAAAAAAGAACAAGAAGATTTTTTAAAAGAAATCGATGCACCATTTGTTTTGGTGGATAGACAGGTTTCCATAAAAGGCGTCAATCAAGTCTATTTTGACAGTCAAGAAGGTGGTAAGCTTTCAACAGAATATCTTCTAGAAAATGGTCATCGACATATTGCTTTCATGACAGGAGATTTTAAGGTGCCAAGTACACTTGAACGAATTGAGGGCTACAGACAAGCATTGCAAAGTTATGATATAAACGTAAATGAGGACTACATCATTGAAACGGGTTATCGTTTTAATTGTGGCATCGAAAAAGCTAATGAACTCTTCGGATTAACAGAGGTTACAGCCGTGATAACCTCCAACGATATGGTTGCATTTGGTGTTTTAAAACAAGCTTTAAACAGTGGAAAGAAGATTCCAGAAGAGCTTTCGGTCATTGGCTACGACCGTTTAGAAATAGCAGATATTCTAGGCACTTCCTTAGCAACAGTAGAACAAAACATTTCTTCTTTAACAGAACAAGCAGTCTCCCTTTTAAAAAAGAAACTGACAAAGAAACAACTGAAAGCCACAACGGTTATTTTGCAGCCAAGCTTATTTAAAGGGAAAAGTGTCAAAAAAATAAAATAGTTATTGACTAACCCAAAATAAAACGCTATCATAAGGTTCAGATAGATTAAGCGGTTAATCTAAAAAATGCTTTTTTGATTATTCAAAAGGTGTTTTTTTATACCATTTTGGTAATGCGCTTAACCTAAGAAGGAGGAAGGATTTATGATAAAAGAAAAAAGACCGATCATCATTGACACAGACCCAGGAATTGACGACGCAGTTGCTTTATCGATCGCCCTTAATCATCCAGAATTAGATGTCCAACTATTAACAACTGTTGCTGGAAATGTAAACGTACACAAAACGACTGAGAACACATTGAAATTAGTATCGTTTTTCGAAAAACAGGTCCCTGTTGCGAAAGGCTGTGATAAACCATTGTTGATCCAGCTAGAAGATTCAGCAGAAATTCACGGAGAAAGTGGAATGGATGGATACGATTTCCCCAAAGCCACAGCCAAAGCTCTTGATATTCATGCTGTAGAAGCAATGAAAGACTGCATCCTTTCCAGCTCAGAACCAATCACGTTAGTTCCAATTGCAGCTTTAACAAATATTGCATTACTTTTAAGTATGTATCCAGAAACAAAACAAAATATCAAAGAAATCGTGATGATGGGTGGTTCGCTATCAAGAGGAAATACCAATACGAGTGCAGAATTCAACACCTATGTTGATCCACATGCTGCACAAATCGTTTTTCAATCAGGTATTCCAATCGTAATGGTTGGCTTAGATGTAACTAGTACAGCTTTATTGACAAAAAATGAAACAGAAAAAATCAAAGCTTTTGGGAAAGTGGGCAATATGTTTTACTCATTATTCCAACATTATCGTGGTGGTAGTTTACAGACCGGATTAAAAATGCACGATGTTTGTGCCATTGCCTATTTAACTGATCCAGATCTATTCACAGTTCAAGAAACTTTTATTGAAATCGCTTTAGATGGTCCAGCTGCAGGGGCAACAGTGGCCGATTTAAAAATGAAATATCATGATTCAACGAATGCAACGGCGTGTTTAGATATCGATATTCCAGCATTCCAAAAATGGGTCGTATCAAATTTAGAAAAAATAAATTAAAAAAGGAGTCATACTATGATTGAGTCATTGTTAGTGTTAGTTGTTCTAGCTCTTGTTGCTTATTTGATTATTAAGAATTATCACCCTGCTCTAAGTTTGATCAGTGGGGCATTGATTTTGTTATTGTTTGCTGTTTTATTGGGGCATCCGTTGTATCCAGCTGGTGAAGGAACGGGTTTAGCATTCTTTGATATTTTCTTGAAATTCAAAGATACGATCATTGCCCAAGTTAGTTCGGCGGGAATCGTTATTATGATTTTATTTGGTTATTCAGGCTATATGAACGTAATTGGAGCCAATCAAGTAGCCGTGAATATTTTAGTGAAACCGCTACAAAAAATAAAATCAAAAGCATTATTCGTGCCACTTGTTTTCTTAGTTGGTAATTTAATGTCTTTGGTTGTGCCAAGTGCTTCTAGTTTAGCAATTATTTTGATGGCGATTTTATATCCGATGTTAGCAAGTATGGGCATTTCTTCTTTGACTGCAGCAGGTGTAATCGCTATGACTGCGACAATTATGCCAACACCACTCGGAGCAGACAATGTTATTGCAGCTCAAACATTAGATTATGATTTGCTGACGTATGTTGCATGGAATGCCAAAATTTCAATTCCTACTTTGCTGATCATGGCGGTTGTACATTATTTTTGGCAAAAATATTGTGATAAAAAAGAAGGCGCTGCTGCTTTTGTTGCAATCGAAAATGATGGACTCGCGAAGCAAGAAGAGTTTGATACACCGAAAATTTATGCGCTGTTACCATTATTACCGTTGATCTTGATTTTAGTCGTTGGAATCACAAGTATGTTTGTAAAAGGGATTCAAATGGATATCTTTGTTTTGACATTCATTTCATTTTTTATAGCTGTAGCGTTTGAAACAATTAGACATAGATCGTATAAAAAAATTCAAGATTCCGCAGCAGAAATGTTTAAAGGGATGGGCCAAGGATTTAGCCAAGTTGTCATGCTAGTTGTTGGAGGTTCTTTGTTTACGACGGCAGTTCAATCGCTAGGAATTATTGATAATTTAATGGCATCTGTTGAATCTTCGGCATCAGCTGGATTAGTTACAACATTGATTTTCAGTGGTGCTACTACTTTATTTGGTATTCTAAGTGGTGGTGGGTTGGCTATGTTTTATGCAGTGATCGAATTGATTCCAGATATTGCCTCTAAAGCTGGAATTGATGGCATTTTGATTTCATTACCAATGCAAATGATTGCAAACTTAGCAAGAACGATTTCACCAGTAGCCGCAGTTGTGATGATCGTTGCATCAACTGTTGGTGTAAGCCCAGTTCGTATTTTAAAACGGACAAGTGTTCCGACGATTGTAGGGATTATTTGCGTCGTTGTATTATCGATTCTTTTACTTCCTTATTAATCTAAGGAGCTGAACTTTTGCGGAGATGAGTATAAATGGAAATAACGTTGGCTGAACTAAAGGACTTTAAAGAAATCAACGATTTGTTTGAATCAGCAAAAAAATATATGGATCAAACGAATGTGCATCAATGGACCAAGTTTTATCCGAATGAACACATCGTTCAGCATGATATTTATGAGCGATCTTTATACAAATTAGTTGTGGATCGTCACATTGTTGCGGTAGCTACCTTGGATAAGTTGGATCAAAATGCCTATAGTCTAAGGCGTATCGCAACAAATCCAAATTATTTATCTAATGGTTATGCATCAAAATTACTAAATGATATAATAAATAGAGTAAAAGAAAAAAATGGAAAGCATATTTATTCAAGTACAAATCAGTCCAATCGTAACATGCAGCATTTTTTTAAGAAGCATGGTTTTGAAAAAATTTCAGAGTACACTGAAATTGAAAGAGAGCATCTGGGTTCTTTCTATAAGTATTTGAAGAAAATATAAGTAAGGAGAGTCCGCGATGAACAAAGTAATAGTTTTAGGAAGTATCAATATGGATATGGTCATGGAAACAGACCGACTGCCAAAAATTGGAGAAACGCTACTAGGAGAGACGATTGATTATTATGTTGGAGGTAAAGGCGCTAATCAAGCGGTTGCTGCTTCCAGAGTGGGTGCAGAGGTTTCTCTAATTGGAAAAATCGGCGACGATACATTTGGTTCTAAGGTTTATAAGCACTTAGAAAATGAACACATCGATGTGAGTGCTGTCATATCTGAAAAAAATATTTTCACAGGTGTTGCGTCTATTTTTAAACTAAAAGAAGATAATGCAATCGTAGTTTTACCTGGTGCAAACATGTTGTTGACGAACATCGATAGTGAATTAAATGAAAGAATAACGGCTAAAGATGTTCTTTTGACACAGCTAGAGATACCTGTCGATACTGTGAAAAGAGGGTTGCAACTTGCTAAGAGCAAAGGTGCTATCACTATTTTAAATCCAGCTCCGTACAATGACCAGGTTCCTGAAATGCTATCGTTTGTGGATATCATTACGCCAAATGAAACAGAATTTGAAGGTTTATTAGGACACAGAATTCCAAATGCAGACCAATTTGAACAAGAGATGTTGAATTGGTCAAAAGCAAATGATACTCAGCTAATCGTAACTAGAGGAGGCGAGGGCATTTCTTACACAACTAAAAATGAGGTTGTGACTGTCCCTGCTGAAAAAGTGATGATTGTGGACACAACGGGTGCGGGGGATACGTTTAACGGGATTTTAGCTGCTTGTTTGGCTAAAGGAATGTCGACCTCAGAAGCAATCAAGCTTTCTGGAAAAGGTGCGACACTTTCCATTACCAAACTCGGGGCGCAGACTGGCATGCCGACTTTAGCAGAAATAGAGGCATTTTAATTGTTGAAATAAAATGGACACTGTTACTTCATTGGATCGAATGAAGTAACAGTTTTTTTGATGAAAGCAAAGACTAAAAAGATTTTGACATTGAATCAGACCGTAATAGCAATTATAATGAGTCTAAAATTGTACATGTAAATGATGAATAGAAATGAGGGCAAGTCATGGAAGAAGCCATTTTAATTTTTAACAACTTTAAATCGTTATTATACTCGATTGCCTATAGAATCTGTCATTCACGAGAAGAAGCAGAAGATATTTTACAGGAGGTTCAGTTGAAATGGTTAGAGCAACCAATTGATTCAATCGATAATCCTAAAGCCTTTTTATCAAAGCTTGTCGTGAATCGTTCGATCAACTATTTGAATTCTGCACGAGTTCAACGTGTAGACTATTATGGACCATGGATTCCAGAGCCAGAAATAGAGTGTGTTGAAGAGCCAATGATTGGAAAAGAAAAAATTACATATGCTTTACTAGTCGTTATGGAGTCCTTAACCCCGCAAGAGCGCGTTGTTTTTTTGCTGAAAGATATTTTTGATTATTCTCACCAAGAAATTAGTCAGTTACTGGATATAACCCCTGAAAATTCTCGGAAATTATTGAGTCGATCAAAAAAAACGATTAAAGAAGCCAATATTTCTGTTGATAGATCCAGTAATTCAGAAAATCAACAATTTATCGACTTGTTTAATACAAGCATTGAAAAAGGGGACCTAACCCCATTGCTAAGTTATTTAACAACAGAAGCCAAAATGTCGATCGATGGAGGTCAAAAACGTCGTGCACCGCTTAGAACATTGGTGAAATCAACTCGGATTTTTACTTTTTTAAAGGGGGTTATGCCTCACGACTTTTTTGGAGACGAACGTTTTGTAACTGAAATTTATCAGCAACCATGCTTAGTTATTAAAGAGAAAAATCAACTGAAAAGTATTTTATTTTTAGGGTTAAATTTAGAAAAAAACAAGGTTCAGCATATTTTTATTATTAATAATCCAGATAAATTAAAAAATATTTCTTAAAAGCTGTCACGTTTTATCAGGTTAGTTGGTCTTAATAGGTGTAACATCAAATAATAATCAAAGGGGATATTACGATGACTAGCACAAGATTCTTATTACCAAAAGAAAACAAGACAGCATATCAAAAAATTGCAGAACTAGATCAAATCGGTAAATCTGGAAGTATCAACGAAAAATTACAAGAATTGATCAAAATCTATGCTTCTCAATTAAATAGCTGTGTCTTTTGTATTGATATGCACTCAAAAGATGCTTTAGCTAAAGGAGAAAAACTGCAAAGAATCATTGGATTAACTTCATGGGAAGAGGCATCTTTTTATACAGCAGAAGAACGTGCGGTACTCGCATTTACAAAGGAAGTCACGTTGATCCAACAAGGTGGAGTAAGGGATGAGACTTATCATGAATTGCAAAAATATTACAGCGAAAAGGAAATAGGCGAGTTACTTATATTGGTGGGAACAATCAATATTTATAACCGTATCGGCGTGACGACACGATTACAGCCAAAAATAGATCAATAAAAAAGTGGCAGTCAAAACCAACTTGTTTTGACTGCTACTTTTATTTATTAGTTATTTGAATTATCTGTTTGGTTATCCAGAATTTCTTTTGCTAAGCGTTGGGCAGTTGGTGTTACTGCAAGCCCACCTTCAGCAGTTTCTTTAAATATCTGTGGCATTTGACGACCAACTTGATACATCGCAGCAACCACTTCATCTGGCGGAATCACGCTGCGAATACCCGCTAAGGCCATATCAGCTGAAATAAAGGCTTGGGAAGAACCTAGAGCGTTACGTTTCACGCAAGGAACTTCTACGAGACCTGCCACAGGATCACAAATCAACCCCATCATATTTTTTAAAGTAATGGCAATCGCTTGTGCAGCCTGATCGGCTGAGCCGCCAGCGGCACATACTAAAGCGGCACTGGCCATCGCGCTTGCTGAACCAACTTCGGCCTGACAACCACCTTCAGCACCACTGATCGATGAATTATTAGCAATCACTAAACCAAATGCACCAGCAGTAAATAAGAAATCTAATTGTTGTTCATGTGTCAGTTCTAAACGCTCAATAGCGGCCATTAAAACTCCAGGTACTACACCAGCACTTCCAGCAGTGGGTGTCGCACAGATCAACCCCATGTTTGCGTTGACTTCATTAACTGCAACGGCATTTCGAACGGCTGTTAAAATGGTTTTCCCACTTAAAAAATTTCCAGCTTGAATATAGTCATTCATTCGAACTGCATCTCCGCCAGTGATTCCTGTGACAGATGTTACACCATCAACACCTTCTTCGATTGATTGTTTCATCACAGCAAGATTGCGTTCCATCGTTTCAATGATTCGTTCCCGACTATGACCATGATTTTCTATTTCAGTTGCAATCATTAACTCAGCTACTGATGGAAAATCTGCAGCTTGTTGCACTAATTCTTCTATAGATAGAAACATAACTAGTTTGCTCCTTTAATTTAAATTAATCAAAATAATTCACGCTGTAAATATGAGGGATCTGAACGAGTTTCATTGTGATGTCTCCGATATCTGCATGATCGATTTCAATGATCATGATTGCTTTTTCACCTTTTGACTCTCGTGTCACAGTCATTGTTCCAATGTTGATATTTGTATCTGATAGTAAATTGGTTACTTTGGCAATCATTCCAGGTACATCTTGATGCACGATAATGAAAGTTGGGGTCCCCATTGTCAGAGAAATTTTAAAGCCATTTAATTCTGAAATTTGAATATTACCGCCGCCGATTGAGATTCCTGTGACAGAAAGTTTTCGTTCACCTTTTGAAACGAGTAATTTAACTGAGTTTGGATGTTCAGCTTTTTCTTTAAGTGGAACAAATAAAACTTCCATGTTTTTTTCATGCGCAATCTTTAAAGAATCAGCCAGACGCTCATCGTCCGGTTCCATATCCAGCAAACCACCAACTAAAGCAATATCCGTTCCATGACCACGATATGTTTTGGCGAAAGATTCGTATAAGTAAATATCAACTGTATCTGGTTGCTCACCAAAAATACTCCGAACGATTTTACCGATACGAGCAGCACCAGCAGTATGAGAACTACTTGGTCCGATCATGACAGGACCAATGATGTCAAAAACACTTTTATAACGTAGATTTTCCATTATTCATTCACCTATCCTTTAATTTAAATCAGGATTTTTCTAACGAAAGTCTATCACAATTAAAGCAAAGAAACTAGAAGCGGACTAAAAATGCGAGAAAAACTTATCTTGTTCTCATTTCTATTCAAAAAATAAGCTTGAAAAGTGTTGAAATTTACTTAGAAGTAGAGTATACTTTTCTAGTGTGCATTTTTGCATATTAATTTTCTTTGATTCGTCAAAGAATGACGTGGGAGGAGAAATCTTCATCTCCAATTAACCACATCACGGACTCAAGGAGGTATGTCTCGTGGCAAAAAAAGTAGAAAAATTAGTTAAATTGCAAATTCCTGCAGGTAAAGCAACACCAGCTCCACCAGTAGGTCCAGCGCTAGGTCAAGCGGGTATCAACATTATGGGATTCACAAAAGAATTCAACGCTCGTACAGCTGATCAAGCTGGTTTGATTATTCCAGTAGTAATCTCTGTATATGAAGATCGTTCATTTACATTTATTACGAAAACACCACCAGCTGCAGTATTACTTAAAAAAGCTGCAAAAATCGAAAAAGGTTCTGGTGAGCCAAACAAAACGAAAGTAGCGAATGTTACGAAAGATCAAGTAAAAGAAATCGCTGAACTTAAAATGGCAGACCTAAACGCAGCTGATATTGAAGCAGCTATGCGCATGGTTGAAGGAACTGCAAGAAGCATGGGAATTACTGTAGGATAATTTTTATTCTAAGGAACCCAAAGAAGTAGCTTCTCAGTTTATTTCATATTCAAAGATATGAATTACGTGGGAGGTTCGACCGTTATAACCACAATCAAGGAGGAAACAAAATGGCTAAAAAAAGCAAAAAAATGCAAGATGCATTAAAAAAAGTTGAAGCAACAAAAGTTTACCCTGTAGCAGAAGCAATCGCTTTGGCTAAAGAGACAAATATCGCAAAATTCGACGCAACTGTTGAAGTTGCTTACCGTTTAAATGTAGACCCTAAAAAAGCAGACCAACAAATCCGTGGTGCAGTAGTATTACCTAACGGAACTGGTAAAACACAAAGCGTTTTAGTTTTTGCTAAAGGCGATAAAGCAAAAGAAGCTGAAGCAGCTGGTGCTGATTACGTAGGTGACGCTGACATGGTTCAAAAAATCCAAGGTGGATGGTTTGACTTTGACGTAGTAGTAGCAACTCCAGACATGATGGCTGAAGTTGGTAAATTAGGTCGTGTCTTAGGTCCTAAAGGTCTTATGCCTAACCCTAAAACTGGTACTGTAACAATGGACGTAACAAAAGCTGTTAACGAAGTAAAAGCTGGTAAAGTAACGTACCGTGTTGACAAAGCTGGAAACATCCACGTACCAATTGGTAAAGTTTCATTTGATAATGAAAAATTACTAGAAAACTTCAATACAATCAACGATGTATTGTTGAAAGCTAAACCATCAGCAGCAAAAGGTCAATATATCAAAAACATTTCAGTAACAACTACATTTGGCCCTGGAATCCACGTTGACCAAGCTTCATTTTAATTAGAAAAACTAATTTATGAAGATATAGAATTAGAATTTATACTTGACTCAACTACCTTTCCCATGGTAAGGTAGTTGAGGTTAATAATTAACTGTACCGAAGACAGTAGGTGACGCAAGTCTTAATTTCCTACCGAGGACAATTGTTGATACATACAATTACGTCCCTCTATGTCAACGGTGGCATGGAGTTTTGTTGTTTTACACGACTTTTTGAAAAAAAGACGATGTAAAACAATACTTGGCGAACAAAGTGAGCGAAGTATCATTTTGTAAACCAATCTAAACTTCTCCATCAATAATCAGGAGGTGAAAATAAATGAGTGAAGCAGCAATCGCTAAAAAAGAAACCCTAGTCGAAGAAGCAACAGCTAAGTTTCAAGCAGCAGCTTCTGTAGTCATCGTTGACTACCGTGGTTTGACTGTAGAAGAAGTGACGAACTTACGTAAACAATTGCGTGATGCAAATGTTGAAATGAAAGTTATCAAAAACTCTATCCTTTCACGTGCAGCTAAAAAAGCTGGACTAGAAGGCTTGGACGAAGTATTTACAGGACCTACAGCAATCGCTTTTAGTAACGAAGATGTAGTAGCACCTGCTAAAATCATCGACGAATTTGCAAGTACTGCCAAAGCATTGGAAATCAAAGGTGGCGTTATTGAAGGTAAAGTATCTTCAGTAGAAGAAATGACATCTTTAGCAAAACTTCCAAGTCGCGATGGACTACTTTCTATGCTTTTATCTGTACTACAAGCGCCAGTCAGACAAGTGGCTTACGCTGTCAAAGCAGTGGCAGAAAAAGAAGAAGAAGTTGCATAATTGCAGCCTAGTAACAAACTAAACTAAAAAATAATGAATTATTAAAACGGAGGAAACCATAATGGCATTGAACATTGAAAACATTGTTGCAGAATTAGAAGGCGCAACTATTTTAGAATTAAACGATTTAGTAAAAGCTATTGAAGAAAAATTTGACGTATCTGCAGCAGCTCCAGTAGCCGCAGCAGCAGGACCAGCAGCAGCTGGCGAAGAACAAACTGAATTCACTGTAGAATTAACTTCTGCAGGCGATCAAAAAGTTAAAGTTATCAAAGCAGTTCGTGAAGCAACTGGTCTTGGCTTGAAAGAAGCTAAAGCAGTAGTTGATGGCGCTCCTGCACCAATTAAAGAAGGCGTTTCTAAAGATGAAGCAGAAGCTTTAAAAGCTGCTTTAGAAGAAGTTGGCGCTTCAATCACAGTAAAATAATCTTTTTAAGATTAACTTTTAAGCTAGAATCCAATCGGATTCTAGCTTTTTTGTTTAACAAAGTTAGTTTCAAAGCATATCAATCGAATTATTCATTAAAAGCATATAAACTTATTTATATAGATTCATTTTGTGTTGATAAGGAGGAATTGTTGCGATGGAACGAGAAATTAGTGTTGAACTTACATGTAAAAATTGTGAAAACAAAATGATCGGTAAATTTTTATTAAACACGCGAACGGATAAAGAAAATCATCAAAGAGTGAATATCCCGTTAGGAGAATTGAACCTTTCTGGCGATGAGATCGAATTAGTTTGTGATGATACTATAGTGGATGATGAAATAAATCTTCATTATAATTGTAAAAATTGTGGGACTAAAAATCATGTAACGATTTTAATAACAGATGAGATGAAATAAAAATGATAAAAAACAAATCTAAAATGCATTTCTTTCGCAAGAAAATAAATAATCTGTTAGCATAAATAAGTAATCATTTTTAACATTATTCTATTTGTAAAGGAGGCAATATATATGCATTGGTTATGGGTTTTAATCGTAGGTGGCGTTATCGGAGCTATTGCTGGAGCGATCACAAGTAAGGGAAAATCAATGGGTTGGATATTCAATATTATTGCAGGTCTTGTAGGCTCATCAATCGGTCAAGCTCTTCTAGGAAGTTGGGGACCTCAAGTTGCCGGTATGGCATTGATTCCTTCAATTATCGGTGCTGTGATTTTAGTTGCAGTTGTATCTTTTTTTGTAGGTAAAAACTAAATGGATCAATAAGAAAAAAGCTAGGAGATTAAATTCTCTTAGCTTTTTGTTATAATGTAAATCAATCAGTCGTTATACTTAACTATTTAATTAAATAATTCATCAATAAATCCTTCATAATCATTAACTTTCAAAAGATTACTTAATTTCCCCTGATTTGAAAAGGTATCAATCATAAAATCAAATAATTGCCGGAATTTTTTTATATCATCTTGATTCATAACAATCATGATAATCACTTGAACATAGTGATTTCCCCATTTTACAGGTCTGTCATTCAAAATAATAGAGATCCCCGTTTTTTCAGCGCTCATTTCAATCGCATGTGGTAAAGCGACAGAGTTATTGAACGAAGTAGCAGACATCTTTTCTCGTTCTTTGATCAAGTCAATAAAATGAACATCAATATAGTTTTTTTCGATTAATTGAGCCCCTAGATGTTCAATGTATAGATCTGGAGTTTTTAAATAAATATTTCGTTCAAACCGCTCTGGTGTTAGGTATGTTTGGACACTTTCTTTTAAAGTTTTCAACAACTTTTTTTGCTTTACTAGCTGGATAGATTGTTGGATTTTTTTTATATCTTTTCCTGATAAAAAAGGAGAAATTAAAACGATATGTTCCAGCTCCTTCATTTCTATAGTCGATAAAACTAAATCAGCTTGTTCTATTTTTGCCAGAGTTTTACTGTCTAGTCTATAAAAGGTTCCTACAATATTTAAACTAGATTTGAATGTATCCCCGATTTTATAAATCAAACGTTTGTGCATATCATAATATTCCGGCGTATAAATCACACAACTTAATTTATTTTCTGACTCAAATTTTTCTTCAAAGTATGAACCAATATGAAGTGCGATAAATGTAATTTCATCATCCGAAATTGGAATATTGATCTGTTTTTGAATCTGTTTGGCAATGAAAACAGCTACTTCATAAATAAAAGCATAGGATTGCTTGATTTCTTCAGATAAAGGATTATGAACTTGTTTGCCAGTTTTTGCTCGTGAGATTAGGTTTGACACGTGTAATGCTAAATTCAATACTAGTTCATCTGAAATATGAGTAATAAAATATTTTTCGGCAACAGTTTCCATCATAGTGGAAATAAAGGTATAAATAGACGTGCCCATATAATCTTTTAAGAAAGCATCATTTGATGGTGATATTTTGGTCATTAGTAAGAGAGTCAAGTTGTTGATTTCATAAAGATCCATCTCTACAGCAAATGCCTCATTGATATCTTTTCCAATCTGTGTAGCAATTTGATATTCAATATGATCGTCAGTAAACAGTTCTGGAATAACATCCACTTCAGATCGTTGATGATGCTGAAGACGATTAATGGCGATAGCAATATGGAGTAATAGGCTGTTAATAGCATAGCCATTTATATAGAGATGTTGACTGCTCAAACGATCGATCACGATTTTTTGGATTGTTTCAATTGGAATATCCGGGAATACGGTTTGAATGTAATCCACGGATTGAAAATTTTGCAATGCCTCATCTTGCAACATATCACTAGTAAGCTTTCTAAAGTTGGACTCATCACCTTCCATACTTAGAAAATGCCTATGTTTAACGATTTTTAAATGATATTTATTCATTTTTTTGCGGAGCCGAATGGTATCTTTTTCTATGGTTGGAATGCTGACAAATAACGTTTCTGCCACTTCAAAGTAATCGACATTTTTGTGTTTTATCAATAAATTCATCAAATAATACATGCGTTCAACAGGTGTATTCAATTCCCGTTTATTATGAGAAACAAATTCATCGATCTGAACACTACTATCGATTTTATATCCTTGCCTTGAGGATTGGATCATTTCAAAGTTAGCATTTTGATTAATCCGAGTTACATAGTTACGTATTGTTCTTGTTGATGTGGATAATGCTTCTGCCAGAAAAGCTGAAGATAGCCAATTGTAATGTTGGATCAACAGCTTTATAAGTGCCGTTTCTTTCTTATTTAAGGACACAATATCCGCTCCTCTCCACTTTTTATATCTCTTATTATTCTTTCTTTTAAATAGCAAATCAAGTACAGTTGCTTCCGCCAATGCAGTAAGAGGAGGAAAGAATCATATTTGATAGTGACGTGTAAAACGTAGATGATAAGAGTGTAATAATTAGGCGAGCTTGTTCAGCTTTTAGTATTGTCTAGCTTCATAAGCTTGTTCACTTTTTAAATGAGAGAGGAGAAAAAAATGAGTGAATTAAATGTATTGTTAGTCTGCGGATCAGGTGCTAGTAGTGGGTTTATGGCTGCAAATATGCGTAAGGCGGCCAAGATAAAAAATTTAGACATGAGTATTGTTGCGAGAAGTGAATCGGAAATCGAAAACTATATTGAGGAAATCGATGCGTTGATGGTGGGACCACATCTTGAATATATCATTGATGAAATCGATGAGATTATTCACGGGTTTCCTGTAAAAGTTATTCTGATGAAAAAAGAGTATTATGCGACGTTAGATGGGGATGCCGCTGTTGAACATTTGTTAAGTTCCTTAAAAGAAGACGAATAATGTGAAAAAGGAGACGTAAATATGAATAAGTTGATCTTTTGGTTGGAAAATAGTTTCTCACCTAAAATGAATAAAGTGAATAATAACCCTTGGATCGTCAGCATCAAAGATTCAATCATGCAGACGTTACCTTTTATTTTCTTAGGTTCGATTTTTTCGATGTTAGCTATTTTAAATGAGTATTTTCCGGCTCTACCAAGTTTTTGGGTACCATTTGGCTGGACGATGGGGAAAATTTCACTGTTTGTAGCCTTCTTGATTCCATTTAACTTAATGGAGAAAAAAAGATTACGAAAACAAAGAATCGTCGCTGGAATGAGCGGATTAGTTTTGTTTTTAATGATTATTTCACCCCAAATCGAGAAAGATGGTGTGATCGGTTTTGGTCATGATGCATTAGGAGCTGGCGGTATGTTTGTTGCGATTGTAGCCGGATTGATTGCTGGATTTGTCTTGGTTACCTTGGGAAAATTTACATTCTTTAAAGAAGAATCAGTGATTCCTGATTTTGTCAGAGCTTGGTTTGATTCTATGTTGCCGATAGGAATTATTATCATTTTTGGCTGGGTCGTTGTTTTGATCATGAAAGTGGATTTATACAACATTGTTTTAAGTATTTTTATGCCATTATCAAGCTTTATGGAATCTCCTGGAGGTTTTGTAGGGATGATGTTTTTAATTTGTTTTCTTTATTCAATGGGGATTTCTACTTGGGTTTTAACACCTGTGGTTCAGCCTGTCTTACTAAAAGCAATTGCCGAAAATATCGCACTAGTTCAAAATGGCACAGCATCTGTTGAAACGTTAAATTTGGTTACTAGCAGTACCTTATATTCAGCTTATCTATGGATCGGTGGAATTGGCTGCACGATGCCTTTGGTTTTAATGATGATGCGGGCTCGTTCTAAGAAAATCAGTGCATTAGGCAAAGCATGTATCGCACCATCAATTTTCAATATCAATGAACCAGTGATTTTTGGTGCAGTTGCATGGAACCCATTGTTAATGATTCCAATGTGGCTTCAAGGAATTATTTTACCGATCGTGATTTATATCTTTACAAAGGTGATTCCATTTGCGCCGATTCCTAAAGTTCAATTTGAATTGTGGTACTGTCCGTTTCCATTTGCAACTTGGTTTACGACTGGGACGATTACTGGAATTATTTTAATGCTAGTTATTTTTGCGATATCGACAGCTATTTGGTATCCATTTTTTAAAGCATACGATGATCAAGAAACAAAAGCTGAAAATCAAACGATGAAGGAGGCTTAATTATATGGACGATATATTATCAGAGCAAGCGATGAAAATTATTTTATTCGCTGGGGATGCCAGAGTTAATTGTAAAAATGCCCTTGTTGCAACTGAAAAGAACGATTTTGAAACAGCTACAGAAGAAATGAAAGTTGCCAAAAAAAATATCACTGAAGCGCATAAAATTCAAACAAGAGCTATTCAAAGTGAAATGGGTGAAGAGGCAAAACAACAGGAGCATTCTTTGTTATTCGCACACGCGCAAGATACGTTGATGACGATTTATAGTGAAATCAATATGGCGAATCACTTAATCAAAATAGCCAAGCAACTCAATGATCGTTTAACGTTACTTGAAAAAAATTAAAGAAAAGAGGGCAAAAGTATGTATCAAGTACCGACGGGGTTTCCAAAAAACTTTTTGTGGGGCGGAGCTGTTGCTGCTAATCAATGTGAGGGTGCGTATGAGTACGAAGGAAAAGGCACAAGTGTGGCTGATATCAATGAGTTTAGAGCCGATCTGCCATTAGAAAAAAGATCAAACGCAGAAATTTCCACAAGCTACATTGAAGAAGCCTTGAATAGCAAAACAGGTATATTTCCAAAAAGATGGGGGATCAATTTCAAGGAAACCTATCCAACGGATTTAAAATTATTAGGAGGCATGGGATTAACGTTATTTCGAACCTCCATTGATTGGTCTCGAATTTTTCCAAATGGTGATGAGCTTGAACCAAACGAAGCGGGCTTGCTTTTTTATGATAAACTAATCGATGAAATTATCGCAAATGGTATGGAACCAATGATTACACTTTCTCACTATGAGATGCCGTTGAATCTTACATTGAAGTATAAAGGGTGGTATTCAAGAGAAGTTGTAGATTTCTTTGTTCGTTATTGTAAAGTTATTTTTGACCGCTATCAAGGCAAAGTGAAATATTGGATCGTGATTAATCAGATCAATTTGATCGGTCATGAATCATTCAATCATTTAGGGATCGCAGAAGATAAAGTGGAAAATCTGCAGGAGGCGAAATATCAAGGGGTACACCATATGATGGTAGCTTCTGCTTTAGCTACGGAATATGCGCATCAAGTTGATGAAAATTATCAAGTCGGGATGATGCTTTGTGGTGGACCAGAATATGCGGCTACTTGTAATCCAGAAGATGTGCTAGCAACTTTGAAAATCAACCAAATGCAGTATTTCTTTGCAGATGTATTACTACGAGGTTATTATCCAGGTTATGCGTTTCGTTATTTTGAAGAACATGGTATTAAGCTGGAATTTGCTGCAGAAGATGAAAAAATTTTAAAACATACAGCCGACTATTTATCGTTTTCTTATTATTATACTCAGATTTGCGATGCCACTCATGATGAACCATATCGAAATAAAGCTTTGCCAGCAAATCCTTGGGGCTGGACGATCGATCCATTAGGGTTAAGAACATTGTTGAATTCTTTTTATGATCGCTATCAATGTCCAATTTATATCACAGAGAATGGTATCGGATGTTATGATCAGTTAGAAGAAGATGGAAGTATTCACGATGGCTATCGGATCGACTATTACAAAGCTCATATCGAACAAATGAAAGAAGCCATCAAAGATGGTGTTGATCTTAGAGGGTATTGTGCTTGGGGACCGATTGATATTATTAGTTGCTCTTCTTCGGAAATGAGTAAGAGATATGGGTTTATTTATGTAGATCAAGACGATTATGGGAAAGGGAGTCAAAAACGGTATTTGAAGGATAGTTATGATTGGATGAAAAAGGTTATAGCTAGTAACGGAGAAACACTTTAACAGTGTTTAAAAAAGATCCAACGACCAGATTTATATCTGATTGTTGGATCTTTTTAAGCAAATCATCTCTTAGTCAATTTCACAACAACCTCGCATCGTGCTGTTTGCGGAAACATATCCACTGACTGTAAATAGTTCACATCAAAGACTTTAGCCAAATCAACCAAATCTTTTGCAAGTGTCGACACGTTACAAGAAATATAAACCATCTTTTTCGGAGGCTGTCTTAAAATAGCCTTCAGCAACTTTTGATCCAATCCAGTTCTAGGTGGGTCAACAATGATTGCATCAGGTTTAAAACCGCTCTGAAGCCATTTAGGTAACAATTCCTCGGCAGTCCCAACTTCGTAATGAGTATTCGTAACACCTAAGCGCTCAGCATTCATCTTAGCATCTTCGATCGCTGCTGGAATAATATCCATTCCTCGAACTTCTTTCGCTTGTTTAGCGATACTTAACCCAATTGTCCCGACACCGCAATAAGCATCTACAACAGTTTCATTTGGTTGTAAATCTAAAGCTTTCAATGCTTCATCGTATAAAATTTCAGTTTGTTCTGGGTTTAGCTGGAAGAAGGCTCTGGGAGATAGATCAAAGGTAACTTCGTTGATTTGCTCTTCGATACTTTCTTTGCCCCAGACGTGAATTGTTTCATCCCCCATAACAATTGAAGTTCTTTTGTTTTGAACGTTTTGCATGATCGATACCACTTCTGGAAGATGCTGAGTAATTTCTTCGATCAATGCTTTTTTCTGTGGGAATTTTACGGATTGCGTAATAAAAACAACTTGAACTTCATTGGTTTTAACTCCGACACGAACCATTAATGTTCGGAAGATACCGCTGTTTTTTCGTTCATTATAGATTGGTAATTGATATTTGTTCAACAATTCTACTAAAGCATTCATTACTTTGGTTGTAGCCAGTTGTTGAACAAGACAATCAGAGATTGGGACCAAACGATGAGAATCAGCTTGGTAAAGCCCTGCTTCGATCTCACCATCAATCTTACGTAATTGAAATTGCGCTTTATTACGATAATTCCATGGATTTTTCATGCCGATCGTTTTAGGTAGTTGGTAATTGTCAAAGTTTCTCGGTCTAAATTTATTGAGCGACTGTTTTAATAAATCTTTTTTAAAGTGCAGTTGAGCAGGATAAGCTAAGTGCTGCAGTTGACAGCCGCCACATGCTTCATAAACAGGACAAGGTGGTACGACTCTTTCAGGTGCGGCTTTTACAATTTTTTTCAGTTGTCCTTCCACAAAACGGGGAGCTATGTTTGTGATTTCTACAGAGACATCTTCTTTAGGTAATGCACCAGGTACGAAAACGATCGTCTTTTTGTAATAGCCAATCCCTTCACCATTGATGCCTAAACGTTTTATTTTTAAAGGAATCGTTTGTCCTTCTTTTAATGTTTGTGTGGTCATAATTCCATCCTTTTGATCCGTAGATCTGTTAATCAAATATATCGATAGTTCTTATTTTAGCACAATTTAGCTAGTTTAGCTTCTGCCAAATATATGTTATAGTAGAATATATGTTCTCACTAGAAAGGCGGAGAAAGATGGAAACAATCACGAAAATTACAAAAGACAAAGGTCAATTTTATCTTATCTGGCTGTCTTCGGGAGAAAAATTGCGTGTATCTGAGGATACTTTAGTCCGACAACGTTTGTTAAAAGGACAAGAATTATCAGATGAAATGGTCGAAAAAATTAAAAAAGCTGGTTCTTATGATGTGGGCCTGCAGATGTCTTTAAATTATTTAAGTTATCAGTTGCGTTCAAAAAAAGAAATTTTAGATTATTTGAAAGAAAAAGAAATCTTAGCAGATGATCGAAAAAAAATCGTGATCCGCCTAGAAGAAATGAATCTTTTAGATGATAAAATTTTTAGTGAAAGTTATGTCCGTACTTTGATGCGAACAAGTGATAAAGGACCCAAAATGATTGAACAACAACTAAAACGAAAAGGCTTGAATGATGAAGACATTCAACATGGGTTAACTTTTTATACAATGGATGAACAGGTAGAAGTAGCAAAAGCGACTGCTGAAAAAGCGATGAGACGTTACCGAACAAAGAGTTTCAAAGATGCACTCCAAAAAGTCCAAATGCATTTGATGCAAAAAGGCTTTAATCGAGAAGTCATTGATTTGGCTCTTGAAGAACTTTCTTTTGAAAAGGACGAAGACCAAGAATTAGATGTGATCAGAAAAGAAGGCGACAAACTATGGGAAAAACATCGCAAATTAGATCCTTATAAACGCCTGATGAAAGTCAAACAGGGATTGTTTCAAAAACGTTTTGATTCAGACTTGATTCAGCAATATTTTGATGAAAAGGAATTAGAGAATGAAGAATGAGAAATATTGGGAAACTTGGAGCGCCGAAAAACTTGAATCATTTCAAGAAGAGTTTATCGATTGGTATGAAAAGGAAAAACGAAATTTACCATGGCGAGTTAATCTAGATCCGTATCGTATTTGGATATCAGAAATTATGTTGCAGCAAACACGTGTTGATACGGTGATCGATTATTATTATCGTTTCATGGAATGGTTTCCAACAATTAAAGATTTGGCCGAAGCACCAGATGATAAGTTGTTAAAAGCATGGGAAGGCTTGGGTTATTATTCTAGAGCTAGAAATTTAAAAGTTGCAGCGCAACAAATCATGAGCGAATTTAATGGTCAAATGCCTGAAACGATTGAAGAAATTCGACAATTAAAAGGGATTGGTCCTTATACAGCTGGTGCAATCGGAAGTATTGCCTTTCACATTCCAGAACCTGCAATCGATGGTAATGTAATGCGGGTAGTCAGCCGTTTGTTTGAAATCAGTGATGATATTGCCAAACCTAGTAGTCGCAAAGTTTTTGAAGAAGCGATGTATAAAATCATCGATCAACAACGTCCTGGGGATTTTAATCAAGCGATGATGGACTTAGGTTCCGGGACTTGTACACCAACATCGCCGAAGTGTGAAGAGTGTCCGATTCAATCGTACTGTTTAAGCTATGAACATAATACAATGACGAATTTTCCAGTTAAATCTAAAAAGTTAAAACCAAAAGACGTTTATTATATTGGTGGAATTATTGAAAACAATCAACAAGAATTTCTATTAGAGCAACGTGATACTAAAGGCTTGTTAGCAAATATGTGGCTGTTTCCAATAGAGGAAGTCAGTAAAGAACGTTTTGAGTTTCTACAAAAAATGAGGGTGAAAGAAGATCAACAATTATCACTTGATTTTGAAGAACCATCATTAGTTGCGGAAGAAAATCCAGAAATTTTTGAAAAATATACTAGTGTAGTTTGGCAAAAGCGAACCTTGGGAGAGGTAACCCATATTTTCAGTCATCTAAAATGGCATATTCTTGTGTTTTATGGCCGACAAACAGGTTTAACAGTTTTGGCTGAAAATCAAGAGTGGGCAACAAAAGACGAATTTTCCACCTATGTTTTTCCAAAACCTCAGCAAAAAATGTTAGAACTCTATAAAAAAGAATTTAAAACAGAAGAATAATTTTGGGTGCGAACTCTAAGTGCACATAAAAACCCTAGGAGATCCGCACCATAAATTTGAGGAATTAAGCGGAAAAAACCGCTTTTTCTCATTTTAATTTAATGTTATAATTAGCTTTAGTAGTGGAATAGCCGAAATATGTAATGTATTTCTACTAATTTCACGGTCTAGCTCTGTTTAGAGCTAGTGGATTGAAATTTGCTGCGGTAAACGTTCTAAATCTCGTTTCGAGTCTAGCTCTGTTTAGAGCTAGTGGATTGAAATCTCTACGGTGAAAGAAACTTGTCAAATAAATATGGTCTAGCTCTGTTTAGAGCTAGTGGATTGAAATAAACCATCAATGTCGTTATCTTGATTAAATTCATCGTCTAGCTCTGTTTAGAGCTAGTGGATTGAAATAAAAGATTATATAACTAAAGATATTAGTATAACGTCTAGCTCTGTTTAGAGCTAGTGGATTGAAATTAGGATTATCCCAAGAATAGTAAATTTTATTAGGTCTAGCTCTGTTTAGAGCTAGTGGATTGAAATTGGGAGAAATGTTGTAATAGGTAAAAATAACAAAGTCTAGCTCTGTTTAGAGCTAGTGGATTGAAATAACACTGCTTACTGACGGATTAGAAGGCGCACCTAGTCTAGCTCTGTTTAGAGCTAGTGGATTGAAATAAAGTCATTCAAAAAGTCAACCGATCGTTTGCAGTGTCTAGCTCTGTTTAGAGCTAGTGGATTGAAATTTCCGTCAATGGCTTGTCTGGTGGAAACTCAATGAGTCTAGCTCTGTTTAGAGCTAGTGGATTGAAATCAGACTATGTGAACGCAGCATTCCCAATTGAAGAAGTCTAGCTCTGTTTAGAGCTAGTGGATTGAAATCCTACACAAATAAAGCTCACCATCTTTAAATACGTCTAGCTCTGTTTAGAGCTAGTGGATTGAAATATTTGCTGAAGTCCCGTTGTGATTGTTTTGTCGAGTCTAGCTCTGTTTAGAGCTAGTGGATTGAAATTATGTTTTTCACCAAGTTCAACAACTAAAGTTACTGTCTAGCTCTGTTTAGAGCTAGTGGATTGAAATTACCATGCCTCAGTGGTCTTTTGCCTAGCTTGGAAAGTCTAGCTCTGTTTAGAGCTAGTGGATTGAAATCGGTGCAAAGCTTAGCGGCGATGGTAAATCAGTAGTCTAGCTCTGTTTAGAGCTAGTGGATTGAAATAAATAACTGATATACGGCAATTCCTTCGGTTTCTGTCTAGCTCTGTTTAGAGCTAGACATTTTTCATTTCAAGCCCAATTTAAACATCAAAATTTCAAATTCAATCTAATAATTCAAATAGATTATTCCTTAGCACTATGAGAAATCAAACTCCTTAGTATGCAAAGTTGAAAATTATGATATAATTGTATTGATATCGGTGTAATGAACACCCAAAACGAAGCGCAATCAGCTTTGATACGCGATTTTTCGTACTAGGGAAAGTTGGGGGACTATGGCAATTCCAAAAGAAGGTGAATTTGTAACGATTCAAAGTTACAAACACGATGGGCATTTGCATCGAACATGGCGAGATACTATGGTATTAAAAACAAGTGAGTACTCTTTGATTGGCGTGAATGATCATACTTTGGTGACAGAGTCTGATGGACGTCGTTGGGTTACTCGTGAACCAGCGATTGTTTATTTCCATAAGAAATACTGGTTCAACATAATAGCAATGATTAGAGAAAAGGGGGTTTCTTATTACTGCAATCTAGCGTCACCGTATCTTTTAGATGATGAAGCATTGAAGTATATTGATTACGATTTGGATATCAAAGTTTTTCCAGATGGGGAAAAACGTTTATTAGATGTGGATGAATATGAATTTCACAGTAAAATTATGGATTATCCAGAAGATATTGATTTTATCCTAAAAGAAAATGTAAAGACATTAGTAGATTGGATTAATAATGAAAAAGGACCATTCTCTGAAGCTTATGTAGATATCTGGTATCAACGTTATCAAGAGCTATCAAAAAAATAGCCAATGTAAGATGTTAAGTGAAAAAAAACAGTAAAACTTGTTAGAGTTTTACTGTTTTTTAGTATACTTATTTTAAAAATAATTTTTATTCTATGGATTTTTTATTGTTAAATTATAGGAGAATCACTAGTTTTTATCTGTATGTTTTCCGCAGAAGATTGAATTAGTTAGAGGCGATCGATCCTCAATACGAAATTCTATTTTTTTGGTATTCAATAGTTGAAACTAAAGTAAGTTGATGGAAATAAGAGGCTAAAACTTAAGGGTTCAGCATAAATAGTAGAAGCAACTCCTACTATTTATGCTTCAGTCTCTTATTATTTTAAATGTTTTTTGTCATTTGATAATGTTTGATAGCTGCATCAAGGAACATTTCGCCTTCTTTAGAGTAGCCCATTTTTTCATAGAAACCAATTGCGGTAATTTGAGCTCCTAATGTAATCATGTTGTACCCTTGTTCTTTTGCAAACTCTTCAGCACCTTCTACAATCAAGCGACCAAACTCATTCCCTCTAAACGCTTTTTGAACGGCCATCCGTTGTAATTTTATCAAATCGTCTTGTAGCGGCAATAACCGGCAAGTGGCAATAGCTTCGTTTTTATCACCGTATAAAACAAAGTGAATACAAGCCGCTTCATATTTATCGATTTCAATTTCACCAGGAACACCTTGCTCCAGCATAAACACTTGACGACGAATTTTAACGGCATCTAAGTAGATATCACTCATAGTATCTTTTGTGTGAACGATTTTCATGTAGCACCTCTATCATAATTATTTTATCCATTATACCTCAAAAAATAAAATAGTAGAATATTGAGAGCATTTGAGGTGTATCCTTTGTAAAAATAATAGTAGCAGTGTACATTATAAATAATAAAAAAAGAAAGGTTGTGTATGGAATGAACACAGAGGAAATCGTGCAAAAAGTCAAAGACTTGATTGGTGAAGGTAACGTTGAAAAAGCAAAGCAATTTCTTGAAGAACATAAAGATGAGATTGGTGAACAATACGAGAAATTAAAGGGAATGATTCCTGATATTGATACAGGTGGATTAGCTGATAAAGTAAAAAACTTTTTCAAATAATAAACATATCGTTGTAATTTAAACGCTTCACAAAAACATCCGTGTATCTATTTAATGGATGTTTTTTTGTATAGAGAAGAAAAATAGTGGCAATAAAAATAGGTATAAAGAAGTATTGCTATCTTATTTATGAAAAGGTATGCTAGAATCTATTAACAAGCAATTATTTTTATAAAGAGTACAACAAAGAAAAATTATAATAATCAAAGGAGGAACATCTTTGTTTGAAAAATTAAGACAATCGAAATTATTTTTTTGGTCGGCAGAGTTGTTAGTGATTGCCACATTGATTTTTGTATCATCAAAAATTAATTTTATTTTTACGCCGATAGGAACATTTTTTTCAACATTATTTGCCCCCGTTTTGGTAGCTGGTTTTTTGTATTATATTTTAAATCCAATCGTCAATCTATTGATGAAAACGAATATGAAACGAATTTTTGCGATCTTAATTGTATTTTTACTCTTGATTGTAGCATTTGTATTAATTTTAGTTAGCGTGATTCCTAGTCTAGTATCTCAATTATCTAGTTTGGCTTCTAACATGCCAGATGTTTTTAAAAGTGTAGAAGCATGGGTTTATCAAATGGCTAAGCTACCGTTGTTTAAAGATTTTGACTTGCCGAAATATATTGATCAACTTGATATTTCTTATGGCAATATTATTCAACAGTTTATCAGTGGTTTATCTAGTAGTTTAGGTTCGATCGTATCAACTGTTGCCTCAACGACGATCATCATTGTCACAGCGCCATTCATTCTATTTTACATGTTAAAAGATGGAGATCGTATGGTTCCAGGGATCAAACGTTTTTTACCTGAAAAGCGTCAAGATGATATTGTTGATTTATTAAGTAAATTGAACAAAACATTATCAAGTTACATTAGCGGACAAGCGATTGAATGTTTATTTGTTGCAACGTTTACTGTTATCGGTTATTCATTGATCGGTGTCCGATATGCATTTTTATTTGGTGTAATTGCTGGTGTAACCAATTTGATTCCTTACTTAGGACCTTATATTGGTCTTGCCCCAGCGGTCTTTGTTACAGTCTTTGACGAACCATTCAAAGCATTATTGTGCTGTTTAGTTGTATTGGTTGTTCAACAAATTGATGGGAATATTATCTATCCAAACGTAATCGGTAAATCATTACAAATCCATCCTTTGACGATTATTCTTATTTTACTAGTTGCCGGAAATATTGCTGGACTCTTAGGTATTTTTCTAGCAGTGCCATTTTACGCTGTGTGTAAAACAATTGTTGTACATGTTTTTCAGATGATTCGTAAGAATAAAATAGATGAGCAACCGATTCTTGCGTTACCTGACGAAATAAACTCACCACAAAGTAAGGAAAAATAGTTGATGAATATTGAAATCATATCCCGTTTGTGATACGATTTTAGCGTGACTACCTCATGTAGTCACGTTTTTTTAAAACAAAGAAGGCAACATTTTCTAGATTTGGGAATTGTCTGTTGTACGAACTAAATTTTTGAGGAAAATAGTGCGAATAAGATAAGAAAAATCATATTCATCAGACCCTATTTTTTATTGAAGAAGCTCGATTGGTCATTCCCACGAACATTTAAGGAGAGAAAACATTATGAATAATGCTGACCCCGAGAGTCAGTCGCTTATCGCGCAAATTTTACTATTGGTCATTTTAACATTGATCAATGCTTTTCTTGCAGCATCAGAAATTGCGGTAGTTTCTGTAAATAAGAATCGTGTTGAACAAAAAGCAGAAGAAGGCGATGCTAAGGCGAAGAAATTATTAAAAGTCTTACAGGATCCTACAAGCTTTTTATCTACGATTCAAGTTGGTATCACTTTAGTCAATATTTTATCTGGTGCCTCATTAGCTGACTCACTATCAGCCAAATTAGCCCCCGTTCTTGGTGGTGGCACTGCTGCCAAAAATATTGCAAATATTATTATTTTAGCTTTATTAACCTACGTATCAATTGTTTTTGGTGAGTTATATCCAAAACGAATTGCAATGAATAAATCAGAAGAAGTGGCTCAAGCTACGTCAGGATTCGTGCGTGTGATAGGCGTTGTTGCTAAGCCTTTCGTATGGTTACTTTCTGCTTCCACAGATTTACTTTCAAAAATTACACCAATGAAATTTGATGATGCTGACTCAAAAATGACCCGTGACGAAATGCGCTATATGTTGGAATCAGAGGGTGTTTTAGATAACGATGAGTTGGAAATGCTTCAAGGTGTCTTCTCTTTAGATACAAAGGTTGCTCGTGAAGTAATGGTTCCACGAACAGATGCTTTTATGATCGATATTGAGGATGACATTCAAAAGAATATCGACGCAGTTTTATCTGAAAACTATTCAAGAATTCCTGTTTATAACGCAGATAAAGATAAAATCGTAGGTGTTCTTCATACTAAAAATTTGTTAAAAGCAGCGCATAAATTTGGTTTTGACAACATTCAATTAAACAGTATTATTCAAGAACCACTGTTTGTCCCTGAAACGATTTTTATTGATGATCTATTATATGAACTAAAAAGAACCCAAAACCAAATGGCTATCTTGTTAGATGAATACGGCGGTGTTGTTGGGTTGGCAACATTAGAAGATTTATTAGAAGAAATTGTCGGAGAAATTGATGATGAGACAGATGAAGTAGAAAATCTATATACTAAGATCAACGAACATGAGTATTTGATTCAAGGAAGAATGCTGATTGACGAATTTAATGAAGCATTTGGAACTGATTTACACATGAGCGATGTAGACACAATGGCAGGTTACTTGATCACGGCTTTAGGAACGATTCCTGATGAAGGAGAAAAACTTTCATTTGATGTTGGAAATCTCACCCTAACTTCCGAAGAGATGGAAGGAACAAGAGTTTTAGCATTAAAAGTTGTTTTCCATGATGAAGAAATAGTGGACGAAGAGCCAGAAGAATATCGTCGTTTTTTCCGTAAAGAAATGGAAGATGACGAGCCAAGAAGATAACAACAAACTAGAAGGAATAGAAGTAGCCCCGCTACCTCTATTCCTTCTAGTTTTATTGTGGATCAAGTCCTTTTTTATTATGAATTGCTTTGATTGCTTGATAGAGTCCGATGTATTGTTCATCATTATCTGCGGAAAAACGAAAAACAAAAGAAGGCAAATGACACTCTTCAGGTATTAAATAAGACGAAGTAGCGACAATAAAATCTACAGATGAGAACTCTCCTTGAGCATAAGCAACTAATTGAACAAATGGTAATTCTTCAATAAACTGTGCTAGAGGTTGAATAAGTAGATAATTAGATTCAGCAATCAACGCAATACGCACAATTTTGTTTACTTGAAAGGACTCATACAAGGGCACGAGCAAAGTAGCAAGCGTATCTGATAATTGTTCGATATTGTCTTTAAGCCAGCCAAAATCCTTTCTCTTAGAAATTTTTTGAAATAGAGCCTTAAAATGGTTCATTAACTGATAGTAATATTCATTTTTCGAGTAGAGAGAATGATTGATCAAATGAAATAATGTAGGTAATGGTTTTTTACTAATTGTGGTAGAAAAAATAATATTTGCTGTGTTTCCAAATAAAATAGGGACATCTTCCCAAGAAAAGTCTCTCGGCATAAAGTCTTGCTTAAACAACGCACAAAATTCTTCCAATAATTTTGTTGCAGAATTTTTCTGATTTTCTAAATAGTCATTCAATAATGTTAGTCGATAATCATTATTTCTAAAAAAATTTGGTGTGGCGATCAATAAATATGCTGCATATTGTGCTTCAGCTTCCAATGCGTTGCTGTCTTTGAGTAAGTCGCCAAAGAAAATTTTTGCGTACGATAGACTTGTTGGGATGTAAGAATCGATAGTAGATTTCTCTGTCAATACATTCCCAGATTGGACCCTTAAAAAAACAATATCCAATATCAGCTTGATTTGTTTGTTAGCAGAGTAACTAAAACTATCAGGGAAATACGGACTGATGATATTGGTGATTTCTGCGTAGTTAATCGGATTATTTTCAATTTTAGGTAAATTAGTTCCTTGAGAAGATAACCAAATCAGCGTATACAAAGTGATTCGAATAACACGTTCATCACCATAAAGAGTCAATTGTGAAGTGTTCATTTTTATATTGAATCGTTTAAAGTAGTCACTTAATAACTTAGATTTCCGGACAACAGTTGTTTTGCTGTGATAATTTTTTTCACAGAATTTACTAAGATTATCGTTCGGATAAAAAAGAATCGAAATCAGTAACTGATAGGGAACACTTTGAGTGATCAAGTACTGATAGTAGCGATCATATGAAATAGTTTGTTTGTAATGAACACCATTTACTTGAAGTATTTCTATTTCTTCACCTGTAATATTAGTGATATCTTGTTGAATCAATTCTAGTAGATAAACGACACGGCTATATGAATAATCAAGTCTTTTTTCAAAAAAGTTGATACTGTGTTGTTTGTTAGAAAATGCTGTTAATAATTTAAAAAGTATCAATTTACGTTTAGCAGTATCTTCTAACATCATTGTTTCGATCATTTTGTCCTCCTTAAAAATAAATTTATCAATAAAGTAAAAAGTATGAACCTAAATTGAATAATTTCTGAAGAAACACTTCATTTAATAACGTGAGAAAAATATTTTCGTTGTTATACAAGGGTTTTCAGGTGTAAAAATAACTAATAAAGTTGAGTAGTAAATACTCTATCCATTGGTTTTGACTATTTGCACAATTTTGTGACGGACTTTATACTTGAGTTGTTCAGTATAAAACAATTCTTAGTAATAATGCTAGTTTTTTTAGTTTGTTATTATGATTTATTTCTTCCCCAATTTAATAGAGACCAAGGCAAAATGTATTTCGTTTTGTTTTGGTCTCTTTGACATTTTTAGAAAGTTAACTAAAGACTTTGAAAACTAGAGTAATTCCATGATATACTACATTAGTTGAAGAATAAAGTGTAGGGAGAATATTTCAATGTAGATATCCATTAAATAAATGACGTTTTTGCTTAGAAAATAATAATAGATTGGAGCAACAAATGAATAATCCACATTTAAAAGAACAAGTAGATAGCCGCCGTACATTTGCGATTATTTCCCATCCAGATGCGGGGAAAACAACGATTACAGAACAGCTTTTACTCTTTGGGGGAGCGATCCGTCAAGCTGGAACTGTTAAAGGGAAGAAAACAGGAAACTTTGCAAAATCTGACTGGATGGAAATTGAGAAACAAAGAGGGATCTCGGTAACCAGTTCTGTGATGCAATTTGACTATGATGGTAAACGTGTAAACATTCTGGATACACCAGGACATGAGGACTTTTCAGAAGATACGTATCGAACGTTAATGGCTGTAGACAGTGCTGTTATGGTAATCGATAGCGCAAAAGGGATCGAAGCCCAAACAAAGAAATTATTTCAAGTTGTCAAAAAACGAGGAATCCCGATTTTTACGTTTATCAATAAACTGGATCGTGATGGTCGCGAACCATTAGAGCTTCTTGAAGAATTAGAAGAGTTGTTAGATATCGAATCTTATCCAATGAACTGGCCGATCGGTATGGGAAAAGGATTGGAAGGATTATATGATATCTACAACAAACGTGTAGAAGTTTACCGACCTGAAAATAATAATGGAGAACGCTTTATCCCATTAGTTGATGGTGATATTCCAAGTGATTTGCCGTTGCATCAAGATAGTGTTTATCAACAAGTATTGGAAGAAGTTGAGTTATTAGTTGAAGCAGGTGATGAGTTTGATACAGAGAAAATTGCTCGTGGTGATCAAACACCAGTCTTCTTTGGTTCGGCTTTAACCAATTTTGGGGTACAGACAATGTTGGAGACTTTCTTACAATTTGCTCCTTCACCGTATGCTCATAAGACAGAAGAGGGAGAAGAAGTTAGCCCTTATGAAGAAGAATTTTCTGGTTTTGTGTTTAAAATTCAAGCAAATATGAATCCAGCACACCGAGATAGGATTGCTTTTGTCCGCATTTGTTCAGGGACTTTTGAACGCGGTATGGATGTCGTTCTTGGTAGAACAGGCAAAAAAATCAAGTTAAGCAACGTGACACAATTTATGGCCGATGCTAGAGAAAACGTAGAAGAAGCGGTAGCAGGTGACATTATTGGAATCTATGATACTGGTAACTATCAAATTGGTGATACGTTATATGAAGGGAAACTGAAAGTTCAGTACGAGGAGTTACCTTCGTTTACACCAGAGTTATTTATGAAAGTTAGTGCTAAAAATGTGATGAAGCAAAAATCATTCCATAAGGGCATTTATCAGTTGGTCCAAGAAGGTGCGATTCAACTGTATAAAACATATTTAACCGAAGAATATATTATCGGAGCGGTTGGACAACTTCAATTTGAAGTATTTCAGCATCGGATGCTGAATGAATACAACGCTGAAGTGATAATGACACCAATGGGCACCAAAATCGCTCGTTGGATCGATCCAGAGGATTTAGATGAACGAATGAGTTCTAGTCGAAATATTTTAGCGCGTGATCGTTTCGATCAACCATTATTCCTATTCGAAAATCAATTTGCGATGCGTTGGTTTGCCGATAAATATCCAGATGTTGAATTGAAGAGTTTGATGTAAGAGTATGTTTAATCCATGATTATTAGCCGTTTTTATCGATTTTGAATGGATAGAAACGGTTTTTTAGGATTTGACATTGAAGAGAGTAATACGTATAATCAACAACATTATTGGAGTGATTAAAAATGAGCCGACGTTTAAGGCAATTAAAAAATGTTTCAGTGGTAGTAAGCTTCTAAGTTAAAAGAAAAATCAAACTTAGAAGCGAGGAAGAAAAAATGACAAACAATAATAATTTTGAAAAATGGTCAGATACAATGTACTTAAAGGATTTAGTGACTAATCCCTTGATCGAGGTAGGCGAGTTTTCTTATTACTCAGGCTATTATGGCAGTCAGGAGTTTGAGAATGGTTGTGTTCGCTATTTGTGGGGGGATTCGTTAACGAAGGCAGCCTTTGATCCAGTGAAAGACATGGGATGGCATCTAGATAAATTGATTATTGGTAATTATGTATGCATTGCAGCTGGTGTTACGATTTTGATGGGCGGTAATCATAATCATCATCCAGATTGGATCACGGTTTATCCTTTTGCTAGTCATGTGGGGGAATCTTATGAACCAAAAGGCGATACAGTCATTAAAAGTGATGCTTGGATCGGGATGAATGCAATGATCATGCCTGGTGTTACGATTGGTGAAGGAGCAGTGATTGCAGCCGGTTCAATGGTTGTAAAAGATGTTCCGCCCTATACTATTGTTGGTGGAAACCCAGCGAGAGTAATCAAACAGAGATTTTCGAATGAAGAAATCAAGATGCTTTTGGAGCTGAGGTGGTTTGACTGGACAAAAGAACAGATCGAAGCAGCAAAAGATATTTTGATGAGTAATGCTATTGATAAACTTTATACGTACTATAAAAAATGTATTTTAAACTAAATAAAAAAGACGCCTAGATCCGAGAAATAAGAAGGAATTCCTTCTTATTTCTCGGATCTAAACACTTCTGTCCCAACCTTGATTTATTGCGTTTGTTTAACTTTCAACAAGACTAGAAGTCATAGGAATCGAAATTTCTATAACATCTTTTAATTCAATAATCGAAATTTGGTTTCGATCGTATTTTTCTTTTGGTATTCGTTTTAAAACATAAGTTAGGATTTCATTGATTTCTGTTTTACGAACAGCGCGCTTTTTATTTACGATCAATAGTTCAGCATGTTGAGCAGCTTCTGTATAAACAACGGTCGTGTTACCCGCTGAATAAACTTTAACAAAGTATGCATCGGTATTTTCTAGTTGTTTATTGACTAACTGTTTGTAGCTGTTGGTTACATTGACTAATTTCATTTTTTTCACCTCAACTTTATTCTTTTTTATGTTAATAATAAAAAACAGAATATTCACAGAAGTAATAGGACTGGAATAATCTTACTTAAAATTTGATATCGATTTCACTCATCCTTATTATAATTTTTTTTGGCTTAAATAAAAAGAAATTTGTCTTAAAAAACAAAAAAAAGTCAATCAGTTTGCCTGATTGACTTCACTTTTTATGCTTCTTCTGTTGTTGCTTCATTGGTATTACTAAGATCTGCAATTTGTTCGCCAGTAACAACGATTTTTCCATCATTATCCAGTTTGGCAACTAATTGATTCTCTTCGGGATGATCCAAGAAGTATTCAGCGATGCCATCTTCGATTTGCTCTTGGATCGTCCGACGTAATGGGCGAGCTCCCATTGAAGGATCATAGCCTAAATCAACTAACTTTTCTTTGACATCCATGGGTACATCAATGTGGATCTTTTGATGAGCAAGTAATACATTCACTTCATCCAGCATTAAACCAACGATATTCATCAAGTTTTCTTTACTCAATGCTTTAAATTCAACGATGCCGTCAAATCGGTTTAAAAATTCTGGTGTGAAGAAATTATTCAACTGTCCTAAAACTGATTTCGTAAGACCAGCACGGGCAGCACCAAATCCAACATTTGCTTCTACATTACCAGTCCCAGCGTTACTTGTCATGATAATGATCGTATCCTTGAAGCTAACGGTTCTGCCTTGGGCATCTGTTAGACGACCGTCATCAAGAATTTGCAAGAACATATGCAGTACATCCGGATGTGCCTTTTCGATTTCATCCAATAAAATCAAGCTGTAAGGATTACGGCGAACTTTTTCTGTCAATTGCCCAGCTTCATCATAACCAACATAACCTGGAGGAGAACCAATCAGTTTAGAGACACTATGTTTTTCCATGTATTCACTCATATCAAAACGAATCATTGAATCTTCTGAACCAAATAATTCGTAAGCTAATTGTTTGGCTAATTCAGTTTTACCAACACCCGTTGGTCCTACGAATAAGAAGGAACCGATTGGCCGATTTTGTTTGCCTAAACCAACGCGATTACGGCGAATAGCTTTAGAAACTTTATCGACTGCATCATCTTGTCCAATGACATGAGCTTTTAGATCGATTGCCAGATTTTTCAGTTGAGTTTGTTCTTTTTCTTTTAACTCACCAACAGGAATACCGGTTTTTTGTTCAACAATAGCTTCGATATTTTTTTCGCCGATTACGGGCGTTTCTTCATCGCTAATTTGTTTTTCTTTCATTGCTTGTAATTTATTGATTTGATCGCGGTAATAAGCTGCTTTTTCAAAATCTTCCTCTGCGGAAGCTTGTTGTTTTTGTTGTTCAGCATCTGCTAGTTTTTTCTCGATTGTTTTAGGATCGACGAGTTGGATTGTTAAGTTCATTTTAGAACCAGATTCATCTAATAAATCGATCGCTTTATCAGGTAAGAAACGGTCTTGAATGTAACGGTTTGATAAAGTGGCAGCAGCATTGATCGCTTCATCTGTGTATTTTACATGATGATAGTCTTCATAGCGTTTTTGCAACCCTTTAAGAATTGCAATCGTTTCGTCGACAGTTGGTTCATCCACACGAACAGGTTGCATCCGACGTTCTAACGCAGCATCTTTTTCGATGATACGGTATTCATTTAAAGTGGTTGCACCAACCATTTGTAGCTCACCACGAGCTAAAGCTGGTTTTAAAATATTCCCAGCATCCATGTTACCGTCACCAGCAGCACCGGCACCAACGATTTCATGAACTTCATCAATAAACAAAATGATGTTTTCAGCTTGCTTGATTTCTTCAATCAATTTTTGCATGCGTTCCTCAAATTGACCACGGATGCCAGTTCCTTGAACTAATGAAACAACATCTAGACGAATAACTTCTTTGTCTAATAATTTTTGAGGAACATCACCATCAACAATTTTTTGTGCTAAACCTTCGACAACTGCTGTTTTACCAACACCAGGTTCACCAATCAAGACTGGATTATTTTTTGTACGACGATTCAATATTTCAATCACCCGTTTGATTTCTTCGTCACGACCGACAACGGGATCGACATCGCCATTTCTAGCGGCTTGCGTAATGTTAATACCATATTCGCCTAATAAGCCATTAGCTTGACCAGCGCCTCCTCTTGGTGGTTGACCACCGTTAAAGCCATTACCATCACCAAATTGAGTAGGTGGTGTTTGCCCATTAGGACCGCCTTGTTGTTCTTGCATTTGACGAGATAAAGAGCGATATAGATCATCTAAACTTCCAAAACCAAATGGATCTTGTTGAGACATTGATGGTTGAGTATCATTTGCTTGTGCTTTTAATTTTTGATAGCAACTTTGGCAATAGTCCAGTTGTTTTCTTTGCCCATTAACATTTGCGTATAAGTGGATCGTCGCTGGATTTTGTTGACAATTTTGGCACATCATAGGATAAAACACGTCCTTTCAAAATAAGACTGATTCTAGATCAAAGTCCTTTAGAGAAGGTCAAATGATCTGCTGACCATTTTTGACCTTTGAAGTTATTATAGCATCTTTTTAGTAAGAATCAAGCAATTGAACTCTAAATTGACAGAACAAAATACGAATATAATCAGATCGATTAGAAATTAAATTTAGTTAAAATGGCATTTATTTCATTTATATAAAGTTAATAGAGTTTGTTTATAGGTATTGTAAGTATAATTTAGACAAATATCTATTTTTGTCATACAATACTTTCAGGATAAAAATAAAAGTGAAAGCTGTGATCAACAATGCATGAAAATCCATTTCAAGAACAAATCAATGCCTTAAAGGAAGGCTCTATTTCTGAATTAGTAATAGAACCGCAAGATTTTACAACCTTTAGAGAAGTTTGGAAAAATTTACCAGATAGAATGTCTTTTGTCGGGGAAGCTGGATTAAATGGACGAATTATTTATCATTATATGAAAGAAGAAAATTAATTGATCATTTCAATCGATAAAAAATAGATGAAAAGTGTTGTAACTACTCACAAAAAATGGTAATCTTAAAAATTGAAAGGGTATGTTCTAGATTCTAGTTTCATTTGAAACGTATCAAGAAAGGAAAACCCTAACATAAAAAATTATTTTACTTACGAAGGAGACCGATTCATATGGAAAAGAAAGAATTTCACATCGTAGCAGAAACAGGGATTCACGCTCGTCCAGCTACATTATTAGTACAAACTGCAAGTAAATTTAACTCAGATATCAACTTAGAATACAAAGGTAAATCTGTTAACCTTAAATCAATCATGGGCGTTATGTCTCTAGGCGTTGGCCAAGGTTCAGATGTAACTATCTCTGTTGACGGTGTTGACGAAGCTGATGCATTAGCAGCAATCGTAGACACAATGAAAAAAGAAGGATTGTCAGAATAATGTCTGAAATGCTAAAAGGAATTGCCGCAAGTGATGGTGTCGCTATTGCTAAAGCTTACCTGTTAGTTCAACCTGATTTATCTTTCGACAAAAAATCTGTAGATGATACATCTGCTGAAGAAAGTCGTTTAGATGATGCATTGGCAAAATCTACGACTGAGTTGCAAGCAATCAGAGAAAAAGCAGCACAAAGCCTTGGTGAAGAAGAAGCGCAAGTATTTGACGCACATTTAATGGTTTTAGCTGATCCAGAAATGATTGGTCAAATCAAACAAAACATTCAAGATAATAAAGTAAATGCTGAGTCAGCGCTAAAAGAAGTGACTGATATGTATATCGGTATGTTCGAAGCAATGGATGATAATGCTTACATGCAAGAACGTGCTGCTGATATTCGTGACGTTGCTAAACGTATTTTAGCACATTTATTAGGTGTTACTCTTCCAAATCCTTCAATGATCAACGAAGAGGTAGTTGTGGTTGCCCATGACTTAACACCAAGTGATACCGCTCAATTAGATCGTACGTATGTAAAAGCATTCGTAACAGATATTGGCGGACGTACCTCTCATTCAGCGATTATGGCTCGTTCTCTAGAAATTCCTGCAATCGTAGGAACGAAAGAAATTACTGCCAAAGTCAAAGAAGGCGATATTTTAGCTGTTAACGGAATCGATGGCGATGTTATCGTTCACCCAAATGATGCTGAAAAAGCTGACTTTGAAGCTAAAGGGAAAGAATACGCTGACCTTAAAGTTGAATGGGAAAAACTTAAAAATGCTGAAACAGTAACTGCTGATGGTAAACACATCGAGTTAGCTGCTAACATTGGTACACCGAAAGATTTAGATGGTGTACACAACAATGGTGCTGAAGCTGTTGGTTTATATCGTACAGAATTCCTTTACATGGATTCTCCTGATTTCCCAACAGAAGATGAACAATATACAGCTTACACTGCAGTACTTGAAGGCATGAACGGCAAACCTGTCGTGGTTCGTACGATGGATATTGGTGGAGATAAAGAATTACCTTATCTGCAATTACCGCATGAAATGAACCCATTCTTAGGGTATCGTGCTTTACGTATCAGCTTGTCTGAACGTGGCGACGAAATGTTCCGTACACAAATGCGCGCATTATTACGTGCTTCTGTTCACGGTAACTTACGTATCATGTTCCCAATGGTTGCTACATTAAAAGAATTCAGAGCAGCGAAGAAAATCTTTGAAGAAGAAAAAGCAAAATTAGTTTCTGAAGGAACAAACGTTTCTGATACGATTCAAGTTGGTATCATGATCGAAATTCCTGCAGCAGCTGTAATTGCGGATAAATTCGCCAAAGAAGTTGATTTCTTCAGTATTGGAACAAATGACTTGATTCAATACACAATGGCAGCAGACCGTATGAACGAACGTGTTTCTTACTTGTACCAACCATATAACCCATCAATCTTACGTTTGATCAAAAACGTGATTGACGCATCTCATGCTGAAGGTAAATGGACGGGTATGTGTGGAGAAATGGGTGGCGATCAAATGGCTGTACCATTATTGGTAGGAATGGGCTTAGATGAGTTCTCAATGAGCGCTACATCTATTCTTCAAACTCGTAGCTTGATGAAACGTCTAGACACTAAGAAAATGGCTGAACTTGCAGATCGTGCGTTGAATGACTGCGATACAATGGAAGAAGTTATTGAGTTAGTTAAGGATTATACGAAATAAATAGTAATTAGAAGCTTTCGCAATTCAGAATTTTTTTGAATTGCGAAAGTTTTTTATAGTAATAGAAGGTTGTTTTTTAGGTAAATTGATTATACCGGTGTTTTAAAAATTCGAGGAAGCTACATAGTGTTGTTATTCGTTTGATGTTTTTGTTTATTTAAAGTAATAGAATGAGGTGGAAGCCTCGTTAAACTTAGAAAGTTTGAGAAGAGTTATGCTAAATTTATTGTTTACATTATTTTCAATAGTTATGCTTTTTGTGTCAGCTCTTTTTGTTTATTTGGATTTCAAGAAAAAGTTGACAGCAAAAGATAGAATAAGTTTCATAATTTTAGTTTTACTATATTCTTTATCCGTCGTAGTAAAACTGATTTTATAAAAAGAACATTATTAGAAGAAGCCAAATTCTGTTTCGATGTTTTTTTCTTGTATAAACAGAATTGTACGGATTGCTTGCTTTCATTGCAGTAACATGGTCTACTGGAATACAAGCGACAACATTAATGACTGCGATCATTGATATGGATCAGAATCCTTGATTGTTTAATTTACAAAGCAATTCCATTTATTATTTCAGCATTTGTTTTAGGTATTTTACGGTTTTTTTACTCGTTTATTAGAATTTGTCATTTAGGATGCTTTTATAAGATGTAAACCTTATGAAGATGGTAGAATGAGAGTGTTAAAAGAAAATCAATAAAAATTTCTTAAACCTGATGTATCTTAAGAAATAACTAAAACTATTGTTGTATAGTAAGGAACTAGTAAATCTTTTAGGAGGCTTCTATGAAAAACAAACAAAAAAAACTCACTGTAGCGATGGCAGTATTGTTGATCTCTACAGGTTTATACACTGGAAAAACAGCATTGGCAACACAAGGTAGCACAGCAGAAAGTACTTCAGTAAGCTCTAGTAATACAGAAACCACTCAAAGTTCTGAGAAGAATCTACAAATCAACGCAGTTGCCTTAGGTAACGCACTGACCCAAGAGCAAAAGGACTTTACTTTAAAAGAATTAGGTATTAAAGGTGAAACACCTCAATACACAACCACTGGGAAAGATTTGATGAGCTTTATCCCTGATGGCGGCTTTACACCAGAATGGGCAGTGTATAGTTCTGTTCGGATGGAAACTCAGAAAAAAGGGGCTGGAATCTCTGTAGATATTGCCACACCTAAAAATATCACGAAAATCACAGAAGCCCAGTACCAAAATGCGGCATTGACAGCAGGAATCACAGATGCTAAATTAACCGTTGCGTCCGCTGTGCCAATCGATGGTTCAGGTGCTTTAGCAGGTGTTTATAAAATCGTCGAAGAATCTGGCGGCATCATCAACCGAGATCGCGTAGGCGTTGCACAGGACGAAATGGACGTACTCTCTAAGATCACAGAAGAAAATAAAGACAAAGATGGCTATTCTGATGAAGCTTTGAATGCGGCACAAGAACAAGCGAAAAAAGAATTGGCAGCAAAAACGGCTGATGGTAAAAATCTGACACAAGCAGATATTCAAAAAACAGTTGAAAGTGCGTTACAAAGCCAAGGAATCAAAGATGTGATGTCCTCAGATCAGGTGAAAGAATTGACGACATTGATGAGTGATATGAAAGATAAAAATATTTTTGAAGATTTTGTAAATCAACTAGATTTGTCTAAAACGAAAGAACAAATTCAGGAGAAATCTAAAGGACTTTGGGAGAATATTAAAGGCTTCTTTAGTGGACTTTGGGATTCGATTACTGGGAAATAAAATAAGCAAAGATGGATGAGTTAAAGCTATTGATTAGTTTTAGCTCATTTTTTTGTAAGTGCAAATAATTAAGAAATGAAACATACTTTTTATTGTATAATCAACGTATCGTCAGAATAAGAAAATAATTTTTATATCTGGTAAAAAAAGAGATATATTTTTCTAAAAACTTTCGCTATGATAAAGTCAGGAGGGATCATATGTTAAAAGAAAAACTGTTAGACTATTTAAAAAATCAAACATCTTTTTTCAATCCTGAAAATGTAAGCGATATTTTTTCAGCATCTGATATTGCTGTAAAATTTTCAATTAAACGAAATACAGCTAGCCATTATTTGAATCAGCTTGCGGACGAAGGTATCTTAGTGAAAGTCAATACACGCCCTGTTTACTTTTTTCATAAAAAAACATTTGAATTGCAAAACTATCCACTGACAAATTCGTTTTATCAAAACTTATTAGAGATTGAAAAGGAAAAACCGATTTTTGATAAGAAGATTGATTTTTTTCAGAATGTGATTGGCAATCGTGGCAGTTTAGCACAAACGATCGAGCAACTAAAAATGGCCGCATTCTACCCTAATGGTGGATTGCCTTTACTTTTAACTGGAGAAAGTGGGACTGGAAAAAGTTATTTAGTTCAATTGCTCTATCAATTTTGTTTAGCAAACGATTTATTAACGAGTGAGGCACCTTTTATCACAGTGAACTGCGCTCAGTATGCAGATAATCCAGAATTATTGACTAGCCATTTATTTGGTCATGTAAAAGGAGCTTTCACAGGTGCCGATACTGAAAAAATAGGTGTCTTTGAAGCGGCAGCAGATGGATTTTTATTTCTGGATGAAGTACATCGTTTAAGTGCGGAAGGACAAGAGAAATTATTTACTTTTCTAGATCAAGGAATTATTTATAAAATGGGTGAAAGTAAACATCCAATTGCAGTTAATTGCCGATTGGCTTTTGCAACAACGGAAGAGGTGAGCAGTACCTTTTTAACTACTTTTTTAAGACGAATTCCGGTACAAATCAAAATTCCAGCGCTTAATGAACGAACGCAGGCAGAACGAAAACAGCTGATTATTCGGTCATTCTTTGAAGAGCAGCAAACTATTTTAAAATCGCTGCTCATTTCACCACAGGTTATCAAAATTTTAGAAAATCGGTCATATAAAGGAAATGTAGGGGAATTAAAAAATTTAATCAAAATCATAACAGCTAAAAGCTTTACAAGTAATCACGAGAAAACACAAATCCCAATCACCTTACATTCATTACCTAATTACTTATTAACGGAAAATCATGAGATCACTTTTTCAGAAGCGGAATCACTGTTAAGAATCGATGGTCAAAGTAGTTTGGAGTATTTACTTGAAGAAAGTGAACCAGAACAAAAGAGAATTATTCAAAGCTATGAAAAAATCTTGCTAACTTATGTGAATAATCAATCAGAAATCAACGCTTCTGTAGGCTTGATTTCAAAGGAAATCGACTATCTTTTTGATTATTTATTGTTTGAAACAAAAAGAGAGCAGCAACATGAGATGCTGCTATTTATCACTCAGCATGTGCGGCAGATGTTAGAAAAAATTGAATCCGCCTATCAAATTAGTTTTAATGGTAGTTTGGTATATGCAATCAGTCATTATCTGTTTCAACGACGTTACGTGGAATGGCTGCCGGAAGTTGAGATGGTTCAGTTGATCGAGACTTTGTTACTGGATATCAAAGCTAAGTTGCCAAACAGTTATCGATATGCAGAACAGATTTTGAATTTAGTCAAAACCTCATTGGACATTGAAGTTTCCAGTATGGATCGAATCATTTTATCTGTTTATATTGATAATCTAGGTTACACCAAAGAAACCTCTTATCCAAAAGCAGTGATTGTGGCTCATGGCTATGCCACCGCTAGTAGTATTGCCAATGTGGCTAATCGAATGTTGAATGAATTGTTATTTCAGTCTTTTGATATGCCATTAGATGTTACGCCAAAAAAAATTGCTGAGAAACTGATGCAATATATTGAGCGAAATGATACATCAAATGGATTGATTATTTTATTTGATATGGGATCTTTAAAAGAGATCCATCGCTATTTTTCAAAAGAAACCACATCATCTATTATTTTGATGAATAACGTAACAACTAGCTTAGCGATTGCAGTAGGCGAAGGAATTCAAAGACAACAGCAACTTGGTGAAATTCCAACTAATGCGATAAGCAGTCATCGATATCAATGGGAAATCATTAAGCCAGAAACGAAAAAAGAAAAAATCATCCTCACAACTTGTGCCACGGGTATTGGCACGGCCGTTCAAATTAGTAATTTACTTGAAAAGAGTTTACCAGATACGACATCTGTCAAATTTATTCCATGTGAATTCCGTCAGTTACGTGATCCTGTTGCATTTGAAAAAGCTTTTTCGTTGTATGAGGTGCTTGGGATTGTTGGTACGGCTAATCCAGTCGTGGAAAATGTGCCGTTTATTTCTTTAGAGGATTTGATTGCAGGAATTGGGATCGAAAACTTGCTAGAGTGGCTGAAAAAAGAGTTAGTACTGGATTCTCAGGAAGAATTTAGCAATCAGTTGATTCGTAATTTTTCCTTAGATCGGGTGATTCAATCTGTGACGATTTTAGATACAGAAAAAATCATTGAACAAATCGAAGGATTTATGAAACAGTTAGAAGAACGTTGGGGTCAGCGGATTTCGAATGATCGAAAGTTAGCCTTGTATGTTCATGTTAGCTGTTTGGTCGAACGATTAATCCGTAATGTACCGATCGAAGAATATAGTGGTTTTGACACTTTACAAGAGTGTCACGGAAAAGAGCTACGAGATATTAAAGAAGCATTTAGTGTCATAGAGAAAGTCTATAGTGTCAATATCCCAGATTCAGAACTTTCGTATGTTCATGATGTTTTATTTGAAAACACTGAATATATTAGCGATGAAAGTGATTTTTAATCGTTAAACGAAGGGTGCCACTAAAGTTGGCACCCTTTTTGCTATTAATAAAGTGTAAGTGAGGTGAGCAGGATGGCAAGAAAAATTATTTTAGCCACACATGGAAATTTTGGGCAAGGTATCAGAACATCTTTAGAACTGATTTGTGGGAAAGCAACAAATGTAGAAGTTATTTGTGCCTATATGGATGAAGCGTTTGATTTAGGCAAAACAGTTGAAAAGATTATTTTCGACAATCAAAGCAATGAATTACTGGTTATCACAGATATTTTTGGTGGTAGCGTGAATAATGAATTTTTTAAGTATGTTGAGCGGTCAAATGTGCACTTAGTTTCTGGATTGAATTTATCTTTATTGATCGAGCTTTACACTCAACTGGAAATCACAGACTCCTTAGAGAATTTGATTATACAAGCAATAAAAACGTCTCAAGAAACTATTCAGTATTGTAACGTATTGAAAGCAAAAGATGAGGAAGAAGAATTTTAAAATAGGAGGAAAATAACTCATGATTAAATTAGTACGTGTAGATCACCGTTTATTACATGGACAAGTGGCATTTTCTTGGACTCAAAGTTTAGGGGTAGATTGTATTTTGATTGCCAATGACGATGTACCGCAAAATGATATCCGCAAAACGACGATCAAGTTAGCCAAGCCTGCAGGCGTTAAATTAGTGATTAAAACGATCGAAGATTCAATCAGTGCTTTACAAAGTGGCGTAACGGATAAATACAAGTTGTTTATCGTTGTTGAAAGTGTGGCAGATGCGTATAAATTAGCGAAAGCATGTCCAGAAATCAACCATATAAATCTTGGTGGAATGAAAGTGAGAGAAGGGACTAGAAATATTTCTAAGGCGATAAATATTACGCCTGATGAAGAACAGTTGGTCAAGGAGTTAGTAAATGAAGGAGTCGATGTAGAAATCAGACAAGTACCCAATGATAAAAAAGTTGCTGCTTTAGATGCATTTTAGAAAGGAAGATCAAAATGATTGTACAAGCAATTTTGTTAGGCGTTATCGCATTTATTGCCCAGTCTGAGTATGCGTTAGGTACGTCACTTTTATCCCGACCAATCGTGACGGGATTATTTACAGGGATTGTTTTAGGGGATATTAAAACGGGGATTATTATGGGTGCAACTTTGGAATTAGCATTTATTGGGTCATTTTCAGTAGGTGCATCGATTCCGCCAGATGTAGTGACAGGGGGGATTTTAGGAACGGCATTTGCAATCACAGCTGGTGCTGGAACAGAAACCGCATTGGTACTAGGGCTGCCAATCGCAACATTAACCCTGATTTTGAAAAATGTTTATCTAGGATTGGTAATTCCAACGATGAGCCAAAAAGCAGATAATTACGCGGACGATGGGAATTATAAGGGAGTAGAACGAATGCACTTGGCGGCAGGCTTTGGGTTGTCTCTGATGTTAGCACTTATTGTTTCGATTTCATTTGCTGTAGGGAGTAACACGATCAAAGGACTATTAGACATGATTCCCGAGTTTGTTCAACATGGTTTATCAGTTGCAACAGGTATTATTCCAGCTCTTGGGTTTGCAATGTTGGCACGTTTATTGATCAGTAAACAAGTAGCACCATACTTCTTTCTGGGTTTTGCTTTGATGGCGTATTTAGAAATTCCAGTTACAGGTATTGCAATTTTAGGGGCAATCACAGCTGTGATCGTGGTCAATATCATGAATCACAATAAAGGCAAAGATAGAATTCAAACAACAAATGGGGAGGTTATTGACGATGACGAAGACTTCTAAAGAACAACCTGAAAAGTTAATTACCAAAAAAGAATTGAATAGTGTTTTCTGGCGGTCTTTCCAAATGGAATTTTCTTGGAACTACGAGCGTCAGATGAATATGGCGTATGTATTTGCGATGATTCCGATTTTGAAGAAATTGTATCCAAAAAAGTCTGATATGGCACATGCATTGAAACGTCATTTAGCTTTTTTCAATACTACTCCCCATATTGTAACGTTGATTTTAGGGATCAATACGGCGATGGAAGAAGAAAATGTACTAGATGAACATTTTGACGAAAGCACGATCGATAGTATTAAAACATCTTTGATGGGACCGTTAGCTGGTTTAGGAGATTCGTTTTTCTGGGGAACATTACGTTTGATTGCAACTGGAGTTGGAACTTCGTTGGCTTTGCAAGGGAATATTTTAGGCCCCATTTTATTCTTGCTGATTTTTAACGTACCACATATTATTTTACGCTATCTCTTTACTGGTTGGGGGTACAAATTAGGGACTGGATTTCTGAAACGGATTCAAGCCAATGGCATGATGGAAAGTTTGACTTTAGGGGCTTCAATCATTGGTTTGATGGTAGTTGGTGCGATGACGGCTTCGATGATCGATATTTCGATCCCAGTCACAATTAGTGGTAGCGGTGAAACGGCTGTAACCGTACAAAGTATTTTTGATGACATTATGCCTAAATTATTGCCTTTAGCGACATTTGGAGTAGTTTTCTATCTTTTGAAAAAAGAAGTAAAACCTCTGGCAATTCTTGGTGGAATGGCAGTCGTTGGAATTTTAGGTTCCTTGATTGGAATTTTTTAAGTGAAAAGTAGAGTGAGGTGAGATTCAGTGGAAACGATGTTGGATTATATCAATGAAGAACAAGAAACGTTAGAAACGATTATCCATTCATTTGATATCACACAAATCAAGGTGAAAAATGTTAAACACTGTTTGATTTTAGCAACAGGTTCTTCTTATAACGCTTGTTTAGCTGCAAAATATTATATAGAGCAAACAGCACCTGTATATGTTCAAATTGAAGAAACCTTTAATTTTCTCCACTATGGGAAAATCGATCCAAGTATTGACTTGATCATCGCGGTTTCGCAAAGTGGTAAAAGTGCATCAACCATTCAGGCAGTACAAAAGCTAACACAAACTAGAAAAATCAAAACGATTGCTCTAACTAGCAATACAAGTAGTCCAATCAGCCAAGTAGTGGATGAAGTGCTAGATTTAAATATGGGAATCGAGACGGTTGGGTTTGTTACAAAAGGTTATTCAGCAACTGTGTTGAATCTAATGTTATTAGGGTTACGTATTGCTTATCAAAGTGAGTCAATGGATCAAGAGATAGTAAAAAGTGAACTGTTGGCATTAAAGAAAGCGATCAGTCAAATCAATTTGGTGATCGGAAAAACGAGTGAATTTTGGTTGGAAAATCAAGCTGACTTAATTGCTGGCTCACGTTTTATTACGATTGGCTACGGACCAAATGTAGGGACGGCTAAGGAATTTGAAACGAAATTTACCGAAACGGTCCGTTTACCATCACAAGGATTTGAACTTGAAGCGTATATGCACGGACCTTATCTAGAAGCAAACTGTAACCATATGCTATTTTTTATTGAAAATGACAATGAACTGCATGAAAGAAGCCAAGCATTAAAGACTTACTTAAGTGAATATGTTGCTGCCTGTTACACGATTACAACGAGTGCAAAATCAGAGCCTAAAACACTAAGTCTATCTATTGAATCACCTGAAAAAATCACTCCACTTTTATTGGGGATTCCCTTCCAATATCTCGCGTATCAGATCGCTACAAATAAGGGAATCGATTTAAATAAAAGAATTTTTGATGATTTTGATCAAGTATTAAAAAGTAAAATTTAAGGAGCGTAAACAATGTTAAAATTTAACGAAACAAAGCAAATCGAAGATATCAAAGGAGCGTTAGCATTACGTCCGCAAGTTGAAAAAATGGTTGATGAAGTTTGGGAAAAAGGGTTTGATTCTATTTATTATCTTGGTATTGGCGGAACCTATGCGTCAGCGATGCAAGCAGTCACTTATATTAATGGGAAAAGTAATTTACCTGCTTATGTACAACATGCTGCTGAATACTATACAACAGGCAATCGTCGCTTAACCAAAGAGTCGATCGTTATCTTGTCTTCTGTAACGGGAACCACCCAAGAAGTTGTCAAAGCGGTAGAAGAAATTAAAACTGTTGGTGCAACATTGATTGGATTTATTGATGCAAAAGGGAGTATTTTAGCAGAGAAATGTGATTACGTAGTAACCTATCCAGCACCAGGAACGGAACAAATCAAATTCTTTATGCTAGCAGATCGATTGATGAAAAATAATGGCGAATTTGACGATTATGAAGAATATTATCAAGAACTAGAAGAACATCTTCCAGTTGGTTTGATTGAAGCAGAGAAAAAGGCAGATGACTTTGGGCTAAAATTTGCCCAAGCCCATCGTCACGATGAGATGCATTATTTCATTGGAGCTGGTAATCAATGGGGCGCAGTTTATTCTTATGCAATGTGTTACTGGGAAGAACAAAGCTGGTTGCCTTCAAAATCGATTCATGCAGCTGAATTTTTACACGGAACGTTAGAAATCGTAGAGGAAACAACTGCGGTAACATTATTTATTGGTGAGGACGAACAACGTCCATTGGCTGAACGAGTAGCAAATTTATTGCCACGTATCTGTGCTAACTATACGATTATTGATTCAAAGGATTACCCAATTGCAGGAATCAGTGAAAAATATCGTGGACGAGTTCTGTCATTCTTGTTGATGCATTGCGTAACACAACGAATTGATGCTCATGTTGAACAGTTGAATTGCCATCCGTTAGATATTAGACGTTATTATCGTCAGTTTGATTATTAAAATGGAAAAACGGAAATCAAGACAAAAGCATTTAGATCGGATAATAAGAAAGAGTTGCTTTTTACCACCGTCTATTCAGATTTAGTTTTGTCTCAGACTCTTTGTTGTATTTTGAAATATAAAAAGTTCTTCCTTTTTCACAATTCGTTTATGTTCCTATTTGGAGTCTTGAGTATCAAGCAAATGAGGTTACGTATGAAGTTTTAATTACTGCCACAGATAAAGGAAATGTAAAATTAGTTGGTGATAAACCATCTATAAATAATTTTCTGGATGACGAGCTTTCAAAAATAAATAGGCAGTACAAGAAAAAATATCGCCTAGGTATAGTAGCTTTTTTAATTTCCTTAATCCTTTTGATGACATATGGTCGAAATAATGAACCTGTTTTTTTGTTTCAATTATTACCCTATCATTATTTATTGGTATAATAGCATCTTGGATCTTCTTTGGTATACAAATCAAACTCGTCAAAAGAGCCTATTTTAAATCAAAAAAGAAATGTTCAGATGATTTAGACATCCGTAATGAGTATTCAAAATTAGTTGAAAAATATAAAAAATAGATAAAGTAGTCCAGTTAGTTTTACTAAGCAATTCATTTTATAATTCAAAAAACTAGTTTAATTTCCCTTCTTCTCACCTAAAATGTTTACATTTATCCAGTGATAGTGTACTATTTAAAGGTATGCATAACATAAATTCATGTATAAAATTAAGTTATTCGGAGGGAAACAAATGTCTGCGAAATGGGAAAAAAAAGGCACCAATGATGGTGTGTTAACTTTTTCAGTTGATCAAACTCTAATTGAAAAAGGCTTGAAACAAGCATTCGATAAAGTCAAAAAAAATCTTAACGTACCTGGTTTCCGTAAAGGAAAAGTATCACGTCAAGTATTTAACCGTATGTACGGCGAAGAAGCATTATATGAAGATGCTTTGAACGCAGTTTTACCAGAAGTCTATGAAGCAGCTATTAAAGAAGCTGGAATCGATCCAGTATCTCAACCTAAAATTGATGTTGAAAGCATGAACAAAGGTGAAGATTGGGTAGTAACTGCTGAAGTGACTGTAAAACCTGAAGTTAAATTAGGCGAATACAAAAACTTAACAGTAGAAAAACAAGACCGTGAAGTGACAGATGAAGATGTTGATGCGCGCATCCAACGTGAATTAGAATCACAAGCTGAACTTGTAATCAAAGAAGACGAAGCTGCTGTTGATGGCGATACTGTCGTAATCGACTTTGAAGGATTTAAAGACGGAGAAGCATTTGAAGGTGGAAAAGGCGAAAATTATTCACTTGAACTAGGCTCTAACTCTTTCATTCCAGGCTTTGAAGAACAATTAGTTGGCAAAAAAGCTGGCGAGGACGTGGAAGTAAAAGTAACCTTCCCAGAAGATTACCAAGCTGAAGACTTAGCTGGTAAAGAAGCTGTTTTCCAAGTGAAAGTTCATGAAGTAAAAGCAAAAGAATTACCAGAATTAGATGATGAATTTGCGAAAGACGTTGACGATTCAGTTGAATCATTAGACGAATTAAAAGAAAAATACCGTAAAGAATTAACAGAATCTAAAGAAGCTGCTGCAACAGAAGCAAAAGACGAAGCTGCTATCCGTCAAGCTGTTGACAATGCTGAAATCGTTGACCTTCCACATGTGATGGTACATGATGAAGTTCACCGTTCAATGGATGAATTCTTAAACAACATGCAACGTCAAGGAATTGCTCCAGATATGTACTATCAATTAACTGGAACAACAGAAGCTGACTTGCACAAACAATTTGAAGCAGAAGCAGAAGTTCGCACGAAAACAAACCTTGTGATCGAAGCGATTGCTAAAGCGGAAGACATCGAAGTATCTCAAGAAGATATGGACAATGAAATTAAAGAATTATCAGAACAATACAACATGCCGATCGATCAAGTGAAAAAAGTCTTGACAGAAGATATGTTGAAACATGATATCCGCATGAAACGTGCAGTAGAAGTGATTACTGAAACGGCAACTGAAAAATAAAAATTTTAAAAGACATTCCTGAGTGATTAGGAATGTCTTTTTTACTCTATTATAGAACAGAGTATGACTATGTTAAAATCAAATAGAGGTTAGTGTTTTATCAAGCCATGCAATTAGAGCTTGATAAACCTGAAGTCCTTCACTTTTAGTTATATCACCATCAAAATCATGAGGGAGATTTTCAACTTCTTCATACGTAACATTTAGGATTTTATTACTGGCAATACGTGATGATTCAACTGGCACATCTTGATCAGCTGAGCTATGAGCTAGAAATACAGGCGGGAGCTCAGTAAGTTCTGCTTCTGTTAGACTAAAGGTTTCTTTTTCACTAGGGGTGTTGACGAGATAACTTAACCAGTTACCAAATTGTCGACCAGATAAATAAAGTGAAAACCGCTCGTTGATAGAAATTTCTGTAATTGGTTTAGGATAAATCATTGCTTGGGCAGTCAGCGGAGCAACTTTAGGAAATTGATTGTAGTAACTGCTAGGTTGACTGAAAGCAGGATTCATCAAATCATAATAGCCATAAAAACTAATCAATCCTTTTTGCTCTGGTAAAGGGGAACGAGCTGACAATAAATAGCTAAGAAAACCACCAGCTGAACGTCCAAACAGAAAATAATCCGAATTTTTTAGTCCTAATGTTGTTTGATAATTTTTTAAGAACCAATCAATTGCTTCTTTTAAACAAGTAAGAATAGTTGGGAGCTTGACTTCAGGTGCTAAAGGGTAATCAATAGTCAATAAGTTGTAACCATTCTCCACTAAAAGCGCACAATAAATTTCTGGTAAATCATCTCTAGTTCCATAAAGAAGTCCACCACCATGAAAATAGAGAAGCGTAGCTTTACTAGAAGACTTATTTGGATTTGAGTAAAAGGTCATGGATAAATCTAAATCTTCTAGCTTACTGTAAAGAAATGTTTGTTTGATCATTAAATGTCCTCCTAATTTAAAAGCGAAGCAGGCTCATTCAGCTCTGACAGAAAAATAAGAAAATAGGTTTGTGACGTTCTTTGTCACAGACAAAGGTTATCTTTTTTCTGAAGATCTTCAATCCTTTAAGCTTTGCTGCTTGGAATTGGTGAGAGCCTGTGTTAGCTTGTTAGTCTAGATAATAGTATGAAACAACGTTTTGTTCAGTTGCATTAAACCAAGATTTTTTGTAACGATTAATCGTAGAAGCAATATCAACGCATAAGTTCGTTAAAAGTATAGTGAGATAATATAGCTTCAAATAGAAAAAATGACTGAGATATTTTTTATCTCACCAGCATTCTACCATTTTTCAAAAAGTAATCCTAGAAATCTAAATAATTTCACTAACTTATTTCCATTTTAACCCAAATAACCTCAGTCTTTATGTTTAATGCGCACAAAGATAGGAGTTAATTTGTGAAATGTGGATAGTGTATGAAAACGGGCAACCGCTTACAATGGTTATGATAATAAAAGAGGGAGATGTATCAAATGGATTTAAAAAAAGTTTTGCAAGAAAATATTGATCAGATATCTAATATTGGTAACGATCCAACAGGTGGAATGACACGTTTATTGTATTCTGACTCTTGGTTGGAAGCACAAAAAACTGTAAAAGAAAAATTAGAAGCAATAGGCATGACCGCTTCATTTGATGAAATCGGAAACCTCTTTGGTAGAGTTGAAGGTACAGAACATCCGGAAGAAACAATTTTATCTGGTTCTCACATTGATACTGTTGTTAACGGTGGAAACTTAGATGGTCAATTTGGGGTTATTGCAGCATATGTTGCAATCCAATATTTATTAGAAACACATGGTAAACCAAAACGTTCATTAGAAGTTATTTCAATGGCTGAAGAAGAAGGTAGCCGTTTCCCTACAGTTTTCTGGGGTAGTAAAAACTTTGTTGGTGAAGCGAAAAAAGCAGATGTTATTGATATCGCTGACTTTGAAGGTTTAAAATTTGTTGAAGAAATGAAACGTCAAGGATTTGATTTCAGAGATGAAAGCAAACCTGCTAGAGACGATATCAAAGCATTTGTAGAAATCCACATTGAACAAGGAACAGTCCTTGAAAAAGAGCAATTACAAATTGGTGTGGTCAATAACATTGCAGGTCAAAGACGTTATACGATCGTATTGAAAGGCGAAGCAAATCATGCTGGAACAACACCAATGGGGTATCGTAAAGATGCTGTTTATGGATTTGCTAAAATTTGTTCACAAGCAATTGATCGTGCATTAGAAGTTGGGGATCCGTTAGTGCTGACTTTCGGTAAAGTTGAACCAAAACCAAATACAGTAAACGTGGTTCCAGGAGAAGTGTTATTCACAATGGACTGTCGTCATACTGATAGCGGAGAATTACATGCGTTTACAAAAGAAATTGAAGAACTAATGAGAAGTATTGCTGCTGAACATGATCTAGAAATCGACATTGATTTGTGGATGGATGAAGCACCAGTTCCAATGAATAAAGATATTGTAACGGCAATCGAAACAGCAGCTAAAGCTGAAAATATGAAATACAAAGTAATGCATAGTGGAGCAGGTCATGATTCTCAAATCATCGCACCACATTTCCCAACAGCTATGATTTTTGTACCAAGTATCAACGGAATCAGTCATAATCCAGCTGAAGCAACAGATATAGATGATTTAGTGAACGGTGTCAAAGTCTTGGCGAGCGCATTATACGAGTTAGCATATAAATAAAAGAAAGTAGGATAAATAAAAATGGGTTATAAAAATAATCAAACAGGCTATCTTGATGGTTTATTATCATCTAGAGCTGTTATTAAAAAAAATAATTACGCTTTGATCCCACATGATGGATTAGTAAATAATGTAATTCCTGGTTTTGAAAATTGTGATTGCTCAATTTTAGGTTCGAAACAACTAGGAGCAAACTTCGTAGATTATATTATCACGATGCACAAAGATGGCAAAAACCAACGCGGATTTGGCGGAGAAGGTATTGAAACAATCGTTTATGTCATTGATGGTGTCTTGAAAGTCAACGATGGCAAAGAAACACATGAATTAACTAAAGGAGGCTATGCTTATCTTCCAGCTAGCACCTTAATGTATTTGGAAAATGGTCAAGACGCGGATACAGAAATTTTCTTGTATAAAAAACGCTATCAACCTTTAGAAGGTTATGAAGCACATAAAGTTGTCGGTAATGTAAACGACATGGAACCAATCGAATATGAAGGCATGAAAGACGTTCTTTTATGGGACTTTTTACCGAAAGATTTAGGTTTTGATATGAACTTCCATATCCTTTCATTTGAACCAGGAGCTAGTCATGGTTATATTGAAACACACTATCAAGAGCACGGTGCTTACTTACTTTCTGGACAAGGCATGTATAATTTAGATAACGAATGGATGCCAGTTGAAAAAGGGGACTATATTTTTATGAGTTCATACGTACAACAAGCAGCTTATGCTGTAGGACGAGACGAGCCTTTAATGTACGTTTATTCAAAAGATTGCAACCGAGATCCAGAAATTTAATTTGAAGAGGAAGTTTAAGAATGAATGAAACTGTTGTAGTGAAACCAGAAGAATTGCATGACCTGATCGAAAAAAAATTAACAAAAGCTGGTTTAAAGCCGGAACATGCAAAAGAAGTGGCGACACATTTGGTATTTGCGGATGCGTGTGGTATCCACTCACATGGCGCCGTTAGGGTAGAATATTATGCAGAACAAATCGATAAAGGCGGCGTAACGCTTGATCCAAAAATCGAATTTGAAGAGACTGGACCAAGTTCAGGAATCGTCCATGGTAAGAACGGTGCAGGTCAATTTGTTGCAGATGTTGGTCTAGGTTATGCGATTGATATGGCGAAAAAATCAGGAGTAGCGGCTGTTGGAATTTCTAAAATCAGCCATAGTGGAGCGTTATCTTATTATGTGAAAAAAGCTGCGCAACAAGATTTGATTGCGATCGCAATGTGCCAGTCAGACCCGATGGTTGTGCCATTTGGTGGAAAAGAAAATTATTTTGGAACAAACCCAATTGCTTTTGCAGCGCCTAGAAAAGGACATGAACCAGTTGTTTTTGATATGGCAACAACCGTTCAAGCCTGGGGCAAAGTGCTGGATGCTCGCTCTAAAAATAAAGATATACCAGATACTTGGGCAGTTGATAAAGACGGTAAACCAACAACTGATCCTCATAAAGTTAATGGATTGTTACCGATTGCAGGACCAAAAGGCTACGGTTTAATGATGATGGTAGATATTTTATCTGGTATGCTATTAGGCTTACCATTTGGGAAACACGTTTCTTCAATGTATGACGATATAAGCAAGGGACGTAATGTTGGTCAAATGTATATTTTGATCGATCCAAAACGTTTCACTGACTTAGAGATGTTCAAAGAATCTGTGGATGGTATGGTAGAAGAGTTACATGCTATTCCAGCGGCTGATGGATTTGAGCAAGTGTATTATCCAGGAGAAATCAATCAAATCAATTATGAAAAATCAATGACAGAGGGTATCGACATCGTTAAAGATATCTATGATTATTTAAAGAGTGATACACTTCATTTTGATCGCTATGAAAATACAAATGCGTTTGGTGAGAAGAAATAAAATTGTTTTGGAACCAAGTTACATCACAAAAGTGTTGTTGGTTTTTATGAGTATTAGTGAAGCGGAGGATCGTTGTCGTATGTTATCTGGCTACGTATACTAGCCACTAAGCTTTGTTTCGAACGCATCAATTCCTAAGAGCTAAAGCTCCAAGTATTGAAGGTCTTCGGAAAAAGATAAAATAAGCCTGTGACAAAAAGCGTCACAAACCTATTTTCTTATTTTTCTATCAGAGCTGAATGAGCCCGTTTCGCTTTAAAATAAGGAGGCGTTTTAAAATGAGAGTAAAAAAAGCGGATTTACATCAACTAATCAAAGATAAAATACAAAAGGCTGGGTTATCAGAGGAACATGCAGGAATCGTAAGTGATGTTTTAACATTTGCAGATGCAAGGGGAATTCATTCTCACGGTGCGATGCGCGTGGAATATTATTCAGAACGAATTGCAAAAGGCGGTATCACTAATGATCCTACTTTTTCTTTTAAGCAAACAGCTCCTAGTTGCGGTATGTTTGAAGGTGATAATGGTTCTGGTTTTGTCGCGGCAGAAAAAGCGATGGATTTAGCGATTGAAATGGCAAAGAAAAATGGCGTCGCCGTTGTTGGAGTCCGCAATATCTCTCATAGCGGAGCGCTTGCCTACTATGTAGAAAGAGCAGCAGAACAAGACATGGTAGCCCTTTCTGTTTGCCAATCTGATCCAATGGTTGTACCATTTGGAGGAAGTGAACCTTACTTTGGAACAAATCCAATCGCATTTGCGGCACCAAGTAATGATGACCGGGTGATTACCTTTGATATGGCTACAACTGTTCAGGCATGGGGAAAAATACTACATGCTCGCTCTAAAAAAGAAGCTATCCCAGATTCATGGGCAGTAGATGCCAAAGGGAATCCAACAACAGATTCTACAGCAGTGAATGCATTATTGCCAATTGCAGGCCCTAAAGGCTATGGTTTGATGATGATGGTTGATATTTTATCTGGTATTTTGCTAGGTGTGCCATTTGGCAAACATGTTTCTTCCATGTATCATGATTTATCTAAAGGCCGTGAATTAGGGCAGCTTCATATTGTGATCAATCCAGATTTCTTCATTGGTTTAGATGTGTTCAAAAAGAATATTTCAACAATGTTGGATGAGTTGAAAGAAATCAGTCCAAGTCCTGGTTTTACAGAAGTTAATTATCCAGGTGAACGAGGACGTGCACGTGAAAAAAATTATGAAGAAAATGGAATTGAAATCGTGGATGATATTTACGAATATTTGATCAGCGATGACATCCATTATGATCGTTACGATCATAAAAATAAGTTTGCGGAATAACTTTTTTACAAAATAAATTCTAACTATGCGGGTTAATCCGCTACACTTTTAAACAAACGGAGGAATTTCAATGCTGCACACAATTATTAAAGCAAATAGCTATCAAGATTCAATCGTCTTGATGCTGTTAACCAACAAGTTAAATACAATCGATGGCGTTCATAATGTTTCAGTTATGATGGGAACACCAGCAAATAAAGATATTTTTAAAACAGGCGGTCTATATACAGATGAGCTAGAGAAAGCTTCTTCAAATGACATGGTGATTGTATTGGACATTGAAGATGATTCATTGATCGATCAAGTCTTAACAGAAATCGATGTATTTTTAGAAGAGCAAACAAAAGGCGGCGGCGATAACTCGGGTGAAGAAGTTGTAAAAACGTGGGATAAAGCGTTTGAACTTGGCAAAGATGCTGGTGTAGTTGTTTTCTCTATCCCAGGTACCCATGCAGCACTTGAAATCGAAAAAGCTTTGGATGAAGGCAAACATGTCTTTTGTTTCAGTGATAATGTTGCGATCGAAGATGAAAAACGTCTAAAAGAAAAAGCGCATGATGCTGGTCTTTTATTAATGGGACCAGATTGTGGAACGGGCATTATTAACGGTATCCCTGTAGCATTTACAAATGCTGTTCGTAAAGGAAAAATCGGTGTGGTTGGTGCTTCTGGAACAGGTATTCAAGAAGTGACGACGATTATCCATAAATTAGGTGGCGGCGTAACAAATGCAATCGGTACTGGCGGACGTGATCTAAAAGCTGAAATCGGCGGAATCACTTTAAAAGACAGTATTATGACATTAGAGAAAGACCCTAATACAGAAGTGGTCGTTGTTATCTCTAAACCACCTGCACCTGAAGTTCGTGATGAAGTCTTAAATCTTTTGAGAAGTATCTCAAAACCTGCTGTAACGATTTTTCTAGGGGAAAAACCAACATCTCACGAAGAAAATCTTTATCGTGCTTATACATTAGAAGAAGCAGCGCAAACTGCTGTTCAATTATTAAATAAAGAAGCAGTCCAAGCTGTGAAAGAAACCTTAACAGTTCCGACACATTCTTTCAAACCAGAACAAAAATTCATTAAAGGATTATACTCTGGTGGAACACTTGCTTATGAAGCAGCAATGTTGATCAAAGAAGGATTATCCTTAACAGGTGATGAACATGCACCAGAAGGCTTTATCTTAAAAAATCAAGGACATGAAATCATTGATTTAGGGGATGACGTTTATACTCAAGGAAAACCTCACCCAATGATTGATCCAACAAAACGTAAAGAAATGTTAGAAGAAGCTGGGAAAGATCCTGAGACAGCAATCATCCTATTAGATGTTGTGCTAGGATATGGTTCGCATGCGAACATGGCGCAAGAATTGGCACCAACGATCAAAGAAATCAAGGCTAAAGCAATAGCTGATGGAAGAGAATTATTTGTGATTGGGACAATTGTTGGAACAGACGAAGATCCTCAAAATATTCATGAACAAGAAACGATTATGAAGGATGCTGGTGTGATTCTTTGTGATAGTAACGCTCAAGCAGTTCGCTTAGCTTTAGCTATTTTGGATCATCCATTGACTCAAACAGAGAAATCAATTGAAGCAACACCAGCAGTGACTCCAGTGGCAATCGAACCAACAGAAGCTATGTTAGCATTATTGACAAATCAAGGATTTATCAACGTTGGCTTGCGTAGCTTCTCTGAAGCAATCATCAATCATGGTGGGAAAGTAGTTCAGTATGATTGGCAACCTGTTGCAGGTGGAAATATCACATTGCAAAAAGCATTACAGTTCTTAAATAAAGTAGCATTAGCTAAATAAGGGAGAATAAATCAAATGGCATATAAAACAATCGATGAAGCAAACCAAGCGGTAGCAGCAAAAATCGTTGCTGGTTCTCCTTTCTTATTAGATGTAGTTCCAGCAAAATCAGTTATTCCAGAATTAAATGAAGGAAAAGTTTTACTTCATGCAGGACCTCCGATCACTTACGATAAAATGGTTGATCCGATTCAAGGAGCGTGTGTAGGTGCAGCATTATTTGAAGAATGGTGTGAAACCGAAGAAGAAGCAAGAAAAATGCTAGAATCTGGCGAAGTAAAATTAATTCCATGTCACCATGTAAATGCTGTTGGACCTATGGGTGGAATCACTTCTGCGAACATGGCCGTTTTAGTTGTTGAAAATAAAACGGATGGCAATCGTGCTTTTTGTACAATGAATGAAGGAATTGGTGCAGTATTACGTTTTGGTGCCTATTCTGATGAAGTAATCACTCGTTTAAGATGGATGAGAGACACGCTAGCACCCGTTTTAAGTGCAGCGTTGAAAACAAAAGAAGATGGCTTAAACATCAATGTATTAGTTGCTAAAGCAATTGCAATGGGGGATGAATTCCACCAACGTAATATTGCGGCGTCATTGGCTTTCTTAAAAGAAATGGCACCGATCATCGTTGGGTTGACTGAAATCGACCAAACAAAACGTGAAGAAGTTGTTCAATTTTTAGCAGATACAGATCAATTCTTCTTAAACATTATGATGGCGTCAGCTAAATCTGTTATGGATGGAGCAAGACAAATTCAAGAAGGAACAATCGTTACTGCAATGTGTAGAAATGGTCATGAATTTGGCATTCGTATTGCTGGCATGGGTGACGAGTGGTTTACAGGACCTGTTAACACACCTCAAGGTTTATACTTCTCAGGATTTAGCGAAGCAGATGCGGCTCCAGACATGGGAGATAGTGCTATCACTGAAACATTTGGTGTTGGTGGGATGGCCATGATTGCAGCTCCTGCTGTAACTCGTTTCGTTGGTTCAGGTGGCTTCTATGATGCCTTGAATACAAGTAATGAAATGACAGAAATTTGTATTGATACCAATCCTAACTTCCCAGTTCCAACTTGGGACTTTAAGGGAATTTGTTTAGGAATCGATGCACGAAAAGTTGTAGAAACAGGTATTCTTCCTGTTATTAATACAGGGATCGCAAATAAAAAAGCTGGTTTAGGTCAAATTGGAGCAGGAACGGTAACACCTCCGATCGATTGCTTTGAAAAAGCAGTTTTAGCTTATGCAAAAAAATTAGGTTTTACAGAATAATAGGTGAAGATAGTGTTTGTTAATGCGTGTTTTATTGATCAAGAGCTTTTTGATAATGATTTTGAAGAACAAAAATGGCATGTTCATAGCAAATATAAAAATAGCTTCAATATTCAAGATGAGAGGAAACAACAGTTAGTGGTCGTAACGACCACTAACTATCCTTTTATGCCAAATGGTATTTATCTGGAAGCAGCTGATTTTTCACAAATATTAGCAACGGTTGAAATAGGTGAGCAAATAACTTGGCAACAAAATAGTTTGCATTTTTCTAAGAATCATCTATTTTTGATGCATGGAAAACGCTATTCATCTGTCATGGAAACCATTGGTGAAATAGTAGATACAAGTCTTGAAAATTTATTTTTATGTTCCAATGTATTGATAAATGAAACAGGGAGCCAGCATACTTTAGCTGAATTTGTAGAAAGTAACAATCCATTTAGTGAAGCGATTCAACAATTGTGTTTAGAAGAGCGATCACAACTAGAATCAGGCTTAGAGTTTCTTTTAGGCAGAGGGTTAGGATTGACGCCATCAGGTGATGATATGATTGTTGGTCACCTTGCTGCAAGACTTTTATTAAGAAAAAAAAGCGCAATAGTAAACGGTCTACTTACTGAACTGTTATCAGAACAAACGCCGACAACAGATATCAGCAAGCATTATTTGTTATGCGCGCTATCGGGGCGTTTTAGTGAACCAGTGTTGAAATTAGTAGATGTATTAACAACCAATAGTACTAAAGAACAAATTGAAAAAGCAGTTAGAACAGTAATTAGCGTAGGACACACATCAGGTGTGGATCTATTAGCAGGCTTACTAACGACTATCAAATTTTTTGAGAGTAAATGAAGGAGGATTTTTATGGCAAATCGTGTCGTAATCGCATTGGGAGGCAATGCAATTTTAAAACCAAATCAAGAAGCAACACTTGAGGTACAATTAGAAAATGTTAAAGTCAGTGCAGAACTGATTGCAAAAATAGAAGAGATTAATTATGAAATCGTTTTAACTCACGGAAATGGACCACAAGTTGGGAATATTTTAAGACAAAATGAAGAAGCAAAAGATGTTGTTCCGCCATTTCCTTTAGATGTATGTAATGCTGAATCACAAGGTTTTATTGGGTACATGTTAGAACAAAGCTTGAAAAATTCATTGGAAAGAAAAGGATTGACGAGTAATGTTATCACGTTGTTAACTCAAACAGAAGTTTCAGCAGAAGATGAAGCCTTCCGCAATCCGAATAAACCAATTGGCATTTTTTATACAGAAGAAGAAGCAAAACAAATGGAACAAGAAAAAAATTGGGTGATGATGGAAGATGCTGGGCGTGGTTATCGTCGCGTGGTGCCTTCACCACAACCTAAAGCAATCCATGGAGTGGATGCTATCGTTAACTTGTTAAACCGCAATACAATCGTCATTGCAGGTGGCGGCGGTGGAATTCCTGTCGTTCGTGATCAAGATGGTTTGTTAAAAGGAATCGAAGCGGTGATCGATAAAGACCGTACAGGTAAAAAATTAGCAGAACAAGTGGATGCTAATGTCTTCATGATGTTGACTGATGTAAGCAACGTTTATATCAATTACGGGAAAGAGAATCAAGAAAAATTAGAAACGATTTCTGTAAAACAAGCACAACAATATATGGATGAAGGGCATTTTGCTGATGGTAGCATGGGACCAAAAATGGAAGCAGCTATTGGTTTTGCGTCACAAGGAAAAACAGCAATCATTTGTTCATTAGAAGAAGCTGACCAAGCTTTACTAGGTAGAGCTGGAACAAGAATTACAGGATAAAATTAGATAAAAACTAGAAGTTGAAAGACATGTTTACCACGTCTTTCAACTTCTAGTTTTTTATTGATGCTGATTTGATCGTTCGGACAATTCTAAGGCTAAACGTAAATTCAAACTATTTGTTGGATCTTGAATACTCTTTCCAAGTAATTTAGCACAATGATCGATTCGATATTTGATTGTATTACGATGTAAATACATTTCTTTAGCGGTTTTTGATATTTCACATTGAAAACTTAAATAACACTGCAATGTTTTTCGGAGTTCAATAAACGAATCTTCAACTGGATAAGCAAGTTCTTTCAGCGTTGTTTCACAGAAATAATGAATATCCTCAAGACTCATTTTTTCGAATAAACTCTTCATTCCTTTTGGGTGATAGCGATGTGTTAAAGAGCCGTTCGTCATTGTTAGCATTTCTTCATAAGCAGTTTTTGCTTCAATAAAAGAGTTGGCAATTTGTTCAACACTTTCGTATAAATTCCCTAAAGCGAATGTTAAAGTAATCGGCAGTTTTTTTGAAAGCTCTAATGATAATTCAGTTAGGATATTTTCTAAATCATCCACTTTACTTTGGATCAAAATAGCTAAGTGATTCGTATTTTTAACTTTAAATATACTGATGTGTTTGATTCTTGGTGGTAAAGTTTCCAGCAACCATTGAAAGGCGACATCACTTTCTTCTTGCTGATATTTTATCTTGGTTGCAGTTGTCGTTGTTTGGCTGCAAACAGCATAAACGACTTGATATTGTGTGCTTTTCTTTAAGCCGTAATTCGTACCTAGATCGAGCCAGTCACGTCTTGATTGGTGAGGCGTTTGCTGATATTCAATCAGCTGGGCTAAGAAATCACTTTTGAGAAAATCTAAAGATTCCTGAACTTTTTGATTTTTGTATAACATAAAAGACAACACTAAACAAGCTTGTTCAACAGCAAATTCTGACATTGGATAAGGAACCTGTTGTGGATTTAAAATTAGTAAATAGTGCGGAAAATAACTGTTTACAGTAACTGAAAACCCAGCAATTTGAAGCGACTCTTGATTCAAATCTTTGATCATAAAGGAAGCGTGACTATCTTCGTTCCAATTATCATATTTATTAACTAGTTGTTCAACATAATACTCTGCTGGTTTTGAAGTCTGCGTAAAGTGTTTTGAATGAGCAATCACCTTTCGATAAGGGCTTAATAAAATCACAGGAGTATTGATCATTTTACCGAAATCAGCAATAAAACGAGCGATGCTCACATCGTGAATCAGTAAATCAGAAAAACGTTTTTGGATATCTAAGGCATAACTTAATTGTTCTGTTTTGGTATCCCATAAATAATTTAGCAATTGATGTAATAAAGCTCCTAGAGGTTGCGTACTTGGCACCAAAACGATAGGAAAATCGATCTGATTTGCATAGTCTATAATCGCTGGGTCAATGGTTTCAATAAAACGACCAACTTTTATACCGATTCCTGCAGCTTCCTGTTCTTTTAAAGAATCAATCAAAGTGATCAGCTCTTTTTGATTATTTTTGTAAACCATTGCAGTAGTTAAAAGAAAAATTTTCTTTGGAATAAAATTGGCCACATCAGGCGTTTCAGAAATCTCGATACTTTCAACGATTGTATCAGCGTTTCTAGGATTTGTTAATAATTTTAGATCGGAAAATCTTGGTATTTTTAATAAATCTTCTAAAGTGGTCAATGGATTCCCTCCTAGTAGTAAAAGCAAAACAAATCAATTGATCCTATAGAAAAAAGAAAATTAATATTGAAACGTTCGTTATTTTCCTGTTCATTTATCTATTTTCGTAAGGATTGATTTGTGTAGCTAGATAAAGCGAAGTATAATGAGCTTGTGTAGTCTTGGTAGGAAAATTGGCTGTAATACTTTTTGTCTCATTCCATACTAGGCTATATTTCTCAACATATCTCTATTCTAAATGATAGCGCATGCAGATTCAAGAAGGGTTTGTATAGAATAACCGAAAATTCAAATTTTTTATTCAAAAGTGACAATGACTTTTTTAGATATAACGGTAGGATGAAATTAAAACGGAAAAGAGGGAATCGTTATGTTTTCAGAAATATCAGTACCAAGTAGAACCATCATGACTCCAGGACCAGTTGAGGCTCATCCTGTAGCATTAAGAGCGATGTCCGCTTCTATTTTAGGACAATTTGATCCAGCCTTTTTACAAATTATGGATGAAGTGAAAGAAATGATCAAGATTCCTTTCGGAACAAAAAATGAACAAGCCTTTGCAGTTGATGGAACATCTCGTTCTGGTTTAGAAGCTGCCTTGATTGCTCTGATTGAACCTGGGGATAAGGTCTTGATTCCTGTGTATGGTCGTTTCGCATATCTTTTAGGTGAAATTTGTGAACGTGCGAAAGCAGAAATTCACTATCTTGAAAAAGAGTGGGACGCACCTTTTGAACAAGAAACAGTAATCGAAGAAATCAAAAAAGTTCAACCGAAAATTGTTGCGATGGTTCATGGGGAGACCGCCAATGGACAAATGCAGTCAATGGAAAAAATTGGTCAACATTGTAAAGAGAATGACATTTTCTTCGTTGTAGATATGGTTGCAACGTATGGTGGTGTGCCTCTTGAAGTAGACGCTTGGGGCGTAGATATTGCAATTGCAGGCACACAAAAATGTGTGAGTGTCCCTTCAGGTTTATCATTGATTACTTATAATGATCGGGTAGAGAAAGTTCTTACTAGTCGTTATCAAAAAGAATTAGGATTAAGTAAAGATATCCGCAATAAAAATCATATCAGTAGTAATTATCTTGATTTAAGCCAGTTACAGCGTTATTGGAGTGAAGAACGAATCAATCATCATACAGAAGCCACAAGCATGATCTACGGGTTACATGAAGGCTTACGCATGATGATCAAAGAAGGTATGGAGAATGTTTATGCTCGCCATGCTCAAAATGATCAGGCTATTGTTGCAGGGATAAAAGCAATGGGACTAGGCTTTTATGGAGATTTAGCAACTAAAATGCCAACTGTTACACCAATTATGATTCCTGAAGGAATTGCTGGCGAGCAAGTTCGGGCTTTAATGTTAGACGAGTTTGGTGTTGAAATTGCCTCTTCTTTTGGAGCTTTACAAGGAAAAGTTTGGCGTATTGGGAATATGGGCTATAGTAGCAGAAAATCAAATGTTCTTCATGTACTATCAGCTTTAGAAGGTGCGCTTAATTATTATGGAGCAGACATTGCTAAGGGAGAAGCGGTCAAAGCAGCATTAACTATTTACAAAAAATAGAAAAAGAAATAAAATTGTTTGTGTGAAAGAACAAGTGATTGTTCGCTTTGCACAAACTTTTTAACAAGTTTGTGAAAAATAATGATGCGTGAAAGTTTGCTACCGCTTACAATTGTTAATGAATAAGAAGTTATTTAGTATAAGTTTGACGTGAAATTACACAAAGATTTTACTTATCAAATTTATAAAAAATAACATATGGAGGAAAAGACATGGATACAAAAAGTAAGGGTTCAGGAATGGATTATTGGAAAAAAATTGTTATTTTGTTATGTGCTGGTTGGGTAACAATCTGGGTATATCGTTCAGCGTTATCACCTGCATATCCGCAGATTAATGCGTCTCTTGGCGGAAATATCACTGATACAGCATTGGGATTTATTTCTACTTGTTATTTCTTTGGCTACGTAGCAATGCAGATTCCAGCAGGATTTTTGGTAGATAAGATTGGGAAGAAAAAAGTCTTGATTCCAGGCTTTATTGTGTTTGGATTAGCTGCTTTATTGATTTCTCAAGCAACAAATATTCAAATGATTTATATTGGTAGTGTTTTAGCAGGTTTAGGTTGCGGTTCTTTCTATGGATCAGCGTATTCTTTAACTTCTCAAAACATTCCTAAAGAAAAAAGAAGTTTTTCTACTGCTATTGTAAACAGTGGTTCAGCAGTTGGTTCAGGATTAGGGTTGATTTTATCTAGTTTCTTAGTTGTACAATTACAATTCCCTTGGCAAACAATGATGTATATCACAGTGGCCTTGATTGTTGTAATGCTGATAGCGTTTATTGCAATTATTCGTAATAATAAAGAAGATGCTGAATTTTTAGCACAATCTGAAGCAGCAGAAGCTGCTAAAATTACAGAAGAAGCACCTGTTGTTGAAAAAGAACATGTGTCAATCAAAAAATTATTTTCACCAAAAATGCTATTTGCTTATATTTTATACTTTGCTACTTGTTATGGTTATTATATGACGGTTACATGGTTGCCAAACTTTTTAGGAACTGAAAGAGGATTTGAAGGAGCTGCTATTGGATTTTCTGCATCATTGGTGGCCTTTGCTTCAATTCCAGGAGCATTGTTCTTTAGCCGTTTAGCTGATAAATATATGCATAAAAAAGTACAGTTTATTGTAATTTTAGAACTTTTAGCTGCAGCGATGTTATTGTTTACAGTGCAAGCTACTAATTCAACATTTTTATTGATTAGTTTGATTATGTACGGTTTCTTAGGAAAACTTGCAGTAGAGCCAATTATTATTTCATGGCTTGGTGAAAATGCACCTAAAGTAGGGATTGGTACGACACTTGGTGTATTCAACTTTTTCGGAATGATGTCGTCTGTTATTGCACCAACATTAACTGGTTCAATTTCTGATGCGACTGGATCAAAAGTAATGGGCTTTTATATTTCTGTTATATTATTAGTTGTAGGAACGATTCTATTTTTACTAGCTAATCTAAATAAAAAGAAAAGTGCGTAAGTTAAACAAAGAGTAAGTTATCAGTTGGTATCTTAAAGTGAGGAAGCCAATCATGAAAAAAATTCGCAACGTAAGTATGACAAATCAGGTAATGATTGCCACAGTATTCGGAGTTGTGGTAGGAATCATCTTCCAAGAAAAAGTGGAATCACTCAAAGTCATAGGAGATTTATTTCTGCGTTTGATTCAAATGTCTGTAGTCGTTTTGATTATGGGCGCGGTGATCGAAGCTGTCGGCAGCTTAGCAGCAAAAGAGCTTGGAAAAATTGGTTTGAAAGTATTTATATGGTTTATGGGATCAACAATCTTGGCTGCTGTTATAGGTGTTTTGTTTGGACTGCTGATACAACCAGGTAAAGGTATAAAGGTCAATGGCTTTGAGGCTGAAAATATTAAAGCGAGTACACAAAGTTTACAAGAGATCATCGTTGATTTTGTTCCGAAAAATATTATCGAAGCAATGGCCCAAGCGAATATGATACAAGTGATTATCTTTTCATTATTATTTGGTTTAGCTCTGAGTTTGATTAAGGATAAAGATAAAAATGCCATTTTACTGGATGTTGTTTCAGCTTTTAATAATGTGATTTTGAAAATGGTGACATTGATCATGAAAGTTGCCCCAATCGGTATTTTTTGTTTGATTGCTCCAGTTATTGGAACTACTGGCATTGGTGTGTTGATTACATTAATGAAATTTTTATTGACACTTGGGATCAGTGCATTCTTATTTTTGATTGTTTGGTTACTGATAACAGCATTATACTGTAAGGTCAGTGTGAAAAAACTAGCACAAAATATGTGGAGAATGTCAGTTGTTGCATTTACAACAACCTCCTCAGCGATTACGTTACCGATACAAATCGAAGATGGTCGAGATAAATTAGGAATCAGCGATCGTATTTCAAAATTAGTTATGCCTTTAGGGATGACATTAAACAGTAATGGTTTAGCGATGTTTTTATCACTGGCCATCGTAACGTTTGCTCAATTTTATAATATTCAAATGGGCATAGGAGAGTTAATAAAAGCCGTATTATTATCAACCTTAGCTTGCTTGGGAACTGTCGTTGTTCCTGGTGGAGGCTTGGTCGCCCTTGCGACGGTGATGCCTATGTTAGGTTTACCAACAGAAAGCATTGCGCTTTTGGCAGGAATTGACTGGTTTTCTGGTATGTTTCGAACAGTATTAAATGTTGATGCTGATACAACGGTAGCGTTGATTATTGCTGCGGATGAGAACGAGCTAGATTATGATGTATTTAATATGTAGCTAAGATAGTAGATAAAATGAAATACACCCTTGAAAATTGGATTTATTAGCTGATTTTCAAGGGTTATTTTACACTCATTGTCTTTTTAGCCAATAGACAGTTATGAGTTGTTTCTGGTTATATTTTGAATTAAAATCAATTTATATATATGTAAGCGCTTAAAAGGAGGCGAAATAATGGAAAACCAAGATTATCAAATAACAGAAGAAGAGCTTCAACGTTTTCGAGAACGTGGCTATAATGAAGATCTTCTTCCAAAATCGTTATCGAAGAGAATGATGGGTAAGCTGAATTATTTTACTTTATGGATGGGATCGGTTCATAATATTCCAAATTATACAGCGGTAGGAGGATTTTTATTTCTAGGACTTTCTCCAATCAATATTATGCTGGCTTTGGTAATCAGTGCATTAGCTGTTGCTTTGTTTATGACATTTAACGGTCGAGCAGGATCAAAATACGGCATTCCTTTTGCTATTCATTTACGTTCAACCTATGGAGATATCGGAGCAAAGTTGCCAGGATTTCTTAGAGGATGTGTGGCTGCGATTGCTTGGTTTGGCTTACAGAATTATACTGGTTCATTAGCTTTGCTGATTTTGATTGGTAAAATTTGGCCAGGATTTTTAACGCTTGGAGGAGATACGATGATCTTGGGGATTTCGATTCCTGGATTGATCGCGTTCACGTTATTTTGGCTTGTAAATATGCTGATCGGGTTTGGTGGAGGAAAGATTCTTAATAAGTTTACAGCAATCTTAAGTCCGATGATTTATATTGTTTTCGGTGGCATGGCAATTTGGGCGATCGGTGCAGCTGGTGGATTGGGGCCTATTTTATCGTATGATGTTGCGGGTGCAGCCCATAACCTATCACCAGTCTTTGTTTATTTTATGATTATTAACTCTGTGTTGGCAGTTTGGGCGGCACCTGGAGCTAGTGTTTCAGATTTTACTCAGAATGCAAAATCAACAAAAGATCAGATGATTGGGCAAACAGCTAGTTTTTTAGTTGGGTATGGGATATTTGCTTTTTCTAGTGTAGTGATTCTAATCGGTGGTTCGATTCGCTATGGAATTCAAGAGTGGAATATACTAAATATCGTTGATCGTTGGGATAATTCATTTGCAATTATTGTCGCAATGCTCGTATTCTTATTAACGACGGTTTCAACAAATGCGACAGGAAACATTATTCCAGCTGCTTACCAGTTATGTGCATTATTTCCTAAGAAAATCGACTATAAAAAGGGTGTCTTGCTTGCAAGTGTAATTAGTTTTCTAATTATGCCTTGGAAATTAATGGAAAATGCAGCGAGTATTTTTATTTTCTTAAATACGATCGGTGCAGTTTTAGGACCTGTTGCTGGAACAATGATTGCCAATTACTATTTTGTTCAGAAACAAAAGATTGATTTGAATCAGTTATACATGGATCCAAAGGTGGACAATAGCCAAAACATTTATAAAGGTTTGAATAAACCAGCGTATATTGCAACTATTGTGGCACTAGTCATTTGTTTAAGTGGTAATTTTATTCCTGCCTTAAAAATGATTTCAGACATTTCTTGGATTTCTGGATTTGTGTCGGCATTTATTTTATATTTAGTATTAAGAAAACTTTTTGATAAAAAATAATAAGCTTTGCGGGTTATTCTCTCCGAAAAAAGATGAAATCTGTCTGTGTCTAGAATGTTGCACATTATTTTTTATTTGGAATTAGAAGAATCCACTATGCTTTAAAATTTAGGAGGAAAGCAAATGAAACATGATTTAATAATCAAAAATGGTTTAGTGATTCTGGAGTCGGGAGAAGTTGAAACCGATGTTGCGGTGAAAAATGGTTTGATTGTAGCGATTGGAAGTGATCTTGGTGAAGCTGACAAAGTTATTGATGCAAAAGGCTTAGTCGTTAGTCCTGGAATGGTAGATGCTCATGTGCACATTACCGATCCAGGTGGCGGTTATCGTGATCAATGGGAAGGCTACATCACTGGAACTGCTTCATGTGCTAAAGGTGGTGTTACCTCATTTATGGAGATGCCTTTAAATCAAGTACCTGCGACAGTTGATGGTAAATCCTTGGAAATTAAATATACTGCTGGAAAAGGAAAATTAAAATCGGATGTTGGATCTTTTGGTGGTTTAGTACCATTCAATCTTACTGGTGGAATTCAAGAGTTAAATGATGGTGGCGTTGCGGCGTATAAATGTTTTATGGCGACTTGTGGTGATCGTAGCATCGATGGCGATTTTATGAATGTTGACGACTACTCACTTTATGAAGGGATGAAACAAGTTGCTAAAACTGGTAAAGTTCTGGCAATTCATGCAGAAAATGCTGCAATTACAGATAAATTAGGTGAAATTGCCTATAAAAATGGTGAAACAACGTTAAAAGCTTATGTTGCTAGTCGTCCTGTCTTTACAGAAGTTGAGCCAATTCGTAGAGCGATTCTATTTGCGAAAGAAACTGGCTGCCGTATTCATATTTGTCATATTGCTTGCCCAGAAGGTGTAGAGGAAGTAACCAAAGCAAGAAGAGCTGGTATAGATGTAACGTGTGAAACATGTACACATTATCTGTATTTTGATACGGATGAATTAGATGCGATTGGACCTGTAGTGAAATGTTCTCCGCCAATTCGTGACAAAGAAAATCAAAATGGTATGTGGAAAAAGATCTTGTCTGGAGAAATTGATTTTGTAACGTCTGATCATTCACCATGTACGCCTGATTTAAAAGACAAAGAAAATGCTTTTGAAGCGTGGGGAGGGATTTCTGGTGTTCAAAACAATGTAGATGTCCTTTTTGATGAAGGCGTTCAAAAAAGGGGAATGTCATTAAAACAATTTGCAGACATCATTGCTACCAATCCAGCCGATCGCTATGATTTAAATCAAAAAGGTCGAATCAGTATTGGGAAAGATGCTGATTTTGTATTGATTAAACCGAACGCACCATATACGTTAAAAGCAGAAGATTTGGAATACCGAAATAAAATCAGTCCTTATATTGGGCGTGAAATTGGTGCTCAAGTTGTACAAACCGTTCTAAGAGGTCACGTAATCTATGCAAAAGAATCAGGGGTTTCAACTGATTTTGTTGGTACATTTATCAAGAAATAAATAAATTAATAGAGTAGCTGGAAGATCAGACATAAAAATAATTATTTTTATTGTCTGATCTTTCTCGTATTTGGGATAGAAATAACTAAGCAAATGAGTTTAGTAGTTTAACCTGAAAAAGGAGAAAAGAATATGGATGAACTTAAAGGTAGAAATAGACAAACTCCTTATTGGAAGCAAATTATCTATATATTAACGATTGGCTGGATCGTTATTTGGATTTATCGCACAGTCTTAACCCCTATTTATCCAATTATTAGTGAATATTTCGGAGGTGCATCAGATGCGCAGTTAGGTCATATATCAAGTTTTTATTTTTTAGGTTATGTTTGTATGCAAATTCCGTCAGGCATATTAGTAGATAAAGTAGGTAAAAAGCAAATTTTGATTCCTGGTTTTCTATTGTTTGGCTTTGGTGCACTGATTGTTGGTTTGGCGCAAAATATTGGGATAGTATTTATCGGAAGTGTTATAGCTGGCTTAGGATGTGGTACTTATTATGGCGTAGCTTATTCATTAACTGCACAATATGTGCCTATCTCTAAAAGAAGTTTATCAACTGCGATCGTGAACAGTGGGACCGCTATTGGGAGCGGACTCGGGCTGATTTCTTCTAGCTATTTAGTTGGAACTGGAAAAGTACCATGGCAAGCGTTGATTTTCGCAACGATCCTGTTGATTATAATCGCTGTAGGCCTATTTTTACGCTATATTCGTTTTGAAAAAACAGGCAGGGTAGTAAATGTGAATAAAAATTTTGAAGGAAAAAAACAAGTGTCACTTAGTTCCTTGTTCAAACCTCGAATGATTTCAGCTTATATCTTATATTTTTCAACTTTATACACCTATTATTTGATCGATACATGGCTACCCAATTTTTTAGAAACAGAAAAAGGCTTTTCAGGAACTTCAGTAGGGCTAGCTTCATCGCTGGTATTTTTTACTGCAATACCAGGTGCGTTGATTTTTAGTCGTCTTGCAGATCGTATTCCAAAGAAAAAAATACAATTAATTATCCTGCTTGAACTGTTAGCTGCTAGTGTTTTGTTTGTAACGGTAGTTACAACGAACCAAACGATTTTAGTGATCGGTATTATGTCCTATGGTTTTTTTGGGAAGTTGGCTGTTGAACCGATCATCATTTCTTGGTTAGGGGAATCAGCACCTAAGGGAAGTGTTGCAACGATGTATGGAGTGTTTAATTTTTTCGGAATGTCTGCTTCAGTGATTGTTCCATCGTTAACTGGTAAAATTTCTGATCTTACTGGGTCAAAACTTTATGCGTTTTATTTAGCAATTATGATCATTGGTATCGGAACCCTTTTGTTTTATGTGATCAACCGAATAGTTGATAGTAAAAGTAAGGAGTAAATGAATATCGATAAATAAAAAGACACTTTATTTCTCTCAACGTTTTTCTGATTTGAAAGAAATAAAGTGTTTTTAAGTTTGATTGAAATCGTCATTTTTCTAGTATTTTTAGTAAAATATATTTTTTTAAGGTCTTTTTTCTTATAATAACTCAAAAAACGACCGCTTTTATGATTTCATAAGTATATTAGATGAAGTCTCTCTTTTTTTTCGTTATACTTAGTTTAAGGAATGAGGTGGAGCAAATGAAAAAAACAAAGAAAATCTATATGGTGACGGCTCGAGCGGGTCTTTCTTTAAAAGAGTTGAAACAAGATGTTTTTGATTGGGTAAGTTTTTTACGTATCGTTGCAATACCTGAAAGCTATCGCTTTGGTGATGAAGAAGTGCGTGCGTTTGACTTACAAATAATCACACATCAAATTCAGCAATTGACTGAAAAAGAAAATTTATGGATCAAAGTAAACGCTCAAGACGGCGAATTTCAGCTCCATGTCTCAAAATTAACACTTCATGAACGAACAATTTTGGATGGTGCTGTCTTTTTAGCCAATCAAGCCATGATCGAAAACTATTGCGATACTCGAATGGTTAAAAATGGTGTGTACGGTTATATTCGCTCATTCGATGAATATTTGTATAATAATGTTGAAATTATTGGAAAAAGAACTTTCGAATCAAGCGACGAAATTAAACAATTACCTAAACGTTATGATCGTGAAAAAACAGTGATTGTTGATTGCAATCAACTGGCAGGGTATGATATTTACTTTAAAGGGTTATGTTTGACTTCTTGTTGGAAGATGTATTATTCAAGTTTATATACTCAAGTTATACCTAAATCGATTTTCATGGAAGTACAGCAAGTTCAAGCGGTTGAGGAACTGAGGAATCAAGTGGTCAAAATAACATTATTTAGTAATCCGTTCAATTGGGATGTTCCTGTCAATCAAAAATATCAGCGTTTATTTAGAGATCAGATGGGATATGATCAATTAGCTTGGAATAATGGAACTGGTGTATTAAGACCACCTTTTATTGAGTATGCCTTTGTCGAAGAAGTTATTCAAACGGTACAATACCAAAATAGTTACTATCAACCAGTTGAAAAGAAAAATGCTACATATTTTGTGACAAGAAGTTACGATAAGATTCGGCAAAAATATGTTGTGAACCGTACAAAAGGGATTTTAAATGCACAAGCTTATTTTCCTTGGATCGATGAGAAGAGTCGCAAGATGATGAATTATCGTGTGCTAGATCCAAAGATGGCGATTGATGACGGTCTTTCAGCTTATGAATTTTATATACGTCAGTTTTTAGAAATCGAAGTGTTGGATGAAAAATATGATGAATTTGTCTCTGTTCTGCGTTTTTACTTACCGAAGGAAGCAATACAACAGCTCCCTCTAGAAGCTTTATGGGACAAACTTTTCGATGTAAATATCAGCAATCTAAAACAAAAGGAATCCTCTACGCGATTTGATCTGGAAAAAGCCAAAAATCATTTACGGGTCGTTTTTTTAGATTCTAGCTATTTGGAGACGATCAATCAGACGATCGATATTAGTGAATAGATAAAGTGAAGGGCATGAGAATAGTTTTCGAGTGGCATTAATCTGGTTGGGACAAAAGAGTTTAGTGCTGAAAAATAAGCAACTACTGTTCTATAGCAACCTCTGCTTATTTGATAGGACTGAAATAGAGAGTGTACATTACTTTTTACACTGTTATTCAGATTTTAAGGGTGAGTGGGACATAACTCTTCGAGTCATATCCCACTCACGTGAAATCATGATAAATGGTGGGAGTAGAAGAAATTTTTTTGGAAATAAGCTGAAATTCACGAAAATTTGAAGAGCAATTTTCGTGAATTTCAGCTTATTTCTCAGGATTAAACACTTCTGTTCCATCCTCCTGTTTGACAAGTTTTGAATTGATATCGTTTACCAACAGTGACAAAACTAAATCGCGCTATTTTGATTACAAAGCAACTCTATCTCCATTGATTACTAGCTCAGCCCCAGTAACAAAACTGGCTTCATCACATGCTAAATAGATGATTCCATTAGCGATATCTTCTGATTTTCCTATATAAGGAAATTGGATATTTTTCTTATAGCAAGGACTTATTTTGGGAAATGTTGTCTCTATCAAAGGTGTCTCGATCGTGCCTGGACAAATTGAATTTATGCGAATATTATGTTCGGCATATTCAAATGCAATATCAAGTGAAAGCGAACGGAGGACATCTTTTGCTGCAACATACGGATTGTTGTCAGCAAGACCGACTAATCCTTGGATAGATGAAACGTTTATGATCGAACCACTACCATTTTCTATCATAAAAGGAATTACTTCTTTTAAACCATATGTAAGACTATTTAAGTCGATTTCTTGAATTTTTTTCCAGTCTTGTACGTTTAGGTCCAAAATCATTTTGGGTGAAGAGATGCCCGTATTATTAACTAAAATATCGATTTTTCCATATTTTTTAATCGTTTCAGCGATCACATTCTTCCAGCTAAGGATAGAACATATATCGTGCTTAAAAGCAGTTGCAATACCGCCTGCTTGGATAATAGCTGAAACAAGAGCTGTCATTTTATCCACACGTTTACCTGTACATACAACAATAGCTCCTTCTTTAGCAGCTAATTTAGCTGTTGCAGTGCCAATACTGCTTTGTCCATCTGTGATTAACATTACTTTACCTGATAATCTATTCATAATAAAAAAACCGCTATAATGAGTCCTCATTATAGTTATCCTTTCTAAGTATTCTAAAAAAACGATCATCTTGCTAGTGAAAAAATTTAAGGTGTAAAGAATGCGCATTTCTTATATACAAGTTTAATATAGATTTTTTTTTAAAGCGAATGATATCAATCCAAAACAGCATTTTTATCAAAAAATCCCCTCAAGCAACTGAGAATAAGTCTCTGTACTTGAGAGGCAACAATCATGATTATTGTGGAACTGGTTTTTTCACAATACCTAAAACAAGGGCAGACACAACTGCACCAATCGCGATAAATACTAAATATAAAAGTGGGTGACTTAATAGTAGTGCTACAAAGATACCACCATGAGGAGCTAACAAACGAATTCCAAATCCGCCAACTAGTCCACCAGCTAATGCTGAGCCGACGACAAAACTTGGGATAGTCCGCAAAGGATCGGCAGCAGCAAAAGGAATTGCTCCTTCGGTAACGAACGACAAGCCCATTACTAAGTTTGTTAGACCCGCATCTTTTTGATCTTTTGTAAATTTATTTTTAAAAAGCAATGTTGCGATAAAAATAGCTAAAGGAGGAACCATACCACCAGCCATGACAGAAGCCATGATGATACTGCCGCCTTCTGTAACTGTTGCAGCAATCGAAGCTGTACCAAACACATAAGCAGCTTTGTTGATCGGACCGCCTAAGTCGATAGCCATCATACCGCCAAGTAAAGCACCTAATAGTGCCGCATTTGTACCATCTAAACCTAATAAGAAGCTATTTAAACCATCATTGATGACTTTCATCGGAATATTGATTAAAAGCATTAACCCGCCAGTGATTAATAAACCAAAGACTGGATAAAAAAGAATTGTTTTAATTCCGTCTAGTGACTTTGGCAATCCTTTGAAAATTTTCTTCAAGAAAATAATGACATAACCTGCTAGGAAACCACCAACTAAAGCACCTAAGAAACCTGCTCCTCCAGTATTGGCTAAAGCACCTGCTGCAAAACCAGCAACCAGTCCTGGTCGATCAGCAATACTTGATGCAATAAATCCAGCTAAAACAGGTAACATAAATCCAAAAGCTGCACCGCCGATTTGATTAAACCAAGAAGCAGCTTCATTATAATTACCAAGCATGCTTAGTTGATCTTGGGGAACCCCAATAAATTGGTCGATCATAAATGAAAGAGCAATTGCAATTCCGCCGCCAATAACAAATGGCAACATGTGGGATACACCGTTCATTAAATCTTTATAAATTCTTGATCCAACAGAACCTTCTGCAGAGCCATCGTCCTCACTAGAATCAGATTCAGAACTATGAAAAATAGGAGCAGAACCGTTTGTCGCAATTGTAATCAGTTCTTCAGTTTTACGAATGCCGTCACTGACTGGCCGATTGACAAGTTCTTTCCCATCAAAACGATTCATTTCTACTTTTTTATCAGCTGCAACGATTACCCCATCAGCTCGAGCAATGTCTTCTGCAGTCAAACGATTTTTGATTCCTTCAGAACCGTTTGTTTCTACTTTTATTTCAACGCCCATTTCTTTCGCTTTTTTCTTCAAAGCATCCTCGGCCATGTAAGTATGAGCGATTCCAGTTGGACAAGCAGTAACGGCTACAACAAATTTACGATCTGCATTCGCTGTGGTTTCACTTGCCGTTTCTTGCTGTTCTTCCACTTTTTTTGCTTCTTCGGCAGATTGAAACAAGTTTTGCACAGCTTCAGGTGTTTTCGTTTCTTTTAATTGTGCAACAAAATCTGGATCGATCAATAATCGTGATAAAGCGGCTAATGCTTGAAGATGTGTATCATTAGCGCCTTCTGGAGCTGCAATCATAAAGAATAAATAAGTTGGCTGCCCATCTAGAGCTTCGTAATCGACCCCTTTATTGCTTTTTGCAAATAGAACTGTTGCTTCTTTAACAGCACTATTTTTTGCATGGGGCATAGCGATTCCATCACCAAGACCAGTTGAAGTTTGTGCTTCGCGTGCTAAAATTCCCTCTTTATAGAGTTCAATATCAGAAATTCGACCACCGTCGTACATTTTTTGCACCATTTCATCGATTGCGCCTTTTTTATCAGTCGCTTGCAAATCCATGATCATCACGTCTTTGACTAATAAGTCTTTGATGTTCATTGTTTTTCCTCCTAATTTTAAAAGCAAAGCGGAGTAGTCAAGTGTTGACAGGAAAAGAGAAAAAAATAGTTGAGATGATCTTTACAGCAGTTATTTTTTCTTTTCCCTGAAAGACTAGCTCGCATCGCTAGGTATGATAGAGTAACAATATTCTACTTTGCTACACTTTGTAGTAATGGAAATCATTGTATTTCTTAACATATTTATTTTTTCTGAAAAGTTAGCAAGTAGAGCTAGAAAATATAGAATTACCTAATTTTTTCAATTATGACTTCATCAATCAGCTCATTGATCAGATCAGCAGAGGCCAAATCATCTGAAAATGCAGTAGCACTTCCACAGGCAACTCCCCATTTGAATGCGTCGATAGGATCGTTCTTTTTAGCAAATGTTCCTACAAAACCTGCGATCATGGAATCACCTGCGCCAACAGAATTTTTTAAAGGTCGTTTCAATACATTTGAGCGATAAATCCCCTCTTTGGTAAATAATAAGGCACCATCTCCAGCCATTGAAATAATCACATGTTGAGCACCATCAGCTAATAAACGCTCTCCAAATGGTAAAATATCTTCCATTGTTTGAAAATCAACATCAAACAGCTCAGCTAATTCATGATTATTAGGCTTGATCAATAGAGGTTTTTGAGGTAACGCATTGAGTAAATCTTTACCCGTTGTATCAATGATAAATTCGGCATTTTTATCTTTAATGATTTGAATTAATTCTTCATAAAAACCTTCACGGAGTGTTGCTGGTGTACTACCAGATAAAACCACACTATCGCCAGCACTAATCATGCTCAGCGTTTGTTTTAGCTCTTGCATTTCTTCATTACTAACTGCAGGACCTAAGCCGTTGATTTCTGTTTCCGTTTCCGATTTTAGTTTGATATTGATCCGTGTATCTTCACTAACTGACGTAAAGTTTGTTGCAATTTTTTCTTTAGCCAACCAATCGGAAATAAACGTACCTGTAAAACCACCTAAAAAGCCAAGCGCAGTAGATTCTGCTTGGATTCGTTTTAAAATGCGAGAAACGTTGATCCCTTTTCCACCAGGTAATTTTAAGTCGTTGGTCATTCTGTTCAAGTCACCTAATTTTAGCTCTTCAACATGTACAATATAGTCTATTGAAGGATTTAGAGTTACTGTGTAGATCATTGCATTGCCTCCTTGATGGTTGTTTTTTTCTGAAATTGTTCTAATACCTCAGGTGAACAATGGTTTGTAAGAAGTATTACCTTATCAAGATCAGTTACTTTTGTGAAGGTTACTTTGTTTAATTTAGTTTGATCAATCAGAATATATGCTTCTTCCGTTTGTTCAATTGCTAAGCGTTTTAAGGCAGCTTCCTCAGGATCAGGTGTTGTTAAACCAAATTCAAGGTGAGCGCCATTCATTCCCATAAAGGCCTTATTGAAGCGAAAATGACTAAGTTGTTCCATACCAGCTGCTCCTATGATTGCTTTTGTAGAAAGTTTTAGAGATCCGCCAAGAATAATAGTCTTGATGTTCAGGTCACCAAGTTTTGCAGCATGATGAACTGAATTCGTAACAACAGTGATATTCTTATCAACTAAAAAAGGTAGCATTTCTAACGTGGTAGAGCCTGCATCTAGGTAAATAACATCGCCTTCATGAACAAATGTAGCTGCTAATAAAGCGATTTTTTGTTTTTCTTGCGTGTTTTTGGTTGATTTTTCAGACATGTCTTGTTCAAAGCCTAAATTTAATATTTGTTTTGCCCCACCATGAACACGTTCTAATAATCCGGCATTCTCAAGTTCCTGTAAATCACGTCGGATTGTTGATTCTGAAGCGTTTAGAAGTGCAGATAATTCATGTGATTTAACAACTGTTTGTTGATCTAATAAACGTAAAATTGCTTGATGTCTTTCTTCTGTAAGCATTTTCACCCCTCTTTTCACTGATTATAATAGCATATTCAAATGAATGATGCAATGCAAAACGATCAAAAACGATCAAAAATGTTTATAAACGGTCATTGAATCTGCCTGATCTTTAGAATTCTATCATTTGACAAAGATGTTTATACTTTGGCTTAATGAAGATAGGGAAAATCGGAGGGATAAGTATGAATAATCGTACAATATTACAAGGGTTTGAGTGGTATTTGCCAGCAGATGGCAAACATTGGCAACGAGTGAGTGAACTAGCAGAAAAATTACATGAATTAGGAATTGATAGTGTATGGCTTCCGCCAGCTTACAAAGGTGCTAATGGCATAGAGGATGTTGGCTATGCTCCTTATGATTTGTATGATTTAGGCGAGTTTTATCAAAAAGGAACGGTTGCAACAAAATATGGGACTAAGGAAGAATATTTAGCGTGTATCAAAGCATTGAAAAAAGCAGGGATGGATGTTTTTGGAGATATTGTTTTTGATCATTTTATGGGAGCGGATGAAGAAGAAACTGTATCTGCAATAAAATACCGCCCTGATAATCGGACGGTTGCCGTAAGTGGTGAAGAAGAGATTTCTGCTTGGACGAAATTTACTTTTCCAGGAAGAAATCGTCAATACAATGACTATATTTGGACGTGGAAAAATTTTTCTGGTGTGGATTATGATGACCGAAAGAAAGATCATGGTATTTTCAATTTTAGTGGAAAAGGCTGGGAACAAGAAGTTGACAATGAAAATGGTAACTATGATTATTTGATGGGGTGTAATTTAGATATGGAATACCCTGAAACAGTTCAACAGTTAAACAAATGGGGGCAGTGGTACCAAAGTTTGACTGATGTTGATGGTTATCGTTTAGATGCGGTTAAACATATTCAATTTAATTATTTTGTAGAGTGGTTGTTAAATAGAAGAAAAGAAAAAGGGAGAGAGTTATTTGTAGTTGGAGAGTATTGGAATGGCAATATTGAAAAATTAACGAGCTATATCGATAGCTCCGGAACGTTGATTTCTTTATTCGATGTTCCCTTACATTATCGATTTTACGAGGCGGCTAAGTCTGATGGTCGGTTTGACATGCGGTACATCTTCGAAGGAACATTGGCAAAAGAACGTCCAGAATGGGCAGTGACATTTGTTGATAATCATGATACCCAAAAAGGCCAAAGTTTAGAATCATGGGTTGATGGATGGTTCAAAGTTCATGCTTATACATTGATTTTATTACGAAAAGCAGGAACACCAGTTGTTTTTTGGGGAGATCTATTTGGAATTCCTTCGCAAAATGTAGATCCTGTAGGAAAAGATTTAGAGTTATTGTTAAAAATTAGAGAAAAATTGGCTTATGGTAATGAAATGGATTATTTGGATGATCCAAGTGTGATTGGCTGGGTAAGGACAGGTACTTTTGACCGTGAAAAGTCGGGTTATGCTGTTATTATGACGAATGCGGAAGCAGGGGAAAAAAATATGACAATCAGTGCAGTTCATGCTGGAAAAACATTTGTTGATATTTTAGGAAATAATCCAACAAAAGTGGTTTTAGATGAAACTGGAGGGGGAACATTTCCAGTGAATGGTGGAGGAGTCTCGGTGTATGTAAATGAAGAGATTGTGGAAAAATTAAATCGAGGACTTATGGATGAACGAGCTTAAAAATAAGGACTTTGTTGATTATTTGTTAGTAAGGTATCACTTAAATTAGTACGTGACTTTTGCAGAATAAGTATTTATACTAAATGTAATGGATTAAATGTTGAAAGAGATAATTTTGGTGCGACCCATAAGTGCACATGAAAATACTGAGGGATCCGCACCAAATTTAAGGGAAAATAAGGATGAAAACAGCTCTTTTTCTCATTGATTTCACATTTTACAGAATTATAGTGTGGAAAATCGACGAAATAGTAATGTTTTTGTTGCTTTTTCACGGTCTCACTCTTTATTGAGTGAGTGGATTGAAATTTGAAGAACTTGTTCAGGTAGTTCCTGAATCGAGTCTCACTCTTTATTGAGTGAGTGGATTGAAATATTTAAATCTAAAGCTACTGTTACCACTAGTGCAAACGTCTCACTCTTTATTGAGTGAGTGGATTGAAATATGATGATAATTACGCAAGTTTTCAAGTTGGAGAAGTCTCACTCTTTATTGAGTGAGTGGATTGAAATAATAATAATCAATTAACATTTTTTAATGATAGTTTGTCTCACTCTTTATTGAGTGAGTGGATTGAAATTCAGCTTCTTTTTTCTCTTGTTGCTCTTTTTTTAGTCTCACTCTTTATTGAGTGAGTGGATTGAAATATAAAACCTGAGCCCATCATTTGAGGTCCACCTAAGTCTCACTCTTTATTGAGTGAGTGGATTGAAATTAAGCATGTGGCGTTTATGAAGAAATAACTAAATGTCTCACTCTTTATTGAGTGAGTGGATTGAAATAAAAGAACATGCTACTATTATCGCAAATGATCTTTGTCTCACTCTTTATTGAGTGAGTGGATTGAAATGTTCCTTTTTTGCTTGCTGCAGCGTGAGATCTCAGTCTCACTCTTTATTGAGTGAGTGGATTGAAATGAATACAAGTCTTATTGTCTTAAAAAGAAAAGCCGTCTCACTCTTTATTGAGTGAGTGGATTGAAATTTATGGATTCTTTACGTGCTGAATATCAATCCTTGGGTCTCACTCTTTATTGAGTGAGTGGATTGAAATAAGATCGAGTTGAGCAGCTGTTGCTGGGTGGATAGCGTCTCACTCTTTATTGAGTGAGTGGATTGAAATCTTTAGGATTTAACACGGATACAGGAAAAACGGTCTGTCTCACTCTTTATTGAGTGAGTGGATTGAAATGGTCCTCGACATCTAAACTTAATACCAGCAACCGTCTCACTCTTTATTGAGTGAGTGGATTGAAATGCCACAATAACTTTTCGGCATTCCCAAAGTAAACCGTCTCACTCTTTATTGAGTGAGTGGATTGAAATATTGATCCGATTAATGTAATCGTGATGTTTTCGCGTCTCACTCTTTATTGAGTGAGTGGATTGAAATAGGATTTGCAGAATGTAGTAGAAGAACTGAAAGCAACGTCTCACTCTTTATTGAGTGAGTGGATTGAAATGCCTAAATTCGAATTCATCGTTAAACGTCCATCGTCTCACTCTTTATTGAGTGAGTGGATTGAAATTTTTCCTGCTCCAACATTAGCTTTTAATACTTTGGTCTCACTCTTTATTGAGTGAGTGGATTGAAATTATCTGTTTTTCGTTTTGGTCCATCTTGCTTGAGAGTCTCACTCTTTATTGAGTGAGTGGATTGAAATAAGCCCCATATTAGCTAACATGGATATTTTCGACCGTCTCACTCTTTATTGAGTGAGTGGATTGAAATCCCCCCGACGTTTCAATCATTAAGAGACAACCTCGTCTCACTCTTTATTGAGTGAGTGGATTGAAATTAATTGCGCCTTTTGCGACGGACTCTGAACCATCGTCTCACTCTTTATTGAGTGAGACATTTTTTACTTACCGATTAATTCCATAAAGCTATATTTCTAATAAATCAGTTGCAATAAATTTCCGGTAAACGAAAAGGAAAGCTATTCCACAAAATTCCATCATTATTAAAGAATTTTCTTCCTATTTTTGGTATAATGTATAAGATTGAAAAAAGAGAGAGGACGTTGATGATGGCACAAGAAAACGCCTTGATCCAAGGTATGAATCCGAGACAAAAAGAAGCCGTTCTACATACTGAAGGGCCTTTATTAGTTATGGCAGGAGCAGGCAGTGGGAAGACAAGAGTATTAACGCATCGTATTGCCTATTTAATTGAAGAAAAAGATGTTAATCCATGGAATATTTTAGCGATCACATTTACCAATAAAGCCGCAAAAGAAATGAGAGAGCGGGTTGGCAAATTATTGGAAGTTGGCGGAAACGACGTTTGGGTATCCACATTTCACTCAATGTGTGTACGTATTTTACGACGAGATGTTGATCACATCGGCTATAATCGCAATTTTACGATTATTGATACTTCTGAACAACGGACATTGATGAAACGGATTTTGAATGAGCTGAATATTGATGTAAAAAAATATGATCCTCGCTCGATATTAGGAACGATCAGTAATGCTAAAAATGAGTTGCAGACACCTGAAAAAGTTGCGGAATTACAAGGTACACCTTATGAAGAGGTTGTTGCAAAATGTTATAAGCTGTATCAAAAAGAATTAAGAAACAATCAGTGTATGGATTTTGACGATTTGATCATGAATACGATTCGTTTATTCAATGAACATCCTGATTCGTTGAACTATTATCAAAATAAATTCCATTATATCCATGTAGACGAGTATCAAGATACCAACCATGCTCAGTATACGTTAGTCAATATGCTAGCGGCACGTTTTAAAAACCTATGTGTCGTAGGAGATGCTGACCAAAGTATTTATGGCTGGCGTGGGGCAGATATGCAGAACATTTTAGACTTTGAAAAAGATTATCCAGATGCTTCTGTTATTATGCTAGAACAAAATTATCGCTCAACCAAAAAAATTCTGGATGCAGCGAATAATGTCATCAAAAATAACCGTAATCGTCGTGATAAACAATTATGGACAGAAAATACCGACGGAGAAAAAATCGTTTACTATCGTGGTGATAATGAACGGGATGAAACGCAGTTTATCGTGGGTCAGATCCAAAAAGAAATCCGTGACAAAGACCGAATTTATGGTGATTTTGCCGTATTATATAGAACGAATGCCCAATCGCGTGTAATGGAAGAAATGCTGTTGAAATCAAATATTCCTTATACGATGGTCGGTGGACATAAATTCTACGATCGTAAAGAAATCAAAGATATTTTGGGTTATTTAAATATTATCTCTAATCCAATGGACTCACTTAGTTTTGAACGAGTAGTCAATGAGCCAAAACGTGGAATTGGTAAAAGCTCTGTTGAAAAATTACGAAATTTCTCTCAGATGCACGGCTGGTCATTGCTGGAGGCTTCACAAAATGTGGATCTAGCAAATATCTCAGGAAAAGCTGGTAAAGAATTGGGTAGCTTTGGTATGATGATCCAAGATTTAACCCAGATGATTCCATATTTAACGATTACGGAGTTAGTTAAAGAAGTGTTGGAACGCAGTGGATATCGTGAAGAACTAGTTAGACAAAATAATTTAGAATCTCAAGCACGTCTAGAAAACTTGGATGAATTTTTAACCGTTACCCAAGAATTCGATAAACGTTATGAACGTCAAGATGTTGAAGATGCAGATGCGCCAGATGAAAAATTAGCAGTATTCTTAAATGATTTAGCGCTCGTTTCAGACTTAGATAATTTAGAAGAAAGCACTTCTCAAGTGACGCTGATGACGTTACACGCAGCTAAAGGACTTGAATTTCCTGTAGTATTCTTGATTGGATTAGAAGAAGGAGTTTTCCCGCTATCTCGTGCAATGTTAGAAGAAAGCGAACTAGAAGAAGAGCGTCGTCTGGCGTATGTAGGGATCACTCGTGCTGAAGAAGTATTGTATATATCCAACGCTTTCTCCAGAACACTATATGGGAAAACACAATACAATCGTCCAAGCCGATTCTTAGACGAAATAGATGAAGAGTTATTAGATTTACAAGGTTCGATCGCTTCACCTAAAGCACCAGCAAGAACGTTCGAACCAAAAGTATTTAAACCAGCTTATGCACAACCAACGAAGCAACCTGTAACAGATAAAGTCGCAAGCGGTGGAGAATCAATGGCTTGGCAAGCAGGAGATAAAGTCAGACATAAAGCGTGGGGAACAGGTACAGTGGTTCGAGTTGGCGGTACTGCTAAAGACTTGGAATTAGATGTAGCTTTCCCAGAAAAAGGCATCAAGCGCTTATTAGCAGCATTTGCTCCGATTGAAAAAATATGAGTGTGGTAAAAGGAGCTTAATCCTATTTTTCTGTCGAGATAAGGAAAGCCCACTACGCTTTTAAAGTTATCTAGCTACACAAATCAATCTTTATGAAAAGAGAGAAATTAGCAGTGAAACAAAAAGCATTTCAACGCTAATTTCCTGATTTTCTACAGGATTAACCGATTTGTTTTGCTTTCACTATTAGGAGGGATCATTCATGACACAAGCGCCGTTAACATTAGCCGAAGCAACAGATAAAGCAAAAGAACTACGAGCTCAGTTAAATCAGTATTCCCATGAATATTACGTTGCCGATAAACCGACCGTAGAAGACTATGTATATGATCGCTTGTATAAAGAATTATCAGACATAGAAACCGAATATCCAGATTTGATTACTTCTGATTCACCAACGCAGCGAGTTGGCGGTAAGATTTTACAAGGATTTGAAAAAGTTACCCATGAAGTGCAAATGTATAGTTTGAATGATGGTTTCAGTAAAGAAGATATTTACGATTTTGATGAACGTGTCCAAAAATTAGCTGGTAAACAAGTCACTTATTGTTGTGAGCTAAAAATTGATGGGTTAGCTATTTCATTAAAATATGAAAATGGAAAATTTGTTCAAGGTGCGACCCGTGGAGATGGAACTGTCGGTGAAAATATCACAGAGAATCTAAAAACGGTAAAATCAATTCCTTTAGAGCTGAAAAAACCAATTTCAGTTGAAGTCCGTGGCGAATGTTATATGCCAAAACAATCATTCGTCAACCTGAATAAAGAACGGGAAGAAGCAGGACAAGATGTTTTTGCGAATCCAAGAAATGCCGCCGCTGGAAGTTTACGTCAGTTAGATACAAGCATGGTTGCCAAAAGAAATCTCAGCACTTTTTTGTATACAGTTGCTGATTTTGGGCCAATGACAGCACAAACGCAATACGATGCATTGAATGAATTATCAGACATCGGTTTTAGAACCAATCCTGAGAAAAAACTATGTCAAACGATTGATGAAGTTTGGGCTTATATTGAAGAATACCATGAAAAACGTTCAGAATTACCTTATGAAATTGATGGAATCGTGATCAAGACCAATGAATTCACAATTCAAGATGAATTAGGGTTTACGGTTAAGGCACCGCGTTGGGCGATTGCTTACAAATTCCCACCAGAAGAAGCACAAACCATCGTCGAAGAAATCGAATGGACGATTGGACGTACGGGTGTCGTAACGCCGACAGCTGTAATGCAACCAGTTCGTGTGGCTGGAACAACAGTTAGCCGTGCAAGTCTACACAACGCTGATTTTATTGCGATGAAAGACATCCGCTTGAACGATACAGTGATTATTTATAAAGCAGGCGATATCATTCCAGAAGTGGCGCAAGTCTTGACGGAAAAACGTGATGAAAACAGCCAACCATATGAAATTCCAACCCATTGTCCAGTATGTAATAGTGAATTAGTTCATCTAGATGAAGAAGTTGCATTGCGTTGTATCAACCCGAAATGTCCTGCTCAGATCAAAGAAGGATTAAATCATTTTGTCTCTCGAAACGCAATGAATATTGATGGGTTGGGTCCACGTGTGTTAGAACAAATGTATGATACTGGATTAGTGGCTGATGTGGCTGATTTGTACTTTTTAACGGAAGAGCAATTAATGACTTTAGAAAAAATCAAAGAAAAATCAGCAAACAATATTTATAAAGCAATTGCTGCAAGTCGTGATAATTCAGTTGAGCGTTTGATTTTTGGTCTTGGAATCCGACATGTTGGGTCTAAAGCGGCTAAAGTTTTAGCTGAACATTTTGGGGATCTTTGGACGATCAGTAAAGCAACAAAAGAAGAAGTTGTCGCTTTAGATTCGATAGGTGAAATTATTGCTGATAGTTTAGTGACTTATTTTGATAATGAAGAAGTGCACGAATTACTGGATGAATTAACCAAAGCTGGTGTGAATTTTGACTATAAAGGCATTCGTACAGCGCAACTCGCAGCAGTAGAGTCTCCATTTAAAGATAAGACGGTCGTGTTAACAGGAAAACTGACCCATTATAATCGAGAAGAAGCCAAAGAAAAAATCGAAAATCTTGGTGGTAAGGTGACAGGAAGTGTTTCTAAAAAGACCGATATCGTTGTGGCAGGCGAAGAGGCTGGCAGTAAATTGACGAAGGCACAAGATCTAGGTATTGAAGTTTGGAATGAGGAACAGATGGTCGCGGCATTGGATAATAGCTATACAAATGAAGAGACCGAGTAGTTTGAAGTTGAAATAAAGTGAGTTTTCAGCATTATTTTTACTTTTACAGTCTATTTTCTTTCATCTCTTTCAAAAATTCTTAGATTTTTATGATAGAATAAGAAAAAAGCTGTTTTCTTAACGTGAAACATCGTTTAACAGTATAAAAAATGAACTAGTGAACTCTTGATTGAGTTTTTCTAATGGAAAGAAGGGTACCCATGGCAATCAGTGAAGAACAAGCAAAACATGTAGCCAAGTTGTCTAAATTGTCTTTTTCCGATGGAGAATTAAAAGACTTTACCGATCAATTAGGTAAAATTATCGACATGGTAGAATTATTAGAAGAAGTAGATACAGAAGGTGTTCCATTTACTTCAAACGTTGCGCAATCAATTAACGTAATGAGAGAAGATGTCATAACACCAGGTATGGATCGCAACGAATTAATGAAAAACGTACCTGAATCAGAGAATGGCTATATTAAAGTGCCAGCGATTATCGACAATGGGGAGGCTGGTGCATAATGGAAAAATTATATGATAAGTCACTAACAGAATTGCATGATTTACTTGTTTCTAAAGAAATCACTGCAACGGATTTAACGCAAGCTACGTTGAATCGTATTAATGAAACAGAAAAAGACGTTGATTCATTTATTACGATCAGCGATGAAAAAGCTTTAGAACAAGCAAAAGCAATTGATTTAAAAGGAATCACTGAATCAAATCCTTTAGCTGGTATTCCGATTGGAATCAAAGATAATATCGTAACCAAAGATATTTTAACAACAGCAGCGTCAAAAATGCTACACAACTTTAATCCAATTTATGATGCAACAGTAATGGATAAAGTCTATCAAGCAGATATGATTCCTGTTGGGAAATTAAACATGGACGAATTTGCGATGGGTGCAAGTACAGAAACATCATACTTCAAGAAAACGAAAAATGCCTGGGATCATTCGAAAGTTCCTGGTGGTTCTTCTGGCGGTTCAGCAGCAGCTGTCGCAGCAGGGCAAATTCCAGTTTCTTTAGGAAGCGATACTGGCGGAAGTATCCGTCAACCTGCATCGTTTAACGGAATCGTTGGGATGAAGCCGACTTATGGACGTGTGTCTCGTTTTGGCTTGATTGCATTTTCTTCAAGCTTAGATCAAATCGGTCCAATGACAAGAAATGTTCAAGATAATGCTTTAGCTTTAAATGCTATTAGCGGATTTGATGAAAAAGATGGTACCTCTGCTGGAGCTTCTGTTCCTGATTTTACTGCTGGTTTAACTGGTGATATTAAAGGAATGAAAGTGGCTTTACCTAAAGAATATTTAGGTGAAGGTGTGGATGCTGGTGTTCGGGAAGCCGTTTTGAAAGCAGCAGAAACATTTAAATCGTTAGGCGCAACAGTAGAAGAAGTTAGCTTACCGCATTCTAAATATGGGGTTGCTGTCTATTATATTATTGCTTCATCAGAAGCAAGTTCAAACTTACAACGTTTTGATGGTATTCGTTATGGTTACCGTTCAGAAAACGTAAAAAATCTTGAAGATGTGTATGTAAACTCACGTTCTGAAGGATTCGGTATCGAAGTAAAACGTCGTATTATGCTAGGGACATTCTCTTTAAGTGCTGGGTATTACGATGCCTACTTCAAAAAAGCTGGACAAGTTAGAACCTTGATTAAACAAGATTTTGATACTGTTTTTGAAAAATATGATATCATCATTGGTCCTGCTTCACCGACTGTAGCATTTGGTTTAGGGGAGAATATCAATGATCCAATCACAATGTATATGAATGACTTATTAACGATTCCAGTCAACTTAGCTGGATTACCTGGTATGTCAGTACCAGCAGGATTTTCAGAAGGCTTGCCAGTGGGCTTACAAATCATTGGGAAACCATTCGATGAAAGTACGATGTACAAAGCAGCCTATGCATTTGAACAAGCAACAGATTTCCATACGAAAAAACCTGTGATCTTAGGGGGGAATGACTAATGAACTTTGAAACTGTCATCGGACTTGAGGTCCACGTAGAATTAAAGACAAACTCTAAAATCTTTTCACCTGCACCTGCTCATTTTGGTGCGGAACCAAATAGCAATACAAACGTAATCGACTGGGGATATCCAGGTGTATTACCAGTTATGAATAAACAAGCGTTGGAATTTGGTATGAAAGCAGCGCTTGCGTTAAATTGTGAAATCTCTAAAGATACGCATTTTGACCGTAAAAATTACTTCTATCCAGATAATCCCAAAGCCTACCAAATTTCTCAGTTCGATCAACCAATCGGTCATGACGGCTGGATCGATATTGAAGTCGAAGGCAAAACAAAACGCATCCGTATCGAACGTGTGCATTTAGAAGAAGATGCTGGGAAAAATATCCATGGTGATGGCGGCTATTCATATGTTGACTTAAATCGTCAAGGAACACCTTTGATCGAGATCGTTTCAGAGGCGGATATGCGTTCACCAGAAGAAGCCTATGCTTACTTAGAAGCAATTCGTTCAATCATCCTTTTCACAGGTGTTTCTGACGTGAAAATGGAAGAAGGTTCAATGCGTTGTGATGCCAATATTTCTTTACGTCCGTATGGTCAAGAAGAATTTGGAACAAAAGCGGAACTTAAAAACTTAAACTCAATGAGTTTTGTAAAAAAAGGTCTAGCTTTTGAAGAAAAACGTCAAGCGAAAGTGTTATTATCTGGTGGAGAAATCCAACAAGAAACACGCCGTTTTGATGAAACAACCAACAAAACATTATTGATGCGTGTTAAAGAAGGGTCAAGTGATTACCGTTACTTCCCAGAACCTGATGTGCCTCGTTTTGCAATTGATGATGAGTGGATCGAACGTGTTCGTCACAGCTTACCTGAAATGCCGGCTTCTCGTCGTGCTCGCTATATCAAAGAACTAGGCTTACCAGAATACGACGCAATGGTTCTAACATTAACAAAAGAAATGTCAGATTTCTTTGAAGAAGCATTAAATGAAGGTGCCGATGCGAAACAAGTTTCTAACTGGTTGATGGGCGAAGTTTCAGCATACTTGAACAGTGAAAAAATTGAGTTACCAGATACAAAATTAACACCTGCCAACTTAGCTGGTATGATCACCTTAATTGAGGATGGTACAATCAGTTCTAAAATTGCTAAAAAAGTCTTTAAAGAGTTGATTGAAAATGGGGGAGATGCGAAAGAAGTTGTCGAAGCCAAAGGTCTAGTTCAACTATCTGATCCATCACAATTATTACCGATTATCAATGATGTATTAGATAACAATCAACAATCTGTAGATGATTTCAAAAATGGTAAAGACCGAGCAGTTGGCTTCTTAGTTGGTCAAATCATGAAAGCAACCAAAGGCCAAGCCAATCCAGGCGTTGTGAACAAATTGCTCCAAGAAGAATTGGCAAAACGATAGAAAGCAGCGAAAGATTATGAAAAAAGCAAGAGTGATTTATAATCCAACTTCAGGTAAAGAGTTAGTCAAGAAAAACTTAGCTGATATTCTTTCAGTTGTGGAAGAATGCGGATATGAAACAAGTGCTTTTGCTACAACTCCGCAAGAGAATTCCGCTAAAAATGAAGCACGTAGAGTTGCTGAATTAGGGTTCGACTTAATTGTAGCAGCTGGTGGCGACGGGACGATCAATGAAGTCGTCAATGGCATTGCTCCATTAGAAAAAAGACCGTCTATGGCGATCATTCCTGCTGGAACAACCAATGATTATGCAAGAGCATTAAAAATTCCTAGAGACAACATTCTTAAAGCAGCAGAAGTTATCAAAAAAAATCAAACGGTCAAAATGGATATTGGTAAAGCGAAAGATAGCTATTTTATCAATATTGCAGCTGGCGGTCATTTAACTGAATTGACCTATGAAGTCCCTTCAGAACTTAAAAGTATCTTTGGTTACTTAGCCTATTTAGCAAAAGGAGCCGAAATGTTACCCCGTGTCAAACCAATCAAAATGCGGATGGAGTACGACGAAGGAGTTTATGAAGGCAATGCTTCAATGTTTTTCTTAGGATTGACTAATTCAGTTGGTGGTTTTGAAAAAATTGCACCTGATGCAAAACTCGATGATGGCAAATTTTCACTAATCATTGTAAAAACAGCGAATGTGTTTGAAATTTTACATTTAGCAGCACTCATGTTAAATGGTGGTAAACACATTGAAGATAGTCGTCTGATTTATACGAAAACTAGTCATCTATATGCTGAAACTCTTGAGTCAAATAGTCGTATGATGATCAACTTAGATGGAGAATATGGTGGAGATGCACCGATGGAATTCACTAATTTGCATCAGCATATTGAAATGTTTGCCAATGCGGATGCGATTCCATCAAATGCAATCATGGGTTCTGTTTTAGATGATTACAATGAAGAAGCTGATGAAGAAGATGAATATCTTGAAACAAGCAAAGAATTTGTAAAAGAAGTGGAGCGTTTGACTGAAGAAGACATTGATAATAATGGAAAAATTGGTTAATCGTTCAAAACAATAAAAAAATGAAGGTGGGAAGGAGTTACTTTTGCTCCCACCATTTATTCAGATTTCTTGTGGCTAGAATATGACTCGTAGAGTTATATCTTAGCCACATTTTCTTTATGCTCTTAGATATATTGAAGATTAGAAATACAATATATAGATTTTGTAAAATTAAAAAACACAATATGTTGTATAAAAAATGTCTCATAATCAATAATTGAGAAGGATTCTCATTGACTTGTTATTGAAACAGAGGTAAATTAAATAAGTCATCATCTTTGCAGAAAATGATAAATAGGACAAGTGAAAGGTTTGTTTGAAGTGCATTCCAATTTTATTATAAATGATTTTAAAGGTTGGCAAAGAAAGAACTATCTTTTTTTGTTCATGATGATTTTTGTTCAATTAGTAGCGTTTATTTGTAATCCTTCTAGTTGGATTACATTAGTAGGTGGTTTATCGGGGATTATCTGTGTTAACTTAATTGCTCAAGGAAAGGCTAGTAATTATATTTTTGGTTTTATTAGTGCCCTGATCATTGGGTATTTTGGGTTCAAAACGCGTGTATATGCTGAAGTTCTACTTCAAAGCTTTTATATTATAATGGATATTACAGGTTTGTATGCATGGTTAAAAGTCAGCGCGGATGGTTCTGGAAATGTGACAGATGTAAAAACCTTAAAAGGAATTCAATGGTTATATGCTGGATTTCTTTGGCTAATGATTGGCGTTATTGCGTATGTTACTTTAGGATTCGTTAATGATGCACAACCTTTGTTAGATGCGGTAACATTCAGTGTATCTGCAACAGGGATGCTATTGATGATCAAAAGATACCAGTCACAATTTGTCTTTTGGTTATTAGGAAATAGTTTCTCTTTAGTCTTATGGTTTAGAGCTGGGACACATGCTGGTGGTGATTATGCTTTATTTGTCATGTATTGTATGTATACACTTAATTCAATTTATGGCATGATCCATTGGTTAAAATTAAAAAAATAAACAAAAATAGGTAGGGAGTTTGATGGCAGTGATCGTTTTGGCAGGTACAATTGGTGCAGGAAAATCTAGTTTAACAGAAATTATTTCAGAACATTTAGGCTCGGAGGCTTTTTATGAATCTGTTGAAGATAATGAAGTATTACCTTTATTTTATGCAGATCCTAAAAAATATGCATTTTTACTACAAATTTATTTTTTAAATAAGCGATTTGATAGTATTAAACAAGCCCTTACGCATAAAAACAATGTCTTGGATCGCTCGATCTATGAAGATTCGTTATTGTTTCATTTAAATGCAGATTTAGGTAGAGCAAATGAGACAGAGGTAAAAGTCTACGATTCTTTATTAGAGAATATGTTACAAGAATTACCTTATGCGGCTCAAAAAAAGCGCCCAGATTTGTTAGTGCATATTAAAATATCGTTCCCAAAAATGTTGGAACGAATCCAAAGACGAGGACGTGCTTATGAGCAAGTAGAGCAAGACCCAGCCTTGTATGATTATTATAAAGAATTAAATAGTCGTTATGAAAAATGGTTTGAAGAATACAATGAGAGTCCAAAAATTCAAATTGATGGCGATAAATACGATTTTATTGAAAGTGAAGAGGCCAAAAAACAAGTAATTCAAATGATTGAAAATAAACTAGCTGACATTGGCTAAATGGGCAAAAAAAGAAGAATCGACCAGTATGATGAATTTTTCCATTCTTTTCGTTGTAGAAACAAACTCTCTATTGCTTTTCTAGCATTTTTTCATTAGAATGGGAGAAGCGCATTAAAGAAGGAGCGACTTATGAATAATTTTCCAGTAAACAAAAATGAAACAATCGAAGTTGATATTATTGACCTGACACATGAAGGAATGGGTGTTGCCAAAATTGATGGCTACCCACTTTTTATAGAAAATGCTTTACCAGGTGAAAAAATCGAAATAAAGGTACTGAAAGTCGGAAAAAGTTTTGGTTATGGTAAAGTTGTAACGATCCTAAAATCAAGTGAAGATCGCGTACCAGTTAAAGATGCAAACTTTACTAAAGTTGGAATCAGCCCATTACAGCATTTAGCCTATGGCGCTCAATTAACTTTCAAAACAGACCAAGTGAAAAATGTTATGCAACGTGTTGCAAAGCTACCTGACGTTCCTGTATTAGATACTCTGGGCATGAATAATCCGTGGGGCTATCGCAATAAAGCTCAAATTCCAGTAAGAAAAATCGATGACAAACTGCAAACTGGTTTCTTCAGAAAAAATAGCCATGATCTAATTCCATTAGAACATTTCTATATTCAAGATCCTAAAATCGATGAAGCAGTTCTTAAAATTCGTGATATCATGAGACGTTATAGCATCAAGCCTTACAACGAATCCGATAACACCGGAAACTTACGTCATATCGTCGTTCGTCGCGGCTATCATACAGGAGAGATGATGGTTGTTTTAATTACAAGAACACCAAAATTATTCCCAACAAGTAAAATCATTCCTGATATTTTAGAAGCTTTACCAGAAGTTGTCAGTATTGTGCAAAATGTTAATCCGAAGAAAACCAACGTAATTTTTGGAGATGAAACGATCTTGTTACACGGGGAAGATAAAATGATTGATACCATTTTTGATTTGAAGTTTGAAATTTCTTCTCGTTCATTTTATCAAGTTAATCCACAGCAAACAGAAGTAATGTACAATAAAGTCAAAGAATATGCAGCATTGACAGGTGATGAAATCGTTGTTGACGCTTATTGTGGAATCGGCACGATTGGTTTGACGTTAGCAAAAGATGCGAAACATATTTATGGTGTAGAAGTCATTGAAGAAGCTGTGAAAAATGCTGAAAGTAATGCAAAACTGAACAATATCACAAACGCAACATTTACAGCTGGTTTAGCAGAAGAAGCATTACCAAGAATGATCGAAAATGATATCAAACCAGATGTCGTGATTGTTGATCCACCTCGTAAGGGCTTAGAAGTAAGTTTAGTGGAAACGTTGATCGAAACCAAACCTGCACGAATTGTTTATGTGAGCTGTAATCCAGCCACTTTAGCACGTGATCTTGCCTTACTTGTTGAAGGTGGCTTTGACGTGAAAGAAGTCCAACCAGTAGATAACTTCCCGCAAACAACACATATCGAGTCAGTTACTTTGTTAACAAGGACGGTGTAAAATGGATACAAAAAAGAAAATGCTTGAACTAATCAAGAAAAAACAAGGCGGCGGTAGATCGAAACAAATGGAAACGCCTAAAAATGATCGTAAAAATATGCGTAAAGGTCCGAAAATTTATAATAAGTAGATTAAGGAATTGTGCATGAAAACAAATTTTAAAGGGACTGAGATATAACTCTTAGAGTTATATCTCAGTCCTTTTAAATTCAACTAAATAGTTGTAAAAATCCAACTAAATAGTTGTAAAAATCCAACCTAGCCAGAAATCAGTTTAAAATCAAAAAAGCTGAATAACATTGTTCGTAAACCTCTTCTTATTTCTCAACGTTAGGTATGTTTGTTACACGCTCTTTTTAGTTTCCCTGTACTCTTTTTGTATAAACATTGATTTTATAATCAAGCATATTGATTCCTTCTTGAATTTGCTTCATTTCGTTTAGAGCAATTTTTTTTTGCTTCTTTAATAAATCCAATCGATTCTGATTGGTAGAATCTCCTTCATGCCACCAAACTAAGTATTGTTTTAAATCCACGATTGTCATACCAGTTTTTTTTAAATGCATAAAAAAATCAATCCATTCCTTATTACGATCATCATAAATCCGAATATTATTCTGATCTCTTTTAACACTGATCAAGCCTTCTTTTTCATAAAAGCGTAGAGTATAGGGCGTGAGACCAGTCATTTTTGAAAATTCATGAATTTTATAAGCCAATGAACATTCCTCCCTTGGTATCGTTAGCTTAAGTTTACCACTTAGAGTTAACTCTAGGGCAAATGAAAAAGGAATGAATACGTTGTAAAATACAAAATAAATACTGAACAAGGAGCTACCAAAAGTATTTCCTGCTTTATCATTTTATGTTAACATTAAGGAGATAATAAATATATAAAAGATAAGAAATATATACTTTTTAAGTGAGGAAAGGAGAGCATATCATAATGGCGAAAAGTAAAATAACTGATGTACATATAGGGAATTATCGGTCAAAAGCTAAAATATCTCAATATGAACTTGCAACTAAAGTTGGAGTTGTCAGACAAACAATCATTAATTTAGAAAAAAATAAGCATAATCCATCGTTATTGTTGATGCATGCTATTTCAAAAGAATTAGGAACGACGATTGAGGAACTGGTTACTTTTGGAAAATTAGAAGAGGAAGAGTTGAAAAAATGATGTATTCACCTCGTTTGTACGTCATAAAAGACTAGTATGTAGGTAGAAAGATACGTCGTTTCTAGAAATGCATAATTGTAGATCAAGAGTATCTTCACTTACTTGTTGTAATTCTAATCAATACTATTTTCTGGTGATAGAATTGATTAGAATTCTCGCTAGTAAATGAGCATATACCTTTTTTTCATTTCTAGAGAATAGAAAATAGATGCAAGGAGAACAACATTGATTGAAACAAAAAGATTAATCATTCGAAAAATTGAAAAAACTGAAATCGATTTAAGTGCCTTATACACACTATTATCTGATGAAGATGTAAATAAATATCTACCATGGTATCCTGTAAAGAATATGGAAGAAACTAAGACATTTTATACAGATCATATTGAATCAAACTATTTAAAACAGGCAGGCTACTTTTTTTTAATCTGTCTTAAAGAAGATACTCAGCCAGTTGGTTATATCGCAGTAAGTGGTGCAAAAAGCCGTGATTTTGGCTACGGTTTACTTAAAGAGTATTGGGGAATGGGAGTGATTACAGAAGCAAGTGAGGCAGTCATCAATTTTTTGAGGTTACTGGGGTGGCAGTATATTACAGCTACGCATGATATTCACAATATTGGCAGTGGAAAGGTAATGCAAAAAATAGGTATGAGCTACAAATATTCCTATAAAGAACAGTGGCAACCTAAAAACCGTAAGATCACCTTTAGATTATATCAATTAAATTTAGATAATAATCATGAAAGAGTTTATACCGACTATTGGGATAAATATACGGAACATTTTATAGAAATTTTGTAGGAAATGAAAAAGAAACACAACGCTTGAATTCGAAGCAAAAATACATAGTGCTTTAGGCGTTTTGATTTTTCTAAGTTCTTTTTTATACCAGACTACGCTTAATCATGATTTGAAAAATAGTTCTTAATTCTATAGTGGTGTAAAGAATCATATAGAAAACAAACAGCTGTTTATCCTTATGTTGGTAAAATGGTTGGGTTGGTAGTTTACAAAAAGGAATAGCATTTTGGATAAACAGCTGTTTGAACGAACTGGCTCTGCTAACCTGTTCGTTTTGAGAGTTAGAATCCTTCATCCGCCAGAGGGATTCTAACTATTACTGGTGAACAAGGAATTGTTCGTTACTTTTGTTTACTCAGTCTAGTAGATCTCGGAAATTATTTGTTTGCATGTTTTTTATTGGTTGGTGTACGCATTGACTTGGCAACCTTTTTTTAGACTGAGTAAAAAAGCATGGTAGAAGAGCAATTCCAGCAATACCAGCTCGTAAACACCAAGAAATTACGTTAGAAAAGTAACTAGAAAAAGGAGAACTTGGTGTTTACTATTTATAAAAAGAGCGAAAAAAATACGGTATTGGTCACCAACCAATACCGTGCAAAAGTGCAATGAATAACCATCGACTATCCGAATTACAAAAATTTTGTAAAAAACACTAGTATTTCTTACAAAAGTTAGGTAAAATGAATAAGTCAATGCATTGACTGGGCAACTTGTATTGTCAGTTTGTGCTGACGATACAGGGCTCTGTAAGAGGATTTGCGGTCTTCTTGCAGAGTGCCTGTTTATTTTGTTTTTCGCTCTAATTATCTGATAAGCAATACAAAACTAAAAAAATGGTATTAGTCAGCAACTAATACCATGAAGCGTTCGCTAAATAAGTACCAACTAAACACATTGAATTTCCAAAAAAGACTAGTAATCTTTTCTTACTTTTAGTACAATGAGAATAGTCAATAAACTATTGACGGAGGCAACTTGTATTATTAGTTTGTGCTGATAATACAGGGCTCTGCGGGATGATTTGCGGTCCTCCTGCAGAGCGCCTTTTTTAATTTAATTTTGTAATATTATCTTAACTTAAAGATAGGAGTTTCGTCAATACGTTTTTCAAAATAGTAAAAATTAAACGCAGTGAGTAAAAAATAAGCTTAGTGTTATAAGCATGAGTGTATTTTTCTCTAAAGGAATTCTTAACCTTTTGTTCGGCACGATAAATTTCTAAGTGTAAGAAGCTTGTCAGTATTTTTTGAGAGTGGGATGTTCTTATGAGACGCATGATTTCTTAAAGACGTTATAATGAACGATCTGCTATTGCTAAAGGTTTCAAGTAGTACTTGAGTATTCCAAGTGGATTTTTAGAGAATCATGCAGCGAATGACTTCTTTTTTTGTAAATCATTAAATGGCTTACAATTCGCCATAGTAACAAAAAAATCCCATCTCAATCAAGATGGGATCAATTCTTATTTTATCTTTGGGGAAGATAATTAAGTAACTCTCTATGTCTAAATAATAATAGATTGCGTTAGTTTTTACCACTTCAATAATTTCTTATCGATAAAACTTTTTTGAATAAAGGGGGTTATCTATAAATTATTCTCGCCAAAACTTCGTGTAATCAATTTTTTCTTGAACATTGTAATCAATGATTTTTTTCAGCAAGGAATAGTCGATAGGCTGGTCCCAAGTGATTTTAATGATGTTATCCGTATGTTGATACCCAGATTTTTCAATCTCCTCTTTGAATGTTAAGATCGTGACAGTTTCTGGCGCAATTGAAAGGTGCTTTTTAGAAGTGCTGTATGCGATAATAAATGTCCCATGATCGGTAAACATAGGCTGATTCCATTTGATGACGACGCTAAATTGTGGGTAGGTTTTCATAGTCCAGTCAAAAAGTTCTTCCAACTTCTCGCGATGTTCAGGTTCACTAATTTTTGAAAGAAAATCATGTAAATCTTTCATCTTTCTCTCCTCTTTTCTTTCTCGTTATTGTTTTCTTTATTATAATATAAGAGTATCGTTGAAGGAAACATTTGCCTTAAGTAAAAGTAGTTGAATAGGTAGGAGGGATTTTATATGGTAATGTACATTGCTTTATTACGCGGCGTTAATGTCGGCGGGAAAAATCGAGTGGTTATGGCAACCTTAAAAGAGCGCTTTGAACAGCATGGATTTACAAACGTTAGCACTTATTTGAATAGTGGAAATGTTATTTTTTCTAGCGAAGAAACCGATGATTTACAACTGAAAGAGGTTTGCGAAAAGCTAATAAAATCAGAGTTTGAGCTTGATATAATGGTTACGATTGTACGAGGAACTGACTTGTTAGCAGCGCTAGAACAGATGCCAGAATGGTGGAACACAGATAAAGAATCAAAACACAATGTCATTTTTGTGATCCCACCAACGACAACTGAAGAAGTGATCGCATCTGTTGGTGAAGCTAAAGCAGAATATGAAAAAGTAGCCCATCATGAAAGAGTTATTTTCTGGTCAGCACCAATCAAAACATTTTCCAGAAGTCGTTGGTCAAAAATCGTTGGAACTAAGATGTATAGCCGAATTACAATCAGAAATGCTAATACAGTAAATAAGCTTGCGGAGTTAGTGCAAAAAAATAATTGAAACAAATGCTTGTCTTGGAGGTACCCCCAAGGTTTATACTTTCCTTGTTGATCGATCAAACAATAGCTGTTAAAAATTTAGTAATAGAATAAAAAAACCGTACAGTGCTTTTTATATATTGTACGGTTTTTTGTGGATTTTTGAGGAGCTTTTTCCAGCCACCTTCTCTTGCTATATTGAATCTTGCCCATTTTATGCTTATAATGAATATTACATTAAAAAGATGGAAATGTGTTGGGAGAAAAGAAAATTGTTGACGTTTATTAAAAATAATCTATTTATGATCAAAAGGTCAGGCTTGCTGTATAATATGAAACCTAGGAATACTTTTTTCTTACTTTGATACTTGGAGCAACTGGGATTCCTAGATTACTAAACAAAAATTTTATCTCTGGCGGACTGTTACTTTTCGTGTTTATCCTTACTAGCGATTGGGACAATGATGTGCTCATTTGGATTGGTGTTTTTGATGCTGTTACAAGCCTTTTTTATAGGGAGCCAGAGCCAAAAAAGAAATCTGTTGAGGATAAGCATAAGGTAACTAGGGCAGCGGTGATAAAAGAGGTTCAAAAAGAAACAGCAAATGAAACACCGAAGAAAACGATCAAAATAGGAAATAAAATCTGTCTTTTTTGCGGAGCACCAATGCCTTCAAATGAAACAGTTTGTTCTTATTGTAGAATGGAAAGTACACAGTAGAAAGTTGAGAAAATAATGAACTTAAAAAAAGCGCTTAAAATCTGTCTAGGCATTTTAACCCTCTTTATCGCAATTATTCTAGCCTATGTCGGCTATGTTTATTTCAGTTATTCTAGAATCGCTGATAATTTATCTGTAGAAACGATTCAAAAGGCAAAAGTAACACAAGTTTCAACGAACAAAGAATACAAAATCACAACTTTTAATATCGGATATGGTTCGTATACACCAGATTACACATTCTTTATGGACGGTGGAAAACAATCGAAAGCAGTCAGTAAAGCAAGTGTTGTCGAAAATATCTCTGGGGTCATTGATACAACGAAAATGATCGATCCAGATTTTGCTTTATTCCAAGAAGTTGATAAAAAGGCTACTCGTAGCCGCGGTGTGGATGAAGTGACTCAAATTACGCAACAGTTTAATGACTATTCAAGTGTATTTGCCACCAACTATGATTCAGCGTTTCTGATGTATCCTATTTTAGATCCAATTGGTAAGTCTCAATCGGGTATTCTTACGTTGAGTAATAGTGAAATTGAAGAGACTACTCGCTATAGTTTGCCAATTGAAACAAATTTCAATAAATTTTTTGATTTAGATCGTGCCTTTACAGTGTCCAAAATACCAGTTGAGAATGGTAAATATCTAATGCTGTACAATGTTCATTTATCTGCCTATATTAAAGACCAAAAAATCCAAAAAGAACAAGTCCATAAATTATTCGATCATATGAAAAATGAATACAAAAAGGGGAATTACGTTGTTGGCGGTGGTGATTTTAACCATGATCTGCTCGATTCTTCGACTGAGACATTTAAAAATGACACAAAAGAGGAATATACTTGGTTGCAACCTTTTCCTAAAAAAGAGCTGCCGAAAAATTTACATGTAGCAACATTGAACGAGACGGAAACACCTGTACCGTCAGTCCGTAATTTAGATAAGCCTTATAAAAAAGGGGAGTCATTTGTAGCATTGATCGATGGGTTTATTATTTCAGATAATGTAGAAAATATCGGTGGAAAAGTGATTGATGGTGCATTTAAAAATTCAGATCATAATCCAATTCAGCTGACATTTAAGTTAAATAAATAAAAAGAAACGAAGCCAAAACAAGGGGCTTCGTTTCTTTTTTTTAAGTTAACCTTCCGTTTTTACGACAGTTTCTTTGCCATCATTCATAATTAGCGCAGTATGGCTGACAACTTTGACACCATCTGCATCGTAATCAGTATTTGAGAAATTAGCAATGACAGACAATTTCTCACCAAATTCCGTTTTTTGAACCAAACGGTCATCGGTCAATACTTTAAAATCAGTCATTTCATGTTGCAATGCTGCTTTTTGGAAAGGACTCCAGTTTTTAGCATTTTCTGAGATATCTTGTTTATGTTCTTCCCAAGCGGCTTTGTCGATATGCATCATTGGTGGAGTGTTGTATAAATACTCTTTCATTCGACGTTCACCAACTTGATTTTTGATTTTATAACTATCCCATTCCCATTGATGAGAAGTGATGACAGAACGGTTGTAAACAAGTTTATAAAGAGGGAGAGAATAAACAGGATCGGTATAAATTGGTTTATATTCTTCCTTGATCGGTACAACTTTTTTGTATTTTGTTGGAATTCCACCGTCTAATGCAGCGTAACTTCCTACATAGTATTCACTTTCTTTATTTTCACGCATATCAGGATCGGACCACATAATGACAGGTGTTTCGATTCCGTGAGCAAAAACCATATTTTTTGACGCAAAATCATTCCCGCCTTCAGACCCGACAACTAAACCATTTTGATTGAAATAATTCATTCGTTTCAAGCGTCCTGCAACGTCTTCACTTTGTGTTGTCAGATGTTCCGGACTATAGTCATTGTAAATTTCACCTGCGGCGTCTGTATCTATAAACCAAGAATTGAATGGAATTTTATTTTGCATGATGCCAGTAAAACGTTCTTCTACATCAGGAAAAATTTGTGTTGGGTTAAGTTTACGTCCTTTTCCTAAGAAACCAGCAACTTTTTCACCATTTTTCTTCGTAACTGTGGCATTTTCGTATAGATTTTTGTTAGGGAAAGAAGCAGTATTCCAATCGATGCTAGCATTTTCTTGAATCGATTGATAAGAATCATAAGGACCAATCAGGTAGCCTTCATCCGCTGCAGTTTTGACCATTGTTGGATTCATCAGTCCATTCGCCCAGTTTGGTAGACCAATCCAAGCGTTCTCAACACCTGAGGCTTTCATCTCTTTGAACACATCTGAAGAAGTTGCTTGTCCCCATTGTTCAATAGGCGGAGTTAACTCACCTAACACACTAGCTAGAAGATGTTTATTTAATGTGTACCGTTCTTGTTCACTAAGTGTATAGATCCCTTTATCAATCAGTTTTTGAGCTTGTTCATCTGGCTTTTTGAAGATGTCTTTATTATAAAATTGAGGATAAAGTAGTACGTAATTAATCGAAGTTAAGAACGTATTTTTTTCATATTTATAACCTTCATTAGTTTTAAACGCTTCTAAAGCCTTTAAATATTCTTCAGAACCATCTTCACCATATTGAGTCAATAATTCGGCAATCCATTGAAAAATTGGTTGATCAACCATAGAGGGGAGTTTCCCCCATTTGATATCTTCTGTTGTTAAAATACGGCTATTCCAATAGTAAACTTGGATGGCACCACGCATTTTTTTGATTTCAGGATTTTCTTTTTCCTTTTCATCTAGTGTTTTGAATTCACCTAAATTGATGCGATCCATTTGATACGTTTTAGCGATTGCAACAGGGTCATTATCGGTAACATATAGTCGGTAATTCATTGTTTTATTTTTGTCGAAACCAATAAAATTGTGACTGGCTTCCAAGGTCAGGTGAGGCTCTGTCTTTGCTAGTAGCTCACTATTGAATGGGTTATCCATTACAAAAGTTGTGGCAAATGTTTCTTGATTGGTTGTAAAAAAGCTCATTGAAAAAGCTTCGCTCATCGATAATTCTTCATTTTGTTTAAAATAGGCAAGCCATTCTTTTTGATCATTGGGAATCGTTTTTCCTTCGGCAATGGGTAGTACATAATTCTTAGCATCTAGTTTAGGCCAGGTAAAAGAGTTATCTTCATTCGATAAACTGGTAAGAGCAATAGCGATATGATTTTTTTCTCTTTTCAGTTTTACTTTAAGTTGCTCATTGGGGTAAGTCCAGCTAACTTCTTCTTTGCTTTTTTTTAAATCGGTGACTTCTTTTGGAGCTTGAGGTTTTGAAACTTCTGCTGTTTCGCCATTTTCAGTAATAGAAACAGTGAATGTTGCAGGATCAACATCGAAAGAAAAATCAGTTTTGGCATAGGTTTTGTTTTTCTCGATTTCATTGTTGACTATTAGCTTTTCTGATTTATTCGTTGCATTGGTTTGATTGACATTACATCCTGATAAGGATAGTGTGATCGCGGCTAAGCCGAGGTAGATCGACAATTTTTTCATGAGTTCCTCCTAATATAAAAGCTGAGCGGGCTCGTTTGGTTCTGACAGAAAAATAAGGAAATATGACTGAGGTATTTTTTTCCTCATTCGTATTTCATCTTTTTTCCGAGGAACAAGCCCGATAAGCTAGATAATATAAAAGCTGAGCGGGCTCGCTTGGTTCTGACAGAAAAATAGGGAAATATGACTGAGGTGCTTTTTGCCTCATTTGTATTTCATCTTTTTTCCGAGGAACAAGTCCGATAAGCTGGATAATATAAAAGCTGAACGGGCTCGCTTGGTTCTGACAGGAAAATAGGGGAATATGACTGAGGTGCTTTTTGCCTCATTCGTATTTCATCTTTTTTCCGAAGAACTGAATCGCTCAACTCAATAATGTAAACCAAGTCTACCAAGCAAATGTTACAGAAAAATGCCAAAAGCAAATAAAAAGTGAGTGGGACATAACTCTTCGAGTCATATCCCACTCACGTGGAATCCAGATAAACGGTGGGAGCAGAAGCAATCCCTTCGGAAATAAGCAGAAATTTACAAAAATTTGAAGAGCAATTTTCGTGAATTTCTGCTTATTTCTCGGGATTAAACATTCCTGTCCCAACCTCTTTCAGGTTTATAAAAATGTAACACAAAGATCAAGGTCTGATGAACTAATCTAGCTTCAATCGTAAATCCATGTTCATCCATAATCGATTGAACGATGGATAAGCCTAACCCTGTTCCAGACAAGTTTTTATTCCGTGATTTTTCATGAACGTAAAAGGCTTCCCAAAGTTTATTTATATCAAAATCAGAGGTTAGAGAGGTTTGATTACTAATCGTAAATTCAATAAATGCTTCTGTTTCCCGCCAACTTGCTTGAATTTCTTTGTCAGTGGTATATTTGAGACTATTCGTTAGTAAGTTTTCAAACACTCGCTTGATTAAGATTGGATCAGCTTCGATTAATGGAAGAGGTGAGTCCGTATTTGCTTCTAACAATAGAATCTCCTCTTTTTCTAGGGTGGGTGTCAGCTCCATAACCGTTTGCTTCCAAGTATCTGATAATTGCATAGGAACTTTATTGATGGGTTGTTGTTGCTCTAATTTTGCATAATCTAACATCTGATCGACAATATCATTTAGACGCTGGGTTTGTTGTAAGATCACTTCTAAATAAGTTCCATCGTCTAATCCGTCCTCAATACCTGAACCATATGCTTTGATTAGAGCGATAGGTGTCTTCAATTCATGTGTCAAATCTGCTGTAAATTGTTTTAGCTGTTCATTTTTAGCAAGTAAGTTCTTTTGATAGGTTGCTAAGGCGTAACTCATTTTATTGATGCTGAGCGCTAATTCGCCGATTTCATTTGCTGGAATATCATCCGTTGTTACAAAAGTCAGTGTCGTGATTTCTTCTGCTACTTTCTTTAGGTTGACTAAAGGATCGGTTATTTTCCGGACAGAAACATAAATCAGTACAATGATTAGAATCAGTGTTAGGCTTAATGAAATAAAATTAAATGTATTGATCAGATTGGCTGTTTCAGAAAAATTCACAGTGGAGACGCCAACTAAATAGAAGGTGTTGTCGATTACCTGCATCTCAACCAAAAAACTAGATTTCTGTTTGCCTTGATCAAAATTTCGCTGAATCGGTTCAGGGGTATTTTTGAGCTGATCTATTGTTTCTTGTGTAACCCAAAAACGATTCAATGCGACTTTTTTTCTATTTAGTTCTACATTCAAGGACTCATTAAAATCATCAAGTGAAGTACCATCTAACTGTCGTGTGATGATGGTGACTTGATTGCTTTCTTCCAATTCTGCTAGTTGTTGTTCTGAACTAGCATGTTGTTGAATATCGGTCATAACCGAGGTGACTTTATGGTCCATTTTTGAAAAATAGTAATAAGGAACAATCAGACTATTTAAAAGAAACATGACGATAAAGCTGCCTATGATAATCGATGAAAAAGTCAAGGTGAGTGTAGTACTGATTTTTCTAGTTTTCTTTTTCAATGAGATAGCCCACTCCTCTTTTGGTGGTGATGATCTCATCGCCAATTTTTTCACGAAGTCTTCTAATATGTGTATCAACCGTTCGTTCTACACCCTCATAGTCCATTCCCCAAACGCCAACTAAAAGTTGTTCTCTTGTTAAAATACTTCCGCGATTATTGATGAGCATCATCAACAAATCAAATTCTTTTTTTGTTAAATCTAATGGTTGGTCATCTTTCCAAACGTTTAAATTAGTTGGTTGGATCAGCAAGTTTTTTACATAGAATGAATGGGTTAGGCCAAGCAATTTTTTGACGCGCAGTAATAGTACTTGTGGATGAAATGGCTTTGTGATGTAGTCATCAGCACCGCTGGATAAAGAAAGAAATTCATCTTCACCTGTTGATTTTGCCGTTAGCATGAGAACTTTCAATGAACTTTCAGCTTTGATCTTTTTAATGACTTCGATTCCATCCATTTTTGGCATCATCCAATCGATGATTGCTAAATCTAATTTTTCTTTATAAAAAATATCTAAAGCAGCTTCACCATCTAGCGCGGTAAATACTGTGAATCCGTCTTTTTTTAAATAGGCACTCACGATTTGTACCATTTCTGGACTATCATCTGCAACTAAAATATTCACATACAAAACTCCTTTTACAGCTTCGTTATTTTTTGTTTGAGTAAGAGAAATTGACACAGTAGTAAAAATGAAAAAATTCCGATCAACGGTAAATCTGCAAACATGACGAAATGGCTTGGTGCATACAACATATCTGAAAGCCATGAGTTGGATTGCTTAAAAAATAGTGTATAGAGATATTCTGTTATAATCAAGCCTAAAACACTACTGGGAATAATAAGTAATAAAGGTTCTATAAAAAGCTCACTAGTTACTTGGAGAGCTGTGCTACCTAACATTTTTTTGATAATCAGTTCTTTTTTATCCAATATCATGCTTCTTTGAAAAGAGATGAAAAGATAAAAAACGCCGAATAAAAACAAACCAATACTGAAAATAAGGAATGCGATGTTTAAACTATCCAATAAAGTAATTAAATTTTCGCTAGTATTTGATTGAGTAAAAGCGTCTAGCGAATCGATTTCTTCTATTCTTCTTTGTTCCTCTATTCTTCCGAAATGAACTGCGGTAATCCAACTATGGAGCAAAACGCTCAAAACAAAAAAATAAAGAACAGTAAAAATGCTTTTAAAAAAAGCAGCCCCCTTGTTTCGCAGGAGGCTATTGCCACTATCTTTTAAAATGTAGTAAACGTTATTCATCTCAATAATCTCCCAACAACAAGCATAACAACCTAAGATACGAAACAGTCTTTAATATGCTTTACTTATTTATCGTACTTATATAATTTAAATTCTTCAATTAATTGAATCAATTTTTCTGCATAGTCTGGGTCGGTAGCATAACCACCATTTTGCAAAGCAACAGCAGCTTCTTGATAATTCTTACTGGTTTTGATTCCTTCGTATGTGCCACCTTTTAAAAATTCCATGTGATCGACCATTGATTCTTGAACCGTCTCATATTTTTTAAACGAATCATCGATCGTAATCCGTTCACCATCAATAAACTCATCTGTGGGCATGATGCTAGACTGTTCATTAAAAGCTCCTTTGATCCCAAATAGATTTTTCGCTTCTACCGCTAAATCACTACGGCCCCAGTCAGATTCTAAAATTGCTTGAGCAATGGTGATACTGGCGAATAAATGAGTTTGTTTTTGTAAAATTTTGGCTTCAGATGCTATTTCATCAATAAAAATCTGCTGATAAGCAGTTGCTTCATCTTGGATTGGTTGTTCTTCTTTATTAAAAATAAGGAAAAGGCTAGCAAATGAAAGAAGTAGAATCAATAGTAATGGTAAAATATTTTGTTTTTTTAGAATGCCTTGATTCATGTAAGAACCTCTTTTCTTTTAGTGTTACATTCAGTATAGAGGTTCAATGTTACAAAAATATGCCAAAGAAGTTAATATTTGTTTGGCTTTCTTAAGAATTGCTTCAGTTTGGTTAAATTGATGCCTGTACAAAGGATGATAGAACTGGAAAAAGACGAGTGATAAGAAAAGTTGGAGTATTCTTTTTATTGATATGAACGAAATAGTATTTTTTTAGAGCTCCAAACAAACCCCTTTACAAGATCAGAAAAATCATTTATCATAACTCTTGTAAATACCCCTAAGGGTATAAAGGAGGAGCATATGTTTTCATTTTTAAAAGGAAATTCAATTAATACTACTGACCTTCAGCAAATGCTAGATTCAAAACCAATCATGATTGATGTTCGCGAAAAGAGTGAGTTTACGGCTGGTCATATCCCAAACGCTAAAAATGTTCCATTAAGTAAAATTTCAACCTATCAATCAAAAGAAAGCCAACCAGTTTACGTGATTTGTCAATCCGGAATGAGAAGCCGTCAAGCAGTCAAAAAATTAAAAGCAAAAGGGATCGATGCAATCAACGTCAAAGGCGGAATGAGTGCTTGGCGTGGCGTCGTCAGAGGAGGAAAATTATAATGCGTGTAGTGATTATTGGTGGTGTAGCAGGTGGCATGTCAGCCGCAACCAGATTAAGAAGACTATCAGAAGAGATAGAGATTATCGTTTTAGAAAAAGGTCCCTATGTTTCATTTGCAAACTGCGGATTACCTTACTATGTATCAGGAGAAATCAGTGAACGCTCAGAACTGATCTTGCAAACACCAGAACAATTGAAGAAAAGATTCAATATTGATGTTTATCCTGAAACAGAAGCAATTAAAATCAATCGAATAAATAAAACAGTATTAACAAACACAAACGGTAAAGAGAACACGTTCAGTTATGACAAACTGATCCTTTCACCAGGTGCGCAACCAGTGATACCAACAATTGAAGGGCTAGATGAAGCAACAAATGTCTATACCCTAAGAAACGTTCCAGATGTCGATAAGATCGTCGCAACTGTTAAAAATGAACAACCAAAACAAGCTGTTGTGATCGGTGCAGGATTCATTGGCTTAGAAATGGCGGAGAATTTAAGTCACCTAGGTATCGATGTTACGATCGTAGAAGCAGCTCCACAAATTTTACCGCCTTTAGATGAGGAAATGGCTGCCTTTGTTGAAAAAGAATTAAAGGCAAAAGGAATTACTGTTTATACTGGAGCTGGGGCAACAGCATTTAAAGAGGCTGGTCAAACAATCGAATTAAGTTCAGGTGAAACAATTTCAAGTGATTTCACAGTGCTATCGATCGGTGTTAAACCTTCTAGTGATTTAGCTGTTGCAGCGGATTTGAACACAGGCTTACGTGGTGGGATTCTTGTAGATGAAACCTATCAAACCAATGATCCAGATATTTATGCAGTAGGCGATGCAATCGTTGTGAAACAACAAATCACTGCAGAAGATGCGTTGATTTCGCTTGCGTCACCAGCTAATCGCCAAGGGCGCCAAGTAGCAGACGTGATCGCAGGCGTTGCTCGGAAAAACCAAGGAAGTATCGGGACGGCAATCGTTCGAGTATTTGATCTTGCTGCAGCAAGTACAGGATTGAGCGAGCGCCAATTACGCAACAGTAATCTAGAATATAAAGCCGTTCATACAACATCCAAAAGCCATGCGGGGTATTTTCCAGGAAGTCAGCCAATTGTGATGAAGTTACTTTTTCATCCTGTAACAGGTAAAATTTACGGAGCACAAGCGATTGGACAAGATGGTGTAGATAAGCGGATCGATATTATCGCGACTGCAATCAAAGCGGGAATGACCGTTATGGATCTGCCAGAGTTAGAATTTACGTATGCACCGCCATTTGGCTCAGCGAAAGACCCTGTTAATATGATTGGTTATGCTGCAACCAATATTGTAGAAGGTTTCTCTGACAATATTCAATACTACGAATTAAAAGAAGCATTGGCGAACGGAGCCTTTTTACTAGATGTGAGAAATCAAGGAGAGTTGAAGAACAATGGTTCATTATCTCAAGCTAAAAATATTCCATTGGACGAATTAAGAGAGCATTTAGCGGATCTTCCAACGGATAAAGAAATCATTGTTAGTTGCCAAAGTGGACAAAGAAGTTATTTAGCTGAACGTATTTTAAAGAATAATGGTTTCAATGTTAAAAATTTAGATGGAGCATTTCAAATATATAGTGCAATTTACCCTCAGGAGGTTATTAAATAATGTATAAATCAATCATGATCGATGAATTTGAGCAATTAGAGAAAAGAAATGAACTAGCTATCATAGATGTGCGTGAAGAAGATGAATACGTTTCAGGACACATCAAAGGCGCAAAAAGTATGCCACTAAGCATGCTACAAGAGACGGCAGAATCGTTGGATAAAAGCCAACATTACTATATTATCTGTCATGCTGGTGGTCGTTCACAAATGGCAAGTGAATATTTTGCTTCATTAGGGTATGATGTTACTAATGTGATGGGCGGTATGTCTGCCTGGAGAGGAGAAGTTGTGGATGGCTTGTGATCCTAAACTAGCGAACCGCTTAAAGCGTTCAGAAGGACAAATTCGCGGGATTTTAAAAATGATGGATGAAGGAAAAGATTGCCGAGAAGTTGTAACCCAATTGATGGCAGTTCGTTCAAGTATCGACAAAGTTATTGGACTTGTCGTAACTGAAAATCTAAAGCAGTGTATGGAAGATGAAAATATCGATCTGGCTGGCGAGGATATGGCGAAAGCGCTAGAAATGATCGTAAAAACGAGATAAATAAAGGGTTGCTTCTGTTTCCACCTTTTATTCATAAAGAAGTCGAAAATCAGTATGCTGCTGATTTTCGACTTCTTTATTTTAAAGTAATGGGAACTTTCTTTTTTAATAACCAGCCTTCTTTTTCCAGTTCACTTAAAGAAATTGACACTCTGGATTGTGATGTACGGCAGAATTTTGATAACACTTCTTGTGTAATAAATTTTGGTAATTCTAGTTGTTCATTCTCAGTTAAGATACCAATATGATCACTCAAATAGGTCAGTGCATGTTTAATTCGTTCTGTAGTTGGTAAATGAAGAAAATTGAAATAACCATAATGCCGTTGGAAGATATCAGCAAAATTAGATAGGAGTAATTCATAAAAGAGCGGTTCTTCATTTAATGAATGGAGAAGCCGTTCTTTTGATAAGCAAAAAACCGTAGCGTGTTCGCTAATCACTCGAATGCTGTGTTCTTTTTGTTTAAAAGTAGAAAAACTATCTAAGCCAAAAAAATCATTTTGAAAAATAAAAGAGGAGATATAACGTTTGCCATCATTAAGAATTTCAACACAAAGAACACCTTCGACAACATAATAGATATTTTCAGTTTTTTCATATTCATCGATGATCAAAGTGTCTTTCACATAAGTTTTTTCTGTCCAGTTATTCTGTAAATCTTCTTTTAAATAGTTTATTAAGCTCAGATTATCTTTATATAACTCGATTGTTTAGTCCTCCTTTTAGGTGAAAATAATTAAAAATTTTAAGTATAAAAAGTATAGCATAAACGGCTAGTTTTTTTGAGTTTATCCCATAAAAAGTCAAGAGTAGGCAATTTATATCATTGATATAAATTGTTTTTTTTGTTTCCTCTAAAATAGGATTTACCAGCTGAGTGTGTGGCTGATGTGGTACAGCATACAACTAGGAAAGGGAGGATGTAGGTGAATTATGACGGGAATAGACCCATCTACCAACAAATTATCGAGCAGGTCGAACATTGGATCGCTAGTAACCAATGGCAGCCAAATGAAAAAGTACCATCTGTCAGGCAATTGGCAGAAGATTTAGATGTAAACCCAACAACGGTTCAACGGGCTTATAGCGTTTTAGAACAAGAAGAAATTTTAATTAGTCAGAGAGGAATTGGAAAATTCGTGACAGATAAAACAGATAAGATCGCAGATTTACGCTTGCGATTGATCGAAGCACATATAGAGGCTTTCATCACTCAATTACAAAAACTTAATTTAACACAGAACGAAAAGGAGCACATCATTGAACGGATTGTGAGGAGTGCAAATGAATAAACTACAAGCAAAAAATATCGGGAAACGATATCAAAAAAATAGTTTTCAAGAGTTGTCTTTTACCTTGAATGAAGGACAAATTCTCGGCATTCTCGGAAAAAATGGTACAGGGAAAACAACGCTATTAGACTGTATTTCTGGACAAAAACAAATCAGCACTGGGATGATTCTGTATAATGACCAACCACAAAGTAGCACTGTATTTAAAACGAGCATAGCTTATGTTTCAACGATAAACTATTTTGAAGATTCCCAAACGATTAGACAAATATTGAGTGAGTATACATTGTTGTTTCCAGGTTTTCAGTTAGAAAAAGCCGTGGAGCAGTTGGAAATCTGGCATATCTCAGCGAAACAAAAATGGCAGGAACTTTCAGAAGGCAGTAAAGTCAAAGTTAAAATTGCTTGCGAATATGCTAAAGCAACCAGCATTTTTCTTTTGGATGAACCTTTTGCTTATTTAGATTATTCTTCCCGGATACAAGTGAAAAAAATGTTGAGGAAAGCTAGCGGTGAAAACAAAATAATTTTAGTTTCGACTAATTTTATTGAAGAGATGGATACTTTATTTACAGATGTATTGTTTATGAATCCCAATCGCTATTGCGAAGTAATCAATTTGGAAGACCTGCGGGAACGAAAAAGTTTGTCCCTAAAAGAAATCTATGAGGAGGAAGCCAATGATACGTTTATTTAATTTTTATCATGAAAAAAGTAAGAAGTTCTTTTTAAGTAGTTTGCTTTTGATCTTAACCAGCTATTTTGCTAAATATGTTTTTCAATTAACAATACCCGAATCTCAATGGGAACGTTTGCCGATTTTGCTCTCTGTTGTGGCATCTGTTATTTTAACTTGGCGCATCAATCAACTAGACATTCAATCGAATCATCGAACGTTAGCTAGTACGGCTAATCAGTCAACTTTTGAGAAAATTGTTGCAAAATATTTACTTTCCTATGTTCAGGTGCTTGTGATCGGTGCAATCAATTTAGTGTTTAATTTTACAACGATTTCTCTTGGTTTAGGGGAGCTGCTGCTATTGTCGCTAGAGTTAGCGGTTTACTTAGGAGGAATGATTAGTTATTTGATTTTACTTAGAGGTGTTATCTCTAAATTGTGGTTGCCAAACTTTTCCAAAACATTTGTAGTAGCGATTGCTTGGATCATGATCGTTTTATTGAATGACGTGGCACGTTATTATTTCCCTCAAAGCATAAATGTTACATTGCCAGTTAATAATGGAGCGTTTTACCCAAGTACATTTATTCTAAATGCGTGTCTATCAGCGGCCATTATATTTGTTTATCTTTGGCTAGACAAAAATCAATTGAAAGACAATGAATAGGGGGAGAAACATGTATCAACTAAAAAAAGTATCGAAAAGCTTTACGATCGATAACAAAAAAGAACCTGTCTTACATGACATAACGACTACATTTAAGGCTGGCGATTTTGCTTTGATATTAGGTGCAAGCGGCAGTGGTAAGACGACTTTGTTAAATATTATTAGTGGGTTGGATACAGATTATGAGGGAGACATTCTTTATGAAGGACAAAATTTAAAAACGGAAAATATGGATGATTTCCATAAAAATGAGATCGGTTTTGTTTTTCAAAGCTTTAATCTAGTTTCACATTTATCGGTACTTGAAAATGTCAAAAGTGCCCTTTATTTAGATAAAACACTAAGTCCATCTGAGCGTACAGATCGAGCGATCCAACTTTTGACCAAAGTTGGTTTAGCTGATCATTCAAATAAGTATCCTAGTCAACTTTCAGGAGGACAAAAGCAACGCGTAGCAATCGCCAGGGCCCTTGCTAATGATCCTAAAGTGATCATTGCAGATGAACCAACAGGGGCTCTTGATTCAGTAACAGCAGCTTCAATTATTGAATTATTAAAACAATTGAGCAATGAAGGAACATTAGTGATTACAGTGACTCATGATGAAAGTTTGATACGCTATGCCACTAAAATTTTAAGAGTCAAAGATGGTCGTATCTTAAGTGACGATCGCATCAAAGAACCGAATAGTAGTAAAAATCAGTCGCAAAAAAAGGTTCCATCAAGAGTCTCACTCTCTTTAGGTGCTACCTTACAGCTTGTGAGTAAAAATTTTTTTAGTCGGATTTTGAGAAATTTGTTAGTTGCTTTTGGAACATCCATTGGTATTACAGCCATTTTGTTGGCCTTAGGTATTGGCAATGGAATTACAGGAGTGTTGGGGGATTTTTTTCAAACAGCCTATTCTCCAAACCAAATCACTTCGTACTATCAAGATCCTGAGCGTGGCGGACCGCCGAGACCGTCAGAATTATTGAAAAATGAAGAAATCAAAATGCTGAAAGAGTTATATGAAAGTGAAGGAATCACAGAAGTATACGAGAGAGGCAATCTTGCAGGCATTCGTTTTAAATATGAAGATCAGTTGCTCGAAAAACTAGCACCAAGTCAAATGGATGAAGCAAATCTAAATAAAGAAAGATACAAAACAAATACGGTGGAAGAGGGTTACCTGTTAGCAGGGACATTTATCACAGCAGATAAACCTGGAATTGTTTTACCTGCGTCTGCGGCACGAGAAATAGTCGGATTGAAAAATTCAGAGTTAACTGAAGAAAATGTTAAACACTTGATCTCAAAACCAATCACTTTAGTTTATCAAGGTAGAGAACAAGGAATGACGAATACTCCAGTTGAAATTGAGACCGTGATTACAGGAATCACCTCACCAGAAGAAGAAGGCTTTGTTCAAGGATTTATGGCATCTAGCCAAACGTTTGATGAAATGGTCAAACGTATTGGTATCGAAAAACCAATTTATACGGTAGATGCATTTGCAGAAAATCCAGAAACCGCAGAAGCTTTTATTGAAAAATACAAAGACGATCCCAAATATGAAAATTATGCAATTACGAATGCTTCTTCATTTTTGGATACGTTCAAACAATTTACGGATATTATTGTTTACTTATTAGCCTTTATTGCTGGACTTTCTCTGATCGTTGCAGGTGTGATGATTGCAGTTGTTTTATATATCGGAGTGGTGGAAAGAACTAAAGAAATTGGTGTTTTACGCTCTATTGGTTATAAAAAAGGATATATCAAACGGTTATTTAGGATGGAAGCAATCTATATTATGCTCTTATCTAACGTTATCTCAGTCGTTTTTGCTTACCTAATCCAATTTATAGCAAATCCATTGATTGAATCCAATATAGGCTTTAACCAAGTTATTCAAATCGCCCCTCTTAATGCATTAGCTACATTAACTATTACTGGAATCCTAGGCGTGATTTTCGCTCTGTATCCAGCGGCAAAAGCAGCAAAATTAGATCCAATAACAGCTCTACGCTATGAATAAAAGAAGGAAAGTAGGAAAAATAAATGAAAAAGTTATGGAAAAATAAGCTATTTAAATATGGATTGATTAGCATCGTTTTAGTGGTATTAGGAGCAGCTGGATTTTTAGGCTATTATCGTATGGTCAGAGTTCAAGGAGTTCTTTCAAGTTATACAATCAATGAGACGTTAAAAGAAAAGTCAAATGCTCATAGAGCTGTTATTTACACCCAAGATCGTGCATTTAAAAATCAAGTAATCGAAGAACTTAAAAAAAATCTAGTGGACGAAAATATCTATGTGGAAGTGAAACCAGTTGAAGAGGTTGGAGAGAACAGAATCGAAGAATGGGACAAAGTGCTCATCTTATCTACAGTTCAATCAAGTGATCCTCCTAAAGTTGCATTAGATTATATTAATAAACATAAAAATGAAAAGAAATTAAGTGTGTATTTAACCGCTGATTCAAGTACATGGTCAAAAGATCCAGGACATCTTGACGTGACAACTGCCGCATCTAAATCAGAAAATGTCACCGTATTTAGTAGAAAAATGAAAGAATTTTTGTTGTATTAAGAGAGAAGAGTTAGGAAAAATAAACTAAAATTTATTTCGCTGTAGAATTGTCAAATCTAGTCCAATATTTCCATAAAATTCTTTTTCTATGAACAGTATGAGTTAAGATAATCTCCCTCATATTTAGTTTTTGAGAACGCATATAGATCTTAACTCCAGAAGAAATGCGCCAAAAAAAATGGCCACAAACTCAAATTGATGACTGAAAAATATTATTAAGTGCGTTTCTCAAAGCTGACAGACTGTTGTCAAACCTCCATGATAATATTGTTCTTGTAAGACACTTGTATCTAAATCAGGAGGATATTAAATGAAAAATAATAATGAATTTCCAACACCAACACTTATCGCAGTGAATGGAGTAGAGCTAGAGGTTTTTGAAGCTGGTCAACAAAATTTGGGGCGTCCTATCGTTCTCTGCCATGGATGGCCAGAGCATGCCTATTCTTGGAGACATCAAGTGACGCCGCTTGTAGAAGCAGGTTATCACGTTATTATTCCGAATCAACGAGGGTACGGGAAATCTTCTTGCCCTAAAGAAATCACAACATATGATATTGAACATTTAACGGGTGATCTTGTAGCCTTATTGGATCATTATGAATACAAAGATGCTATTTTTATGGGACATGATTGGGGGGCAAGCGTTGTCTGGAGCATGGCATTACTGCATCCAGAACGTGTTTATAAAATGATTAACTTATGCTTACCTTATCAAATTCGAGGTGAGAAACCTTGGCTTGATTTTATGGAAGAAGTGTTTGGAGATGATTACTATTTTGTTCATTTTAATAAACAACCTGGAGTTGCAGATGCAATATTAGATGAAAATACCTCACAATTTCTTCATAACTTATATCGAAAAAACGCGCCAGCACAAGGTCATGGTGAAGGAATGGAAATGATTAATCTAGCTAAAGCAACTAAACTATTAGGTGAACCTGTTATGAGCGATGAGGATTTTGCTGTTTATATTTCAGCATTCAATAAAACAGGTTTCACGCCAAGTATCAATTGGTACAGAAATTTAAATCGTAATTGGCATTTATTAGCCGATGTATCGCCTATCCTTCATCAGCCAACATTGATGGTTTACGGCGAGAAAGATAGTATTCCGCCACTTCCAAACATCAATAACTTTGTACCTAATATAGATATTAAGACTTTAAACACAGGTCATTGGATTCAAGAAGAAAGCCCTGCTGAGCTTAATCAAATGATTTTGGAATGGCTAGAATAATGAGTGAAGACTTATTTTTTAGTAATCAAACAGAATTTATTGATTGGTTGACTATTCATCATCAAACAACTAGTGAAATTTGGGTAGTTTTCTTTAAGAAAAAGACCAATAAAACAAGTCTTACTTGGTCTGAATCAGTAGATTGTACGCTGACGTTTGGTTGGATTGATGGGATACGAAAAACAGTGGATGAATCTAGCTATAAAATTCGATTTACTCCACGTAAGTCTAATAGTCTCTGGAGTGGAGTTAATGTGCAAAAGGTGTATAAATTGATAGAACTCAATCAAATGAGACCAGAAGGATTGGCTGTTTTCAATCAAAGAAAAGATCAAAATGGGTATTCAGCAGTTCATAGAAACATTATTCTAATGAAAAAATATGAGGATAAAATCAGAATAAATCCGAGTGCTTGGGAATTTTTCAATCAACTTCCGTCTTCTTATAAAAGAGATTCCATTTGGTGGATAATGAGTGCAAAAAAAGAAGAGACCAGACTAAGAAGACTGGAACGATTAATTGATTCATGGGAAGACGGAAAGAGGTTAAGACCTTAGAATTTTCACTTTGCTTTATTTTCGCTGAAACGGTCGTATATAAGAGAGTATGTCAATCAAAAAAACAATGGTTGTGAAATGAATAGACCTTGAATAAAAGATTAAGAGGCATGAACCCTAAAATTCTTTCGATAGCATGTCATTTAGTTTTCTTTGAGGCATATCTTTGTTGAATTAATTGATATAATCTTCGACTTATTCTATCTATACTTGCTCATTCGCTGCTTGTTTAAGAGAAGTTGTTCTAATTCTAGATGAGGCAGCTTCTCTAATTAGTTTTTTTATAGAGTAAGGATTTTTCTTATACTTCTTTAGCGATACTTTTATTTTTTTGCACATAAATTATACATTCTAGCTTGTAAAAAGAACATATGTTTGGTATCCTATTATTCATAAGGAGGGATAAGTATGAGTGTAGCATTTAGTGTAACAAAATGGGATGAAGAACCAATAGATAAGTCAAAGACTGACTTTCCAGTGAATCGGGTTCAGGCAGAGTACGAACTGGAAGGTGAGCTACAAGGAAAAGCTTGGGTGGAGTATCTTCTCTATTATTTGGAAAGCAACAAAGAAGATGGACACCTAGCAACGGCAAGAATCACGGGATTTCTTCACTTTGAAGGCGAATATAAAGGAAAAACAGGAACCTTTACAGCCGCTGAAAAAGGAATTTTTGATAAAGGCTCACTTGACTTTCCTGGTATGATCATTAAAAGCACTGGAGAGTTACAAGGGCTGACTGGTTCCTATCAATATGACTTTGTTGGTGAAAATAGTAAGCTGATTTTGGATTTTAAGGACAATGAATAATCTATCAAGATTGTTTTATATTATGCATTATCTGACGATGCACAAGAAAGCCAAGGCAACAATACTAGCAGAACAACTGGAAGTATCGACACGCACGATTTATCGAGATATTGATACGTTGTCTGCGTTAGGCTTTCCAGTGTACGCTCAAAGCGGACGGGATGGTGGGATTCGCTTGTTGGACACTCATCATTTGTCCGCTACTTTTGTGGATGATGAAGAGCAAGACCAAATTATATTAGCGCTGCAAAATTTAGCCGCGACTAATTTAAAAAGTGTTACTCCTTTAGTCAATAAGCTATCCTCCTTATTCAAAAAAGAAGTAGAACAATGGATCGATATTGATTTTTCCACTTGGGGACGAGAAGATGAAGCGAAAGCGATCGGATTGATTACCAAAGCTAAAAATCAAAAAAAGTGTATCATTTTTTCTTACACCAACGGAAAAGGAAATAAGACCACAAGAGAAGTAATGCCGAATAAATTGATTTTTAAACAAAATGCCTGGTATTTAGCAGGTTACTGTTGTGTTAGAAATACGACTCGGTTATTTAAATTAAGACGAATGACCGAGCTTGTAATTTCCGAAAATGATATTGATGAAGCCAATTTGATTAGAGATTATCAACCAGAATTTTCCAAGATATATGTAGAGTTTAAAATAAAAAATGAGCTATTTTATCAGGTAAAAGAAGACTTACTAGATATCGAAATAGAGCAAGATTCAAAATATACAATTGTAAAGACTTGGCAATCGGAAGGTTCTTGGCTAACATCTTACTTATTATCCTTTGGTGCTTCTGTTGAAGTGGTAAAGCCAGTTGAATTAAAAGAAAAAATCAAAGAAGAGGTTACGAAAATCAATCAGATTTATTTTTGATTCGTTTGTTCAAGCCTTTTTCAAGATACCTCTTGAAACAATGACTATTGATTGAGATAATAGCAAAGAAAAGAGGGATCATTATGGGACAAATTTGGCTTGAGCGATTGCTTCGCTGGAATGCAAAAATTCAAAAATTATTGGTGGGAAGATATGCTCGGATGGATCAATTGAACAATACCCTAATGAAAGGGAGTTTGGTCTTATTACTGCTTAATCTATTTTTACCGACATCAATCGCTTTTTGGCTAGCAGCGGCACTTTTATTATGGATAAATTATCGCTTTTTCTCGAAAAGAATTTATCCACGCTCAAATGAAAATACCCGCTATGTTTTAAAAGTACAACAATTAAAAAAGAAACTTAGTACGACAAAAGAAAAATTCCAAGAGCGTAAGACGTATGCTTTTTTCAAGTGCCCCAATTGTAAACAACAATTACGAGCACCTAAAGGAAAAGGGCTGATCAAGGTCACTTGTTCAACCTGTAAAGAGCAATTTAATAAAACGGTTTGAGTAAAAAACTTCTGAGAAGGTTCGGTAGATCTCAGAAGTTTTTTTGCTTGGAAGAAAAACGAACAATCATCCATTCCTAAAGATATTTGTTCTGTTTTTTTGTTATTAAATGAAAAACTTATGATATAATAGGAAAAACTTATTCAGGATTGTATTATCTAGCCTCATATAGCTATATGAGGCTGGATCCTCGGAAAAATGATTGTGGCAAGTAACGCCACCTTCATTTTTTGATCGGGGTAAATCAGAATGTTGTTACCATTTAAATTAGGAGGAAACGATATGCGCGCAGTATTGACAGTTATCGGTAAAGACAAGGTAGGAATTATTGCAGGAGTCAGTCAAAAATTAGCTGAATTGAATATGAATATTATTGATGTTTCCCAGACGATTATGGATAGTTATTTTACAATGATGATGGTATTGGAAATTTCTGAAGACAATAATAATTTTGAAGCAATTCGCTCTGAGCTAAATACTCTAGGAGAACAACTAGGTGTGACAATCAGTATTCAAAATGAAGAAATCTTCAATGTTATGCATAAACTATAGGAATTAATTTTGTGGTACTAGTTTTTATATTACTTAGCTTCAAGAGCTAATCTTTCGGGAAAAAGATAAAAAAATAAATGAGACAAAGAACGTCTCAGCCATTTTTTTCCTATTTTCCAGTCAAGGCTGACCAAGCTCTTTCAGCTTTTAAATTTAGGAGGAAACTTTTTGGAAACGAATCAGATTTTGGAAACGATCCGCATGATTGAAGAAGAAAATTTAGATATTAGAACCATCACAATGGGTATTTCATTGTTAGATTGTATTGATAGTGATAGTGACCGAGCCTGTCAAAAAATTTATGACAAAATCACTCGCTTGGCGAAAAATCTAGTTAAAGTTGGCGAAGAAATCGAATCTGAGTATGGGATTCCTATCATTAATAAGCGAATCTCCGTAACACCTATCGGAATTATTGCCGCTGCGAGTCCAGACAAGGATTATGTGAAATATGCTAAAGCTTTAGATAGTGCAGCTCAGGCTGTTGGCGTCAATTTTATCGGCGGATTTAGTGCGTTGGTTGAAAAAGGTTATCAACATGGCGATGAAATCTTGATTAATTCAATTCCGCAAGCCTTGGCGGAAACAGAATTTGTTTGTTCTTCTGTAAATATAGGTTCAACAAAAGCTGGAATCAATATGGACGCTGTTCGTCATATGGGACATGTGATCAAAGAAACTGCAGCAAAATCTGATATGGGCTGTGCTAAATTAGTTGTATTTGCGAATGCGGTGGAAGATAATCCATTTATGGCGGGTGCTTTTCACGGTGTTGGTGAAGCTGACTGTGTAATCAATGTGGGCGTTAGTGGACCAGGTGTTGTCAAAAGAGCTTTGGAAAAAGTCAAAGGTGAACCGTTTGATGTTGTGGCAGAAGTTGTCAAACAAACGGCATTCAAAATCACTAGAATGGGCCAACTAGTTGGGAAAATTGCGTCAGAGCGATTGAATGTTCCTTTTGGGATCGTAGATTTATCTTTAGCACCAACACCAGCCGTAGGCGATAGCGTCGCTTATATTTTAGAAGAAATGGGCTTAGAAAGTGTAGGGACTCATGGTACTACTGCTGCTTTAGCTTTATTAAATGATGCTGTCAAAAAAGGCGGCGTGATGGCTTGCAATCATGTTGGCGGATTATCAGGTGCATTTATACCTGTGTCAGAAGATGCCGGAATGATCGCTGCAGTTAATAATGGTGCATTGAATTTAGAAAAATTAGAAGCAATGACAGCCATCTGTTCGGTTGGCTTAGACATGATTGCTATACCAGGTGAAACTTCAGCTGAGACTATTGCAGCAATGATAGCAGATGAAGCTGCGATTGGTGTGATCAATCATAAAACGACTGCTGTTCGGATCATCCCAGCTAAAGGGACAAGTGTTGGTGATATGGTCGAGTTTGGCGGTTTGCTGGGTAGAGCGCCAGTTATGAAGGTCAACGACTATGCTTCAACCGATTTTATTCTCCGCGGTGGACGCATTCCAGCGCCAATTCATTCGTTTAAAAATTAAATTAGAAAAATGAGTATAAGTATTTGTGATAAAAAGATGTATGGTATAATAAAAAACATAGATAGACTATGTTTTGCCCAGTTTTTACCGGGTCTCAATAATAGTTATTGAACTTAAAAAAAAAGGAGATTTTAATTCATGGAAATAAAACGTCAACAAGAAGTCGTAGAGGCTTTTCATTACGATATGCGTACGCAAGATATGGAAGAAGTAGAAACAGATCTTAGAGTGGGCTTTTCTCCAATTGAATCAACAGATGAAAATTACCCAAAAGAAAATTCAATTATCGCAGCTCGCTTGGAGTTTCGTCTTGTTTTTGAGGAGTATGTTTTATCAGGTTCAGTGAGTCAAATCAACCACGTGATCAATCATAAAATTGAAAAACAAGAAGATATTTCACAAGAAGAAGTAGATGAATTAGTTAGTCCATTATTTAGCATTGTTCAACGTATGGCCTATGAAGTGACTGAAATTGCTTTGGATAAGCCGGGAATTCAGTTAAACTTCCAATCTGCTCCAGAATAATAAAGTCAGATTTTAAAATCGAAGAGTTTGTGATAGTTTTAAACTATCACAAACTCTTTTTTTCTATCATTACGGAAACAAAATAATATCTTTTGACCTATTAAATCAGGTACAATAGACGTATCACTGAAAATGAATTCATTTTATTTTTAGGGCGGATCATTGAAGAATGCTCCCCGGGAACCTTTACTTCCTTTGATGTACTTGTCATTTAACTTAAATTTAGGAGGGAAAAAAATGACAACACTCATCACTGTTTTAGTGGTCCTTGCATTTCTTGCAGTGTTATACGTCTTTTATCGTATGCAAGCAAAACACTATAAGTTTTCAACTCGTGTTTTTGCCGCATTAGGTGTCGGTATTGTATTAGGTGGAATTATTCAATTCGCATTCGGTACCCAAGACAAAGTCACAACGCAAGCAATGGAATGGATCAGTATTGTAGGTAATGGATATGTAGCGTTTTTACAAATGCTCGTAATCCCCTTGGTATTTGTTTCTATCGTAGGAGCATTTACTAAGATGAAAGAATCCAAGCAAGTTGGAAAAATTAGCTTTACTGTCCTAGCGACCTTGTTAGGAACAACGGCTATAGCAGCGTTGGTTGGAATTGGAACAACATTATTGTTTGGACTACAAGGTGCAAAATTTACAGAAGGAACGGCAGAAACGGCACGGATCGCAGAACTTGCGACACGACAGGAAACCGTTGAAAACCTATCGATTCCTCAACAAATTTTATCTTTTATTCCTAAAAATGTTTTTGCAGATTTTGCTGGTACTCGTCCAACTAGTACGATTGGTGTGGTGATTTTTGCTGCATTCGTTGGGATTGCCTATTTAGGTATTAAAAGAAAAGCACCGAAAGAAGCAGAATTTTTTGCAAACTTGATCGACAGCCTTTATAAAATCACGATGCGTATCGTAACATTGGTTTTACGCTTGACACCTTATGGGGTTTTAGCGTTGATGACCAACGTTGTTGCGACAAGTGATTTTGATGCAATCCTTAACTTAGGAAAATTTGTATTCGCTTCTTATACCGCATTGATCATTGTGATGCTGGTTCACTTAGTAATCTTGATGGCAGTCAAAGTAAATCCTGTAAACTATTTGAAAAAATCGTTTCCAGTGTTGAGTTTTGCTTTTACTTCAAGATCGAGTGCAGGAGCAATGCCTCTAAATATTGAAACACAAACAAAAGCTTTAGGTGTTGATGATGCTACAGCAAACTTTGCTGCAAGTTTTGGTATGTCAATTGGACAAAATGGCTGTGCAGGGGTTTATCCTGCGATGTTGGCAACAATCGTTGCACCAACTGTGGGAATCAATGTCTTTAGTTTAGAATTTATTTTAATGTTAGTTGCAATCGTAACAATTAGCTCATTCGGCGTTGCTGGTGTCGGTGGTGGGGCAACATTTGCTTCATTGATTGTATTAGGTGCGATGAATTTACCAGTTGCAATCGTTGGATTGGTTATTTCTGTAGAACCATTGATCGATATGGCTAGAACAGCAGTTAACGTTAGTGACAGTATGGTAGCTGGTATTGTGACTAGTTCACGCATCAACGAGCTAGATCGTGATGTTTTAAACGATAGCAATCTAGTTATTGAAGAAAATGCCTAAGAAGTGATTCACTTCTCTTCCCCAAGAGAGTTAAAAAAAGTAAGGTATGATCATTATTGATCGTACCTTACTTTTTAGTTTGAGTAGAGCAAATTTATTTTCATAAAACTTAGCATACGCTATGATAGAAAGTATATAATAGAAAAGAATGATATAAGAATAGGGGAGAAACTATGTTTACCAACCAAATCAAAATAATGTTATATGTAACGAATGTAGAAGAATCAAGCCAATTCTGGCAAAAAATTGGCTTTGTAGAAAAGGAAAGAGATGCTGTTGATGGCACATTAGTTGTAGAAATTGCACCAAGTGAAACCGCGGAAACAATGATTGTGTTATACGACCTAGAATTTATCCAACAACATTCACCAGAAGTTGCAGGAAATACACCTTCGCTGATGTTTTTTGCAGATGATGTCATTCGTTTATACAAAAACATGAAGGATGCTGGCGTGCGCGTCGGGGAACTAGTTCAATTACCTACTGGATTAGTGTTCAATTTTGCGGATAATGATGAGAATTATTTTGCGGTATCTGGACAATAAGAAGGAAACAAAACAGCCCAGGCTTTTCTTTTTGAAAATCCTGGGCTGTTTTGTTTCCTGACCTGTGCATTTATACACAAGCAAATAGCTCGCTTTTCTTATTTCTTTTTTTATATACTAAATACGTATGAATAGAAAAAGAGAACTGTATAGTTATTATGGAGATAGCAAAACAGTTTCTAAGAAAAAGGAGAAAGATAAAATGGATTACCGCGTATTACTTTATTATAAATACACGACAATTGAAAACCCAGAAGAATTTGCAAAGGAGCATTTAGCTTTTTGTAAGTCGTTGAACTTAAAAGGAAGAATTCTAGTAGCAACTGAAGGAATTAATGGGACTCTTTCAGGGACGATTGCGGATACTGATGCTTATATGGAAGCGATGTTAGCTGATGATCGTTTCAAAGATACCTATTTCAAGATCGATGAAGTAGCAGAAAATGCCTTCCATAAAATGTTCGTTCGTCCTAGAAAAGAACTTGTTTCTTTAAGCTTGGAAGAAGATGTGAATCCGTTAGAATTAACTGGGAAATATTTAGAACCGGTGGAATTTAAAGAAGCATTGCTAGATGAAGATACAGTTGTAATCGATGCTAGAAATGATTATGAATATGACTTGGGTCATTTCAGAGGGGCTGTTCGTCCTGACATTCGTAACTTTAGAGAATTACCACAATGGATTAGAGACAACAAAGAACAATTTATGGACAAAAAAGTTGTCACTTACTGTACTGGTGGTATTCGTTGTGAGAAATTTTCTGGCTGGTTGATCAAAGAAGGCTTTGAAGATGTCGCTCAACTTCATGGTGGAATCGCTGTTTATGGAAAAGATCCGGAGACAAGAGGCGAATTATGGGATGGAAAAATGTATGTTTTTGATGAACGAATTAGTGTTGAAATCAATCATGTTGATAAAAAAATCATCGGTAAAGACTGGTTTGACGGCACGCCTTGTGAACGCTACATCAATTGTGCCAATCCGTTCTGTAACAAACAAATTTTAGCATCAGAAGAAAACGAAGCGAAGTATCTTGGCAGCTGTTCAGATGAATGTCGCCATCATCCTGCCAATCGTTATGTAATGAGAAATGAACTGTCAGAACAAGATGTGAAGGCTAGACTTGAAGCCATTGCAAATTAATTAATTTAAATCCAAAACAATATTTCAACATAAAAACACCGACCTCTAAACGTCAGATTTCAGATTGAACGTTTGGGGGTCGGTTTAGTTTATTATTACTTTGCCTTGCTTTTTTATAATATAAAGCCAAAAAGCATGATGAAGAACAGTAAAAATACTACGTTTATGGCAGTAAACTGCCAAAGAAAAACTTTTGATTGTTTAGGATAGTACTCTTTATATAGTTTAAAACCAATCAAATTAGCTAATGAAGCAATGATCGTTCCTAAGCCTCCCACATTAACACCCCAAAAAAGTGCCTGAGATTGATCTGTAAATGGTGCAATCAAAATAGCAGCAGGAACGTTACTGATGATTTGGCTAACGAGAATACTACCAAAAAATGTTTGTGTATTGGTGGTGAATTGTTCTCTAATGAAAGTCGAAAGCAGTTCGATCTGAGCAAAATTACCCACAGCAATAAAGAAAAAGATAAAGGTCCATAACAGTTTATAATCAATTTGTCTAAGTACATTTTTATCATAAATGGTTAGGATGATCACGGCAATCGGAATTACAACATAATATGGGAGTATGTTAAAAATCCCTAAAAGAATGGAACAGCCAATGAAACTAAAAAATGGTATTTTTCTTTTGTCGATCTTGGGAACCAGAGTGTGATGTTTTGGAAGTACTCTTTTTTTTATGAATAGAAATGAAATCAATAAAAATATAATTGAAGAAATGAGTAGTACGATGGACCATTTAAAAAATGTCACAGTGGAAAGTGAATAATAAGAAAATAAGAACAGGTTTTGTGGGTTGCCAAAAGGAAAAAAACTACTACCTAAATTTGCGGCAACAATCAACAGGACGGCACCAAAAATTTTGTCGCCCATTTCTGGAAACTTCTTGATAATCGTGAGATAAATCGGCATCAATGTAAGAATCGCAACATCGTTTGTTAGGATCATAGAGCTGAAAAACGATAAAAAGACAATATTTCTGATTAGGTCACGAGAGGTCGAAGAAAAATCAATCATTTTATCAGCAAAATAGGTTAGAATACCAAATTTTTCAAGATTTTTTATGAATAGCATCAAACCAAGTAAACAAAAAATAACTTTAAAATCAATTGAATGTAACGAGAATTTACCGAAATAACAACTAATAATGGCTATCAAAAAAGACAGAGAAAATAATAAATCCTCGGTAAAAAAAGTATATAGTCGTTTCATTACAAGGCTCCTTTTTTGAGAATTATAGTCTAAAGACTGTTCAAATTTACTTTAAAAAAGAATAATTATCAAGTATAAAGTAAGTTCAAGCAATTTAAAAATGGATCACTCATTCATGAAGAGCGATCCATTCTTTATTTCTAAATATTAAGTACTTTATCCAAGAAATCTTTCGTCCGTTCATTTTGTGGATTTTCAAAGATTTGTTGTGGTGTACCGTCTTCTAAGAAATTACCGCCATCAATAAACATGACGCGATTGGCTACTTCTTTTGCAAAGCCCATTTCGTGTGTTACGATAACCATCGTCATTCCTTGTTTGGCTAATTTTTTCATAACATTCAACACATCACCGACCATTTCAGGATCGAGTGCAGATGTTGGTTCATCGAATAGCATGATATCAGGATTCATTGCTAAGGCACGAGCGATTGCTACACGTTGCTTTTGTCCGCCCGATAATGATTCTGGGTAACTATCTTTTTTATCGGCCAAACCAACAGTATCTAAAAGTTTGATGGCTTTTTCTTCTGCTTCTTTCTTTGACAAGCGGCCTAGATCCGTTGGTGCCAAAGTAATATTTTCTAAGATTGATAGGTGAGGAAACAAATTAAAATGTTGGAAAACCATTCCAATATGCTGACGCACTTTGTTGATATTCGTATTTTTATCCGTTAAATTTGCTCCATCGATGATAATATCACCGCTAGTGGCTTCTTCAAGCTGATTCAAACAGCGAAGAAAAGTACTTTTACCAGACCCAGAAGGACCAATGACACAAACAACATCGCCTTCTTGAATGGAAACGTTGATGTCGTTCAGTACGGTGTTATCGCCATATTTTTTTACTAAATGTTCTACAAGAATTTTTTCAGCCATATTATTTCACCTTCTTTTCTAAAACTTTCGCTAATTTCGTCAAGGCTGTAATCAAGATCAAGTACATCATTGCGATCACGAAGTATACCATAGTACTTTGTAAGTTTCTAGCAACAATGATTTTACCTGTTTGTAGTAGCTCAATCAAACCGATTGCAGATAGAATCGTTGTATCTTTTAAAGAGATAACAAATTGATTGACGAAAGAAGGAATCATGATTTTGATTGCTTGCGGTAAAATGATTTTTTGCATGGTCCGATTATAAGAAAGTCCTAAACTACGAGAAGCTTCCATTTGTCCAACGGGTACTGCATTGATCCCACCACGGACGATTTCAGAGATATACGCACTTGCGTTTAAGGTCAGAGTAATGATCCCTGCAAGAAAAACAGGAATGTTGAAACCTAAAATACCTGGTAAGCCGAAGTAGATGAAGAAGGCCAATACCATTAAAGGAATACCGCGAATGATATCTACATAAATAGTGGAGATCACGCGTAATGTTTTAGAAGGAGAAGCGCTGAATAACCCAAAGATCACTCCAACGATCAACGCTAAAATAAATGAAATCAGTGTTAACTGAATAGTCATCCATAAGCCGCTTAATAGACGTTTCCAGTTATTTTGAATCATACCAGTGAAGGTTGATTCATCGACTTTATTTTCGGTAGAACCATCTTTTACGTATTTTCCGATGATTTCGTCATACTCGCCAGTACGTTTTAATTCAGCTAAACCTTCGTTGAACATTTGAACCAATTCAGGATTTTTGCCTTTTTTGACTGCGAAACCATATTTTCCACCTTCTTCACGAGGAATCGGTGTTGCTAATGGTTGTTTTTGAGCGACGCCATAGCCGATTACTGGATAGTCATCCATCATTGCATCGATTTCACCTATTTCAAGCGCGCTATACAACGCATCCGTTGTATCTAAATATTTGACTGAGTAGCCATATTTAGTTTTATTCGCTTCAAGAAAATCAGCACTTTCAGTTCCAATTTTAGCACCAACTTTTTTGCCTTTTAAATCTTCGTATGAGTGAATATCATCATTGCCTTTTTTGACAGCGATTTGAATGCCGCTGTTAAAATAAGGAGTAGAGAAGTCAAATGATTTCTCACGTTCATCTGTGATTGTCATTCCAGCGATCATAGCGTCTGCTTGTCCAGATTCAACTGCTTGGACGGCAGAACTAAAACCGATAAATTTAAATTCGATAGTAAAGTCTTGTAATTCAGCAATGCGGTTAACTAAATCCACATCGATTCCCTCATACTTACCATTCGAATTTTGGAATTCAAAAGGAGCAAAAGTCGAATCACTTGCGATTACGTATGAGTCTTTTTTAGGTTGAATCTTCTTCATTTTAGAGTCAGAATCGGTTTTTGTCTCAGTTCCAGTAGAAATATATTTAGCTAAAATATCTTCATACTTACCTGAGCTTTTTAGTTCTTTCAAACCAGCATTGAACTTTTCGATCAATTCTTTATTTTGTCCTTTTTTTACAGCAAAGCCGTAAGAACTGCCTGTTTCTTTTTTACCAACTAATTGTAGATTTTGACCATTTGTTACGGCATAACCTAAAACGGGATAATCATCAAAAATCGCATCTGCTTCGCCATTTTCCAGTGCTTGATAAAGTCCTGTTGCATCATCAAAGTTTTTGATCGTATAATTATATTTATCTTGGTTTTTTTCTAAGAAAGTGGCACTTTCGGTTCCCACTTTAGCTGCTACCGTTTTTCCTTTTAGATCTTCATAGCCTTTGATTTTGTCACTGCCTTTTTTGACAGCCATCTGCAGACCACTATCAAAATAAGGTTCTGAAAAGTCAAATGATTTTTTTCGTTCATCTGTTATACTCATTCCAGCAATCATACCATCCACTTGTTTTGATTGGACGGCTTGGATGGCACTATCAAAGCCAAGAGGTTTTAAGTTTACTTTAAAGTCCTGATTATCAGCAATCGCATGAAGCAAATCCACATCGATTCCAACATACTCACCTTTAGAGTCTTGAAATTCAAAAGGTGCAAATGTCAAATCTGTTCCTATAGTATATGTTTTTTCCTCAGCCTGCGCATTCTGCCCAAGGGTAAATGTTAGTAGACTTACCATCATTACAACGAATGAAAGTAAAAAATGTTTCCTTTTCATAAAATACCTCCTATATTTGCATATTGGATAATTATATAGTAATAAAAGGCAAAAACACAAGTCATTCACAATGGGAAAGTCAAAAAAAAATGATTTTCTAACATTGTATGTAAAAAGACCTAACATGGTAAGGGTGCTTTTTAGATCAGAAATGGCATCTAATACATATCATTTCAAAAAGTATGCAAACAAAAGATTAAATAAAATGTAAATTAGCGAAAATTACATATACGCAAACTATTCTAAAACTAGCGAAAATATGTTCGGTATGTTAAAATAATTGTAGAAGTTTCTTTTCAATTTTAAAGTGAAAATTCTTCTATAACTAGAATAATTGATCAAGTCAAAAAAAGTTTTTGTGGTGGTGGTTCATCACAGATTCTTTGTTTAGACTAGTAATTTTCCTTGTTTTGATTGAATTGAATCAACAACTATTTAAGGGAAGAGGAGGATGTTGGATGATAGAAAGAGAGACCTCCAATACATTTGACTTAGTATCGAAATATAAGCCGGATGGAGATCAGCCAGAAGCAATTAAAAGGTTAGTCGAAGGAATTGAAGGCGGGGAAAAAGCACAAATTTTATTAGGTGCTACAGGAACGGGTAAAACATTTACAATGTCCAATGTTATAAAAGAAGTAAATAAACCGACATTAGTCATTGCTCATAATAAGACATTAGCTGGACAGCTTTATGGAGAATTTAAAGAATTCTTCCCGAATAACGCGGTCGAGTATTTTGTTAGTTATTATGATTATTATCAACCAGAAGCATATGTTCCTTCTAGTGATACATATATAGAAAAAGATGCCAGTATCAATGATGAAATCGATAAATTACGGCATTCGGCAACCAGTTCATTATTAGAAAGAAATGATGTGATCGTCGTTGCATCCGTTTCTTGTATTTTTGGATTAGGAGATCCTAAAGAATATAGTGAACAAGTGGTTTCTATTCGCGTAGGAATGGAAATGGACCGCAGTCAGCTATTGACTGATTTAGTCAATATTCAATTTGAGCGAAACGATATAGACTTTCAACGTGGACGTTTTCGTGTAAGAGGAGATGTTGTTGAAATTTTTCCTGCGTCACGAGATGACCATGCTTTACGAGTTGAGTTTTTTGGTGATGAAATTGAACGTATTAGAGAAGTAGATGCATTGACTGGAGAAGTAATGGGGGAGACCGAACATGTAGCGATTTTCCCTGCAACCCACTTCGTAACAAACGAAGATCATATGGAACATGCCATTTCTCAAATTCAAGAAGAGTTAGAAGATCGATTAAAAGTATTGCATAGCGAAAATAAATTATTAGAAGCGCAACGCTTAGAGCAACGGACGAATTATGATATTGAGATGATGAGAGAAATGGGCTATACATCTGGTATTGAAAACTATTCTCGCCATATGGACGGACGCTCCGAAGGTGAACCACCATATACGTTAATCGATTTCTTTCCAGATGATTTTTTGCTTGTGATCGATGAGTCTCATGTATCGATGCCTCAAATTCGTGGCATGTATAATGGGGACCGTGCTAGAAAGCAAATGCTAGTAGATTACGGTTTCCGTTTGCCTAGTGCTTTGGATAATAGACCTTTACGTTTAGAAGAATTTGAAAAACATGTCCATCAAGTTGTGTATGTGTCGGCAACTCCGGGGCCTTATGAATACGAACAGACTGATACCGTCATTCCGCAAATCATTCGACCTACAGGGCTGTTAGATCCATTGATCGAAGTACGTCCGATCATGGGACAAATCGATGATTTAGTTGGTGAGATCCATGAGCGTGTAGAAAAAGATCAACGTGTATTTATTACAACTCTAACCAAGAAAATGTCTGAGGATTTAACCGATTATCTTAAAGAGTTAGGGATTAAAGTTAAGTATCTTCATAGTGATATCAAAACATTGGAACGAACAGAGATTATTCGTGATCTGCGTTTAGGTGAGTTTGATGTATTGATTGGCATCAACTTGCTTCGTGAAGGATTAGATGTACCGGAAGTATCCTTGATTGCCATTTTAGATGCAGATAAGGAAGGTTTCTTGAGAAGCGAGCGGTCATTGATTCAAACAATAGGACGTGCAGCAAGAAATGCAGATGGTAGAGTCATCATGTATGCAGATAAAATGACAGACTCTATGCAAAAAGCTATTGATGAAACTGCTCGTCGTCGCTCGATTCAAGAAAAATACAATGAAGAACACGGCATTATACCGAAGACGATCATTAAAGATATTCGTGAGCTGATTTCGATTTCTAAGACGAATGAAAAAGGTGAAACGATTAAGATCGATAAGTCTTATCATGAATTGAGCCGTCAAGAGAAAGCTGATTTATTGATGAAACTAGAAAAAGAAATGCGAGATGCTGCTAAAGCATTAGACTTTGAGACTGCGGCAACTTTACGTGATACCATATTAGAATTAAAAGCAGGAGAGTAAGAAATACTGTGACGCTAAGGGAGTTAAGATTCTTATAAGGACATCGATTGAGATGGTTAGAAATTATAAGGATCAACATTCCAAATGGTCACCTCACACTGTTTAAGAATGTCTATCTAGGACGAGTCTTAAATGAGATAGCATCAACTTATAAGAATACTCGCTGTCTTTCACAGCAAAGGAGAGAAGTAATGGCAAATGATAAAATCGTCATTCATGGCGCACGCGCACATAATTTAAAAGATATAGATGTTACGATTCCTCGTGACAAAATGGTAGTAGTGACTGGATTATCTGGTTCAGGAAAAAGTTCGTTGGCTTTTGATACGCTATATGCAGAAGGTCAGCGTCGATATGTGGAGAGTCTTTCAGCTTATGCAAGACAATTTTTAGGTCAAATGGATAAACCCGATGTCGATAGTATTGATGGATTAAGTCCAGCGATTTCGATCGATCAAAAGACAACAAGTAAAAATCCCCGTTCAACAGTTGGAACAGTTACAGAAATCAATGATTATCTAAGACTGCTATTCGCTCGTGTTGGGCATCCGATTTGTCCTAACGACGGGACTGAAATCACCAGTCAATCTGTTGAACAGATGGTAGACAAAGTCTTAGAGTTGCCAGAAAAAACCAAGCTCCAAGTATTAGCACCAGTAGTTGTTAAGAAAAAAGGGCAGCATAAAAAAGTATTTGAAATGATTCAGCGAGAAGGTTATGTTCGGATGCGGGTTGATGGTGAGACGTATGACGTAAGTGAAGCACCTGAACTCGAAAAAAATAAAAAGCATGATATTGCGATCGTGATTGATCGTATCGTGGTAAAAGAAGGGATTCGTTCTCGTTTATTTGACTCGTTTGAAGCAGCGTTACGATTAGCTGATGGTTATGCATTAGTAGATGTGATCGATGGAGAAGAAATGCTGTTTAGTGAACATTATGCATGTCCTTACTGTGGCTTTACAGTGGGGGAACTAGAGCCAAGACTCTTTTCATTTAATGCGCCATTTGGTGCATGCCCTGATTGTGATGGATTAGGGATAAAATTAGAAGTCGATCGTGATTTAGTGATTCCAGACTCGACGAAAACTTTGCGTGAAGGCGCAGTCGCACCTTGGAATCCGATTAGCTCTCAGTATTATCCTCAAATGCTAGAACAAGCAGCTGACAGTTTCAATATCGATATGGACACACCGTTTAACGAACTACCAGAAGAACATCAAGATATCATTTTAAATGGATCGAATGGCGAACCATTCCATTTCCATTACGAAAATGATTTTGGTGGAGTTCGTGATGTGGAAGTACCATTTGAAGGAGTTTTAACCAATATCAAGCGTCGATACCATGAGACAAATAGCGACTTTACTCGTGACCAAATGCGTTTATATATGACTGAGTTAACCTGTCAAACATGTAAGGGATATCGTTTAAATCCTCAAGCATTATCAGTCAAAATCGATAATACGAATATTGGTCAAGTCAGCGAATTAGCAATCAAAAATGCTGTACAATTCTTTGAGACAGTTACATTATCTGAACAAGAACAAATGATTGCAAAACCTATTTTAAAGGAAGTTGAGGATCGTTTGAACTTTTTGAAAAATGTTGGACTGGATTATTTGACCCTTAGCCGGGCAGCTGGAACACTATCTGGTGGAGAAGCACAGCGAATTCGTTTAGCAACGCAAATTGGTTCTAATTTATCTGGAGTATTATATATATTGGATGAACCTTCAATCGGACTCCATCAAAGGGATAATGATCGTTTGATCGAATCCCTTAAGAAAATGCGAGACTTAGGAAATACATTGATTGTAGTAGAACATGACGAAGATACGATGCGAGCATCTGATTATTTAATTGATGTTGGACCAGGTGCTGGACATTTAGGTGGTGAAATAGTAGCTTCTGGAACACCAGATGAAGTAGCCAAAAATCCAAATTCTTTAACGGGGCAATATCTTTCAGGAAAAAAAGTGATTCCTGTTCCTAAAGAACGACGTACAGGCAATGGAAAAAAAATCAAAGTAACCGGTGCTGCTGAAAATAATTTAAAAAATGTTACAGTAGAATTTCCACTAGGAGAATTTGTAGCGGTGACGGGTGTTTCTGGTTCTGGAAAGAGTACCTTAGTCAACCAAATTTTGAAAAAAGCTTTGGCACAAAAAATCAATCGTAACTCGAATAAACCAGGGAAACATAAGAGTATTACTGGGTATAAACATATCGAAAAAATAATTGATATCGATCAAAGTCCGATTGGTCGTACACCACGGAGTAATCCTGCAACCTATACGAGTGTTTTCGATGATATTCGGGATTTATTTGCAAAAACCAATGAGGCTAAAGTCCGTGGCTATAAAAAAGGTCGCTTTAGTTTTAATGTTAAAGGCGGACGCTGTGAAGCATGTCGTGGCGACGGAATTATTAAAATTGAAATGCACTTTTTGCCAGATGTCTATGTACCTTGTGAAGTTTGTCATGGGAAACGATATAATTCTGAAACCCTAGAAGTTCATTATAAAGGAAAGAACATTTCTGATATATTAGATATGACGGTTGAAGATGCAGTAGAATTCTTTCAACATATCCCTAAAATCCATCGCAAATTAAAAACAATCGTTGATGTAGGATTAGGCTATGTCACTTTGGGACAACCAGCAACTACATTGTCTGGTGGCGAAGCTCAACGGATGAAACTAGCTAGCGAACTGCACAAAAATTCAAATGGTAAAAACTTCTATATACTTGATGAACCGACGACCGGACTTCATACAGATGATATTGCACGTTTACTAGTTGTTTTGGAAAGATTAGTTGAAGCTGGAAATACAGTCCTTGTGATTGAACATAATTTAGATGTAATTAAATCAGCGGATCATGTTATTGATTTGGGACCAGAAGGTGGCGACGGTGGGGGAACGATCGTAGCAATTGGGACACCGGAGGATATTGCTAAAGTTAAAGCGAGCTATACTGGTAAATATTTGAAACAAGTATTGTAAATTGGTATACTCCATTTTGAAACAGTAGTATTGTTTTTAAAGAAAGTATGAAGTTTGAAATAAAATGATTTATTGCTATTGATTTCTTTAAGTCTTTAAAGTAAAATCACATTCAGATAGATATATTGTTCAACCTAATTGGTATATATCTTTCCTTCTATAAATGATCCGTTCAAAAAGAAAAGCGCAACCTTCACTGATGAAGGTTGTCTTTTTTTTGAACTTTTATATTTGTGAAAAATATAATATAATTATTATATAAATAAAAATGAGAATTAAATGATAAGGTAAATGAAAACTTATGTTTTTTAATCACTTTAATTTAAAATAAGTCAAAAAAAGAAAGTATTTATACGTAAGTTGAATGATATTTTATTGAAAAGCATGATATTCTATAAATATCAAAAGAGTATGAAAGGATGATTTTTCTTGGAAAAAAGAGAAGTAAAGATTGGTGAACATTATGTTTGTCATGGATCAAATTTTTCTTGGTTTTTTGTAGGGGAAGCAATCTCCAAAAAGGAAAAAGATGTACAAATTAAAGTGATTAAATGCCATCCTTCTGATCGTCCAGTCATAAGTTGTGATGATCCTATTTTGAATTTAGCATACTTCGATGTAATTGAAGGAGCATAACAAGATAAAGAATACGTAATTAAACTTATTTTATTTGGGCAAAATATAAACAAGAGATCAAAACAACTATTTGTTTTGATCTCTTGTTTATATTTTTGTGATTATTTTAATAATATTTACTCGAATAATTAATTTTTTTATTATTTTTTAATAAGAAGTCAAAAGTACTTTGATGACTAGTCGATGCATGACACTGTGGATTATATTCTACTTTTGTAAGTTTATTAATTGATAAAAAGAGAATACTAGGCGCTATTACTTCTAGTAGATAGCCAAAATAAGAAGGAGTTATTTTTTAGTTGATGTTACGAATAACGTACACTTTAAGACTGCATAGAATGACACGACTGATCTATATGGTTAAGGATTAGGAAATCAACAAAAAGTGAATCATCAAAACTCTTTAAGCGAAAATGTTATTAATACGAGTAATATCAATACTGGCTACAGATGGCAAACAGATAGTATCGAAATAATGAACAGGTAAGTGAATAATAATTTTGAGCAAAACAACTAGACAGTCTTGCAACGTTTTATTGAGTTCGATTCATAAGAAAGCCTGAATAAAATGGTAGAATTGTTTGAAAAGCTTTCTTTGATACGCCCGGGATGCTATAATTAGTAAAATGTTTCCAAAGGAGCGCTAAAAAATGGCTGATAATTTACAGTTAGTAATAATTACTGGAATGAGCGGAGCAGGTAAAACTGTCGCTATTCAAAGTTTTGAAGATATGGGGTATTTTTGTATTGATAATATGCCTCCTAGTTTGATTCCAAAGTTTTGGGAGTTGATCAAAGAATCTGGAAAAGTAACGAAAATAGCATTAGTGATCGATTTACGTTCACGTAACTTTTTTAGAGAAATTCAAGATATGCTAGTTGAATTGGAAAACACCAATTTGATCGATACAACTATCATGTTTTTGGATGCGACAGATGAAGAACTTGTTTCACGCTACAAAGAAACTCGTCGTGCCCATCCATTAGCTATGGATGGTCTAATTACAGAGGGCATCAGAAAAGAGCGAGCGATACTTGAAGAAATCAGAGGGGATGCTCAACTGGTAATCGATACAACTGATTTATCTCCAAGGCAGTTACGCGAAAGAATCAACGAAGAATTTAAATCGAGAGATACACACGAATTTCGCGTTGAACTTGTTTCATTTGGATTTAAATACGGGTTACCAATTGATGCCGATATTGTAATGGATGTTCGCTTTTTACCAAATCCACACTATATTCCAGAACTGAGACCGCTGACAGGCCAGGATCAGTCTGTATATGATTATGTTATGAGTTTCCCCGAGACTGAAAATTTTTATACGCGATTTATTGATTTATTAAAAAATGTGATGCCAGGTTATGAAAAAGAGGGGAAATCAAGTATAACGATTGCAATCGGTTGTACGGGAGGTCAACATCGTTCAGTTGCACTAACAGAGCGTGTTGGTAAAGAGCTTGGTAAAGAGTATCATGTCAATATTACGCATCGCGATAAAGGAAAGAGAAAAGAGACGGTGAACCGCTCATGAAAATGAAAACTTATCGTATTAGAAAACCTAAAATTGTTGTTGTTGGTGGTGGAACGGGGTTACCAGTCATCTTAAAAAGTTTACGGAATCAAAGTGCTGATATCACGGCTGTCGTAACGGTAGCAGATGATGGAGGAAGTAGTGGTGAAATTAGAGAATCGATGAATATGACACCACCAGGAGATCTCCGAAATGTCTTGGTGGCCTTATCTGATATGCCACAGCTTTATGAAGACATTTTTCAATATCGTTTTGATAAATCAGACAACTATTTTGCCAATCATGCCATTGGTAATTTAATCATTGCGGCAGTGTCAGAAATGCGTGGCAGTACGTATGAAGCAATTCAACTGCTTTCAAAAATGATGCATGTTGATGGTCATATCTATCCTTCGTCAGAAAGACCATTGACCCTTCACGCTGTTTTTAAAGATGGTACAACTGCTGTTGGAGAGTCCAGTATTGCTGTTGATCGAAAAACAATCGATCATGTTTTTGTTACCAATACCAATGACAATGAACAACCTAAAGCTGCTCGAAAAGTTGTTAAAGCAATAGAAGAAGCGGATATGATCGTTTTAGGACCTGGGAGCATGTTTACAAGTATCTTGCCTAATTTGGTGATCGACGAGATAGGGGATGCGATTATCAATGCGGAAGGGGAAGTAGTTTATATTTGTAATATCATGACACAAAAAGGGGAAACGGAGCATTTTACGGATGCTGATCATGTTTGTGTGTTACATGAACATTTGAATAGTAAATTTGTTGACACTGTTTTGGTCAATACTGAAAATGTTCCTGACGATTATATGGATCCAGAAATTTATGATGAATATTTAGTTCAAGTAGAACATGATTTTCAAAAATTACGTGATGAAGGTTGTCGAGTCATTTCTACGGACTTTTTAAAATTACGTGATGGCGGAGTGTTTCATGATGGGGATAAAGTTGTAGATGAATTATTCCGGATTGTTTTTGGTGCAAGGTATTAACGAGTAAAAATAAGAGAGGAGGTGCTGAGGTTGTCTTTTGCAGCAGATGTGAAAAAAGAACTGACAACATTAGAAGTACATCGTGAACATGCTAGAGCAGAATTGGCTGCCTTGATTCGAATGAACGGGTCATTAAGTATTGTGAATCAGCAATTTGTTTTGAATGTTCAAACAGAAAATGCGGCCATTGCCAGACGAATCTATTCTCTTTTGAAAGATCATTATGATGTTCGATCGGAATTGCTGGTCCGAAAAAAAATGAAACTTAAAAAAAATAATGTTTATATTGTACGACTAAAGCAAGATACAAAAAGTATTTTGGCAGATTTAGATATATTAGATGGGATGATGTTTAATACTCATGTATCAGAGGATATTATTGGAAATGCTCAAAAAATGAGATCCTATTTGAGAGGAGCTTTCATGGCTTCTGGATCAGTCAATAATCCGGAAACGAGTCGTTATCATCTGGAAATATTTTCAATTTATGAAGAGCATAATGATGATATTTGTCAGATGTTAAACTATTATGACTTAAATGCTCGAACATTGGAACGGCGAAATGGGTATATTTCTTATTTGAAAGGTGCTGAACGAATTGCCGATTTCTTGACGTTGATCGGTGCAACTAATTCAATGTTAAAATTTGAAGATGTTCGAATCGTTCGTGACATGCGTAATTCAGTGAATCGATTAGTTAACTGTGAAACTGCCAACCTGAATAAAACTATTGATGCTGCATCGAAACAAATTGAAAATATTCAGTATATCGAAAGTGTTGTGGGACTCTCAGCCTTGCCAGAAAAATTACAGGAGATTGCTGAATTACGTTTAGAATATCCTGAAGTTAGCTTGAAAGAGTTGGGAGAAATGATTCCTTCAGGAGCGATTTCAAAATCAGGCATTAACCACCGAATCCGTAAAATCAATGAATTTGCAGAGAAATTAAGAGAACAAAGTGCATGAAATCCTCAGAATTTTTGTGATTAAATGATAGTTATAAAGTAAATAAGGTGAGAGTTTAGCGGAACGCTTTTGTAGAAAAGAAGATGTGGATCTGGTTTTAAATTTAGGGCAATATACCCCAAATAGGTTGAAGATGTCGTAGAGAAAAGTTGTACTCTAATTATGAAAAATAAACAAAGTGAGTGGGATATAACTCGAAGAGTTATATCCCACTCACGTGGAATCCGGATAAACGGTGGGAGCAGAAGCAATCCCTTCGGAAATAAGCTGAAATTGCTGTAAAACACAACGAGGAACGAGTTGATGTTGCACAGTACCTACTTGGTCACAAAAATTTGAAGAGCACCGATTAGGAATCATTCAACATCTGAATTAAAAATTCCGTGTTTCTTGTCATTTTCGTGAATTCCTTCTTATTTCTCGGGATTAAACACTTCTGTCCCATCCTCTTTTGTTTAATGACCTTCGATGTAACGAATTAATTCTTCTTTAGTCACTGATTCATCAAAAATGTGCTCTCCAATTATGATTGTTGGGACAAATTTGATATTAGCTGCTTCTGCTTCTGCAATGATCTCTTGAATGATCTTAGGTTCTTCTTTTTTTGATAACTGTAGATTATCTTCAGCAAATACCGCGACATCTTCTAAAGAAAGATTTCCCCACTGATCTTGTGTATCATACATTTGTTTCAAATCAGTCAAAGCTTTTTCAGGTAAATCATAGTTGATATGATGATGCATGACATTTCCGCGTTGCAAACTTTCTTTCTCTTTATCAAAGAGTTTAATGATTCGTTGAACTTTGCCATCTTTAACATACTCATTCAGCAAATCAAAGGACTCTTCAAACCACTTTTTACAATAAGGGCAGCGGACGTTCATAAATTCTACCATTTTTATTGGCGCTGAGTCTTGTCCAATTGCCAAACCATTTTTTGTTGTTACTTTTGTTGCATCAATAACTGAAATATCCATCTTGTTAACATCCTTTCATTTCTTCTAATCTAAGTGTATCTCTTTTTATCGTTAGATTAAATAAAAATGCCCAAAATTTTCAAAAGAAATTTTGGGCAAGTTATTATTTGCTTAAAGAGCTACTATTTTCCATAACTTCATCGATCAAACCGTATTCTTTTGCTTGTTGAGCAGTCATAAAATTATCACGATCTGTGTCTCGTTCAATAACTTCAAGTGGTTGACCAGTGCGTTCTGCTAAAATTTTATTTAGACGGTCGCGAGTGTCAAGAATGTGTTTAGCTGCGATTTCAATCTCAGTTGCTTGACCTTGAGCGCCACCTAATGGTTGATGGATCATGATTTCAGCATTAGGCAAAGCAAATCGTTTGCCTTTTGTACCAGCGGTTAACAAGAAGCTGCCCATAGAAGCGGCCATACCAAGTACAATTGTTTGCACATCGGCTTTAACAAAGTTCATCGTATCGAAAATTGCTAATCCAGCAGAAACACTTCCACCTGGTGAATTGATATAAATATAAATATCTTTTTCAGAATCTTGTGCATCCAAAAATAATAATTGCGCAATGACTGAGTTGGCAACATTATCATCGATTGGACCACTCAACATAATGATTCTATCTTTTAATAAACGTGAATAAATATCGTAGGCTCTTTCTCCACGAGATGATTGTTCAATGACTGTTGGTATTAAATTCATAGTATATTCCTCCTATATAAAAAACTCTTCAAATCATTTTATCACAAAGCATACCTGAATGCTTAAAAAAAGTATACTTTATTGGTCAAAAAAGGTCAACGTTAATGCTCGTAAAAATTCAATAGATTTAATGTTTAAATCTTTGTTTTTCTTCTCTTATTTTTTTGCGCATATGAAAGAGTATGTTATACTAAAAAAACAAGAACAAAAAGAGTGAGGGATCCGAATGGTTGTTTTTATTGCAGGGATAACGGGCGTTTTGATTGGAGCAGTTATTGTATCAGTAGGTGTAGCTTTACGCGTAACCTATGAAGAACGTAAATCGGTACGTTATCGAGAGTTAGAAAACTTTGTTAAGGAAATAGAGACACTGAATTTGTTGAATAAAAAAATCAATGAGATTTTACAAAAAAGAGATATTTATGTAGATAAATCAGTGAACTTTATTTCAATGGATGATTGTTATATCAGTATTGATGATTTTATTTATCTAGAATCATTTTCGGCTCAAAATAATTTTTATTTGCCTACATATTTGATTGAAGAGTTTTTCAAGAAAATTGCACACAGAAAAGTCATTTTAACACCAGATGAAGTAATTTCAATGGGCGGTAGTACGTATAAAGGCGGTCGTGTTATCTTAGAAAGCTTTTCTGAAGAGTTACTTTCTATCATTGAAGACAAGAAAAGACAAATGAAGCGTTTAACACATAAACCGTTATATTATTTTCAAAGAGGTTAAATCTAACTGTCCCTCCAATTATTTGGAGGGGCTGTTTTTTTATAGTCAAAAAAGACTGAATAAGAATAGAAAGATTTTTTGTTTTTAGAATTTTCTGAATCTTTTTATCAAATTTTATTGACATTCTCATTTTTTAGGTTTATAGTTAACAAAAGCTTTTGTTTATCACATGATATTTTAATCTTTATAGATTTTTTGGAAAAAGGAGACCATTGCCATGAAAAAGACAAACAACAATCACGTATTAGTCATTATTTTATCGTGTAGGACTTAGAACACTGAGAAATTTCGCAGATGTTTGAGTCCTGTTTGTCTTTGGTAGATGGGGTTCTTACTAAGACATCCCATTTAATTGATGGGGTGTTTTTTTTGTAGAAAGAGCTGTAAAGAAACAAAAGGAATAAAGAAAAAAATCATAAGAAAAATAAATATGTTCTTTTGATGATAACAGAATTGGAGTGGATGAAAAATGCGTAGTGACCAAATCAAAAAGGGGATAGAAGCTGCCCCGGCTAGAAGTTTGCTTTATGCAACTGGACAGGTAAAAAATGCTAAAGATATGAACAAACCATTTATTGCAATTTGCAATTCTTATATCGATATTGTTCCAGGTCATGTGCATTTAAGAGAGCTGGCTGATGTCGCAAAAGAAGCGATCCGTGAAGCAGGAGGTATTCCTTTTGAATTCAATACGATCGGTGTTGATGATGGCATTGCTATGGGACATATCGGTATGCGTTATTCATTGCCAAGCAGAGAAATCATTGCGGATGCTGCAGAAACTGTGATTAATGCTCATTGGTTCGATGGTGTTTTTTACATTCCAAACTGTGACAAAATTACTCCAGGAATGTTGATGGCTAGTGTTCGAACCAATGTTCCAGCAATTTTTTGTTCTGGTGGACCGATGAAAGCAGGTGTTGATCCAAGAGGACATACCACGACATTATCGAACATGTTTGAAGCAGTTGGTACCTTTAAAGAAGGCAAAATGACTGAGGAAGAATTTAATTTTATGGAACAAAATGCTTGTCCGACTTGTGGGTCATGTGCTGGCATGTTTACTGCCAATTCTATGAATTGTTTGATGGAAGTATTAGGAATGGCTCTTCCTGGAAATGGCACGATTTTAGCAGTATCAGATGAACGTAGAGAATTGGTTAGACAATCTGCTTTTCATTTAATGGATCTAGTTAAAAAACAAATCAAACCAAGAGATATTATTACGAAAGAAGCTATTGATGATGCTTTTGCATTAGATATGGCAATGGGCGGTTCTACAAATACTGTATTGCATACTTTAGCAATTGCTAATGAAGCTGAGATTGATTATAACCTGGAAGAAGTTAATGCAATTGCGGAGCGCGTTCCCTATCTTTCTAAAATAGCGCCATCATCTGCGTATTCAATGCATGATGTTCATGAAGCTGGAGGTGTTCCAGCTATTATGAAAGAACTGGTTGATTTAGGAGACGCGATTCATCCAGACCGAATTACCGTTACTGGGAAAACAATTCGGGAAAATGTTCAGGATGCAGTGATCAAAAATGAAGAAGTTATTCATCCAAAAGAAAATCCGTATAGCCCGGTTGGCGGCTTATCGATCCTTTATGGAAATATTGCACCAAAAGGCAGTGTCATCAAAGTTGGCGGAGTGGACCCTTCAATTAAAAAATTTGTAGGTAAAGCGATTTGCTTCAGTTCTCATGATGAAGCCGTAGCTGCAATCGATGATCATACTGTCAAAAAAGGGCATGTTGTCGTGATTCGTTATGAAGGACCAAAAGGTGGTCCAGGCATGCCTGAAATGCTTGCTCCAACATCAAGTATTGTGGGCCGTGGTTTAGGGAAAGACGTTGCTTTGATTACGGATGGTCGTTTTTCAGGCGCAACACGAGGAATTGCTGTAGGACATATTTCACCAGAAGCTGCTGCGGGTGGTCCAATCGCATTAGTTAGAGACGGTGATGAAATCGAAATTGATTTAATAAACCGAACGTTAGAATTACATGTGTCTGATGAAGAATTGGCAAAAAGAAATGACCAATTGCCGCAATTCAAAGCGAAGGTGAAAACAGGATACCTAGCTCGTTATACGGCATTAGTGACTTCAGCACATACAGGAGGAATCATGCAGATTCCAGAAGATTTGCTAGACTAGAGGAGGGAAGCTCATGGCAGAACAACAGAGAAAAATGAAAAATGGTTCAAAAATTTTGATTGATGCGTTGTTGAAGCAACAGGTAGAAATGATTTTTGGTTATCCCGGTGGAGCAGTTCTTCCTTTATATGATGCCTTGTATGACGGTGATATTCCTCATATCTTGACTCGCCATGAACAAGGAGCCGTTCATGCGGCAGAAGGTTACGCCAAAGCGACTGGTAAACCTGGCGTTGTGATTGTAACAAGTGGACCTGGTGCTACAAATGCGATCACAGGCATTGCAGATGCGATGAGCGATTCGATTCCATTGGTTGTTTTCACAGGTCAAGTGATTACGGATGGTATTGGAAAGGATGCGTTTCAAGAGGCAGATGTGATTGGATTGACGATGCCGATTACTAAAAATAATTATCAAGTTCGAGAGACTAAAGAACTACCAAGAATTATAGAAGAGGCCTTTCACATCGCAACAACGGGTAGAAAAGGACCTGTTGTAATCGATTTGCCAAAAGACATAACGATAATGGAAACGGACGTAGAAACTGATGTAAAGTTGAACTTGCCAAGCTATCAGCCAACCGTAAAACCAAACAAACTTCAAGTAAAAAAACTCATGGAGGCTCTAACTAAGGCTAAAAAACCTTTAGTATTGGTTGGTGCAGGTGTTTTACATGCGGATGCTGGTAAAGAATTAGTAGAATTTATTAATAGATACCAAGTGCCAGCATTGAGTTCTTTACTAGGATTAGGGGCTGTTCCGACTGACAATGAATTATTCTTAGGAATGGGTGGAATGCATGGCTCATTTGCAGCTAACATGGCATTGACAGATTGCGATTTGCTAATCAATATTGGTTCTCGTTTTGATGATCGATTAGCCAGTGCACCAAAAGAATTTGCTTCAAATGCAATTATTGCCCATGTGGATATTGACCCAGCAGAAATCGGTAAAATTATAGATACTCAAATTCCGATCGTGGCCGATGCCAAAGAGACCTTAAAAGAAATGCTGAAAATTGACGCAGAATGTATCGATACAACTGATTGGAAAAAACTAAATCTTTCCAGAAAAAGATTACATCCGTTCAAATATGATAATGAACAAAGCGTGGAAATCAAACCTCAGAAAGTAATTGAGTTCATTGGGGAGTTGACTAACGGAGAAGCGATTGTAGCAACGGATGTAGGTCAGCACCAAATGTGGGCAGCGCAGTTTTATCCATTTAAAAATGAGAAGCAACTAATAACAAGTGGTGGACTAGGGACAATGGGCTACGGTGTTCCTGCTGCAATCGGTGCAAAACTGGGCTGTCCAGAGAAAGAAGTCGTTCTTTTTGTTGGTGATGGTGGATTCCAAATGACAAATCAAGAATTAGCTATTTTAAATATTTATAATATTCCAATCAAAATCGTGATTTTAAACAATCAATCTTTAGGAATGGTTCGCCAATGGCAGGAAAGTTTTTTCAATGAGCGCCGTTCAGAATCAGTTTTCGAAACTCAGCCGGACTTTGTAAAAATGGCAGAAGCCTATCATATCAAAGGTGTTAGACTTGAGGATCCAGCAACTGTTGAGTCGGACTTGGTGGAAGCTTTTAAGGAAACTGGTCCCATTTTGATTGAAGTGATGGTTTCACCGACGGAACATGTATTACCGATGGTTCCTGCGGGAAAAGCAAATTATCAGATGCTGGGGGTGGACTAAGATGAGACGTATCATTACCGCAACAGTCAATAATAATTCCGGTGTTCTAAATCGCTTTAGTGGAGTATTAACACGTAGGCAAGTTAATATAGACAGTATTTCTGTTGGACCAACAGAATTAGACAATGTATCACGAATCACGATTGTGGTCCAAGTCGCAGATTTGAACGAAGCAGAACAAGTGATCAAGCAATTAAATAAACAAATTGATGTAATCAAGGTCTCTGATATTACGGATGAGCCGCATTTAGAAAGAGAATTAGCATTGGTTAAAGTAAATGCCCCCGCAGCCGTTCGAGCTGAACTATTTTCAGTGATCGATCCATTTAGAGCAAATGTTATCGATGTCGGTACACGCTCTGTAGTGATTCAAGTCACAGGTACCAGTGAAAAAATCAGTGCGTTCGTTGATGTTGTTGCACCATATGGCATCAAACAACTAGCGCGAACAGGTGTTACAGGTTTTACTAGAGGAAACAACTAAAAACGGGTCTTAAAGCATACGCTTATAAGCATAAAAAATTTGGAGGGTTCAACAATGGCAAAAGTATATTATGATAACTCAGTAGAAAACAATCAATTAGAAGGAAAAACAATCGCAATTATTGGTTACGGTTCACAAGGACATGCACATGCGCAAAACCTTAGAGATAATGGTAATCAAGTAATCATCGGAATTCGTGAAGGAAAATCAGCAGAAGCTGCTCGTAATGATGGTTTTGATGTATTATCAGTTGAAGAAGCATCTAAAAAAGCAGATGTAGTCATGATTTTAGCTCCTGACGAAATTCAAGGAGATCTTTATGACAAAGAGATTGCACCAAACTTAGAAGCTGGCAATGCGTTAGCATTTGGTCATGGTTTCAATATTCATTTTGATGTAATTACCCCACCAAAAGATGTGGATGTTTTCTTAGTTGCTCCTAAAGGACCAGGCCACCTTGTTCGCCGTACTTTTACAGAAGGATTTGCGGTACCAGCATTATTTGCAGTATATCAAGATGCAACAGGCAAAGCGAGTGATGTAGCCTTATCATATGCTAAAGGAATCGGTGCAACACGTGTTGGTGTATTAGAGACAACATTTAAAGAAGAAACAGAAACAGATCTATTTGGTGAACAAGCAGTATTATGTGGTGGTTTAACAAGCTTGATTGAAGCTGGATTTGAAACACTGACAGAAGCAGGTTACCAACCAGAATTAGCATATTTTGAAGTATGCCACGAATTGAAATTGATCGTTGACCTTATTTATGAAGGAGGATTTGAGAAAATGCGTAACTCTATCTCAAATACTGCAGAATACGGTGATTACGTTTCAGGTCCTCGCGTTGTTACAGCAGAAACAAAAGCGAATATGAAAGACGTTTTAACAGATATCCAAAATGGCAAATTTGCTAAAGGATTTATCGATGATAACAAAAATGGTTTTAAAGAATTTAATCAAATGCGTAAAGAAAATGCTGGACACCCAATTGAAAAAGTTGGAGCAGAATTACGTAAAATGATGCCTTTCGTTTCAAGAGAAGACTAAATTAGAAACTAAACAAGAGGCTGAGAAACTAGCTGAATGCTTCCATCTCAGTCTCTTTTTTTATTACATAATAAAGGTGGGGAGAATTTGTTGAAACTAACAAAAGCAAAAGTTGAAGAAGCATACGATACGCTAAAAGATGTAGTAACGAAAACACCATTACAGTACGATTTGTATCTATCGCAAAAATATCAATGCAATGTTTATTTAAAAAGAGAAGATTTACAAAAAGTTCGTTCATTCAAATTAAGAGGGGCGTATTATGCGATTAAACAAACTCCTCATGATATGTTAAAAAATGGTGTTGTTTGTGCTAGTGCAGGAAACCATGCTCAAGGAGTAGCATTTACTTGTCATGAAATGAAAGTTGCTGCTACGATTTTTATGCCAACGACAACACCTCAACAAAAAATTTCTCAAGTAAAATTTTTTGGAGGAGATGAAGTAACTGTAAAATTGATTGGAGATACTTTTGATGCTTCTGCAAAAGCGGCCAAAGAATATGCCCAAACCAATAACCAAGCATTTATTGATCCTTTTAATGATTTAAATATTATGGCTGGGCAAGGAACTGTGGCAGTTGAAGTATTTCAAGAAGCAAAAGAATCTGAATTTCAAGTAGATTACTTATTAGCAGCAATCGGCGGTGGTGGATTAGTTAGTGGAGTTTCAACCTATACCAAAAGTGTCAGTCCTACCACAGCTGTAATTGGCGTAGAACCACTTGGTGCTCAATCAATGCGGGCTGCATTTGATGAAGGCAAACCAGTAATGCTAGATAGTGTGGAAAAATTTGTTGATGGAGCAGCAGTTAAGCAAGTTGGAAATTTAACGTATGAACACGCGCTTGAGTATGTTGATGAACTGGTGGCCGTTGATGAAGGACAAGTGTGCTCAACGATTTTAGAACTCTATACCAAACAAGCAATCGTTGTAGAACCAGCTGGTGCGTTAAGTGTCTCAGCTTTAGAGTTGATTAAAGACGATATTAGAGGGAAAAATGTGGTTTGTATCATCAGTGGAGGCAATAATGATATTAATCGTATGGAAGAAATTGAAGAACGTTCATTGATCTTTGAAGGGTTGAAACATTATTTCGTCATAAACTTTCCTCAACGTCCAGGCGCATTGAGAGAATTTGTAACAGATATTTTAGGACCAAATGATGATATTACCCGTTTTGAATATACAAAAAAAGTTAACCGTGGTACTGGGCCAGTTGTTTTGGGAATTTTACTACAAGATAAAGAAGAACTACCGAATTTACTACAAAAAATGGTAGCATTTGATCCAAAATACATTGATCTTAGCGATAATCCATCATTGTATGCACTACTTGTTTAACTATTAAAAATACGGTAAACAACTACTGGTGAAGCGTGAATGCTACATTAAAGAATCCCAAATAATCAAGGAATAGTTGAAGAGCCATTAACTGACCGATCAAGTCTGAGGTTTTAGATTGAAACACTAGCTTCACTAAAAACAGCAGTCTCACTTTAAGAGGAAATCAAACAGGAACGGCTATTTTTCTGTGGAGGTCAGTATAGATGAACTTGCGTTGTTTGGACATTGAAAAATAGATCGTAAATAACAAGGCAACATGTTAGCTGAGATTGGATAATTTACTTGAGTAACTTCTTGTAAATTATTCAATTTTTTTGTATAAAAAAAATTGTCTAAAATTTACTTAAAAAAGAAAAAAATGGAGAGAGAGTTCTTGCCATTTTACAAGAAAGAACGTATATTTAACTTACTACATTAATTCGGTCAGAAAAACACCGACCGTCAAAGATCATGAGCCCGATAGAAATTTTTTTACACTTCAACAGACCACCTTTTTCTGGTCAAACACGACTTATTTTTTCTATCACCTATCATTTTAATCATGCATCCTTTGTTAAAATTTACTCGAAAAATAAAAAAGAATATTAGTAAAGTTGGAAAATATAAATGAATAATAATAAAAGATTAGAAAATCGCCGTTATATTACCGGGTTCGATGGGATTCGAACGATTGCGGTTGTTGGCGTGATTCTGTATCACTTGTTCCCTAATATAATGCACGGGGGCTATTTAGGTGTCCCTATCTTTTTTGCAGTCTCTGGTTATTTAATTACTGATTTACTTAGGCAAGAATGGTTACAAACTGAAACAATCGATATCAAAAGTTTTTATATTCGCCGTATGAAACGGCTCTATCCAGGCTTAGTTGCCATGCTGGTAGCAGCTTCAGCCTATATTGTATTTTTCCAGCAAGATTTACTCAATAATTTACGTAGTGTGTTTGCCAGCAGTGTATTGTACTATAATAATTGGTGGCAGATATTTAGAGGGTTTTCCTATTTTGATCGATTTACAACACAGTCTCCCTTTACACATATCTGGTCACTAGCCGTTGAGGCACAGAATTATTTGATATGGCCTTTGTTATTTATTGTTCTTAAAAAGTACGTGAAACACAGCGGTAAAATAGTTGGTTTGATTATGGCCATGGCAGTCGGATCGGGTATCTTGATGGCAGTGTTGTACACTCCAGGTGCAGATCCAACAAGAGTTTACTATGGAACGGACACAAGACTATTTTCAATCTTAATGGGAAGTGGATTAGCTTTTGTTTGGCCTAGTTTTCGTTTGAAAGAGGAAATTCCAGTAAAGGCCAAGAACTTACTAAATGGAGTGGGCATTGCCTCATTAGTTGTCATCTTGATGTCCTTCTTGTTTTTAGCAGACCATCTAGCTTTTGTTTATTACGGCGGAATGTTTATTGTCAGTATTTTTGCTACGATTCTAGTGGCAGTCACAGCTCATCCAGGGGCTGATTTGAATCGTTGGTTAACGAATCCTGTATTTACCTGGTTTGGAAAAAGAAGTTATGGGATTTATCTATATCAATTTCCTGTTATGATCTTTTATGAAGCGAAGATAAAGAATTTGAGCGATCATGTATTTTTACATTCATTGATTGAGATTGCCTTGATTTTAGGAATCAGTGAATTGTCATATCGATTTATTGAAAAACCCCTAGGGAAATTTTATTATCAATACACTTGGTTTGCTATTAAAGATTTTTTCCGCAAACCGTGGGTCACTGTACCAAAGATTACCGCGTTGATTAGTGTAGTTTTGTCTTGTTTTGCTCTTTTTGCTCTTGCTATTGCACCTTCAAATGAAGTAACTGCTGACCAAAAGCAACTACAAAAGAATATTGAAACAAATAAAAAGAAGGCAGAGCAAAGAAAAGCTGAAGAAAAAGCCAAAAATGAAGGTAAAACTTCAGATTCAACAAGTCGATCAACTCAAGTACCAGAAACTAACTTCGATTTAACGGTGGAAGAAGTTAAAAAAGCACAAGAAATGGAAATCACTGCTTTTGGAGATTCGGTCATTTTAGATGCTGCAGCTGGATTGCAAGAAATTTTTCCTAAATTAATCGTTGATGGTGAAGTCGGCAGACAACTTTATACGAGTACACCGATTATTGAAAAATTAGATAAAGAAAAGTTATTAAAAGAGAACGTTTTAGTTGGTCTTGGAACGAATGGTTCCTTTACTGAGGCTCAATTTGATGAGTTCATGACAGCAATCGGTTCTAAACGAAAAGTTTATTGGATCAATGTTCGTGTCCCAACACGTAGATGGCAAAATGAGGTCAATGCTATGTTGGAAACGATGAAAAAGAAATATAAAAATCTGGAAGTTATTGACTGGTATGGTTATAGCAACGAACATGATGAATGGTTTTACGATGATCGGGTTCATCCGAATGTAGATGGTCAAGTGAAATATTCAAGTTTTATTGCAAAGCAGCTTGTAAAATAAATATTAATGAGGATGGAGCAAAACGGATGTCTAGTTTTATTCCATCCTCTTACTTTATCGTAAAACTGACATCCAGTGAATAATTAGCAACTATGTTTAATACGAAAAAAACTAGTTAGTAAAGGCTTTTTTTATAGCTAGAAGAATAAGAAAGGTCCAATAACTAAAAACACTGAAACAAATGTCCTATGATTTGTTTCAGTGCTTTTAGTTAGCTTAGTATCAATTGATATGCGATTCGATCACCATCCAGAACGGGTAATAAAATTTCTCCTTGATAGTTGAAACCTGCTTTTTTTATTAGTCGTTGCATTGTGTCATTTTTGGGGTGTGTGTCGATTCGAACATCTAGATAGTTATTTAGTCTAGCAGTTGTAATGAGGTAATTCATTAAAAGCAACGCTAAACCATTACCTTGATAGTTTGGATCAAGAGCTACACGATGGATTGTCGCATAAGGTTGATTAGTTTTTTGCCACTGGCCATTTGTGATTTGTTCATAAGGGAGTTCAATATCAGTTGAAAGAATCCCCAGACCTGCTATTTCATGGTCAACAATTAATACATAACATTGTTGAACTAAGATATCTTGCTCTAGTTGCTCTTTACTGGGACCATCACCATTTTGCCACTGCGGAATATTTTTATCATGGAGGAGTTGTCTTGCAGAGGTAATAATTTCCATGATTTTATTAAGATCGTTGGGTACAGCTTTTCTTAAATAGACAACCATATTATTGTCCCTTCTTATTGGTAATTATTTTTTGTATGAATCTTCTGGTCTCAACTGATATATTTTTGAAGGTCGACCAATCCCTACAGGCCGTTCCCCAATCTCTTCAAAGTGATGGAGCATTGCTTTTTTAAAGTTGGAGTGATCGATCGTTTTGTAATCCACACCAGAAAACTTAGCAAAAACTTTGCGTGCTTCTGTGATTGTAAAGTCATTGCCTAAAACTTGAAGTACTTGGGGATCATGCTCCATTTTATTGGCTACTCGATTGAATGCTTTTAGAATGATTTCACTATGGTCAAAAGCTAGAGTATCTTTCCCAGTCGAAGCTCCTGTGTTGAGATCTAGAATAATTTCCACATCACCATTAGTAAGAGCTAGGATATTTTCTTTTCGATCCATTGTAAACCAGCGAACTTCTTTTGCATCATCGCCAGCTATTAACGGCTCTTCACCAATAAAGGCTAGATAGCTAACAGTCACGACCCAGCCACGTGGATCACGATCAGGTCGGCTAAAACTATGAAGTTGTTCAATATTATCTTTAGAAATAATTACGCCAGTTTCTTCTTGTGTCTCTCGTAGAACACTTTCTCCAGTGGATTCATTTCGATTTACAAACCCACCAGGTAAAGCCCATGAATTTTGATAGGGATGACCTTTTCTTTTGATTAGTAGGATTTTTAATTGATCTTCTTCTTTGTTATAGCACATCAATACAATATCTACAGTCAGAGAAGGTTTTTCGTATTCAGGAAGTTCTTGTTGATGGTACCATGTCAAAAACTTAGCTTCATCCGCTTGTTGTTCGTAATATTGTTTTTCTTCTTCCTTAGAATTAAAGTATGTCAAGTTATTCATCCTCTCTACATTAGATAAAAGTACTTTTTACTTTATTGTATCATTATCAACAAGAAAAACAACTAAAGACTATGAGTTCGTGAAAGAAAAAGGGAATATTGTTCGGATAAAATCTATAGACATACAGATGAATAATGATAGGATTTTCTTTCTCCAAGAGTTGTTTGTAATAAAACTTCATAACAAGGTGTGAACAATATGAATAGAACCATTGAATCAATAAATAGATATTTTTTATTTTAGTTAACTATAAAAAAAAAGAGGTTGACATTAGTGGTGTAACATAGTATTTTAAAATTATAAAATATTATTAATAGTTTGGAGAGAACGAATGAAAACGAAAGATATCACGAAAATCGCTATTATGATTAGTATTATTATTGTTCTAGGATTTTTTCCGCCGATACCAATTGGTTTACTACCAGTACCTATTGTGATTCAAAATGCCGGATTTATGCTTAGTGGTTTGCTACTGGGAAAAAAGAATGGAACGATTGCAACATTGCTTTTCCTAGTACTTGTAGCTATTGGTTTTCCTGTACTGGCTGGAGGACGAGGAGGGGTCACGGTTTTTCTTGGGATTACAGCGGGGTATCTTTTTGCCTATCCTTTTGCAACGTTTTTAATAGGTTGGGCAAATGAAAAGTTCAATCCTAATAATCAAAACGTTATATATGCTTTTGGAATCAGCTTCGTTTTTGGTGCATTATTTATTGATCTTTGTGGAGCAATTGGGATGACGCTATTATCTGATATGAGTTTATCAAAAAGTTTGATAGCGAATCTAACATTTATCCCAGGAGATACGGTCAAAGCGTTTTTAACTGCTTTTATAGCACAAAGAATTTCAAAATCTCTTAGTCAAAGGAGAGTAAATGGATGAAAATATATGGTGCAACGATTGATAATGAAGGACGATGCCTGCATTATCAATCGTCCGTGGATATCGTGGCCAATAAATGCTATTTTTGTAAAAAATATTATGCTTGTTTTCATTGTCATGATGAACTAGAAGACCATCTTTTTTCAGCTTGGCCAATCTCAAAGGATTCAAATGAAAAAATAGTTCTTTGCGGTGTTTGTCAAAGTGAAATGACAGCCAAAGACTATCAAGAGCATGCTAAATGTTTAAATTGCGGGCATTTATTTAATCCTGGTTGCTCATTACATAGTCAGATTTATTTTTGTTCATCAATAAGAGCTTGAGATAGAAAGGAGCAATCTGGAAATAAGTGAGTCATGATTTTTCAACCATTTTTACGTAGTTATTGGGTGAAAAAAGTGAATGACGAACGGATGTTGGATAGTCTCTACTTACTTATACGAGCTAGGCGCATTTATCCCAGTTTTTCCTATGATAAGTCAGATAGAAAATAACTAAGGGGAGTTCAATTATTGTAGACTGATGCTCGTAATAAATACCTCTCATACTCATTTGTTTTTAGAATCAGAAAGTAAAGTTAAACTTCTTTTCATTCTTCATAATAAATCCAAAAAAAGAAAATAGAGGAGGCTGGGACATAACTCTACGAGTCACATCCCGGCCTTCTCTATTTTTAGTTTATTATTGAGTGAGCTCTAATAATTTACTCTTTAAATCTTGTTCCATATGACCCAATTCGATTTCAGCAGCACGGCGTTTTTCTTTACCTTCTTGCTGAATTCTCAAGGTTTCTTGGATTGTTTCAACTAAATCATTTTGTGTTTTTTGTAGAGTTTCGATGTCAACGATCCCGCGCTCATTTTCTTTAGCTGTTTCGATTGCAGAGATTTTCAGCATTTCAGAATTTTTCTTTAACAGGTCATTCGTTGTTTCAGAAACTTGACGTTGCGCAGTAACCGCATCTTTTTGACGTAAAAGTGTCAAAGCAATCACTACTTGGTTTTTCCAAAGTGGAATTGCGGTGTTGATAGATGCTTGAATTTTTTCTGCCAAAGCTTGATTTGTATTTTGAATCAAACGAATTTGAGGTGCTTGTTGGATCGTGATTTGACGTGCTAAACGTAAATCATGCGTTCGTTTATCTAAACGGTCTAAAAATTGTGTATAGTCATTAGCAATTTGAACATCCATTTGATCACCAGATTCTTCAGCTTTTTTCATGGCCTCAGGGATGATCGTGGTTTGTAATTCTTCCATTTTTAATTCGCCAGCCGCAATATAAATATTCAATGCATCAAAATAGTCTTTATTTTTATTATATAATTGATCCAGCATTAAGTTATCTTTCAAAAGACCATTTTTTTCGTGGTCTAATTTTATCGATATTTTATCGATTTGGGCCCCGATTTTTTGATATTTAGCAGTGATCTCGAAAACTGATTGTTTTACCTTACCAAGCATTTTTGAAAAGAAATTTCCTTCTCCAACTCTAAGCTGATCAGGATTAGCTTCGCTTAAACGGTACATTAAGTCAGTTAAAGAGTCGCCAACTGGGCCTATGTCTTGTGCTTGGACATGGTTTAACATTGATTGCGAAAATTCACTTAATTTCGTTTGGGCGGCAGAGCCATAAGTAATCACAGCTTGCGAATCTTGAACATCGATTTTTGAAGCAAGTTCTCTTGCTTGAGCTTGTCTGTCTGCAGGTAATTTATCGACTAAGCGATCAGCTACTTGCTGATCTTGCAGCGCAGAAATTTCACTTTGTTGCGTTGTTGTCAGCGAATCAACAGGCGTTGAAAAGGGATTATTTAATAAATCATCCAGCGTATCATTTACTGGTGTTACATCTTTTTGATTATTTTCCATTATTGGTCCTCCTAAATTTAAAAGCTGAAAGAGCTTGATCAGATTCAACACAAAGAGAGATAAAAAATAACGGATATGCATTTGTCTTATTTATTTTTATCTTTTTTCGGAAACCTCAATATTCAGAGTTTTAATTCTTTTGAATTGATGAGATTGAAACTGAGCGTAGTGGCTAGCCTGTAAAGCTAGATCATATAGTAGCTACAAAATTTCTGCAGACTATTCCTGATTATTACTACTTTCATTATCTCTTTTTAAGCTGTTTTTAGCAACAGAAATCTCAACATCTAAGTCTTCTAAATCTTCTGCTACAAACTGTTCGTAATCTTTTTTGATCAGTTTTGAGACTTGATCAATGATTTGCGCACTTTCTTCTAACTTTTCATATGTTTGTTTGTTTTTAATCTCATGAGCGTCTATTTCTAAGTACTTGCTCGTTAAATCAACTAAGTTTGGTAAATGCGTGTACAGAAAGTGATTGGCCAAATGCAATTTCTTTGGTTCTTTCACTAATTCTTTAAAGAGCGCTTTTGAAACTTTTAATGTATCATTACGCAAATCGATTGCTCTTAATTTAGTAGAGGCATTCATATTCTCTTGTAATCGAACGATTTGTCTCTTAGTACTATTCATTGTATCTCGGAAAAAGTCGATCTCTTGATCGGTCATCCCTAATTGTGCATAGTGTTCTTCTTTGGTTTTTGTAAGATTAGGTAATGGATTTTCCGTTTTTCTCGTTTTTTTCTTTGACCCAACAAAAAGTAAAATCAGTGCGATCAAAAGAACCACAGCAATAACTGGTGTGTGGATATCAGTAACAAGGCGCAAAATCAAACCTATTAAAAGTAAACCTGCAACTATTTTGATACTGTTTCTATTTCTCATTCAAGTTCCCTCCAATCATTCATTCCATCGGAAGCGACGAGCCTCCGCTACATAAGTTATTTTAGCACATTCTTATGTATAAAGAATATCAGTCCAAAGGTTGATTTTGATATTTAGAGAAAATGTAAGAATTGGCAAGGGAAAATCGTGTTTTTTCCTACTTTAGATGTAGTGTGAATGAAATTGTTCACAAAAAAGTCAAAAGAAAAAAGAGAAAAAATTAAAAACGTGATGTATAATAGAAGATAACGATTTTGGTAAAAAGGAGAAACATTGTGAAGAAAATAAAAATCATAACGATATTTTTAATAGGATTGTTGGTCACAGGATGTTCTTCACATAAAGTGGAGGAAGAAGAAGATTTCGACGTTTTTAGAGATCAAACTAGTTCAAGCATTGAGGAATCAAGTTCATATGGTGACGATGAAGTATTTTATGAACCTCGTGATAAAACGACAAATGATACTGTTGATGAAAAGACTTCAGCGACAGAAGAACCTAAAGAACAACCTAAAGATCCAAAAGGCAAAATAGAAGTTATTAAGACTAAAAATGGCAATTTTAAAATAGAAATGACAGATGGCTGGCAGACAGTTGAGGCAAAAGAGTTGAGTGATAATGCTGATGTCAGTTTGAAGAATGCCGTTAATGAAGAATATTACATGGTTTTAAGTGAAGCTAAAAAAGGTTTTGACAACTTCGATGGGTTCAAAAACTCGGTTGATTTATCTGACTTGGGAGAGACCAAAAACGAAAAAAAGGAAGAGATTAGCTATCATGATTTAAAAGGAGAACGCCGTATGTTTACAGCGGTTAAAGATGGCGTTGAAGTTTATTATATCTATGATTTAATGGAAGGAAAAGATCATTATTTACAATGTATCAGTTGGACTTTAGGTAGTAAGAAAAGTGCTAATGAAGCTGATTTAATTAAAATCATGAACTCTCTAGTCGAATTGGAAAAATAAGAAAAGAATCAAAAATCAAGATATTTAGAGAGTAGTAAGACTGATTTTAGTTTTATTTCTCTCTATTTCTTCTGAAATGATTTAAATAATCGCAAAAATCTCTATTTAAGGTCTATAAAGGATTCACAAAAAGATCGATAAGTGATAAAATTTCAAAATTGAGGTATTATATCCATAGAAAGATTGGTGAACTGCATGATGAACTTCAAAGAGTTTGAAGAAAAGACGATTTCTAGAAAAGAGATATTTAAAGGTCAGATCATTGACGTTGTTTTAGATGAAGTCCGCTTACCAAACGGTGAAACAAGTACCAGAGAATTAGTTTTCCACCCTGGCGCTGTGGCAGTCATTCCGATTACAGCAGATAACAAGATGATCATGGTTAAACAATTTCGTAAACCAATGGAAAAAGTCCTTCTAGAAATTCCAGCTGGAAAGATTGATCCTGGTGAGCAGGATCATCCGAAAGAAACTGCAGAACGGGAATTGGAAGAAGAGACTGGTTATCGTGCGGATACATTTACGTTTGTAACATCTATGTATGTTTCTCCAGGTTTTGCAAATGAACTCCTTCATATTTATTATGCTGAAGATTTACAAAAAGTTCCCGATCCTCGTCCTAAAGATGATGATGAAATTTTAGAACTATATACCTTAACCTTAAATGAAGCAAAAGCAGAAATTGAAAGTGGCTTGATTTGTGATGCAAAAACAATTTTTGCTGTACAATATTGGGAATTACAACAACTGAAGAAGCTGTTGAAGGAGGATGGACAATGAGTAAAGGTCCGCTGATTACTCGGACGGAATTGCGGAAACGAAAAGAAGAAGAAGAGAAAGCCGCACAAAAACTATTTGAGCAAGAACAAAAATTAGCGGACAAAGAGTACCGTAAAAAGGAAAAAGAAATTTCTAATTTTTATCGAAAAGAGCATAAAAAACAAAAAGAAATAACCAAGTCACGTTCAAATGAGCAAACAAAAATTCGTGAACGCAGTAATACGTTAACTAAAGCGATCATTGTTGTGGCGATTTTGTTAGCTATTGTAATATTTATAGTATTGAATTTATAGAGAAGAGGATGTCACAATGAAAATTGGAATTATCGGTGCGATGGATCAAGAAGTGAAAATTTTAAAAGAAGCGTTATCTGATACTCGATCTTGGGAAAGAGCAGGTGCATTATTTATTTCAGGTTCTTTGGGACGTCACGAAGTAATTGTTGTTCGTTCTGGAATAGGCAAAGTGTTGTCTGCTGTAACCACGACGTTATTGATTCATCAATATGGTGTAAACATGGTGATCAACACAGGATCTGCTGGTGGTATTGGAAAAGGTTTAGCGGTTGGGGATGTAGTGATTGCAGATAAACTAGCCTATTTCGATGTAGATGTGACAGGCTTTGGCTACGAACTTGGCCAATTACCTGGCATGCCTTTGTATTATGAATCCAGCGAGTATTTAAAATCAGAAATGAAAAAAGCTGCTGAAAAAACAGGAATGTCGATTCATCATGGATTGATTGTAACGGGAGATTCCTTTGTGAATGATAAGGAAAAAGTGAAGGACATCATCACTGAATTTCCAGAAGCGCTAGCGTGTGAGATGGAAGGCGCGGCTATCGCTCAAGCTGCAGCACAATTCAATATTCCATTTTTAGTGGTTAGAGCGATTAGCGATACTGCAGATCATGAAGCTTCTCAAACGTTTGATGAATTTATTGAAGAAGCAGGAGAAAAATCTGCTCAAATGGTGATTCATTTTGTAGAGCACCTTGTTTAGGCCATTATACTAATTGGAGGATCTGGAATGAAAGCGTTGATTTCAATTGATTATACGAATGATTTTGTTGCAACGGACGGGGCATTAACGACTGGTGATGCAGGACAAGCAATTGAGCAATCACTCGTTGCTGTGACTAAAATGTTTACTGAAAATAAAGATTTTGTGGTTTATGCGGTTGATCGGCACGAGCAAAATGATCCCTATCATCCAGAAAATGCTCTATTTCCAGCCCATAATCTCGCGGATACGATCGGTCGAAAACTGTATGGAAATCTTGCAAAAGTTTATGAGGATAGTCGTGAACAAGCAAATGTTTATTGGCTTGACAAACGTCATTATTCAGCTTTTAGTGGAACTGATTTAGATATTCGTTTGCGAGAGAGAAAGATTTCAGAAGTTCATTTAGTCGGTGTTTGCACAGATATTTGCGTTCTACACACGGCTGTGGACGCTTATAATTTAGGCTATAAAATTGTTATCCATAAAAATTCTGTTGCAAGTTTTGATCCAGTGGGACATGAATGGGCTTTAACGCATTTTAAACAAACACTTGGTGCAGAGATAGTAGAATAAATAGAAACAGACTAAGAATAGAGGGTAAACCCTGTACCGACCCCAAAAAGTTAGATTTTTAGGTCTAACCTTTTGGGGTCACTACACTTATCAACGGGTGAGTTCCCCTCTATTCTTGGTTTGTTTTTTTGACGACAAAAAGACACTATTTTTGTATTAACTAGGCAATCACGATTATAATAAAAATGAACGACGATAACTATCAATCAGAATGGAAGTGATCGAATGCAGGTGCTAAAAAAAGAGGTTTCCGAGTTCGAACTGTTTTATGATTTGATTTTTGCCTATGCAATTAGTCGCATTGCATCAATTTTATTTGTTGGTGCAAATCAATTATTTTCTTTCCAAAGTTTAGGTGAATTTTTGATGTTGACACTGGTCTTTTGGACCATTTGGACCTATCAAACAGTTTTTGCTAATCGCTTTTCGATCAAAAATAAAATCAGTGCATTATTTTTATTTTTTGATATGTTTTGGGTAATTGTTTTGGCTCAATCGATCAATGTTGATTTTGAGAAGACACATTTCACCTTCGCGGGAGCGACTTCGATTTTATTTTTCAGTATCGCTTTACAATATTATTTAAAAATGAAAAGTACCGAAGATCTTGTGGTAAAAAAGTTATGTTATCAATTAGCGATTGTTTTATGTGCAAGTGGATTGATTGGATTTATTACTATTTTACCGTGGGGAGCATATGCTATTCGTTTTTCTTTGTATGCGTTTTCTATTTTTATCACAGCCTTTTTCCCAATTGTCATGAAAAAAGCTTTAGAGGATTTTCCTACAAATTTTGGGCATTTGACGGAACGGTATAGTCTGTTTACACTATTATTGTTCGGTGAAGCCGTGATTGCTGTAGCTAGTACGATTGTTTTTAATAAGATAAGTATTGGTAGTGTTTTGTTCTTTCTATTTGTTGTCGTGATGTTTCTTTTTTATAATGCAGTTTACAAGTCAGGAATCGATCGGCAAAAATCAACGGCGGGTTTAGTATTGATCCATTCTCATTATTTTATTTTTGTGGGTCTAGGCTTATCAATCGTTTTATATGAAAATTATGTGAATGGTGAGATCCAACCGCTCTTTTTTTCATTATGTTTGGCAATAAGTTTGGTTTGTTTCTTAGGTGGAACGCTTGCCAATATGATTATTTATAGTAAACGAGAGCATAACTATTTACCATTCATCAGTAAAAGTGTTCTGTATTTTGCTGCTTGGGTCGTGGTAAGTTTATTGTTAAAGGATTTTATGATACCATTTTTAGTTGCTAATAGTACATTCTTACTATTTTTACTTTATAAGGTCAAACAAGAGCTAGTATAGATAATCGTCCAAAAAACGCAGTCGAAAGAAGCAGATTGCGTTTTTTGGACGATTTGTTTTTTCATATGGATATAATCATTTTTATCTTCTCTTATATCATTGTTTTTTATTTGAAACACTAAGAGGGAATAGGATTTTTCTGCTAATTTAGCTGTAGGAACTTCGATTTGCTCTGAGATGAAAACCATTTTTTTCCAGTTGCTTCATAATAATTTCTGACAAGTTTCTTTTTAAAGGTAGGAAAATTTGAGCAGCATCTGTGTTAGTGAATGGCCGCATTATTAATCCCATTCTTTAACTCCCTGTTCTTGCAAATAAGTGATTTTCTGTTTTCTCGTTAATTTTTTAAACGCATATTCTGCTTTGGTTGCTTCGCTACGGTTGCTAAATACTTCAGTATGGATCATTTTGGCAGGTAAACGAGAAGGAAGCCGCGTGTATTTTGCTCCAGTACCACTATTGTGCTCTTTTAAACGCCGTTCAGGGTCTGTGGTATAACCGCCATAAAAAGTGTCATCTTTACAATATAAAACATAGAAATAATGCTCAGTTTCCATATAGCATCGCCTTCATTTCTGGTGAGTATGTATTTTGTTCATCATAAGTAAATAATGGAGGTAATATACGAAACCCTTCTCTTTTCCCTTGCTTGATTCCCTCTATTAATAATGTGTTGGCTTCTTTTCCAGGTTTAGGATAGACAAAACGAATGCGTTTGGGAGCGATGTTCGCTGATGTCATTGCATGTAAAATATCTAAAAAACGATCGGGACGATGGACCATTGCTAAACGACCGTTTGTTTTTAGCAGTTGTGCGGAGACTTCGATTACCTCTGTAAGTGTAGTATGGATCTCATGACGTGCAATTGCTAAATGAGGGTTAGGATTTTTTTGACTTGTCGGCAATTCCTTAAAATAAGGTGGATTACATAAAACTAAATCGACGGAGTCAGGTTTGACCACGGTTGTTGCTTGCTTTAAATCGAGTTCTACCATTGTCAATTGTTCGTCTAAATGGTTCAATTGAATACTTCTTTTACCCATATCTGCTAAACGTTCTTGCAGTTCGATTTGTGTGATTTGAGCGTTGGTTTTACGACTTGCAAATAATCCAACGGCACCATTTCCAGCACAAAGGTCAACGATGGTACCGTTTTTGGGGTATGCAGGGAAATTTGCTAATAAGACTGCATCAATAGAAAATGAAAAAACTTCTTTGCTTTGAATGATTTGAATATCATCTGCAAATAATTGATCGATTCGTTCGCCAGGTAATAACATATAAGGTTCATTCCTTTAATTTTTCTTGGTTTAAACGCGTTTGACTAAGTAATATTTTGTTGTACCAACAAAAGGCGTATCAGCTAATTGTCCAAAAACGTGATAGCCATGTTTTTCGTAGAATGTTTTTGCTTGATAATCTTGAGTATTGATCGTAATGAGGTCAGAACTTTCTTGCAGTGCGAATGTTTCAGCTTTTTTAAGTAATTGGCTGCCGTAACCACGACCACGATACGCTTTCTTGAGCGCCAACAATGAAATATGTGTTGCGTTCATCCATTTATTCGCTGTGATTCCACCGATATATTGCTGCTCATCATAAAGGGCTATAGAAAAGCTTGTATTTGATTCAGCTGGAATATTTTTGACCTCTTCTTGATTTTTGGAAAGTAAGACAATCAAGTTGGCTTCATTTTCATTTTTTGCTAATGGTTTAAATTCGATCATAAAAGGGCGCCTCCAGTTTTTATAACACTCTTTGGTGGAACGAAAGGTATCCTTATATTATACTACGATTAAGATACAGAAGAAACCTTTGAAAAAGACTTGTCAAAATCATTTGTTTTCGGCATACTTATAGCTAGTAAAAAGAAAGGAAGAAGAACATGTTTTTTACGTTTATGCGTGGTGTTGTCCGTGTTGTTTTATTTATTATAAACGGCAATGCACACTATGAAAAGAAAGACCGTATTCCTCAAAATGAAAATTATATTTTAGTTGCTCCTCACAGAACTTGGTGGGAGCCGTTATATTTAGCTGTGGGTGGATCACCGAAGAAATTTAGTTTTATGGCGAAAAAAGAGCTATTTAAAAATCCGTTCCTAAGCTTTATTTTAAAACATGCCAACGCATTTCCAGTTGATCGGGAAAAACCAGGTCCAAGTGCAATTAAAACGCCTGTTAAAACATTGAAAAATACTGATTTAAGTTTAGTGATGTTCCCAAGTGGTACTCGTCATTCTTCTGAGTTGAAAGGCGGAGTAGCATTGATTGCAAAAATGGCTAAAGTTAAAATAGTTCCGGCCGTTTATCAAGGACCACTGACATTGAAGGATCTGTTTAAGCGTCGTCGAGTGACTGTTCGGTTTGGTGAGCCAATCGATGTTAGTGACATTACTAAGATGGATAAAGAAGGGATTGCAGAAGTTGAGCGTAGAATGCAAGCGACTTTTGATCGTTTAGATGAAGAGATCAATCCTGACTTTAAGTATGAAGTGAAAGAATAGAAAATTTAGCAGTACCATGATCCGTTTGAGCTTGTGTATGACTCGAAGAGTTATATTTCAAGCTTTTTTTGTTTTCAGACAATTTCTATACGTTTGAACCATATATTTCTCTGTAAATTTGGTATAATAGTAAGAAGGACTTTTTTAGGTGGTGGAAAAATGCGTTTTTTACATACAGCAGATTGGCATATTGGCAAAAAATTACATGGCTATGATTTATTAGAGGAACAAGCAGATGCATTTCAGCAGATTCTCACGATTGCCAAAGAGGAACAAGTGGATGCGATTGTTGTTGCGGGCGATCTATATGATCGATCAGTTCCTTCAGTCGAAGCTATCGAGGTATTCAATCGAATGATCGTAGAAATGAATTTACAAGAAAAATTTCCCGTGTTGGCCATTTCTGGAAACCATGACAGTAGCACACGTTTAGAAACGGGGGGACCATGGTTTGTTCAGTCGAATTTCCATTTGAATACTCGTTTAGATCAAGCGTTCCAACCAGTAGAAATGGGGAATACTCAATTTTTCTTATTGCCCTATTTTGAACCGATTTCAGCTCGATTATTTTTTGACAATGAAGAAATTCGGACAATTGAACAAGCAATGAAAGAAGTCGTTACAGCAATGAAAAAGCAATTCAAACCTGATATGTCACACGTTTTAGTTAGTCATTTTTTTGTAGCTGGTAGTGAAAAATCAGATTCAGAAACCAAACTGATGGTAGGAGGATTGGACACGGTACCGTTGTCATTGCTAGAATCCTTTGACTATGTGGCATTAGGGCATTTACATGGAAAAAATGCTTTACAAGCTGAAAATGCGCGTTATAGTGGATCGCCTTTAAAGTTTTCATTATCAGAAATGAATCAGAAAAAAGGCGTTTGGATCGTTGACACTCAAATAGATGAAACAACATTTGAATTTAAAGAAATCGTACCATTAAGAGACGTGATGCAAATAGAAGGTAGCTTTAAAGAGCTGACGATGCCAAGATTTTATGAGTCGATCAATCGTGAAAATTATTTACATATTCAATTAACAGATCGTGCAGTTATTCCTAATATGATGAATCAGCTACGTCAAATTTATCCACGAGTGATTGGTGTTGAGCGATTATTTGGTCGAGAAGAGCAACAAAAAAACAATCAAACAAAAAAAGAAATCAAAACCATAGCGCCAACAGAATTAGTTGATCAATTCTTTTCAGAAGTAACAGGAGAAGAGCTTACTGGTCAACAACAGGTGTGGGTCAAAGAGAAACTTGCAGATATTCATCAAGCAGAAAGAGGGAAATAGGTTGAAACCATTAACACTAACATTGAAAAATTTTGGCCCTTATATTGATGAAACAATTGATTTTAATATGTTTGAAGATTCATCCTTGTTTTTGATCAGTGGAAAAACAGGTTCTGGTAAAACAACGATTTTTGATGGAATGAGTTATGCTTTATTCGGAGAAAGTTCTGGAAAATTACGCCAAGGAAAAGAAATGCGCTCTACTTTTGCTGATCCATCGGAGCCAACAGAAGTTCATTTGGCCTTTTCTCATGGAGACTATTTTTATGATATTACGAGAAAACCTGAACAAGAGCTTTATAAAAAACGTGGAGACGGTACTCGGACGCAAAGTGCGAAAATTTCATTAATTGTGAAAGATCATTCTGGAAAAGAGTTGAGAGAATATACGAAGCGTCGAGAAGTGGATAGTTTTATTCAAGAATTATTGCATTTAGATGCGACTCAATTTGCCCAAATCGTTCTTTTACCGCAAGGAGAATTTCGAACGTTTTTAATTGCAAATAGTAATGATAAAGAAAAAGTTCTCCGTAACTTGTTTGGAACGCAATTGTATCAACTATTAAATGAACAACTAAAGTTACAATTAAAGACAGTCAATAAAGATATTGAAACAACACAACAAACGATTCAAGCAAAATTAGATCAATTGTACTGGCAAGAACCCTTGTTAGAAGAATTAGCTGTAGAACAGCAATTATCCGTATTAGAGCAGCAACAAGAAGCGATGATTAAACAACAAGAAGCAGAAGAATCAGAGCTATCTAGCTTGAAAAAACAAAAAGAGCAAAAAGAACAAGAGAGGTTTGCTGTAGAAGAACTAGCAAATGAATTTACAAAACAAAGTCAGCTTAAAAGGCAAAAAGAAGAACTTGATCAAGCTACTGAAATGATTGAAAAATTACGATATGAAGAGCAGCAACTTCAATGGGTGCAAAAGCATCAAGGAATGATTGAAAAAATCGATGAAAAAGTTAACTTGATTTCAACGTATGAACAAGAATTAAGAGCCAATCAAGCCAATCAAGAAACTCAGAATCAATTGATTCAGCAATTAAAACAAAAGCAAAAAGATAATCTGAATCAAGTTATTGAAGTAAATCAGGCTAAAGAACAAGTAACAAAATGGCAATTTGAAATCCCTTTGTATGAAGAAAAGGAAAAACTAGCCAATACACTCGAAAAAGATCAGTCAGAGTTATCGGTTTTAGAAGAACTACTTACAAAATCGAAAGAAAAACAAGCGAATGCTGAACAAGCATATCAAACTAAACTTGTTATCATCGAAGGGAGAGCACAGGTTGAAAAAGAACAATTAGAATTAGCACGTCATCAAGATCAATGGCAAACTTTTTTAGAGAACTGGAAAAAACAGCAAGATCTTGACGTTAAGAAAATGGCCGCAACAGATCAACTAGCTGTGAAAGAAGCAAGCCAAAAGCAAGCAGAGGTCAAGAAAGAAATACTCTATCAACAAGTTGCCCAACAAAAAAGTCAGTGGGCAAAGATGCAGATCAGTCGGTTAAGTTTATTTTTAGTTGAAGGTGAACCTTGTCCAGTCTGTGGTTCGATAGAACATCCAAATCAGAAAGAGCATCAAGAGTTTACATTGGAAGAAATTCAATCTATTGAAAATGAACTCAATGAAATTGAGCAAGCAGCTCAAAAGCAAGAAGCGGATGTTGCCAAATTACAAACGCAAGCAGCTCAATTGAGGCAGGATGAACAAGAATTACAGAAGGAATTAAACGCCCAAAATGGTAAAGTTAGTTCTTTGCTTGAACAGCTACAAGACAAACAAGTTGTCCTCATAAAAGCACCATTATCTCTAGATAAAATAGATCAAGTGACCGCTGATTTTAAACGCAAAACGGATAAACTCAATCTTAAGTTAAAACAAATCGAAGCCGCAAAAGATAGCATTATTGAACTAGAGAAAAACGTGGCGGAGCAGCAACTTCAAGTACTTGAACAAGAAAAAAATGTTAACCAAAAAAAGCAAGAGCAAGCTATAAATCAAACAAAATTAAAAACAATCTCAGAACAATTAAGTGACAAACAGTCTTCTTTAACTGAAATAATGGAGAAAAAACAACAACTTGAACAACAAATAGTCCAATGGGAAAGACAAAAACAGGAAATTGAAGAGCAACTTTCAAAGGCACAAGAGAATCAATTGCTACTCAAAAATAGTAAAGAACACCTCGCAAAAGAACAAGCTACAAATTTAACGGAAAAACAATCGTTAGAAAAACAGTTGACTGCAGCGTTAAAAGAATCACATGTTGAATTAGATGAAAAAATCGTACGGGTTCTTTTGAGAGAGGTCCCTAAATTGGATGCAATCAAAGATGAACTAACTGCTTTTGATAAGAAAAAAGATCAACTGACATTCCAATTGGTAGAACTAGAGAAAAAATTGGAAAATAAAACACAGCCGGAAATCACTGGTTTATTAGATGAAATTGAACAATTAAGTGTGACACTTCAAAAGAAGGAAGCCAATTACTATCAACAACAAGAAAAAATCCAAGCTAATGAAAAAATTCAACAACAAGTCAAAGAATTAATCGCTTCGATTGAACAACAATGGGAAGAAGTAACTGCTTTACATCAATTGGCTGCTACTGTTAATGGTGACAATCCCAGAAAAACCAGTCTTGAAAGATATGTCTTACAAACTTATTTAGAAGAAGTTTTGAAAGTTGCAAATCAACGTTTAGGTTTATTAACGAAGAATCGGTATCAATTTGAATTGAATCAGGATTCTGGAAGTTATAAAAATCAAACGGGACTTGAAATCAATGTGTATGATGATAATGCGGGAAGCTCGCGTAGCGCTCACACCTTATCTGGGGGAGAAAGTTTTATTGCTGCACTAGCTTTAGCATTGTCTCTGGCAGAAGTAATACAAGAACAGGCTGGTGGTGTGTTGATTGAAGCTCTATTTATCGATGAAGGATTTGGATCTTTAGATGAAGAAGCCTTGGAAATGGCAATGGAGGCATTGGAAACAATCGAAAACGAAGGAAGAATGATTGGCATCATCAGCCATGTAAGTGAGTTAAAAGCAAGAATTCCACAACAACTACAAATCAAAACGAATGGAAATGGTCAAAGTCTAGTGACCTATCAAATGGCTTAAATAGTCTAGGAGGTGAGAACATGAAGTGGAGTATCCCAGAACGAATCGTTGAGCGCGGTCGAGAGTATATGAAAGAAGGCAGAGTTTTGTCAGTCATTCAAGATTCGGATCGGAAAGTGTGGCATGCTGAAGTTTTAGGAAGTGAATTGTATCGTGTGCAATTAGACGGTACAGCCAAAGAAAATGATATCTGTGAATGCCCTTATTGGAAGGATCATGGCTACTGCAAACATACAGTAGCTGTTGAATTGTACCTGCGCCAAAAAGGAACTGCTCGAGTTATAAAAGCCGATCAGCCTGTTTCATTTGAAAAACGAACCTTGTCTATCTCAGAGATGTTTACTAAAGGTTTCGCCAAATTGAATCACTCAGAGGAAAAAATCAAAATTACCCCTCTTACAGTTGAATATATTGTAGATGTGATCGAAACAAATAGTTATTATCCAGAATTAGCAGTGTTAGGGATCTCATTGCGTTTGGGTTATCGAGGTGTGAAGCCTAAAACATATATTATTAAAAATATTGGGGAGTTTTTCCAAACTTTTCAAAAAGAAGGCACATTTTTGATTAACAAGCAGCATCATTTTGATCTAATGAAAGAAGCTTTTCCAATCGAAAGTCAAGAGCTGTTGGCACAATTAGCGGCGATTTATCAAACAAGCCAATTATTAGGTGCCAATGGACTTCAGGTCAAAGGGAAAATCGATAAACGATATCTTGTGTTACCGATCGATCAAGGACAGGCTTTACTTGAAAAAATGAGCAAAGTTCCTCATTTTCAGTTAAATGATGAAGGTAAAAAGTATCGACACTTGTCTTTTATAAAAGGAGATTTACCGATTTATTTTGATTTAAGTAAATTGGAAAGTAATCAGTATAGATTGAGGATCGATGACCAGTTGACCACCTTTTTGACTCATTACCAATGGGGGTTTAGTAATGAACAAGTATATATTTTTACGCAAGAGCAAGAAGCAATCTATACCACCTTGTTACAGTTATTAAAACGTGTGGAAAAACCGGAGATTCTATATGAAAAAGCTGAGTTATCTGATTTGTTTGGTTCAGTAATTCCCTTATTGAAAAAAATTGGGACAGTATCTGTTAGTCATGAAGTAGCCGACGAAGTGGTTTATCATCCTCTTGAAACGATTTTTATTTTTCGGAAAATTAAAGGCATGATCAAAGTACGTCTGGACTTTACTTATGGAGAGGTAGTCTTTTCAACGGATGAAGAACACTCAATTGCATCAAGGGATAACCAAGAAGTAGTGCGCGATAGTAAAAAGGAACAGGAAATCGTAGAGCAGTTCGCCGCTTTTGGTTATCAAAAAACAGCAGATGGTTATGAAAAAGCGTTACCTGTGGGCGAGCGTTTGTATTATTTTTTTAAAGCGGAAGTGCCAACATTTCGTCGTTTAGGGGAAGTTCGTATGGGTAAAAAATTGCGGGAACTTTACTTAGATGCAGCGCATCATCAACCAATGATCGAAGTTTCTGAATCGGATTCTTGGTTGGATGTTCGCTTTGATGTTACAGGGATTGCAGAACAAGAAATTGACGCAGTTTTGGCCAGTTTATTGCGTAATGATCGTTTTTATACGTTGGAAACTGGGGAAGTTCTATCGTTAGATTCTGAAGAGTTTCAACAGACCAGTGAAGTACTAACAATGCTGAGACAGAATATGAAAAATGTGCAGGGAACGATCCAGGTACCAAGAAATCAAGGGTTGATGATCGAAAACATGTTGGAAAATAATAGTCAAGCGCATTTTTCAGATTCTTTTAAAGTAATGGTTTCAAATTTGACGCATCCAGAAAACTTTGCAGTAACACTGCCTGAAAAAATTCAAGCAACACTTAGGTCTTACCAAATCGATGGATTTAAATGGCTAAAAATGCTTAGTTATTATCAATTTGGTGGGATTTTAGCGGATGAAATGGGCTTAGGGAAGACGTTACAAACGATTACCTATTTATTGTCTGAAAAAGAAGAACAAAAGCAAAAAGGAGCCGCTTTGATTGTAGCACCTGCTAGTCTGATCTATAATTGGGCAGCAGAGATTAAAAAATTTGCACCTGATTTACAAGCTGAAGTTGTTGCTGGTAATAAAGCGGAGCGTGAAAGACTGGCTAATCAACCTGATTTAGATGTTGTGATTACCTCATATGCGAGTTTAAGGCAAGATATTGAGATGTACCAAGCGTTGAATTTAGGATACTTGATTTTAGATGAGGCTCAAATGGTGAAAAATAGTGGGACAAAAACAGCTCAAGCGTTGAAAAGTTTAACAGTACCTCAACGATTTGCATTAAGTGGAACCCCTATTGAGAATAATATTGATGAATTATGGTCGATCTTCCAAATGATTTTACCAGGACTATTTCCGTCTAAAACATTGTTTAGATCGATGAAACCAGAAGAAATTGCTAAAATGATTCAGCCGTTTATTCTAAGAAGAGATAAGAAAACGGTTCTGGCTGATTTACCAGATAAGATCGAAAGTAATCTATACAGTGTATTAACGGAAGAACAAAAAACAGTTTACTTGGCTTATCTGAAACAAATGCAAGAAGATGTCAGTCAAATGGATCAAGACACCTTCAAGAAAAACCGTTTAAGCATTTTAGCTGGTTTAACTCGTTTACGTCAAATTTGCTGTGATCCTCGTTTGTTTATCGACGATTACACAGGTGGTTCCGGTAAATTAGAACAAGTCAAAGACTTATTGGTAGCAGCTAAAGAAAACAATCGGCGTGTATTACTTTTTTCACAGTTTACGAGTATGTTATCCATTATTGAAAGTGAATTATCTGAGCTAGGCCTAACGACATTTTATTTACGTGGAAGTACGAAACCGAAAGAACGAATGGAAATGGCAGATGCGTTCAACGCTGGTGAGAAGGATGTCTTTTTGATCTCGTTGAAAGCTGGAGGAACTGGATTAAACTTAACCGGAGCGGATACCGTGATTCTGTATGACTTATGGTGGAATCCAGCAGTAGAAGAGCAAGCTGCTGGACGAGCACACCGTATTGGACAAAAAAACGTTGTTGAAGTTTGGCGAATGATTGCAGAAGGAACAGTTGAAGAAAAAATGGATTCCTTACAGCAAGAAAAACGTGAGTTATTCCAGAAAGTGATTCAAGGAAATGAAGAACAACTAGCTAAAATGACAGAAGATGATATTCGGACGATTTTGAGTATTGGTGAATAAAAAACGAGGATGGGACAGAAGCGTTTAATCCCGAGAACTAAGTAGGTACTGTACAACAATGTTTATCTGCGACGAGCCTTTAGCGAGAAAGCATCAACTCATTCCTCGTTGTGTTTTACAGCAATTTCAGTTTATTTCCGAGGGGATTGATTCTGCTTTTACCGTTTATTCGCATTTAGGGTGTGAAACAAAAGTGATTTTTACTTTTGTTCCACACCCATTTTTTTGTTTATTATGAAAATAGTGATTGAATTGTCGGGAATAAATCCTCAAATGAAGTGACTTCTTTAATGTGGTAGGGTTTTTCGCCAACTGGCATTTCTCGTAAACGATGATTGAACCACAAAGATTTCCAGCCACCATTTTTTGCGCCAGCAATATCATTTTCAAAACTATCTCCAACATACAACGTGTGTTCACACTCCATGTTGAACTCTTTTGCAGCAAGGTCAAAAATTTCTCTTTCAGGTTTTTGAAAACCAGTACTTTGGGAAATAATGATATTATCAGTAGGAACCCAATTTTCCAATTGAAGTTGTTTTACCTTTTTGAATTGATGATCTGTTGGACCATTTGTGATGATTCCCATCGGAATATTTTTTTCTTTCAAGAAATCAAATACTTTTTTTACTTCTGGATGCATCACAATATTATCCAATTCATCTTCGTAGGTTTTTTGAAAAGTTAGACCGTCAGTTTGTGAAACGGCTGGATAACTTAGATCTTTTAACGACTCATTGATGCGATAAAAGCGCATAAATTCTAGTGTCCATTCACCAGACATGACTTTCGGAAAGGTTTCGTCGCTATGGAATCGAAAACGAATATACAGCGCATGCATATCTTCTCCTTTTACACAAGGAAAGACCGATTTGATTGCATTTCTAAACGGTTGTTGCTGGTCATAAATTGTATCATCCACATCAAAAACAATGGTTTTCATTTAAAAAGTTACACCCCTTATAAATTTTCAGAAAAATTTTCCAAATCCTTTTTCATTGTAGCGAACTTTTTCACAAAAGAACAGAAAGAATTTTTTAATTTAGATGAGAATGTCGATGAAAATAAACTACTAAAAGAAGAGTTTCAGATAATGCAAGCTACAAAAAAGCACTTTCTCGATCAGAAAGTGAATAAAAAAACATATTTTGTCTATTGATTCTTCAAAAAAGTATTATCGAAAGTAGTTTTTTGAAGTGGTGGAAAAACTCTACATTTAGTATAATAAAAACAGAAACACCGATCAGGCCTATCTTCCCCAAGACATAAGCAACTCATCGGTGTTTTTTATGATGTACATGTATATGTCTAATTTAACAAATTGCTTGCTACTTTTCAAGTTATTAACATAACAGCGATCAGCGCCTTTCAAAATGTATAAAAAACTGGAGAGAATGTCTTCTCTCCAGTTTATGAATTCATTGATCACGAACTGTTGCTCTTGTTTATTTCCTTTTTTTCGTATCCCCAATAACGAAAGTCGCTCCAAATATAATCGATAATACAGACCAAATATATAGGTCTCCATAACCACCTGCGAGCAAGAAAGCGATGATTCCCCCTGCAATATAAAATCCAGCAGCGACAAAACCGCCATTACCAGTTGTATTTCTAGTTGCAATCGCAATAATTCCAGCCACTAATAGGCAGATAGCTAGTAACATTCCAGCACTTCCACCAGCTTCGCCATTGTTTTGCATGCTGTTTGCTAATCCTGCAACACAGGATTGAAATAAGACTAATAATGAGAGAATAATACTGATAATGCCAATCACTAATTTTGTTGTTTTCAATTTAACACTCCTTATAAACTTAAATAGGGTATACAACTCTATCTATAATATAGGTAAAAGAAATTTTTTTCAATATGAATTTTGGTTATTTATTATTCTATTTTGAATTATTTTTGACCTAAAGTGAATAGAACTATTTTTTGTCAAATGGGTTTACCAACATAGTGTTAATTTAACTCTTTCAAACTTTGCATACAAGTCTTTCTTTGCGTATAATAGTGGTAGTGTCAAAAGAAAGAGGGAGATTATGTTAAAACGATTTTTTAGTTATTATCGACCATACAAGCACTTATTTATTTTAGATTTCGGTTGTGCTGTTTTAGCAGGTTTACTGGAATTATCATTTCCAGTGGTAGTAAATCAAGTCATTGATAAAATCATGCCCAAGGGGAATTTCCGATTAATTGCATTAGCCTGTGCAGGGTTGCTTTTATTTTATATACTAAATACTATTTTGCAGTATATTGTGGTCTTTTTTGGTCATAAATTGGGTGTAAATATTGAAACAGATATGCGTCGGGAATTATACGGACACTTGCAGACGCAGCCATTTGAATATTATGATAATCAAAAGACGGGGAAATTGATGAGCCGATTGACAACGGATTTGTTTGAAATCTCAGAGGTTGCTCACCATGGACCAGAAGATGTTTTTATTACGGTTATGACGTTAGTCGGATCTTTTTATTTGATGCTTAGAATCCATGTACAACTAGCTTTGGCTACGTTTATTGTTTTGCCATTCATTACAATTGCCTTGGTCTTTTTCAATAAAAAGATGACAAAAGTCAATACTAAGATTTATGATAATCTCGGTGACTTTAACGCAGGTGTTGAGGCATCAGTTAGCGGAATTCGGGTGACTCAATCTTTTGCCAATGAGCCTTTTGAGCGTCGCCGTTTTGAAGGATTGAATCAAGCGTATCGCCAATCAAAAATCACCTTTTATAAAGTAATGGGGATTAGTTCAGCTTATAATTACTTTTTAATTCGTTTGATTAACTTGTTTACACTGATCTTTGGAGCCTATTACACAATCAAAGGCGAGATTACTGATGGGCAATTTGTCGGATTTATTCTATTATCCAACGTTTTTGTTCGTCCAATCGAAAAAGTCAATAATATGATTGAAAGTTATCCGAAGGGGATTGCTGGTTTTAAACGATTTACTGAAGAAATCGATAAGAAGCCAACTATTCAAGACAAACCAGATGCAGTTTCAATTGATCATTTACATGGAGATATTATTTATGATGATGTTTCATTTTCATATGCAGATTCTACAAAAGTGTTAAATCATATCAATTTGCAGATTGTCCCGGGCGAAACAGTCGCTTTTGTCGGGCAAAGTGGTTCAGGAAAAACGACACTGTGTAACTTATTACCACGCTTTTATGAAGTAACTGAAGGGAAAATCACAATTGATGGTATCGATGTTCAAGATATGACACTGGCTTCTTTGAGAAGCCAAATTGGAATCGTCCAACAAGATGTTTTCTTATTTCCAGGAACAATTCGAGAGAATATTGCATATGGAAAACTTGATGCAACTGAAGAAGAAATCCAAAAGGCAGTTCGATTAGCTCATTTAGAAAAAGTAGTTGATCAACTGTCGGAAGGATTAGATACAATGATCGGGGAGCGTGGGGTTAAACTATCTGGTGGTCAAAAACAACGGGTAGCGATTGCACGGATGTTCTTAAAAAATCCACCGATTTTGATTCTGGACGAGGCAACTTCTGCCTTAGATACGGAAACTGAACAAGTAATTCAAGAATCCTTGAATTCATTAGCTGAAGGTAGGACAACCTTGATTATTGCTCATCGCTTAGCAACAATCAAACATGCGACAAGAATCATCGTTGTGAGCGATCAAGGGATCTTGGAAGAAGGAACACATAAAGAACTACTTGAAAAAGGTGGACATTACCGTCGCCTACATGATGCACAATTTAGAGAGTAAAAAGAGTTATGATAGAAGTCTTTAGCCCTGAAAAATAAGAAAAACTTACGAAAATTGTTGTAAATTTTCGCTTATTTCCGAGGGAGCTACTTCTGTTTCTGCTATTTATTCAGGTTCAAAGAGAGTGAGGTATAACGATTTAAGTTATACCTCGCTCTCTTTTATCTTATTATCTTTTCCGTGGTTTTCTACCTAAACCAATGGCATTTTTCATACGTTGTAAAGTCTTATTTGCAACAAGACGCGCTTGGTCTGCACCTTTATCAAGGATATCATCTAATTCATCTGAGGCTAATAGTTCATGATACCGCTCTTGAATCGGGGCAAGTAATGCAACAACTGCTTCTGCTAAATCCGTTTTAAATTCACCATACCCTTTTCCAGTATAGTCTGCGACTAATTCTTCAACTGGACGACCTGTTGAAGCAGAGAAAATGCTTAAGAGATTGGAGATACCTGGCTTATTCACTGGATCGTATTCGATGATACCAGTTGAATCAGTTACCGCCGATTTGATTTTTTTGCGGATGATAGCTGGTTCATCTAACATAGAGATAAACCCTTTACTGTTTGTATCTGATTTACTCATTTTTTTGGTAGGATCTTGTAAGCTCATCACACGTCCGCCTTGTTCAGCGATTTTAACTTCTGGAAGAACCAAAACTTCTTGATTCGCTTGACCATATCGTTTATTGAAACGTTCCACAAAATCTCGTGTTAATTCTAAATGTTGTTTTTGATCATCGCCAACAGGTACAAGGTTAGCATTGTATAAAACAATATCTCCGACCATTAGCGGCGGATAAGTTAACAACCCAGCGCTAACACCAGTCCGACCATTTTTTTGCGATTTATCTTTAAATTGAGTCATGCGTTCTAATTCGCCAATCGTTGTGTTACATTGAATGATCCACGCAGCTTCAGCATGAGCAGAAACCTCAGATTGGATGAAAATCGTTGCTTTCTCAGGATCAAGTCCTACAGCTAGATACAAAGCTGCTAGACTACGTGTCTGTTGTCGTAATTTTAAAGGGTCTTGAGGGACTGTTATAGCATGTTCATCTACAATACAAAAATAACAGCTATAGTGATTTTGTAAATCAATAAATTGTTTCATTGCACCAATATAGTTTCCTATAGTTGGTGTTCCACTTGGCTGAATGCCAGAAAATATTGTTTCCATAAAGTAACCACCTTAATCAATTAATAAAAAGTCATTGATATCATTATACAGCTAAAAGTAAAAAAAAACAGGATTCCACGAAAAAAATAAAATGTCAGAATTTTTAGACTAGAACAGTTATAATAGCTCAACAAAGCTGTATCATTTTTTCTTGGTATGAAAACGTTATAATTTTATATTGAAAAAATAGTTATCTTTATTTCAATATTTAAAAAAACACGTAAAATAACGAAAAACTATGATTTTTTTTGGAAAAAGAGCTAGTATTTTTATTAGAAGTTGGGTATACTTACATTAAATAGGAAAACAGTTCGATTTCCTGTTTCAAAATAGTGATGAAAATCACAAAAAGGAGTGATGCACATGTTGACACTTTATACTTCCCCAAGTTGTACGTCTTGCCGTAAGGCTCGTGCGTGGTTGCAAGAACACGAAATTCCATTCAAGGAAAGAAATATTTTTTCAGAACCATTGAATATTTCTGAACTGAAAGCAATTTTGCGAATGACAGAAGATGGAACAGAGGAGATTATCTCCACTCGTTCTAAGGTTTTCCAAAAACTTAATATGGATTTGGATGAACTTCCGTTGCAGGACTTGCTAGAGTTAGTAAAAGAGAATCCTGGATTGTTGCGTCGACCAATAATGATTGATGAAAAAAGATTACAAGTTGGTTTTAATGAGGATGAAATTCGACGTTTCTTGCCAAGAGGAGTTAGGCAGTTGGAATTACGTCAAGCGCAATTGATGGCAGGTTTATAAAATGTACAGGAGAACCTTTGTCCTTGTGACAGAGGTTTTCTTTTTCTATATGTTTTTACATAGTAACTGATTTATTTACTTTTTATAACTAGTTGTAAAAAAAATGAATATACGTTTATAGAACAAGAGTTAAGGAATATACTAAGACAAGAGTTTATTTAGGAATATTATTACTTTTCCCTTTACATTTGGCGTGATTCCGCTACAATGTACGTAAGAATAAGTTTCCTGATTAGCAAAAGTGAGGTGTAGCGACATGGAAATGGAACATATCAATGAAAATACCATACGTGTGTTGATTGGCAATGAAGATCTAGCCGATAGAGGAATAACTTTTTTAGACCTATTAGGCAACCACAAAGAAGTAGAGAATTTTTTCTACAGTATTTTAGAAGAGGTTGATGTGGAAGACGAATTTCAAGGCAGTGAAGCTGTTACCTTTCAGGTTCTGCCAAAAAGTGATGGGTTAGAACTATTTATTAGTAAGAATGCATCAATCGATGAAGTTTCTAATTTTGAAGGCTTTAGCGATTTAAATTCAGAAGAAGTTAGTAATATAATTCGTAAACAAATAGAAGAGGATTTTGCTGATGAAACGCAAGAATTTGCTGATAATACAGTAAAAAATTTAGTGTTTGAGCTTAATGATTTTGATACAATGATCCAATTAGCAAATGAAGTTTTCTTGCAGTCTGTGATAGCGAATTTATATACATTTAAAGGGACATATTATCTCCAAACTATTTTCTTATTAGATGAATTGGGAAAAAATGATGTAGAAAATGAAGTGGCACAATTATTAGAATATGCAAATCTATCTGCTGTTACACCTGAGGCCTTGAATGAATATGGCACTTGTATTATGGAACGTAATGCGTTAGAACTAACAAGATACTATTTTGAATAAACTAAAAAGACTGAGACAAAACGAGTACCGTTTTGTCTCAGTCTTTTTGATGATAACTCTTTTTTCTCGCGTACCTTAATATAAGAGGTGAGACCTATGTTGAATGCATATTCAAAAAATAAAAAAATCATAACACTCTTGAATTTATCTAGAGAGGAAATCGAACAATTAAAATCTGAAAGTTATTTTTGTCCAGCTTGTGGTCATCCAGTTCAAATAAAGAACGGCAAAGTAAAAGTACCGCATTTTTCTCATTATAAAAAAAGTACCTGCAGTCTTTATTCTGAAGGCGAAACAGTTGAGCATTTAAGCTTAAAAAAAATGTTTGCTAATTGGTGTGAAGAGGAAGGCATCTCTTATGAACTAGAAAAATATTTACCAGCTTTAAATCAACGACCGGATCTTCTGATCGGAAATATAGCTGTGGAAATTCAATGTAGTGCTCTAAGTATTACACGATTAGTAGAGCGAACCAATACTTATCAAAAAAATGGTTATACGCCACTCTGGATCTGCGGGAAGAAGCTAGTTGCCAGCCATCAGATTTTAAATGAATTAGCTAAAAATTTATGTTATTATTCAGAAAACTTAGGTTTTTATTTGTGGACAGCAGACTGGGAACAAGCAGAATTAGCGTTGTATTTTCATATTGAAGAAGATTGGAAAAAAAGACCGTATGCATCAAAGAAAGCATGGACTTTTTATAGCGAACCACTAATGAAAATCTTACATTTTCCGAGCCAAGGGAATATCCATGTTCGACGTAAATATAAAATGGGCAATTTAATACAAGATTATTATACAGACTTAAATAGAAAATTATATAGAAGAGATAAGAAGATTCGTTTAGTTCAATCAACATTATATAACAAACGTTTTCATTTGATTCAATTACCAAATTGGTTTTATTTTCCAGGTCTTCATATTTTCTGCTGCAGAGGGTCAGATTTATTGCTGAAAGTTCAAATTTGGAAATTGGTACAGTTTTTTGATCAGAATGTTATTAGCCATTTGGAGATCATTCAAGCTTTTGAAAACGAGATAGAAGAATCAAGAGGATTGTTTTATGAATTGCCAAATATTCCGTTTCAGGTAATTAAAATCTATTGTCTAAACCGATTACTGGATGATCTGATCAAATGCAACCATTTAGTGAAAGTTCAAACAGGTTGGAAATTCGACCTGGGTAATCCAGACCAAAGTGTTCCAGCTATCATAGAATGGTTGAAAAGAATTGAAAATAAGTGTTTAATCACTGCTACTCCTTTTAAAAATATGATAAGATAAGTTTGTTGTAAGAATAATACGAAAAGGGGTAGATGGAATGAGTGAAGCAAAGCAATTGCCAGAACGTTCAAGTTTGCCAATCGAGAAAACATGGGACTTAACGAAAATATTTAAAGATGATCAAGCTTTTGATGAGGCGTTTCAAGGATTGGCTAACGAGTTGAAAGAAGTTGAACAATTTAAGGGCACTTTAGATAAAGGTAGCGATGCATTTCTAGGAAGCATTGAAATGCTATTAGCTATTTATCGTAAAGTAGAAGTTATTTATGTATACGCTCATTTAAAAAATGACCAAGATACAACCAATACAACGTATCAAGCAATCTATGCTAGAGCAAGTTCTCTATTAGCTCAGGCAAGCGAAGCTGTTGCGTGGTTCGAACCAGAAGTTTTATCGTTGAATGATGAAAAAATTTGGCGTTATTTTGATGAGAATCCTAAATTGGAAATCTATCGTCATTTTGTTGAAAATATCTTAAGTGATCGTCCGCATATACTATCTGCGGATCAGGAAGCACTCTTAGCAGGTGCTGGTGAAATTTTTGAAGCATCAAGTAATACATTTTCAATTTTGAATAATGCTGATTTAAAGTTTCCTATTATCGAAAATGAGAATGGCGAAAAAATCCAATTAACCCATGGTGTCTATGGACAATTGATGGAAAATACGCATAGAAGTGTGCGTGAAGAAGCTTTTAAAGCACTTTATAGTGTTTATGAACAATTTAAAAATACGTTTGCACAAACATTAAGTTCACATGTTAAAGCACACAATTACAAAGCAAAAATTCGTAACTATTCTTCTGCAAGGGAAGCTGCCTTGAGTAATAATCATATCCCAGAACAAGTGTACGATACATTGTTAGATGTAGTGAACAAGAATTTACGGTTGCTTCATCGCTATGTGTCCTTGCGTAAACAATTGTTGAAAGTAGAAGAGCTTCATATGTATGATATGTATACGCCTATTTTAGGAGAAGCTTCGATCAAGTATTCGTACGATGAAGCAAAAGAAAAAGCATTGGCAGCATTGAAACCAATGGGAAATGAATATTTAAAAGTTGTAGAATCTGCTTTCAATGATCGATGGATTGATGTTGTTGAAAATAAAGGAAAACGTAGTGGAGCCTATTCATCAGGTGCTTACGATACAGTACCGTATATCCTAATGAATTGGCATGATAGTTTGGATCAATTGTATACGCTAGTTCATGAAATGGGTCATAGTGTTCATAGTTATTTTACTCGAAGTAATCAACCTTATGTTTATGGAGATTATTCAATTTTTCTAGCAGAAATAGCTTCTACGACAAATGAAAACCTTTTAACTGAATTTTTATTAGAAACAGAAACAGATCCTCGGATTCGGGCGTATGTTTTGAATCATTATTTGGATGGTTTCAAAGGAACCATTTTCCGCCAAACACAATTTGCAGAATTTGAACATTTCATCCATACGGAAGATGCTAAAGGAACACCTCTAACTAGTGAGTATTTGGGTGAATACTATGAAAACTTGAATCACAAGTATTATGGTCCTGACGTGAATAAAGATCCAGAAATTTCTTTAGAATGGTCTCGAATTCCACATTTTTATTATAATTATTATGTATATCAGTATGCTACTGGTTTTTCGGCAGCATCAGCACTAGCAAATAAAATTTTAGCTAATGAACCACAGGCTTTAGAAAACTATTTAACGTATCTGAAATCGGGTAGCAGTGATTATCCAATAGAAGTGATGAAAAAAGCTGGAGTAGATATGACAAAACCAGAATATATCGAAGATGCAATGACTGTTTTTGAAGCAAGACTAAATGAACTGGAACAACTTATAGAATCTATAGACCAATAAAAAAGAACGCTCAGATTTCTCAACGAAGAGGAATTCTGAGCGTTCTTTTTTTAATTAAAGTAAATGCAAATGACCATGAGGCACTCGGGAATCTTCATAATGATTTAATTCGAACTTTTCATGAAAATACTGTAGAGTATCTTCTGACGTTTCGCAAAGTCGTTTGATTTCATCCATTGAATCACAATCTTCCACAAGTACGCCAAAGTCACGATCACACGTATAATTGTAAACTACTGCAGACGGGTGCTTTACAATACCCATTTCACGAGCAATTTGTTGATCTGTTTGAAAAGATTCTTTTACAAATTCAGATTGGCGATCCGCTTTGAACATGTCTAAATCGCCTCCAGCTTCTACTACTAGCTTTTCAGCTAGCTCTGAAGAGTAAGGAATGTTATCTACTGCTACAGCTTGTTGCAAACCAAGAAGTAAATGACGTCCTTTTTTCTTACCTTGTAATTGTGCGGCTTTATAATCTAATGCAGCTGAATAAATATCTTCAAACAATTGATTACGTTGTTCGATATCATGTGTTGGAATTTCAAACAACTTTATAAGATGGTTTATGGTCTGCATATTAACGAGTGGAATGAAACGAAATTGAATTTTTTTATTCTCAGTTTCAACCAATTTTAAAATATCCTTTTCTACGTTGAGACAAATGCCCCCCAAAGGATTAACGAACAGATAGATTTCAATCATTCATACTTCCTCCAATTTGACTCTTTTGCGACTAGACATCATTTCTCAACTAAGTGTTCCTAATTTATCAGAAAAACGAAGAAAAATGAAATGATATGTTTTCACTATTATAACTTCTTAATCTTTGTCTTTTGAGCTCAACATCATGCGCTGAATTTTGTTTGGTGACGGGGATTCTTTGATTTTCAAAGTATCCAATAAGGCAAGAAAATCTTTCTTACCATCAGTTGCGTCATCTACTTCTAATTCCAACTCAAAATCATGTTGCTCGTTGTACCAACTTTCATCTAGTGCGAGTAAACCTTGGGGAAGTTTTATTTCTGCTCGTTTAGTTGTTAAGCTGCCGATTAAACGTAAATCATTTTTGTCGATTCCTAAATCCTTTAACTTATTGTAAACATTCCCAAAATCTGGGAGTGAAGCCGATTCAATGATCATATTTGCATCTTGAATAGAGAGCATATCATTGATTTCCAACAAGCCAACTTTTTCAGGAACTTTCAAAGTGATTTCTGCATTATTTGATAGTACACGAACTCTCAGACCCATATGTCTTTTCTTTAATTGAAAATCAACTGAGTCAAAATAATAATTGATTTGTGTGAAAAATTGTTCTTCTTTTAACTGAAAGTAGTCAACGGTACGTGAGAATTCTTCTCTAGATAATAATGTTTTAAATTCTATTTCTAAATTTTCGCTCACGTGTTTTTGACCCACCTTCTTTAATTTAATTCAATTTTTGCATACTTTCCCTATTTACGTCAAGAAAAGTGAACTAGAAGTTAAAAAGTTTCCTATTGTTGAAAAAATTTATACAATTTATCAAATTGCCCTATTTTTCTCTTCTCTGTGGTAAAATAAGCTGTGAATCAAATTCAAAGAAATTGAGGGATTAGGATGGAGAAAGAGTGGGAGCTTTTTCTGGCACCGTATGAACAGGCTGTTGGAGAAATGAAAGTTAAGCTGCGCGGCATCCGCAAGCAGTTTCGAGAGCAAAATAAACATACACCTATTGAGTTTGTTACAGGGCGAGTGAAGCCTGTTGATAGTATTTTGACGAAAGCTACGTTACGTAATATTTCTGTCGATCGTTTAGAAGAAGAAATGCAGGATATTGCAGGTCTTAGAATCATGTGCCAATTTGTTGAAGACATCCGTCAAGTCGTGGACATTATCCGTAATCGAAAGGATTTACAGATTATTCAAGAACGCGACTATATCACGAATAAAAAAGAGAGCGGTTATCGTTCTTATCATTTAGTGATTGAGTATCCAGTTCAATTGATTACGGGGGAGAAAAAGATTCTAGCTGAAATTCAAATTCGCACCTTAGCAATGAATTTTTGGGCTACGATCGAACATTCATTAAACTATAAATATCAAGGGGCATTTCCAGAAGAAATGAAAGAACGATTGCAACGGGCCGCTGAAGCCGCGTATCAATTGGATGAAGAAATGTCCACGATTCGCGAAGAAATCCAAGAAGCTCAACATTTGTTCTCTCATGGTCGAGGAAAATCAAAAGATGATTACTATCAAAGGTTTTCCGATAAACAAGTTGAACTAGATAAAGAATAGGAGGAGGAATATGAAAGTAGCAATTGTGCATAATCATGAACACAAATCAAGTGAAGTTACCCGTCATTTACTCCTACTTTTGAAAAAAAATAATATTGAAATCGACGACCATCGACCGGACCTTGTGATTTCTGTTGGTGGAGATGGCACGCTATTGTCTGCGTTTCATCGCTTTAGCCATCGACTGGATGATGTCAGTTTTTTAGGAGTGCATACAGGTCATTTAGGTTTTTATACAGATTGGCGAGACTATGAGCTAGAAGAATTAGTTCAAAGCCTATTAGTTCATCAAGAAAAAAGCATTAGTTATCCTTTGCTTGATGTGAAAATCAGTTTTCATGGAAATAAACCAGAGAAGCATTTTTTAGCACTGAATGAATCAACGATTAAACGAGCCAATCGAACGATGGTTGCAGATGTACTAATCAAAGATGAACTGTTTGAAAAGTTTCGAGGAGATGGCTTGTCTGTTTCCACACCTACAGGATCAACTGCTTATAACAAGAGTATTGGTGGGGCAGTGTTACATCCTAGTATCAACGCTTTTCAGTTAGCAGAAATTGCTTCATTGAATAATCGTGTTTTCCGAACATTGGGCTCACCGATCGTGATTGCTCATACTGAATGGTTGGAAATCAAGCTACAGGAAAGTAACGATTATTTGATTACGGTTGATCAATTAGATATTTATCAGGATGATATCAAATCGATTTACTATCGTATTGCGGATGAGCGGATTCATTTTGCATCATATCGACATATGCATTTTTGGCATCGAGTAAAAGATGCCTTTATTAGTGAGGATTAATACATTAATGGAATTTAGTTGGACAGTTGAAAAGAAAGAAGCACAACAAGTAAAAGCATTTTTAAAAGAGCGGGGAATTTCCAAAGGACTATTAGCTAAAATCAAATTTCAAGGTGGGAAAATCGAGGTTAATCAGTCCGTTGAAAATGTGTTATATCAGTTATCTTTGGGCGATCAGGTCAAGATCACGATTCCCGATGAAAAAGAACATGAAACGTTACTGATAGATGATGCACCTATCGATATTGTTTTTGAAGATGAACATTATTTAGTGGTTAATAAACCAGCAGGGATTGCATCGATTCCAGCTCAATATCATCCTAATGGGACTATGGCCAATCGGGTCAAAGCGTATTTTAAAGCCCAAAACTATCAGGATCAGGTCATCCATGTGGTAACCCGTTTAGATCGTGATACGACAGGCTTGATGTTGTTTGCAAAACATGGTTTTGCTCATGCGATGCTTGATCAAGAACTACGCAAAAAAGCGGTAGTCAAAATTTATCAAGCATTAGTTGGTGGCAATGTGTCCTGCTTAAAAGAGCATGAAACAATAACACTGCCAATTGGTCGGGATTTAACGTCTATCTTAAAAAGAAAAACAGTTGAGGGTGGACAACAGGCGGAAACAGAATATTGGTTGATGAAACGAAAAAAGGATGAAGCATTAGTAAATATTCAGTTGCATACAGGAAGAACCCATCAAATTAGAGTCCATTTTGAAGCAATTGGATGTCCTTTGTTGGGAGATGACATGTATGGTGGTAAAATGGATAGTGGGATCGATCGTCAAGCGCTACACTGTTGTCAATTAAGTTTTATCCATCCGTTTACGCAACAACACTTGAAATTGACTTCTCCTTTAGCAGAAGATATGAAAAAGATTGTAGATCGACTTTAGAGTGAAAGGAGTGGTTTGGGTGAATGAAGGACAAGAAATGGAAGATCATTTTTCTTTGCTGTTAGAAAAATTGAAAGACCAACAAATGACTGAATTTCGGGAATTGTTTTTAGCACTCCACATATATGAGCAGGGACAATTTTATCAATCGATTGATGTAACAGATAGAAAGCAAGTTTATAGTTATTTATCACCAAAAGAATTAGCAGATATGTTTGACGTTATTGAAGAAGATAATGAAAATATGAAAGATTATATCGCTGAGATGCGCCCAAGCTACGCTGCTGAAATGTTATCTGAAATGTATACGGATAATGCAGTAGATTTATTGAACATGTTGGATAAAAGCCAAAAGGCAAAATATCTAAGCTTGATGAGTACAGAAGATGCTGGTGAGATCAAAGAGTTATTGCATTACGAAGATGATACAGCAGGATCGATCATGACGACCGAATTTGTTTCTATCGTTGCAAATCAAACTGTTCGTTCTGCAATGTATGTATTGAAAAATCAGGCAGATGTGGCTGAAACGATTTATTATGTTTATGTAGTCGACCAGGAAAATCATTTAGTCGGAGTTATTTCTTTGCGTGATTTGATTGTAAATGATGATGATACGATGATTGCTGATGTACTAAGTGAACGGGTAATTTCAGTTCATGTTGGTGATGACCAAGAAGATGTAGCACAAACGATTCGAGATTATGACTTCCTTGCGCTACCAGTCACAGATTATGATGATCATCTTTTAGGGATTGTGACAGTTGATGATATTATTGATGTCATTGATGATGAAGCGGCAAGTGATTACTCTGGTTTGGCCGGGGTCAATGTTGAAGAAGTCAGTGAAAATCCATTCAAGGCAGCCTCAAAACGTTTGCCTTGGCTCATTACATTATTGTTTTTGGGGATGTCGACTGCCACATTAATCAGCCATTATGAAGAGTTAGTAAGTGAAGCAAGTATTTTAGCTGTCTTTATCTCACTGATTACGGGAACTGCTGGTAACGCAGGTACACAGTCTTTAGCGGTCGCAGTTAGAAGGCTAGCTGTATCAGATGAAAAAGATAATAATTTTGGCCGTTTGATTATTAGTGAAGTGTTAACTGGGCTTGTGACTGGGGCTGTGACAGGCATAGCAATTTTTATTGTCGTAGGGATTTGGCAACATAATTTTCCATTAGGATTTGTGATTGGAATGGCCATGCTATGTGCTATTACAGTAGCGAATTTAGCTGGGAGTTTAATTCCCATGTTGATGGATAAATTAGGCTTTGATCCAGCTGTTGCTAGTGGACCATTTATCACGACGTTAAGTGATTTAACCAGTGTATTGATTTATTTTAATATTGCCAGTCTTTTTATGCAGTATTTTGTGTGAGGTTAAATGTAAGAATAGGTTATCAGCATTTATTCAGATTATCGAAGAGTAAAGCAAAGCGAGTAAAGTACTTTGTTTTACTCTTTTTTTATGGAATTGAGGGAAAATATAAAAGATATTTGACAAGAGTCACACTTTCAGATAAGATACATACTAACGGTATGTATGGAGGGAAACTAGTGGCACGTAATAAGTATCCAGAGGAAACGGTTAAAAAGATATTAGATGTGTCAGAACAGCTCTTTTTGGAAAAAGGCTACGATCATACGACGATTCAAGATATCATTGATCATCTAGGTGGCCTAACAAAAGGAGTTATCTATCATCATTTTAAATCAAAAGAAGAAATCTTTAATACTATTTTAGAGAAACGATATGCGATTGGTGTGACAGATCAAATCGAGTCAATGAAAGACATAAGTGGCTTTGAAAAAATTAAAAAAATCAATTCAATGAGCTTGAGATCGTTAGAACATCAGAAACTTGCGTTTTCTGCAAAATCGTTGATTACGAATCCTAGAATCATTGGAGAGTTGTATGCAGAAGCTTTTACAAATATTATCCCGTATATCAAATCGTTGGTAGAAGAAGGGATTAGTGATGGCTCGATAATAACCGATTATCCCCAAGAAATTGCTGAGTTGATCGTACTGTCAACTAATATCTGGTTGGCTCCCTCATTTTATAAAATGAATGAGGAAGACCTTTTGAGGAAGCTCTCATTTTTTAAGATGCTCTATGACGGCGTAAATTTTCCATTGATTGATGATGACTATATCAAGGATATAGTTACCATGTTTCGAGCGATTCAAGAATAAAAATGCGTAGATGCATTTTTATTTTAAATAATACATACCGTTAGTATGTAAACAAGGAAGTAAACATCAAAAAAGGTATAAACTGTATGAAATAACAATAGTTTATCAAAATGACAGGAGGACATAAAAATGATAAATGAATTGAATAAAGAAATGAATAAACTAAATAAGAAACTAGGGGTAAATGTTGTGTTGCCAAAAGTAAACAGTCGCAGGTTAAATCAAAGTGCTGTTATTAATCTGATTATTGGCGGAGGATTAGCAAGCGCAGGTGTATTTTTTGAAAAAAATAGCTTGTTTATTTTGGGTAGCTTAGGTCTTTTGAGTAGCTTGGTTGTGAGCATTGAGGCAAAAAAATTACAAGATAAATCTGAGTAATTAAAGTAAAAAAGGGGTGTGGGACAAAAGTGACAATCACTTTTGTTTCACACCCTAAATGCGAATAAACGGTAGAAGTAGAAACAGTCCCTTCTTATTTCTCGGGATTAAACGCTTCTGTTCCATCCTCTTCATTTAAGCGTTATTCTACGATTTTTGTTCCGTGTACTTCGTTGATCCCTAAAGCTGTTACTACATCTTCAACATTTTTACTAGAAATTCCACCTCCTGGCAAGATAATGATACGTTTATCAGCATAATCAATCAGTTCTTTCAGATGACCAAAATTATCTTCAATGGCACTTCCAGCAGGTCCTCCGTGTGTTAAAATGCGGTGAACATCATGTTCAGCCAGCCAGTCTATCGCTTTAAATTGATTTTCTTTGTTTAACACATCAAAAGCCATGTGAAAAGTGATCTGTAGTCCTTCTGCTGTTTCAATCAACAATTCTAATGATTCTTCATCCAACCATCCATCTTCTGTTAAACAACCTAAAACGACTCCGTCAGTTCCGATTTTTTTTGCTTCGATCAAATCAGTATGCATGATTTTAAGTTCGATGTCATTATAAATAAAATCTCCGCCTCGCGGTCTGATGATCGTCATTACAGGAATCGACTTTTCACCAGCATATGCTACAACTTCTTCGATCACACCAGTACTTGGTGTTGTACCGCCTACAGCAAGATTATCGCAAAGCTCGATTCTTCCAGCACCATTTCGGATGGCAGTTGGGATATTTGTGAAATTTTCAGCGCAAAATTCTTTGATCATTCGTTCCACTCCTTGTTTTTTCTTCACAGGCATTGTACCATAATTATGGCGGTTGCTAAAGTTTCGTTCTCGTTGTAAGATAAATAGCGATAGTTTCTCAAAAAAGTACCATAATTTATAATGAATAGGAAGTCACCTCATGTTGAAAAAAATTGATTTTGCTCGAAATTTTTTAGAAACACATCAAGAACAGTTTCTTTGTCCAGTATGTAAACAGACTTTTCAATTGAACGGCTATAGCTTAATTTGTGCGCAAAATCATCAATTTGATTTATCTAAGAAAGGAACGATTTATTTTCTTTCTCATAGTATTCAAACTGAATATAATAAAAAAATGTTGCTTCATAGAGGAAAGATGATTCAAAGTGGGATGTATCAGCCGTTGCTAGAAAAAATCATTGACACGATGGAAATCACTAAAAATACGCTTGATGTTGGTTGTGGTGAAGGGAGTTTTCTATCAGAACTTGCTAAACTAGGGTTGAGTGGACCGAAATTTGGTTTTGATATTTCAAAAGATGGGATTTATTTAGCAAGTAATCAACCTATCAACGCCTTTTGGTCAGTGGCAGATCTGACAAATTTACCATTTTCAGACCAATCAATGGACACCATTTTGAACATTTTTTCTCCATCCCATTATCAAGAGTTTCAGCGTGTTTTGAAAAAAGATGGAACTGTGATCAAAGTTATTCCTGAAGCAAAATATTTGAAAGAATTAAGAGCCGCTTTTTATCCAGAAGATGAAATTAAACAAGTTTATTCTAATGAAAAAGTTTTGGCTAAGTTTTCAAAAGAATTGGATATTGTGGGGAATGAACGTATTACCTATACTTTTGCGATTCCAAAGGAAAATCGTCTGGATTTGTTGGAAATGTCTCCGCTTGAATGGGGCGTGGCAGATGACGTAAAAAAAGAAGTTCAAAAAAATCCATTAGCTGAAGTTACAATTGACGTTCGTGTGTTAAAAGGAATGGTTAGATAACGCTTACATTTGGTAAATTTGCTAAAAGGTATTGCAAAGCTCTGATAATGGTGTTATATTACATACAAGTTGTTTTTTCGTTGGTTTTTATCAGGTTCCTGTTCTGATAAAAGTTAGTGAAAAGAGCTTCACTAACGTAGCGACTCGCAGTGATTGACACCGAGGCGATACGTTTTTTTTTATGTTGATTTTAAGTAATAAAAATATAAATAATGTGTCATTCAACTGAAAGGAAACTGTAATCATGACAAATCATATTGTATTATTTGAACCTCAAATCCCAGCAAATACAGGAAATATTGCCCGGACTTGTGCAGCAACAAATTCTCCCTTACATCTCATCGAGCCGTTAGGTTTCTCAACAGATGACAAACACTTGAAACGTGCAGGTTTGGATTATTGGAATGATGTAAATATTATGTATCACAAGGATTTAGACGCTTTTTTAACGTATTTAGAAGGTCGCCCTTTACATTTAATCACAAAATTTGCTAATCAAACATATAGTGAGGTTGATTATACAGATAATCAAGATCATTATTTCATGTTTGGAAAAGAAACAACGGGATTACCAGAAGAATTCATGCGAGAAAATGAAGAAAAATGTTTGCGAATTCCTATGAATGATGAACATGTTCGTTCGCTAAACTTATCCAATACGGTTGCCTTAGTTGTATATGAAGCACTGCGCCAGCAAAATTTTCCAGATTTGGAATTGAGACATCATTATGAGAACGATAAATTAGACTAAATTTAACAGAAAAAAACTGTTTCCTTCAACAAAAAAGAAACAGTTTTTTGTTATTTATTCATGTAATTCCAATGGTAAACCGTCTGGATCAAAGAAAAAGGTCATCTTTTCACCAGTAAAACTGTCTGTTCGAATTGGTTCACATTCAATTTCTTTAGAAGTTAAAAAAGCAATCACGTCCTCGATGTTATCAACTTTAAAGGCTAAATGACGCAAGCCTAAAGCTTCTGGATATGAGGGACGTTTTGGAGCATCTGGTGAGACAAATATTTCTAATTCGTAATTTCCCAATTTTAAATCGATTTTAATATCGTTCTTATCTTTGCGTTGATTTTCTCGAATTATTTCAAAACCAAGTTTTTCTACATAAAATTCTTTTGTTTTAAGATAATCAGAACAATTGATTGCGATGTGATGGATGTGCTCAAAGAACAACGGAATTCCCTCCTTGTATGATTTACTTGCAAGTTTCACATTCTTATTATAACGTACTTCTTTTTTTATACACAATCAAACTGATTCTCTTATATAAACCTTTTAGTTCAATGGAATTTTCGCAGTGAAAATGATACACTAGTTAAGATAAATAAGTAGGAATCAAGAACGAATCAATAAATAAGATTTAAGGGAGTAGAAACATGAAATTATATTTTACACGCCATGGAAAAACAGAATGGAATCAGGAACTTAGGTTTCAGGGTATGAGTGGAGATTCTCCATTGCTTCCTTCAAGTTTTGATGAAATAAAATTATTAGGCCAAACCATTAAAGATGTCCCTTTTGAAAAAATTTTTTCAAGTACATCCATGCGTGCTAGAAAGACAGCAGAAAGTATTAATCAAGAATTAGAGAACCCGGTAGAAATCATTTATACTGATGAACTAAAAGAATTGGGATTAGGAAAATTAGAAGGTCAGTACATTGCTGACATGAGAAAAATATATAGTGAAGAATTAGATCATATGCGTTACCAGTTAGATAAATACAATCCAGAAGTATTTCAAGGAGAACCAATCGAACAAGCAATTTCGCGCATCTCTGCCGTTGTGAACGACGCAGTTGATGAGGGCGAAGGTCCATATCTTTTTGTAGGACATGGTGCATCATTGACAGCTGCAATCCAGTCACTTTCTGGGAAAGAGTTGAATGAATTGCGTAGTATGGGGGGACTTACGAATAATAGTCTGTCGATTTTAGAAACAAAAAATAAGGGAAATAAACAAGGCTACACATTAAATTTATGGAATGATGATTCTTTTTTGCAATAAAAAATTCCTTTGAATAAAGCGAGGTGAAATCGATGGATCCATTATTTGGCGAAGGGGAAAAAGAATATGTCGTTGGACAAGTTCAGGCAATCTTTTTTCAAAATCCCAGTAATTTTTATAAGGTTTTATTAGTAAAAATAACGGATACGAATACAGATTATTTAGAAAAAGAAATCGTTACAACAGGAAGTTTTGGTCAAATTCAAGAAGAAGAAATTTATCGATTTTTCGGACATTTCGTTGATCATCCTCGTTACGGCAAACAATTCCAAGTGGACAGCTATCAACAAGAACGTCCCACTTCAGCAAATGGGGTCGTAAATTACCTTTCGAGTGAAAAATTTCCAGGTATCGGTAAGCGTACAGCAGAGAAAATAGTTGAAATTTTAGGGGAAGATGCAATCGATCGCATTATTGAAACACCTGATGTCTTAAAAGAAGTTCCTCAATTAAACGAAAAAAAACGCCAGACGATTATTGAGACTATTCGTTTAAATCACGGGATGGAACAAGTGATTGTTGGGTTGAATCGCTATGGATTTGGTAGTCAGCTTTCATTTGCGATTTATCAAACGTATAAAGAAGAAACACTTGATATCATTCATGAAAATCCATACCAATTAGTAGAAGATATTGAAGGGATTGGCTTTAAAAGAGCAGATAATATTGCCGAACAGTTAGGGATTGGAGCCGATTCGGACAAACGTGTCCGTGCCGCAATCACCCATGAGATATTCCAACATTCGGTTCGATCGGGTAATACATATGTTGAGGCTGAAATGTTGTTGCGAGAAACAATCAATACGCTAGAAGCAAGTCGTCCAGTTGAAATTTCATTAGATCAAGTAGCTGAACAAATTATCCATTTAGTGGAAGAAAATAAAATCCAGCAAGAAGGTACTAAGCTTTTTGAAAACAGTTTATATTTTTCAGAGTGGGGAATTGGGACGTCAATTCAACGTCTACTTACTCGTAAAAAAGAAATTAAATATGACAAAGAAGAGATTGAAAAAAATATTCGTGGGATTGAAAAACGTTTGGGGATTCTTTATGGTGATTCCCAACAAGCTGCAATTGAAGAAGCAATCAAGGCGCCGCTTTTTATTTTGACAGGGGGACCAGGGACAGGTAAGACAACCGTTATTAATGGGATTGTTTCGTTATTTGCTGAACTAAATGGTCTTTCTCTGGATATAAAAGATTATACACAAGACATGTTTCCAATCCTATTAGCTGCTCCAACTGGACGTGCGGCTAAACGCATGAATGAAACAACGGGACTGCCAGCAAGCACGATTCATCGCCTATTAGGATTGACTGGTAGAGAAAAAAATCCTAGTATGACGGCAAAAGAACTTGAAGGTGGATTATTGATCGTGGATGAGATGTCTATGGTGGATACTTGGTTAGCCAATACATTATTCAAGGCGATCCCAACGAATATGCAAGTGATTTTCGTTGGTGATAAGGATCAGTTACCTTCAGTTGGACCTGGTCAAGTACTACATGATCTACTACAAATCAATGAAATACCTCAAAGAGAACTAACAGAAATTTATCGACAAGGTGATGGCTCAAGCATTATTCCGTTAGCTCATGAAATTAAACAGGGCCGACTACCACAAGATTTTACAGCAAATCAGAAGGATCGATCTTTCTTTCAAAGTGACGTTTATCATATTGAAAGTTACGTCCGTCAAATCGTGACTAAAGCGAAAGCAAAAGGTTTCTCGTCGCAAGATATTCAACTATTGGCACCGATGTATCGAGGAGCAGCCGGGATTGATGCGTTGAATAAAATGATGCAAGAAATATTTAATCCCAATGATGGAACAAAAAAAGAGGTAAAATGGAATGAATCTGTTTATCGTATTGGGGACAAAGTATTGCACTTAGTCAATACACCAGAATTGAATGTATTCAATGGTGATATGGGAGAAATCGTTGGGATAATTTTAGCGAAAGAATCGGAAGATAAAGTAGATGAACTAGTGATTCTATTTGATAACAATGAAGTCAGTTATAAACGGAATGAATGGAATAAAATCACTCTTTCTTATTGCTGTTCAATTCATAAAGCACAAGGTAGTGAATTTAAGATGGTTATTCTACCGATGGTTCACCAATATCATCGTATGTTGCAGCGTAATTTACTCTATACAGCCGTTACTAGAAGTAAGGATATCTTGATTTTATTAGGAGAAGTTCCAGCCTTTAATACGTGTGTCGCAAATGAATCTGCTAGTCGTTTGACCATGTTGAAAGAGCGGATCACGAGTGCGGATGATATGTCTTTAACGATAAGAATGCAATTAGAAGCGTATGAAGAAGGATTAAACAAAGAAGCACCTTTTTCAGAGACTGTAGAGAATAAACCGATTGTTTATGAGACTACTAAAGAGAACAAGGTTGCGATAATAGAAGAAACGTTAGAACCTATAAATGAGCGTGTGAAACCTAAAACAGAAGAGCTTTCATTATTTAGTGAACCTGTAGAAGAAATCACTGAACAAGTTGAAGAAGAGATGGATCGATTATTGACGCCAAGTTTAGTAAGTGCTCAAAGTGTTGATCCGATGATCGGAATGAACCAAGTAACGCCATATGATTTTATGAAATAGCAGAGAAACTGGGATGGACAATCAGACGTCGTTCCAGTTTTTTCTTGCTTTAAGCTAAGGCTGATGTATATAATGAAAAGCAACACATAAACGTGTTAATTCGAAATGAAGGTCACTAATTTGGTAGAAATGAGGGAAGTGAATGGAAAAAAAATCGCAATCGAAAAAGGTCCAAACGGATACATTTTTGGCACAAATCGGTAATCATCAAAATCCAGTAACTGGATCGATCAATACGCCAATTTATTTTTCAACGACGTATGAACATCCAACACTAGGTGAGTCGACGGGCTACGATTACACTAGAACCAAAAATCCGACAAGAGAAGTTGTTGAATCAGCACTTGCAGTTTTAGAAAACGGTGCAATAGGCTTAGCAACAAGTTCTGGAATGAGTGCAGTTCAATTAGTATTCAGTCAATTTCCAGTAGGGAGTCAAATCGTAGCATCAAGAGATTTATACGGCGGGAGCTACCGCTATTTTAAAGAGTTAGAAAATCAAGGAATTTACCAGTTTATTTATGTGGATGATGAGGCTGGTTTTGAAAGAGAAATTACAGAAAAAACAGCAGCTGTCTTTATTGAAACGCCAACCAATCCTTTAATGAGCGAAGTTTCAATAGAAAAGATTGCCGTATTTACTAAGCAGTACAATGTACAGTTGATTGTGGATAATACCTTCTATACTCCGCTGATCCAGCGACCATTGGATTTAGGAGCGGATATCGTTTTGCATAGTGCTACTAAGTATTTAGGTGGTCATAATGATTTATTAGCAGGAGCTGTTATTACGCGCTCAAAAGAGATCGGTGAGCAGTTGGCGTATAGTCTAAATACGACTGGGGCCGTTTTATCACCATTTGATTGTTGGTTACTGATAAGAGGAATGAAGACTTTATCCTTAAGAATGGAAAGACATGAAAAAAATGCGCAAGCAGTCGTTGCCTATCTAAAAACGAGTCCGTATGTCAAAGAAGTGATGTACCCAGGTCGAGGAGGAATGTTGAGTTTTAAAATCAATGATCAACAAATGATCAAAGAATTTCTTCGGAATCTTTCTATATTTACGTTTGCCGAAAGTCTTGGTGGTGTTGAAAGTTTGATTACTTATCCAACTACTCAAACACATGCGGATATTCCGAAAGAATTAAGAGAGTCATATGGTTTAACACCAGATTTATTGAGAATCTCAACAGGAATTGAAGCGAGTGAAGATTTAATAGAGGATTTAAAACAGTCGTTTGAATCGCTAAATTAAAAAATGTGAGTGGGATATGACGCTTCGAGTCATATCCCACTCACGTGTTATGTATCACAAAAATTTAAAGAGTACCAAGAAGGGATCCATTATCATTATAATTCATAAAAAATAATCCCCAAAAATTGTATTCTTTACGTACAACGTTTGGGAGTCACCTCATTTCTGTTCCAACCTCATGTTTAAGGACCTTAAAACCAAAATAATCTTGTTTCGGTCCCAAAGGAAATATCGGTACTTCTTTTGCCTAAAATTTCTCCATCTGCATGGATGTATTCGGGAATTGTGGAAACAATTCTAAATTTACTGGATTGAAAATGATGAAAATAGCTTGAGTTCATCTGTTTTTTTCGAATCAGTAAGCTAATTAGCCAAAAAATTTTAAACATATTTATCCGTTCTACTAAAACAAAATCTAAAACGGGTTTGCGTGGATCAGCTATAGGCGCAATTGGAACCCCACCACCAAAATAAGGGTGTTTAGTTATCGTACATAAAAAAGCTCGGTCAAATTCCAGTTTTTTACCATTTACTTCAACAAGTATTGGAAATCCCTTTTGAGTGAATAACACCTTTATAATTGAAAAAATATAAGACAAAGAGCCCATATTGAACTTGTTTAGCGCATTTTTTGAAGCAGATGTATTCGCCGCGTTGACGATGGCCGCATCTAACCCAATGCCGATATTATTCACAGCAAGACCTGCTTCTTCTTGAATCGACTCGTCATAAGTAATCACTTGGATTTCCTGAGGGAATTCAGCTTTAAGCAGTTGGAAGAAGGCTTTTTCCGCTTGTCTATTGATTCCTACACCGCGAGCAAAATCATTTCCTGAGCCACAAGGAATATAGCCAATTGGAATTTTAGCGTCGAAAGGCTGTAAAGCATTGAGAACGCTATGCAAAGTACCGTCTCCTCCAAGCACAACTAAAAGTGGAAATGTTTCGATTTCCAATTCAGCATTCCAAGGTATCAATGTATCTTGTGCTAAAGTTTGGACAAGTTCTCTTTCATGCCCAGCATAATCTGTATATAAAGTCGTATAATCAATGGTTGCCGTCTGTAATTGTTTGATGATTTTTTCTGCAGCTTTGCCCCCAGTACCGCCGCCAGCATTTTCGTTGATGATGAGATAAAAATGTTTCTTCATTTGTTTCCTCCTTGTACAAAATCCTATTATAACAGACATGTGAAAAATTAAGAATAATGGATGCTTGAAAAATGGAAATAAGCGCACAAACAAATAGTGTTGTGTCGACTTTTTATTGTGAAATGTTTGATAATAAGATATAATGCCTACGTATCATTTTTTGAGGGAACAAAAATCCTCAACAAGGTTCATCAACCATCCCTTGTAAAAAAACTCGGAGAAAGAAGGGGAAACTATGCAAAATACTGTTTCAGGAAACAGTAAAGTAAAAGCAATTACCGTAAACGGTATTGTGATGGCACTATATCTTGGCTTAACGATTTTAGTAGCACCCGTTTCGTCAGGACCAATTCAATTTAGAATTTCTGAAAGTTTGAATCATTTAGTTGTTTTCAATCGGAAATTAATGTGGGGCGTTTTAGGTGGAGTCGTTGTTTATAATTTCTTTTTCGGCTTTGGTGCGATAGATGCTTTATATGGAGGTCTACAGTCCTTTATTTCGTTAGGACTGACAGCACTACTGCACAAAAAGATACCCAACGTTATCGCACGTTTGGCTCTGAATACACTATTTTTCACTGCGACGATGTGTATTATTGCCTTTATGCTAGCACCTAATGGCGGAGCAGCTTTCTGGGGGAATTATGCAACACTGGCGCTTAGCGAATTTGCCACAATGGCTGTGGCAGCACCTATAATGTACTGGATCAATAAATCCGTTCATTTTGAAAAACGACTGTAAGCAATAGAAAATAATAAGAGGTGCTATCTAAGCTAAAAAATAGCGAAGATAATACCTCTTATTATTTTTTAACCTATTTCATGAAAAACTTTACTGTTCCTGTACAATAAATTATGATATGGTAATACAGAAGCTAAAATGTAGAGGAGTTTTTTTGATGTTTGAATTTAAAATTGGCATTGATGCCAAAGAACACGATAAATTTGTAGAAACCCATCCCTTATGCAATTTGTTACAATCATCTGCATGGGCAAAAGTAAAAGATAATTGGGGATCAGAAATTGTCGGAGTATATGAAAATGGTACCTTAGTTGCCTCTAGCTTGGTATTGATCAGACCATTGCCAATGAAATTTTCAATGTTATATACCCCTCGTGGCCCGATCATGGATTATACGAATTCGGAATTAGTTGCATTCTTTTTAAAAGAATTGAAACAGTTTGGAAAGAAAAAACGTGCATTATTCGTAAAAATGGACCCAACGATTCATTATAAAGATTTTCATCTAGGCGAAGAACAAATAATCGATCCAATGGCACAAACGATCATTGATACTATTGTTGCAAGTGGAGCAAAGCATCAAGGTTTGACGATGGCAATGGATGCAACGATCCAACCACGTTTCCAAGCCAATATTTATAAAGAAGATTTTAGTGAAGAACAACTTTCAAAAAGCACAAAGAAGATGATGAAACAAGCTCAGAAAAAAGGCGTTACTGTAAAAATGGGACATACTGAATTGGTAAATGATTTTGCCAAAGTTATCGAAGCAACGACAGAACGTCAAAATATTTCACTGAGAAATAGTGACTATTTTGAAAAACTATTAACGATATATCCTGAAAGTTCTTTTATCATGCTGGCACAAGTGAATTTGAAAGAGCGTTTTGAAGAAACAAAACAACGCTTTGATAAAAATAAAGAAGATTTAGCAAATTTAAAGGAAAATCAAGTGAAAAAACGTCACAACTTGGAAGAACTTGATTTTTCTCTAACGCGTGAAATGACTGAACTTGAAGAAAATATCGCGCATTCTGGCGATGTGGCTGTAGTTGCTGGGGCTTTGGCGATTACGTTTGGCTCAACGAGTGAAATTCTTTATGCAGGAATGGATGATCGTTACAAACGCTATATGCCAGCTTACGTGACCTGGTTTGACGCAATCAATGAATGTTTTGAGCGAGGCTGTACATCTTGTAATATGGGCGGATTAGAAGGTAGTTTAAATGATGGGCTGATTAAATTTAAAGCGAATTTTAATCCAACCGTGAATGAGTTCGTTGGTGAATTTGATTTGCCAGTCAATGGTTTACTTTTTAAGGCTAGTGAGTATGCGTATAAGCTGAAAAAACAGAAAAAATAAAAAGAGGATGGACAGAAGCTTATTTCCGAAGGGATTGCTTCTGTCCCATCCTCTTTTATTCGCGTTTTGGGTGTGAAACAAAAGGGATTTTTACTTTTGTTCCACACCCTTTTTTATAGTTTTTGTGTTGCATTATTTTTTACTAAACGCAATAACACTGAAGTTACACCAACTGTGGCGATTGCAGCAACAACAGCTTCAACAATACCGCTAGTAAAAATAACGGTCAAAATAGCAGTGTATACTGCAGCTCCGTTAGCACCGATACTTTGCGCATAGGAATCTTTAAAAAGAAAATAAATCAAATTCATAACAAGAATTGTATTAGTCGCTGAACCAAGAAAACCTGCAATAAATAAACTGAACGTTTGTGAGGTAGGCTTGTTTTTCGTAAGTTTTTTCAGTCCTATGAAAATGAAATAGGGAACTACTCCAATCAAAATTCTTGGGAGCATCGCCACAATGATTGCTTTCCAACTTCCTTGGTCTGTTCCGATTACAGGTATAAATGGCGAAAAAACAAAGGATAATGGCGATAAAATTACTGTGCTGCGGATCATGCTGATCAGACCAAACACACCACCTAAAAAAGCGCCAATTCTAGGACCTAACACGATAGAAGCAATGATGACGGGTATGTGCATCGTTGTCGCATTGATTGGGCCGATCGGGATGAATCCTAAGAAAGGGACAGCTGATAGTAAAATCAAAATTGCTAAAAACATAGCGGTTAATGTAAATGTTTTTGTATTTTTCATATATGACTCCTCAAAATTATTTCGCTAAAGCTTCATTGATCATCGCAACAATTTCATCAACTGTAGCAAGCGCTCCACGGCCGAAATCTCCACAAGCTAATAAAGCTTCACGAGGATCGATCTCATGGTACCCAACTTCTTTTAACGTTGCTAAATTTCGCTGAGTAATTGGGTTTTGATACATATAGGTATTCATCGCAGGTGCAATAAACTTAGGAACTTCTTCTTTTAAAGCTAAAGCGACGGTAGAAAGCATATCATCTGCAATTCCGTTTGCTAGTTTCGCTAAGATATTAGCAGAAGCTGGAGCTACTAAGAAAAGATCTGTCTTTTTCGCCAATTCGATATGGTTGATTTTATCGGGTGCGATTTCTTCCATAACATCTGTATGAACAGGATTTTTAGATAAAGACTGCAGTGTCAACGGGGTGATAAATTTCGTGCTGTTTGTTGTCATAATAACTTCGACATTGTAGCCTAATTTAGTGAACTGGCTCGTTAAGTCTGCTGCTTTATAGGCAGAGATACTGCCAGAAATACCTAATAAGATAGTTTTCATCCTTGCATCCTCCATTTTTCTTCAACCTTAGAAACAATCAGTTGAGCGATCTCATTTTTGGTATCAGCTGTTTCGGTTTGTCCTGAGGCATCGATCAAGATGCCATGATGGTGGTCGCCGTGAATTGCTTCAAGATCATTGGCGAGTACAAAATCACATTTGTTTTTCGCAAGGATCGCATGACCAACCTGAATTAATTCTTCAGTAGAAACACCTACTAACAACTTAAAACCGACAAGAACTGCTTGCGGTTGTTTTTCCCGAAGCATTGCAATTATTTTAGGGTTTTTCTTCAAAAAAAGCAAGAGACGATCTGTTCCAGAAGGAATTTTTTTTTCTGGTTGAATCGTTTTACCAATTTCATCCAAACTATGGTAAAGGGCATCAGTCAAGTTGGTTAAATTAGTTAAGTTGCCGTCTTTTACAAGTTTTGCTACGAGTTTTTCGATAAAAGCATCTTCTGATAAGGTTGTTTCAGTTGTGAAATCACTAACGGCCATGCTGTGAATGATTCCGTCAAAAACTTGATGCTCAAACTGATCAAGTAAAGCTGTTTCCAACTCTTTGGTGGTTTCGATTTCGATAAAGGTTAAATTTGAGTTTGGAGTAGGTCGGACAGCTTGGGGAGTAGTCACATAGGTGACGCGGTGTCCCTGAGTTAAAAAGGTTTCACCAATTGCTTTTCCTAAACGTCCAGTCGAATGATTGGTGATAGAACGGACATTGTCGATTTTCTCTGATGTTCCTCCAGCTGTGATTAAAATATTCATGTAAGATTGCTCCTTTAATTCATTTTAATGATCGTTCGTCCAATATGTGTACCAGCTTGTAGCTGATCTAAGGTTTGCGGTAGCTCTTGTAAAGCTATTTCATTTATGAGTTCATGTTGGCTAACATTCAAATCAGTGGCTAAACGATGCCAAATCGCTAACCGTTGTTTCATAGGTACGTTGACTGAATCGATACCTAAAAGATTTGTCCCTCTTAAAATAAAAGGTAAAACCGTTGTGTTTAACTTAATACCAGCAGCATTTCCGCAGATTGCGATACTGCCGCCATATTTCAGTTGAGGTAGCAGCGCAGCCGTTACGTCACCACCAACAGTATCGATAACAAAATCGATTGATTGTTTTGCTAATGGTTTGATTTTTTCTGGCATAAATTCATCTAATAAAAGCACATCAGTCGCACCCAGTTTTTTCAACGAATCAATCGCTGATTTTTTTCGACTTAACGCTAAGATATTTTTATAACCTAATTGTTTTAACATGGCAATCGCTAAGATTCCGACCCCACCAGAGGCGCCTGTAACTAAAATGGTTGCTTCTTTATTTTGAGCGAGTCCGTTATCTTCTAATGCTTGAACAGACAGTGCGGCAGTGAAGCCAGCAGTCCCGAAAATCATCACCTCTTTTAAGCTTAATTCATCTGGCAAAGGAACGATCCAATCGCCAGGTACTCGAGCGATTTCAGCGAAACCTCCTGTATGAGATACGCCTAAACCATAACCTGTGACCAAAACATTTTGCCCTTCTTTAAAACGGTCATCTTCGGACGATAGCACAGTCCCACTTAAATCAATTCCAGGAATCATGGGATAATCACGAATGACACCACCATTTTGTTTAACAGCTAATGAATCTTTATAATTGACTGAAGAGTAGGCTACTTTAACTATTACCTCTCCATCAGATAAATCTGTCAGTGTGATTTTTTCGATTGTTGTAGTGACTTTTTCGTCCTCTTTTTTGACACAAAATGCAGAAAACATGTCCATAAATATCCTCCTTTTAGTGTAGGTCACAATGATTATACTATTGCATGTTATATCCTAACTCAAAAAAACAGATTGAGACCAATCAATTTTAGTTTTATTGTTCCTATCATAACATATTCTCTTTTTATCTTTAGCAAATTCTTCTTGAAGACCCCTTCTTAATAGGAGAAAAATAAGTTAGAATGAATAGGATGATTTTAATAAGACAATAAGAAAAAATAATTAGTCATGATTCTTCTAGACGACGAAAGGAATTCAGTTTGTTGAAATTTAAGATTGGTATGCGTACGTTCAAAACAGGTTTAAGTGTCTTTTTTTGTATTTTGGTTAGTATTTTATTGAAGCGGGAAACTTATGTGGTTGCAGCGATTACGACTGTTTTTACGTTGAGGGAAGATATGGAAAATACACTAAAATATGGCAAGCATCGAATTATTGGGAATGTGATGGGCGCAATCATGTCCATAGCTGTTATTGCTGTCTTCAACTGGTTAGGGAGAACAGAGCTTGTACAGTTGATTTTTATTCCAATCATTATTACTCTGATGATCGCTTTATTGGCAAGTCTTGGTTATCATGAGGGAACAGTAGGAGCATGTGCAACCTTGTTAACAATCGTATTTATGATTCCGGCAGATCAATCTTATGGTTATGCGTTTGCTAGAGTCGTAGATAGTTTTATCGGCATGGGAATTGCGTTGTTAGTAAATTACTCTATCCCTTTGAAGCTTGGGAAAAAAAGAATTGTACGACCAATAAAAAATGAGGAAGTGTCTGAATAACAGATGCTTTTTTATTTTGTTAAAATACCTCAATCAGTGCTAGTATAAAAAGATGAGATGAAATTAAAAAATGAAACTTTATTGCTAAAATTTGTTGCTATTTTTTGAAAAATTCGTATACTAGAAAAGGTAAAATTAAACATTTAGTTTAGTAGGAGCAAACTTTTTAATAAATCGAAATGAGGTGGTCAAATGGAAATCGGTGAGAAGCTGCGTAATTTACGTGTACAAAAGAACTTGACACAAGAAGAATTGGGAGAGCGAACGGATTTAACAAAAGGGTATATCTCTCAATTAGAGCGTGATTTGAGTTCGCCTTCAATGGAGACCTTTTTTAATATTCTAGAAGTATTGGGGATTACACCAGAACAATTTTTCAGTGAAGAAACCTTGGCGCAAAAAATTGTTTATAAAGATGAAGATAGTACGCTGTATTATGATGAAGAAAACGGTTATGAATTAAAATGGCTGATTCCTGAATCGAATGAAAAAGAAATGGAGCCAATTGTTTTGACGTTTGATAAGAATGGTCAGTATAAAACGTTTGAACCTTCTTTATCCGAAACATTTATCTATGTGATTGATGGCTCGGTTTCATTGATATTAGGCGAAACGACTTATTCTGCCAAAAAGGGCGAAGCGATGTATTACCAAGCGACAGAACGCCATCAGTTGGTCAATCACTCGAAAGGAAAAAGTCGAGCACTGATCGTAGCTACGGAGTCTTATTTATAATAGTTAGTTTTATGGACTTCTTTTAAAAAAATAAAATCCGATTGTGGCCAAAAGCGCCACGTGCGTGTTTTCCTTTCAAGGTAAAATGAGTCCATTACACTTTTAAAACGGAGGCGTTAGTGAGTGAAAAAAAATATTATTACGTTTGAAAACGTCGTAAAACAATACGAAGATGAAAAAGTCTTGAAAAATGTTAGTTTTGAAATAGAGCAAGGGAAGTTTTATACATTGCTAGGACCTTCAGGTTGTGGCAAAACTACAATTTTACGTATCTTAGCAGGGTTTGTCGATGCTACTGAGGGAGATATTTATTTTGATGGACAAAGGATCAATGACATTCCAGCAAATAAACGTCAAGTTAACACTGTATTTCAAGATTATGCATTGTTTCCCCATATGAATGTATTTGACAATGTAGCATTTGGGTTGAAAATAAAGAAAATGCCTAAAAAAGAAATCGAGAAAAAAGTCAAAGAAGCTTTGCGAATGGTTCAACTACCAGGATACGAGGTACGTGAAATCAGTGAAATGTCAGGTGGTCAACGTCAGCGTGTTGCAATCGCTCGGGCAATCGTCAATGAACCGAAAGTCTTATTATTAGATGAACCGTTATCGGCTTTAGATTTGAAGTTACGGACTGATATGCAGTATGAGTTGCGGGAGCTGCAGCAACGATTAGGGATTACGTTTATTTTTGTCACTCATGATCAAGAAGAGGCTTTAGCAATGAGCGATGAAATTTTTGTGATGAACAAAGGACACATCGTGCAAAGTGGTACGCCTGTGGATATTTATGATGAACCGATCAATCATTTTGTAGCTGATTTTGTGGGAGAAAGCAACATTGTCAATGGCACGATGATCGAAGATAATTTAGTTGAATTTGTTGGGAAACGTTTTGAATGTGTGGATGGTGGGATGCGTCAGGCAGAACCTGTTGAAATCATGTTGCGTCCTGAAGATTTGACGATCACAACAGCGGATAAAGGGAAATTAGTTGTGACGGTGGATACACAATTATTCCGTGGCGTGCACTATGAAATCATCTGTCATGATGAGGATCACAATGAGTGGATGGTTCATTCAACTAGAAAAGCAACAGAAGGAGCTAAAGTTGGTCTATTTTTTGAACCAGAGGATATTCATGTTATGCGTTTCAATGAGTCCGAAGAAGACTTTGATGCTCGTTTAGAAAGCTACGAAGAATAGGGGGAACACTAATGAAAACAATGCGTCGGATTTATTCGATTCCTTATATGATGTGGCTGTTATTGTTTGTGATTGCACCGGTTTTGATGATTATTTACCAATCGTTTTTTGATATGAATGGCCAGTTTACGTTAGACAATTATCAAACGTATTTTACTTCGGGTACTTATTTGAGTATGACCCTAAATTCTGTTTGGTATGCGTTTTTGATCACGTTATTTACGTTTTTGATCAGTTATCCGACAGCCTACTTTCTAACAAAGTTAAAGCATAAACAATTATGGTTGATGTTGGTGATTTTACCAACATGGGTGAACCTGTTGTTGAAAGCTTATGCGTTTATTGGGATTTTTAGCATTCATGGGAATGTGAACCAGTTTTTAAGTTTTCTTGGTATTGGACCACATCAAATTTTATTTACAGATTTCAGCTTTTTGTTTGTTGCAACATATATTGAAATTCCATTTATGATTTTGCCGATTTTTAATGCTTTGGAAGAATTAAATCCATCTTTGATCAGTGCGAGCCGTGATTTAGGCGCTAATAGCGTTGAGACCTTTCAACGAGTGATCTTTCCGCTTTCATTAAATGGTGTTAAAAGTGGTGTGCAAGCTGTTTTTATTCCGTCACTTTCGCTATTCATGTTGACTCGTTTGATTGGTGGAAATCGGGTGATCACACTGGGAACGGCTATTGAAGAGCATTTTATGGTGACGCAAAACTGGGGCATGGGGTCAACAATTGGTGTGATTTTGATCGTTGCAATGTTTGTTGTGATGCTGCTGACAGGTGAGAAGAAGAAAAAGGGGCGGGTGAAATGACAAAAAAAAAATTTAAATGGTCTTATTTGTATCTGATCATTGTTTTTGCGTTATTGTATGCACCAATTTTTTACCTGATTTTCTACTCGTTTAATGATACAGATACGATGAATACCTTTACTGGTTTTACGCTAGCTAACTATGCTGCAGTTTTTGAAGATACACGATTGCTGATCATTGTGTTGAATACTTTTTTACTAGCATTTTTATCCGCATTATTGGCAACGATTATTGGTACATTTGGCGCTATGGGTATCTATTATACTAGAAAAAGAAAAACTAGAACTACATTGATGAGTTTTAATAATATTTTGTTAGTTTCACCAGATGTCATTATTGGTGCAAGCTTTTTGATCTTTTTTACAGCTGTTGGTTTTATTAGTTTAGGGTTTGCTAGTGTGTTATTGTCTCATATTGCTTTTAGTATTCCAATCGTCGTACTGATGGTACTGCCGAAGTTGCAGGAAATGAATGATTCTATGGTTGATGCAGCCCGTGACCTCGGAGCCAATAACATACAGGTGATCAAGAATATTATTTTACCGTTTTTATCACCTGGAATTATTGCAGGTTATTTTATGGCTTTTACGTACTCGTTAGATGATTTTGCGGTGACCTTTTTTGTTACAGGAAATGGATTTTCGACACTTTCAGTTGAGATTTATTCCAGAGCAAGACAAGGCATCAGTTTAGAGATCAATGCGCTAAGTGCACTTGTGTTTATTTTTTCTATGATTTTAGTGATAGGCTACTATTTTATCAGTCAAGATAATACATCGAAACGGATAAAAAAACTGCGTCGTGAACAAAGTGAGGTGGCGAATCTTAAATGAAAAAACTACAATCTTTGCTTATTGGCATTTTAGCAATTATCTTGATTCTCTTTTTCGGGGTTCATCAATTAGAAAAAGCCAGCGGTATGGCGGGAGCGGATACGTTGACGATTTATAATTGGGGCGATTATATTGATCCTGATCTATTGCGCAAATTTGAAAAAGAATCAGGATACAAGGTCAATTACGAAACGTTTGATTCAAATGAAGCGATGTTCACCAAGATCCAGCAAGGTGGTACGTCTTATGATATTACGATTCCGTCTGAATATATGATCCAAAAAATGATGAAAGAAAAAATGCTTCTACCAATCGATCACGCCAAATTAAATGGTTTGGAAAATATTGATGCACGATTTTTAAATCTTGATTTTGATCCGCAAAATAACTTTTCGATTCCGTACTTTTGGGGAACGTTAGGAATCATTTACAATGACAAATTTGTTGACGAAGGTCAAATCCAGCATTGGGATGATTTGTGGAATCCTAAATTGAAAGACAATGTGATGTTGATCGACGGAGCTCGTGAAGTGTTGGGTCTTTCATTGAATAGTTTAGGTTATTCTTTAAACAGTAAAAAAAATCAAGAGCTACGCGAAGCGACTGATAAATTAAACAAGCTTACTACAAATGTCAAAGCAATCGTAGCTGATGAGATCAAAATGTATATGATCAATGAAGAAAGTGCAGTTGCTGTAACATTTTCTGGTGAAGCTTCTGAAATGCTCGATAGCAATGAGCATCTGCATTATGTGATTCCATCAGAAGGTTCTAATCTCTGGTTTGACAATATCGTGATTCCTAAAACTGCAAAAAATATTAAAGGCTCTTACGAATTTATTAATTTCATGTTGAGGCCAGAAAATGCAGCTCAAAATGCGGAGTATATTGGCTATTCTACACCTAATAAAGTAGCAAAAGAGGTATTACCTAAGGCAATTTCAAGTGATGAACAATTTTATCCAAGTGATGAAGTGATTAAACATTTAGAAGTTTATGAAGATTTAGGACCAAAATATTTGGGGATTTATAATGATTTGTTTCTTGAGTTTAAAATGTATCGGAATTAGGGCGGATCTTCGGTGAGAATGGCGTAAAATCAACAATCTTCAAGGAGTTTAGGTCTGCATTTTTACCGTCAGTTTTCCAATTTTCTACCAAAAGCGACTTTTTAGTCGCTTTTTTTATGTTATTTTATCTTTTCTACCACGTTTTTCTACCACGAAATTTATGCAAATAATGCTGTTAAAACAAGGATAAGTAGATATTCTGTTTTTAGAAAAAATTGAATAAACTTACGAAAGACAGTGGTAGAAATACTATTGTCTTTTTTATTATCAAATAATAGGAGGTACCTTTCATGAGTATCTTTCAATTTAGTGGTGATTATAACCAGCGCCACCCACCAAATCAAACAAACGATGGGTCTATTCTTCGCTTTAAGAAAAATAAAGGCTATGAATCCATACCACGAGAATTTGCACAAAATGAATCACTGACCTATGAAGCAAGAGGAATGTTGATTAGTATCGCTTCTTATCCGCCCAATTTTAAATTGTACAAGTGTGAATTATACAATCGCTCCAAATTAAACAGTCGTCGAAAAATCGATCGTGCGTGGGAAGAATTAATCGAACAAGGCTACATTTTACAATTTAGAAAACGATCAGGAAAAAATTTTTTCTTTTCCTATCTTTTTTCGTTAGAGCGGTATGAAACGAACGACTTACTTGAAATTTTTGAAGAAGCCTATCAGTTTGATTATCTTTTTTACCATCGATCCATTCGTAAAAAAGAAGAACGAACCATCGAAAATTACCAACAATTATTTACGACATTTGTTCCATTAGAAGAAATCAATCAACTGTTTTATTGGCTTTATAAACATGAATTGATTTGGAATGTGCAAAATGAACATTCCAAAGAAACGCATGAAATCAACGATTTTTCTAATGTTCAATATGAACAGTCCAAAATGGACAGTTCATATCGTACAAGTAATAAATTAACTAGTAATAAATCAACTAAAGAAAAAAATAATACGAAAGAGTGTGAGACAGAAAAGAATGATACGCAATTAGACAAGGAACAATCTTTGCTAAATTCATTGGGCCAATTCTTAAAGACAACTTTTCTCGATTCAGAATCGCTTAAACTAATTGCGGACAATTCAAAGGATGAACAAGAAGTTCAGAAGACCATCGACCTCTTGTATCAATCAAAAAAATACATTCAAGATCATTTAGATGGATTTACGATTGTGGCAGAATATTTTGAAAAAGACACACAAGAAATGCTACAGAGGTATTACTTTAAGAAAAAAACGAAAAAAATTCAATCGCAAGAAGGGTATTTCTATAATGTTTGTCGAAATCACTGGCTAACAATGGCAGAGAAATTACTGCATCAGTATTTCTATCCAAATAAGCAACATTACTTACAACGCTGCTCAATTCTATTTGAACAGTTAAATTCAAATAAATGAACGAAGAAGAATCACTGATGGTGGTTCTTTTTTTAGTTTGAAAGGGGAAAAATGATGTACCAACGAACGAGTCAATTAGTTATCAAATTAATAGGGATGATTGCTATGGTAGTTGCGACTTTATTTTGTTTCTACCTGCCTACAGTAGTTGCTCACGCAGAAGAAACAAAAATTGAGCCACAAATGAGTCCAGGAGAACGTGGTACAGTTATCTATAATCAAAATGAAGTATTTACGATGACAGGAACCAAACATGGCGAGTACTGGTCAGATAAAACTTCTACCATGCTTTTAAGGACTGAAAATGGTCACACGGAAATCGTTTTTTGTATTGAGCCTGGGGTTCCTTTACCGAACTTTGAAAATCCTGATTATGAAGCAATTGAAGCAGAGGATGTCGATCATCGAGCACAAATTGCCGCAGCTATTTGGACAAGAGTCTTTCCCAATCAATCCACACAAGAACAAATTGTGACACAGGCAGTAATATGGGAAAATTTATCTTCTTATGGGCTAATTATCACGTCAATTGATGGTATTCCCAATTTTTCTGAATTAAAAGCTCAGTTAAATCAAGCAATTGATGAATATGATAAAAAAACCAATTTCCATAATCAAATCATGAATTTAACGTTTGGCGAAACAATGACTCTTCAATCTGGTGGAGTCAATCTAAATCTGTTTGACCAAGTGGTTGAAAACTCTGCCAATGTTGATTTTCAAATTTCTGAGGACGGACAATCTGTTGCTGTCACACCTACTGACCCTACAAAAACAACAGGAAGCTATCAAGCAAAAAATAGTTACATGGAAGGTACACCACTGGCATTTGAAAAAGAAGGTTCTCAAACGGTTATGGTGGCTCGGATTAAAAATACGAATCATTATAACGTAAACTTCAATATTCAGACGAATGGTCAGGCACTGATTCAAAAAGTTGATAAAGAATCCGGCGTACCTGTTCCTTGAACCAAATTTGAAGTAACCATTTCTGGTAAAACACAAACCGTGGAAACCGATGGACAAGGACAAGCAATGATTAAAAATGTTCCCCATGGTACAGTTATTCAAGCAAAAGAAGTGTTTGTTCCTTCACCGTATGTTCTAGCATCTGCTGTAGGAGAGTCCGATGTGGTGGAAGGCACTATTCAAGCGGGTGAAACGATTACTTTGACTCAAAAAAATAGTCAAGCAATTGGTCAGATCATACTTGATAAATCCGGTGAACTTACTGGAAAAGACCTTTGGAATGGACAGTATTCCTTGGCTGGAAACATCTTTGAAATTCGGAAAGAGTCAGAAGAAGGTGAAATTATTCAAACAATTACGACTGACGAAAATGGTCATGCGGCTACCGAAAAAAATCTTCCTTTAGGAACGTACGTTGTGACAGAAAAACAAGCTTCCAATGGTTTTGCTAATACATTCAAACCAGTCACTGTTGAAATCAATTATGTCAACCAAACGACTGCAGTTGTTGTTGAAAATACAGAAGGCAAAAACAAAGAAGTAATTGGTTCTGCTACTTTGACAAAAGAAGATGCTGAAACAGGTAATGAATCACAAGGACGTGCGACATTACAAGGTGCACAATATGCGCTTCTTTATGAAGATGGGACTCCAGTGAAATGGACAGATGCGTTTGCTCCAGTCTTAGTTTCGGGAACAAAAGTAGAGGAAGAAGCGATTATCATTCAGATTGACGATGAAAACTTAACAATCAGCGTGGATCACTTAGCATTAGGGAAATACAAATGGCAAGAAATCACTGCTCCAGAAGGCTATCAACGTGACAAGGAAATTCCATTTGAAATCACTTATAAAGATCAACACACAGAAGTTGTGGCAATGGATCAAGTCTCGAAAGAACAAGTGATTAAATTCAATCTAGATGGATTCAAATACGTGGATTCTAAGTCCGGTGGAACGAAAACTGGCTACAATGGCATTGAGTTTTCGTTAGCACCATTGGAAAATACCAAAGGTGAAACTCAAAAATCTGTGACTGAAACGGATAAGAATGGCTATGATGGGTATTGGAACTTTACCAATGTTGCGTATGGAGATTATGTTTTAAAAGAAGAAAATACACCCCCTGGCTACAAGGCGATTAAAGATTTGTTTATCCATTCAACTTATAATCAAGAAACCGATGAATATCAATTTACCATTACTGAAGATGGGCAAAAAGAACCATTGAAAGTCACAACTATTCCGGCAGAAGAAATTCATCAAGGAAGCTCAATTATTTCTCTAGGTAAGTTGTTCTTAACCAATAATTTGGTTCGTGTACCAGAAATTCGTACATTAGCCACCGTGGATGGTGAAAAAACATTTACACCAAATCAAGAAACGCCTATGCAAGATAAAATTTCTATTTCAGGGTTGTATGAAAAAGAAGCCTATACAAATAAAATCAAATTGTGGCGTATTCAAGACAACGACTATGAGAATGCAGCCATTGTTTTTGAGACTGAAAATGATTTTGTTGCTGATGCAGAAGAAATCGAACAGGTCATTGATACCTTTGTTGATACAATAAACGATGATGAAAAGACCAAGTATGTTTGGACCGAAGAGTTGTATGATGAAGAGGGCAATAAAGTAGCGGAACACATTGACTTAGAGAATGAGGAACAAACCGTACGCCCTATCCTACCTGGGACACCAACGATTGAAACGCTCTTTATTACAAAAGACAATCAAAAAGAATTCAATCCAACAAAAAATTTAACATTGATTGATAAAGTCAAAGCAACCGTTCCTAAAAAGGATGTAGGAAACACATTTTATTATGTCACTGAATTTCATAAAGTAGATAAAGAAGGCAATGTGACTGTTCTTTATACCTATGAATCAGAGCGGAAAGCGGAAACCGAAACGTTTGAATTTGAAGTCATTTTTGACTATCAGGCAAATATGATTCAAGATGGTGAGAAAATTGTGGCTACGCATATTGCCTACTCAGATAAAGAGAAGACAAAAGAATATGTGAAACATTTTGATTTAACCAATGAAAAACAAACGTTAACTGGTAAAACGCCAAATGTACCAGAATCACCGGAACAACCGACAACGCCGACTTCTCCTAATATGCCAGGAAAATTGCCACAGACTTCTGGTGCTTTAGGAAATAAAGCTATTTTAGTCACGTTCGTAGGTGTATTTATTGCAAGTATTGCAGCAATTGCATATACAAAGAAAAAGAAAGGTATCAAAAAATAAATAGTTGAAGAGCTTGGGACATAAGTCCCAAGAACCATAAAATAGAAGACTGAAAATCGTAAAAAGGATTTTCGGTCTTCTATTTTTTAAATTATTGGAAGAATCCTTCTTATTTTCTAGCGTACTTAGCTTATATTTCCTTAAATTTACTGCCATTAGCGCGAACCCAATTTCATTGTGTGTCTGTTGTTTTCCTCGGACAGAGAAACGAGTGAACCCTAAACAAGCCTTCAGATGTCCGAAAGCGGGTTCGACGTCAATTTTTCGTTGGCGATAGAGTTTACCTGTTTCTTCTTCTGAAAGCAGCTGTTGAATCGTTGCTTTAAAGTATTCCCAGTTCATGTTCTTTTGAATCTCACGATTCTTGTCACTCTTCGCTTTTGTACATTGGCTTCGAAGAGGACAATTCGAGCAGTCTTCACATTCATAGCGTTTTAAATATCGTTTAAATCCATATTTATCTGTACGAATAGAGTAATTTCGGAAATTCATTTTCCGTTCGTTTGGACAAAGAAACGTATCCTCTAATTCTTGGTACGGCCAGTTTGCGGGAAGGAATGGGTTTTGTTTAAATTTTTTCTTTTGTTCTTTATAATACATGGCATAAGTGATAAGCGGTGTTCGCTCATGATCTTCTAAAACAGCTTGATAATTTTCTTCTCCTCCGTATCCAGCATCTGCGACAATATAGGCTGGCAGTTCAAAGAAACGCTCCTTCAAAGTGGTTAAAAAAGGGCGCAGTGTCCGTGTATCTGTTGGATTTGAGAAAAGATCGTAGCCTAAAATGTACTGACTGTTTGTGGCAATTTGAAGATTATAGCCTGCTTTCAACTGACCATTTTTCATGTGATCGTCTTTCATGCGCATAAAAGTGGCATCTGGATCTGTTCTAGAATAGCTGTTTCGTTGCCCTAGAATCTGTCTATGTTTTTGATAGGCAAGTTTTCTTTCTTTGAAGTCATGAAATAGTTTTCTGATTTTTTTCGGGACTTTCCGCTTCGAGCGTATTGATTTTCGAGTCGTGCCATCCTCTTCTTGTTCGATTTTTTCTGTAAACTTTTCGACAACCTGAGCGAGGTGTTCTTCAATCTGACCTAATTCAGTTACGGATAATTCGTTTGCGGACTCTCGCTTAATTTCAGGAATAATGGTATTTTTCACTAGTTCATCATAAAGAACGTTTGATTTTTCAGTAAGCTTTTCATCAAAGTTATCAATGGATTTTCTCCAAACAAAGGTATATTTATTTGCGTTGGCTTCAATCTTTGTGCCATCGATAAAAATGGCTTCTTCATCTATTAATTGTTCCGTGACCAATTGGCTACGGAACTGGACGAAGCACTCCCGAAGGAGGGCATTCACCAACGGGTTAACCCGAAAACGATTGATGGTTCGATAGCTAGGTTGATAACTTTGAGTGAGCCACATCATCCGAATACTGTCTTTCGTCAACGCTTCAATTTTACGACCAGAAAACACGGATTGTGTATAGGCACATAAAATCATCTTCATCATCATTTTCGGATGATAGGAAGAAGGACCCATTTGATGGTGAAAAGGAAGAAAACGTTCCTAAGGAATACTTTCAACTAATTGATCAATGGCAAACGCAATATCATTTTTTTCTAACTGAAAACTAAAATCTAGAGGAAGAACAACTTGATTTGTGGTATAATTTTTAAACATAAGAACACCTCGCTGACTTATTTGTTTAGTCACTTTTATTTTAGCAAAGGTGTTCTTATTTTTGTACAAAAAAATAATCCAGATGCCAATCAAATTGACTGGTATCTGGATTTTTCGTTAGGACTTATGTCCCAAGCTCATTTTATTTTTGTTTTTACTCAAAAATAGCGAAAAAAAAGAAAGGCTTTCTGCCTTTATCTAACCATGTTGCTAATTTTTTTAAATTTATGGCAGCAAACGTAAGCATCGTGTGTACGGCAACTTTTTCTAAGGAGCGATAGTTCGTCCACCGTAACCCATGCTTTTCTTTCGCATCTGCAAAGACACGTTCAATTGTTTCTTTCCGCCGTTTATAAATCTGACGATTGATCTCTGTGTGACGTAAGTGTTCTACTTGATCAAGATAGTCTTGCCAAATATGTCGAGTGACCACTTTTTGACATGATTTACTTATGGTACATTGAGGACGTAAGGGACAATCCTGACAAATGGAAGGCGTCGATTTGTATTCACGAGAACCTTTTCGATTAATGGTAGAGAAATGTAAAGGTTGGTTTTGAGGGCATAAGTAACAATCAAAAAATTCGTCATAGACAAACTCATTTTTTCGAAACAACTGTTTCTCTCCTCGAGGTCGAGTATAAGGTAAGACCGGACGTAAGTGATTGGTGAACAAGTAGCGAGCAATGGCTGGGGGTTTATAGGCAGCATCTGCAGCAACAGTTTGACTGTTAACGCTTCGCGTATCTTATCTAAGAGAGGGAGCACTACTTGGCTATCATGTATATTTCCAGGAGTGACGATTGTTCCAAGAATGACCCCATACTCGTCGCACACGGTGTGTGCGGAGTAAGCAAATTGCTTTTCACGTTCTCCTTTGACATAATAGCCACTTTCAGGATCAGATAGACTGATTTTTCTTTCCTTCAACTCCCTTTCAATGCTCCATCAAAAAGGGGATTTCCTTTCTTTGATTCGTTGTTCATTGATTTCTTTCTCTAATTCTTTTTGATAAGCTTTTGCTTCAATATGTGTCAATATTTTATTGAATTTGTGTTTATTCGCATTGGCTTTGATGTGCGTAGAATCCATATACAAATGTTCTTCAGTCACGAATCCTGCTTTAACCGCTTGTTCTAAAATATACGCAAAAATCTCTTCAAACAGGGTGGTTTCTCTAAAACATCGGGCATAGTTTTTTCCAAACGTCGAGAAATGAGGGATTTTTTCTGTGAAGTCAAAGCCTAAGAACCAACGATAAGCAAGATCGGTATCTATTTCTTTGATGGTTTGTCGCATGGAACGAATCCCAAATAAGTATTGAATAAAGACTAATTTGACAAGAATGACTGGGTCGATACTTGGACGTCCAAGTGTCGAATAGGTGGATTCAACAATCGGATAGATAAACTCAAACGAAATCGCCTGATCAATTTTTCGTACCAAATGATCTTGTGGCACTAAATCATCGACAGTGACCATGGCAAATTGATTTCTGCTATCGATTGAATGTTTGGACATCATAAAAGTTCTCTCCTTTAAATCCGTTTACACTGTTATTATAAAAGAAAAGACTGTAGATTTCATCCATTTTTTAGACAAAGTCCAATAAGTGGATGCTCTCTACAGCCTAGATTGATTAAAACAAATCATATTTAAAACGGTAACTATCAACATTTTTCTCAGTTCAATAATTCTGTGTTTGCATTATTTTTTTAATTACCATTAATATAATTGAAGTGAACCATTTTTTTTGTTGTTTTTCTCTGCAAAATATAAAATTAATTGCGTTAATAAAACTAATACAACCAAGGACAGTATAAATAAGAGAATCATCGTTATTTGTATTTTTTGATCTAAAAATATAGCGCGAACAATATACAAACAATATGTTGCTGGAAAGAATGAAGAAATAAATCTTCCCCATAAAGGAAAAGCTTGAACTGGCATCTTCGTTCCAGAAAATAAATTCATTGGCTCGTCAAAAATACTAAATAAATAATTAGCATCTCTACTTATCAAAAATAACGAATTCATAAAACCACCCCAAATAGTTGATGAAATAAGAATCACAAAAAAAGATAGAAAACTGAGTAACAGAACTTTTATTGAAATACTGCTAGATAATAATATTAGTAGTAATGAAAAAGAGCCGAACATCCAAACATTTGTTAAAAGCCCCCCTAATGCTCTACCATACATGAGTACAGTACGATTAACAGGTGCTAAGAATGTTGTCTCTATTGTTCCATTTTGTCTTTCAAGTATTAAGAAGAATGCACTTTGAACCATAGACCAAAAACAGTTGAAAACCAACGCACCTGTTATTAAAAAAATAATAAACTCTTTGTTGGAGTGAATATTAAAATTTTTTAAACTAGAAACATCAAAAGATTGATATGTGAAATAGGTATGGAAAAAAGTAATTATTGGCCAAATTAGTAAAGACATAAAAGTTGATAGAGAATTATGATAATTACGATATTGCTTTTTCACTTCCCCAATACACATGATTATACTACTTTTAATCATTTGTTCCCCCCCAAGTAGATAGTAATGCATCTTCTAAAGTTGGTTCAATAACATCAATTGATAAGATGGAAGTTTTTTCATCAGCAGTAGCAATTTGAATAAGTTCTTTTAAAATACTGTTAGATGATAGAATTTCAAATGTATTTTGTTTTTTTGTAGATGTAATTGATAGATAAGATGTAATATTTTTAAGACTCTCTAAAAAAGAATTTGAGTATATTTCAAAAGTAATTATTGTTTTAATAGCAGCATTAAAGTTTTTTTTAATATCTTTAGGGGTACCTTGCGAGTGTATTTCTCCGTTTTCTAATACATAAACGTAATCACAAAGTTCCTCAATTTCATTCATATAGTGTGAAGTTAAGAGAATTCCTTTATTTTCGCTTTGTGCCAATTTTTTAATATAATATCTCAACTCTTTAGCAATTAAAACATCTAAACCTAAAGTAGGTTCATCTAAAAATATATATTTTGGATTATTAATCAGTCCTCTCGCAATTTGTAATCGCTGTTTCATACCTTTAGAATATTTCTCTACAGGAATATTTGCTGCTTGTGTTAAATCTACAATTTCCAAAATATTTGTGATTCTTTCACGTAAAATATTTGAAGAAAGTCCATATAAATTACCAAAATATTCTAAGTTTTCTGTTGCCGTAAGGCGCCAGTAAAGATTTCTCTCACCCCCAGAGATTAAATTTATTTTTCTTTTTGCTTCAAAAGGCTTTTGTATTACGTCAATATTGTCTAAGAAGATACGACCTTCAGTTGGTTCTAAAAGCGTAGCTAGCATTTTGATTGTTGTTGTTTTTCCAGCTCCATTAATACCTAAGAGTCCTATGATTTGCCCTTCTGGAATATCTAGACTAATATTTTTTATTACTTTTTTTTCTTTTTTTCGAGGAGAAAACAATCCTTTAAATCCTGTATTTTCTTTTTCATAATAATTTTTTGAAACATTTTTCATAGTGATCATTAACTATACACGTCCTCAATTAATTTTTTTTCTAAAGAAATAAACCATCTATATCCAATTACAAAATAGCATGTTGATTCAAATAAGATGATAAATAATAACCTAAAACTGTCTATTGAAACAAAAGATTCCATAATAAAAGCACGTGAAAAAGTGAGTGCATGTGTTAAAGGAATAATATTACTGAAAAAATTCAACCAATTTGGTAAAAAATTTATCGGGAATGATACTCCAGTAATCATAGCTAATAACATAAAAAGTGTGTTTTGTGTGATAAAAGTATCTCTTGTAAAAATCATAATACTAGCTAAAAGAATTGACATCGAGAAACTAACTGTAGAAACAATGATTAAACAAATGATTAATTTTAAGATATCCAGTGGTGTTATCCTTGCACCAAGTAGCATGCCAAAAATAAATATAGATATAAATTCTATGAAAGTTCTACCGATTTGTTCTAAAAAACATCCTAAAAAATATCCTATTCTTGAAGCTGGTGAAAGTAAAAAAGTGTCAAGTGTACCTTCTCGAATTTCTGATATAATACTACGACCAACATTCATCAATGTAGCTACAGAAACAGCATATGCACTAAATCCTAATGTTATATATAAGACATAGTCAGTTGTATTTGTTTTCAAATCAAACATACTATTTGTTTGCCCGTTAAATACAAAATAAAAAGTAAAGATTGGAAACAATAAACTAAATATTGTTCCAATAATTCTTTGAATTATAAAAGAAAGTGGGTACGCTCTCAGAGATGTAATCCTATTTTTTTTATAAGTAGATTTAGCGGTTAAAAACATTTTGCATTCCTCCAATTATTCAGTGAACCTTTTAGAATAATCTATGTATTAGACCTTCTTCTAAAAGATTCTTTACTTTTTTTATTCGATGTTTTATATTTAGTATGAATATAATTATATCATAGACTAAAAAAAATTAAAGGAGTTATTAAAGTGAATATTATCTTATATAGATATTCTCCTTGGATATCGAAACTGAATTTTTTAAATTATGACAATAGTATTTTATTTGTTCCAATAAAACAAAAAGATGCTTACGAGAAATATGCGATACAGTTTGAACAGTTTCCTAGAATTGAGTATTTTAAGGAATTTACACTAAAAGAATTTGTGAAAGTAATTGATTATTTAATAAAGGAAGAAGCACTAGTAATCAATTCTATTACAACTCAATGTGAAGAGGATATTATAGACGCGGGTCTTCTAAATGACTTTTATAAGTCTGAATACTCAGAAGGTTTTATCAACACATGCTTTAGAGATAAATATGTCATGCGGAGTTTTCTACAAGGAGTTATTGAACAACCTGATTTTCAATTAATCTCAAGTCCTTCGGATATTGAAGACTTTAAAAAACGAAATTCAAATAATGATTATGTTATAAAGCACCGTTTAGGATTTGGAACGAAATCTGTAAGAAAAATTTCTTCATCAACTGTAATTGATACAGTTGATTATGTAGATGGTATTTATTCTGGTAATTATTTAATTGAAAATTATGTACCTGATACAATGATGGTTTCAAATGATGGTTATGCTATAGGTTCAGAAATAAAGCATTTTTTTGTTCATGATTATGATCAGTCAGTTTTAACTGTTGTGGAAAGTACACATGAACACATTGTCAGAACAAGTCATTTATACAAAAAAAATATCAATTTAATAGAAAAGATGAAAGAAACTAGTCAAAAAATACTGAAAAGATTTAATGCTCTTTCAGCAATTAATCCATTCCATATTGAATGGTTTATTAATCCAAAACAAGGACAGCTAATTTTATGTGAGATTGCTAGGAGATATGGAGGTGCAAGTATTCCATCCTTAGTTTTAAATTCATTTCATGTGGATTTACTAAAAGAATATTGGGAAAATATTTCGCTTGATAAGGTTGTAGATACACCTATGGAATTAGAGTTGCCATCTATTATATCTGTATCTTATCAAAGAACAGCAGAGGAAGGAATTTTGAAGTCTTTACCAGAAGATGCATTATTTGAATGGACGAATTTTTACTATAATTTTTTTCAAAAAAATCAAAAAATTACTTATAAAAAAGAGGAACAAATTCCAGTATATTTTATTGCGGAATTCTCATGTCAAGATGACAATGATTACCAGCATAAAAAACAGAAAATGAAGCTGTTATCAGACATGTTTATAGTAGAAAAATCAAAAGTATATTTTGAGTAAAGGTAAAATATAAATGGAGTGAAAACGATATGATTTTAACCGGAAATGAAATTACAAAAGAATTTTATTCAGGAAAAATTAAATTTTCTCAATTCGACATGGTAAAAATAGGAACAAATTCTTATGATTTATGTTTAGGATCAGAACTGATTTTTTATCAAGATGATATCCTAGATGTAAAAAAAGAAAATAAATATAAAATAATAGAAATTCCCGATGAAGGGATTGTTATTCCTAAACATTCATTCTGTTTAGGTTCCAGTTCAATAAAATTAGGTTCAGATTTTTATGTCCCAATTATTCATGGTAAATCAACAACTGCACGTATGGGATTGTTTGTCCATATTACTGCTGATTTAATTGATATCGGTTTTTATGGAACTACGACATTTCAACTGCATAATTTATTGCCAATTAAATTGTATAAAGGAATGCCTATTGCTCAAGTCTCATTTTGGAAACCTAAAGGAGATATCGTTTTATATGATGGGAAATATCAAGGTGCTGAAACACCTTTAACATCAAAAGTTTATAAGGATTTTAGGTGATAAATATGATACTTACAGGGGCAGAAATTATTAAGGAAGTTAAAGAACAATATATTTTCATCGAACCATTTCATAAAGAAAATGTTAATCCTAATAGTTATAATTATACATTAAATAAAGAGTTAATAAAGATTTATCACGATTCAATAACTAATGAAATTCGAGAAGAAAAATTATCATTGACAGAACAAGGATACATCTTAGAACCAGGAATCCTTTATTTAGGTGTAACAAACGAAAAAATTGGTAGTAGTAAATATGCTACATCTCTTATAGGCAGAAGTAGCGTAGGTCGATTGGGAATTCATTTGCAAATATCGGCAAATTTAGGACATACAGGAACGTATCATAGATGGACGTTAGAGATCAGAGCTGCAAAAAAAATTCGAGTGTATCCGAATATGAAAATCGGACAAGTCTCTTTTTGGTGTAATCAAGGACAAATTGACTTGTATCAAGGTGTGTATAAAGAATTTAATTCTCCTCATAAAGCAATTGAAGATAAAATATTTAGTGAAAGGTTGAATAAAAATGAGTAAAGTATTAGCAATACACAATTCTTTTTTTACTGATGTAAATGAATTTACAAGTGACGGCAATGTTTCGTTAATGATAGATGGAAAGTTGATCAATTCTATTGCAACTGAAAGAGTCACTCGTAATAAATATGATGGGAGCTTTATTTCATCTGTTGAAACAATTTTAGAAAGAAATTCTTTACAATTGACAGAAATTGATACAGTACTATTATGTGGATTTGGAAAACATATAGATGAGAAAAAAGAAGAAATTGATATATATAGACAAATAAAGAATATATTTTCTAGAAATACTGAAATTATTTACTATCCTTCACATCATGAAGTTCACGCATGGTGTGGTTTAGCAGAAAACAGCGAAGCCAATTCATTAATTGCAGTAATTGACAATAGCGGAAGTATTTTAAAATATGATAGCAACTCAACTAATTTAGAACATGCTAGTGTTGAACAAACCAGTTATTATTTTTGGGATGGGGAAAAATTAGAATTAGTTGCACGTGATCATAATGACTTTGAAGATTTAGGATATGGACGTTTCTATAGCAAAGTAACTAGGTACATTGGTTTTGACTCCTATCATGATGCAGGTAAAACAATGGGGTTAGCTCCTATACATCTAGAATCTTCAATGTTTCCGAATCCATATATTGAAAAAGATAATCGTGAAGTAACAGAGCTTTCACATATTAAGCAGGATATTGAGGGATTACAAGATTTAAGTTATTGGTTTAACAAACAGGGAATTAATATACCACAACCGTTTTCTGGTAATAAATTTAGTAGTTACCAAGCACGTTTAGCTAAATGGGCACAAGAGACAATTGAACAATCAATTATTCGAAGAATAAAAAAACTGAAAGAGAACTATGATTTTGAAAGAATTATTATGATAGGTGGCGTTGCACTTAACTCTGTTTTGAATGAAGCAATAGAGAATCAATTAGAATTACCAGTGATTATACCATCTTCACCAGGAGACTCAGGTCTTTCCATCGGTTTATTAGCAAAATATAACTTTACTAAATATGGTAAAACGAAACTAGCAGGCTATTCGGCATACTTAGGATTCGAATATACAGACGATGAAGTAGTAAATGTATTATCTAAATATGAAGAGCAATTAGAATATCACAACTCTAATGAAGTTATCCAAGACACTGCAAGATTATTAAATAGTAATAAAATTGTTAGTTGGTATCAAGGTCGAAGTGAATTTGGACCACGTGCATTAGGGAATAGATCGATTTTAGCAAATCCCTCTAATCCTTGGATGAAGGAAATTATCAATAATGAAATTAAATGTAGAGAATGGTTTCGTCCATTTGCTCCATCTATACTAAAAGAAAAATTGTCAGAATATTTTACAAGTTTTTCAAATGATTTTGATTATATGATGAAGACTGCACAAACAAAAAAAGACAAGGCATCACTAATTCCTTCTGTTATTCATAATGACTATAGTGCAAGAGTTCAAACGGTAACTAAAGAAAATTGTCCATTATATTATCAATTAATTCATGCATTTTACGAATTAAGCGGACTACCTATTGTATTGAATACAAGTTTTAATTTAGGTGGTATGCCTTTAGTTGAGTCTCCAGAGGATGCTGTTAATTGTTTTTTAAGTAGTGATTATATTGATGTACTAGTAATTCATGACTATATTATACAAAAAAAGTTGGTTAATTATGCAAGTTAATAAAGTATTTAAGGTTATAAAAGTAATACAATATCATAAGAAATTTTTGAAAATTATTGCAACACATAATTTTCATTATTATATTATTGTTTTGAAAAATGGAAACTATAATCAATTACCTCAAGAAAATAATTCAATTTCAGTAAAGGGCAAATACCAAATTTATCAAAATCAAATAGAGATTATAGCTGATGAATTGACTGTTTTGAAAGCAGATTATAAAAAAAAATTTGATAGTCTCCAAGCTGAGAAAAATCAACGTCTATACATTAGGTCAGAGGCTACCAAACAAGTATATCGTATTTTAACTGAAAAAGGTCTTTTGCCAGTTCAATCACCAACGATTACGTCAAAGTGGGTTAAAGGAAATACTAATCCTTTTAAAATAAGCTATTATGGCAAAGAAAGATTTTTATCTATCAGCAACATGGTTTATCATCAATTAATGATTAGCAATGGAATGTCTGATATTTTCGAATTAGGCAAACTACATCGAGAAGAGCTGTCTAGTGGGAAAATGAAGTTATCCGAGTTTACTACTCTTGATATTTCAAGAAGTTTTTGTCAAATAGACGATATTTGTTCCTTATTTGAAGAATTAATTATTGAATTATGGCTTTCATTATCCAAAATAGATTTATTAAATCTAACTCTTATTGAAGAAGTTAGATTTGATCGAATTAATTATCAAGACTTATTAAAAAAATCAGGTCAAAAGTCTTTTACCGGATCTCAATTACCGGCAAAATGCAGAAATTATCTTCAAACTAATTTTAGTTCATTTGTGTGGGTGACTAATTTCGATGTAAGAAAACGGCCATTTTATACTAAAAGCTACAATGGGATCTCTATTGATGCACAATTATGGTATCGTGGTAAGCAATATTTTGCAGCAGGATCTGAAATAGAAACAGATATAGAAAAAATACTAGATAACATGAATATTAGAGGGAATGATCCTAAACTATATAGAGAATATCTATCATCAATGAAAAATGGTTTCCCACCTATGGCTATGATAGGAATGGGATTTGAAATGCTTCTTTCTCATCTATTTAAGGAAAGCTTCACAATTGATTATGCATATTTTCCTAGAGTGGAACATGGAGATTTCTTTTAACAATTAATTAAGAAGAGGGTGGAATTATAATGGCTATACTTTGTATTAAGTGTTCAGAAAAGCAAATTCAAATCATTAGAGAATTGGAACATGAAGTTGTTTATATATGTGATGAGTGGGATCGTAAAAATTTAGCTTTTTTGAGTAATTTAGAGTTATTCAAAAAGAAAATATCAGTAAATAATTTGGACTCAATTGAAGAGCTATCTTCTGCTTTTGTAGATATATTAGAAGATAACATTTCTATCAATTCAATAATTTCAGGAGCCGAATATGGGATTTTCGCTTATGGAATTTTGAAGACACTATTTGAAAATACTAACAGTGGTGTTCGCTTAGCAATTGATAGTAGGGATAAGCGTGCTATGAAAGAAATTTTTAAAAAAGCTGGGGTAAAGCATGCAAATTATTACCCACAATATTCTTCCGAAGATTTTAATACTGGTGTGAACCATGGATTAAATTATCCATTGGTAGTGAAGCCAGTCACTGGAACAGGAACTTTTAATACAGAGATTGTCAAAACGGCTGTAGAATTAGCAACTTACTTCGAGCAGTTGCAATTTCATCCAGCGCTGGTAAACAAGAAAGTAACTCTAGAAGAATACATTGTCGGAGAAGAATATCATGTGGATATTCTGTGGAGAGAAGGTACTCCTCTATTCACTTCTATAGGAAAATACTATATTCCAAGAATTTTAATTGCCAATGATAAAAAGAAGAATGGGTCGTATACTATTCTCTATGAGAAGCATAAAGAATTATATGATCAAGTAATTAAAATACATGAAAAAATTAATAATTTAATTCAATTTCCAACTGGTGTAACTCACAGTGAATTTTTTATTAAAGATGGCGAAATCTATTTTTCTGAAATTGCTATAAGATACGGTGGTGCACGAATTCCTGAAATGATTCAAAATACGTATGGGATAGATTTGGTAGAAGAATGGCTAAAACAAGAATCTGGAGAATATGAAGAAATTCAACCAAAGCAGAGTAACTTAAAATATACTTCTTGGTTAAATTTAGTTCCTGAAGAAGCTGGTATTATTGAAAAAATTCCAACAAAAGAAGAATTTTTTCAATTTCCATGGATTAAAGATGTTTACTATCACATGAGAGAAGGTGATGAGATTACATTTACAAATCCGAGTGAATGGTTATGTTGTATTATTTTTGAAGCTGACAGCGAAGAAATGTTGATGAACAGAGTTGATGAAATTTATCAACATTTTAGAATCGTGACAAAATGAGGTGGCAACTAAGAATGGAAAAAGAAATCAAAGAAAATCAATTAGCTTGGGAACAAGCATCTAAATATCATCAAGAAGCTTTAGGAGACTTTTATGATTTGGCTTTTCAGAAGGAAGAATTTATGGAACTTAGCTTTTCCGAAGAAGCTTATTTTTCTAATAAATCATTAGGTAATTTAAAAATCGCTCATTTATGTTGTAATAATGGTAAAGAAGTGTTCTCTTTAGCTAAACTTAATGCATTGGAAGCTGTGGGTTTTGATTTTAATCAAATAGTTATTGATGAAGCAAAGAATAGGACAAAATTATTAAAACTTAATAATGTCAAATTTATTCAGTCTGAGATAGGAGATATTGATTCAAAATATAATAAAAATTTTGATATTGTCTTAGTAAATGTAGGAACTTTAGGTTGGTTTCCTTCATTAGATTATTTTTTTTCAACAGTTAGTCGAATGCTTAAACCTAATGGAGAAGTATTTATCAATGATATCCATCCTTTCTGCGAGATTTTAAATGATGATCGTAATGAAAGTTTATCCCCACTAGAGGTGACGGGTTCATACTTCTCAAAGCAACCTTTTTTTAATGAAAAAGGTATAGATTATATTGGTAAGAAACAATATAAATCTTTGAAGAGTAATTGGTACAATTTTACGATATCAGAATTGTTAAATAGCCTAGTCAAAAATAATTTAGATTTAATAAGTTTTGAGGAGTACTCGGAAGATATTGGGGGAATTTATCCTATTTTGAAAGAACAAGCAGTAAAAGTCCCTCTTTCCTTTAGTATAGTTGCAAAACGAAATAATTTATAGGAGTGATTTAGATGAATGTTTTAGGAATCAGTGGTATATTTGGGCACGATGCAGCAGCGTGCCTTTCTATGGATGGGAAAATTATTGCATTTGCAGAAGAAGAACGATTTTCTAGAAAGCGTTTTTCATTTGGGGATTACCCTATAAAAGCAACGTTATATTGTTTACAAGAAGCAAAAATAGATATATCAGCAATAGATATTTTAGCCGTTTCCATTAATCCAGAGCTTGATAGGGAAGCAGAGTTATTCCAAGATTATGGGGAACGTTTTTTAATGGAGTTAGGTATTGTAGAAGAAGATTGGCCAATTATTGAATACTGGGATCATCATTTATGTCATGCTGCATCTAGTTACTATAGTTCTGGTTACAAACAAGCAATCAGTATTGTACTTGATGGTAATGGTGAACGAAATGCAACCTCTATTTTTGTCTGTGAAAAAGGTGAAATATTGGAAATGGAGTCACGAGATATTTCTCAAAGTTTAGGGCATTTTTACAAATCAGTTTGTATGTACAATGGACTGGGGAGATATTCAGAAGGAAAATTAATGGGTTTAGCAGCCTATGGCGACCCTATATATAAATTTTCCCCGATTGAAATTAATGAAGATTATGGTTATTTTATTAACCTTGGAAGGGCTAATCATTATTTACCACAGGAATATCGTTATAAACAAATCCAAAACGAATGGTTAGATTGGCTAGAAAAAAACTATGGTGAAGAAAATTTAACTAAACAAACTTGGTCAAGAATGAACGGTATTTCGACAGAAGTCCATTTTTCAGAAAAATATAAAAATTTAGCCGCAAGTGCACAGGAAATTTTGAATCAGATGATTATCTCTATTATTCGTTATGCAATTAATAAGTATCAAATTAAAAATATTTGTATTTCAGGAGGTGTAGGACTAAACTGTTCAACTAATGGATATCTAACGGAGCAAAATATTACAGATTTGTACATCATTCCTGTTGCAAATGACGCTGGGGGGGCGTTAGGAGCTTGCTACCTTTCAAGCAGGGAACATAACGTCTTACCTCAACAATTAGACACTGTATATCTTGGCCCTGATTTTACAGACCAACAGATAATTGATTTATTAGACACGAAAAAAATTCCTTATCAATATATTAACAATGTAGAAGAGTTTGCTGCAAAAAAAATAGCTTTAGGCAAAATTATTGGTTGGTTTCAAGGAAGAATGGAGATGGGTCCAAGAGCGTTAGGAAATAGATCAATAGTTGCCCTACCTAACAGTATTGAGATTCGTGATAAAGTGAATATTATTAAAGGGCGGGAATCTTGGAGACCGTTATCTCCATCTATTATTGAAGAAGATATAAAAAGATTTGTGGACTTCCCTTCAAAATTTATGCTTAGAGGTTTGCATGTCAAAGATTTATATAAGAAAGATATTTTAGGAGCAGTTCACGTTGATGGTACAGCCAGAGTACAAACTGTATCAAGGGAAGATAACGAAAAATACTACAAATTGTTAGAACAGGTAAAAAAAGAAACTGGTGTCGGAGCAGTATTGAATACGTCCTTTAATATAGGTGGAGAACCGTTAGTATGTAATCCTAGAGATGCTATTAAAACTTTTTATGATAGTGAACTAGACTACCTAATCATGGGTAATATTGTTTTATCTAAAAGTGAGAAGTTGCAATAATAAGAGGAAAAGTTGCCACTAAATCTTTATAATTGAATTTCTGTTAACGATAAAAGATTGTAACATTTGATTCTTTATATAACTATATGGAGAGAAGAAAGTATTTACTATAGCTTACTGTGTGTGAAAAGAGGCTGTGACATAAGTAGTTTCAATTCGTAACAAAAAAAGTAGCACATCTCGAAAATCTGCGAAAGATGTTCAGAGATGTGCTGTTTTTTAGGCGAAACGGGTGGTTGTTCGTTTACGCACCGCCAATTTCATCATATTAAGGACCAGAACCACTAGTCCGGTTTCTTTCTTCACCTTGTCCAACCCTCGAACGTGGTAACGAGTGAAACCCAAGCAAGCCTTCGCCTGGCCAAACACAGATTCCATGTCACTTTTTCTTCACGCGTAGATTTTCCCTGTCTCCGCATTGAAAGCAGTGTCACTTGTTTGGCTTTGAAATACTCCCATAAAGGATTGATTGTTATTTTTCTGGTATGGCCTTTAGGTATTAAGGCGCCTCAATTACCTGGTTGTTCTCATCATATTTCTCTATTTGATATTCTTTAAAGTCTTTCACGAGGCCCTCCTTGTCCGTTTGGGTACAGTAGGCATGAAAATAAAAAACGGATGCCAGTTGGATTCGTGTAACTATCCTCTTCTTCATCATACATCCAGTTCATCACTTTGCGTTCGTCACTTTTCCACTTCTTACTTTGTTCTTTGAGCATGGTGGCATAAGGAATAAGCGCCATGTGCTGTGGATAATGATCCGCCAACTGGCGATAATTTTTTTCTAATCCATAGCCTGCATCGGCAACGACTATGGTTTCTTCGGGTAGTATCAGTTTATTTAGAAAAGGAAGGAGCGTTTTCGTATCTGTTGGGTTTTGGTAAACCTCATACCCTAGAACCTATTGATTAGCTGTCCATTACCGCATAGAATCCTCTTTCACACGCATAAAGGTGGCATCAACATCCATTTTTGAATAGCTATTGCGGTTTCCACAACGAGCGAGACGAAGCTAATGATCCGCCGTTTTTTCTCGTCCTTCAGATAGCTGGCAATTTTGGGCTTTCAGTTTCCGACGTTGTTATTTTGCCGGATTAGGAGAAATCTTGCCAGTTTCTGCCACTTCTTTTTCTAAGGCTTCTAAAAAGTAGCTCTATCGTGTCAGTACTTCATCCAATCGATTGAAGTTGAGATCTGACCCTTCGGGAATAGGCTTCTTTCAGCTCAGTCATTAAAGCCAAGGTGTTTTCACGATTCATTTGATCGTAGCGAATGGTACTTTTTTTCCAAACAAAACTATACTTATTGGCATCCGCTAAAATCTTCGTACCATCAATAAATAGGGCATCATCAATGAGTTGACGTTCTCGTAAATAGCTCGTTAACGCTTCTAGACCTTGAGCCACCAGTGTCTCGACATCGTTAGAAATGCGAAAGAGTGCAATCGTGCGATACGAAGTCACTCATTCTTATGTTAACCAGCGTGCAGGCAAATTTTCTTCTGCCAGCTGTTCAATTTTACGACTGGTAAAGACACTGCGATTGTATGTAAATAAAACCAGTTTGAGCATTAAACTTAAATCACACGCACGTGGTCTGCCAAAAAGATAGGGTTCTTGAGTTGAAGTGCTTCAACAAGTTCGTGAATAAATCAAGCGGTGTTCTCTTTGTTAGGAATATATGACGTGATTATATCCAAAGTGAGTTGATTCATGTTATAATTAGTCATGTTTTTTTAGTCCTTTCGAGGATTGGAATGGGCGTATAGGCATTCACCTATACGCTTTTATTATGTGTATTGAAAACCCCTGGCTAAGCCGGGGGTTCCAAAGAGCTTCCAGCGAGGTATTAAAAAAGCCTCCTAAAGATTATAAGATGAAATTGGTTTCCCGACCACCACATCCATCAACTTAGGAGGTGCCTATTATGAAAAAGGCTAATGAAAGTTTATCACACACAACATGGAAATGTAAGTATCACATCGTTTTTGCACCAAAGTATAGACGACAAGTGATTTATGGAAAGTATAAGAAAAGTATAGGTGAGATCATCCGCACGTTATGTGAGAGAAAAGGGGTGGAAATTATCGAAGCAAATGCCTGTAGAGAACATATTCACTTACTCGTAAGTATTCCACCAAAATATAGTGTATCAGGTTTTGTAGGCTATCTAAAAGGCAAGAGTAGTTGACAGACATGCGAATTCGAAGTATCGGTATGGGAACCGAAAATTCTGGTGTAGAGGATATTACGTTGATACAGTAGGAAGAAATAAGAAGCAGATTGAAGAATATATTCGAAATCAAGTACAAGAAGATTATACAGCGGATTAGCTAACCCTGTTTGAAGAGTATGATCCGTTTACAGGACAAAAAACAAGAAGAAGTGAAAGAGATTCTTTAAGGATCAGTGAGTAAAAGTGGTGCAAGGGGGAAATCTTTCAGGAAGCCTTTTAGGCTATAGCCGGTAAAAGAGGCTTTCAGCCGAAGAACAAACCTCCAGTTCACACTGGAGGTTTTGATTTTTACCTAAAAATGCCAGTGAAATTACGGGAAACACGTTTCTTTCACTGGCATTTTTTCGAGACTTATGTCACAGCCTCTTTTCGTGTATCTTGAAGACATCGTAATATGCCCCTGCAAGACAATAATTTAGTATCGTCCATATATATAGATAAACATCTCAGTCAACTCTATGGGGAAATAGTTATTTAAGTATATAAATATTTTAAAATAATAAGATATTACTATCAATAGAAGAGAATATCGATAGCGTAAAATATTTTGTGTAAATAGATATTTAGGGTAGAAAAAAAGAAAGTCCATTCTGTAAAATTAAAGTTACCACACAGAAATTTTATAGGAGGACTTTCTCATGCCCAATTTTACTACAGAAATAATGGAAACACTAATCAATAAAGGAGATTTAGATGATTTATTTCGACGTCACCTAGAATTAGCTATTAATACATTGTTATAAGCAGAGTTAACTGCTTTTCTTGATTATGAAAAATATGATCGTGCCGGCTTTAATTCAGGTAATTCCCGTAATGGGAATTATTCACGTGCATTTAAAACAGAATATGGAGAATTAAATTTGGTGATTCCTAGAGATCGAAACGGAGAATTTTCTCAACAAACTTTACCTGCTTATAAAAGAACTAATGACTCTTTAGGAATCACTATTATTCAGCTATTTCAAAAAGGCATTACTGTGTCTGAAATCTCTGAATTAATTGAAAAAATGTATGGTCATCACTATACGCCACAGGCCATTTCAAATATGACTCAAATAGTTTCTGAAGAGGTTATCGCCTTTAAAGAAAGGTCCCTAGAATCCAGATACTCTGTCATTTTTATGGACGCTACTCACATTCCTTTAAAAAGGCAAACTGTTTCAAAAGAAGCAGTTTATATTGTGATTGGTATTCGATTAGATGGAACCAAAGAGGTTCTTGGGTTTAGTCTTGCTCCAACTGAATCTGCTTATGTTTGGAAAGAGATTCTTCAAGACCTAAAAAATCGTGGTTTAAAAGAGGTTTTATTAGTCGTAACGGATGGTTTAAGTGGCATTCATGATAGTATTCATAGTGTTTATCCAAATGCTCAAGTTCAACAATGTTGTGTCCATCTATCTAGAAATATCGCTCATAAGGTTCGTGTGAGTGATCGAGAAGAAATCTGTAATGATTTCAAATTGGTTTATCAAGCAAGTTCAAAAGAAGAAGCAACTAATCAAATACGTTTTATGATAGATAAATGGAAAAAGCAGTATCCACGAGTAGTCAAGTTACTCATGACCCCTGCTATGTTAACCTTTTATAATTTTCCTCCGTCAATCAGAAGAACCATTTATTCAACTAATTTGATTGAAGGTTTTAACAAACAATTGAAGAAATATACCAAAAGAAAAGAGCAATTTCCTAATGAAGAATCTCTGGAGAGATTCCTGGTAGTTCAATTCAACAACTATAATCAAAAGTTTCTCTGCCGAGTTCATAAAGGATTTAAAGAAATACAAGATACATTAGAGTCGATGTTTTAATCTAAACAGCAGAATGGATTTTTCCATTTACACATAATTTTTGACACAACCAGAATAGCACAACTTTACTATAGATTACTTTGATCTATAATAATATTATTCATATAATCTTATTGGGAAATATAAATATATTGAAATTAGATTTATCTTGTATAAAATAGGATTATGATATTTAGAAATTTTTTCTGTTTATAATATTATATAAAGAGATACAATAACAATTTATAGAGACTTAATAGTAAAACTTAAAGTTACTATACTTCAAGTTTAGATAATAGATATCTAAGCTATAATGTTATATAGTCATATATGTAAATGTTTTGAGTACATTTATCAGCTAGTATAATGTTCTAATTATTTTCAGTAAAAAATTAATATCCCAGCATCATTTTTTTCTATTTATAATATTATTTAAATTATAAAATTAGTAGATGGTCTGAATTGTAGGAGAAGGAGGATTTTTGTGATTCGAGTAGATGGTAATAAAATAAAAGAACTACGTAAGAAAAAAGGTCTGACTCAAAACGATTTATCAGAAAACGTTTGTAAGCAGGCAACTATTAGTAATATTGAGAGAAAAGATTATTGTAATAACCTTACTATTCTAGGACAGATTTGTTCTAAATTAGAAATCGAATTGGCTGATGTATTAATAGATAGTGAAGAAAAAAGAGAGGCTAAAATATTAGATGAAGTTGAATCTTTGTGTACATTAGGGCAACATGCAGAAGCCCTATCACTGTTAGACACTAACATTATTAGCGAACAAAATCTAGATGAACATTTGTTAGCTCAATATTATTATTTGAAGGGAATTACTCTTTTGATTGGAAAAAAAGATACTGAAAAATGTATTGTTTATTTCCACAGAGCATTAAACCAAGAGTCGGTAGATTGTATATATAGAATACTAGCTAAAAGTAGTATGGGCATAGCTTTTTCAATGAAAAAAGAATATCTTTTGGCTGAAGAATACTATAATGATTCAGTAAAATTAATTGATTCATTAGAGAAGAAACCGATTAATTTAAATAAAGTCTTTTATAATAGTGCTAAGCTAGCAAGTGATCAATTGAATTTCAAAAAAGCATTGATTTTATGTAATAAAGGGATTCAGTTGAATCAAGAGTACCAATCAACTGAACTTCTGGATTTTCTTCTTTATGAAAAAGCTTTCAATTTGTATAAATTAGGGAACCCTGAAAGTATAGAAATATATAATAATGCTCTATTTATAGCTAAGTTTAATAATAATGAGTATTTACCCAAAGTTATAGAAACTGATTTGAAAAATTTTCTCAAATAGATATATAGAATGTAAACACTGAAAAATTTAAGGATAGAGAGCACTAAAAATTCACGAAATTTTTTTTATTTTCCCATAGAATTCTTTGGAAGCGAAGTAACTTTGTTCAATTGTTACTTCGCTTTTTTGCAATAATAGTACTATAGCAAAAAAGAAAACTTTCAGTATTTATTAGTACATAACAACCATGGTTAGATATAAATAGAATAGTTGAACTAGCATCATAAAAAATTAGGCTAGTTGTTTTAGGTCAAACGGAGAGCTGTTATATATAAGATAAAAATTTTAATTCAAATAGAATCTCAAGATAATGAAAGTATTTAAGATAATGATGTAATTATTATTCAATCAACCAGATATAAAATAAATTAAAAAGATTATTATACTGAAGTTAATAATAGTGATGGAGGTAGTATAATGGGGAAGTACTGGTATTATTTAATTATATAATACAGTTTGCTCTATATCTCAGTTTAACAATGATATGCTATAGAAAATAGTGATTGAACTTAATATTAAATAATATTAGAGTCTTTATCATTTGATTTTATATAATCGATATATAACTGAGAATATTACATACCGATTATATAATTGTTTAGAGCATGTTGTGATTGAATACACATTTTCTATACATTTGTAGCATTTCCAGTAGGTCTAACATTTTCAATTACATTTAATAAATAATTTAATAAATTGTTATCCATTTTTAACACCCACCTCCTATTTTTTGATATCATATATATTATAAAATGACGGTATTGATTTGTCCAGAAGAAAAAAATTTTAAAATTATTTAAGCAGAAGATAACAATTTAAAAGGTTATAAAAGAAAATTATATAATATATCACTAGTGTTGCACAGATATTACCTGAATAATCAGAAAACTATCTTTCGCTAAAAATTTCTAAAAAGTCGAATGCTGACGCAGCGGATGACTATTTTTTCAGAAATTTTTAACAGTTATTCGAATTTTGGCCTGTAAAACGATACTGTGTTGAGAGTAATCAATCAACCAGATCTATGGTGTTTGAGCCAATTTTCTGCGGGTTCAAACATCAAATAATGGAACAACCTTTTTAGTTGAAACAATGTCGCTGACGTGTTCAGTTCAATCTTCACCAAATAGGTCAAAAGGGTTGCAATCAAGGTGAGTATGACTTGATTGATCGCTCCTTGTTCGCTTTGAGAGTAAAGACGTTTGATTGTCAGGTTCTGTTTCAAATGCTTAAAGAACAACTCGATCTACCAGCGTGCTTGGTACATGTCCGCCACTTCATTTGGCGAACGTCCATTCTATTGGTGACGATTCTAAGTAGCTTCTGCCCCTTTGTAAGAACTGTCACGAGTCGAAAGCGTTCGGTCACATGGTTGCCACCGCTACCGAGAATCACCTGTTGATCGCTTATAATCGTGCCATCATTGTTTTTTTGGATCGGCGACCTCGATTTGGCTCAGAACGGTGAGCTTTGTATTACACTTTGTTCTTGTCACAAAGAAATACCCCTCGTTGTGTAATCGATTAAGTACTTTGTAATCAAAATAACCTCGATCAACGACATAAGTTGCTTCCGTTTTATCGACGAGACATTCAAAGTGATTCCGATCGTGTTCTTCGGCATTGGTGATGGCGAAGCTTTCCGGGTACTGATAGATAACAGAGTTTCAAATGCAGCTTGATGCCGGATTTTGTTTTTCGAAACTTCTCCCAAGGAAATAAGATTTTATTCAGTGGAATCTTTGTTGAATCAATGAGTTGAAGACTGGTTGTTTTTGAACTCGGCCGTTGCCTAGAAACTTTGATGGCTAACTGCGTAAAGATTTCCATCAAGACTTCTTGGCTCAACTCCGCGTTTTTGCGGGACAACGAGCTGTGGCAAAGAGAATTAATCCCCCATTTCTTTACAGAGACGCGGATCTAAAAAGGCACGATTTCCTTACCCAGATTGCTCCACCTAGAATGGCACTATACATGCATAAGAATATGGAAATAAACAATATCTATAAAAAATATCCTGACGAAAAAATCACCATGTGTATAGTGTGGATGAATCCTTTGTGGATGTGACCAGTGGGTTAAAGATGTATGGTGTTGCTAATGTTTATGAAATGGAACGGTTGATTCAAATTGATATTCATAAACAGTTAGGGTTGTATACCACAGTTGGATAGGAGATAATCCTTTGATTGCCAAATTAGCTTTGGTAATGGCAGTAAACATAGCAAAGATATGAAAGCAGAATGGCGTTACAGCAATATTCCAGAAACTGTCTGGAACATTGACCAATTAGAAGAGATTCGGAGTTTTTTACTGTAGTATTGGAATTAGTTCTAACACTTTTTTATATTTTGAAAAAATTAAAGTACCTAATGAAATTTTCAGATACTAACCAAATTCTCAACACTATATATTTAAAAGTAAAATATAACTTTTTGATTAATACCTGAATAATTCATACTTTTTCATTTAACGTTTTTTTCTCGAAAAGTCATGGATTGATCTTTTTCTTATGCCTTTTTTGAATCACCTCTACAGAATGAGCTTCTCGAAGGTCATTTCACAAGAAATCGGTCAAAAAAAGAGCGCACAAGGTCCTTGTTCGATCCTTAAAAATTTTCGATTCGATTAATAAAGCGGAAAGGTTTGGATTCGATGGAGAACTTGCCAAAAAAGGCGATCAAAGACATTGGTGCTAGATAAATGGACGGTCACTTTTCGGGTGTGGTTCGTTACTTTTGAAGCCACACGAAACAGCTTGAAGCGAATCGTGGAAATTGTCGCAGTTCGTTCGCTTTTTGGGAAGGTGAAAGCCTTCATCATTTGAATCAGATTATAAGCGATTCCGCTCACCATCATCCAGGTCGCGTTTTGGAAAAATTTCGAATGATTGGTTTTGTCGAAAAAGAAGCCAGTTTTTATTTCTTTGATATCATTTTCCATCACACCGCGATTCTGATACATCTTGTGGACAAATTGAGCCGGGATTTCCTGTAAATTCGTCACGAGAAATTCAGGGCGAAACAAATATTCACCCGCTTCTCGAGTGGATTTGATCACCACATGGTGAGCGTGCTCCCAGGTACTCGCTTGATAAGAAACATTCGACCATTGAATCTCTTGCTTCGTAAAATCAGTGTCGTCAGAATAAAGAATTTGTTCTTCACCCAATTGTTGAAGCTTCGCGTTGGATTTGAGCCGGATCAAATCCAACGCGAAGCTCTTCGCAAAGCTGATACACTTCCGGCGTCGCAAACCCACTATCACCACGGATCAGAAGCTGTCGATCGCCTGTTCCACCACGAAACTGTTTAACGATCGGTCGTAAGAAATCAGCGACACCATTGGATGTATAGACATTACCAGGACGTAGCTGGGCACCTAAAAAGAAGCCGGTCAATCCATCAAAAGCAACCAGCGGGTGATAACCAACGGTTCCGTAATGTCCGTTATAAGCAGTATTTTCTTGTTTGCCAAAGGTATCGGAATGGGTGGAATCGACATCGATCACCATTTCTTGACAGTTCATCTGCTGGACGAATTGATTTCCCAATTGGCGATTCAAAGATTGAAGCCCGTTGAAAGCAGACGCATCCCACCATTGAGTAAAACGAGACATCGTTGGCTGGGAGGCCAATGCGTCTTTAGATAAGGCAAGCGTGAAAACAGGGTCATGACACAAAGAATCACTGACAGAATCAGCTTTATAACCAACGATTGTTTGAAAAAGAAGCTGTTTGAACAAATCAAGCGAAGAGTGAAAACAGTATTTTCGAGGATCAAAAAAGACACAATGTTCTTGCAAAAGTGCATCAAAACCGATGTGGTGAAGAAACTCTTGAACTAATAAAAGACCAGAATCAGAAGATAATTGCCCACCATCATTAGAAATAGAACAATTAGAATTGAATTGTAAGGCATTTTGTTGTAAAGTCGACATAAGGAACACTCCTTTTTTATTGATTGTTTTAGTCGACTTTACAATAACATAGGTGTGTTCTTTTTTGTGCACCCAATAGGTGAAAAGTAAAAAATCTTTTATCCCTTGGCATAGAAGCCTTTAGAAGAGATAAAAGATTTTGTGTGAATTATCCAGGTAAAATCAACAATTCCTATTGGGTACATTAATTATCTTAGAAAAAGATATATAAAAAGTTCAGCATTATTTATCTTTTCTCCAGAGTTTTTAAGAGAAGGAAGTGCAATGTATGATGTACTTAATCCGGAGAGAATTGTTATCGGGGAAAAAACAAAAATTGGTAAAGAAATAGCTGAATTATTCAAAAAGAATACTCTTAAAAAAAATATTCCAGTTTTATACACAAATACTAAAGAAGCTGAAAGTATTAAGCTATTTTCTAATTCCTATCTAGCGTTACGAGTTGCATTTTTTAATGAGATAGATAATTATTTTATTATAGAAAATTTAAGTACTCAAGAAATAATTGATGGTGTATGCTTAGATTCAAGAATAGGTTCTCATTATAATAATCCTTCTTTTGGATATGGAGGTTATTGTTTACCAAAAGATACTAAGCAATTAGAACACATTTTTATTGATAAACCAAGTTCTATTATTGGAAGTATAACTAAATCTAATGATATACGTACATCATTTATTACAAAAAAAATTGTAGAATTAAAACCTAAAATAGTCGGTATATACTTATTAGATTCTAAAAAAAATGCGGATAATTTCAAATCTTCTTCAATACTAGAAATTATAAAAAAATTGCAACAAAATGATATACAAATGATTATCTACGATCCCAATATATCGTTTGAAATATTTAAGGGAGTTAAGGTTATAAAAGATTTTTCTGATTTTTGTATTCAATCTGAAGTGATAGTAACTAATAGGATGGGCAAGGAATTAGAAGTAGTGAGGGATAAAGTGTTCACTAGAGACATTTATCAGAATAATTAAGAGAGCAAATTTTTTTAAATAAAGTAATAACAAAATTAAAAATTTATTTCTCCTTAAAATTTAAAGTAAAACCCAACGTTAGAACCTAATTTATTATATATAATTGCTTTAAATGACGGATGCAACGATGGAAAAGGCATCTGTCTGAGTTTTTAATACAATTCAATAAATGAGACCTCAGACAAGTAGACTGCCTTAGCAGATACTTGTCTTTTTCAATAGTAAAAAATTAATTTTTACAGAAAAAGGAGATTTTTTATGAATATGAATAAAATGCTCCCTTCGAAATTGTTATTAAGATGAAGGGAGGAAAATAGATTTATGTTTGATGAAAGGCAATTCATTTATGAGCAAATGCGTCTAATCATTGATGAAAGAAGGGAGTTGACAAAAATCTATTACGAACTTAAAGAGCGTTTGCAGCATTTAGGTCAAAAGGACTCGAATCCAACAAAAGAAGCAACTTTCACTAATAAGCAAAAGCTTGCAATAGATATAGAAAACCAACAGTATTTCTTAAATAAAAAGAATCAGGTTAATCAGAATATTTATCAAAGAATAGTATCTATTTCAAAAGAGTCGCATGTACCTATGACAAATAGAGAACTCTTTGAACAATTAACTGAAAAATATCATCTATCTGTTAGTTATAACAATTTAACAAATAATATATTATCTAGAATGAATCAGGATTCTAGTTGTAAGGTGGAGCGAGCATATCGAGACTATTGGCAATACCGAATGAAATAAAATGAATTGCTATTCTCTATTTTCATCTCTTCTTAAAATGAAGGAGAGTGAAAAAGATGAGTGGTAAAGCACAATACAGTAATCAAAAAGTTGAGAATCAAATTACTAGTTACTTAAATAAAGTAATCGTTAATGCTGCAAATAACTATTACAATACAAAAAACAGAAGGCAGGAACGGGAGTATCTGATTGATGATATGAATCAAGTTCCAACTGAAAACTATACAATTGAAATGCAAGTACCTAACACAGTTATCGTTGGTATTCCAATTTATATTCAACATAATCGAACTTTTGAATTGCTAACAAGTTTGAAAGAAAAAGAAGCGCTATTCCTTGTGTATCATTATTTTCTAGAATTAAATATTCCTGAAGTGGCTGCCCTATTAAAAATGAAAGTCTCTGGTGTGTATAGCTTACGAAATAGATTGTTAAAAAAAATCAGACGTAATTTTCGTTTATAAAAGGAGGCTGTAAACATGTTAGAAGCGCTAATGAAAGCTGCTCAAGCTGGAGACCCAACTGCTTATCATGAATTATTTCTTCGTTTTTGGCCACTCCTTATTAATCAAGCCAACAGAAAAGGTTACTTTGATCAGGACTGTTTTGACGAGTGTATACAAATTTTTTATCTCTCTATAGACAAATTTAAATTTTTAGAATAAAAAATTTAAATTTGAATAATTTGTGTGATTCGAAACTGTTATTAATAGTGAAGAGGATAAATCTTTTCGCTAAATACACAAGATTTCAATACGAAAATCCTCTAATCTATAAAAGTGTTCTTTGAAAATAGAATACAACTATTAGCCACATTAATCTAGTACCAGCTTGATTGTAATAACGCCATGACTTGATAGCAATCAATTAGCGATAATTTATTATCAATCAACTTAGTTTCTAGTCAATTCTAAGTGCGATGATTTACTAGAGGATAATGATACTTTTTCACAACTGCTCATAGACTGAGGAGAGGTTTTTATGACCTATGGCGGGTGACGCCGCAGCTAATAGATTTTTTGCGATTAGAAATAATCAATTTCTGATGCGTTTATTCTACTCATGTCAATCTAATTTTTAATAGAATTTAAAAAAATTGATATGTGAGGAGGAAATATATTGGAAAAAGAACTTGATGTTATGGTAAGTAGAAGTGATCTTATTGAGATTGGATTCAAACCTACCCAAGCTTCAAATATGTTGAAGAAATCAAAAGAGTATTTAGTAAAAGTGGAAGGAGTAAGTTTTTATGATAATCGACAAATTAATGTTGTACCTGCAAGAATAATTGAAAAACTTTTTCATATTCAAATATCAAAACGAGAGGTATAATTATCATAGACCTATCTCCTTGTACAATGAGGAGAGTTCGTTATGGTAAAAATAAACAATATCTATCAGGATAAGAAAACAAAGAAATGGTTTTTCAGAGCATATTTTGGAACAGATAGTAATGGAAAAAAATTACAAAAAACAAAACGAGGGTTTTCATCACAGAGAGAAGCTAAATTAGCCTACGATAAATTCATGTTAACTCATGGATATAATCAAAGTATTACTAACCAATTGTCTACAAGCAATCAAATAACCTTTGAAGAATTCTACCGTGTTCGTTTTGTTAAATGGTATGAGAAGCAAGTAAAGCGTCAAACCTTTGAAAATGCTCAATTTATCTTTGAACAAAAAATGTCTTACTTTTATTCCTTAAGAGTTAGGGACATAAGTAGTTCTGATATTGAAGATTGGATGTTTGAACTTAGCCAAACTTCTACTAGAAATTCCAGAAAACAAAAAGTCCAAGATACATTATCTAAAAGTTATATTAATCGTATAAGAGGCCATCTAAAAATTATTATGGATCGAGCTGTCCATGAAGGTCTCATTGAAACGAATCCAGTTGATAAAGTTTCTTATTTACCACTAGAAAATAAGAGGGTGGATTTTTGGGAAATTCAAGAATTTAAAAAAGTGATGAACGTTTTTTCTGATAATTCTATACAAGTTAAGCATAGAAAATTAGTGTTTGAATTACTTTTTTATACTGGTCTTAGGATTGGTGAGCTTGAGGCATTGTCTTGGGATAATGTAAACTTTGAAAAAAATCAAATCACAGTTGAAAAAACATTGATTTACGTAAGCAAGGATAATTGGTATTTTTCAACCCCTAAAACAAAAAATGCATATAGAACAATAGGCATTGGCAAAGTACTTTCAAAGAAGTTGTACGAATGGAGTCAATTACAGAGAATGATTGGAAAATTTGAATACGTTATTCAATTAGATGGAACTTTTACACCTCCGTATTCATTTGCAAATTGGCTCAAAGAAGCTGCTATTAAAGCAGAAATAAAACCAATAAAACTTCACTCTTTAAGACATTCCCATGTTGCATTGCTTATTGAACAAAATATTCAACCTTTAGCAATTCAAGAGAGAATGGGGCATTCTAACATTCAGATTACTTTAGGAACTTATGGACACCTATATGCAAAATCTGATAATGAGGTAGTTGAGGCAATCGATGATTTTCAATCTGATGATGTTATTTTGGAAGAAATAGATGAATTTGAATTAGTTTGAGTTTTCCAATTTTCTACCAGAGTAGATAAAAAGGTTATGATATCAATGAAAAAGTACTGATTTTTCCAGTTGAAGATGTACCGCCGATGATTGGAAAACTCAGTAAAAATACGTTCAATCAACAAAAATTCAGGAAAATAAGTCACTATTTTTACTTCCTATTTTCCAAAATTCTACCAAGAGGATGGGACAGAAGTGTTTAATCTCGAGAAATAAGAAGGAATTCACGAAAATTGCTCTTCAAATTTTTGTGAATTTCAGCTTATTTCCGAAGGGATTGCTTCTGCTCCCAACGTTTATACGGATTCCACGTGAGTGGGATATGACTCGAAGAGTTATGTCCCACTCACTTTTTGTTTTCTACCAGAAACTTTTATACGTATGGTTAAATACAGATGTTTTTAAGAGAAAACTTATCATTTAAAAAAAATTGTTGAAAGTTGCTTTTTTCTAGAAAAAGGTATTAAAGACATCTGCTGTAAACACTAGATATGAAAATATTTAATTACATAGTAAAAAAGCTAGGGAATTAATAAAAAAACGAGTATGTATTTTAAACATTGATACCAGTAACATTATTTTGTTGTATTAACCTATATTTAATGACAGTTGAATGATACAAGTTTAATTGAAGTGAATTATCATAAAATCTTAAGAAATTAGAGAGGTTTTATTGATAATTTATTGCTAAATCAAACTTATACTAATTGTATAAATAAATATCGGAGGTAGAGTTAATGAAAACAGTTGCGATTATTTTTGGTGGAATTTCTTCTGAATATGAAGTTTCACTGAAATCTGCTGTAGCGATTATTGAAAACATGGAAACTCTTGATTATAGCGTAATGAAAATAGGGATTACTAAAAAAGGACAGTGGTATTTATTTGAAGGAACAACAGACCAAATAAAGAACGATAACTGGTATTTAGAACTAAATTGTCAAGAAATGATGGTTGATTTCGCAAAAAAAAGGTTTGTATTGAAAAACAGCAAAGAATTTATCAAACCTGATATTTTATTCCCTGTTTTACATGGAGGTTATGGTGAAAACGGTGCTATGCAGGGAGTATTTGAACTGTTAGATATTCCGTATGTAGGTTGTGGTATTGGATCTGCTGCAATTTCAATGAATAAAATAATGCTTCATGAATTTGCCGAAGCCATCGGTGTTAAAAGTACACCTAGTATGATCCTAGAATCTGATAAAGGACTGCAAAAAGTAGATGAGTTTGCGAAAATACATGGATTCCCATTATATGTCAAACCAAATGAAGCAGGGTCATCAAAAGGAATTAGCAAGGTAGTACAAAAAAGTAATTTATATAAAGCAATAGATGAAGCCTCAAAATATGACAGTCGAATTTTAATTCAAAAGGAAGTGAAAGGGGTAGAAATTGGTTGTGGTATTTTAGGGAATGAACAATTGGTCGTTGGAGAATGTGACCAAATTAGTCTTTTGGATGGCTTTTTCGATTATGAAGAGAAATATAATTTAGTGACAGCAGAAATTTTGTTACCAGCTAAACTATCAATAGACAAAAAAGAAGACATCCAGATGAAAGCAAAAAAACTATACAGACTATTAGGATGCAAAGGATTAGCAAGAATCGATTTTTTCTTAACGGATGACGGAGAAATTTTATTAAATGAGATCAATACAATGCCTGGTTTTACAGAGCATTCAAGATTTCCAATGATGATGAACGAGATCGGGATGGACTACAAAGAAATTATAGAAAAACTATTAGTATTGGCGGTGGAAAATCATGAAAAAAAATTATCTACGATTGATTAATGAAGACAATAAAATAAAAGATTCTGAGAGACCACGTCACCTTGTTCAGGCTCCGTTTGCGCAAACGAATGTACTAGTTGATCCTATGGTAGCGATACAGCTAGAAAAACTAATAAAAACAACAGGTCTTGATGGTCAAATTATTACCATTGATGGCTATCGTTCAAAGCAGACGCAACAAGCACTTTGGGACGAGACGATTCAAGAAAAAGGGCTTGAATTTGCGAACAAATATGTGGCAAAGCCTGGATGTAGTGAACATGAGATTGGTTTAGCTGTTGATTTGGGTTTAGCAACAGAAGAAAATGATTTTATTCGACCAAGCTTCACGGATAGTCCTGTTGTTGATAAATTTTTGGAACATATGACAGATTTTGGTTTTATTTTAAGATATCAAAAAGGAAAAGAATCTATTACCAATATAAACTATGAACCATGGCACTTTAGATATGTGGGGACACCCCATAGCTCGATTATAGTACAGCAAAACTGGGTATTAGAAGAATATATTGAATTCATTGAGTCAATAAAAGGAACTGCTTATGAAGCATAGAGCTAATGGCATTGATATATTTCGAATATTCGCTGCTATCATGGTTGTTGCTATCCATACATTCCCTTTTCAATCAATAGCACCTTTTTTAGACGAAGTCATAACGTTGACTGTGTTTCGGGTAGCTGTCCCCTTTTTCTTTATGATTACAGGATATTTTTTGTTAGGAAGATTGTCATTAAATTTTTCGTATAATAATAGTCAGAGAGTGAAAAAATATCTATACAAAATTGGAATGATTTATTTATATTCTATTTTATTGTATTTCCCGTTATCTTTGCTAAATGGCACTATTTCATTAAAAATGAACATACTTTTAAAGGTTCTCATTTTTGATGGTAGCTTTTATCACCTCTGGTACTTTCCAGCTATTATAATTGGAACGATTTTAGTAAGCCTACTGTTACGTAGCGTAGGATTTAAATTAACAGTCGCATTTTCTATATGTCTATATCTAGTCGGACTCGGAGGAGATAGCTGGTACGGGATAGTCAGTCAAATTCCATTACTGAATAAACTTTATTCGTTTATATTTAGTTGGACGGATTATACGCGTTCAGGTCTTTTCTTTGCGCCTATATTTCTTTGCTTAGGCATACTTGTTTATAGAAAGAATAAAAAGTTAACAGCATTAAAGGGATTAAACTTGTTGTTTTATGTGTTTATTATAGGCATGATCATTGAAAGCATATTTCTGCACCGATTTACAAACATCAAACATGATAGTATGTATCTTTTACTACCTTTAGGTATATTCATTTTGTTTTTAATGTTGTTAAAGTGGCAACCAAAACTAAAGGTAAAAGAATCAGCCGATTTAACGTTACTGGTTTATATTATCCATCCATTAGTTATTGTAATTGTCCATTCTATAAGTAATTATATTCCGATATTAAAAAACAGTTTGCTAAATTTCTTGTTAGTAGTCGTGTGTAGCTTTATACTAGCTCAGTTCCTGTTAAACTTAAAAAGAAAACGAAGAGTTAGTAAGCAAAAAATACTATTTGAACGTGCTAGTAAAGAAATATCAGCTAGTGCAATACACCATAATATTAATGAAGTACGAAAGATAATTCCTGAAAATACAAATATTATGGGGGTTGTGAAGGCAAATGCGTACGGTTGTGGCATGGTAGAAGTAGCACATGAGTTAGAAAAAAACGGTATTTCATTTTTCTGCGTAGCTACTATAGAAGAAGCAATTGCATTAAGAAAATCAGGAAATCAAGGAGAAATCTTAATTTTAGGGTATACACATCCCGATCGTATTCATGATATAAAAAAATATGATTTGACCCAATCAATTGTAAGTGAAGAGCATGGAAAAATGTTGAATCTTAAAAAAATACCTATTCGTTGTCATTTACAGGTTGATACTGGGATGCATCGTTTAGGTGTTACACCAAACGTAACAATTATTCAGCAGATGTATCGTTTATCCAATCTCAAAATTGAGGGGATATACTCACACTTAGGTTCTTCAGACTCATTAGAGCTAGAATCAATCGTTCGAACAAATGCTCAAATTTTTTTATTCAATAATATACTAAGTGATTTGAAACAAATGGGCATTTCCTACGGATATACTCATATCCAAAGCAGTTATGGTATTTTAAATTACCCAGAATTAAACTTTGATTTTGTGAGAGTAGGAATTCTCTGTTATGGATTTTTAAGTGACTATAATATACCGACTAAAATCACTATAGATTTACAACCTATAGTGAAGGTAAAAGCATCTTTAATTACAAAAAGAGTTGTAGATGCAGGCGAATATGTTGGGTATGGATTGGGCGCTAAGGTTGAAAAAAGAACAAGAATAGGCGTCGTTAGCATTGGGTATGCGGACGGTATACCTAGAACATTATCCAATGCTAAACTGACGTTAGAGTTTAAAGGACAACCAATAAAACAGATTGGAAATATTTGTATGGATATGATGATTGTTGATTTGACAGAAGTAGAAGATATTTCTGTAAATGATGAATTAATCGTTTTACCTAATATTAGTAAAATAGCTGATGAAGAACAAACAATTACAAATGAGCTATTGAGTCGATTGGGTTCAAGGCTAGGCGTGGGTTTAAGCTGATTGTTAGTAGCTGACATTGTATGGAATACTCCTTATAATTAGGTGAATGAAGAATGGAGGATGTTTAATGGCTAAAATACTAATTTTAGATGATGAAAAAGAAATTGTAAGTCTACTAAGTACGCTACTTTCTAACGAAGGATATGAGGTATATGAAGCTATGTCAGGAAATGAAAGCTTAGATATTATAGAAAAGAATAGGATCGATTTAGCGATACTAGATGTCATGCTTCCTGACATATCAGGATTTGATGTATTGCAAAGAATTAGAGAAAAACAATTTTTTCCTGTGTTAATGTTAACTGCACGTGGTCAGGATATAGATAAAATTAGTGGTCTTTCTATGGGAGCAGATGACTATATTGTTAAGCCGTTCAATCCTTTTGAAGTGTTAGCTAGAGTGAAAACGCAGCTGCGCAGATATCAAACCTACAACTCCCAAGGGATAGAGCAAGTAAATGAATATACTAAAAATGGACTTAATATATCTGTTGATAGTCGGAAAGTATCCTTATACGAGGAAGAAATAAAATTAACACCTATTGAATTCGACATCTTGTGGTACTTGTGTAAAAATGAAGGCCGTGTAGTATCTTCAGAAGAATTATTTGAACAAGTTTGGAAAGAAGATTATCTAGAAAATAATAATACTGTCATGGCGCATATTGCTAGAATTAGAGAAAAGATGCATGAAAAACCAAGACAGCCAAATATTATAAAAACGGTATGGGGAGTAGGTTATACAATTGAAAAATAATCTAACGATGCAGATTACAAAAAAATATTTCTATACAATGATCATAGCAACAACTGTTCTAGTTATCATTCCATTGATGGTTAAAATGTTGCTTTCGCTTAGAGTATGGGACGGTACTGAATTTTTTTATCCAATGCTATATATTTTAAATAGATCATTAGGAATTTGGTTGATTGTTACACCTTTATTTGTTTGGTTGGTAGTGACGTACACGTTCTTTAGAAAAATGATGAGTTATTTAGAAGAAATGATAGTGGCGACTAAGAGTTTAATCGAACAACCAGACGAAAAAATAATACTAAGAAATGAACTATCTGAATTTGAGAACGAAATCAATCACATACGTACAGATAGTTTAGAGAATAAAAAAATGGCAAACGAAGCAGAAAAAAAGAAAAATGATCTTCTTACCTACTTAGCGCATGATTTAAGAACTCCTCTTACAAGCATTATTGGATATATCTCACTGCTTAAAAATGAACAGATATACTCTGATTTGGATTCTACGAAAAGGAAAAAGTATATAGATATTATTTCAGATAAAGCCAGTCGATTAGAATATTTAATCAATGATTTTTTTGAAATTGCAAAAACAGGGTCTAGTAAAAAAGGAATAAACAAAGAAGAGGTAGATTTAAGCTTGATGTTGATACAAATTAGTTCAGAATTTTTACCTCTTTTAAACGAGAAGAAACTCGAGTGGGATTTAAAGATTGAACAAAATATTCATACTAAATTAGATATAAATAAATTTGAAAGAGTGCTAGATAATCTGATTAGGAATGCTATATCTTATTCTCCTAATGAGACAGTAATACAACTAACCTTGGAAAAAATAGATGAGAGAGTAGTATTATCTATAGGAAATATAACCAATAAGGTCTCAGAGGAAGACATGGATTATCTGTTTGAACCATTTTTTAGAGGGGATCAATCGAGAAGTACAAAAACGGGAAATGCTGGTTTAGGATTAGCAATTGCAAAACAAATTATTAATGAACACGGAGGTACCATCGAAGCAGAACTAGAAAATAACTATTTTAAAGTATCAATTAATATATAAGTAGATAAAAATATTTCAAAAAGTTTTGTTAAAAGTGAGGAAAGAGTGTAAGTGTGGGGTGTGGGACAAAAGTAACAATCACTTTTGTTTCACACCCTAAATGCGAATAAGCGGTGGACGCAGAAGCAATCCCGAGAAATAAGCTTGTGTCCCATCCTCCACTTTTTGATTTTAGAGTACATAAAAAGCACGCAAGCTTGTATGATTAAAGTGACAAAACCAAACCAAAAAGGAGCGTGCTTTTATGTCTAAAATGCTACCATCAATCAAACTATTTTATCATTAGAAATGGAAAAATATATTCCAGAAACCGATGTCACTTTTGCAGTGAATGTCTTAGTAGAAGCAATTCTTCAAACACTTTTCAAGAAATTAAAATAACAACTCGGACATCAAGCTAGAAAAAGTTGCTCATTATTTAGAAGCAGAGCTTCATGTGAAAAAGCACAATTAACAGATGAAAAACGAAAAAAAACAACGTTAATTAAAGAGAAGAAGAACATACAAAAATATCTTCGACATGTACAAACTGATTGCCTGCTAAGAAAACAAAAATACGAACGGTATCATCCCCAGTTTCAGAAACGAAACAGTTTCTGAAAAGCCGATACAGATGCCACTTTTTTAAGCATGGAGGACGACTATGTGCGTAACGGACAGCTCAAACCAGGATACACTTTGCAAAGTGCAACAGAAAATCAGTACATCTTGCAAAAAACGTAAAAATGATGTGAGTGGGACATAACTCTTCGAGTCATATCCCACTCACGTGGAATCCGTATAAACGGTGGGAGCAGAAGCAATCCCTTCGGAAATAAGCTGAAATTCACAAAAATTTGAAGAGCAATTTTCGTGAATTCCTTCTTATTTCTCGGGATTAAACACTTCTGTCCCATCCTCCATCTAAAGGCTCAATTGGCGTTCCATCATGTCCATTTACAAGAGAAATAAGGAGCGAAGATTGACATTGACTTAGCGCTCATGGCATTAAATTTAAGAAAATTAGCGAAATACATGGAGAGAAAGGTGTGCATAATACCAAAAACGAGCCCTATTTTGACAATACACATCAAAATAGGGCTCGTTTTCATTTAGAGAAAGGACTATTGTTCCACACTCTTTTATTTTTACTTTTCTTTTCTATAATAACGAATATGATTCTCCGCTTTTTTGATCGAATAAAGAACAGGATCATCAAAAGAGACCGACTGTCCATCTTTCGGTAAGCTTTCGCTAAACACTTTTTCATAATTTTCTATAGAAAGTCGTTCACGCTGGTCTAGCAGTTCTTGATGTTTTACCGTATGAAGCTGGTTTTGATAGCCTTCTACTAAATAACCAGAGAAAAACTCACTAACAGCTCCTGAGCCATAACTGAACAAGCCGATTTTGGCACCCGCTTTTAAAGAAGGACTGTTTTCTAATAAAGAAATCAAGCCTAGATACAATGAACCAGTATATAAATTTCCAACTCGTCGACTATAAGTAATGCTTTCTTCATATTGAGCCATAAGTCGCTCTAGTGTTTTTTCATCCGTTTCATCAGCGATGCTCAACAATGCTTTTTTTCCTATTTTTGTATAAGGAATGTGGAAGCAAAGAGCTTCATAATCTTCTAAAGTCAAGCCGGTTTGCTGTTTATGCTTAGCCCAAACCGTAGCAAATGATTGAAGATAGGTTTCATTTGATAAAGGACCATCTACTAAAGGAAACTCTTCGTAAACAGGTCGCCAGAAATCATAAATATCATTTGTAAAAAACACACTATCATTCTCTAAGACGAGAACACGAGGATCTTTGCTGATCAACAATGCGACAGCACCAGCTCCTTGTGTTGGTTCGCCATCTGAATGTAACCCATAACGAGACAAGTCAGAAGCAACTACTAATACTTTACGATCTGGATGACTCCGTACATAATCTGCCGCCATTTTGATTCCAGCAGTTGCACCGTAGCAAGCTTCTTTAATTTCAAATGAGCGAGCAAAAGGCTGGATCTCTAAGAGATGATGAAGAATCACAGCCGAGGCTTTTGACGAATCATAACCTGATTCTGTTCCGACAATTACCATGTCGATTTGTTCTTTATCAGCTTGGCTTAAAATGGCCTCAGCTGCATTTGCTCCAAATGTAATAATATCTTGACTAACAGGATTAACAGCCATTTGGTCTTGTCCGATACCAATATGAAACTTCATAGGATCAGTATCTCTGGCATTCGCAAGGTCAGTCATATCAAGATATAAATTTGGAACATAAAAAGATAATTTATCAATACCAATGTTCATTAAATCTACTTCCCTTCAAATTAAAGAATCTCCAATAATAAGGTACCATATTTCAGCAGAAAAGTAGTTAAAAAGAAGTCATAGTTTAAGAATGGTTAAAGAATTTTTAATTTTCTTCTATTTCACAAAAGTAATTGCTTTTGATAGAATAAAAATGCTATATTCTCATGAGGGGGTGCTTTTTTGAAAGAAGTTGTTATTATTGATGCAGGACGTTCACCAATCGGCAAGTATAAGGGCAGTTTAAGCTCTGTGTCAGCTGTCGAATTAGGTGAAATAGTGGTCAAAGAAATTATAGATAGAAATAAAATCAATACGAATGATATCAAGCAAGTAATTTTTGGAAATGTATTGCAAGCAGGATTGGGACAAAACCCAGCTCGACAAATCGCTCTAGGTGCAGGGTTACCAGAAACAATACCTGCAATGACCATCAATGAAGTCTGTGGTTCAGGCATGAAAGCAGTGATTTTAGCAGAACAATTGATCCAATTAGGAAAAGCTGAGCTTGTTGTAGCTGGTGGAGTAGAGAGCATGACACAAGCACCAAAAATAAAAAAATATGTAGCAGAATCAAATACATATGACACGTCAACTTCCAGTATGTGGAATGATGGTCTGAAGGATGCATTTACTCAAGAACCAATGGGGGTTACTGCTGAAAAAGTTGCAAAAGAATACAACATAAGCCGCATGGCGCAAGATGAGTTCGCATTAAAATCACAGATTAAAGCCTCAAAAGCTCAAAATACGGGATTATTTGCGCAGGAAATGATTCCTATATCACTAAAATCCGGAGAAGTTGTTACGGAAGATGAAGGAATTGATTCAGAGGCTACATTGAATCAGTTGGGCACATTAAAACCAGCATTTGAGGAGAATGGAACAGTAACTGCTGGGAATTCTTCAACTATCAATGATGGTGCAGCTGTCTTGATTTTAGCTTCAAAAAGTTACGCAATCGAACAAGGATTGCCTTATTTGGCAACAATCAAAGGCTACGCTGAAATTGGTATCGATCCGTCAATTATGGGGGTTTCCCCTGTAAATGCGGTCCGCCAGTTGTTAGAAGACAATCAAATGCAGCTAAACGATATTGATTTGTTTGAAATCAATGAAGCCTTTGCAGCTACATCGCTTGCCGTAGCTAATGAGCTAGCGTTACCTGAAGAAAAAGTGAATATAAAAGGTGGCGGAATAGCGTTAGGACATCCTATAGGTGCCTCTGGTGCGCGCATTATAACGACTTTAGCTCATAGTTTAAAAGCAGAAGGAAAGCAGTATGGTATTGCTTCTCTTTGTGTCGGTGGTGGCTTAGGAGTGGCGATTTTAATTGAATGCCATATTGAACAAAATACGAAGCATAAATTTTATCAGCTTTCTCGAGAAGAACGGTTGCAAAAATTAGAACATGCAGGAATTATTGACAAAAAGAGTAAAAATGATCTATTGCATAATGTTACTTTACCGCCAGATGTTGGAGCTAATTTGATTGAAAATCAAATTAGTGAAGTCAATATACCACTTGGGGTAGCTCAGAATTTTGTTGTTAATGAAACAGAACTTGTCGTACCGATGGCGACAGAAGAACCCTCGGTTATAGCTGCTGCGAGTAATGGCGCTAAAATAGTTAAAGCTGCAGGCGGATTTTCTTCAACTGTTCGTCAACGTTTGATGCGGGGACAAATAGTGTTTTATGAAGTAGAAGATGAAAATGAGTTACGTCTGATGATTGAAAGTAAAGAAAAAGAGATTTTTGAAGCGGCATGTCAAAGCTATCCTTCGATTATGAAGCGAGGTGGCGGTCTGCAAAGTATGTCGATTCGCTGGCTAGATTCATCCCGTTTTTTATCACTTGATTTGTTTATTGATGTTAAAGACGCAATGGGGGCCAATATTGTCAATACGATTTTGGAAGCTGTGGCAGATAGATTACAGCAATGGCTACCAAAAGAGAAAATTTTGTTCAGTATTCTAAGCAACTATTCAACCGAGTCTTTGGTAACAGCAACTTGTGAGATTCCTTTCTCTCTTTTAACTACGGGGGAAATCAACGGCGAGAAAGTAGCGGAAAAAATTGTTCAGGCTTCTGAATTAGCAAATGTAGATCCGTATCGAGCAGCAACACATAATAAGGGAATTATGAATGGAATCGATGCGGTCGTTTTAGCTACAGGGAATGATACTAGAGCGGTCGCTGCTGCTTGTCATGCCTATGCAGTGAAAGATGGCCAGTATCGAGGTTTAAGCAAATGGTGCATGAAAGAAGCAACCTTGGTTGGCACATTGACCATTCCTTTAGCGATTGCAACCGTGGGTGGTGCAACAAATGTTTTGCCCAAAGCTAAAATTGCCCTAGAGATGCTAAAAGCCGATTCAGCTATTTCTTTGATGGAGATAATATCAGCTGTGGGACTTGCTCAAAATTTAGCAGCGCTCAAAGCATTGGTAACAGAAGGCATTCAAAAAGGACATATGTCAATGCAAAGTCGCTCACTTGCTTTGACTATTGGCGCTACAGGAGATGAAGTTGAGAAAGTAACAGCGTTATTAAAAAAACAAAAACCCATGAATCAAGAAACTGCTAGAGCGATTTTAAAGGAAATAAGATCAGCTAATATATAAAGAAGCTTAATGATGAATCATTAGTTTTACTATTCCACGTATTTTCAACGAATGCGCTATCTTTTTGACTGAAACATGAATTTTTTTCGAAACTTTCCAATCTTTTGAGTCAAGTGCAAGATTTTCCGGCATACTTATGGTAAAATAAACTCAACTTATAGAAGGTTAAACGCGATTTTTAGAGGAAAAAGGAAGGTGAAGCTATGGCGCAACATCAAAATATATGCAGTAACATTCTAAAATTCATAGTATTATCCCATCCAGAATACTTTACGAGCTTAAAAAGGTGAGGGAGATTCAGTACTTTAAAATTACGAAAAAGTCATCCATCCGCTTAGATCAGCAGATTTAAGGAGACAGCCTAAAAAATGAGTGATGGTTGTAAGAAACAACTGAATCTTTAATACATGTGAGAGGAACTAAAATGAATGAAAAGAAAACTATTATCATTCCAGATGATTTTTGCGTTGCTCAGTGTTAACTTAGCGCCTGTGATCAGTCATGCAGATGAATTAACTCAGTCGGAGTCAAATGTTGTTGAAGAAGGGACGACAGAAACAACCGAAACACCTTCCACAGAAGCAACGACACCTACGACAGATTCATCAACATCAACATCAGAAACGGAAACAGGAACGACAGAAACATCAACTGATACGACTACAGAATCTTCAGAAGCCGTACAGCCTCCTGCCAATAGTCATGAGGAAGTAGTACCCGTGGCACCACAACCAAGTGCGCCTGTTGAAGCAACAGCAGAAATATCACAGCCAACTCCTGTATATGATGCGACTGCACAATTGAACCAAGAAATCAAAGTCGTAAAAAATGAACCAACTGAAACGTTTATTCGCCGCATTGGTGAAAAAGCTCGTGCCGTCGGACAAAAGAATGATCTTTATGCATCAGTCATGATTGCCCAAGCTATTTTGGAAACAGGATCAGGCAATAGTGATTTAAGTCAACGGCCGTATCACAATCTGTTTGGAATTAAAGGGGAGTACGAAGGAGAGAAAGTTGTCTTTTCTACTCAGGAAGATGATGGTTCTGGTAAGTGGTATACAATTGATGCTTCTTTCAAAAAGTATCCTGGATATAAAGAATCATTTGAAGATTATGCCAAACTAATGAAAGAGGGCATAGATTCAAACAACAGTATTTATTCAGGAACTTGGAAAACCAATGCTGTGAGCTATCGCGAAGCAACAAAGGCATTAACAGGTGTCTATGCAACGGATACTAGTTATGACCAAAAACTTAATGCATTTATTGAAGAGTATGATTTGACAGAATACGATAAGGAAAAACCATCAACTTCAACGAGTGGTATTATTGTAACGGATAGTCATCCAGACAGCGATTTCAAAGAATATACTGGAGAAAGTTATTCAGGATCTGAAGCCTATGCAGCAGGAAACTGTACACAATATGTCTATAACCGTATCCTTCAATTAGACGGTTACGTTGAAACAACAATGGGGAACGGAATGGACTGGGCCGCTACAGGAAAAGCCAATGGCTATGAGGTAACGAATAAACCAAAAGCGGGTACAGCAGTTAGTTTCCAACCGACTGTGGCTGGAGCAGATGGAACGTATGGACATGTGGCATTTGTCGAGCATGTTTATGCCGATGGTTCTATTCTGATTTCAGAGATGAATGTTGCTGGTTTGGGTATGGTTTCGTTTAGAGTAATCGACAAAGATACAGCGAATACTTTAGCTTATGTGACACCAAAATAAAAAAATAAGTTAATGATGGTGTCGAGTGAAAACACTTAGCCTCATCATTAACTTTTTTATTTTAATAAATTGATTTATTTACTTTTTCTTAACTATTCTATAGAAAACCTAAATGATTTGGGCATAGATTCTTCAAATTTTCACGTTATTATAGTTACATACCCAATAACAAACCCAAACTAAACACTTTTTCATTTTTACTCCTCAAGTAAAAAGAACTCCTTGCCACCGCCCACCCAGCGGTGGTTATTTTTTTTGAAGTTGCGGGTAAATTGACTGACATTTTTATTTTCCGTTAATATTTGATTAGTTCCAAAAGTCATAGGAGTCAGCCATTTTTTCAGTAATTATTTGCTTTAATTTTGAAAGTTGTTCTTGGCTTAATTCTTCTTTTTGAATTAATAACACAGAAAATGAATTTAGCTGTAAAGCAATAAATGCACTGGTTTCAATGCAAGTTGTGAATATTGACCACTCATAAGTAGAAACTGACAGTTTCGTGTTCACTTTAACGGCTTCACTTGAAATCATAAAGACTTTTTCAACAAAAAATGAGCTGTTAGACGGATCTTTTAAACTTTTTTTTAGACGAAAATCAATTTCTTTATAATAGATAAGGAATAATTCTATACCTACTATCAAAAAAAGTAAGCCACTATAAAAATATAGCGGACAATAATGTAGTATGTCAGCTAAGTTGACTGATGTAAAAGTGAAAGAATCTTGTTGGAAAAATGTCCAGATTAAATAAATAGAAATGAGAGATAGAAAAAAGCTAATAATAGATAAAGTGACAAGTAAAAATCTTCGACGTTTATATTTCTTTTTCATATAAATCTTATTAAAAGCTAGCCAACTATGTTGAGTCAAGGTTTGTGTGAATTTTAAGTCCATTTTTATCATCTCCTACTATGGATTATAGCGTTTACTTTGTTAAAAAGAAAGGAGTCGTAATCATTTAGATTATGCTAAAAAAAAGTGAGTGGGACATAACTCTTCGAGTCATATCCCACTCACATGGAATCCGGATAAACGGTGGGAGCAGAAGCAATCCCTTCGGAAATAAGCTGAAATTCACAAAAATTTAAAGAACAATTTTCGTGAATTCCTTCTTATTTAGCTAGGTATCCATAACCTACTAAATTGAGGTACTTCCCGACAAGAGTTAGCTTGTCGGGTTTTTAATTTGTTCTTGTAAAATCAACTAAGTTACCAACAAAGTTGTAGTAAATATCTATTTGTTGCGTTCGCTTGCCAGTGCTTTTATCTGGTTTGTGAATTTCTATTCGGTCAATTAGTTCATTCACTATATTAAGCGAAAGTTCTTCAAGTGTAGTATATTTACGTACTACTTTTAAGAATTTTTGAATACTCTCAGTTTCTTCTTTTTGTTTAGAAAGTTGACTCTCTAAACTGATAACTTCTTGATTTAAATTAGTTTGTTCAAATTCATAATCTTTTGAGAGAATTTCAAATCGTTCATCTGAAAGCTTGCCTAAAACATTATCTTCATATAGTCGCTTGATAATGTTATCAAGTTCGTTTGCTCGTTTCTTTGCTTCTATTATTCGCTTTTCGGCTTTCCTTAACTCTTTTTTCTGGTCGGTTTTGGCTCGCTTAGCTAAGCTTTCAATGAATTGTTTTTCATAATGTTTTAAAAACTCAATTTTTTCATTAATATCTGCTAAAACAATTTCTGTTAACTTAACCTCCCGAATATAATGAGCTGTTTTACAATTAATAAAACGATTGCGAAAACCAGAACAAACATAACGCTCTTGGTTAGGTGAAACACTTTTTCCAGTACAAAAGTAGTGACGACTTTTACAGTCAGGACAATAGACTAAGCCAGAAAACAAACCAACTTTATTTGATTTTGTATGTCGCCGCCGTTGTTGTCTCATCTTCTGCACAATGTCAAACTCTTCTTGACTGATAATAGCCTCATGAGTATTTTTAAATACTGCCCAATCTTTGGGGTCATTCCAGATTTTCCGTTTATCCCTGTAGGACTTTGTATAGGTTTTAAAATTAACAGTATGACCTAAATAGTCAGGTCGTTCAAGAATCCTAGTCACACCGTTTGCATGCCATTCACAAGTTGGATTACTATTCTTTGTCTTATATTCTTTTACCGTTGGAATTCGTTCTTCTCGCAATTTATTTGCAATTTTACTTGGTCCAAAACCGTCTAAACAGTAACTAAAAATTTTTTTGACAATTTTAGAAGCTACTTCATCTAATAACAAATGGTTCTTGTCCTCGGGGTCTTTAATATAGCCGAATGGGGCATGAGTTGCAATACGTTCACCAGCCAGTCCCTTGGCTCGTTGCACAGTTCGAATTTTCTTACTTGTATCTTTAGCGTAAAATTCATTGAAAACGTTACGAAAAGGGGCAAAATCTATCTCAGTTGCATCTTGTTTGTCAGAGTCTACACCGTCATTAACTGCAATAAAGCGAATATCTAACTTTGGAAATAGAATTTCTGTATATAGCGCTACTTCGGCGTAGCTTCTTCCGAATCGTGATAAATCTTTAACAACAAAGGTTTTAACCTCACCGTTATTGATTAGATCTAAAGCTTCTTGAAAGCCTGGGCGATTGAAATTCGTTCCTGAATAACCATCGTCAATAAATACTTTCGTATTATATAGTTGATTATCTCGGGCAAACTTTTCAAGCATAGCTTTCTGGTTAGTAATTGAATCACTGTCACCGTTAGTACTATCTTCTTGCGACAATCGGCAATACAAAACGGTGATTTCTTGTTTACCTTTATTTCTCCTAGAATGATTATGATTTTGAATTGTCAATGTACGTTGTAAGGTGTCTAAATTCATGATGTTTTTCTCCTTTCGAAGAAGTCATGAAAACCCTACGGCTACCTACTATTATACCACTTTTCGGGTTTTACTTATAGCGGTAGCCGTAAGTTTCATCGTTATTTATTTATCTTTTTCAAGCTCTCTTAGCATTAAAGTAAACAGAATATTAGCAATGTTTCGATTCGAATTATCTTCTAAAAACGAGTTGATAATATACGTTTTCTTACCATCCTTAATTACTTTGGTTGAGTTCTTTTTATATGTTTTGTTTGTCATCAGCCTCGCTTTCATTTCGATAGACAAAATCACTAAATTCATCCAGTGTTAGCACTTCAAACAGTTGCCAGTAGTTATCTAGTTCAGTGGTCAGTTTATTCTTAATCGCTAGCTTCCGTTTGTCGTCTGGCACAAGCCAAATAACAAGAGGAAAAATTCCATGGATATTTTGCGCAATACCTGAATTATAGTAGGCTATAAACTGCTTACTTTTGTTTAATATTCGGGTCAAGCTTTCTGTGCTACAATCTAGCTCAATCATATATAGGTCTTCGTATTCATCTAGTATCAGATGGACGAATAAGTCTGGCTTTAAGAATTGAGCAACACCATTTTTTGAATAGGTTCGCCAACACTGCGGTTCAAATTCAACTTTCTCTAGTTCCATATTTTCAAACTCACGATCTAGTTCTTTGAGTTGGGTATATACTTCTGTAATTGCTAGTGTGTGCTTCAAGTGGTTAGAACTTGGTTCATACGCATTACGACGAGAATCGTTAATAGTATCATCAACTTGCTTGAGTAGTTTCACGCCATTATTTCCTAGTGTGAACACATACGAACCAGAGCCCGCTCGTGAACCACCGACTCTTCTATCTAAATGCCGAATAAGTTTTAATTCAGTTAGCTTCTTAGTAGTTCGATTGGCTCGGCGTAAACTAGTGGCTTCGGTTGGACTATCTGAAAAGAATAATCGGGCGATTTGTTTGTTGCTGGCATAGCGAGCAAGGTAAAGTAATTTTAGTATTTCAATGTCTATTTTGTTTAGATTTTTTATTATATCTTTCATGGTAGTTTCCTCCGTAATTTAGTAATAAAAAGCGTAGTAAGTCGTGTGCAAATAAGCCGTTAAAAGTCAGTTTTAACAGTAGTTTGCTTGAAATTGTTCATCAGCGCGACCCGCAAAGCGATACGCTAATAAAAATTAAGTTGTTTTACGCTTTTTTCTGCCAATATCCTTGATTGGTTTGCTGTCTTTTTTCTGGTCATTAAAGCCGAGTAGCTCCATAAATTCTGCTTCAATCTCTTTTGACTCTCGACCATAATTTTGCATACTCTGGTTGTAAATTTCGGTCATCTCTCTGATTGGTTTTATCGGCGGATAGGATTTTCCAGATAGCCAACCTGTCATTTTTCCATCTATTAACAAATTAGCGTACAAGTGGTAGCGTGGCAATTTGTAAAAATCGAGTGCGGTCAGTCCGTCAGATAAGTTCGCCATTTGTTTAGCGTCGTCCATTTCTAATCCAAAGCAAATTTTATTCTTGCAGTTGGCATCAATTCCAGCTTTAATTTCAGGTGATAATTGATGTCTGTATTGGTGGCTTAAAGTCAGCCCGATACCAAGTCCACGACTTTGACTCAAGGCATCTGATAAATCAGTTGGGAGCCTCAAGTAGTCTTGTAGTTCGTCAATGATTATGGAAATAAAATGTCGCTTCTCAGGCTTAATTTCGGCTCTTTTTAAAGCGAATGTCCATGTCAAACCAACTAATAATGAACCGATTAGCTTAGCTGTTTCACTGCCGATTACACCCTTATTTAACTTGACCAAAATGATTTTCCGCTTATAAAAGAGGTCAGTTAACACGAATTTAGAGTTTAGCTGACAAATCGTATTTCTAAGTTGTGGCAAAAGTAAAAATTGACGTGTTTTATTTAAAACAGGGGCAATGAGTTGTGATTTTTCGCCACTCGACAAGTTTTCAAAAGACTGCCAAAATGGCTCAACGCCTAAAGGGTCTTGAATATCTTTTAAAATCTTATCTCTATACTTTTTATCTGTTAAAAGTGGCGTAAGCATAACTAAACTAGCATTCTTTGTTTTGGCAAGTGTTAGTAAAGCATTAGACAGTACGTCTTGACTCCGAATGCCCCAGTTGTCTTTGAATATATCCTTAAACACTGAAAGAATCGAGTCAGCAACTAGTTCGGGTGAAACACCAGTATCTATGAGTGAGAATGGATTAAACCCAACTGGAAAATGAGAAGAGGGGTCAATTACCACCACATCGTTTTTACGATGCTCTGGTAAACGTTCTAACAGGTCATTTACAAGGTCAGTCTTAGGGTCAATCAACAGAACACTACGCCCAGCCTTACAATCTTCTAGCGAAAGTGTCAATAATATATTACTTTTACCTGAGCCAGTAGGTGCGGTCAATACGGTATGCTGTAAGGCAGATTGCTCTGAAATTGCTAGTTCTTTTATATCGTTATGACTACCGCCAGTCACCGTACAGCCAAAGGCTCTTGGTGCTCTTGACTTTAGCCATAAAGGTGGTAAATTAAGTTTAGGGGTTACGCTACTTACTCCTGGAAGTTCTTCGCTGTCAAATGGCGTAAGCCAGAAACAGCCAAGCTCTCGGGCGGATAATCTTAGCGGATAGTGCCAAGGAGTATGAGCGTGCCCTAATAATGAATTTTTTGTAGATTTTAAAGAGATACGAGCACCACTACTTTCTAGTATTCTGAGGCTACTAAGCATTAACTGTATTAGTTCTTGCTCTCGTTTGAAACTACCCGAGGCAATCCCTAACCTAACAACCGATTGAAATTGACTATATTTTTGTTTTTCCTTGAGTAGTTGCTTGTTTTCTGGCGATATTGGCGGTAAATTTCCGCAAATGATTTGCCAGACCGTTACACTTGGGTCAACTAGGTTGTCTGTATTTGCTGGTTTAGGCGGGCTAGAAGCCCCCACGATGACTTGTAAACACATTTCCTCATTCTTAGTTAGACTAGCCATAGCGGATAAGCAAGCCCTCGTCATACTGGTTATGTCCGTTGTTTTAAGGGCTAAGTTCCGATAAGTGATTTTTAATTCTTTTGTTAATGTCATATCTTTTCTCTTAGCAATTGTTGAGTTAGAGAAAGATAGGCTGATGGCATGAGAGTTGAAAATCTTTTTTATTTTTATCTCATCTGTTTCCTCTAAACCTAGTAAATATCTGATTTTACCTTTTCCGTTTCCTCGAACCTCCCAAACAATTTGTTTTCTTCTAGTTAGTCCAGATAGATGGGTGAGAAGATTAAAAATCTCGTCTACTTCAAACGGTCGTTGAAAGACTACCTCACGCCAAACTAATTTATTATATTTTCTTTTCATACGTTCACCTCCAATCTTGTTTTACTTTGATTACCCGATAGACGATTACACCAACGGTATATAGCACGACTAGGATAATCAGGATATGCGACACGTCTGCAATTAGTCTTGCACCCCAATTTATTAAAATGGCAGCTACAACAAATAGCAGAATGTAGCGGAATATTGTTTTCATTACTATCAGCAACCCTTCATAGTTTGTCCTTTCTCGTTCGTTACATGCTGGGTATTTAAACAGAATATACTTACAAAATGCAATCTTTTTATGATTTGAACTTAAACCGATACGAAAGCTGTTTACAGATTAAAACAGGCATATTTTGCATGTGTTTGTTCGGTGTAGTTTTTAACACCACGTTTTCACTTACGGTGGTATATCTGGCTCTTTTTCGACTGCGTTTTTCAGTCCAGTGATAGTAAACGGATTACCCCAGTGAGAATAGAAGTCAGTTACTGTTTTAGCATTAATGTTATCATTCTGTTCTTGTTTTATTTCTTCGTATAGGTTATTGAAATTGAAACTCTTACTCATAGTTGATTCACTTCCTTTTAAGGGAGGTGCTAGCCATAAAGCTAGCACCATATTTTAGTGTTTATATCATCTGTCATCTTTTCTTGCGGTGTCATGCATCATTTGCCTAAATACTTGGTAGCGTGTATCTGACCTTGCCTTAGCTTCGAGATATTGAGCCATACGAATTTCATCATCGGTATACTGGCTTTCAACTGGTTTATTTTCTTTTCTCGGACTAGCTACTTTATTCCATACAAAACCTATAATCTCTAAAACAACATAGAAAATACCTATTGCACATAAGAAGAATAGAATATCACTCATTTTTAATGTCCTCCTTATAATAAATCTTGAGCAGTTAAATACGTAAAATAGTCAGCAAGATATCGCAAACGACTGCTAGCTTCTGGATTTTGCATGGACAGTTCGGCAGCCTGTAAAGAGATGCTAGAAACTTTCTGCATACCATCTGAGAGAATGAGCTCACGAGCAGTATTTTTCTTTAATTGACCTTCCACTTGACGAGCCAATTCTAAAGAGTCAGTCTTAATAATTAACTGCTGAGTCGGTGCGGTTATCTCATTACTTACATTTACACTTGATAGAAAACTTGCTAAATTATTTGTTGGTGTTGTCATGATAAAAACCTCTTTCTTTTTTGATTTTAAGCAAGGCGCCTTTGCTTGAGTCTATTATCCAAATTATTTGATGAAACAAACAGTCTATTTTTGAGAATTATTTGAGAACTTTCTTGACTAAAAAAATCGCATACTTTTTTAAGTATGCGATAAAAGGTACTAAATATTTAGTTTGTCTAATTGTAATTTTTGAAAAAGTAAACCATTTTTACCTGAGTATTCAAAAGGTCCTTCCCAACAATAATGAATTTCAAATTGCTTAAATAATCTCTCTAGGCGTTTAGGTTTAGGATATTGAACAAGATCGCAGATTTTATTTATATTCATGCTTTCAAGATAATATAAACGCAAAGCAATCGTTTCTTTTTCCTCAACAAATTCATATATTTTTGTAAAATGAGAGAAATTATTGATTTTCCATTCAAACCTAGAACGATCAATTATTCTTATTTTGGTCATAAAATTGACCTCCTTTTTTAGATTTGGCTCATACGAATACGAGCCATAAAAACACTCGTACAGCGCAATAGAATTGACAAATCTAACTGTTGAATTATATCACCATACGTAAAAAACACAAGTTTAAGCACTTTACAAAAAACGGTAGTTACAATAACGAACCATTTGATATAATAAACTTACAAGGTGGTGATAATGTGGCAAAATTGCATTTTAAACATTTTATTGATGTTTTAGATGCTTGTAAGAAAAATAAGAATGGACTTCCAAAAGTACAAATACCTTTGGACTTATTAGACTTTATAGCATTGAACCACATTCGACAAAATCGTGGTGAAGACTTCTTACGAATAACAGAAGAAACACGAGCACGAAAATTTTATGGAGAAAAACCAACACCGATACCCACGCGTTATTTGAAAGCAGTTTATCCACAAACTCTATTCAAGGAAAAAGAACTCTTTACTGACATGAAAGGGTTTTTGAAGCACTTCAAAAAAGAGATGCTAGTTCATCGTTTACGATCTCTTATAAAATCAGATATTGAATTGGAAGAGGAAGATAGTATTGAACTTTTAGGGTGGGCAGATAAAAAAACAGCAGATGAGTTTTTAACCTATCTATTTATTGATATAGTGAGATTTAGAGGCAATGATGCTAGCACTGAAGAGGATGATGATTTTTTCAGCTTAGAAGAACGTATCGAGAAAGATTTTGATAATGAAAAACTTTTATCTTACGCAAAAGAAGCCATTTCTATTCAGAATTATGTACTTACAGAAAAAGTACTATACAAAATGAAAAATCATATTTATTTACATAAAGCTTTAGTCTATTTATCTGGCGATGAGATATTATCTGTATCAAAAGAGTGCCGACAGTTGTTTCATAATAGATTTACTCAAATGACAAATGATCGTTACCGCAAACAAGTAATTGTAGATTGCTTACAACAAGGGTATTTTAAAGAAAATAAAAAAGAACTTCTACAGCATTTTGAATACTTTAAAAATAATCTTTATATATTTGAAACATTAGAATTTATGATTGTAGAACTAGGTTTAAATAAAGAAGTTAATCAATATCAGAAGTTTTTAACAAATAGACGGTATCAAAAATACTTAACAGAACTGATATAAAGCAAAGTAAACTTAAAAATTGGATAGATAGTGCCATTAACCAACATTTTATTTTAAAGTGTTGGTTTTTGTTCTATACAGAATAGTAATACTTACTCTTATTAATATTATTCTTTATTCTATAAAGAATAAATTGACTTTAAAAATTGGGTATGCTATTAGTTAATATAGGAGATCGGAGGTGAAATAAATATAAGTAGGAAACCTATTTATTATGCTTTACCATCAAAGAAGCCTTTTTATTATGTAGCTCAAATAGGGAGAAATGTTTACTACGATTTTTCAATAAGAACTATTTTTCATCATGTCTTTCCAGTGAAAGATCTTATTGGCTATGTTCTCCCAACGGAGAAACCAGCTTATTATATTTTCTCAATATGGCGACTAATTTGTTATGACTTCTTGGTAAGAAAACCTATTTGTTATGTCTTCCTGAGAAGGTAGCCGTAATAGATAACAAAAAGTTATTTATTACGGCTTCCTCTAATAAGGAGGGCCTAGCAAATGAAAAAAATCAAAGAATTATTAAAGAAATTAGCTAATGAAATTTTTCAAGGCGTTCTCGATGAGGCCGGTGGGACAATATTCCGCTACCTAATGAAATTACCGCGTCTAATGAGATCCCGCACTATTTTATTAGTTACTGGATTTGCTTTTCTAGTTACTTTATTAGTTTTTTTATTTAATTACTTTAAGAAACAGAAAAGAAACAAGAAAAAAAGGTGCCCCTCAAAAAATGGAAAACGTCAAAATAAGAACAAGAAAAAAGACGCTCCCTCTAAGAGGAAACGCCCAAAAAAATCTGTTAAGAAAAATACACGTAGAAAATGATTTTTTCTTAACTGTTCAAGAGTTCACCTTACAGGTGAGCTCTTGTTTACTTCCTAATTACAAACGTTAGTTCTTAATTAGGACTTTTATAGTTTAACAGTTTTATAAAAAAATACAAGAAAACAGTTTAAAAATAGAGCTATTGTTAAGTTAGAAATCGAATAGTACTTTCAATTCTATATTCTAAAAGCAATTATCATATTACAATAATTGCTTTTAGGTAGTTGATAGCTATATCTCTTTTTGTTTTCTCTTAAATACAGCTACTAACATTCCACCAAGCGTAACAAGTCCACTTAAAAACATGATATAAGATTCTTTTTCACTTGTTTGTGGTAAGTTTTTATCTGACTCTTGATTTGAGCTGTTATTGTTCTTAGCGTTACTTGCTTTTTGACCTTTGCTGTTAGCGTTAGTACTGCTGTTATTTCCAATATTATTTTTACCGCTACTAGAACCAGACTTGTTATCGGTGTTAGTTCCTGAACCATTATTCCCACCAGCTTCTGGTTTTTCTGGATTTGGCACTGTCGTATCTTTAGATACAGTGACGGTTAAACCAATTATTTTAGTAATAGCTTTAGTTTTACTTGTAAAAGTAACTTCTCTTGTTCCTTCTTCTCCAAACTTAATATTATTATTGGTAATGACGTCAGAAGCATTTGAGCTTGATAGATTGTATCCTTTTGGGATAGTAATATTCTTATTTAGCTTCACGCTATCATCACTGAAAGTGATTTTTTCATCGACTCCATAAGCTTTAGATTCGCTTTGTTTTGCTGTTGTTTCACCAGTTACAATCCATTCGGTTGATTTAATTGTTGGTGGTGTAGGTTTAATAGTTTCTCCTGATACTACCACCGTTAGCGATTCAGAAGTGGCAGCACCAGACAATTGATAAGTTCCAGCTTTAAGGAATTTTATTTTTCCAGCAGTAATATCCGCAGCAGATGGGTCTGAAATTACAATTGGGTTATTCGTTTCAAAGTTTAAATAATCGATTCTAGGATCACCATAATTAAAGTAGGTCGTTGATTCCATAATATAGTCTTTAGTTTCACCAACATTAGCAGTTGTTGCACCTAAGATGATAACATCATTCATAGTAGCCATGATTTTTTCGTAGTTGAATGTAATAACTGCTCCTTCGCTTGCGGACGCAATTGTTTGAGAAGCATCACTAGTTCTATAGAACTTAGGTCCAGTTGACTGTGTAAACGTATCTGGCGCAGTGGCAGTGAAAGGCTTACCTTCAATAGCTTCTTGCGTCAGAGTATTGATAGTTCCATTTTCAGGGTTAACGTAATTGATAGTGATATTTACTTTGTCTTCTGGATCAGTTGCTAAAACTAACTGGTCGAATCTGTAATTAAGTTCACTAATTACCAGTGAGTAATTAGCATACGCCCAGTAATATCGGTCAATTGTGTAAGTTCCATTAAAAACTTTATTGCCTAATTCTAGCATTTGCTCTAGAGTAGTACCATCTGATTCACCTTCAAACAAGGCAAAAGATTCAGGCGTGTATTTTTCTTTGTTAGCTTTAACTTCCTCAGCTTTATCTAAGACGTCTTTTAGAACAGATGAATCTAAGCCAAATTCGTCCAGTGTTTTAAAGTCATTCGCGATCTCATTTCTCAAAGCCTGCAAATCACTTAAATTCTTTTGTAATTCTGGAATAGCATAGCTATACCAAGAATCCCAGCCAGATGAATTTATATAACTTTCCTTAGAGGAAATTATATTATTATAGACTGGCTCAAGAGATTCATACCTTTCCCGATATTCAAAATCTCTCGTGATTAGTTCTAAATCTGTGAGTAAGGCTTCTATGTCTGCACTTAGTTGCTTGATTTCTGCATCTTTAGCTGGGTCTTGTTGTCCAGTAGCTTCTGCTACTTCTTTTAAATCAGTTTCTTCCTCTGGTTTAGCTAGATTAGGAACTATTTCAGGGAGTGGTTCTTCTTCCTTAGTTATATCATTGTTTTCTGTGTCCTCTAACTTTAAATCTTCTGTATGTTCTTTCTCAACTACTGCTGGGGCAACTTCTTCTGTTACTGGTACTTCTTCCATATTTTCCGCAAGAGCTTTGACCGCTCCAATCGCTAAAGGGCAAACTAACATTGCTACAGTAGCAAAATTAGCTATTTTCTTAACTCGTTTGTTACGAACTAATCTTGCAATACGTGTGTTTTGTTTCACTCTTCATTTCATCTCCCTATTGTGTTTTAAAACCATTTTTCCATTGAGTAAAGCTACTTTTCACCTCCGTTATTAGACTGTTTCAGACGAACGCTTGGACAAGTACACAAAAAACACCAATCTAGCAAGGTGAAAACCTTGTTAAACTGGTGTTAGTCAGTAATTTATTATATGTAAGATTGCTTAGTTGTGCTACTTGTTCAGACGTTCGTATAAAAAAGAAATGGTTTCATTGAAATCATACCACAAATAACTAGCGTTTAGTAGTAGAAATTTTACCATTCCTTCTGGATATACCATGATTCCTAGCGACTTTGTAGACAGAGCTTTCACTCACTTTGCATCTTTTGGCAATTGTTCTAACGGGTATACTATTTAATTGGTATAGGTCTAATATTTCTTTTGTCTTCTTTTCTGAGAGTGATGGATTGCCAAGAGTAACGCCATTCTCTTTAGCTTTCTTGAGACCTGCCTTAGTTCTCATTCTAATATTATCTAGCTCAATTTCAGCCACGTAGCCCAGGACAATGCAAAGTAAACGTCCAGTCAGTGAATCTGTTTCAATGTTTTCTTGTAGACTTATTAATTTAATATTGTGTTGATTTAATTCATCAATTAACGAACCTAGTTTACTCATGATTCTAGTTAGACGATCTAGTTTGTAAATGTATAGAGAAACTTGCTTACCTTGGTTAGTCAGCCCCTTTGCTAGTTCAATGGCTTTGGCTAGTTCTGGGCGGTTATCGTTGCTTCCGCTTTGTCTCTCGCTAAATAATACGTCACAGTCCGAAAGAGCTTCCGTCTGGATTTCGACACTTAGGCGTTGACGGTCGTCTAAAGATGATACTCGAATATAGCCTATCTTTACTTTGTTTGATTGTTTCATTTTTTACCTCCATTTTCACTTTTATCTATATAATCGTACGACGAGATAGCTAAATAAAGTATATTTAAAAAAATAAATATTTATTTCAATATAGATGGTATAATATTACTAAAGTAGATATTTTGAGGAGGACAAAAAATGAATGGCATCACTGAGAAAATTATGGACAATCATTCTATTTTCTATATTGAGTCATTAACTAACGAACTTAAATTAAAGATAAAGGACGAATTAGTAGCTTTATGTCATGGTGAAGCTCACAGAGACTCAACCTTTCCAATTCACTCAATATCAACAACAATCTTAGAACTTCTAAAACGTTATCCAGCTGAAGAGAATAAACAAAAAGGTTTTATAGGGGAAATTTTACTAAATATAGTCATCAGAGAATACTATGATAATTTTGAAGTGACTTCACCTTTTTTTAACAAAGAAGAGGCTGGGTCAGCAAAAAAAGGCTTTGATATTATTTTATTTGATAAGAATGACAAAAATGTGTGGATAACTGAATCTAAAGCTGGAAGCGTTAGCAATACAATTCCACAAACTGTTGACGAAAAAATAACTGAACGATTAACAACAGCAGAGAGGGATCTAAATACTCGATTAAATGAAGATAATCAGACTATTTGGATGAATGCTCTTAATGATGTTTTAATTTCTATGAATGAAAGCGACGAAAAAGAGGTCGTAAAATCTATAATTGGACTGGGTAATACAAGTAGTACTAAATCTTGTGTCATTCTTGGAGGAATAGCTTTTCATGATATTAATGAAAAGTTTCATGAAGATACAATTTTAAGAAAACAAGATAACGTTGTCAATTCTAAAAAATTTTCCAAAGTTAAATTAATTGCCATACAAAAGAACACTTATAAGAAAGTAACTGAATATTTAGAAGAGGTTGGTGATACTTGTTGAAAAAAATAACGTTAAGTAGGCTAAAGAATACAGAATTTCCTACAATCTATAATCAACTACTTCTTTCTGACGAATTAAATGAGAGTCAGTTGAAAACTATTTTAGCTTTATCAATGGCATTTATTAAATTTCAAAATAAAGAGATTAACGATTTGGGCTATAGGCTAATACTTCTTTATAGTAGAAAAACGAGAGACTACAAGCCATTATATGAAATAAGTCAAAACAATGGATTGATTCCTATATCGAAATATATTTATTCGTTTCTCGGATACGGAGATAAGTATGGGAATTTACAGACCGAAATAAATGATATACAAAACAATAAATACCAAATAAACAATGTATATCGCACTAAAGAGCAGAAAAATCTTATTGACTTTACTTATGAAAATCAGCAAAGGTCCAAAGTGATTATTGCTCCAACATCATATGGAAAAACAGAACTTATAATTGATATGATCCAAAAAAATGAAAATTATAATATATGTATTGTTACTCCCAGTAAATCATTATTAGCTCAAACTAAAAGACGAATAATGAAAGTAATTGGTAATAAAAAAATAATAACTCAGCCGGAAATGTATTCCGAATCTGAAGATAGAGTTGTTGCTGTACTTACTCAAGAAAGACTACTAAGACTGCTGCAACTTCATAAAGAATTATCTTTTGACATGTTAATCATTGATGAAGCTCATAACTTATTAGAAAAATCTCAAAAGGATAGTAAACGTAGTATTCTTTTAGCTAGTGTGATTATTTTATGTTTTTCCAAAAATAATAATCTAATTTGTAATTTTGTGACACCTTTTATGAAATCTTTGGATAATTTAAAAGTAAAATATACTAATATTGATTTTGTTTCACATATTGTAACAGAATTTGTAAAGTCTGAATTGTTCTATTTTCATGATATACGCGAAGGAAAAGAAGAACTATACGATCAGTATATGAACAATTTTATTCCGACTAAAAACAATAGTCGCTATCAGACAGATAGTGAACTTATATTAGCAAAAGCCGATGAAAAAAATATCATTTATTTAAACAAACCCAAAGACTTGGAGAAATTTGCGGAAGAGCTAAGTCAAAATAAAAATATTATTGAATCTCCGATTATAAAGAAAGCCGTTAGTGATTTAAAAAATTTTATTCATCCAGAATATAATTTAGCACGATTTTTAGAGCATGGTGTTATATATCACCATGGAGCTGTGCCAGAATCGGTTAGATTTTTTATTGAAGACTTGTATGTAAATAATCCAGAATTAAAGTTTCTTATAGCTAATTCAACTTTGCTTGAAGGTGTCAATATTCCTGCTACTAAAATGTTTATTTTAGATCCATTCAAGGGTAGAGGCTATATGAATCCTTCATCGTTTAAGAATCTTATTGGTAGAATTTGTCGTTTTAGTGAAATTTTTGATGACGAAAGAGGTAATTTAGACTACCTACTTCCAGAGGTTCACATATTAAAAGGACAGTATTGCTTTAAAGATTTTACCCCCAAAGGATTTATAAGAAAGACAAAATGCTCTGTCATTGCTGATTTTGATGACGTAAATGAGAACCCTTTACTTGAGAATTCTATCTCTGATGCTGAAGAAATCACCGATGCGAATGAGTTCATTGAAAATATAAGTGATAATAGCATTGTTGATATACCTAGCACAAGAAAAGTAAATACATTTTTTGGTAAACTCTGCTTTCAGAACAACATAAATATATTCGATATAGTTACACACGAAGAAGAAATCACTGCCGAAATAAACGATTTATCTTATATAGCAACAGACTTAAACATCGTCTTTGATCTTTTAAATTATATTTTCTTCAAAAGAATGAGTGAAGAGATAAACTCTAATAGCAACATAAGACGCCTTCAGGATGTTAAAGCCAGAAATTTCTACAAAATGATTTTAAACTGGAGAATGTTAGGCATGAAAACATCTGATATGGTTTTACAAATGTTGGCTTATTGGCAAACTCTTGAAAATGATGAGCTAACCTATGTTGGTAGATGGGGAGACGAAAAACGCGGTGGATTTAGAGAATTATGGACAATAGTAGCTAATAAAAGTAATTCAGAAAAAGTAAATCTAGCAATTGTTAGGCTCAAAGAAGAATTTGATTTTATTGATAATGAGATAATTAAATATATAGAAGTTCTGTACCAACTTGAACTCCTTGAAGAAGAATTGTATCTTAAATTAAAATATGGAACTAGCGATGCAGATAAAATAGCATTGATTAATTGTGGAATAAGTAATTACTTATCAGATTTATTGAGGGAGAAATATAGTGATTTCTTTCAAATTAATCTGGAAGAAAACAATGTGACGTTTAATAAGCAGATAATTGAAGCAATGGAAAATGAAAAAGAAAACGGCGTTCTTATAACAGAAGTTAAAATTAATTCAAATTTATAATCATCTTTAGAAATAGAATGATTTAAAATAATATTAAAGTTCAGAAACAATATATGTCATGTCTATAGAATGATAAAACTCTGCCGAAACACTATATATAGTGTTTCGGCAGAGCGTGGTGCTAGCCTTTTGAAATTGACACTGAAATAGCAAGCACTTTCGGTTAGTCTTATTATATCAAGTTTACATTTAATAAAAAGAAAAACAGGACTTGCTTTTTAAACAAGTCCTGTAAATTTAGCCGTAGAGTTTCTCAAGTTCTTCTATTAAATAGTGTTTTATGGAGCCCTAGCTTTCTCGGGATTAAACACTTCTGTCCCAACCTCTTTTTGATTATTTTTTCCACTCAGCAACTTCTTTTGAATGATTATCAATCCAATTTCTAGCCGCTTGTGTTGGGTCAGTTCCATTGTTGATTTCTAACATAACAGATTCCATGTCTTCTTTTGTCCAATGGAAATTTTTCAAGATTTTGTAGGCTTCAGGATTTTCTTTTTCTAAGCCTTTTCTAGCCATTGTATGAATAGTTTCTTCTTTACCCATCGTGCCTTTTGGATCTTCTAAATATTTAAGATCATATTTCGCAAACATCCAATGAGGAGACCAACCAGTGATCACGATCTCTTCTTTGTTTTTGATAGCTTGTCCAAGTGCGACAGTCATAGCACCAGAAGAAGAGGTTTCAACTGACCAATCTGATAAGTTGTGATAAGCTTTTTGTGTTTTCTCAGCTGAAGCTACAACACCTGCACCAGGTTCGATCCCAGTGATTTTTTTACCCGCTTGATCTTTCAACTCTTCAATTGAATTGACATCCATATATTGTGGAACAACGATGCCAAGTTTGGCACCTTTTAGGTTTTCACCTAAATCATCTACTTTGTCTTTGTATTGTTTGTACTGCTCACCGTGCGTTCCAGGAAGCCATGCGGCAACCATTGCATCGGTTTCGCCTTTTGAGATCGATTCCCACATAATAGCATTATCTAATGGCGTTAGTGAGACATTGTAGCCAACATCTTTTAAAACTTCGCCGACCACATGAGTTGAGGCAACTTCTGTATCCCATTCTACATAAGAAAGCGAAATGTTTTTCTCTTCGTTTTTAGCAGAAGAGAAAAGAGTAGAGCCACCAATCAACGCGATAATTGCCACAGCAGCAATCACGATCCCGCCAATTTTTTGATTTTTAGATAGTTTAGATTTTGCTGGAGCTGTTTTTTTCTTGTTTAAGTTCTGAGTAAAACGATCGATGATGATCGCTAGAATCACTAAAGCAACACCATTAACAAAACCGTTTCCGACTTGGGCACGCTGTAAGGCAGAAAGAACGCCACGGCCAAGACCAGGAGCTCCGATCATAGATGCGATAACCACCATAGAAAGTGCTAGCATAGTCGTTTGATTGACACCCGCCATAATCGTGTTTTTAGCTAAAGGTAACTCAAGTTTGAATAATTTTTGCCAACCTGTACTACCAAATGAATCTGACGCTTCAACAAGCTCTTTGGGAACTTGACGAATTCCAAGATTGGTAAAACGAACGGTTGGTGGTAAAGCAAAGATTACTGAGGCAAACACCCCAGGAACCATACCGATTCCGAAAAAGGCAACGGCAGGAATCAAATAAACAAAACCTGGCATCGTCTGCATGAAATCTAAAATAGGTGTGATAATACTTTGGGCTTTGTTACTTTTTGCCATTAAAATTCCAAGTGGTACACCTATAACGATTGAAACCACACTAGATAATAAAACTAAAGTCACGGTACTCATCAAATCTGTCCATAAATTTTGGTTATAAATGAAAAGTAACCCGATCAGTGTAAACAAACTTAAACCAATTTTTTTATTTGAAATAAAAAATGCAATGGCAGTTAAAATAAGAATAAATAGTACGGGAGGAATCGCAATTAATAGAGCAGTGATTCCGTCCATTAAACTTTGTCCTGTTGATTGGAAGAAACTGAAAACGCCAGAAAAAGTATTCGTCATCCATTCTGTAATCGTTTCGACCCAATTTGCTACTGGTAATTGATAATTATTCATTGATATTCACCTCTGTTTCTGCTAATGCTTCAAGAACACTACCTCGAATCACAACTCCAAGCAATTTATTGTTGTCCGTTACGGCGACAGGAGTAGGTGAGTCATAGATGATTGGGAAAATATCATTGACAAGCATATCTTTGTCGATAGAAGTAATATCTGTATCCACGTAATCAGTTAACGGTTTACCAGCTTTACGTGCTTCTAAAGCTCGCTCAGCTCGAACTACACCTTTTAATTGACGTTTTTTATCAACTGCTAACAGCATACTGACTTCTTCTTGGCGCATACGAGTTAATGCAACCGTTGGGCCATCGATTTCGATATTTGTTGTTAGTGCTGGAACCATGATATTTTGAGCAGTTAAAACCTTTGAACGATCTACATCTTCAACGAAGGTACGAACATAATCATTGGCTGGATTTGTTAAAATTTCTTCACCAGTACCGATTTGCATGATTTGACCATCTTTCATTAAAGCGATGCGATCACCAATACGTAAAGCTTCATTTAAATCATGAGTGATAAAGATGATCGTCTTTTTCACGTTTTCTTGTAAATCGACTAACTCATCTTGCATTTCCCGACGAATTAATGGATCTAGAGCAGAAAAGGCTTCATCCATCAATAAAATCTCAGGATCATTTGCTAAGGCTCTGGCTAACCCAACACGTTGTTGCATCCCACCAGATAACTGATTAGGAAACTGATCTTTAAATGCTAGTAAGCTTGAATTTTCTAAAGCTTGTTCTGCTTTTGCAGTACGTTCTTCTTTAGGAACGCCACGAACTTCTAATCCATATTCTGTGTTTTCTAAGATTGTGCGATGAGGGAAGAGACCAAAATTTTGGAAGACCATGCTCATCTTATTCCGACGAACTTCTCTAAGGCCTTCTTTATCCAATTTTGAGATGTCTTGGTCATCAATAAAAATATTACCAGAAGTAGGTTCGATCAAACGATTCAACAGACGAATCAATGTTGATTTACCACTACCAGAAAGACCCATGATCACGAATATTTCTCCTTCTTCAACTTCGAAATTAACATCATAAACACCGACTGTAGCACCAGTCTTTTTTAAGATTTCTGTTTTATCTTTGTTTTCCTTGATCATATCCAGTGCTTGTTTTGATTTTTTACCGAATATTTTTGTTAAATGCGAAACTTTTACTTTGGGCAAAACAAAATTCCTCCTTATTTTAAAAGCTGAACGAGCTCGTTCAGTCTCGACAGGAAAATAGGAAAATCAGAGGGTGGCGCTTTTCGCCACAATCGGATTTTATCTTTTTCCCGAGAGAGTAGCTCGTGAAGCTAGATAACACTAAAAGTATAGTAGGCTCGTCCGCTCGTCCAACTCCGATCGAAAAATAGAAAAATCAGAGAGTAGCGCTTTTCTCCCCAATCGGATTTTATCTTTTTCTGAGGAGTTAGCTTACAAAGATAGCCAATGTAAACTATACTTTTTTTACTTTTTTTATTTTTTACAAAATAATGTAAAGAAAATCATTTTCTTTTCTGTAAAAAAAGTGACCATTCTAGATTAACATCGTGTAGTCACTTTGTCAAATTAGTGATATATATATAGAAAAAAATCAAGGTGATAACCTTTTTAAGTCGTTATACTTATTGAAGTTTTTCTTTACTTCACGATGTGTTTTACATGTCAATCTATTGGGGATAGTGAAGTATATGGCAATGTTGATTGATAATAGTTATCACTGATAGTTATTATCAAAAATATTGATTGTACTTTGGCTTTTTTCAAACATATAATAAGCCACATAGGAGGGATAGAATTGAAAAAAATAGAGTGTAGTATTTATCGAGGAGGTACGAGTAAAGGTGTATTCCTATTAAAGAAGGATTTGGATAGACTCGGCTATAATCAAGATGAGGTATTGCTAAGAATAATGGGGAGTCCAGACGTAAGACAGATTGATGGGTTAGGAGGAGCAGTTTCAACTACAAGTAAAGTTGCCATTATTTCAAATGAAGAAAATGAAGATTGGGATGTGAATTATACATTTGCACAAGTAGCTATTGACAAGCCTATTGTCTCTTATGCTGGAAACTGTGGAAATATTTCATCTGCAGTTGGTATTTTCTCAATTGAAAGCGGTTTAGTAGATGCGGTTGACCCTATAACTACAGTTAAAGTTTATAACAAGAACACAAATAAAATAATCTATGAACATATTCCTACTCCTGACGGTCAATTAATTTATGAAGGAGATTTTAAAATTTCTGGAGTACCAGGAAGCGGACTTAAAATTATATTAGAGTTTATGGAGCCCGCTGGTTCAATAACAGGGAAATTATTGCCGACAGGAAATGTAGTAGACACACTAACAGTAGAAGATTTTGGTGAGATAGATGTATCAATTGTTGATGCTGCAAATCCTTTAGTATTTATAGAAGCGCATAAAGTTGGTCTGACTGGGAGTGAGCATGCTTCTGAAATCGACAATAGTGAAGAACGCTTAAGATTGTTAGAGAAAATCAGAGGTGCAGCAGCAGAAAAACTAGGATTTATCAAAACAGCGGATCAAAGTTCACAAAGATCACCAGGCGTTCCTAAGCTTACGTTAGTAAGTAGAGCTGAAAATTATACAACAATCGGTGGAGAAAGTATCAGGTCAGATAGCTATGATTTAGCTGTTCGAATGATGAGTATGCAAAAAGCACATAAAACGATTGCCTTAACTGGTGCACTTTGTACAGCAGCAGCTTGTGTGATACCTGGTACGATTCCCTATTTACTGCTAAAAAAAAATAATCTGTCAAGCAACCAAACAAAATTGGTTTTTGGTCATAGTGACGGTTTGATTGAAACAACAATCAATTATGAATTAAATAAGGAAGAGGAAGTAACTATCCGCTCTATTTCTTCCTATAGAACAGCGAGAAAAATTTTGACTGGTACAGTATTTTTTTAAATTAAAAAAGGAGATGAAAAAAGTATGTTGGCTTTATTGGGATATTTGATGATCATTGTATTTATGGCACTGTTACTTACAAAAAAAATCTCCCCTTTTGCAGGGCTGATTCTTATACCTCTTGCTTTTGGTTTAATTGCAGCTAGTTATACAGGACAATCATTTTTAAACGTTTTTGATTGGATCTATGAAGGTTTATATTATCAAGTTGTTGGTAATAAAGTAAAATCTGGTGTAGCACCTACTATTACATTATTATTATTTGCTATTCTGTATTTCTCTATTATGTTGGATGTTGGCCTTTTTGATCCATTAAGCAAGGTTTTGATCAAATGGGCAAAAGGAGATCCTCTTCGTCTTTGCATTGCTACAGCTGCCATATCAACGATTGTTTCTTTAGATGGTGATGGTACGACAACAGTATTGATCGTAACAGCAGCTGTTTTATCGTTATTCAAAAAAATGAAAATGCGACAGCTATATTTAGCAGTACTGATTGCGATTCCCAATTCAATTATGAACTTGGTGCCATGGAGTGGACCGATGGCAAGAGCTATGCCAGTATTGAATATAGGACCAAAAGAATTTTTCTTACCCTTGATTCCTGGAATGATTGGTGCAACACTGCTTACAGCGTATATGGCTTATAGCTATGGGAAAAAAGAGCGCGCACGCTTAGGTTATTCTGCTGAAAAGAGTATTGTTACTGAAGAAGATTTAAAGGCAATCATGAAATCATTAAATGATGATCCAGATAATTTAAAACGACCGACATTATTATTATTCAATTTTATTTTGACAATCGTTATCATGGCGTTGTTGGTATTGGATACAGTTAATGGAGGCATCTTATTCTTAGTTGGAACAAGTATTGCACTGATTGTTAACTATAAAAATCCAATTATTCAAGCGCAACGATTAACTGCAAATGGTTCAGAAGCGCTAGGACCGGTCAGCTTAGTTTTTGGTGCAGGCGTTATTATGGGTGTATTAAATGGTAGTGGAATGAGTGAAGGCATTGCAGAGCATATTGTTTCTTTATTACCTGAAAGTATGGGAGGCTATATTCCGTTGTTGCTAGCTCTAATTTCACTACCAGGTCTATTCTTTTTACCGAATGATGCATTTTACTTCGGCATTTTACCTGTCATTGCTCCAATTGCATATAGTTTTGGTGCTACACCTGTAAATATTGGGGTTGCTTCACTGCTAGGTCAAGCTGTGCGGTTTGCCAGTCCTCTAGTTGCGTTTCTTTACGTCTTAGTTGATCGAACTGAAGTCAGTTTTGGAGACTATCAAAAAGAATACTTAAAATGGGGAATACCTAGCTATTTCATTCAACTATTAATTGCAATTGTAAGCGGAATCATTCCGCTGCCATTTTTAAATTAATGATTTACAAAGATTGATAAATTCGCGAGTATATGGTGGAAGTATTCGGTTTTTACGGTATCCAATCAATACTTCTGTGGAAAATAAATGTTCGTCAGGTTGACTGATTGAAAAGAAAAAAGGACGTTCCTTCAGGTTCAAGTGTTCTACATGATTTTCATAAACAAAGGATACACCATAACCAGCAACAGTTAGATTGAGAGCTGTTTCAATATTTTTTGTATAGAATACATTTTTAGGCTTGATTTGATAATAACGAAAAATTTTTTCTGCCATTTGACCAGTTCTTTGATTTGGAAAGTGTAAAATAAATCGTTGATCTTTAAAGTAACGTAAATCAAAATATGGATATTTGTGTTGTGGTTTTTGTGATAGTAGATCCTCTTTAAGGAATGATCTTGGTACGGCTAATAATATTTTTTCTTTACGAACAATTTCATAATCCATATTTAAAAAACGATCTGGCTTATTCATGATAATGATATCTGCCTGTCCATCTTGGATTTTTTTCTCAAGAACAACAGAAGCATCTTCACATAGTTCTATTTTAACATTGGGATAAAGTGTATCGAATTTAGGCAAAATTTCTGGTAATAAATATGAACTTCGTAATAAGGGAATTGCCAATCGTATTTTACCATAGCGTTGTTCCAACATAGTTTCTAGTTTACTTTGAAAATTATCTTTTATTTCAAGAATGTTTAATCCTGCTGCAAGGTATTCTTCGCCTAAAACAGTTAAAGAAAATTTTTTACCGATCACTTGAAATACTTGAAAGCCTAGACGTTCTTCCATATTTTTGAGGTACATGCTTAAGGAAGGTTGAGTAATAAATAATGATTCTGCAGCTTTAGTCAAATTTTCAAATTCTAGAATAGCACAAATATACTCAAAATCTTTTATTTCCATAAGATTACTCCCTTTCAATAAAGCTCTTTAGTATTAATCATAAAGTATTTTCACTTTAAAACAACAATTTTTGGAGGTTAAACTATGAAAAGAACAATAATAATTCAAAATAAAGAATATAACTATTTTAGTCTGAAGGCATTAGGTGAAAAAAACAACGCAGACATTTCTCGTCTGCCTTACTCTATCAGAGTGTTACTTGAGAACGTTTTACGTCAAGAAACAGAAGAAAGTGATGAAGTCGTTCAACAACTGGTAAACTGGAATTTGCCAAATACTAAAAAAATAGAAATTCCTTTTAAGCCAGGACGTGTCATTTTACAAGATTTGACAGGTGGGGCAGCTATTGTAGACTTAGCATCATTGCGTAAAGCGGTTAAAGATTTTGGTTTTGACCCGAATAGTATAAATCCTGAGATTCCAGTAGACTTAGTTATTGACCATTCTGTTCAAGTTGACTATGCTGGATCAAAAATAGCTTTTCAGAAAAATGAAGAATTAGAATTTAAGAGAAATATGGAACGATACAGTTTTTTTAAATGGGCAGAACAATCATTTGACTCGTTTAGAGTCGTACCTCCTGCAACTGGTATTGTCCATCAAGTGAATTTAGAATATCTTGCTGACGTTGTAACACAAAAAGAGTCAAAAAACGGAGAGAAATATTTATTTCCAGATACGTTGGTTGGTACAGATTCGCATACGACAATGATCAATGCTCTTGGGGTTTTAGGCTGGGGTGTAGGTGGAATAGAAGCAGAAGCAGGAATGTTAGGACAGCCTTGTTATTTGTCTACTCCAGAGGTTGTAGGTATTCGATTAAAAGGAAAATTTAGAAGAGGTGCTACAGCGACTGACTTGGCCCTAACCTTGACACATTTATTAAGAGAAAAAAATGTAGTAGGGAAATTTGTTGAATATTTTGGGGAAGGTTTAGAGAATTTAACAATATCTGATCGTTCTGTCGTAGCGAATATGGCGCCTGAATACGGTGCTACTTGCGGCTTTTTCCCTATTGATCAAGAAACGCTTAATTATTTAGAATTTAGTGGTAGAAGTGAGAAGCAACGTATGATTATTGAAGCATATGTGAAAGAAAACCAATTATACTATGATCCTAATAAAGAAGCGGATTATAGCGATGTCATCGAGTTGAATTTAGATGAGATTGAGCCGAGTTTGGCAGGACCGAAACGTCCACAGGATTTAGTTCCTTTGTCTAAAGTTAAGCAAGGATTTATTGACTCTCTAACGTTACCGAACGGAAATAGTGGTTATGGTCTACAACCAGAAGAAGAACGAAAACAGGCGATTATTCATTATGAAGATGGAACACAAGAGGTTATTGAAACAGGAGCTGTTGTAATTGCTGCAATCACGAGCTGTACGAATACAAGTAATCCTTTTATTATGTTGAGCGCAGGACTTCTCGCAAAAAAAGCGGTAGAAAAAGGGTTATCAGTCAAGAGGTATGTTAAAACATCATTATCGCCAGGCTCAAAAGTAGCGACTCGTTATTTTGAAAATGCGGATTTACTCTATTATTTAGAAAAATTAGGGTTTGATATTACTGGGTACGGATGTATGACATGTGTGGGAAATTCTGGTCCGTTAAATGATGGAGTCAGTAAAGTTATTCAAGATGAAAATTTGTTGGTATCAGCGGTATTGAGCGGGAATCGTAATTTTGAGGGACGTGTCCATGCAGATGTAAAAGCAGGCTATTTGGCTGCACCGCACCTTGTCATTGCCTATGCAATAGCAGGAAATATCAAAATTGATTTGACTACTGAACCATTGGGTTACGATGAAAATAATTCACCTATCTATTTAGGAGATATCATGCCTAGTAATGAGGAAGTAGAACAATTGATGAACAAATATGTAAAAACAGATTTATACAAAGAAGAGTATGAATCCGTATTTAACTCAAATCAGCACTGGAATGAGATTGAAACGAAATACTCAACTACTTATAAATGGGATGATAATTCCACTTATATTGCCAATCCACCGTATTTTGAACAATTACAATTACACATTAAACCAATCCAACCATTAAAAGAGCAACGCGTATTGGCGAAATTGGGTGATTCTATCACAACCGATCATCTATCACCTGTTGGGGCAATTCCTTTAAATTCACCTGCCGGAAAGTACCTGACCGAACATGGTGTACGACCACAAGCCTTCAACTCGTATGGAAGTCGTCGTGGTAATCATGAAGTAATGGTGAGAGGAACGCTGAGCAATATTCGCTTGCGAAACGAATTGGCAGATGGTAAAGAAGGAGGGTATACAACATATTTTCCTACCGATAAGATTCTTTCTATATTTGATGCTAGCCAAAAGTATATTGAAGATAATGTAGGGCTGGTTATTCTAGCAGGTGAAGACTACGGCATGGGGTCTTCGAGAGATTGGGCCGCTAAGGGAGTTCGGCTATTAGGCGTAAATACAGTCATAGCGAAAAGTTTTGAGCGGATTCATCGATCTAATTTACTAATGATGGGTGTTTTACCGTTACAATTTTTGGATGGAGAAGATGCAAATAGTCTAGGATTGACAGGGAACGAAATTTTCGATTTTGAAATTGATAATACGGTACAACCTAATGAAATAATCAATGTTCTTGCTACAAGTCAGGATGGGGCAAAAATTACATTTAAAGTGTGTGCGCGATTTGAGTCACAAACAGAGATAGATTACTATAGAAATCGAGGAATTCTTCAAATGGTTTTGAGAAATAAACTACGTCTAAAAGAGAATTGATAGAGGTGAAATATGAAAAATAAAACTGATATCGCTGAAGTTATTGAACCAAATTTAAATTTTAGTAGTACGAAATCACTGAAAACAACTGTTTATATGGCGCTAAGAAAGACAATTCTAAGTGGGGAAATCCCTGTAGGAACGCGGATTAATGAGTCAATGATTTCTGCACGATTTAATATTAGCAGAACGCCGCTTCGTGGTGCCTTACAAAGCCTTAGAGATGAAAATTTATTAGAGTATGTTCCAGATAGTGGGATGATTGTAAAAGGAATCACGATTCGAGATGCTTATGAAATCTTTACGATCAGAAAGTCTTTGGATCGTTTAGCCACTATAACTGCAATGTACAAAATGAGCGAAGCAGATTTTAAAGAATTAGATTTAATAGTATATTTGATGCAGCAACAGGATAAAGTTGGTGGCAATTTGACCTCTCTTTTTACTGAATTTAATGAGTTCATTTATGAAAAAAGTCACTTACTTCGCCTTAGAGATACAATAGCGAACATTCAAAACTATTTAAGCTATTTCAGAGAACTTTCTGTGCATTCAAAAGACAGAAGTAAAGGAGCAATTGAGGATCATGCAAAAATTTATTATTACATGAAAAGGAAAGATGAAAAACAAGTGGGCATTCTTTTAGATACACATTTAGATAATGCTCTAAACAGTATTTTAAATGAAATGGATAAAAAATGAACATATTTAACCATTAAACTATTTTTCTAATTTAGGATTAAAGCCTGTAAAAAGAAGGATCATTTGCTTTATGTCTTGGTAAACAATGCATTTTAAACCATGATTAGTAAAAAGATCAAAATAGTCTATCAATAAACCAACCTCCAAAAGGTAAGCTCGAAAATTAGGAGGTTGGTTTTGAGTTGTTTGTTTTTTTAGTTTATCAATTCGGATAGAAAAAATTTTGAACGCGTTGCAAGGTTGATTCATGTCCAACGAAATAAATCGTATCTCCAGCAGTTAGTTTTGCATATGGACCAGGAGATACCAATAATTCATCACCATGTTTGATAGCAATTAAGGTGGCTGAAGTGCTTTGCCACAAGTTTAATTCGCTGATCGTCATTTCAAGATGTGATGCGTCATCAGTAAGTGTGAATGTTACTGGATTTAACGGGTTAAATGAATCAAAACGTTTGGTCTGGTCAACCAATTTATCTAGTATTTCTGAGAAATGACTTAGTTCCTCTTTTTGTTTTTTGACACTGCCGATAAGATCTTCTTTCAACTCATGAATTGATTGAACATCTTGATATTGATCAACGAAAAGTTTCGCTTTTTCTATTGAATGCACGTAAAAACCACTGCCGTGTTTGGCTTGAACAATTTCTAAATCAACTAATACACTGATTGCCTTACGTGCAGTTTCAGGAGACACACTGTATTTATTTGCCAAAGTAGACCGTGCGTGGATTTTATCACCAACTGAAAAAGTTTGATCAGCAATTTTAGATGCCACGTCTACAGCGATTTGTTGATATTTAGGTTGTGTCACATTCATACGTTTTGACGTCATGATTGCCCACCTTTCGTCAATTATTTTTCTTCAAGTTCCTCAAGCTCTAAACTAAGATTTTCCCATTCTGTCAATAGTTGTTCCTGTGTAGTACGCTTAGTTTCTAATTCTTCGTTTAAAGACATGAGCTGCATATGGTCATCAACAAGGGCAGTATCGCTCATTGTTTGCTCGATTTCAGCAATTGATGTGTCCAACGTAGCTAAGTTTTCTTCGATTTGTATAATTTTACGATTTAAATTACGCACTATTTTTTGTTGTTCTTTATTTTGGTAAAAATCATTTTTAGGTTTTTCAGTTTCAATTTGTTGCACGGAAGATTTTTCAGCTAATAGGGCAGCCAATTCTTCTTCTTCCTTTTTCTTCTCCAAATAGTAATCATAATCGCCTAAATAAAGCTTGCTACCCGTTTCAGAAAGTTCGATGACTTTAGTTGCGATTCGATTAATAAAGTATCGGTCATGTGAAACAAATAAGAGCGTACCTTCGTAATCAATCAGGGCATTTTCTAAGACTTCTTTATTATCAATATCTAAATGGTTGGTCGGTTCATCCAAAATTAAAAAGTTTTCTCGATCCATTGATAGCTTAGCTAATGCTACACGAGCTTTTTCGCCACCGCTTAGAAGAGGAATCGTTTTTTCAACATCATTTCCACTAAATAAAAAGCTACCTAAAATATTGCGGATGTCTTTTTCAGGGGTTGTCGGATGTTCATCCCAGAGCTCAGCTAAAACTGTTTTGGTTCCATGCAAGTTTGCTTGTTCTTGATCGTAATAACCAATTTGTACATTGGTTCCAAGAATTGCGTTCCCTTTAATGAAGGGGATTTTTCCAATAATCGATTTTAGCAAGGTCGATTTTCCAATTCCATTAGGTCCAACCAACGCAATTGCCTCTTGACGACGAATATCCACAGAAACAGGTTCTGATAAGATACGCTCATCATACCCAATTGCAGCATCTTCTATCTGTAAGACAACATTTCCAGAAACTTTTTCAATTCCAAAAAGAAAGTTTGCTGATTTTTCATCTCCTTGAGGTCGTTCTAAGCGTTCCATTTTTTCTAAAGTTTTCCGGCGACTTTGAGCACGTTTTGTGGTTGAGGCTCTTACTAAATTACGGGCTACAAAATCTTCAAGTTTATTGATTTCTGTTTGTTGCTTTTCATAAGCTTTCCATTCACTAGTTAATTGCTCCGCTTTTAATTCTAAATATTTTGAGTAGTTTCCTTTGTAATAACGCATTTTATGACGGCTAATCTCATAAACTTCATTCACCACTTTGTCTAAGAAATAGCGGTCATGTGAAACGATTAGGAGGGCGCCTGAATAAGTAGGTAAATAGTTTTCTAACCAAGAGAGTGTATCAATATCTAAGTGGTTGGTCGGTTCATCCAAGATTAAGATGTCTGGTTTTTGCAGTAACATTCGTGCTAAAGCTAAACGTGTTTTTTGACCACCCGATAAAGTGTTGATATTTTTTGAATAAAAGTCCTCTTTAAAGCCAAATCCATGCAAGACTGAACGAATTTCATTTTCATAGCCATAACCATTTTTTTCTGAAAAATCATGTTGTAATCGATCATATTCTTTCATAACGGATTCATAATTTAAAGCATCAGGTTGCAGTTCACTAATGATCAATTCGAGTTCACGCATTCGTTTTTCCATTGTGATAATCTCGACAAAAGCTTGTAACATTTCATCCCATACCGTTTTATTCGAATCAAGTCCAGTATCTTGTGCCAAATACCCGAGACTTGCTGTTTTGTTTTTAGCAATCGTACCAGCATCTGGGGCATCGATTCCAGCGATTATTTTTAAAAGAGTAGATTTACCAGCACCATTACGACCGACTAAAGCGATTCGACTTTTTGTGCTGATCTCCATTTGTATGTTATCAAACAATGTATCTGCACCGAAATATCGGGCGATTTGATTTGCTTGGAGTAAAATCATAGGGTAACCTCATTTCTATTTCAATGCCTTTAGTGTAGCATAAATTGATTCAAAAAAGCACCTATCCAACAGCTAGAGAGAAAAATTATCAGAACAATTTTAAGAAAGTTTGAAAAATATTTCTTTTCCTGAGCTGTTAGATTGCTTTTTATCTAGAACAACTGATATTATGAGAGGTGGATATTTGTCTATATTTAGAGTATTGGAGGTACGATTGTGAAAGACCAAATTATTCCAAAAGCAACGGCAAGACGCCTTCCCCTATATTATCGTTATTTGAGAATTCTACATGATGCTGGAAAAAATAAAGTTTCATCTACTGAGCTAAGTGAAGCAGTCCAAGTAGATAGCGCAACGATTCGACGTGATTTTTCTTATTTCGGCGAATTGGGTAAACGCGGTTATGGTTATGATGTAGAGAATTTAATGAACTTCTTTGCAAAAACACTCAATGATGATGAATTAACAAATGTAGCATTGATTGGTGTGGGTAACCTAGGAAGTGCCTTATTGAAATATAAATTTCATCAAAGCAATAGCATTCGCGTGAGTTGTGCATTCGATGTGAATGATGATATTGTTGGCAGAATCGTTGATGGTATTCCAGTTTATCCAATGACGGATATGATGGAACAGATTCGTGTACAACAAATCGAAGTGGCTATTTTAACATTGCCAGCTAGAAAAGCACAAGAAGTTGTGAGTCAATTAGCGGATGCGGGAGTAAAAGGAATTTTAAACTTCACAGCAGCTAGATTAGTAGCGCCAACAGACGTGTTGATCCAAAATGTTGATTTAACGAATGAATTACAAACGTTGATTTATTTCTTACATCACGATAGTGAATTGATCGACACTGAAATTGAAGACGAAAAAGAGTAATAAAAACCCCATGTAATTGAATGTGATTACATGGGTTTTTTTTGATAAAGTTCTATTTTGGTAGGTCAATATTGGCATAATGCAACACAAGTTGAGCAATCACAACAACAGTATTCATCCCACAATGAGCGATGATCGAAGTCCAAATTTTTCCGGTCATTTTATACAACAGAGCAAAAAAGAACCCCATAAAAAAATAAACAAAAAAGTGACCATCTTGATGAATCACAGAAAATAAAGAAGAACTAATAATCGCTGCAAGCCAAAAGCCTGTATAACTTTCTGTTAAACTAATCAAGGAACGGCGAAAAACAAATTCTTCCATGATAGGTCCACCAATCGTAGTAGCTAAAATAAACAGTGGATTCGCTAAAATAACCTTAATAATATTTTGTGTGTTTTGTGAATTAGGTTGAACGCCTGTGATGGTTGTTTCAATACCAAACACGATTGCTTGAATGATCATCGCTATAAAGATCCCACTGATTCCTAGCAATATCATAAAAACAGGAGAAGTTAGTTTAGCTTCTTGCTCAACTGAAGTAGCTGCAGTCATTTTATTATTGAAATACAGCCAAATCATCAAACCGGCTCCAAGAATGTAGGTAAATGTTGTGCCTCCAATCACGATATCTGGTGAGAACGGACTAAAGATATAGGGAGAAAAAAACACGAGACCATATAATAGGATTGTTGTAATACTTAATTTTTTAATAGACATAGTCGTCGACATAAAAACAGAAAACTCCTTCCAGAATTTATAACATAGAGAAAGTATACCATACTGTGCTCATATTACTTTTTATGATTATTACGATAACCTAACAATAGAAAGATAAATACGAAGAAAAATGCAGCTTCCCATAAAGTTGTTGTCCAATCGAAGCGTTTATTTACGCCAAAAAAGAAGTTACCGAGATTTGCAATGATTAAATAAAGTCCTGTTGCCATCAAAGCGCCTGTGATTCTTTGTTTCATGTCTATCGCCTCTCTTTCTATACGTATTTTACCATGAAATGAAGGAGAGGAAAGCAATATCTGAATCGGATAAGAAAAAATGCTTTATACTTTTGTTTATTTCGTTATAAAAATTGAGAAAGAATTATTTTATAAAATTAGCCAAAAGGCTTGCAAATTGAAGGTGAAATGAGTATTATAAATAGTGTGAGTTAGCACTCGATAACTAAGAGTGCTAACAAAAGAAAATTTTTTTATGGAGGGATTTATTGTGTTAAAACCATTAAGCGATCGCGTCGTTATTGAAGTCGCAAAAGAAGAAGAAAAAACAGTAGGCGGCATCGTCTTGGCATCAGCAGCTCAAGAAAAGCCTCAAACAGGAAAAGTTATCGCAGTAGGTGAAGGCCGTGTTTTAGAAAACGGAACAAAAGTTCCTGCCGCTGTTAAAGAAGGCGATACAGTAATGTTTGAAAAGTATTCTGGTACAGAAGTAAAATATGAAGGCAATGAATATTTGATTGTTTCTGGAAAAGATATCATTGCAATCGTTGAATAGATTATTTTTATAAAGAGAAACAAAATTCATTTAAATAAAAAATACTATTTTGAGGTGAAGGAATTATGGCAAAAGAAATCAAATTTGCAGAAGATGCACGTGCAGCAATGCTTCGTGGTGTAGATATTTTAGCAGATACAGTAAAAGTGACATTAGGTCCTAAAGGACGCAACGTTGTTTTAGAAAAATCTTTTGGTTCACCACTAATTACCAATGATGGTGTAACAATTGCAAAAGAAATCGAATTAGAAGATCATTTTGAAAATATGGGAGCTAAACTGGTTTCAGAAGTTGCTTCTAAAACAAATGATATCGCTGGAGACGGAACAACGACTGCAACCGTTTTGACACAAGCAATTGTACGTGAAGGATTGAAAAACGTAACTGCTGGTGCTAATCCATTAGGGATTCGTCGTGGAATCGAATTAGCAACAAAAACTGCTGTTGAAGAATTACACAACATTTCAACTGTTGTTGACTCAAAAGAAGCAATCGCTCAAGTTGCGGCCGTTTCTTCTGGTGATGAACGTGTTGGACAATTGATTGCAGATGCAATGGAAAAAGTTGGTAATGACGGTGTTATTACTATTGAAGAATCAAAAGGAATCGAAACAGAATTAGATGTTGTTGAAGGTATGCAATTTGACCGCGGTTATTTATCTCAATATATGGTAACTGACAACGATAAAATGGAAGCTGTTTTAGAAAATCCGTATATCTTGATTACTGATAAAAAAATCTCAAATATTCAAGATATCTTACCTTTATTGGAACAAATTTTACAACAAAGTCGCCCATTATTAATCATTGCAGATGATGTTGACGGAGAAGCATTACCAACATTAGTTTTAAACAAAATTCGTGGAACATTCAACGTTGTTGCTGTAAAAGCACCAGGCTTTGGGGATCGTCGTAAAGCAATGCTTGAAGATATCGCAATGTTAACAGGTGCGACAGTCATTACGGATGATTTAGGTCTTGATTTAAAAGATACAACAATTGACAACCTTGGAAATGCAAGTAAAGTTGTTGTAGACAAAGACAATACGACTATCGTTGAAGGTGCAGGTGAAAAAGCCGGTATTGATGCTCGTATCCAATTGATCAAAAATCAAATTGCAGAAACAACTTCAGATTTTGATCGTGAAAAATTACAAGAACGTTTAGCAAAACTAGCGGGCGGAGTAGCAGTCGTTAAAGTGGGTGCTGCAACTGAAACTGAATTGAAAGAATTAAAATTACGTATTGAAGATGCGTTGAATGCAACGCGTGCAGCTGTTGAAGAAGGAATGGTTTCTGGTGGTGGAACAGCCTTGGTCAATGTTATTAGTAAAGTAACTGCTTTAGAAGTTGAAGGCGATGTAGCAACAGGTGTGAAAATCGTGGTGCGTGCATTGGAAGAACCAATCCGTCAAATCGCTGAAAATGCTGGCTATGAAGGCTCAGTAATCGTTGATAAATTGAAAAATATCGATTTAGGTATTGGGTTCAATGCTGCAACTGGTGAATGGGTAAACATGGTAGAAGCAGGAATCGTTGACCCTACCAAAGTAACACGCTCAGCATTACAAAATGCTGCATCTGTTTCAGCTTTACTCTTGACTACAGAAGCTGTAGTTGCAGATAAACCTGAACCAGCTGGAGCTAGCATGCCTCCAATGGACCCTTCAATGGGTATGGGCGGCATGATGTAGGTATACGGAAAGGTTGGGACTGAAGGAGTTGCTTCTGCTTCCAGCGTCTATTCGAATTTTTTGTGTCTGGGATGTGACTCATAGAGTTATGTCCCAGACACTTTATTTTATATCGAACTGTATTCTTCGAAGGACACGCAAAGAGCAATATTTTTAGAAAAAGAGTCTAATTCTTTTATCGAATCCTGCTCTTTTTTTGTGATAAGATCCTATAGGGAATAGTGACGTCGTAGTATTGCGTTATAGCTGTGTAACACGAATTGAAATCAAAATGTACTCAGTTGGCATTTGACTTCCGTTAAAAATCTCCATTTTTTAAGAATAAGAGCAATTTGTGTAGCGATAAGACTAAACAATTTTGAGTAAGAACCTTTGTTAATTTGACAAAGGTTCTTACTCTTTTTTAGGTTCATTAATAGGGGGCTTCAAGGAGGTAAAGGTATTAGTTGATTTATAAAGAAAAATCGTCATTTTTTTATTTAGAATGAATGATTCTATCCTTTTTTTAATAAAAAATAAATATATCCTTGACATTGTAAACGTTTTCTAGTTATAATTGTCACGTGGTTACTACCAGTTTAGGAAGGCGACGAATAATCGTTATAAAGAATTGGTATTATTTATATAATACAATATTTCATTGGTTTATTAGTATAATTCCATTGTTAATAATTAATTGGTATCGTTTTATTTTATTATTATTTCTTTTCCGATTTCAATTAACTGGTATTTATTTTATGTTACAAATGTAAAGGGGAGAGGTAAATGGAAAAATATGCAATTAAAGCAGAAAAATTCTTTTTAAGAGGAGGGATGATGCTAACAGGATATTTAATCATTGAAGACGGTCGGTTTGGTGAATATAGTAGCGAAGAACCTAGAGGATTAACGATTCTTGATTATAGTCAACAGTGGATTGCACCAGGACTTGTGGATACTCATATCCATGGTTTTTTAGGTTATGACGTCATGGACAATGATCCTGAAGGGTTGAATGAAATTTCAAAAGGATTACTGCAATGTGGGGTTACCTCATTCTTACCAACAACCTTAACTTCAGATGTTGAAACATTAAACCAAGTCACTAAGATGATTGCCGAACATGCTGATCAAGTAGGAGGGGCTAAAATTCAAGGGATTTTCTTTGAAGGACCATTCTTTACAGAAAAACATAAAGGGGCTCAAAATCCTAAGTATTTTTCTGATCCTAGTCTTGCTGATTTTAATCATTGGCAAGAGTTAGCTAACGGGCAAATTAAAAAAATCGCTATTGCACCAGAACGGGTAGGTGCTGTTGAATTTACACAGGCAGTGACGAAACAAGGTGTGACCGTAGCTTTAGCTCATAGTGCAGCGACTTATCAACAAGCGCAAGCAGCAGTTTATGCAGGCGCATCGGTTTTTGTTCATACTTATAACGGCATGAGTGGCTTGAGTCATCGTGAACCAGGTATGGTTGGCTGTGCCTTAACCACAAAAGAAACAACTGCAGAATTGATTTGTGATGGGCATCATGTTCATCCTGTAGCTGCGAATGTTTTAATTACTGTTAAAGGAGCTGCGCAGGTTGCTTTAATTACAGATTGTATGCGTGCAGGTGGCATGCCCGAGGGAAATTATCAGTTAGGAGAATTTCCTGTTAAAGTGGCCAATGGAGCTGCCAGATTAGCCGAAAATGGGAGTTTAGCTGGAAGTGTTTTACAATTGTTGGATGGGGTGAAAAATGTGGTCGCTTGGGAACTTGCTAGTGTAGCAGAAGCTTTCCAAATGGCCTCGTTGACACCAGCAGAAAGTGTTAACATTGCAGATCGCTGTGGTAGCATTGAGGCGGGAAAACCAGCTGATTTTCTCGTTGTGACTAAAGAATTAGAATTGTTGGAAACATTTGTTGATGGTCAGTCTATGTATAGAAAATGATGGCTATTAAAGTTCGTATTTGTCGGTTAGGGTATCAGGACTGTTGCATTTGGAAACCTTTCAAGGAGGACAAGAAATGAACAAGGAACAACAAGTTGTAAATAGCAGTGGGAAAAAGCGTTGGTTGCAGGTCTTATTGATTAGTTCGTCGGTGTTAGCTCTTCATTCATTTGTAACAATGAATCCTCAAACAGCTGCTGCTCAAGAACAAACAGCCAAAGAGACAACGACTGATTTAGCGGAATCAGTAGGAGCTATTGTTTCAATTGAAAAATCGTCAGAAAACTTTGTTGTTACTTATGCGTCTGGAGAAAAAGCACAAGTAAGCATTTTGAATGATCATGTTTTTCGGTATCATTTAGACCCAATTGGAAAATTTGCAGAGTATCCAACACCGAATGATCCGAAGCATGTTGCAAAAATAACTGCGAAAAAAATGGCTGATTATGGCACAGAAACATTTAAACAGACGAGTGTGACAGATTCTGGCGAACAATTTATTCTGGAAAATAGTGGCTTAAAGATTATTTTCACGAAAGCCACAGCGTTAATGCAAGTAGTGGATAAACAAAAGAACAAAACGATTTTAGAAGAGACAGCTCCGTTGTCCTTCAAGAATAATAAAGTAACGCAAACGTTGAAACAAAACAATCAAGAACAATATTTTGGTGGCGGAACCCAAAATGGACGTTTTACGCATAAAGGGACTGCTATTCAGATTGTTAATACTAATAATTGGGTAGATGGCGGAGTTGCTTCTCCGAATCCATTTTACTGGTCAACAGAAGGTTATGGTGTTGTTCGGAATACATGGAAACCGGGCACTTATGACTTTGGGAGTCATGATCCACAAACAACGACGACCACGCATGATGGAGTTGATTTTGATGCCTTTTATTTCTTCGATGGTTCTTCAGCAGGGATTTTAAAAGATTATTATGAACTGACTGGTAAAGCAACATTAATGCCGGAATATGGTTTTTACGAAGCGCATTTAAATGCTTATAACCGAGATTATTGGGTAAAGGTAGCTGATGGAACTTCTGGAGCAGTGAAATTTGAAGATGGCAATTATTATAAAGAATATCAACCAGGAGATTTAGGTAATTTAAAGGGGACGTTGGAGTCATTAAATGGGGAGAAGAATAACTATCAGTTTTCGGCACGAGCAGTCATTGATCGATATAAAAAGAATGATATGCCCTTAGGCTGGTTCTTACCAAATGATGGTTACGGTGCAGGCTATGGTCAAACAGATTCCTTAGATGGAGATGTGCAAAATTTAAAAGAATTTACTGATTATGCAAATGGCAATGGAGTTGAAGTCGGATTATGGACGCAATCAAATCTACATCCAGCTGATCCTCAGAAACCGAAAAAAGGGGAACGAGATATTGAAAAAGAAGTCAGCGTTGCTGGGGTAAAAGCTTTAAAAACCGATGTAGCGTGGGTAGGAAATGGTTATTCCTTTGGATTGAATGGGGTGGAAGATGCAGCTAACGTTTTTGTGAAAGAGACAGATGGAGCTGTTCGACCAATGATTGTTTCGTTAGACGGCTGGGCGGGAACGCAACGTCATGCAGGTATTTGGACGGGAGACCAAACTGGTGGTCAGTGGGAGTATATTCGTTTCCATATCCCAACTTATATCGGGACTTCTTTATCTGGACAACCAAACGTTGGCTCAGATATGGACGGGATTTTTGGTGGAAAAAATAAAGACGTCAATATTCGTGATTTCCAATGGAAAACCTTTACACCAGTTCAATTAAATATGGACGGCTGGGGCTCTAATCCTAAAACACCGTTTGCTTTAGATCAAGAAACAACAGATTTAAATCGGGCCTATTTAAAATTAAAATCAATGATGATGCCTTATAACTACAGTATTGCTCACGAAGCGGTCGACGGCTTACCGATGGTCCGAGCGATGTCGTTAGAATTTCCAAATGAATCAGCTGCATATACGAAAGATTCTCAATATCAATATATGTGGGGGCCTAATCTATTAGTTGCTCCGATTTATAATGGGAATAAAGATGCTGAAGGGAAATCTGTTCGTGATGGTATTTATCTACCTGATGAAAAACAAGTATGGGTCGATTTATTTACAGGAGAAAAATATCAAGGGGGCCGAGTACTGAATGGTATGAAAACACCACTGTGGAAAGTGCCGGTTTTTGTTAAAGATGGTGGAATTATTCCGATGACCAATCCGAACAACAATCCGACGGAAATCAAACGAGATCAGCGGACGTTCTTGATTTATCCAAATGGACCAACTTCCTTTGAGATGTATGAGGATGATGGTATTTCAACTAGTTATGAATCTGGGCAGTCAGCGACTACTAAAATCAGTAGTCAAGGACCTAAATCCAATGAAAAAGGAGAATTGACGGTCACGATTGAGCCTACCAAAGGCAGTTACAAGGGGTTTGTTGATGAACGTAGTACAACGCTAGATTTGATGGCTTCTGAAGCGCCAGAAAGCGTAACCGCAACAATCGGCGGCACGCAAGTTACTTTAAAGCAAGCAGCGAATAAAGAAGATTTTTCAACTGGTACAAATATGTATTACTTTGATAAAGAATTCCAAGTAAATAGCTATCTTTCTAAAGCGTCAGGAGAAAAACTAAATCAATCAGCACTGTCAGTGAAATTGGATAAACAATCTGTAACAACTAAAGATGTACAAGTGACAGTAAAAGGTTTTATTAACAAAGGAACGGTTGATGGTGGGAATACAGAGGTGGATGATCAGCTAACAATTCCAGCAAATATAGCGATTAATGAAGAAAAAACAACGCCATCTTCTCTCACTGTTCAATGGGATAAAGTAACTGAAGCAACTAGCTATGAAGTGGAACGAGATGGTACTGTCTTTGGAAATATTCAAGATAGCACAGCGACTTTTGATGGATTTTCATTCTTGACAGAACATACATTTAAAGTCCGTACTGTCGGGAAAAGTGGAGTATCTAAATGGAGCGAACCAATTAAAGGAATTACCAGAGATGATCCATATAAAGAAACCATTGATCAGGTTAAAGCTACCAGTAGCTTGCCAGAACAACCAGGAGAAGAGTTGAAACACTTAACGGACAAGGATTTGAGTAGTGGCTGGCACACCAATTGGTCAACAGGGATCGCAAATCCAAACTCCGGCAACTTTTTAACTTTAAAATTTGACCTAGGTGCCGAATTCCAAATGGATAAAATTGAGTATTTACCAAGAGAAAATGCCGGAAATGGGAATATTTTGCAATTACAATACCGAATTTCAAAAGATGGTGTTAACTGGACGGAGTTTTCTGCTCCTATTTCATGGAAACAAGACGCCTTGATAAAAACCATTGAAACGAAAGATCAAATCTATCGTTTTGTCGAAATGAAAGTCTTGAAGTCTGTTGGTAATTTTGGTTCTGGTCGTGAAATGCTCTTTTATAAACAACCAGGAACCGAAGGAATCCTTCATGGAGATATTACGAACGATGGAGTCATTGATGAAAATGATGCTATGAGTTACCGTAACTATACTGGATTGGAGTCCATTGACAGTGACTTTAATGGGTATGTTGAAAAAGGTGATTTAAATAAAAACGGAGTCATTGACTCCTATGATATCCACTATGTATTGCGACAGTTAGACGGAGGTATTGACTTGCCCAATACAGAAGAAATTGCTGGCGGATTAGTACTATCAGTGGTCAATGAGAATGGGAAGAATACTTATCTTCCAGGTGATAGTTTATCCTTTACGTTAAAAGGGCAAGAGTTAAAAAATATTAATGCACTAAGTATAAGAATGTCCTTTGATTCTAGTAAGTTTGAACTTGTTGGACAACCAACGACAACATCTGCTACACGACAAATGGCAAACTATTCCAAATATCGGAAACATTCAAATGATTTGGAGAATATATATTTAGTTATCAGTAACCAAGGAAATAAACCATTGTTGAATGGGGCAATGGATTTAATCACATTCAAGATTAAAGTAAAGGAAACAACCCGAGCCAAACGTGCAGCTGAAAAGACGGAACCACAACCATTACAGTTTGATATGAGTCAAGGATTATTGGTGGGACAAGCTCTCCAACAAGCTATGCTCTCAGATTTTTCAGTAACGGTGAATCCAACAAAAGAGATAGATAAAACGATGCTACAAGAAATGGTTACTTTAAATCAAGGACGTATAGAAAAAGAATATACACCTGAAACTTGGTCGATTTTTAGACCTGTCTTAGAAAAAGCTGTGGCTATTTTAGTCAACGATCAAGCAACGCAGACAGAAGTTGATGCTACTGTGAAAAATCTGGAACAAGCTGTGAATCAATTGGTAAAAGTTCCTGATGTGGCAGATAAGACTGCACTAGAGAAAGCGATTCAAGAAGGGGCTGCCAAGAAACCGAGTGAAGGAAATGAATTCACGAAAGAAACGAAAAAAGTTTTAGACGATGCATTAGTTGCGGCACAAAAAATCTTCGCTCAAGAAGGCGCGACACAAGCTGAAATAGACAAAGCTAGGCAGACGCTAACTGAAGCTATTACACAAGTTAAAGAACAAGCTATTACCGTAGATAAGGAAGTGTTAAAAAAGAGGATTGCTGAAGCAAAAGCAATAACACCAAAAGAAGGCTTTGAATTTACCGAAAAAACGAAGGCACAATTGCAACAAGCTATTCAATTATCTGAAACAATTGTGGCAAAAACAGATGCCACGAAAGAAGAAGTAACAACTATATTAACGACATTGAATGAAGCAATCGCACAATTAAAAGAAGTTCCTGTGACGAATAAAAACCCACTACAAGCAGTGTTAAAACAAGCGAGTCAAGTAACACCAAGTGAGGGACATCAATTTACAGCAGATTCTTTACAAACGTTGCAAGCTGCCATTGTGGCTGCTGAAAAAGTACTCAATAATCCATTTGCAAATCAAGAAATGATCGATCAAACTACGACAGCTTTAACTGAGGCTATTAAAGGCTTGCAAGAAGAACCATTAGTAACTGATAAAACGGCATTAAAGGCAATTTTAGTCCAAGCGAAAGCTGTGAAACCTACAGCTGGGAAAGAATTTACACCGGTTACTAAAGCTCGTTTGACTGAGGTAATTGAAATTGGAGAAAGCGTTTTATCTAATGTGAACGCACGTCAAGAACAAATTGATACTGCCGAAATGACGGTGAAAACAGCGCTGGATGGTTTGGTAGAGCAAGTGATTCAAACCGACAAGACAAAATTAATGGAGTTGATTCAACAAGCAGAAACATTAAAACCAAAATCAGGAAATCAGTTCACAAAAGATACACAAGAAGCATTAACAGAAGCAATTAAACAAGGGAAAGCAGTTGTCAATGATCCAAATGCGACCCAAGCAGCGGTGAATAAAAGTTTTGATACATTGTCACAAATGATGAAAGCTATGAAAGAAGAATCCACAACTAGTGGTAACGGAACTGGTGCAGGAACAGGTGGAGTAATTGGCCAAGGGAGCAGCAAGACAGGGGGAGTGACAGGCAAAACAAATGCTATCGGTAAATTACCAAAAGCAAATGAAGTAGTGTCGCCAGTTTGGGGAATCAGTGGTTTATTAATAATTCTAAGTATCAGTTTAGTAAAAGCATTCTTTAAAAATAAAAAGAACCAAAATTAGCGTATCATTTACTTACCAAGCTCATTTGCGGATAGTAAAAAACTCGCAAATGAGCAAGGGAGTAAAAGGAGAGGATTTTTGCGAATGAAAAGTAAAAAAATCAAGCGCCAAATACTTGTTTTAGCTAGTGTTTTGATTCTATTAAGTCTGGAAGTCACTCCAGTTGTCACGCTGGCAGCAGAATTACCGAGTATTCATCTGCAAGTATCGTCTATACAAACTACTGGGGATTCAGATGTAGGGACGACAGAGTCGACAACAAGTAGCGACACAACCACAACGAACATTTCGACGACTGAATCAAGTACTATTAGTGGTTCAACAAGTAGTTCAACAACAGAAACTACTACGACAAATACAAGTTCTGAACCGTCAAAAGAATCAACAACACCTTTAGAATCAACTCAGTCAGTCGAAAGCAAGGAGCAACTAAAAGCGTCAGAGACCAGTCAGGAACCAGAAGAACCAGAACCAGTTTCAGAGATGCATAGCGCTTTTACTGAAGGGGAAAATAGCGGGGGATCTTTAGATTTTGCACTTGAAGTAGAGGAGATAGCTCCATCAAATTTAAACGGTTATGAACTTCCTTTACTTTCATCTTTTGAAGAAAAGGAACGTGCCGCAGTTGTTGCTGAAGCATTGAAACAAGTAGGGAAAAAGAAACAAGATTTTAAACAAGCGGAGACAGAACTTACGAGCAGTCTTGTTGCGCAAATGATCTACCAACAGTTATTTCAGGTAGATTTTGGGAATACTCCGCAAGAGCAAATGAAAACTGGAGATTCTCGTTCAATTGATGAGGCCGAACCAGGTGATCTTATCTTTTGGCAAACTACTGGAGGGGATTATTCCCAAAATGGCGTGTACCTTGGACAAGGCAAATATTTGGTTGTCGCACCAGAATCTAAGGATAAACCGGAATCAACGGTTCAGCTAAATAATATTTATACAACATCGCTTCAACAGGATTCAAAAGAAAACGCAACATTGATCGTTGTAAATCCTTTTCATGAGCTGATATTAACGGATTTTGGTAAGCAGGTTTTAGCAGCTTATAGTGCGTCATTTGAGGTGAAGAAAACAGACCAAACAACCAACTTTATAAAAAAAATTAGTGAAACAGCTAGAGAGCTTGGTAAAAAGTATGATGTTTTTGCTTCTGTTATGATTGCCCAAGCCATTTTAGAAAGTGGATCCGGAAGCAGTCAATTAGGTAGAGAACCGTATTATAATTTATTTGGGGTAAAAGGATCATTCCAAGGTAATAGTGTGATTTTTCCAACAAAAGAGGTAGACCAGGCTGGACACTCCTATACGATTTCAGCAGGGTTTAGAGATTATAGTGGCTACCAAGATTCATTGCAAGATTATGTACAGTTATTGCGCCAAGGAATTGAGGGAAACGAAGACTTTTATAAACCCGCTTGGCGTTCTGAAGCTAAAAATTATCTACAGGCGACAAGTTTTCTGACTGGTAAGTATGCGACAGATACACAATACAACAATAAATTGAATTCATTAATTGCAGTATACCATTTAACTCAGTTTGATTTGCCAAAAGTGGTAGATGGGTTAGTGATTCAAGCTAAAAATGAGCTTCCAGAAGAGTATCAGAAACAGATGGATTTTCCTGTTTATGATGGGATTAATTACAATCAAAGCGGTAGTTATCCAGTGGGCCAATGTACCTGGTATGTGTATAACCGTTTAAAACAATTAGGTGTCCCCGTTGATGATTTTATGGGAAATGGTGGTGACTGGGGGAGTAAAGGAATTGCACTAGGTTATCAAGTTAGCGCATTGCCAAAGGCAGGCCGCGCAATTAGTTTTCAACCAGGTGTTGCTGGCGCTGATAGTCAATATGGGCATGTTGCTTTCGTTGAAGCTGTAACCTCTGAAGGAATCATCATTTCTGAAAGCAATGTAGTTAACGATCAGACCATTTCGTATCGTGTCTTACCCAATGCGGTTGCCTATAGCAGTGGTGTAACATACATCGGATCTTAAACAGCGAAAGTTTAAGCTGACAGTAGCAAAATGATTATTGCCTTTGTCTGAAGAATTATAACCATCTTTTTAACAGGGGATTGCTACATTCTTATTTTGCAAATAAATAGTTTTCTAAGGCTTAAAAAGAACAACTGGTATCTTTTTTCGTAAACCAACATTTTCAAAAAAATCCCTTTATTTAAGAGTTTTATAGAGAATATAAAGAAAAACGCTTGACATTGTAAGTGTTTTCCTTTATATTTTGTATGTGGTTACTACCAGTTGAAAAAAAGAGACCACTGAAAAACACGTAGTTATAGTTGAGTAGTTATTTTTATTGGAGGGTGATACAATGATCAGCTTTATTTTAACAGGACATGGATCTTTTTCAGAGGGAATGAAGGGCGCTTTAGAAATGATTGCCGGACCACAAGAACAATTTGAAGTGGTTCCTTTTTTTGAAAATGAAAGTTTGGATCAGTTTGAATTGAAAATGAATACAGCGATCCAACAAGTAATGGGACCTGAAGGCATTCTGATTTTTTCAGATTTGATGGGAGGAACACCTTTTAGAGCGGCTATGCTGGAGGCAGCTAAGAACGAAATGATCACTGTAATTGCTGGCACTAATTTACCTCTTTTAATTGAAGCTACAGGGTTACGTTTTTCAGAAGAAAATGCAACCGCTTTAGCAGAAAAGATATTACCCATTGGTCGAGAAGGTCTGGTTCACCCACAATTACAACTGTGTCAAAATGAAACGACAGTGGAGGATATGGAAGAGGGGATTTAACTTTGGGAAAAACAATTTTATTGTATGGTAGTATCCTAGTGCTCTTAGTATTAACGACGGCCTTTTTTCAATATTTTTTTCAAGCAAAACATATTCGTAAAAAGAAAGAATATTTCGCTCAATTACACCAAAAAATGCAAGTAGGCAATCAAGTGATTTTAATGGACGGGGTTTATGGAACCCTGCTTCGAGTTGGAATCGAAACGGTTGATGTCAAAGTGAAATCAGGTGAAGTAATGGAAGTTTCCCGGTTTGCTATTACAGAAATTGTTCCCGATAAAAAAGAAGCTCTTTAAACAAATAAGTGAAAAGCAACTTTCATAGAGGAGGAAGTAACATGCCAAATATTTTATTAACTCGAATTGATAATCGTTTAATCCATGGACAAGTAGCTACGCAATGGAATGGGACTTTAGGATCAAACTTAATCCTAGTAGCGAATGATAAAGTTGCAGGTGACAAAGTAAGGCAAGGTTTGATGGATATGGCTGCCCCAAATGGGGTTGCAACACGTTACTTTTCACTGCAAAAAACCATCGATATTATTCATAAAGCCTCAGCAAATCAAAAGATTTTTATGATTGTTGAAACTCCAGAGGACGTTTTAACTTTAGTGGAAGGAGGAGTGCCCATAAAAAAACTAAACATTGGCAATATGCATATGTCAGAAGGCAAAAGGCAAGTAGCTACCTCAGTAGCAGTGGATGACAAAGATGTTACTGCATTTAAAAAATTGCAGGAACTAGGAGTGGAATTGGAGATTCGCCGAGTACCAACAACACCGATTGAAGACACTGCAAAGTTGTTTAACTAAGCGAAGGAGGAAGGAAAATGGATTATAGTGTACTACAGATTTTACTGGTATTTCTTGTAACGTTTATTGCAGCTATCGATCAATTTAGTTTTTTGGAATCATTATATCAACCAATCGTTACAGGGATGGTCATTGGGTTTATTTTAGGGGATTTACAGACTGGATTAATCGTTGGTGGGACGTATCAGCTGATGACGATTGGAAACATGCCGGTTGGTGGAGCACAACCACCGAATGCTGTTATTGGTGGTATTATGGCAGCAGTTTTAGCAATCACATTAAAACTGGAGCCAACTGTAGCTGTAGCCACAGCAATTCCATTCTCGTTGCTAGGTCAGTATGGCGTGACGTTGATATTCTCTTTAATGTCGCCAGTAATGGCAGTAGCTGACAATTATGCTCAAGAAGGAAATGATCGTGGGATTGATCGAATTAACTACTTAGCAATGGCAGCTGTAGGATCTGTCTTTGGGATTATTGTTGTCCTGTTCTTCATTGGTGGTCAAGCCTTCGGACAAACAGTTGTTGATGCTATTCCACAATGGTTAATGGGTGGTTTAAGTGCTGCCGGCGGAATGATGCGCTATGTTGGTTTTGCTATATTGCTAAAAGTAATGGTTTCAAAAGAAATGTGGGGATTTTACTTCTTCGGGTTTGCAATGGCTGTCATTGTTATGGCTGCGCCTAGTTTAAGTGGTCCAGCTTTAATCATCTTAGCCTTTATCGGTTTTGCATTGGCATTCTGGGATTATCAAGTTCAAACGAAATTTAAGCAAGTATCAACAAGTAGTGTAGGAGGCGACGAAGATGGCATATAACATTCCAGATACGTACAAAAATACCACACCCGCTGAACAACTGGATAAAAAAACATTAAATAAAATGGTTTGGCGTTCACTTTTTTTACAAGCTTCATTTAACTATGAACGGATGCAAGCTGGTGGTTGGTTATACGCAATTTTGCCAGGACTTAAAAAAATTCATGGCAAAGACAAGGACGATTTAGCCGCTTCCATGAGTCATAATTTGGAGTTTTTCAACACACATCCATTTTTAGTGACATTTGTAATGGGAATTGTTTTATCTTTAGAACAAAATAAAGCAGATATTCCAACGATTCGTGCTGTAAGAGTAGCTGCGATGGGACCGCTTGGTGGAATTGGCGATGCGCTTTTCTGGTTCACATTAGTACCCATTACCGCTGGAATTACTGCCAATATGGCGATTGACGGCAATATTGCCGCACCATTTATCTTCTTACTGGTATTCAATATTGCTCAATTTGCGTTACGGTTCTTCCTAATGAGTTGGTCCTATAAGCTAGGGACGGATGCTATCGGCGTTTTGACGGAGAATGCGAAAGAATTTACACGGGCAGCAAGTATTTTAGGAATCTTTGTTGTAGGTGCGTTGACATGTGTTTATGGTGCTACCAAACTAAATGTTGAAATTCCTAATGGAACGACGAACGAAGTGATTCAAGTAACAAACGTAGTACCAGCAGCTGATCAACATAAATATGATGAATTTGTTTATAAAAAAGATGACGCCGGTAAATTAACAACAGACTTACAAGAAAAAGCTGCAGTTAAAAAATTAGATACAGGAGAATATCAAATTACGTTTAATCAAAACCAATCAAAAGACGTAAAAATTAATATTCAAGAAATTTTAGATGGTATCTTGCCACAGGTAATTCCACTAGCGCTGACATTAATGTTGTATTTCTTCTTAGCTAAACGTAATTGGACACCGCTAAAATGTATTGGACTAGTCCTAGTCATTGGGTTGGTCGGATCAGGATTTGGTTTATGGCCATCTATTTGGCCATAAAAAGCAACAGAAATTCTCTTCTCCTCTATATAAAATCAGTTGATTTTACAACTTGTTTACGATACAGTTGATATGTGGTAGGTACCAGTCAGAAGAGGAGAGAAAAAAATGAGCAAAAAAAGAAAACAACCATTATATGATCAACTTGTAGAATTATTGAAAGAACAGATTGAAACAGAATTAGAGCCACATACAATGTTGCCCTCTGAGCGAGAGTTAGTAGATAAATATGGACTAAGTCGGACTACTGTTCGCTTAGCTTTGCAAGAGTTAGAAAAAATGGGCTATATTTACAGGCAACATGGCAAAGGAACGTTCGTTTCAACAATTAATAAACAAGCAACAAATTTAACCGGAAGTTATAGCTTCACAGAACAAATGCGTTCAATGGGAAAACAACCAGAAACAAAAATAATCATTTATAAAATTGTCGAAGCCAACAAATTTTTTGCGGAACATCTAGGGGTTAATATTGGAGAGAAATTAATCAAATTAAAACGCCTTAGATTAGCTGATGGAATGCCTATGATGGTCGAACGTTCGTACCTTCCTTACCGAAAATTCATGTTAATGACGGAAAAAGAATTGGAAGAAAAACCCTTGTATGATTTATTTAGTGAAGACTACAATGAAATAATCAAATTGGCTGATGAAGAATTTTACGCCAGTATTGTTGGTGAAAAAGATGCCGAATTATTAGACATTCATCCAGGGGCACCTACTTTGAATTTAATACGAACGACCTACAATTTAGACAATGAAATTATCGAATTTACATTGAGTGTTGCCCGTTCAGATCAATTCAGATACAAAATTACACACGTTCGTTAAGACTCATCCATCAGTCCGCTTAAATGTTACTATTTAAGGAGGACAGGAGCCATGTTGAACAAAACAGAAGAAGAATTAATCGCACTTGGCGCAAATATTACTGCAAATGAAATCAAACAACAGCCTTTGTTGTGGCAAGAAGCTTTTGTGAACTACCAAAAAAATGAGCAAAGAATCAAGGAATTTTTTGCTAAAATCCAAACAAAAACCAATCAAAAAATCCGAGTGATTTTTACAGGGGCAGGAACTTCACAATATGTTGGTGATACAGTTACACCGTATCTAATGAAAAAAGCGGATACACAGCGTTTTGAATTTGTTAGCGTCGGTACCACAGATATTGTAGCTGCACCCACTGAGTATCTGTTGCCAAAAGAAGTCACCATTTTAGTTTCATTTGCTCGAAGTGGGAACTCACCAGAGAGTGTTGCTACCGTTAAATTAGCCAATCAATTAATCAAAACTATCTATCATATTACAATTACTTGTGCGCCAGATGGTCAGTTAGCACAAGCGGCTCAAGGAGATGCGGATAATTTACTATTATTAATGCCTCCATTATCTAATGATAAGGGATTTGCGATGACGAGTAGCTTTACGTGTATGGCTTTAACTTCATTGCTGGTTTTTGATCAGACATCGACAGCTGAAAAGGCCGAATATGTTCAGAGTATCTGTGCGCTTGGAGAAGAAGTCGTTCAACGAGAGGCAGAGTTTCTAGCCTTACTACCGAATAACTACACTAGGATTGTTTATCTAGGTTCTGGCAGTTTGTCAGGGTTAACAAGAGAGGCACAGTTAAAGGTCTTAGAATTGACAGCTGGTAAAGTAGCCACCGTCTTCGATTCTTCGTTAGGTTTTAGACATGGTCCCAAATCATTTGTAAACGATGAAACCATCGTTTTGGTTTTTGTCAACAATGACACGTATACACGAAACTATGACAATGATATTTTGGCTGAAGTAGCACAGGATGGTATTGCCGCTGCTGTTATCGGAATCGGTCAAAACCACGCTGCACAACAAACTATTTTTGGAACACCGTTCATTTTTTCTGAAAAAGAACTTCTTTTACCAGATGGATACTTAGCGCTACCTGATATCATGGTTGCTCAAACAATCGCTTTAAACAGCTCGATTATGGTTGGCAATACACCAGACACACCATCACCTACAGGAACGGTGAATCGCGTAGTGCAAGGAGTTACAATACACGAGTATCACTAAGGAGAAGAACACATTTTGACACATAATTCAGATGGATGATTGGGAGGAAAAAATATGGTAGTGATGAGTAAAGAAAAGAAAGCTGCAATGGATCGTTTATCAACAAAAAATGGTGTGATTCAAGCCTTAGCAATTGATCAACGAGGAGCCTTGAAAAAAATGATTGAGGCTTTAGGTGAAATGGCAACGGAAGAACAAATTTCTGAATTTAAGACATTGGTTTCAGAAGAACTAACTCCTTATGCTTCATCTATTTTGTTAGATCCCGAATATGGATTACCAGCAGCAAAAGCACGGGCAAATACGGCAGGATTATTATTGGCTTATGAAAAAACAGGATATGATGCAACCACTCCAGGTCGCTTACCAGACTTGTTAAAAGAATGGTCTGTTTTATCATTGAAAGATCAAGGTGCAGATGCTATCAAATTTTTGCTTTACTATGATGTGGATGAAGATGAGGAAATCAACCGAGAAAAACAAATCTTTATTGAACGTTTAGGGAGTGAATGTTTTGGGGAAGATATTCCTTTCTATTTAGAAGTTGTTTCGTATGATACTGGGATAAGTGATGTATCATCTAAAGAATATGCAGCAGTTCGCCCACACAAAGTGATTGAATTAATGAAAGAATTTTCTAAACCTCTTTATAAAGTAGATGTTTTAAAAATAGAAGTACCAGTTAACATGAACTATGTGGAAGGCTTTACTAAAGAAGGCGAAACAGCTATTTTCACTAAAGAAGAAGCCTTAACCTTCTTTAAAGATCAAAGCGAAGCGACAGATTTACCATTTATCTTTTTAAGTGGTGGTGTTTCGGCAGAATTATTCCAGGAGACACTAAAACTTGCAAAAGAAGCAGGTTCAACATTTAATGGTGTCCTTTGTGGGCGAGCAACTTGGAAAAACGGCGTAGCACCTTTTGTTAGCGAAGGGGAAATAGCTACACGAAACTGGCTACAAACTGAAGGGAAAGCTAATATTGAGGCTTTAAATGAAGTTGTTAATCAGACAGCCTCTTCATGGTATGACAAAGTGCGAGTTGAAGAGTAAGAAATTACAAAAAGAGCTGGGCGAACGAGTTCCGGCTTTTTTTACTATTGGAGGGAAAATGGATGATTTTAACAGTGACAATGAATCCATCTGTGGATATGGCGTATCAAATGGATACCTTTCAGTTAGATGAGGTGAATCGGGTAACACAAGTTGTAAAAACAGCCGGTGGCAAGGGGTTAAATGTCACTCGAGTATTACAGCAATTAGGTGTTGAAGTCAAAGCAACAGGCATTGTGGGTGGTCATTTCGGCGAATTTATTAAAGCAGAATTAGCAAAACAAACCATTGATTACCAATTTTATGAAATTAATCAAGAGTCTCGTAATTCAATTGCATTGTTACATGATGGATTACAAACTGAAATTTTAGAGGCTGGTCCCACTATTTTAAAAAATCAGCAAATGGAATTTCTGGAAGTTTACAAACAATTACTAAAAACAGCAACTACCGTGACTTTATCAGGGAGTTTGAGTAAAGGATTGCCTAGTACCTTCTATTCTCAATTAATTTTGTTGGCACAAGCAGTTGGTTGCGCAGTATTATTAGATACTTCTGGTAATAGTTTAAAAGAGGCAGTCCATGCCAAAGTAAAACCAATGTTAATTAAACCAAATGAGACAGAAATCGCCGAACTATTAGGTGTTGCTAAAGTAGAAAAGTCTGTCGTGTCATTGAAAAAACAATTACAAGAGCCGCTATTTTCAGAAATTCCTTGGGTCGTGGTTTCTATGGGAGCTTCTGGTGCTTTTGCTAAATTTCAAGATCGTTTTTTTGAAGTAACGATTCCGAAAATTGACGTCGTTAATCCTGTAGGTTCAGGAGATGCTACTTTAGCGGGAATAGCTGCGATGATTGATCAAGCAGGAACTCCAGAAGAAGTGTTGAAAATGGGCATGACAACGGGGATGTTAAATGCAATGGAAACATCTACAGGTCAGATTAACCCAAACTTGGTTCAACGATATTATGAGCAAGTTCAAGTTATTGAAAAGTAAAAGGAATACTTGTGGCTGGGACATAACTCTACGAGTCACATCTTAGCCACAAGTATTCCAAATAAACGGTAAGAGCAGAAGAAACTCTTTCGGAAATAAGTTGAAATTGTTGTAAAACACAGTGAATGGAATGAATCGATGTTGCACATACCTACTGAGTCACAAACGTTTAAAAAGCCATTTTTGCGAATCCTCTCTTATTTCTCGGCGTTAAACACTTCCGTTCCTAACCTTGTTATTTAGCAATAGCGTCTCGTTAAATCAAATATGGAGTAATCAACCATTGTTGAATCACAAAAAGAACGATTAAATGAACTGGATAAAACCAATAAAAAAAATATTTCCACTGTTTACCTCGCTGTCCATTGTAAAAATAGATTGGGACAAAAGCAAACAATCCAAACCAGCTATTTTGTAAAAAAACTCCTCCACCTAACACACACTTTAGCAATGAAGAACTTCTAAAAATATACAAAATAACGATAAGTAAAATACCGATCCAGCCACCGTAATCTGTTTTGAACCATTCTGCTAAAAATAGCCCACCACTAATAAATACCAGTGAAAATAGCCCGTTTTGGATAGAAGAGAAAGTAAATTTTTTTACCCCCATAATGACCATTAACCCAATTACTAACGTGAAGAAGACATTTTGACTTTCTAAATCGACAACTCGATGTGAAAACGCTAAGTCGTATGGAACTTCTGATATCAATGCGAAGAGAGACAAACGTAACAAATATTTTTTTACATTTTTAGTATGAACAAAACCTTCTACTAGTAAAAAGCAAAATATTGGAAACGCGAGTCTACCAATTAGTGTGAATAGAGGAAAAAAAACTTGGCTCAATTCAAACAGTTGATTCGATTCAATTAAATAAGGAACAGTTTCTGTTATATAAGGTCTAAAAGAAATGATTTTTGCTGTATGATCGAGAAACATAGCAATAATGGCAATCCATTTTAACTGGCTTCCAGAAAAAAAGTGTTTTGGTTGCAAATAAAGTGCTCCTTTCACAGAAGTAAGTTGAATAAAATATTGTACCATAGAAAGTTTTCTTCGTTGAATAATCATTTATATTAATATTATCTAAACAATATACAAATAAATATAAGATAAAGTCAATACAATTCTATTTGTGAAACAATTAGTCAATAAAAAAAACATCCTTATTTCAGATTCAATTTATTGATGAAAAACAAAATGATACAAAAAGCAGTTGATGTAGATTGAACATAATCTATCTCAACTGTTTTACTTTATTTATATAATATTAATAAGGAAAATTCCGTTAAAAAGGTGAAAAAAATAATTTATATTGTTATAATGAATTTATATTATATAAAAAATCTTTTTTTCTTGGATGTAACAGTTATAAGAAAATAATGAATCAAAATGAATGTACAATTGTGTTTCGACATCAACTACTTATTCATTTTATCTCAAAACGGAAGAGCAGTCTATAAAGAAAAGATCGTTTTTTTATCATATTTTTAATGTTTTTTATAAAAAAATGAGAATAGCAATTCGTTATTTTGAGATATAAACGGAAAATATATGATTTTAGTTGTGAAACTTCTTGCTTATCCTATGATTTATTCAGCAAGTACTATTGTTTATACATTGAAAAAATAGATTTATATTTTTAAGCCGTCAAATAAGCCGTCAATTTTTTGGGAAAGGGTGTCAAGTTGTGAGTAGAAAAGGTGAGAATATTTATAAAAGAAAGGATGGTCGCTGGGAAGGGCGTTATATGAAAGCAAGAAATGAACAAGGGAAAATCATTTATGGTTACATTTACGGAAAACGCTATGCACATGTGAAAAAAAGACTCGCCGAATTGAAAGTTCAATACTCTTTTTCACATACGAATCTTAATTTGTTTAAAGGAACAGTTCAAGATTGGTTAAATTACTGGTTAGATGGCTTGATGAGAAAAAAAATCAAACTTTCTACCTATTCCAGCTATCGTATACGAATAGATAAATACATCATTCCATTTTTAGGAAGAAAACAGTTGATTCAATTGAAAAGTCGTGATGTGGAAGAATTTGTCAATTACTTAATGAATCAAAATTTATCCTCTGCTACGGTGCATTCAGTCGTGACAGTACTTAAAAGTGCGATGAATAAAGCTTTTATAGAGAATTATATTCATACAAATCCTTGTAATAATCTGTCGTTATCAACGGCTGCAATGAGTGAGGTTTCAGCACTCAGTATAGAAGAACAAGAAAAAATCGAGCAAATTGCTTTAAATGAAAAAACGTGTTCTGCAGTAATTTTAGCTTTGTATACTGGTTTAAGAATAGGTGAAATTAGTGGATTGAAGTGGTCTGATATTGATTTTGAAAGAGACATTATTTCTATTAAACGAACACTTTACAGAATACCCAATAAGAACAATAGTAAAAAAACGGAAATAATCATGGCAGACCCAAAAACAAAAAGCTCCAAGCGATCGATTCCTCTTGCAAAAAACTTAAAAAACTATTTACTAGATAAACGAGAAATCGATGATTCTGAATATGTGATTTCCTGTAAAGGAAGCTATGCTGAGCCAAGAGTAATCAGCTATCGATTCAAAAAAAATATCATACAAGCTGGGATTCGTCCCATCCATTTCCATGTATTGCGTCACACTTTCGCTACAAGATGTGTAGAAAAAGGAATTGATATCGCTACACTCAGTAAGCTATTAGGCCATGCCTCAATAAAATTAACGCTAGATACCTATACGGATTCATTATGGGAAAATAGAAAGGCAGCAGTTTCTGTTATAGATCATAAACTTGGTAATACAACAACGATTGTTTCTTAAAAAAAGTTTCTGATAAAACTAATTTTTTAGTCTTATCAGAAGCTTTTTTTGTATATAAGAAAGTAGAGTTTTACTCATTTCATTTTTTTAGCCGTCAAAAAATGGTCAACTAGTTAGTGAAATCCATGAAGGGCAAGAAAAAAAAGCTGTTTTCTTATAACTGTTACATCCAAGAAAAAGCCAAACAAAATATCTTTTTTTAAAGATATACCGTGAGTTCCTATTCATTATGACCTTAATGAGTAAGCATGTAACTATTATAAGCGCAAAACAAGAATTTCTAAAATTTAAAGCTTTGAAATGAGTGAAAGTTTAGATTACCAAAGAATAAAAGGACCAATAAAAAAGATGATAGGGAGGGCATCAATAATGCATACAATTGGTTGTATCTCACATAGTAACGAAATCAGTAAAGAATATAAAGAAATATTTAAAACCTTTAAATGGAATGTTCAAATGATCAATAAAGAAACAGCAGATCAATTATTTGAAAGTAATAATAAGGTATTACAGTCAATGGATACTCTAATTATAGAAGATTTTGACTCAAATAATATTAACTGGACATGTGAATTGATCATGAATGTACGGAAACAAACAACATTACCACTTTGGATTTTATCCTCTCCAGAAGCGACTAATAGAACAAATCGAATTGTCTATTTACAATTAGGGGCAGATGGCATCATTGAAAAAGATTATGAACCAGATGAATCTCTTCTAATGATGAGAAACTTACTGAAGCGTTTTAAAGAACGAGAAAATCAATTGGAAGTACCTCAAAGAGAAGTGAGTGAGCCAACGGCTGATTTCAAGCTGATACCTCAGAATTTGAGTGTCTGTTTAGAAGGTGGCAAAGAAGTCAACTTAACAAAATTAGAATTTCTTACGATTGAATACTTACATAAGCATGCACGGAAAACGATGACATATGAGGAAATCTATAAGAATGTTTGGAATGATACCTACGGAAATCGAAAATATAGAGTATCTAACTTAGTGTTCCATTTAAGAAAAAAACTTGAAATGGACATTGAAAAGCCAAAATATATCAAGACGATCCGGTCAAAGGGATATATGTTGAATATTTAATAAACTAATAAAGAAAAAAAGACTGAGAATCGGCTGATGGAAAATAAGCTCAGCAAAATAAAAACCACTTAAATGTTAATTAAATATTAGGAGGGAAAGACGTGTTTACACATTTGCTTTCAGTCAAAAAGGTAATTTGCGAAACTGGTTAGAAATAACGAGTAAAGTAAATAATTACTCGCTTTTCTGGAAAGGAGGAGGAGGAGTAAAGAAAGTTTCGACAATAACACACATTTTAGGAGGAAAAAAATTGAAAAAAACACAAGTTTTTAAAAGAGGAATACTAACATTAGCTGCAACTGCTGCATTAGGAGTAGCGGTATTGTCAGTGCCAACACCATTTACAGGAGAGTCCGTTATTGCTTATGCAGCGGAAGAAACAGCGGAAGTATCAACGATCGAAGAATTCGATGCAGCATTGAAAAATCCAGCAATCACTGTAATCAATGTTAATGAAAGTATCCAATTCAAGAAAAACATTACAAACATTCCAAACCGTGATCTAACAATCAATGGTAACGCTGATAAAGGTGTAGTGATTAACTCAGCACACAACTCTATCTATGGTAAACAAAATACTAAAGGAAAAAATACGATTTCAATCAAAAATGTCAATATCGTAGGTGCTGATAGCGATGGACGTTTCTTCACTGGTGGCTCTGGTAATGGACCTTCAAGTTACGGCTGGGATGTTTATGCAGAAAACGTAGAATATACTGGTGCTCGTTTTGTTCATCTAAGTGAAGGAAAATTAACGTTTGCAGGTGAAAATAACATCAATACTCGTGCTGAAAATGCTTGGGTTCATGATTTAGAATTCTTACCAGGAACAATTTATAACGGAATTGCAGCGAATAAAGATCACGGTCAATTCTCAGCATTTTACTTTAATGGTGCATTGATCAAAGGAAAAGCAACTGGTGAAGTAAAAATTGGTTCTAATGCAAACGTTAATGTGAAAATTGGTCCACAAAGTAATGTAAATCATTACTATCCAGTATTCTATGACAAAGTACAAAAAGTTGATATTGACTCAGGTGCAACGTTAGATGTTGATGCTGCTGGTGTAGCATTCGAATTTATCCCACGTGCTGACTATGTTAATAAATTCCCATCATTAAACCTAGCAAGTGGTGCAAAAGCATACTTTAACGGCCGTGGTGGTGGAGATTATCCAGCAATGTATCTTCAATATTATGGTACACAAGTAAACTTAAGCCGTAATTCTGAACTTGTTGTGACTGGTGATAGTAAAAAAGGTGCTGTGAGAAGTGAATATAAAGGTGCACAAATCAATCTTGACGCTCCTAGAAACTTTGAAATTAAAAATAAAAAAGCTGGTGCACAACTATTTTATAGTACAGATACAACCATTAATGCTAAAAATGTAGGTCGTTTGTCAACATGGGGTAGAACTGGTGGAGACTATTTAGATCCTGCCACAAACCTTTTCAATGCTCGTAACTTTACTGTGAATTTCGGGAAAATTTGTAACAGTAAAACATTATCAGTGACTGGCCTTCCAGAAGATTTCCGTATGGAAGATTACGGAAAAATTTCGTTAAAAGGTGGAGCAATCTAATATAGTTTCACTTTAGAAAAAGGTTTAAATAATGCTGAAGGAAAGGAGGTGTTTTTTATTGAAAAATAAAAGGAAAAAGTATTCATTAGGCTTAGTAAGTATAGTGTGTTTAATGGCTTTATTGGGTATGCATGTTGTTAACACTTCGGAATCAAAAATTTCTGCAGCAACACCATTAGAGCCAGATTATAAAATGATGATCGAAGCGCCAGGAATTAATAAAGTATCTACAGGACCAGCTGCTACTGAAATTAGTGGGAACTACGCATTTGTTCTTAAGCTAACTGATGCAGTTACTTATGAACCAATTGGAAATCCCAAAGTTAGAGACGGATATCAAGGAAGCCCAACAAAAGTATATTACTTTAATAAAGATGATGTAGCAAAGCCAGATGAATATGGTTTATGGATAAAAAATGCTGGATTATATAACGGGCGTAGTGTAGATGTGAAGTTTGTTATGGATACAATGAATGTTGCTCCAAGTAATGAAAATACTACCCCATATCCTGAATTTCCATTTTTTGCTGTAGATCCAAAAGATAGAGAAAAAATGAGTAATTATGAGGCAGAGAAACAAAATGGTGACGATGCATCATGGAACGATCTTTATTTTATGACGGGTTCGTCACTAGGTAATCATAGAGTTTACTATAATCGTGGAGATAGAATTGAGTATCATTATGAGTTTTACTATCATGATACTCAAAAAGAATTGAAGCTTATGGGGTCTTGGAACTTTAATAATATCAATATGCAGAAAAAAACAGGTATCTCGTTTAATGAGTTAGATTTTAAGAATTTTTATGTCATGAACAACTCGGTAATTTCATATAAAGCAGAAAGTGGTCAGCTAAATATGTCTAGTTCTGAAACTATTATGAATGATCCTTCAGTTCAAGTTACTGAATTGTTTAGCAAAGAACAATTTCCAATGTCTATGACTTATTATGGAGAAGCTGGATATTCTGGAATGATGGCGTTAATGTACTCCACTGAATCTCTAACACGTATTGCTCCAGCACAGCCAATTGTCTATGGTAAAAGAAATTCTGCCAATCACGATGATCCTGCATATAGAGAATTAAAATATTCTATATTGCAAGGTGTAGCTGATAACAGAAAAGAAAACAGAAATGATCAAGTCGTTATTGAAACTGAAGTACCTGAATTCTATAATATTAGCGATGTAAAAGTGCTTGAGTATGGCACAACAATTGATAGAACCAATCTATTTACGATAAATAAAACTGGCTCTAAACTTACGTTGACTTCAGTAGATTCAACATCAGATACGTTTAATGGTAGTTTATTTGATATACAAATTACAGCAAAACCAAACAGCAAGTTTAATTTTAACCTTACTGACTATGGATATGTAAACGATGCAAATAATCTTTCTGACAACGGTTTTATGCTTTTCGAAATGGGTGGACCTAATACTAAAACCACATACACCTATAATGGGTTAGCAAAACCTACTAATACTTTAGAATCTGCAAATGTAAAGGATCAATCGGTATCACAAGTTCGCTATGATGGTAAACCGATTGGAACAGCCAAAGAAGATTTAAAAATCCCAATGGGTGGAAATATTGCTACGTCATTTCCAGAAGCCAAGGATTTACTTTCTTCATACGATGTTGATACAGAGAATGAAATCGATCGTCCTGTGACAGTCTCATATGTTGGAACACCGCCAGATATTAGCACTAAAAAACCTGGAGATATTGTAGAAGTACCCTTATTGTTGACTTCTTCCAAAGGTGTTGAAACACCAATTACAGTCAAAATTGAGATAACTCAGACAATATTTGATTTAGATATTGAACATCTTGATGCAGAAACAGGTGCAGTAATTGCAACAACAAGTCCTTTGCCAAGCGGTAAAGAAGGTGAAGAGTATGTAGCTACGTCAAAATCAATCTCTGGCTATATTCCAACCGCTGTACTTGTAGATGGTGTGGATAAGACACCATCACCCTTAACAGATCCGTTGTCGGTTACAGCTAAATTTGTTACAAACAAAAAAATAACATTCAAATATACCAAATTAAGAACACCTATGATTAAAGCGGATTTTGACGTTAGTCCAACTACGGTTCCTTTAGGAGGAAAAGCGACTTATACAGCTACCTTCCAAAATACAGCAGAAGCGCCAACAACCTGGAGTAATGTTTCCTTTAAAATTGATACAGCTTTCCCAGATAAAATCACACCAGATTTGAATACTGTTATGGTCAATGGAGTAGCTCTTGAAGTAAGCAAAGTTGACTTCAATTCAATGACTAAAGAGTTTAAAATCGATTTGAGTGATTTGGATTTAGACAGGAAAGAAGTAGTCATTAAATACGATGTCAATGTTGCTGTAGATGCTGCTGTTCAAGTAGTGAGTCAAAAGTATACAGTTTCGGGGACTGCCGGAGATGGTTCTCAAGTAGCAAAACAATCTAATTCAACGAGTTTGAATGTGATACGTGGTGAAAGCCAGCTAAATGTTATTTATAGGAAAAAAGACGAAAATAATAACGATGTAAAAATGGATCCAGACCGTGATGCTATCACTACTCAAAAAGATGGCACAGCATTTGAAATCACACCTGAGACTTTTGACGGATATGTTTTAGATAAGATTATTGTAGATGGTCAAGCATTAGCAGAACCATTACCGACCTCGGTCAAAGGGAAATACGGAGAGACTTCAACGATTGAATTCCATTATAAAGGGACATTGTTGATTACATCCGCACCATCTTTGCTAGATTTTGAGATGAACGAAGCCAGTGCTAAAGACTTGCGTGTAGAAAGTGCCAAAACGGATAAGGATTTGGTTGTCACAGATACACGTGCAACGAAACAAAAATGGTATTTGTACGCCAAAGTTACGGAAGATTTTAAGACAACGGATGGATCGAATAAAATTCTGTCCGGAATTCTACGCTATAACGATGGCGGAACCACTGAAAAGAATTTCCCAGTAGATCAAAATCAACTACTGACATCGCCTGATAATTTTTCAGATACGAAGTATAACATTAGTCAAACTTGGTCTGCAAAAGGGAAGGGATTTAAAGTTGAAGTTCCAGGGGATTATGTCAAAAAGCTTGGGGAATATCGAGCAAAAATTGTTTATACATTAAGTGAAGTACCAGATCTTCCTTAAAGCGAAGGAGAAAATGTCAATGATGAAGAAAATCAACTATTTGTATATTGGTCTAATTTTACTCGCTTTAATGGGAGGAATCTTGGGCATGGTTACTACTTCTGTCTATGGAGAAGAAGCTGCTGTACAAACGAATGGCGAGATTGTTTTTTCTGCTGAAAGTAGTGGTCCAAGGTCAAGTACAACACCTTCAGAGTCAACAATTTCTAGTAGTGAATCAATTAAAAAGCCGACTGGAAAATATCCTTCAACTGGTGAACTTGTAATGAAGAGTCTGACAATTAGTGGAATAGTTTTAGTTGCTATTGTAATCATTTTTTATTTTATCAAAAGAAAAAAAGATGTAAGTGAAAAGGAGGGATAAACAATGAAAAAAAAGACATTGATTATAGCTGCTTTTCTTGGATCCCTTCTATTTACAATAGGTCAAACGAAATCTTCTTACGCTAAAGAATCTTCATTATCTGGTGATGCAGAAGTTGAGCTAAAAGGATATAAAGAAGAAAATTCAATTATCCGAGACCCAGAAAATCCCAAAGTTGAAGTCGATCCAGGCGAATCACCTCAAACTGAAGGGGACCTAAGAATCGATTTTGCACCAAAACTGAATTTTAGCACAGTGATGATTTCAGATGAAAATGCTGTATTTCCTGTAAATGCACAATTATTTCATGGCGACACTTCTGCTCGTGGAAACTTTGTTCAAGTGTCAGATTATCGAGATGATCCAGATGGTTGGACGTTGCAAATTAGACAGGAGAATCAATTTAAGCATGTCACTAAATTGGGTGCAGAGTTGAAAGGCGCCGTTATATCATTTGATCAAACGTGGGTCAACTCTTCCAGAGATTTAGCTAAAGCACCGACTGTGTCAAAAGAAGTTATTCGCATGAGCAATGTGGGTGAAACTTATAATTTGGCGGTTGCACAATCGGGAAAAGGTTCGGGGACATGGAGTATCGTGTTTGGAGCATCACAAGAGAATCATAATGAACGTCCAAATACATTGGAAATTAGAAAAGACAGTTCTGGTAAAGAAATATTAGATCCGATTTTTAAAAAGCCTGTGTACACAAATAGAGCGGTTACGCTTGCTGTGCCAGGAGCGACTGAGAAAGAGCCAGGCGCTTATTCAACGGTGTTGACTTGGGTATTAGCCGAGTTACCATAAATAGAACAAAAATATTAGGAGGAAATACAAATGAAATTAACACACAAATTATGTGGTGCAGCATTATTAGCTGTACTAGGAGTAGCAGCAGCTGCACCAGCAGCAACAAAAGCAGCACCAGACCATTCTAAAGCAGGCGAAGGTGAAATCCAATTCACTAAAGCAACTTACGGTTCATATGATTCTACAGGTGGGGTAGTACCACCAGATACATCTTCTCAATCAACAACAGATACTGATCCAACTAAATTATTAGATGGTGAATTTGTGGTTCAAGGAATGTCAAAATTAGTCTTTACAGAGCAACAAGCAACAACTGGTGCTATCAAGTCTTGGGCAAAACCAACAACTGCCAATGATGGTGCAACAGATGGTAGTGAAGTAAAAAGACGTGCGAATTGGGTTCAATTTAAAGATGATCGTCTTGTAGATGATCGTACGTATGAATTATCAGCTACACTTGTTGATCCAGATGGAAAAGGTGCATTTGAGTTTGATGATACTGCAAATAACAAGAAAAGACGTATCGCTGGTGCAACAATCGATTACAAAAATACAGATTTAGTGGCTCATGAAGATAACGTTAGTCTTATGCCAAGTACTTCTGGATTACAGCCAACACTTCATCTAGCTGAAAATACTCGTGAAAAATTATTTACAGCAAATGAAAATAACACTGGTAAAGGCCGTGGTAAATATGCTGTTTACTTTGGTGATACATTGAATCCAGCGAAATTAGATTCTGAATCAATCGAATTGAGCATTCCAGCTAACCAAGCAGATGACATTCGTAATGGTAAATACGTAGCAACAATTCTTTGGACACTTTCAGAAACACCAATGTAATTCGAAGGATACTATAATTTAACAAGTAGTAGATTAAAAGATTCACCGGTGTTTTACCGGTGAATTCTTTCATGATGGAAGAGAGAGGACAACGAAATACATGAAAAAACTAATTTTATTAAGTCTCTTTTTATGTTTATACATAGTTTCACTTTTTAGTTTTTCAAGAGATGCATATGCTGAATTGCAGTTTGCATATGAAACTGTGCTACCTGAAAATCAAAAAGGGGAAGGGCGTTATTTTGATTTACGTATGACACCTGGACAGGAACAAACGGTCCAAGTAATGCTAACGAATCGTGCAGATCAAGAACAAACGATTCAAGTTTCTTTAAATGGAGTAAAAACCAATTCAAATGGTGTTTTAGAATATGGACCAAGTGCGTTGAAAAATGATCCTTCTTTAAAACATGACTTTAAAGATATTGTTAAAGGGCCATCAGAAGTAACCTTAGCCCCAAATGAAACAAAGCCTTTAGAGCTAACCATTACGATGCCAGCAACAAGTTACGATGGCAAAATTGTTGGTGGAATTTATTTGAAATCCAAACCAACAAAAGAAGAGGAAGAAGCAAATAAAAAAGCAAAAGGCGTAGTCAACGAGTATGCATTTTTAGTTGCAATGGTTTTGCAGGAAACAGATGAGAAAGTAACAAATGATTTAAAATTAAATAAAGTTTATGCAGGCTTATCAAACTATCGAAATAGTGTATTTGCCAATTTTTCAAATATAACACCAGAATTTTTAAATAATATGACAGTAGAAATGGAAGTAATGGCAAAAGATTCAGATGCTGTTTTGTATGATACAAAAAAAGCTGATATGAAGATGGCGCCCAATTCTATGATTGAATTTCCTCTAGAAATGAATGGAGATAAGATGGTCGCAGGGGATTATAAGGCCCATATACTGGTTACAAGTGGTGAACAAAAATGGGAATGGACAGAAAACTTTAAGATTACCAATGAAGAAGCTGATAAATATAATGCTCAAGATGTCTCTTTAATTCAGGAACCAGGAATAAATTGGAAACTAGTGGCTTTGATTGGTGCGGGTATTTTTCTGGCATTTTTAGCAATCTTCTTTATCGTTCGAGTGGTAAATAAGAACAAGAAGAAAAAGAAAGGAAATAAGAAGAGAAAGAAAAAATAAGCTTAAGGAGGTTATCATAATATGAGTCTATTAGACTGGTTTTTCATTGGACAACTTTCTTTTGCAACGCTTTGTTTTTTGTTTATCTTTTTTTTCTTATTTTATTCTTTAGTAACTCGTAAAGAACTAAAAACTAGTAAATGGCAGAAACGGCCTAAAAATAAAGAGAAACGTAAACGGTGGTTGAAAGCGCGAAAACAGCTTGAAAAGCGTCGGAAACGCTTCGATCGAAATATTTTCATTTTTCTATTGTTGGTTATTATAGCGTCTGGAAGTGCGTTTTATTCTCGATATTATCAGATGACCCATTTAACAGCTGAAGATGCAAAAGGCGTTGTTCAAGGTTATTTTATGTCGGAAGACATCGAAAAAAAGTTGGAGACAATGAGAGATGGCGGAAGTATTGAAAAGGAATATCAAACGTATCTAGAAATTAGTTCTTTAATAGTAACTTATAGCAATCGATCTGTTTCTGATGGATTATCGGAAGAAGGAAAGAGATTATTGACACGTTACAATGTGAGTATGAAAAACCTAGGGATGAATCTCCATAGTTTATCAGAACAACAATTAGAGAATAAAGAAACAATAGATGGTTATTTAAAAGATATTCAAAAAATGAAGAAGCAGCAAAAAGAAGTTTTCAAGTATTTCAGAGTAAATGAATCAGCATTAAAAAGAAAAAGTTAAGATAACTGGTTGCTGAGGGAAATAACATGAAACAGACAACAAAAACTAAAGTGAGACAAAAGGCGCTAAAAGCACCATCTAACAAAGAATTAAGTCAACCTAAAAAAAGAAAAAAGAATGTAGTCAACCAAAAGAAAAGAAAAAAGACGAATGCACCTACAAAAAAATCTTCTTCTAGAAAAAAAAGACCCACAAAAAAATATATTAATCGTAAAAGAGAAAAACAAAAGCAACTAGTAAAAGAACTTGTTGTGAGTTTATCAATTTTATTAGGATTGATAGTTATAGTACAGTCATTGCTTTTTTCTTTTCCATCGGTTGAGGGCTATGGAATGACCCCGTTGCTAAACGATGGTGAACGGGTGATTGTCAGAAAAACGAAGAGAATTAAGCGATTTGACTTAGTTTATATTAGGGAACCTGGAACAAAAAGACCAATGATCCGTAGAGTGATTGGTTTACCTGAAGAAGAAATAGCTTATCAAAACGATCAGTTGTTAGTTGATCAAAAGCCTATTGTAGAGCGGTTTTTGAAAAAAGAATTAAATGAAGCAAAAGTGGAACAACGATTATTGACGGATAACTTCAGTTTGAGAACTGTTACAGATGAAAGCCGTTTGCCGAAAGATAGCTATTTTGTTTTAGGTGATAATCGTCATTATGCTGCAGATAGCCGTAATTTTGGCTGGGTTGAGAAAAAAGATATTTTAGGGGTTGTAAAACTAAGGATATCACCGATGCATCAAATAACATCATTTTAATGAAGAGATAGGAGGAATGGATATGGCAAAAGGACCTCATTTCTCAAAGAAAAGAAAACAACGGCAAAAGACTTTAAGTCCAAATAGACGGAGAGAACAACGACTAAATTTACAAAAAATGCAAAGTGAAAATATTACGCTGGAGCATAGAAAAAGTTGGCTAAAAGAAGGCTTTTTGATTTTTGTTCTTATACTAGTCATTGTTTTTTTAGGTGTATTTAAAACCCATCGTGTTTCAGGGAAATCAATGGCACCAACTTTTGAAAATAATGACCGAATTATTGTACAAAAAAACATATCCCCAAAGAGATATGATATCGTGACGTTCGATCCTGAGATTCCAAATGACCCAAGCTATGTCAAACGAATAATAGGACTTCCAGGTGACCAAATTTGGACAGAATCAAATGCGGTTTATATTCGTCCGTCCAATGCTGCACCCTGGCAACAAGATGAAGTACCACAATTTATTATCAGCATGTTACCGGATAGTACGCTTAAAGTATTGGTTCATGATGAGGTAGCCCTAAAGCTAGCTGGGCTTTCCACAATCCCAAAAGGAAACTATTTTGTATTAGGAGACAATCGCGCTGAATCTAAAGATAGTAGAACTCTTGGATTAATTGAAGAAGAACAGATTGAAGGTGTAGTAGTATTTCGCTACTTTCCATTCAATAAAATGGGGTTAGTACACTGATAAAGTATTAAAAATAACGGTCACAAAGTAACATCGCACCACAGTTAATTTGTAAATAGGAGGAAGAAATGGCATGAAAATAAAAATATGGCTTAAAAGAAAAGGTTGGGCATTTCTTTTAAGTGTGCTTATTCCCATCGTAATAATGGCAGTAGTCTACTTAATGATGGGCATTTATCCTACTAGTCAAAGAACGGTCTTAGCGAGTGATGCGTTATCTCAAACATCAAATTTTTTCGCAAGTTTTAATAATACGTTACATGGTAAACAAAGTTTTTTTTATACATGGTATGGCTCTTTGGGATTGAATTACTGGTCATTTATGGCCTATTACATAAACGGAATTTTTAGTTTTATTGTTGCTTTTTTTGATAATCAACATATTCCTGATGCACTGTATTTGATATTATTACTCAAGTTTGGAGCAATTGGCGGTACATTTTGGATCATGAGTGATCGTTTATTTAAATTACCGCAAATGGCAAAAATAATGTTAAGCGTTAGTTTTGCTTTGTGTGGATTTAGCATTGCCTATTCGCCGCAACAAATGTGGTTAGATGGATTAATCTATTTCCCTTTAGTTATTTTAGGGATTCATTATTTAATGGATGAACGAAAACCTGCTCTATTATTTATCAGTTACTTGTTATTATTTTTATCTAATTTTTATATGGCATTTATGGTTGGAGTCTTTTCTTTTTTTTATGTGTTTTGTCGATTTTTAACAGAACCGAAACGATTTAAAGCAAGTTTGGTTCCTTACTTGATAACGTCGCTACTCGCAGGTGGGGCGTCTATGGTCACAATTTTGCCAACATTATTAGATTTGAAAAATAATGGTGAGGGATTAACACCTATCTATAGCTTTCTAACAAGAGGGATGGATATCTGGGATATTCCAGCAAAAACAATGGTAGGATCCTACGATACTAGTAAATATGGGAGTGCACCGTTTATTTATTTTGGTATGCTAGGGTTGATTTTTTGTCTTTTCTATTTTATAAGTCGGAAAATCGCGCTTAAAAATAAGCTGATCTACGGAAGTTTGTTTCTTCTATTGATTGCAAGTGTTTATATTGAGCCGATGAATCTTTTTTGGCATGGAATGCATTCGCCGTATATGTTTTTATTTCGTTTTAGTTTCTTATTTTCTTTTTTAGGGCTTTTATTAGCTGGCTTTGGATTGGAACAGGTATCCAAGGATGACTTCAATCGTTTAGTTAATACTGTGTTGGGCTTGATTTTTCTATATGTTTTGATCAGTTTTGTAGCAAATCGTAAAAGATATGAGTATTTGGATCAAAAAACGTTACTTGCTACGTTGACTGTTGCTTTGCTCTATGTGCTATTAGGCGTTCTAATTCAAAAATGGCCGAAGCGTTTGGTATTGCTCGGATGTCTATTTTCTATTGTTTTTATTGGAGAACAGTTGATCAATGCACAAAGTATTGTAAAAGGAATTGCAGGAGAATGGAATTATCCAGATCGGAGAGCTTATGATGATCATTTCTCAGATATCAATACATTGATCGAGACAACTAAAAATGAGAACACTAGTCTATATCGGGTAGGAAATGTTGATGCAACATCTCGAAATGAAAGTTTTATCCATGGATATAGCGGTGTTACAATGTTTTCTTCTATTCGAAATCGTCACTCTTCCCAGTATCTAGATCAGTTAGGATTTCGTTCAGCGGGAACGAATTTGACGATTCAATATGAAAATAATACGTTGATTATGGATGCATTATTAGGAATAAAATACAATTTAGCCAAAGAAGATTTAAGAAAATATGGTTATAAAGCGATAAAAACAGCAGGAGATTATACCTTGTATGAAAATCAGTTTGCAATGCCATTAGGTATTTTAACAGACAAGGGGATCTATAAGAAGAATGCTGTAAAAAATCAAACAGAATTAATGCAATACTTATCTGGTGATGAATCAAATATTTTTTCTTTTGCTGAAGTTGAGACAGTGAAAGAAAACAATGTCAAAGTAGAAGAACAAGAAGGCGGTGTTTATTATTCAAGAACCGCGAACGCCAATCGTGAATTGACCTATTCAATTGATGTTCCTGCACGTTCCCAAGCCTATTTAAGTCTATATGGTAAAGGATCAGAGGTAGATATTATTACGAAAGTGAATGGGATACAGCGGCATGGTAGTCTGGAATCTAGCGGTCAGTATTATGATTTAGGCTATTATAAAGAAGCTAAAACGGTAGAAGTTCAGGTTGTATTCACTGGTGAAAATGTTGTACAACTGGTAAAACCAAAAGTGATGTTTTTAAATAGTGATCGTTTCGAGAATATGATGAAAACAATCAAAAAAAATGGTGTTACGTTCGAAACCAGCGGTCGAACTTCAGAAGCAGAAGTAGAGTTGTCTAAAGATCAGGTGATTTTGACAACCATCCCATTTGACAAAGGCTGGAGAGCTTATATTGATGGTGGAAGAGTTGAGATTCCCACATTTAAAGATGCTTTCTTAGCGCTGCCTGTTCCCAAAGGAAAACATACCGTAAAATTAGTATTTTTGCCTGAAGGTTTTAGAATCGGTCTTTCATTATTCATTAGTTGTATTCTACTTTTTATCTTGTACAACTGGTGGTTAAGGAAAGAAATGGCACAACAGAACCATATACAGAAGGAGAAAGAGGAATGAAAAAAATAATAAGGTATTTCCCGATTTTCGTTTTTAGTTTATTCATAATCAGTGGTTGTTCGGCAAAATTATCGGATAAAAAACAATCCTTTGAAGCAGAGGGGATTCAGTATCAATTTCAATTGCCGAGTACTTGGGAAGTTACCAAAGATTATAAAGTAACATATAATAAATCAGCTGTTTTTGGAGCGAAAGATAAAAAGAGTAATTCTTCTTTATTTGTTTTAGCTTCTCGTAAAGAGAATGTTGATTTAGCTGATTTTGGTGAACGAACCCGTAAAGAGCTGGCAAAGCTGTATAACTATAAAGCGAAAGATATATATATGAAAGAAACCAAAGTTGGCAAGTATAAAGCCTATAAGTATACACTAAATACTACGTTTGATAAACGTTCTGTTTGGTTACATCTATATTATATTGAAACAGAACATGGCTTGGTTCAATTTGATTTTTATTCTGCTGATGATGGCAAACATGAAAAACGTGTTGATATCATTGATTCTTCCGCATACTCCATCAAAGAAAAAGAAGATCAAGGCCCTGTTGAAGATGAAGACGAAATTGTGTTTGATTCAAGTGCATTAAACATAAAAGTGACAGGTGTAATGGATTTAGATGGAGAGAATGATACCTCAGTTTATGCAATTCGTTATATGGTTACAAACAAAGGGAAACAAGAGGATATTACACCAGAGAAATGGCAAGAGTTGATAAAAGTAACTCAAAATGATCAAGAGTTACAAGAGGGAACTGTTAAAAAAGATGATCAAGTAGTGGATATCACGAAGTTATTGAAACAGCAAAATCAAAAAATTTCTAGTGGGGAAACTCTTGAGGCAGTTGTTATATATACGTTGAAAGACAAGACAAAAGATATAGTGCTTACACCTTCTAAAGAGGTCTTTAAAGATGCTGAACCCGTACATTTAGCACTTGCAAAAGATAGTGGAAAGGAAGACGGAAAATAATGCGAAAAAAGCGTACTTTGTTTTTTTGTGCAACAACGATTTTATTACTTATAATAAGTGCCTGCTCAGCAAATAAAAAGACAACTTCGATCGAACATGAACAACTTCTTTGGCACGATAGTAGAGAAAAGCCTTTCGGTCGATTTGATTATCCAAAAATTAGTAAAAAAGAGGGACTTTCTTTGTTGAAAGACAAGTTTAAAGTAAAAGTACCAGGCATGATAGCCCAAGCAGAGGCGTTGATGGAAAAAGAAGTGGTAACAGATGAAGTAAAACTTGGTGATTCCGAATATACTCTGTATGCTGAAGGGGATGAATTAAGAATTCAAGGATACTATCCATTTTTTAAAGAGAGTCAGCTAGAAACAGTTTCTGTGGTAGAATTTACGTATTTGTTTAGGCGGGAAGAAAAAGATGTTCGACTAAGAACTCAGAGCTTTTCTATTGTGAATGTGGGCGAAAAAGAAGCATTTACCAAAGAAAAATTCCATACTTTTTTAGAAGAAACCGCTAAAATAATTGATTTGCCCAAAACGATGTCGGATCGTTCGATTGAAAATTTTGACAAAACATATCAAGAACTGGATAATCGTCCAGCATCACAACGAGTAAAAGTTTATAGTAATGATGAGGAAATGACTGAGAAGAAACGTATCACACAATCTATAGTAGCTGAATTCAGTCAAAAAAAAGAATTGAAAGGACTACAAGTTGCAATTGTGGATCGTACAGAATAAACGAATAAAAGGGAGAAAATAAATGGCAGTTGTTGTGTTATATGTACTGATGATAGGATTTGTAGGAGTTGGGGCTAGTATTCTCTGGCGTGAGTGGAAACAATGCCGATGTGATCAGAAACAAAAAGAATTTCTTCAAATTCTTTTTGTTTTGTTAGTTGTCGGTCTATTCACTCGATACATCAATATTAACCAATTACCTGGGCTTCAAATTGATGAAGCGATGTCAGGTTATGATACGTGGGCATTAGCAAAATACGGGACAGACAGCGCTTTGAATTCGTGGCCGATCTATTTGATTGGATATGGGACAGGACCTTCTGCATTTTATACATATTTATCCTTACCATTTGTGAAAATATTGGGGTTAAGTCTTGTCAGTACACGTTTGGCAATGGTTTGTCTTTCTTCCATTACTATTTTGATTGTAATGTGGACTTTATTGAGACTCAACCTGTCAAAAAAATTAACGCTATCTATTTTTTTTATGCTAATCATCAGTCCTTGGCATATGCTGATCAGTCGCTTTGGGTTAGATGCCAATGTGGCGCCGCACTTACTTTTAGTTGCGCTATGTCTGGTTTTAGTTGGGATGAATGAAAGTGGTAAAAAACAAACTATATTTTATAGTGTTGCGATTTGCTTGATTGGCTTAACATCATATGCTTATTTAGCGACCTGGTACTTTTTACCACTATTTCTACTATTTCTCTTAGGGTATTTTCTGAAAAATCGATACTTAAACAAAATGCAAATAGTTATTTTAATGGTTGTTTTGATTGTTACGATTATTCCAATTGTGATTTTTGCTTATGTGCAGTATGTAGGGCAGGAAACAATAACAATTTTCGGAGTAACATTTGCCAAGATGATTGGCAGTCAAAGTGAAGGTCAAACAATTTTATTCAAAGACGATATCTGGGGGGCATTTTTAGGGAATCTTCAAAGAATTCTTGGTTTTCTTTTAAGTGGAAGAGATGGATTGATTTTTAGTTCGATTCATGGATTTGGTTTTATGTATAATTTAGCTGGATTATTATTAGCCTGTCTTGGATGGATCAAAATGCGTAAGGAAAAAAGTCCGTTTAGTCAATTAACGATTGGTTGGTTTGTGTGTAGTTTACCTTTATTGTTGATCATTGTTCCAGTTGTTCATCATTGGAATGTGGTCATGTTCCCTTTAATCATTATGATGGGATATGGACTTGCAAGTTTGCATTCAATAGAAAATAAAACCATATTTCGAAATAGTATTGCATTTTTTTCAGTATTATTCGTATTGTATGTTTACACGTACAATGTTGTATACAAAGAAGAACAGCAAGATAGTACTTATATGGCACCTGTAACTCTGGAAGAGACCTTGAAAGTTGGAAATGAAAAAAAACTAGAAAATATTTATATTGAACGTAGTAGTTTAAAACAATTACAAGATTTAACGTTTATTTTCATCCGTTTTTATGATCCAATTTCACCAGAAAGTTATCAAGCTAGCCGAGATACGCCGTACGATAAAAATAGTAATATGACCTATCGCTATTATGGAAAATATGTTTTTTTAGATGAAAATGAGGCAACTAAAACGGATCAAACAAGTATCGGTTATCTTTATCATAAAGGAACGGATCTATCCAAAAAAACATTTTTAAAAGATTTTGCAGTGTATGAAAATGCTGATTTTTTACTATTTTATAAAGAATAGGTAACGTGTTAGGAGGGAATGTAAATGAAGCGTATTACTGTGATCATCCCATTTCTAAATGAAGAACCTGTGATAGAAAAAATGTATGAACGACTTAAACAACTTGCAGAGGAGTGTCCTGACTATCGTTTTGATTTTCTTTTTGTGAATGATGGAAGTGAGGATCAAAGTTTAAGAATTATATTGAAGCTAAGAAACTATGATCAACGGGTTTCTATTGTGGATCTTTCACGTAATTACGGAAAAGAGATCGCGATGTTAGCAGGTTTTGATCATGCTAAAGGCGATGCTGCTGTTGTCATTGATTCTGACTTACAACAACCACCTGAATTGATTAAAGAAATGATTGAGTGGTGGGAAAAAGGCTATGAAGATGTATACGCGATTAGAAAAGAGCGCAAAGGAGAAAGCTTCATAAAAAAATGGACTTCTGCGTGTTATTATAGAATTTTACAAAAAGCTAGTAGAACAAATATATATGCGAACGCTGGTGATTTTCGCTTATTAGATCGTAAAGCGGTAGATGCTTTGAAAATGATTCGGGAACATGAGCGTTACACTAAAGGATTATACGGTTGGATCGGGTTTAAGAAAAAAGAACTTTATTATGATGCAGATGAACGAGCTGGTGGAACTACTAAATGGCGGTTTTCTTCTTTATTCAATTTGGCAATGAACGGCATCACTTCATATACAACGTTGCCATTAAAGATTACAACAATTATTGGTGGAGTTGTTTCATTGGCGGCGTTTATATATATGATGATTGTATTAGTTCAAACGCTTTTATTAGGGGCTGATGTGTCAGGGTATCCATCTTTGATGATCGGTATTCTATTTCTCGGAGGCCTTCAATTGATTTCTCTTGGCATTATCGGAGAGTATTTGGGTCGAGTGTTTAATGAAACAAAAAGACGACCATTGTATTTTGTTGATACGTATTATGATTCGGAAAGTCCAGAAACATCTAAACCCATTGATCAAAAACAAGATAGAATCTCTATTTTTTCATTGATAGAAGAAGAGACTCAAACAAGGAAGGAGCATCGTAATTAGTGAAGAGGCATTTAGGAGTCGAATTATTACGAATGGTATCCATGTTTATGATTTTGATCTTACATATTTTAGGAAATGGTGGGATTTTGGATAATGTACGTATTGGCAGTCTCAACTATTATTTTTTTTGGGGATTGGAAGTTCTTTGTTTTGTAGCTGTAAACTGTTTTTCTCTGATAACAGGCTACTTTATGAGTAAAGGGAAGTGGCGAATTGGAAAATTTCTTCAGTTATGGGTTGAAGTGGTGTTTTATTCGATTACGTTAAGTTTTGTTGCTTATTTTATTTTGGGTGAGATTGTTCCGATTTCGATGTACGCAGATTCGTTATTTCCTTTATTCAAAAAAAGTTACTGGTTTTTTTCAGCCTATGCGGGTCTGTTTTTGTTCATGCCATTATTAAATAAAGCAATAAACGGGCTTACAAAAAAAGAAATGACTTATGGTGTATTTGTTATTCTGATTTTGGGTTCAGGATCTATTTTATTTAGATCTGATCCATTTAATTTGGCTGAGGGATATAGTATGGTTTGGTTGATATTTATGTATTTTATTGGGGCATTTATTCGTTTGCACGTGAATGTTGACTCTATTAATAAAAAGAGCATAGTTGGTTATTATTTAGGCATAAATGTGGTTTCGCTAGGGTTTATTGCACTTAGATCAATGATAGGAGATTTTGAAGGATCTAGAGATACTATTTGGTTTATCCATTATGTATCACCTCTTATTCTTGCAAGTTCTATTTTACTTTTTATTATATTTTTAAAAACACCTATCAATGGCAAAGAGACTTCTTTTTTGATTGAAAAAATCGTGCCGCATTCTTTTGCTGTGTATCTTATCCATACCCACCCAATTATTTTTTATTTTATGTTAAAAGATCGATTTATTTTTTTAGCGAATGAATCGATTATTATGGCGACAATTCAAGTTTTATTATTTGCTATCTTGATTTATCTGAGTTGCCTCTTGATCGATTGTATTCGATCACTGCTGTTTCAATTCTTGCAAGTTCCAAATGTAACGGATAAAATTGGGAAAAAGCTCCATCAATTGATTGGGATATAGCTCGAAGAGTTATGTGCCAATCTTTTTTTTGTTTATAATGGTGGAAAAATTATGGCGATTTGTAACATAGGGAAGTCTAGTATGCTATACTCGAAAGTGCGAATTGAATTTTTCTAATGTGCATGAAATCTTTAATAAACAAGGAGAATGTATTAGCAATTGAGCTGAAGCAAAGGGTTTACAATAAGATAATAAAGAGTAAAGGGAGTTTAACCTATGAACATAGTTTTTTGCGATATAGATGGAACATTTCAAGATCTTGGTGGTGAGGTACCTAAAGTTAACTATGATGCAATTTACGCTTTGCAAAAGCAAAGAGATCATTTTGTTTTTATTAGTGGGCGAGGTTATGAGCAGCTGACAGAATTGATGGAGCAGTTGGATAGTGAATGTGATGTTATTTTCAGCAATGGCGGTGGTCGAAAATTAGTTGGAGAACCAGTGCAGTATAACCACTGTTTGTCAATGTCAGAGTGTGAGAGAGTGATTGCCATTTTAGAAGAACGTGCTATTTTTTATCACATTCATACAAATGAAGGAATCATTTTAAAACCAGTGGGAAATTATGGAGCCAATATCACTGCATTAAGAAAAAAACTTGAACCAATGGGGACTATGGGAAAACAAATCATGGATTTCAAAGAAAGTTTTTTTAAAAAACAGTGTCAACATGTTGAGAATCCATTTTTGTATTTAACTGAGCATCCCGAATTAAAAGTGATGAAAATTGAATTGATGGAAGCGAGTGATCAAGAACATGAACGATTACGTGATGTGTTGAGTAGTGATTCTGCAGAAGTCTTTTCTTCGTTTATTCAGTGTTTGGAAATTGTGGATCCAAAAAGTAGTAAAGGAAATGCAATCAATGAGTTTATGAAACAGTATCCAGGAGCACGTAGCTATGGTATTGGTGATGGTGAAAATGATTTAGCTATGTTAGAGGTTGTCGATGTTCCAGTGGCTGTTGGCAATGCAAAAGAAATTGTCAAAGAGAAATGTCAAAAGATTATCGGAGACTGCTTAGACGGCGGTGTTGGACAATTTATTTTTGATGAAATCATTGGGTAGTATTGTTTAGCAAAGAAACTTATTCAATGATTGGGAATCTGAAGTGAACGCAATTGTTTTAATTTTGGAGGGAGTATGAATGAAGGAAAATCAAGAAAATATCGAACATGATTTGGAGTATTATCAATCGGGTGTCAAACAATTGTATCTGAAAACCTATCAAAAATATCTTATGTTCCTACTGGTTATCATGTTAGGAACAGCGATCGGGATAGGAGCGGTTAGCTCATTTATTAGATGGTTGTTGGTGCTCGCAATTTTTATCGAAGCAGGTATTGTCATTTATCTATTTCGTTATTTGCGCACAGAAACTTTTGAAGTCTATTTCCAGCAAATAAAAGAACAGTTACCGAACGAGTTTCAGAAAATGAGCTTGATTGAAATCCAAGAAGATGAGCAAGCCTATTATTTTTCAGATAATCAAGAACTGTTTGTAAAACTGAAAAAGAAAAACAGCCGAAATTTTCCGTCAAAAATTAGACAATACACACTCTTAGTAGGGTTTACAGACGAAATAGATAAGAATAAGTTAGAACAACCACTACAATTTTTTTATTATGATATCACGCAAATCAAGCATTCAGCAAATTACAAAAAAGAAATACTAAAAAATACTAATTTTGTTGCAAAACGTAAAAAAAGAAGAATAAACACTGCAATATTAACATTTATTCTACTAGTCTTAGTAGGTGTTTTTGTTTATTTTGGAGCAAAAACATATTTAGAGGGTGATAGTCGAACGTTGTATGAAAAAAATGTTGAAGTATCTTTAAGAAGATGATTTTGTTTTAGATGAGTAAAATACAACAAATGCTACATTCAATCTTGATCGACACAAAAGAGACCGTTATAAAAAAAGAACCCGTTATCTTAATGAGCCGATTTCCAAAAGTGCAATTTTTTGCTACAACTTGAGGACGCGCTACGTAATGATAAAAGGTTCTTTTTTAGGTGATTTTAGTAATATGAATAGACGCTTATTTTGCAAACTGTTGAATAATGTTGTTTAGTGTTTGTGCAGCTGAAGCGCCGGCCCGTTCATTGTAATAAGCGGCAAATCGTTCATCAGCTATATACAGTTGTCCCAAACCTCGATGCATTTCGGTCGAATAGGTAGGCGAGGCATAGTGTAACCATTCTTTATGTTTTAAAAAGACGGTTTCAGCTTCTTGAGAGTGAAGGTCTTTGGTGTTTATTACGACTTTTAACGCTTCAATCAGTTCTTTTTCAGCTGTTTTCATACGGTTAAAATCTTCTTCACTTAAATTTAACCACTTTTGATTCGATGCTGCTACAGTTTCTTCACCATACTTTTCTCGAATTTCTTTTCCATAAGCTTGTTCATTCTTTTGTAGTGTTTCTTTTTTGAAACCTACAAATTTTTCTTTGTCAGTCATAGTTAGTTCTCCTTTTTGATACCGTAATGTTTTTTCCACAGTTAGGATCAAATGATCAAGTTGTCTGCGCTTTGCCATTAATTGCTGATAATGATCCTGTAACGCGTGTTGAGGATCATAATTTGGTGTATTTAGCAATTTTTGGATCTCTTCTAATTTCATATCCAATGAACGATAAAAAAGAATATGCTGCAGCTTGTCGACTTCTTTTGTACCGTAAATTCGATAACCGGAAGAGTTGATGCGAGCAGGTTTTAAGAGCTCGATTTCATCATAATACCGCAAAGTTCGCGTGCTGATTCCGGATAATTCAGCAACTTTTTTGATTGTATATTCCATCTGTTTCCCTCCTGTATGACTTTAGAATAAACCTTTACCTAACGTGAAGGTCAAGGGTTTTTCTTAGAATAACATACTTTTATTTTTTTGATTTACAAAGTCACCTTGAAAGAGTAAAATTTTTATGTAAAGTGGTTAAGATAGAAAAGGAGCTGAGCAAATGAAATTAATCGAAACACCGATCAATAAAAACTTAGATTTGGAGTATTTTTATCCAAATATCACTAAATTTGTTTTTGGAGCAAAAGCCATTAAATTTTTTAAATTATATGCGTTAGACCGTACACAGATTGTCTATGCTGATGCCTTCGATAAAATCGATATCATTATGATCAATACTAAAAAGAAAATCAATAAAAAAGAAGTCGATTATGTGATAAAAAGACTTTTAAATACAACTAGAGAAGAAGTAACAGTTCACATCGGTATCAAAAATGAAATGCAGAAAAAGGGCTATTCATTTAGTGCTCCTAGAAAAGATATTATTGTGATTCAAAAAAATGTAGAACCATCATAAAAAAAGTCGAAACAAACATGTTTAGCTTTGTGAAATAAGAGAAGGTTTCTTTTTTCACGCTGTTTATTCGCATTTAGGGTGTGAAACAAAAGTGATTTTTACTTTTGTCTCACACCCTCTTTTTTTAGTGTTGAGTGATTGTTTTTCTAAACGAAAATTTTAGACCGCCTTGTTCCTTTCTTGTTACCATCGCTAATAGGAAGAAAAGGAGTGAAAAAATCAATAAAATAAGCGCATTGAATTGGAAACTACTTAAAAAATCATCATTAAATTTAGTGGTATTTCCGATCAACGTACAATTTCTCATGTACCAATAAGTTGGTGTAAAAGAAGCGATTTTTATAACGATATCAGGCAAAATCTCTGTAGGAACAAATACACCACTAACAAAAGCACTACCTAAGATAAACACATTGTTGATTCCAGAAATCATATCTGGATTACTGATAAGTCCACCAATCAGGTTGCTAAAAGAAACGGCGACAATGAATAAAAGTAGCGTATTTAAAATGAAATAACCACTATATTGATCAAAACCACTTTCTGTAACGAATAAGATGAGACTGATAAAAATAAACCAAAGAACCAAACAAAAACCTAGCTGTACTGTAAATTGTTGGCGTGAAAAAGCTCGATTGGAAAGTGGTGAACAGTTATTTCTAAGTTTGATTTCTTTGCGATTGAATGCCAAACTGACCAAAGTAATCGCGCTAAAAATAGTCATGAACATTGTATACGATAATACGCCAAACACTTTACCTGTTGCTGTATTTTTCTTTGCTTGATCATAAGTAGAAGAAAAGTTGACTTTACCCGTCGTTTCAATGTTTTCAGTCGTTAACTTGGATAGTTCAGCTTCTGTCTTATTTGGAAAAGCTTCTTGATAAAATTGATACGTAGATAAATAGTTATTGATGATGGAATCAACATAGACTTGATTAAAACTATCCGGTTTAACTTGAATCGGTAAATCAGGCTGTTGACCTTGACTTATAGTATTGGAAAATGATGGAGGAATTGTTAAAACATAATCAACTTTTCCAAAAAATAAAGCATCATCGACTGTTTCTTGCGTATTTTTTAATGGGACGACTTTCATGTTTTTGTTTAAATAGCGTTCAAGCTGTTTAGCAGGATTTCCTTGATCTTGATTGAAAATAACAATAGTGGTTTTTTCAAGTTCGCTTGACGCAGAATTAGTAGAAGAACCTGAATAAACAAAAGAAATCCCTAAACTGATTGCAAGAGCGAGAATCAATGTGGCCAGATTTTTTTTAAGAATACCTAAAGTCGCTTTAAAGACTGACATATTGTACTCTCCTTTCATAAAGAACACTTGCTGTGATAAAAATTAGCGCTAATGCACCAAGGTTAAGTAGATTGGGATAAAAACTGTCGATATTTTGATAATAGTAAAGCTTGTACAACGCTTCGCTCACCAAATTGACTGGATTGATTGCATTTAACCAAGGAGCATGCTGATTGACAAGCAGTTTGATATCAGGAGACATCATCCCCGCAAGAAAGCTGCAAGTCATTTGAAACGTCACAGCGAGTGAAATTTTTTGATTAAGCGGTACTTTTAGAACATTCCCAAATAGAACACCTAAAGAAAGTGCTACAATAGCTGTTATCGTGCAGATCAATAAAATGAGTAACCAGCGATCACCAAAATCAACATTGTAAACAAAATGACAGAATCCTAAGATAAAGAAGAGCTCAAGAATAAAGAGCGTAAAGGAAGATGCTAGATTTGATAAAACAATCAATAATTTATTTTTCGGTGTCATGCTTAGTCGAATACCATTGGCTGATTGATTGGCTTGCTCATCATTTGCGTTACTGATCCCCCAGAACATCCCAAACATACAGCTCATACCAATCAGCGTAAAGAAGTAAAAGCTTTTTGAACTTCCTTTAGAAGCAGTTGCCTTTTTAACTGAAATGTAATTTGTCGTTTGACCGATTTTTTTTGTGATCGAAGATGCTAACAGAGCAGGATCTTCTTTTTGTAAAGTAATTAGGGTGGTTTTACTTTGAAGAAACTGATTCATAAACGAGTCTAAAACATTTTGTTGAATCGTCTGTTGGTTGACAGTTAACGAAATAGATTCATCGGAAATTGTATAGTAACCAGCAATGTTGTTTGCTAGTAGTTCTTTCTCTGCGTTTTCTTTCGAGAAGGAGATTGGAGTAAACATTTTTTCATCATTGGATTTGACTTGGTTCATTGTCTCTAAAAATAAGTCGGCATTTGGTGGTGTTTTATTTTCAATAACGATTCCAACTGGAATTTTTTCAACGGCATCGAGTTTATCTAGATTACTGAAAGCTGCCGTGAAAAATAAACCTAATAGTAACGGGAAGGCAAGTGACCAAAATAATAAAACGTTGTTTTTTGATTGAATCTTTAAACGATAGTGATATAAATGCCAAAACATGTGACGGCTCCTTTCTAGTCTCTTAATTCTCTACCAGTGATTTCTAAAAAGACATCATTTAGCGTTGGTTGCTGTGTATAAAAATTGCCAAATGCAATCTGATTTTTTTCTAAGATGTGTAGGACTTGAGTAAAAACGGTTTTACTCTTTTCGGTATTTAAGGTTACGAAGACATTATCGTATGTGATATCGATGATTCCGGTAAGTTGTAATAATTGTTCTTTAATTGCAGATGGGAAATCAGGAATTTCGATTACGATTTTTTCATTGACCTTGATCAATCCTTTTAATTGTTCTTTTGAACCTTCTGCGATTACTTGACCTTTTTCAACGATCACAATGTTGTTACACAGTTGTTCGACTTCCTCCATATAATGTGTTGTATAGACGATTGTTGCACCTTGACGATTGAGTTCTTTTATACTGTCTAAAATTTTATTACGACTTTGAGGATCAACTGCTACAGTGGGTTCATCTAGAAAAATAAGCTCAGGTTTATGAACGATTCCACAGGCAATATTTAGTCTGCGTTTTAAACCACCACTAAGTTTTTTAGGTGTGAAAGTGGTAAAATCTTCTAACCCTACAAGATTAATTACCTCTGAAACGTATTGTTTTCTGGTCGTTTTATCGGTGATGTAGAGCCCGCAATAGTAATCAATATTATCAATCACATTCAATTCATCAAAAACAGCTACTTCTTGGGGAACTATCCCGATGCGTTTTTTTAAATCATAACGTGTAGGTGACATGTGTTCACCAAAGAGTTTCACTTCGCCTTTGTCATACGTTAATAGAGAAAGCATGCAATGAATGGCTGTTGATTTTCCGCACCCATTTGGACCAAGTAATCCTAAAATATCTCCTTTTTTTACTTGTAAGTTAAAATGATTCAATGCTGTTAATTTTCCATACCGTTTTACTAAATCATTTATTTCGATTATCATATGAAATTCTCCTTTTTTTCTTTATAATAGAACTATAGCTTAAACGAATTTAAGTTTTAAGTGATTATTTTCCTATATTGATGTGACATTTGTCATATAAGTGAAGAAGTTGGAGAAGAGAATGAATAAATGTTTGATGCGCCACTTGTTTGATAAAGCATTTTTGTTAGGTTTATGTTTGAGTATACTTCTAAAGCAAGTCTATCAAAGTGAAATGGTCATTTTTGTGTTAGTGACTGTTGTTTTAAGTATGTTGGTCTGGGTCATAAAAGACCCCAAATTTTCTACCTTGACGATTTTGATTTTATTGATTGCTTCTGTTTGGTGGCAAGAGTATGCCTATTTTTTACCAGTTCTCTTTTATGATGGACTAATGGAAACTGGAAAAAAAGGAATGATTCTTAATAGCAGTTTGGTATTATTGTTTTTTTTAAGTAGTGGAAATTATTCAACTAGCTTGAAACTATATATTATTTTACTATGCGCGCTTGCAAGTTATTTGGCTCTGTTTACTTTAAGAGATAAAAGACTATATCAGGATTATTTATTGCTAGAAGAAGAGAAATGTGAGCATCGATTTATTCTAGAATCTCAAAATGCTGAATTGATTCGACAGCAAGAGATCACAGTGAATCTGGAGCTTTCAAATGAACGAAATAGAATTGCGCGTGATATTCATGATAATGTGGGACATTTGCTTTCTAGTGCGCTACTCCAGACAGCTGCGCTTAAAACAATCAATCAGGAGCAACATTTAGTAGAACCATTAAATCAGCTCCAAGAAACGATCAATGAAGGGATGAGCAGTATTCGTGATAGCGTACATGATCTACATGATGAATCCATAAGTTTATCACTAGCGTGTCAAAATATTCTAAAGAGTTTTACGTTTTGTAATGTAGAAGTAAGAGGTAGCTTTACTGAACGAATCAGTAAAGAGTATAAACTTGCCTGTATTATGCTAATTAAAGAAGCTTTGGCAAATGTGATGAAACATAGTCAAGCAGATACCGTGATCATGGATTTTCAGGAACATCCCGGTTTTTATAAATTAGCAATTGAGGATAATGGCCAGCAAAATAGAAAGAAAAATCCAAATGAAATCGGCATCGGATTAATAGGGATGCAAGAAAGAATAGAAAAACTAGGGGGCAGACTGAGCTGGCAACAAAAAGAAGTGGGTTTTTTGTTGTTGGTAATTTTGCCAAAATAAAGGAGTAAAAAAGTGATTCGTTTAGTAATCGTAGATGATGATTTGTTAGTTACAACGTCTCTTAAGACGATTGTTGAAGCAAGCGGGGAAATTAGTGTTGTTGGGATAGGGAATAATGCAGCTCAAGCTGTATCATTATATGAAGAGTTGCAGCCTGATATTTTGTTGATGGATATCCGAATGGGGGAGTCTACCGGTATTGACGTTGCAACCAAGATCTTAGAAAAAAAAGAGCAAGCAGATATTTTGTTGTTAACAACATTTTCTGATGATGACTATATTGTTGAGGCGTTAAAGATTGGTGTCAAAGGGTATTTATTAAAACAAGATTTAGAAGCAATCGTACCATCGATCAAAGCAGTCAAAAATGGACAATCTGTTTTTGGACATTCTATTATGGAACGATTGCCTCGGTTATTACAAACTGAAAAATCAACTTATTTAGAAGAATATGATTTAAATGAAAAAGATCTATCCTTCCTCTCTTTAATAGCAGAAGGCATGAATAATAAAGAAATCGCTCAACATTTATTTTTAAGTGAAGGGACCATAAGAAATTATATTAGTCACTTATTGGAGAAACTGGAATTGAGAGACCGAACCCAACTTGCTGTTTTCTACTATAAAAATATTTATGGGAAATAATATCAAAGGAAGTTTTTGTATGGACAAGACAGGGACGATAAAAAGCAGTATGATTTCTAATCTAACTTTGCTAAAATAGTAAGAGTAATGAAAGGAAGCGTAGCTATTGAAAGAATTGTTTCATAAATATAAAGAAGTGATCTCGTATTTAGTTTTTGGTGTGGCAACGACGATTGTGAATCTTGTTATTTTCTTTCTTTGTAAAGATATTTTAGGAGTCGATTATAAAATTAGCAATGCAATTAGCTGGTTTTTGTCCGTGCTATTTGCCTTTTTCACAAATAAATACTTTGTTTTTGCTAGCAATCATGAGGATATTGGGTCTTTTATTAGAGAAATGCTGCTATTTTATTGGTACCGCGTTTTGTCTTTTGTGGTTGATATGGCACTGATGGTTTTAATGGTTGAAGTGATGCAAATCTCGTCGTTTTGGGCAAAAATGGTGACGCAAGTGGCGGTAGTTGTGTTGAATTACTTTTTCAGTAAGTTTTTCATTTTTAAGAAAAAAACATCTTAAAATCAGATTTAAGTTAAAAAACAGTTTTTTTGTTATAATAGAGATTAAAATTCTAGAAAAAATAAAGGATGGCATAGTTAGATGAAAAAAGTTTACGATGACGACAGCTTAACATTACATACGGATTTATATCAAATCAATATGATGCAGACATATTGGAAACTTGGTAGAGCAGATTTGCATTCTGTCTTTGAATGCTATTTTCGGGAAATGCCCTTTAACCATGGCTATGCTATTTTTGCTGGTTTAGAACGTTTGGTAGAGTATTTAGAAAACCTAACGTTTACGGATACAGATATTGCCTATCTTAGAGAAGTGGAAGAATATCCGGAAGATTTTTTAACATATTTAAAAGAGTTTGAATTTAAATGTACGGTTCGATCAGCTCTAGAAGGAGATTTAGTGTTTAATAATGAACCTTTGATTCAGGTCGAAGGACCTTTAGCTCAATGTCAGTTGATTGAGACTGCACTTTTGAATATGGTTAATTTCCAAACATTGATTGCAACAAAAGCAGCACGTATCAAGTCAGTGATTGGTGAAGATCCGTTAATGGAGTTTGGAACTCGTCGAGCGCAAGAATTGGACGCAGCTGTTTGGGGAACGCGGGCAGCTTATATCGGCGGAGCAGATGCTACAAGTAATGTTCGAGCAGGGAAAGTTTTTGGTATTCCTGTTAGCGGAACACATGCGCATTCTTTAGTACAGTCTTATGGCAATGATTATGATGCTTTTACTGCATATGCGCAGACGCATAAAGATTGTGTATTCTTAGTAGATACTTATGACACCTTAAAATCAGGTGTTCCAAGTGCCATTCGAGTTGCTAACGAAATGGGAGATAAGATCAATTTTCTTGGTGTTCGTCTTGATAGCGGAGATATGGCTTATATTTCAAAACGAGTACGTGAACAGTTAGATGAAGCAGGCTACACAGATGCTAAAATCTATGCGTCAAATGACTTAGACGAAAATACTATTTTAAGTTTAAAAATGCAAAAAGCAAAAATCGATGTTTGGGGCGTTGGCACCAAACTGATCACGGCCTATGATCAACCGGCTTTAGGGGCGGTCTTTAAATTAGTTTCAATTGAAGACAAAGATGGTCAGATGAAAGATACAATCAAGCTTTCCAGTAATGCGGAAAAAGTGACGACACCAGGGAAAAAACAAGTCTGGCGAATCACCCGTAAATCAGATAAAAAATCTGAAGGCGATTATGTAACGCTATGGGATGAAGATCCCCGTAAACAGGAGGAAATCTATATGTTTCATCCTGTGCACACCTTCATCAACAAAACCGTTAGAGACTTTGAAGCACGAGCGGTTTTACAAGATATTTTTGTTGAGGGGAAACGAGTGTACGAAATGCCTACATTAGACGAAATCAAAGGATATGCTAAAGAAAATCTTGATTCATTGTGGGAAGAGTATAAACGGGACCTTAATCCGCAGAAGTACCCAGTTGACTTATCTACTGAATGTTGGAATCATAAGATGCGTTTACTTGAGAAAGTACGTGTGGACGTCAAAGCATTTAGCGAAGGCAAATAAATAGTATCTAGCTATGCGGACTAGTCTCTCGGAAAAAAGATAAAAATGAATTGGAGTAAAATGCATTACCTGTCATTTATCCTATCTTTTTCAAGACTGAACGAGCCCGCTTCGCTTTTACAATAGGAGGAATGTGCGATGGAGTCACTGCAAAAAGCGATCATTGAAGAACTAGGAGTAAAACCTCAAATAGATCCGCAAGAAGAAATCCGTAAAAGTATTGAGTTTATGAAAAGCTATTTATATAAATATCCTTTTTTAAAAACGCTTGTTTTAGGGATTAGTGGAGGGCAAGATTCTACATTAGCTGGACGACTTGCTCAATTAACGATGGAAGAGATGCGTAATGAAACAAAAGATGAACACTATCAGTTTGTAGCAGTTCGATTACCTTACGGCGAGCAGGCTGATGAAGCGGATGCCAAAAAAGCCTTAGATTTTATTCAGCCAGATATTTCGTTACGTGTAAACATTAAACCTGCAATTGATGCATGTGTTCTGTCTCTTTCGGAAGCAGGAATTGCAATCAGTGATTTCAATAAAGGAAATATGAAAGCACGCCAACGAATGATCGTACAATATGCCATTGCAGGTGAACAATCAGGGGCCGTGATCGGTACGGATCATGCAGCTGAAAATATTACCGGTTTTTATACTAAATATGGAGATGGTGGTGCAGACATATTACCACTATTCCGTTTAAATAAGCGTCAGGGAAAAGCTTTACTGAAAGAACTAGGTTCACCAGCTGAATTATATACGAAAATCCCAACAGCTGATTTAGAAGATGACAAACCCTTAGTGGCAGATGAAGTAGCACTTGGGGTGACCTATGAAGATATTGATGATTATGTTGAAGGAAAAAAAGTATCGGATAAAGCCAAAGCAACAATTGAAGGCTGGTATAAAAAAACACAACACAAACGTCATATGCCAATTTCTATATTTGATGATTTTTGGAAATAAGGAATAAACGATTTAATTTGGTGCGAACCCCATGTGCCCATGAAATCACTGAGAGATCCGCACCAAAATAAGAGAGGAAAAAAGCTATATTCGGCTTTTTCCTCATTTTATTTTAATAATCATAAGGATTTACGTAGAAATTTAGTGATTATCAATGATTTATAATAGATAATCATCATTTTTCACAGTCTCACTCTATTTGAGTGAGTGGATTGAAATCCACGCTGCAATTTGAGCGTCTAGTGCTGCTTGGTCGTCTCACTCTATTTGAGTGAGTGGATTGAAATTCTCTTGGCTGCATCTGATAATTGCCCATAGCCGTCTCACTCTATTTGAGTGAGTGGATTGAAATACAGACTGAAATAGAAAAAGGTCATAACTACCCTAGTCTCACTCTATTTGAGTGAGTGGATTGAAATCCTCTTGTTCGCTGTACTAGCTAAACCCATTTTATGTCTCACTCTATTTGAGTGAGTGGATTGAAATCAAGATGATCTGCCATATCAGCAAAACCATTATTGGTCTCACTCTATTTGAGTGAGTGGATTGAAATTTGCACTGGTTGTTGAGCTTGTCCGCCCCAATCATGTCTCACTCTATTTGAGTGAGTGGATTGAAATCGTACCCGTGAATATGGGCAAATATGCTTTTTACGTCTCACTCTATTTGAGTGAGTGGATTGAAATAATTTCTGTTCTTGGGTTTAAGCTGTATAACTTTTGGTCTCACTCTATTTGAGTGAGTGGATTGAAATCTCCTCTGCTGGTACAGCCGTTTCTTTAATCTCAGTCTCACTCTATTTGAGATAAGTAGATTCAAATCACTTTTTAATCCGAGTGTTGTAGGCATTATTCTATATGAATTAGATTTTGAAATTTTGGCATCGTATAAAAAATATCAAATGAATGAAGGAAGACTAAACTTTTAGCCTTTCTTTTTTTGCTAAATTTGGAGTAAAGCATCTTCATTTTGTGCAAATGGTTAAAAAAAGTGTAAACTTAAACTAGTTATCTGAAATAATCGATAAATTACTCTACAATTAAGTTAATTAAAGCAAGAAAAAGGTGAACGAAAATATGAAAAAAATGTTTAGGAAAAAAAGAGATATTGATAACGAAGAATTTCTTTCATCTGAAGAAAAAATACGAACAATCAATACTAATGATATTCGGATCCCAGATAACGTCGTAGGATTGTCTGATCAGAAAGTACAACAATTATACGCAGAAGGAAAATATAATAAAGAAGTTGAAGATTTATCTAGAACAACAAAACAAATCATCTTAGATAATTCGTTGACGTTATTCAACTTTATCAATCTATTTTTAGCTATCGCAGTATTTGCTGTAGGCTACCCTAAAAATGCTTTGTTTTTCTGGATTATTATTATAAATACTGCAATTGGTGTGATCCAAGAAATACATGCGAAAAAAACAATCGATAAATTATCTATCGTGAATAAAACGGAAGTTACAGCATTGAGAGACAATCAATTGATAAAAATATATCAAGATGAAATTGTTTTAGGAGATGTTTTGGTTTTAACATTAGGAAACCAAGTGCCCTCTGATGGCATCGTGCTACATGCAGAGGGGATGGAGGTGGATGAATCCTTATTAACAGGAGAATCGGATAAAATCACAAAGCAAAATGGTGATAAAATTATGAGCGGTAGTTTTATTACTTCCGGATTAGGATTTGTTAAAATCAATGCAGTTGGTGAAGATAATTTTGTTTCTAAATTATCTAAAGAAGCCAAGACGGAGAAACCATCAACCTCTGAACTGATGAACTCACTAAATCTTTTGATCAAAGGGTTAACGTTTGCAATCGTTCCGATTGGTTTATTGTTGTTTTGGTCGCAATACCAATCAACGCAGTCATTTCCAAAAACAGTTTTAGGGGTTTCTGGTGCTTTGATCAGTATGATTCCTGAAGGCTTGATGTTGTTAACGAGTGTCGCCTTTGCTGTTGGCGCGGCTAACTTAGCCAGAAAACAAACGTTGATCCAGAGACTATCATGTATTGAAACTCTTGCTAGGGTTGATACTATTTGTTTGGATAAAACAGGAACCATAACAGATGGCACATTAACTTTCAAAGAGTTGATTCCTCAAGCTGGTTTTCCAGCAAGTGAAATCGAACGAGCAATGGGTGAAATGATGGCAGGTTTATCCGACCAAAATGCAACTGCAAAAGTACTTAGAACTAGATTTCCATCAGCAAAAGCTAAATGGAAAGTCAAAGAAGTTATTCCATTTTCATCTGATCGAAAATGGAGTGGGGTTACTTTTGAAGAAAAAGGTTCTTTTGTCATGGGAGCTCCAGAATTTATCTATTCAGAAGTTCCAACAGATTTAAGAGAAAAACTTGCCCCATATAATGAGCAAGGGGATCGGGTTTTGATCTTGGTTCATTTTCCAGAAGAGTTAACCAGACCTGAATTACCACAAAGGAAAGAGACTGTTGCCATTTTTATTATTGCAGATACGATTCGTGAAAATGCAGTGGATACATTCTCATACTTTGTTAAACAAGATGTCACATTAAAAGTGATTTCAGGTGATAATCCAATTACTGTATCACAAATAGCGAAACAAGCGGGAATTGCTGGTGCAGAAAATTTTGTTGATATGAGTACTATTTCTGATTCAGCAGACTTTAATGAATTGGTTGAAAATACAACCGTTTTTGGTCGTGTAACACCTTATCAAAAAAGAGAGCTGATTCAAGCTTTGAAACAAAATGGTCATACAACCTGTATGACTGGTGATGGTGTCAATGATATACTTTCATTAAGAGAAGCGGATGTCAGCGTTGCAATGGCTAGCGGAAGTGATGCTGCTCGGGCTGTATCGGATGTAGTCTTGTTGAATTCTGATTTTAGTTCAATGATTCAAGTCCTAAATGAAGGCCGCAGAGTGATCAATAACATTGAACGAGTGGCATCGATGTATATGGTAAAAACGATTTACTCGGCAATTCTTGCAGTGACGTTTATCTTTTTATTTTTACCCTATCCATTTGCTCCATTACAGTTAACACCAATTAATACGCTAACTGTAGGAATTCCGTCGTTTATTCTAGCTTTAGAGCCAAATTACCAACGAATCAAAGGACATTTTTTAACAAATATTTTGAGGATTTCAGTGCCAGGAGCATTAACTGTTGTTTTCAATATTTTGGTCTTGCAGCTTGCCGGTATTTGGTTTAGCTTATCGCACCAAGACGTTTCTACAATGTGTGTCTTGTTGACAGGATGTGTCGGATTTCAAGTATTATTAAAAGCAGCTCGACCACTTGACTTAAAAAAACAAATCATGATTGGTTTATTATTGTTGGCATTTATTGCCTGCTTCTTATTCTTTGGTGATTTCTTTATGCTAACTTCACTATTTACAAGAAATGTTCTGTTCTACTTACCATTAATTTTAGGTAGCCGATCTATTTTCAACTATATATCTCTATTTATGACAAGGGCTGTCCACGAGTTTGAAAAGAGAAGTGGAAATAGAAAAATTAAAAAGAAAAAGCGCGTGATTTAAGGACAAAAATTGAGACAATAGCGTTTAATCCCGAGAAATGGGAAGGAATTCACGAAATTGACAAGAAACGTAGATTTTTTAATTCCGATGTTGAATGATTCCTAATCGGTGCTCTTCAAATTTTTGTGACCAAGTAGGTACTGTGCAACAATGTTTATCTGCGACGAGCCTTTAGCGAGAAAGCATCAACTCGTTCCTCGTTGTGTTTTACAGCAATTTCAGCTTATTTCCGAAGGGATTGCTTCTGATCCCACCGTTTATCAGGATTCCACGTGAGTGGGACATGACTCGAAGAGTTATGTCCCACTCACTTCATGCTTTTTTATTCAAATTTAATAAGAATGACAATCATTTTCATTTAAGTCTTTTACCTTTGCTATTTGTACATCTGAGCGTAATCTTAGTATAGAAGAGGAACAGGCTTAAAAGGAGTGACCTAAAATGAAACATTTGACGAAACTGATGATTACAATAGCGACAGGCATTTTAGCATTATTATTTGAATTTGCTTTCCACCAAGCTTATTGGGCGTTTGCTATCATCGTTATTACAGGTTCAATAATGACATTATCAATGTTAGTAGAAATGATTAAAACGCTAAAATCTGGCAGATATGGAGTAGATATTTTAGCCATAACAGCGATCATAGCAACACTGGCTGTCGGTGAATACTGGGCAAGTTTGATGATTTTGGTCATGTTGACCGGGGGTGATTCTTTAGAAGATTATGCTGCCAAAAGAGCAAATAAGGAATTAAAGTCATTATTGGATAACTCACCTCAAAAAGCACATCAGTTAGTTGATGGTGTTTTGATAGAGATCATGGTTGAAAAGGTCAAGGTTGGTGATGAGCTCGTAGTGAAGTCAGGAGAAATAGTTCCAGTCGATGGTTCTATTATTAGTGGGTCATCCGCAGTTGATGAGTCTTCTTTAACTGGAGAGTCTCGTCCGATAAATAAACAAAAGGGTGATTCATTGATGTCTGGATCGATCAATGGAGAAAGTTCTCTAACGATGAAAGCAGAAAAAAGTGCTAAAGACAGTCAATATCAAACGATTGTTAAACTCGTTAAAGAATCCGAATCACAGCCTGCTCATTTTGTGCGTATGGCCGATCGTTATGCTGTTCCATTTACCATTACTGCTTATGTAATTGCGGGTATAGCTTGGTTTGTTTCAAAAGATCCAACAAGATTTGCTGAAGTCTTGGTCGTAGCATCTCCATGCCCATTGATTTTAGCTGCACCAATTGCGCTTGTTGCAGGTATGAGTCGTTCAAGCAGAAATGGAATCGTTGTAAAAACAGGAACCACTTTAGAAAAAATGGCTGAAACCCAAAGTGTCGCTTTTGATAAGACTGGAACGATCACAAAAGGTGAATTATCGGTCGCCCAAATTATTCCTGAATCTAATGTTTCTAAAGAGGAATTGTTGTTGCTTGCAGCAAGTGCTGAGCAGGAATCAAGTCACATATTAGCACGCTCACTTTTAGCTTCTATCACTACACCAAAAAATTTAAAAAAAGTATCTGATTTAGAAGAAGTAACGGGGTCAGGAGTAAAAGCAACAATTGAAGGAAAAGAGGTTCGTGTCGGCAAACCTACCTTCATTTCGCAACAAAAAATCGAAAAGATTGCTGATCAAACGGTTATATACATTTCTCAAGACGGAGTATTTTTAGGCTATATCACGTTTAAGGATACTATTCGACCTGAAGCGAAAGCCACGATGACGCAACTTCGCGAACTCGATGTGGAACATTTACTGATGTTGACTGGAGATCATCGACAAGTTGCAGATGCTATTGCTAAAGAGGTAGGAATTACAGAGATTTACGCAGAATGTTTGCCGCAAGATAAGATCAATGTATTGAAGAAAATACCAATCAAAAAGCGTCCAGTGATCATGGTAGGAGATGGCGTAAATGATGCGCCTTCCTTAGCGATCGCAGATGTTGGAATTGCTATGGGAGCCCATGGCGCTACCGCCGCGAGCGAAACGGCTGATGCAGTTATTTTAAAAGACAATCTGGAAAAAGTGAGTACCGCAGTAAAAATTTCTAAAGATACAATGAAAATCGCCAAACAATCTGTGCTTATTGGTATTCTAATCTGTACACTCTTGATGCTAATTGCCAGTACTGGTGTCATACCAGCCTTGATTGGTGCAGTATTACAAGAAGTAGTGGATACGGTCTCTATCTTGTCTTCCTTACGTGCCAAAAATGACTGAGTAAAGTGAGAAAGGATAGTTGCAACAAAATAGTTAAATTGTTAGAATCAACTTATCAAAAATAAAAAACAATTGTAATTTTATCGTTATGCTGTGTTGAAAATCAATTTATTAGAACATTGTAAAGCTTTTAAAAATTGGAGGAAAACAGAATGGAAGGAAGCAAAATAAACGACAAAACGATCACTGAAACGTTGCTTTTAGAAGAAGGGTATCGTAAATATTCGGGCGAGGACTTGGATATTTACTATAATAAAGATATCTGTGCTCATATTGGAAACTGTGTTCGAGGGAATCCAGATGTTTTTGAAGTTGGACGTCGTCCATGGATCATTGCCGATAATGGCAGTGTTGAAGAGGATATCCGCGTAATCAACTCTTGTCCTAGTGGTGCTTTAAAATATATTCGAAAGGATGGGAAATAGACATGGAAATTAAAGAAGAACAAGATCGCTTTGTATTATTTAATGATGAGGATCAAGAAATTGGTGAAATGACTTGGTCAAATGCCGGTGATCACATGATGATTATCGATCATACCTTTGTTGACCCTGAGTACAGAGGTCAAAAATTAGCAGAAAAACTCGTCGAAAAGGGTGTAGAAAAAGCTCGCCGGGAAGAGAAAAAAATCATTCCATTATGTCCTTTTGCAAAAAAAGAATTTGATACTAAACCAGAATATGAAGATGTTTTAAGAAAATAAATAAAATGATCTGTGTTTGCTCGGACAAGCCCAGATCATTTTATTTATTCAAACCAGTATTGAAAGTGAAATACAACTGGTATTTGTCTGAAAAATATGCTAAAGTATAATAGATGTATTTTGTGAATAAGGGAGAATTAGACTATGTATAATTTTATTTTAACACTCGTAATCATCCTTTCAGTAGTGATGGTTATTGCCGTTATGATGCAACCAAGTAAGCAAAACAGTGCAGCTAGCGCATTTACTGGTGGTGCAGATAAACTTTTCGGTAAACAAAAAGCACGTGGATTTGAAGCTGTTATGCAACGCGCAACGGCAATTATTGGTGCTGTTTGGATGTTACTATTATTTATTTTAGTATTATTATCATCGAAGTAAAAACGTTGAAGTCCTTCATTATACTGAGGGGCTTTTTTTATTACACAAATTGAATAATTATCTATGAAAAGTTCATGGAACATCTTTCTTTTCATAAGGTTTTCAGTAGAGAATGTGCTAAAATGGGGATGAGGTGAATTGGATAGTGAAAAAAATTAGTCTACCTAAACCATTATTTACACAAAATGGTTCTCGTGCAGTATTACTCTTGCACGCTTATTCAGGAAGTAGTAACGATGTCCGCATGTTGAGTCGTTATTTAGAAAAAGAAAATTATACGGTGTATTCACCTAATTTTTCTGGACACGCAACTATTGCACCAGAAGATATTTTAGCAAAGTCGACCAATGATTGGTGGCAGGATACACTTGATGCCGTTCAGTTTTTAAAAGAGAAAGGCTATCAAAAAATAGCAGTTTTTGGTTTATCGATGGGCGGTATTTTTACGATGGAAACATTAACGAGTCAGTTAGAAGGAGTCATCGGTGGTGGTTTTTTCTGCTCACCAATATTCCCAGTAAAAAACAAGGTGCCAGAAAATTTCGTTTTGTATGCTGATAAAGTATTAAAGACAGCAGGTATACCAAGTGAAGAACGAACACAGCGTATAGTGAAAATCAAAGAAGCATCTTATCATCAATTAAAAGACATCGAATCTTTTTCTGAACAAACCGCAACGAAACTTGATCAAATTGAAGTTCCCGTTTTTATGGCACAAGCTGGAAGTGATGAAATGATCGATCCTATGGGGGTCTATCGGGCAGCTCAAGCACTGATCCAAACACGATTTACATTAAACTGGTATCCAAATAGCGGACATGTTCTGACGATTGGACCAGATCATAAACAATTAGAACAAGATGTGTTAGCATTTTTAAATACATTATCTTGGAATGAGGAGAAAGAATGACTAAACAAACAATCAAGGAGAAAATCCTATTTTTCATGGAAAATCATACGAAAAAAAGTTTTTCTATGGAAGAAATCGCAGAAGGCTTACAACTGCAAAAAAGCTCAGATTTTAAACTACTTGTTCAGACCGTTGCAACGATGGAACGGGAAAATTCAGTAGAATTCACGAAAAAAGGAAAAATCCGTCTACCACAAAAAAGTGGAGATATTGAAGGGACTTTTCGTGCAAACGAACGAGGTTTTGGCTTTGTGACGATCGATCCAGAAGAATCAGATGTCTATATTCCAAAAGAAGCGGTGAATTTTGCGATGGATGGCGATATCGTTGTCATCGATATCGTTCAGCCAGCAGATGCGTTTTCAGACCGTGGTGCTGAAGGGAAGGTCGTAGCAATCAAAACTCGTGCAATCACTCAAGTAGTAGGTGAATTTATTGCCTATGACGAAAAAGAAGTGAGTGAAACCGATCTTTATGGTTATGCTGTTCCAAAAGATAAAAAAATGACAGGCTTGACCTTTAATATTGCAGCACAAGGAATCAAACCAGTTGACGGCAGTATTGTAATCGTAGAAGTGACGCATTATCCTGAAAAAGAATATCCGAAGAGTTTAGAAGGAATCGTCAAAAAAGTAGTTGGTCATAAAAATGATCCAGGTATGGATATTTTATCGATCGTTGTGGCACACGGAATTCCAACGAGCTTCCCAGACGAAGTGATTGCGGAAGCTGACAAAGTCCCCGATGCAATTTCAGAAGTCGATATCAAAGACCGCAGAGACTTACGCGATCAGTTAATTGTAACAATCGACGGAGAAGATGCTAAAGACCTAGATGATGCGGTAACCGTTCGTAAACTAGAAAACGGAAACTATTTTTTAGGTGTGCATATCGCAGATGTATCTTATTATGTCACTGAAGGTAGTGAATTAGATCAAGAAGCATACGAACGTGGTACAAGTGTTTACTTAACTGACCGTGTTGTACCGATGATTCCGCAACGCTTGTCTAATGGTATTTGCTCATTGAACCCTAATGTGCCAAGACTTACAATGAGTTGTGAGATGGAGATAACACCTGAAGGACACGTCGTGAAACATGATATTTTCCAAAGCGTGATCCAAACAACTGAACGCATGACCTATACTGCAGTCAATGAAATTTTAGAAGAACAAAAACCAGAAACGATGAAACGTTACAAAAAATTATTAACGATGTTTGAAGAAATGGGCGAACTTCACCAGATTCTTGAACAAATGCGTGAAAATCGCGGCGCGATTTCATTTGAAGATCGTGAAGCGAAAGTATTGGTTGACCCAGAAGGGCATCCTCATGATATTTTACTTCGTACAAGAGGTGTAGGGGAACGATTAATCGAATCATTTATGCTAGCGGCAAATGAAACGGTAGCAAAGCACTTCCATGACTTGAAATTACCATTTATTTACCGTATCCATGAGCAACCTAAAGAAGAAAAAATGCAGCGTTTCTTTGATTTTGCAGCTGTACTAGGCATTCTAGTCAAAGGAACAAAGGCTGATATTACGCCGAAAGACTTACAAAGAGTTTTAGAACAAGTTGCTGATAAGCCAGAAGAGGCTGTCATTAACACCATGTTGCTGCGTAGTATGCAACAGGCACGTTACTCAGAAGATAATTATGGACATTACGGATTGGCTGCAGAATATTATACGCACTTTACGTCACCGATCCGCCGTTATCCAGATTTGATCGTTCATCGATTGATTCGCAGTTATGAAGGTACTGTTTCAGAAAAATTAAAAGAAAAATGGGAACAGGACTTGCCAGATATTGCTGACCATAGCTCAAGAATGGAACGTCGTGCTGTTGAGACAGAACGAGAAGTGGATTCAATGAAGAAAGCTGAATTTATGGCTGATAAAATTGGTGAAGAATTTGATGGTATCATTAGTTCGGTTACTCGATTTGGTCTTTTTGTTGAATTGCCAAATACGATTGAAGGCTTGATTCATGTCAATAATTTGAAACAAGATTATTTCCATTTTATTGAAAATCACATGGCTCTCGTAGGTGAAAGAACTGGAATGACACTGAAAATCGGTCAAAAAGTTAAAGTAAAAGTAGACAAAGCTGATCCTGAAACAAGAGAAATTGATTTTGAATTTCTTGAAGCAGAAGAAGTAGAGAAAATTGAAGCGCCAAAACAAAAGAAACGTCAGGATAATCGCCGAAAACGAACTTCAGATCGTAAATATGGCGATAAGAAACCATTTACGCAAAAGAAAAATAAGAAAAAAGGCAAAAAACCCTTTTATAAAGAAGTAGCGAAAAAGAAAAAAGGGAAGAAACAAAAGAAAAAATAGAAAACGGAGGAATGGGGATGCCAAAAGGGGAAGGGAAACTGATTGCCCAAAATCGTAAAGCAAGGCATGACTATACTGTTGTTGATACAATGGAAGCAGGAATTGTGTTACAAGGAACTGAAATTAAATCCATTCGCAATGGACGAATCAATTTAAAAGATGGGTTTGCCAGAATCAGAAATGGAGAAGCTTACCTGCTCAATGTGCATATCAGCCCATATGAGCAGGGAAATATTTTTAATCATGATCCTTTACGAACAAGAAAGTTATTACTTCATAAAAAACAAATTGCAAAGCTGATTGCTGAGACGAAAAATACAGGGATCACGATTATTCCACTAAAAGTGTATATCCGTAATGGTTATGCTAAAGTATTAATTGGCTTAGCTAAAGGGAAAAAACAATATGATAAACGAGAAGATTTGAAACGCAAAGAAATTAATCGAGAAATCGACAGGACTTTAAAAAATAAATTGCGCTAATTTATCAACCGTATGTATTTTTTCATGGAAAGAAATTGATTCATGGGTTATTTTATTCTTTTTCGCATATTTGTTTTCTTTGCTTTATCTTATGTGAAAAATTTGGTAGAGTGTAAGGAAACTGATGAGTTTTCATCGTTTTTTCAGTAACCAACCTTTGTACCGCCAATTACAAATGAGACTTCATTCTACTATTATTTTGTCATATTAAAAGAAGTGTCCAATTTTCATGAAATTCTTTTGAAATTATTCATCGTTGGTGGTATGATACGTGTGGTTAAGAAATAGAAGCCTTTTTAAGCTTCTCGCAAGTTTGTTAGAAAAGAGGTGAAAAAATTTGGAAGAGAAGACACTACTCTTCAAGATTGGGCCAATTTGGTTTGACGGAACGATTTGCTTGATGGTTCTGTTAACATGTGTCATTGTCTTTGGGATAGTATATTACTGCACAAGGAATATACAAATGAAACCTAAAGGCAAGCAAAATGTCATTGAGTATCTCATTGATTTTGTTCGAAGTATCATTACCGACAATATGCCGAGTAAAGAAGTAACAAATTTTCACCTGCTAGCATTCACGATGTTCATGTTCGTTTTAGTTGCTAATATTATTGGTTTAGTAACGAAAGTAGCAATCGGGGATTATACGTATTGGAAGAGCCCAACAGCCGATCCAATGGTCACGTTGACATTAGCATTGATCATGATTGCTTTAACACATTTCTTCAGTGTTAGTCGTTTTGGCTTAAAAGGATATTTTAAAAATAGTTTTTTAAGTCCAGTATCTTTCCTAATGCCGATTAAGTTGATGGAAGAATTTACGAACTTGCTTACTTTAGCGCTACGTTTATACGGAAATATATTTGCCGGTGAAGTATTACTTGGATTGATTGCAGGACTCGTATCCAGTGTAGGACTTTGGACGATTCCACTTGCAATACCGTTAGAGATGATTTGGTTAGCCTTTTCATTGTTTATCGGAGGAATACAAGCATTTATTTTTGTAACATTATCAATGGTTTACATGGCTCATAAAGTTGAAGTCGAAGAATAAACAATAAATAAAAAACAACTATTTCTTAGGAGGAAAACAATAATGAATTATATCGCAGCAGCAATCGCAGTTTTCGGAGCAGCAATCGGAGCAGCTTACGGTAACGGAAAAGTTATCTCTAAAACAATCGAATCAATGACACGCCAACCAGAAATGGCTGGACAACTAAGAACAACAATGTTTATCGGGGTTGCCTTGATCGAAGCGGTTCCTATTCTAGGTGTAGTTATTGCATTGTTATTAGTGCTTAAATAATCCCTTTAGAAGGCAGGACGCTGAGTTTTTAAAACGCCACGCGTTACTGCTTTCTTTGCTGCGAATCACTGCGACTGCCTCCGGCAGAGCAGATGATGAGCAGTACTTGGCGAACGAAGAGAGAGAAGTAACCTATTAAAAGAAACATCAAACTTCTCCCCAAAAAAGAAGACCGCCAAAACCATCAAGCAAACTGTAAAGGCCTACCAAAACAGCAGAGCAGATGATGAGCAGTACTTGGCGAACGAAAAGAGAGAAGTAACCTATTAAAAGAAACATCAAACTTCTCCCCAAAAAAGAAGACCGCCAAAACCATCAAGCAAATTGTAAAGGCCTACCAAAACAGCAGAGCAGATGATGAGCAGTATTTTTGCAAAAGAAACATTAAGCTTCATCAAAAAGGGTATACAAATAACGCAATTAAACAACAGCACCACAGAGTATTGCAGAGAAAGGAAGTTGAAACTTCATGCTAGATTATTTAGTAATCGGTGAAGCAGGACCAAGTACAACAATAGGCACGATGATTGTTGTAAGTGGCGCTTTTCTAATTTTGATGCTTCTGATCAAGAAATTCGCTTGGGAAGCAATCACTGATATGTTAAAAAAACGTGAAGATAAAATTGCCAACGATTTAGATTCTGCAGAACAATCTCGAATCGCAGCAGCTAAGTTACAAGAAGAACGTCAACAAAAGTTACTTTCTTCTAAATCTGAAGCAGCAGAAATCATCAAACATGCGAAAGAGAGTGGAGATCAAAACCGTCAAAAAATCTTATCAGAAACAAATGATGAAGTTTCACGTTTGCGAGAAAAAGCGCGTCAAGATATTTCTCAAGAACATGAAGAAGCATTAGCTTCTGTGAAAGATGAAGTAGCGAGTTTGTCTTTACAAATTGCAGAGAAAATCTTAAACAAAGAATTGACGCCTGATGCACACGATTCATTGATCAATTCTTATATTGAAGGTTTAGGTAAGTCAAATGAAGTTAGATAAGTACACAGTAGGTAAACGTTATGGTAAAGCTTTGTTTGAGTTGGCGATTGAAAAGCATGAAGCCGATAGCATTTATCAAGACTTGTTGAAACTCAGAGAGATTTTTCATGAAGTACCAGATTTAGGTGATATATTAAGTGATGTCCGTCTTGAACCTTATGAAAAAGATGAAATCATGAAGCAATTAGTCAGTGGGTTTGAAGGAACGATCGAAAATTTTTTATACGTTGTTTATAACTATTCCCGTATGAACGATTTACTATTGATGATTGATGAATACGAAAGACGTTATGACGAACATAAAAGTTTACTATTAGGAACAGCATTAACTGCCGTTCCACTGACAAAAGAGCAACATCAATTAATGGAAGAAAAAGCAGCAAAACTTTTAGGCTATGAACAAGCTAATCTAATTAATCTGATCGATCCTGATATCGTTGGCGGTGTAATCATAGAAGCCAATTATAAAGTGATCGATGGCAGTATCCATAAGCAGTTAGAACGAATCCAAGAATTGTTATTAAAATAACGTTCAGCACAATAAAGAGGTGAATTGAATGGCTATCAAAGCAGAAGAAATCAGTGCCTTGATTAAGGAACAGATCAAAAATTATCAACAAGAATTAGCAGTCGAAGAAATTGGGACTGTCACATATGTTGGGGATGGAATCGCTCGTGCCCATGGGTTAGAAAACGCAATGAGTGGAGAATTACTTGAATTTTCTAATGGCTCATACGGAATGGCGCAAAATTTAGAAACCAATGATGTCGGTATTATCATCTTAGGTGATTTTGAAACCATTCGAGAAGGCGACAAAGTAAAACGTACTGGCAAAATCATGGAAGTTCCTGTCGGTGAAGCAATGATTGGCCGTGTTGTTAATCCATTGGGTCAACCAATTGACGGCTTAGGCGAAATCAAAACAGATAAAACACGCCCAGTAGAAGCTGCAGCACCAGGCGTTATGCAAAGAAAATCAGTTGATCAACCGATGCAAACAGGTCTTAAAGCAATCGATGCACTTGTGCCAATTGGTCGTGGCCAACGTGAATTAGTGATCGGTGACCGTAAAACAGGGAAAACATCTATTGCTATCGACACGATCATTAACCAAAAAGGACAAGATGTGATTTGTATTTATGTTGCGATCGGTCAAAAAGAATCAACTGTCCGGAACCAAGTTGAAACGTTAAGAGCTTATGGTGCACTTGATTATACAATCATCGTAAATGCAGGAGCATCTCAACCAGCGCCATTACTATATATTGCGCCATATGCAGGAGCTGCGATGGGTGAAGAATTCATGTATAACGGCAAACATGTTTTGATTATCTTTGATGATTTATCAAAACAAGCGGTTGCCTATCGTGAACTTTCATTACTATTACGCCGTCCTCCAGGTCGGGAAGCTTATCCGGGTGACGTTTTCTACTTACATTCACGTTTATTAGAACGTGCGGCAAAATTAAGTGATGAATTAGGTGGCGGTTCAATGACGGCCTTACCATTTGTTGAAACACAAGCTGGAGATATTTCTGCTTATATTCCAACAAATGTTATTTCAATCACAGACGGACAAATTTTCTTAGAAAGTGATTTGTTCTATGCAGGGACTCGTCCAGCCGTTGATGCCGGTCTTTCAGTATCACGTGTAGGTGGTTCAGCACAAATAAAAGCAATGAAAAAAGTTGCCGGTACCCTTCGTTTAGATTTAGCAAGTTACCGTGAATTAGAAGCATTTACACAGTTTGGTTCTGATTTAGATGCAGCAACTCAAGCAAAATTAAATCGAGGCCGTCGGACTGTTGAAATCTTAAAACAAAAACTGCATGCACCGTTAGCAGTCGAAAAACAAGTCGTGATTTTATATGCATTGACACACGGATTTTTAGACAGTGTCAGTGTTGCGAAAATTCTAGATTTTGAATCAGAATTATTCGACTTTTTAGATGGCAAACATCCTGAATTATTTGAAACGATCCGTACAACAAAAGACTTGCCAAAATCAGAAGAGTTAGATGCTGCAATCAACGAGTTTAAAGAAATATTCGATGCCGCTAATTCAGGCGGATCAACAGCGAAAGATACACTTGAATCAATTCAAAATGCGTAAGAGAGGTGACAAGAATTGGGTGCTTCATTAAATGAAATCAAACAACGCATTGCTTCAACTAAAAAGACAAGTCAAATTACCAATGCCATGCAAATGGTTTCTGGTGCTAAACTGACAAAATCAGAAGTGGCTTCTAGAAGTTTTCAAGAATATGCGTCAAAAATCCGTTCTATCGTTACGCATCTTGTTGCAGCTCAATTAAGTGACTTGGAAGAATTAGACTCATATGATAGCGAAGAAGCATCAGAAACTGGAAACTATCACATGATGTTGACTTCACGTCCTGTAAAAAAGACTGGTTATATTGTGATTACGTCAGATAAAGGACTTGTCGGTGGGTACAATAGTTCAATTTTAAAACAAACGATGAAAATGATGGCAGATGATCATAAATCTCAAGACGAATTCGTATTGATTGCTATTGGTGGAACGGGGGCTGATTTCTTTAAAGCTCGCGGTATTAATGTGGCATACGAGCTTCGAGGGTTGAGCGATCAGCCTAGCTTTGATGAAGTTAGAAAAATCGTTTCAACAGCGACTACAATGTATGAAAATGAAGTCTTTGATGAATTATATGTATGCTATAACCATCATATCAATTCATTGACTAGCCAGTTTCGAGTTGAAAAAATGTTGCCGATTTCGGATTTAGATCCAGATGAAGCGACAACATATGAGCAGGAATATATTTTAGAACCTTCTGAAGAAGCTATTTTGGATAATTTATTACCCCAATATGCTGAAAGTTTGATTTATGGTGCGATTATTGATGCGAAAACGGCTGAACACGCAGCTGGGATGACTGCAATGAAGACGGCCACTGATAATGCTCAAAATATTATTAGCGATTTGACGATTTCTTATAATCGTGCTCGTCAAGGAGCGATTACACAAGAAATTACTGAAATCGTAGCGGGTGCAGCTGCATTAGAGTAACATTCAAGATTTGAGCTAAATAGGCTTGAAGTTCTTACTAAGTAATAGAGAAGACAGGTTTTTATCACGACCTCGTTAGGGTACAAAACTGTTGAAATATCGATAGTTTTACGACCTCTTCAAACGAAACGGAGGAAAGAAACATGAGTTCAGGAAAGATTGTTGAAGTAATCGGTCCCGTTGTTGACGTGGAATTTTCACTAGATCAATCCTTACCAGATATAAATAATGCATTAGTCGTTTATAAAAACGGCGAAGAAAAACAAAAAGTTGTTCTAGAGGTAGCTTTAGAATTAGGTGACGGTGTCATCCGTTCGATTGCGATGGAATCAACAGATGGATTACAACGAGGAATGGAAGTCATCGATACTGGAAAACCAATTTCTGTTCCAGTTGGGAAAGAAACATTAGGTCGTGTCTTCAATGTTTTAGGCGATACAATCGATTTAGAAGAACCTTTTCCAGAAGACGCAGTACGAAGCGGTATTCATAAAAAAGCACCAGCTTTTGACGAATTGAGTACAAGTAACGAAATTTTAGAAACAGGGATCAAAGTTATTGACTTACTAGCTCCTTATTTAAAAGGGGGGAAAGTTGGATTATTCGGAGGTGCCGGTGTTGGTAAAACCGTGTTAATCCAAGAGTTGATCCATAATATTGCCCAAGAACATGGCGGTATTTCTGTATTTACAGGTGTAGGAGAACGAACTCGTGAAGGAAACGACCTTTATTTTGAAATGAAAGACTCTGGCGTTATCGAAAAAACTGCCATGGTTTTTGGTCAAATGAATGAACCTCCTGGTGCACGTATGCGTGTTGCTTTGACTGGTTTAACGATTGCGGAATATTTCCGTGATGTTGAAGGTCAAGATGTATTGTTATTTATTGATAATATTTTCCGTTTCACTCAAGCTGGATCAGAAGTTTCTGCCTTATTAGGTCGGATGCCTTCTGCAGTTGGTTATCAGCCAACTCTTGCAACTGAAATGGGACAATTACAAGAACGTATCACTTCTACGAAAAAAGGCTCAATTACATCGATCCAAGCGATTTATGTACCAGCGGATGACTATACCGATCCGGCGCCTGCAACAGCTTTCGCTCATCTAGATGCAACGACGAACTTGGAACGTCGTTTGACTGAAATGGGAATTTACCCAGCAGTTGATCCACTAGCTTCTTCATCAAGTGCATTAGCACCAGAAGTTGTAGGAGACGAACATTATGCTGTAGCAACAGAAGTACAACATGTATTGCAACGTTACCGTGAATTACAAGATATTATTGCGATTTTAGGAATGGATGAGTTATCTGATCAAGAAAAAATCTTGGTTGGTCGCGCTCGTCGCATTCAATTCTTCTTGTCACAAAACTTTAATGTGGCAGAACAATTTACAGGACAACCAGGTTCTTATGTTCCTGTTGCAGACACTGTCAGAGGTTTCAGAGAAATTCTTGATGGTAAACATGATGACCTGCCAGAAGAAGCATTCCGTAGTGTAGGTAGAATTGAAGACGTTATAGAAAAAGCTAAAACATTGAACTACTAAAAGGAGGAGATCCAGAAATGGATTGTTTAACTGTCAATGTGGTGACTCCTGATGGATTGGTTTATGATCATCGTGCGACAATCGTTGTTGCGAAAACAACAGATGGTGAAATTGGTATCTTACCAAAACATGCACCGATCATTGTCCCTTTAGCGATCGATGAAGTTCGTGTAAAAAGAACGGATTCGGATACACATGTGGATTGGATTGCGGTCAATGGCGGCATTATGGAAGTTCGTGATAATGTTGTGTCAATCATTGCCGATAGTGCAGAACGTGAAAGAGATATTGATGTAAGTCGTGCAGAACGCGCTAAACAACGAGCTGAGCGGATGATTGAAAAAGCGAAGGAAAATGCGAATACGGATGAATTACGCCGTGCAACAGTTGCCCTTCATCGAGCGATCAATCGAATCAATGTATCAAAACATACGTAAAATTATGAGTGGCTGAGACGGCGAAATAATGAGGTCTCAGCCATCTTTTATCATAACTCACAACAGCATACATATGTTATTTTTATGAGATTTAAGAATCTTTATTTTTTGTTTGAGACAATTTATGATAAACTATCTTTATATTACTTAAATGAGCGTACTCTGCTTTTAGGTTATCTAGTTTTTGTGGTTGACTTCTTACAAGAACGATAAAATAGGTCTGTGCAAAAAAATGACACAACCATATTTTTCAGAAGAAGTTGAACAAGTCTGTTACGCTTTTAGATTAAGGAGAAAGTTATGCAATTTTTTGGTATTGATGCAGTGATTCGAATCATCTGCCATATGATGTTTATTTATGTTAGCTTTTGGGCGATGCAATCAATCAGATTGGAACAATTTTTCAAAACGCATCAAACCTCTCAAGTACGTTTACTAATCGTCTTATTTTCAATTGTTATCGGTTATACTGTAAGCTCATTTTTCCTAGAGTTTCTTGCGTTATGCCGTAACTTATTTATTGTATTTTTCCCATAAGGATTGACAAATAAAAAGAAAAGATACTAATTGTTGGTAAATAGTGGTATAATAGAAAAGATTTTGGATTAAAACATCCAATTCTAACTTTTTTGGGGGGAACAAAATGGAACAGATCATTGTTCATGGTGGTAACCAATTAAAAGGAACTGTGAAAATCGAAGGGGCTAAAAATGCAGTATTGCCAATTTTAGCAGCAACCTTATTAGCTGAAGAAGGAACAACAACGTTAACGAATGTGCCGATTCTTTCTGATGTCTTTACAATGAACCAAGTTATTAAACATTTAAATGTAGATATTGATTTTAATGAAGAAGCAAACCAAGTTACAATAGATGCAACTAAGCCTTTAGGCATCGAAGCAAATTATGAGTATGTTAGTCAAATGAGAGCGTCAATTGTTGTTATGGGGCCTTTATTGGCTCGTAACGGACATGCAAAAGTTGCGATGCCCGGTGGATGTGCAATTGGAAAACGACCAATTGATTTACATCTGAAAGGTTTCCAAGCATTAGGAGCTAAAATCATTCAAAAAAATGGCTATATTGAAGCTATTGCGGATGAATTGATCGGAAATACGATTTATTTAGATTTCCCAAGTGTAGGGGCAACTCAAAACATTATGATGGCAGCTGTGAAAGCCAAAGGTATGACAGTAATCGAAAACGTTGCTAGAGAACCTGAAATCGTAGATTTAGCTAATATCCTTAATAAGATGGGTGCTAAAATCGTCGGTGCCGGCACTGAAATGATGCGTATCGAAGGTGTTGAGAAACTTCATGCAGTGGAACATTCAATCGTTCAAGATCGTATTGAAGCTGGAACATTTATGGTTGCGGCTGCGATGACTGAAGGAGATGTTTTGATTGAAGAAGCTATTCCAGAACATAATCGTCCGCTTATTTCTAAGTTAACTGAAATGGGTGCTATTATTCGCGAAGAAAGAGGCGGTTTGCGTGTCATTGGTCCGAAAGTGATTAAACCTACTGACATTAAAACGTTACCTCATCCAGGCTTCCCTACAGATATGCAAGCACAAATGACTGCGATGCAAATGGTAGCAGAAGGATCAAGTGTAGTAACTGAAACGGTATTTGAAAATCGTTTCCAGCACTTAGAAGAAATGCAACGCATGAATGCGGATGTGAAAATTGACGGAAATATCGCTATTATCAATGGTACTCAATCATTACAAGGTGCTGCTGTAGAAGCGACTGATTTACGTGCTGCTGCTGCTTTGATTTTAGTTGGATTACGTGCTGAAGGTATTACACGTGTATCACACTTAGAGTATTTAGATCGTGGCTATTATAAATTCCATGAAAAACTTCAAAAACTAGGTGCTAAAGTGGAACGTATAAATGACGAAAAAGTTACAGAAAAACAACTGTCTACTGTTAATTAAAGGGGAAATAGATATGAGTTCGACACGCTATATTATAGTGACTTTGTTGAAAGTTTTAGTAGTGATTGCCTTAGTAATCATCTTATTTGTAGCCGGAACAATGATTGGTTATGGAGTGATTGGCGGAGGAAATCCAAAAGATGTGTTCAAAGAAGAAATCTGGACTCATATTTCAGACTTTTTTAAATAAGAGATATGTTAAGTGAGGTTGAGGTCGAGAAAAAAGTGTTTAGCTCCGAGAAATAAGAGGGAGTTCGCAAAAATTGTTTTTCAAATTTTTGTGGATTTCAACTTATTTACGAAGGAGTTGCTTTTGTCCCGCTCTCAGCTTTTTTGTTTTTTAAATAAAATTACAATAGTTTTATGCAGATTATGTTTGAATTATTTGTAATCGACTTGTAACAAAGAACTATTTATCATCTTATTTGACAAATTTATCAAGGGTATATCAGATAAATATAACTTTAATCTTAAAAAATATATTTTTTTTAGATTTTAATGAACATGAAATAAACTTGATAGACCAAGCGTTAATTTATGTTTCTATGCTCTTTTTTAATAAATAATGAGAATATTTCCAATGTAACAATGAATAAAACGTTTTCCTATATCCTGTAACTTACCTTTAATTAATTAGTAACCATCAGTGGCTTGCTGCGTGTTATGATTGCTCCCGTACGAAATTTAGGGAGGAAACAATTAAATGAAGCGTAAGTGGTTATCGATTTTCTTTATCATTACCTGTTTTATCACAGGATCAGTTATCCCTGTGTATGCAGCTGAAAATAAAAGTAGTGAAATAAAAAGTTTAACAGACTACACTGTTCTACCAGAACATAAGGCAAAGTCGTTATCAAACACAATAATCAATTCAATAATGGATGGGCAAGCATTTCAAAAAGTAAAAGCAGATATTCTAGCTAAAGAACAAATTGAAAAAGAGCAGGTAGCTAAAGCAAAAGCCGAAGCAGATAAAAAAGAACAACTTGCCAAAAAACAAGTAGAAGCTGAACTAGCTAAAGAAAAAATTGAAGGCACTAAACCAAGTGGTCAAAAGGTACTAATGGAGGCGACTGCTTATTCTTGCAATGAAGGATTTATAGGTGGCGGGAATTTAACTGCAATGGGACAAGACCTTAGGGTAGATCCGATGGCGATTGCAGTAGATCCTACGGTTATTCCTCTAGGTACAAAATTATATGTTGAAGGTTATGGTGAAGCAATTGCTAGTGATACTGGTGGTGCAATCAAAGGAAATATTATTGACCTCCATTTTTCAGATGTATCACAATGTATTAATTGGGGCCGAAGACAAGTAGAAGTGACAATTTTATCGTAATAGTTTTAAAATAAATCAATCGTATATGGAAAGAGTTTGGGATAGAAGGGTTTAATTCCATCTTCTTTCCGAAGGGATTGCTTGTGTTTCAATCGTTTATTTAAGTTTCATGTGAGTGGGATATGACTCGAAGAGTTATGTCTCACTCACTTTTTTTATCAATTCTAAAAGCCTAAAATAACAAATAAGGTAAAAGGTTATATGTTATAATGAAGATGATCAATTGGAGAAGGAGCGATAAATGGATGAAAGCTATAGTGACAGAAATCGGTGCGAGTGCACTAGATGAAAAAGAGCCGATGATTATTCTTTTTGGTGAAAATGCTACAGAGGGATTAAAAGAGTATTCAGTGATTCAAAAATTTCAAGAACTACCGACGCTAGATATTAAAAAAGGAAATCTGCTAAGGATCGATGAACAAGAATATACGATTCAATACGTTGGACCATTTGCCAATAATAACTTAAATAGTATTGCTCACGTAACGTTAGTTTTTGCAGAAGTACCTGAAGAAGACGCGATTGTGAATGGCCTATATCTTGATCCTAGCCAATTTCCAACAATCAAAGTTGGAACAATAATTGAGTATGATTCGCTTGGAGTGTGAGTAAATGGGACAAGAGAAAGATAAAGAAAAACGATTTTCTTGGTTTTGGCGTTGGTTCCTAAATAATCAAGTTGTGACCTCATTATTGATAGTGTTACTCATTTTGTTGATTTTATTAGTATTTACAAAAGTCTCCTATTTATTTAAACCAGTTTGGCAGTTTGTTGGAGTCGTTGGGTTGCCTTTGATCATGGCTGGGATATTGTATTATTTAATGAATCCAGTAGTTGATTATCTAGAAAAAAAACAAATACCTCGGCTTTGGAGTATTATCGGACTATTCATTGTTGTAGTAGCATTGATTATTTGGGGACTTGTTGTAATTGTGCCTAAAATTCAAGAACAAACGATTAGTTTCGGAAATCATTTTCCTCAATATATCGATACGATCGATCAAAAAATGCAAGAGATCTTAAGTGATCCATTTTTTGCTCAATTTCGTAGTCAGTTAGAGGATATGGGGGATCGGCTAATTAATTCGTTAGGAGATATCATTCGTAATATTTCTACATTTACTGTACAAGGGTTAGGTAGTTTCTTTGGAGCTGTTGCAACCATTGTTGTTGCAATCATTACAATGCCGTTTATCTTATTCTATTTATTGAAAGATGGTAAACAGTTAGCGCCATATCTGATGAAATTTTTACCAAATAAAATGCGTCAGCCTACATTGAAAGTATTAGGAGAAGTGAATTCTCAAGTTTCTTCTTATATTCGTGGTCAATTAACAGTCGCATTTGCTGTAGCAGTCATGTTTATTTTAGGCTTTTCCTTTATAGGTCTAGACTATGCGATTACACTAGGAATCACAGCAGGTTTTCTTAATCTGATTCCATATCTAGGATCATTTTTAGCAATGGTACCAGCTGTCTTTTTAGGTATTGTAGGTGGCCCCGTTTTACTAGCCAAGGTTTTAGTTGTTTTTGTTATTGAACAAACAATTGAAGGACGTGTGATTTCACCGTTGGTATTAGGGAGTCAACTTGATATTCATCCAGTCACGATTTTAGTCGTATTATTGACCTCTGGGAAACTATTTGGTGTTGTAGGAGTTATTTTGGGAATACCTGTTTATGCTGCGGCTAAGGTCATCATTACCCACATATTTGAATGGTATAAAGATGTATCAAGTTTATATCATGAAGAAGAAGAATTAAAAAAACTTGAATAAAAAAAGCCGAAATGGACAAATTTGTCTGTTTCGGCTTTTATATTTTTAAAATGTTTTACCTAAAGTAGTTGCTTGGTCCATAGCGGCACCTAATAATTCTTCCGCTTTTTCTGGATGATGGTCGATTCCTTCGATAAATAATTGGTCGACTTCAGCAACACCAATAAAGTTCAAAATGCCTTTTACATATTGAGAAGCAAAGTCTTGTCCATCGTAAAAACCGCCATTTGATTGGATGTGTAGGGCTTTTTTGCCAGTAGTTAAAGGTTTAGGACCTTCTTCAGTATATTTAAAAGTTTTGCCAGCTACATTGATTGTATCAACCCAAGCTTTTAAGCGAGATGGAACATTTAAATTCCACAAAGCATTGGCAATAACTACTTTATCAGCGCTCAAAAATTGATCAGTTAATTCGTTGAAACGAGCAACTTTAGTTTGTTGGCTTTCATTTAAAGCGGTAAATTCAGTTCCAGTACGTAATGCACCCCATCCAGAAAGTAATTCTTCATCAATCTCTGGCACAAAGTCAGAATAGACGTCAAGAACATCGATTTCATCCGCTGGATTTTGTGCTTGATAGCTTTCTAAAAATGTTTCTAAAGCTCGGACAGAGCGAGATTCTTCTTTAGTAAGCGGGTGTGCCTTTACAACAAGTAATTTTGACATGTAAAATCTCCTTTAAATACCTAAGTATCATTATTTATAAACACAAACTATTTTACTAATAAAAAGTAAGAAAATCAATGTTTTTGCATAAATTCTATAAAAAATAAGTATTCAACTGCTGAATACTTATTTTTTGCTTATTTAAAAATCTTTAGAAAGTTGTTTTATTCCGCCAATTACATGGACTGCGTGAAAGCCTTTAGTAGCCATAAAAGAGGCGATGACTTCAGAGCGGCGACCACTGTAACTAATGATGTGATACGTTTTTGCTTTATTCAATTTTTGTAACATATTTGGTAAAACCGTAACAGGTAGTGATATAGAATGGGCTAAGTGACCTTGTAGGTAACTATTAGTTTCACGGATATCGATGACGTTAAGTTCTTTGTTCGTATAAAGTGTTTCAAAATCTGGAGTAGAAATTGATTCAAACATGCAACTCATCCTTTGAATAGATTTTTTAAAACTCTGGGATCGATTGTAACGCTTTTTCATTTGCTTTGCAATCGGGTTTTGACAATTCTTAAGAAGTGTCCAATAAACTATTTTATAGTTTATTTTTGAAAAGGGTTGCAAATGATTAAAAATAATGGTATGCTGTGCATGTAATAAGGATTGTTACTGTTCGGCAGGCAAAACCTGAATCTTCCATAGCAGTTTATTTGGGTGGATTCTAGGTTTTTTTCATTTGTATTTGTAAAAGTGAGGTTCATCATGTATATTGAAAAAATTTTAAACAACAATGTCGTCATGACAAAAAATGAATCAGGTGAAGAAATCGTCTGTATGGGCCGAGGACTAGCGTTTCAAAAAAAGATTGGTGATTTAATTGATCCCACATTTATTGAGAAAGAATTTGTTCTGAAAGATTCTATTACATCTGGGCAGTTCCAGCAGTTGTTCGCGGATATTCCATTAGAAGAGGTTGAGATTGTTAAAACAATTGTAGATATGGCTGAAGAAGATTTAGGAATCGAACTTTCTTCTAATATCTATTTAACCTTGACAGATCATGTGCACTACGCCATCATGAGAGCTAAAGAAGGTCTTGAGATGCCTAATCCACTGATGTTTGAAACAAAAAAGTTTTATCCTAAAGAATTTGCTATCGCTCGAAAAGGGGTAGCGTTGATAAAGGAAAAACTGGACGTCGATTTTTCTGAAAGTGAAGCAGGATTTATTGCATTCCATATCGTAAATAGCGAACAAGCAAATGGGAATATGGAAGTGACAATGTCTGCAACCGAAATGGTACGAGACATATTAACAATCATTAGTCGTTATTTTGGCAAACCTTTTGACGAAGATTCATTGAATTACCAAAGGATCGTGACGCACTTACAATATTTTGCCCAACGTTACTTGCAAAATGAGGCACATGATGAAGAAGACGATTTTCTTTACGAGCTGATTCAGAGTAAGTATCCTAAAGCATTTCAGTCAGTCCAAAGGATCAATGACTATCTAGTAAAAAAGTATCAAAAACCGATTGACAAAGCAGAACAAATTTATTTGACCATTCACATTCAGCGTGTCGCTGGTGATCGAAAGGCATAGCATTTATATCTTTTAAAATTTAACTTTCAATCGAAGCGGATTGTTACTGTTTAGCAGGCAAAACCTAGATTGAAAAAACAAGTGATCAATTATATTTATGTGTTTTTGTAAGTATAGTTAATTATTGTTTTTTCAGTTTAGGTTTTTTTATATAAAAAATTAAAGAAATGGGGTATATAAAATGAGTAAAAATCAAGAAATAGCTGAACGCGTTTTAACGCTAGTTGGCGGAGAAGAAAACGTGAATAGCGTAGTTCATTGTGCAACACGTTTACGTTTCAAATTAAAAGATGAGGAAAAAGCAGATACTGAAAAATTAAATCAAGATCCTGACGTGATTCAGGTTGTTAGAAGTGGCGGGCAATATCAAGTCGTAATCGGCAGTCATGTCAGCGATGTCTATAAAGAATTGATGGCACATAGTGGTTTAGGTGACGATGATTCGGAAAAAGACACAGGACCTAAAGGTAATATCTTTAATCAATTGATCGATATTATTTCTTCTATTTTTACACCGTTCCTAGGCGCAATGGCTGGAGCTGGGGTTTTAAAAGGATTCTTAACATTAGCTGTTACACTGAATTGGCTGACTGATAAATCAGGTGTTTATGTTGTTCTTTTTGCAATTGCTGATGGGATTTTCACATTTCTACCGATTCTACTGGCATTTACTGCTGCGAAAAAGTTCAAAACGAATCAGTTTTTGGCAGTCTGTCTTGCAATGGCGCTGGTTCATCCTAGTATTACTGCTTTAGCAGGACAACCGCTGACTTTTGCTGGTATCCCTGTAATTATTGGGGCAAGTGCGTATACATCATCTGTTATTCCAATTATTTTAGCAGTTTATGTTCAAAGTTATGTTGAGCGTTTCTTTAAGAAAGTGATTCCTTCTTTCTTACAAATTATTTGTGTTCCTTTAGCAGTTTTCTTGGTAATGGCACCAGTTACGTTTATTGCAATTGGTCCAATCGGTACAATCTTAGGTGACTTGTTAGGAAAAGGCTACAATGGTATTTATGGTTTTAGTCCAATTATCGCAGGCGCTGTAATGGGTGGTTTATGGCAAGTATTCGTTATGTTTGGAATGCACTGGGGCTTTGTGCCGATTATGATGCTTAACTTATCACAAGCAGGTGGTGGAGTTGATACAATGGCACCAATGTTATTACCAGCTGTTTTGGCTCAAGGCGGAGCAGCATTAGCAGTCTTCTTTATGACAAAAAATGTAAAATTAAAAGGGTTAGCTCTTTCTTCTACAATGACTTCGGTATTTGGGATTACAGAACCAACGGTATATGGTGTTACTTTACCACTTAAAAAACCATTTATTGCTGCTTGTATTGGTGGCGCTGTCGGTGGAGCATTTATCGGTTTCAGTCATGTTCAAAACTATGTTTTTGGTTTGATCAGTTTATTGAGTTTACCAGGTTTTATCCCACAAGATACAAAAGATACATCTGGTTTGGTAGCTGCAGTTATTGGAACAGCAATTGCATTTGTCATTGCATTTGTGTTAACGTTCATTTTAAAATTTGAAGATAAACCAGAATCAAGTAGTGAAACAGCTGCCAAAGATAATAATCCTAACTCAGTTGCGCACAATAGCGATAAAAACGATAAAATTGTTTTAACAAGTCCAATTACTGGAACAATCGTTTCTTTAGACAAAGTAGAAGATCAAGTATTTTCATCAGGTGCTTTAGGTAAAGGGGTTGCGATCGAACCAACTTTAGGTGAACTTTATGCACCTGCTAACGGAGAAATCACAACACTATTTCCAACAGGTCATGCCGTTGGGATCACAACAGAAGATGGTGCAGAAGTATTGATGCACATTGGAATGGACACCGTTGAGATGGATGGCGATGGATTTGATATTTTAGTGAAACAAGGAGATAAAGTCAAGCAAGGTGATTTGTTAGTTAAATTTGATATTGAAAAAATTAAAGCTGCTGGTCATCCAGTTGTGACACCTATTGTTGTTACAAATAGTGGTGACTATCTAGATGTATTAGACATGGATCAAACAGATGTTTTACATGGAGAAGATTTCTTGGCAATTGTACGTTAAACGAATGTAGGGTATTATGCTATCGTGCTATGAGGGCTAGTTCTTTGGAAAAAAACTATAAATGAGACTAAAAATACCTTAGTGATCGTTTCCTATTTTTCTATCAGAGCTGAACATGCCCTCTAAGTTTTTAGAATAAGGAGGAATATATATGTCAACAAAGACAACTGCATTTCCAAAAGGATTTTTATGGGGCGGTGCAACTGCTGCTAATCAATTAGAAGGTGCTTACCGTTCAGACGGTAAAGGCCTATCTGTAGCAGATGCGATGCCTGGAGGGAAACAACGATTTCAAATTTTAGGTAGTGATACATTTAATTGGGAAATCGATGAAGACAAATTTATTTATCCTAACCATCGTGGGATTGATCATTATCACCGCTTCAAAGAAGATATTGCATTGTTTGCGAAAATGGGTTTCAACTGTTATCGATTTTCTATTGCATGGACAAGAATTTTTCCTAAAGGCGATGAAGCAACACCAAATGAAGCTGGTCTAAAATTCTATGATCAAGTAATCGACGAGTGTTTAAAACATGGGATTGAACCTGTTATTACAATCTCGCATTATGAAATGCCCTTACACTTAGCGAAAGAATATGGTGGTTGGAAAAATCGTCAAATGATCGATTTCTTTGAGAACTATGCAACAGTTGTGTTAACTCGTTATGGGAAAAAAGTAAAATATTGGATGACCTTCAACGAAATCAACTCAGCATTCCATTTCCCAGCTTTAAGTCAAGGAATGGTCAAAGCAACTGGTGCTGGTGATTACCGAAATGTTTTCCAAGCTTGGCACAATCAATTTGTAGCTAGCGCTAAAGCTGTTAAAATTGGACATGAAATTAATCCAGACATGCAAATCGGTTGTATGATCATTTACGCAACAACATACAGTATTGATGCAAATCCAATCAATCAAATGGCAACACTAGCACAAAATCAAGAGTTTAATTTCTATTGTACAGATGCTCAAGTTCGTGGTGAATATCCAGCATATCAGCAACGTATGTTTGATAAATATGGCGTAATGGAATTAGAAATCGGCGAAGATGATTTAGAATTGATGAAAAAACATACAGTAGATTACATTGGATTTAGTTATTATATGTCTTCAGCAGTCAATGAAACAGCTGAGGAAGAGGATACAGTAGTTGGGAACTTATTAGGAGGTGTTCGTAACCCATTCTTAGAAGCGAGCGAATGGGGCTGGCAGATCGATCCTGAGGGCTTAAGAATTGCATTGAATGAATTATATGATCGCTACCAAAAACCTTTATTTATCGTAGAAAATGGTCTGGGGGCAATCGATAAAGTAGATGAAAACTTTTATGTGGAAGACGATTATCGTATTGATTACTTACGTCGCCATATTGAGGCAATGTCAGATGCAGTAAAAGATGGTGTAGATTTAATGGGGTATACTCCATGGGGCTGTATTGATTTAGTAAGTGCTTCTACTGGTGAGATGAGTAAACGTTATGGCTTCATTTATGTAGATTTGGATGATAACGGGGAAGGTACAATGAATCGTTATGAGAAAAAATCATTTAATTGGTATAAAAAAGTAATTGAAACGAATGGACAAGATTTGAAATAAAAATACTAAAAAGAGCCGTAATTCAGAGAGTTAATCTGAGTTATGGCTCTTTTTAGTTTCTAGTATTTAAAGATTCCAATCGGATAGTTTTTATCATCTTTCATTGGAATTGAAAATTGGTTGTATGTTAAAAATTTTATTTCTTTTTTTAAATTTTCTGCTTGGAGTGTATCACCAATATTTTCCAGTAGTCTAACAAAATCATAAATATGTTCCATGTATTTATGATTTCCGGTCAATAAATACTGTAATAAATTGTGTAAATATTGTAAATTCATACGATAATTGTAATTTGAAGCAGTCATATCTTGCTTATTTGCAAAAAGTATATATTTTTGAGCACCATTATAGTCTTTTTCATAGATTCGAGAAGTTATTAAATTTGTAATGGTTGTGTAAGCAAAATTTTTAGTGACATAGTCTCGTCGATTTTCATTTGGAATAGGGATTGCCCGAGCAATGATCAGGTCTTGCTGTTTAAACGTAAAGAATCTAATCATGTTACAGATAATAACATAATCGTATTGCTGATAGTAATTTTTTTTCAATAAATACTGAGCTGTTTTTTTTATTTCTTGTTCAGTAATGGGGTCGATTTCTTCCCAAAACTGAGAAAAATAGGATTTTATAACAATGTAATTTGAAAATTCTTTTAAATTAAGCTGCCTTTCTTTCAAAGTAGAATAATAGGCAATCAGTTTTTTCTTTTTTGTATGATTATCCAAGTGAGAAGCACAGTAATAGAAAAGATCTTTAAACTCTTTCTGATCTTCGTCTAAAGAAACATGTGCAAAAAACTCTTCAGAAGACACCGATAGTTTTTTTAAAACTTCTGCAAGAGTATCTATTCTAATGACTTGTTTTCCATGCTCGATTCGGGAATAAGACGAAGGGTCTAAATAATTGTCTAACATTTCTTTTTGAGTGAGATGCAATTGTTTTCTAAAGAAACGCAATGTTTCACCTATATTCATACGTTATACTCCTTTGATTTGCAGATATGGCAAAAAAGAAGAAGAGTTTCATAGTGATTTGAATTATTTGTAAAAAACAACTCTAATTCTTGTTCAATATGCAATAAAAGCTTAAAGTTATTTATTTAATTCTAATAGTCTGTTATTATTATCTTGTAAAGATGTTTACAGACTATATATTATTAGAATGGAGGAGAAAAAATGATTTTAGCTGCTGTTGTTGCTGGGGTATTCGCGATTGTCGTAGCCCCTTAAAAATATGAGCATCTTCTAACATTTCAAAGCTTGGGGAAGTTTAGTGCTGTTAGAAGATGCATTCACAGTATTTTTAATTAAAATACTATTTATGTAAGTATAACATTCACTGGAACAAATTGATAGTTATTTTTTACTATATTGGAAAATTACTTTATACTATATAAATATATATATAGAAACAGACAATCACGATTGGAACGTATTCATGATTGTCTGTTTCTTTGAAGTTGTCTTTTAATTGTTGTATAGTGAATTCACAGGGGGGATAACGATGAAAAGCAAGAAGCTGAAACATCCTTTTTTTGTTATTATCGGTCCGAGCGGATCAGGAAAAACTCGAGTAGCAGAAGCTGTTTTTCCAAAAGAGTACAAAGTGATTTCACATACAACTCGCCCAATTAGATCAGAAGAACAAGATGATATAGATTATTATTTTGAAACTAAAGAACAATTTGACTATTTAGTGAACACAGAAGCACTAGCTGAGTATGATACGTATCATGGTAATCAATACGGGGTAGGAATTGCAGAATTACTGAACAAAACTAAAGATCATTATGCTTATGATGTTTTAACGATTAAAGGATTTCAGGAAATTCAAAAACAATTTGGAAATATGGTTATTCCTATTTTTTTAGAAGTATCTAAAAAAAATGTATTATCAAGATTGGAAAGTAGAGAAGAAAATGAAGAAATTATAAAAGAGCGTGGAGCACTTTACGATCAAGAGTCAGGAAATATAGCGAAAGTGAGGGAGTATCCGTATCACTATATAATTGATGCGAATCAATCCTTTGAAAAGGTTGTCGAAGCTGTAAAGCGGGTGATCACTGAAGTAACTAGACTCAATCTAAGATAAAATAAACTACATATTTCTGGCATCTATTATTTCAGAAACATTAGTTTAAAACAGGATAGAAACTAATTCATTTGTTTTCATTTTATAATGAGTGGAATAGAGAAATAGTTCACAAAAATGATTTTAGAATTTTTGACTGGGGGACAAGCAACATTTTATAAATATCTTTTATGACTATCGATGATCACTCAACGGTATGAACCTCACCAGGATTTCAATTAAATAAATAAAAGGTGAAAGAGTCATGGATAGATGTCGGAGGAGTAAAATGTATGCAGTCATCAACTTTTTTAAGCGGAGTAATGTAGGTAAAAAGAAATTTGAACTGATGATGAAGATAATCAGGAGCGTTGTTATTACGCCAAAACTGAGAGATATCGACAATTCGAACATAATCATGAATAGGATCTTAATGAACGTATTAAGCAGTTCAAAAATCAAATTGCACTGCTAAAATGGCCTGTTTAAATAAGCAAAAAAATAAGTTTTCAACTATATAAGAAACCTAGGATAAGCTGAAATATTCATTTATTATTCTAGGTTTTTCATTGTCAAAAAAGAGTTCTTACAAGTTAAAAAAATCACAAAATTACAAAAATGTAACTTGTATGCGTTAACGAATAATGGTTAAATGGAAGAGTATGACAACATAAGTTATTGAAAATAATAGCTTTATAAAAAAGGAGATGAAGTGAAGAGTTATGAAAAAGAAAAAAATAATGGTTATTGTGGGAGTCATTGCTGTAGTACTCATCGGACTATTTATTCTTCCCAATTTATTTGGTGGAAAGCCGACAGTTGGACCTGAAAAGAATGCGAACACAGAAGATTTAGGGATTGAATATTTTGAAGTTCCTGATATCGAGCAGGTCTATATCAACGGTGTAGTACAGCCAGAACAGGCTGAGGCATTTTCAAAAGACGCAAAAATGACAAGTACACCTGAAATTAAAGTGAATAATGGAGATGTTGTTGAACCTGAAACGATTTTATTCACATATGAAGATAAAGAAATCACGAAAGAAATAGAATCACAAAATAACACATTAAGTAAATTGGCTACTAAAAAACAGAATATCTATAAGAAATGGAATCGAGCAATCGATAATTATAATAAAACCAAAGCAGAGGAGCGAAATACAACTGGAGCTGCAATTGATGAACAACATCAAGCAGAGGTTGACAGTGTTGATGAAGAAATCTTATTTTCAAATGAAACGATTGCTGATTTGTCTACAAAACAATTTATTTCAACCAAAGCGAAGTTCAAAGGTCGTGTTTCCATACCTGAGGTTAAAGACGAAAATGCACCAATCCTTCGTTTAACATCAGATGGTTTATATGTTGCAGGAAAAGTGAACGAAAAAGACTTAATGAAGATTGCTGTTGATCAAAAGGCCAATCTTTCTGTTGTTTCAAATGGTACTAGCGTTACAGGGAAAATTTCGTATATTGATGATAATCCGCCAGAAACAAAAGCAACGCCAAGTGAAAGTAGCAGTGCTGAGGGATCGATGTCTACTTATAATGTTAAATTATCACTTGATAGTTTAGAAGGCATAAAAAATGGTTACCATATGCAGGCAACAATCAATTTAGGTGACAATAAAGCAATTGAAGTTCCTAAAAAAGCAATCCATGAGCAAGACGGCAAAAAATATGTCTTAGTCAATGATTTTGGTTCTGTAATTCGCCGTGATATTCAAGTAGGGGAAGAAAAAGGAGAAAATATAGTTGTGAATTCAGGATTAGAATCTGCTGATCGAATAATTCTTTCTTCGAAGAAAGAAGTCAAAGAAGGCGATTTAATTGGAGAAAGCAAGGATGAAACAGGAGAAGCAGCACCTATAGCAGCTAAGGAATAGGAGGAGCATATATGATACAACAAGAGCAAAGTCCGCGACCTCTCATTCAGATGCAAGCAATAAATAAATATTTTCCAGTTGGGAAAGAAAAATTGCAAGTGTTAAAATCATTGGATCTGACGATCAATGAAGGTGAATTTATTATGATTATGGGGAAATCTGGAAGTGGGAAAACCACATTGATGAATATCATTGGTTTTTTAGACCGAGTATCTGATGGGACGTATCTTTTTAAGGGGGAAGATGTCTCTAAACTTTCAGAAAATAAGAAATCAGAATTTCGTAATGAGTACTTGGGTTTCATCTTCCAACAATTCTTTTTGATCAACTCATTGAATGTCAGTCAGAATGTACAATTACCTTGTGTTTATGCAGGTAAAAAAAACAATGATGAAAAACGTAGGATTGCAGAGAAATATTTAGAGTTGGTTGGTTTAGGAACTAAGACAAAAGCGAAAGTCAATGAATTGTCTGGTGGACAACAACAGCGTGTCGCAATTGCCCGTTCGTTAGTCAATGATCCACTTTTGATTATGGCTGATGAGCCAACCGGTGCGTTGGATAGTGAGACGGGAACGGAAATCATGGAATTGTTGACTGAATTGAATCGCCAAGGGAAAACGATTGTAATGGTTACTCATGACGCTGACATGAAGAAATATGCCACTCGTGTGATTCATATGAAAGATGGCCGTTTTCTTGAAGAAGAGGTGATTCGATGATTTCAAATCTATTGATCAGCACACTATTAAGTTTGCGAGCGCATAAATTACGGGTCTTTCTGACAATGATCGGAATAATTATAGGAATTGCCTCTGTTGTGACGATTTCAACACTTGGTGAGGGAATGAAAAAGCAAGTGACATCAGCGACTAGCGCTATGAATACAGATGTCATTAAACTTCATTATACAATGCAGGAAGAAAGTACGTCAGGGATGATGACTTACGAAGAACCTGATTATAGCTTTTCCAGAGTCGATATGAAGAAAGTTAGAGACATTGATGGGGTTGAATCAATATACCCGCAATATGGCGATGGTATGATGGGAGATAATTTGACGACTCAGCTGGATTATTTTGGAGCAAAAGCAAATTTGATGGTTACTTCTAATAGAGGGAACAATAAAATTAAATATGGACGAGATTTTGATGATCGAGATATCAATAAAGACGTGATCATCTTAAATCATGATACATTTGATACGAGCTTAAAAATGGATGATCCTGGTGAGTTAATTGGAAAAGCTGTTTCAATCAATGGCTATATGTATAAAGTTATCGGTATTTTAGAGCCCTTTGATTATGATTCATTGGATAATGCTGAAGCAATGTCATTGGATTGGAATACAGTATCAAGTAGCTTCGTTTCAAGAAGTTCTTACAATAAGTTGGCAACATCTAAGTCGATCAGTGGGATTAACTTCAAGTTAAAAGAAGGGGCAGATAAGCAAAAAGTTATTGCTCAGGCTGTTACAATTTTAAGTGAAAATCATCCAGATGTTAAAGGTATTTTCAAAGAAAATGATCAAGAACAGAAGAGTCAAAAACAAATGGAAGAAGCAATCGGTGGAATGACGATGTTCTTAATGGCCGTTACGGCGATTTCTCTTTTGGTTGGAGGGATTGGTGTAATGAACATCATGTATGTTTCTGTAACAGAACGAAAACGAGAAATAGGAATTCGTAGAGCTATAGGAGCAAAACCACGAATGATTTTAATGCAATTTCTATTAGAAGCAGCGTTTATCACGTTGTTAGGAGGATTGATTGGGGTTGGATTAGGGTATCTACTTTCTACGATAGTCGGTAGTTTCGTTACAATCACTCCTGTCATGACGCCTGCAATTTTTGTGATATCTACGGTAGTATCAATTTTTACGGGTGTTATATTTGGGATCATTCCAGCAATCAGTGCTTCTAGAATGGATCCAATCAAAGCTATTTATAATTAAGCAACATAGTTGGTAGTTCAAAAAACAGGGTAGAACAGGAGTATCTAACTTCGAGAAATAAGGGATGATTCACGAAAAATACTTTTTGGAATTTTGTGAATGCTCCCTTACTTCCAGAGGTACGACTTCTAATTTCACCGTTTATTTGGATTTCTTGAGGCTGGGATGTAACTTATAGAGTTATGTCTTAGCTTCTTTTTACATTTATGAATATTATTTAAAACATATTTTGATTATTATATTCATTTTATTCGATAATTGGTATAGAATAAAGTAGTGATCATTAAATAATATTTTATCTTTTGATTGGTCTAGGTAAATAGAATGGATAGTTAGAGAAACTAATTCATCTGAGTAATGAACGTAAAAAGTACATTTACTTGCTGAAATCATTAGAGATGTTTAGAATAAAAACAGGGAGACATTCGGAGGGGGAAGACGAATGGAAAAGTTTCAATTGTCAGAAGATGTATATGTAAAAACGGTTGCGTTGCGTATCAAAGATGTAGAAAAAATGGTTGGTTTTTATAAAAATGTGTTGGGGTTTACTTTGAAATTGGAAGAAAATAATTTATCTATATTTGGTTCACAACGGAAGGATAGTCGATTGTTGATATTAGAGGAATCAGATCCTATGGAAGAGCAAGCGAGCTCTTTTAATAGAACTGTCTGTTTGTCATTGGTGATTCCGACAGAGGAAGAATTTGGTAGCCTTTTAAGAAGAATTACGGCACATAATTACCCAATCCGTAAATCGGTACAACAAGGTGTGCGGAAAAGTGTATTTTTAGAAGATCCTGAAGGAAACGAATTAGAAGTTAGCCATCAGACCTCAATAAATAAAGTGGAAGCAACACCGGAACCGCTGGATATTCAACCCTTAATACAACAAAGCAGAGTTCTTTATTCAAGTCTTTCAGATGATGTAGAATTTGATCGAATCAAATTACGTGTTGATAATGTGTCTGAGCATCGGGCATTTTATCAAGACATTTTTGGAATGACTTCAGAAGGTTCTTCGATGGATAAATTATCGATGAAAAATGGGAATTTTGCTATCTATTTAGACGATTCACATAAACCAAATAGACATGAAAGAGCGGAGAAAGAACTTCTAGGTGTAGATTTTTTCGTTTTGACTTTAGAAAATGAATTAGAAATGAAACAACTAAAACAACACTTGGAAGAGAAACAACAGAAGTTTTTTGTGGATAAGAAGTTAACTATTTTAACTGTTTACGATCCAAGTGAAATTGAATGGTGGTTTGTGAGAGATTAGCCATGACGTAATACTAAACTTAACGAGGAAAATAAATGATGTATAAAGAAACAAGCAAAAAAATCAAAATAATGATGAATGAGGGCGTTTTTCCAGGTGTCAGTTTTTCCTTTATGACGAAAACGGAATCTGAAGATCATACCTGGGGAAAGGCTCAAATTTTTCCTGAAGCCGAAGTATTAGATCGCTCGTTGCTTTTTGATGTGGCTTCGCTGACAAAGGTTATTTGTACAACAACAGTAGTTTTACAACTGATGGAGGCAAAAATAATCGAAATCGATCGCTCATTGAAAACGTACTATCCTGCGTTTGAGGATGAAAAAATAACGATTCGGCACCTTTTGACGCATACTTCTGATATCCAAAGTTACATCGAAAATCGAGATACGCTATCAAAAGAAGAGTTAAAGCGTGCATACAATCAGGTTCAATCAGGTGAAGCTCTCGGTAAAAAAGTATCCTATACAGATACAGGGACGATTTTATTAGGATTTATGTTGGAAGAGCTATTAGGTAAAGAAGTGATCGAACTCTTTAAGGAACGAGTTTTACATCCTTTGGATATGAGGGAGAGTATTTTTCTACCGACGGATTCCGCCAACATTGTACCAACTGAAAATCATCCTGTAAGAGGATTGATTCGCGGTCAAACACATGATCCAAAAGCTTTTGTTTTAGCAGAACATGCAGGGAATGCAGGTTTATTCACTAATTTGACTGACCTTAAGAAATTTACATCAATGTATTTAAATGAAGGAGTATATCAGGATACAAAACTATTGGAGAGAACCACGATTTGTTCATTATTAGCTGATCAAACGCCGAATAAACACGGCAACCGTTCTTTGGGCTGGGACTTGAAAGACGATTTAACAGGTAGGCCTATTTTGTTTCATACTGGCTATACAGGAACCTTTTTGTTGATCGATCCTAATGAAAAAGAAGCCTTTATTTTTCTTTCTAATCGTGTTCATCCAGTAGATAAGAGAGCGGAGTATATTGAAAAGAGAGATGAACTTATTGAAATTTATTTGAAAGAAAAAATAACAAACAAAGATGAATCGCTTTCTTTTTAGTGGTATAATTGATGAGTATAAATGGAAGGGAGTCTCTAAACTATGCAGCAACCTTTATTTTTAAAACCAGTGTTTCAAGAAAAAATTTGGGGAGGAGATCGTTTACATACTGTATTCGGTTTTGACTTACCAAGCAATAAAATCGGAGAAGACTGGGCGATCAGTGCTCATCCTCATGGCGTGAGCACAGTAGAAAATGGTCCCTTTTCTGGTCAAAAACTTGATGATTTATGGACAAATCATCGCGAATTATTCGGCAATGCTAAAGGGGAGGTTTTTCCTTTACTAACAAAGATTTTGGATGCAGAAGATGATTTATCTGTACAAGTTCATCCAGATGATACCTATGGATTAATTCATGAAGGCGAACTTGGCAAAACGGAGTGTTGGTATATTATTGATGCTGAGCCAGAGGCAACAATCATTTATGGACATAATGCTAAGAGTCGAGAAGAACTTGAAGCGATGATCAAAGAGGAACGCTGGGATGATTTACTTAAGAAAGTGCCAGTTAAAAAAGGTGACTTTTTCTATGTACCGAGTGGCACGATCCACGCAATCGGTAAAGGGATCATGATTTTAGAAACCCAACAAAGCAGTGATACTACGTATCGTGTGTATGATTATGATAGAAAAGACGATCAAAGACAAGCAAGAGAATTGCATATTCAGCAATCAGTGGATGTGACAACAGTTCCAGCTAAGGATGCGCAGTTATCGATCCAACAACAAAACCAAGGACGTTCAAGTATCATTACCTATTTAAAAACACCATTTTTCAATGTGTATGAATGGCAAGTTAAAGGTGTGTTGAATATAAAGAAAAATGCGCCGTATACACTAGCAACGGTTATTGATGGTGTGGGTCATTTGATTGTTGAAGAAGTCGATACAGTGAAATCAGAAAGGTATGAACTAACGAAAGGAACAAGTTTTATCTTACCAAATGATATCGCAAAATGGCGTATTGAAGGTGAGTTGACGATTATTGCTTCAGAACCTGGAGTAGAGGCATAGTACTAAAAAAAGTGTTAGGAAATTTTTCCTAACACTTTTTGTTTAGTTAACTGTCAATATTTCTTGGGGTACTACAAATGGTTCATTATATTTTTTTTCTAATGCTGTTTTGATCAAACGAATACCTAGATTTTCATTGCGGGCAAGAATCGGTCCATGAAAATAAGAACCAAAAACATTTTTGTAAATTACGCCTTCAGAACCATCTTCGCTGTTGTTTCCTTTTCCTTTAACGACATTACCTAAAGGGCGCTCTCCTTTACCTAAAAATGTTCGACCATTATGATTTTCAAATCCATAGTATGTTTCATTGAATTCTTCATTGTGGATCACAATATCGCCGATATAGCGATTGTTATCTTGACTTAATGTATAATGATCCAATGCACCTATTCCGTGGATTTTTTCACCTTTAGCGCCCATATAATAATGACCTAACAATTGAAATCCTCCGCAAATTGCGAGCATAACACCATCATTTTCGATGTATTCAGTCAAAGATTCTTTTTTCGATTGGATATCTTCTGAAATGATCAATTGTTCAAAATCTTGACCTCCACCAACGAAAACTAAATCATATTTATTAGGATCAAAAGGTTCATGAATGCTAACGATTTCAGAGTGAAAGGTCACATTCATTTTTTCAGCAAGATATTTTAACATTAGTAAATTACCATTATCGCCGTAAGTATTCAGTAAATTTCCATACAAATGACACACAACTAATTCTTTGGGCACTGTAGATTCCTCCTCGTATATAAGTAATAACGCTCACTTTTGTTCAGTCTCAGCAGAAAAATAGGGCTGAGATGTTTTTGTCTCACTCTTATTTTATCTTTTACGAGAGACTAGCTCATGAAGCTAGTTAGTAATATAACCTTGTGCAGTTAATGATTTACGTAATTGTAAAACTGCCGTATAAGTCGCTAAAATATAAACACGATCTGTCGGTACTTCTTTGATAGCAGTGATCACATCATCCAGATTAGGAATTTCTTTTAAGTTGTCTTCAGGAATTCCTGCAACTTTTAATCGCAAAGCCATATCTGTATGACGGTCACCACCAGCAATCACTTCTGGAATATTCATTTGAGCAAAAGCTTCGTGATCGCCATCCCAGATCCAGCTGACGTCGATACCATCTGCATAGTTTGCATTTAATAGTGAAACAAGCGAGAAAGAATAAGGGGAAAGTCCCATCATATCAATCACTTGGTTTAAACCAACTGGATTTTTAACCAGGATTAATGTACATAATTTACCCTCGATGTTGATTGTTTCTTGGCGTCCAAAAACTTTTTCATCATAGCTTAGACCAGCTCTAATTTTTTCAGGCGAAACGCCATAATATTCAGCAACAGAAGTGGCAGCAAGAGCATTATAGACATTATACATACCACCAACAGCAATACTGTATTCAGCATCATCGATCACAAAATCAGCAGACGTATTATCCATCGCTACCATTTTTGTTAATTGGATATCTAGTTCAGGACGATGGAAGTTACAGTTGGGACAATAGTATTTCCCAAGATTAGCATAAGTAATCATTTTATAATGCAAAATATGATGGCACTTTGGACAAAGCAAGCCATCGGTATTGTAATGAGCCATCTGTTCTTTATCTGGCATATGATTGAAGCCATAGTATTTTCTTGGATTGATTGTTTCAACGGAATTGAAAATAGGCGAATCACCGTTGCATAAAATGGGTGCATTGGGCGCAGCTGCTGCACCGTCAACAATCAGTTTGTAAGTGGTGTAAATTTCACCATAGCGGTCCATTTGATCACGGAAAATATTCGTGAATAAAAATAGTTTCGGTTCAATATACTTTGTAACACGGCTTAAACTAGCTTCGTCAATTTCCAAAACTGCAAATTTTTTCTTAGCGCCTTTGTTTTTGGCAGATAAGAAAGTTGAAACAATTCCTTGTTCCATATTTGCACCAGTTGGATTGGTCAGCACATGATCAAATTCTTGTCTTAAAATATTCACTGTTAAAGCCGTGGTCAACGTTTTGCCGTTGGTACCAGTGACAACAACGATTTCATAATCTTTTGCCAAAGTATCTAAGATTTTTGGATCGATTTTTAATGCTAATTTTCCAGGATAGCTACTACCACCTTTGAAGAAAGTTTTTAAAACCCATTGTGAAGTTTTTCCAGCGGCTATTGCTACATGACTTCTGATTCCCATAAAGTGCCCTCCAATTTATCTCAACGATCATTGTTACATTCAATAATAAACTCAATCTATAATACCACAATTGAAAAAAAAAATTAATTCCTTTTACTCTTTCTTACTATATTAAGATTTGGTGGAATAAAAATTAGGCAGCTATGTTTTTTTAACATAGCTGCCTAATTTTTACTTAGCGTCGATATAACTGTATAACGTATATTTAGAAATATTGAAAAATCCAGCTACTTTATCGCCTGATTTTGTCACAAGAAATGCGCCTTTGTTATTTAAAAACTGGATGCATTTGATTTTGTCATCTTTTGTCATCAAAGGAACGGGTTTGCCGACTAATTTAACAGATTCTTCGATCAAATCATCTAACAGTTCATTGATGTCTTGAGGAATGTAATCAGGTTCTTTATCATTTTCATGTTCATCGATAGAAATAAGCGATTTTAAAGTAGATTCAGCAGCAATCAAAGCAGTAATATCATAATTGATTGCAAAAATACCATCTAAACTCCCAGTTTTATCTTTGAAATATATGGTGCTCGATTTCAAAATACGACCGTCATGAGTTCGTGTTAAGTAATTGATATGATCAATTAAATCAGCAGGGTCTTTTTTTAGCGCTTCTAAAACAACTTGAGAAGGGCCATCGCCAAGTTGGCGAGAGGAAACATGACCATTTTCAATAGAAACGATCGTATTGTTAATATTATTTTCATTGATTTTGTGAATCACGATTTCACAATTTTCACCAAACTGACCAGCTAAAGCTTTTGCGACTTGAGTCAGAAAATTCAATTTTTCATCGGAGAGCATGATTTTGCTCCTTTCTAATTAAGAAGTTATGTCTGATACATCGCTGTGTATTCGATTAATGTAATTCTTATGATTATAGAAAAATAACAGATATAGATTAGTATATCTTTAGAAAAAATCCATTATCTTCTACTAGCTTCGAGTGTAATAATATCATGCGGTAAATCATAATACAAGACAATGGGCATTTTGCACTAAAAAATATTTTTTAGGTAGCATTGTTTTTTTTTAGGTTGAGTGGTATAATTTACTCGAGTTAAGGGAAATAGTTAATTTTAAATTTGAATGCAAGCGCTTTTTTTAAAGTTGTAATAAGCTATGGAGCTAGTATTCAGATATCTATTCATTCGTGAATGTTTGAACTATTTCTATATGTAAGCGATTTCTGTTCGGGTGAAAAATAAATGTAATTTAGGAGGAAAAAGATGTTACTAATAGGAAATGGACGCCTAATCACCAGAGATAAGGAAGCTACTTTTTTTGACAATGGATGTGTGGCTATTGACGGTCAAAAGATAAAGGCAGTAGGAACTACGATGGAGTTAAGAGAAGGTTTTCCAGAAGCTGAATACATTGATGCGAAAGGTGGAGTGATCATGCCTGGGTTTATCAATATGCACAATCATATTTATAGTACTTTTGCTCGAGGATTAACTATCAATGGTTATCATCCTAAAAATTTTATGGATATTTTAGAAGGCCAATGGTGGCGGATCGATCGAACCTTAAATTTACAAGATTCGTATCACAGTGCAAAAATCGCTTATTTAGATAGTATCCAAAATGGTGTGACAACGGTTTTTGATCATCATGCAAGCTATGGCTCGATTGAAGGGAGTTTGACTCAACTTTCTAATGCAGCTGAGGAATTAGGTGTCCGTACTTGTTTATGCTATGAAGTATCAGATCGTGACGGTGAAGAAAAGATGAAAGCAGCAGTCAAAGAAAATGCTACTTTTATCAAAGCAAGTGCTGCTCGTACGGATGACATGCAAAAAGCGATGATGGGCATGCATGCGGCCTTTACACTGTCAGACAAATCGTTGGAGTATTGCGCCGCTTATACCCCAAAAGATGTTGGCTATCACATCCATATTGCAGAAGATATTGCCGATGTTTATGATTCATTGGCAAAGTATGGTAAGCCAATCGTAAACCGTTTATACGATCTAGGTATTTTGGGCAAGCAAACGATGGCAGGACATTGTATTCATATCAATCCACATGAAATGGAATTATTGCGGGATACAAACACAATGGTAGTAACAAATCCAGAATCAAATATGGGGAATGCTGTAGGATGTCCGCCAGCAATGCGTATGCTTAATGAGTATGGAATCTTGATGGGTCTTGGAACAGATGGTTATACGAATGATGTTACAGAATCATATAAAGTAGGCAATATTATCCACAAACATCATTTAGCTGATCCAAATGCCGCTTGGACAGAAATGCCACAAATGTTATTCAATAATAATCCGCAAATGGCAAATCGCTATTTTGAGAAGAAACTAGGGGTTTTAGAACCTGATGCAGCAGCAGATGTGATTGTGTTGGATTATAAAGGTCCAACACCTATGACGAAAGAGAATATTAATTCTCATATCTTGTTTGGCATGAATGGAGGAGCAGTTACAGATACTATCATCAATGGTGAAATTCGCATGAGAAATCGAGAAGTGCAAGGCATTGATCAAGAAAAAATCTGGCATGATGCACAAACACAAGCGCAATCTCTTTGGTCAAGAATCAATGGCTAGACAATACTAGCGTAGAAAATTAAAAAGGAGTGACAAACATGAGTGACATCATGCACCCAATTTCGATCGATGGGTTATTGAACTGGATTTTAAATGAATACAGAAATGAATCAACTATTTTTGGTGTAAGAAAATTTTACAAAGCTGATCCAAACAAAACATTGCCTTTATTTGGCGAAAAAATGGAAACACCTTGTGGACCTGCTGCAGGACCACATACGCAATTAGCACAAAATATTATTGCATCTTATTTAACTGGTTCACGTTTTTTTGAAGTGAAGACGGTTCAAATCATTGATGGAGAAGATTTACCTGTTAGTAAGCCTTGTATCACAGCAGCAGATGAATGCTACAACGTGGAATGGTCAACGGAGTTGCGAGTTCCTCAAGCTTATGATGAATACGTTAAAGGTTGGTTTGTACTAAAACTGCTTAGCAAAGAACTTCATTTAGGTAATCCAGATGGCTTTATTTTCAATATGAGTGTTGGATACGACTTGGCTGGGATTCAATCACCAAAAGTTGATAAGTATATCACAGATATGCAGGATGCCGAAAATACACCGATTTGGCAAGAATGCAAAGAAGCTGCTTATAAATATTTGCCACAATTTAAACACGTGACCAAAGAATATATTGAAAGTATCAGTCCAAACGTTTGTCGTTCCATTACGTTATCTACATTACACGGCTGTCCATCAGATGAGATCGAACGAATTACCACTTATTTAATAGAAGAAAAAGGGCTGAATTCATTTATTAAATGTAATCCGACCATGTTGGGCTATGAATACACACGTCAAACAATGGACGAATTAGGCTTTGATTATATGGTATTTGATGATCATCATTTTATTGAAGATTTGCAATTTGAAGATGCTGTTCCTATGTTGACACGTTTACAAGCTTTAGCGGATAGTAAAAAACTTAATTTTGGCGTAAAAATCACTAATACTTTTCCAGTAGGGATTGCAGAAGAAGAGTTACCTGGAGAAGAAATGTATATGTCAGGACGTTCATTATTTCCTTTGAGCATTTCCCTAGCGAAAAAGCTATCGGATGCATTCGATGGAAAGTTACAAATTTCTTATTCTGGAGGAGCAGATGTTTTTAATATTAAAGACATTTTTGATGCTGGAATTTGGCCGATCACAATGGCGACAACGTTGTTGAAACCGGGTGGCTATCAACGCATGAACCAAGTAGCAAATTTATTAAGTGAATCAGTGTATCCAACGCAAGTCCATGTTGATTTAGACAAACTTACAACGATTGTAAAAAGAGCCAAAACACATGCTCGCTATAAGAAATCAATCAAATTACCAGAAAGTTCTAAATTAAGGACGACTGTCCCACTGACTAATTGTTACACAGCTCCTTGTCGTAGTGATGGCGGTTGTCCAATCGATCAGGATATTCCAGCCTATCTTCGTTATGTGAGTGAAGGCAACTATTTAGAAGCGTTAAAAGTGATTGTGGATAAAAATCCATTGCCTTTCATTACAGGAACGATTTGTGCTCACCCTTGTATGACGAAATGTACGAGACAGTTTTATGAAGGAGCCATCAAAATTCGGGATGCGAAATTAGAAGCTGCTGAACATGCTTATGATGATTTAATGGCAGGGATGGAAAAACCTGTTCGTAAAGAAAATGCACCTAAGACAGCAATTGTTGGTGGTGGGCCAGCAGGGATATCGGCTGGGTTCATACTTGCTCGTGAAGGAATGCCAGTAACCGTATTTGAAAAGGCCGACACGATTGGTGGTGTCTGTAGCCAAATCGTACCAGAATTTAGAATTTCAATGAAATCTGTCCAAAATGATGTAGAAATGGCTAGATTCATGGGAGCCAAATTCAAAACAGGTCAGCCGGCTCCAGATATTGAAACGTTGCGTGAGCAAGGGTACACCAACATTATCTATGCAATTGGTGCTTGGAAACATGGAAAATTGAAATTAGAATCTGGCAAAGCAGTAAACTCATTAGAATTTTTAAAAGCTAATCGAAAAAATCCTCATCTTAATCCTTATGGAGAACAAATCGTAGTTGTCGGTGGTGGCAATACAGCAATGGATTGCGCTAGAGCTGCAACGACGTTACCAGGTGTGAAAAAAGTGTCAGTTGTTTACCGTCGAGACAAACGAAATATGCCTGCAGATGAGGAAGAATTGTACCTTGCTTTAGGAGATGGCGTAGAATTTTTAGAATTACTGTCACCGATAAAATTAGAAAATGGTCTGCTAACTTGTGAAAGAATGCGCTTAGGTGAACGCGATGGTTCAGGTCGTCGTAGACCAGTAGCAACAGGCAAATTTACTGAAGTGCCAGCGGATACTGTCATTGCTGCAGTTGGAGAGAAAGTGGATACAGACTTTTATCAATCGATTGGAATCACAACGGATCAGTATGGAAAAGTTGTTTCCAATCAAGAAACACTAGAAACCAATTTGAAAGATGTCTATGTGATTGGTGATGCGAATCTTGGACCTGCGACAATTGTTGAAGCGATTGCCGATGCTACAAAAGCTACTAGAAATATTTGTCACATTCATAATGAGCATTATGAACAAACCAATCTTAATAAAAACGTGGCATCTGTGCGCAACAAACGCGGTATCTTAGAGCCGAATGAAGCACTTTGTGGACAAGCTAGTAATTGTTTGGACTGTTCAACGATTTGTGAATCTTGTATGGATGTTTGTCCAAATCGCGCAAATATCGTCGTAAATGTTAAAGGACAGCCGCAACCACAAATTGTCCATGTGGATCGTATGTGTAATGAATGCGGAAATTGCGAGACTTTCTGTCCATATTCAAGTGCACCATATAAAGATAAATTCACTCTATTTAATACAGAAGCAGACTTTGAAAATAGCGCAAATTCAGGTTTCTATGTGATCGATCCGAGAGAAAAAACGTGTCTAGTTCGTTTATGGGGTAACACTTCAACGATTTGTTTAGACGCTAAAGGATTAGATATTCCAGCGGATATCATCGATTTAATGGCTACGATGATCAAAGATTATGAATATTGTATGCATATGTAAAAAAAATCCATGAGTGCAAAAACAACTTCTTAATGATGGAGGTTAAAAAATGTCTATCCTTTTAAAAGGCGGAATAGTAGTATCGGCAAAAAAACGTCGTCAAGTTGATGTGAGAATCGATGGCGAGAAAATTGTTGAAATAGGGACAAATTTAAAAGAAAACGGTTCCAACGTTGAAGATGTTTCAGGTTGTTTTTTATTACCAGGATTTATTGATGCTCATACTCATTTAGAACTGAATAATGGTAAAGGATCTATGAGTACCGCAGATAATTTTAATACAGGTAGTAAAGCAGCCGTTGCTAAAGGAACAACTACGGTGATCGATATGGCAACACCAAGTAAAGGCAGTTCATTAAAAGACTGCCTAGTATCGTGGAACCAACTGGCTCAGGGAAACAGTTCTTGCGATTATACCTATCATATGTCGATCATTGAATGGAATTCCACTATCAAAAAAGAAATCAAAGAAATAATAAATGCTGGTATCACCTCATTTAAGATGTATATGGCCTATGATAATTTAAGGACAACAGATGGAGAAATTTTTGAAGCAATGAGTGAAATCGGTCAGTTTCACGGAATGCTAGGGATTCATTGTGAGAATGGCGATATGGTCAACGAAATGATTGCAAAATTTGTCGAAAAAGGAAATCTTGCACCACATTACCATCCTTTAACAAGACCTGATTCAGTCGAAGCAGAAGCTGTGGAACGTTACTTAATGATTGCTGATTTAGCAAAGTTACCAGTCAATATTGTTCATTTAAGTACCAAACGATCACTAGAAGCTGTTGAAAGAGCCAGAATTCGTAACCAAAAAGTTTATGTAGAAACATGTCCGCAATATTTAGTATTAGACGATCATTTATATGATGAGCCTAATTTTGAAGGGGCAAAGTATGTTTGTTCACCACCATTACGTAGTTTTAACGATCAACAAGCATTATGGAATGGCGTGATCAACGGCCAAATCAACACGATTTCAACAGATCATTGTAGTTTTAATTTTGAGGGACAAAAAACAATCGGAAAAAATGATTTCAGTAAAATACCAAATGGTATGCCCGGCGTCGAGACCCGCCCAGAATTGATTTATACCTATGGTGTGACGACTGGAAAAATTAGTTTAGAGCGAATGATTGGTTTACTTTCAGAAGATATTGCCAGGCAATTTGATTTATTTCCACAAAAGGGAATTATCCAAGTCGGAAGTGATGCAGATATTGTTGTTTGGGATCCATTGACGATAGGTGTTATCTCGGCTACAACACAACTCCAAAATGTAGATTACACACCTTATGAGGGAATGCAGACGAAAGGCAGTGCGAGAGCAGTTTATCTAAGAGGGCAAAAAGTAGCAGAAAACGGCAAGGTTATCGCAGAAAATCAAGGAGCATTTATTTTCCGCAAGATTTCAACTAGTCACTAACGGAATCAATCAACCTGTGTTGATTTAAATAAATAGATGGAGGGGAAAATTTTTTGGAAAAAATAAAATGGACGGCAAATGAAATGCCCAAAACAAATGATCAGTATTTAACACTGATGTCAAAGGAAGCAATCGAAAAAGCTTTAGCTTTTCATCGTAGTTTCCCTCAATACAATCAGACGCCATTAGCTGAATTAAAAAATATGGCTGAACATTTAGGATTAAAGGATTTCTTTGTCAAAGATGAATCATATCGTTTTGGTTTAAACGCATTTAAAGTGCTTGGTGGTTCATTCGCTATGGCAAATTATATCGCCGAAAAACTAGGAAAAGATGTTGCTGACTTGACCTATGATATTTTAACTTCTGATAAACTTCGAGATGAATTTGGTCAAGCGACATTCTATACGGCGACAGATGGCAATCACGGTCGTGGTGTGGCTTGGGCAGCCAATAAATTAGGACAAAAAGCAGTTGTTTTGATGCCTAAAGGTTCAACACAAACTCGTAAAGAAAACATCGAAAAAGAAGGCGCAAAAGTCACGATTGAAGAAGTTAATTATGATGAATGTGTGCGTATGGCTAACAAAATGGCTGAAGAAACTGAAAACGGTGTCATGGTGCAAGATACAGCTTGGGATGGTTACGAAAAAATTCCAACATGGATCATGCAAGGCTATGGCACGATGGCATTAGAGGCTTCACAACAACTAAAAGAAGCTGGGAAAGAGCGGCCGACACATGTTTTTGTTCAAGCGGGTGTTGGGAGTTTAGCGGGAGCTGTTGTTGGTTATTTTGCTAATCTTTATCCGGATAATCCACCAAAAATGATCGTTGTTGAAGCGCAAGCAGCAGATTGTCTATATAAATCAGCAATCGAAAAAGATGGAAAAATTCGCTTTGTTGAAGGTGATTTGCAGACAATCATGGCAGGTCTGGCTTGTGGCGAACCAAATACGATTTCATTTGATATTTTAGAAAACCATACATCAGTCTTTGTTTCAGCACCAGACTGGGTTTCAGAAAAAGGAATGAGAATGCTTGGCGCACCATTAAAAGGGGATCCGCAAGTAATTTCAGGAGAATCAGGAGCGGTAGCAATGGGCTTAGTGGCAACAGCAATGCAAGATCCTGACTATAAAGAGTTACGTGACACATTGAAACTAGACGAAAACTCAACTGTTTTAATGTTCTCAACAGAAGGCGACACAGATCCAGCTAATTATAAAAAAATCTTATGGAGGTAATATAAATGGATTTCAATGAAATTAACAAAGCAGCAGAAGGTTACAGAGAGGACATGATCAAATTTTTACGTGATTTAGTAAAAATCCCGGGAGAAAGTGCTGAAGAAGGCGCAAAAATGGATCGGGCGAAAGCTGAAATGGAAAAATTAGGCTTTGACAAAATCGAAGTCGATCCTCAAGGAAACTTATTAGGGTATATGGGGACAGGAAAAAAACTGATTGCTTTTGACGGACACATGGATACAGTCGGCATTGGTGAAATGAGCAACTGGGAATTTGATCCATATGATGGCTATGAAACCGATACTGAAATTGGCGGACGCGGGACTTCCGACCAAGAAGGTGGCATCGTTTCTGCTGTTTACGGTGCGAAAATCATGAAAGATTTAGGACTGCTAAATGAAAAATATACAGCACTAGTAACTGTTACCGTTCAAGAAGAAGATTGCGATGGATTATGCTGGCAATATATTATTCAAGAAGATAAGATTCGTCCAGAATTTGTAGTCTCAACTGAACCAACAGATGGCGGTATTTACCGTGGACAACGTGGTCGCATGGAAATCAAAGTTGAAGTGAAAGGCGTATCTTGTCACGGATCGGCTCCGGAACGAGGGGACAATGCTATTTATAAAATGGCTGACATTTTACAAGATGTTCGAGCATTAAACAATAATGGTGATACTGAAAGTACGGTTATTAGAGGTTTAGTCCGTATGCTTGATGAAAAATATAACCCTGAATGGAAAGAAGCACGTTTCTTAGGAAAAGGAACAGTGACAGCGTCACAGATCTTCCATTCATCACCAAGCCGTTGTGCGGTAGCAGATGGTTGTACGGTTTCATTAGACCGTCGTATGACAGCAGGAGAAACATGGGAAAGTTGCCTTGAGGAAATTCGTCAATTACCTGCTGTTAAAAAGTATGGAGATGATGTTGTTGTCTCAATGTATGACTATGATCGCCCATCTTATACAGGGTTAACGTATCCAATCGAATGTTACTTCCCAACTTGGGTGATTCCAGAAGAACATGGTGTAACAAAAGCGTTGATGGAAACCCATAGAAATCTATATGGCGAAGAACGTAAAGGCTCAAAAGAAACGCTTGAAATGCGTAAAGCACGTCCACTTTTAGATAAATGGACATTCTCAACAAATGGCGTATCGATCATGGGACGCAACGGTATTCCGTGTATCGGCTTTGGTCCAGGAGCTGAAGCACAAGCACATGCACCGAATGAAAAAACATGGAAAGACGATTTAGTCCGTTGTGCTGCAGTGTATGCCGCATTGCCAACTGTATATTGTGAAAACAACTAAATGATCGGCTATAAAGCATAGCGGCAAACGAACCACTATTCTAGTGAGTAAAGGTCATTAGAATAGTGCGTATCGTATCATAACAACTAACTTAGAGGAGAAATGATATGGAAACTTTTAACGATTATATTGCAAAATTGGACAAATTAGAATTTGATAAAATGTACGAAAACGACTTTTTCTTAACATGGGAAAAAACGCGTGATGAATTAGAAGCCGTTTTCACAGTAGCGGATACATTACGCTATTTGCGTGAAAATAATATTTCAACGAAAATTTTTGATAGCGGTCTAGGGATTTCATTATTCCGCGATAACTCGACAAGAACTCGCTTTAGTTTCGCTTCTGCTTGTAACCTTTTAGGTCTTGAAGTACAAGACTTAGATGAAGGAAAAAGCCAAATTTCTCATGGGGAAACCGTTCGTGAAACAGCGAACATGATTTCATTTATGGCTGATATTATCGGGATTCGTGATGATATGTATATTGGTAAAGGAAATACCTATATGCGTGAAGTTTCAGAGTCTGTGCAAGAAGGACATAAAGATGGCGTGTTAGAACAACGTCCAACTTTAGTTAATTTACAATGTGACATCGATCACCCAACTCAAGCGATGGCAGATGCATTACATTTAATCCATGAATTTGGTGGAGTTGAAAACTTAAAAGGAAAAAAAGTTGCGATGACATGGGCGTATTCACCATCTTATGGGAAACCATTATCAGTTCCTCAAGGAATTGTTGGTTTAATGACACGACTTGGAATGGACGTGGTGCTTGCTCATCCAGAAGGCTATGAAATCATGCCGGAAGTTGAAGAAGTTGCCAAGAAAAATGCAGCAGAAGCTGGCGGTTCATTTACCAAAACCAATAGCATGGCTGAAGCCTTTAAAGATGCGGATGTTGTTTATCCTAAGAGCTGGGCCCCATTTGCTGCAATGGAAAAACGCACTCAATTATATGGTGAAGGTGATCAAGCGGGTATCGATAAATTAGAAAAAGAGTTACTTGCTCAAAATACTAACCATAAAGATTGGGAATGTACAGAAGAGCTAATGAAAACAACCAAAGAGGGCAAAGCATTATACATGCATTGTTTGCCGGCTGATATCACAGGTGTTAGCTGTGATGAAGGGGAAGTTGAAGCATCTGTTTTTGAACGTTATCGTGTGGAGCTTTATAAGGAGGCTAGCTATAAACCTTATATCATTGCTGCAATGATCTTTCTAAGTAAAGTGAAAAGTCCACAAGCAACATTAAAAGAATTAGAAAAAAAAGCGACACCAAGAGAAGTTAAATAGTCATGTATTAGAATTGGCATGGAGTGAGGTGCTTTCTCTAATGATGAAGATAGAGGAAGATAAAATAAGAGGTGCTCTTTTTAGAATTTAAATGAATGAAATAATAAGACCTTTCCAAATCCTGAAATAATAGTATCTTGTTAAGAAAAAAAACTATTTAAACTGACTCTGCTGTCCACAGAGTCTAAATACTTCATGCAAAAATAGTGTGAACTTAACGGTTATCAATGTGATGAATTGAAAGAGAAAGCATCTTACTTTTTAATAACTAAAAATTAATACGAACAAAGATAAAATAGAAGTTGAGGTGAATAGTTGAATGGTAAAACGTGTTGTAGTTGCTCTAGGTGGAAATGCATTAGGTGATAATCTAACAGAACAAATGACAGCTGTTAAAGAAACGTCAAAAGCCATTGCCGATTTGATTGAAGCAGGATATGAAGTTATCTTGTCTCACGGTAATGGTCCCCAAGTAGGGATGATCCAGTTGGCAATGGAAGAACTTTCATTAAGTGATCCAAATAAATATCCAACGATTCCATTGTCTGTTTGTGTAGCAATGAGCCAAAGTTATATTGGCTATGATTTACAAAATGCTTTACGAGAAGAGCTACTGAGCCGTAATTTAGAACAAGCAGTAGGAACTGTGATTACACAGGTGGCAGTTGATCCAAAAGACCCAGCATTTGAACATCCAGCAAAACCGATCGGTCGTTTTATGACCAAAGAAGAAGCCGATGTACTTGTGAAAGAAAAACAAATAACAGTGGTTGAAGATTCTGGTCGTGGTTATCGTCAAGTTGTGGCATCACCAAAGCCTAAAGAAATTATTGAAATTCAAACGATCTCCTCCTTAATCGAAGCAGGCCAAACTGTGATTGCCTGTGGCGGAGGCGGAATTCCAGTCATTAAAGAAGGAAATCATCTAAGCGGAGCTGCAGCGGTAATTGATAAAGATTTCTGTAGCGAGTTGTTAGCTGAACTGGTTGATGCGGATTTATTGATCATTTTGACAGCGGTGGAAAAAGTCTGTGTAGATTTTGGTAAACCAACGCAAAAAGAATTGAACCAAGTATCAACAGCTGAAATGAAAAAACATGCTGCAGATGGTCAGTTTGCACCAGGCTCAATGTTGCCGAAAGTTGAAGCAGCTATCCAATTTGCTGAATCAAAACCGGGACGCAAAACATTGATTACCCTACTAGAAAAAGCTAAAGATGGAATCATTGGTAAAACGGGGACGATCATTGAACAATAAAATAAATAAGCAAGAGAAGGAGTGAGACGATGACAAACAAAATGGTCAACTCAACCAATGCACCAGCAGCTGTAGGACCGTATTCACATTCGGTTTTAGCTGGGCAAACGCAATATATTTCTGGTCAATTAGGTTTGGATCCAGTGAGTGGAGAAATGAAGGAAACCGTTGAACAACAAGCGGAACAAGCGTTGATCAATTTAGGAGCAATTCTAAAAGAAACAGGTATGACCTATGATAATGTTGTAAAAACAACAGTTTTTTTGAAGAACATGTCAGATTTCGGCAAAATCAATGATATTTATGGAAAATACTTTTCAAATACGCTTCCAGCCCGTTCTTGTGTAGAAGTATGCCAGTTACCTAAAAATGGACTTTTTGAAGTAGAAGCAATCGCAGTCAAAAATTAATTATTGAGAACTTTCTGATTAAAGAAAAGGGTTGCGAATTTTGAGACTCGGATAAGTGCAGTCCTTTTTAAAATAAAAAGTGAAGAAGGAAACTTGCCTATGAGTGAAAAAGAAGAAAAGGCATTATTTGATTATGATGCTAAGTTATCGATCAAAGAAGCAGTTCCAATGGGGTTACAACATGTAGTTGCCGCAATTGTTGGGATCGTTACGCCAGGAATCATGATTGCAAAGGTTTGTAATCTAAGTTCTGGGGATACAACGATCATGATTCAGACGTCACTTATTTTCTCTGCTATAGCAACTTTCATGCAACTTTTTCCAATTTTTGGAACAGTCGGTTCAAGGTTGCCTGTCATGATGGGTGCAAGCTTTGCTTATGTCCCTATTTTAATGGCTATTGGGGGAGAGTTTGGAATTGGGGCAATCTTTGGAGCCCAGTTAGTTGGTAGTATTTTAGTTATTTTAGTTGGTCTATCAATAAAAAAGATTCGGATATTATTTCCACCGCTTGTCACTGGTACCGTCATTTTAAGTATTGGTCTGTCACTTTTTCCAGTTGCAATCAAATATATGGCAGGTGGAGCAGGAAGTCCTGATTTTGGGTCAGCACAAAACTGGTTAGTGGCTTTGCTGACGTTTGGAGTGGTATTTTACTTTAACTATTTTTCAAAAGGATTTCTTAAACTATCCTCTATTTTGAATGGAATGATCATTGGTTATATTGTATCATTAGTTCTGGGAATGGTTAATTTTATGCCTGTTAAGGAATCATCTGTTTTTCAAGTAATTACACCGCTTTATTTTGGTTTAGATTTTCAAATTGTTCCAATTTTGACCTTAGTTGTAATGTTTATCGTCGATGCAGTTCAAGCTATTGGGCAATTTACTGCAACGACAGTTGGTGCAATGGATCGGGAACCAACAGATAAGGAACTTTCTGGTGGAATCATGGGAAGCGGTTTCTCAAATTTTATCGGTAGTTTCTTTGGTTCGGTCCCCGTCGCAACTTTTGGTCAAAACGTAGGACTTGTTACAGTAACAAGGGTAATCAATAAGTATGTTATGGTTTTTGCTTCAGTTATCTTACTGGTCGCAGGCTTTGTTCCAAAAGTGGCATCGATCTTAACAACGATTCCTTATGCAGTGATTGGTGGTGCGACAGTCTCGGTTTTCGCATCGATTTCGATGACAGGGGTACGAATGATATCAACTCAAGAATTGACACCTAGAAATACTGGTGTTGTGGGGATTGCATTGGCGTTTGGTATCGGTGTTACATTGTCAGTAGGTTGCTTGAGCGGTTTTCCACCATGGGTAACAACGATTTTTGGACACTCCGAAGTTATTTTGACAACGATTGTTGCAGTTATTTTGAATGTGGTTCTTAAAGAAGAGAAGCAACTGGTCATCGAATAATCATCAAAGTTCTCTCTAAAAAAGATGCAAAAGATAAAGGAATAAATCGATTTGTCTTTTGCATTATTTTTATGAATAAAACAATTAAACAAAGAAAAGTGAACGATGGAGAATTTTTTCTAGAAGGTCAGTAGTTTGTTGGAAAAATAATTTTATTGAATGTCGGAGTATTTATTTAAAGCAAAAACTAATGATCAAATGTTAAAGCACATATTTCTATATTGTTAAAGCGCATATTTTTTTTAGAAGTCGCTATCTTTTTGAAGTATAACGAAAGGAGGTCTTGAAATGAAGGCGCAGGAGTCATTTAATTATACACTTAATTTAAAATTGCGAACAAATCGGATTTTTTTTGGATCTGGTGTGGTTGAGTTACTTCAACGAATTTCTCAAACTAGGTCACTGAATACAGCAGCGAAACAGATGCATATGTCTTATAATAAAGCATGGCGGATGATCAAAAAAGCTGAGGAAGAATTGGGCTATCCATTGATCAATACGACTATAGGTGGCCATAATGGTGGTGGTTCAACAGTTACCACAGAAGGAAAACACCTAACAGCAAAGTTTCTTCTTTTTCAAAAAAAAACATATCAAATCACGAATCAATATTTTGTAGAGATCTTTAAAGATGAATTAAATTCAGAATTAGTAGAGTTGGAGGAAAGAGAATGAAGGAACTTTTTCTACAGGCTAATGAAGCAATCAAACGAAAAGAAGATACCGTCATTGTTACAGTTAGTGCAAGTTTGGGCTCTACACCAAGAGGAGTAGGCGCTCGGATGTTAGTTGGTAAATCGGGTAGAATCGTTGGGACGGTTGGTGGTGGTGCAGTTGAGTTTCGCGGAGAAAAAATTGCAAAACAAGTGTTGAAAGATCATAAATCTAGAGCAGAAAAATTTATTCTAGCACCAAATGACGTTGTAGATTTAGGGATGATTTGTGGTGGAAATGTGGAACTTTTTTTTCAATATCTTTCTTGGAAAGAGCCCAACGTTCAGATAATCTGCAAAGAAATCATTAAGCATTATGAAAACAATCAGCAGTGTTGGCTGCTTACGGAATTAAACGCTGAGGGAACAAATTGTTTTGGTTTGTATAGTTTTGAAACTGGATTAATTGGAAATGTATCAGCTAATTTAAAAAAAACGCAGTTTGGAGCAAGAGTGTCGCAAGCTAATGTCAATGGACATATTTATTCAATAGAACCACTGCTACAAATAGGAAAAGTCTTTGTCTTTGGAGGTGGTCATGTTGCGCAAGCGTTGGTTCCTGTTTTGAAAACGCTTGATTTTTACTGTGTTGTTTTGGATGATCGTAAAAAGTTTTTAACAGAAGCTGTATTCCCTGATGCAGATCAGCGGATAGTAATTGATTTTAGTAATGTTACAGCTTCGATTGAAATTACCGAAGCTGATTACGCTATCATAATGACACGTGGTCATCAGCTTGATTTTCTTTTAGTGAAACAATTATTGGAAACGTCCGCTTATTACATCGGAGTGATGGGGAGCAGCCAAAAGATTGCCACGCAGATAGAGAAATTAAAAAAATGCGGTTTTTCGATGGAGGAGATAGATCGAATCAATATGCCGATCGGATTAAAAATAAACGCAGAAACACCAGCGGAACTCGCAATCAGTGTTGCTGGAGAACTGATTAGAAAACGAGCAATATCAAGAGAAAATCTGTCAAAATAGGAAGCTAATCAAAATGAATGCAGAGCGGTGCAGCGTTTAGATTTTAATAGGAACGACAAGTGTGTTGGCGGCTCTGGTAGATTTGTCAAAGAGGAAAAAGAGAAAATATTCCATATTGAGTGGCATTTAGCGTTCGAATAAATTTTTTTTTTGCTAAAAAATAATTTTTAGACATCAGTTTTATGGTATAATCATAGTGATTAAAAGCTATAATTATAACAGAAATTGAGGTGTAAAGAAAAAATGTATACATTAGTAGTAAATGGTAAGACGGAAACCTGTGATACGAATAAGAAGTTGATGGATTTCTTGCGGGAAGATTTGAGTTTAACAGGAACAAAAGATGGTTGTAATCAGGGCTCTTGTGGTGCTTGTTCAGTGTTGATAAATGGAAGGGTTTCCAAAGCGTGCTTATTTAGCTTAGAGAAGCTAGATGGAAAAGAAGTTGTTACAATCGAAGGGTTAGATCAGCGTCAAAAAGATGTTTATGCGTATGCCTTTGCTAAAACAGGTGCGGTTCAATGTGGGTATTGTATTCCAGGGATAGTTATCTCAGCGCATGGACTACTGAATAAAAAAGCGGAACCTAGTAATGAAGAGGTAAGAAAAGCGATTCGTGGAAATATCTGTCGATGTACAGGTTATGTAAAAATAGTAGAAGCAATCCAGTTAGCTGCTAAACTCTTTCGTGAAAACTTGAGCATTCCAGAAGAACACTCAAACGCAAAATTAGGTGAGGATTTCAAGCGTATTGATGCAGTTGAAAAAACGTTAGGAACGGGTCTTTATGTTGACGATATTACCGTCGAAGGGATGCTCCATGCCTCAGCTGTTCGCAGCACATATCCAAGAGCGAAAGTTCTAAAAATTGATACGAGCAAAGCCGCAGAACATCCAGCGTGCGTTGCGGTACTTACGTCTAAAGATGTTCCAGGAAATAATAAAATCGGCCATTTAGAGTTTATTTCTGATTGGGATGTCATGATACCAGAAGGTGAGATCACTCGATATGTCGGCGATGCCATCGCCTTAGTCGTATCAAACAAAAAAGAACTATTGGAAGAAATCAAAGAATTAGTAAAAGTCACGTATGAGGAGCTTACTCCGATGATTTCATATGAAGCGGCTTTAGCGGATGACGCACCACTGATTCACGAAAAAGGCAATATTTTATCCCATGAACATCTCATTCGTGGCAATGCGAATGAGCAGTTGGCAGCATCTGAATATGTCGTAACGCAACATTATTCAGTCCCAATCAATGAACATGCTTTTATGGAGCCGGAGTGTGCAATTGCAATGCCAGAAGGTGACTCAGGAATTTTACTGTATAGCGCAGGACAAAGTATTTATGATGAACAACGGGAAGTTGCTCGTATGCTAGGCGTCGAAAAAGAGAAAATACATGTCCAAGCTAAATTAGTTGGTGGCGGTTTCGGCGGAAAAGAAGATATGAGCGTACAACATCACGCCTCACTTGCAGCGTGGTGTCTGCAAAAACCAGTAAAAGTATTACTTAGTCGGCAAGAAAGCTTGATGATTCATCCAAAACGTCATGGTATGGAGATGGACTTCACTACAGGTTGCGATGCTGAAGGAAATTTAACAGCTATGAAAGCTGTGATTTACGCTGATACTGGGGCATACGCATCTTTAGGAGGACCAGTCCTTCAACGAGCTTGTACACATGCTGCGGGTCCATACAAGTATCAACATATTGATGTAGAAGGATTTGCGGTTTATACGAATAATCCGCCATCTGGAGCATTTCGAGGTTTTGGTGTATGTCAGACTGCGTTTGCCATTGAAAACAATCTTAACTTGTTAGCCGAAAAAGTCGGAATCTCGCAATGGGACATCCGTTATAAAAATGCTGTTGGACCAGGAGATTCGTTACCAAATGGCCAACTAGTTTCAAAAAATGCAGCACTGAAAGAAACATTACTTGCTGTTAGAGAGGCATATGAAGAGGCAGAGATTGCGGGCCTATCATGTTTCTTCAAAAATAGCGGAATCGGTGTTGGCTTATCGGATATCGGTCGCTGTATTGTTTCGGTTGAAAATGGCAAAGTTCATGTCAGAACCAGTGCAGCTTGTATCGGCCAAGGGATGGCGACGGTTACAACTCAAGTTGCTTGTGAAGCCTTAGATTTACCTCCAGAAATGGTTATTGCAGAAGCACCAGATACGCGAAGAACACCAGATTCAGGTACTACAACGGCATCACGACAATCCTTATTTACAGGTGAAGCCACAAGAAGAGCAGCGATGCAATTACGTTATGAGCTAGATATGGGACGTGTGTTATCGGATTTAGAAGGACAAGAATTTTACGGAGAATATTCAGCTAAAACAGATCCTTTGATCAACGATAAAAGAAGTCCTGTCAGTCATGCTGGATATGGCTATGCATCTGAAGTTGCAATTTTAGATAAAAAAGGCAAAGTCGAAAAATTTGTAGCAGCATACGATATGGGCCAAGTAGTTAATCCAAAGGCTGCCGAAGGTCAAATTGAAGGTGGAATCGTCATGGGGATGGGGTATGCTTTAACGGAGAAATTTATTTTAGAAGAAGGCTATGTAAAAGCAAAATATGCAACGTTAGGTTTACTAAATGCTACTCAAGTACCGCCGATTGAAACGATTTTAGTTCAAGCAGAAAATATTCATGACGGATTAGCATATGGAATTAAAGGAGTAGGAGAGTTAGCAACAATTCCTACTGCACCAGCCTTAGCAGGCGCCTATTATGCGTTAGATGGCAAGTTAAGACCAACCTTGCCGATGGAAGATACATTTTATCAAAAGAAAAAATAATAAAATGATTTTGTGAGGTGCTTAAAAAAAGACGCATAATGACGAAAAAACGCATCCGATAAATAGGATTGGGTGCGGTTTTGCTTACGGATTGAATGTAAAAGGAGTTCACAAATGTTGAAAATTAGTGCAATCATCATGGCTTCAGGTTTTTCTTCGAGAATGGGTAAGAATAAGTTGTTTCTTGAATACCAAGGAGAAACCTTCTTAAATCATACGCTAAACCTCACAAAAAAAATACCTTTTTTTGAACGTATCTTAGTTATTTCACCTGAAAGTTTACAGGGATTACAGTTACCAAAAGATCTTAACATCATCCAAAATACTGAAGCGCAAAAAGGACAAAGTGCAAGTGTTCGCCTCGGAACAAAAGCCGCAACAGGTGAAGGATATCTTTATCTTCCTGTAGATCAACCTTTATTAAACAAAGCATTACTAGAATCACTTTTTAGAGACTATTCAAAAGATACGATCGTTTTTCCAGTGAATCAATTAGGGGAGCCAAGTAGTCCTATGTTCTTTGGTAGAAACTTTCGAACAGAATTGCTAAACGTCACTGGGGATTCTGGAGGACGTGTGGTTCGTAATAATCATCCGGAAGCATGGCGTGAAGTTTGGATAAAGGATTCTGGATGTTTGATTGATATTGATACACCAGCAGAATACAAAAAAATAATCGATCAAAATTTGGAGATAAGTGAGAAAGGACTTTAAAATGAAGCACTCAATATATCTGAATCATGCCGCAACTTCTAATCATAAATTTGAAGCAACAATTCAAGAGGTCTCTCAGTATTTGGAAGCAAACAATAATCTGAATATAAATCGTGGTTCGCAAAATAGTGATGAACTTGAAGTGATTTTTGAAGCTCGCCAAGCTTTTGCAACTTTTTTTCATGCGCCTGACCCAGCACACATTATTTTTACAGCAAATGCAACAACTTCGCTGAATATGATTTTAAATGGTTTAGTGAAATCTGGCGATCACGTCATAACGACAGCAGTCGAGCATAATGCGGTTGCTAGACCTCTTCATATGTTGGAAAGGCAACAGAATATTTCAGTGAGTCATTTACGCTGTGAACCAAATGGAAAGCTTGATCCTACACAAATGGAAGCGCAAATTCGCCCAGAAACAAAAGTGTTAGTAATGACCCATGCATCAAATGTATTAGGGACTATTTTACCCATCAAAGAATGCTTCGAAATTGCAAAAGCACATGGAATCATCACGGTTTTAGACAGTGCTCAAACAGCTGGCTTTTTGCCAATTGATATGGAAGAAATGTTGATTGATGTTTTAGCATTTACAGGACACAAAAGTTTGATGGGATTAACTGGAATAGGCGGCTTTTCATTAGCACAAAATATGGAAAAAGAAATCACTCCTTGGATGAGTGGGGGGACGGGAAGTGCTTCATTATCATTAGAGCAGCCTAATTTTTTACCCGATAAATTTGAGGCAGGTACCTTAAATATGCTAGGTATTTTGAGCTTAAAAAGTGCACTAAAATCAATAAATATACTTGGATTAGATCGAATCGCACTACATGAACGAGTATTGACTGCACGATTCTTAGAGGGGTTAAAAAACTTACCTGTAACTATTTTAGGAAGTACCGATCCAACTGAGATGGTACCAGTTGTTTCTATTACAACAACACTAGTTGATCCAGGAGAACTTTCTCAGCAATTATTCAATCGTTATCAAATCATCACACGATCTGGATTACATTGTTCTCCGCTTGCACATCAAACAGCAGGAACGTTAAAAACAGGTGCCGTACGTTTTAGTTTTGGCTGGAACACAACGATTGATGAAATCGATTATACTCTAAACGCTTTAAAGGAAATCTTGTCGGAATAGATGCAAAGGAGAAAATCAATGAATTTTTTATCACAATGTACTTCTGGCGGCTGTGGCGCTAAGATCGGTCCGAATGAATTAGCCGAATTTTTAAAAAGTCTGCCCAAATTTTCTGATGAAAAACTATTAGTAGGTTTTGATGCATCCGATGATGCCGCGGTTTATCAATTATCAGAGGAGCTTGCACTGATTTCAACGATAGATTTTTTTTCGCCCATGGTTGAAGATCCTCGTACTTTCGGTAGAATCGCTGCGGCGAATGCGATGAGTGATGTTTATGCAATGGGTGGGAAAGTATTATTCGCATTAAACTTAGTTTGTTTTCCAGAAAAAATGGATAAACGAAAGCTTTCAGAAATTCTGATCGGTGGTGCAGAAAAACTAGAAGAAGCGAATGCTTCATTGGCTGGTGGCCATTCCATCTATGATCATGAACCTAAATACGGATTAGCAGTAACAGGGCAAGTGGATCCGCGGAAAATCATTCATAATAATACTCCGAAAATAGGGGATGTCTTGATTCTTACTAAGGCGTTGGGTGTTGGGCTAGTTCAATCAGCTGTCAGAGGAGGTCTCGCTTGTAAAGAAGCAAAAGCGGCGGCAATCGCGTCAATGGAACGTTTAAACAAATATGCTGCAGAAAAAATGGGGAAGTTCCCTGTCCATGCTTGTACTGATGTGACGGGGTTTGGTTTACTGGTTCATGCATTAGAAATGGCTGGAGAGAATGCAACATTAGTCATTGATGCAGCACAATTACCGCTTTTACCGCAAGCCTATTATTATGCGGAAGAATTTTTAGCAACAGCAGCGGGTCAAAGAAATCGACAATTTATGAAAAGTAAAGTTGATTTGAGTGCTGTTTCTCCGGCATACCAAGAGATTCTTTTTGATCCCCAAACTTCAGGTGGCTTGTTGATCAGTGTTAAAGCAGAAAAAGCATTAGAATGTCTTGAAACTATTCAAAAAGATGATCCAGTCGCGGCAATTATTGGTGAAGTTTGTGAAAAAGAATCAAGTCAGTCAATAATTCTTGTCTAAGAAAGAAGGAGCAGCGATGAAAAAAATCAATGCAATAGGAAAGCCGTGTCCAATTCCAGTAATCGAGGCGAAAAAGGCCATTCGAGAGTTGAACAATGCTGAAGGAACCATCGAAATAACAGTCGATAATGAAGTGTCAGTGAAAAATATCGAAAAAATGGCAATAGGTTTAGGTCTGAAAACGACTAGTCAAAAGTGTAAAAATGATGAATTTAAGGTTGAAATCGTTGTTCAAAAAAAAGATGAGTCACTAAATTCAGTTGCTTCAAATAACGAATTAGTGATTGCTTTTGGCAGGCAAACAATGGGAGATGGTGATGTTGATCTAGGAGCGATTTTACTAAAAAGTTATATTTATTCTTTGACTGAACTAGATACACCACCTAACCACCTGTTGTTTTTCAACAGTGGGGCATTTTTAACAAATCAAGGCTCTAATACTTTAAAAGACCTACAGGTTTTATTAGATAAGGGGACACAAATCAGTACTTGTGGCGCTTGTTTAGATTTTTATCGGATCAAAGAAACATTAGCTATCGGTGAAATCACAAATATGTATGGTATCACAGAAATAATGGCACAAGCGAAAAAAGTGATTAATTTCTGAACATGAGGTGGAAGAATGGACTATCTTTTAACATTTCAAAATACCCATTATGCAGTGCACAGTGAGAAAGTATTGCTGAATAAAAAGATTCTTGTCTCCGTGATGGCATTGCCGACAAGTTTAGGTGATTTTTGTGGAATTTGTTTAAGAATTGCCAAGGAAGATTTTGTATTTGGACGACAGTTTTTAGAAGAGGCGAAAATACCGATCAAAGGGATTTTTAAGATTGAAGGAACGAAGAATGAAAGGACGTATCTACCATGGAACCCTTGATCAATTGTTTTGATTTTCAAGGAAAACAAGTAGTTTCACTGATTGGAAGCGGTGGAAAGACAAGTTTAATGTGGTATCTTGCTGACTGCTATCGTAATCAATCAGTTTTGGTCAGCACGACAACTAAAATAGGGTGTCCAGTAGATCGTCCTCATGATTATTTTTATAGTAGTAATTTTTCAAATCTAGGGTGCGATGGACAGGGAATCACTTTAGCTGGAAGAGTTTGCGAAGGTGGATATAAGTTGAAATCACTGCCACTTCCTGTTTTTGAAGAGTTGCTTCCACATTTTGATAAAGCTTTTCTAGAAGCTGATGGCTCCAAACAATTACCGTTAAAAGGTTGGGAAACGTTTGAGCCAGTTGTTTTACCTAAAACGACTGTCACGATTGGTTTAATTCCCATCTCTGCTGTCGGAAAAAACATCGATCAAATGACAGTCCACCGTCTCGCACTATTTTTACGAGCAACAGGGGCTATTCAAGGAGAGAAAGTTAAAGAAGAAACATTAGCTGAAATTATTGCAAGCCCCACGGGTTTATGGAAAAAAAGCCATGGACAACGTATTTTATGTATCAATCAAGTTCAAACAATAGAACAATTAAAGCAAGCGAAAAAAGTTTTAGCTTTGCTCCCCCAGATGTTATTAAAACGTTTGAGTAAAGTGATTGCATGCAATGTTCAAACTAAGGAAGGAATTGTCTTATGGGAAAAACTAAACAATTAATTTCTGAAACAATTGTAGTTGTTCGAGGTGGGGGTGATTTGGCTACGGGAGTCATCCAAAAATTAGCTCATACAGGCTTTAAAGTAGTTGTTTTAGAAACAGCTAAGCCTTTAGCTATTCGGCGTACAGTTGCTTTGTGCACAGCAGTTTTTCAAGGGAGACAGCAAGTAGAAGACACAGAAGCAGTGTTCGTTTCTTCAGTGTCAGAATGTGAGGCAATCTGGAATAATAATCAGATTCCTATGTTGATTGATGCTGAAGCGAAATTATTGACTGAACTGAAACCAACTGTTTTGGTAGATGCAATTCTTGCTAAAAAAAACTTAGGCACAAACAAAATGATGGCCCCTATTACGATAGCGTTAGGACCAGGATTTTCAGCGCCAAAAGATGTTGATGTGGTGGTTGAAACAATGAGAGGACATCATTTAGGTCGATTGTATTTTAATGGGGGAGCTATTCCTAATACAGGAACTCCTGGGGAGATTGGTGGAAAAAGTGCTGAACGTGTTATTCATTCACCAACATCTGGAAACGTTCAGCATATAAAAAAAATCGGTGATGTGGTAAGAAAGGGAGAGGTGCTCTTTTATATTGACCAAGTTGCTATAAAATCACCGTTAGACGGTGTATTGAGAGGAATGATTTCAGAGGAAGTCGTATGTCAAATAGGATTAAAATGTGGTGATGTCGATCCACGTTCTTTTGACAAAGTCGATTGTTATACGATATCTGATAAAGCGAGGGCTTTAGGTGGAGCTGTTTTAGATGCAACACTCTGGATTGGACGAGAAAAAAACTTGTTTTAGTATAATTTTCAAAAACTTAAAATTATTTTTTTTACCTAAAAAATATTGTTTTGAATGTGTGGTTTATGGTATAGTATAAGGGAAGATTTTGTATGGTTTTGATCACAAAAAAAAGAAAGCGTTTTATTTTTTGTGATATGTGAAAAAGGTAATTTGAATTAAGATATCTCTAACCATACTATAGTTGCATATGTTTTTGGATAGTAAGTATGAGAAGAATGAAAAGGGTTACAACATATCTTCTTATACTTTAAAATATTATGTAAAGAAGACGAGAGGATGGGTAAATATGGCATTAGTAAAAATCATTTATGCAAGCATGACAGGAAACACAGAGGAAATTTCAGAAATTATAGAAAGCACAGTACAAGAAGCAGGTTTTGACGTAGTAAGAGAAGAATGTTCAGAAGTGGATGTCGATTTCTTTGATGATGCAGATGCATGTGTGATTGCTACGTATACCTATGGTGATGGTGAATTACCGTTTGAATTTGAAGACTTTTATGATGAATTAGAAGAAAAAGATTTAGCAGGAAAAATTTTTGGTGTTGTTGGTTCTGGCGATCGTGAGTACGGAGATCTTTTCTGCAAATCAGCACATGACTTTGTAGATGCTTTACAGAAATCAGGCGCTAAAAAAGTAGCTGAAACAGTTGAAATCGAAAATAACGCAGAAGAAGAAGATATTGAACAGTTGAAAAAGTTTGTCCAAGAATTAACAGCGAATCTATAACAGTACTTTAAGATCATATGAAAGAAGGAAAAATGAATGCAACCATTCATTAACGGTACTCCATATGCATAAGATATCAAAAAGTAAGCAACTTTCGGAAAACGAATATGATTTTTGGATCAATGCGCCCTTGATTGCATCAAAGGCTAAGCCAGGACAATTTGTTATTTTACGAATCAATGAAATTGGTGAGCGAATCCCTTTGACAATTGCTGATGCTGATGATTCTAGCGGTAATATTCGGTTGGTTTTCCAAGTAATAGGCAAAACAACAGCTGAACTAGGGAAACTGACTACTGGTGATACTATTTTAGATTTAACAGGTCCCCTCGGTATGCCGACGGAAATAAAAAAATACGGGACGGTTATGATTGCAGGTGGTGGTGTTGGAATTGCTGCGATTCTCCCAATTGTTAAAGGATTGAAAAATGCTGGCAATCGTGTAATTACGATTCTTGGTGCTAAAACAGCTGAGCTAGTGATTCTTCAAAAAGAGTGTCGAGAATATTCTGATGAATTGATCATCGCGACAGATGATGGCACGCTTGGCATGAAAGGCCTTGTAACGGCTGCTATGGAGCATGTGATTAACAAGGAAACGGTTCATTGTTGTTGGGCGATTGGTCCCAGTATGATGATGAAATTTTGTACTTTGACTGCAACAAAACATGAGGTGCCTATTTTTGTTTCGTTAAATCCAATTATGATTGATGGAACAGGCATGTGCGGTGGTTGCCGAGTAACGATTGATGGTAGTATAAAATTCGCCTGTGTCGATGGTCCAGAATTTAAAGGAACAGAGGTCAATTGGGATGAATTTATCAGTCGTATGAAACAATATAAGACTGAAGAAGAAACTTGTTTGGCGGGTTATCAAAAAGCGCAGGTGATAAATCGTGGCTAGAAGAAGCAGAACAAAAACACCAATCGCAGAACAAGACCCAGCAATTCGTAAGTCTAATTTTGACGAAGTATGCTTAGGTTATACGATTGAAGAGGGACAAGCTGAAGCAATTCGGTGTCTACAATGTAAAAATGCGCCTTGTGTTACGAGCTGTCCTGTGATGATTGATATTCCTGGATTTATTCTTTCAATCAAAGAAGGGGACATGCAAGAAGCAGTGGATATCTTAGGGAAATATACGAATCTTCCTGCAATTTGCGGCAGAGTTTGCCCACAAGAAAAACAATGCGAACAAGTTTGTAAATTGGGGATGAACAAAAATTTTGAACCAGTTGCAATCGGTAAACTAGAACGGTTAGTTGCAGATTGGGCATTAGAGAATCAAGCTTTTTCAAAGCATATTCAAAACAACGAACCAAAAAATGGTCGAATTGCCGTAATCGGTTCTGGACCTTCCGGATTAACGGTCGCTGGTGATTTAGCAAAAAGGAATTACGAAGTAATTGTGTATGAGGCATTGCATGATTCCGGTGGTGTCTTGATATACGGTATTCCAGAATTCAGGTTACCTAAAAGGATCGTAAAAAAAGAAATCGAAAAAATTGAAGCATTAGGCGTAACGATTGAAACAAATGTGGTGGTTGGGAAAACGATTACGATGGATGAGATCATAGATGAGTTTGATGCTTGCTATATTTCAGTCGGAGCTGGAGCACCAAATTTTATGGAGATTCCTGGAACAGCATTAAATGGAGTCTATTCATCTAGCGAATATTTGACACGAATCAATTTGATGCACAGCTATGAGTTTCCTAAATATGATACACCAATGAAGCGTTCGAACCATGTTGTCGTGGTCGGTGGAGGAAATGTAGCAATGGATGCGGCAAGATCCGCTAAGCGTTTAGGTGCTGAACATGTCAGTATTGTCTATCGCAGATCACTAGAAGAATTGCCCGCACGTATCGAAGAATATCACCATTCTGTTGAAGAAGATATTGATTATCATTGGCTGACGAATCCAATCGAATATATAAACAACGGAGCTGGGGAGTTAAAAGGTGTAAAATGTGTCAAAATGGAGTTAGATGAACCAGATGAATCTGGAAGGCGTCGTCCAGTTCCAATTAAAAATAGTGAATTTATTATCGAAGCTGACACAGTGATCGAAGCAATCGGTCAAGGGTCCAATAAAGTGTTGTTAACCACTTTCCCAGAACTTAAATTAACAAAATGGGGTTACATTGAGGCGGATCCAAAAACGGGAACAACATCGATTCCCGGCGTCTTTGCTGGCGGAGATATCGTTACAGGTGCAGCAACAGTGATTTTGGCTATGGGTGCCGGAAAAGTTGCCGCTGTTGAAATCGACAGGTACGTACGAGGAAAAAAGAACACGCCCGTAACAACAAAAAGTTTGAGGAAAGATAAAAGGTGAGAAAAATGAAAACAACAAAGACGATGGACGGAAATACAGCAGCTGCTTATATTTCGTATGCCTTTACAGAAGTAGCGGCTATTTATCCTATTACACCAAGTTCCACGATGGCAGAATTGGTAGACGAATGGGCGGAAAATGGACTAAAAAATATCTATGGACAAAAAGTCCAAGTGATTGAAATGCAATCAGAAGCTGGAGCTGCTGGCGTTGTTCATGGTTCGTTAAAAACAGGAGCATTAACAACGACTTATACCGCATCTCAAGGTTTGTTGTTGATGATTCCCAATATGTATAAAATAGCTGGGGAACTATTACCTGGTGTGTTCCATGTGGCAGCTAGAGCGATTACAACGAGCGCTTTGAGTATTTTTGGTGATCATGGAGATGTTATGGCGACTCGGCAAACAGGTTTTTGTATGCTGGCAGAATCCAGTGTACAAGAAGTGATGGATCTTTCTGCAGTAGCCCATTTAGCGAGTATTGAAGGCAGTTTACCTTTTGTTAATTTTTTTGATGGATTCAGAACGAGTCATGAATTACAAAAAATAGAAGTGCTTGATTATGATGATCTAAAAGGAATGCTTGACCAAGATGCGGTGGATCGATTTAGAAATAGAGGAATGAATCCAAATCACCCAACGGTCTCAGGAACAGCTCAAAATCCAGACATTCATTTTCAACAAAGAGAAACAGTTAACGCAAATTACGAAGCAATGCCAAGAATCGTTCAAAAATACATGAACCAAATCAATGAATTACGCGGTACTAATTATGATTTAACGGATTACTATGGAGCAGAAGATGCGACAGAAGTTATTATTTCAATGGGTTCAGCTTCACCAGTTATTCAACAAACGGTGGATTATTTAAATCAAGAAGGACGAAAAGTTGGGCTGATCAATATTCATTTATATCGTCCATTCCCAACAGAGAATCTATTAGAAAAATTACCAAAAACAGTAGAAAAAGTCGCAGTTTTAGACAGAACGAAAGAAGCAGGAGCTGATGGAGAACCATTGCTTTTAGATGTTCAAAGTGCATTATATCAACATTCAAATCGTCCAATTGTGATCGGCGGACGTTATGGTTTAGGTTCAAAAGATGTGACACCGAATCAAATCAAAGCAGTTTATGATCATTTACTATTGCCATTTTCTGAATTAAAACAACGTTTTACCATTGGTATCGTAGATGATGTAACATATCGTTCGTTACCACAAGGAGAAATCTTAGATTTGACCCCTAATTCAACGTTCCAAGCAAAATTCTGGGGATTTGGTTCAGATGGAACGGTTGGTGCAAATAAGCAAGCAATCAAGATCATCGGTGATCATACTGATTTATATGCCCAAGCCTATTTTAGCTATGATTCTAAAAAATCAGGGGGCTTAACTGTTTCACACTTACGCTTTGGTGAAGAACCGATTACATCCACTTATTTAGTAGAACAAGCTGATTTTATTGCCTGTCATAATGCTTCTTATATCCATAATTATGACTTGCTAAAAGGCTTGAAAGATGGCGGAACCTTCTTATTGAATACCATTTGGGATAAAGAAAAGGTCTATCGTTTACTTCCAGCTAAACTAAAAAAATATATTGCAGAACACGCTATTCAATTTTACATCATCAATGCTGTAGAATTGGCTCGAGAAATTGGTTTAGGCCGTAGAATCAATACAGTGATGTCCACCGCTTTTTTTGAAGTGACAGATATTATGACACGCGATGAATATATGCCGTTATTAAAAGCTGAGGTCCAAAAAACATACGGGAAAAAATCAATGGAGATCGTAGAAAAAAACTTTCAAGCGATCGATAGGACGTTTGACTCGTTACAAAAAATCGATGTTCCTTCTGAATGGCCAGCAATCGTAATTGAGACAGAGAAAAAAGATACAACATTACCTAAATATATTACGAATATTTTACAGCCGATCAATCGCCAAGAAGGAAATAATTTAACTGTTGGAGATCTGATTGAAAATGGGATGAAAACTGGGGAAATGCCAATGGGCACAGCAGCTTTTGAAAAACGCGGAATTGCCTTAGAGGTGCCAGAATGGCAAATGGATAAATGTACGATGTGTAATGAATGTGCTTTTGTCTGTCCTCATGCGGCAATTCGACCATTTTTAGCAGACGAATCGGAGATGGAAGAAGCTCCAGCAGGGTTCCATGCAAGAGAAATGAGAGGCTCAGACGGTTTGATGTATCGTATTCAAGTATCATTAGAAGATTGTACGGGTTGTGGTTTGTGTGTCCAAGCTTGCCCAGTCAAAGAAAAAGCTATTTTGATGAAACCTTATGAAGAACAAAAAGAACAAGCAATCAATTGGGCATTTGCGATGACCTTACAGCAAAAAGAAAATCCAGTCAGAAAATTATCGGTGAAAGGATCTCAGTTTAACCAACCATTAATGGAATTTTCTGGAGCATGTGAAGGTTGTGGTGAAACGCCGTATATCAAACTATTAACACAATTATTTGGGGATCGGATGATGATGGCGAATGCGACAGGATGTTCTTCTATTTGGGGCGGCTCATCTCCTGTAACACCATATACGACGAATGCATGTGGTCAAGGTCCGGCTTGGAGTAATTCATTATTTGAAGATAATGCTGAATATGGTTATGGTATGTATGTTGCCAATAAAACCAAGCGTCAATATTTAGCCGATCAAGTACAAGAAGCAGTGAACAAGAATTTAGGAACACCTGAATTACATGCATTGCTGGAAGATTGGTTGGAACACTATTTAGAAGGTGAAGGGACACAACAACGGGCAACTAAACTGGCTGCTGTACTGAGTGAAGAGTATCAAACCAATCCACTCTTAGAAAGAATTTATAAACAGAGCGACTTGCTTGTAAAAACTAGTCAATGGATTATTGGAGGCGACGGCTGGGCCTATGATATTGGGTTTAGTGGGATTGACCATGTCTTAGCAAGTGGGGCAGATGTTAATATTTTCGTCATGGATAATGAAGTTTACGCCAATACTGGTGGTCAAACATCTAAAGCCACTCCAGCTGCAGCTATTGCTAAGTTTTCAGCGGGGGGAAAACAAACTTCCAAAAAAGACTTAGGTATGATGGCGATGACTTATGGGAACGTTTACGTTGCTCAAATTGCTTTAGGTGCGAATTCTATGCAGACGATCAAAGCAATCGATGAGGCTGAGCGTTATCCAGGTCCGTCACTGATTATCGGCTATACACCTTGTATCAATCATGGGGTCAAAGGCGGAATGATTGAAACCTTATCATTAGCGAAAGAAGCAGTGGAATCGGGTTATTGGCAATTGTATCGTTATAATCCACAACTTATTGAAAAAGGCAAAGATCCTATGATCATTGATTATAAAAAAGCGGATTTCTCTAAAATGCGTGATTTCCTTGAAAAACAAACTCGCTTCTCTGCACTTCATACGATCAAAGACAACCAAGAAATTGTTGAAGATCTTCTAACGAAAACAAAAGAGGATGCAGAAGACCGTTCGGAAAATTACGTTAAATTAGTGAGTCCAGCAAAAAAATAAAAAAAGAGCAAGAGGATGGGATGGAAGCATTTAGGGTGTGAAACAAAAGTGGTTGTTACTTTTGTCCCACACCCTTGTTTTTTTCGATAATAATTAAAATAAAAAATTCTTCAGAAATTTCAAAAAGCGTTTACAATGTGGTATCCTTACAGTGTCATAATTTCAGTAAAAAATAATTTTATTAAGCAGATGGTTCTATTTTCAGTTAGAGCTTAACAAGCCCACAACGCTTTTAATTTAAGGAGGATTTTCATGTTTCAATGGAAAAAGCTTAAAAAAGACGATATAAAACGAGAAATATTAGCAGGAACAACTTCATTTTTTGCCATTTCATATATCATTATGGTGAATACTGTAATCTTAGCTGAGGCAGGAATGCCAAAGGAATTAACGATTTTTGGCACAATTTTTATTTCAATTATTGGTTCGATTTTGATGGGACTAATTGCGGATGCCCCAATTGTTTTGACCACAGGGATGGGGGTTAATTCATTTTTTACTTATACGCTAGTTTTCTCATTGGGATTGACTTGGCAGCAAGCGTTGGCTGTTAGTTTTTGTGCAGGGATTGTTTACTTATTGGTGGCTTTTACAAAGCTAAGTAAGTTATTTGCAGAAGTAGTGCCGGAAACATTAAAAATTGGCATAACTGTAGGAATCGGTTTTTTCCTTGTTTTGATTGGTTTGGAAAAAGGCCATTTGATTTTAAGAGGAGAGCACACCTTCTTACAGTTAGCATCATTAGATAATAGTTTGACCTTATTAACGTTATTCTCATTGATTTTGACAGTGACGTTATTTGTAAAAGGGATTCAAGGCAGTTTTTTTATTGGAATCGTTGTTGTAACGTGTATCGCAAATGTTTTTGGTATGGTAACTCCGTCAGAACATTTTTCTTTAAGCGGTTTGAGCAATTATTCTCAGATCTTTTTACAATTAGATTTCAGTACATTTTTTTCTAAAAGCTTTTTACTAGGTGTCTTTGCTTTATCAATGATCTTGATTTTTGAATCAATGGGTTTACTTAAAGGTTTGATGCCAGAAGTAGCTGAAAAACAATATTTAAGAGCGTATCGTGTGACTGGATTTATTACACTGCTATCTGGGGTTTTTGGTACAAGTCCAACTGTGGCAGCTGCTGAAAGTGCAACAGGAATTGAAGAAGGTGGGAAAACTGGAATTACCTCGATCACAAGTGGTATTTGTTTCTTTTTTGCTTTATTAGCATTGCCGTTTCTTTCTTATATTCCAGATTCAGCTTTAGCACCAGCCATTATTATAACGGGCTTCTTAATGATCCAACAAATCAAAATGTTGCATTTTGACGAGTTTAGTGACTATTTTCCTGCAATGTTGATGATTGTATTGATTCCGTTTACGATGAACATTTCAGATGGCATGGCTTTTGGTTTTGTCGCGTATCCATTAACGAAGTGGGTTGCTGGAAAAAAAGCGGAACTTTCATTGCCAATGTGGTTGATTTCGGGCTTATTTTTGATGTATTTAATTGTTAACGTGTTAATCTAAAATAAAAACTTGCTCACCACAATGTAGTTGTGATAAGCAAGTTTTTTTATCCAATAATTATTTTTTCAGATGGATACTCATAACCGATATCTCGAGTTTCTTTTGGTACGAATAACATTAATGTATATAACATACCAATCCGTCCAATAAACATTAATAGAGCGATCATTAGTTTTCCAACGGTCGTCAAATCTGAGGTGATTCCTAATGACAAACCTGTCGTACCAAAAGCTGAAGCCACTTCAACAATAATAGCGATCAATGGATGATCTTCTGTTGCTGTTAAAAATAAGACCGCAAAGAAACACATGATCAACGATAGCATAAAGACAACAATTGATTTTTTTACATCATCGTCATCGATTCGACGGCCAAATACATTGATTTTGTCTTCACTTTTTAAGAAGGCATATAAATATAACCCAATAATTGCAACCGTTGTTGTTCGAATCCCGCCACCTACGGAGCTAGGACTACAACCTATGAACATCAATAAAGAAAATACGATCAATGTAGTAATCTGAAAATCACCTAAATCATTGATTTGCAATCCAGCATTTCGAGTTGTCATAGAATAGAACATAGAGGTGATCCAACGCTGAACTTCTCCCATCCCTACGAACAAATGATCCTTCTCTAACAAATAAATCAACACTGTACCGCCCACAAACAAAATGACAAAGGCTAAAACGGCAATTTTACTAAACAATGAAAAGCGGAAGGGCAACCCTCGTTTTTTCTTTTTAAAGAATAACCATTCACGAAACTCCATTAATACTGGAAAACCAATTCCCCCCACAAAAATCAAGAACATAATGACAATTAAAAAAAGGTAATCATTGGCAAAGGGAATGATCGAATCGCCAGTCACGTCAAATCCAGAGTTTGTCACTGCCGAAATCGATTGATAAAAACCAAAGAAAATCGATTTTGACCAAGTCGTATAATAGCCTGAGTAATAAAAATAAATAGAGAAAAATGTGCCAAAAATCACTTGAAACCATAAAATGATTGTAAAGGTGATTCGAATCAATCGGACAATCCCACTCAATTTTGGCTGATTCATATCGGTCATAATCAATTGTCGCTGTTTTAAGGAAATTCTACGTTTAGATAAAATTATAAAAGCTGTAGAAATCATCATAATTCCAAGTCCACCGATCTGAAAAAGAACTTCCAACAGCAAAACACCACGATCATTAAAAACAGAATTAATATCAAATGTAGATAAACCAGTGACACTTACAGTACTGATAGCCATAAAAAGCATATCGATAAACCCGACATGAGAACCTGGTTCTCTAAAAAATGGTAAACAAAATAACAAATAAGAAACCACTGTCATAATAATATAGTAGGAAACAATTATTTGAATGGATGAAAAATGATTGGAAATAAAACGCCTTCCTTTACGTTGGACTAGCCATAAAAGCCGAAATTGATTCATAATGGACCTCCTGAACATCGTTAAAATAAGTATAGCAGAAAATAATTGATGGGCAAATAAAGAATAAACGCTTAGAAGAAATAAGAAATTGATTAAAAAAAACAAGAATAGAGTACAAATTTTCTAGAACATGCTATTTTAATTGTGATAGAAGTAACATGAATCTATTTTTTCTTTTTAAAAAGGAGCGAGATCAATTTTTTACTCATTATTAAGCTTTTATTATAATGTGAAAAAGGTCACATTATAATAGGACTTTCTAAGAAATTGAATAATTAGAGTTGTAGGGTCAAAAATTACTGAGGTGGGGAAAAAATGAAAAAAGTTATTATGAGTTTACTATCATTGAGCTTATTCGCTGGAATTGCTGTAGGATGTACTAGCGATCAAGACAAAGTAACGAAGAAAAGTAAAGAATCCAAAGAAAGCACAGAGGTTACATCAGGTGCGTCAGCCAATGGCTATACAGATTTAAGTGAACTAGAAAATCAATACGATATTGTGATCATCGGTGCAGGAGGTGCTGGAATGACCGCAGCTTTACAAGCAAAGGAAGCCGGAATGAATCCAGCAATTCTAGAAAAAATGCCCGTTGCAGGCGGAAATACGATCAAGTCATCATCAGGTATGAATGCTTCTGAAACAAAATATCAAAAACAGGATGGTATCACTGACAGCAATGATAAATTTTTTGAAGAAACACTTAAAGGTGGAAAAGGCACAAATGATAAAGAACTATTACGCTTTTTCGTAGACCATTCAGCAGATGCAATCGATTGGTTGGATACAAAAGGAATCGAACTTAGTAACTTAACGATCACTGGTGGAATGAGCGAAAAACGAACACACCGTCCAGCAGACGGTTCAGCAATCGGCGGTTATTTGGTTGATGGCCTTGTTCGAAATGTCAAAGAAGAAAAAATTCCGTTGTTTGTAAATGCCAATGTGACTGAAATCACTGAAAAAGACGGTCAAGTCAACGGTGTCAAAGTCAAACTAAATGACAAAGAAACCAAAGAAATCAAATCAAATGCTGTAATCGTAACAACTGGTGGTTTTGGTGCCAATAAAGAAATGCTAGAAAAATATGATCCCAAATTAAAAGATTACGTCACAACAAACCAAGAAGGTACAACAGGTGACGGTATTAAAATGATCGAAAAACTTGGTGGTGCCACAGTTGATATGAAAGAAATCCAAATCCATCCGACAGTTCAACAAGACAAATCATTCTTGATCGGTGAAGTGGTTCGTGGCGAAGGAGCTATTTTAGCCTCACAAGAAGGGGCACGTTTTGTGAATGAAATGGATACACGTGATAAAGTTTCTGCGGCTATCACTGCCTTACCAGAGAAATCAGCATACTTAGTTTTCGATCAAGGCGTTCGTGATCGTGCCAAAGCTATCGATTTTTATGATGAACAAGGTTTTGTTGTAGAAGGGGAAACGATTGAAGCTCTTGCCAAGAAAATCAATATGCCTGAAGCAAAACTAAAAGAAACTATCGATCAATGGAACAAAGATGTCCAAGCTAAATCTGATACACAGTATAGCCGTTCAACAGGTATGGATCATGATTTATCGACAGGTCCATACTATGCAATCAAAATCGCACCAGGAATCCATCATACAATGGGCGGTGTGAAAATAAATACGAAAACAGAAGTATTAAAAGAAGATGGAGCGCCAATCAAGGGCTTGTATGCCGCTGGTGAAGTAACAGGTGGCTTACATGGTGCAAACCGCATCGGCGGAAACGCTGTAGCAGATATTATCATCTTTGGTCGCCAATCTGGAACAGAAGCAGCGAACTTTGCTTCAGCACAAAAATAAATAAATCTAAGAAAGCCAATAGATTGAACGTCCGCGTTTGTCTATTGGTTTCTTTTTTTAGAGATTATATAATAAACAAAACATGGTCTTTTTTATTGAAAAAGTAAATAACATAAAATTATATGGTCAATAGTAATCGATAAATAAACTTAAATTAAAAATATGGCGACAACCAGTAAGGGTAAATGATTTAAAAGCTAATGGTTATAATGTTGATACTGTCACTGGACATTCTCTTCGGGAAGAAATGGGATGGGTATGGGGATGGCGTATAATATACCGAATATTATTCTGTATAATTCTGCACCATAGATATTGACAATACTGTTACTGAATTAAAGCAAGCAATTAATAACTTACTATAATAAAAAAAGGGATTATAAGTGCCAAAACTTGCAACCTCTTTTTAAATGGATAAAAACCATAATTCCAAATCTATCTATTTTATTGTACTTTTGGTAAAATAAATAGTAATTAGAATTAAAGTTAAATTATAATAAGTACTCTTTTAGTAAATGAAAAAAGTAGGTGGAAAATGAAAAAGAAACTATTAGTAGTTATAGGTATTATTGTAATAATTATAATTGGGATTGGAGGGAAAGTTATGTTAGACAATAAGAAACAAGAGGATAAAATGATTAAGATTGTGAATAGTCAAGAAGCAAAAGTAGTATTTGAAAAAACAATAAAAAATATAGACCCAGAAGCATTTACTAATGATGGAATTATCAAATCATATGAAATTAATGAAAAAAGTATTAAACACAATCCAATGGGAGGAATTAATGTAACTCTGAATATAAATAAAAGTAGTGATTTAGTTATTAATTTTACTTTAGATAAATCAAACGGAGAACTTGAATCTGGCGCTATCAGTTATTCTGGTGTATTAGCAGACCAGTTGGAGGATAATAAAAATGAATGATAAAGAACGTGTTGAACTAGCTAGAAAAGAATATGATGATTTGCAATTAAATAGTAAGATTGATTTGAATGGAGGAAAAACTACTGTCGGTAGAGTTTCACAAGTTAATGATAAAGCCACTGGAGAACAATCTTTTGTTATTACAGACAAGTATTGTCCTGCATCATCATCAATCGAACAAAGAAACCAAGTAAAAGAAGTTACGGTAATTTATCGTGGTTCTTCTTTTGAGTTATCATCAGATGCTGCAAAAGACTGGTTACTAAATGATATTCCAACTGGGATACCATTAGTCAATACAAGCATGGCTGTAGGAATATAAATGTATAATCTTCAGTAAAGATATAAAATGTTTTGATAAATTTAATATACTTTTGGTAAAATAAATAATGGTGCGATTAAAATCTAACGATACTACGTGGAAGTAGGTGGGAAATGAAGAAGAAATTATTAATCATTATAGGAATTATAATAGTCATTATAATTGGAATTGGAGGAAAGATGTATATGGATTCGAAAAAGTTGGATACAGAAATGATAAAAGTCGTGAAAAGTGATGAGGCAAAGAAAGTTTTTGAGGAAGGTATAAAAAATATAGACCCCAAAGCTTTTACAAATGATGGAGTAATTCACTCTTATAAAATTGATGAAGAAAGTATAAAACATAGTCCTATGGGCTCTATAATAGTAAATATTATCATCAATGGAGATGATAGGCTAGTTGCTAAATTTGATTTAAATAAAAGAACAGGAACGCTAAATTATGGAGGAGTTGATATATCTGGTGAGTTATCAGACCTGAAAAGGGAGGCAATAGGAAATGAATAATTTTACAGATGAAGAGCGAGTTATAATTGCTGATAAAGAGTACAAAGATTTAGAAATAAAAGATGAAATCTCAGTAGGTGATAACACACTTGGTTATGTATCACAAGCTAATGATAAATCTACCGGAGAACAATCCTTTGTTATTACAGACAAGTATTGTCCTCCCACTGCAAACATCGAACAAAGAACTCAAGTAAAAGAGGTTACGGTAATTTATCGTGGTTCTTCTTTTGAGTTATCATCAGATGCTGCAAAAGACTGGTTACTAAATGATATTCCAACAGGAATACAAGTGGCTAACGGTGGTGGAGCAGTAGCAATGCCACAATTGCAATCATCGTCTGAAACCTTAAAAAATGCCATGGAATTATATCCAAATGCACAAGTATTTGTTTATGGTCATTCACTAGGGTCGATGAATGCCCAGTATGCAGTAGCTGATTTGTCTGATAAGGATAGTTCAAGAATTGGTGGGGGATTCTTTTATGAAGGGCCAAATATTTATGGTGTTCTATCCCCTAAACAACAAGCAACAGCAGATGCCCTAACAAAATTAAACAAATTATTTAACTATGTGGATTCAAAAGATATTATAGCAATCGGTTATGGTTCGGGTAAACTATCAGTAGGAAATGTTATTAGAGTAAACTCCAAAAAAGTAGGACTCATTGACCAACATATGTGGGGTGGATATAATTTTAATAAAGATGGAAGTATTAAGGCTACAAAAGAAGGCTGTCTCCAACTAGCAAAATATATGGTAACTCAACAGTTATCTGCAATAGATATGATGAGAAAGAATTTTATGAAAAGCGGTGGTGGTCTTTCTAAATCAGAAGAGATTTTTCTTGATGCATCAGAAGCAATGGCAATTACTCAAGGGATGAAACAAACGATAAATGGAGAAATTACAGAGCTGACACAAATCTATACAGAAGGTATCAAAAATGCAGGAGATTTGTGGAGAACAACCAAATCAAACGCTGAAAATACAGGTTCCCATTTATCTTATGGAGAGTGTATAAATGCATTAGCTAGAGGGAATGCAACAGAAAGTAGCATCGTAAGAGAACCCGTACGTGAATATGAGGAGAAATTAGCGAAAGCTACAAAGATAAGCCGAAATTATGATGAATTATTACAGAAAATAGGGGAATCAATTACCAAGCAATTAGAAACAGACCAAGAGTTAGCGAATCTGATAAGGAGTATGTAATGGGAAAAGAAGAAGAACTATCCCAAAAATTAGATGCGTTAGAAACAGACTATAGAAAAGAAAAACAACAAATCGAAGAAACAGTTGATGATATACATAATGAAAATCGAATATTTCGCAGAGAAATTGAAAGTTTAGCTGATTTTGTGAGATACATGGCCAAAAGAGAAGAAGCCACTGAGCCAGAAGCCTTGCAACAAGCCTATAGATTCATTCAAGAAGCACAAGAAGAAGGTCAAATGGTTGTTAAGAAAACATTAAATAAATTAGATGATAAGCAAGAAGAACAAAGAATTTTGTATCAAAAACAAAAAATGTCCTATGAAGAGGATATTTTACTAGCAAGGAAGGAAAGGAATTCATAAATGTTAGATGCATTAAAAGAAAATTTAGCTGATATCCGAAAAGAATTAGAAAAAAAGTTGATTCAGACATTTGTAGCCAGTCAAAGCCATGCAACATCTGAAAATCGTAAACAAATGATGAATCAAATGGAAAAAGAAAAGATGAACGGGTTAAAAAGCACAAGTTCCAGTTATCTATCTAGTTTTAAAACATCAGCAAAAGGCCAGTGGGTCAAACAAGCTGAACAAACATTTAAACAAACTACTGAGCAGTTCGATGACTTATAAAAACATAATTTATCAGGTGAGAGGCACAATTACATTGATTGTACTCTCTTTTTTGTGCGCCCATTACTAAAAGTTATAGGTGCCCGATTGGGGCGAGTTGTTGATGAGGTGCTTAGTTTGTTCACTCCAATTTAAAACCTCTTAAAAGTGATATAGTGGCTTTTAAAAATATGGGGATAATTACTTCTTTTTTACTTCAAAAAAAGGAGCAGGTATGACTACAGATATAGAAATTTTCTGGCAAGAAAAACGCTTAATACATAAGACTTAAATTTACCACTGTAAAAAACTTTGGTTTTATAGTAAAATACGAGAGGAACTAAACGAGAGGTGACGACGGATTAATGGCACAATTATTTTTTAAATATGGCGCAATGAACAGTGGCAAAACCATTGAGATCTTAAAAGTAGCACACAACTATGAAGAACAAGACAAACCTGTTGTGATTATGACAAGTGGACTGGATACTAGAGATGGTGTTGGTGTTGTTTCAAGCCGTATCGGCCTTAGAAGAGAAGCCATCCCGATTTTTAAAGAAACAAATGTCTATCAATTGATCCAAGAGCTAGATTACAAACCTTATTGTATTTTGGTCGATGAATCACAATTTTTAGGAAAACAACATGTAATTGAATTTGCTCGCGTAGTGGATGAATTGAATATTCCAGTCATGGCATTTGGTTTGAAAAATGATTTTCGTAACGAACTATTTGAAGGCTCAAAATATTTGATGCTGTATGCAGACAAGCTAGAAGAATTGAAAACGATTTGTTGGTTCTGTCACAAAAAAGCGACAATGAATTTACACTATATAGATGGTCAACCTGTATATGAAGGTACTCAAGTCCAAATCGGCGGTAATGAAGCCTATTACCCAGTGTGTCGAAATCACTATTTCCATCCTCCAATCGATGGTGAACAAGTAACGAACAATTAACGAAGTAAAAAAGTGAAAATTAAAATAGACTTATTATTGAACGAAAAAGGAGCAACTAATTATGTACGATCAGTTACAATCAATCGAAGATCGCTATGAAGAGTTGGGTGAATTATTAAGTGACCCAGAAGTTATCAGCGATACAAAACGTTTTATGCAATTATCGAAAGAAGAGGCAAATACCCGTGAAACAGTCGATGTTTATCGTCGCTACAAGCAAGTAGTCGATGGAATCAGTGACACCGAAGAATTACTAGGTGAAAAACTAGATGCCGAAATGGCTGAAATGGCCAAAGAAGAACTTTCAGAATTAAAGAAAGAAAAAGAAGTGTTAGAAGAACGAATCAAAATTTTACTATTGCCAACAGATCCAAATGATGACAAGAATATCATTATGGAAATCCGTGGAGCAGCAGGTGGCGATGAAGCTGCTTTATTTGCTGGTGATTTATTTGGGATGTACCAAAAATATGCGGAATCACAAGGCTGGAAAACAGACGTGATGGAAGCTAGCATCACTGGAATCGGCGGCTACAAAGAAGTAATCATGATGATTTCAGGAGACAACGTTTTCTCTAAACTAAAATATGAAAGTGGTGCACACCGCGTTCAACGTGTTCCATCAACTGAGTCACAAGGCCGTATCCATACATCAACAGCTACTGTGGTAGTTTTACCAGAGGCTGAAGAAGTAGAGCTAGATCTTGCGGATAAAGATATCCGTACAGATATCTATCATGCAAGTGGCGCTGGTGGTCAGCACGTCAATAAAACCGCTTCTGCTGTTCGTTTGACTCACATACCAACTGGAATTGCTGTTGCGATGCAAGATGAACGTTCACAAATCAAAAACCGTGAAAAAGCCATGAAAATTTTACGTGCCAGAGTGTATGATCAAATGCAACAAGAAGCACAAAGCGAATACGATGCAAATCGTAAATCAGCTGTAGGTACAGGTGATCGTTCTGAACGAATCCGTACCTACAACTTCCCACAAAATCGTGTAACGGATCACCGTATTGGTTTAACGATCCAAAAACTAGACCAAATTTTAGCTGGGAAATTAGATGAAATCGTGGATGCATTAGTCTTATACGATCAAACATCAAAATTAGAAGAGATGCAAAATGGGTAACCGTTATTTTGAAGTCCTTGAACGGGCTTCTTCTTTTTTAGAAAAACAAGGGAAAGAAGGCTATAGTATTTTATTCGTTTTCCTTGAAAGAAAAGGCTGGACAAAAACAGATTGGCTGCTTCATCTAAAAGAAGAAATTTCACCAGAAGATGAGCAACAACTTAATAATGATCTAAAACGACTTGCAGAAAATTTTCCACCGCAATACTTATTAGGCTATAGCGATTTTTATGACCATCGCTTTCTAGTCAATGAGTATACATTGATTCCTAGACCAGAAACGGAAGAATTAGTTGACCGCTGTTTAAAAGAAAATCCTAACGGACAACTGAATGTTGTTGATGTGGGAACCGGAACAGGGGCAATCGCAATCAGTTTGAAATTCGCTCGACCTGATTGGCAAATAACAGCAATCGATATTTCAGAAGAAGCATTGAATGTTGCAGAAAAAAATGCGCAACTCTTAGAAGCACCGATTCAATTTATTCATGGAGATGGACTAAAACCAATGAGTGATCAAAGAATCGATATCTTGATTTCAAATCCTCCTTACATCAGTAATACTGAATGGGATTTAATGGATGAAAGTGTTCGAACGTTTGAACCTAAAACGGCACTTTTTGCAGAAAATGATGGCTTAGCGATTTATCAGCAACTAGCCGAAGAAGCAAAAGATATACTGAATCCAGATGGTAAAATTTATTTAGAAATTGGTTTTCAGCAAGGAGAATCTGTAAAGAAGATTTTCCAGCAAACATTCCCGCAAAAACAAGTACGCGTTGCTCAAGACTTATCGGGAAATGATCGAATGGTCATCGTTTCATAAAAAAGAGGAGGGATAAAAATTGGAGACAAAACAATTTACAGGTGACGAGATCGACCAAGCCTCAGCGTTGATTTGTAAAGGAGAATTGATCGCTTTTCCGACTGAAACAGTTTACGGACTTGGTGCAAATGCATTAGATGAGCATGCTGTGAAACAAGTTTACGCAGTCAAAGGACGTCCCAGCGATAATCCGCTGATTGTTCATGTCAGCGATTTTGAGATGGTTAAACAATATGTAACTGATTTTCCCTCAAACACCAAAGCGTTAGTGGATTCCTTTTGGCCCGGCCCTTTAACATTGATCTTCATTGTAAAACCAAATACATTTTCATCTACTGTCACTGGCGGTCTAAAAACAGTTGCTTTTCGGATGCCCAAAAATGATAAAACATTAGCGCTGATAAATAAAGCTGGTGTGCCCTTGGTAGGCCCAAGCGCCAATACTTCTGGCAAGCCGAGTCCAACAACTGCTCAACACGTGTTTCATGATTTACACGGGAAAATTGCAGGTATCTTAGATGACGGAGCAACTCAGATTGGCGTGGAATCAACGGTGTTGGACTTGACCGCTGCAGATGGAGTTCCAGTTATTTTAAGACCAGGAGCAATCACCAAAGAAAGCTTGGAAGAAGTTATCGGTAAGGTACGTGTAGATCAGCATTTAATCAGTGAAAAAGAAGCCCCTAAAGCTCCGGGGATGAAGTACAAACATTATTCCCCAGATACTCCTGTGTGGATTGTTGATGGCAATCCGGATGTATTTAAAAAAGCGATAACATGGGCTAAAAACAAAAACCAACGAATTGGTTTATTTGCGGATGATCAACTCATATCAGCATTTTCTGATGAAATAGATGAAGGCTTTTCTTTTGGAGAAGATTCAGTTGAACAGGCAACTAAGCTATTATTTGCTGGACTTCGATCGCTAGATGAAAAAAATATCGACATAATTTTTGCCCAAGCGTTTCCAGAAACTGGATTAGGTATCGCTTATATGAATCGATTGAAGAAAGCAGCAAATCAAAAAAATTTAAAAAGTGATTCGATTTTCGAGTAGAGAGCTTTTAAGTATGATACAATCGATACAAACAAATGAAATGGAGGCTTGTTTAATGGATTATAAAACTTTTGATCCAGATTTATGGGATGCAATCGCAAAAGAAAATGATCGTCAAGAAAATAATCTGGAGCTGATTGCTTCAGAAAACGTTGTGTCGAAAGGGGTAATGGCTGCTCAAGGCAGTATTTTGACCAATAAGTATGCGGAAGGATATCCTGGCAAACGTTATTATGGTGGTTGTGAGTTTATTGATATCGTTGAAGATTTAGCGATTAACCGAGCAAAAGAATTATTTGGGGCTAAATTTGCCAATGTTCAACCACATTCAGGTTCTCAAGCGAATACAGCGGCCTATCTTTCATTGATTGAACCAGGAGATACCGTTTTAGGAATGGATTTGTCTGCGGGAGGACATTTAACTCATGGTTCACCAGTCAATTTTAGTGGGAAAACATATAATTTTGTAAGTTATGGTGTTGATCCAACAACTGAAGTGATCGATTATAATGTTGTGCGTATTTTAGCGCGTGAACATCAGCCTAAATTGATTGTTGCAGGTGCAAGTGCGTATTCTCGTACGATTGATTTTGAGAAATTTCGTGAAATTGCCGATGAAGTTGGCGCAAAATTAATGGTAGATATGGCTCATATTGCAGGGCTTGTAGCAGCTGGCTTACATCCTAATCCAGTTCCATATGCTGATATCACAACATCAACAACACATAAAACTTTACGCGGACCTCGTGGTGGACTTATTTTAACAAATGACGAAGATTTAGCGAAAAAAATCAATAGCAATATTTTCCCTGGCATTCAGGGCGGACCATTAGAGCATGTCATTGCTGGTAAAGCAGTTGCTTTTAAAGAAGCACTAGACATTACCTTTAAAGAATACAGCGAACAAGTCATTGAAAATGCTAAAGCGATGACCAAAGTTTTCAATCAAACACCAGAAGCTCGTTTAGTGAGCGGTTCAACAGACAATCATTTATTATTGATTGATGTTAGCGGTTTTGGTTTAAATGGAAAAGAAGCAGAAGCGATTTTAGATAGCGTGAATATCACGGCTAATAAAAACTCAATTCCATTTGAACAACTTAGTCCGTTTAAAACAAGTGGTATTCGCATTGGTACACCTGCGATCACGACTCGAGGATTTAAAGAAGACGATTGTGTGGAAGTGGCTAAATTAATCGTTAAAGTCTTAAAAGATCATGAAAATGAAGTCACACGGTCTGAAGTTCGTGCTTCAGTTAGTGAGCTGACAAAAAAATATCCACTTTATAAGTAAAAGTTTCGAGTGATTGACTAGTCAATCGCTCGATTTTGTTTTACAATAGGAAGGAATAAATTATTGAAGGAGAATGAGCATGGGAAAATTCCAAGTTATTGATCATCCACTGATCCAACACAAATTAACAATCATTAGAGATAAGGATTGTGGAACAAAGGTTTTTCGTGAAGTCGTAAATGAGATCGCAATGCTTATGGCATATGAAGTTTCAAGAGATATGCCTTTAGAAGATATTGTAATCGAGACACCGATCTGTGAATCAACACAAAAAACATTATCTGGTAAAAAGGTAGCAATCGTACCTATTTTACGTGCAGGTATTGGAATGGTAGATGGTATTTTGGAATTGATTCCAGCAGCAAAAGTTGGACATATCGGTTTATACCGTGATCATGATACATTAGAACCAGTTGAATACTTTGTGAAGATGCCTGAAGATATCGACGCACGTCAATTATTTGTGGTTGATCCAATGTTAGCGACAGGTGGATCGGCAATTATGGCAATCGATGCATTGAAAGCCCGTGGTGGCAGCAATATTAAATTTGTTTGTTTAGTAGCAGCGCCAGAAGGTGTGAAGGCTTTACAAGAAGCACATCCAGATATCGATATTTATACTGCAGCATTAGATGAGTATTTAGATAAAGATGGTTACATCGTTCCAGGCCTTGGCGATGCTGGTGATCGTTTATTTGGTACTAAGTAAGAACAAAATAGCTGATAAAAACATGAAGATGTTTTTATCAGCTATTTTTATGAAATAAAAAATCCATCCAGTAATTATGGATGGAAAAATCTATACTTTTTTTAGTTTTTTGTAATTGATGACGATCACACCATTACTTTTAACCATTAAATCGGTGTTGTCAGAGTTTTCATCAATTTCCACAACAGCGGAGTTATTTAATTGTTTCGTGATAATCCCCGTTTGTGGCTGACCATGCATCAAGAAAGTGACCTGAGTATCGACAGTGAATAAATCCCCTTCTGCAGAAGGCTCAACAGGACGATTAAAGTTACCGAAATTAGACATTCAAAAAAACTTCCTTTCTTAACTACTATTATTATACCACAAATTAAGAAAAATTTCAGAAAACTAATTTTATTTTAAAAAAAGAACTGTTTTTATCTTTACAAAAGGTAGGTTTAGTTTTATAATTTTGATTGTATTGCCAGCTTAGCTCAGTTGGTAGAGCAATGCACTCGTAACGCATAGGTCACAGGTTCGATCCCTGCAGCTGGCATAAATTACAAAACAAGCTTACCAAAGTCTTTGAACTCTAGGTATGCTTGTTTTATTTTTTGCCCAAGCTGAATAGTGATATAAGCTAATTAGAAAATAAGTGTTCTATTATTTCATTTTATTAAAATAAAAAAACAGATTGGATGAGAATACTGTGTTACGATTTTTTTAGTAAAAATAATAGAAAAGCGAGAGGTTACAGATGAAAAAATTTTTGCACTGTATAGGATTCCTCATATTAGGAGCTTTGATGTTTTCTTCTTCAGCTTTTGCACAAGGAAATGTATCTAGTTCAGGAATGAAAACTTCAGATGACGGGACAGATTATGTTCTTGTGGGAAAGGCTTTTCATGATATTTTCTCTGAACCGACAGAAATAGACTTAAACACAAATAAGTTAGTTTATTTCCAACAAGAATTAACAGTCAATAACGGAACTATGACGAAGTATTTAGCAAAGTTTACAAACCAAGACAGCACAGGAGATTCTTGGTTTCAATTTGCCTCGTATCCTACAGTCACTAAAGGAAATGCTAAGCTAGCATATACAACAGACGGAATAAATTATAGTGATATACTGCCCGATTTAAATGATTTAGTTGGTTATAAGATGGAGCTTACGCAAGCGATCGACCATCTAGATGATGAAAACAACCGAGAGCCGGATTTACTTATTTCATTTACAATGACGCCAAAAAGAGAATTTATTCTTGAAAATAATGCCTTGAATAAAGATATTGTTCCTTTTAGCGGTGGATATGATTCGGGTGGTTATGGTACCTATATTGATTGGAGATTTGGAAGAGGGGTACATTTTACGAATATCCCAATACCTGGGGAAGATGTTCAGGTCGTTTATGAAGAGGAAGATGGCACCGTAATTCATGAACCTCAATTAATGAAGGGCAATATTGGTGATACGTATGATGCTACTACAGATCAATATAAATTGGATATTCCAGGCTATACTTTAAATCAAAATAAACTTCCAACTAATGCCGTAGGTCTTTTTACCGCCGAAAAACAAAGCGTAAAATATGTATATAGTAAAGATCCCGTTGCTGCAGCAGATGTAACAGTAAAATATCAAGATACAAACGGAAAAAGCCTTGCGGATGCGGTTGTCAAGACAGGAAACATCGGCGATTTGTATTCTACAGAACAAAAAGAGTTTGATGGTTATACATTTAAAGAGGTTCAGGGAAATACTACAGGGATATTCATGGATAAAGCTCAAACAGTAATTTATATCTATGAAAAAAATCCATCTAAGATATCGAATGTAATAGTAAAATATCAAGATACCAATGGAAATAATTTAAGTGCCGAAGTGGTGAAAATTGGAGTAATTGGCGATTCATACGCCACTGAACAAAGAGAATTTGATGGCTATACATTTAAAGAAGTTCGAGGAATAGCAAAAGGATCATTTACAGATAACCTTCAAGTTGTAACGTATATTTATGAAAGAAAGATAGAAACAATGACCAATGATCAATCAAACGATAAACCTGCACAAAAAACCACACTATTTCCGCCATTAGGTGAAAACAATCAATATTCAAAAGTACTAATAACACTTGGAAGTGCGCTAACCATAGGTGTGCTTGTATTTTGGCTAGGATTAGTGAAGGTGAAAAACAGGATAACCGTGGATAAGATACTTTAGAGGATTTTGTCTAAATTAAGTGCAAACTCAAAACCATACTTATTGAAGGTTTTGAGTTTTTTTAACCATTTTTCCCTTTATTAAGAGAATTCATTCATAATTTTTGTATATTTACAAAAAAGAGCCTACACTGAATGTATAACTAAGTATATAGGAGGAATGCATCATGTCAGAAAAAGTTGATCAAATCAATAAGTTAGCGAATGAAGCAAAAAAAGAAGTCGAACGTCTAGAAGATAAACGACAAGAAAATCTTGGCAACTCCATCAATTATATTGAGAATGAATTGCAAGTCCAACGATTATACGCTCAAATCGAAGCTTATGAAAAAGTTTTGGATATTGTAAAATAACTCTATTTTTATAATGATGTAGTTTACAAAACCAATTTTAATACCAATAGGCTAGACAAAACGATTTTAGTTTTGCCTAGCCTATTTTTTTGTTATTAGGTTCAATAAAAAATAGTGTTCATTAGCTGATCATTCTCAATAATTAGTTTTATCATAAAGAATAAATTTTCTTCGATTAATTAAATCAGTAGCGCCTAAAAATTCATTAGTCTTTTCATATCGAAATGTGATGTAAGGAATCTGCTTTTTATCTGGATATAACGTACTGGCGGTTTTTTCTTGAATTAGAAAACCGATAGTATCCATATATTTTTTCTTCACACTGTTACGTTCGTACTTTACATCTAAAGGTACTGTTACAAGTAAACTTCGATAACTATTATATTTTCTATCAATTTTGATAATCATATTTTCAGATGAAGTAACGACCTCTTCTAAAAGTGCAGGCATTTCATTATTAATTTTTTCTTCTACGAATTTATCGTTTTCCTGTTTAGCTACGAATTTACTATAATCAATTTTAACCTGATATTGAATCTTTTCTTTTTCTTTATAAGATGAAAAAGAGATATCAGTTGTAGGATCTTTTCCATCTATAAAAATATTTCTCCAAATAAATGTACCATCTTTATCAATTTTGAGTATCCCTCGTGTTTCTTGTGTACTAATACCATTTCTATTTTGGATAATATTAGCAGAAAAGCTGCTATAGTCGGATTTTCCAGTAAGCTGAAACTGCCCGTTTTCATCTGCTTCAATCGTATCCATATCGAGTGTAATCCAAGGTTCATTTGCTGTTTGTGATTCGTTTTCTGTGTTGTTATGCTTCCCACAGCCTCCAAGTGATAAAATAAACAAACTAATTCCTAACAAATACATCTTCTTCAATGTTATTCATCTCCTTTAAAAATGTATTATATACTTATACAACGCGACAAAGCAATGCACATAAAAATTAAACGAACTTAGAAAAGTATAGTAAAGGACACATTTGTCAAAATGAAAAAAACAATGTAAATACAGCTACTAAATTTGTACTTTAAAGTTTTTCCAAAATCATCAAGACTATACTTTCTTTTCTCCTTATAGAAAGTTATAATAAAAAGCGTATGATTTAAGGAAAAGGGATGACGAATGAATAAAAATAAATTAATGCGCAACTTAGATAATAGAATTGATTATGGTGTAATCTTACCTGTGTTCCTTCTTTCGATCATCGGTATACTGTCACTTTATGTCGCTTTAAGTAATGATCCAAACCGACCAGAAATCGGAAATATGCTGATGAAACAAGGGCTATGGTATTTAGTCGGTGGCGTTAGTATCGTGATTGTTATGAATTTCAGCTCCAAGCTTCTCTGGCGGCTAACTCCAGTGTTTTATGTGATTGGACTGATCATGATGGGGTTACTATTAAAATTTTATGATCCCTATTTAGAATCACAAACAGGTTCTAAAAACTGGATCAGCATTGGCGGCACGACTTTTCAGCCTTCGGAATTAATGAAAGTAGCCTTTATCTTAATGTTGGCTTATGTAGTGACAATGCATAATGTTAAAAATGTCAATCGCACGATAAAATCTGATTTTTGGCTGATTGGCAAAATGTTATTGGTGACAATGCCGGTCATTATCCTAATTTTACTACAGGATGACTTTGGTACAATGTTGGTTTTCTTAGCCATTTTTGGCGGTGTATTTTTAATGTCAGGAATTACGTGGAAAATTATTTTACCAACATTTTTGGCGGCTTTATTATTAGGAGCTGGAACAATTTATTTAGTAACCACGACTACGGGACGTGAATTTCTGTATTCAGTTGGTTTTAAACCGTATCAGTTTGATCGAATCGATTTATGGATGAATCCTTTCCATCATGATCCAGATCGTTCTTTTCAACCAGCACTTGCAATAACTGCAATTGGTTCAGGAGGCTTACTTGGAAAAGGGTTTAATGTTAGTGATGTTTATGTACCAGTCAGAGAATCAGACATGATTTTCACCGTTGTTGGTGAGAACTTTGGGTTCATTGGCGGCTGCTTTATTATTTTGTTATACTTTATATTGATTTACCGCATGATTCGTGTTTGTTTTGATACGAATAATGAATTTTATGCGTATATTGCAACAGGGATCATTATGATGATTTTATTCCACGTATTTGAGAATATTGGGGCCAATATCGGGTTATTGCCTCTAACAGGGATTCCGTTACCATTCATCAGCCAAGGTGGTTCCTCTATTTTAGGAAATATGCTAGGGGTAGGATTGATCATGTCAATGAAGTATCAAAAAGAAGCAACGATCGAAGAATATTAAATGAAAGAAGGCGTTAAAATGTACACATTTTTCTGGTATCCAAAATGTTCAACGTGTAAGAAAGCAAAAGCGTGGTTAGATGCTAAACAGGTAAAATACGAAACAATCGATATGATCGAAAATCCTCCAACTGCAAAACAATTAGCAAACTGGATGGAACAAAGTGATCTGCCAGTTCGCCGTTTCTTTAATACAAGCGGTATTCGTTATAGAGAACAAGGATTGAAAGATAAGGTCAATGACTTTACAATCAAAGAAGCAAGCGAATTATTAGCGACTGATGGTATGCTGATCAAACGTCCGATTTTTGTTAAGGGAGATCAATTTTTAGCAAACGGATTTAAAGAATCTGATTATGAAGGAGCTATTAAATAATGGCTGAAAACTTGAAAATAATCGACAACTTATGGATTTTAAAAACAAATGAAGGATATAAAATTGGCTTAACCAATGAAGCACAAGAGGATTTAGGCAATATCACATTTGCGACGATGCCAAAGGTTGGTCAAACATTGAAAAAAGGCGATTCTTTGATCGAAGTGGAAGCTGAAAAAGCGGTCAGCGAATTCAGTTCACCAATGGGTGGAACGATCGTTGCAATCAATGAAGCTGCCGAACAAGATCCAAGTGTATTAGATGATGCAGATCAAACAAAAGCATGGATCGCGATTTTGTCAGATGTTGAGGAAGCTAAATAGAGCCAAGCATAAAATTAATTGACAAGCTATATAGATGTTGCTATAATTTCATCAATAAAAGTAAAAGCTTTGAAAAGAAGAGTACATGTCAAACGTGTTTGAAGAGAGCCTTGTTCGCTGAAAAGAGGTAGCATAGTTGAGATGGAAGATGGTCTTTGAGCGGAATAAGTGAGCAGAAGTGAACTTATTACGGGAGTGCCCGTTATAGCACGACAGTATGCGAGTTCAAGTACTGTATAAGGCTATTATTGTGAAATAATAGTAAATCAAGGTGGTAACACGAAAGACAAGCTTTCGTCCTTATGTCAGATTCAGACATTTGGGCGGAAGCTTTTTGCATGTTCAACATCATGTTATAAAGTAACTTGATGTTGAACATGCAAAAAGCACTAATCTACAAGATGTTACTCACAATGACACGTATCCTGTAGTATAATAAAAAAGAAGTAAAACCAAAGAAAGCGGAGGGGAAAAAATGCCTCTAATCGAATTAGAACACGTACAAAAACAATTTTCCGGTAAAACTGGACAAGTAACAGCTGTAAGTGACGTTTCACTAACAGTCGATCAAGGGGATATTTACGGCATCGTCGGCTATTCTGGCGCTGGTAAAAGTACGTTAGTTCGTTTATTAAACGGCTTGGAATTACCAACAGAGGGAGAAGTCATTATCCAAGGGCAAAATGTTGCGAAAATGGCAAACCGAGAACTACGTCAATTTCGTAAAAAAATCGGCATGATTTTTCAACATTTCAATTTATTATGGTCAAGAACGATTTTAGAAAACATCATGTTACCATTAGAGTTAGCAAATGTTCCAAAGAATGTGAGAAAAGAAAGAGCCCAGGAACTTTTGAGTTTAGTTGGTTTAGAAGGGCGTGGAGATGCTTATCCAAGTCAGTTGTCTGGTGGACAAAAGCAGCGTGTGGGTATCGCTAGAGCTTTGGCTAATAATCCTGAAATCTTGCTTTGTGATGAAGCAACTAGCGCACTAGATCCACAAACAACTGATGAAGTATTGGATCTATTATTAGAAATCAATAAAACATTGAACTTAACGATTGTACTGATCACACATGAAATGCATGTTATTCGTAAAATTTGTAATAAAGTTGCGGTCATGGAATTAGGCCAAATCGTAGAAGAAGGCGATGTGTTGGAAGTCTTTAGACATCCGAAACAAGCTGTTACAAAACGTTTCGTGCAACAAGAATTAGAACCTAAAGAAGATACAGAAGAATTATTACAAGAATTGATCAAAGAAAATCCAGCTGGGTTAGTAGCTACTCTTCAATTTAGTGGTGACAATGCGAATGAACCAGTCATTTCTCAAGCAATCCGTAAGTTTGCTGTAGATATCAATGTGGTTCAAGGACAAGTTCAACAAGCTAAAGAAGGCGCATTTGGTTCCCTAACCGTTATGATTATTGGATCAGCAAATGAAGTAGAAAAAACATTGACATTCTTTAAAGAAAAAGAAGTTGGTTTGGAGGTGATTCACCGTGGCGAATGAGACATTTGCAGAAAAGTATTTAAATTTTAGTCGGGTGAATCCAGAATCAATGCAACAAGCGGCGATCGATACATTATTCATGACAGTCGTTGCGATGATTTTTGTTATTATTATTGGTTTTTTATTAGGATTGTTACTTTATAGCTTGAGCCGTAACAAATCACCATATGCTAAGATTTGTTATAGCATTCTATCAGTAGTCAGTAATATTTTTCGCTCGATTCCTTATATCGTATTGATTATCTTATTGATGGATTTTTCCAGAAAACTAGTTGGCACTGGTATTGGAGCAAAAGCAGCAATTCCGTCATTGATCGTATCAGCAGCACCATTTTACGCTCGCTTAGTTGAAATCGCGTTCCGTGAAGTTGACAGTGGTGTGTTGGAAGCAGCAGATGCAATGGGTGCTTCTAGAATTCAAAAAATCTTTAAAGTCTTGATTCCAGAAAGTACGCCAGCGTTGCTATCTGGCGTTACACTAACAACAATCACCATGATCGGTTTTACTGCAATGGCAGGAATCATCGGCGGAGGTGGTCTTGGTGGCCTAGCTTATCAAGAAGGATTTAGTCGCAACAATAATACCGTTACATTAGTCGCAACAGTTTTAATCTTGGTTATTGTGTTTATTATTCAGTTTGTCGGCGATCAATTAGTGAAACGTTCTGACAAACGATAAACAATCAAAATAGAAAAACAATTGGAGGAAATAAATATGAAAAAGAAATTATTCGGTTTAGCAGCATTAGCAGTTGTGACATTTGGTTTAGTCGCTTGTGGAGGAGCAAAAGACAAAACAGATGATAGTAAGTCAGCGGGATCTGAAAAAGAATCATCCGTTTTAAAAGTTGGCGCATCCGCTTCACCTCATGCGGAGATCTTAGAACAAGTAAAACCAATTCTTAAAAAAGAAGGCATTGATCTAGAAATCGTTCAATTTGATGATTACATTTTACCAAATAAAAACTTGGCAGAAGGCGATATCGATGCGAATTACTTCCAACATATTCCATACTTCAATTTACAAGTCAAAGAAAACAATTATGATTTCGCAAATGCTGGTGGGATTCATATCGAGCCAATGGGTCTTTACTCAAAACGAATCAAAGATATCAAAGAGTTAAAAGATGGCGCAACGATCATTACATCAAACTCTGAATCTGACTGGGGTCGCATTATTACGATTTTACAAGATGCTGATTTAGTTACCGTTAAAAAAGGGGTAGATTTAGAAACTGCAACATTTGAAGATATCGATAAAAATCCTAAAAACTTGAAATTTATCCATAACATCAATCCAGAAGTTCTAACAACAACTTACAACAATGATGAAGCAGATCTTGTGGCAATCAATGCAAACTTTGCTTATGGAGCTGGTTTAAATCCGTTGAAAGATTCAATTTTACTGGAAAAAGATAATTCACCATACGTAAATATTGTGGCTGTTCGTTCAGAAGATAAAGATAGCGATAAAATCAAGAAACTGATTGATGCATTACACAGTAAAGAAATCCAAGATTGGATCCTTGAAAAATGGGATGGATCTGTAAAACCTGTAGATAAATAATAAAAAAAGACAGAAAAAATCTTAATTGATTTTTCTGTCTTTTTTACTATTTTTGTATGATTTTCTCCAAAATATCAACAAAGATCGGGTCAGCATTAAACGGATGAATATAGTGGAAATGTTCGCCACCGTTTTCCATAAAATAGCCATAATTTTCTTTTTCAATTTCTTCAACAGTTTCTAAACAATCAGAAACGAACCCAGGAGTGATGATCAAAATATTTTTATCCCCTTGTTTAGGTAGCTCTTTTAACGTTTGATCAGTTGCTGGAGTGAGCCATTCAGCTGGGCCAAATTTTGATTGAAACGTACTAATGAAAGGAACATCACCAACTTGTTTCATTACAGCTTGAGTCGTTTGCTCGCAGTGCTCTAAGTAATGATCGCCTTTTTCCACGTAAGAAACCGGGATACCGTGATAAGAGAAAACAATCTTATCGAACTCTTTTTCAGCTAATGCTTGTTTGATTTGATTGGCTAAAGCTTCAATATATAATGGCTCATCGTAAAATGATTGAATAAAATGTAAACTAGGAATCGCTTCAGCTTTCAAATAAAATTTAGCTACTTCATCGAATATCGGCGCAGTAGTCGTTGTTGAGTATTGCGGATACAATGGAATAATCGTTAAATCGGTAACACCTAGATCATGCATTTCCTTTAAAACTTCTGGAATCAAAGGTTTACTGTAAGACATAGCATAGCGAACGATGTGATCTGGAAAACGTTCTTGCAACTGTTCCGTTTGTGATTGAGTATAAATAAGTAACGGTGAACCAGCTTCTTGCCAAATTTGTTGGTACAAAGCAGCTGATTTTTTCGGTCTAGTTCGTAAAATAATTCCATGTAAAACAGGTAACCAGATCAAACGGTTAGTATCAATTACTCGTTTATCACCTAAAAAACGCTTTAAATAAGCACGAACTTCTTTCGTTTCCGGTTTATCCGGAGTACCTAAATTAACAAGGATGATTCCTTTTTTAGACATTAAAAAACCTCTTTTCGTATGGCTGGGACAAAATGATTTTTGTTCTAGTCAAAATTTTTCTGAAATCGTTGTAAATTATCTCACAAAGATTGAGGAAAATCAAAGTTGTCTGCTAATTATAGGAGGATATTTGACTGATAAGTAGGAGGGAAAGTCCGTAAAAAGTAAAAAAGAGAACAATAGCCATTTTAGAAAGATTCTAATTAAGTCCACTTTTTCACAAAGAAAACCTAGATTAAATAAGAATTATTCTAGTAAAGAGATTGCTTATCATTCTCAATTAGGATAAAATGAATGAGAACGATAAAACAATAATTTTAAGTTGGAGGGAATTGTACATGTCCGTTTTAGAAATTAAAAATTTACACGTATCAATCGAAGATAAAAAGATTTTAAAAGGGGTTAACCTGACGATGAAAACAGGTGAAATCCACGCAATCATGGGACCGAACGGAACAGGTAAATCAACCTTATCTGCTGCAATCATGGGAAATCCTAATTACGAAGTCACAGAAGGCGAAATCTTGTTTGACGGAGAAAATGTATTAGAACTTGAAGTGGACGAACGTGCCCGTTTAGGTTTATTCCTTGCAATGCAATACCCAAGTGAAATTCCAGGAATCACCAATGCTGAATTCATGCGTGCGGCAATCAATGCCAAACGTGATGAAGATGATAAAATTTCAGTGATGGAATTCATCAAAAAATTAGATAAAAAAATGGATCTACTAAATATGCCAGAAGAAATGGCTGAACGTTACTTAAACGAAGGCTTCTCTGGTGGAGAAAAGAAACGTAACGAAATCCTACAATTATTGATGTTGGAACCAACATTTGCCATTTTAGATGAAATCGATTCTGGTTTAGATATCGATGCCTTGAAAGTCGTATCAAAAGGCGTAAACGAAATGCGCGGCGAAAACTTTGGCGCGTTGATCATCACTCACTACCAACGTCTACTGAACTACATCACACCAGATGTGGTGCATATCATGATGGAAGGCCGTGTCGTGAAAACTGGCGGTGCGGAACTTGCGAAACGTTTAGAAGCAGAAGGCTATGCTGGCATCAGCCAAGAATTAGGTATCGAATACAAAGAAGAAGCATAAGGAGGACAAGATAAATGAAGGAAATAACAACAGTGAATTATCTTGACGACGTTAGAGCTTTTTCAGCACGTAACGAAGAACCTACTTGGATGACGGACTTACGTGTAGCGGCTTTAGAAAAAGCTGAAAACCTAGAATTACCAAAGATCGAACGGGTGAAATTTCACCGTTGGCCTTTGTTTAATGTGAATACTGAAGAGTATGCACCTGAAACAATGAACATCCCAAGCTTTGATGCAATGAAAGACAATCCAGTAATCGTGCAACAAGGATCGATTACAGCGTTTGAACAACTTTCAGCGAAATTAGCCGAACAAGGCGTGATTTTTACTGACATGTTTACAGCCTTGCAAGAACATGGGGATTTAGTCAAAGAATATTATATGAATAAAGCGGTTGAAATGGATGAAGATAAATTAACAGCTTTCCATACAGCCTTTATGAATAGTGGAGTGTTCTTATACGTACCAAAAAATGTTGTCATTGAAGAACCAATCGAAGCGATCTTTATTCAAGATTCAGCGAGTGAAGAATCATTCTTCAAACATGTCTTGATCGTAGCAGACGAGCATAGTGAATTTAGCTATTTAGAACGATTCCAAACAATTGGTGATCAAAAAGTCAAAGTGTCAGCGAATATTGTAGTTGAAGTGATTGCCAAAGCTGGTTCAAAAGTGAAATATTCTGCTGTGGATCAATTAGGCGAAAATGTTTCAACCTATATGAACCGTCGTGGTCATATCATGCGTGATGCGTCTGTTGATTGGGCGTTAGGTGTGATGAATGATGGTGACGTAGTTGCTGATTTTGATTCAGATTTAGTAGGCGAAGGCGCTCATTCAGAAGTGAAAGTTGTGGCAATCAGTGCTGGCAAACAAACACAAGGAATTGACACTCGTGTAACCAATAAAGCCTCTCATTCTGTGGGACACATTTTACAACACGGAGTTATTCGTGAACGAGGTACTTTAACATTTAACGGAATTGGTCACATCTTAAAAGGTGCTAAAGGGGCAGATGCCCAACAAGAAAGTCGTGTCTTAATGCTTTCTGATAAAGCCCGTGGCGATGCCAACCCGATTTTATTGATCGATGAAAATGAAGTAACCGCAGGACATGCAGCCAGTGTTGGTCGTGTTGATCCAGAAGAAATGTACTATTTAATGAGCCGTGGTCTACGTAAAGATGATGCGGAACGTTTGGTTATCCGTGGCTTCTTAGGTTCAGTGATCACAGCGATTCCTGTTAAGGATGTTCAAAAAGAATTTGTAGATGTAATTGAAGGGAAGTTGAATGCATGATAAACGCAGATAAGATTCGGCAGCAGTTTCCCATCTTGTTTCAAGAAGTAAATGACGAGCCGCTTGTTTATCTGGATAATGCAGCAACAACTCAAAAGCCCAAAGCAGTTTTAGATAAACTGACTTATTATTACGAACACGATAACGCCAATGTCCACCGTGGTGTGCATACGTTGGCAGAACGTGCGACGAAAGATTATGAAGAAGCTCGTGAAAAAGTTAGAGCCTTTATCAATGCCAAAGAAACAGCGGAAACTCTCTTTACCCGAGGCACAACCACAAGTTTAAATTGGGTGGCAAAAAGCTACGGTGATTTAGCGGTTGAAGCTGGGGATGAAATCGTGATTTCCTATATGGAGCATCACTCTAATATTATTCCTTGGCAACAACTAGCGGAACGCAAAGGCGCAACCTTAAAATATATCGAGATCACAGCAGACGGTTTTTTAGATATAGAAAGTGCAAAACAACAAATCACGGATAAAACCAAGATTGTTTCTATTGCGCATGTATCCAATGTTTTAGGTGTGATCAATCCAGTAGCAGAGTTGGCAGAGTTAGCTCATAGTCATGGTGCTGTCTTAGTTGTCGATGGTGCTCAAGCGGTACCGCATATGCCAGTGGATGTTCAAGCAATCAATGCTGATTTTTATGCATTCAGTGGGCATAAAATGTGTGGTCCAACTGGAATTGGTGTATTATATGGAAAACGTGAATTATTAGATCAAATGGAACCCGTAGAATTCGGTGGGGAAATGATCGATTTCGTGAATTTGTATGATAGTACGTGGAAAGAACTGCCTTGGAAATTTGAGGCAGGGACACCCAATATTGCTGGAGCGATCGCTCTAGGTGCGGCAATCGATTTTCTAACAGAGATTGGCTTAGAAGAAATTCATCAACATGAAGCAGAATTAGTAGCTTACGTGTTACCAAAACTATTGGAAATCGAAGGACTGACGGTTTACGGACCGCAAGATCCAGCCCATCATACAGGTGTGTTGGCGTTTAATTTAGATGGATTACATCCGCATGATACAGCGACAGCTTTGGATATGGAAGGCGTGGCAGTTCGTGCAGGACATCATTGTGCACAGCCATTATTGAAGTATTTAAATGTGCCAGCAACGGCTCGTGCGAGTTTCTATCTCTATAATACCAAGGCAGATGCGGATCGATTGATCGAAGCAATTTTAGCGACAAAGGAGTTTTTCCAACATGGCTCTATCTAGATTAGATAATTTATACCGTCAAGTGATCCTAGATCATTCCAGTCATCCTCATCACCATGGAACGTTGGCTGAATCAAGCAAGAAAATCGAAATGAACAATCCGACTTGTGGCGATGTGATCGAATTGCAAGTGGCTATTCAAGACAATGTTATTAAAGATATTGCGTTTAGTGGCAGTGGTTGTTCGATTAGTACAGCGAGTGCCAGTATGATGACAGATGCGGTGATTGGGAAGACATTAGCCGAAGCAGAACAGTTGGCAGAAGATTTTTCTCAGTTGGTGCAAGGAAATGACGTACCAGAAGAAGAAAAATTAGGCGATGCAGCGATGCTTAGTGGCGTGGCAAAATTCCCCGCTCGGATTAAATGTGCAACACTTGCTTGGAAAGCGTTAGAACAAGCAGTTGAAAATGACGGACAAGGAACCGCAGGACAATTACACTGTGAATAATAATAAGTAGGTTGAATTCAGTAAGGAATCAAGAAAAGGACGTGAGATAATTTGAGTACTGTACCTGAGTTAGAAGAATATCAATTTGGTTTTCATGATGATGTGAAACCAATTTTCAGTACGGGAAATGGACTAACAGAGGAAGTCGTTAGAGAAATTTCACGTAAGAAAGAAGAACCAGAATGGATGTTAGAGTTCCGTTTGAAGTCATTGGAACAATTCAACAAAATGGCCATGCAAGAATGGGGACCTGATTTATCTGATATCGATTTTGAAAAAATCAAATATTTCCAAAGAGCTAGTGACAAACCCGCTCGTGACTGGGATGATGTACCAGATAAAATCAAAGAAACTTTTGAAAGAATCGGAATTCCAGAAGCCGAACGTGCGTATCTAGCTGGAGCTTCAGCGCAATATGAATCAGAAGTGGTTTACCACAATATGAAGGAAGAATTCCAAAAATTAGGAATCATCTTTACAGATACAGATTCAGCGTTGAAAGAATATCCAGACATATTCAAAAAATACTTCGCAAAATTAGTCCCACCAACAGATAACAAACTAGCTGCATTAAACTCAGCGGTTTGGTCGGGTGGAACGTTTATCTATGTGCCAAAAGGGGTTCGTGTGGATGTGCCATTACAAACATACTTCCGAATCAATGCGGAAAACACGGGACAATTTGAACGTACGCTGATTATTGTTGATGAAGGCGCAAGTGTTCACTACGTAGAAGGCTGTACGGCACCTACGTATACAAGCAATAGCTTACACGCAGCAATCGTTGAGATCTTTACACATAAAGATGCGTATACACGTTATACAACCATCCAAAACTGGTCGGATAACGTTTATAACTTGGTAACAAAACGTGCCAAAGCCTATGAAGGTGCCACCGTTGAGTGGATCGATGGGAACTTAGGTGCTAAAACAACGATGAAATATCCAAGTGTTTATCTAGATGGAAAAGGCGCTCGCGGCACAATGCTTTCAATTGCATTTGCTGGTGAAAATCAAATCCAAGATACAGGTGCGAAAATGATTCATAATGCGCCAAACACTTCAAGTTCGATCGTTTCTAAATCAATTGCTAAAGATGGCGGTGAAGTGAATTACCGTGGTCAAGTAACGTTTGGAAAAGATAGTGCGGGTTCGATTTCACATATTGAGTGTGATACGATTATTATGGATGACAAATCGAAATCTGATACGATTCCGTTTAATGAGATTCATAATAGTCAAGTGGCGTTGGAGCATGAAGCGAAGGTTTCGAAAATTTCGGAAGAGCAGCTTTATTACTTGATGAGTCGTGGGTTGACTGAGGTTGAGGCGACTGAGATGATTGTTATGGGATTTGTTGAGCCGTTTACGAAGGAATTACCGATGGAGTATGCGGTTGAGTTGAATCGATTGATTAGTTATGAGATGGAAGGCAGTGTTGGATAAACCTGTTATAGGAGCTAGAACCCTTGATATATAAGGATTCTAGCTTTTTTCTTTTACCTTGAAATTAGAAACGACCAGCTTTTGACCAGCTTTTTTACTTATTATTCATCATATCAGCAAATTCTTGACCAGTTTTCTTAGGTGCATTGTTCGTAATATGTGCATAGATGTCTAAACATTATAGCCCCAATAACAATGTGGATTTATATGGGTTAATGCTACCTGATAAAGTTTTAGATAATAAGAATGGATGGCAAGCAGTTGTAGATGATGTTCCGATTAAAATATAATGGTCTGAGAATGGAGAGGGAGTAACTGGCTACTCCTTAGTTGCTGTTTATTCAGATGCAGATACTCAACCCTACCTTGAAAAGCACGTTTATTTCTTTACTTTTGCGTCAGGTATACCTAAAGTATTAATTACAAAACAGAACCAAGGAAATGAAAATAATTATTTATATTTTAAAGAAACAGAGAACAAAGAACAAAGAACAAAGAACTTAAAGATGGCTTTTTAGAAATTGTCTCGGGTAATAAGAATCATACAACAGATGTAAATAATCAAAATGAATTTAATTTAGGTACGATTGCATATAATGATTTGAATACAAATGACTATATTCAAGGGAAAGCTCAATGGATGGGGTGTTCAATAGAGGATGATGGGACAACGATAAATTTAATTCCTGCAATGTCTGCTACTATTCAAAATGTACAACTATATATATCTGGACAAGGTAATACTGATTATTATAATAAATTTCTAGATGCTGCTAAAGATATAAGTTTAAAGACTGGCGGTAAGCCTGTGAGTATTTGGAGTAAAGGTGGAGATGGAGAAGTCACTATAACAACTCAGAATGGGGCTGTTGTCTATAGTATTTAGTTTTGGTAAATATTAAGAAGTAAGATGACCCCACCCCGTTGTTTTCTGACCGTAATAAGGGTACCTGAAATGTGAGCTACTAGGCTAACATGGGGTACTCTTTTTTTGATTTTTGCAAAAGGAAAATAAATTTTGATACATGAAACGATCTGAAACAAGCTTTGATAAATGTTGATATAACAGTCTTATTGCGCGTTTCAGGTATGAAAATATAAAATGTAGTTTTTACTCAAAAAACGTTAAAAAGTGCTACAAAGTTGTGGGAGTTATTGTATATGAAACAGACCTACAAATATTTCATTTTAACATTGTGGTGTTTTTTATAATATTAAAGTTGAGTTATTTTGTTATTAATGAGAGAATATATTTAAGAAAAAATGTGAGGATAGTAATTATGAGTAAAAAAAATAAAATTCAGAAAGTCTTATCTTGTAAAATATCAGAAGCTAATTTTTATTCCTATCATGTTGATTTTGATATTTGTGAAAAAGACAGCGTGCAACAGAGGATTGATGACTTTGTACAAATCATGTGTGAAGAAATACCAAGTTTTGCTTTTGGCTTCCACAGAGGTGAAAATGTTCCTCAAGATGAGATTTTAAACACTTTAGTTGAGGCAGCAAGATCGATATATAAGATAACAGAATACAGAGAAGTAGCAGAAATGTATAAAAAAGGTGAGTCTATTGATGATAAAATTGATAATAAATATTTAAGAAGAGGTGAATTTGGGGAATTATTTCTTCATTCAATTTTAAAATATTTATTTAACACTAATCCTTTGATAGCTAAAATCCATTTTAAAGATTCATTCGGACATGCTGTCCATGGCTTCGATTCTATACATATTAATACTGAAAGTATGACTCTTTGGCTTGGGGAGTCTAAGATATACACAAGTGGAATAAATGGGGTAGATGCACTAGCACAAGATCTTTTTGAACATTTTAATACTGATTATTTTAATAGTGAATTTAATATAATATCCAAAAGAATAACAGATTCATATGAAATGCTGGATTCTATGGGATTTGATTCTGAACATTGGATTGAATTGTTGAATAGATATACAAGTCTCTCCGAGCAACTAAACAATATAGTAATTCCGATGTTTTGTGCGTACGAAACATCGACACTGGATTCATATGAATTAGATTTCGAAAAATTTTCTAAAGATTTTGAAGATGAAGTGTATAAATTGAAAAAAAGATTTGATGAAAAAAGTAAGGAGCACCCTCTTATAAATAAACTAAATATTATAGTGATATTGATGCCTTTAAAAAGTAAAAAAGAAATTATATCAAAGTTGCATTCAAAATTAACTCTGATTCAAGCATTAGGAGGTTAAATAAAGGTGAATTGGGATATAGTGAATATTTATGAAGTAAATAAACTAGATTTTAATGAGAGTTTTTCTCTTGCAAAATACGTATCGAATTTGTCTTTGTCAAATAGAAATAGTTATGCTAGAAAAATAATAATTCATATATACGAAATTTGGGATAATGTTGATGATAATACAAAGGAAATATGGAGTGATTTAGCTGAAAGTCAGGGTTTCTATCCTTATATTAAAGACAGAATGGATAACACATCTGAAATTAGACGTTCTTTTCATCAGTCCGAGTATATTGATAATATAGTTTTTCATAAAGAACAGAAAACATTATCATATTTGATAAAAAAGAAGCAAAATTTAATTGTTAGTGCACCGACTAGTTTTGGTAAAAGTTTACTGATTGAGGAGATAGTCGCTTGCAGTAAACACAATAATATATTAATTATTCAGCCTACACTAGCTTTGATTAATGAAACTAGATTGAAATTAAAAAAATATAAAAAATATAACATGATAGTTAATACTTCTCAGCAAGTTGAAGAGAAAAATATTTTCATTTTAACTGCTGAAAGAGTAATAGAATTTCCTAATCTTCCTAAGATTGATTATTGTGTTCTTGATGAGTTTTATAAAATAAGTTCCGATAGAGATGATGAACGATCCGATGTCTTAAACATTGCTATAAAAAAAATTTTAGATAGACGAGATACAGCATTTTATTTTATTGGACCAAATATTGATAAAATTTCTAATGGTTTTGAGAAAAAATATAATGCTAAATTTATTAAGACAGATTATTCTCTTGTAGACGCACAAGTCGAATTAGTAAACATCAATTACAAAAATGATGGGAAGCGCAAACAAGAAATGGAAAGAGAAGAAAAACTTTTTGAACTTTTATACTGTAAAAAAAATGAACAATCCATTGTGTATACATCGTCACCAGATAGAGCATTTAGGTTGGCTACAAAGTACTATGAATTTTTAAAACTAAATAACTATCTGGAAAAAGAAGAGTTATTACCAATAAATGAATGGATTTCTGAAAATATTAATAGTAATTGGAGTTACAATAGGCTGTTATTACAAAAAATAGGTGTCCATTCCGGAACTATTCCCAAGCACTTAACACACTCCATAATTCAATATTTTAATTATAAGAAGCTAAACGTATTATTCTGCACCTCTACTATTATAGAAGGCGTAAATACCTCAGCAAAAAATGTATTTATTTTTGATAAAAAGAAAGGTCCGAATGAAATTGATTACTTCGATTTTTCTAATATAAAGGGTAGAGCAGGTAGATTATTAGAGCACTATACAGGGAAAGTTTACGTTTTTCATAAAATTCCTCCAAAGACTGAAATAGAGTTAGATATGCCATTCTATGATCAAGAAAAAATATCTGATGAAATATTAATTAACTTTGATAAAGAAGAATTATTTCCCGAAAATATAAAGAGGTATGAAGAACTGATAGAGTATGATAAGGAATTTTTGCCGATAATAAAGAAAAATGCTGTTTCTGTAGAAGGTCAAAAGAGAATTATTAATGATTTATATGAAAAGATACGGACACAACCAGAGTTAGTTTTATGGACTGGAAAGCCTTCTTTCAAGGCTATTAAATATATACTGGGTATTTGTTGGGATAATTTATTAAAAGAAACTGAGACTACAAGACCAATGACTCGGAATAAATTGCCAGTTGTTGTGTTTAAATATCTCAATAGTTCTTCATTTAACGAAATATTAAGACAAGAATATATATATATAAAAGAGCAAAATCCGAATTGGCAAACTCAAAAAATACTAGATCAAACTATTAGCAATTGTTACCGAGAACAAAGACATTGGATTTCATATAAAGTTCCTAAATGGCTGGATGTTGTTAATTCATTGCAAAAAGAAATATGTAAAATTAATAATATTTCTAATGTAGGAGATTATTCTTATACTTCATCTCAACTTGAAAATGAAGGCGTTGATGGAAATTTTTCGATTTTACTGGATATGGGTGTCCCTGCAAGTGCAATTAAAAAAATAGTACCAATGTTATCTGAAGAATTATCTTTAAAAGAAGTGGTAAATATATCAAAAAAAATTGCTAACTCGTCTAATAGTAATTTATTACAATATGAAAAAGAAAAACTAAGAAATTTGTAAAATCTTACCTATTGAAAATTGAGGTTTGAATCAGTATTGAATAAAATTCATGAAGGAGAGAATATGTTAGACATAAAAAAGTTAATAAAATATGAATATATACCAAATGAATTACCTCCCAGTTTTAATTCAGATTTATTATCGGAACATATAGAAAAAATTATTGAGAAATTAAATTATGAAAAAGTAAAACCGTCAAAACCACTAATTTTTAATGGGTTTAAAACTGTATCTTCAAGAAGACGATTTGCAATTCCAAATCCACATCAATATATTAATGCTGCAAAAACATTAGTTGAGAACCAAACTGAGTTATTTGAAATTTTTAATAAAACCAGTAATTCGTTAACCGCACCTTCTAACCAGAGTACCAGTTATGCTAAAGCATATGATAGAAAGGTTACTAATTTTTCTGAGGTAAAGAAAGAAGTAAAAAAATTGTATAAGGATAATTTGTTTGGTTTAAAATTAGATATCCAATTTTTTTTTGATAGTATATATACCCATAGCATTTCTTGGGCTATCCACGGCAAGAAATTATCAAAATCAAATACTAAGAATTTTGAGTTGTTGGGAAATAAAATTGATGCAAGTATTCAATTATTGAATGATTTACAAACGAACGGAATATTAGTTGGAAATGCTGTATCAAGAATTGTCTCAGAAATCTTGCTTTGTTCTGTTGATTATGAAATAAAAAAAAGAGACATTAAAATTGACTATTTGCGATATGTAGATGATTATTTTATCTTTACAAAAGATAGAGCTCAGATTGAATCCATAATTTCTATTTTTAGAGAAGAGCTGGATAAATACGAGTTAGTTTTAAATGAGAATAAGATTGAAATAATTGAAAGTCCGTTTGTATATGGAAAATCATGGGTTGAAGAGATAAAAATTTACTCATCAATAAATATTGAGAAATTACTTGAAAAATCAATTATCGAATATCACAAATATAAGGATATATCAATAATTAAATACGTATTAAAAATTATAAGAACAAATACGTTTACAAAAGATGAGTGGGATTCTATTGAACCTATATTGTTCAACCTATTGATAAAGTTTCCGATTCTTACAAAAAATTTAGTAATCATTCTGAAAAACAATTTTTCTTTTGTCAGAAAGACACAGCTAAAAAGGATTTTATATTCTGTTATAGATATTCATCTTCATCTGAGAAGTGACGAAGAAATAATTTGGATAATTTGGATGTTTAAATCGTTAGGTCTTTCCATGTCAATAGGTTATATAAAAAAAATACTAAGATCTGAAAACTGGATAGCTATCATTATTTTGCTGGATATATTATCTGAAAGAAAAAACGAAATTGGTATTAAAAGAGAATTATCAAAATTTAGAGAAAAATTCAAAGAAGAATATTTTGCTGGAAATGCTGAAGAAAATATGAATAGTGAAGTTTGGCTTTTAGCTTATGAAATAGACTTCCATAAATGGTTAAACACTGGTGGAAATAAAAATGAACAATTTGTTGAAGCTCGAAAAAGTCCTTTTTTTAAGGAGTTAAAAAGCAAAAATATTTCTTTTTATGATTCAAATTATCAGTATGAATTAATTTCTCAAGGCATTTTGCAAAATAACACTTATGTAACAAGGAAAGAACTTATCAATATTTTAAACGAATTAGAAAAAGATCAAGAATTAACTGATGAAGAAATAGAAGAAATTATAATTTCTTCTATAGATATAGATGAAAATGACTACTAGAAAAAAACGAAAAACTGAGAATAAATTAATTGACTAAAGATATAGAATAAAAATAAAAAGACAGGCTTCAAAGCCTATTTATATTTTTGCTCCCAATAACATATCTATATTGACCAGATTTTGACCATCTTAATTTGATAATCATTGATAACTATTGATTAATTGAACTACTATAAGTGACCTTAATTACTTGTTTTGACAATGAATGACACTGGTTGAAAAGTCGATTCCAATATGGAAGGGTCTGTTGGATAACAATTTATATTTGCTAGTAACACTGCTATAGCAGCGTTACTAGCTTTTTTATTTTGCTTTGGAATATGAAAGGTCTGTGCTTTACTTAATGTTCTTAGGTTTATTCTAAAGATTACTGATTTTTAATAATTCTTTTTTTGAGTTAGGAAGACTATTGTTGTTAGTACATTTCTTGGACAAGTTCTGAATAGTTCTGAATCAAAAATGTTGAAAACTGCTTCTTTACAGAGTTTGTTTTATATACTTTTGTTTATGGATAGAATATATAATAATTCAAATGGCAGTCGTAATTCCAACGATTGCGGTAAAAACAAATAACCGTTGATCACTAAGTGGCACTTTTTATTGTTCACATCTAGACGTTTATTCGGTATTATTTATATATAGAATAAAAGGAGTGTGAGAATATGTTTCCAATTGGTACATATGAAAGACTTATTAGCAAAATTAAGGGTAGGGAAATGACAAGGAAAGCTGATTTAATAGGTATACTTTTTGCTGATATACGACAATCAGAAACGAAAGAATATATTTTAAATTATTTAGATACATTTAATTCTACCTCGGGCAAGTTTATAGATTTTTATATTCCTGGATATTACATAGAAGAGGAGGTTACTAAAGGGCATGAGACATATTATGGATTTGAAAAAATTGAAGTTGATTCAAAAACATATATTTTTTCTGTAAAAGAGTACGAAAAAGCAATTCAGACTTTTGCAAAAGATTTTGGCGTAAAAAGAAGGTATGTACCTGCTCTTTATCTTATAGAATGGAGTAATGGAAATTTTTCTAATGCAGAGATAATTGAGATTGAGTTAAACAAGAGTCCTGATTCAGTGAAAAATACTGGTGAATTATTTGATGTTATATTTGAATTGTCTAAGAAGGGTACAAATATACTCTCAAATTCAAAATCTAGATCAATAAATAATGCGTTGACCGTATCTGATTTAAGAGACTATTTACTTGGTGATTTTGCGAGTGATACTGGAATACCAGTTGTAGCATCAGCTTTCAATATAGGGAAACGCTTGTTAAGTATAAAGTTGTAAGTTGCTAATAAACACTGCGAGATATAATTAGCAAATCTTATTTAACAGTCATCGAATTACGGTGGCTGTTTATATTATTTAAAAAGAAGTGAGGTTAAATGACAAAAAATAATAGATAGCAAGCTTGCTGGGATTAACTATAGTTATAAGGCAATGTGATAGTAGTGGCTGCACCATTTATGATTATTTAAGGATGTGGGGTATTTTCTGGCACAATGTGTTTGTTAGTTAAAACAAAATATTCCTACCTGATGATGGTACGCATGAATTTCAAAATAGACATCAATGGGATTGGAATGAAAGACCATCTAGACAAAAAGGAGAGTAATATTAATGAGCCCAATACATGATTATATAATAAAATGCTATTCTGTTAATTTTGAAGACAAGAAGATAGTTTTAGATGTTAGCAACGATATAGAAGACAAACAAGTGGTTTTCCATAACTTTTTTTGTTACAAATTTTATGATGAGATGCCGTACAGTATAATCTTAGACTTAGAAGAACGATCACTAGACGATTTCTTTTCCGAAAATAAAGAGTTATTGCAAGAAGAAGAAAAAAGGGCATGGCCTATAGTGTATGATACTTTTGATGAGCTCGAATCAGAAATTAGGTCCGCAAATGTTTCTTATCAAGTGTTGTATTCATCATACGGATTAAATGGGTGGGTTTTAGCCAATCATGTGGAAATTATTTCAAAATGAAATTCTACGTATTTTAAAAGAGATATGATGCAGTGAAACGGTCATATTTCTTTTAGCTATTCTTTAGGATTATTTGATAGTGCAGCATGGATAGTGACCTATATTTTAGTAAAAGTAAATGTTTAACTAGTAAAATATGACTAATTTCTTCTAAATGAAATAGCCAATAATAAAGTATGTACTCTTTTCTATTTAAGAAAGTGAAGAGTATATACTTTTTTATATTGAACTTAAATTTTCCCTCTCTGAACCATCCTCGCTACAATCTCCTCACTCTCCTTCAAAACCCCCTCAAAATCCCCAGAAAAAACCTGATATAACTGCTGACAAGAATAATACCGCATCCGCATATCCTTCTTACTCCTTGTAACTTTTCCATCAAAAAACTCATCTAAATAAACCAACGACTTCTGCCAAGACCGAAGCTTGATCAACTCACTCCGCACATCCAAAATATCCTGATAAGGTACCGCCTTCAAATTCTGTTCTTTACTCATCACTACACATCCATTCCTATTTTTTTTTAAACCAACAGGAAAATAAAAAACGATCAGACCTATCTGTGCCTCATCGTGTGCAATAGTTCGCCAAAGAACACATGAAATCGCCAAAAAGATGAAAGAATCTAGCAAAGAGACTAGTAAAATCAATCAAAATTAAGTACAATAAAACATGCGAGTACTTCGGTACGCGCTATCGGCAACTCGATTATGCAGTTCCTGCTGCTTATTCGGGGCCTTGCAACATGATTCCAGTCAGGTTGTAAGGTGCCGTTTTTTATTTTTCTATTTTTTAACTTGTACATCGTTACGTTTCATTATCACCACCATAGATAAAAATCAGATCTAGAATAGAAACAAAAAAGGCATTGGCGCAATGTCCAATACCTGAATAAGTCAATAGTACCTTAAAGAAACCTAGCAATCCTTTTTAGTGGTAGCTCAAAAGAGACACAACAAAAAAGCTAGTGATTCGTTTACTATTGGCAAACTTGTGCGGACAGTTCCTGCTGTTTTCAAGACCATTTCCGTTCGGTGCCAGCCAAACAAAAAGGTGCCAAGGATTAAATTGTCATAAAGTTGAGTGATGTTCTGAATCAGGACTTACTCAGCTTTTTTGTTACTTATATCTATATACTAATTATAATAATTGGATATCAGAAATCAAAAAGAAAAAACAATAAATTATCTAAAGTAAGCATTAAAGGTTGTTGACTAAAAGTATGCAGTTCTATACAATTAAAATATGATTAAATGAACATTTAATCATATTTAGAGTTGTTGGATTTCAAGAAAGAGTTAAAAAAAGGAGGAAAAACAATGACATACATCAATTTTAAAGAGGTCAGCAAAGAATACCAAGTAAGTGGGGAAGTCACAGTAAACGCTGTAAACCAAGTAAATTTCACGATTAATGAAGGGGAGTTTGTCGTAATCGTCGGTGCAAGTGGCGCTGGAAAAACAACCCTTTTGAACCTACTAGGTGGAATGGAAAAAACAAGTTCTGGTACAATCGTGATCGACAATAAAGAAATCTCTTCACTAAAAAAAGAAAAACTAACAGAATATCGCAGGAATGATGTTGGGTTTGTTTTCCAATTTTACAACTTAGTCCCTAATTTATCTGCTTTGGAAAATATTGAGTTAGCTGCGGAAGTTTGTAAAGAGCCGCTTAATTCTCGTGAGGTATTATCTAGCGTAGGGCTTGATCAACGAGCAGGGAATTTTCCAAGTCAGTTATCAGGTGGCGAACAACAACGTGTTTCTATTGCCAGGGCACTTGCGAAAAATCCTAAAATGCTACTATGTGACGAACCAACAGGCGCTTTAGATTCTGAGACAGGTAAAGCGATCATCAAGCTCTTAATAGATACTTCTAAAAAAATGAATAAAACAGTGATTATTGTCACTCATAATGCAGAGTTCACTAAAATTGCGGACAAAGTCATTAAAATGCATAATGGGAAAATTGCAGATAGTTACACGCAGGAAAGTCCTTCAGACGTGGAGGAATTAGTATGGTAATGTCTCCTTTGAAAAAAATGTTTCTTCGTAGTTTTAAAAAGAACAGTATCCAACTTTTATCAATTGCATTGATGTTGATTTTAGGCGTAGCGATTTATATAGGAATCGACAGCACTTGGAGAAGTTTAAATGATTATGTTGAAACGAACTATCGTAAAGAAAATAAAGCGGATATTGAAGTATTGATCAAACCTACCAACAAAGATTTTTCAGAGCTTAGTGAGTCAGAAAACATTAAGCAGCTCGAAGAACAATTCCTAATAGAAGGGGCAATTACAGGTAGTGACGGGAAAGAAGTCCTAATTAACGGTGTTGATCAAGAAGCTAAACTCAATCAGTATACGATTATTAAAGGAAAAGATTTAGACAAACAGAATACAGTTGTTATCGATAAAAGTTTTGCTGAAGCAAATCATATAAATGTTGGCGACAGACTCACGATTCAAATAAATTCACTTGAAAAAGAGGTTACGATCAGTGGATTGGCTGTAAGTTCTTCTTATATTTATATTACGCCAGACTCAACGACCGTGGTACCAAATCACGAGGATTACGGTTTTATTTACATGAATAAAAAAGACACTGAATATTTTACACAAAATAGTGTAATGACGAATAAACTCGTCATAAAAGTAGCAGAGGGAAAAGGACTCGAAACAGTCAAAAAGGAAATTGAAGAGAAATACGAACAGGAAATTATTAGTATTCTCGAGTCTAAAGAGACATTGAATGATTTAGCTACCAGTCAAAAGGTGCAACAATATCAATCAATAGGCAACTTGTTTCCAATTATCTTTTTTGCGATTGTTATCCTAATGAGCTTTACAACAATGTATCGTCTGATCAATAAGGAACGAGCGATCATTGGAACGATGAAAGCATTAGGTTACAGTAGTTTTAAAATCATTACGCATTATTTATTTTATGGTATATGGGTGAGTATTATTGGCGTATTTTTCGGTGTTTTAATTGGTTGGAAGGTTATTCCTAATTATATCTGGCGATTTTTTAATGAGTTATTTATTTTTGATCATCCTGAAATTGTCATCAATGGCTACCAAGTGGCGATAATTTCTGCGTTATCCGTATTTAGTACATGCGTTGCCACGTTGATTGTTTTTTATAATGTTGAGAAAGAGTCACCAGCTTCTCTTTTAAGAGAAAAGAGTACCACCAAAGGTTATAATATTTTGTTGGAAAGAATCAAACCTTTTTGGAATGGACTAAGAACATCTCAAAAGTTAACGTTGCGGCAGATGTTTAGAAGTAAAATTAGAATGTCAATGACGATTATAGGTGTGGTTGGTTGTACGAGTCTTTTGCTATCTGCTTTGGGAATTAGAGATACGATCAATCATGTGGCTAGTTCGGTTTACGAGAAATCTTACTTATACGAAGAAAAGGCCTATGTAGCAAGTGACGTGGATCCAAGCGAACTGTATGATAAAACTCGGAATAATAAAGAGGTAGAAGGACTTGAAGAACGACCATACTTTATTCTATCCAATAGTAAAAATAAGAGTGGATTGATTCACGTTATAGAGGATAATAGCTCGTATATCAAATTTTATGACAAGGATAAACAAGTAAAATTAGCAGAGGATCGTTTACTCATTACAAAGAAAACAGCAGAAATTTTTTCTTTGAAAAAAGGAGACAATATTCAGTTTAGAAATGCTACGGGGGATTTGGTCAAGTTAAAGGTGACGGATATTGCAGAGTTGAGTATAGGACAGGGCTTCTACTTAACAAAATCTGCATGGGAGAAAGCCAATCAAGTATTTGTGCCGACAAGTTTCTTGGGTAAAAACCTAAAAGCAACATTCTCAAATGATGAAATGAAAAAAATTGTCTTAACAAAAAAACAAGAAAGTGACTTTTTAGCTAGCATGGGAAGTACCCTTTCGATGTCAATTTTCTTGATAGTGTCTGCTAGTCTGTTGTTGACTGTTGTTTTATATAATTTAGGCACGTTGAATTTTTCAGATAGAGAACGTGATATGGCGACTTTGTCTGTTCTAGGTTTTAGATTTTCTGAACTTAAAAAGATTCTTTCAACTGAAAACATTATTTTATCTCTTTGCGGTATCATTATAGGGATACCTTTTGGGATTAAAATACATGAAAAAATCTTTTCTAATGCAGGAATGGGTGATGAACTTTATTTCAGACCCGTTATTGATCGGCAGAGTTATCTGATTACGATTATTTTTACGATCGTTTTAATTATTATTGTGAATTATCTCTCCAATCAAAAAATCAATAAGATTAAAATGACTGAAGCGCTTAAAAGTGTTGAATAAGATTAATGGTTGAATTAAAAGGTGTCAATTATGTAATTGTGTAGAAGTTGAGTGATGTTTTGAAACAGGACTTGCTCAACTTTTTATTTCTATTCTATATAATATATATATAATTTGATACCAAGAATTAGGGCGAACAGAGAAAAAAGTAGATAAAAATTCGAATGTTAACTTAAATTGGAACTATGAATATAGCAATACGATTATTTATAAAAACTCTGTTTGATTTAAATGAAACAGTAACGGTTTTGTATTACAAAAAAAATAGACGATATAATTTATAATAAGTAAAAAAAATATATTGAAAAGAGATGAAAAACATGTTACGTTAATATTGTATTAAAATAATAAGAAAATGATTAGGAGGTGTTTTTATGAATATCAAGTCTCAGTCAATGAACGGGTATAGCAACACAGGTGTTGGAGCTGAAGCAATGAACTATGCTGCTGGATGTTGTTCATGTTCTTGTTCAACATGTACCTGTACATGTTCTGCATCAACTGCTACAGAAACTAAAAAATAAGGTGAATGAAAGGGGATTCAAATCCCCCTTTTTACTTAGGATGTGTATAGAAATGAATGCTATTTTAGCAATAAAAAATTTGAAAGTAAAAAAAAACGACAAGATGATTCTTGATATAGATAGAGAAATCCAAATTTTATCTAAAGATAAAATTGCAATTTTAGGTGAAAATGGCGCAGGTAAAACGACTCTAATAAATACTATTTTGGGAGAAGTTAGTTTTGATGGGGAAATTATTAAAAATTTTCAGAAGAAGGATTGTGGCATCGTTTTTCAAGAGAACTCATATAATGAATTAATGAAGGTTTATGAATTGGTGGAGCTAGTTCTGCCTCTAAAAAAAGAATCATTGTCACAGTTTTTAGAGAGATATGAATTGGAAGATTTAAAAAAGAAATATATCAAGGATCTCTCCGGTGGTGAGAAGCAACGATTAACCTTAAGCTTAGTGTTGGAAAGTCAAAAATCCATCTACTTTTTTGACGAATTAACGTCAGGCTTAGATTATAAAAAGAGGCTTGCTCTATTAGCGATGATGAAAGAAAAAACTACAGAGGGAACAGTCTTGAACGTTACTCATTATTTTGATGAAATTGAAAATTGGGCGACAAAAATTTTGATGTTAAAACAAGGAAAACTGATTTTCTACGGTTCAATTACAGAGTATTTTGCTATGTTTATTCATTATTCTGTAGTTAGAGTTGATTATAGTGAGCTGGCTAAGCTAGACAACGTTGAAATGGAAAAAATTCCACAGACTGATACTGGCGACGGTGCAGCGTTTATTTGCCATAATCAAGAACTCCAAAGTAATGTGGAAAGTATTTTGGGAGAAAAGAATGCTACATATAATGTGATTAAGCAAAACATTTATACAACTTACTTAGTTGCCTTTGCAATGACAGAAAAATCTGCTCAATCTATTTTGGAGGTGACAAAATAGTGAGATATTTATGGACGAGTATTAAATTACAATTTCGTATTCCAATATCAATCTTTTTTTCATTACTATTTCCGTTGATTATGATGTTTGCTATGGTATCATCTTATGGAAATTTTGATATAGGGAATGGGTATCACTTTGTAGATAAATATTTTTTGATTAGTACAGGTATGGGAATGCTGCCAATTTCATTAATTAGTTTTCCTATTTGGTTAGGGGAAAGCATCCAAAACCAAAGCTATAAGCGTTTGGAATATTTTGGATTGAGCACACAAAATATGATTATTTCTGATGTGTGTTCCTATGTTTTATTAACGGCTTTAAGCATTATCGCTAATATCCTATTCGGGTTTTTGATGTATGGATTACATATTCCTCATGTTGGCTATTTGATTGCTTACATTATTCAGTGTTTGTACAGCAATTTAATATTACTGATTTTTGGTGCGCTGATTGCATTAGTTGTGAAAAATACACAGATACTAATGCCTGTAGGGATGATTTTGCTGTTTAGTTCTTATATTTTAACAGGAGCATTTTCTTCGTTTTCGGAACTTCCAGAGTCGTTTCAAGCAATCGGTAAATTTATCCCTATGAAGTATGTGATGAATGACTTTTTCAATATCTGGATAGAAAAAGAAATTTTTGTTAACGATTTTCTAGTGTTGAATACAGTGTTTGGTATTATATTAACGATGATTTTAGTTCTTCTGTTTGTGTGGAATAAAAAGAAAAAAGAGTAATTGGGTATAAGTATTTTTGTTGGAAAAGGACAATTTAGTTGAGGAGTGTTTAAGTAAATGAAAAAAAAGTTTAATAATCCTACCAATCGTGTCATCGTATCCATTATTTTAGGGATTGTTGTAGGTGTCTTTGTTTGTTTTATGGCGATTAGATCAGGCTATAGTCACATTAAAGGCACATCTTTGTCTGAATATAGTGTAAACGTTTTCGGTTTTTCTATTTTTGACATTCAAAAAAATGGGGGAGAGTTTAAAGGAACGCCAAATAATAGCAATATGATGTTTATCGGTCTAATTTTTTCCATGGTATTGGCTATCGCAACAGAAATTATTTTAGCTGTAGTAAATAGACAAAGAAAGGAAAAAATAGAATGATTGATTTTGAGAAAAAAGGATTTTTTAATATTCATACATTATTGGTAAAGGATGATACAAACCGATCAAATAATGATAATAAACATATGTATTCTCAAATGATGTTTGGGAACACAACCTCGTCAATGCTGAGCTATTTGTTGAACATGAATAAGCAAAATTTAAATGATTTTAAAAGTATTATGTTTTATAACGAATCTAATCTGGCTTCTTTGATCAATGAAGCCAAAGAAGCAGAGGAATTGTTAGATGAAAATACAATATATTTAACTAAAGTAGCAAAAAAAATTAAAACTCAATTTTCTAAAGTTCTTGAGCAGCGACATAGTACTCGAAAATTTGTATATGAAATGATGGATCAGGGCACATTTTCTACAATCGTTAAATTTTCATTTGGTCTTGGCAGCCGTAAACTTGTCTACGATGATTTGGTAGCTAGCACTAGATATTATTCTTCTGGAGGTGGCTTATATCCAATCGATGTTTACCTATATGTTAATCACGTTTCTGGTATTTCAAAAGGAATTTATAAATATCAGCCTTATTCTCATAGCTTGTATCCATTGAATATTGAAAAAATTGATTCAAAAAATTTTTTTGTGGGAGAAAATATTGATATTGTCAACATGAATTTTTGTGTATTTTTTGAATATTCGATTAACAAGAATTTTGTGAAATATGGAGAACTTGCTTTGTTAAACACTCTTGTAGAACTTGGCGGGATTTCTCATAATTTTGATTTGGTTTGTCAGTCTATGTATTTTACTAGTTGCCCAATTGCAGGTTTCAATAAATCGACTATAGAAAAGTTGTTGTATTTAGACGGAGTGAACGATCACATTGTATTTACTAATATTTGTGGAAAGGACTAAGAGTAGCATGAAAACATATATGATTAGAACAGGAACAAAAGTGATTGAAAATGAAATCGATATTACTTTAAAGCGTGGTGTTATTCATAAAAATGAATTGGTTATCAATAAAGAGGATAGCTCCAATGAATTTATAGTAGCATTTCAGGAGTTGTCTCAAAAAAGCAATATTTCAGTTTCATTGGAAGATTCTGTGTATGATGATTTTGAAACTTTAACTAAATTTGGTTTTCTGACAGTTGTTAAAGGTCAGAATGTGCAACCTTTGATTGTTGTTGAGGATGAATTGATTGAAGCGATAAAAGCTTATTTAAATGTAGAAAATAAAATTGTCCCAGCTTCTGAATTCCTATCCTTTAAGGAACTTGAATTGTTAACGGAAGATAAAGATATTTTAAAGCTGTCAGCTCTTTCTGAACAAAAAAAGCAAATGCTTGCTAATTTTGGGCAGATTTATTTGATTACAAAAATGTCTAATTTATCTCTTTTACGTGGATTTAACAAGTTAATGAATCAAACAAAGACAATCAATACGATTGCATTTTTCGATAATGAAAATGTGTTTATCACTTGTATTGAACATGGTGAAACAGGTTGCTACGAATGTTTAGAACAGCAACTGATGACTCATTTTGAAGGTTGTGCAGAAGATTATATGGAACAGACAGAGGTGAGTGTATCAATAGCTGAAATACTTTTTGCTTTATCTATAGTAAGAAAAGAAATTGACAATGTTAGTGTTTATGGTCAGTCCTCTCTATTAGGAAATATCGTTCATTTTAATATGAATAATTACGAATTTTCCTTTAATACGAATAGAATTCAAAGCTGTTGCACAACATGTTCAACGTTCAATAATATTTTGTTTGAAGAGCAGAATATACGTTCCATCAATGTTTTGAAGGAGCTGATGACTAGTGATTGATATTCGAAATAATCTTTCATACAATCAGCTACGGTGGAATATTTTAAGTGGAAATGTAACTGGAATTTGGGATAAAAACAACTTTTTTCTAGGTTCTAGCTCTTTTCCAATCATGAAATATCATTACTTAACAGCTAATTTTGTCAATTTTGAAAAACATATATCTAAGGATATGCCCAAGATAAGCTATCATTTAAGTGGTTATGGTGTTAATTTCAATGAAACATTAGTTAGCTTTTTAGGTGAAAGTGCTGAGCGTTATACGTATTCGTTATTACCAGCGATTATTAAGGATCGTGTCGTTTTCAGCTCATATGAAAAATTGAGACAAGAATATAAACAGGATTTGATATGTGAATTACAATACATTAATTCATATTACTCTGAGTCTGAGCCAAATAATTATATATTGCCAGAAGATGGTATTAAATGGATTGCAATGAATTCTCTTATTGATCCAGAGCAAAAAGTTTGGATGCCGTTACAGTTTGTTACGATGTACACTGAAGAGCTATTCCAAAATGAAAAAAGATATATTACCAGTGCCGTATCAACCGGAACAGCGTGCCATGAAACAATGGTTGAGAGTATTGAGAATGCATTAATTGAATATTTACAAATTGATTCGTTTAATTTGTGGTGGTATGGTGGCTTTGAAGGGGAAATACTTGATGTAGACAATAATGAGAGTCTTTCACTTTGGTTTGACAAACAGCTAGCAGTAAAAAGCTTTTTATCAAAGTTCCATATCACCTTTACAGATATTACTTTTGATAAGTCTATTTATGTAATTCTGTGTGAGATAGAGGCAAAGGATCAAAAGGGAACCCTACCTAAGTATACAGTTGGCGTTCAAGGTGGTTATTCACTAGATAAATCTATTTATCGGGCATTTATGGAGTGTTTGACGGTATTAGAATACAATATGAATGTACCTTGGACTGATAAAGAGAAGTTTTTATCTGTTTCTAAAGAGACTCAGATTATAGATAATTTAGATGATAATGTTATTTTTTATTCGAAATATGGAAAGCCAAGATTAACACATAATACAAATCAAACAAAAAAAGGTCCAGAAAAAGTTAAAAATTTAAAGGAGCTATTAAAGGATTTGCCCGAAATTAGTCAATATGCAGCTTTTTTACCGATCACTCCACCAGAATTTAATCATATGAACCTTGAAGTGAGTAGAGTAATTTTGCCAGAGTTATTGTCCATACATCTTCCTTCATATCCGCCATATCATCATAATAGATATAAAGGACTAGGAGGTGTGGTGAACAATCTTCCACATCCGATTGCATGATTTATTGTTTCTGATTACATTATTTCCTGGAATGTTTCTACTTTTGACGAAGAGACTTCCAATTATTGGTAAAAAGAGTAATTTTTTTCAATACCTCATTTGCCTAAGTTTGGTAACGATAATCAATGGTTTCATTTTTCAGCAAAGTTGGTTTGTGTTGATTGCTGCAATTTCTGTTTTAATACTATCTTTTCTTTTGTTTGCTGTTGAATATTTAATTCTTGAAAAGAAGTATAACAAATTACTATCTGTCTATAGAAAGAATAGAACAGTTATTCAATCTATTGTTCATTTTCCAGTTTTGGAGGAATTAATTTTCCGTTATTTTATTTATCAGTATTGTCTTATTTTAGGATATGAGCACTTTCAATATATCTTGCTATCAACTTTTGCTTTTGTCATTGCACATATTTTCTATCAAGGCGCAGCTTCAACAGTAAAATGTATCTTCGCATTGACTCTGAATTTAGTCTTTATTTTAACTTTAAATATCTTTGTCACTATCTTAATTCATAGTCTATTTAACTTTTTTGTCTATCTAATGCGAACTAGCATGTATGATAGTTATAAGAATTGGTGAATTTTTTTTTAAGATATCATTATTTTTTTCTTTCTCTAGTGATTTTGAAAATATAGATGGACTACAAATAATCTTAAAAATAGAAGATTGAAAATCCTTTTTGCGATTTTCGGTCTTTTATTTTTTGTTTTGAGTGATTCAGTTAGTTAAATGCTAAATAGTTAGATAAAGGTGAATTTGTATAGAATATAAAATTCAGTAGGATCAGATGATGTGAGGAGCCTTTTAGTAATACTTCCATCTCAATTAAATGCTACCAGACAGTAAGTATTCGAAATACCAATATTAGAAGTCAAATCAAAGCATGAAATCAATACGATTTGACATTCCTCAAAAAAAGCGTATGATAAAAACGTACCGATTGAATGTTTTTTTGAAAGGAGAGATTAGATGGCAAAAAAATATACAGCAGAGGAAGCTAAATCATTAATTCTAGATGTTTCAACACAATTATTTATAGAAAAAGGCTATGAAAAAACGTCCATTTCCGATATCGTCAAAGGTTTAGACGGTTTAACAAAAGGCGCCGTTTATCACCACTATGCATCTAAAGATGAGATCATAGATGCCGTTGTCAGACGATTTATTCCCAATGAAATTGCTTTAACAACAATTATGGAAAAAGATAAATTAAATGGATTAGAGAAAATTCAGGCTCTTTTATTTGAAGGAATGTTCAATAGTGAGGCTAGTCAATCTCGAATCCTTAGTTTTACGTTACTAGATAATCCTAAATTCTTTTCAATGTATATTCGAACGACGAATGAAATCATGGCACCATTAGTGGAAACCTGTTTGATTGAAGGAAATAGGGATGGATCAGTCACAACTGCTCAACCGAAACAAATGGCTGAATTAGCGATCTTGATTTTAAGTACATGGTTTATTCAAGCCTTGTTCCCAAATACAGTAGAGACCTTTTTTGAAAAATTAATGGCTGCCAAAACAATGCTTGAAAATAGTGGAATGCCAATTATCAATGATGGCTTTTTAGAGAAACTTGACCAACAAATTATGCTAAAGGTGGCAGAACTAAATGACCAAACAACTGGAAACTAAATCACTTCTTGTCAGATTATTACAAGGCGTGTGCAAAGCTATCTTAGGTATAATCACTATCCTAATTGTGTCCTTAGTGATTACTTTTACGATTCACCAGATAAGTTTGAAAAGCGAAGCAAAACGAATTGAGTCTTATGGTGAGAAATTAAAAGTGTTTGATGGTGAGATGAATGTTGTCGATGAAGGTAAAGGACAGAAAACGATTTTACTGTTACCAGGGCAAGGAACAGCTAGTCCTTATTTAGATTTTAAACCGATGATCGATGAGTTGAAGAAAGAGTATCGTGTAGTTACGATTGAGCCATTTGGCTATGGCTTAAGTAGCCAAACCAATCGACGTCGTAGTGTTGAAAATATTGTGGAAGAAATCCACCAAGTAGCCAAAGAACTGAACATTTCTAAATACACATTGATGGGACACTCGATTGCGGGTCTTTATGCGGTGAATTATGCCCAAGTTTACCCAAATGAAATGGAAGGCTTTATTGGAATTGATTCCAGCACGCCAGAACAGCCTTGGCCTGGTATTGATATGACAGTCTTTGACTTCTTAAAAACAGCAGGTGTTTTTCGAGCGTTAATCAAAGTGAATCCAGAAAAGGGATTAGGTGTAAGTCAAGATAACCCTGATTTTGAACAGATTAAGTTATTGACGATGAAGAACATGAGTAGTCCTGAGATGAAAGATGAGCTTCAAGAATTAAGCAATAGTTTCTCTGATTCTCGTGGCTTAACCTATCCCAAAAATATGCCGGTTTTATTATTTGTTGCAGATAATGATATGAATCAAAAAAATTGGCTTGAGATGCATCAAGATCAGGTGAAAGGTTTAGATAAAGGAAAATTGATTCAATTGCCAGGCGCCCATTATTTACACCATACCCAAATGGAAACAATCGTAAAAGAAACAACCAATTTTTTGAAAAACTGACAGAGTTGAGGAATGACTACGAAAAGAATAGTGAAAATTTTAGGTATTTCAATCGGAAGTTTGTTGGTAGTTGTGGTTCTCATTTTTGTCGGAACTTACGTAAATAATAAAATCCAACTAAAAAAATTATTCCTGAAACAGGTTCAATTGAACGAACAAATATAAAGAAAGATAATTAAATCAGTAGATTTAGTTTTGACCCCAGAGTATCCAGTATTCCTGCGTTTTATGTCTATGGGGACTATTGATTAAGAATTATTTAAAGCATTCACGAATCTAAAAATAGGCAAATAGATAATAGAATGCCATTGAATTATTCAACTAATTCAGAGTATTGTTAATGTGTATATTAAATTAAAAGTGAACACGAAAAACTGCTATTCTATAATTGGGATTACAAAATAAATAACCGTTGAGAAATAAAAAATATACTGAAAAATAGATAAACAAAAAAGTAGAAAAGAAATTGCTCTCTTCTACTTTTTTCTTGAATAACATATACATTCATTTAAAAAATTTAATCGATTATTTTGAAATTTATGGATTAATAGTGTTTTTCAAAACTTTACGGGATGACCTCTCGCTATCTAAAAAATAATAATAGTAGGTTCTAAAGTATAGTTCACAATTACTTCTTTTTCATCGATTGTTCCAGTATTATTAGTATCGTATCCTTTGCTAGAGTAACCTGAAAAAAACACATCAGTCGTGGATTTTAAATAATCAACCTTTATTCCTTGTGCATTATAAAATTTAAGTGTCATATATTTAGGTAGGGAGTATGTTTCTCCTAATGTAGCAGGAATTATAATATCTGTTACTTTTTCATTTTGGTGATACACTTGATTATTATACTCAAGACGCATTTCCAAATTTTCAATATCTTCATTTTCAGGTATATTATAAATTCCATTATCCATTGTTTTGAAATCTGGAATGATGAGTGAAGAATTATTAAATCGAATAATCAACTTTGCTTCATTTTTTTCCTTCTCATAAGTATAAATAACCGATTTTTGTATATCGGATAGGATACCAGAAGTATCTCCAGTGACAGAGTTGAATGTATAACCGTCAATGTTTATCTGTTCCGTTGTATAGGGATCACCAATATTCCCTTTTATTATGGTATCTTCTGCAATCTTTTGTCCATTTAGATCTTGATAATGGACGGTGACAGGTTGGGCAATGACAGGAATCTTTTCATAAGTGTAAATAACCGATTTTTGTACATCAGATAGAATACCGGAAGTATCTCCAGTGACAGAGTTGAATGTATAGCCATCAATATCTATCTGTTCTGTTTTATAGGAATCCCCAATATTTCCATTTATTATAGTATTTTCCGCAATTTTTTGTCCGTTTTGATCTTGATAATGGACAATAACTGGTTGGGCAACGACAGGTGGAATATTCTCACTAGCATGAATGTATCCAATATATTCAAATCCAGGGACTGTTGTTGATTTCGTATATACCGTACCTCTATCCAACGTTTCAGTAACATCTATAGGTAAAGCATCATTAGTTGCTAGAGTAATTTTTGATATTCCAAGTCCTCCTAGAAGCATGCCTATAACTAAGAACTGTTTAAGATGTTTTCTTTTCCAAATGAAGAAAGCTAAAATCAAAATAATTAGTATCACGCCTAAGCCAGTAGCGAAGAGATTGGTAGGTTGCTCATTAGCTTTTGGTAGGGCTGTTGACGGTTTAGCTATTTGAGTCAATGGTTTATTTTGCGAATGCTCACTATCTGAATTGTTGGTTGTGTTCTTCTGTTTGTAGATTAAGCTCACTTTTTCTACATCTTTATTAATGGTAAAGTTTGGGATTTCTTTAATGATTGTACCTTGCATCTCTGGTAATATTTCATCAAGCATTTGGTATTCGGTGATTACTTGTGAAGTATTTTCGGATGCGAATCCTTGTTGTGGGAAAAAAATACTCAAACTTGTTATCAATGCTAGACAAAATAATAAAGGTTTCTTCAATTTGCCATCTTCCCTTTCATTTAAATACATAATAGTACGAAATATAGTACTAAATTGAGTTCTAATTTTTTTTAGGCGGTTTTCATTCTGCCATAATATGCCATTAAAAGCAATAAATTTAGAAAAAATAAATAATAGACTCGATATATATAATTTCAATATAGGTGAAATAAAAGAGTGAAAATATATAGGGACTATAATAGGAGTGAGTCACCATATGTAAGAGATTCAAGTGTCAGTTAATAGTTTAGAGAGTTCAATTGTAAAATTCAGGAGGAAATGGATGTAACTAAGGGAAATACAGAGAGTTGATGAATTTGATTAGTAAGTATTGTAAGTAAGATATGGGCTAACGTTTAAGGGTGATCATATAAACCATATTAAAGAAAGGGTTTACATACGGCGCCGAAGATGCTATAATAACTGTGAAAATAAAAATACATTTTTTTGTATTTTTATTTTTGGTTTAAATATACAAAATTTTGTACGAAAGGAGAGTTATCATGAAAAAAATCGTTATAGGTGGACAAATCGAAAAAGGAACAATCGAAGAACTACTACAAAAATATGGAAAGGGAAACTATGAAATCACCGTAAAAACGGATATTGATGCGGCAATGGCGTTAAAAAGTGGTGCAGCAGACTACTATTTTGGTGCTTGTAACACAGGTGGTGGTGGCGCATTAGCAATGGCGATTGCATTATTGGGCGGAGATAAAACGGCAACATTGGGCATGCCAGGTAAAACTGCTTCTAAAGAAGAAATCAGCCAAAGTGTTGCGGCAGGTAAAATTGCTTTTGGTTTCACTTCGCAAGATATGGAGTTTATCATTTCAAATGTGATGAAAGCGCTTGAGAATAAGGGGGAGTAATGAAATGGCTTTAAACATAGTAATCATGGCAGCATTATGTGCTGTAACAACGATTATGGCGAATACGAAAATTGCTGTTTTTAACGATGCACTAAGACCAATTGTTTTAGAGTATCGTGAAAATAGAGTCACAAAATCTGCATTAGGAACCACAGCATTAGCTTTTGGAATTGGTTACATCGTTGGCTTTATCCCTCAATCGATTGCCTCTAGCGTTATTATTATCCATGTTGTGTTATTGGGGACAGATATTATTGGCAGTTACTTACCAGATAATAAGAAATACTCTATCTGGATAGCTGGAGCAGCTGGCGGAGTTTATGGCGTTGTAATGGGGGCGGGTCTAGGAACAATTCAAAAAGTATTTGAAATTCTTCCTTATAATTTCTTAGATAGTCTAGGTCAAGTCTCATCCGTTGTTTTAGTTGCCTTTGCTGTTTTTCCAGCGTTGGTTGTGGCTCTTCAATATGGTTGGAAAAAAGGGATGATCACTTTTTCAGCAACGGTGTTGGCTCAAGTGATGACAACACAATTTGGTTCGTTTAATTTAGCTAATGGAAATACGATTGTCATTAATGCAAATGCGATTGCGTTGCTTGTTGGGATGATTTTTATGATTAGTTATGCGATGAATGATAAAAGGGAAAGAACAGATTCTCAGGCACAATTGGCAAATATCTTTGCGGAACGAGTAAAACAAATTAAGAAGTATTGGTACTTATTTGCTTTATCCGGCGCATTGATTGCTTTGGCGGCTTCGATGTCAATTGTAACGGAATCTGCACTTTCAGCTCCATTATACCAAGAAGGTCAATTTAATTCAGCTGCTTTGACCGAATTAGCTCGAGTTGTTGGCTTTATTCCATTAGTTGTAACGACAGGAATTGCTACAGGAACGTATTCGCCAGCTGGCATCAAGATGGTTTTTGTGATTGGCTCAATCGGTGCGGCGATGGGACAACCGCTTTTAGCCTTTGTGGCAGGCGGTATTTGGATGTCCATCGAAGTGTTACTCTTAACGAAATTCTCTGTATTGTTGGATCGATTCCCAGGAATGCGTGATGCTGGTGATAATATTCGAACAGCGATCACAAAAGTCTTGGAAATCGCTTTGCTCGTTGGTGGTGTGATCGCAGCAACAGCCATTGCTCCTGCTTGGGGTGGTTTATTTGTTGTTGGCCTTTACGTATTAAATGGTACATTCAAAAAGAAAATGGTCGACCTTGCAATTGGCCCAGTTGGTGCGCTATTAGTCGGTGTGATTTCAAATATTTTAGTGTTACTAAATTTAATGACACCACCCGGACTTTAAAAATTTTAGGAGACGACAACGAAATGAGCTTAGTAAATGGAATAACATATATGCATGAACATACGACAATTGATTTGTCTCGTATAAAAAATATCGACGATACAAACCTAAATTGTTTTGAGGAAACAGTCATAGAATTTAAAGAACTTTATGATAAAGGCGTTCGTAATATTGTGGACGTTACAAATTTAGATATGAAAAGAAATCCATTATATGTCCAAAAAGTGGCAGAAGCATCAGGTATCAATATTGTCCAAGCAACGGGCTTTTATACTGAGAAATTTCTACCTGATATTGTGACAGATTGGTCAGTTGCGGACCTAGGAAAATTAATGATCAAGGAAATTCAACATGGTATTGGAGATACTGAGCTTAAAGCTGAGATCATCGGTGAAATTGGTTCAAGTAAAGATGGTTGGACGGTAAATGAGAAAAAAGTTTTCGATGCATCTGTGATTGCCCATAAGGAAACAGGGGTGCCGATTACCACTCACACAACTCTTGGTACAAACGGTCATGAACAAGTTCAGTTTTTTAAAGAAAATAATGTTGATTTAGCATCTGTTGTGATTGGACATGTTGATTTAAGTGGTAATCTTGATTACATTTTAAGCATGTTAGACCAAGGTGTCTATGTAGAATTTGATACAATAGGAAAAGAGAACTATCAACTAGATGCACTCCGTGTATCGATGTTAAAAGAAATTGAAAAAAGAGGCTTAGCAGATCAGGTCTTTTTATCAATGGACATTACCCGAAAATCAACTATGAAATTTAAGAATGGAATCGGTTATTCGTATTTACTGGATACGTTTGTCCCAATGATGAAAGAAGCAGGGATTTCCAGCGATACAGTTGAAAAAATGCTGATTCATAATCCATTGAATTTCTTTGGACAAGGAGTGAAACAAGGATGAAAACCTTTCCTTTGGAAACGATGAATCTAGAAGAAGCAACGAAGAAGCAATTTCAAATTGTTGATTGTATTACGAGAAATTTTGAAGGTTCAGAAATCTTAACACGTGGCGATTTAGGTGTTGTACCTGGCTATAATCAACCCATCACTACGAATAAAGTAGAAAATGTGTTGAAAGAGTTATTTGCAACGGATGCCGCGATGTTGGTGCGTGGGGCTGGTACAATGGCGATTCGACTGTCATTACATGCGGCGAGTAAAAAATATGGAAAAACGGTACTTGTTCACAATGCACCTGTCTATCCCACGACGCAAACATCGATTGAGATGCTTGGGTTGAATACAGTTGCGACTGATTTTAACCAACCAGAGGCAATTACAACTGCGCTTGCTGAAAATGATATCCAATTGGCAATCGTTCAATTTACAAGACAAAAGCCTGATGATGATTACCAGCCAGAAGCTGTTATTCAACAAATAAAAAAACAAAATAAAGATATTGTGATTATCACAGACGACAATTATTCTACCTTGAAAGTACCAAAAATCGGCGTAGAATGCGGTGCAGCTCTCTCTTGTTTTTCTACCTTTAAATTATTAGGTCCAGAAGGAATAGGCTGTATTGTTGGAAATGCCGAATTGATTAATGAGTTGCGAAAAGAAAATTATTCTGGAGGGCTGCAAGTACAAGGATTTGAAGCAATCGCAGTGTTGCAAGGTCTAATTTATGCCCCAGTTGCTTTAGCTATTTCATCTCAAGTTTGTGAAGAAGTTGAAATGCGTTTAAATGCTGGTGAAGTGAATGGGGTGAAACAAGCCTTTATTGCCAATGCCCAGTCTAAAGTAATTATTGTTGAGTTTAACCAACCGATAGCGGTTGAAGTGTTGAAACAAGCGGAAAAACGAGGAGCAGCCCCAAATCCAGTAGGGGCAGAATCAAAATATGAATTTGTACCAATGTTTTATCGACTTTCAGGAACCTTTAGAAAAGCTTCACCTGAAAGTACAAAAACGATGATTCGCATCAACCCCATGAGAGCAGGTGCAGATACGATCATTAGAATGATAAAAGAGTCAATAGAAGGGAACTAAAGCTAATGCAAGAGGAATTTCTAAATAAAACGGGAAAAGCAATTCAACAATTATCAGGTGAGTTGATTTTATTATCTGAAGGTAGCCGGATGCCTGTAATTTCAGAGTTTCAAGAAAAATATGGGATGTCACGGGGAACAGTTCAAAATGCTTTGAATTACTTGAAAGAAGAAAAAATAATCCACACAGTAAGTCAAGGACGTCAAGGGACGATTTTGACCACGATCGACTACCAACGATTACAAAAAATTGTGATCGATGGACCTATCCGCGGAACAATGCCTTTGCCATACTCCAAGACATACGAAGGGTTTGCGACCGGTTTATATGAAGTATTTCAATGTGCAGAAATTCCTTTAAGCATGGCTTACGTAAGAGGTTCTAAAGATCGAATGGATTTGACGAGTGAAAAAACGATGCATTTTTCAATTGTATCAAAACTAGCTGCATTACAGGCAATAGCAGCAGGGAGCGAGTTGGAGATTTTTAAAGATTTTGGACCGCACAGCTATTTGTCTAATCATGTAATGATCTTTTCAAATCCAAAAAGTTCAAAAATTGAAAATCATATGCGCGTGGGAATTGACCATAATTCTTATGATCAACAAATTTTAACGGAAAATGCAACTACTGGTAAAAAAGTTGAGTTTATCGAAGTGCCAAGTCATCAATTGATTTATTCATTGGAACAAGGACTGATCGATGTAGGGATTTGGAACTTTGATGAAATCAAAGATCGAAAATTAGATCATTTAAACTATCAGTTTCTTGAAGGTAGTGTCGAAGATGATTTATCTAGTACAGCAGTTTGTGTAGTCCATAAAGACAATCTGCTCTTAAAAAAAATCTTGATGAGTGTGATCAATGAAACAAAAATTTTATCTGTTCAAAAGCAAGTCATAGAAGGTAAAATGATCCCTCATTACTAAAAGGACGTTTAGAATGATTGGAAAAAAACTAGAAATTTTAAAAGACTCAAAGATAATAGATGAAGAAACAGAGCAGTTCGTTTTGGCAGTGAATAACTATTTACTTGAACAAAAAGTTATCGACAACGAAGAACATCTGGATATGTTTTTAACGCATATCGCTATGGCAGATGCAAGGCAGAAAAAGAATGAGCCTGTAATCGGCATGGATGAGCTGATTGTATCTGAAATCCAGAATGATGAGAAATTAGCAGAGTCAAAAGCATTGTGGCAAGAACTATCTCGCTATTGTGCGACAACCTTTAGCCACGAGGAACTGTGGTTTGTTTATATGCATATTATTAATCTATTGAAGAAAGAGCAGTAAGGGGGGATTCATTTGTTTCTACCGATGATGAAACAAGAAAATCCTGCCTTGATAGACGCAGGAATTTATTTACACCAAACTGGACAAATTCTTCCCGATACTTACATTTTAGACTTAGATACAATTCGTATGAATGGTGCAGTGATGTTAGAGAACGCCAAGAAAATCGGCCTCGAACTGTTTTTTATGCTAAAACAAATTGGTCGAAATCCGTTGATTGCAAAAGAATTAATGGCTATCGGGTATCGTGGTGCCGTGGTAGTCGATTTTAAAGAAGCGCTGCTCATGATGGAAAATCATATTCCTCTCTGTAATGTTGGGCACTTAGTGCAAATACCAGATCAGCTCGTAGAAAAGATTATGGTATACGGTGCGGAATATATCACTGTTTTTTCCCTTGAAAAATTAGAGCAGATCAATGCAGTAGCTCAAAAATTAGGAATCAAGCAAAAGGTTTTGCTAAAAGTAGTTGCCAAAGCGGATCAACTGTATGAAGGGCAATTTGGCGGTTTCTTATTAGAGGATCTTGCTAAAAAAAGTAAACACTTACATGAGTTCTTGGCCATTGAGTTTAGCGGCATTACCTCTTTTCCTTGTTTTTTATTTGATGATACACACACCACTTTATCACGAACAAACAATGTTGAAACAATCGAAAAAGCGAGAGCTATTTTGCAAAAAGCAGGTTTTGCGGTGCCAGAATTAAATGTTCCATCTGCGTCATGTAGTGAAACGTTTCCGTTTATTAAAGAAATTGGTGGAACACAAGCTGAACCAGGGCATGCGCTGACTGGAACGACGCCATTGCATGCGTATAAAGTACAGCCAGAAAAACCGGCCTTGGTTTATGTAAGTGAAATATCCCATAATTTTAAAGGAAAAGCCTATTTTTATGGCGGTGGCTACTATCGTAGAGGTCATTTGAATTCAGTGCTAATTGATGAAGCAAACACTCGCATAGAGGATCAAGTTGAACCATTTTCAGATGAAAGTATTGATTATTATCTTTCTACCTCAGTGGAACATCATGTTGGCGCAACCGTTATTGCGGCTTTTCGTACGCAACTATTTGTCACGAGAAGTGATGTGGCTATTGTAAAAGGGGTTAGTAAAAGGACACCAGAAATTGTCGCGATTTTTGATAGTCAAGGAAGAAGGATTTAAAAATGAGCCGATTTATAATTAATGTTTTAGACAGTTTTGGCGTAGGAGCAATGAGGGATGTGCCGCTTGTCAGACCAGCAGATAATGGTTCAAACACAGCGAAGCATATTATAGAAAACGTTCCGACAATTGCGATCCCCACATTGGAAACCCTTGGATTGATGAATATTTTAGATTTTGAAACAGAAGAACTCAAATTCTCACCAAAAGCAAATTACGGAAAAGCGAATTTAACTCATCATGGTGCTGATTCATTTTTAGGTCATCAAGAGATTTCTGGAACGACGCCAAAAGAACCTTTAAACCAAGCGTTCAATGAAGTGATTGATGAAGTTTTCGAGCATTTGAAAGCCAAAGGGTATCAGGTTCGCTATGTAGGAGAAATAGATGAGCCTAAGATTCTAGTCGTAAATGAAGTGGCTACAATTGGTGATAACTTAGAAACGGATTTAGGTCAAGTTTTTAATGTTTCAGCAGCACTTGATGATAGTTCATTTGAAGATGTGACTGTTTTAGGAAAAACTGTCCGAGAAGTGGTCAAAGTATCTAGAGTGATTACATTTGGCGGACATGGCATCCATTTGGCTGATTTATTAGCTGCTAGAACCGTGATTGGTAAATTCGCTGGAGTGGATGCACCAAAATCAGGTGTTTATAATAATGATTATCATGTCATTCATCTTGGGTATGGTATTGATCCGAATGTTCAAATTCCGACGATTTTAGATCAAGCAGATATTCCCGTAGCATTATTTGGCAAAGCAGCTGACATTATTCAAACATCTAGTGAAAAGCTGTTTCCAGGTGTCGATACAGAAGAATTATATGATAAGCTGATTGCAGAAGTGAAAGCGAATGAAGAGGGGTTATTCTTCATGAATATCCAAGAAACGGATTTGGCTGGACATGCAGAAGATGTTCAGCGTTATGCTGATCGGTTAGAAGTCAGCGATATGAAACTAGCAGAATTAATTCCTCTTTTAAATCAAGGAGACCTGCTAATCGTAATGGCTGATCATGGGAATGATCCAACAATTGGTCATAGCCAACATACGCGGGAATTTGTGCCCTTGTTGGTTTACAGTCCAGGCATAGAAGGAAAAGTGATAGGTGAAAGAGAAACGATGGCAGATGTGGCAGCTACAGCAGCAGAATTTTTTGATGTAAGAATGCCACAAAATGGTGGATCATTTCTTCAAAAATTGAGAAGTTGATTTTGGGATGAACAGGCATAAAAAAATTCAATTTCTTGATAGAACAGGTAGTTTATTAATTTTCGGAAATAAAACGTCAGCTATTTAATTGTCAAAAAGCCAAGTGGTATCTGAATTAGAAATCACTGGGCTTTTTGATGTCTTTGTACTGCCAAAAATGATCTGAAAAAATTACATATTGAAAAAAGGATTTGATTTGTTCAATAAGGCATAATACAATTAGAATGCCAAGAAATTAGCAGTTACTCTCTTCTGATTGTCACGATGATTCAGGAAAATTAGGAGTCTTTTTTATTACTAGGTAAAAGAGTGGTAATTTTTGAATAATACGTATCGAATATATAGTTTGTACGCCATGATAGTTGACTTACTTATTACTTATAAAAAAGTGAAGACATGAACAATATATCTTTTAGGTTAAAGTAAATGAAGAGGATTTGCAAAACAAAAATAAAAGAGAAAATCACTGTTTTAAGGAGGGAATACAAAAATGACATCTAATAAACACAAAAAGTCTCTATTTATTGAAAAACAACTAGAAACTAAAAATGTATTACCTACCGAACTTACTAATCGTTTCGAGCTCTACCCTGAAAATAAACGACGTCCAGTGAATAAAACATTGTTTAAAAATGATTATTTCCAATTAACCTACAATTTAAAAGCAGATTCGTTAAATGTATCTTCTAGAGGCGATCTTGTCTATTCAGCGATACCGTATGATACTGCTAGAAACTATATACAACGCGCTGCAATTCAGTATTTACTCTACCCAGATGCAGCTCGACAATACATCGAATCTCACAAAGAAAATTTAGAAACCTATCTTAGGCTAAGTATTTTCCAAGTAACGAATAAAAAAGTGGATAAAAACTCCTTAAAAGTAATGCAGGCGTATAATGCTATATTCGAGGATCCGCTATTTGAGATTCAGATTCTAGGACGTTTGCTCCAACATGATGAAACAGGAGCTCTTTCTGCTAATCTTGCTGGGAAATTTTTGTTTAGTGAAAATGTAAAAACAGGAATATCAGGGTATGTTTCTGAATATCTTAATTTTGTCGTTCAGTTGACTCAAACTTTACCTATAATAACGGATGGCAAAAATGTCCAACTATTAAAATCAGATATACCAAAAAGTGTTGTATCGGATACATATTTAACCGTAGACTCAGCTATTGAACAAGGATTAGAGTTACTTCCTCAAGAGGTAAAACAAACGATAGAAAGCTCGATTGTTGTTGCAAAACAAGCTGCACCTGTAAAGAGTAAGTTACTTCTACGATCAGAATTTGGCAAAGAACTAGCTGAAGTTAGAGAAAATTATGTTGCACACAGTGTTGATCCTAGAGAATTAGAGCCATACTTTAAAAATGTCCTTCCAACCGAAAATACAAATTTAATAAATGTTGTTTCTGATATCCATACGACGGATGGCGAACTTCCATTCACTAATAAATATTTTAACGTTTTTGCTGGTGATATTTCAGATTCTTCTGTTGTTAACAATGATATTAAAGGACTCTACGTTATAGGTAATCACGAATTAGCAGCAGTATTGCCAAAAAGTCAGAATATAGAAAATGAAGAGTGGGAAAAATGGCGGCCATTTTTTAAAAATGAGTGGTTTCAAAATCTGATGCGAAATCCAGATGAGTCCTGGTACAAGTTGCCTACGGGAAATCATATCTATTATGAATGTGTAAAAGTCGAACTCGAAAAACGATTTCCAAAAATGAATGTACTAAATAACGAAAGTGTTATTTATAAAGGTATTCGCTATATTGGTCTGACAATTCCAGTAGTGCTAGTAAGAAGAAAAAAAGCACAACAAACATTTATCCTTAAGGCATTGGCCCAATTATTAAACGAAGAGTATGATATCCCAACAGTAATCGTTTCTCATGCGCCTTTATTTAATGAACTTAGTATGCTTTCACCTGATAGCACAGCATATAACAAAGACTATATTTGTTTAGAACCCAAAATCAAAGCGCTGTTTAAACAATATAATATAATTGGAGTTATTCATGGTCATCATCATATACCAGCATCTTCTGGAAGATATAAAATGGTGACATTTGCTGGCAAGGAGCTTTTTGTTGTTTGCTCGATTTACTCCAAAATCAATACTGGATTTGAGCTGGAAAGTTTGCTTAGTGTTGAAAAATAGATAGACAGATAAAGATGATTGATGTATCTTTATCTGTCTATCTATTTTGTAATAACTCTGGTTATGCCTACAACTTTGTCCATCTAAATATAAAGAGGATGGAAGAGAAGTGTTTAACTCCGAGAAATAAGAGGAAAGTTATGGCAATTTCTCTTCAACTTTTTATGCATTCCGACTCATTTCTGAAGGAGTTGCTTCTGCTCTCACCGCTTGTTTGGGTTCCTTGTGCCTGGGATGTGACTCATAGAGTAATGTCCCAGATACTACTGTAAGCTTTTTGCTAAGTTATCGGTAATCTCTTTCAGACTATCTCGATAACCAATCAGAAAGTCGACTAATGAATCTTTGCCAATTAAACGTTTATTTCCGTATTTTTCGTACTGCTTTTTTTGTTCTTCAAAAGAGGCATCATATTGTTTTTTCTGTTCCTCAAAACTTGTTTGATTATATAAAATAGTATCTTTAATCATATTTTCGTAATCAGCAAAATAATTGTTAATGATAGCTTGATACATACTTAAATAATCTTGATACGTTTTGATTGAGTTTATCGTTTGATCGGACACATCTGTAGCTTCAAATGCTTGTGCCTGTGATTCTTGGGATGTGACGCCTTCCTCGTTTTTTATGCTAGAAGATTCTTCAGTTGAATGTGCCTCAGTTTGAGTTCCATCAAAATCATGGTCAGAATAACCAACGATTATAGTTGCGCCTTTATCCGCATAAAACCCATGTTTATCACCAACAGATTTAGTATCATAATAATTGACAGCACCTTGGTCACTAGAAATTTGATTACATTCATCTTTTCTTAAAAAACGTTTATTGTACTGCGCAGCATCATCAAAGTTTGCAATGACGAATTTTGGTTTTAATCCGACAGAATCGAATTCGGCTGTTACTTGTTCTTTTGTTTTAAAATATGTTTCAGGGATTTTAACTTTTCCTTTCAAAACAGTCTCTGTATTTTTAATGAGTTCGTCATGCTGACTTTTTTTAGACTGTCCACAAGCGGAAAGCAATAGTAAGCTTGTCAATAAAGATAAAAAAATCACTCCTTTTTTCAACTGTTTACGCTCCTTTCGGTCTTTTTTCATTTTTGGGTAAAACTAGTAATATAACAATCGGAACAACTAGAAATAAGATCATAGAGTTCATTGCTCGGGCATCTGAATTTGATAAGCTAAATAGATTATTTTGCCAATTATTAATAAAAATTCCTAGAGCGTCGTATTTATTCATTGTATAAAATAAAGCAACGCTACCTATTATGTCCAAAATAATCACAATAACGCAAAGAACCCTAACTATTTTACCAACCACATTTTTCATTTTTCAATTCCTCTTTTCAAGATATAATTTTGTTACAAAATGATTATACCATTTTTTTAAAAGAGAATTATATCAATTTATAAAGCTAATTCTAAAAAAATTGATTCTACTATAGCACAAATAAATAACATTGATCCTAAATCTGAAATGAATAGTACAAAAAAGTAGTTTGGTCAAAGTTGGAGTGTATTTAGATTAGAATGGAACACCCAGATATTTATAGATTCTCTGATTGAGCGAGAATGATCCTGACACTTTGATATCGATAGTGGGATCAAAGATATTATATGTACACTAAAAATGAGATGAAGAAGATATGTATGAAGAAACTATAATGCTTACTTATTGTAAGTGGTTTTTTTACATGCTATAATGAACCATCAATTAAAGGAGGTAAAGACGTTTATGCAGCTAAAAAATGCAACAAGCACAAGTCTTCTATTATTAAGAATAACATTAGGGATTACGATGGCTATCCATGGTGTGGCGAAGTTTTCAGATCTTAAAGGAACAACCGAATTTTTTGCTAGCCTAGGTTTACCAAGCTTCATGCCAGTTATTATAGCGTTGATTGAAGTGGTAGGTGGTATTTTTATGATTATTGGCCTTTTAGTACCGCTAGTTGCACTAGGGTTTATTGCAATTTTAGGATCCGCTATTTTTATGTTAAAATCTGGCAGTGGCTTTGTTGGTGGATTTGAATTAGAAGTGCTATTAATTGTTATGTCTATTGTTTGTGGTTACTCACATTTCAATAAAAAAATAATTCAATTCATACCACCAGCTTAGTTTAAATAGATTGAAAATAAGCAAGTAAATTACGACTAAAGATGAGACTGGGACATAGCTCTTTGAGTTATACCTCAGTCTTTTTGATTGTATATAAACGTTGAGTGCAAAAGCTGCTTTGCATATTTCTCGGATCTAACTATTTCTGTCCTAACTAGCAAGGACTCTATTGCAGCGGACAAGTTATAGTTGTTGATTTAAAAAGTCTCCCTTAATAATCTATCTATATTATTATTTACTACTAGTGATCAATAGTAGGCAGATTCATCGATAAGAGCTAAACAAGTAATAAATAAACCATAGAAACAGTAGGGGTTGAATGCATTACTTTGATTCGTCACATATGATTGCCTCCTTGCCAATCGTTTTTTGCGAAAGGACTACTTCAAAATAAAGAGGCTGAATTGTATCGTCAAATGAGGTCACGTTATGTTCAAATAATCTGGAAATTACCATAAAAGTGAAGAACTATAATGACCAGACCAATGATGTATGCTTACCAAGGATTGCTTGTTTATTGGATCATATCAATAGATTGCTGGAACACGCTGCTATCTATAATGACAACGTAAATATGTTAAAAACTATAAAAGGAGTTCGTTGAAAAATAAAACCTGATGCTAAAGATGTTATCACCTAAAAAAATGTTAGCGTATCATAACACTCTGATTGTTATTTAAAATACACTAAAATAAAGATATCTCCGATATTCGCTTGACAATTGTGCAGATATTCTCAATAATATAAGTGGCTGCGAGTAATGGAGATGTCTAATGAATAATACAAAAATATGCAAAAAGACTAATCAAATGTACTCTATTGGTGAAGTTGCGAAATTATGTAATGTTTCCCGCAAGACGTTACGTTTTTATGAGCAATTAGGATTATTGAAACCAGATCATGTAAGCGTTGAAAATGGTTATCGGTATTATACAGAAGAAACAATGAATAGTATTCCAGTGATTAAGTACTATAAACAGATGGGCTTTAAATTGCAGGAAATGAAAGGGGTTCAACAGTCCGGGGATTATTTCTATCAAGAAAACATATTTTTGACGAAATTAGAGGAATTAAAACTTGAAGAAAGAAGAATCCGTAATAGTTATACGGCAGTTTCAGATTGGCTTGGCTTGATCAGAGAAGGAACATTAGCCAGCGAAAACAGAATCCAAAGTGTGAATGTTAAATATTTTGAGGAAGAAAACTATGTATTTTTAGAGCAAGAGTTTTGTCATGACTATATGGATGCGGTAATCAATATTCCTTGGGTAAATTACTTAGAAGAGCAAAACTGCGCAATTACCGGACCAGTCATTCTTCGATTTGAAGATTGTGAAGCAGGTGATTTCCAATGTTCAAAAATGATGATTATGCAAAAACCTATAGGCATACCGAATCCCAAGATGCCAAAAAGAATGATAGGCGGCCAAATGTTTTTGTCTAGTTATCACATTGGTGATTTAGCTAAACTTGCGCAACAATACAAAAAGATGCAAGTGTGGGCAAAGGAGAATAACTATCAATGTAAAAACGAAGTATATCAACGTTATGTCATTGATTATTGGTCAACAATGAATGTGGATAATTTTGTTGTTGAGTTATTGATTCCAGCACAGAAGATTAGAACATAAGTATGGAAGAGGAGCAGTTGGTCTCAAAATCTGATGGCCACAGTTCCTTTTTATTATGAAAAAATGCAAAAGGTTCCCCTTAAGGGGAACCTTTTTTTTTGTTATAAAAAAGTGTTTATAAGTCTATATTAAAGACATTTTAAATATTTATTTGTTATGTTAAAAAATAAGAAGTGATGAATAAAAGTAATTAAAGGCTATTCATGATCGTTCCAATGAATTAACATGTGAAAAAATGATCATGAAGTGTATCAATTCAAATACTGTTATTAAAATAAAGGATTAGAATAAGAATAATTATCACTTCCCAAAAAATAAATGTTATAGCGCTAAGATTGGAGGTTATTCTTAATTAAAATAGCTAATTGAGAATAATCTTTGTATTAGTACAGATGAATCTGTGTTATATACAGGAAAGAAATAAAAAAATAGATTGACTACGCCCTTAAGGTCATCGAATATGATGGATTTGTCAAAAAGTAAGCGTTTTTTAATTTGAAAATGAGAGGAAGAAAAAAATGAAACATGATGCATTAGGAATGGTAGAAACTAGAGGAATGATCGGATCAATTGAAGCAGCAGATGCAATGGTAAAGGCTGCCAATGTTTCACTAATTGGTAAAGAGTTTGTCGGGGGCGGTATTGTAACCGTAATGGTCAGAGGAGATGTAGGTGCTGTAAAAGCTGCAACAGATGCTGGTGCAGCAGCAGCAGAACGTGTTGGAGAGTTATTATCTGTGCATGTTATTCCACGTCCGCATAGCGAAGTTGAAAATATTTTGCCAAATAAATAATTGAAAATAATGATTGAGGAGAAATAAATATGGAAAGTGGAAAAAATATTTCTTGTTCTAGGGCAGACGTTAAGATGGAACAAGCCCAAAAAGGGTTTCAAGTGAAAGGGATCAGTAACGGAATCATTTCGGGTATTACTTATGGAATTTATTCAACATTGGTTGTTGTAGCGAGTGGCTATGACCCATTAATTAGTGCCGCGGGTTTCTTAGCAGCACCATTTGTTTGTTCTGGATTAAATGATTTTTTTGCAGGTATTTTACTTTTATTCTATAACGCAAAACAAGGAAGACTGAAAGAATTAACGAGGACGCTGCATACAAAGCCAGGTAAATTATTGGTGATTGGGTTTCTCTTAGGTGGGCCGATTGCAAATGGAGCATATCTTGTTGGGTTAGCGATGGCAGGTGCTTATGCAATCCCGATTTCAGCAACATGTAGTTTGTTTGGTGCTTTGTTTTCTTGGTTATTTCTAAAACAAAAACCGACCGCTCGTATCGTATTAGGAATGATTGTAGTCGTGGTTGGAGCTATTACGATCAACATGGTGAAGCCAGAAGGGGCTCCTAACTTTACGCTAGGAATTATCTGTGCATTGATTGCAGCTATTGCTTGGGGCTTAGAAGGTGTATTTTCAAGTTTCGGAGGGGCGATGATTGATACGGATGTTGCCGTAAACTTACGTCAGTTGATTTCTGGTTTAGTTGTTTTGATCATTGTCGTGCCTGCTGTAGGTGCTTTTAATCTATTATTTGGGACATTGGCTGCAGTAACACCCGTTTTATGGTTGGTTTTATCTGGATTAAGCGCTGCGGTGTCATTTTTAACTTGGTATAAAGCTAATGCCATGGTCGGAACTGCGATTGGTATGTCTTTAAATGTAACCTATGCATTTTGGGGTGTTTTATTTAGTGTTATTTTCCTTGGACAAACGTTAACACCAACCATGGTTATAGGCTCAGTGATTATTGTGATCGGTGCGATTCTAGTCACAATGAATCCATTAGATTTATTTAAAAAGGGGGAAGAGTAAGATGCTTTTGCCTAGCCGAACAGCAGTTTTAAATCAAATGTATGATCAAAAAGAAATAGATGTTGCTCAAATTATGGAGAAATTAAAACCAGAATATGGTGAAGAAAAACAGTTTAATGAAAAATTGTATCTAGAGCATATGATGGCACTGGAAGCCAATGGCTTAGTTGAGCTAGCAAAGTATGATTTAGATGAGCATGATAACTTAGTTATTTATTACAAAATTACTGATGAAGGTAGAGCAACCGTCGATAAATATGTGGATAAAAAATATCGTTCAGCGTAAGGAGGAGACACATTGAGATATCGTGGAGAAGAAGCGTTAGGTTTGGTAGAAACAATTGGCTTGGTCCCTGCATTAAAAGCGGCTGATGAAATGTTGAAAGCCGCAAATGTTGAACTGATTTCGTATGAAAATATTGGTTCTACTTTAGTAACAGTCATGATCAAAGGAGATATTGCAGCTGTTGAAGCATCTGTTGCGGCTGGTGCTAAGGCTGCAGAAGAAATTGGCAATTTGACAGCACACAATGTGATGCCTCGACCAATTTCATATGTTGGAGACATTGTTTCTGTTCATGATATTGATCAGTAGGGTAAGGAGGAAAAAGAGTGAGAACATATGAAGCAATTGGTGCCATTGAAACATTCGGCTTAGTTTTTGTTTTGGAGGCTTGTGATGCAATGTGCAAAGCTGCAAATGTTGAGTTGGTGGGATACGAAAATGTTGCCTCAGGTTACATTTCGGTAATCGTTCAAGGTGATGTTGCAGCATGCCAATCAGCTGTTGAAGCAGGCATCGAAGCTGTTGAAAAATTAGGAGCAAATGTCTATAGTTCAGTCGTGATTGCGAGTCCACATGGCGATTTGAATAAGATGATCGATCGTTATCGTTTGAGTGATCTTTTACCCGCTGAGGAGGGAGATGCATAATAGATGCAGCAAGTAGATGAAGATTTACTATCTATTCAAGAAGCGCGAATTTTGGTTGAAACTGCACGAGATGCACAACAGCTAGTAAAAGAATATGAACAAAAAAATCTCGACGTGATAGTAAACAAACTATTAGAAGAGATTAAACCAGCTATTAGTCAGTTTTTAACAACTGAAATTGAAGAAACCAATTTGGGTTGTTACAAAGATAAAGAAGCATTGATTTTCCAGTTTTTGAAAGCATGGGTTGAAGAATTGGATCAACAACTTTGTGTTGGAACTATTGTAGAAGATTCAGCGGGGAATGTTTTACAAGTTGGAGTTCCATTTGGAGTCATTCCAGTTTTACTGCCAGCAGAAAATACGACATTAAATGTTTTGTACAGTCTGACGATTGGCATAAAATCAGGCAATGCTATGGTACTTATTCCACATCCTAAAGCGCAAAGGACAACTTATCAGATCTTTCAAAAAATTAGAGAAATTTGTGAAGCAAATGGATTACCTAAAGGATGTTTAGGGTGTGTCAGTGCTAGAACAGATAAAGGTGTAAACGAAATTTTAGCTAGTCAAGATATTTCAATGATTTTAGCCATTGGTAATCAAAACTATATCAACGCAGCCAATTACCAACGGCCGATCATTTATGGCGGATCAGGTGCTACACCTGTTTTTATCGAGCGTTCAGCAGATGTTAGGAAAGCAGTACAAGCAATCATAGATAGTCGTTCTTATGATTGCGGATTACTTCCAGCTACAGAGCAGTATTTAATTGCTGAAGGAGTCATCGCCTCTGAGGTTAAAGCGTTACTGCAAAATTATGGCGCACATTTCTTATCGAAAGAAGAAGAAGAAGACTTACTAGCACTTTTAAAGCCAAAAGATAACCAAATCAATCCATCATGTATTGGAAAAAATGCCCAATGGTTAGCCAACGCAGCTAAAATAAAAGTTGCTCCAACCACAAAGGTACTTGTTTCAGAGCAGAATTACATGCATGACGAAGATCCTTTTGCTAATGAAATGAAATGTCCAGTTTTGGCTTTTTATTTAGAACCAGATTGGATGCATGCGTGTGAAAAATCGATTCGTTTATTAAAAGAAAAAAATAACGGACACACATTAGCGATTCATTCCCACAATAAAACAGTCTTAACAGAGTTTGCTTTGAAGAAACCGGTTGGGCGGATGATTGTCAATGCACCAGCGAGTATCGCCAGTTTAGGCTTAGAATCGACATTACCGGTATCTGTTATTTTAGGGGGATTTACAACTGGAAGAGGGATCAGTGCAAAAAATATCACGGCTAAAGACTTAACCTATGTTCGTGAAATCAGTTATCCAGTAGAGCCGATAACAAGTAATGATGGATTATGTGATACACGATCCATTATCGATGCAGAAGTTTTAGAAAAAATCTTAAAAAAAATAATAGAAGAATAAATTGTTGTAAAGTGAGGGAAAAAAATGGATATTAAAGAATTTTCGGCAAAATTAGCCGAAGCAACAAAAGAGCTAAGTTCAGAAGAACGTAATGCACTGATGAAGATGTTTGCAACAGTTGCAGATGACACAACACAGACTTGCTCAACAAGTGGTGGATTCGCCTCAAACGAAACGTCAATTCCGAATGGAATCACGGGAAGACTAGACGCTTTAAAAACAAATTATTTAAAACAAAAACCTACCATCACAACACATCGAGCGAGAGTAATCACTGAACTTGCAAAAGAAAATCCAGGTATGCCTAAAAACGTTTTAAGAGCAAAGTCATTTAAACGTTGCTGTGAAACAGCACCCTTAGTGATTCAGGAGAATGAATTGATCGTCGGTGCACCTAATGGGGCACCACGTGCTGGAGCTTTTTCTCCTGATATAGCTTGGCGTTGGATGGAAGAAGAACTTGATACGATTTCAAGTCGCCCACAAGATCCATTTTTTATTTCTGATGAAGATAAACGAATCATGCGGGAAGAATTATTTCCATTTTGGAAGGGAAGATCTATCGATGAATATTGTGAAGATCAATTCCGGGAAGCGGGCGTTTGGGAATTATCTGGTGAGTCATTTGTTTCGGACTGCTCATACCATCAACTAAACGGTGGCGGAGATTCTAATCCAGGCTATGATGTTATTCTAATGAAAAAAGGTATGTTGGATATTCAAAAAGAAGCAAGAGAGCATCTAGACAAACTAGATTATGAAAATCCAGATGATATTCAAAAAATCTACTTTTATAAATCTTTGATCGATACAACAGAAGGTGTCATGATTTATGCTCGTCGTCTATCAGAATATGCAGCACAATTAGCACAACAAGAAACAAATCCTAAGCGTAAAGCAGAATTACAAAAAATTTCTGAAATAAATGCAAAAGTACCAGCGCACAAACCAGACACTTTCTGGGAAGCGATTCAAGCAGTATGGACAATTGAATCATTACTTGTTGTAGAAGAAAATCAAACAGGAATGTCAATTGGTCGTGTGGATCAATACATGTATCCATTCTTTAAAAATGATTTAGATACAGGTAAAATGAATGAATTTGAAGCGTTTGAATTAGCAGGTTGTATGTTGATAAAAATGTCTGAGATGATGTGGATCACAAGTGAAGGAGGTTCTAAATTCTTTGCTGGATATCAACCATTTGTAAATATGTGTGTTGGTGGTGTGACACGTGAAGGCCACGATGCAACCAATGATTTAACGTATCTATTAATGGATGCGGTTCGTCATGTGAAAGTCTATCAACCATCATTGGCTTGTCGTATTCATAATCGCTCACCACGTGAATATTTGAAAAAAATAGTAGATGTTGTTCGTGCAGGGATTGGTTTCCCCGCTTGTCACTTTGATGATACACATATCAAAATGATGTTGGCTAAAGGTGTGTCAATTGAGGATGCGCGTGATTATTGTTTGATGGGCTGTGTTGAGCCACAAAAATCAGGCCGCTTATATCAATGGACATCAACGGCTTATACACAATGGCCAATTTGTATTGAGCTTGTCTTAAATCGTGGTGTGCCATTATGGTATGGCAAAGAAGTATGCCCGGATCTAGGTGATATCTCTCAATTTAAAACATATGAGCAATTTGAAGAGGCTGTGAAAGAACAGATCAAATATATTACAAAATGGTCATCTGTTGCAACGGTCATTACGCAAAGAGTCCATCGAGATTTAGCGCCAAAACCATTAATGTCACTGATGTATGAGGGCTGTATGGAAAGTGGGAAAGATGTTTCAAGTGGTGGTGCAATGTATAACTTTGGACCAGGCGTGGTTTGGTCAGGACTGGCTACTTATGCAGATTCAATGGCAGCTATCAAAAAACTAGTTTTTGATGATAAAAAATATACGCTAGAAGAATTGAATTGTGCGCTCAAAGCTGATTTTGTTGGCTATGAACAAATTCGGACAGATTGCTTAAATGCACCTAAGTATGGTAATGATGATGACTATGCCGATTTAATTGCGGCAGAATTGATTCATTTTACAGAAGCAGAACATCGTCAATATAAGACTCTTTATTCTGAATTATGTCATGGAACATTATCCATTTCAAATAACACACCACTTGGTCAAATGACCGGGGCTTCAGCAAATGGACGTAAAGCGTGGATTCCATTGTCAGATGGTATTAGCCCATCTCAAGGAGCCGACTTTAAAGGACCGACTGCTATCGTGAAATCTATTTCTAAAATGGCAAATGACACAATGAATATGGGAATGGTGCATAACTTCAAGATTATGTCAGGGTTATTAGATACACCTGAAGGCGAAGAAAGTTTGATCACTCTATTAAAAACCGCCAGTATCTTAGGGAATGGTGAGATGCAGTTTAACTATTTAGATAACGAGACATTGTTGGAAGCACAAAGACATCCAGAACAATATCGCGATTTAATTGTTCGGGTAGCTGGCTATAGTGCCTTCTTTGTTGAATTATGTCAAGATGTTCAAGATGAAATCATCAGCCGAACAATGTTAACGAAGTTTTAAGAGTAGGAGATGAAAAAATGACGACTCAAAACGCAATGACAATTGAACGACAAGCGATGATCTTTAATGTACAAAAATATAGTTTATATGACGGTCCAGGGATTCGTACAATCGTTTTTTTCAAAGGTTGCCCACTGCGTTGTCAATGGTGTGCAAATCCAGAAGGGCTTGAACGGAAATTTCAAGTAATGTATAAGGAAAGCGTCTGTAGTGATTGTCGTGCGTGTGTAGAAGTCTGTCCAATGGGAATTCATTACATGGATGAAAATGATCATCATCAAGTCCGACGCGACATTGCCTGTAATGGCTGTCGCGCGTGTGTTGATGTTTGTCCGATGGCTGCTCTAAATATTACAGGTGAAATCAAAACAATTTCTGAATTGATGGAAGTTATTCATGAAGATGATGCTTTTTATGAGCAATCAGGTGGTGGTGTAACACTAAGTGGTGGTGAATGTACAGCACAACCAGAAGCGGCTTTAGCCTTATTACAGGCATGCCGTGCTGATGGAATCAATACAGCCGTTGAAACATGTGGTCATTCAAGAATGGATCGACTAATGAAGATGGCCGAATATATCAACTTATTTCTATTTGATTTGAAACATATGGATCCTGTTCGTCACAATGAGCTAACAGGAATTAGTAATGAAAAGATCTTAGAAAATCTGCAAGAGGTTTTAAACGCTGGTTATCAAGTTCAGATTCGAATGCCGATGTTGAAAATGATTAACGACAGCTATGAAGAAATTAAGCAAATCATTGATTTTTTACTTCCATATAAAGAGTATCCAAACTTTTTAGGGATTGATTTATTACCTTATCATAAGTTAGGCGTAAATAAATATGGACAATTGGGGATGGACTATCCAGTAGCTGGTGATCCTTCGCTTTCAGAAACTGACTTAGATCGGATTGAAGGTTGGATCAAAGAATATGAGTTTCCGGTTAGAGTTGTCCGTCATTAGAAAGGATGTACCGCTGATGGAAGAAGACACTCCTAGACGAGTAATTGAAGAATCTGTTCCGGGAAAACAAGTGACCCTCGCTCATGTTATTGCTTCACCGATACCAGAAGTCTATGAATCATTAGGAATCGAAGCAAATGGGGCAATAGGAATCTTAACGATTTCACCTGTTGAAGCGGCAATTATTGCGGCAGATGTTGCGGGGAAAAGTGCAGGTGTCGAGGTTGATTTCTTAGATCGATTTACAGGATCTGTTTTGATCAGCGGCGATGTTCAAAGTGTAGAAGTAGCCTTGAAAGCTGTTGTAACGATTTTGAAAGAAAAGTTGAACTATGACATTGTTCCAGTGAGTAAAACATGAAGAAACGTATTTTGATCATCGGACCAAATCAGCAACAGAACCAGATGGTCGCGCAAGCAATAGAACAATCCAGTCAGCCAATTCGTAAAGTTGCCAGTATCTTATTTACCAATGAAACGATTGTAGTACCAAGTTCCTATTTAGAAAGTCCTTGGATGCACAAACATATTATTTCATTGCAGCAAAAAGCGAGTAAAGTTATTTTCTTAATACCCATTCCTAGTATAAAAAAAAGTTATCCTCCTAAGTTTGCACAAGTATTTCGAGTACCAGTGATAGGTGTTGCACTATACGAAGCAAAAGAAAATAAGCGAATGGAACAACAAATGGCGACAAAAATCATGGAAGAAATCGGCTGTACAAAGCAACAGTTTTTCCTCCATTTTACGAAAGAAGAAATTCAATCTTTTATTGGAGAAATTAGATGAAAGGAGGAATAGGTGTGTTAAAGCAGTTTAAAATGACAACAAAAATCGTGACAGGTGTTGAGGCTTTGTCAACGATCCAAACTCTTTCTTTGAAAAGTGTGTTGATTATTTGTGATCCGTTTATGGAAAAAAATGGTACTGCACAGAGAATCAAACAAATGTTAGAAGAGAATAAAGTTTGCTGTAGTGTTTTTTCTGAAATTATTCCTGATCCAACGATTGATGTTGTTACAAACGGTTTAATGGCAGCAATCAACCAAAAACCAGATGGTTTGATTGCTTTAGGTGGCGGTTCGGCAATGGATGCAGCTAAGGTTATTCGTCATATTTATACAATGGCAGAAAAAAGTAGTTCAGTTCAGCTGATTTGTATCCCGACTACGAGTGGAACAGGTAGCGAAGTGACTTCCTTTGCAGTGATTTCAGATCCAACAAATCAAAGTAAATATGCTTTAGTAGATGATCAAATGGTCCCTGATTTAGCCATTTTAGACCCAGAGTTGACTGTCAGTGTACCAAAAAGTGTTACAGCGGATACAGGAATTGATGTATTGACACATTGTCTGGAAGCATTAGCCTCAACAGAGGCGACTGATTTTACAGATGCAGCTAGTGAAAAAGCTATGAAGATTATTTGGAACGACTTAGTTGCTGTTGTGAATAATGGGGAAGATTTGGCACTTCGAGAAAGAGTGCATAATGCTTCTTGTTTAGCTGGGATTGCTTTTAGTGAAGCTTCATTAGGAATTTGTCACAGTTTGGCTCATGCTTTAGGTGGGAAATTTCATATTCCACATGGTCGAGCTAATGCACTTTTACTACCACATGTTATTCGTTACAATGCTGGCTTGGAGCTTGACAAAGAAATACCAAGTTTAGCAATCTATCAACGAATCGCACACATTTTAGGCTTTCAAGCGGGGACGCCAAAAGCGACAGTCTATGCTCTGATCAATGGGTTAAACCGTCAATTGAAACAATTAGCCGTATCAAGTGTAATCACAGATTATGCTATTGATTCGGATGCATTTTTAGCTGCGATTCCAGAAATGGCAGTGAAAGCAATGGAAGATAAATGTACAATAACAAATCCTAGAAAACCAACCCTTCAAGAGTTAGAACAACTATACAAGAGGTTATTAAGAGGTGGTTATTAATGCATTTTGTGACGGAAAGTGAGCTTAGAACGGATTTTCGGAAAGAGGCATTTACACAATTTTGTTTAACGAATCAGTCGCGTTTAACGCCAGGAGCGAAACAATTTCTTTTGGATAAAAAAATTCAAATTATATCCGAAGCAGATTTGAAAAAGAATGCGGCAAAGAAACCACTTAATTCGTTAAATGGATATAAAGAAATAGTGTCCTCGGAACTGTTAGAATCAGCACTTTTAGCAATGAATTTGGAATTGAATATAAGTCAACAAATTATTGATTTAGAAAAAACACTGATTCAAGCATTGGAGCAAGAGCCATTTGACGAAGAACATTCATTAGGTGAAGCAGAAGAATTTAATTTGAATGCTGTTCATATTTTTAGTGAACAAGGAACATTACTGATCAAATTAAAGAAGGTTTATGGCATCATCCATTTAATTCAAGCGGAGTATCCTCAATATAATCAGCTATTGAGGAAAGCAAATCAGAAAATAACGGAGCTAAAAAAGCAGCTAGTAGGAGAAACGAATGAAAAGACACTCAATGAAAGCTTGTAATCAATTTGTTGCAGATTTTGAAAAAGTGATAAAGAAACCACTTAAACATTTTTCAAAAACTTATTATACTGGGGTTGATTTAGGGACAGCGTGTGTTGTGCTAGCCGTTTTAGATGAAGATTACAAACCCGTAGCAGGAGCCTATCGTTATGCTGATGTTGTGCGAGACGGCATGGTCGTTGATTATATCGGAGCCGTTGAACTTGTACGAGAACTTAAAGAAGAACTGGAACAAGAATTGAATACAGAGTTAATCTATGCGGCAGCGTCATTGCCCCCAGGAACAGATGAGTTGGACGGAGGCGCAATCAAAAATGTTGTGCAAAGTGCTGGTTTTGAATTAACAAACTTGTTAGATGAGCCAACAGCTGCTAATCGACTATTACAAGTAACGGATGGCGCTGTCGTTGATATTGGCGGTGGAACGACAGGGATTTCCATTGTAGAAAATAGTCAAGTCATTAAAGTGGCGGATGAAGCAACTGGAGGAACACATCTATCTCTAGTAATCTCTGGAGCATACAAATTAACTTTTGAAGCTGCAGAAAAGTATAAGCAAAATAAGCAGAACCATGATGAGTTGTTACATGTTTTAAAACCAGTAATTGAAAAAATTTCATCTATTGTAATTCAACAAACAAAAGGATACAACGTAGATGGAATCTACTTAGTTGGTGGTACAGCTTGCTTGAAAAACATCGAAACAATTATTGAAAAAACAACGGGAATCCCAACCTATAAGCCAACGAATCCAATGTTTGTTACACCTCTGGGAATTGCCTTAAGCTGTACCGATCAAGTTTTAACATAGGAGGAAACAAAATGGATTGTCGTATTATTAAATCGCCAAGTGAAGGAACATTAGCTATCTTAAATCGTCGAAAAGGATCGAAAGATAACATAGGTATCCCGGACGCAGTTGGATTAGTTCAGGGGAAACTGATAGAAATGGTATGTGCGGCAGATATTGCTGAAAAATCAGTAGGAGTAACCGTAGAAGACATTCGGGGAAGTTGTCCTCAAAATATGATTTTGTTGGCAATTTTTGGGGATACAGCTTCAGTTACTGCCGCAATGGAAGAGATCAAAAAGAAAGAAAATGATCGCTTATGGTAACGGCAAAATTAATGGATACGATTTGGGCGACCCGAAAATCAGAAAAACTAAATGGATTAAAATTAATGCTCGCAGAAATTTCCGGTGGGTCCAGAGATGGTGAGAGAATGATTGTCTGTGATGTGATTGGTGCAGGCATAGGAGACCGCGTAATTATTGCAACAGGATCAGCAGCTAGACGTATGCTAGAAGATGACGAAATACCTGTTGATGCTGCAGTTATCGGAATTATTGATGAGAGTTGTGAATCTGTTTAAAGAAAGTGTGACAAAATGAAAAAGCTAATTTGTGCAAAAGATATTGAAACGCTTCATAGCAATGGAGATCAAGTTATTTTGATTGATAAACAAACAATTATCACACCTTCAGCTAAAGATTTGGCAGACGAATATCAGATGACTTTTAAAAATAAGGTGTCAGAGAATCTAAAAAGCTTAGATGGCACACAGGAGATAACCAAAGAGGATTTAGTGAACATGTTAAAAAAGCTATTGAATGAAGCTGGTATAACTGGTTTTGAAGATTCACCCTTTGAATACCAAAAACATAAAAATGGACTAAAAATCATTCGAGGATCGACTGTAAAACTTTCACCAATAAGTGCTACTAACGAGAATGTATGTTATCAAGAAATACTGACGTCCGAAGAAAGTAACCTTCATTTAGGTATTTTAGAAATCAATAATAGTCATTTTTGTGAAGAAGATACATTGGAGTCAATTAACCATGTGATTAGCGGTGAACTTAGTTTGACTATAGACAAGACTACATTTAAAGCTTCTAAAGGCGATATTATATTTGTTCCTCGACATTCTGCGATCCATTGGTCTACTCCAAATAAAGTGACTATTTTATCTGGGAAATTGAAACAAGGGGGGTAGAAAATGAGTGAAGCAATTGGCATGATTGAAACAAAGGGATTGTTGGCATTAATCGAAGCAACCGATACGATGTTAAAATCCTCTGAAGTTCATTGTTTAGGTACGAAACAGGTTGGCGGTGGGGTGAATACCGTGTTGATTTCGGGTGATGTGGCAGCTGTTGAAACAGCTATTCAGGCTGCAACGGCTAGTGTTCAATGTCTGGGTCAAGGATTATTGACAGCAGCTCATGTGATCCCACGTCCGAATATAGATGCTTCAGCATTTATTGATGAAGTTCATAAAGTAGAACAAAAAAAGCTTGTTGAAGAAAAGATCGAAATCAAAGTGGACGCTGAACCAATTGAATTCGGTCCAAAAGAAAACCTACGTCAAGAACTTCAACAAATGAAAGTAACGGAACTAAGAAAACTGGCTAAAGAGCAAGTAAATTTCAGCATTCCGCAAAAAAATCTCCATCGTACGAATAAAGAAAAATTGATAAAAGCACTGATTGACATTTTAATAATAGATGAATAGAGGAAGACTAATGGAAATGTTCGATAAAGACTTGCGTTCTGTCCAAGAAGCACGTGATCTGACACGTAAAGGAAAAATTGCAGCAGATCAAATTGCGACTTTTTCAGAAGAACAAATTGATAAAATTTTACAAAATATGAAAGAAGCAGCGAGCAAATATGCCGTTGGGTTAGCGCAACGTGCTGTTGAAGAAACAGGCTTTGGTAAAGTAATGGACAAAACATATAAAAATCATGCTGCTTCACGATTGTTGTATGACGAAATCAAAGGCGAAAAAACCATTGGAATCATCTCAGAAGACCCTAAAAAAGGAACTTTTGATGTAGCAGAGCCGGTGGGGCTAGTATTAGGAATCATTCCTTCTACTAATCCAACATCAACCGTTATTTTTAAAGCGATGATTGCATTGAAATCAAGAAATGCTATCGTCTTTTCACCACATCCAACTGCTGTCAATTGTACTAAAAAAGCAGCTGATTTATTAAATCGTGCTGCTGTTGCAGCGGGAGCTCCTGATGGAATCATTAGCTGCTTATCGATTCCCACTATGGCTGGGACGAATGAATTATTGCATGCAAAAGAAGTGAGCCTGATTATTGCAACTGGTGGTCCAGGCATGGTGAAAGCTGCCTACAGTTCAGGAAAACCAGCATTAGGTGTAGGTGCAGGAAATTCACCGGCTTATATTGAGAGAACAGCAGATGTAAAAAGTGCAGTAGCAAAAATCATTGCATCAAAAACATTCGATAATGGCACTATTTGTGCATCAGAACAATCGATTATTTGTGAAGAAGTGAATAAAAATGAAGTAATTCAAGAATTAAAAGCCCAAGGTGGCTATTTTATGACAGAGGCTGAGACTGAAAAAGTTTGCCAATTGCTGTTTAAAAATGGCTATGCAATGAATGCAAAATTCGTAGGACGTAGTGCAATTGTGATTGCAGAAGCAGCTGGAATTACTGTTCCTGATGGGACGAAAGTCTTGATCGGTGCCCAAGGTGGTGTAGGGGCAGGCTATCCTTTATCCTTTGAAAAACTTACGACTGTCTTAGCTTTTTATGTGGTGAACAACTGGGAAGAAGCTTGTGAGTTAAGCATTCAATTGTTGCAAAATGGCATTGGACATACAATGAGTTTGCATACAAACAATCGTGATATCGTACTAAAATTTGCAGCAAAACCTGCATCCCGTATTTTAGTGAATACAGGCGGTAGCCAAGGCGGTACAGGGATTAGTACAGGTTTACCAATCTCATTCACCTTAGGGTGTGGGACCTTTGGCGGTAGCTCAGTGTCAGAAAATGTTGGACCTAAACATTTATTGAATATCAAGAAAGTCGCCTATGGTTTAAAAGATGTTACGACCTTAGTACAAGATGATCTAACTTTTAACTATGGAAAAAATGAAGCCCCAGAAACTTCTGAGATGACAACAACGATTTCACAGCCAGTAGATACAAAGACAATAAAAGATACAGACGTAGAAACATTGGCAAATATGGTTCGCCAAGTCTTAGCTAGTATGAATAACTGATAAAGGAGTGATGAAGTTGGATAATTATGAAGAGTTGCTAGGAAAATTGCTGGAAAAATTAGCTGAAACAAGTCAAACGCAATCAGCAGTATCCTCTGGTCCTAAACGAATACCAGTAGGCATTTCAAATCGTCATATTCATTTATCTCAAAAAGATGTGGAGAAATTATTTGGTTATGGCTATCAACTAACGAAACTAAAAGATCTCTCTCAACCTGGCCAATTTGCCTGTAAGGAAACAGTGATGGTGTGTGGGCCTAAAGGTGCGATTGAAAAAGTTCGTATTTTAGGTCCTGTGAGAAAACAAACACAAGTAGAAATTTTACAAAGTGATTCCTTTAAACTAGGCGTGAAGGCTCCGTTACGTTTATCAGGAGATTTAGTAGGATCAGGTAATGTAACATTGATTGGCCCAAAAGGTTCTACCGAAATCATTGAAGGGGTAGTTGTTGCAAAACGTCATATCCATATGCTGCCTGACGAAGCAATTCAATTTGGTGTACATGACGGTGAATCTGTGACCATTGAATTTTCGGGAGAACGAGGTGGTAGTTTAAAAAATGTCATCATCAGAGCCGTTGAACATTCTGGTTTAGAATGCCACATTGATACTGAAGAAGCAAATGCACTTGGGATAACCCCAAATACTGAAATTGTGATCAAAAAAAATAACATATAGAATCTTAGGAGGAAATAATAATGAAATCAGATGCACTAGGAATGATCGAGACAAAAGGATTAATAGGTTCAATCGAAGCAGCAGATGCAATGGTGAAAGCGGCCAATGTATCATTGGTAGGAAAAGAATTAGTTGGTGGTGGAATTGTGACAGTTATGGTGCGCGGCGATGTTGGTGCTGTAAAAGCAGCAACAGATGCAGGTGCTGCAGCGGCACAACGTGTAGGTGAATTATTATCTGTCCATGTAATTCCTCGTCCACACTCAGAAGTTGAGAATATCTTGCCTATTGCGCAAGCATAATAGTTTAAATTCTGAAAAGACGAAACACTGCTAAGGCATACGTGTTTCGTCTTTTTATTCACTATAGAGGAGGTACTTGATGAAAAGAACAATAATTATTGGATCGAACCATGCGGGAATTGCAGCAGCTAACACATTATTAGAAAATTATCCAGATCAAGAAGTAACAATGATCGATCAAAACTCGAATCTTAGTTATTTAGGCTGCGGAACAGCGCTTTGGGTGGGGAGGCAAATTGACTCATATGAACAGTTGTTTTATACGACTAAGGAACAGTTTGAAGAAAAAGGTGCGAAAGTATACTTAGAAACAACTGTTGAAAGGATTGATTTTTACACTAAAAAAGTCTTTTGTAAAGCGAGTAATGGCACGTCCTTCTATAAAGAATATGATAAGTTGATTTTGGCAACAGGGTCAATTCCGATCACACCGCAAATACCTGGAAACACGTTAGAAAATATTCATTTTCTAAAGAAGTTCCAAGATGGACAGGCAGTGGATCAGCTAGTGAGCTTACCTTCTATTAGAAAAGTTGCTGTTATCGGTGCTGGGTATATTGGTGTTGAAATCGCTGAAGCAATTAAACGACGGGGAAAAGAGGTACTGCTTTTCGATGGAGCACCGCGTTCTTTATCCAACTATTACGATCCAGAGTTTACGGATGAGATGGATCATAACTTGTCTGAAAAGGGGATTGAGTTGCACTTTGATGAAATCGCTACTGCCTATAAAGGTGTAAATAAAGTGGAAGCAATTGTAACAAATAAAGGTGAATATACTGTTGACTTAGTTATTAATGCTATTGGCTTTTTACCAAACAATACCTTAGGAAAAAACCATCTAGAGCTATTTGGAAATGGCGCTTATCTGGTTGATGAATATCAGCAAACAAGTGATCCTTCCATTTATGCTGTAGGAGATTGCGCAACACTCTACTCTAATGCATTAGGAAAAACCACGTATATTGCTTTAGCAACAAATGCTGTAAGATCAGGCATCGTTGCGGGGCATAACGTTGGTGGAACAGCGCTTGCCTCTATCGGTGTTCAAGGATCAAACGGCATTTCTATTTTTGGTTTAAATATGGTTTCCACTGGACTTTCAGTAGAAGCTGCTCAAAAACATCACATGGAAGTCTTGTATACAGATTACACTGATTTGCAAAAACCAGCATTTATGAAAGAGAATGATTCAGTTTCGATTCGAATTGTCTATGAAAAAAACACTCGTCGTATTGTTGGCGCACAAATGTCATCACGTACAGATATTTCAATGGCAATTCATATGTTTTCTCTTGCTATACAAAAAAGAATGACGATTGATGAATTAAAGCTTCTAGATTTATTCTTTTTACCACATTTTAATCAACCATATAATTATATTACAATGGCAGCTTTGAAAGCTGAATGATTCAATCAACTTTTCAATTAATTTAAATTTTGTTAATGAGTAAGAACGGAAAAAATCTGGTAACGTTGAACAATAACGTCGCCAGATTTTTTTTATAGTTGGCAGCAAAAATCAATTTTTAGAACACTTTTTTAAATTTTTTAAATAAAACCGTATTCATTTATGTTTTTAATCCAATCCTATTGACATCAAAAGCTATTTGCGTTAATATCAAACAGCATTAGTTACTAACAGTGTTAGCTATTAACGGTGGAAGTAATTATTTTGAAAAAAGGAGGAGTCATATGTCATTCGCAGAAGAAGCAGAACAAGAACTGATGCGCCTAATGGTTCAAAATCGGCATAGTGCATTTAGCAGACTGGAAAAGAGTAATCAAGGTGAAAGTATTGTCATCAAATTTCTCGCACGTTACAACGAACCCACTAGCCCAAAACATCTAGCTGAATCATTGAACCTATCTAGCGCTCGTATTGCTGTAGTCTTAGGCAGTTTAGAAAGAAAGGGTCAAATCGAACGTAAGATGGATCCAGATGATCGCCGTCGGATCAACGTTACTTTGACGGATTGCGGAAAAAAAGCAGCGAAGCTACAAAAGAAAGAAATGCGAGATAAGATCGTTCAGATTTTTAAACTAATGGGAGAAAAAGACACAAATCAGTTCATCGAGCTAACTGCGAAATTCGTAGACTACTCCCAACAAATTTCCCAGAAAGAGGAAGGTGACCAATAGTGAAGATTTTTAAATATCTCGGCAAATACTGGTATGCGGTCATCGCGGTTCTTGTGCTTTTAGTTGTACAGGCAAATAGTGATTTAAGCTTACCAAAATTAACATCGGGAATCGTCGATGTCGGTATTCAACAAGGAGGGCTTGAATATTCTACACCTGAAAAAATCAGGAAAACAACTCTTCAGGGCATCGAAATGTTCATGACAGACGATGAGAAAAAAACAATTGAAGACAACTATAAATTAACGACTGAAAAAATTGATGGAAAAGAAGTTGAAGTTTATACATTAAATCTTCAAGACGGTATGACCGAAGCTAAGTTAGCTGATATCTTTAATCTACCAATGATGATGCTTGCTTCCGCTCAATCTAAAGATTCATCTAGTGGTAGTGAAGCAAAAGCAATTATCGACGATTATAAAGCAGTTGGAGAAGATGCTGCTAAAGCAAAACAGCTTGGTGAAGAAGCAACAACATTAGGAGAACAAGCAAAAGCAGCAGGTGCTGCGGTAGCCTCAGCAACAGATAGTGCTACAGCAACTGAAAAAGGGACTGAAGCTCAAGAGTTGGCTGCAAAAGCACAAGCAAAAGGTGCAGAAGCGAAAGCGTTAGCTGATTCAATCAAATCAACGACAGATGCTATGCCTGCAAAAGTCGAAGCCGCTCGTAAAGAGACTAAAAACAGCTTAGGCGATTTAGGGGCAGATTCAATGAAAACAGTAGGGATTCAATTGACCCTTGCTGAATATAAAGCACTAGATATGAATACGCAACAAATTCAAACAGATTATATGGTCAAAACAGGAACTAAAATGGTTCTCTTAACCCTTGTTTCTGCAGTGGCTGCAATCATTGTTGGGTTGATCGCCTCATTAGTAGCAGCTTCTGTTGGGCGAAACTTGCGTGTCGGTCAATATGAACGAACATTGCAATTTTCAAATACTGAAATGGAGAAATTCTCTCCAGCTTCATTGATTACTCGTAATACCAATGATATCCAACAAATGCAAATGGGGATCGTAATGATCATGCGTATCGTGTTATATGCACCGATTTTAGGTATTGGCGGGATCTATAATGTTTATCAAACTGGAACAGGCATGGGTTGGATCGTCAGTGTAGCGGTAGGAGCTGTTTTAATTCTAGTCTTAAGTCTACTATTAACAACGATGCCTAAATTTAAAGCATTACAAAACTTAGTGGATAGAGTGAACTTGGTTTCTCGCGAAATTATCACTGGGCTACCTGTTATTCGTGCATTTTCTCGTGAAAAGTTTGAAGAAAAACGCTTTGACACTGCAAATACGAATTTAATGAAAACTCAATTATTCGTTAACCGTGCAATGTCTATTATGATGCCAGTCATGATGTTATTGATGAATGGTATTTCAGTTTTGATCGTTTGGGTCGGCGGACACAATATGAATAACGGTCAACTCCAAGTTGGGGATATGATGGCCTTTATCACGTATACAATGCAAATCGTTATGGCCTTCATGATGTTATCAATGGTTTCAATTATTTTACCTCGTGCTAACGTTGCGGCTGGTCGTGTGGAAGAAGTTCTTGAAACAGAACCAACGATCAAAGATCCAGAACAACCTAAAGATGACCATGACTTCAAAGGTGAAGTGAAATTTGAAGCGGTAGAATTCCGTTATGGCGATGCGGATGAAGATGTCTTACATCATATCAACTTTACGGCAAAACCAGGTCAAACAACAGCTTTGATCGGTTCAACTGGTTCAGGTAAGTCAACAATCGTTAACTTGATTCCGCGTTTGTTTGATGTAACAGGTGGACGAATTACGATTGATGGTATCGATGTTCGTGAGATGAGTTTGCATAAATTACATGAAATCATTGGATTTGTGCCACAAAAAGGAATCTTATTTTCAGGTGATATTGCTTCAAATATTAAGTTTGGTGATGCGAATATCTCAGATGAGCAAATGCGAAAAGCCGCTGAAATTGCGCAAGCTGAAGAATTCATTGATTCAAATGAAAAGGGTTATGATCGTGAAATTTCTCAAGGTGGAACGAACGTTTCTGGTGGACAAAAACAACGATTATCCATTGCTCGTGCTTTAGCGAAAAATCCTAAAATCTTGATTTTTGATGATTCATTCTCAGCACTGGATAATAAAACAGATGTGGCGTTGAGAAAAGCCTTGTCTGAAAATATCAAAGGTGCCACACAAATCATCGTTGCTCAAAAAATCTCTACGATTCTTCACGCAGATAATATTATCGTATTGAACGAAGGTCGTGTTGTAGATCATGGAACACATGATGAATTAATGAAATCATCCACTGTCTATCAAGAAATTGCTCAATCCCAATTGAGTAATGCTGAATTAGGCATAGAAGAAGCAGAGTAAGGAGGAGCGAATAATAATGGCAGAACATAAACAAAATCGCCCTCGTGGCGGACGCGGACCTGGACATGGTGCTCCAGTGGAAAAAGCCAAAGATTTTAAAGGAACACTAAAAAAATTAATCTCCTATATTGGTGCTTATAAAATACCCGTTTTCTTTGTAATGATCTTTGCAATTGCTTCGACCGTGTTTAATATTTGGGGTCCAAAAATCTTATCACAAGCAATTACAGAATTGTTTAATGGTTTAATCAAAAAATATCAAGGAACTGGCGGCATCGATTTCGATAAGATCGGTGGGATCTTACTCTTTATGCTAGGTCTATACTTAGTTGCATCCGCTTTTGGGATCATCCAAGGTTGGATCATGTCAACCATTTCTCAAAAAATCACGTATCGTATGCGCAAAGAAATTTCAGAAAAAATCAATCGTATGCCAATGAACTATTTTGAAAGTCGTACAACGGGTGAAGTCTTATCTCGTATCACCAATGACGTGGATACTCTAGGTCAATCACTAAACCAATCGATTACTCAGCTAATTACATCAGTATTCACTATCATTGGTGTTATCGTCATGATGCTATCGATTTCTGTACAAATGACTGGTATTGCAATTTTGATTGTCCCAATTTCAATGCTCTTAATTATGGTTGTTGTGAAAAATTCGCAAAAATACTTTAAAACACAACAAGAATATCTTGGGGTGATCAATGGTAAAGTAGAAGAAACAATCGGTGGCTATAACATCGTACGTTTATTCAATGATGAAGAGAATTCATTGAAAGAATTTAAAACACAAAATGATGTTTTATTCAAATCAGCTTGGAAATCTCAATTTCTTTCTGGTTTGATGCAACCGATCATGAACTTTGTTGGAAATCTAGGGTATGTTGCGGTAGCGATTTTTGGTGGGATCTTAGCTTATAATGGCACGATCACGGTCGGAGATATCCAAGCATTTATCCAATATGTTCGTAACTTAACACAACCTATTGCCCAATTGGCTCAAGTATCAAATTTACTCCAATCAATGGCAGCAGCAGCTGAACGTGTTTTTGAATTTCTTGAAGAAGATGAAGAAGCGCAAACAGTACCAAATCCAGTTAAAATCGACAAAGCTAAAGGGATGGTCGATTTTGAACATGTTCGTTTTGGGTATACACCAGATAAAATCATTATCAACGATTTTAGTTCACATGTTGATCCCGGCCAAACAGTGGCAATCGTCGGACCAACTGGTGCAGGTAAAACGACGATGGTTAAATTATTGATGCGTTTTTACGATGTAACATCTGGCGCGATCAAAATCGATGGTCATAATATCAAAGACTTTAATCGGGCGGATTTACGTAAAAATATTGGGATGGTTCTACAAGACACTTGGTTATTTAAGGGAACCATTATGGAAAACTTACGCTATGGTCGCTTAGATGCAACAGATGAAGAAGTCTATGAAGCCGCGAAAGCTGCTCATGTTCATCACTTTATCCAAACGTTGCCTGGTGGTTACAATATGGAATTAAATGAAGAATCTTCCAATATTTCCCAAGGACAAAAACAACTATTAACAATTGCACGTGCAATCTTAGCTGATAAACCGATTTTGATCCTCGATGAAGCGACATCCTCTGTTGATACAAGAACGGAAGGCTTGATTCAAGGCGCTATGAATAACTTAATGGCAGGACGTACGTCATTTGTTATTGCGCACCGTTTATCAACCATTAAAGATGCGGATAAGATTTTGTATATGCAAGATGGCGATATTAAAGAACAAGGAACACATGAAGAATTACTTGCTCAAGGCGGTTATTATGCGTCACTTTATAACTCACAATTTGAAGAGTTAGATGAGTAAAATAGAGTATAAAAGAAGCAATCATCAATCCTATTTTGATGGTTGCTTCTTTTTATTTACTAGGGTTATTTTTTTACTTTTAAATTAAGAAAAATTAAAGAGTCATAAAATAACTTGAAAAAATTTTTTCACAGCGTTACTATTTAACAAAATAAATAGATAAATAACCTTGTTAGGTGAGGCTCCTATACAAACATAGGCTATTGCGCAGAAACGTCGAAAGACGCCAATGTGTAAAACAGGAATTGTCGAATTAAGGCTTTTCACAAAATAGCTAAGAATGTTTCTTTACGTTGTATAGTGCTAAAACTCAGACGATGAGATTGATTGAAAGTCAAACGTCTTAGGGAAAGTATGTTTGGCTTTTTTCTTTTGGTGAATAAGAGTTTACCAACTGTATACCGTTAGATGATTCACTACTGTCAATTAAGGGTCAAAATCATTTAGTGATCTTTTTAGTTGTATGATATTCCTGTGAAAAGTACTTGGAAATAATCTTTAACTTGGTTGTTTTACTGAATATATGAATGAAGGGATTTATCACATGTATACGTTGAAAGAAAAGAAATTTACCCCAGCAGTTTTAAGTGTCGTATTTTTTTCATTGCTAACCTTTTTAGTTGTAAAACAAGAATCATGGTTTGTTCAGTTAGATTCAGCGATTTATCACTTTAATTGGAAACCGAGTCAATTACTGACCAGTATTGTGGATTTAGTTGCCAAAAGTGCTACGATCGTGCCGATTTTTGTTGTTAGCCTGATAGTCTCATTTATACTTTGGCGAAATAAACATAAGTTATTAGCCGTTTGGTTGAGCAGCAATGTCTTAATAGTCAGTGCTTTGGGATTTATTCTCAAGCAACTTGTTGCCCGTCAGAGACCGAATGTGGAACAGCTAGCTGAACGAACTTCCTATAGTTTTCCAAGCGGGCATTCGCTCTTAGCCATGTGCTTAGCTTGTTCAATGATATTGATTTTACAAACCGTTTATTCAAAGGAAACGAAGCAGTACAGGTTTTTAAAAAATGCTTTGATTGTTTATGTTCTTTTGATTGGATTGAGCCGAATTTATTTACGAGTTCATTATCCGAGTGATGTGCTTGCAGGTTTTCTTTTAAGCTATACTTGGGTCAATTTCTCTTTTGTTTTCTTGCAAAGAGTGTATCTTAATAGGGAATTTTCTACCCCAATTGCTAAAAAAAAGTTCATTCAAAGAACTATTTTAGGTACGTTAACATTCCTTTTACTATTCGTTTCTGGAGCTTCATTTTATGGTGTTACGGTGTTTCAAAAAGTCCAAAAAACGGCTGACAAAATGTATCAGCCACTAAATCGAAAAAATAAGGCCGCAGAGTTAGGAAATAGTGAACCCGCAAGTTTCTTACTTTTAGGTATCGCTAATGATTCTAAACGCAAAACAGATTTTCGAGCCAATACGATTATGGTGGTCACCGTTAATAACCAATTAAAGAAAACCACGATCACAAGTATTCCCAGAGATGCTTATGTCGAAATCATTGGAAAAGATGGCGTCTATGACAAAATCAATCATGCACATTCCTTTGGGGGAGATGAGATGATGATCAATACGGTTGAACATTATTTAGATATCCCGATCAATCATTATTTTGTGATCAATATGGATGGTTTAGCAGCTTTAAGTGACGCAGTTGGCGGTGTCACCGTCAATAATGATTTTGAGTTTGATGCAGAAGGAATTCATTATCCAAAAGGGGAACAGCATTTAGGCGGCTGGGAAACATTACAGTATGCGAGAATGCGCTATGAAGATCCTTTAGGCGATTACGGCAGACAAAAGAGACAGAGAGAGGTAACGATTCAGCTTACCAAAGAATTAACTTCGATAAAAAGTGTTTTTCGTTATCAAGAATTACTCAATGTAATAGGAGAAAATGGTCAAACGGATATGACCCTAGATCAAATGACTCTTCTAATGAAAAATTACCAAAAAGCCTTAGAAAACATTGAAAGTTATCAAATGCAAGGGGAAGGATTTACAGGGGATGGCTATACTGGAGAAGAAGGAATTTCTTATCAGAGTATTTCAGATGAGGAAAAGCAAAAAATCACTACAGAATTAAAGAAACAATTGAATATAAAGGATCAGTAAAGCAAAGGGCTTGTTTTTTCAACTTCCAATTGTCAGATGTCTTTTTCTTTTGGTATAATCTGAGTTATAGAAGTGGAGGAATGTGAGTATGATAAAAGTAGCAATCATTGGATATGGAAACCTTGGACGCGGGGTTGAACGTTCGATCAAACAAAACAACGATATGGAATTAGTGGGTGTCTTTACAAGAAGAGATCCTGAAACGGTGCAAACAGAAGGGGCTAAAGCATTTACGATGGAGCATTTGAAACAAAAAAAAGGCGAAATCGATGTCTGTATTTTGTGCGGTGGCTCAGCAACAGATTTACCTTCGCAAACACCAGAGTGGACACATTTGTTTAATACGATTGATAGTTTTGACACGCATGCTAAAATTCCTGAACATTTCGCCAAAGTGGATCAAGTAGCAAAAGAAAACCAAACAACCTCTATCATTTCAACAGGATGGGATCCAGGTTTATTTAGTTTAAATCGTTTATATGCACAAAGCATTTTACCAGTTGGACAGACGAATACATTTTGGGGTAAAGGTGTTAGCCAAGGACATTCAGATGCATTACGACGAATCAATGGTGTATTAGATGCAGTTCAATATACGATTCCAAACAGTGAAGTGATTGAAAAACTTAAAGCAGGCGAACAGTTGGAGTTGACAACTCGTGATAAACATTTTAGAGAATGTTTTGTTGTGTTGGCTGATGGAGTGGATGCAGAAGAAATTCGTAAGGAAATTGTTTCGATGCCCAATTACTTTGCTGATTATGATACGGAGGTTCATTTTATTACTCAGGCAGAGTTAGATCAAAATCATAAAGAGATGCCGCATGGTGGTACTGTTCTACACACTGGTATAACTCATGAAAATACAAAACAGGTTATTGAATACAATTTACAATTGGAAAGTAATCCAGAATTTACTGCAAGCGTTTTGGTAGCTTACGCTAGAGCTTGTGTTCGTTTAGCAAAAGAAAAGCAATTTGGGGCATATACTGTTTTAGATATTCCCCCTAAATATTTGTCTGATCGGTCAGATGAAGTATTAAGAAAAGAATTATTGTGATTTAAATAGCCAAGTTGGAGCGAATGTGGATATACACATTTTCTCTAACTTGGCTATTTAAATCTGAAGGTAGTTTTAAACGTACCAGTATGGTTTTTTAGTTGGATTCATAAATAAGAACCCTTTAAATCTATTAAATTAAAGTTGTGCTTTTTCTATTGTTTCTGCGATTATCGTATAAACATGTTCTAAATCTTCTTGCGTTCCACGAAGTTCATAATCTGCCAAAAATGGAAAACCAAATGTTTGTGCATATTGTTTTGCTGTCAAACAATATTGGTGATTAAAATTTTTATTGCCACTACCGACGACACCTAGACAATAACGATAATTGCCATGGTAGTCTAAATATTCGCGCATCGTTTCAGTTAATATTTCTGTATCACCGTTGTCAACACCATTTCCGCCATCTAAGTATGTTGGAACAAAGGTGAAAAATGGTGCATGTTCCTCTTCTAGAACAGAATTTTCATGAATTTCCTTAACATTGATTTTTGTATCATACATATCAGCAGCATAGGTCGCTAAACGATTGACAAATGAACGTGTGTTACCAGATATCGAAATATAAAGAATGTTCAATTTAAAACCTCCTAATTAAAGGTAGAGGGAAGGCGTTCAAAATAGACTCAGTTAAACCATACCTCTACAGAATGTTTTCTCTTATGTAATATAGTACACCTCAATCATAGCTGTTGAAAAGAAAATTCCTGTTTTTTGTGAAGAATATCATTTAGTCTCTATTAGTTGTCACTAATATTCTCTTGTCTTATAATAGGCCTATAAAAATAGAAAAGAGGAGCAAAAATGACTTATAAAGTAGAGTTTAAAGAAGTGTCAACAGTAGGTCTTGAAACGTCTCCAGTAGCAGATGCATTAGCAGGTTTACGGGCAAATGAAGCGCGTTATTATTGGAATAAGTATAAACATGAATTTGTGACTGTGCCAGCAAGTGATGATCCTGAAACTTTAGCTTGGATCGAAAAAATCTTAGCTGAACGTGATATGAAATTTCCCTATAAACCATTGGAACTTTCTAGCTTCGAAGTAGATGGCATTAAGATGGCCTACGTTTTTTATGAAAATGGGTTAGCAGTAAATGTTATGTATACTCTTGAAGAAAATGGTAAACGTGCGGTCGGGTTTAAACTATCTGATGGTATGGAGATCCCTCCTGAATTCGAAGGGAAATTCAAATTTGCTCGTCAAAAATCAAAATTAGCGGGAACGATTCGTGGATCTTTCTTTGTGATTAAAGGAAAATATTAAAACAGTCTATTTTCCTTAGAATGTAAGTTTAGAGGGAAACTTTGCTATAAGCTAAAAAGGAGAGGGTGTGGGACAAAAGTAAAAATCACGTTTGTATCACACCCTAAATGCGAATACACGGTGGAAGCAGAAGCAATCTCTTCGGAAATAAGCTGATGTTGCACAGTACCTACTTGGTCACAAAAATTTGAAGAACACCGATTAGGAATCATTCAACATCTGAATTAAAAATTTCGTGTTTCTTGTCATTTTCGTGAATGCCTTCTTAGTTCTCGGGATTAAACGCTTCTGTCTCATCCGCATCTCTCAATTTCTCGGAGTTAGTGTTTTTGTCGTATCCTCTTTTTAGCTTAAGATGAAGGATCACTTCTCCTTATTAAAATTTGATTCTGTAGCCACTCATTTAGTTTTAGCTCTACTTTAGCATCACCAGGATTCGGTGCTTTGTTTACTAAAGATTTTCCAGCTTTTAAACAATCTAAAGCAGTTGTATCATCATTTTGAACAAAATAATAATAAGCAGCTTCTATTCGTTTATTCCCCATCAAAGGTTGTTTCAAGCTCATCTTCACTTTCTTTTCTGACCATAGTTGGGCAAGACGTTGATCTTCTGGTTTTGTAATGGATAAAGAAAAAATCATTTCTTTTTTTACTTCAATTTGATAGAGAGAAATCAGCTCATCTAGACGTGACCACAACAATTCTAGTTGCTCGTTTAAATGGGGCCAATCTTGCTCTTCAAGAAATCGAGCCGCTCTTAAAAATTGTTGTGAATCATTGAAATATGTCTGTGTTGGTATTGACGGAACCAACTCAAAAAATGATTTTGGTAATTCTTGATAGCTAATTCCTTGGTTTAATAGATAGTTTACTTCAAATTGCATGTAGAGTAGGTACTGCTGTTCTTCACTAGAAGTAGCTACTTTTATACTCATTCCATCGTTAAAACCTATTGGAACAGCATTTGTGAGAGCAGTAAACAGCCCTACAATGATAAAAGCTATAGCTATTGGCGAATGAAATGAACATAAAATGCCAATGAGTGCAGATGTAATTAAGTTTGCTAAAATGCCTCCTAATAAATAAAGACGAAAGGGAAATTTTCCTTTGACATAAGTAGGAGGTGCCATCAGGCATTGCCCAAGGGTACCAGGAACTTTGAAACGTCTAAACTCAATCTTGCTATCCTTTTGCCAAATCCACATAAAGGAGAAAATTCGGTAGCTCACCATTTTATATCCTGATACTTTTCCAAAAATCCCATGACCTGCTTCGTGAATAATAATGTGAAGGATATAAGAAAGGATCAACGCCAAAATAAACAGTATGATATCTAATACTGATAAATGGGGAACCTGTCTTGCAATTAGACCACCACCAACATAACCTCCTATAGCTCCTAAAACCATTGAAATCAAAATGGAACCAACTTTTTTTAGCTTTTTCTTCATTTTACACCTCTTATCTTGTTTCTTTTATCTTATCTTATAAAAGTGGAAGAGACCAGATAATTTTCAGAAGGATGATCTATCTGAGAATAATATAGTTGATTCTCTCAACATTGTAGATTTTCTACTCTAGAAGTGGAGAAATCAAATTATGCAAATTTTCATAATGACATCGTTTTGTCCACCAACATTAGGCATAATGATTCTTTACGTGTACCTTTACTTTTAGAGGGTGTCGTGTTACTCTTTAAGTGTTATCTTGAAAATAGATAACCACCAAAATTAAATAGAACCCATCACAAAGGGGAGCCATGGCTGAGAATGAGTAACAACTCTAAACCCTTCGAACCTGTTCGTTAGTACGAGCGTAGGAATTGTGATGGAGTAAATAGAAACTTTTACTCCTCCTTTGTGAATCGGTCGTTCTAGAGGGAGGATTTTTTTATGCAAAGAAAAGTAGAGTTACAAATCTGGATCGAAGGAACTATTGTGGCAGCAATTGCGATGGTGCTGTCCTTTATTCCAACAAACATTGGCAGTAGTTTTTCAATTTCATTGGGAATGATCCCAGTTACTCTGTATGCATTACGAAGAGGGACTAAAGCCGGATTTTTTTCAGCGTTTATTTGGGGGTTATTACATTTTCCATTGGCGCAAGTCTATTATCTGATGCCTGCGCAAGTAATCATTGAATATATTTTAGCATTTGGATTTGCAGGGTTTGCAGGAGTATATAGTAATAAATTGCAACAAACAATTATGGATAAGGAGTATCGGAAAAGTGGTCGAATCATTCTTTATGCCTCATTTTTAGGGACACTTATGCGGTATTTTTGGCATTTCATTGCGGGGGTTATGTTTTGGGGAAGTTTTGCTTTGTGGGGCATGAATCCGTGGTTATTTTCGTTTGTAATGAATGGGGCAAGTGGGCTAGCTACGGCAATGGCAACCGCTATTGTATTAGTGTTGCTTCTTAAAATCAACCCTAAATTATTTATCCCGACGCACATATCAAAAGTTAGTCGACAAAATCAAAAAGTTGACTAAAACCCGACTATCATAGAAATGGGTAGAGAATCTGAGCTAAAACGTACGACGTTTTAGCTCTTTTTTATGCATAAATAATTTTATTGAAACCTAAATGCAATTTTTTTACACTATTAGGGTGAAGAGGTGAGAAAATGGGGAAACTTAGTTATTCAGAACGCTTATTGGTTAAAAAAGCGATCAAAGGTGATACCAATGCATTGGAGAAAATTTTACAAAAAAATCATGAATATATATATAAAATGGCCTATATATATATTGGCAATAAGGAGGATGCTTTAGATATTATGCAAGAAGCAACGTTCCAATCACTAAAATCGATCCATACATTGAAAGAGCCTAGTTATTTTCTAACTTGGTTTTGTACGATCATGGCAAGACAAGCAAGCAAAATGATCAATCAAAAAGTTAAAATAAGAGAATTACAAAACATTCCAGAGTTTGAGGAACTCAAAGATCCATCACTTGATAAGAATCAAGTCATTGATGTGTTGCAAGCAGTAACAAGTCTGGAAGACAAATACCGTTTGGTGTTACAGCTGTTTTACTATCAAGAGTTGTCAGTTAAGGAAATCAGTGACCTCTTAGTCATGCCAATAGGTTCAGTCAAAACAAATTTGAAACGAGGACGTGAAGCTTTAAGGAAAGCTTTAGGGGAGGATTATTATGTCAGATAAGGAGAAAAAAATTTTACAAAACGCTATGAAACAAATTGAAGTGCCGCAAGATGAGTCGCGTGCTGCATTACAGATAGATTCTGAGCAAAGAAAAAATAAATTTAGTAAAATACACTATAAATGGGGAGAATTGATTTTATCAAGTGTAATAATCGGATGTTTCGTTTTTGTTGGTACACTAATGTGGCCAAAAAATAAAGAGACGAATAAACCAAGCACTGTAGCTTCAACTTTTTCTTCAACTGAGAAGAACCAAGAGATACCAGCGAGTATTTTTCAATCAGTAAAATATTGGAAGATTAAGAACGAAGAGACGTATTACCAGTTTAGTGAAAATAAAGTACGGATGATTAGCAAGTATTTCACTCAAATGGAGCCGGAATACACATTTAAAGAAAACCAGTTAGTAATTTTGACTGAAGTCATCAGTGATCAAGGTGAGGTTATATCTGATACGTATTCCTATCAAGTAAAAAAAGAAGGGACAACATTACTATTAGAACCAAACTCAGCTGAAGTAGAGCGTATTGTTTTAGAACCCCATAACGAAGAAATTTTTCCATATACAGAAGAAAGCATCAAAAAGCTTGAGCCAGCTGTTGACCCTGATTTTACTAAATATGCGACATGGACTGCAATTATAAAAGGAAACGATGGACAAAATAGTATTGTTGATTTTGATGAGTTTCTTAGGAAGGAAAAAGTTGAGGGTGAGGATCGATGGATGACAACAACATACGAAGTAAAGAACAATCATCTACTTGTAAATTATGGTAGTTATACTATGGGAAGTGATATGTATAGGGATGGAGAAAATATTATCCTGTGGCCTACTTCAAGTACCCTTCCTAGTGCTGAGGATAGAAAAGAATATAAGGAAGAAAAGGTTACGATTCTTAAACCGAATAAATAAACTACGCTATCTAAAAAAAGGAATCTCAACAAACGACTTCAAAGAAAATAACTTGATTGGGCCAAGCAAAGTAGAACATGGTGAAGAAGAAACAAAAAAAGAGTTAATGAAGGACAGTTGGATTCTTTTGGAAACTGAAGAGGGCGGAAAGGTTGATCAAAAAACTGAATATGGATTCGTGCATATGTGTACGGAACAAAATAGAAAAATCATCACCTCTAATAAACGGACAGATAAAGTTTTAAAAGAGTTTAAAAGGGAGACTGGGAAGAACTGTCATCAAGTGAAGACACAAGTCTTATCGGATATACAATGAACGGCAATGTATGTAGGCATGAAATAAAAATGCACAACCAAGTGCTAAGTTCAACATTTAAAGTCTATTGGATAGAGGATACGATCGTTTTACCCTCCTTGGACGGATATGATCATAAAGTAGAAAGACAAACTATACTTCAACGAGTAAAGTTTCATTAGGAAAAACAGTTTGTAAAAAATAAGTAGAATACAGAAGAATCACTGTTAGCTGAGAGGACGTTCCTGTTTTTTCCGTTTACTGAGATTTCTTGAGGCTGAGATGCGACTCGTGGAGTTATTTCTCAGCCTCAACTTTTTGTAGAGTTATAGAACTGAATCAATTATTTGTTTGAAAAGACTACGTCAAGTAAAATTAACGTATAAAATAGTATGAAGAAGCGAAGGAACGGATTGCAGCTATCTAAAAGAAGACAATTGAAAAGAAATCAACATTCGAGGAGTGATCGTATGTTCAAACGTTCCAGTACAGTTAAGCCTACTCATTGGAAAAAAAACTTTTATTTATTTCTAACGGGGCAATTCTTATCAGGAATCACAAGCATGGTCGTTCAATATTCGATTATTTGGTATCTGACAAAAACAACTGGGTCAGCTACGGTATTAAGTTTTGCCATGTTACTAGGTATGTTGCCAATGGTTTTGTTAAGTCCATTTGCGGGGCCTCTGATCGATCGGTGGAATAAGAAAGTGTTGTTGATTGTGACAGATATCATCGTCGCATTCTTTGCGCTAGTGTTATCTATTGTTGGAACGATTTCAGCAGACTTTCCGTTGTGGTTAGTGTTCGTCTCACTATTGGTTCGTTCAGTTGCTCAAACGTTTCAAATACCAACGATTCAATCAATAGTACCAACAATGGTACCTGAAGAAGAACTAACAAAAATCAACGGACAATTTAGTATGGTTCAATCAGCAAATTTCATTATTGCTCCAGCATTAGGTGCGGTACTATATTCTGTTGTACCAATGAATTTTTTGATTTTGTTAGATATTCTTGGTGCTGTGTTTGGTGTAGGGTTACTCCTTTTGGTTGTCATTCCAAAAATTACTTCAGAAGGAGAGCCGATCCATCTTTTAGCAGATACTAAATTTGGTTTTAAGACATTGTTTGAAAACAAGGGATTATGGTATATTACGATTGTCGTATCCGTTTTCTTGTTACTATTTATGCCTGCAGCAAGTTTATATCCTTTGATGACCATGAATTATTTTAACGGTTCAGTTGTTCAAGCGGGTCTGGTAGAAGTAGTCTATTCAATCGGTATGCTGATTGGTGGTGCGGTGATCAGTATTTTTGGAAACTGGAAAAATCGTATGAATCTGATCTTTTTTGCCTATGCAGTGATCGGTGTGACAATTGGTTTGAGTGGATTATTACCAGCTACAAATAAAGGCTTTATCTATTTTGTCTTATTAAATTCAATTGCAGGCTTTGCGACACCGTATTTTAATACTTTGTTGATGGCGATGATCCAACAAAGTTATGAGCCAAATGTGTTAGGACGAGTGTTGGGAGTGCTAAATTCTTTGATGAGTATTACAGGACCAATAGGATTGCTTTTTGCAGGACCGCTAGCCGATAAAATTGGTGTGGAAAAGATGTTTGTGATAGCGGGTGTTGGTGCGATTGTCTGTGGTGCTATCAACTTTATGATTCCGATTGCAAGAAATTATGATAAAGAATTGCAGAAACAATTAGCGAAAGAAAAAGAACGTGAACTAGAACAATCAAAAAATGAAACATTTTAGGAAAATTATCATAAAATCGGTTCCTAAACAAAGCTTTTGCTGAAGGTCAGTTTGTTATGCTTTTGGTTAGAGTAAATAAAAGTTAAAAAAATGTGGCCATGCTAGGAGAAGGATTCTGGATATAGAGGAACATGGAGACAAGCCAAAAGTGAGTGAGCATAACGCTTTGAGTTATAGCCTATGCATGTGTAATCTAGATAAACGGTGGGAGTAAAAGCAATCTCTTCGGAATCAAGCTGAAATTGTTTTGACACACAACGAGGCACGAGTTAATGTTGCCATGGCACCTACGATCCAAAAATGTGCGGTAGAAGGAAATAAAATGAATATTGAAGAACCTGTAAATAATAGTCAGTTGTAGAATAGGATTGTTTTCTTTGTTATATCAAACGGAATTTAAGAAGCATGAATTAATTCAGTATATAAAAGTATAAACGATGATAAAAATGTCAATGAATCTTTATATGGTATACCAAGAAATATAAGTGACAGCGCTAAAATAATAACTGATTTATTAGTAATAGGAAATTACAACTTTAAAGGGTCTGAAATAGTAAAAACAAGTCTGATTTTGACACTATACATCAAAATCAGACTTGTTTTCATTTTGAGAAGTAAGTGGGCATAACTATTCGAGTCATATCCCACTCATATGGAATGTGGATAAACGGAGGAAGCAATCCCCTCGAAAACAAGCTGATGTTGCACAGTACCTACTTGGTTCTCGAGATTAAACGCTTCTGTTCCATCCTGCTTCTTTAAACAATTTTTAATTTACATCTTCATCCAAGTTGGTTCCAAGGAATTTCCGTCTGGATCTTGCACTTCAAGTCCAAACATCATATCTTCAGGAATCCCCATATCAACTTTATAAAAATCGCCGCCGTTTGCTTTAGCAGTCTCAGCGAAGTTCTTTACCGCATCAGCACTTTCCATACTAAATGCAACTAAAACACCGCTAGTAGATTTCGCATCTGCAATTTTTTTATCTTTGATAAATTTGCTGTAAAAAGAATGATCTAATAACATGATCCAAAAGTTATCATCCCAAACCATTGAGCTTGATTGTTCATTTGAAAATTCTTCATTCTTTTTAAACCCCAATTTTTCGTAAAATTCGGTAGAACGTTTTACATCAGTGACTGGAAAATTTACAAACACCATTGTTGCCATAAAAATCCAACCTTCTCTCTTTTTTGTTATTTAGTACAATCAGAGCATCTCATGACGTTCTAAATTTGTCAAAAATCTAAACCGCAATCAAGGGAAAAATATTGACGGTTTTAAGTGAACCTAATTATAATAGAATTGCACTGGTAAAATTAGCGAGTGGCAAGGAGGAAGAACCATCAATAATAAAATGATGATAACGACCGCAATGACAATATTACTGTTGATTTTTGGCATTAGTTTTGGTGTTATGTGGTTGGTGAATAAAAGTAACGAATCTGTACAAACAAAGATAACGCAAGAGACGAAAAATACTAGCACGAGTGCGGTAGAAGAAAATAAAAGCAAGGAAAGGAATGAGGAAACTACATTAAAGAATCAAGATCAGTCGATCAAGGATTTAATGGCTACAATGACGATCGAAGAAAAGGTTGGACAGTTATTTTTAGCACGAATTCCTATCGATGGACAAATAGAGAGCATTCAAGACAATCATTTGGGAGGCTATCTTTTATTTGGGCGTGATGTTGAATCTGAAACACCAGATTCATTAAAGGCTAAAATTGCTTCTTATCAAGCGGCAAGCAAGCTGCCGCTTTTTATTGCGTCCGATGAAGAAGGGGGAGGCGTCACCCGACTGAGTGGGGGAAATAATTTAGTCTCGGAAGCCTTTAAATCACCAATGGACGTTTATCAAGAATCAGGTCTTAGTGGAATTCGGACAGATATTCAAAAAAAAGCTGAGATTTTGCGCTCTTATGGTATTCAAGGGGGACTATTTCCTGATGCCGATGTTGCGACGGATCCAGAAGCATTTATTTATGACCGAACATTGGGACTAGATGCTGAAAAAACGAGTGAATACGTTGAAACAAGTGTGAAAGAATTAAAAAAACAAAAAGTTGTGTCAACTTTAAAACATTTTCCAGGTTATGGTGATAATCGAGATTCCCATATAGAAATCGTGTACGATAATAGAGGGTTAGATACTCTGAGACAAATCGATTTTTTACCGTTTAAATCAGGGATTTTAGCTGGTGCGGACAGTATCATGGTTTCTCATAATATTGTGACAAGTATTGATGATACGGTGCCAGCATCGATTTCTAAACCTATTCATGAGGTATTACGAAATGAGTTAGGGTTTCAGGGAGTCATTATGACGGACGATATGGATATGGCTGGATTAGCAGATTTTATTTCTCAAGAAGAGGCAGGTTTGGCTGCGTTAATAGCTGGGAATGATTTGATTTTATCTTCCTCGTTTCAAAGTCAAATTCCATATGTAATACAAGGAATTGAGCAAGGCTCCTATACAGAAGAAGCTCTAAATCAATCCGTATATAGAGTCTTGAAAATGAAAAGTGATGTAGGCTTATTAAAATAAAAATTGGCTAAGATAAAAGTGCTTATTTCCATAGTGGATTGCTTTTATCTTAGCCTTTTTGTTGATTTTAGAAAAGAAACACAGAAAAATTAGCGTAAATCAGGATTCATTTTTTGATAGTGTTCTAATTTATACGCTAAATTTTTTTCATAATCATGATTAAAAAAAGCAAGGTACAAACAATCGAAGAGGTACATCAAAGACATTCGTGTTGAAAAAGAAGAAATTTTATTGTAATGGTTTTCCATTGAAGCAAAAAGTAAAGTACTATCGACTTCTTCAGTTAAAAGAGGACTATTTTTTGACGTAATCAATAAAATTTTACTATTATTTTTCTTTAGAATCTTCAATATTTTTTTTGCACTCGATCCTCGACCTTCGTAAGAGACTACAATTGCTAGATGATCAGGTGTACTGTTGGCTGCTGATAAATTTTGCATATAATCGTCGATCGGGACATTGATTCTTTTACCGATTTCTTGCATTTGAAATTGAAAGTTCTGAGCAAAATAGATATTAGCCGATGAAGCATAAACATCGACAAAGCTAGCTTTATTAAGAAGTGTAATAGTCGCTGCCATCATTTCAACATGGTTTGCATCAATCGTAGACTGAATCGTTTGATCGTAGACTGTTTTGAGTTTTTTAGTCAGTGCATATTGATTATCTTCTGCTGAAATTGGAAAATCAATATCGATGATTTTCTCAGCATTGTCTTCATTCAGGTAGTTTACCAGAGCCAATTTAAGAGCATTCAACCCGTCCAGATCTAATTTATTGATTAGACGATAAATTGTCGATATAGAGACAAAAGAATGTTCCGCTAATTCTTTTGGAGAAAAATAGATCACTTTTTCTGGGAAATCAAGAATATAGTCAACGAGTGCTTTTTCACTTGTGGTCAGTTTGTCTAAGTTTTTTAATTTAAGGATTAAATTCATCACATAAAACACCTTTCAGTTAGGCTTGCATACATGTATTATAACTGATTATTGTTCATATGTGGAAATAGGATGGAACAGAAGTGGTTTAATTTCGAGAAAAAAATTCGCGAAAATTGCCAAGTGTCGTAATCAACGTATAAGTGAATGGCAATGAGGAGTTCCTCAATGTTTGTCCAAGTAGGTACTGTTCTATATATACTTGCAATTTACTGTGTTTCATAGCAATTTCAGCTTATCATTGAAGGCATTTTTTTGCACCAATCGCTGAGCCTTATAGTAATTCTTCTAAAACTTTAGCAATACCATCTTCATTGTTTGATAAAGTAATTTTGTCGGCAGCATTTTTTAACTCATCTACAGCATTTCCCATAGCTACACCCAAACCAGCATACTTGATCAAAGACATATCATTGTGCCCATCACCAAATGAAATAATATGTTCTTCATGGATGCCAAGAGGTTTCAGCGTTTGTTCTAAAGCGTTGGCTTTGTCAATGCCCCGGTCTGTAAATTCAAAATACATTGGTGCAGAAAACATTCCGCTAACGCTTTGTCTAAAAGGTGCAAGAATCTTTTGCCAATTATCTTGTAAATAGTTAGGTTGAGCTGCAACCAGAATTTTATGCAATGGGAAATCTACAAACTTTGCTAAATCAACTTTTTCACAGAGTTGAAAGTTGCCACCGCGTGATTCATATTCAATAATGTTGAATAATCCTTCCGGGAAACCTAAATCTAGCATACCATCAAAGACATTATTGACATACATATAGTCATCTTTGGCGATCATTGGTTTTACATCGAACTGTTTAAGATGTTCCAAGATATTTTTGCTATTTTCAACAGAGAGTGGTTGACTGAATAATTCTTTTTGAGTGCTAACATCAAGCACATGAGCGCCGTTATATGAAACAATCATACCGCTATATTTAGCCATTTCTAATTCGTCAACATATTTCAGCATACCTGGCGTTGGTCTACCTGAAGCGAGAATAACTTTGATGCCTTTTTTTTGAGCAGTAATCAACACTTTTTTTGTTTGATCTGTTAGCTTTTTTTCATCATTCAAAAGTGTTCCATCAATATCTAACACAATAGCTTTTACGTCCATGTTTTTTTCCTCCAACTTTTCTTTGTTCTAAACGGTTAATTCTATTCGATTTCCTTCTGGATCTGCAATAACAGATTCATAGTAGCCATCACCAGTTGTACGAACGGGGCTTAGTAATTCATAACCTTCCATGATTAAAATGTTGGTGAGGTTATCAACGTTTTCTTTGCTGCCTAAGGAAAACGCTAAATGTGCAAAGCCAAGAAGCACTTTACTAGTTTCACGCTGAATGACATCTTCACGTCGCATGATCTCAAGCCTTGTGCTATCAGCAAACGTTAAAAAGTAAGAACGGAAACTGGTTTTAGGATTGTGATAAAGTTCAGAAGAGGTTGCATTAAAATACGTTTCGTAAAATATACGCATATTTTCTAAGTCTGTTACCCATAACCCGATATGTTCAATCTTCATCTCAAAATCTCCTTTTCTATAAAATACAATGATAATGTGATTGATTAATTATAGTATAAAGGAACTTTAAGCATAAAAGATTACTATCAGAAAAATTGAAAGTTTTTTTTCAAAAATCATTGCTGTTAATCGTAAAATGTGGGAATTTATGTTCAATAAAGGAGAAGGATGAAAATAAACATTCTTAGGATTTCAAGAAAGGATGATTGACAAAACTAAAATACGTATGCTATAGTAAATGCAACTAAATCGAAGTGAGGGATCCGTGCGTTGAAAAATTAAGTCAATTTGTTGAAGCTGCATTCAGACTGTAACTTGATAAGTCATCAAGGGAGCAGTGTGCAGATTTTCAGAATTGGCATTGATTTTTTCTGCGTATGGGTCTTTTTGTGTACACCAAAACGCACAGCCAGTTCTGAGAAGAACTTAAGGAATTATTCCTTCCGCTTTTCTTAACGAGGTGATAGTATGTCGAAAATTGAAATAAAAAATCTTACATTTGGGTATGATACTCAAGAGACTTTATTATTTGATCAGGCCAATTTGAATTTTGATACACAATGGAAATTAGGATTAATTGGCAGAAATGGTCGTGGCAAAACAACATTGCTTAAGCTATTACAGGATCAGCTAGCGTATACTGGTCAGATCTTGCATCAATTAGACTTTTTATATTTCCCACAACCCATCAAAGATAAAAAGCAACTAACGTTTTATGTGTTACAAGAAATCAGTGATTTTGAACAATGGGAAATTGAGAGAGAGCTAAATCTTCTCCAAGTTGATCCTGAGATTTTATGGCGGGATTTTGAGACACTGTCTGGAGGAGAGCAGACAAAAGTCCTCTTGGCGTTGTTATTTATTGATGATCATTTTTTTCCGTTGATTGATGAACCTACCAATCATTTGGATATTGTCGGACGTAAACATGTTGCAGAATATTTAAAAAAGAAACGCCAAGGATTTATCGTGGTGAGCCATGATCGTTCCTTCGTTGATGAAGTTGTGGATCATGTATTATCAATTGAAAAAAGTCAATTAGAGCTTTACCAAGGTAACTTTTCTATTTACGAAGAGCAAAAGAAAATCAAAGATGAGTTTGAACGAGCACAAAACGAAAAGCTAAAAAAAGAAGTTAGTCGTTTGAAAAAAACTGCAGCAGAAAAAGCTGAATGGTCGCGATCTAAAGAACAAGATAAATATGGCAAAGCTTCTGAAAAAGGGAGTGGTGCAATCTATGATACAGGGTTCATTGGAGCAAGAGCAGCTCGCACTATGAAGCGAGCAAAAACGATCGAGCATCGAATGGATGCACAATTGTCAGAAAAAGAGAATCTTTTAAAAGATATCGAATATATCGATCCTTTGACGATGAACTACCAACCTGGGCATTACAAAAGATTACTGACTGTAGAAAATTTAAGCTTAAGTTACCAGGACCAGAGATTGTTTCAAAGACTCTCTTTTGAGTTGAATCAAGGGCAACGAATCGCATTAACAGGACCGAATGGCTCAGGAAAATCATCAATCATTCGATTTTTACTTGATCAATTTGAAGGTGACCATCAGGGGCAATTATTAAAGCCTAAAAGTCTAAAAATTAGTTATGTTCGCCAAAATTACGAAGATAATCATGGAACCTTGCTAGATTTTTCTGAACAGCAAGGACTTAACCATCAAGAATTTCTCAATAATTTACATAAACTGGGAATGGAAAGAGATGTTTTCCATAATCGGATTGAGCAAATGAGTATGGGGCAGCGTAAAAAAGTTGAATTAGCTAAATCATTGGCTCAACCAGCGGAGCTTTATATTTGGGATGAACCTTTAAATTATCTGGATGTATTTAATCAAGAGCAACTAGAAAAGCTGATTTTATCAGTAAAACCAGCTATGCTTTTGGTGGAGCACGATCAAGCTTTCTTGGAAAAAACAGCTACTCAAGTGATAACATTAAAAAAATAAGGAATAAACCATTTGTAGAGAAAACAAGGGATTAGAAAGTAGCGTTGATGAGTCAAAAGAAAGAACATTTTCAAAATAGCTACCGTTACTATTAATTATTGCAAAAGAAAATGGTGCTACATTTAGCATTGGATCGAATTTCCAGGGACAGCTTATGTCATCCTACCAATCACAAACGATTGAAAAAAATAGAAAAATACATGAATAAAAATAAGAACTAAATAAAAAGTACAGATGATTATTTTCTTAAGATATCAGTCTGTACTTTTTTATTATGAGTTATGTTTGTGATGAGAGGATAAAAAATTTGGAACTAGAGAAGGAGAACGGAACTGAAATTTGTTGACAGTTATAAGTAGCAAAAAACTTTCTCATACATACAGTTTAAAGTAAATAAAAAATCAGATATACGATGTTATAAAGAGGGTTTATCGTAAAAATTAAAAATAAAACAAATTTTGTGTATAATGAAGAGGTCATTATTTTAGATGATTGATGAAATAAAATTGGAAAGAAGGGAATGCAATGGAAAACATTCTTAGTTTATTAGGTGTTCTGATTGTGATTGTCGGGTTTGCTATGAAATTAGACTCGATTTTGATCGTCATGATTGCCTTAGTGGTCACCGCTTTAGTGGGGGGTATTGGTTTAGAAGGGATGCTCGATATTTTAGGGACAAGTTTTGTCAGTAATAGAGGAATGGCCATTTTTATTATTATTATGCTAGCGACAGGGACTTTAGAAAGAAATGGTTTAAAAGAATCAGCGGCTTCTCTGATTCGTCGCTTTAAAAAAGTTTCAGCAGGCTTGATCATTGATATTTACGGTATTTTTAGAATGATTTTTGCAGCATTTAATGTTAGTTTTGGTGGGGTAGCTGGATTTGTTCGCCCAATTATTTTACCGATGTCGATCGGAGCTGTAGAATCGCAAAATTTAGAATTAAATAAAGAATATGAAGAAGAACTCAAAGGGATGGCTTCAGCGATGGAAAATATTTGTTGGTTTTTCGGACAAGTATTGTTTATTGGCGGCGCAGGTGGTCTTTTGGTTCAATCTACTTTAAAAGAGTTGGGGTATGAAGTAAGTTTAGTGGAATTAGCAGCCGTTGAAATTCCTGTGGCTCTTGTCGCTTTGGTTACTGCTAGTATTTATTTTTACACCAAAGATCGTCGATTGATGAAAAAATATTACGGTGATATCGAGAAGAAAGGAGACAGCGCATGAGTTATTTTATGAATCCAGATATTTTACTAGGCGAAAAATTATTAGAAGTTTTATATATATTGATGGGCTTGATTTTGATTTATACTGGTATTAAAAATTTTCTAGACAAAAGTAATCCTCACCGCTATGGAACTGGTTATTTCTGGTGTACATTGGGGTTAGTCATTGCTGGTGGACGTTTTATTCCCTCATTGATTAATGGAATCTTGATTTTTTCAATGACTATTCCAGCTATCTTGAAAAAAGTAAGTAAAGGGAAAAGTAAATTGCCTTCAAAAGAATATATGCAACAAATGTCAGATAAATTAGGGATGAAGATCTTTATTCCAGCTTTAAGTATTGGTGTTTTTGCAATTATCTTTGCCTTATTTACCAAATTAGGGGCATTAGTTGGCGTAGGTGTAGGTGTTTTAGTAGCCATTTTAATTTTGATGCTCTATTCTAAAAATAATAAACCCACAACATTTTTAGATGATGCTGCAGATATGCTTGGGACGGTTGGTCCCTTGAGTATGCTTCCAATGCTTTTGGCTTCATTAGGTGCTGTATTCACTAGTGCAGGAGTTGGTACAGTGATTTCTTCTGCAGTTGGAAAGGTTGTACCGCAAGGAAACGTAGCCGTTGGAATCATTATCTATGCTTTTGGGATGATGCTATTTACGATTATTATGGGGAACGCTTTTGCAGCGATTACTGTGATGACAGTTGGGATCGGTGCACCATTTGTATTTGCTTATGGAGCAAATCCTGCTTTGATCGGTATGTTAGCTCTGACTTGCGGATATTGTGGAACATTATTAACGCCGATGGCAGCCAACTTCAATGTCGTTCCAGTTGCTATGTTAGAAATGAAAGATAAATATGGTGTAATCAAAAATCAATGGTTTATTGCCATTTTTATGTTCGTATTCCAAGTGATTTATATGATTTTATTTAAATAATCATATAGTTCAACTATGAGTGGGATAGACTTCAGGAAAAAGGGTAGCTCTGTCTGTGACAAAAAACGTCCCGAGCCAATTTTCCTACGAGCCTAAACAATCTTACTTACTATATTTAGGAGGGAATAGATAATGAAAGTTTTAATTACAGGTTTTGATCCATTTGGTGGGGATTCAGTGAATCCAGCATATGAAGCCGTAAAATTGATTCCAAATGAAGTTGCAGGAGCACAAATTATTAAGTTAGAAATACCAACTGTATTTGAAGAAAGCGCAAGGGTTTTAGAAGCGTCAATGAAGGAACATCAGCCAAATGTCGTTATTTGTGTTGGACAAGCAGGTGGACGTAGTGCAGTTTCTTTTGAACGAGTGGCAATCAACTTAGCCGAAGCAAGAATTCCAGATAATAAAGGAAATCAGCCTATCGGAACAAAATTGGAAGAGGATGGGGAAACAGCGTATTTTACCTCATTACCAATCAAAGCAATGATGAAAAATGTTCAGGATCATGGGCTACCTGCATACATCTCTTATACAGCAGGAACATTTGTCTGCAATGATATCATGTACCGCTTATTGTACATGATCGATAAAGAATTCACAGATGTGAAGGGTGGCTTTATCCATGTACCTTTTGAACCAACTCAAGTAATTGATCGTCCAGTTGGAACACCATCAATGCCGATCCAAACAATCGCTGATTCACTGATTTATGCAGTGGAAGCGGCTGTGACAACAGAAGTTGATATTGAGGAGAATACAGGTACCACACATTAGAATAAAGCTTAATAAAATAAAGAGGAATTCACAAAAAGTTGAAGAATACCCAGTAGGTATCCACTAGCATCAGTTTGCAAACGCATTGTGATGCTTGCCATTTTCGTGAATTCCTTCTTATTGTAGTTGCACAGTACCTACACGGGTTCTTGTTGGATGGCCGTTTCTGTCTCAGCTGCTTTTTATTCGTTATTAAAAGAAATCAGATTTAAAAATGATATTTCACTGATAATGATTCTCATTATCATTTTCTTGTGATATACTGAATCAATAAGGAAAGGAGTGATTCAGTGAACGAATTAAACATAAATGGCTTTTCAATAAAGTATGATACTGAAGAAACAGAACAATGTTCATTAAAACTTTCGGATGTCTTATATATTGAAAATAAAGAGTTCCCTCGTTATCTTATTGGTGAAACAACCATGACATTTTTTGATTTCTACCAAGCTGATTGTCCAGAACTTCAAGAATCGGACTATCGATTATCAGAAAAATTTCAACAAATTATTGAAAGATTTCCTCATACAAATCAGCAAAAAATCATGGTAAACGAGAGTGGCAGTTACAGTATCAAAAAAGTCCCAGTTTATATTACAATGGAAGATTTTATTATGGCTGAAGCTAATTCAAAAATATATCCACAGTTCAGTAAAAAAAAGACGCTGATTCAATCCTTGACACCTATAAATGACGATGAGATAGCATCAATTGCTAGTTATAAAAGAAAACGGTTATTTTTAGATGGTACATATAGTTCTAGGATCTTACTTAAAAGTGGTCAGGAAAAAAAGGTTCAACCGATTCAAGAGAAGTTAGAGTATGTAAACGAGATGTATTATTTTGCACATTATAGTTATGCAGCTATGATTCAATTTTTACCGGAATATGAGATTACAACTTATGATCAATTTCATGAATCATATGGGAAATTTGTGTACAGTTTTACTATTACGAAAAACGGTCAAACAATTCCGTTGCTTTGGCCAGATTATTTGTATCATAAACCAGAAAACCATTTAGAGTTTGGTCTGCTTGCCAACACGACGGAATCTAGATATCAGTTGTTCAATCAATGGGAAAAGGATGAGCTCGTAACAGTCGAGATTTTGGCTGAAGGCTTTGAAGATGTTCAATTTGAAACATACTTGAAACAGCAAATGTGTGTTCCACCTAAACTATCAAAATCAGTATATAGTCTAGGTGAGACTATCTGTTTATCGATTGATCGAGGTGTAGTAAAAGAGTTATCAGAAGAAAAAGCGATAGTTGAACTATTTAAAACAAAGAAGACTTCTGTAAATGGCTATTCATTAGACTACCAGCTGAAAGAAGAGCAATTATTACTTCCAAGTGCACAGTTTGAAAGGCCAGGCCGTTATCAACTGAAAATTAAAAGTGACAGATACGGTCAGCTATTATTTTTAATTACTATTAAACAAGAAGGGTCAGTACAAGAATGAAAAAATTAAAAATTCAAGACTTTATTTCTATTGGCATTTATACAGCAATTTATTTTTTAGTTGTAACAATTGCTATGCTTATTTTACGTTTTACGATTCCAGCATTTAATTCTGTTCTTATACCTAGTGCTACAGCACTTTTTGCTGGTATTGTCTATTTATTAGTCATCCAGCGTATTCCACGTTTTGGAGCAATCACGATCATGGGGAGTGTAATGGGCTTATTCTTTCTAGTATCTGGACATTTTCCGTTATCATTTTTACCGAATATGTTATGTGCGGTTCTCGCTGATTGGATTCAATATCATACAAAGCTATCTGAAAAAATTCGGACGATGGTTAGTTATACTGTGTTTAGTTTTGGTTTAATGGGACCAGTATTACCATTATGGTTTATGAAAAATGCCTATATTGATTCGTTAGTAGCCCGTGGTAAAGACGCGGTTTATATTGATAAAGTTTTTGCGCCAATTACGATCACGACTTTTTATGTTTGTGTTGCTGCAGTGATTATTTGTAGTATATTAGGGATAATCATTGGACAAAAGATTTATGAGAAACATTTTGATAAGGCTAAAGGAAAACAATATGGAAAAAATATACGTAACGTTTGATCCTAGAAGTAAATTATGTACGATTCTGTTTGCCAGTTTTTTGTTGATGTTTCCGTTACCATTTAAAGCAGAAGCATTGTTTGTAACGTTATTATATAGTTTATTTATTTTAAATGGCAGTTTAAGAAAAGGGACGATTTTTTATGGTATTTTTTGGTTACTTGTTTTAGGAGACTATTTGTTATTTCCTTATATTGATAATGGATTGGCTGCTTTTTTCGATTTTTTATTTGTAGGGAATCGCCGGATGCTACCAACAATCATGGCTGCAACTTTTGCAATGAACCGGACGAAAATTAGTGAATGGATCGCAGCGTTAAAAAAATGTCATGTTCCTTTTGGATTGATTATTCCACTGACGGTTTTGTTTCGATTTTTTCCTACGCTTTTTCAAGATTTTAAAAGTATTCGTAATGCGATGAAATTTCGTGGAATCGCAGTATCTACGGTTGATTTATTTCTCCATCCATTTCAAACGATGGAATATATTATTGTTCCAATATTAATGTCAGCTGAAAATACATCATTAGATCTCTCTTCAGCAGCGCTTGTTCGAGGGTTAGCAAATCCCAAAGCGCATACCAGTGTCTATGAGATTCGTCTAAAGTTTCAGGATTATCTATTGATTAGTATTTTGATTCTAAGTGGTATTGTTGGGAGGGGGATTTAATGATCGATTTACATGATGTGACGTTTGCTTATGAAGATCAGGAGACAATCATCCAACATATAGATTTAAATGTTAAAGCTGGCGAGTTTATTGTTTTATGTGGAAAAAGCGGTTGTGGTAAATCTACTTTATTAAGAATTTTAAACGGGTTGATTCCAGAATTGTATACAGGAGAATTATCGGGAACAGGTTCCATCTTAGAACAAGAATTAGTAACAAAAGACTTTAATGAATACGTTCGCGATATTGGTGTTGTATTTCAAAATCCTAAGACGCAATTTTTTACCAGTGATGTCTATTCTGAATTAGCTTTTGCAATGGAAAATTATGGAGTACCAAGAGGGGAAATGCTTAGCCGAATTGAGGAAATAACAAGCTTGTTTTCTTTGGAACCTTTTTTAGAGCGTAGCATGTTTCATTTATCTGGGGGACAAAAACAATTGATAGCATTTGCTTCTGCAAGTATGTTGAAACATCGTTTATTTTTATTAGATGAACCTTCAAGTAATTTAGATGAAGCCACGATCGAACAATTAAAAGCATATTTACGAGTACTGAAAAATCAAGGAATGACGATTATTGTTTCTGAACATCGTTTATATTATTTGACGGATCTAGCAGATCGCTATTTGGTTATGGAAAAAGGCGAGATCACCGAAAACTATACGAGTCAAGAAATGAAAGCTAAATCCCTTACAGAGATTCAAGCGTTAGGCTTACGATCACTTAACCAAACACGAGTTATGAAATCAGATGAAAAGGCTAAAGGTAAGGATAAATTGGTGCTATCGTGTGATGGATTAGCGTTTCATTATCGCAAACAACCATCCGTATTGAAAATTCCTTCATTAACATTGACTAGCGCTGCAATTACTGGAATTATAGGTCCTAATGGAGCAGGTAAATCAACATTTTCAAAACTTGTATCTGGATTGATTAAGCCAAAAGACGGGGTTATTACGCTAAACAATCGAGTAATGCGCCCTAAAGAGTTGATCGAAGAAAGCTTTGTTGTGATGCAAGATGTCAATTTACAATTATTTTTTGAGACAGTTGAAAAAGAAATTAGCTTAAATGCAAAAAATAGCGCTGAATTTGACAAAACAATCGAGATGTTGAATTTAGCTCCCCTGTTAATGCGCCACCCCCAAACGTTATCGGGCGGTGAAAAGCAGCGTGTTGTAATTGCGAGTGCTTTGTTATCAGGGAAAAAAATTATTATTTTTGATGAGCCAACTAGTGGCTTAGATTTAGAGCATATGAAAGAAGTTAGTGACACTATTCGCTGGTTGCACCAAGAAAATATTTTAGTTTTAGTGATCACGCATGATAAGGAATTTCTCAGTCAAACTTGTGAGCGAGTTTTGCATTTTGAACAAGGAAAAATTATTGAGGATTATTTTATTGAAACAACTACAAAGGAGGAATAAAAATGTATATTGTAACCAATACGATCCAAACGGAAACAGCTCATTCTCAAAAAATCATTCAACAGTTTACAGCAGGCCATACTAAGGAAAGTATGGAGGCTGTGGAAGGATTCTTGGATTTTCAATTAATGCAGCGTATCGTACCCGAGAATCCTGACATAACGGAGTTGGTCGTTTTAAGTCGTTGGATGTCAAAAGAACATCAAAAAAATTGGGTAAATAGTCAATCTTTTAAAAAAATGCATCAGAGAAAGGGAACGGACGTAGAAGTACCTGAAAAGAAAAAACGCTCAGGTATTATTTCAAGTACGATCGCTGAATATGAGGTGTTAACCTAAGTGGATGTTAAAGGAAGAACAAGGAGTCTATGAAAATAGTTTCTTGCTAATTATGGAAAGTAGAAATTAAAAAAGCTGAGTATAAAAGTGTAAAACTTTTTATACTCAGCTTTTTTATGTCTCTTAATGGTAATATTTTCATTATAAAGATAAAAAATAGAAAACACTTGAAAATATTACCGAAATCGTTTTCTTTTAATATGATCCAGCGTATATTAAAGAAGAACAACGATGGAAGGAGAAGATGTAATGAAGAAGATACATGTTGTTGCGCATACCCATTGGGATCGTGAGTGGTACTTTAGTGATAACGAAGCATTTATCCAGTTTTCTTATCATATGGACGAGGTGATTTATGCATTAGAAAATAAAGAACTTGATTACTATTATTTAGACGGGCAATTAAGTATTATCGATGATTATCTAAAAGTTTATCCAGAAAAAGAAACAAAAATCAAAGAATTAGTAGAAGCAAATAAATTATTTATAGGTCCTTGGTATACGCAAATGGATGAATTTGTGGTAGCTGGTGAATCAGTTGTGAAGAATTTGCAAATTGGAATCGGTATGTCAAAACGATTAGGTGGTCATACCTCCTTAGGCTATCTACCAGATTCATTTGGTCAAAGTAAAGATATGCCAAAAATTTACAACGGTTTTGGTATTCAAGATGCGGTATTTTGGCGGGGAATGCCGAATGAAGTCACAAAAAGTCGAGAGTTCTATTGGAGCGCTGAAGATGGTTCAAAAGTTTTGACCATCAATATTCGCAATGGCTACTATGCTGGTGTTGCTCTTGTTGAAGGGGAACTCTATCAGAAAAAAGCTATGTTGGATATTGTGTCTGAAGATAGCGCGACTGATATTGTAACATTACCAGTTGGAGGGGACCAGCGAGCAGTTGATCGCGATTTGAAAAAAATTATTCAAGAAGTTAACGACCAATTTGATACTGAATATAAAATTGAAGAAAGCAATTATCCACATATTTTTAATTTATTGAGAGAAAAAAATGCTGAGTTGCCAACTGTTCAAGGTGAATTTATGAGTGGGAGTGTGTCAAAAATCCATCGCTCAATTTATTCATCAAGATATGACCTAAAAAAATTTAATGATACAATCGAAAATCGATTGATTTTCCAATTAGAACCTTTGATGGTAATGGCTGATGATTTAGGGATATCGTTTAAACGAGAATTATTGGATTATATTTGGAAACTATTATTGAAAAATCACGCACATGACAGTATTGGCGGATGTAATACCGATAAAACGAATGAGATGATTTTAGCGAGATATAAAGAAGCTGATCAGTTATCCTATTCCACAATCGATTACCTAGTAAGAAAAATTTCGGAATCAATTGAAGGTATTCAGAAAAATAATTTAGTGTTATTTAATACATTACCATATAGAAGAAATGATCCATATATTGTAGAAGTTAGTACCAAACAAAAGAATATCAAATTGTTTGACGAACAACAGAATGAATTGACCATACAAATTCTATCAACGGAAAAGGTATATGGAGGTGAAGTTAGAAGATCGGAACGTGAGTATGATGAAGCCAAATACTACTATATTCATAAGATAAGTTTTGTCAAAGAGACACCACCGCTGTCTTATGTGATCGTTGCTCTGGAAGAATACAGCGATTCAAGTGAATCTAGTGAAAACTCTAATCTTGAACAAACAATAATTGAAAACTCTGATTATAAAATTATTTTTTCAAAAGGACACTTTTCTGTTGTTGTAAAAGAACAGGGAACAACTTACGAAAACTGTTTGTTCATTGAAGAGTCAGGTGATGAAGGGGATACTTATGATTATTCACCTGCTTATCATGACCAAATTCACCAGTTATTATTTGATGCGTCAGATGTTCAAGTTCAAAGAGGAGCATACGTTTCAAGTATGACTTTGCAAGGCAGTTGGCATGTGCCTAAAGATTTACAAGAGCGAAAAGCGCAAGAAAAGAATGCGGTAATTGAATATGTGTTTACGCTGTCATTAAACCAAGAGTCTAAACGAATCGATATGAAATTAAAGATCAATAATCAAGCATTAGATCATCGCATGCGATTAGTTGTAAGAACACCAGTTGAAAGCCAAGTCAGCTATGCAGATACATTATTTGGAATTGTTGAAAGAGACAATCAAGATCCTCATATTCATGATTGGAGAATAGTAGGTTGGAAAGAAGAACCAACTGAAATTTATCCAATGATGCATTACTCAAACATACATGACTCAGCTACTAGCTGGACCGTAATGAGTAAAGGAATCAAAGAGTATCAAGTGATTGAAAATAATATGTATATTACACTCTTTAGAGGAGTAGGATTTTTAGGTAGACCCGAATTACTTAGAAGACCAGGAGATGCTTCAGGCAATCAATATCGATATATTCCAACCCCAGATAGTCAATTACTAGGTGATTTAGAGATGGAGCTCTCCTTAGTGATCACAGATACTTTTGATCCAGTAATGATTCAAAAAGAATATCAAACCTATTCAGTAGCAAGTCCATACTATCAAGTTCAAACGCTGAATCGATTTACAAATCCAATTCAATATTTCCAAAGCAATAAAGTAGACAAATTGAAGAGTCTAAAAGAATTCATAGATTTGGATAACTCAAATTTAGTTTTTAGTGCTTTAGAATTAAGTCAGGACAAACGGTGGGTGAATCTTCGTTTATACAATCCATCCTTAATCCATACGGTTAAAAATGAAAAAATTATTCTACCAACTGAGCATACTGTCCGATTTGTCGATTTAAAGGGAGATACGCTGAAAGGTCTAGGGAAAACGCAAGAAATTTTAATAGGTGAATGTAAGCCAGGAGAAATCAAAACAATTTCAATAGAACGATAATACAGGAAGGTCGAGTTAAACATGAAACTAACTATCGAAAAAATTCAGGACCCACTATTAAAAATTGCAAATAAAGTGGATAACAATAGTGTTTTACAAGCGATTAAAAATGCTTTTATTAGCAGTATCCCATTTACAGTAGTGGGATCATTTTCCAATTTGATCAAAATGCAGATTGATGCCTTTTTTGGAGAAACAGAGATTGGAAAAACGGTATCAGCAATCTTTGGGAATGTTTATCTAGGAACTTTGGGGATTGTAGCCTTATTGATCGTATTTTCTACGGCTTATAACTATGCCAAAGAGTTGATGAAAAAACATCCTGAAGCAAATATCAATCCATTACTAGCAACTTTACTAGCTTTTGCTGCTTATTTTGTGATGGTGCCTAATAATGTGAACTTTTCAGACAAGTCTGCTGCTATTATTCAAGGATATGCAAACAATTTCTTTAGTTATGAAGGAATGTTTACGGCATTGATTGTTGGGTTATTGGCTGTATTCTTATATTCAATTTTAGCCAAGCACAAAATTGCGATCAAACTACCTGGAAATGTCCCGCCCAATGTATTTGATTCATTCTTTGCGTTGATTCCAATTTCAATCGTTTTGTTAGTTTGTTCTATAATGAAAGTCGTGATTGAAGCGTTCGATTTCAATTCCTTTATGGATATGGTTAGTCAATTATTTGTTCAACCATTAACGTCTGTTGGTACTGGGTTGCCTGCTATTATTGTCGTTATTCTATTAGAACAAATCCTATGGTTTTTAGGATTACATGGATTCAATATTGTTTGGGGAGTTGTTTCAGCATTATGGTTACCTATTTTCTTAGAAAACGTTGCGAAATTTGCAGAAACGAAAAGCTTTGCTGATATTTCAGTTGCCCCCAATACAATGACAAATGTGTATGCAATGATTGGTGGTTCAGGTGCGACATTCGGTCTGATTTTAGCAATCTTGATATTTACACCTAAAACTTATAGTGGACGTGAAGTAGCTAAACTATCATTTATTCCTGGATTATTCGGAATTAATGAACCAATTATCTTTGGTTTTCCAATTGTACTAAATCCTTTGATGTTTATCCCGTTTGTATTTGTACCCGTATTCAATGCGATTGTGGCATACATTGTAACTAAAATCGGTTGGGTCGTTCCATTAGTAGTTTTAAATTCTGGAAATGAACCGATATTTATCAGTACTTGGATTTTAGGTGCGTTTCATTTGAGTCCAGTGATTTTAACTGCTGTTTTAGTTGTTTTAGACATCTTTATTTACGCACCATTTGTACGCATGAATATGAAATTTGATGAGAGCCAATTATTAAATACCCAAGATTAGTAAAGGCTTTTAGAGGACAAGAGACTAACTGGGCTAAACAATAGTTCAGTCTCTTGTTTTCTTTGCTATAAAGAAAGGAGTTATCAAAAATGGAAAGTTATATTGAATTAATCATTCAGGCAAATCAAAAGAAGTTTACTGATGTTGAACGTATAATTGCACAGTATTTTCTTGATGGTAATACAGAGCTAGGCATTCAAGAGTTAGCTAAAAAACTTAGTGTATCTAATTCATCGATCACCCGTTTTTGTAAAAAAATTGGCTTAGCTAATTATAAAGAACTGATCTATTTATATAAGTACTCTAGTAAAGGAACAAAGAAACAAAGCGATTCGAGTATTAGCTACGTAAATTTGAATTATTCATTGTTACTCAATGATATTATTGAAAAATTGGATAAAGAGGAAGTAAAAAAAGCTGCCCTGATGATCGATAGTGGCCGCATCATTCATTATTGGGGAACGGGTTATAATGCATTTTGCGGCGAAGATTTTCAGTTTAAGTTTTCTAGACTTGGCAAAATCGTCAACGTAATCACAGATGAGCACTCAATTGTGATGATGGCCCATGGTGTCCAACAAGGAGATCTTGTCGTTATCTCTTCAATTTCTGGTGATAATGAAGCAGTGGAGAAAGCAATAAAAATCGTTTCTGAAAAAAATGCTAAAGTCATCGTGATCACTGCAAATGAGAAAAGTCCGTATAAAGAATTTGCTAAAGCTTTTTGTTTAACAAGTTCCATGGGGAAAAAAGATATGGGCGGTATATCACCTCAAATTCCTGTGCTGACGGTCATCGACATCTTATATACAGAAATTTTAGCGATGTATCATGAAGATACGATAAAATCTTGGATCAAGTCAGAAGTCATCTTAAAAGGAAAGTAAAAGAGGGATCATTGTGAGTATAAATTATTCAAAGTCAGTAATCGAAAAAATAAAAAAAGCTGTAGCTGAACAATCTGATAATCCGAGATGGAGCGAAGTTTTTTCAAATTGTTTTGATAATACGCTAGAAACAACAGTAAAAACAACAGTTAATGATACATTTGTAATCACAGGAGATATTCCAGCAATGTGGTTACGTGACTCATCAGCTCAAATCAAACCATATTTAGCTGTCGCAAATGATGACGAAAACATTCAGCAGATGATTCGTGGTTTAGTTGATCGCCAAATAAAATATATCTTGATTGATCCTTATGCAAATGCCTTCAATGAAACTGAAAATGGTCATTGCTACCATCAAGATATCACAGAGATGAATGGATGGATATGGGAGCGTAAGTATGAAGTGGATTCTTTATGTTATCCAATTGAATTAGCTTATTTATTATGGAAAGAAACGGGCGAAACGAAGCACTTCACACGAGAGTTCAAGCAAGCAGCTGCAACGATTATTCATCTCTTTAAAACGGAACAGCACCATGAAAATTCCCCCTATCGTTTTGAACGTTTTGGTGAACGACCAGAAGATACGCTATCGAATAACGGTTTAGGGGAACCTTGTGGTTATACTGGGATGACTTGGTCAGGTTTTCGCCCAAGTGATGATAGTTGTACATATAACTATTTAATTCCAGCAAATATGTTTGCGGTTGTTATATTAGGATATTTATCGGAAATTTCTAATCAAATTTATGATGATGAGCTGATGGCAGAAAAAGCAGATAAACTGAAACAAGAAATTCATCATGGGATAACAAAGTGGGGAATCGTTGAACATCAGGGACAAAAAGTTTATGCTTATGAGGTAGATGGACTAGGAAATTATCTCTTAATGGATGATGCTAATGTACCTAGTTTATTAGCGGCTCCATATTTGGGTTATTGCTCGATCAATGATGCGATTTATCAAAATACACGGACATTGATTTTGTCTGATACAAATCCGTATTATTACGCAGGAACAAAATTAAAAGGAATTGGAAGTGAGCATACGCCAAAAGAGTTTGTATGGCCAATCGCACTGTGCATCCAAGGCTTAACAACAAATAGCCAGTTGGAAAAAGCTCAGTTATTAGATATATTAGTTCAAACTGATGCTGGCACAAATCACATGCATGAGGGCGTTAACGTAGATGATCCTCAAAAGTATACACGTGAATGGTTTTCATGGGCGAATATGATGTTTTGTGCGTTTCTTTTAGATTACTTAAAAATAGGTCAATTGGAGAGAAGCAAATGAAAAAAAGTGTCGGATCATTTTTTATGGACCGTGGCACCATCAACTTCGTAATCAGAAGGACTCAGCTCTTTAAATAGAAAACCTTTTGAAAGAAAAGGGGGATTTTGCTTCAACACTTAATGGGTTGAGTTAAGGCAAAAAGCTGGAATATAGCTGCCTATCGTCTTTTTTTGATGGTATAATAGATAAAAGAAAATACTGTATTAAGTGAAAGAAGTGATACAAATGAACAACCGTGAGCAACAAAGAAAATTTTCTGAACGAACGACTATTAGCAATAGCACATTTGATGTAATGAATACGACTCAAAGTCGTTATTCAAATGGTCAAGGGGAAAATGCTTTGCCTGTAGATAAAGAACAACTAAGAACTTCTAACTATTATGTTTCAACAGGACTTATTTATTTTACTGGTGTTATAGTCGCAATTATTTTGTTTATTTTTGTTGTTCCTTTATGTGAGTTTATAGTTACCCCGGCATTTTACAATGGTCCAGAATTTCTGTTATGCGCAATACTCTTTTGTGTGGTCATGGGGTATGTATGGATATATATTGGGGCAAAAGTTTTAAAAAAAGGTAGGAGATGATTATTATGAGGCTAAAGGTGATACTTCGAAGTAACAACTCGATACAGTTATAGTGCTGATGGAATCTGTATCGAGTAAATCTATTTCTATCAGATAATGCATAACTGTATCTACCTTACCAAACACCAATCATCAAAATGTAAGGGAGCGTTCGTTATGAAAACGATGGAGTTAAAAAAATATTGGCAGACGATTGAAAATGTAGAATTTAATGGCTGGAATTTTTCATATATGGAAAGTCGTTGGAAACAAGAAAATCTACCTTGGAGTTATTGTGATCTTGTTAGTGATTACTTGTCGAGTGACATGGATTTATTAGACATGGGGACAGGGGGAGGAGAACTATTATTGACGTTTGCCCATCCTTATGAAAAAACCTCTGTTACCGAGGGCTGGCAGCCAAATTATCAATTGTTAAAAAATGTGCTACAGCCACAAGGTGTGACAGTAACTTTCGTCGACGAAACCGATCACTTGAACTTTTTAAATAATTCATTTGATATCGTATTGAATCGTCATGAATCTTACGATCCAAAAGAAGTTGCTAGAGTATTGAAACCAGGAGGAATATTTATTACGCAGCAAGTTGGTGATAAAAATGGAAAGATACTTTCAGCAAAATTAGAAACAACTCTTCAAGATAAATCGCAAGAATGGTCGATAAAAACAGCAAAAGAAGCCTTAGCAAAAAGTCGGTTTGATATCCTATATGCGGATGAATATTTTCCATATCAAGACTTTTTTGATATGGAAGGATTGATTTATTACGTTAAACAAATTCCATGGGAGTACCCAGAGTTTTCAGTGGAGACGCATTTTCAGCAATTGCTTAATGTACGAAATGAACAAATAAACAAAGGTTACTTTCGTAATCAACAACATCGATTTGTGTTAGTTGGAAAGTTAAGGGATTAGTAAAAAATAACCCTCAAAAATTGTATTTTTCATGTACAACTTTTGAGGGCATAATAGAAGTGTAACGTAATAGTGGTTTTTGTTGCCACTGTTCATTCGGATTCACCATGTCTGGGATGTGGCTCGTAGAGTTATGTCCCAGACATGGCTGTTTTTTTAATGTAAATCCTTTGATTATTTCACAACAAGTACATTACAAGGTGCGTATTGTACGACATAGCTAGTAGTTGTACCTAATTGATTAGATTGGATCATCCCTTTACCAGTGGCACCAACAATAATCAAATCAATAGCCTGATTTGCTGGAACTATTTTGGAAATCATTTCTTTTGGGTTTCCAATCTCAACAAGAGGTATAACATCGTTTAAACCTTGTTCAGTAGCATAATAAATATTTTTTAATAGTTCCTTTTCGATTGCTTCTTTTTCTTCAGCAAGTACTTTTGAATATGCATAAGAACTATGACTGATTGCATTTTCATCAACGACGGACAATAAATAGAGGGTAGCATTTTTCTCTTTTGCAATTGCAACACCATGCTGTAAAGCTAACTCAGCATTTTTCGAACCATCGACAGCAACTAGAATGTTTGAATAGTTATTGATCATGGTAATCAGCACCTTTCTTTCTCTACTTTTATTATAGCATGTTCAGCAGTTCAGGGTAAATGAAATGAAGGAAGTAAAAAACGATAAGAAAACAGAATGAATCTGATTTTCTTATCGTTAATAGAATAATTTATAGTCCGAGGAAAGGGGCTGGATTGACAAATCCGCTCCATAATCCAGTTGAAATGCTAAAGTGTAAGTGGACTCCAGTCGAATTACCAGTAGTACCCATTCCACCTAACATTTGTCCTGCACTCACACTTTGGCCAGCTGTAACGCTTAAGCTACTCATGTGTAAATAGTAGGAATAATAACCATTATCATGTTTAATCACAACGTGATTTCCGGCCATACCACTATAATTTGCGCTAACAACTTCTCCAGCTCGCGCAGCCATGATCGGTGTACCGCTAGCACCACCAAAATCGATACCATCATGAAATGATCCAGAGATGCCAGTTGGATCTTCACGACCACCAAATCCACTAGTGATCGTCATGCTTGCTACAGGAGCAGACCAACCGCCAGATGAGGTTGGTGGAGCGGGAGTCTGATTGTTAGCAGGAACGTCATTTTGAGTATTTTCAGTATTTGTATTAGGGACGGTGTCTACTTGTTTTGTTTCTTTTGGCTGTGTTTGGGCATCGGCAGTTTGCTTTGCTTGGTCTTTCGCTAGTTTTTCAGCTGCAGCTTTTGCTTCGGCCTCTTTTTTCTTTTCTGCAGCAATTGCTTTTAATTGTGCTTCTTTCAGTTTTGCTGCTTCTTCTTTTTGTTTTACAAACTTGTCTTTTTCAGCCTTTTCAGTAGCAAGACTTGCAGCAATTTCGTTGATTTTTATATTTTGTTCAAGTTTAGCTTCGGCAAGAGCTGCTTCTTTTTCTTCTAGCTCTTCGGTTTTTTTCTCAAGCGTTTTTAAAGTTGCAGTCAAATTGACTTTTAAAATATCAAGCTCTTTTTTATCCTCTTTTTGAGCAGTTAAAATATCATTATTTGCAGTAACTAATGTATTAACAGCTAATGCTTTTGAAATAGCATCAGAGATTGAATCGGCGCTTAACAAAACAGCTAGCATAGATTCTTGTTCATGATTTGTTTGGGTAACTCTTGCTTGAGCTTGTAATTGTTCATTTCTTTTTTCGATTTTAACTTCTAGGTTAGTGATATCCGTATTTAGTTTGTTCATTTCCTTCTCATGTTTCTGTTTTTCAGAAAGAACGGTTTGATACTCGGTTTCAATTGTAGTGATTTCAGATTCTAACGTTGCTAAGTAGTCTTTAGCATCCTTTTCATTTTTAACGATATCTTCTATTTTCTTTGTTTGAGACTCTATTTTTTGATCGATATCATCAGCTAATACGCTTATTGGCGCAGCGTTCACTAATAAAATAAATGAAAGTGTAATCAGTAATTTTCTCTTCAAGTGATGTTCCTCGCTTTTATTCATCATTTTAAACGGATGACGTTCAAGAAAAGTCACCGTTTTTCTTCTTTAACAATACAAGAAAAAGTATACCATAGTCTGAGAAGAATAATCATGTTTAATGAGTAAGATTAATCTAAAATGGTGAAATTTAAAATCTGGCAATAAAGGTATCATCTAATTGTAATATATGAAACTTACTATTAATAAGAAACTACAGTTGTAACAGAGAAAAAAGATAGCTCCAAAGAATAAGTGTCATTTTTCATTGTACGTCGAGTAAAATTCATCTAAAACTTGAATCAGATTATTTTTTGTCTGTGAGTATTTTTTCTTCACAGATTTTTTAGCTAAAGGTGTTCCTTTGATACGTTGTTTAAAGAGATCGTCATAATGTATTATCTTAGCTGTAGTTTTATTTCGATAAGATATATCGTTTGTTAAAATTTCTGATATCATCGTAAAAAGCTCTGGAATCATTCTAAAATTATCGTTTGATTCAGTACGTTTCAACAAATCAAATACTAAAAATAATACAGACGCATTTATTTCCTTTTGATCAGAATCATGCAACAATTCTTCGATCATTGGCAAAAAGCCAGTTCTATAACGATTATTTTGTTCAATACTGTATCTCGTTAAATCTTCAGAAATCAAAGTAGAATGATGTCCAGAAAGCTCGAACTGATAGCTTTTTTCAAAATGGTTTGGAAACATTTCGATTGCAGTAGTCAATATTTCTAGGTCTTGAGTGTATGAGATTTTTCGCTTTGCTAGTGCTAGTGATAATTGCTCGAGTTGGTTTTGACTAAGTTCCTTTTCTAAATTTGCTTCGCTTAACAATTGTTTTACATAGTTGTCAAAATCTCCATAGCGAATCCAATCAGCAGTTTTGTTCCCAAGGATAGCTATTTTTTCCAGTCGTTCTTGTTTTGGTAAGTTATTGCCTTTTTCCCAATTATTAACAGTGCTGGCGCTAGAGTTTCCAACGAGATTAGCAAACAGAGCCATTGAATAGTTATGCTGTTTTCTTATTTCTTCGATTCTTTTCCCAGCTGCTTTTAAATCTATTTCCAAAATCATACCTCCTAGTTATAAAAAAAGTAGCGAGTTTGCATCGTTTCATTATTGTTTTATCTTATCTGAAAAGTTGGGTCAGATGAGTTGTCTCAAAATCTTTCTTCTACTATATCATTTTTTTTATCACGGGTGTACCGTTTTTTTTTCAATTTGTTCTTGCGGCATTTGATTTTAAGTGATATTATTTATTTACCGAATATTGTTCAATATCTATTTCTTTAAGTTATGTTATGCTACCTTTTAAACTTTTTAATGTGATATACGGATTCTATTTCTACTAAATTCTTATTAGGATTTGAAATTTAATTTAAAAAATAATTACCGAAATGTATTCATTTTTAGAGGAGAGGAAGATTAGATGAAAAAAATAATTAAAATTGAAGAACAAAAAAATGATCTCTTACATCAATTTTTAGCAAGGTTAAACAATGAAATTCCATACCAAGAAAACAAACTAAAAATGGAAGAACATTGTGTTATTCAATATAAGTTATTAGTAAATATGTCATTTAGTGCCAATATTTTATATAAAGGGCTAGATTACGCAAATAAAGTGTACAATCATGTGGTCAAAATAGAATATAGTCGGCTTTGTAAAATGATCATAAAACAAGAACTTGATTCAAACGTTACAGAAAAAATACTAAAAAAATTAAAAAAGGCTCAAAATGAAATGATTGTTCAATCTCCAGTAACAACGGAGTCAGGGGGGATCGATATTTTTTATGAATTTACTGGAGGTAATCGAAAGAAATATCGATCAAACCGTAAGGCGATTCAGCAAATGTATTTGGAAATAAAACAAGAGTCCCAAAAAAGCTTCTATAGATACATTAAGGATTCCTGTAAAAGAAAAGGAAAAAGAATCAAAGAAAAGAAAGAGTATACCCTTTGGTTAATCAAAAGTTACACCTGGCATTGAGATCATCCACTTAGTGTTAAGTACGCAAACAAAACTTGTTTTCATGAATGAAGGTACTTTATTTTTACCGAAAGATATGTTGTGCTATCCTTTAAATATAGGGAGTACAACATATATATTTTTTAGTAAATTGGGAAAGAAGGAATTCAAATGAACAATGATGAAGAGAAACATATCAAACATCAAAAGCACGCTTCGGAACATAGTGGAATGGACGCTGAGGGTCAAATGACTGGAATGGATCATTCTATGCATATGGGAAGTTTTAAGCAAAAATTTTGGTTTTCTCTAGTCCTTGCAATTCCAATTATTTTTCTTTCTCCGATGATGGGAGTTGATCTGCCCTTTCAGTTTACATTTCCAGGTTCTGATTGGGTAATTTTGCTCTTAGCTTCAGTTCTGTTTTTCTATGGAGGAGAACCTTTTTTGAATGGTGCTAAAATGGAATTAAAACAAAAAAGTCCTGCTATGATGACTCTGATTGCTATGGGAATTACTGTGTCGTATTTTTATAGTGTATATGCTTTTATTATGAATAAAATGATGCCGCAAAATCATGTGATGGATTTTTTCTGGGAGTTTGCAACGTTGATCGTCATTATGTTGCTAGGACATTGGATTGAAATGAATGCAATATCAAATGCTAGTGATGCATTACAAAAAATGGCTGAATTGTTACCCGATAAAGTGAAACGTCTTAAAAAAAACGGGTTGGAAGAAGAAGTACCGTTACAGCAAGTTCAACAAAATGATCATCTAGTTGTGCGAGCAGGTGATAAAGTACCAGCAGATGGTATAATTATAAAAGGAAGCACTTCTGTAGATGAATCAATGGTTACAGGTGAATCAAAAACAGTCACGAAACAAGAGAAAGATCAGGTGATCGGAGGTTCAGTCAATGGTAGTGGAACGATTGAAATAACTGTAACTGGTACTGGAGAAACTGGGTATCTTTCAAAAGTTATGGATATGGTTAAAAAGGCGCAGACAGAAAAATCAAAACTTGAAACACTTTCTGACCGAGTAGCTAAATGGTTATTCTATATCGCTCTTGGTGCTGGGCTTTTAGCATTTATTATCTGGATGATCGTTGATAGAAATATAAGTATTGCATTTGAACGGATGGTAACAGTTTTTATTATCGCTTGTCCTCATGCTTTAGGTTTGGCTATCCCTTTGGTAATCGCTCGTTCAACTTCGATTGCTGCAAAACATGGTTTATTGTTAAAAAATCGCAATGCATTAGAACAAGCGACGGATGTTCAATATGTCATGCTAGATAAAACTGGAACGTTAACCGAAGGGAAATTCACTGTCACTGGTATTGAAATGATCAGTGCTAATATAACAAAAGAAGAAGCTCTAAAAGTGATTGGCGCCTTAGAAAAAAATGCAAACCATCCTCTAGCAATAGGGATTATGAATTATTTAAAAGAAAAAAAGATTTCACCATACAATGCTGATAATCTCCAAAGTATTTCAGGGATTGGTCTTACTGGTGAGGTCAATAGAAAAAACGTGAAAATTGTAAATGAAAAAGAAGTCGAATATTTAAATCTTTGGTTTGAACCTGCTATAAAAAAACAATATCAAGAACAAGGGAATACATTAAGCTACTTAATCATAGATCAGATATTAGTCGCTATGATTGCGTTGGGAGATGTAATAAAACCAGAAGCTAAACAATTCATAGCAGATCTAAAAGAACAAGGGATCATTCCGGTAATGTTAACAGGCGATAATAATGTTGCTGCAGAATCGGTTGCTCATTATTTAGGTATTGATGATTATCACGGTGAACTATTGCCAGAAGATAAAGAAACTATCATCAAAACGTATATAAATGAAGGGAAAAAAGTGATGATGGTTGGAGATGGAATCAATGATGCACCCAGCCTAGTTAGAGCGACAATTGGTGTGGCAATTGGAGCTGGTACCGATGTTGCTATTGACTCAGCCGATGTAGTTTTAACGGACAGTGATCCTAAAGATATCCTTCGTTTTCTGGATTTAGCAAAACAAACACGACGTAAAATGATTCAAAATCTTTGGTGGGGAGCTGGCTACAACATTGTTGCGATTCCACTTGCAGCAGGTGTTCTAGCGCCGTGGGGCGTTTTGTTGAACCCAGCTCTAGGAGCAATTTTAATGTCACTAAGCACAATAATTGTTGCGGCAAACGCGCTAACACTACGAATCCGAAATTAAAAAATGAAAAGTAATGAATTATGCGTATGTTTCCTATGCATAACTCATTACTTTTTTTTGGTGGAGGTTTAGGATGGATTATAAAGAAATTCTTGATGTTGAATCAAAGAAGTTACTTGGTTTGTTTAATTTATTAAGAGCGACAGATGATGGCAAATCTCTAGAAACACTTTCAAAAGAACTGGAGCTGAACGCGAAAACAATCATACGATCAATAAAAAAACTAAAAAAGTTATTTATACATTATCAGCTAGAAAATCAGTTAGCCATTGGTTGTCATGAGAGAAATCTATTCTATTTGAAAAGGGACAACAATTTGTATTTGGAGATTTTTTTGGTTCAATATTTAAGCGATCTTCCCGAAATTATTTTTTTGAAAACAATCATTGAAGGAAATAGTGGTTCGACAGATAAGCTAATAGAAACTATGTCGATTAGTGAATCAAGTTTAAGAAGACGAGCAAACAAAATCAATAGATGGTTGAAAAAATATAACATGTCTTTAAAACGGGGATCCTGGGAGCTTTTGGGCGAAGAGGAACAGATACGTGCGTTAGTTTTAGATTTTTATTGGTTTGCGTATCAGGGACAAAAACAGAAATTAATGATACTGGCAAAAGAAAATAGTCGCCAACTATGTACGAAACTTATTTCATTTTTCAACATGCAAATCAACGACTTACAAAAGGAAATGCTATCTCGAATGATTCAAATAACTGTTTGGCGCCATCAAAGTGGCTATAAAGTTCGGATAAAGAAACATTGGAAGCAATATATTGAGAATAGTGCTGTTTTCACTAATTTTATAAGAAGTATGGAAACTGAGAGAGAGGTTACAAAATTAAATTTTGAAGAATTAACTTATATTTACTTGATGATCCAAGCTTACTTTTTAGCATACGTAGGATCAAATATGCAAGCATTTCTTATTGAAGAACATTATTTAAAGAAGACGACTTGTTATGCTATGACGTTAACCACAAGCCGTAAATTAAGACAAGTATTTTGGGGCGAAAAAATCAACCATTCTAAAAAAAGCGTAGTGGCATTTTTAGGATTTCATCTATATTATGATTTGATTTCGGGATTTTTCTTTGAAAAAGTCCAATTAAAAACAGTCTTTGAAGAAAACTATCCTATCTTTACTTGTAAATTGAATGAAGCTGTGGATGAATTGATCAAAGAAAATCTATATTATCAGTCAATACCAAAAGAGGCGTTGAACTTTCGCTATTTTATGATTTTAAGTTCACTTATCTCTCCAGTCTACAATGAAAAAAGAATATTTATCTGTTTGATGACAGATTTACCATTGGAAATGGAAGTTGACATAGGGAATAGGATCACCAATTTTTTCATGAATAAATTTAACTTAGTGGTAATTTATGCAAGAACTTCAAATTCTATTTCCTATGTTGATATCATTTTAACAACAGTTGTTTATCAAGCTATAAATTGTAAATATCCTCAACCTACCTTACTTATAGAGCCAGATATTTCTGAAATACTCCTTTTTCAGATAGAAAGTTTGATAAAAAAGGTAAGGAATGAAGCCCTTTCAAAAAAGTGTGTTAAAATAAATAAGTGAATATAATTTTAGGAGGGTCTCCAGTGAAAAAAATTCAATTTGGAACTAGTGATTTACAAGCAGCATCAGTTATTCTTGGGTGTATGAGAATGAATGGAGCTGAAAAACCAGCAGAAATTATTGAAACAGCATTTGAACATGGCATTGATTTTTTTGATCATGCAGATATTTATGGGGCTGGTGAGTGTGAAACAATTTTTGGGAAGGCTCTTAAAGAAACGTCAATCAAAAGAGAAGACATTGTCATTCAAACAAAGTGTGGGATTCGCAAAGGAATGTTTGACTTTTCAAAAGAACATATCGTTTCTTCTGTTGAAGGTAGTTTGAAACGTTTAGGTGTTGACTATGTGGATGCCTTATTACTTCATCGACCAGATACACTTGTTGAACCAGAGGAGGTTGCAGCTGCTTTTGATCAGTTGGAAGCGCAAGGAAAGGTAAAGTATTTTGGTGTCAGTAATCAAAAACCAATGCAGATCGAATTGTTGAAAAAAACTGTGAAACAACCATTACTAGCAAATCAATTACAATTTGGCATCAAACATACTGGGATGATCGATCAAGGAATCCATGTCAACATGACGGATGAAGCAAGTATTGATCATGATGGTAGTATTTTAGATTATTCTCGCTTGAACCAAATGACAATCCAAGCTTGGTCACCTTATCAGTTCGGATTTTTTGAAGGTGTCTTTATAGGAAATGAACAGTTTGCTGAGCTTAATAAGACCTTAGATAAAATTGCTGAACATCATAATTGCACAGCAACAGGTCTGGCAACAGCTTGGATTTTAAGACATCCAGCACAAATGCAAGTAATAGCAGGAACCATGAATAAAGGACGTATTATTGAAATTGCCAAAGCATCAGAGATTGTTTTAAGTAGAGAAGAATGGTATGAGATTTATCGTGTAGCTGGAAATAGTTTACCTTAGTGCGTAACAAGCCAAAAAAGCGCACGTTCTAAAAATAAAGGAAAGATGATGGTTCCTAAAAAAGTTACATTTTAGAAATCTTTCGTTCATATAAACTTCACAAATCTCTTGTACTATAAGTTTGTAGAAGAAAAACAACTGCTACAAAAATATGTTAATTTGTGTGAACTCCTAATGGACCCGCTCTGAGTGTGCAGAGCGGGTTTTCTTCTGTTTTCACTAATGCCTGGAGCACTTTAGTTCCTTCCTACTGCAAAGTTGTCAGTTTTTTGTTAGAATAGATAGGAAACCAGTTTGCTGAAGATGAGGAGAAAAAAGATGACAAAAAATAAGTTATTATTAGTTGATGGAAATAGCGTTGCTTTCCGAGCATTTTTTGCTTTGCACAATTCCCTAGAACGTTTTAAAAATAAGAATGGGCTACATACAAATGCTGTTTATGCATTTAATAATATGTTTGAAAATGTCATGACAAAAGAAAATCCAACGCACGTTTTAGTCGCATTTGATGCAGGCAAAACTACCTTTAGAACGGAATTTTATCCTGAATATAAAGCAGGTCGTTCAAAAACGCCTGGAGAATTTAAGGAGCAAATGCCATACATCCGTGAACTTTTAACTGGTTTAGGTGTGAAATATTATGAGTTGGATAATTATGAAGCTGATGATATTATCGGAACACTAGCAACGAAAGTTCCAAAAGACGAATTTGATGTTGTTGTGTTGTCTGGAGATAGAGATTTAACTCAATTAGCGACTGATTCAGTGAAAGTTGATATTACAATCAAAGGTGTTAGTGATCTAGAATCTTATACACCAGAACATGTTGCTGAAAAATATGATGGCTTGACACCAAATCAAATTATTGACATGAAAGGTCTAGCAGGAGATACTTCTGACAATATTCCTGGTGTCACAAAAATTGGTGAGAAAACCGCGATTAAGTTGTTGAAAGAATATGGTTCAGTCGAAGGCGTCTATGAAAATATAGACAGCATGAAACCGAGTAAAATGAAAGAAAACCTAATCAACGATAAAGAACAAGCCTTTATGTCGAAACGTCTAGCTACGATAAATGTCGATTCTCCAGTGAAAGTGGATATCGACGAACTGAAATATGAAGGGAAAGATTTGGAAAAACTGATTCCTTTTTACAAAGAAATGGAATTCAAACAAATGTTAAGCAAATTAAATGTAGAAGAGGAAACAATTGAGCTAGAAGATGTTCATTTTGATGTAGTGGACACATTTACTGAAGATATGTTTACCGAAGATATGGCGTTATATGTGGAAATGCTGGAAGACAATTACCATACTTCACCAATCATAGGAGTTGCTTGGGGAAGTAAGAAAAAGGTATACGTAACAAATAGCTTGGAATTATTTGAAAGCCAACCGTTTGTTGATTGGGTATTATCAGATAATTATAAGAAAACAGTGTATGATGCAAAACGTACGTATGTATCACTTAATCGGTATGTAGGAAAGCCTCAAGGGATTACGTTCGATGTACTATTGGCGGCATATTTGTTAGATACAAATGATAATAGCGCCGATATTGAAGGTGTAGCACAGCATTATGGCTATACGGATATCCATTCAGATGAGTCAGTCTATGGAAAAGGTGCAAAAAAAGGGTTACCTGAAGATGATGAAGTATTCTTTAGCCACCTTGCTCGTAAGGTGAATGCCATTCATTTCCTTTCTGAAAAATTAGACAAAGAATTAGTAGAAAAAAATCAAGCTGACTTATTTTATAAAATGGAACTACCGTTATCAAAAATTTTGGGTGATATGGAAATTACAGGAATTCGTGTAGATGCAAATCGATTAAAAGAAATGCGTATTGAATTTTCTGATCGACTGCGTGAAATTGAACAAAAAATTTATGCGGAGGCTGGGGAAGAATTCAACCTGAATTCACCAAAACAATTAGGTGTGATTCTATTTGAAAAAATGGGTCTACCAGTTATCAAAAAAACAAAAACAGGATATTCTACTGCAGTTGACGTATTAGAACAGTTGAAAGAACAAGCTCCTATCGTGGAAGATATTTTGGTTTATCGTCAGATTGCTAAAATCCAATCAACCTATGTTGAAGGATTATTAAAAGTGATTCAACCAGATGATAAAATCCACACAAGATATGTTCAAACGTTAACTCAAACTGGTCGTTTAAGCTCAGTGGATCCCAACTTACAAAATATTCCAATTCGTTTAGAAGAAGGACGGAAGATTCGTGAAGCATTTGTCCCAAGAGAAAAAGACTGGCTGATTTTTTCATCTGACTATTCTCAAATTGAATTGCGTGTGTTAGCTCATATTTCAGATGATCAGCATTTAAAGGAAGCCTTCATTGAGGGGCAAGACATACACTCAAGCACAGCGATGCGTGTATTTGGCATTGAAAAACCGGAAGACGTTACGCCTAATATGCGTCGCCAAGCAAAAGCAGTCAATTTTGGGATTGTATATGGCATCAGTGACTATGGTCTATCCCAAAATCTAGGGATTACTCGTAAACAAGCGCAAGAATATATCGATACGTATTTTGAAAAATATCCAGGTGTCAAGAAATATATGGAAAATATTGTTCGTGATGCTAAAGATAAAGGCTTTGTAGAAACTTTATATAATCGCCGTCGTTATTTACCAGATATTAATTCACGTAATTTTAATCTTCGTTCTTTTGCAGAACGAACTGCAATCAATACGCCAATACAGGGGAGTGCAGCTGATATTTTAAAAATTGCAATGATCAATATGGATCAGCGATTAAAAGAAGAAAAAATGCAAGCAACGATGCTTTTACAAGTGCATGATGAACTTGTTTTTGAGGCTCCAGAAGCTGAATTAGATAAATTAAATGAATTAGTTAAAGAAGTGATGGAAAACGCTGTTTCATTACATGTACCATTATTAACTGACAGCAGTTGGGGAAAAACTTGGTATGAAGCAAAATAACTAACTAAAAAAATAGGAAAAAGGCCGATCAAACAAAAAAGTTAGTATAACTTTGATATGTTCGCTTTGGTCTTTTTCTTCTAAGGAGAGGTGAATTATGCCTGAATTACCAGAAGTTGAAACTGTTCGAAAAGGGTTGGAAAAGTTAGTTGTTGGCAAAACAATCAACGAAGTTACGATTTTATGGTCAAGAATTATTGAGTCACCTGAGTCTGATATTTTCGCACAACAGTTGATTGGTCAAACAATCGAAAAAATGGAACGTCGAGGCAAGTTCTTGATTTTTAAGTTAACAAATTACGATATGATTTCCCATTTGAGAATGGAAGGGAAATATGAAACACATGAGCCAGAAGATGAACGAACGAAACACACCCATGTAATTTTTACTTTTACAGATGGAACTGAACTACGTTATCTTGATGTTCGAAAATTTGGGCGGATGGTTTTAGTTCCTAAAAATCAAGGAGAAAATTATAAAGGAATCTTGGCGCTTGGTCCAGAACCTGTTCCAGACCAATTTAAATTATCAGAATTTCGTTTAAAATTAAAAAAACATCATAAAGCAATCAAACCGTTATTATTAGATCAACGACTAGTGACGGGGTTGGGTAACATATATGTAGATGAAGCTTTATGGGAAGCAAAGATTCATCCAGAACAACCAGCAGATACTTTAAAACCTAAAGAAGTTGAAGCTTTGTATTACGCAATTATCGATGTCTTAGGTCGAGCAGTTGAAGCAGGCGGTACAACGATTCGTAGCTATTTGAATGCACTAGGTGAGGCAGGAACTTTTCAAATTTCACTAAATGTTTATGGACAGACTGAGAAACCATGTCCAAGATGTACTACACCAATCAAAAAAATTAAAGTAGCTCAGCGTGGTACCCACTTTTGTCCAACGTGTCAAACATTGAAAGTGAGAAATTGATCAATGAGTATGATATTAGGTTTGACTGGCGGGATTGCTACTGGTAAAAGTACAGTTGTGAAGTTGTTTAGAAATTTAGGGTTTCCAGTTGTTGATGCAGATTTGATTGCTCGTGAAATTGTTGAGGTCGGAATGCCAGCGTTAGCTAAAATAGTTGGTGCATTTGGATCAGAAATACTACGATTAGATGGTTCTTTAGATCGTAAAAAATTGGGGAAACTAGTTTTTTCGGACAAGCAGAAAAGAAGAGAACTGAATGAATTATTATCCCCCTTTTTAAAAGAAGCAATTCTATCTCAAATCAAGAAAAAAGAAGAGAAAGCAAAGCTTGTGGTTGTTGATATTCCTTTGTTATATGAAGGTGGATATGATGCATATATGGATAAAGTAGCTGTTGTCTATGTTCCAGAGAATATTCAATTAATGCGTCTAATGAAAAGAGATCAGCTAACCGAAGGGGAAGCATGGCAGCGGATAAACAGTCAATTATCAATTGAAACAAAAAAACAAAGAGCAGACATCCTATTCGATAATCAAAAAACGATACAAGAAACAGAGGAAATCGTAAAAAGTTGGTTATCAAAAAATAATTTTATATAATTTGTTCAGCCATGTTTTTGGATATTAAAAAGTGAAATAGGCTATTAAATGAAGACAAAGAGAGCGGTTAGGACAACATCTCTTTGTTTTTATTTTTTATATTGACATCTGTTCAACATAGAATTAATAGACAAAAAATTGATAAAAATAAAAAAGAACAGTCAAGAAGTTAGTTAAGTCGATTTTTTATGAAATTTCATTCGGGAAATTTGTTATTAAATAGGTGCTACATAAATGAAAAAAAATGGTTAAGAAGTAATAGTTAATGTCTGGTTTCTCAAGCATTTCATGTTATAATACAGTAAGTAAACTAAAAATTAACGTTAAAAATAGATATTATTAGATAAAATGAGGTGAATACTATGCGTTGTCCAAGATGTCATCATAATAATTCTCGTGTAATCGACAGTCGTCAAGCAGATGATGGTCGTGCGATTCGTCGTCGTAGAGAATGCGAAAATTGCAATTACCGTTTTACAACGTTTGAACGAATTGAAGCAGCTCCACTACTAGTCATCAAGAAAAATGGTGATCGAGAAGAATTTAATCGTGAGAAAATCTTACGAGGATTGATTCGTTCGGCAGAAAAACGTCCGGTTGCCATGGAACAAATGGAACAAATCGTTGATAATGTAGAAAATCGTGTCCGTAGTTTAGGTGAAAATGAAATTTCAACGACTTTAGTCGGAGAATATGTCATGGAAGATTTAGTTAATTTAGATGAAATTGCATATATCCGGTTTGCCAGTGTATATCGCCAATTTAAAGATATGAGTGTATTCTTGAAAGAATTGCAAGGCATCGTAGATAAAGCAAAATCTTCAAATTCAGATACAACCAATGAATAAGGAGGTCTTTCCTTGAAAGACAATTGGAAAGAAGTCCATCCTAAAAGTATATTTCAATCAGCAATTGCTTATCCTTTGTCTGATCAAGAACAAGCGATATTAACGCTTTTATATCAACCGATTATAGGTGCAAAAGCATTCAGTTTATATTGGACACTTTTATCAGAAGTTACAGAAACAGGTGTTAGTGAGTCCCTCTTCCATGCTGATTTAATTACGATGTTGGATATGAGCATCCAAGAAATTCAAGCTGCCAGAAGGAAATTAGAGGGGATAGGATTATTAGGGACATTTGTCAAAAATGATAACGAACTTGGTCCGCAGTTTTTATACCGTTTAAATCATCCTGAAACGGTTGAACGTTTCTTTAAAGACGAAGTTTTGTCATTGACTCTGTTAAACTGTGTTGGACAGAGAAAATTAGACAAACTGTTTGATCGATTTAAACCCAAGTACACCAATTTAACAGGGTTTGAGGATATTTCGGCTGGATTTAAAGATGTTTACCTGTTCAAAGAGGAGCAAATTATCTCTCAGAATAATCAACTAAGACAGATGGAGCAAGCTTTCAGTGACCCAAGGCCTGCTCAAAAACTCAGTGCGGTCAATGAAAGCTTTGATTGGGCATATTTTATTCAAGGTATAGAAAAACTTGGAATAAAACTGCCTGACAATAGCGTCGGTTTTAAAGAAGAGGTGTTTGTTTTCCACAATTTATTTGGGATTACAGAGTTGGATATGATTGAATTTTGTTCTAAATCATTTGATTATTATACAAGTAAGATCGATGTCAAAGACTTTGAACGAGCGGTGTATAGAACTTATGACCCTGATAAGAAACAAAAGGCAAGCCAGTTTCAAACGAACGACTCAGTGGAATTATCTGCTGAAGATCAGCAGACTTACCGTTATAATTCATTAAAACTAAATGGCTTTTCAACTCAAGATATTCAAATGATCATGGATAGCGAAAAGAATTTTCCGTTAAATTATTTGGAAGCTTTGAAAAATGAGCGAGGCGGTTATACAACGCCACAAGAACGTTCATTGGTTAAGTATCTTGTGAGTAAATCTGGATTACCTAATAGTGTGATAAATGTCTTGATTAATTACGTTTATAATATCCAAAAACAACCCACGCTAAAAGCAGACTATGTGAATCGTATTGCCAATGAATGGGCTCAAAGTGGTATTTTTTCACCTGAGAAAGCGATTGATCATGTGCGGGAAATAGCTAAAAAAGGGAAAGAACAAAAACAGTCGAGACAGCGCTATGGACAAAATAATAGACCGATTCGTCAGGAAACATTACCAGATTGGGTAGAGAATCCTGTTGAAGAACAGAAATTATCTAAAGAAGAACAAGCTCGATTAGATAAAGAAATTCAAGATTTTCTGAGTAAAGGAGGCGGTAACTAATGGAAGACGTAGGAAAAGAAATGTCAAAGATCATTCAAAACAGAGATATGAACGAACGCTATAATGAGCTAGTTGATGTTGTATTAAAAGATACGGATGTACAAGAGTTTATCCAAGAAAATCGTGACCGATTGACTGACGATGATATCCGCAAGAGCTATTCAAAGTTATATGAGTTTGTTCAAGAAAAACGCAAATATCAATTGAATGATCCATCCATGATTGCTCCTGGATATGAGCCGAAATTAACCTTGAACTTTCACTATATTGATGTAACTTACGTGCCAACAGAAGCTTTGATCGCCAAGCAAAAAGAAGATGAAATTCGTAAGCGAGTTCGTGCTATGGATATGCCTAAAGATGTACGGGAAGCTAGTTTAAGTAGATTTGATACAGCTTCTCAAGGTCGGGCTCAGGCAATGGCTGAAACAATGAGATTTTTAAATGAATATACTTCTGAGCCTAAAGAATTTCATAAAGGGCTGTATCTTCAAGGAACCTTTGGGGTTGGAAAATCGTTCTTGTTAGGCGCAATTGCGAATAGTTTGGCTGAACGTGGATTTGTGACGACGATCGTTCATTTCCCAACCTTTACAGTAGAAATGAAGCAGGCAATCGGTAAGGATATGGTTGGTCCTAAGCTAGATGCGGTCAAAAAATCACCTGTTTTAATGATTGATGACCTTGGTGCGGAATCAATGACCTCTTGGATTCGTGATGATGTCTTAAGTGTTATTTTACAGTATCGTATGCAAGAACAGTTAGTGACATTTTTTTCATCTAATCTTGATTTAAAAGATTTAGAGAAACATTTATCTGTTACGCAACGTGGCGAACAGGAACCGCTGAAGGCTCGTCGAATCATGGAACGAATTCGATATCTAGCACAAGAAATCACAATGTCTGGTAACGATCGTAGAAATGGTTAGCTGTCTATTTTTTAGGCAGCTTTTTTCTGTTAATTATCTAGATAATTGTGATGGAAGGCTGTAATAACGCATAATAAATTACACTATTGGAGGAAAAAATTATGAAAAAAATCGTAATAACTACACTAGTAGTATTCACATTGATTAGTTTAGGAGCGTGCACGAATAATAACAAAAATTTGCCAAAGGGAAGTGAAGAAACGTCAATGAGCAGTAAAAAAGATCAAGCTACCGATGAAACGTCAAATACTAAAGAACAAGCAAGATCTCAATCAATATTCACAGCGATTTTAGTTGAAGATGCTAAAAAGAATGATACAGTGGATCACTCAATTCGTTTGGTGTTAAAAGAAGTTGAAGCTGTTGAAGATCCAGAAAAAATTATTACTATGATGAAGAATGATGGTGTCATTTTGAACGTACCAAAAGAACAATTAGCAGATGGAATTACAGAAAGTGACTTGAAATCAGGAAATAAAATTCAGTTTACTTTAGTTGGTTTACCTGCGATGACAATGTCGATTCCACCTCAAGTAGCTGGAAATTCAGTCATTAAAATTGAAAAAATCTAATGATTTTGACGTTTATAACGTGATTGGGAGCAGAGGTATACCTTTCTGATTTTTCGGAATTAAACACTTCTGTTCCAGCCTCGTTGTTTTATTTTTTTAAATTGGATACTGTTTTTCATTAAAAAATATTGACAGGCAATTTATAATGATGGTATAGTTTCTCCTGTAAGACAACTGAATAGATTTGTTAGGTGAGGCTCCTATACAAACATAGGCTACTGCCCAAAAACATCGAGAGATGCCAATGGGTAGAACAGGGATTGTCGATTAGAAGGCTTTTCATAAGGTAGCTAAAAGCTCTGCTTTTTACGTTGTATAGTGCCAAAACTCAACGATTAGATCATACAGGCTTTTTTTGTGCGCTTATTTATGACCTTCCGCTGAGTTTTGGCGGAAGGTTTTTGCTGTGAATCACTACGATTGGCCAAAGGACAGAGTAGATGATGAACAGTACTTGGCGAACGAAGAGAGAGAAGTAACCTTAGTACTGAATCCCCCCACTCCGTTTCGATTGCATCAATTCCTAAAAGCTAAAGCACTAAGAACTGAAGGACAGAGTAGATGATGAACAGTACTTAGAAAACGAAGCAATTTTCGTCTAAAAAAAAGTTTCCACCTAACATCAAGTCTAAGAAAGGAGCAATACTATGTATTTTTAATCAACGTTATTGCCAGTATTTTTGCCGGAATGATTATTGGGGTAGAAAGACAATGGCGAAAAAAATTAGCTGGTATGAGAACGATGACCTTAGTAACATTTGGCTCATGTCAATTTGTTTCATTGTCTACTTTGATTCAAGATGACAACAGCCCAACACGAATAGCAGCGCAAGTAGTCAGTGGGATTGGATTTCTTGCTGGAGGGGTGATTTTAAGAGAAGGATTTAGTGTGACAGGTATCAATACAGCGGCAACCTTATGGTGCTCAGCTGCAGTTGGCAGTTTGATTGGTGCTGGATTTGTGATCGAAGGAGTAATATGTGCGGTCATTTTAATGTTAGTTAATATTTTGTTGAGAAATTTATCCTTCAAAATGGATGACTACACTGTTCAACGAGAAGAGGAAAAGACTGAATCAATCCATTATCTGTCCATTATTACAAGTAATACTTGTGAGGTCATGCTTAGAACTGAAATTATCCAATTATTAGATAAATATTGTTTAACCTTTACTAAGTTCTCTTGTACAGATCTAGCAGGAAAAAAAGTCCGATTGTTTTTAGAAATCGAAGCGACAAGAAATGGTACGCTTGCGGTAAATGCGATCATTTCAGAATTGTCTCAGTTATCAGAAGTCATCGAAATCAATCAAATCGACAATTAAAAGAACGGAGGAATTAACATGGTAAAACAGTGACGGTGAAAGTTGTAAATTGGAATAGTGAAGAATATTGGTCAGGAATAGAGTTGAGAAATAAGTTGCTAAAAACAAGTGCTGGTAAAGAGTGGATCAAAAATTTACCATTAGATGAAGAAAAGGATATCCATCTGGCTGCAATGATCGACGGGAAAGTTGTGGGAACGTTGCTTCTTTCAAAGAAGAGCCAAACAACAGCACAAATTAAACAAGTGGCCATTAGCGATAGCTATCAAGGATTTGGTCTTGGTAAAAAATTACTTAAATTTGCTGAAAAAATTGCAGAGCTTTTGGATTTTCAGTCCGTATATTTAACTGGACGTAAGCAAGCTTGGGGTTTTTATGATCATTTTGGTTATCAAAGTATCGGATACGCCTATTCAGATGGTCAAGTGATTTTAAAAAAATTTGAGAAAAAACTATACACCAATAAAGGTATAGGGAAGTTTGGAATTATTAAATATATAACACTAAGGGAGATGGAAACAAATGGATGACAGTAGTCAGTTGATTAAGGGCTTATATAAAAAAAACTTGTTGTTAAAGAAATACGGATGCTATTGTCTATTTGTTTCTAGTACAGACATGTAGTTTCCTCCGCAACACCTTCTCTTTTTTCATTAGCCTGTTCACTAAAAAAGACATTAATTTCCTGGAAATTCTAGGTATGACGTTGCGAAGACTTATTATAATAGAGGAAAAGATCGACGTTCTAATTTTAGAAACCGTAATCTTTTTTTTAGAGACCATATCATTTGCTAAAATAGTTCGTTGCGCTATCATAAAAATAGATAGAAAGATTAGTTAGAACATCCTAGCCTTTTATTTGACCTTTACTGACCAATTGAGTATAATAGTTTTATAAAGTCAATATTAATCAGACTTTAGACTTTGAAAAAAATAGTACAAAAGTCTGAATGTTTTTTTACCATAGTAACGGTACTATTTATATAGCAGAGATTTATGTTTTTTTAAGTAATGAGTCGAAAACTCAGTCAATCCTTGTGGAAATAGATTAAATTAATATTGTGACAAAAAGGATCGTACTCACATTTTCCTATTTTTCAGTCGAGGCTGATCAACCTCGTTACACGTTAATATTATATAGCTACGCGGGCGAGCTTATCGGAAAAAAGATAAATGATAATTGAGGTAAAAAGCCTTCAATCATAATTTCCTATTTTTCAGTTGAAGCTGGACGAGCCCGTTACGCTTTAATAGTATCTAGCTACACGGGCTAGTTTCTCGGAAAAAAGATAAATGATGACTGAGGCAAAAAGCACCTCATTCATAATTTCCTATTTTTCATTCGAATCTGAACGAGCCCGTTACGCTTTTAAATTTAGGAGGTAATTCTATGAACATCGAAAAAATGACAACGACATTACAAGAGGCAATCGCAGAGGCGCAACAAGTAGCAGTCACTCGTCATCATCAGGAAATCGATATTGCTCACCTATGGAAGATTTTTTTGCAGCCGAATCATTTTGGTCGTAATTTTTATACAGACGCTGGAGTTGATGTAGATGCTTTTGAGCGCGAAATCGATAAAGCAATTGATGAATATCCAAGTATTCAAGGTAGTAATATTCAATACGGTCAAAGCATGAGTCAGAATTTGTTTAACTTATTAGGTGAAGCAGACAAACTTAGAGAATCGTTTCAAGATGAATTTTTAGCAACTGAAATCGTGATTTTAGCGCTGATGAAATTGAAAAATTATCGTTTAACAAAATATTTAACAAGTCAAGGAATCACAGAAAAAGAACTACGTAAAAATATCGAAGACATGAGAGGAGGAGATCGTGTGACTTCTCAAAATCAAGAAGAACAATACAAAGCATTAGAAAAATATGGGGTAGATTTAGTCCAACAAGTTAAAAGCGGTAATCAAGATCCAATTATTGGTCGTGATGAAGAAATTCGTGACGTGATTCGGATTCTATCTCGTAAAACAAAAAATAATCCTGTTTTGATTGGTGAACCAGGGGTTGGTAAAACTGCAATCGTGGAAGGATTAGCACAACGAATCGTTCGTAAAGACGTGCCTGAAAATTTAAAAGATAAAACAATCTTTTCTTTAGATATGGGTGCGTTGATCGCCGGCGCTAAATTCCGTGGCGAATTTGAAGAACGTCTAAAAGCAGTACTAAAAGAAGTAAAGAAAAGTGAAGGCCGTATCATTTTATTCATTGATGAAATCCACAACATTGTTGGTGCAGGCAAAACAGAGGGTAGTATGGATGCTGGAAACTTATTAAAACCAATGTTGGCTCGTGGCGAATTACATTTGATCGGTGCTACAACACTAGATGAATATCGTCAGTACATGGAAAAAGATAAGGCATTAGAACGTCGTTTCCAAAAAGTCTTAGTAAAAGAACCAACGGTGGAAGATACGATTAGTATTTTACGTGGACTAAAAGAACGTTTTGAAATTCATCATAGCGTAAATATCCACGATAATGCCTTGGTAGCTGCGGCTACTTTATCAGATCGCTATATAACGGATCGATTCTTGCCGGATAAAGCTATTGATTTAGTCGATGAAGCAAGTGCGACAATTCGGGTTGAAATGAATTCAATGCCGACTGAACTCGATCAAGTAACACGTCGTTTGATGCAATTAGAGATTGAAGAAGCGGCGTTGAAAAAAGAGTCAGATGACGCTAGTAAAAAACGCTTGGGCGCATTACAAGAAGAACTAGCTGATCTTCGAGAAGAAGCCAATGCAATGAAGATGCAATGGGAAACAGAAAAAGAAGAAGTGAATGCTGTCAGCAATAAACGTGGAGAAATCGATAAAGCAAAACATGAATTAGAAGATGCTGAAAATAATTATGATCTAGAAAGAGCAGCTGTTCTTCGTCATGGTACGATTCCACAATTAGAAGAAGAATTGAAACAGCTTGAAGCTAAAAATGCTAAAGACAATGTTCGCATGGTACAAGAAGCTGTAACTGAAAATGAGATTGCGCAAGTCGTTGGTCGTTTAACAGGTATTCCTGTAACCAAACTAGTTGAAGGGGAACGTGAAAAACTAATGAAATTGAACGAAACCCTTCACAAACGTGTCATCGGGCAAGATGAAGCTGTAGATGCAGTGAGCGATGCCGTGATTCGTTCGCGTGCTGGATTACAAGATCCAAACCGTCCTTTAGGCTCCTTCCTATTCTTAGGACCAACAGGTGTTGGGAAGACAGAGCTTGCTAAGGCTTTAGCAGAAGACCTATTCGATTCAGAAGACCATATGGTTCGAATCGATATGAGTGAGTATATGGAAAAACATAGTGTTTCTCGTCTAGTCGGAGCACCTCCAGGATACATTGGTTACGAAGAAGGAGGCCAATTAACGGAAGCTGTTCGTCGTAATCCATATACGATCGTTTTACTAGATGAAATCGAAAAAGCGCATCCAGATGTTTTCAACATTTTACTTCAAGTGTTAGATGATGGTCGTTTGACGGATTCTAAAGGACGAGTGGTTGATTTTAAAAATACTGTCTTGATCATGACAAGTAACATTGGCTCTCAATTATTACTTGAAGGTGTGACGCCAGAAGGAACGATTCCAGAAGCTGTTGAAGAGCAAGTGATGACGATTTTACGCGGGAATTTCAAACCAGAATTCCTAAATCGAATTGATGACACAATTTTATTTACACCATTAAGCCTAGAAAATGTCAAAGGCATTATCGGAAAAATGACGGCTCAATTAGCGAAACGTTTAGAACATCAAGAAATCGAATTAGTGATTTCAGATGAGGCAAAAACTTGGATCGCTGAAAGTGGTTATGATCCAGCTTATGGAGCTCGTCCATTGAAACGTTTTATTACAAAAGAAGTGGAAACACCATTAGCAAAAGAAATCGTTTCAGGACGAGTGTTGCCTAAGACAAAAGTAACAATCAGTCTATTGAATGGACAACTAGTATTTGAAAATGAACCAATAGAAGAATAAGCTAGAAAGTAAAAGAGTGGGGCAAAATGCCTAGTTCTGAGAAAGAAGGAGCTACTTTTTTACAGTCGTTTATTCGGATTCTAAGTGGCTGAGACATAACGCGAAAAGTTATGTCTCAGCCACATTTTTTAAGTGTAAAAAATTGATTTTAAAAATGATATTGTGTAGAATCTAACTATTATAATAACAATTTAAAAGAGGGATCCAGTGGACAAAAAAAGCAGACGATTAGAAGAACAATTGTGTTTTTCTTTACAAACAGCTTCAAAACAATTCAATAGAATGTACGCTAAGGCATTAAAACCGTTTCAGTTAACTTATCCTCAATATTTAGTCTTGCTCGTTTTATGGGAATATTCAGATCAAAGGATCTCAGATATTGGCGAAAAACTAGCGCTTGATACAGGAACTTTGACTCCTATGTTGAAAAGGATGGAGAAAAATGGTTACATTCATCGCAATAGACTGCCTGAAGATGAACGAATCGTGATTGTTTCGCTTTCAGAAAAAGCGCTTCAATTAGAAACAGAGATCTATGATCAAGTACAAGGGTGTTTAAATCAGCTTGATTTCAATGAAAAAAAGTATTTTTCATTGATTGAACAAATCAACTCTTTAAGCAAGCAAATTAGTGAAATCAACCATTAAAATATACTACCGAAAAACTTCAAAAAGAAGGGGATGATTTAAATGCCAACTTTTTGGAGTTTTTTTAGAAGCAGAATTGAATGATATGAAGCAAATTATTGTACAGCAATAAAAATATTGTGTACAATTTAATTGTACGATACGGTTATGATAATAGGAATTGGAGGAAAGAATCATGAAAAAAATCTATTCAACAACAATCATCAATACAGGAGGAAGAGAAGGAGAAGTTTTCTCACCAGATAAATCATTTAGTTATCAAGTGACATCACCTGGTCCTCATCAAGAAAATAAAACAAATCCAGAACAACTATTTGCGGCTGCATACAGCTCTTGTTTTAACAGTGCTTTAGAACTTGTGATGGCGAAACAAAAAATTACATCAAAAAGCACAGTAAAAGCGACGGTTTCATTATTTAGTGATGAACAAACTGGTTTTCAAGTTGGGGTTGTCTTATCTGTTAAAATCGATGATGTTGATCGTGAAACAGCAGAAGAATTAGTTAAGGCAGCTCATGAAGTATGTCCATACTCAAAAGCAACAAGAGGAAATATTTCAGTTGAGTTAGAAGTAGAATAAATAAAAAACGACAACTTTAGAATGACTAAAGTTGTCGTTTTTTTATTTATTCACTTTTCTAAACGCATAAGCTTTAAAATAGTCTGGTTTGTGTCGTTGCGTGAAACTATAAACCGTTAAAATCAATGCACCGATCGTATTCGTAAATAAATCCCCCATCGTATCCATTAATGCTGCACGACCGATATAAGGCTGGCCTGCTTCTGTCATATATCGTTGTAAGTTCATATTCCCCAGTGAATCACAGAGGAATTCCCAGAACTCCCAGAAAACACCGCATAATCCAGCAAAAGCAAAGCCCATAATAATGAATAACCAAGGGCTTATTTTAGAAAAATCTGAGTCACGTAAACAATAGCCAATAATCGCATAACCCACAGCGACTAATAAAATTGGGCTGACTGCATGAAGAATTTTATCCCAAAATGGCACAATGATGATTAATCGTAAGCCAGTTCCTAGGAAAACGGCGATCCAAATGAAGAACCAATAATAAAGTCGGACCATTTTTGGAAAAACCAATCCAGTAAATTTTGTAAAAACAAATGGGACAAAAATCACAGCAATTCCTGCAATCATTTCAAACGTCAATAACACATATTGTTCCGTTGGTTGAACTACAAATGTTTTAACAATATTGACGAGTAACGTCATAACACCAAATACAAGTAAAAAATAAAAGGCACTTTTTTCTTGTTTATCCTCAAATTCCAATTTCATATAAAAGCCTCCAATATGCTTATATTATAATAAGCAAGTAAATTATTTGTTTAACTGTTCTTTGATTAAATCTAAAAATTCATGCTCAGAGCTGACGACAGTTCCATTTAATTTAACTAAACCTACAGTGTACAGGTTTAAATAGTGGAATTGATTTTCAGCCGTATCACCTAAAGCTGCAAGCTTTTTTTGATTATCAAAACCTTGTTGACGAGTATCTGTATATAAGGCAATCATTGGAATATTTTTAGCATAAGCAACACCGATTTCAGATGCTACACCAGCATCAATCGTAATACCATCTAAAATAGCTATAAGCAAATCACTTTCAAGAACTTTTTCAGTGTCAGCTAACGCAATCATTTTACTATCAGCATAGGCGGTTTTATCATTGATCGCACCATTTTCTTGCGGTAGATAAACCTCGATTGAATCATCTAATTCACGTATTTTTTTCACCATATATTCATTATAAAGTAGGTCTGCTTTTGCAAACATTGGTCCTGCAAAATAAATTTTCATTTTTTCACCTCTAAGGTAATCTTGTATTTTTTTTTTTCTGGAAAAAGACGAATTGATTAACTAAATCAACTTTATCAACTTGATAACCATAAGCAGCCCAAGCACTTGAAAAAGAATGCTCTTTTTTAGTCCACCAGGCACTATAAGTTTTAGCCAGTTCAGGTAGTACATGATTATAGGACATTTGTGCTTCTATTTCTGCAAATGATAATTGCATGTTTGGTGTTTTGGCTAGTAAGGTTGGAATAACAAGAAAATCATTCATAAAAATCATCCTTTATTAAGTAATCATTCGTACTATAATCAAAAATAATCGCTAAAGTATGCCTCTTGATCCGGTAAAATCCGTTCTAATGAATTCAATGTTTCCTTATCCGTATCCAAACGTTCGATTCGATGTAGGTAAGTCGGACGGCGATAATTCATCAAGACACAAGTCAAGGTTTGAATATCGATATGCACAGGTTGTCCTAACGGTTCATCTGTTACAGAAACTTGGTCATCTTCATCCCATAGTAAACTAAACACACCATTATTCCATTCAGCAACTGGATCGCTCACTACAAAATGAAACGGTTTTGCTGTACTAACATATGGATAAGCTAGCAGCATTTCCTTAACATCTACAATTCTGGCCATGTAATAAGGTTCGATCGTTTCCTTGATTTGGCTGTCATCTAATAAAAAGGCTAGTGGTTCATTTTTATAAATATCACCTTCAGCCCAATCAATCATTGAAAAATGGGCTGAAATAAAATTCCACAAGCCATTGCGTGCTTCTTGATTGATATAGAACATTTCTTTGATATGAAAAACATCTTCAGCTACCCAGTAAAAAAGTACACCTAACGGTTCTTGATTTGCGCCATAGTAAACAGCGGCAGTTCGTTCATCTTCATTTTCAAAACGCCAATATTCTTCCCAGTTAAATTCGCTGCGAATCAATGCACCATGATTTTGACGAGCAAATTTTGCGTAAACGGTAAACACATCTTCATGATCTACACTGACGCGTTCCACCATTCCAGGGATGGTTACTTGTTTAGGTAATTGGGTATCGCGTATCTTGAATGATAGTTTATCAGACATGATTTCCCAGCCTTTTCTACGGTAATAAGGAATACTATAGGGATAAAGGTAAGAAATCCATTGTTGATCGTCACGCATATTTTTAAGAGCAAGATGAATCAAATCCTGCATCAATCCATGATTGGCATATTCAGGATAGGTGCCAACACCGGTAATGCCGCCCATTTTGAAAATTTTTCCATGAATATTCACTTCACAAGGATAAATCGCAATTTGAGAAATCAGCTGTTCATCATGAAACCAACCAAATACTTTTGATTGTTCTAAAATAGGTTGCTTTGACTTAATCAATTCTTTTTTACTTTCGTAGCCGCTTTCTTCTAAATCTGCTTCCGTAAATTGGAAGACATAGCTCAATAATTCATTGAACTGATCCACATATTTTTCATCTACGGCTTTTAATTCTAAATTATCTCTGAACTCTTTTTGGTCCATTTTTCCATCTCCAATTAGTTTTGTATTTCCAGTATATCAAAAAAAATGGAATAAATAGAGAAATACTTACTAAGAATTGGTAAAGAAGCATTTCTAGCTGCGAATAGGAGTTGAGATGATGGAGTTAACAGAGGAAGTCAATCTGAAATATAGTGAAGAGCACTTTCTTCTTCATTATTTGTCTATCTGGTAGGAACGTGTTAAAGAGCTAAAACTCTTTTCGAGAGTATCTATTGCTAGGTATTGTGCAGACAGTCTTTTTTATTTTGGAAGCAGCGCGACATTACGGGCGAATAAAGCAACAGATTTGTAAAAGCCGTGAGTAAACACAGGAAAGTTCTTTAATTCTAGTAGAAATCTTGCTATAATGGGTAGTGCTGATTGAAAATGATCTGAGCGATGAGCGAATAAACTATTCAATGAAATCACAAGCTCATTCAGCTTTTCATAAAAGAAATGAGGACTATTAATGAATATAAATGAAATGAAGCAAAGACAAGAAAAAATTCGTAACTTTTCCATTATTGCTCATATTGACCACGGAAAATCAACACTTGCTGATCGGATTTTACAAAAAACCGAAACTGTGTCAGATCGTGAAATGCAAGATCAATTACTTGATGCGATGGATTTAGAGCGTGAACGCGGAATTACAATCAAGTTAAATGCAGTAGAATTAACATACACAGCGAAAGATGGTGAAGAGTACATCTTTCATTTGATCGATACTCCTGGACACGTGGATTTCACCTATGAAGTGTCGAGAAGTTTAGCTGCTTGTGAAGGGGCCATTCTAGTTGTTGATGCGGCTCAAGGAATTGAAGCACAAACATTAGCCAATGTTTATTTAGCTTTGGATAATGATTTGGAGATTATTCCAGTTATCAATAAAATCGATTTACCAGCAGCAGATCCTGAGCGTGTTCGTACAGAAATCGAAGATGTGATTGGGATCGATGCCAGTGATGCGGTTTTAGCAAGTGCTAAAGCGGGAATTGGGATTGAAGATATTTTGGAACAAATCGTTGATTTAGTTCCAGCACCAACTGGTGATCTTGAAGCACCATTAAAAGCACTGATTTTTGACTCAGTCTACGATAGTTATCGTGGGGTTATTTTGAATGTTCGGATCATGGATGGTGTTGTGAAACCTGGTGATAAGATCATGATGATGAATAATAATAAAACCTTTGAAGTAACTGATGTGGGAATCTTTTCACCAAAACCAATCAGTCGTGACTTTTTGATGGTTGGGGATGTTGGATATATTACAGCTGCAATTAAAACGGTTCGTGATACGCAAGTGGGGGACACTGTGACGTTAGCAAATAATCCTGCCAAAGAAGCGCTAGATGGTTATCGTAAGATGAATCCTATGGTTTATTGTGGACTGTATCCTATTGACAACTCTCGTTATGTTGAATTGCGTGAAGCTTTGGAAAAATTACAATTAAACGATGCGGCTTTGCAGTTTGAAGCAGAGTCTTCTCAAGCTTTAGGATTTGGTTATCGTTGTGGATTTCTAGGTTTACTGCATATGGATGTCATCCAAGAACGCTTGGAGCGAGAATTTAATCTTGATTTGATCACGACTGCGCCATCTGTAATTTATCATGTGACTAAAACGGACGGTACAAAAATCGTGGTTGATAATCCAGCGGAATTTCCAGATCAAAGTACTGTTGACTTTGTTGAAGAGCCATACGTTAAGGCAACAATTATGGTGCCGAATGAGTATGTTGGTGCTGTAATGGAAATTTCTCAACGCAAACGTGGTGAATTCGTGACAATGGATTATTTAGATGAATACCGAGTAAATGTTATTTACGATATGCCGTTATCGGAAATCGTGTATGATTTCTTTGATCGTTTAAAATCCGGTACAAAAGGGTATGCTTCATTAGATTATGAAATGATCGGTTATCGTAAGAGTAATCTATCTAAGATGGATATTTTACTAAACTCAGAAAAAGTCGATGCCTTAAGTTTTATTGTGCATAAAGATTTTGCTTTTGAACGTGGCAAAGTGATCGTTGAAAAGTTGAAAAAATTAATTCCTCGTCAACAGTTTGAAGTGCCGGTCCAAGCGGCTATCGGGCAAAAAATTGCGGCACGGTCAACAATCAAAGCATTGCGTAAAAACGTTTTAGCTAAGTGTTATGGTGGGGATATCTCACGGAAACGTAAACTGCTAGAAAAACAAAAAGATGGTAAAAAACGAATGAAACAAGTTGGTTCTGTTGAAGTTCCTCAAGAAGCCTTCATGGCAGTTCTGAAAATGGACGAAGACGAACCGAAGAAATAGTAACATTGAAAATTGTTTTGGAAAAGTCATTCACCCTGAACTTCTGTGGGCGGATGGCTTTTTGCATGCAGTATTTTTTGATAAAGCTCTTCAATAATTTCGGAAAATAGTATTCGTTTGTTATGTGACCAAATGATTCGTAGTATTTCCAATTCTAAACAATTAATTTTACACCAACGGATGATTAAAATATATTTGAGCGTATAGGGGAGACGAACATAATTTAATACGTAATTGACACAGCTGACAAAAAAACTTTCCCAAAACCGAAGAAGCATAGTGAGAAGAAAGTAAAAGTTTTACTAATAGTAAAAAAGGAAGTAGATGAACTTAAAAAGCTTCTAAAAATTCGGAAGCTATAGAAAAAGAAGGGTTTTCTTCAAATTCAACGATCTATATTAACAGCTTTATAGATAGAACGTCAGATTTTAAAAATACCTCAAATGTACGAGTTGTAAGTTTTTTAGAAGATCAAAGGATCACTGATTGAAGCTATGGAGGAAATACCAAATGGATATTCAAAGTTAAAGGATGTTTATAATATTTTTTGATTGCATGAATATGTATTATATAGTAAACTAAGTAGGTCTGAAAAATCAATACCTTAACAAATAACTATCCTTATCCCACCTTATATGAGGTGGGATTTTAATATTTAAGAGAAGTCGAGTCCGTGGAGGAAATGAATTAAATGAGTGTTTCCTCATAATTGGATAAAAAGGTATACTTTCAACTCATAACGTCGTATAATAACAAATGTAGTATAATTGTAATTGAAATTAATAGGTCATTTCATTCGTAAGGGTGTTTTAATTCCTCTTTTTTTTATCACAAAGGTATTGCAAAAATTAATCGTGCTAAAAGCACTAGGAGGAACACATTTATGAATACAGGTACAGTGAAATGGTTTAACGCAGACAAAGGTTTTGGTTTTATTACTCAAGATAACGGAACAGATTTATTCGCACATTTTTCAGCAATCCAAGGTGACGGATTTAAATCTTTAGACGAAGGCCAAAGCGTATCATTTGATATCGAAGAAGGTCAACGTGGACCACAAGCAACAAACATCGTAAAAAACTAATTAAAGACTTTCAGAACGATTCAATTAAATTGAATCGTTTTTTTGTGCAGTAATTATTGCTTTTTCAGAAAAAGTAATAATTGTAAAGTGTAAAAAAGTAAAAACAAATAGATATTTAAATTAAATAGTCCATTCTTTTTATTGATATTATGCATGAATAGTATTAATTTGAAATTTTCGAGGGTTATTAGTTGAAATTTTATTAATTTGACGGTATTATACTGTTATACCAACAACAACCCTTTTTATTTTTTCATTTTACTCTTTTAGAGTAAAACTCCTTTTCCCATCTTCTACTGAAGATGGGATTTTTAATTAGCCATAGACCTATTTTAAATAAGAATTTATTTTATTTAAAAATAAAAAAGAAAACGTTTTGATCTTTTTTTTGAAATAATTAAGAATGTCCAAGGGTTATTAGTTGATAATATTTAAAAAAAATAGTATTATAATTTCATACCAACAACAACCCTTTTTATTTTTTCATTTTACTCTTTAGAGTAAAACTCCTTTTCCCACCTTCAAAAGAGGTGGGATTTTTATGTACATTGAAAAATTTTTAAAACAATAAAAAGAGCGAGAAAAAATGCTTATTTCTGAAGCAACCCGTTGTCTCACTATTTATTCAATTAAAGAGAGCGGAACAAAACTGATCATTAGTTTTGTTCCGCTCTCTTTTTTATTCTATCCAATCATGACACTCTCATCTGGGTATTTAAATTTCGCTTGTTGCTTTTGCCCTTTTGTGAGTAATGAAAAACCAACAGTATAAATGCCTACCCGCCCAATGTACATCAATAACATAATGATAATTTTTCCAGCAATTGTGAGGTCTGGTGTCAAGCCCATAGTCAATCCAACAGTACCGAATGCAGAAAATACTTCAAAAGCGACATACTCTATACCAGAAGATTCTGGAATATTTTCAGTAATCGTCAAGAGCATGATTGAGAGGACACATAAGGTCAAGGTGATGAAAAATAAGGTTAAAGCACGAAATACTGTGCTGTTTCTAATCGTACGTCCTTGGAATTCTGCTCGTGTCCGACCTTTAAAAATTGAAACGATTTGAATGATCAATACAGCAAAGGTGGTTGTTTTAAGACCGCCGGCAGTAGAGCCAGATGTTCCGCCTATATACATCAAAAAGATTGTAGTGATCAAACCAGCATTTGTCATTTGCATATAATCGATCGAGTAATAACCAGCGGTTCTTGGTGTAACGGACATGAAAAATGTATTAGCTAATCGATCAATAAAACTTGTCCCTGTTGTCAAATTGCTTGCATTGTGTTCAGTAATGAAAAAAATGATGAAAGCGCCAATCAATAAAGAAGCAGTAGTAATCAATGCGATTTTTGTATGCAAAGAAAACTTCCTCTTTTCTTTAAAACGTAGTAAATCTTGCCAAACGATAAAACCAAGACCACCAGAAATAATTAAAGCGGCTATTACGAGTAAAACATAAGGTTTTGCTTGATAAGGCGTTAAACTATCCCCTAATAAATCGAATCCCGCATTACAAAAACTAGAAATAGAATGAAATAGCCCAAAGAAAAGACCTTTCTTCCAACCAAATTCAGGAACAAACTCGATAGATAGCAATATAGCTCCAGCTAATTGAATGACAGCAGCTAATTTGACGACATACATCATCAGTCGAAAGGCTCCCGACATGTCATCAAGATTCAGTGCCTCTCGCAATAATATTCGAGTACTTAATGTTATTTTTCTACGTAAGATAAAATATAGAATGACTGGCATAGTCATAAAACCTAAACCACCGATTTCAATCAAGAGCATGATAACCAATTGACCGTAAGCATTCCAGTGCAGAGCCGTATTAAGTGTCGTCAAACCAGTTACACAAACGGCAGAAACTGCTGTGAATAGGGCATCAATAAAAGGTGTGGCATTCCCACTACGAGAAAAAATAGGTAGGGATAGTAGTGTACCTCCCAAAAAAATCAGGACCATAAATCCTAGTGCTAAAACCTGAACAGCTGATAATCGCTTTTTTACTCTAATGGTAAGCTTATTTTTTTTCATTTTATCCTCTATCAAAACAGCTACGTTGGGTAGTTGTTTTATTTCTATTTGATAAATTCAAGTGTACCATTTTGTGAAATAATTTCCAGTATTTTGAAATAGTGTGTAGATCTTTGGTTTTTGGTTTAGAATAAAAAATTTATTTTTTAAAAAGAAAACGCTTGTAAAAATCTCAATAATAAAGTATTATACAAATACAATATAATTGTATATACAAGTTACCGGAGAGGAGCAAAGAAGATGGGTAAGTTTCAAGAAGATGCAAAACAACTGTTAGAAAATGTAGGGGGGAAGGAGAATATTGCTGCGGTTTCTCACTGTGCAACACGGATGCGATTTGTACTTAATGATCCAAGCAAAGCCGATACAGCTGCGATTGAGAAAATTCCATCTGTAAAAGGAACGTTTACAAATGCTGGACAGTTTCAAGTTATTATTGGGAACGAAGTACCACAATTTTATAATGAGTTTTCTTCTATTTCAGGAGTTGAAGGCGTTTCCAAAGAGCAAGGGAAAGCCGCTGCTAAACAAAATCTTAATCCAGTACAACGAGCAATTTCGGTTTTAGCAGAAATCTTTACACCGTTAATTCCAGCTTTGGTTATTGGTGGATTGATACTAGGTTTTCGTAATGTATTGGAAGGGATTCCATTCAGCTTTTTAGATGGACAGAAGATTGTAGAAGTTTCACAATTTTGGAGTGGAGTGAATTCGTTTTTATGGTTGATAGGTGAAGCGATTTTCCAATTCTTACCAGTAGGTATTACTTGGAGTATTACTAAAAAAATGGGAACAACTCAGATACTGGGGATTGTTTTAGGTATCACGTTAGTATCACCGCAATTATTAAATGCTTATTCTGTGGCAAGTACGGCAGCCGCCGACATTCCATTTTGGGATTTTGGCTTTGCTCAAGTAAATATGATTGGCTACCAAGCCCAAGTTATCCCAGCAATGTTGGCTGGATTTTTACTGGCTTACCTAGAAATATTTTTCAGAAAAGTGATACCGCAAGCAGTTTCGATGATCTTTGTTCCGCTATTTGCATTAGTACCAACTGTTATTGCAGCTCATGTAATTTTAGGGCCGATTGGTTGGACTATAGGAAGTTGGATTTCAGATATCGTAAATGCAGGATTAACCTCTTCTCTTAACTGGTTATTCGGAGCTGTGTTTGGTTTTATGTATGCTCCTTTGGTTATTACCGGTTTGCATCATATGACCAATGCTATTGATTTACAATTAATCGCCGATTTCCAATCAACAAATTTATGGCCGATGATTGCATTATCAAATATTGCACAAGGTTCAGCAGTATTAGCGGTTGTTTTTATGCATAGAGGAAATAAAGATGAAGAACAAGTTTCAATTCCAGCTATGATATCTTGTTATCTGGGTGTTACAGAGCCAGCAATGTTTGGGATTAATTTGAAATATATTTATCCGTTTGTTGCGGGGATGATTGGATCAGCATGCGCCGGTTTATTCTCTACCTTATTTGATGTAAAAGCCATCAGTATTGGTGTTGGCGGATTACCAGGTATTTTGTCGATTGTTCCGCAGTACTATTTACCATTTTTAGGAGCAATGTTGATTGCTGTCGTTGTTCCATTTAGCCTAACTTACATTTTTAGAACAAAGGGTATTTTCAATAAACTGGATCCTGTTGATGAAGCAACTGGAAAATTGTTTGTTGAAGAGACTTAAATAGAAACGTTGAATGGAAACGATTTGTGTTTGACTAAAGCAAGGCAAGAAATTGTGACCTTGCTTTTTTTGATGGAATGATTCCACATATAAATTCCTTATTTTTTAAAACTAAGCGGATTTGTTCCGCCATTTTACTGATCTGATAAAAGATGAATAAATCCATTCTGCTTTTCTAATAAAATAGTTGGCATTTTTGGTTCTTTCAGGTAGACTAAATAAGGCTTAAGAAAAGGGAGAATGACAGATGGATATTTATTTAAAGAGTGCAATATTACACATTATTGATCGTGAAACTGGGACGCCAGTATTTTCAGCGAAGGAATTAGATCTGACGACTGAATATATTCGTGTTTATTTGACGAGCAAAATCACAAAGCTTTCAACAGCTCAAACGAAAACGGGTATTTTGGCTGAAGAGAGTACCTTTGTTGATAAAATGAGGGGGATTCCTAATGACTTTGTCCAAAAAAGTCAGCAATTAGCGCAGCATTGGTATGATGTTTATTCAGGTAGTGAAGATGCACCAAGTGCGGACGTTCTTTTTATTTTATATGAATTAGATACCGTGATGCATTTAGCAATGATTAAACTAAATTATAAAGAAAGTTATACGCATTACGTTGATTACGAAGACGAAGCCGTTTACAACAAACTAATCATCAATCGAGCAATTTTACCTTCAAAATCGCAAAAACCAGATGAGGGAATGACCGTTAATCTAGACACCTTAGCATATGAGCTGTTGGAGAAACGTTATGAGTTTTCAGGTGAAAAAGTCTGGTATTTTTCAGAGAAAGTGATTGAATCTCAACCAGCACCATCTATTGAAGAAAATATGAAAGAAATCAAAAAAGCAGTAAAACGGATTGGTAAAAAATTTAACGAAGATGAATTTGAATTGATTGCCTCTGTGAAAGAAGCTGTATATGAAAGTATTGAAGAGACTGGTACAATCGATAATGAGCAAGTCGCAGAGCTAGTTTTTAAAGAGAATATTTCTGCCAGAATGGCTTATCAAGATGAAGTCAACGAATCAAAATTTGTCGATAAAACACCGCCAGTTCGTGAAGCAAGAGAAATTTCAGAGAAAAAATTTGGTAAACAAAAATTGAAAATGAGTAATGGAATTGAGTTGATCGTTCCACTGGAAGTTTATCGAAATGGGGATTTAATTGAATTTGTTAATAACCCTGATGGAACAGTATCAATCGTTTTAAAAAATATTGAAAAAATTAGTAATCAATTATAATAAAATCCCTGCATCAAAGTGAATGCAGGGATTTTATTATAATTTAATTTAAAGCTGCCAATTTTTCAAGTGCTTTTTCTGGCACTTCTTTTTCAGGAACTTCTTCCCAACTAAGAACGCCTTTTCTAGGATTTACTTTCAATTTTAAATAGGCGTTGATTCGTAAAGGTTTATTTCTGATCTCATATGTTTTTTGAACAGTCTTTTCTCCTTGTTTACTATAGGCAGTTTGCGTATAGTTATATTGCGTGTATTTGTCACCGTTATCGAATTTACCAGTTGTTACTTCAGTTGGTGTTCCGACACGGGTATAATAGTCTTTTCCGCCAAAATAATAATTGTAACCAAACCAAACACCAACCGTTAAAAGGACGAATGGTAAGAGAAACGATAAGAATTTTTTCATTTTAGTCACCTCTTACCTGTAGTATGCCTTTTTTTTAGCTAGAATGCCATTGAATTGTCTTAAAACAATGTGACAGTTTTGTTAGAAAGTCGATGTTAGAGTTCATAAATTCGTCAAGTTATAGTTACACTTTTTTTAGAAACTCATGATACAATATAGAAAAGAATAAGGAGGGGTAAAAATGATACCTTTTTACGCAGTATTTGATCCAACCTACATTTTGGTGATTGTGGGATTACTAATTTCAATGGCTGCATCAGCTTTCGTAAATAGTACCTTTAAAAAATATGATAAAATTCAAAGTAGAAATAATATCACGGGGACAAAAGCTGCACAATTTATTTTAGAAAAAGAACATATCAATAATGTAGGTGTCCAGCAAATTGCAGGAGACTTAACGGACAATTACAATTCCAACACTAAACTATTAAGTTTGTCTGAAGCAACAGCTCAGTCGACATCAGTTGCGGCAATTGGAGTTGCTGCTCATGAATGTGGGCATGCAGTACAAGATCATACTGGATATAGCCCATTAAAAATTCGTGCGGCAATCGTTCCAGTAGCGAACTTTGGTTCAGCCTTGTCATTTCCAATTATTTTGGTAGGTGTCTTGCTTAGCTGGAATCAAACATTGATCAATATTGGGATTTTGGCATTTTCACTGGCCTTACTGTTCCAACTAGTTACGTTACCAGTGGAATTTAATGCTTCACGCAGAGCATTAAAAATTTTATCTGATGGGAATATCTTGACAGAAGAAGAAGTTCCAATGGCAAGGAAAGTCTTATTTGCAGCTGCGTTGACTTATGTGGCAGCAGCTTTAGCTACGTTTTTACAATTACTTCGCTTGATTATTTTATTTGGTGGAAATAATCGACGAGATTAAAATTTTGTTTTATTACCTCAATTTTTCAGAGTATGTTATCATAAGAATAGATAGTATAAGGGAGCTGAAAAGAATGAAAACATCAACAAAAATAAGTATTGGTCTAAGTGTTGCCGCGGTAGCGGGCGTATCAGTTGCAGTGATTGCTTCTGAAAAAATCGTTAAAAAAGTTTACCATGTATCAAATCGTTTTAAAGCGAAAAAATTTGTGAATGATAAATTTGGCGGTAATGAGAAGTTACTAGGAATTGTCGATGATCTGTCTGATGATGATCTTGATTCTATGATGAATGTTTTAGGGAAAGTCAAAGATGGCAGAAAGAAAATTTCTTGTTGCGGAGAATCTTTGAAAGATAATACAGAGAATTTAAAAGATCGTTTAGTTAGCTTCGTTGAAGAAATGATGTAAAATTAGAACATGATAATAGCCATTTAGGTGTGAATAAGGACAAAAAGCACATGATGTAGAACATACATTATGTGCTTTTTGTCGAAATAGTTTATTTTTCTTGTTTGGTGATTAATAAATAACAAAAAACAAGATCGTCCATTTTTTTTAAAGAAAGCCCTGTTTGCTCATAAAATTTTTCCAATCGATAATGAAGCGTGTTTCGATGCATATATAAATCTTTGGCAGCAGAACTGATATTTCCTTGATTACGCCAAAGTGAAAGAATGATCTGTTGAAACTCATTGGTTAGAACCAGTTGTGTGCTAAACGTTTGAACGATTTTACTCTGTTTCATCGTTTCCTTAGTGAAATAATGTAATGCTACATCAGGTAAAGCAAAAGTTGTTTTTCCACGAAGGCTCTCCAATTCTTGCTTAAAAATAGACTGTTCTTCTTCAAATAACATAGGGAAATGCTCGTTTGCTGAGAAAAAATTGCCTACAAAGGCTGTCGTTGAAGAATCAAAATCAGCATCTAAAGTTAAAAATATACTTTGAAGCTCTTCCAAGGTATAGTGATTTTTAGCATATTTTTCGATTAAAGCGCCATCATTTTTGCTAGTAAAAAAAAAGTCTACTAGATTAGGAAAAATTTCAGTGATACTATTTTCCCATTCCGATTGTAAAAAGGCCTTAGGTTTTTTTATTTGAAAATGTATTACTCGAAATAAACCTTCAACATCGAGCATAACTTGATTAAACAGATAGTTGTACCAAGGATGTTTTTTTTGATCCACAAACTGATCTTTTGCGGGAAAAATTTTCTCCAGAAGTCGTATTTCTGTCTCATGTAACAACTTTTTAGGGATGACAAAATAGTTTCCGTCAATAGGTAATGAAAGAGTTTCGCTTGTCGCTTTTTTTTGTTGTATTTTTCCTGCAGGATATAATTCAATTAATTCTTCAATTGTCATAGACACACCTCACTCATTTATTGTACCATGAATAGGATAAAAAGGTTTAACGATAACGGAGATGAAAGGCGGAAATCGCTTGAACGAAAAGACAAGCAGTCTAACAATAGATGAAAAAGAAACGTTTATGCTAGAAGCAATCAAGGAAGCTAAAAAAGCGGAAGCAATTAAAGAAGTCCCAATAGGAGCAATTGTTGTATTAGATGGTCAAATAATTGGTCGTGGGCATAATCTTAGAGAAGAAAGCCAAGATGCTACAGCGCATGCCGAAATGTATGCAATCAAGCAGGCTTGTGCAACAATTGAAAATTGGCGTTTAGAACGTGCTCAGCTATTTGTGACATTAGAGCCGTGTCCGATGTGCAGTGGCGCCATGATTTTATCTAGAGTCGCTGAAGTTTACTATGGTGCAAAGGATCCAAAAGGTGGTACTGCTGGAACCTTAATGAATTTATTATCAGATGACCGATTCAATCATGTGGCATATGTGGAAACGGGCATTTTAGAGCAAGAATGTAGTGAAATACTCTCGAAGTTCTTTAAAAAACTAAGACAAGAAAAGAAATCTTTAAAAATTCAAAAGAAAGACTAGCCAAGCACTCAAAAATGCGGTATACTAAATCTTGCCGAAAGGCTAGGACAATGGTGGGCTTACGAAGCGTGTCAGATCCGGAAGGAAGCAGCACTAAGTAGGTGCCGCCATGTGTCTGAATTGAATGTAATTATACCAAGGCTGAGAAGCCTTTTTTATTTTGTTTAAATGTGAAAATGGGCAAAAAAGGGGCAAGACTGATAAGTTTAAATCTCAATAAAATCTAACTTATCAACAACGCTTGCCTTTGATTTTTTTGTCACATGAGTGTATATTTTCATGGTTGTATCAACGTCTGAGTGTCCAACTCTCTCCATGATTGTCTTAATGTTAACGTCCAGTTCCGCCAATAAAGATATATGTGAATGCCTGAAAATATGGCTAGATATATTTTTGTTGATCCATTCATTACCTAGTTTTTCATTCGCTGTTTTCAGTGCAGTGTTAAAGGAGTTCAACTGGTTTGGTTTACCAGTTTTTCCGACGAATAGGTATTTTGTTTCATTGTTAAATTTTACTTCTTGCTCTATTAAAAGCTCTGTTAATATTTTAACTACTCGGCTTGAAATCCCTATAGTACGGAAAGAAGACATAGTTTTAGGTAACTGTTTTTTTGCTTCTTTATATCCGCTTGAATAGTCTAGAGTCCCATTTATATCGATAGACTTGTTTTTTTAGGTTTATTTCATTTCTGGTAATGCTGACGGTTTCTCCAAAACGTACTTCCAGTTAAATACATTAAACTCAGCTAACCTTTAACCTTGCCATAGATGTGCTTTGGTGGGTAGAATTTAGCATATCAAGAAGCTTCTTCATTTCCTCTTTTTCTAAATATTTGTCAGAAGTACTGTCGGGTGTATCAATCGTAGTTGCAGGTTTTGGAACAGTTACTCTTTTGAGTGGGGTGATTGTTACATACTCCATGTTTAATGCATAGTCAAAAGCCATATTTAAAACACTTTTTGAACTTTTTAGAGTATTCAAAAGAATGGGGAGACTAGATATAAAAGTTTGAAAAAATTTAGTATCTGTATTTCTAATCAATGCATCAGTTTTAATATAATTAATAATCTTTTGATATGCAACGACTGAAGATGGGCGTACAGTGACTTTGTGTTGTTTCCATCACTCATCTAATAAATTATCGAGTTTTAAATTGGATTTAGTTTTATCATTTAGGGTGTTCGTTATTTTGGCATCGAGTTCCTTTTGTGCTTATTTTTCTGCTTGATTAGACTTTGAATTAAGTGTTACAGATACTCGTTTGCTCTTTTCGATATAAGGATCTATATTGCGTTATATATATTTGTGCTTTCCATTTGGCAGTTCTTCCATTCACATATTTATCACTCCTATGTATAATATGTAGTAACTAAAATTTTGTTTATCTGTTACATGTATATTTTTTGCATCCGCTCAGTCTCTGCAAGATTGAGGGGAGATGCTTTTTTATTTTATTACATTATTTCGATTTAAAAAGTTTACCACATTCTGTGTAAAAGAACTCTCTACTTTTACTATCACTTAACCCCGTGACTATTGCTGACGTTCCTGCTGGCATTATTTCCATCGCGATATTGCCTTTAGTTTTTTTTGATTTTCTTTTCTTTGTGATTGAATACAGTGAACGGCTTTAAAGGATTGATATTTAGTGAACTTGATTTCTAGGTCTTTTTAATGTTTGTATCTGTATCAACTAATTGGATTTTTGAAGACTTACAACTGGGACATTTTAACTTATCCATAATTGATTACCTATCCTCGTTTTATATTTGTTACAAATTGATTATATAATTAGGTGGATATGTTATCTATTGCATTTATTAGAATAAAATGGAATAATATGCGAAATTATTTAACGTATGTTATACATAGGGTGGTATATTATTTTCAATAACAGGATTTATTTTAAGAAATATATCTAAATTATATGCATTTTATGTATTATATTGTAGTGTATCTACATGTGCAGAATTACACACATCGTACATAGTCACACATTTACTAACATAAAGGAGTAAATCATGTTTAAGAAACAAACTAGAAAAGGAAACTTTATCAAAGAAAGACGTGATCAGCTATTGATTAGTTAGTAAAAACTTGCTGAAAAAGTGAAAAGTATGGCACTAAAAGAAATATACATTGGAAAACAATACGATAGATTGAAGATGATAGGTGTGTCCCAAGTTTGAAATTAGGTATGCTTATAGCTGAGGCGCTTGATACCAGTGTTGAACGGATATTTAAGATGAACTAGGTAGAAAAAAATACCTAGTTTTTTTTATTTTGTTTATTTCTGGAAGCTATTCTTTTTTCGTTTGTGTCAGTTATTGAGATTTCAAAAGAATCCAATTCATTGATATCGTGATATTCTATTGGAACATTACTAAAATCTATTTTGAATTCATCATATTCTATGATTGATCCTTTCGAAATAGTGTGATAGCTAATTGCTTCTAGAACAAACTCTCGAGTATACTTAAACGCTTCTGAAATACCTTTAATTGTTATTACGTCTTGCGTATGTTGATAGCACAAGGAGTTTTGGACAACAAAAAAGCCTAGAGAATAAACTCTAGGCAACCACACTTAAGAACACTAGGTCCGAGCGGTGATCGCTCAATAATTAGTGTATTAAATGTGGAGTAGGATTACAAACGTTTTTTAGAGTAGGAATTGCTATGTCAGAAAAATTCCGTTACTTTATTTGTGATGATGAAATGTCAAGAATAGAGGATATTATTTCAGAGATAAACAGTAGTGTTGCTGGCGATGATATAGAAGTTCGAGATATACTTGATTCTGGTATAGGTGAAAAATACTTTTACGCCTATATTGAGTTAGCTAGAAATATGATTATGTCGTTTGAAAAGGATGACCCTAAACCACCTTTTGCGGTCGGTAAGTATTACAGTTATAGAAACGCATATAGCACAACTATTTTTAAAGTAACGGAAATAGAAGATGCTACTTGTGTTTGGGTAAAGGAATATAACGAAAAAGAAAAAACTATTTTAACTAAGATAGAATTCGGAGTAAATACTGATAGAGCTGTACATTTAAAACCAGCAACCGCCGAACAGATAGCGGAGTTTAAACGAGCCGAAGAACTACGGGAGGTGGAAGAATAAAAAAGAGCCTTATTAAAAGCTCTTGGGGGAATTAAATCGAAGCTGAATAAAATGTTGACGTTTTTTCAATTATATTTTCGCTAGTTCCAAATCTAGAAACGGGTAGTTTATAACTATATCTGTAAGTAATTCTAACAAGTCTGTGCATTTCGTTATTGTAAAAATTTGTTACGCTTATATTTCCATCAGCATCAAGCATTTCTTCTGAGGGTACATCAATCCATTCTGAATCATTGCCATAATAAGAAGACTTTATCTGGAATGTCATATCAACTTCACTAGGATCTACAGAATTTCCGTTAGGGTCAGTCACATTGGTAATAGCTGATTTGGGATCGAATATACGGCGTTTTAGGTTAGCTGAAGAGATAATTTCTAAACTGGCTTTGTCATCTACTTGTTGCGAACCTAAGTCTATTAAGTCCTTGATGTCAATAGCGCCAGTTGCAAACGCAACTGTTGTACCAGTAAGTATAACAACCAAAGTACTAAGAACAACAACAATACCAACAAATTTCTTTTTTAACATAATTTAACCACCTTTATATTTTATAACAAAATTATATCGCAATTAGATAACAAAAGATATAAAAAATCAAACGAAAGGACCGAGTAGGGATGGATCAAGCATATGGATACACTTAAATGTGAATCAATTATATAAAAGATTACGCTAAAACAATGCGGATTACTATAAAACATATGAATATATCAAGTAGCGTGAGGACTAGTTGCGTCATTCTCACCGAGAGTCTGATCTTAACGGAGATATAAAAGGGACCAAGGCGAGTTATGACAATCAGGTTAAGTTGATGATTATGATTGAGCAGGATAAGAAATTAACTAACCTAGAACGCAACAAGCAAGTAGTCTGTAATGCAATTGATAACTCTGATAAAGAGACAAGGACAATTATTCATGAACTTTATTTAGTAAAATGACCAGTATACACGATGGACGACCAACTACAAAGCGGTAAAGTTTTTTGTAGTAAAAGTACAGCACAACGATTGCGAACTGAATTTTTTGAAGAAATAGCTAATGCTTTAAATCTCGACATATGAAGATGGCACAAAAATGGCGCCAATCTATATAGATATAATAATATATTGATATTATGAAATACTAAGATAAACCATCCGATGCAAACAATTACACAACTATCTTCCCTGTTTAAACGAAAGTGGTATTGCTTTGGTTGGCTATCGAAATACCTAGTTACAGCCTGTGAGTGTTTTACATAAAACGTAACCCCTTTAGCGCCGGATGTGTGAGGACGTTATAAAAAGTTTTCTGTGATACATTGGTAAGCTTCTGCACATGAGATTATCAATTAAAGCATTACAGAACAAACAGTTACTAGCATATTTTTTATTGGGTAGTTTTTTTAGCTAGTAGATACGTAGCAACCGAGGTTGTGGTTCGTGGGTTTGAGGTAGTTTACTCAAGCGGATGTATAGGTTGCTTAATTAGATATTACTTGTCTGGTCGCAAGTTTATATAGTCATCGCTTATGCGGTGGCATTTTATGTTGGGATATTTATGACTGAATTGTGATAGTTTTTATAGATAAATGTACCTTATACTAATGTTGTAAGATCTTACAAAAACAAAAGTTAGGAGGTAATAACATATGGCAAAAACAATCGGAGAAGTAAGGAGTTTTCTCGACAGTCTCATTGGTAAAATAACTGTCGATAAATCTGATTCTGGACTAAACGGGCAGTGCGTGAGTTTGATTAAGAATTTACTTGAATTCGTTGGAGCGCCTAATCCATACGCTGCGCGAGGAAATGCTAAAGACATTCCAAACACATATGTTTCTCAAGGGATTGCAAAAGTTGGTAGCGGTACACTCAACATAGCAGTCAATAGAAATGGTGGCGGTGGCTATGGACACGTATGGATAAAAATCGGTTCTGATAGTTGGCAAGCAAATTGGAATGGATTCGCTGTCAAGAAGAATGTCGGAGAAGTTGCTGTTACAGATATTTTAAATCTAGATCAATGGATTTCAACTAGCAACACAACAAATCCTGAAGGGAAAGCAACTACTTTAGGTACTAAAGGTGAAGCGTTAATCAAAAAATTTGAAGGATGTAGACTTACAGCGTACGATCTTGGGGATGGAATGATTACCATTGGTTGGGGACATGCAGAACCAAAAGGACAAACAAGTTTAGTCGCTGGGGTAACAACATGGTCTCAAGCTCAAGCAGATGGGCAGTTTAAGAAAGATATAGCAGGCTATGTAAATGCGGTAAATAGCTACTTTACTCGTTTTTTTAATCAAAATCAGTTCGATGCGATGGTAAGCTTTACCTATAATTGTGGTACAGGAGTCTTTGAAAGAGACAATTGGGATAAGAATGCTTCAAATAGTTATGTTACGGAGTCAATCGCTAATTACATTAATAAAGGAACGATATTTGAAGAAGGATTAAGACGCCGTCGTCAAGAAGAAATTAATTTATTTAACACTCCAGTAAATGGTAACGATGTAACGATAAAGAAGGGGGAAGAAGATATGATGTTTGTTTATACTAAAGTTTTAAAAACTGGTGGAGCAGAGGTTTGGTTCGTAAATGGAGGTACACGTATTTATTTACCAACGAACACACATGTTAGAGAAGCAAATGATTTAGTAAGACGTTATGGTGGTTCGGAAAACCTAACGACTTATAATTATGATAATTTTGGTTTAAGAATGATCGAATTGAGTACGACAGTTGTTAAGTTTTGATTCGAAAGTTTTATGTAACTTTATTTGCAAAGGAGACAGCTTAACTGCTATCTCCTTTTCTTGTACCCAAAATTTTATCCATAACAAACCGTCATTCGTGGCGGTTGTTTTAGTTTAAGAGAGGGAGGCGAACAACATGACAATGACAGATAAGCAAAGGGTTTTCGCAGATGAGTATTTAAAAGATCTCAATGGCACGAGGGCTTATAAAGTCGCATATCCAACTGTTAAGAAAGATACAAGGGTAGCAACTAACGCCGGTCGACTGCTTGGAAATGCTGAGGTAAAAACTTATATAGATGAGTAGCTCGAAATCAGGCATAACGAATGAACAACAGATGTTTAGGAAGTCCTAAAGTATTTAACGGCTGTGATGCGTGGTGAACAGACTGAGACTGTGGCGACATCAAAAGGGTTATATGATGGAGTTGAGGTTGGTACTAAAGATCGCTTGAAAGTTGCAGAGCTATTAGGTAAACGTCATGCGCTGTTCAACGATAGACAAGAGATCGATGCAACTGTTCGGACAGATAAGCTTGATAGTATTTTACAACAATTAGGTGATGAAGATGACTGAGTTGATTTTATCACCTAATTGTAAAAAAAAATTTGAAATATAATACTGATGTCAAATTTCTTGAGGGAACCACAACAGCAGGTAGAACAACAGTAGGAGCTGTTAAGGTTGTTGAATCAGATAGGAAATTGCATATCATTAGCGGTCTAGATTTGGGGACAATTGAAAAAAATATTATACAATCCGAATTGGTAGCGAAGGGATGCAGTCGTATTCCAAAGAAGGGTTATCTATGGCTTTTCTGATTCTGATTTTTCAGAGTATCAGATTACGATCTATGAGTATCGTAGGAAAGATGAGGAAGCCTTTTACAAACTAAAAAAAGGAGTGATTCGATTCGTATGAGATATGATAAATCAATTGTATTTGTATAGGAATCATCCGACTCTTACTCTGATTCAGATCTTGGTGAATGGGTAGAAGCTGAATCTAAAAGAACAGATACAACTGCAAATGTCACTGATTTGGGAACAAATAGATCAGTTACTCTATTTGGAAGCATTAAACAAGGGGCTAAACTCATTCGGATTATTCGGACACAGCCCCTTTTTTCTATTTCAAAGTGAGATTGCATCAAATATCTCGGAAAAAACGGTCAATTAGTAACGGAACGAGTTCCTCAAGAGCGCCATAGTTTAATTGTGTAAGAAGTGGTAAAAGATGGGTAAAGGATCATTCAAAATTAACGATCTTGCTGGTCACAAGTACAACATGCAAATGGTCATTATCTTGCAAAACGTGGCGAGATCTTTATATGTGGGACTCGTGTTCAAACTCTAGGTGCTGCAGAACACACAGGAATTTTTGTGGATGACAACGCTCAAATGATTCAGTGTAATGGGGAATCAGTATGAACGATCACGATACTATTTGGGGATATAACGGTCGGCAAGGTATAACAATTTACCGCTATGCTGGCGGAAATAACTCTAGTGCTGTTAAACTTAATCCGCAACCAGCTAAACGTCGTTATGGCCACAGAGTAGATGGAAGTTAAATTTATCAATTGCTTGTGGTAGATGACTACGGTCGCAACTATCGTAAGTTTAACTTTACTCAGCTTACAGGTAAGGTTTGGTTAGTAAGGGTAGCAAGCAACAGTTAGTTTATGGATAAGGAAATAGCCCTCTCAGCTTTTTAGTTTGAGACGGTGTAGATAGAACGTTTGTTTTAATAATCATTATCTATTATTGATTACAAACTATAATCATGATAAGATTAAATGATGATTTATAACAAGGATATAAATAATTGTTTTAAATATATTTTGGGGGATTTTAATTTTGAAAAGGGATGCAAGGATTGATGCACTTAGATCGTTAGCAATTATTTTAATAATGTTGGCGCATGTTATGCCTAAAGGGTTCTTTTTTCAGTTAAGAACATTCGATGTACCTTTGATGGCATTTTTAATAGGGGCATCTTACGTTAAAAGCAAACAAAAAGATTCGGTTTTAAGTTACATATGGAAAAGATTCAAAAGGTTGATAGTGCCTGCATGGATTTTTTTGAGTATTTATTTTATTATTATAACAGTGGAGTGCCTTTTATTGCGCAAAGAATTTCTGTATACTAAAGAAATTCTTTTAAAATCGTACACTCTTGAATCTGGAATAGGATATGTTTGGATCATAAGGGTATTTTTCTTGGTTTCAATCTTATTACCAGCACTTTATCTCTTATCAAAAAAAAGTGAAACAAATTTAAAAACAGCTATCTACTTCTCTGCTATGTTATTAATTCAATTTATTCTTTGCAAAATTTCAAATAATTTATTAGGGGATCCTGGAGAGCATTTCAGGAATTATATAGCTAATCCGTTCGGCTATAGTATTTTAGCTTTTATTGGAATGAAAGTTAGTGAGCAGAATGTTCAGAAAAATAATAAACTTTCAGTAATAATTTTAACTATATTTATAGTTGTTGGAATATCTGCAAGGTTCGGTCATCTGCAAACATTCAAATATCCACCAGCGCCCTATTTCTTAGCTTATGGAACTATTATGTCGATGTCATTGTATAACTTTCTTTCTCGCGAAACAAATAAACGGTTATTAAGTAAAATCAGTTTTTTGGAATGGATATCTAAGCATTCTTTAGAATTGTATTATTGGCATATTTTAGTTTTAGTAACTATTAATTTAATGGCGCCTAAAGCAGAATTTTTAGTGAAATTTGTCGCACTTGCAATAGGAACTTTTTCTTTAACGATTATTCAAATTTATATACAACCTAACCTATTATCAGGGAAATTCTCTTTCAAGTCAAAAAGTGTAATTATTGAAAAAAATACTCATATTAGAAATAAGACATTTTAATTGTATAATATATTACAATCCACCGACTAGCACATTCTTTCCAAAAGACATATGTGTTAGTTGACGGATTTTTTGTTATTGGATTTTTTCGAATACTTCTTTGTATTTGTTAAATAGGTCTTTTTCAGAATCGGTGCTAGGATATCCAAATAAAATTGAATTAATTTTTTCATTCTTACATAAATCAATATTTTCATCTTTTGAGCGTAATTCTATTGTAGAATTCAGCGCATTAGGGTTAACGAAAGGAAAAACAGATAACACCAAACCATTTTTTCAGCTTAAAAAGTCATCCTGCTTTCGTAACTTTCAAAACCGTTCGGGTCATAAGGAATGTCAATTGTTTTACATAATCAAGTTATTGTCCAAAAAATCTGATACTATTATTTTGTTTAACTCGGACTGTTCTTCTGCAAATATTTTATCTTTATTGATTTTCGAACTTTGGGTTTCTTCGCTAGAAGAACTCTCCAAATCCTTTACCCTAGATTTCAATTCTTCCACTTTACTAATAGCAGTTTTTTTATCATTTTCACAAGCTGTAAGTCCAAATACAGCAATTAATAAAACTCCATAAACCACTTTTTTTATAATAATCCTCCTAAGATAATTTTCTAAATAAGTATATCAAACAAAACGTTAAGATTAAACCGACAACTCATTTTTATGTTCCGCATCAATTGAAAATGGGCTATAGTTATACAACATTGTATAGTTTTGTTATAAACCGAATTATAAAAAACTTTATTTGCAGGCTTTTGTACTATGTTGTACAAGCTTGTTAGCACATCGTAATGACTAAGTAGCTGAATTGAATGTAATTATCCCAAGGCTGAGAAGCCTTTTTTATTTTGCTTAACGCAGTAAATTCTGCAAGCTGTTTTAGAAACAAGAAAGTGGACATTGAAATTATTTCGTGTATCATGAAGTTATGGATACTCATATAGGATTACTAACCCATATTAAGGTGTTTAAAGAAAAGCCGTATGCTATAACTGGAATGTTAATTTGGGAAAATGACGTCTGTATTAATTGTGTAATTAGAAACAGGCCATTTGCCAAGTACGTACTATCGCTACCGATGCACCATTATGAAATCGAGGTAAAAGGAAACTATAATAGTAGAGGGCAATTTGATGTAAAACATATGCGAATCGTCAACATTGATAGCTATATTGCTTTGATAGGAACACCAGAATGAAAAGAGCGAGACAAAACGAATGTTTTGTCTCGCTCTTTTAATGTGAATAGAATGTTCATCTGATTTCAATTCTAAGTACTTTAGCACTTAAAATGAAAGGCTTCGGAAATAAACACGTCCGCTTTTTTTATTTGATAGTGTACAATCAAGTTCTATTTTAAGTTGATTGTTTTTACTCCAAGTTCTTTACCAGCCATACCTTGATTTGCTTTTAAAATAACAGGCGTTTCTGTGTCGTCTAAATCGTAAGAGATGATTGCTTTTGCGGTACCGCCAGGTTTGATATCATCTAGTTGATGTTCAGTGTATTCAGCAAATTTTTCATCTTGGGGCGTCATACCGACATTTAATTTGTTGATGGTTTCTGGTCCTTCTTGCGATAAACCCATACAAGCAATCCAAACGGTAGAAGCGGAAATCAGTTCATCACTGTCGTTGGTTACTTCGTAAGTAATGGCTAGTTGAGGTTTTTCTCTAAAAAGATTTTCGTCTGCAGGTAAAACTTCTGTAGAAAGAATTTTGAGTGTAGCCATATCGATTTTCAATGTGTCATTTTTAAAATAAACAGCATCTGATTTTTTTTGAGAAGTTGAAGTGCTATCCGCTTTTTTATCATCTGCAGAATTACGATTTCCGTTACAAGCAGCTAATGTTAAGCCACATACCGTTAATATGCCTAAACTTAGTATTTTTTTCATCAGTATTTCCTCACTTTATAAAATAATGGTAATAAAAGACCCAGTCTAAATAGAAGCTAAATTGTTTTGTCAAAGTTACTTCTATCTATACTACCTTGAATCACACTAAATAACAAGGTGACATTTGGTGTTTCGTGTTATTTAATGAAGAAAATGGTCGCTTTTTATTTTTCAGCGGAATTTTCTCCAGAGAAGAATACTGTGTTTAACCGAAATGAGACGGGGATATGTATATTTATTGCTGTTGGCTTTGCCCCTAAAGACAAAGCTGGCGAGCGTATTATTGAAGTGGCGAGACAGTTGAAAGAAGAAGGGGTCCAAATAATTGAATTATGTGGTGGCTTTGGACCGATAGGGGGAATAAAAATCTGTGAAGCATTAAATTGGTTGGCAGTATAACTTATGGACCAGAGTTTCATCAGCAGTTATTAGATATTATGCATTAAAAAAACCATGTAAAGAGTGTTTCAAACTCTTTACATGGTTTTTCGTTTAAAAACTACGACCTCCGCCACCAAAGGTTCCACCGCCAGTTGAATGAGTGCTGCTTCCACCACCAGAACCGCCGTTAGAATTGTTTCGAGGGATACGACGACTCGTGACGAATGAATTGATCAATGTGTCATTTCTCCGAGTCAAGTTTAGGAGTGATTTTTCTCTAAATGGGTACTTATAGGTGCCAAATTTTAACTGATATTTTGAAATACTAAGAGCAAAGAAAATGCCGCTTAACACAATTGCCGCTACAAAAGCAAGAATAATTTCTGTTGTGGTCAAGACCTTATAACGAGTAATTTTTCCAGTTTCAGTATCAACACGATAATGTCCGCCAGGGATGCCTTGCTCGAAATAAGTATTCGTATTTTCTAGAAAACGTTGAGCTGCTTGGAAATACTGACCATTTTTCATACTTGGTGCAATAGCATCATCCAAGGTTTGATCAATCCGTTTGTCAGTGAAATAATCAATCATATTTCCAGAGGTGGAAATAATAAATTTTCGTTGATTCATGTCAATATAGAACGTAATCCCGTTTTGATTTTTCCCAATGCGGTCAAGCATATAATAATCTGCAAATCTAGTTGAGTTCATATTATTATCTGTGTTCGTTACAATAAAAACACGTGCTTTCGTTTTTGTTTCGAGTGGCGTGATCGTATTTTTCAGTTGGATAATCTCAGCTGATGTAAAAAGTGAAGCTTGGTCATCGACTGAATCATCGGCCGCCTGAGCATGGATAGAAAAACTAAATAGTAAACAAACAAAAGCAAGCAGACTAAAACAATATTTTTTCATATAAACCAACCTCCAATCAGAAAAATAGCTAAGATTGAAGCAAAAACACCAAACGTAAACACTCCTAAGCGTTTATAACTCACAGGTAAAATACCACTAACTTTTCCAGTTTGACCATTCATAGCATAATAATAAACTTTTTTTGATTGTTCATTACTGCGATAAGTCACTACCCAAATTGGTAATAACATGTAGTGATTGTCTTCGTTGTTTAACGAAATATTTGTTCGTAATTTTGTCAAAGTAGTATAACCAGAAGCAGTGTCTCGCAGTAAAGATTCTGAATAATCATTTAATTCACTTTGAACTGCTTTTTGAATCGCTTCATATTCAATATCTCGTTTCTCCGCTTGAAATCCAGCTAAATAGTGACTTTTAAACGGAACAGCGTTCTCTAGTATAAAAGGTTGAACAGCTTCCACCATTTTTTGTTGGACATTTTTAGAGAGTGCATTTTTGATTAATTCTTTAAATGAAATTTTTCCCTGTCGCTCGACATCAAATTGCTTGGTTTCCGTGTACTCAATATCACCCACACGCCATACACGAATCGTTGTTCCTAATCCGTTCATCTGTCCATCAACCTCAGCATCTACAACCCAATAAGGAAAATAGACCCCAGTCATTTTATCGATTTGCTCTTTATTAAAAAAGTCTTTTGGAATAAACCATTTTTTCTTTGTCCAGGCTAAAAACTGTTCCACAGCTTCTTCTTTTTCAATCGCAAAAGGAAGAACTTTTTCAGGTAGGAACTTGCCACTTAAACGTCCAGACAAAACGACAGGGTTGTGACAGTAATAACAATAAGTGGCAGCAGTTGTTGCTTCTGTCACGATTTGTGCACCACAGCTAGGACAATTGAATAACTCCATCGTATCTTCCAATGTGTTTTCGTCCGAATCTTGGGTACCAGTTGCTTCTTTGAATGCTACTTTTTCTTCAGGTGTCATTTCAGCTGATTGTGATTCAGCTGTATAAGAAAGTTCTGGTTCGATTGCTTGACCAGAGGTATCTTCTAAATGGGCATCCCGTTGCGTTTTTTCATAGGCGGTAACTTCATCTTCTGTGTAGATATTTAAACAGTATTCACAATGGAATTTTTGATCTTTTGGGTCAAATAGTAAAGGACCGCCGCAGTTTGGGCATTTGTGCGTAAATGTATCCGTCATGATTCATCCTTTCTTTGGAGAAGCGGGGTCAGCAAAGCTGTTTCCCAATCCTCCAGATTAGATAGCAAAAGGGCAGGACACGATCGTCAAGCCCTAATCTTTTTAACTTATAATGGAATGCCTTGGAAAGGTTTACCACAATGTGGACAGAATTTAGGAATTCCGCTAGCTAAATCAACGGTTTCACTACATTCATTGCATTTCATTTCTAATTTTGGTTTTTCATTGGTTGGTTTTGGTGTGCCACAATTAGAACAGAATTTTCCATTGTTTTCGGTGCCACATTGAGGGCAAGTCCAAATATCATCATTTCCTTGAGCGTGTTGTTGGTTTTGTTTTTCTTGCATTTGTTGTTGATTGGTTTGAGAAGCCTGAGCAAAATAATTTCCACTTGTATTCATGCCCATACCAACACCCATAAAGCCATTCAGAGCACCGCCTTCATTATTGCCAGCAGCTTCCATACCACGAGCCATGGCACCTTGAACATACCCTTCACGGACGCCAGCATCGCTAAGCATAGAACCTTGATTGCGCATATTGATCAGTTTTGTAGAATCATCCGTATAAGAAATGCTAGCGACTGCAACTGAAACGATTTCCATACCACGAAGTTCACGCCATTCATCATCTAGTGCTTGACCCATATATTTACTTAGCTCTAGACTTTTAGAAGGCACATAAGAAATACGTTCACCATCTGCTGACATTTTATTGATAGCTGATTGCAATGCAGTCAGAAATTCCGCTAAATACTGTTCATTGATATCGTTAATATCAACTTGATTTTTATTTCTAGGAATCGCGTTTGAAAAGAATAATAAAGGGTCCGTAATTTTGATCGAGTAATTACCATGTGCGCGTAAAAAGAGTTCTGCATTGTAAAAATTGTCAAAATAATTGATCGGTGAAGATGTTCCAAATTTGATCCCTTTGATTTCTTGTAAATTGATATAAAAGACTTGTTGCTTTTGTGGGGTAACACCACCGAATTTAAAACGATCGAATGTTTCTGAGATTGCTTCTTTTAAAGAACCATTGAATGCTGAAGGGGCTAAATCATTTTTAACTGTGTAGTAGCCTTCCTCAGCAGTGTAGTCAATAATTTTTCCACCATCGACTAAGATCATCATCATGTTTGGATAAACATGAATTACAGAACCATCTGTTAAAACATCTTCCGTTCCTTTGCGATTAGAGCCACGTTTATCATTTTTACGAACAAAAACTCCCTTTGTCATAACCGTTGTGTCGCCCATATTGTCGGGTTCAATAACTTCGATCCATTGATCAGCTAAGCCACCGCCAACTGCACTTGTTGCTGCTTTAATGATTCCCATCAAAAATTCCTCCTTATTTATAAAAGCTGAATGAGCTCGTTTAGACTTGAAGCTAATAATAAAAAATACTAAGTAAAAATAGTATACCATAAGAGAACATAAGATAAATACAACCAATGACTGATTTTAAATTGGAACAGGAAAATAAAAACGAATAAAAAAATGAGACTATTTTTTAAATTTTGACAAAAACTTCATTTTTCTATCATAGACTTTCTTTGATAAGGTATAATGTTTAAAAAGAGGTTAGTTGAAGGACTTGGGGGGATTGGAAAATGGAAAGAAGCAAGAAGAAAAAATCAAACAAACCAGTAATTATAGCTGTTAGTAGTGCGGTAGCCGTCGTAGCTTTAGCGGGTGGTTATTTTGCCTATAGCTCATGGGAAAAAAGACAAGAACTAAATGAAGCAGAAAAATCGGCTAAGGCTTTTTTAAGTCATCTTGCAAAACAAGAGTTTGATAAATTTCCAGAATTATTAAATGAATCTGTGGTAAAAGAAAGTGGCTATGACAATGCTAAGGTCGTAGAAAAATATCAAACAATTTTTTCTGGGATTCAAGCTGAAGGAATCAAAAGTAAAGACGTCAAAGTAGTGCATGACAAAGAGAATCAATATACATTCACTTACAAATTAGCAATGAATACACCTTTAGGAAGTTTGGAAAATTTATCGTATAAAACAACTATAAAAAAAGCAGGGGACCGCTATAAAATCAACTGGGCTCCTAATTTGATTTTTCCTGAAATGTCCGGACAAGACAAAGTAACGATGGGCATTGATCCAGCTAAACGGGGCGAAATCGTTGATCGTAAAGGGGAAGGGCTAGCAGTTAATCAACCTTTTGATCAAGTTGGGATCGTACCTGGAAAACTTGGGGAAGGTCAAGATAAAACCAATAATATCAAGGCTTTTAGTGAGCAATTTAGAGTGTCAGTAGAGGATATCGAGCAAAAATTGAAACAAGAATGGGTCAAACCAGATTCGTTTGTTCCATTGGCTATTTCATTTGATCCAGTGACGACTTTGCCGCAAGGTGCGGCTTCCCAAGATGCTATTGTCCGCTATTACCCGCTAAAAGAAGCAGCGGCTCAATTAGTTGGTTATGTCGGCAATATCACGGCAGAAGACATTGAAAAAAATCCAACGTTGAGTAGCGCGGGTGTTATTGGAAAAGTCGGTTTGGAGCAAGCGTATGATAAACAATTGCGAGGTCAAGATGGCGGTAATATAACAATTGTTGATGAACAAGGTAATTTTAGAAGTGTTTTGCAAAAAATAGACAAAAAAGATGGAGAAAAAATTCAGTTGACGATTGATAAAAATGTTCAGTCACAAGCCTATGATATATTTAACAATCGACCAGGGAGTGCCGTGGTTATGGATCCGCAACAAGGAGACTTATTAGCTGCTGCTAGTTCACCATCTTTTAATCCAAATAAAATGGCAAATGGTATTTCTCAAGCGGATTACGACGCATATGCCAATAATGAGAATTTACCATTTACAGCGCGATTTGCGACTGGATATGCACCTGGTTCTACCTTTAAAACGATTACGGGTGGAATTGGTCTAGATGCAGGTACTTTGAAGCCAGATGAAGAAATTGAAATCAGCGGATTAAAATGGCAAAAAGATGCTTCATGGGGTGACTATTTTGTTACTCGTGTGAAAGAAGCGAGTCCTGTAAACTTACGAACCGCTTTAGTTAACTCTGACAATATTTATTTCGCGCAACAAACATTGCGTATGGGAGAGGATACTTTTAGGAAAGGATTGGATAAATTTATTTTCGGCGAGAAATTAGATTTAGCTATCCCAATGAATCCAGCGCAGATTTCCAATGAAGATAAATTTAATTCAGAGATTTTACTGGCTGATACAGGATATGGTCAGGGTCAGCTTTTAGTCGCACCGATCCAACAAGCAACTATGTATACAGTATTCCAGAACGAAGGCAAACTAGTCTATCCGAAAATCGAATTAAACAAAGAAACAAAAACCAAAGAAAATGTTATTAGTTCTAATGCGGCAAATACGATTGTAACAGATTTACTCGGAAGTGTAGAAGATGAAACGGGCTATGTTCACAATATGTATAATCCGGATTTTTCATTAGCAGCAAAAACAGGAACCGCTGAAATTAAAGAAAAACAGGATACACTTGGAAAAGAAAATAGTTTTCTTTTAGCGATGGATCGAAGTCACAATAAATTTTCCGCAATGATTATGGTGGAAGATTCTAGAAAAAATGATACAGCAACGAACATCAGTAAAAACTTGATTGATTATTTAGAGGCAAATATCAAGTAATAACGAAACGGGGCGAAACGCAAAGGCGTTTTTGCCCTGATTTATTGTTGTGGCAACAGGTTTTTTTACGAAGAATCAAAAATATGCTACAATTAACAAACTACATGATGAAAGAAAGGGATTTTTTGTGCGAATTTTAGCAATAGATACCTCGAATCAGACATTGGCTGTGGCTGTTTGTGAAGAGAATAAAATAATAGGGCAATATACAATTACCGTAAAACGGAACCATAGTCTAACCTTGATGCCTACAATCACACGTTTGATGAAAGATGTTGGGTTATCTCCAACCGATATTGACCGCATTGTGGTAGCTCAAGGACCAGGCTCTTATACAGGACTGAGAATAGGCGTAACGACAGCGAAAACGTTAGCTTATACATTGAAAAAAGAGTTGGTTGGAATATCAAGTTTGAAAACTTTGGCAGCTAATTGCATCAAGAGCAAAGGGATGATTATTCCAATTTTTGATGCTCGAAGAAATAATGTATACACTGGAGCGTATAAGTACGTTGATGGTGTTTTGACGACGATTATTGCAGATCAGCATATTGGGATGGACACATGGCTGGAACAATTAAAAGAATTTGATCATGTTTATTTTGTTGGAGAAGATGTTGAAAAATTCCGTGTACAAATCGAATCGACTATACCTAAAGCTGAAATTTGTAATATTCCTCAGTGGCAAATACCAAATGCTTCAATACTTGCTGAACTTGGTAGATTAGCTGAGCCAGAATTAGATATCCATCATTTTTTGCCAAACTATTTAAAACGAGTGGAAGCAGAGGAGAATTGGTTAAAAGAACATACACCTGAGGTAGAACATTATGTTGAAAAAATTTAATCTTTTTCATAGTATTTTAGGAATCTTTTTTAAAAATCGTCCATATGACGAAAAGGAAGTAGAAATTTCAAGTGAAGCGTATTTTGTGCGTGCAATCAAGCTTGACGATATCAAAGATTTGCTTTCAATAGAGCGGGAAGTCTATGCAGGAGAACTCCCTTGGACCAAGACGGCTTTTTTGATGGAGCTCCAAGCTGCTGAACCTCATTTGTATTTGCTTATTAAAAAAGAGGAGAAAACGGTCGGGTTTATTGGTTGTCGGATTTTCGGGAAAGATGCGCATATTACAAATGTAGCTGTTTTGACTCACAATCAAGGGAAAGGCATTGGCAGCTTTTTGATCAGGGAGGTCCTTCAATTTGCGAAAAACAATGGTTGTGAGACGGTTTCTTTAGAAGTCAGGATTAGCAATAAAAACGCCCAACGTGTTTATCGACAATTGGGGTTTGTATCGAACACGATCAAACCTAACTATTATACTGAAAATAAAGAAGATGCGTTAGAAATGATTTTATACTTAAAAGAAGAGTGAAGACATGTACTATACAAAAGAATCCTTACCGAAAGAACTTGCGGTTGAACAACTTTGGTCAATCAGTGAAGCTGCATACGACCATGGCTCACCATGGTCAGTCAATCAATTTAAAAGTGACTTAGATCAAAAAACAAGCAACTATCTTGTGCTGGCTGAAGAGCAATGGATTGGATTTATCAGTTATCAGTTAGTGTTGGATGAAGCTGAACTCACCCATGTTGTCATTCATAAAAAATTCCAGCACCAGGGTTGTGGCAGTCAATTGATTGATCAGGTAATTCAACGCTTGAGAAAGCAAGGTGTTACTCAGCTCTTTTTAGAAGTGCGTGAGTCAAACGTAAGTGCTAAAAACTTATATGAAAAAAAAGGTTTCAAAATAATTAATCGGCGAAAAAATTATTATCGTCTCCCTAGTGAAGACGGGATTGTTATGTGTTTAAAATTGAAGGAAGTGAAACAATGACCCTTTTTAACAAAGAAAGAAAAATACTTTTGGCGATTGAAAGTAGTTGTGATGAAACGAGCGTTGCAGTTATCGAAGATGGTCGAAAGATTTTATCAAATATCGTGGCTTCGCAAGTGAAAAGTCATCAACGTTTTGGAGGCGTTGTACCAGAAGTTGCTAGTCGACACCATGTGGAAGAAATCACGATGTGCATTGAGGATGCTTTGGTTGAGGCAGGAATAGAACCGAATGGTCTGAGCGGTGTAGGTGTTACTTATGGACCAGGTTTAGTAGGTGCTTTATTGATTGGTATTTCTGCAGCTAAGGCTTTTGCTTGGTCTCACGATTTACCATTGATTCCAGTGAATCATATGGCTGGGCACATTTATGCTGCCAATTTTGTAGAACCATTACAGTTTCCGTTGATGGCTTTATTAGTCAGTGGAGGTCATACAGAATTAGTTTATATGAAAGAAACAGGTTCCTTTGAAATTATTGGAGAGACAAGAGATGATGCAGCTGGCGAAGCCTACGATAAAGTTGGCAGAGTTTTAGGGTTAAGTTATCCAAGTGGGAAAGAAATCGACGAGTTGGCTCATCTTGGTCAAGATACCTATCATTTTCCTCGTGCAATGCTCAAAGAAGACAATTATGATTTTAGCTTTAGTGGCTTGAAAAGTTCCTTTATCAATACAGTTCACAATGCTGAACAACGGGATGAACAATTGAGTACGAAAGATCTTGCAGCAAGTTTTCAAGCAAGTGTTATTGATGTTTTAGTAGATAAAACAATCCGAGCGTGCCAAGAATATCCAATCAAACAATTAGTGATGGCTGGAGGCGTTGCAGCGAATCGAGGACTACGTGACCGTTTAACTGAAGCAGTAAAAAAAGAACTTCCAGAAGTGACCTTCATTGTTCCGCCGCTTAGATTATGTGGAGATAATGCCGCGATGATCGGTGCTGCAGCATTTGTGGAAGCTGAAAAAGGTCATTTTGCTGATTATCATTTAAATGCAGATCCTAGTTTGAGCTTTATGACGATTTAAATATGAAAATCGACTGGCAAGACTAGGCATAGAGAAAAATATTTGCTATAATAAACCCAGTTTAATAATGATTCATTGACAAAGAAAGTACTTCATCACAAATTATCCAAGCGATTTCGGGAAGGTGAAAGCCGAAAATAATTAAATGAAGGAAGCGCACTTTTGAGAATCTGCTTAGGCAGACGGCGATCTACCGTTAATAGATTAAGTGGGTTCGTCATAATAAAAGTACGAACAATTAGAGTGGTACCGCGGGAAAATCTCGTCTCTGGTGTTTTTTAACACTAGGGACTTTTTGTTGTGAATCACTACGATTGGCTTTGCCAGAGTAGATGATGAACAATACTTGGCGACCAAAGGGAGAGAAGTTACCATACTAGTGAATCACTCCGCTTTGTCTCATCGTATTGTTGTAAATCATGAAAAGTGAAGTGATTCGATGATGCAAAATACAAGATTTCTGAAAGACATGTTTCAGCCTGTCATTTCTAAGTGATAAAGCGTTAAAAAATGAATGAGCACGATTGGCTTTACCAGAGTAAATGATGAACAATACTTGGCGACCAAGGGGATCGAAGGCGTGTTACTAGGAATTATCAAGCGGCCTATGTTCATGTAAAATAATAGTACCAATTCCTCAAAACAACGAATAACTAAGCTAGGAGACAATGAAAAATATCAACTAGCAAGTAACTATTAAATAATAAACCAATCATTAGGAGGATATTTATGAACAACAAAGAAATTGTAGCAAAAGCTATTTATGCAGTGGTAAAAGAGGATTTATCTTTAGAAACCGTTACACAATTATTGGAAAACCCTAAATCCGTCGATCATGGTGACGTTGCTTTCCCTGCGTTTTCACTTGCAAAAGTTTACCGTAAAGCACCTCAACAAATCGCTACTGATTTAGCTGAGAAAATCGCTGGAACAGACTTTGAAAAAATTGAAGTGGTTGGACCTTACTTGAACTTTTTCATGAATAAAAAAATGGTAAGTCAAGCGGTTATTGGTCAAATTGCCAAAGAAAAAGGGCACTATGGAGATAGCTCAATCGGGGAAAAAGGGAATGTACCAATTGATATGTCTTCACCTAATATTGCAAAACCCATTTCAATGGGACATCTGCGCTCAACTGTTATTGGTAATTCTATTGCTTTTATCCTTGAAAAAATTGGCTATACTCCGATTCGCATTAATCACTTAGGTGACTGGGGTACACAGTTTGGAAAGCTAATCGTAGCATACAAAAAATGGGGATCAGAAGAAGGCGTTAAAACAGCACCTATTACTGAACTATTACGCTTATATGTACAATTTCATGAAGAAGCCGAAACGCAACCAGACTTAGAAGAAGAAGCACGTGCTTGGTTTAAAAAACTAGAAGAAGGCGACGAAGAAGCAACTCAACTATGGCAATGGTTCCGTACAGAATCATTGAAAGAATTCGATAAAATCTATTCAATGCTAGAAGTTTCGTTTGATTCATATAACGGGGAAGCATTTTACAATGATAAGATGGATGAAATCGTCACAATGCTAGAAGAAAAACATCTTTTACAAGAAAATCAAGGTGCTGAAATCGTTGATTTAACAGCGTATGATTTAAATCCAGCATTGATTAAAAAATCAGATGGGGCTACACTTTACATTACACGAGATTTAGCGGCAGCTGTTTACCGCAAGCGTAACTACGACTTTGCCAAATCAATTTATGTCGTTGGGAATGAACAAAGCAATCATTTCAAACAACTGAAAGCTGTGTTAAATGAGCTTGGGTTTGACTGGTCTGATGATATGCATCATGTACCATTTGGCTTGATTACGCAAGGTGGTAAAAAATTATCAACACGTAAAGGGAAAATTGTTTTACTTGAAGAAGTGTTGAACGAAGCGGTCACTTTAGCAAACAACCAAATTATGGAGAAAAATCCTGATCTACCAAATCGTGAAGAGGTTGCTAGACAAGTTGGAATTGGTTCTGTTATTTTCCATGATTTAAAAAATGATCGTTTGAATAATTTCGATTTTGTTTTAGAAGAAGTTGTTCGTTTTGAAGGTGAAACAGGTCCGTATGTTCAGTACACTCATGCACGAGCGATGAGTATTTTAAGAAAAGCCGATTTCACCATTGATGAAACGAAAGAGTATGCCTTAGATGATAAAGATAGTTGGGAAGTGATTAAACTATTGCAAAAATTCCCAGATGTGGTGATGCAGGCAGCAGACAAATATGAACCATCCGTGATTGCAAAACATGCCATTCAAGTTGCTCAAGCATTTAATAAGTACTATGCTCATGTCAAAATTTTAACTGATGATGCTCAAAAAGAATCACGTCTAGCATTAGTATATGCAATGGCAACGATTATTAAAGAAGATTTACGTTTACTTGGTTTACATGCACCAGATGAAATGTAGTAAATAACAAACTGATATGAAGCATTGTTATAGGTTTGTTGCTTAAAAAGGAAACAGCAAAAGGCTGAGATGTAACTCGAAGAGTTATATCTCAGCCTTTTAAAATTTCAATAACGAGAAACTTATTTATCAAGGTTAGGCGTACTTGCCTAAATCTTATTGCTTATTAGATAGACATTTTAGTTTTTAATTTTTCCAAGTTTGTTGCATTTGGTCAAGAAGGTCAATCACGTCTTTCGTTAAAAACAGTGAACGATTTGATTTTTCTCCTTCGATCATTTGAATCATATTTGTGATTTCATAATTTAATGCTTGATTGCTATCACCTGATATGATTGTTTCGACTGTACCATCGTTAAAAAAGATTTTTGCTTCATCAGCTCGTGGGTACTCGTTGATCACAATGTATGCATCTTCAAAGGCAACAATTCCTTGTTTGGGCATTTTTGCTTGGAAGCTTAATGAAACGGTCGCCATTTCTTGTGTTTCATTTTGCAAAATTGTGGCTGACTGCTCATCGACTCCAGTTGAAAAAGGCTGCATGACAGATGAAACTACTTTTGGCTGGGAAGTAAAGAACCATCGAGCGAAAGAAACTGCATAAGTACCAATATCTAACAGTGCGCCACCAGCTAGCTCAGGATTAAAGAATCGATTTGATGGATCAGGTTCTTTGTAGCTTCCAAAAGGAGCTTGAATCATTTTTAATTTACCAAAGCGTTTAGCGTCAATTTGACTGCGGAGCTCCTGGTATAAAGGCATATTGAAAATAGTCATTGCTTCAGCTAATATCAAGCCTTTTTTTTCAGCGAGCTGCATAGCCTCAGATAGTTCTGCACTATTCATTGTAATTGCTTTCTCGCAAAGAACGTGTTTGCCAGCAGACAATGCTTTTAAAATATGTTCAATATGTTGTCGATTTGGAACCGCGATGTAAATGATATCAATTGTTTCATCTGCTAATAGCTCTTCAAAAGAACCGTATGCTGTAGGAATATCGTGTTCTTTAGCAAATGAGTTAGCCTTTGCCAATGTTCGAGAGGCAACTGCAGCTATGTTGCTACTTTCTTGTTGAAAACTTTCAACAAAACTAGTTGCAATCTCTCCAAGTCCAATGATGCCCCAATTATAATAATTCATAAAAAATCCTCCTTAAAATAAAAGCATAGTAAGTTTGTTTAGTACTGACAGGAAAATAAGAAAACAAGACTGAGGTATCTTCAAACCATTCAGGTTTATCTTTTTCCGAAGTGCTAGCTTGTAAAGCTTGATAATAGATCTATACAATTCTATTATACATTAGAAGTCCAAAATAATGGTTTATTTTGGACAGACAAGTTGAAGTGTCTTATTATTTATTGGAAACCGCTGAACGTTTCTTAAAAATACAGAAATAAGTGATTCAAAGAGATGCAATTTTTTGAGAATTTCAGTAAAATAGGAGAAGGAGGCGAAAGTCATGCACCAGATATATATAGATATTCTTATAGATGCAATTATTGAACAATTTGAAACAGAAGAAAAATTTTATACAGACTATCTCCAAATCTCAAAAGACAATTGGGATAATTGGAAAACAGGTAGAATTAATTTGACGAGTGAAGAAATGCAAAAAGTGAAAAATTTGTTTTCTGATTATGAATGGATGCTAACACAAAAGATATTACGTCAAACGATTTTATTCCCAGAAAAAAGAAACATTGCTGTTTCGGAATACAAACGATTGAAGACAGTGATCGCTAAAAAATGGCTGCAGTCTGGAGTCGGCATCGCTGAATTGATTCCGTCAAAGGCTAATCATGAAGAAAAAGAACAAGCTTTTATTGATTTGAAGGTGACTGTTTCATATAACGAATGGGGATTTGACGATATTGTGACATTTCGATTACCTGCCACATTGCAAGGACAACTTGAAGGGTCAAGGGTTGAGTTATTAGATTGGGTAAATGAAAATTTGATGGGTACTTACGTTGGTGAATAAGTAAGTAAGGGAGTTTTTTTGTGAAACAAATTTTAGGAATTTTATCCGTCATCATAGTATTAGGTGCTGTTATTTATGTTTTTTTTGGTCATGCAGCACCAAAAGAAAAGCCGCAAAATAGCAATGAAAATATGAAAGAAACAAATGTGAGCACGCTAACAACTACATCTGAAATACAAACGAAAACATCGACAACTATGACTACAACAGCTGTTGATTGATTGTCTGAAAAAAAACTGATATAATCAGTCAGCCATTATCCGCCTCTAAAGAAGTTTAGTGACGGAACGAATACAAAACAAAGTAGGGAATGTATGAATAGTCAAAGGTATAAGAAGAAAAAAGTAAAGAAAACGAATTTACCAGCACTTTTTGCAGGTTTGTTGATCGTTGGGGTCGCGTTTATCTTTTCAATCAATGTATTGTCAGACAACTCACATATAGAAGAAGAGACAGCTCAACAACAAGAACAAGTATCAAAAGAGCAGTTTATTGATAGGATAAGTCCTCATGCTAAAGAATTACAAGCTTCTTATGGTGTTTTACCCAGTATTATTATTGGACAAGGGATTTTAGAATCAAATTGGGGACAAAGTACCTTAGCGTCTAAGTATAATAATTTATTCGGTATCAAGGCTTATGGGGAACAAAAAAAGGTTAATCTTGAGACGAGAGAATACATTAATGAAGAGTGGATCGTTATTCAAGGTGACTTTAGAGTTTACAATACGTGGGAAGAGTCAATGGATGATCATACACGCTTATTTGTTAATGGTGTAACATGGAATCCCCGTTTATATGAGCATGTTCTGTTGGCAAAAAATTATAAGCAAGCAGCACAAGCTTTGCAAGATGCTGGCTATGCAACGGATCCGACATATGCAGATAAGGTGATTCATGTAATCGAAAGTTATGATTTAAATCAATATGATCATTAATTTTATGAGGTAAAAAGGAGTAGATCAAGTGGATGAAAAGTGGGTACCAGAAATCGTGACGCCTTTAAAGCAAGATATTGTTCGAGTGCCAAAAGTTATAGCTAAAGCGAGCGGTATTCGGATTTTTGGCAAAAAAATCAAATCAATTATTTTTACAACAGACATTGCTATTATTCGGAATACGGATGCTAATGCCGTAATCGCCGTGTATCCATTCACGCCTCATCCTGCAATTACTAAAAGTATTATTGAAGCTGCTGATATTCCTGTTTTTTCAGGTGTAGGGGGTGGCTTGACGCAAGGACAACGATGTGCGTACATGAGTTTATTTGCAGAAGCGCAGGGATCGATAGGTGTAGTGTTGAATGGTCCGACTCCTGTTGAAACAGTAGAAATGGTTTGTGAAGTAGTTGATATTCCAGTAGTTAGCACAGTAACATCTATACATACACCAATTGACGAAAAAATTGCGGCTGGTGTGACGATGGTCAATATCAGCGCTGGTAAAGATACGGCAAAGACAGTCAAGTTCTTCCGTGACAAATACCCGGAGTTGCCGATTATTGCAACAGGCGGTCCGACCGACGAGTCTATTACAGAGACTATCGAGGCTGGCGCAAATGCCATTACGTATACGCCACCAAGCAATGGAGAGCTTTTTAGTCACAAGATGGAAAAATATAGAAATTTAGAAAAAAAAATGACAGTTGAGAACAATCTAGAAAAACAGTACTGAAAAACTATCGTTTTTAATGGAAGCTCTGTAAAATTTCAATGAAAAAACTTATTTTTCATTGAAATTTTCAGAGTTTTGTACTATTGTATACTAATACAAGAAGCTTATATATGGTCATGATATGGATGACCGTCTCTACCCAACACCGTAAATGTTGGTCTATAAGCGAAAAAGAGTCTCAGACCCTTTTTTGCTTATGCAGAAAAGGTCTTTTTGTGTTTATGCGGAATGTTGTGTAGAAAAATTGGTGAAGGAGTCGGATAAAGTGGAAGAATTAGTAGAGCGAATCAAGGAAGACGGGCGAGTTTTAGGAGAAGGGGTCTTAAAAGTAGATAGTTTTGTCACCCACCAAGTAGATCCCGAGTTAATGGAAGCGATCGGTCACCGTTTTGCTGAAGTATTTGCAGATGCAGGGATTACTAAAGTTGTTACGATTGAAGCGTCAGGAATTGCTCCAGCACTTTTTGCAGCAAAAAAATTAGCAGTACCGATGATTTTTGCTCGTAAAGCTAAAAGCTTGACAATGGATGAAGAATTACTGACATCTTCTGTTTATTCGTTTACAAAACAAGTCACTAGTCAAATTTCTATTTCAAGAAAATTTCTATCAAGTGATGATAAGGTATTGATTATTGATGATTTTTTAGCCAATGGTCAGGCGGCAAAAGGATTAGTAGAGTTATGTCAACAAGCTGGCGCTCAAGTTGATGGAATTGGGATCGTGATCGAAAAATCTTTCCAAGATGGACGAGATTTACTAGAAAAAATGGGCTTACGTGTCATTTCACTAGCTCGTATTGCATCATTAAAAAATGGTGAAGTTGAATTTCTTGAGGGGGATGCGTAAGCGTGGAAAGGAACGAAACCGCAAAAGGACCAGTTGGTCAAACGGAAACTGAAAATGGAAAATCAGCAATTTTAGGATTACAGCATTTGTTGGCAATGTATGCAGGAGCTGTTGCAGTTCCTTTGCTTATTGGAACTGGTTTAAATTTCAATTCAGAACAAATGACCTATTTGATTTCAATCGATATTTTTATGTGTGGTATTGCAACGTTACTACAGTTGACTGTTAATAAATTTTTTGGTATTGGATTACCAGTGGTGCTTGGTTGTGCCATACAAGCGGTAGCGCCTCTGATTATGATCGGCAGCGATAAAGGGGTAGGAGCAATTTATGGCTCGATTATTGCTTCTGGGATTTTCGTTGTATTGGTCTCAGGTATTTTTTCAAAAATCAAAAAACTGTTTCCGCCGTTGGTAACTGGAACTGTGATTACTGTAATTGGTTTAACACTGATACCAGTTGCTGTTGAAAAAATGGGCGGTGGAGTAGCAACGGATCCAAGTTTTGGGAATGGTACAAATTTACTTTTAGCTTTTGTAACGATTGGTTTAATCATTATTATTCAAGTATGGGCAAAAGGATTTATAAAATCGATTGCAGTTTTAGTCGGATTAGTCGGGGGGACAATCCTTGCTGCTGTGCTGGGTCAAGTTGACTTAGCGCCGGTAGGTCAAGCAACATGGTTTCATTTTCCTCAACCTTTTTATTTTGGGACACCGACATTCGATATATCTTCGATTTTATTGATGATTATCATTTCGATCGTTAGTATGGTTGAATCAACGGGCGTTTACTTTGCTCTGGGGGATATTACTGGTAAACATATTGGCGAAGAAGAATTGAAAAAAGGGTATAGGGCAGAAGGTTTGGCTGTTATTTTAGGTGGTATTTTTAATACCTTTCCTTATACAGGTTTTTCTCAAAACGTGGGGCTAGTTCAACTTTCTGGGATCAAAACACGTCGACCAATTTATTATTCTGCTTTTTTCCTGGTTGCATTAGGTTTATTACCAAAGGTTGGAGCGATTGCTCAAATTATCCCTGAACCTGTCTTAGGTGGAGGGATGTTAGTGATGTTTGGCATGGTAGCTGTTCAAGGAATGAAAATGTTATCGAAAGTTGATTATAATAACGATAAAAATTTATTGATCATCGCCGTTTCAATTGGTTTTGGACTAGGCTTCAATATGATTCCGACATTATTTCAACAAATGCCAGAAACAGTGAGAATGTTTACGGGTAACGGAATTGTAATGAGTAGTTTGACAGCAATTATTTTAAATCTATTATTTAATGGCTTAAAAAGTGAAGAACAAACTGATAGGCTCTAATACTCGAAAAACCGGACATTTCTCCGGTTTTTCTTTTTATGATCGTCTAATACGAACATTAATATTAAAAAAAAATATAATATTCGATTTTGTTTTGACACGTAAGAATTCCATTGCTAAAATAAAAGAGAATAGAGAAAGAAAGGGGAATGTTATGTCTGTTGTAGTTTCGGTAGTTATGGGAAGTACGTCTGATTGGTCAACAATGAAACATGCTTGTGATTGCCTAGAAGAGTTTGATATTTCTTATGAAAAAAAAGTGGTTTCGGCTCATCGGACGCCTGACTATATGTTTGAATTTGCTGAACAAGCACGTGCTCGTGGTATTAAAGTCATTATTGCTGGAGCAGGAGGAGCAGCTCATTTACCAGGAATGATCGCAGCAAAAACAACGTTACCTGTAATCGGTGTTCCCGTTCAATCAAAGGCACTTAACGGGCTAGATTCATTACTATCAATTGTACAAATGCCTGGAGGAGTGCCAGTTGCTACCACTGCAATTGGAAAAGCTGGCGCCGTTAATAGCGGACTACTTGCAGTTCGAATGCTTTCCATGTATGATGTAGAATTAGCAGAGAAATTAGAAGAAAAACGTAGATTTCTCGAAGAGACTGTGATGGAAAGTAGTGATGAACTTGAATAGACCATTATTACCAGGACAAATGATCGGGATTATTGGTGGTGGACAATTAGGTAGAATGATGGCTTTAAGCGCACGGGAAATGGGTTTCCGTGTAGGTGTATTAGATCCAGCAGTTGATTGTCCAGCTGCTCAAGTTGCTGATTGGCATTTGTTAGCTGATTACGATGATATAGAAGCGTTAGAAGAATTGGCAAGACGAGCCCAAGTTCTAACATATGAATTTGAGAATGTAGATGTCGGAGCATTGATGCATGTTCAAGATTTGGTAAGTATTCCCCAAGGTACTGATCTTCTAGCGATCACTCAAGATCGCTTGTTAGAAAAATCATTTTTAGAAGCAAATAATATCGTAATAGCACCGTTTGCCACGATTGTTAGTCCAACTGATATCCAAGATGCGATTGATGGAATTGGTTACCCTTGTGTGTTGAAAACAACGCGTGGAGGATATGACGGTAAAGGTCAATATGTTTTATACAGCACTTCAGATTTGGCTCCTTCAATGAATGTTCTTAGAGAAGGGACGTGTGTGTTAGAGGCTTGGATTCCATATGAGAAAGAAATCTCAGTCTTGGTAAGTGGAAATGGTCGGGGTGAGATTACGGTTTTTCCAGTAGTAGAAAATATTCACAGAAATAATATTCTGCATGAAACGATAGCTCCTGCAAGAGTAAATGATGAGGTCGTTGAAGAGGCTCAGCGAATTGCACGGGTTATCGCCGAAGCTGTTGAATTGGCAGGTACGTTAGCTGTTGAGATGTTTTTGACGAGTGATGGTGGGATTTACGTAAATGAGTTGGCACCGCGACCGCATAATTCTGGACACTACTCGATTGAAGCTTGTTCATTAAGTCAATTTGATGCTCATATCCGTGGGATTTGTGGTTGGCCTTTACCAAAAGTTGAACTTTTGTCAGAAGCTGTAATGGTCAACATCTTAGGAAATGAAGTTTATGAAACAATGGATATAATTTCTGAAAAACCAGATTGGCATTTCCATTATTATGGTAAAGCAGAAGCTAAAAAAGATAGAAAAATGGGTCATATTACGATTTTGACCGAAGATATTTTTGATACATTAGAAGATATTTATCAAACCAATATTTGGGATTAAAAAGGAGCAAACAAACGAATGATCGATCGTTATACACGACCTGAAATGGGTGCTATTTGGACAGATGAAAACCGTTATAAAGCTTGGCTGGAAGTTGAAATTTTAGCGGATGAGGCATGGGCTGAATTAGGTGATATTCCTAAAGAGGATGTGCAAAAAATTCGTGAAAATGCTTCATTTAATGTAGAGCGTATTTTGGAAATCGAAGCAGAAACAAGACATGATGTAGTCGCATTTACGCGTGCGGTGTCAGAAACCTTAGGCGAAGAACGTAAATGGGTCCATTATGGTTTAACAAGTACGGATGTAGTAGATACCGCTTATGGCTATTTATTGAAGCAAGCAAATGATATTTTACGGGAAGATTTAAAGACGTTTACTGCAATCATTGGTGAAAAAGCGAAAGAACATAAAGATACTGTTATGATGGGGCGGACGCATGGAGTGCATGCTGAACCGACAACATTTGGCTTGAAACTAGCGTTATGGTATTCAGAAATGAAAAGAAATGTAGAGCGTTTTGAACATGCAGCCAAAGGCGTAGAAGCCGGGAAAATCAGTGGAGCAGTTGGAACCTTTGCAAATATTTCTCCTTTTGTTGAAGAATATGTTTGTGAGCATTTAGGGATCAGAGCACAAGAGATCTCTACTCAAGTTTTACCTCGTGATTTACATGCCGAGTATTTGTCATCTATGGCTCTGATTGCGACAAGTATTGAAAAATTTGCAACTGAAATTCGTGGTTTGCAAAAATCAGAAACGAGAGAAGTAGAAGAATTCTTTGCGAAGGGGCAAAAAGGATCCTCCGCAATGCCTCATAAGCGTAATCCAATTGGTTCTGAAAATATGACAGGTCTTGCTCGTGTGATTAGAGGTCATATGGTGACTGCTTATGAAAATGTTACATTGTGGCATGAACGAGATATTTCTCATTCTTCAGCAGAGCGGATCATTATTCCAGATACGACGATTTTATTGGATTATATGCTAAATCGTTTTTCTAACATTGTAAAGAATTTAACTGTATTTCCTGAAAATATGAAGAGAAATATGGATGCAACTTTTGGTTTGATTTATAGCCAACGTGTTTTATTAAAATTAATCGATCATGGAATGGCTCGTGAAGCTGCGTATGATTTGGTTCAACCCAAAACAGCTTATGCATGGGATCATCAGACCGCTTTTAGACCATTACTTGAAGCAGATGATAAAATTACTTCAATTTTGTCTAAAGAAGAACTGGATGATGCATTCGATTATAATTATCATTTGAAAAACGTTGATATCATTTTTAAACGTGTAGGTCTTGTTTGAAGAATATACCATAGTAGCGGGGCACAATAATGTGTTTCGCTGCTTTTTTTGAGTTAATCATCTCCGAGCGGCTTGTTAAAATAGTGAAAATTGGCTCAAATTTTTTTGAATCAATGATGTTTTAGAAATTGCGAACTATTGTTCTTTATCGTCATTGTTCTAATTGGAAATTGCTACTAGAAAGTCGACAAAACAACTTTTTTTCAGAAAATCCATTCAAAATATGCGCACCTTGTGTTTCACTATTTCCAACAATCGCATTAGGGATAGAATAGTACTAGTTGAGTGAATAGATCTTTCTATAGGAATAGTGATAACCGTTTGTTTGAATTAAAAAGGGGCTGAGATATAACTGGAAGAGTTATATCTCAGCCCCTTTTTAATAAGAGTTGTTAAAGTTTTAAACCGTAATTTCTTGGAGTTTTCGCATTGGTGCAATTACTGGTGATTTTAGCATAGAAAGTAAGTGATCAATGAAAAGATAACTACATTCTTGTGAATTGAAATAGACGTGTATACAGTATTTATTTTTAAAAAAATGCTGTTCGTGTATTTGATGTATGATTAGCTCGTTATTTAAACTGTTTATATAACGAAATGTTCGCTTACGTCGTTCTGAATGACGTTGAACTGCACGCTTTAAGTTTTTGAATGTGTAATAAGTACTATGTTGATTTAATTTGTGAACTTCCTCCAATGCCAGTAAATCATTATACAATTTTGTTCTTTCATCAGGTGATAATTCTCTCAAAAAATCCTGAGCCAAACTGTCATAATCGCTAGTCATTCTTGTGTTCCCTCCCAAAAAATCATCATTGATAACAAAAAAATAAAAGTGAATTATTCCTTTTGATTAGCATACCATTTTTGCTGTTGGTTGTAAATGCTTACAATGTTTTCTTGGATTTTTTTTAAAACGAAAACCTTAAACACGAACTATATATGTATTTATGCGCATTATTGTTAATAAAAAATTGACGATGTTTGAGAGTCTTGTTAAACTATAAATGAATAGATAGACGAATTAAATCTGACATTTGTTTAGATAATGTACGGAAAAGGATGTGTCAATTCAGTGAGGAATGAAACAATGTTATACGAAGGAAAAGCTAAGAAACTATTTAAAACAGACGATTCTAAAGTTTTGAGAGTAGAATATTTAGATCAAGCAACTGCATTAAATGGTGCTAGAAAGGATTCTATAGCAGGAAAAGGATCGTTGAATAATCAGATAACCTCTCATGTTTTTGAGCAATTTACACAAATGGGTATTCAAAATCATTTTATTGGTAAAATATCTAATCACGAACAATTGATCGAAGCTCTCGATATGATTCCATTGGAGGTTGTTGTCAGAAATGTTTCAGCAGGCAGCTTTTCGTCGCGTTTGGCAATTACAGAAGGGGAGCCACTTGCTTTTCCAGTATTGGAATTTTACTTCAAAGAAGATGACCTAGATGATCCGATTATCAATGAAGATCACATTAAAGTTTTACAGATTGCAACTGAACAAGAAATTTTAACAATCAAACAAGAAGCTCACAAGATAAACCAAGCCTTGATTACGTTGTTTCATAAAATCAATATTCGTTTAATTGATTTCAAAATCGAGTTTGGCAAAAGAGCAGACGGAACAATACTACTAGCGGATGAAATTACACCAGATACTTGCCGATTGTGGGATGAAAAAACAAATGATCATTTAGACAAAGATGTTTATCGTAGGGATTTAGGGGAGATTGTACCCGTTTATCGAGAAGTATTAGATCGTTTAGAAAAAATAATTCACTAAAAATAAAGGAGAGTTGTTTCGAATGTATAATGTTAAAGTTTATGTTACCTATAAAGATTCTGTGTTGGATCCACAAGGAGAAGCTGTCAAAGGAGCTGTTCATCGTTTAGGCTATAGCGAGATTGATGAAATCCGTATGGGAAAGTATTTTGAAATCAAAGTTAATAAAACTTCTCGTCCAATTGAGCTTGTGATCGAAGAAATTTGTGACAAATTACTTGCTAACGTAAACATGGAGATGTATCGATACGAGATCGAGGAGGAACGGTAAAATGAAGTTTGCGGTAATTGTTTTTCCAGGATCAAATTGCGATAGGGATCTACTGTGGGCAGTCAAAGATATTTTAGGTGAAGAAGCTGAATATGTGAGACATGATGCGAGTAGTTTGGCTGGTTTTGATGGCGTTTTGATTCCAGGCGGTTTTTCGTATGGAGATTATTTACGATGTGGTGCGATTGCACGTTTTTCAAAAATTATTAATGAGGTGATTCGTTTTGCAGATGAAGGGAAACCTGTTTTTGGGACTTGCAATGGGTTCCAAATCTTAACAGAAGCTGGACTCTTGCCAGGTGTTTTACTTCGAAATAACTCACTGCATTTTGTTTGCAAACCTGTTCGATTAAAAGTAGTCAACAATCACACAGATTTTACTTCGGAATATCAAGCTGATGAGGTAATTCAATTACCTGTTGCGCACGGTGAAGGCAACTATTATTGTGATAAAGAAACTCTTAGAAAACTAAAAGAAAATCAACAAATTGTTTTTACTTATGCTGATGAAAATCCTAATGGGAGTATAGAAAATATTGCAGGAATTATCAATGAAAAAGGCAATGTTTTAGGAATGATGCCTCATCCGGAGCGAGCAGTTGAAACTTTGCTAGGGTCAAAGGATGGTTTACGCTTTTTCAAATCGATTGTTAAAAACTATAGAGAGGTTAGGGCAAACGTATGATGAGAGTGAAAGAACCCTCAACACAAGAAATTAAACAGCAACGCATCTATTCCGAATGGGGGTTAACGGATGACGAATATCGCATGATCGAAGAAGATATTTTAGGACGTATGCCTAATTATACGGAAACGGGACTATTCTCTGTGATGTGGAGTGAGCATTGTTCATATAAAAATTCAAAGATAGTCTTGAGAAAATTTCCGACAAGTGGACCACACGTTTTACAAGGGCCGGGAGAGGGAGCTGGAATCGTTGATATTGGGGATGGTCAGGCAGTTGTGTTTAAAGCTGAAAGCCATAATCATCCTTCTGCGATTGAGCCGTATGAAGGAGCTGCAACAGGTGTAGGCGGCATAATCAGAGATATTTTTAGCATGGGTGCTAGACCAATTGCCATTTTAGACTCATTACGTTTTGGTGAATTAACAAATGAACGAACAAAATTTCTTTTAGAAGAAGTTGTTGCAGGTATCAGTGGTTATGGTAATTGTATCGGTATTCCGACGGTTGGCGGAGAAGTATCGTTTGACGCCTGTTACGAAGGAAATCCGTTAGTAAATGCGATGTGTGTTGGCTTAATTGACCATAAAGATATTCAAAAGGGGCAAGCGAAAGGTGTTGGAAATGCGATCATGTATGTCGGTGCGAAAACAGGACGCGACGGTATTCATGGTGCAACATTTGCTTCTGAAGAATTTGTTGAAGGGGTAGAACAACAACGTTCGGCTGTTCAAGTAGGCGATCCATTTATGGAAAAACTCTTACTCGAGGCTTGTTTGGAGTTGATCACAGAACATGCAGAAGTTCTAGTAGGAATTCAGGATATGGGCGCAGCAGGATTAGTCTCTTCTAGCGCAGAAATGGCTTCTAAAGCAGGTTCTGGTTTGATTTTAGATTTAGATGATGTCCCTCAGCGAGAAACAGGAATGACACCATATGAAATAATGTTATCTGAATCGCAAGAGCGAATGTTGATCTGCGTTGAAAAAGGGCATGAAGCAGAAGTTATCGAGCTTTTTCAAAGTTATGAATTAGATGCTGTGACAATTGGTAAAGTGACAGATGATGGACTATATCGTTTGAATCATCGAGGAAAAGAAGTAGCTAATCTGCCTGTTGATGCTTTAGCGGAAGGGGCACCAGTTTATAATAAGGAGCGTCAAAAGCCTCTAAGGATCAAAAAATTCGAAACGTTAGCTGATTTTCAACCGGTAATAATGGACGGAGCAGAAACGCTATTGCAATTACTGCAACAACCAACGATAGCCTCTAAAAAGGTGATTTATGAAACTTATGATGCACAAGTCCAAACGAATACAGTGGTTTTACCTGGAAGTGATGCAGCTGTCTTGCGTGTTCGTGGTACACAAAAAGCGTTAGCGATGACAACTGATTGCAATGCACGTTATCTGTATTTAAATCCGGAAATCGGTGGGCAAATCGCAGTAGCAGAAGCCGCTAGAAATATTGTCGCAAGTGGTGGTCAGCCATTAGCAATCACAGATTGCTTAAATTATGGTTCACCAGATAAACCAGAAGGATTTTGGGAACTTTGGACTTCAGCTGACGGTATTGCAAAAGCCTGTGAGGTTTTAAAAACACCCGTGATTTCAGGGAATGTTTCTTTATACAATGAAACGAACGGTCAAGCAATATACCCAACTCCAATGATCGGAATGGTTGGTTTGATAGAAGATTTGGCTCATATTACTACGCAAGAATTCAAACATGTGGATGATTTGATTTATGTTTTAGGCCAAACCCAAGCAGATTTCAATGGTAGTGAACTGCAAAAAATGATGCTAGGGTTAATCGAGGGGAAAGTAATGAACTTCGATTTAGTGGTGGAACAAGAAATTCAGCAATTCGTGTTAACAGCAATCAAAGCTGGTTTGATCGAAAGTGCTCATGATTGTTCTGAAGGTGGATTAGGTGTGACATTAGCAGAGTCTGCCTTTAAAAATACTTTAGGGATAGACGTTAAGTTAGCTATGCCAGCCTCATTCCTATTTTCTGAAACCCAGTCAAGATTTGTGGTATCAATTAAACCTGAAAACCAACCTATTTTTGAAAAAATGATGAAAGATAAAGCCCAGTTTGTTGGAAAAGTAACTAAACATCCAACGTTGAAAATTGAAATGGAAGATCAAACGATCGAGGTGTTGACGCAGACAGCTAAAGTGTTGTGGGAGGAAGCGATTCCATGTCTTATGAAGTAAAAAGTTTAAATGAAGAATGCGGCATTTTTGGGATTTGGGGCCATCCAGATGCTACTCGTGTTACGTATTTTGGATTGCATAGTTTACAACATAGAGGACAAGAAGGTGCGGGGATCGTGTCCAACGACAAAGGAAAACTAAATGGTTATCGTGGCTTAGGGTTGCTTTCCGAAGTATTTAAAGACGAGCGTTCCTTGGCTTCCTTAAGCGGAAATGCTGCAATTGGGCACGTACGCTATGCTACTGCAGGAAATGGCAGTGTAGATAATATTCAACCGTTTTTATTCAAGTTTTATGATGGAGCGTATGGTTTAGCGCATAATGGGAATCTAACGAATGCCAAGAGTTTGCGGACGGAATTAGAGCAAAATGGTGCGATTTTCCATTCTAATTCTGATACTGAGATTTTAATGCATTTGATCCGCCGAAGTAAACAACCAAATTTTATTGATCAGTTGAAGGAAAGTTTACAGACTATCAAAGGTGGTTTTGCTTACCTTTTAATGACTGAAACAGCGATGATTGCAGCCTTGGATCCTAATGCGTTTCGTCCGTTATCTATCGGTCAAATGAAAAACGGAGCTTATGTAATCACTAGTGAAACATGTGCGTTAGAAGTGATTGGAGCAACCTTTGTTCGTGATGTTGGACCAGGAGAGGTAATTGTTATTGATGATTCTGGTTACAGAATAGAGCGTTATACAAACGAAACCCAGTATTCGATTTGTTCGATGGAGTATATCTACTTTGCCAGACCAGATTCAAATATTGCAGGGATAAATGTGCATACAGCGCGCAAAAATATGGGGAAACGTTTAGCACAAGAAGCACCGATTGAAGCAGATATGGTGGTGGGTGTTCCAAATTCTTCTCTTTCCGCTGCTAGTGGATATGCTGAAGCGAGCGGCATTCCTTATGAAATGGGCTTAGTAAAAAATCAATATATTGCACGAACATTTATTCAGCCTACTCAAGAATTGAGAGAACAAGGGGTCAGAATGAAATTGTCAGCGGTTCGTGGTGTGGTTGAAGGGAAACGAGTAGTCATGGTAGATGATTCAATTGTGCGAGGAACCACAAGTCGTAGAATTGTGCAATTGCTTAAAGATGCTGGGGCTAAAGAGGTCCATGTCCGTATTGCATCACCACCATTGAAGTTTCCTTGCTTTTATGGAATCGATATTCAAACTAGAAAAGAGCTGATTGCTGCTAATCATTCTGTTAGGGAAATTGAACAGTTGATCAAGGCCGATTCATTAAGTTTTTTAAGTGAACAAGGGTTGATCGGTGCAATCGGATTGAATTACGACGCCCCTTATTCTGGTCTTTGTATGGCGTATTTCAATGGTGATTACCCAACGCCTCTATATGATTATGAGGAGAAATATAAGGCGTCTTTGAAGGAGAAAACCAGTTTTGTCACAGCGAATTAAAAGCGGAAAGATGAGTTACTAACCATCGATCGATAGGAGGAGCCGTAAATGGGAAATGCCTACGCAAAAGCTGGCGTTAATGTTGAAGCAGGTTATGAAGTAGTTGAAAGAATCAAAAAACACGTAAAACGAACGGAACGTATCGGTGTAATGGGAGCCCTAGGTGGTTTTGGCGGTTGTTTTGATTTAAGCACGGTGGAAGTGAAGGAGCCTGTCTTGATTTCGGGTACAGATGGTGTTGGAACCAAATTAATGATTGCGATTCAAGAAAATAAACATGATACAATCGGAATTGATTGTGTTGCGATGTGTGTGAATGATATTGTCGCTCAAGGTGCTGAACCATTGTATTTTCTAGATTATATTGCCACTGGAAAAAATCAACCGGATCGTTTAGAACAAGTCGTTGCAGGTGTGGCTGAAGGGTGTCTTCAGGCGGGCGCTGCGTTGATTGGCGGCGAGACTGCTGAAATGCCAGGGATGTATAAAGAAAATGACTATGATTTAGCCGGATTTGCTGTGGGGATCGCGGAAAAAAGTCAGCTAATTACAGGGAATGATATCCAAGAAGGAGACGTTCTTCTAGGACTATCATCTAGCGGCATTCATTCAAATGGTTACTCTCTTGTACGTAAAATTTTCTTTGAAGTTCATCAACTTACTGGGGAAAGTCTGATTCCTGAGTTAAATGAAAAGCAATTAGGCGATGTACTACTGACGCCAACTAAAATTTATGTGAAGCCATTACTGCCACTAGTAAAACAGGTATTAGTAAAGGGAATTGCGCATATTACAGGTGGCGGTTTTGTTGAAAATATCCCTAGAATGTTTTCAACAAATCTAGCGGCAGAAATACATTTGGGGAGCTGGCCGATATTGCCAATTTTTCAAACCATAGAAAAATATGGTCAGATCCCATCATTGGAAATGTATGAAATCTTCAATATGGGCATTGGGATGGTATTAGCTGTTTCACCTGAAAAAGTTGGAGATGTTCGAACGATTTTGAGCGAGCTAGGTGAACCAAGTTATGTTATTGGAAAAATCATTACAAAAACAAAGCAAACTGTTGTTTTTAAAGAGGTGTAAGAATGAAGCTAGCGATATTTGCCTCAGGAAATGGCAGTAACTTTCAAGCTATCGCTGAAGCTGTTGTTACTGGCGAAATCAATGCAGAAATAGCACTATTATTTTGTGACAAAAAAGATGCTTATGCGGTTCAACGGGCAAGGTCGATGGCGATTCCAGTTATTTCATTTTCACCGAAAGATTTCGAATCAAAAGCAATGTATGAAGCTGAGCTCCTCCACTTGCTTGAAGAAGAACAAATTGATTTAGTGGTTTTAGCAGGTTATATGAGAATTATTGGTCCGACATTATTGGAAGTATTTTCGAATCGTATCATCAATATCCATCCTTCGTTATTGCCGGATTTTCCTGGTTTACACGGAATTAAAGACGCTTTTTATGCAAATGTAGCTGAAACAGGTGTAACTATTCACTACATTGATGGAGGTGTCGATACTGGTCCGATTATAGCGCAAGAAAAAATCAAAATTGAACCTTTTGACACACTTGATTCTTTAGAGAAAAAAATCCATACTATAGAACATGAACTATTTCCAAATGTCTTGGCTAAACTTATTAAAACGCAGCAAGGAGAGAGTCATTTATGATAAAAAAAAGAGCTTTGATCAGTGTTTCAGATAAAACGGGTGTTATTCAGTTTGCTCAAGGATTAGTAGAACAAGGAATAGAAATCATCTCAACAGGAGGGACAAAGTCAGCACTTGAGCAAGCAGGGATCCCAACGATTTCTATTGAAGAAATAACTGATTTTCCGGAAATGATGGATGGTCGTGTAAAAACATTACACCCCAAAATCCACGGTGGTTTATTAGGGCGTCGCGATTTAAATAGTCATATAGAAGCGATGGAAATTCATGGAATTCGGCCAATCGATTTTGTTTGTGTCAACCTATATCCTTTTAAAGAAACAATTTTGAAAGAAGATGTATCACAAGAACAAGCAATTGAAAATATTGATATTGGTGGGCCGAGTATGTTAAGAAGTGCTGCTAAAAATCATCAATTTGTGACGGTGGTCGTTGATCCTAAAGATTACAAACAAGTTTTAATAGAGCTTTCTGAAAACGGAGAAACGACATTGGCAACGAGACAAAAATTTGCAGCAAAAGTATTTCGCCACACAGCGGCATATGATGCATTGATTGCCAACTATTTGACGGACCTTGTAGGGGAGAAAGATCCCGAAACATTGACGCTTACGTATGATTTAAAACAAGAATTACGTTACGGAGAAAATAGTCATCAGCAAGCGGCCTTCTATCAAAATGCTCTGCCTGTCTCATTTTCAATTGCTAGTGCAAAACAACTACATGGTAAAGAATTATCTTATAACAATATTAAGGATGCAGATGCGGCTATTCGTATTTCTAAAGAATTTGATCAAGCGGCTGTGGTTGCAGTCAAACATATGAACCCATGTGGCATCGGTATAGGTAAAACAATCAGCGCTGCTTATCAATCTGCTTATGAAGCAGATCCAGTTTCGATTTTTGGTGGAATTATTGTATTGAATCGTGAAGTTGATCTGGAAATAGCAGAAAAAATGCATAAACTATTTTTAGAAATTATTATTGCACCGAGTTTTTCCGAAGAAGCGTTTGCGATTTTGAGCAGTAAGAAAAATCTACGTCTGATGACACTAGATTTTTCAGAAAAAGATAAAGCGATAGAAGATGAACGTGTTTCAGTTTTAGGCGGATTACTGATTCAAAATCAAGATATTGTACAAGAAAAATCCGAAAATTGGCAAGTGGTAACGAAAAGACAACCAAGTATTGAGGAACTTAACGCATTGGCATTTGCTTGGAAAGCAGTCAAGCATGTAAAAAGCAATGCGATTGTTGTCGCAAATAGTCATCAAACTTTAGGGATTGGTGCAGGACAAATGAATCGTGTCGGATCTGTTCAAATCGCAATCGATCAAGCTGGAACCAAGATCAATGAAGCGGTTATGGCCAGTGATGCCTTTTTCCCAATGGGAGATAGTGTCGAGTATGCTGGTCAGCATGGGATAAAAGCAATAGTTCAACCAGGTGGTAGCATCAAAGATCAAGAGTCAATCGAAATGGCAGATAAATATGGAATCGCCATGGTATTTACAGATATCAGACACTTTAGACATTAAAAGGAGATTGTAATGGGCTTAACGATTTTAGTTATTGGAAGCGGTGGTAGAGAACATGTAATTGCGCAAAAGCTGATTCAAAGCCCCAAAGTGACGACAGTGTTTTGTGCTAGAGGGAATGTAGGAATGAAAAAAGATGGCATTCAGTTAATTGATATTGCGGAAGATGACCATGATGCATTGATTCGTTTTGCCAAAGAACAGAGCGTGGATTGGACATTTGTAGGACCTGAAATACCATTATTAAATGGGATCGTAGATGATTTTACAGCTGCTGGTCTGAAAGCCTTTGGTCCGCTGAAAGCTGCTGCATTGATCGAAGGCTCAAAAGATTTTGCCAAACAAATGATGAATAAATACAATATACCAACAGCAGATCATCAAACTTTTTTTGATTTTGCTAAGGCTCGGGCTTACGTAGTTGAAAAAGGAGCGCCTATCGTGATTAAAGCAGATGGACTAGCAGCGGGCAAAGGTGTCGTAGTTGCGGAAACTGTTGAGGAAGCAATTGATGCGTTAAGGGAGATGCTTGAAGAAAATAAATTTGGTTCAAGCGGTGCTAAAGTTGTGATTGAGGAATTTTTAGTAGGTGAGGAATTTTCACTGTTAGCTTTTGTTCGTGATGAAGAAGTTTATCCTATGGTGATTGCACAGGATCATAAACGTGCCTACGAAAATGATCTTGGTCCAAATACAGGTGGTATGGGCGCCTATAGTCCTGTTCCGCAAATTGCCAACGAGTTAGTCGATGAAGCAATTGAAACGATTCTAAAGCCAACAGCACAAGGAATGATAGCAGAGGGGAAAGCCTTTAGCGGGATTTTATATGCTGGTCTGATTGCTACGGAAACAGGACCTAAAGTGATTGAATTTAATGCCCGATTTGGGGATCCAGAAACACAAGTTGTTTTACAACGGTTGGAAAGTGATTTAGCTCAAGTCATCGATGATTTATTAAACGGTATGCAACCTGATATTAAGTGGAAACAAAAAGGCTATAGTTTAGGAGTCGTTGTCGCAGCTAACGGTTACCCAAATAGGTATGAAAATGACTGTTTGATTCCAGATTTTTCAAATGTAGAAAGTGAGCAAATTTATTATGCTGGAGTAAAAGAAGAGAATGGTCAACTTGTTTCAAATGGTGGACGTATTTATCTTGTTGAAGCAAGTTCAGATACATTACTACAGGCGCAAGAAGCTGTTTACACGTTGTTAAATACTGTAGAGACAAAAGGAACATTTTATCGAAAGGATATTGGATTTAGAGGAATTGAGAGAGAAAAATAAATTACTATATTTAAAGAGATGATGAAGAGTCAGTCATTATCTCTTTTTTTATTCACAATGATTCGGCCGCTTAAAAGGGCAACACCCTAAAAAAGCTCTTCACAGCGAAAATCTGTATGCTATAATCATTTGGAAGGGGAGTTGACCGATGAAAAATAAAGTGGAAAAAAACAGATCGTTCTCAATTACGGATGTGAAACAGTCTCCTATGACGATTTTCGAAACAGCAAAAGCAACGAATTCAGGTGTTTATATTTACAATAGAAAAAAAGTTGCAGGTGTGATGTTGTCCGCGGAACAATATGAAATGTTGATCAAGAAAAAAATAGTAGACCGAGGACAAGAGGTCAAAATAACAGAATTGAATCAAGAAATTCGTCAAAAAATTGCGTTTGGTTCTCTGATGTCAGCAAAAAATTTAGACGAGCATTTAGTATCATTGGGATTTATTACAAGAAAAATTGAAGTGGATGACTATAGCGAAATGATGAACGAACTCAATGAAACTGGGAAAATAGAGTATCAATTACAAAAAAAAGAAGACCGAACCAATATTTTGGCTGAAGTGATAGGGGAACAAAGTAATCAATCTCATTTATCAGATAAAATAATTTTGAAAAAAATCCATCTTAGAGTGGATTAAGTCACTCTAAAAAAGATGATGTGTACAATTGGGTACATATCTTCTTTTTTTATAAAATTCAACTATATAGCGGCGGAAATGCTGTGTATGTTCATCTTCTCGTTTTGTCATCGTAATCATTTGAAGGAACGTGCGCCAAATTTCTTGTACTTATTGAGATGCGACAGTTACTCGTGGAATTGCATTTTTTCTGTTAATAATGAAGGCAATCGAAAATACAGGTATCACAAAAGAATGAAACATTCCAATTGGCGAAATACTCCCTTTAGTTCTATAGTGCTTGTTATCGGTAACATTGCTACTTAAAAGGGAGGTTCAAGCTATAGCGTTTGTCAAAAAAGTAAAAAAAGAGGCTAGAACATAACTCTATGAGTCATATTCCAGCCAAACGAAAAATTCATCTACGTACAACTTTCAGGGCACATATCATCCTGTCCCATCATTTTTAAGTTTGTATAAAAATCTTATTGGTCCTTCAAATCTAAATATTGTTCTAAGTAAATGGCCAAACCGTCTTCATCATTTGTTTTTTCGGTAATATCATTAGCTACGGATTTGATCTTATCAGTGGCGTTTTTCATTGCAACACCCCAACCAACGTAGTCCAACATTTCCTCATCGTTATGTTCATCACCAAAAGCGATGATATCTGAACGCTTCACATCTAAGTAATTAGCGACTTGTTCTACACCTTTGGCTTTTTGGATACCTTTAGAGACAATCTCTAAAATAGGTGTCGGACCGCCCCAAGTCCTGACATCAACATATTCTCCGTATTGTTTCATCAAAGAGTCAGAGACAAGTGCTGCTTGATCTTTTGACGTCCGAACCATCATAGAAGTTGGATCAGTAACTAAATTTTTAGCAGTTAAAAGATTGCTTGCTGTTGCTTCTGATGCGAAAAAAGTTGAATCAAAGTAATCTAAACTATCAATAAAAAAGGTTTCTTTATTTTCAGCGGCAACAAAATCAAGATTCAACGCTTTCTTTTGAGCTAATATATCAAAAACCAACTCTCTTTGTATGCCGGTCTCTTTTTCATCTGCCCAGCGTTTTCCAGGCATATGAACTAGGGCACCATTAAAGTTGACCATCGGTGTTGCTAGACCTAATTGACGATAAAATTGACTACTCATTCGATAAGGACGGCCAGTGACGATGCTAACATAGTGACCGTGTTCCATAGCCTTTTTCAAAGCTTTTTCAGTTGTTGTACTAATTAGAGACTGCGCGTTTAATGTTGTACCATCTAAATCGATTGCAATTAATTTTTTCAAAGTCGTTCCTCCCGGAAAGTTTTCTTTAACTTAGTCTAGCACAAAATAGGAGAATGACAAGTTTTCAAGAAAATTTTTGAAAATAATTTCTTTATGATACACTAAGTGGAAAAAGGATGGTGAAAAGTTTGATACAAGTCTATCGTTGGTCAATTCGAATCGCTACTTTGCTTTATTGTTTATATATGATATTTTTTGCTGAGATGTATCATTTTATGGCTTTGAATGTTTTGTTAGCGTATACCCCACTCGAAATTAGTTTTCATTTAAAAAAAGTACAGAAGCGAATGTTTTATCTGTTGGGAATGTTTTGGCTTCTATTTTATCCAAATGCACCCTATTTATTTACAGATTTTTTTCATTTAGAACAATTGACGATTTATCAAGGAATGAATCAGATATTTGGACAAGCATTGTCTGATTGGGTATCTTTTAGTTTGTTGACAGTCGGAATTTGTGTGTATGGTTTTTTAGGAATGGCAACGGTCTTTACGGTCCTTAATGAAAGTATTCAAAGGAATATTTTCATTAAAAAATGGCAAGAGTTTATTTTTATTTTATTGATTAACGTATTATCTAGTTTAGCTATTTTTGTTGGGCGTTTTAATCGGTTACATAGTGTTTATGTATTTACAAAACCGATTCAAACTGTCAAAATTATTTTTTTTGACTGGTCGCTGAATAAAATGTTGTTTATTCTCTTACTAACCATTGTGCAGATTATGTTCTTGGCTGCCATTTTTGGATTAAAAGGATTGAAACTCATAGAAGATTGAGCGAAGCTGTATTGACAGCGTGTGAGGAAATTGTTACTCTTTATTTAAATATGTTTGGAAATAACGAAAGAGGAGTTATTAACATGAAAAAGTGGCAAAGTTCTTTGTTAACTATTTTATTTATTATTGGGGGAATCAGTAGCGCAACAGTTGGGGCTGTGGACGTTGCTAAGGCGCAGACAGTTGGCAGTGCTGAACGTAAAAATGTACCAGACGAACAACAGGTGCAAAATGAAAAAATTCCGTTTCAAATTCTTGGAATCAATGATTTTCATGGTGCTTTGAATACGACAGGTTCTTTCTATGATGATAATGGGAAGAAGTTTACCAATGTCGGAACAGCACCATTGTTGGCAGGCTATTTGAATCGAGCGCAAGAACAATTTGCACGAGCGAATAGTGGTGGTCAAACATTGCGCGTCCAAGCAGGAGATATGGTTGGTGCTAGTCCAGCAAGCTCTGGATTGCTTCAAGATGAACCGACGATTAAAGTGTTGAATCAGATGGACTTTTCTGTGGGAACTTTAGGAAATCATGAATTTGATGAAGGCCTTCAAGAATTTAACCGAATCATGCTTGGTAAAAAACCTCTTGATGATCCATATGGTATCTTAACAGCTTATCCAAGAGAAGCTTCTAAAACTGAGTTAGTAATTGGTAACGTTGTCAAAAAGGGAACGGAGGAAATTCCTTTTGGATGGAAACCTTATACGATTAAAGAGGTAGGAACAAAAAATAATAAAGTAAAAGTCGGTTTTATCGGTGTTGTTACGACAGAAATTCCCAATTTAGTTTTAAAAGAGCATTACGAGGCGTATGACTTTTTAGATGAAGCTGAAACCATTGCCTATTATTCAAGTCAATTAAAGAATCTTGGTGTGAATGCGATTGTTGTGTTGGCTCATATTCCCGCAACTAGCAAAGCGGATAAAGTGAATGGGGAAGCAGCTGAAATTATTAATAAAGTAAATAATATTTACCCTGAGAATAGTGTGGATGCTTTTTTTGCAGCACATAATCATCAGTATACAAACGGAGTGGTCAACAAAACAAGAGTGGTTCAATCCACTGCACAAGGAAAAGGATATATTGATTTACAAGGAACACTAGATCCTGAAACCAATGATTTTGTGGACACGCCTAATGCCAAAGTTTTACCAGTTGATCCTACAGGTGATGATGTACCGAAAATCGATGAGAAAGTTGCGGAAACGGTAAAAGATGCTGAAGAACGTGTTGCAAAAGTAACCAATAAAAAAATTGGAACAGCGAAAGAAAATGGCGCAATCAGTCGTGAAGTCAACGAGGCTAAAGAATCGCCATTAGGGAATTTGATTACAGATGGACAGGTGGCTATGGCTCAGGCGAAAGGGATTAAAGCTGATTTTGCGATGACGAACAATGGTGGTATTCGTGCTGATTTAGCGGTCGAAGAAAATCGGGACATCACATGGGGATCGGCGCAAGCGGTTCAACCTTTTGGTAATATCATGCAAGTAGTTGAGATGACGGGTGCTCAAATTGAGCAAGTGCTAAATGAGCAATATGATGAAGAAGGTCGCTATTTTTTACAAATTTCTGGTTTAACCTATTCTTTTGTGAAGACTGGCGATGAAAATCAACCGTTCAAAGTGCATGAGATGTTTAAAAAAGATGGAACGCCACTTCAATCTGATCAGACCTATATGGTTGTAATCAACGACTTTTTATTTGGCGGTGGAGATGGTTTTTCAGGATTCACAGGAGCTCGTTTAGTAAATGCGATTCAACCTGATACAGAGACTTTTATTGGTTATATTGAAAGTAAAGAAACTGTGGGTGAAACGATTTCGGCTTCTATTGAAAACCGCAAAAAGCTAGTTGATCTTACAGAAATACAGAAACCAGAGCCAGAAGACGGTGTAGATAAAATCAAAAAAGCAACGATATTCGATCCGTTATATGAAGATGATGAACTTTTGAGAGGAGTCACATTACCAAATGCAACGATCGTTCTCTACGATGGGGATATACCTCAGGAGAAGATGAACACAACTGAATTCCCGCAAGGAGATTTAGTTGGACAAGCGGATGCCCAAGGTTTGATCAAAATAAATATTACCTCCTTAAAAATCAAGGGCAAAGAGAACTTAACGGCAGTTGTAATGGATGAAGAAAAAAATGCTGTTGTTTTTCCAATAGCGATTTTACCTAAACAAGGAATTGATAGTGAACCGACCAATACGAAAGAACTTGCTAAAACTGGTACAAAAAAAGAATTACCTAAAACTGGTGAGCAATCTTCCGCTTCAGTAACTTTATTTGGAGCTTTAACTATTAGCGTTAGTTTGGGTGTGTTACTTAAAAGAAAAATTATCTAAAAAAATATGCCCTGCAGTTGCTAAGTAGAAATCGCAACTGTAAGGCTTTTTTATTTTATGACTAAAAACGAAAAACACGAACATTAAAAAGATTTTATATGATTAAAGTTAATAATTTGTTGAAATGTAGAATGTACTAACTTATACTTTAAAAGTATTCATCGGGAAACAGGAACATGCACTTATTATTGTTGAAATAAATTCATTCGTTAAGTGTCAATTTAGCGTATGAATGGATATGTCCCGATAAAATTTTGGTATAAAGAGGAGCGAAACATTTTCATGGAAAAGTTTTTCAAGTTAAAGGAAAACAAAACAACTATTTCAACTGAAATGGTAGCTGGGGTAACGACATTTTTTGCGATGAGTTATATTTTGTTCGTAAACCCATCGATTTTATCTCAAACAGGAATGCCATTTCAAGCAGTATTTTTAGCTACAATCATTGCTTCAATCATCGGAACATTGATTATGGGACTTTTTGCAAATGTTCCGTATGCACAAGCACCAGGAATGGGACTAAATGCTTTTTTCACTTTTACGGTTGTTTTTGGATTAGGCTACACATGGCAACAAGCATTGGCCATGGTGTTTATTTGTGGTTTGATCAATGTTTTGATTACTGTAACAAAAATTCGTAAACTAATCATCAATGCTATACCAGAAAGTATGCAACATGCAATTGGTGGCGGTATCGGGATTTTTGTCGCATATGTAGGCATTAAAAATGCCAAATTATTAGATTTTACCGTACAAGCAGAGCCTAAAAACGGACTTGTGAACGGGGACAGTATTGTTCCTGCCTTAGGTAATTTTAATAACCCTGAGATTATTTTAGCCATTATTGGACTAGTTCTAATGACGGTTTTAGTTGTTTTAAATGTTCGTGGTGCTATTTTGATCGGTATTGTAGTAACAACGATTATAGCGATTCCAATGGGTGTTGTAGATTTGTCTATGATCGATTGGCAAGCAAATTCTTTAGGGAATTCAATCAGTGAACTAGGCACAACTTTTGGCGCGGCATTTGGTGCTGATGGTATGCAGTCGTTGTTTAGTGATGCGTCAAAAATCCCTCAAGTCTTAATGACTGTTATTGCCTTTAGTTTATCTGATACATTCGATACGATTGGTACATTTATTGGAACAGGACGTCGTACAGGAATCTTTTCTAAAGAAGATGAACTAGCACTTGAAGACAGTAAAGGATTTTCTACAAAAATGGATAAAGCGTTGTTTGCAGACGCAATTGCAACTTCGATCGGGGCAGTATTTGGAACATCAAATACAACGACCTATGTAGAGAGTGCTGCAGGAATTGGTGCAGGTGGACGGACTGGTTTAACCTCTGTTGTGGTTGCGGCTTTATTCGCTTTAAGCAGCTTGTTTTCGCCGTTGATTGCAATCGTACCAGCGCAAGCAACCGCTCCTGCTTTAATTCTGGTTGGTGTTATGATGCTTGCTTCATTTAAAGATATTGAATGGACGAATTTAGAAGAGGCCGTTCCAGCCTTCTTTGCTTCAATCTTTATGGGATTATGTTACAGTATCTCTTATGGAATTGCAGCAGGATTCATTTTTTATGCTGTAGTGAAAGTAGCGAAAGGAAAATTTAAAGAAGTTTCACCAATTCTTTGGATTGTGAATGCGTTATTTATTTTGAACTTTGTTATCTTAGCGATTTTATAAACAATCATGAACGATAAAGCTTAGCTGTTATATAGGCAGTTAGGCTTTTTTTCTGTTGTTAAGCAGAAATATTTTTTGAGAGATTACAAAATTTGGAGTATAGTTAAGAGTGAAGAACTTGTGAGGTGTACAGTGAATGAAAATTGATTGGAAAAAGAATTTAATGGTTGCTTGGCTAGGCTGTTTTTTTACGGGCGCAAGTATCAGCCTAGTGATGCCATTTATTCCTGTTTATGTTGAACAATTAGGGACGCCCAAAAACCAAGTGGAGCTATTCTCCGGATTAGCCATAGCGGTTACAGCCTTTGCTGCTGCAATCGTGGCACCTATTTGGGGGAATTTAGCAGATAGAAAAGGTCGTAAAGTGATGATGATCAGAGCTGCTGCAGGAATGACGATAACTATGGGATCATTGGCTTTTGTACCAAACGTTTATTGGTTACTTGTTATGCGTTTTTTTAACGGTATTCTTTCTGGTTATATCCCAAATGCAACGGCGATGATCGCATCTCAAGCTCCTAAAGAAAAAAGTGGTTGGGCTTTGGGAACTCTTTCGACAGGTGCAATTGCTGGAAATTTGATTGGACCGTCTATCGGTGGCGCTTTAGCACAATGGTTTGGAATGGAAAATGTATTTATCATTACTGGGACCGTGTTATTGATCACCACTTTACTAACGATTTTTATGGTTAAAGAAGATTTTCAACCGGTGGAGAAAAAAGATTTGTTAAGTACGAAAGAAATTTTCTCGAAAATGGATCATGTGTCAATTTTGATTGGTTTATTTATTACAACATTGATTTTACAAATTGGGGTCACTAGTATTAGCCCTATTTTGACGTTATATATTCGTTCTTTGAGCCACGATACGGGGAATATTTTATTCATCAGTGGGTTGATTGTTTCAGTAGCAGGCGTTTCAGCTGTGATCTCGTCACCCATTTTAGGCAAACTAGGTGATAAGATTGGGAATCACAAAGTTTTATTAGCAGGATTGATTTTATCAATGATTTGTTATATACCAATGGCTTTCGTGAAAACACCGTTACAATTAGGCTTGTTGCGTTTCTTTTTAGGGTTTTCAACAGGCGCTTTGATGCCGTCGATCAATACGTTAATTAGCAAAATTACGCCAACAGAAGGAGTGAGTCGAGTTTATAGCTATAATCAGATGTTTAGTAATTTTGGACAAGTCTTAGGACCGATGATTGGTTCAACTGTAGCGCATGGATTTGGGTATAGTGCGGTATTTATTGTTACTGCCTGTTTTGTTTTAGGAAATATTTGCCTTTCTCTATTCAATTTTCGTAAAATTTTAAATAAAAGACTATAAACAGTTGAAAACATAAAAAAACCAGTTACAATGTTTGTAGTAACTGGTTTTTTTATAAGTTTATTTTGCTCAAGTCAAAAACTAAATGAAACTTAAACATAGTTTCTATATTATTGAGCACTTTCAGTGGTTTCTTTTTTTGGTAATGCGAATTGACCAATCAATAAGATAATCACACCAGTAATCAATGATATAATGGTTGTCAGCATAAAGTCATAAGTACCGCCATTTAAGGCACCACCAATGTAGCCGACTACTTGTCCTAGTAAAAAGGACCACAACAATACAAGAATGTAACGCATGGATTGCACCTCTTTTCTAGCTTTAGTTTAGCACAATTTTTCTAAATGTAAAGAAATTGCAGGTTGCCGTTTAAATTTTAAACAATCAGAATAAATGGTGGGATTAGAAGCAACTTTTGGCATTTTATAAGTTGATTATTTTACTCAACCTCATTTAAGTAAGGAGATGTCTTATGCCTTTTCCACAATTATATACTATTTCTTCCTATTCATTACTCTCCAGTACCATTCGCATTCAAGAATTAGTGCAACAAGCTAAGAAGTTAGGTTATACAACTATTGGAATTGCTGATATTAATGTACTTCATGGGGCGATTGAATTTTTTGAAGTTTGTAAACAAGAAGGAATCAAACCGATTATCGGTTTAACATTAGAATACACACCTCGCAAGTCCGAACAGACAGCACAGTTGTTGTTATATGCAAAAGATTTGGAAGGCTATCAAAATCTGATGCGAATCTCCACTGCAAAAATGAATAGTGAAAGAGTTTTTTATTTAGAGGAAGTCAAAGATCAGCTAAAACATCTAATCGCCGTGATGCCTTCTGATAAAGGAGAAGTTACTTTTGCCTTTAAAAGAAGTGTAAACGAAGGCGAAGAAAGTTTGACATTCTTAAGAGAGTTATTTGATCCAGCTTCTTTTTTTGCTGGAGCTTCATTCACAAGTAATGCAGAAATGGATCCCAATCTTTTTCAATTTTATGAAACAAAAGGTCAGCCTCTAGTTGCGTTACAAGAAACACGTTATTTAAACCGTGAAGATGGGTTTGCGTTAAAGGTACTGACTCATATTAATGAGGGGCAACAGATGACCCTGAACGCTGAAGAAACAGATATAGAAGGGCCTTTTTATCTAAGAAATCAGCATGATGTTGCAGAACAATTACGTATAAAAGCTGGCGAAATGGCTTTGGAAAATGCTGAGAAAATTGCGGAAACCTGCACTGTAGAAATACCTTTACATCAACGATTATTACCTCATTATCCCATTCCGGAAGGGAAAAAAGCGGGTGAATTTTTAAAAGAGCTATGTCTACAAAAGTTGCCTGAACGAATACAAAATGTCACTATAGAATATGAGGAACGATTAGCAAAAGAGTTAGATATTATCCATACGATGGGCTTTGACGATTATTTCTTAATCGTATGGGATGTAATGGCATTTGCGCATGCTGAAAAAATTGTAACAGGTGCTGGTCGTGGTTCCGCTGCAGGGTCTTTAGTGTCTTATGTTTTAGCAATCACAGATGTTGATCCAATCAAATATAATCTGTTATTTGAACGATTCTTAAATCCAGAAAGACATTCGATGCCCGATATTGATTTGGATATTCCGGATAATCGTCGTGAAGAAGTATTGCAATACGTTCGTACAAAATACGGACAGTATCATATGGCGCAGATAGCTACTTTTGGCACGATGGCAGCAAAGATGGTTTTAAGGGATGTTGCTAGAGTATTTGGATTATCTCAAAGTGAATCTAATCGTTGGTCTAGTGCTGTACCAAGTGCGTTGAAGATGACGTTGAAAACAGCATATACAGAGTCTAAAAAATTAGTAGAGTTAGTAAATTCTTCTGAAACAAATCGCCTGCTGTATGATACTGCAGTTCGATTAGAAGGATTACCGCGGCACGTATCTACTCATGCAGCAGGCGTGGTGATCAGTGATTTGGATTTGTTAGATATCGTACCTCTACAACCTGGATCAAATGACATCTTTTTAACTCAATTTACGATGAACGATGTTGAAAAAATCGGGTTATTGAAAATGGATTTCCTAGGTTTGAGAAATCTATCTATTATTGATGATACAATCAAGTCGATTAAACGAGTCTATAAAAAAGAAGTGATTCTAAACCAAATTCCGTTGGATGATGAAAAAACATTGGCGTTATTTAGGCGAGGGGAAACGAGTGGTGTTTTTCAATTCGAGTCAGCTGGTATTCGTAATGTTTTAAGAAAATTAGGACCTACAAGTATCGAAGATATTGCAGCAGTCAACGCCTTATACCGTCCAGGACCAATGCAAAATATTGACTTGTTTATTCGCAGAAAAAAAGGATTGGAGTCAATTGAATATCCTGATGCTGTTTTAGAACCGATTTTAAAAAATACTTACGGTGTTATTGTCTACCAAGAACAAATTATTCAAGTTGCGTCGACTATGGCAGGTTTTAGTTTAGGGCAGGCTGATATATTAAGACGTGCAGTGAGTAAAAAGAAAAAAGAAGTCCTAGATGAAGAACGCAAGCACTTTGTGGAAGGGGCGATGAAAGAAGGACATAGTGAAGCAGTAGCAAAAACGATTTATGATTATATTGAACGATTTGCTAACTATGGATTTAACCGCTCGCATGCGTTTGCATATTCCTTTATTGGCTTTCAAATGGCCTTTTTAAAAGTACATTTTCCAGGTGCTTTTTATGCAGCAATTCTTCATTCAGTGCGACACAATCCAACAAAAATCAAAGAATATATTGGTGAAGCGCGTAAGAATAAAATGACCATTATACAACCAGCTATCAACGCTAGTCAATATAGTTTTTATTTGAATAATAATGATCAGATCATGTTCGGTTTTAGTTCCTTGAAGGGGATACGGCGTGACTTTATTCAGAATATTTTAGATGAACGGAAAGAGCGTGGCCCGTTCAAATCCTTTGATCAATTTTTGTTGCGAATTGATCGAAAATGGCTAAAAGCTGAAAATATACAACCGTTGATTGCGATTGGTGCGTTTGATGAATTACAAGCGAATCGCCGCCAATTGGCAGTTAGTCTAGACAGTGAAATTCAAAATATTATATATAGTGGCGGCAGTATGAATCTTTTAGAAGATACGCTCAAATTAAAAGAAGTAGAAGTTGCTGATTATTCTTTAGAAGAAAAGTTGGAGCAAGAAGAACAATACTTAGGTGTCTATCTATCAGGACATCCCACTGAAGAATTCAAAAAGACTCGTCTCGCTAAACAAGTGATGTTAGTAAGTGATGTTGTTGAGAACCAAACAGCCCGTTTATTGATTTATGTGAAAGATATTCGAGTAATTCGGACAAAAAAAGGCGAGCAAATGGCGTTTGTAGAAGGTGATGATTTAACAGGATCGCTATCATTGACGCTGTTTCCTACAGTTTTCAGAACGTTGCGTCAAAACGTTGAAAAAAATCAAGTTTATTTCGTAGAGGGGAAAATAGAAAAAAGCAACTACAATCAAGAACTTCAACTATTAGTCAATCAGATCGAAAAAGCGAATGATATTGAAAATAGTATTAGTGCAACGACATGTTATTTGAAGATTGTTGCAGAAAAAGAGCAAAATAACGTGTTACAAAGTATTCGTGAAGTCATTCAAGCTCACAGAGGCAATATCCCAGTTATTATTTATTTTGAGAAAAATGGGAAGAAATTAGTCTTAGGAGAAGAGAATTGGTTAGCAGATACAGCAGATGCAAAAGAACAATTAGATCAGATTCTGGGCAGTCAAAATGTTGTTTTCAAATGATTTACGGTAAAAAATACTAATTGTTTTCATCTTTTTTCAATTATTTCTTCTTAAATCAAGACATTTTGCACTATTAATGGTAAAATGAGTGACGTAATATTTTTGAGTAATGAATAACTGTGACAAAACTTGTTGCAGCTTAAAAGTATAATATATGAGGTGAAAGAACGAATGAAACGTATCGGTATTTTAACCAGTGGGGGAGACGCCCCAGGAATGAACGCTGCAATTCGAGCAGTGGTACGTAAAGGGATTTTTGACGGAATCGAAGTTTATGGGATCAACTACGGTTTTGCAGGCTTGGTAGCTGGTGACATTCGTCGTTTAGACATTGCAGATGTTGGCGACAAAATTCAACGTGGAGGAACTTTCTTATACTCTGCTCGTTATCCAGAATTTGCAACAGAAGAAGGGCAACTAAAAGGGATCGAACAATTAAAAAAATTCGGTATCGAAGGCTTAGTTGTCATTGGTGGAGACGGTTCTTATCACGGTGCAATGGCGCTGACAAAACGTGGATTTCCAGCAGTAGGTATTCCAGGGACGATCGATAATGATATTCCAGGGACTGATTTTACTATTGGTTTTGATACAGCGATCAATACAGTGTTAGAATCGATTGACCGTATTCGTGATACTGCAACTTCGCACGTTCGTACATTCGTTATTGAAGTAATGGGGCGTGGAGCAGGTGATATCGCTCTTTGGTCAGGTGTTGCAGGTGGAGCGGATGAAATCATCATTCCAGAACATGATTTTGATATGGTAAATGTTGCACAACGCATCAGAGAAGGCCGCGACCGTGGTAAAAAACATTGTTTGATCATTTTAGCAGAAGGTGTTATGGGCGGGAATGAATTTGCGGATAAGCTTTCTGAACATGGGGACTTCCATACGCGCGTATCTATTTTAGGACATGTAGTTCGTGGTGGTTCACCAAGTGCTCGTGACCGCGTACTTGCAAGTAAATTTGGTTCATATGCTGTCGAATTATTGAAAGCTGGAAAAGGCGGACAATGTATCGGTATGCTTGATAACCAAGTAGTTTCAGCGGATATCGTTGATACTTTAGAAAACCATAAACACAAACCTGACTTATCACTTTATGATTTAAATCAAGAGATTTCTTTTTAAGAATCAGCTCAAAAATGTGAGCGAACCTGAGGATCACTTGAGGAAAATAGATATTTTCATAATGTATAAACAAAATTGGAATAGGAGCGTTTGGTAATGAAAAAAACGAAAATCGTATGTACGATCGGACCAGCTAGTGAAACTGTTGATATGCTAGTAAACTTAATGAATGCAGGAATGAACGTTTGCCGTTTGAACTTCTCACATGGTGACTTTGAAGAACATGGCAACCGTATCAAAAATATTCGTGAAGCGGCAAAAATCACAGGGAAACGTGTAGCCATCTTACTTGATACAAAAGGTCCTGAAATTCGTACGAACGAAATGGAAAATGGTGCGATCACTTTAAGAACAGGTGATTCAGTACGTCTTTCTATGACAGAAGTTTTAGGGACAAACGAAAAATTCTCAATCACTTACCCTGAGTTGATCAATGATGTAAATGTTGGTTCTCATATTCTTTTAGATGATGGACTAATTGACTTAGAAGTAACAGATATTGATCGTGCAGCAAACGAAATCGTTACTTTAGTTAAAAACGAAGGCGTATTAAAAAATAAAAAAGGCGTTAACGTACCTGGCGTATCTGTAAATCTTCCTGGTATTACGGATAAAGATGCGGCAGATATCCGCTTTGGTATTGAACAAGGTGTTGACTTTATCGCTGCAAGTTTCGTTCGTCGTGCAACTGACGTTTTAGAAATTACTAAAATTTTAGAAGAAGAAAACGCAACTCATATCCAAATTATTCCGAAAATCGAGAATCAAGAAGGAATCGACAATATTGACGAAATCCTAAAAGTTTCTGACGGTTTGATGGTTGCTCGTGGTGATATGGGTGTTGAAATTCCAACAGAAGATGTTCCTGTTGTTCAAAAAGACTTGATTAAAAAGTGTAATGCTCTAGGTAAACCAGTTATCACTGCAACTCAAATGCTTGATTCTATGCAACGTAACCCACGTCCAACTCGTGCGGAAGCAAATGACGTTGCTAATGCAATCTATGACGGAACAGATGCTGTAATGCTTTCTGGTGAAACAGCTGCTGGGGATTATCCGTTAGAAGCTGTTCAAACAATGGCTCGTATCGCAGTTCGTACTGAAGAAGCCTTGATCAACCAAGATTCATTCGCATTAAAATTATACAGCAAAACAGATATGGCAGAAGCGATCGGTCAATCAGTCGGACATACTGCACGTAACTTGGGCATCCAAACAATCGTTGCTGCGACTGAATCAGGTCACACTGCTCGTATGATTTCTAAATACCGTCCGAAATCACATATCGTTGCGATCACTTTCACAGAACAAAAAGCACGTAGCTTGTCATTATCTTGGGGCGTTTATGCAACGGTTGCTGATAAACCAGCAAGTACGGATGAAATGTTCAACTTAGCAACACACATTTCTCAAGAAGAAGGATTTGCAAGCGAAGGTGACTTGATCATCATCACTGCCGGTGTACCGGTTGGTGAAAAAGGAACAACTAACTTAATGAAGATTCAAATGATCGGATCAAAATTAGTCCAAGGTCAAGGAATCGGTGAAGAATCAGTGATTGCTAAAGCTGTTGTAGCAAATACAGCAGAAGAAGCAGTAGCAAATGCAACAGAAGGCTCAATCCTAGTTGTTAAAACAACTGACAAAGATTACATGCCTGCAATTGACAAGGCAATCGCTTTAGTCGTTGAAGAAGGTGGATTAACTTCCCATGCAGCAGTCGTTGCAATTGCGAAAGATATTCCAGTAATCGTTGGTGCAGCTGACGCTACAAACTTGATTGCAAATGATGAATTAATCACTGTTGATCCTCGTCGTGGTATTGTGTACCGTGGCGCAACAACAGCAATCTAAAAAACTTTCTATTATACACTATAAAGAATGAAGATGAATCATGCAAAGTGATTCATTTTCATTCTTTTTTATTGATAATGAACAAAGTTTCTGTCGCTTGTGAAATATTTCTCTAAAACGCTATCAAAATCATTTCGTACATGTTAAAATGTAATTGTTACCATATTATATTGAATACAGGAGTGATACAATGAAAGCAGCTGTTGTTACGAAAGAAAATAATGGAAAAGTAGAAATCAAAGAATTAGATATTAGACCGCTTGAAGCTGGAGAAGCTTTGGTGGATGTTGAATATTGTGGTGTTTGTCACACAGACTTACACGTAGCTCATGGCGATTTTGGAGAAGTTCCAGGTCGTGTGATTGGTCATGAAGGGATCGGGATTGTAAAAGAAATTGCACCTGGTGTTGAAAGCTTAAAAGTAGGAGATCGTGTAAGTATCGCTTGGTTTTTTGAGGGATGTGGTACTTGTGAGTATTGTATTACTGGCAGAGAGACTTTCTGTCGTCAAGTAAAGAACGCTGGTTTTTCAGTAGATGGCGCTATGGCAGAACAATGTATCGTTAAAGCAGACTATGCTGTCAAAGTACCAGAGGGATTGGACCCAGCTCAAGCTAGTAGTATTTCATGTGCTGGTGTTACTTGTTATAAAGCAATCAAAGTTTCAGATGTAAAACCAGGCCAATGGGTTGCTATTTACGGCATCGGAGGTTTGGGAAACTTAGCTATTCAGTACGCTAAAAATGTTTTCAATGCTAAAGTGATTGCTGTTGATATTAATGATGACAAGTTAGAGTTTGCGAAAGAATTAGGTGCAGATTTAGTGTGTAACCCGCTAACAGATGGTGATGCTGGTGCTTGGATACAAGAAAAAGTTGGTGGCGCACATGCGGCAGTCGTTACAGCTGTTTCAAAAGTTGCTTTCAATCAGGCAGTTGATTCTGTAAGAGCTGCTGGTAAAGTTGTTGCAGTTGGTTTGCCACCAGAAACAATGGATCTTGCAATTGTGAAAACAGTTTTAGATGGTATTCAAATCGTAGGTTCTTTGGTAGGAACTCGAAAAGATTTAGAAGAAGCATTCCAATTTGGTGCAGAAGGAAAAGTGGTTCCTGTTGTTGAAACTCGTTGTCTGCATGAAGTGAATGATATTTTTGAAGAGATGGAACAAGGGAAAATCAAAGGAAGAATGGTTGTTGATTTAAAAAAATAAAGCCAATCTAAATTAAAACTGGCGGAATGAAAAAGATCCTTGAAAGTATTGAATCACTAACTTTCAAAGATCTTTTTTTATAAAAAATAATGGCTCGTTTAAGTGCATTAATAGCTTCTTAAAATAGATTCTGTTACTATTGATAGTAGCATTTAGATTGGACGATAACATCATAAGCACTAAAAAAGCGCGGAAGTTGTTGGCCTGTTAAAATTCTTTGAGCTATGGGAATAGTATTGAATGCGAGGAAAGTAATTGTTTGTTTAGAATGAAAAACAGTTTGGCTAAGAAAATAAAGTGAAATGACATAGAAGGGTTTCAGGAGCAGTCTGGTATTAGAAGACATTAAAACTAAAAGTATTCCTTACATAGCATGAGGTAATGCAAATGAACTTAAAAGGAGGAATAGCGATGAAAGAAAGTGCAAAAGCGGGCATTTCATTTGGTTGCGCATTGGCGTTAGTGATTTCATATGTAAATTGGCATAGTATTATTTGGGCAATTTTTCATGGCGTATTAAGCTGGTTTTATGTAATTTATTACGTTATAGTTTATGGTTTGAACTAAGAAAAAATAGAATGGTGATCCAAAAGATAAGAAAACACTTTTGCTCTTTTTGAAGGGGATTCTCAATAGTAGGATTAAAATGACTAATCTAAAACGTTTGCTAATATGTGCTTTTTTTAGATAAACAGTGAGAATAATGAGATTTTCTTTCATTCCAATTCGATGAAAATTAAAAAAAAATTTAAACGATGGATTTTCAGAAAATTTCTGTTAATAGTGAGGTAAATTATGCTATAATTACATAATTAAGATGGGAGGTTTAGTGCAAATGGAATCCATTTCAAAAGATTTTGCCGTTCAGCTCTTAAACGATGATGCACAACGGATCATGATGTTGATCCGCAATCAAAAAAATAGCCTATGTATTTCCCAGTGTAAGGCTTTTGAGGAAGTCGTGGATACACAAATGTATGGTTTTTCTCGTCAGGTGACTTATGCCATTAGACTAGGTATTTTAAGCTCAAAACAAGGACATCAATTGCTAAGTGATTTAGAAAAAGAACTTAACCAATTATATAGTGACGTTTATGAGGAAACTCAAGAAAAAAAAGAGATTGGCAAGGAGGTTTAAACTTTGCCAAACAAGATAAAGAAGAGACATCTGTTAGATTATAGTATCTTGATCCCGTACTTAGTCCTTAGTGCCGTGGGCTTGATCATGGTTTACAGTTCAACGTCATCTTTGTTAGTATCAAAAGGCGAACCACCGACAAGTATGGTAGTGTCTCAATTACAATTTTGGATGTTAAGTTTAGTAGGAATGTTCTTTATCTATAAGATGAAAACAGCAGTTTTTCAAAATAAAGGTTTTATCATGTTTGCAATTGCTGTTATTTCTTTTCTACTCTTAGCGGTTAAATTTACTCCGTTAGGTCGCAATATCAATGGTGCCTCAGGTTGGTTATTGATCGGTTCATTTTCAATGCAGCCAGCGGAATACTTAAAAATCATGGTGATTTGGTATCTTGCCTATATCTTAGGCCGGAGACAGAAGTATATTGATAAAGAGTTTAAAAAAGCAGTTTTTCGACCAATGCTTTTAGTTGGTTTTTTAATTTTACTTGTGGCGATTCAACCCGATTTGGGAAATGGTGCGATTCTAACATTACTAGTTATTATCATGCTTTTAGCCAGCGGAGTAAATTATATGTACACGTACATTGTTGGCGGTGTGGGGATTTTAGGTAGTATCGCTGTTATACAAGCGTTGATTTTAAGTAAAGGAAGTTTTATTCCAGCTAGATATCAATATGTGTATCAACGTTTTGCGATTTTTTTAAATCCATTCAAAGACGAAAGAAATTATGGACATCAATTGGCTAATTCGTATTACGCCATCAATAATGGTGGCTGGTTTGGTAAAGGCCTGGGGAATAGCATTCAAAAGAAAGGCTTCTTACCTGAAGCGCATTCGGATTTTATTTTTGCCATTACCATCGAAGAATTAGGCTTGTTCGTTTCCTTGATTATACTAGCAATTTTGATGTTTATGATTGCACGAATCATTCTAGTGGGCGTTCGTTCTAAAAAGCCATTCAATTCGTTGATGTGTATTGGAATTGGATCAATGTTATTGCTCCAAGTTTTTATCAATTTAGGAGGAATTACAGGGGTGATTCCTTTAACAGGAATTACATTCCCTTTTCTCAGTCATGGGGGAAACAGTGTCTTGATTATTTCAATCGCTGTCGCTTTTGTACTAAATATCAGTGCGGATGAGAAAAAACAAAAAATGGACCAAGAATACCAATTACTTGGTAATGAATAAATGAATGAAGGTAAAAAAGATGGCGAAACAGAGGTAGCTCTTTATATAAGAGCAAAATACATCTGTTTCGCCCTCAATAAACGGGTAGGAGTGAAAGAATGAAAAAAGTTTTAGTAGCAAATCGTGGAGAAATTGCAATTCGAATTTTCAGAGCCTGTACAGAGATGCACATCGGGACTGTGGCAATCTATGCAGCAGAAGATGAATACTCGGTTCATCGTTTTAAGGCTGATGAAGCATATTTAGTTGGTAAAGGAAAAAAACCAATTGAAGCTTATCTAGATATGGAAGATATCATCCGAATCGCTAAAAAATCTGGTGCGGATGCTATTCATCCAGGATATGGTTTTCTTTCTGAAAACTTGGAATTTGCACGTCGTTGTGAAGAAGAAGGGCTTATTTTTGTAGGACCAACATTACATCATCTAGATATTTTTGGAGATAAAATCAAAGCGAAAGAAGCTGCAGTTGCTGCAGGAATCGCGTCAATACCTGGTTCTGATGGTCCTGTTGATACGGTTGAAAGTGTTTTAGAATTTGGTCGTACACATGGTTTTCCAATCATGATTAAAGCTGCTCTTGGTGGCGGTGGTCGTGGCATGCGAGTAGCTCATGATGAAAGAGAAGCTAGAGAAGGCTACGAGCGAGCAAAAAGTGAAGCTAAAGCAGCTTTTGGTTCTGATGAAGTCTATGTTGAAAAGTATATTTCTAATCCGAAACATATTGAAGTTCAAATTTTGGGAGATACACACGGAAATGTAATTCATCTATTTGAACGAGATTGTTCAGTTCAACGTCGCCATCAAAAAGTAGTAGAAGTAGCTCCTTGTATATCGATGAATGAAACAAAACGGAAAGAAATTTGTGAAGCAGCAGTTCAATTAATGAAACATGTTCAGTACGTAAATGCTGGAACAGTCGAATTTTTAGTTGAAGGCGACAATTTTTATTTTATTGAAGTCAATCCTCGTGTACAAGTTGAGCATACCATCACTGAGATGATCACAGACATTGATATTGTCGTATCACAATTGCAAATAGCTCAAGGGCTTGATTTACACAAAGATATGAAAATACCACGACAAGAGGAAATTACATTGAATGGCGCTGCAATTCAATGTCGAATCACAACAGAAGATCCATTGAATCACTTTATGCCAGATACGGGCAAGATTGATACGTACCGTTCGCCAGGTGGTTTTGGGGTTCGATTAGATGTAGGGAATGCTTATTCAGGTGCAGTAGTAACACCGTACTTTGATTCACTTTTAGTAAAAGTTTGTACTCATGGGTTTACTTTTGAAAAAGCAATTCAAAAAATGGAGCGTAGCTTAAGAGAGTTTAGAATTCGTGGAGTGAAAACCAATATTCCTTTTCTACACAAAGTAATCGGTCATCCTGAATTCCAATCTGGGGAAGCAAAAACAACTTTTATCGATAATACGCCACAATTGTTTGAATTTCCCAAATTAAGAGATCGTGGCAATAAAACGATGAAATATATTGGTGAAGTTACCGTCAATGGTTTCCCAGGGATTGAAAAATCAACCAAAAAGTATTTCGATGCACCTCGTATTCCAACTGATTTAGAATTACGCAGTGAGTATGTGACTGCTAAAAATATTTTGGATAAAGATGGAGCGCAAGGGGTTATCGATTGGATTAAAAAACAAGAAAATGTTTTACTAACCGATACGACGTTCCGTGATGCACATCAAAGTTTGTTAGCAACACGCGTAAGAACACAAGATTTTAAAGAAATTGCCCGTTTAACAGGCGAAGGATTGCCAGAATTGTTCTCTAGTGAAATGTGGGGAGGCGCAACATTTGATGTTGCATATCGTTTCTTAAATGAAGATCCTTGGCAAAGGCTACGTAAAATCCGTAAATTGATGCCTAATACATTATTGCAAATGTTATTTAGAGGATCGAATGCAGTTGGCTATCAAAACTATTCTGATAATGTTATTGAAGAATTTATCAAAGAGTCAGCACGACAAGGTATTGATGTTTTCCGAATTTTTGATAGCTTAAACTGGCTTCCTCAAATGGAAAAAAGTATTCAAGCCGTTAGAGATACAGGTAAAATTGCGGAAGCTGCTATTTGCTACACGGGTGACATCAATGATCCTTCTAGAGCAAAATACAATATTGAGTATTACAAAAATATGACCAAAGAGCTTGAAAAAATGGGTGCTCATATTATTGCGATTAAAGACATGGCCGGTTTACTAAAACCGCAAGCTGCTTATCGTTTAATAAGTGAACTGAAGGATACAACAGATTTACCGATTCACTTGCATACTCATGACACGAGCGGTAACGGTATTATCACTTATTCTGCTGCAACTAAAGCTGGAGTAGATATTGTGGATGTGGCGACAAGTGCAATGAGTGGGGCCACAAGTCAGCCGAGCATGAGTAGCTTATACTACGCTTTAGTTAATGGCGAGCGTACGCCAGACATCAACATTGATAATACACAAAAAATCAACCATTATTGGGAAGATGTTCGTATGTATTATCAAGCATTTGAAAATGGTCTGAATGCACCTCAAACAGAAGTTTATATGCATGAAATGCCAGGTGGTCAATATTCAAACCTACAACAGCAAGCAAAAGCAGTAGGTTTAGGACATCAATGGGATGATATCAAAAAAATGTATCATACCGTTAATTTAATGTTTGGTGATATCGTAAAAGTGACTCCTTCTTCAAAAGTTGTGGGAGATATGGCTTTGTTTATGGTTCAAAATAATTTAACAGAAGAAGATATCTATGAAAATGGAGAAGAATTAAGTTTCCCAGAATCAGTTGTTACCTTCTTCCAAGGAGACTTAGGTCAACCAGTCGGTGGATTTCCTAAAGACTTACAACGAATTATTTTGAAAGGCCGCCCAGCTTTCACAGAAAGACCTGGTAGCTTAGCTGCACCGATTAATTTTGAGAAAGTTAAAGCTGAATTAGCTGAAAAAATCGGTTATGAACCAAAATTAGAAGAAATATTGAGCTACTTAATGTATCCTCAGGTATTCTTGGATTACCGGACCTCTTATCAAAACTTTGGTGATGTGACATTGTTAGATACACCAACATTCTTCCAAGGTATTCGCCAAGGGGAGTCTGTAGAAGTGCAAATCGAAAAAGGTAAGACGTTAATCATTCGATTAGATGAAGTTGGTGACCCTGATATTGAAGGAAATCGTGTATTATTCTTTAACCTAAATGGTCAACGTCGAGAAATCGTGATTAAAGATACGTCTATCAAGTCCTCTGTTCAAGCAAAACGTAAAGCTGAACCAACGAATAAGGAGCAAATTGGTGCAACGATGTCCGGCTCTGTTCTCCAAGTCTTAGTGAACAAAGGAGATAAAGTTAAGAAAGGCGATGCATTGTTAGTAACAGAAGCTATGAAGATGGAAACAACGATCGAAGCTCGTTTCGATGGTATTGTTGAACACATTTATGTTTTTGAAGATGAACCGATCAGCTCTGGAGATTTATTGATCGAAATCAAAGAAAATTAAGAAAAGTGGGGAGAAAAATGAAACGATTTTTAGCTTTCGTAGGCGTCTTCTTTATAGTCTTGATTGCCGGCTATTTACAACCCGTTTTTTTCCCTGCTGAAAAAGTGCAGCAAGAAGCAGATCGTGGGAGCGCAACGGTCTCCCACACTGCTTTACCTTATGAAGAAATTTCAACATCTGGTTATGCTGCGTACATAGGCAAAAAAGCAACAGATTTTGTAACAGATTTTGGGGAACCTATTGAAAAACAAAAAAGTGGTACAGGATATGAGCTATGGATTTACGGGGAAAAAGATGCCGATTACTTAGAGTTGAATATTGTAAATGAGGACATAGCTGTGATCAAGGCTTTTAATAACTCCAAAGAAGTAACCCCTTTTTCAATTGGAATGAAGTTGTCGGATGTATCAGAATTAATGACTATCTATTCCAATTTTGCATTTACATATAAAGAAAATAAGTATGATATCGAATTAATGGAAGAAGATATGAATTATCGCCCACTGATTGCATTTGATAATAAGACTTTTGCAATCTTATTTTTCAATCATGGAACGGGTAGACTTTCAGCTGTGACCTATTTAAATAAGGAAACGCTGTTGACCTTAATGCCCTATCAATTACTAGAAGGTGAAGTCATTCCTTTCTCAACCATAGAACAATCAACTGGTTTTGATGCAGTAAAGAGCAACCAAGTGATTCGAACAATCAATTTACTGAAACTAAAAGAAGGATTGCCAACGTACCATGTGAATACGGAGAGTCAAAAGAATGCTCAAAAGCTTTTTGAAACGTTAACAAAAAATCAAAAAAATATTCTTTCGTCAGAGCGAGCTGAAACATGGCAGTTTAGCAAAGAACAAATGACGGCAGCTGCTATTTTTACGCTGACAAATGATGAATATCAAAAATTATTAAAAGTTGGTCAATTAGATAAAAAGAAAGCAACAGGCATGTTTACAGAACCTGTTTATGACCCAACGATTACAGTGCTTTCTTGGTTTTCTGATTCATTGTATCATTCTAGATTTGCTCATCAGGAAAATGAAAACATCGGCGTTGCGTTCTCTAAAGCAAGTGTGTTAGTCTTATTACAAGAAACTGAGAAAGAAATATCTCAAACAGAGGAAAGTGAATAAGTATGATAGTGACAGAAAAACTTTTTGAAATAGAAGATCAGACAGAAAAACTTATCCAAGCTATTCTAGCGAGTAAAAGCTTTGAATCCTATAAAATAAATCGTCAAGCAATGTATGAGTCAAATGAGGTTCAGAAAAAGCAGAAAGAATTTTTAGATGCTAAAGATTCATTTGAACGTATTGAAGCATATGGGAACCATGCTCCGGATTTTCGAACCAAACAACGAGCGGTACGTAAAGCAAAAAGAGCGTTGGATCTGAGTGAGGAAGTAGCTGAATTTCGATTTTCTGAAACAGAGATTCAAACAGTTTTGGATCTGGTAGGAATGGCAGTAGCGAAAACAATTTCAGATGATATTAAAGTAGATGCTGGAAATCCTTTCTTTGAGAAAGGAAAACATTCAGGGTGTGGAGGTAGTTGTCATGCAAGTTGATCAAGAAAAAGAATTTGTCATCCAAAAGCGACGTTGTTTAGTTGTTTGGGTTTATAGTCTGAAGCAATTAAAAACACTGAAACGTTTTGGATTAATTCACTACGTTTCTCGTCGAATGAAGTATGTTGTTCTTTATATGAATGAAGAAGCTATTGAAAGCTCAGAAACGAAAATCAATGGTTTACATTTTGTCCGTAAAGTAGAACGATCTTATCGTCCGGATGTAGAGATGAATTTTGCAGAGAAAATCGGTACAAAAGCTGCATATCAGTATGAAAAAGAAGAAGGATTTGAAGTTGAAGAATTAAGCACTCAGATTCGTTTAGCTGAAAATGTGTAAAATTGAGATGGAAAATGTGAACGACCTTCAAACATTTTTCATCTTTTTTCTGTATAATTGATGTACGATTAAAAGCGATTGAATGATTAAGTAAAGGGGCACAAACAGATGCGGGTTATTTCAGGAGAGTATGGAGGAAGACGGTTAAAAGCGTTGGATGGTGATAACACACGTCCTACAACAGATAAAGTCAAAGAATCGATTTTTAATATAATCGGTCCCTATTTTGATGGGGGAACGGCTTTAGACTTATATGCAGGCAGTGGTGGTTTAGCGATTGAAGCAGTGTCTAGAGGGATGGATTTGGCTATTTGTATCGAAAAGAACTTTGCTGCTTTGAAAATCATTAAGGAAAACATTGAAGTAACAAAGGAGCCAGAAAAGTTTGTCCTCAAAAAAATGGATGCGAACAAAGCACTGGAACTTCTACGAGAAGAGGAAATAAAAATAGATTTGGTGTTACTGGATCCGCCATATGCTAAACAGGAAATTGAAAAACAGTTGGAACGAATGCTTACTTACAAACTATTAAGTGAACAGGCAATTATTGTTTGTGAGACAGATAAATCTGTAGAGCTTCCTCAAACTATAGGAACATTAGGGAAATACCGTGAAGCAATTTATGGTATTACCCAAATCACTATTTATAAGCAGGAGGAATATGATGATTAAAATTGCTCTCTTTCCTGGAAGTTTCGATCCTTTGACGAAGGGGCATCTAAATATGATCGAGCGTGCTACTAAAATGTTTGATAAAGTAATTGTTGGCGTTTTTGTAAATACGAACAAAACTGCTCTTTTTACGTTAGATGAAAAACTTAGCCTGATTAAACAAGCTGTGGCACATTTAGAAAATGTAGAAGTAATTGTTCAAGAAAACAAACTTACTATTGAAAGCGCTGCTGAATTAGGAGCGAACTTTTTGATTAGAGGTATTAGAAATGTAAAAGACTATGAATACGAAAAAGACATCGCTGCAATGAATCACCATCTATCACCTGAATTAGAAACAGTTTTTTTGTTAGCAGATGAAACCTATGCACATGTTAGCTCAAGTCTATTAAAAGAAGTGCTAAAATTTGGTGGAGATGTTTCAGCATATCTGCCACCGGTTGTCGTTCAGGCACTAAACCAAAAGAATCGTGAGATGAAATCAAATGAATAATAAGCATGAAGAGAAAGTTTCAATTAAGTCAATGTTACCTTTTGCAGTAGTCATTTTATTGATTATTCTAATGATTTTTCCTATTCCATATTACATTGAAGGGCCAGGTACAACTGAGAATCTAAAAGAATTTGTTACAGTGGATAATAAAAAAGATTCAGAACCAGGAGCGTTTTATTTAACGACTGTTGGCGTGCGGAAAGCCACTTTGGCTTCAGCCTTAAAAGCAAAATTCTCTGATTTTCAAGAATTAGTCAGCAAAGAAGACTTGATGGGTTCTAGTTCGAGTAGTGAATATGAACGAATTCAACAATATTATATGGATTCTTCTAAAAATGCTGCAATTGAGCAAGCACTGAAACTCGCAAAAGTTTCTTATAAAATGTCGTTTAAAGGAGTCTATGTTTTAGCTGTCGAAGACAATTCTAGTTTTAAAGGAAAAATTTCAGTTGGCGATACGGTTACTGGAATTGATGGTAAAATATTTAAAAGTAGTGAAGAGTTTGTAACATATGTGAAAAAACAAAAAGTTGGACAAGTCGTTTCCGTAAACTATTTACAGGACGGAAAATCTAAAGAGGCAACAGGTAAGTTAATTGAACTATCGACAGATAAAAAGCCTGGAATTGGGATTGGCTTAACGGATCATACTGAGATCGAATCGTCGATTCCCGTTGAAATAGACGCTGGAGATATTGGTGGGCCTTCAGCAGGTTTGATGTTTACGCTTGAAACGTATGAACAATTAACTCAAAAAGGAATCCGCAAAGGACATAAAATCGCTGGTACTGGAACAATCAATACTGATGGTATTGTAGGCAGAATCGGTGGTATCGATAAAAAAGTTGTGACTGCTAGCAAAAATGGTACAGAAATTTTCTTTGCCCCTAATGATGAGATTACGAAAGAAATGAAAAAAGCAGAACCAGGAATCAAAACAAATTATGAAGAGGCAAAAGCAGCGGCTGAGAAAATAGGAACAAAAATGAAAATTGTACCTGTAAAAAATGTTCAGGATGCGTTGAATTATTTGGAAACATTAAAGGAAAAATAAAAAAATAAGGCTTGAGCAATTGATTAGAATTAAATCTGATCAAGCGCTCAAGCCTTTCTATGTTTTAGCTAAACGAATAGGTTTTTAATGCAAGAAAGTAAAAATGGTTCTATTTACGAGGATTGCTGTAGAGAGGTCAAATACATATTTTAATGGCCCAATATGTAAAAAACCTCCTAGAGCAAATAATAAAAGAATAAGGATAACGAGGACATTAAAAAAGTAATACGTAAGTCGATAAGCTAACACTGGATTATTAACGATTCTATCAAATCTGCGTTCACGGTAAATCTTTTTTGTGACTAGAATATTTTGTAGTGCTGGGATTTCCAGTAGTTGCCGTTTTAAAATATCAGCATCTCGTTGGCTGAGCAATTCTGAAAAAATATGATCTTGTGATTCAAAGTCAAAGGTATAGGTGTAAAGGGCAACTCGTTTTGGTGGGAAAGAAGTATCCCAATCAAAATAAGACATTTTGTTTTCTTTGAGTGTGATTGCTTTAATTGTTGTATATGGATAGCTAAAAAAGGTTCTTTGGTCTAAAAATTCTATAATTGTTGTAAAGATCATTCGTTGGTTCGTAAAAATCAGGATTCTATTTCCTCTAAGATCCTTGAAATTCTTCACATATGCTTTTGCTTCTTCTGTTTCAGGATGATACATTCCCAGTAAGCCAAGACCCACGACAGAAGCATTTTGACCATCCGTTGTCATTGGTAAATAAGCATAGATTTTTTCTCCAACTTCAAGATAGGGGTTCATTTTTTCTATAAAGTCTTGTAAAAAAATATACATCTTTGTTTGGTTGAACAAATTGCTTTTTTGTTGTGTATTCAATTCGCTCTTTGTGTTGTTTGTGATTTCTTTGTTGATTTGGTTAATAACCTTTTTGAATGGATTGACCATGAAAATTCCTCCTTGTTAAAAAATAATAGTCATTTGCTTACAAACTTGGATCAAACAACTCTTTGATTCTTTTCCTGCCTCGAGACAGATGATTATAAACTTGTGTAACGTCCATTTTTAATTCTTTAGCAATTTCATTAGGTGTATCTTGATAATAATAATATTTGAGAAAAATCAGCTGATCTTCTTCTGTTAAGTTTTTTAATAAATCTAAGAAGTTTTCTTTTTCAAAATAGTCATCTACCAGGGGACTTTCAGGTACTTGATTCATAGGAATAATGTTTTGTTCACGAATAATGGCTCTTTTTTTATCTAGGCAAATATTTCGTGTGATCGTTAAACTCCATGTTTTTAAACTACTCTTTTTGGCATCATAACTAGCAATGCTTTTCCAAATACGGTAAAACACCTCATTTTCTGCTTCTTTCTGATAAGTTATTTCTTCCGAATGATTTAGAATGGCTCGGATGCATTTAACAATATCAGTGCCTAAAAGATCAATAAATTTTTCTAAACCTAAAAAATCTTGCTTTTTCAACAACTCTACAATTTCCTGCTCCATCTTTTATCACCTTCTTACCCTATTATACGAAGATTTTTTTTGTTTTCTATCATGAAATAGCAAAAATAATACGTATATTTATTTTGAAGGAGGGAAAGTATGGATTATCGTGTGTTGTTAAAAAAATATAAACAATATCTGATCGGTATTATAGCTTTAGTAATCGGGATCAGTGGGGGAATTTTCTATACTATCGTTAACGCTAGAGAAAGCAAATCACCAGAAGAAGAATTAGTTATGACATCGATCAGTTCATCTGATCACTTGAAAAGTGAAACGAACTCACAGCAATTATACGTGGATATAAAGGGCGCTGTGAAGAAACCTGGAATGTATGAAGGATCTGAGGATATGCGTGTCTGGGATGCTGTGATGCTTGCTGGTGGGGTAACGGATGATGCTGATACAAAACAAGTTAATTTTTCTGAACGTATCCTGGATCAAATGGTAATCTATGTGCCACAGGTAGGAGAAGAGACCCAGTTAGACAACAGAAGCAGTGATACCAAAGAAACGCAAAACAAAGGTACGAGTAAGGTCAATCTTAATCAAGCAAATGAGACTGAATTACAAACTTTACCGAGTGTTGGTCAAAAAAAAGCACAAGAAATTATTCGCTATCGAGAAGAAAATGGTGGCTTTAAAAAAATTGAAGACCTCAAAAATATTTCTGGATTCGGTGAAAAAACGTTTGAAAAATTAAAAGATTCGATTACTGTGGCTTAGTTACCGACCCACAAAGGGTAAAACAAACTATTTTACAAATATCTTGTGTAGGTTCTTGACGAGACTTTTTCTATAATTTACTATTTGTATATCCTACTATAAAATTGAAAATCAGCAGAGATAAGGTTAAAAATAAACTAAACAAAAAGGAGCAAAATATGACATTAGAACGAATTCCTTGGGATCAATATTTTATGGCTCAAAGCGTACTGTTATCTTTAAGAAGTACTTGCACACGATTGGAAGTTGGTGCAACAATTGTCAGAGACAAGCGAATTATTGCAGGAGGTTATAATGGTTCAGTGAGTGGTGATGTTCATTGTATTGATGATGGCTGTTACATTGTAGATGGGCATTGTGTGCGAACGATTCACGCTGAAATGAATGCGGTCTTGCAATGTGCAAAATTTGGCATCCCTACAGATGGTGCTGAAATTTATGTGACTCATTTTCCTTGCTTACAGTGCACTAAGATGATTTTACAAGCAGGCATTAAAAAAATTCATTATTTAAAAGATTATCGAAATGATGAATACGCAATGGCTTTGATCAAACAAGTAGGCGCTACAGTAGATCAAGTCACCTTATCGAAAAAATATTTTGCTGAATTACAATTAGGAGAAGAAGAGCTCGCTTCAGTGGAAGAAGCACCTCAAGCGGATAAATAATTACTGGGTTTTTCCAGTATTAGTAATGATAGGAACAGTTTGTTTCGTTTTAGAACCAACGCCACTAACGGGTGTTGTGTGGATTTATCTCGTTAGTCGAGTTCTCTATACAGGAAACAAAATGATTATTAGTACTAGTTTGCTGTGTATTTTTATTATGGTGATATTATGTTGGAAAATACACAACAATGAAAGGCAGCTAAAATTTTCTGAAACAACAATCGTAACGGGAAGTCTATCTGTATTACCAGACCGGTTTAAGATCGATGGTGATCGTCTTCAGGTAGAAGGGAGATTTTCTACACTAAAAAAAGAAAATCAAAAAGTAGTAGCCTTTTATAAATTTTCATCTGAACAAGAAAAATTGAGTTGGCAAAAAATAAATCAGCCTATAAAAATAAATCTTTCAGGTGAATTTGAAAAGCCATTAGCTCAAACTAATTTAAATGGATTCAACTATCAAAAGTATTTAAAGGAAAACGGAATATATCAAACACTGAGAATTCGCGGTATTCAGACAGTGAAAAAGGAAAAGCTGCATTTTTACGAAGTTCTTTCTTGGTTGAGTGTTTTGAGAAAAAAAGCAATTGATTATTGCGATGAAACATTTTTGGCAGAAACGTCATTGCATCTAAAAACATTGATTTTCGGCTTTAAATCAAGTGAATTTTCACAAAAAGAAGGAACATTAGCAAATTTAGGTATTCTTCATCTTTTTAGCTTATCAGGAATGCATGTGACGTTTTTCATCGGAACTTTTAGGTATATATTCTTGAGAGCAGGCGTCACATTAGAACAATTATTTTGGTGGCAGCTTGTATTCTCAATTATTTATGGAGGATTAGTGGGATTTTCATTAAGTGTAGTTCGTGCGTTACTACAAAGCATGATTTCACTTAGCAATCGTGAATTCAAATGGGGACTATCAGGATTAGATTGTTGGAGTTTGTCATTGATAGTTGGATTATTTTTTCAACCCTATTTATTGTTTTCTGTTGGTGGTCAGCTTAGCTATGGATTATCATTCTTCATTTTATATGTTCAACCTATTATAGAACGAATGAACAACCACCATTTACAGAAGTATTGTTTCTCTATGTTGCTGAATATTACGATGATCCCTTTGATTGGATTAACATTTTTTGAATGGCAAGTCACAAGTAGTTTGTTTACCTTCTTATTACTGCCAGTGTTTGAATGGTTTATTTTGCCAGCTTTAACAATTAGTTTATTTTGTTCATTGATCATCAAAAGTAAACTTTTAATTACTGGGTTAGAAGTATATTTTTTGATTCAACAATCGGTGTTTGAGTGGTTAAGTCGGCATAGCACCTTTACGTTAGTAACAGGAGCATTTTCTTCTGTCTTGTTTTTAGTAATGTTAGGATTGCTTTTTTTATTACTTCATTTGTTGGACAAGCGATCTAAAAAAGCCTATTTGATAGGATTTGGGCTGTTCTTATTACTATATAATAAGAATTTTTCGCCAAAGGGGACTATTGCATTTATCGATGTTGGGCAAGGGGATAGCATTTTTATTCAAACTCCCTTTCATCAAGAAAATATTTTGATTGACACAGGTGGAAATATTGAGTTTGAACAAGAAAAATGGATAATGAGAACAAATAAAAAGACGAATGCAGAGTATTCCGTGATTCCCTATTTAAAAAGTAAGGGTGTAAAATATTTGGATAAGGTTTTGATTAGCCACGGAGATATCGATCACTGTGGTGATTTATTAGCAATCAATGAAAAAATCTCGATTCGTTCCCTTTACTTTCCAGTGGGAACAGAAAAAAAGCCCGCTTTTAAGCAGATACTTGATCGTTTGAAAGAAAGGGGAACCAAATGTTACCCAATTCTGGCAGGTGCAGCCATCAGTCAGTCTATTCCATTAAGAGTTCTTGCACCAGTCCTTGCAGGAACTGGAGAAAACAAAGATTCAATGGTAGTCTATACTAAGATTGCTGGAAAGCGTTTCTTATTTACTGGGGATTTGGAAAAAGAAGGGGAGCTTCAATTACTTAACGAATTTCCGACATTGAAAGTAGATGTTTTGAAAATAGGTCATCATGGTAGCAATACTTCATCTGATCCTTTTTTTATTCAAAGTATTGAATTAGAAGATGCCGTCATTTCTTGCGGACGTAACAATAAATTTAATCATCCTCATGAAGAAACCGTTTCAACATTAAAACAGGCGGAAATCAACGATTATCGGACAGATAAAAAAGGCATGGTTTATTATGAGTGGACGCCATTGTCAAAAATGACTGCAGCAAAAACTGTCATGGAAGAAGACTAGCATTTCTTGAATTGGCATGGTAGGATGAAACAGAGAAATGAGGGAACGTATGAACTTACAAGAGGCATTGAAACAAGTCAGACAGCAGCACTTCGCTTCTGTTTATTTAGTCCAAGGAACAGAAGGGTATTTAAGCGAATTATTCAAAACAGAATTACTAAGTCAGCTGATTAAAACAGAAGATGACCAGTTTAACTATTCAGCATTTGATATGGAAGAGGTTCCGTTATCTATAGCTATAGAAGAAGCTGAAACGATTCCTTTTTTTGGCGATTATCGATTAGTTTTTATTGAAAATCCTTATTTTTTAACGGCTGAACGGAAAACAAATGGCCCAGATCATGACATTGATAGCCTACTGAAATATTTAGAGCACCCATCTCCAACGACTATTTTAGTATTTAGTGCAAATGTTGAAAAATTAGATGAACGTAAAAAAATAACGAAAGCAGTAAAAAAACAAGCGGAAATCATTGATGTCAATCCAATGGGAGAACGTGAGGTAAGACAATATGTGGAACAAACGATTCAAAGTGAAGGATACGAGATTCGTCCTGAAGCATTTGATTTGTTATTACAGTTGACAGATTTAAACTTGTCTAAAGTGATGGGAGAATTACAGAAATTGTTTTTATTTGCTTCAGATAGCAAATTAATCTCGAAAAATGCTGTTAAAGAATTAGTGCCCAAATCGTTAGAACATAATGTTTTTGATTTAACGAACGATGTTCTATCTGGAAATGGAGAAAAAGCGATTCAATTGTATGAGGATTTGCTACTTCAAGGTGAGGAAACGATTAAATTGAATGCAATTTTATTAAATCAAATTCGTTTATTCTTACAAACAAAAATTTTAGCAAAATTAGGCTATCAACAAGCGAATATTGCCGAAACGTTAAAAATTCATCCTTATCGTGTCAAATTAGCATTGCAGCAAGTTCGTCACTTTGATTTAGACCGTTTAGAAGCGATTTATGATGAATTAGTAGAAAATGATTTTCGGATGAAAACAGGTAAGATGGAAAAAGAGCTACTATTTGAATTATTTATTCTAAAATTATCTGGACAAACGACCAGATAAAGTATCCTTTAAAAAGACGCATTCCAGAAAAAATTCAATTGGTAATGACTTTATACGTGAAAAAGTAGTTGTACGTCAAGTTTGGTCTGAAAATGAGTATGCACTGATAAGGACTTTCTAAGAACTATAATGAACATGTAAAAGAGATCTGAGAGCTATACGGACAGTTTAAATAGAACAGTTAAGAAATATTGGCTGATGGTAATCAAGTTTATGTTGTTGGAAACAGATTGAGAAAAATAGTAGAATCAATCAAAAATAATCTATAATAAATTGAGTATGGAGAGAGACTGGAGCAAAACTAAAATTTTTTTCCTTCAGTCTTTAATTACATTGACAGGGTGTTTAAGAATAGGATCGTTAGGTCTTTTCTTGACAATAAAAAAAGAAGCTAACAGAAAGGTTAGCTTCTAAAATTCATTATTTTGCTAATTTTTTACTTAGACGAGATTTGTCACGGCTTGCTTTGTTTTTATGGATTAATCCTTTTGTTTCAGCCATATCAACAGCTTTAGCAGCTTCTGTATATAACGCATCCACATTGTCAGCACCAGCAGCTACAGCATCTTCAAATTTTTTGATAGCTGTACGCATAGCATTTTTTTGAGATGAATTTTGAGCATTCTTATTAGCGTTAGTACGTACACGTTTGATTGCAGATTCAATATTTGGCATTTCTTTCACCTCCGATAAATTAAGGTCTTACACAGGAAAATCCATATGTAATTCAACACTAATCATTATACCTAATCCAAACTGGCATTGCAATAAAAGATGACAAGTTTTTTTCCTTAACAGTAAAATTATTGATTTCTTCTTGTAAAAATCAATTTGAAATGAAGAGTGATAGAAAAAATAGATACAATTTATAAAAAATATGCTATCATAACAGGGGAAAATTGAAATGGTGGTGTCGATGTGAATATTGCTTTAGTTGTAACGGTTATACTTGTAATGGGCGTTATTTTTGTTAACGGATGGACAGATGCGCCGAATGCAATTGCAACCGCTGTCTCTACTCGTGTCTTAAAGCCAAATATTGCGATTTGGATGGCAGTCATAATGAACTTTTTTGGTGCGTTAGTCATGACATATTTTAATGCACAGGTAGCAGAGACGATTAGTAACATTGTGAGTTTTGATGCACAAGGAAATGCATCGCAAGTAGCTTTGGCAGCTTCTTTATTTTCAATTGTTGTCTGGTCAGTAGCGGCATGGTATTTTGGGATTCCTACAAGTGAGAGCCATGCTTTGATAGCTGGATTGACGGGATCAGCAATGGCTTTAGGCGGGATTGGTGCAGTTAATGGTTCTGAATGGATCAAGGTGCTTGTTGGATTGGTTGTTTCCACAGTAATGGGGTTTGGTGGTGGCTACCTTGTAACGAAGCTAATTGTAATCCTTTTCAAAGATGTAGCAAGAAGGACAGCAAATAAAGTTTTCACTTATGGACAAGCGTTTGGTGCTGCAGCAAATGCTTTTTTACACGGTGCTCAAGATGGTCAAAAATTCATGGGGGTTTTCATGTTGGGATTGTATTACAATAATCTGGCAGAAAAATCAGGTTCAGGATTTATTATCCCAATTTGGGTCATGATTCTTTGCTCCGTCACAATGGGCTTTGGTACATCTGTTGGTGGCATGAGAATCATTAAATCGGTCGGGATGGATATGGTGAAATTAGAACGGTATCAAGGATTTGCTGCTGATTTAAGTACAGCTGTTTGTTTATTTGCGGCTTCTATTTTTGGTATCCCAGTTTCAACAACGCATACAAAAACGACTGCAATCATGGGTGTAGGTGCTTCAAAACGGGTTTCTAGTGTTGACTGGCGGATAGTTAAAGAAATGCTGATAGCTTGGATATTAACGTTTCCAGGTTGTGGAGTGATTGCCTTTGCTATGGCAAAATTATTTATAGCACTATTTTAAGGAGAGAATAAAATGGCTAGAAAGAAGCAATTTAATTATTTTGGCGAATTAGAACATTTGGCAAAAAATGCTCACCAAGCAGCAGAACTGTTAGAAAGAATTACTAGTGATTATTCACTTGAAAAATTAGAAAATGAAGCGGAACAAATTCATATCTTAGAACGTGAAGGCGATCGAATCGTTCAAAAAATTATGAGTGAATTATATATTTCATTTATTACACCTATTGATAGGGAAGATATTGTTGAAATAACACAACGTTTAGATGATGTTCTAGACACAATCAATAGTATTGCCTATTTACTAAGTAGCTTAGTTGTAAAGGAGCTAACTGAGAATTCTCTTGTGTTTATTGCGTATGCAGTAGAAGCCACAGCTGGAGTTTTAACAGCAACTAAAGAGTTTGCAAAATTCAAAAACTCGAAAATATTACATGCAATGATTGATGAAGTAAGTGAAATTGAAGGAAAAGCAGATAAATTATATAGTGATTCTTTAAAAGAGTTATTCACGAATGAACAAAACCCGATTGAAGTGATACGGTGGAAAAATGTATACGATCAATTAGAAGAATTATTGAATGCTAGCGAGTCAGTTGTTGATGTGATTGGTGGCTTAGTTATTAAAAATAGTTAACTAGAGTCTGAGTAAATAGAATTGTACTTTCTCTCTCATTTGGACTGTTAGAAGGTAGGGATGAACCCAGAGTTAAGTGCCAAATTCTATTCAATGATATGGAGGAGCTAGATGGATAATTTAAAAATGGAAGCAATAAAAAAATATACGCAATCAATAATGGAAAAAGATCAAACAGGACATGGTATGGATCACATAAATAGAGTGGTAAGATTAGCTAATAAAATAGCGGAATCTGAAAATTGTAATCGGTTTATTGTTATAGCAGCTGCTTATCTTCACGATACGGTGGATGATAAAATCGTCTCAAAGCCAGAGCAAGCTTATCAACAATTAAGAGAATTTTTGCAAACTATCGATCTTTCTATCAAAGAAATTGATCAAATTTTTCATATAATAAAAAATCTTTCATTTAGCCAAGAGTTAGCTGGAACTGCTGAAGAGTTGACGATTGAAGGGCAGATAGTGCAGGATGCTGATCGTTTAGATGCTATGGGAGCAATAGGGGTTACTCGAACAATTTATTACGGTGGACACAAAGGGAACAAAATCTATGATCCCAAAATCAAACCCAGATTATTACGTTCAAAAACAGAATATCGTGAAGAAAGTACGGTTATTAATCATTTTTATGAGAAAATTATTTTATTGAACGGAAAATTAAATACAGAACATGCTAAAGAAATAGGAATAAAACGACAAAAATTTTTAGAAGAGTTTTTAAACGAATTTTTAGAAGAATGGAATTGACTGATTAAAAGTAATTAAAGAGGCTAATGTAGCGTTTCAACCGAGAGAGTAGTACCTACATGGTGCATTTCAAATTTTTTGTAACCAAGTAGGTACTATGTTGCATCAGATTGCCTCTCACTGTGTTTCATAGTAATGTCAGATTATTTCCGCAGAAGTTTATTCTGATTCCTTGAAACTGGTATGTGTTTTGCAGAGCTAGCCCCCAGCTTCTTTGCTTTAGAAAAGAAGCCTGTAGTTTGCTTTTTTTCAATAGGGATGGTTTGTAACATTCTTAAGCCATTCAAGATAACAAGAATCGTGCTGCCTTCGTGACCAATAACACCAAGGGGTAAATTAATAAGTTGAAAGAAATTAGATAAGATTAGTAGGAGGATGACCCCAGCAGAAAAAATAATATTTTGGGTCACGATTCGTTTCAATTTTTTTGAAAGTAAGTGACTCATTTGAAGTTTTTCTAAGTCATTTTGCATTAAAACCATATCTGCAACATCCATTGCTATATCAGTTCCTTCGCCCATTGCAACACCGATAGCTGCATTGGCTAAAGCCGGAGCATCATTGATTCCATCACCTACCATGATGTTGACACCGTATGTTTCTTTTTGTTCTTTGATTAAAACTGTTTTGTCTTCTGGTAAGCAATTGGCATAAACCTCATCTACATCAAGCTCTGCTGCAACAGCAAGAGCTGTTTTTTTATGATCACCAGTTATCATTGTAGTCCGAATACCTGATTGTTTAAAATAATGAATCACTTCTTTTGCTTCAGGTTTTGGAACATCTAAGAGACCGAAATACGCGATGATATCGTTTTCTTTAAACAGATAAATGACTGTTTTTCCTTCATTTTGAAGATACTCAATCTCGTTTTGTAATTCTTCTCTTAGTATTGTGTGGTCGTTAAATGTACTTTTCCCGACTCGCCAAGTTATGGAATCGATTGTTGTTTCCATTCCAAAGCCAATAATATTTTTGACTTCCATTTGATTGTATTCTGAAGTAGTTTCATTCTCGAAGCGGAGTATAATAGCCTGTGCCAAAGGATGGGTTGAGTGTCTTTCCATGGCCAAAAGAATATTTAATCCTTCTTCTTTATTGGATAAAAAGATAGCATCTGTAACGATTGGCGTACCACGAGTCAAAGTTCCAGTTTTATCAAATGCGATTGCTCTCAAAGAAGCTAAATTTTCTAAGTAAACGCCACCTTTAAACAACACCCCGTTTTTTGCACCGTTGGAAATAGCAGCTAATGTCGCTGGTGTGGCCGAAGCGACTAGTGCACACGGGGAGGCTACAACTAACAAGACCATTCCTCTATAAAAACTTTCTGACCAAGACCAACCTAAAAATAAGTAAGGAATCAAAATCATCATAGGAATAGCAATCAAAATGATTTTGACATAGGTATTTTCTAATGTTTCAATAAAACTTGCTGTTTGTGACGGTGTGTTTTGTGCTTCATCAACTAGACGGATAATTTTAGCAAATAGAGTATTGTCACTTGTTTTACTAACGGACATTGTAATTGCGTCACCCAAATTAATCGTTCCGCCAAATAACGGTGCATCAATTCCTTTTTCAACTGGAATTGACTCACCAGTGATTGCAGCTTCATCAATAGTTGATGAGCCTTTTACTAAGGTCCCATCAATTGGAATACGTGCTCCTTTAGGAACCAAAAGAAGATCGCCAATCTGTAATTGAGTAACAGCTACTTCTGTCGTTTTACCGGAATCATGAAGTAAAAATGCTGTTTCAGGTTGCATGTTCATCAAACTAGATATCTCTTTTTTACTTTTATTTGTTGTGTACTCTTCTAAAGCTCCACTGAGACAAAAAATGAACGTTAACATTGCACCTTCAAACCAGTTTCCGATAAGACAAGCGCCAATTGCTGCCAAGGCCATCAACAAATCAACATTCAAGTGTCTGTTTTCGATGGTATCAAAAAGTCCTTCCTTTGTTTGTTTGAATCCGCCAAGAAAGATAGCTGCAGCAAAACTGATTGGATAGAATCTTACATTTAATTTTTCCAAAACGAAACCAATAATGATAAGTAATAAACATAGAATTGTAGAGAGAATTGCTTTTTGTTCTTCTGAAAGTTTCATTATGATCACTCCTTATAAAGAGCATAACATAAATGGTATCTAATTGATAATGAAATTCCCTAATTGAGAACGATAGTGATTATCAATTAGGTTATCGTTGTTTTATAAGCGTTTGTGTATTTTATAAAAAGGAATTGTTCTAATTAATAGTGATAATCATTATCATTGGAAGTGGAAAAATGAATTCTGTCATTCTTAATTATCTAATGACTGAGCCAAAAAAAAGAACCGATTTAATCGGTTCTTTTTTACTATGAAAATAACCAATAACTAATAAGTAGAACACCTAATACAATTCGATACCAACCAAAGGCTGTAAAATCGTTGCGTTTTAGGTAGTTCAATAAGAACTTGATAACAATTATTGAAACAACAAATGCTACGATTGAACCAACTAATAAAATGAATGTTTCAGTAAATCCAAATGAATTTCCTTTCATTACAAACTTTACAATTTTCAAAAAGCTTGCTCCAAACATGACTGGAATACCAAGGAAAAAAGAAAACTCTGTTGCAACAAAACGAGATGCACCAATAAGAATAGCACCAAGGATCGTTGCTCCTGAACGTGAAGTACCTGGAATGAGTGATAACACTTGAAAGAAGCCAACGACAGCGGCAGCCTTATAGGTAAAGTCTCTTAAATCCGTACATTTGGGTTTGCGATCCCTATTTCTTTTTTCTATTACAACAAATGCAATACCATAAACGATCAGCATTAATGCAACTGTAAAGAAATTATGGAATTTTGCTTCCAACCAATCGTCTAGAGGTATTCCAATAATCGCCGCTGGTGCACAGGCAACAACAACTTTCGACCATAAAATCCATGTATCTTGCTTTTCTACCTCATTTTTTTGAGGAGAGAAGGGGTTTAACTTATGGAAGTAAAGAACAACAACAGCCATAATTGCGCCAAGTTGGATTACGACGTTAAACATTTCCATAAAGTCTTTGCTGAGGTTCATTTTAATAAATTCATCTACCAAGATCAAATGTCCGGTACTACTGATGGGAAGCCATTCAGTTACTCCTTCTATAATACCAAGAATAATTGCTTTCCATAAATTTGATAAAAGCATAGGTTCAATCCTTTCCAGCGTAAAATGATAAATCATTAATAGTATACCTTTTACTCCCAGAAAAACCAACTAACTTTTGATGAGTAATAGAAAAAGTTAGATTCTAGTCAGTTCAGTGTTGTAATTATTTAAAGAGTTTTCTATACTATTACTATTCATGAAAATTGGAGGAAAAAATATGTTTGGATTTTTGAAAAAGAAAGAACCAGCTCAATTGAATGAGACATTATATGCAGTAGCTACAGGAAAGTTGATCCCAATAAGTGAAGTAAATGATCCTGTTTTTTCACAGAAAATGATGGGAGACGGTTTTGCAGTTCTTCCTGAAACAGGCGATATTTATTCACCGATTGAAGGCGAAGTATTGAGCGTTTTTCAAACCAAACATGCTGTTGGCATGAAAATGGCAAATGGTCTTGAAATTTTATTACACATGGGAATTGATACAGTTGAGCTTAACGGAGAACCTTTTAATATCAAAGTTAGTGAAGGGTCAAAAGTATCTCAAGGAACATTGATTGCCAAAGTTGATTTAGAGTCAATTACATCAGCGGGTAAGGCAATCGATATGGTTGTTGTGATTACGAATATGGATATGGTAAAAAGTTTTAAACTCAATAAAACAGGACAGGTTACTGCAGGGGATGAAGTTGGAATTAGCCAAAGTTAATTGAAAAAGGTGGTTCTAATAGAAATAGTTCACTTGCAATCGTATCAACGAGCAATCGAAAACGTTTTAACATAATCAAACAAACGCACGAAATAAAAATATAGTTCGGATTTATATGGCTGAGTATGACTCTTGGAGTACTGCTTCAGCTATTTTTTTACCTAGTTATGAAAAATAATTTTATTATTATGCCGATTTGGTCAAAAAATGTTGAAATAAAATTTCATTTCGTTTATAATGAAAGCGTATTAGGAGGGAGAGGCTAAAAATGTATGGCATTTCAATATTTTTAGGCGAGGAGATCACTAATGAAACTCGGAACTATATTCAAAAAATGAGTGAAATCGGATTTAAAGGAATTTTTACTTCGTTACACATACCAGAAGATGATGCTACCCTTTATTCACAAAGATTAAGAGAACTTGGATTACTAGCTCAAAAATCAAACATGAAATTAATGGTTGATATTTCAGGTGAAGCATTGACACGCGCTGGTTATTCTTTTGAACGTCTGGAAGAAATCGTGGCTATAGGAGTGACTGGATTACGGATGGATTATGCTATTTCAAATAAAGAAATTGCTGAAGCCTCTCATTACTTAAATATCGGTTTGAACGCTAGCACAATCACTACAAAAGATGTAGAAGAATTACGGTCCTTCAAAGCAGACTTTACAAAATTTGAAGCTTGGCATAATTATTATCCCAGACCTGAAACAGGATTATCCAGTGAGTTTTTCAAGGATAAAAATCGTTGGTTACAAGAATCAGGATTTCAAGTATTTGCTTTTGTTCCCGGTAACAAGCAATTAAGAGCTCCTTTATATGAAGGGCTTCCTACCCTTGAAAAACATCGCTACGAAAATCCATTTTCAGCAGCAATTGAGTTGAAAGAAAATTATCAAGTAGCTGGTGTTTACCTAGGAGATCCTGGAATAGCTGAACGAACAATGAATCAATTTGATGCATACAATCATGATCAACTAATGCAATTAGAAGTCGAATCTTCGGGGAGCAGTTACTATTCTCTAATTTTAGGGACGCATGTCAATCGTCAAGATGAAGCCCGTGACGTGGTCCGAAGTGCAGCAGCTCGATTTAAAGAGATAGAGGAGATTAAACCTGAAGCATTAATAGAGCGAAAAATAGGTAGTATTACGATTGATAACCTTAAATATGGAAGATATATGGGAGAAATACAAATCGCAAAGAAAAAATTGCCAGCAAATGAAAAAATCAATGTTGTAGCACAGGTTGTGTCGGAAGACTGTTCATTGCTGAAATTGATTCGCGGTGGTAAAGCATTTACTTTAATCGAGAAGGGGTCATTATAAAATGAATTTAGAAAAATTAACAACCGAGCGTAGAAACCAGGAAACGATGAACTTAGACGAACTAAGCATAAAAGAAGCTTTAGAGAAAATGAATCAAGAAGATCAAAAAGTAGCATTGGCTGTAGAAGAAGTACTTCCACAAATAGAGCCAGTTATACAATCGATTATTGAGGCTTTTAATCATGGGGGTAGGTTGATCTATATGGGAGCAGGAACGAGCGGGCGTTTAGGTGTACTGGATGCAGCTGAATGCGTACCGACTTTTGGTGTCTCACCTCAAATGGTTCAAGGATTGATTGCTGGTGGTCAAGAGGCGATGACTGTTGCTGTTGAAGGCGCAGAAGATTCCAAGGAGTTAGGACAAAAAGATTTAGTAGAATTGGCATTAACGAATAAAGATGTTGTGATTGGAATTGCTGCAAGCGGACGTACACCTTATGTGATTGGCGGATTGGTTTATGCAGATTCAGTTGGAGCGATTACAGGTTCTATTTCTTGTAACAAAGACGCTGAAATTAGTAAATATGCTCAGTTTCCAATTGAGGTTGATGCGGGGCCAGAATTTTTGACGGGTTCTACACGCTTGAAGTCAGGGACAACACAAAAATTGATTTTGAATATGTTATCAACGATTTCAATGATCGGAATTGGCAAAGTATACAATAATTTGATGGTAGATGTAAAACCAACAAATGAAAAATTAGTTGAACGATCAAAACGAATCATTATGGAGGCAACAAGTTGTGATTATGAAACTGCAGCAGCCTATTTTGTTAAAGCCGATGAAAATGTAAAATTAGCAATTGTCATGTTATTGACGAATTCTTCAAAAGAAGTAGCAGAAGAGAAATTAGTACAAGGGAATAATTTTATTAAAAATACACTTTAAAAAATAAGGGAGGAATAAAAATGACAGAGGATAAAATCAAACGTTTAGCTAGGGAAATTTATGAAGAAGTAGGCGGTCAAGATAATGTCTTAAAGTTACGTCATTGTATGACTCGTGTTCGTATGGATATTCTTGATTATGATAAAGTAAAATTAGACAGGCTTAAAAAAATTGACGGTGTAATGGGTGTGGTCGAGGATGACACATTGCAGGTTGTAATCGGACCAGGGACGGTGAATAAAGTCGCGCAAGAAATGGTCGATATGGCCGGCGTGAAATTAGGCGATCCATTTCCCAAAAAGCCAATAGAGCAGTCAGGTAAACAATTAGTTGAAGAAAAAGCGGCTCAAGTTAAAGCAGCTCAAAAAGAAAAGAACAAAGGAAACGCTGGATTTAAAGCTATTTTGAAATCGATTTCGAATATTTTCGTCCCGTTGATTCCAGCATTTGTTGGGGCAGGAATTATCGGTGGGATTGCAGCAGTTATGTCCAATCTATTGGTTGCTGGAACAATCGGTGATTCTTGGCAGCAGTATATCGATGTATTGAATATTATAAAAAATGGTATTTTTGCTTACTTAGCATTGTACACTGGGATCAATAGTGCGAGTGAGTTTGGTGCAACGCCAGCACTAGGAGGTGTAATCGGTGCTGTAACAATGTTAACTGGAATGAACCCAGAAACACCGCTTCCTAATATCTTAAATGGTGGTACATTATCAGCAGGACAGGGAGGAATTATTGGCGTTATTTTTGCTGTCTGGTTGCTTTCATTGGTTGAAAAACAATTGCATAAGGTGATTCCAGATTCTATTGATATCATCGTTACACCGACTGTTTCTTTGTTAGTAATTGGTTTGATCACGATTTTTCTAATCATGCCTGTGGCGGGATTGATTTCAAACAGCTTAGTAGGCGTGATTAATGTTGTTTTAGAAAAAGGAGGTATGTTGGCTGGATTCACTTTAGGCGCAACATTCTTGCCAATGGTTATGTTTGGACTACATCAAATATTAACACCTATCCATATTGAAATGATCGCACAAACAGGAATGACATTATTACTTCCAATCCTTGCAATGGCTGGTGCAGGTCAAGTAGGCGCAGCTTTAGCGTTATGGATTCGTTGTAAATCTGATACAAAACTTGTTGAGATGATTAAAGGGGCGCTACCAGTAGGGATTTTAGGGATCGGAGAACCGTTAATTTATGGTGTAACATTACCTTTAGGACGTCCTTTTATTACGGCATGTATCGGCGGTGGTATTGGCGGAGCGGTGATTGGCGCTTTTGGAAATGTTGGTTCAATTGCAATTGGCCCTAGTGGTGTAGCATTAATTCCATTGATTGCGAATAATCAATGGTTAGCGTATGTTTTAGGCTTGTTAGCAGCATATGCTGGCGGATTTGTTGCAACATTTTTCTTTGGGATTCCAAAAGATTTACAAGCAAAATAAGGAATCTTTTTTTACTCTTATTTATTGACAAAACCAACTACTCTCTCTGCTCACAGCACTTTGCCAGCTGAACACAAAGAGAGTAGTTGTTTTTTTGTAAAAACTCTCTTCAGTTTGATAAATGAATTCCTTTTCTGTTTTTTTTTAGCTATAATAAAGGGGTAGAGTGCTGAATATTTTTCTGCTAAAAGAGGCTGGATTTCAGCACAAAAGAAGGATGTGTAAACCATGCAGCAAAATATAATTTTAACAATACAAGATCATTTCGATCATTTGCCTGGTTCTGAACAAAAAGTGGCCGAATATATCTTGAAGCACACAAATGAAGTTATCAATTTAAGTGCCCAAGAGTTGGCAAAAAAAGCTGGTTCAAGCCCAGCTGCGATAATTCGTTTTTGCCGATCGATTGAAGTTAGCGGTTTTACTGATTTGAAATTATTACTTTCAGCTAATATAGGATCAGTCGATACCCAAATGTATACGGAAGTCGAAAATGGTGAGACAACAGCTGCAATAAAAGAAAAACTTCAGCACCGATTGATTCATGTATTGGAGCGTACCAATGAACATTTAGATGATCAAGCTATCGATCAAGCAGTCAGGGATTTGGAAGTAGCGGATATAATTTTTGTGTACGGCTTAGGTGCGTCATCTTTAGTAGCACAGGATATTTATCAAAAATTTACTCGTCTGGGCTTAAGTGTTTTTTTTACAATGGACCATCATTTGTTTGCATCTGCAATCGGAACAAATCGATTGAAAGGGATTTTTATAGGGATCTCAAATTCTGGATCGAATCAAGAAACAAATGCACTTGCTGATCTCGCTATAAAAAAAGGATGGACAGTAATTGGTTTAACAGCGAATGCAGATTCTGAGTTGGCGCAAAAAAGTACACTATTGTTACTAACACCAGTTGGAGGAGAAGCGCCTTTAAGAAGTGCTGCAACTGTTTCGTTAACTGCTCAGCTTTATGTAGTTGATGTTTTATTTTTTGCTTATGCGGCTAAAAACTATGATGAAACATTAGAAAAAATCAAACATTCTAGAGGAGCCGTTGAGATCGTAAAAAAAGAATTGAAATGAGAAAGTAGCATAAAAGTTTGATTTAGCAGATAAACTACAAAAAGAAAGTCTGGAACTATTGCTAATCATTTTCCAGTCTTTCTTTTAGTTGTTTAATGTTTGGCAAAAATTGTGCGTCCTTCACCAATATAGTGAGTATCATTGACTGACTTGATAGTAAATTTACCATTTTCATAGATAAGTTTTGTGACACTGCCATTCTCTAGCCCAATCTGCATAGGCAAACTTTCATCGATTAATGACATCAAAAATGAAATCGTTAACCCGTGGGAGACGATCATAACGTTGCCACCGCCATTTTTTTCTCGATGATGAGCAATATCTTCAAAACCACTCCAAACTCGTTCACGGATTTTTTCGTAAGGTTCTGCCCAATTCGCGGTATCTGCAGCAATAATCGCATCAGCTAACTCTTTATAACTAATTCTGTTTGTCATCATGTCTTCATAGTTTTTAAAAGCTAAAATTCTAGGAACAACGCCCCAAAGTTCACCATCATAGCCACCATCTAAGGAGCCGAAACACCACTCGCGGATACGGCTGTCTGTAGTATATGGGATCGCTTGACCATTCAAGTGCTCTTGTAAAATAATCCGAGCAGTTTGCATCGCACGTCCGCTGTCACTGGAATACGCTTCTTTAAATTCAGTATTACGCAATCCAAGACCTAAATAGCGGATTACTTGTTCCCCCTCTTTTGTCAAAGGTGTATCTGACCAGCCTTGGGTTCTACCAATCGTATTAAACATTGTTTTGCCATGACGAATAATATATAACGTTGTGGGTTCATTCATATCAAATTGCCTCCTTAGTTTTAAAGTATATGAGTCCATCTGAACATAGTTAGAGTAACAGACTAAAGTGAATAAACGATGCTAAAGGTTGTTTAGTAGTTTAATTGAAAAAAGGATTTGTTTTCTTTTCGTGTTCAATCGTTGTCGCATCACCGTGTCCAGGGTATGCGGGAAATTCATCCGGTAACGTAAAAAGATAAGTGTTAATACTGTGAAGCAGTTGTTGCATGTCTCCAGTATGTAAATCGGTTCTACCAATACTACCCCTGAATAAAGCATCCCCAGTGACGACAAAATCATCAAAAACCAAGCTTACACTTCCAATTGAATGTCCAGGAGTTGGCAAAACAGAAAATTTGATACCACCTAAATCATACTCGGTCAATTCAAATTCCACTTCTGCTGGTTGGACGATGATGTCCGCAATATCATTATGCCGACCTAGTCCTGATAAGTTGAAGACGGGATTTGAAAGCCATTCTTGTTCAAGCGGACTTACATATACTGGAATGGTATATAGATGACGTAGATCTTCCACTGCACCAATGTGATCATAATGTGTATGAGTTAACAAGATAGCAATAGGTTTTTTCCCAGTTTTTTTAATAAATGCAGCTATTTTATCTGCTTCAGCACCTGGATCAATAATCAAAAGGTTTGTTTCATTATAAATTAAGTAACAATTTTCTTGAATAACACCTGTTTGGATTCTTTCGATTTTTAACATAGTAAGTTGCCTCCTAATAAATAAGATTCTTCTTCAAGTATAACGCAATTTAGGCTAGAATCAAAAGGCAGAGCTATTTTTGGTCTGATATTTAGATAAATGGCTAAAATATTGTCAGCTTACTTTTATTTTACTATCACTCACAATAATGAGAGTGATTTATCCGTTATTTACAAAAAAGGAACCTATTGCTGCAACTTGGTGAGTTGTTTCTTACCTGAGGAAAAAATAAGAATAAATAATTGAGAGTAAGAAGATGAATAGAGTTTAAGTAAAGCACAAAACAAAGCTTATCCCAAAAACACGAACAATAGCAATTTATTCTGTGCATTTTTCGGTATTCACCTTTGACTTTTACAAATGAATAGTGTAAATTAACATAGGTGTTTGAAAATGCGAACTATTGCTTGTTTAATGTTCGTGTTTTTGCGTGTTTTATTAGAACCTATTAGGAGGCAATAAAGTATGAAAGTTTTTGATTACGAAGATGTCCAGTTGATTCCCAACAAATGTATTGTGAACAGTCGTTCAGAATGTGATACAGTTGTAAAGTTAGGTAAACATACCTTTAAAATGCCAGTGGTGCCTGCAAATATGCAGACCATCATTGATGATAAAATTGCAGAGTTTTTAGCTGAAAACAATTATTTTTATATTATGCATCGCTTTGATGAAAATGCTCGAATTCCATTTATTGAAAAGATGAATACCAAAGGGCTGATTACATCTATCAGTGTAGGGGTAAAAGAAGCTGAATATGCATTTGTGGAAGAATTAGCTGAGCGGAATTTAGGTCCGGATTATGTGACGATCGATATTGCGCACGGACATTCAAATGCCGTGATCAATATGATTCAACACTTAAAAAAACATTTACCAGATACATTTGTTATCGCTGGTAATGTAGGGACTCCTGAAGCGGTACGTGAATTGGAAAATGCCGGAGCTGATGCAACAAAAGTTGGTATCGGACCTGGAAAAGTATGTATAACAAAGATCAAAACAGGGTTTGGGACTGGCGGCTGGCAATTAGCAGCATTACGCTGGTGTGCTAAAGCTGCAAGAAAACCAATAATTGCTGATGGCGGCATTCGGACGCCAGGAGATGTAGCAAAATCAGTTCGTTTTGGTGCAACGATGGTAATGATTGGTTCGTTATTTGCTGGTCATGAAGAATCACCAGGCGAAACAAAAGTGGAAAACGGCGTTGTTTATAAAGAATATTTTGGTAGTGCTTCTGAATTCCAAAAAGGTGAAAAGAAAAATGTTGAAGGGAAGAAAATCTGGATTCAACACAAAGGCAGCTTAGCAGATACGTTAGTAGAGATGCAACAAGATTTACAATCTTCAATTTCTTATGCTGGTGGTCGTGATCTTGAAGCTATTCGTAAAGTAGATTATGTGATTGTGAAAAACTCTATTTTTAATGGAGATACGATTTAAATTATTGTGAAAAAAGGGTTACTCTTTATACCGATTTTACGTAATTAGAAGGGGTCTATGAAATTGGCCCTATTCACTTCTACTTGTAGACAAACTATTTTTGAGACATCTGATGCTTAAAAATAGTTTGTCTTTTGTTTTATAGAGAATACGTTCAGGAAGCGCTATACGAGTGTTTTTTATGCTATAATTTACGATAAATGAGGTAGGTGCTATATGAAAATATCTGTGTATGTTGTAAGTGCATTTAGTAAAGATAATAAAGGTGGAAATAAGGCAGGAGTGGTATTCATTAGGCATGAATTGACCACTACTCAAAAAATGGCAATAGCTAAACAATTGGGATATGCGGAAACCGCATTTATATCAGATTCTGAAATTGCTGATTATAAATTTGAATATTTTACACCAAAAGAAGAAGTAGATTTATGTGGGCATGCTACAATTGGTTCTTTTGCGATACTGATGCATTTAAATAAACTGTTTAAAAATCATTATACGATTGAAACGAATAGCGGTGTTCTTACTATCACTATAAAAGACGACCTTATATTCATGGAACAAAAAAAGCCGGAATTCTACGATAGAATATCTCCAAATGAGTTTGTCGATTGTTTTGATATTGCCGCTATAGACGCTAAATGTCCAATTCAAATTGTCTCTACCGGCTTAAAAGATATTTTAATTCCGATAAAAAGTGAAACTGAATTACATGAACTACAACTTAACTTTGAGGAAATTAAAAAAATTAGTAGGCATTATAATGTCGTTGGCTTGCATCTGTATACGTTTAGTGATGATCGAATTATATGTAGAAATTTTGCCCCGCTGTATGATATCGATGAAGAAGCGGCGACTGGAACTTCAAATGGTGCTTTAGCTAGCTATCTTTATAAAAATCAGTATTTACAAAAAGAAGTCTATTCATTTGAACAAGGATATTCTTTACACTCACCTTCTGAGATTGTAGTGAAATTATCAACCGATAGCACGGGTGAAATAGAAAAAGTTTATGTTGGTGGAAAAGGCTACTATTGCGAAACGAAGTATTTTGATGAAAAAATAAAAATTGTTTAAACTAGTTAGAAAAATAATTTTTTCATTCTCAGATAGTTGTAATGAAGGTGAGACTGAAGTGTTTAACTCCGAGAAATAATCTGGAGTTTTTATGCTCTCATCATTTATTCGAATTCATTGTGGATGGGTTGTGACTCATAGAGTTATAGTCCATCCACTTTATTTTGATTATTTTTACTTTACCTGTCGTAGTAATCGTGGTATGATAATTACAACGACAGACGTAGTACGTTGGATGGAGTAATTGGAGGTGGTTCAATGATTGGCAGCGATGCAATTAGAGGGTATAACGATACATTTATTTTATCTGTCTTGCAGGAGGGTGATTCTTATGGCTATGCGATTTCGAAAAGAATCACGGAAATTTCTGAAAACAACTATTCAATTAAAGAGACGACATTGTATTCAGCATTTAACCGATTGGAAAAAAATGGTTTTATTGAATCATTTCCTGGACAAATCACACATGGCAAAAAGAGAACGTATTATAAAATCACGCCATCTGGACAACTATATTTGGAAGAAAAAATCAATGAATGGCTACTTACAAAAAAAGTCGTTGAACGTTTTATCAAGGAGGAAAAATAATGAAAACCATCAAAGATTATATTGAAAGTTTGTTTTTAGGGATAGCAGAAACGAGCCAAACAAAACAACTGAAACAAGATCTATTAGCCAGTGCTGAAGATCGGTATGAAGATCTAAAAAGTCAAGGGAAATCAGAAAACGAAGCAATTGGTGGCGTAATTGCAGAGTTTGGGTCAATCGATGAATTGTTAGAAGAAATGAATATCAAGCAAGAGTTTATCGATGAACAGGGGTATGAGTTAGATGAAATTACTCTTAATGAATCAAGTGATTTTCTAAAAGTTCATCACAGAGCTGCTACATTGATTGGTTTGGGCGTAATGATTATTATGATGGGTGTTGCGGCTTTTTTTGCTAGTATGGCGCTATATGGTGAAGGAGTTGCAGAAGGATTCGGGTTGCTATTTGTGTTTCTAGGTGCTGCTACTGGCGTTCCTTTATTTATTATTGCCGGAACAAGTATAGCGAATACAAACAAAAAATTGGATGATCGATTTATTCCGATTCAAGTGAAAAATGAAATAAAAAAGAAGAAAGAGACATTTCAACGTTCTTTCATTTTTTGTATGGTTGCAGGAGTCGTGTTGTGTATTTTATCTGTCATACCTGTAGTCTTTTTTGGAGCGGTGTATGATGCTGAAATATTCGGCATTGCTTTCCTATTGCTGATAGCATCTTTTGGTGTTTTCTTCTTTATTTTCGGTGGAGTAATCATGGGGAGTTTCACAAAAATGCTTGAACAAAACTACTTTATTTCTGATGAAGGTGAATTGGGGCCGCGTGCTAAAGCAGAGAGAGACGATAAAAAACCAATGTGGTTTCAAACACTGGAAAAAGTTTATTGGCCGATCGTAGTTGCACTCTTTTTATTGCAGGGCTTTCTTTTAGGGAATTGGGGATCAAACTGGACTATTTTCCCAGTAGCTGGTATTGCTTTTTGGATACTTGAAAGTATTTTTAGTAAAAACGGTTAAAAAAACTCTGCTTATTTTTGGGGAAATCCAAGATAAGCGGAGTTTTTTATGAACTATTAAAATGATTGCTTTGTAAAAATCACATCCATTGCTTTTTTTAACGGAAAATAAACAAGTGTTACGATAACAATGGTTGTAGCTACATTGATAAAGGTTGCAGGTAATTTTGATAAGGCACTTGCAAAAGAAACATTAAAATCAGCACCTGCAAGAAGACCCATAATCGTATTTTTTAGTTGGGTCATAATGACTTTGGCAATCCCAGTGACGGTAGCGACTACAATGATTTTCCAAATAGCATCGATATTTTGATGGAAAAAGAAAATCATGAGCGCAGCAGCTCCACCAACAATAAAGCTTTCTAAAATAAAATAAGGTGCTTCAGCGGCAAAGCCATTTAAGATGTCAAAGATAGCAAAGCCCAATCCACCAGCTAAGGCTCCTTTTTTATAGCCTATGAGAAGGACAGCTAGCAATAAAACTGAATTACCTAAATGAGCAAAGGCTCCAGTTGGCATAGGGATTTTGATCATTGTACCTAGAACAGTCAGCGCTGCAAACAAGCCAACAAGTACAATAGAAGTGGTTGAGCTTTGTTTATTCATTCTATCACTCCTTAATTTCTGTCATTCGATTTTCAGCATGATTATAAGCGCCGTGCCATACATGTCCAAGAAAAGGATTGATTTTTTGACCATTTTCAATAGCTGCAGCTACGAATTTTTTAGCTAAAGCTACGGCATCAGCAACTGAATATCCCTTTGCAAGACCTGCAGTTACAGATGCTGCGAATGTACATCCTGCCCCGTGATTATAATCAGTTGGAAATAATTGACTTTCAAAGATCGTAAAATCAGTGCCATCGTAAAAAAGATCGATGGCTTGGTCAGTTTTCAACCGATGACCACCTTTAATCACAACATTTTTTGGTCCCAAGTCGATGATTTTTTTCGCAGCTTCCTTCATTTGATCAACAGAAGTCAACTCGCCCATTCCAGATAAAATCCCCGCTTCAACTAAATTTGGTGTTGTAATAGTTGCTTTAGGTAAAAGTAAACGAGTCATGGCTGCTACATTTTCAGGTTGCAGCAGTTCACTGGTACCTTTACAGGCCATCACAGGATCGATCACAATATTGTTCATTGAAAATTTATCAATATAGGTGCGAGTGATTTCGATAGATTCGATAGTCCCTAACATCCCTGTTTTCATAGCATCAAGTGCACCGCCAGCGAAAATCGTTTTTAATTGTTTTTCCACGAGCTCAGGTTCAATTGGTGTGACCAAATGACTCCAGCCTTCATCAGGATCCATCGTTACAATACTAGTTAAAGCCGAAAACCCAAATGTACCATACTCCTCAAATGTTTTTAAATCCGCTTGAATTCCCGCGCCACCGCTAGAATCAGAACCAGCAACTGTTAAAACTTTTTTGATCATAATCTAACCTCAATTCAGAAATATTTTAATATATAGATTATAAAACAAACATCAGTTGACAAAAACAGCCAATTGGGTTATTTTCAGGTCATCCAATTGCTGCGAAACACAACGAACGAAGAGAGTTGATGTTGAGCAGTACAAGACGACCAAAGGGAGAGTTGTTCCTTTGTTTGAAACACAACGAACGAAGAGAGTTGATGTTGAGCCAATGAATTCACTGAGAGAGTGGATTCTTACATTTACTTCTCATCAAATTTCACAAATCTATAAAGTAAACTGTATTAAAACTAAAAAAAGGAGTTAAAAGCATGTGGTCACTCAAAAAGGAAAAAGGAGTCCCAATATACGTTAGCATCATCGAGTTGGTACTATCTTACATAAAAAATGGAGACCTCCTTCCAGGGGAACGTTTACCTTCAGAGAGAAAATTAGCTGTATATTTGCAAGTCAATCGTTCAACTGTCGTCCATGCATTAGATGAACTTGTTGCTCTGGGATGGGTCGTCAGAAAACAAGGCAGTGGAACAATTGTTAACGAAGGAAAGTGGGGAATTAGTACAACCCCTAGAACGGATTGGCATCGCTATCTAGAACAAAATGTTTTTGCGAAAGTCGATCCTTACGTAGAGCAAATCGAGAGATTGATCAAGCAGTCAGGTAATGATATTTTAGATTTATACACAGGTGAGTTACCTTTAGATTTAATTCCAAGTTTTTCGTTTCCGCCACTGACATGGAAGCATTTTTTGGAAGAAGAACAACAAGACGATCTAGGGTACTATCCACTACGGCAAGCAATCAGTCATGAGACAGAGAAAGAATACGGTTTTTCACTTTCTCCTGAAAGTCTTTTGATCACTTCTGGCGCGCAACAGGCGTTATTCTTAATCTTACAAGTATTATTACAATCCGGCGACAGCGTTGCGATTGAAGACCCGTCCTTTCTGTATGCACTTCCAATTTTTCAAGCAGCAGGTATCCGTCTTTACGGTGTAGAAATGGATCAAGAGGGTATTGATCTGATAGCACTTGAAAAAGTTATCCGTCAGCATAGAGTCAAGATGGTCATGGTTAATCCATCATTTCAAAATCCAACGGGGAAAACAATGTCGATGAAACGCAGGAAAGCACTTATTGAACTGTGTCAGAAATACCAAATACCGATTATTGAAGATGATGTTTTTGCTAAATTAAATTTTGTTCCCTCAGATAAAGTTCAGCCGTTAAAAAAATTAGATCCTGAAAATGTGCTCTATATTGGTTCACTCTCAAAACTTCTCGGTTCTACAACTAAAATCGGTTGGCTAAGTGCGCCGACTTCTGTAAATCAACAATTGGCGGAAGCTAGAAAGATGATGGATTTTTCGTTAAGTATTTTCCCGCAAGTATTAGCAAATTTAGCGCTGACCGATGAAAACTTTCCAGCAAAGGTTGCTATTTTGAAGCAAAATTTAGAGCAAAGAGGAAAAGCTGTGTTTGAGTTATTGGATGAGCTACCAGAATGGCAAGTCAGTATGCCAGAAGGCGGTTTTTATATTTGGGCAAAATGGAGACGTGGAAAACTTCAGCCAAAAGACTGGGCTATTTTTTTGCAAGAAGGACTATTGATCGCACCAAGTTTCTTTTTTAGTGAAAATCAAGATAGTATTCGTATCAATTTTTCTAGAGTGGATGAAGTCAATTTTTCGTTATTTAAAACAAAATTACTAGAGGTTACCAAAAAAATAATAATGGATACAAACGCATTATGATAAAATGAAAGAGAAGGAGGGATTCAAAATGAACAAAACAATTGAGTTGTTAAGTAACCGGCGCAGTTATCGTGATTTTGACGAGAATCATGTTCTATCTCAAGAAAGCTTGCAAGCAATATTGGATGCAGCACGACAGGCACCGAGTTGGATGAATGGTCAATTTTACACGATTATCGTGATTCGAAATAGGGAAATCCGTGAACAATTAGTTGAATGGAATCCAGGAAATGCCCATATGAAGAAAAGCTCAGTCTTTTTACTTTTTGTTGGAGATCTTCATCGTACAAAGCTGGTCAGTGAAACGTATGGCAGTTCTTACCAAATTGATGACAGCATTGAACCAATCATCTTAGCAACGACGGATGCAGCCTTAGCTCTTGAAAATGCTGTTGTTGCTACAGAAAGCTTAGGACTAGGTTCGGTCGTTGTTGGGAGTATTCGTAAACATGGAAAAGAAATAGGTGAACTACTAGAATTACCTGAGCACATGTTTCCATTATTTGGACTAAGTATTGGAAGACCGATCGTCGAGATGAAGGTCAAACCGCGCCTACCTGAGGCTGCAGTTATCCACTATGATACGTATCACCCGTATTCCTATAGCCTGATTGAACAATATGATCAAACAATGGAACTATTTGGTGAAGCAAGAGAAACGAAGCGTTGGAGTCAAAAATTTTCCGATTATTTTGGAGCGGAATCTCAAACCCTGACGGACCAACTATTAAAAATGCAAGGCTTATTGAAGTAATTACCTAGATTAATTGAATAACTAGTTCTTTTCAGGCATTACTTTCCTCAAAAGCGTTGGAATGATATACTTACTAGTGGATAAGAAAACAAATGATAAAAGAGGTGCTGATATGTCTTGGGAACAAGTCTATGAACAGTGGATAAATGAAGAAAATATACCAGAAAATTTAAAAAATGAATTGAAAGATTTAAAAGAAGATCCTGAAAAATGTGAAGATGCTTTTTATGCACCATTAGAGTTTGGTACTGCAGGTATGCGCGGTATTTTAGGTGCTGGCATCAATCGGATGAATATTTTTACAATCCGTCAAGCAACTGAAGGTTTAGCACGTTTTATGGATGCTGAAGGGGCTGAAACTAAGAAACGAGGAGTGGCGATTGCTTACGATTCTCGTCATATGTCACCAGAATTTGCAATGGAAGCAGCCAAAACATTAGCTAATCATGGTATTCCTGCCTATGTTTTTGAAAGCTTACGTCCAACGCCTGAGTTGTCTTTTGCTGTTCGCCATCTTAATGCATTTTCAGGAATTATGATTACGGCATCTCACAATCCAGCAGCTTATAATGGATACAAAGTTTATGGTGCTGATGGAGGTCAAATGCCGCCAGCAGATGCAGATGCTTTAACAAAATATGTTCGTGAAGTTGAAAACCCGTTAAAAGTAGCTGTTTTGGCGGATGATCAGGCAAAGGAAAGTGATTTGATCACAATTATCGGTGAAGAAGTTGATGCGGCTTACTTGAAAGAAATCAAGACTGTAACTATCAATCAAGAACTGATTAATGAAATGGGTAAAGAATTGAAACTTGTTTATACACCTTTACATGGTACAGGGAAAATGCTTGGAGAAAAAGCGTTAAGGCAAGCTGGCTTTGAGAAATTTGTATTGGTTCCAGAACAAGCCATCGCTGATCCGGATTTTACGACTGTTAAATCGCCTAATCCAGAAGAACATTCGGCCTTTGAATATGCGATTCGTTTAGGTGAAAAAGAAGATGCTGATTTATTGATTGCAACAGATCCTGATGCCGATCGTTTAGGTGCGGCAGTACGTTTGCCTAACGGTGAATACCAAGTGTTAACGGGGAATCAATTAGGTTCGATCATGATCCAATACATTTTAGAAGCACACAAACAAGCAGGAACATTACCAGAAAATGCAGTTGTATTAAAATCAATCGTATCTAGTGAATTAGCTACGGCAATTACAGAGAAGTACAATACAAAAATGGTCGACGTTTTAACAGGATTTAAATTTATTGCAGAAAAAATCGAGCAATATGAAGAAGACAAATCCCAAACGTTCATGTTTGGATTTGAAGAAAGCTATGGATATTTAGTAAAATCATTTGTTCGTGATAAAGACGCGATCCAAGCACTGGTTTTATTAGCCGAAGTTGCAGCTTTTTATAAAAAGCAAGGAAAAACTCTTTATGATGGGCTACAAGATATTTTCAAAGAATACGGTTATTACGAAGAAAAAACAATTTCAGTGACTTTAAGCGGTATCGAAGGCAGTGAAAAAATAAAGGCTTTAATGAAAAAATTCCGTGAAGAAGCACCAACTTCATTTGCTGATACCAAGGTAACGCAAACGGAAGATTTCAAAGAATTAACTAGAACCTCTGCTGAAGGGAAAGTCGAAGTATTAACAACTCCACCATCAGATGTGCTAAAATATTTCTTAGAAGATGGTAGTTGGATTGCGATTCGTCCGTCTGGAACTGAGCCTAAAATTAAATTTTATTTGGCGACAAAAGCTGCTTCTCAAACAGAAGCGAATCAAAAAATCAATAATTTTGAACAAGCAGTTAATGCGTTAACAAAATAAAGTGATTAGGACTGAAAAAAACTGTATGGATAGTTGATTTCAGTCCTTTCATTTGTAAAAGTAGAAGGAGAGATAGAAATGAATATTGGCTTTATCGGAGCAGGGCATATGGGAAGTGCAATGATTGAAGGGCTTTTAAAAGCAAAAACAGTTGATCCTGAGAATTTATTCGTAAAAGGTGGATCAAGTGGCACAGCTGAAGCACTCCAAAAAAAGTTAGGCTTTCAATTGATCAAAGATTATGAGCCTTTTAAAACATGCCAGATTATTTTTATTGCGACAGGGGCTAAAATCGTTTTAGAAATTTTAAAACAAGCAGCACCATATATGTCAAAAAACACCATTCTTATTTCAGTTGCGACGGGGCATACTATAGAAGAAGCTCAAGCTGTTTTAGACAAAGACATTCATGTTGTCCACGCTATCCCTAACACGCCCGTTAGTGTCAATGCTGGGATGATCGGAGCTGCTTTTGCTAAAAATATGCCAAATGATACAAAATCTCAAGCAATTCATGTGCTGGAATCCTTAGGGAAAGTAGAGGAAGTTAGTGAGAATATTTTAGGAACATTTGGGACAGTTGCTGGATGTAGTCCGGCATTTGTTGATATTTTTATGGAAGCATTGGCTGATGGTGCTGTGTTAGAAGGAATACCACGTGCGCTTTCTTATGAAATTACTGCTCAAATGATGTTAGGCTCAGCTAAGCTAGCGCTTGAAAGTAAAAAACATCCTGGAGAGTTAAAAGATGGTGTAACATCACCTGGAGGTAGTACGATCAAAGGTGTGATGGCTTTAGAAAAAAATGGATTTAGATACGCTGTGATGGATGCTGTTAAACAAGCAAACAGTTAAAATAACATGAAATACAAGACAAGTAAGACTTTATTCTAAGTTGCACTTGTCTTTTACTAGTTGTGTAAGAAAAAATCTATCCGTTTTTGCCTAATATTTGCTATAATAAGCAAGAGGAAATCATGAAAGGAAGCTCAGCGATGAAAGAAATAGATGAAATTCAAAAAGTAAGTCAGTTGTATAAAGTGTTGAGTGATCCCACGAGATTGCGAATTTTACTATTGCTAAAACAAGGAGAATTAAATGTAACAGCGATAGGTGAACGTCTTTTAATGGAACAATCCGCAGTTTCCCATCAATTAAAGCTATTACGAGACAGCCATGTGGTAAGATCTAGACGCGAAGGGAAAATAATCTATTATACATTAGATGACCATCATGTTATCGATATTTTAAATCAAACATTTGAACATATCAAACACCAATAACTCACCTTTTCTAGGTTTCCTTTTGGGAAATTCAAAGAAAAGGGTAGTTTTTTTTACGTCAGTTGGGTATACTAGAAACATGTTTTATTAGAGAAAAATGAAATGTTTCTAATTTATAGTTGGAGGAAGAAGAATGAAGGAAAAATTGAAGATTGGGTTACTTGGACTTGGGACAGTAGGGTCTGGTGTTCCAACAATTTTACAAGAACATCAAGAGAAGATTTCACAAGTGACAGGGATGGAAATCACTATCTCAAAAGCCTTAGTGCGTGACGAAGAGGAAAAAAGACGTCTAGCTGAGAAATTTGATATTCAACTCACAACAACGATTGAGGATATTATCAACGATGATGAGATCAAGATAATTGTAGAATTAATTGGAAAAGTAGAACCAGCAAAAACCTTCATTACCAAAGCACTAGAAAATGGTAAACATATCGTAACTGCAAATAAAGACCTGTTAGCTCAGCATGGTAGTGAACTTGTGGCTTTAGCACAAAAAAATCACTGTGATCTTTATTATGAAGCAAGCGTTGCTGGCGGTATTCCTATTTTGCGGACGATTGCAAATAGTTTGGCTGCCGATAACATCCAAAAAGTATTAGGAATTGTAAATGGCACAACTAATTATATGTTGACGCAAATGGTGTCTGAGAAAAAATCATATGATCTAGCATTAAAAGAAGCACAAGAATTAGGGTTTGCTGAATCTGATCCAACGAATGATGTGGATGGTATTGATGCAGCGTATAAAATGGTAATTTTAAGTCAGTTTGCCTTTGGGATGAATATTCGATTAGATCAAGTTGATACGCGTGGCATTCGAGGTTTATCTTTAGACGACGTTGAAATGGCAGCTCAATTAGGGTATGAAGTAAAATTGATTGGTTCTTCCGAAAATCAAGAAGGTAGTATCGCAGTTGAGGTCGGACCGATGCTTGTAGCAAAATCGCACCCAATCGCATCAGTTCGTAATGAATTTAATGCAGTATTTATTGAAAGCTCTGGTGTTGGTGAATCGATGTATTATGGACCAGGAGCAGGAGCCAAACCAACTGCGACAAGTGTAGTTAGTGATATTATTACGATTGCTAAAAATATCCGATTAGGCACAACAGGGCACATGTTTAATGCTTATCAACACGATACTAAATTGGCAGAAGATGCTACGATTTCAGGAAAATATTATTTCTCAATCGAAGTACCAGACCGTCGCGGCCAAATTTTAAGATTAACACAGATAATGACTGAAGCAAATGTTAGCTTTGATCAATTAGTTCAACAAAAATCCGACGGAACGAGAGCAAGAATTGTTGCAATCACCCATACAATTACAAAAGAACAACTAAAACGAGTAATCAAAGAAATCGAAGCAACGGATGAATTTGAATTATTAAATACATTTAAAGTATTGGAGGACTAAAAGATGTACGAAGGATTATTAAAGCAATATAAAGATTATCTACCTATCACAGATCAAACACCCATGATTTCATTAGCAGAAGGAAATACACCATTAATTCCGTTGCATAGTTTGTCAAAAGAACTAGGAATCACTTTATATGGAAAATATGAAGGTCTAAATCCAACTGGGTCATTTAAAGACCGTGGAATGGTTATGGCAGTTGCTAAAGCCGTTGAAGAAGGAGCCAAGGCAATTGTATGTGCTTCTACAGGTAATACAAGTGCAGCGGCGGCAGCTTATGCTACAAGAGCTGGTGTAAAAGCATACGTTGTTATTCCTGACGGCAAAATTGCGATGGGCAAACTAGCCCAAGCAATCATTTATGGTGCAGATATCATCTCGATTCCAGGGAATTTCGATGAAGCATTAAAGGCTGTACGTGATATTGCTAAAACAGAAGCTGTTGCTCTTGTGAATTCAGTTAATCCTTATCGTTTGGAAGGTCAAAAAACAGCGGCTTTTGAAGTCTGTGAACAACTGGGACAAGCGCCAGATGTTTTAGCGATTCCAGTCGGGAATGCTGGGAATATTTCTGCTTATTGGAAAGGATTTAAAGAATGGCATGATAAAAAAGGAACCCTTCTACCAAGAATGCATGGATTTGAAGCAGAAGGCGCTGCTGCGATCGTAAAAGGTGAAGTGATCGAGCAACCTGAAACGATTGCCACAGCAATTCGAATCGGAAATCCAGCAAGCTGGAAATTGGCTGAAGCTGCACGTGATGAATCCAAAGGACATATCGATTCTGTTACAGACGAAGAAATTTTAAACGCTTATCGTAAAGTTGCGGCTCAAGACGGTGTATTTGTAGAACCAGGATCAGCTGCTTCTTTAGCTGGTGTAATTCAACATGTGAAAAGTGGGAAAATCAAACAAGGTGAAACCGTTGTAGCTGTTTTCACTGGAAATGGATTGAAAGATCCTGATACAGCAATCAATGCAACTGAAGTAAAAATCTCTAAAATGAGTGATTTAGAAGAAATGCGGATGCATTTACGTAATGGAGTGTCAGAACTATGAAAATAAGAATTCCCGCAACCAGTGCAAATCTAGGTCCGGGTTTTGACTCATGTGGTATTGCTTTGTCACAATATCTGAATATAGAAGTGTTAGAAGAGGCAAAAGAATGGAAAATCGTGCATACATTAGGTTCTGATATTCCAAGTGATTCGACTAATTTATTGATTCAAACAGCATTAAAATTAGCTCCTGATTTGTCACCGAAAGTTTTGAAAATGACGTCTGATATTCCCTTAGCTAGAGGATTAGGTAGTAGCTCTAGCGTGATTGTGGGCGGCATTGAACTAGCGAATCGCTTAGGCAATTTGAATTTATCTCAAAAAGAGAAAGTACAGATAGCGACTGAAATGGAAGGACATCCAGATAATGTGGCTCCTGCTATATGTGGAGATTTTGTCGTGGCCAGTTATGTTGATGGTCAAGTATATTCTGTAAAACATCACTTTCCACTGTGTGATGTAATCGCCTATATTCCTGATGTTCATTTATTGACATCTGAAAGTCGAAGTGTGTTGCCAGCTTCCATTCCTTATAAAGAAGCGGTACAAGCAAGTTCGATAGCAAATGTAATGATAGCTGCGATTTTAAATGGCAACTTACCTTTGGCTGGACTTATGATGGAAAAAGATCGCTGGCATGAAGCTTATCGTAAAAAATTAGTTCCACATCTAGATCAGATCCGAAATCTTAGTCAGAAAATCGGAGCTTACGGAGCATTTTTAAGTGGAGCAGGTCCAACAGTTCTAATTTTAACTCCAGAAGAAAAAACGGATCAAATGGTTCAAGAATTGGAAAAATTACCAATTTCGGCAGCAATCAATGTTATGTCGATTGATCAAGAAGGAATTCAAGTGTTTTAAAAAACTAAGTGCCTTGTAGAGAATATCTCACGGCACTTAGTTTTTTACTATAATTAAGCTTCAGGTGATTCGGTCGCATAATAACTATGATCTTCTAAATTCAACGCATTTAAAATCATTGAAGCTGTTTCCTCAATGGATAAAGAAGCGACGTTGATCACAACACAACCAAGTTTTTCATATAAATCATTAGCGAAAGCCAATTCTTTTCTGATTTTTTCAATATCTGAATAGGAAGTGTCAGCTGGTAGTCCGTATGTTCTCATCCGTTCCTTTCGAATACCATTCAAGATATCGGGATCATTCGTCAATCCCACGATTTTTTTTGGATTCGTTTCCCATAATTGTTTTGGTAAGTGAGCTTCAGGAATCAATGGCAAATTTGCCACTTTTAAATTTTTATTGGCTAAAAACAAACTAAGAGGCGTTTTTGAGGTTCTAGAAACCCCTAATAACAACACATCTGCTTCCAAGAATCCCCTTGGATCTTTCCCGTCATCATATTTTACAGCAAATTCCATTGCTTCGATCCGTTTAAAATAATTTTCATTCAAATGATGCAGCGCTCCAGGTTCTCTTGTGGGAGCAACGCCAGTAAGTCGTTCGATTTCAGCAACTGGTGGCGTTAGTATATCAAAGTGATACATATCATGCTTTTCAAAAAAATCGTTTGCAATCTTTACCAAACGATCATTGACGATCGTATGTAAAACCATGGCATTTTCACGTTTGGCATCTTCAAGTGCTTTTCTTAATTTATCTTCTTCTTTAGCAAATGTTCGTCTAAATAAAGAAAAGTCTACAGTAGGGTATTGAGCCATAGAAGCTGCTGCTAATTTTGAAGCTGTTTCACCAGCAGAGTCAGAAATAACAAAAATCGTTACACATTTTTTGGGTTCATTTGTCGTCATAGTTTGATTCCTCTCTTGCTTTTTTTATAAATTTATTATACCATACCTTCATAAATCTTATTCGTAATGGTTCTGATTTAAGTATTGGAGGTAATCAAATGACAAAAGGGAATTCCCAAGTAGAGCAGTCGCTAGCTGTGATGAAAAAACATGGCTTAAAATATACAAAAAAAAGAGAGGCCATGATTACATATCTTATTAGAAGAAATCGTTATATTTCTGCTAGAGAAGTCTATGAATTTATGAACGAAGAATATCAAGGTGTCAGTTACGATACTATTTATCGGAATTTACATGATTTCCAAACATTGGATTTATTAGAGACAACTGATTTAAATGGCGAGAAAAAATTTCGATTTCATTGTTGTCAAGAAGTAGGACATCATCATCATTTTATTTGTACGGTTTGTGGAAAGACAAAAGAAATTCATATGTGCCCGATGGATTTTTTTAAAGAACAATTGAGTGGGTGTGAAATCGAAGGACATCGATTTGAGATTTTTGGTCGTTGCGAGGACTGCAGATAACCATTTTTTTCAGAAAAAATCATGAATATTGCATATGTGTGTAAAACTTTACTCATTTTGGCACTTTTTTATGCATTTTTTCAATACAAAGGTTGACGTTAAAATAACCATTCGATATAATGTAAAAAGAACGGTATTTTATTTATGTGTAACAATTCATAAATATAAAAAACGGTTACTTTTTAAGCTCGGAGGGAGGGAATTAACATGTCAAAAACTGTCGTTCGTAAAAACGAATCTCTTGACGATGCTCTTCGTCGCTTCAAACGTTCCGTTTCAAAAGCGGGTACTTTACAAGAATCTCGTAAACGTGAATTCTACGAAAAACCAAGTGTAAAGCGTAAGAAAAAATCTGAAGCAGCTAGAAAACGTAAAAAATTCTAGTTTTCGATGAATTGGAGTTGGTTGTATGTCATTACTAACAACATTGAATGATGATATCAAAACAGCTATGAAGTCAAAAGATAAAGATACTTTATCTGTTCTTCGTATGTTGAAAGCAGCCATTCAGAATGAGCAGATTAAAACGAACCGTGATTTGGACGGGGAAGAAGAGCTATCAGTTTTATCTCGTGAGATGAAACAACGTAGAGACTCTTTATCAGAGTTTGAAAAAGCGGGACGTGACGATCTTGCTGACAAAGTAAAAATCGAAATCACAATTGTTGAAAAATATATGCCTAAGCAACTGTCTGATGAAGAGATTCGTCAGATTGTTCAAAGGGTAATTGATCAGACCGGAGCGACTTCATCGAAGGAATTTGGTAAAGTCATGGCTGCTGTGATGCCTCAACTGAAAGGTAAAGCAGACGGAAATCAGGTTAACACAATTGTAAAAGAGTTATTACAAGAGAGAGAATAAGGCAACCAGCAGATATTTATCTGCTGGTTTTCTTATTCTCTTTCTTGTTGAAGTGTCGTCTAATGTGATCTTCAGAAGATGGAATTAAATAATAATAAAAAATAAATGGTATTTTTATGAAATAAATGTTATAATTATTTCGTTAATTTTTTTTATTTGGAGGAAAAAATGAGAAGAAAAATATTTGTTAAGTTTTTTGTAGTGTTTGGCATGTTTTTAATATTCGGTATGATTTTGAATAGGACAATCACAAGAATAGCAGCATCAGGATCTGATAATCAGGAGACAACTGTTTCAGAAAAGAATACTCAATACATAAGGGATTCTAAACAAAAAAAAAATCAAAACATAGACAGTAGGAATACAACAGAAAATGAGATTGCAATAACGTTAACTGAAACAGACAATTATGGAAAACCTTTGGAAGATGTTGGGGTTATATTGCAAAGCAAGATGAATAACGGGACATGGACAACTTTTAATAACGAAAGTACTATGAAAACAGATTCGAATGGTCAAATTGTATTGCCGGAAACATTAGTAAAACTAATTAAGGAAAAAGGTGGAAAAGAGGATAATTTAGCCTTTCGTTTTAGAGTGGTTTCTGTGCCAGCAGGTTATGTTGAACCACCAGCTTATAGTGGGATAGACAAGGAGACGACAGCTAATACAGGGGAACTATTGCATGGGTTCATATCTGATGTGATGACTATCACTTCTGAAACGAAATTGGATTATAATGCGAGAATGTACAGTAATCTGAGCTCTAGTAAAATTTTACTGAATAACCCTTACTTTTATTATGGCAATAATACGACGAATATTCCAGGATGGTATATGTTTATTGGTACTTGGGGGTTTCAGTTAGGAGCAAGTCCTATTGGTCCAGCACCTCAGGCTTCTGATACCACGCAAAAATGGGAGGCTATACCCTTAGAGCTGAATAATAATATTAACGAATGGGATTTTAAAAATGTGTTAAAAAAAAAATATACTGTCAATAATCCTACCCATAATGATAATTTAGGGGAATTAACTAGTCCAAAGTATGATGAAAATAACAAAACTTTATATTTTGATTATAATACAGAAAATGCAATGAATAAAAGTGATCTAGGCGTTGTACTCGCGCAAAATGTAGTAGTAGAACCGAAGACATTTTTAAGATTTGGTATGTCTTATCGTTTGCCTGGAAATGGAGCTAATGCTGAAGAAGTTGAAGCTCGAATACACAACTGGAAATATTTCTCTGGAAATGGTGGGAATGTCCAAAAGGGTATATCAGATAACCAAAAATGGAAAGATATTTATGTTGAAAGGGAGATTGGAGGTACAACTGGATTAGCTACTGTTAGTTTGCGGTTAAAATTACCTAAAGAAAAAGTTGGTTGGGCAGAAATAAAATCTCTATGGGTGGAAACAGGACCAATTGCTAGTAGTGGATTAAGTACTGAGAACACTGGAGAACCCAAACCAGTAACCGTAGAGTATTATAAAGATCAGACAAAAGATGAGTCATTTGATATTTCGGCTACTAGTTTAGGTCGTTCTTGGTCTACCCAACTAAAATCATACTCAGATGGTTATGTTTTAGATTACGCTACCTTAGATGGAACAAAAATTACGACGACTCCAATTGATGGGGTTTTTAAAACCTCTGCTCAAACAGTTAAATATTATTACAGAAAACCTAAATATAAATTAGTTGCTGAAGATGTTACTTGGGAGAATCAGCCAGTAAATACAGTAGCACCATCAGCTAAGCTATTTGACAATAAGGTTTATGTCTATGATGAGGATACAAAGTTAGAAGCCATCGACTCAAGCAAGTTTGATACGACTATAGAGGATTATGATAGTAGTACCTCCGGATCAAAGTCTTTTAAAGTGAAATTTAAATCAAAGTCTGAGCTTAACACGAAGTATCCAGGATTAGGTGATAATGACACTGCTTATGGGAAACTGAATACTACATTTTATTCAGTATTAAGTGCAACAGCTATTAATCAAACTAATTATTTAGGTGATAATCAGCCAACTGCTGAGAAGATAAAAAAATGGGTGAAAGATGTTCAGATTGATGGAAAAGATGTAAAAGATATTTATACCGTTGAATTGTTAGATGCTTGGGATAGTACTAAACTTGAGGAAAAGAGTTATAAAATCAAAGTCTCCAGCGGAAGTTTATCTGAAACACTCTCAGTCAAAGTAAACTATATACCTAGCGGGAATTTATCTCTCACTATTCCCAATTTGTTAGAATTTGAAAATGTACCGAAACAGTCAAAGAAAAAACAAATAATTGCTAGAAGAAATAATCAATGGAAAGTAACAGTCGAAGATCAAAGAAATAATACTGTTCGATCAGACTGGCAACTTTCAATGCGAATTAAAGATGATTTTTCTTTTGAAGAAAATGGTCAAAAGCGTGTATTAAAAGATATTCTAATTTTTAAAGATACGACTACAAGTGAGCCGGTTATTATAAATAGTGAAAATTATCCTATTTTAAAGAGTACCAATGATTTACCAAATGAAACAACAAAGAGTTGGTCAGCGGACACGGGGATGTTATTAGAATTGAATCAATCGAAATTAGCGATTGCCCGAAATGGTGACTATCAAGCGACATTAGAATTTACCCTTGAAAACGCGCCATAAAGATAAAGAATTAAGAAGATATTAAGAACCTTACTAGATCGATGATAAAGCAAGAAACTGATTCAGACGTATTCTAGTCTCTAGAGATAAGCCGGCATTCACGAAATTGTTCTTCAATTTTTTGTGAATGCCGGCTTATTTCGCAATAGAATGACTCTACGGACTCCATTTATTCGAGAATAATGTGTTGAACAGAGTTGAAACAGGATTTTACATGAGTCTTTGAATCAGACCGAAGACTAATAGTGTAACCATAGCGAATACATCCTTCGCAAAGTTTTTTATCTTGACCTACTTCTTTTTAATCAATAAATAATATGGTATGATTGTAAAGAATGAAAAAATAAAGGAGATGGGCGTTTTTTGACAGAAAATCAGTCAATATCTTTGGAATTAAAGCTAAATGATTCTGATGATGTGAGTATGCTTTTAGGAACCCATGATAAACATATAAAATATTTAGAAGAAAATACAACCGTAACGATCAACACACGGGGAGAAATGATTCAATTGTTAGGGGAGGAATCAGAAGTACAATTGGTTGCTTCTGTTCTAAGAACTTTGCAAGTTTTGATTCAACGTGGGATTAAAATCAGCACGCCAGATGTTGTTTCTGCTTTGAAAATGGCGAAGAGCGGGGAATTAGATACATTTGTTGCAATGTATGAAGAAGAGATTTTAAAGGATCACCATGGTAGAGCAATTAGGATCAAAAATAGGGGTCAAAAAAAATATATAGATGCAGTAAGAAAACGTGATATTATTTTCGGGGTCGGTCCTGCTGGAACAGGTAAGACGTTTTTAGCAGTTGTTATGGCTGTGTCAGCATTAAAAAAAGGTGAGGTCCAAAAAATTATATTAACGCGCCCTGCTGTTGAAGCGGGTGAAAGCTTGGGTTTTTTACCTGGTGATTTAAAAGAAAAAGTTGATCCGTACCTTCGTCCAGTTTACGATGCCTTATACCAAGTGTTTGGAATGGATCATACGAATCGATTAATGGAACGCGGTGTGATCGAAATTGCGCCATTAGCATACATGAGAGGTCGAACATTAGATGATGCTTTTGTCATTTTGGATGAAGCACAAAATACGACCGTTGCTCAAATGAAAATGTTTTTGACAAGACTTGGTTTTAACTCACGAATGATTGTCAATGGCGATACAAGTCAAATCGATTTGCCTAAGGGTGTTGTGAGTGGATTGATTCATGCGGAAAAAACCTTACAATCAATCGATAAGATTGCGTTTGTTCATTTTGATGCTGGAGATGTTGTAAGACATCCGGTAGTTGCTCAGATTATTCGAGCCTATGAAAATGAAAGTCAAAAATAGTTCTACACTTGCGGAAAGGAGTGAAAATTCCGTTGAAATACTCGTTATTAAAATTGCGTGATAAATTAGGCAAAGCTTATATTCCAATACTTTTGCTAATATTTTCCTGTTTTTTATTTATTATTATGTTCGGAAGTGTCCATCAAAAGAAAGTAGAAATAAAAGAAGGACAACTTGCTGAAAATACTATTAGGGCGAATAAAAACGTTGAGAATACGTATGAAACGGCCCAAAAGAAAAAGCTAGCCGCGGAAGCTGTTACACCAGAGTACATTTATCAAGAAGAAACAGCTGATGTTCAACATAAGCGAATTGAGAAGCTCTTTAAATTGATTATTACGGCAAATGAAAAAATTGACAAAGAATATCAAGAAAAAGTTGCGAAGTCAAAAAAAGACGAAACAATTCCAAAACCGACGATTGAAGAAAGAGTTGCGAGCTTAAAAGCGCAATTTGAATCGCTGGATCAAGACGAAGTTGCGTTTTATCAAAAATTTCCAAATGTATTTTATCAAAATATATTTTCATTAGACGCAAGTCAGATTCAACAAGTGAAAATTGAAAGTCTAAAGATTATAGATGAAAAAATGAAAGATCATGTTCGTGAAGCGGATGTGGATACGATTCGTCAAAGTGCTATTGAGAAAATTCAATTTCTTGATGTGACGGGCGTGATGCAGCAGGAAATTCGCTATATTGTGAATGAAGGTATCGTAGCAAATGACTTTGCCAACGATAAAAAAACGAAAGAAATGCGTCAAAATGCTATGGATGCTGTGCCGCCTTCGATGATTTATCAAGGTGAAATCATTGTTCGTGAAGGTACTCAAATTGATAGTAAGGCGATGGAGAAACTTGAGCTTTTAGGTATGACGAATCAAAGTACTTCACTATTTCCGATGGCCGCTCTAGCACTAGCAATTATATTGCAAGTTTTTGTTTTATTGTTTTTCACTAAACAAGTGACAGAAGAGGGCAGACGGAGACATTTTGTTTTATTTTATGTTGGTGCAATGTCTTTGAGTGTTGTATTGATGAAGTTTTTCCAGATTTTCCAAACAGAGCAGATGACGTATATCTCGTTGTTCTTCCCCGCGGCATTTACACCGCTAGTATTAAATTATTTTGTAAGTAGACGAGCAGGCGTTTTAGCTGCTGTTTTTCAAGTGATTTTTTCATTGTTCGTGTTTTATAACGCCATAGGTACAAATACACTGACTGTTATTCTCGTTAGTTACATGTTTTCTGGTCTTTTGGCGACAGTGGTTAAACGAACACGCATAAGTGAGCAAGGATTGGTTGCTGTATTTTGGGTAATCATTTTCCCAGTTTGTTTGGATTTTGTTTTAATGGTGTATCAAGGAATGAGCTTTTTTGATGGTAAATCATGGACGATGATGATTTGTGCTTTAGCTGGAACTGTGTTGGCTTTTCTTGCTACGATGGGTCTCCATCCCTATATTGAATTATTAGTAACGGACGATAGTGTGATTGTTTTAAATGAGCTGAGCAATCCAAATCATCCATTATTAAAACAGTTACTTGAAGAAGCACCTGGTACTTATCATCATAGCATGATGGTAGCTAGTTTGAGTGCAAATGCAGTTGCTGAAATTGGCGGGCGTTCATTATTGACTCGAGTAGCTTGTTATTATCATGATATTGGTAAAATCAAACACGCGAATTTCTTTGTCGAAAATTTACCGGCAGGAGCAGAAAATCCGCATAATTTCTTGTTACCGGAAGATAGCAAACAAATTATCTTTGGTCATGTCATTGATGGAGCTAAAATATTGGAAGATTATCATATGCCAGAAATGGTTATTGATATTTGTCGTCAGCATCACGGAACAACCTTGATGAAATTTTTCTATGTTAAAGCCAAAGAGCGTAACTCAGAGATATCTGAAGCAGATTTTCGTTATCCTGGTCCTAAACCTCAAACAAGAGAGGCTGGGATTGTTAGTATCGCTGATACATGTGAGGCTGCTGTTCGTGCAATGGACCATCCGACGAATGAAAAAATCCAAGCGTTTGTTCATAATGTTATCCAAGATCGAATTTCTGATGGTCAATTAGATGATTGTGGATTAACTATGAAGGAGATTAGGATTGTTGAAAAGTCATTAGTTAGTGGTTTATGTAGTACATTCCATTCGAGAATCAAATATCCAAAAATGAAATCAGAAGCAGAAGAAATGAAAGACGAACAAGAAAAGAGAGATGACTAATGGACATTTCATTCATTGATGAAACAAATAATCTATCAAAAGAAAATATAGAAGAAGTAGAAAATCTGTTGCAGTTTGCGGCTGATGTTCTAAAAATAACCAAAGATACAGAAATGTCTGTTACGTTTTTGGACAATGCTGGTATTCAAGTAATCAATAGAGAGTATCGTGGTAAAGATACACCGACAGATGTAATTAGTTTTGCATTGGAAGATGAAGGCGAAGACGAGTTACCGATTATATTTGATGATGAAACGGAAGCTTTTCCTAGAAATCTTGGTGATATTATGATATCGACTGAACGAGCTGTAGAACAAGCAGCAGAATATGGGCATTCGTTTGAACGTGAATTAGGCTTTTTGGCAGTACATGGCTTTTTACACTTAAATGGCTATGATCATATGGAACCTGAAGATGAAAAAGAGATGTTTGGCTTACAGAAAGAGATTTTAGATGCCTATGGACTCAAAAGATAAACGGACAGCGAAGAATAAACACTTTATTACATCGTTAGAGTTTGCCATGCAAGGGATTAAGACAGTGTTTGAAGAAGAACGCAATATGCGGACACATGTCTGTATGGGAATTGTAGCGATTATAATTGGTTTTATTTTCCGCTTAGCTGTCTCAGAGTGGTTGTGGCTTCTGTTAGCTATTTTCCTAGTACTTGTGACTGAAATTATTAACACCGTATTTGAAAATGTCGTTGATATGGTTACTGACTGTCATTTTCATCCAATAGGAAAAAAAGTCAAAGATATGGCTGCAGGCGCAGTTCTCTTGACGACAGGTTTTGCGATAATCGTTGGAATGCTGTTGTTTGTCCCAAAAATTTGGCAACTACTACAAGATTATTTATAGAGGAGAGAAACAATGACTGAAGCACATAAATCCGGATTTGTGGCGATTGTAGGTAGACCTAACGTTGGTAAATCTACTTTATTGAATCGAATTGTCGGACAAAAAATTGCGATTATGAGTGATAAAGCTCAAACAACTAGAAATAAAATCCAAGGGATTTATACTGTTCCTGAAGCCCAAATTGTTTTCATTGATACGCCAGGAATTCACAAACCAAAACATCGTTTAGGTGATTTTATGGTAGAAACGGCTTATAGCGCGCTTCGTGAAGTGGATGCAACACTATTTATGATTAGTGCGGATCAAAAAAGAGGTAAAGGGGATGACTTTATCATCGAACGCCTTAAAGCAATGACCAGCCCTGTTTATCTTGTGATCAATAAAATCGATACAGTTCATCCAGATCAACTTTTAGGTATTATTGAAGATTATGCAAGCCAAATGGAATTTGCGGAAGTTGTTCCGATTTCTGCGACTGAAGGAAATAACGTTGATCGTTTGATGGATGTTTTAGTGGATCAAATGCCAGAAGGGCCACAGTATTTCCCTGACGATCAAGTGACAGATCACCCAGAGTATTTTATTGTTTCTGAATTAGTACGTGAAAAGGTATTATTACTTACAAGAGATGAAATCCCTCATTCTGTTGCAGTTGTTGTCGACTCAATGAAACGTGACGAAAATGATAAAGTCCGTATTCAAGCAACCATTATCGTTGAACGTGATAGCCAAAAAGGAATCATCATTGGCAAGGGTGGTAAGATGCTGAAACAAATCGGCACCAAAGCTCGACAAGATATTGAACATTTGCTTGACGATAAAGTATACTTAGAACTTTGGGTAAAAGTCCAAAAAGACTGGCGCGATAAAAAAGTTCATTTACAAGATTTCGGTTACCGCAAAGACGATTATTAATGAGAAACGAAGGAACAATTCTGTGCTATTGCAGGATTGTTCTTTTACTTGTATCTCTGCTAAAATAGACTAGAAGATAATGGAGGCGAGAACATGACCTTAGGAGAAACCAAAGGAATTATTTTATTTACCAAGGATTATAAAGAAAAGGATAAATTGGTCAAGATATTTACGGAATCCTTTGGTAAAATGATGTTTTTTGTTAAAGGAGCGCATCGCAAAAATAATCCGATCGGTCCTGCTATTTTGCCTTTTACGGAAGCTGTTTATATTGGCGATTTTAGAGAAGACGGGCTATCTTTTTTAAATGGAAGTAAAGAAGCACATCCGCTTCGAATGATTCAAGAAGATATTTTTATCAATGCTTATGCGACGTATATTTTGAATTTAGTTGATGCAGCTATTGAAGATCGGACTTATGATCCTAACTTATATCATTTTGTCCAACAAGCATTAGGTTTGTTGAATGAAAAAAAAGATGCAGAAATCATTACGAATATTTTTGAAATTCAACTGTTGAATCGTTTTGGTATTTCACCAGAATGGACACATTGTGTGGTATGCGAGGAAAGGCAAGGGAAGTTTGATTATTCTTCAAAATACAGTGGTGTTTTGTGTGAACGACATTGGCATCTTGACAATCATCGTTACCATGCGGATCCTAGAGCAATCCATTTTATTCGCCTTTTTTCTGGAATTTCATATGACAAAGTTCAGGATATCAATGTAAAATCGGAGACAAAAACTGCGATTCGACAAACAATCGATGAATTATATGATGAATATGTTGGAATTCATTTGAAAAGTAAGAAATTTATCGATCAAATGAAAAATTGGGAAGATACATTGAAGTTGTCGAAGCGAGAGAAAAAGGATGACGTGGAAGACCAGACAGACCCTATCTTAAAGGAGTAAAGTACGATATATCACTGACTTCAACACCATTACTTATTCAAGAGGAGAATCCAGTGACTAATCGTATTTTTTTCACAAGCTAGATTTTACGAATTTGTAGAAACAAAAAGGCATCAAAAATGAACCATGATTTTTGAATGAAAAGAACAATTTTTCCAAAAGATATTTGAAACTAAAAAAATTATTTGACTTCTTATTAAACTACGCTTATCATAAAGAGTAATTAAATAAATACGTTGAAAAAGAAGAGTAGAAAGAACTGCTGTTACAGCGAATCTGGGAAAGTGGGAGCCAGATACACGCAACTTTTGAAGGGCACTTTTGAGTATGTTTAAACGAAGCTGCCGATTGTTTATATCGGAAGTAGGGTGGAACCGCGATTATTCGTCCCTATGTCTCTTGGAGGCATAGGGACTTTTTGTTTGCTGATTTCTGGTTAAGTTGATTAGGGTTGGCACGTTTTTAAATTTAAGGAGGAACATAATGGACAAGAAACTTACTGTACAAGAAATGATTTTAACGTTGCAAAAATTCTGGTCGTCAAATGGGTGTATGCTAATGCAAGCCTACGACACAGAAAAAGGGGCAGGAACAATGAGTCCGTATACTTTTTTACGCGCAATCGGACCGGAACCTTGGAATGCCGCTTATGTAGAACCATCAAGAAGACCCGCAGATGGACGGTATGGAGAGAATCCGAACCGTCTATATCAACATCATCAATTTCAAGTTGTGATGAAACCATCTCCTGAAAATATTCAAGAATTATATTTAGAGAGTTTGGAATTGTTAGGAATCGATCCTTTAGCGCATGATATTCGTTTTGTTGAAGATAACTGGGAGAATCCTTCAATGGGGTGTGCTGGTTTAGGCTGGGAAGTTTGGCTTGATGGTATGGAAATTACTCAATTCACGTATTTCCAGCAAGTAGGAGGTTTGGCTTGTCATCCAGTTACGTCTGAAATCACTTACGGAATCGAACGACTGGCGTCTTATATTCAAGAAGTAGAGAGTGTTTACGATTTAGAATGGACACAAGGGGTTAAATATGGCGAAATTTTCAATCAGCCTGAATATGAGCATTCAAAATATTCATTTGAAGTGAGCAATCAAGAAATGCTATTAGAAAACTTTGATAAATTTGAAAAAGAAGCAAAACGTTGTATTGATGAAAGCTTGGTACATCCAGCGTATGATTATATTTTAAAATGCAGCCATACGTTCAACTTGTTAGATGCTCGTGGCGCAGTCTCTGTAACAGAGCGTGCTGGGTATTTAGCTCGTATCAGAAATATGGCAAAAGCTGTAGCGAAAATTTTTGTTGCAGAACGTGAAAAACTAGGATTCCCACTTTTAAACAAAGAGAATCAAACTACTAAGGAGGCGAAATAACATGGCAAAAGACTTATTACTTGAAATTGGCTTAGAAGAAATGCCTGCTCATATTGTCAGCCCGAGTCGTTTACAATTAGAAAATAAAATAGTAAAATTCTTAGAAGAAAATAATTTGTCTTATGAAACAGTTCAAAGCTTTTCAACGCCTCGTCGCTTGGCTGTTCGTGTCACACAATTGCCGGAGCAACAAGAAGATACACAGGAAGAAGTCAAAGGACCTGCTAAAAAAATCGCTCAAGACGCTGAAGGAAATTGGAGTAAGGCCGCTGAAGGATTTGTCAGAGGACAAGGTTTGACTACTGATGCGATTACATTTAAAGCATTAAACGGTGTAGAATATGTCTATGTCACAAAACATAATCAAGGACAAAAAACGAGCGATGTATTAGCAGGATTAAAAGATGTTATTACAAGTTTGACTTTTCCTGTTACTATGCATTGGGCGGATTATGATTTTGAGTATATTCGTCCGATTCATTGGATCGTGGCATTATTGGACGATGAAGTGATCCCATTTTCAGTCTTAGATGTGACAACCGGGAATAGTTCTCGTGGTCATCGATTCTTGGGTGATGACGTGACATTTAACCATTCCAATGAATACGAGGAAAAAATGAAAGAACAATTTGTGATCGTTGATCCTAATGAAAGAAAAACGATGATCATCGATCAAGCAAATCAACTAGCTGATAAAAATAATTGGAAACTTGATTTAGATGAGAAGTTGTTGGAAGAAGTCAATAATTTAGTTGAATATCCTACGGCATTTGTAGGAGGGTTCGATGAAAAATATCTTTCAGTACCAGATGAAGTTTTAGTTACTTCAATGAAAGAACATCAACGTTATTTTGATGTCCGTAATGATCAAGGATTATTATTGCCGCATTTTATTTCTGTACGAAATGGAGATAGTGTCCATATTGAGAATGTGATCAAAGGAAATGAAAAAGTCTTGATTGCACGTTTAGAAGATGCTGAATTTTTCTATAGTGAAGACAAAAAGCTATCAATCGAAGAGTGTGTCAATAGATTGAAAAATGTGACGTTCCATGAAAAAATTGGAACGATTTATGAAAAAATGCAGCGCGTAGGTATTATTGGACAAATTATCGGAAAAGAAGTTGGTTTATCTGAGACTGAACTAGCTGACTTAAAACGGGCTTCTGAAATTTATAAATTTGATTTAGTAACCAATATGGTGGGGGAATTCCCAGAATTGCAAGGAATAATGGGTGAAAAATATGCATTACTTCAAGGTGAAAAAACAGAGGTAGCTCAAGCAATACGAGAGCATTATTTGCCAACATCAAGTGAGGGAGCATTGCCAGAATCATCTATTGGAGCAGTGTTGGCATTGGCTGACAAGCTAGATAGTGTTTTCGCGTTCTTTGCAGTGGGTATGATTCCTAGTGGTTCAAATGATCCGTATGCCTTACGTCGACAAACATATGGTGTGATACGTATTGTTGAAGCTAAAGGCTGGCAGTTCCCGTTAGTTCAATTACAAATGGATATTGATGCAGCTGTTAATGCAGACAGTCAAAAATACGGAATTCAATTAACGAGTGGACAAGAAGAAGTGATTGAATTTGTAAAAGCTCGTTTGCGTCAATTGTTGATGGCAAAAGATGTTCGTCATGATGTGATTGATGCAGTGATTTCATCTGAGCAAAAAGATTTAGCAAAACTATTTTCGTCAGCAACAATTTTGAAAAAACATTTGTTAGATGAAGATTTCAAACCTTCGATGGAAGCTTTGACACGAGTGATCAATTTAGCTAAAAAAGGTCGCGAGTTATTGAATCAAGAAAGCAAGATCGATGCTACATTATTTGAAAATGATGCTGAAAAAGCGTTGCATCAGGCTGTTAATAACATAGAAGAGCAGTTTGCTGAAAGTACAATGTCTGAAAATTATCAAGCATTAATAGAGTTGCGTCCGTTGATTGAACAATATTTCGAAGAAACAATGGTCATGGTGGACAACGAACAAGTGAAGATGAATCGTTTGAAAGAACTTAATCGGATTGCTAAAATGTCCTTATCATTGGCAAGTTTAGATTTATTGATCGTAAAATAAATAAATCAAGTAGGTTGCTACTTCTCTAGCTGTTTATTAGATTTTAGAGGATGGGGCAGAAGTGTTTAATCCCGAGAACCAAGTGGGGACTGTGCAACAATGTTTATCTGCGACGGGCCATTAGCGAGAAAGCATCAACTCGTTCCTCGTTGTGTTTTACAGCAATTTCAGCTTATTTCCGAAGGGATTGTTTCTGATTCCATCGTTTATTGTATTTAGAGTGAGAAACAAAAGTAGATGTTACTTTTGTTTCTCACTCTTTTTATTTTTAAAATGCCGATTTTGATAATTCGTGGTATTAAGAATGACTCTTTGAGCAAAATTTTTTCATAATTATTTTCAACGTGGTAGGATAAACTTATCGAATGATAAGGTGTTCGTGATGTTTTTCTAGGAGGAGAGAGAATGAATTATTTTTTAAGAATATTTACCACTGCTGCTTTGACATTTTTGGTGCTGGATTTTACTTGGCTACTTTTGATCGCTAGGAAAATTTATCAAGATCAGTTAGGTAGTTTACTAGGTACTACAAAAATCATTCCAGCAGCAATTTTTTATAGTGTTTATCTAATGGGAATGCTCTTTTTCGTAGTTTATCCTGCGCTTGAAAAAAATAGTTTAATGTATGCTCTTTTAGCAGGGGCTTTTCTGGGGTTATTATGTTATGCCACATATGATTTGACAAACTTGGCTACCATTAAAAATTGGCCCGCTTTTGTGACAATCATCGATTTAATATGGGGAGCAGCAGTCACTGCAACCACTTGTGGTTTTACAGTTTTTGTAGCTCAGTACTTTAAGTGGAGGTAATTAGAATATGGATGATCAAGCAATTGATTATAAAAAGTTGTTGAATGCCTTTCAACAAGGCGCTACCCAAGTAATCAAGGAGAAACAAGAATTAAATCAAATTAACGTATTTCCTGTATCAGACGGAGATACAGGAAGTAATTTGGCTTCATTGATGCAAGCGATTTTAGAGGAAACCAATAAGGAAGCAACATCTGTTTTAGAGGTGTTTGAAAGAGTTGCGGAAGCATCTTTATTAGGAGCTAGAGGAAATTCAGGAATTATTTTTGCTCAATATTTTAATGGTATCTATAATAATTTATTGATTCAAGAAGAAAAAAATTCTGTTGCAAGTTTTGTAAAAAGTGTGAAATCAGCAATTGCAGAAGCGTATCAAGCAATCAGTAATCCTGTTGAAGGGACGATTATTACGGTTATTCGATCATGGGCAGAAGCACTTAGTGAAAATGATCAAGTACAAGGGTTAGAAAAACTTCTACCAAAAGCCTTAGCTGAAGCCGAACAAGCGTTAAACAACACGACAAAGCAATTAAAGGTGTTGCAAAGAAATCAAGTGGTCGACGCAGGAGCAAAAGGTTTTTACATATTTATAACAGGATTTACGCATGCTTTTGTAAATAAAGAAACCACCGTTAAATCAAGGACCTATTCTGATGATTCACCCAAAATAGAGATATCTGACACCAAACATTTGAATACTTCCGAACCAAAATATAGATATTGTACTGAAATTTTATTAGATCATGTAACAAAGCCAAAAGCCGAAATTCAAATGAAATTAGCTCCATATGGAGATTCACTCATTGTCGCTGTAAATCGCAACAAAGCTAGAATTCATATTCATTCTAATCAACCAGATGAGGTATTAAGCTATTTAAGTACGATTGGTCAACCTTTGCAACAAAAGGCAGATGATATGTTGTTACAATACCAAGTAAATCAACACAAAAAGGCGTCGATTGCATTAGTAACGGATTCAATTGCTGATGTTCCTGCTGAGTATATATTAAATAATCAAATTCATGTTCTGCCGATGAACATATTGATTGGAAATACTAGTTATATTGATAAAATAACGATTCAAAGTAAACAATTTTTTAAAATGAATAAAAATCGATCTGAGCGGGCAACTAGTTCGCAGCCGACACTAAAAACGGTTGAAAATCTTTTTTCCTTTTTGGAAACGAGATACGAAGCAATTATTGTTATCACAGTTGCTGACAAACTAAGTGGGACATTTCATACAGTAAAAGAAGCTGCAAAGAAAATGACAGCATCAACTACTAGGATCGAAGTCATTGATTCTAAACAAAATTCTGCTGCTCAAGGATTACTAATAATGAATGCAGCTGAATTGATTCATTCTGGACTGACTTTTGATGAAATTGTGGAACAAATTAAAAAGAAGCGTAGTCAACTTAAAATACTCGTTAGCGTAGACGATTTAGATCCTATGATCGATTCTGGCAGAATACCACAATTTGCCGGGAAAATAGCAAAAAAAATCAACGTAAAACCGATTGTCAGTTTGAACGAGAAAGGGGAAGGGCAACTAAGTGATTTTGCATTTAGCTTGAAAGGAAACGAACGAAAGATTATTCATCAATTAAAAAAAATCCATACTAAAAATAAAATAAGACGTTATGCGATCATCCATGCAAACGCAGAGCAAAGAGCGCAACATTGGAAAAATAAATTGAGTGAAGCAGTAGGTTTTCAGCCAAGTTATATAATGGATATTTCAACAGTAATTGCAATGAGTGCAGGTCAAGGAAGTATCGCTGTGGCGGTTGAAATTGAAGAAAGAGGGGATTAGTATGACTATTTGGATTATTAGTAGTGTCATTTTTATTTATTTTACGTTGTTATTCTTTTTAGCGCAGTATCTTCATAACAACTCTATTGTTGATTTAGCTTGGGGGATCGGTTTTGTACTTGTTGCGATTACCGGATATATAGCGATGCCGGAAAAAACGACAGTTAGTACGACTGTTCTTATATTAGTAACGATTTGGGGGCTACGCTTGTTTTTCCATTTAGCTAAACGTAATATTGGCAAACCAGAAGATTATCGCTATGTAAATATGAGAAAACGATGGGGAAATCATTTCGCAAAACTAAAAGCTTATCTAAATGTCTTTGTTCTTCAAGGTGTCCTTTTGCTAGTTGTTTCACTGCCGATTCTTTTTGTTATGACAAGTTCAGTTGATCTGTTTTATTGGTGGAATGGAGTAGGTGTTATAGTTTGGCTTTTAGGATTTGCTTATGAAACGATTGGAGATGCTCAGTTAACAAAATTTAAAAAAAAGGGTAACAATCATGGGAAACTGTTGACAACAGGATTATGGGCGACAACAAGGCACCCTAATTATTTTGGTGAGGCACTAAGTTGGTGGGGGATTTTTCTTATAAGTTTGAATGATACACGAAATGTTTGGGGAATTATTGGACCTGTAACGATTACTTTGTTGCTTTTATTTGTTTCAGGAGTTCCTTTATTAGAAAAAAAATACAAAGATCGACCAGATTTTATTGCGTATGCAAATAAAACACCAAAATTTGTTCCGTTTATTGGAAAAAAAGGGTTATAAGGAGGAATTATCATGACTAAAAATGAGTCTTTAAGAACAAAGTGGTTTGTAACGGTCGTTTATTTCGTAATGATTGCTGTAAACGCAGCTGCGGTATTACTGCCTTTAAATGGCATGACGACACAGGAAGTTTCAGATACATATCCGAATTTATTTGCTCCAGCAGGTTTGACGTTTGCAATTTGGTCAGTGATTTATCTATTACTAGCAGGATTTGTTGTCTATCAATGGGTTAAACCAGTAGATCAATCTATATTAAGTCATCATCAACTTGGCAAAAAGCTTAGTGTGTTATTTATTATTTCTTCAATTTTAAATAGTATTTGGCTATTAGCATGGCAATATTTGCAAATTGATTTATCTGTCGTGATTATGTTGGCTTTGTTGATTGTGTTGATTTATATGAATCGTATTCTGACTAAAGCTAAGCTAACTAAAAATGATTATATATTTGTGCGATTACCTTTTAGCATTTATTTTGGTTGGATCACGATTGCGACGATTGCCAACATCACGGCATTTTTAGTTGATAAAAACATCGCTTTTCTTCAAAATAATCAAGTCATGTGGACGATTATTGTATTGATCGTGGGTCTAGTAATCATTGCTACAACTATTATTCGCAATCGTGATATTGCATACGGTTTAGCCGCATTGTGGGCATATTATGGAATCTTACTTAAGCATCAAGCAGCGGATGGGTGGAATGGAGCTTATCCAGCGATTATGACCACAGTAGGAATCTGCTTAGTCATTTTAGCAATTTTATGTATTTATGAATTTGTTTTACTCTTAAAACAAAAAAAGAATGTTATCTAGTATAGGTTTCTTTGTCTACTTCTGTTAAAATAGGAATCAAATCAACTATAGGTGGCTAAGTGATGGATAAAGAAATGAAAAATACTAGATCTAAAATTATTCAAGTGGCGACACGTTTATTTATGGATAACGGCTACCAAAGTACTTCAACTAGACAAATTGCGCAGTTAGCAGAAGTGACACAGCCTAATTTATATCATCATTTTAGAAATAAAGAGGAAGTTTATGTTGGGGTTATTGAGAGTCTGTTAGGGGATGTAAATGAAGAATTAGTGAACATTGTTGAGGACCAAAATCTTGATACTATTAATAAGTTACAAAAATTTGCAGAATGTCTTAAAACAAAGCATCCATTTGATTTTGATTTGATGATGCATGATTTTAGAACGAAGTTAACAAAAGAGACACAGCTTAAATTATTTACATTATGGAATCAGTCATACAAAAAGCCGTTGCTGGATCTCTTTAAAAAGAGTGATTTTAGTATTCGTAAAGGATTGTCACCTGAAGTTGCAACGACCCACTTTTTGAACACGTTATCTCCATATATCAAAACAGAGCAAAGTAATTCAACATTAAGTATTGAACAAGTAGTTGATTTGTTTGTGTTTGGAGTTTCAGCGAATAAAAACTAAAACAAGAGCCAACGTAATCAATACGTTGGCTCTTGTTTTTTTTAGTTTCTATTTTGTTTTCCAGCATTTCTACCTTTTTTAGAAGGACTATTTTGAGAGGCTGTTTTCGGTCCTTTATTTTCTTGAGTAGGGGTCACATCTTTACGTGGTGTGATTACCTGTTTAGGCGGATTTTGTTTTAATTCCTCTGCCACTTGGGCTTTGATTCTTGGCTTTAAGAATTGGTTAGTGATTAATGTTTGGATGCTACTAAAAATCCCTCCGACTACCCAATATAATGTTACACCAGCTGGAGAGCTGATTGACATGAATACAATCATTAATGGGGATACGATCAACATTGATTTCATCGTTTTCTTTTGTTCTTCAGGAATACCAATAGTAGAAAGGTAACCTTGAAGTAAGTAGGCAACACCTGCTAAAACGACAAAAATCATACTTGGTTGACCGAGGTTGACACCAAAAAATGATGCATCGCTAATTCCTTTTGTATAACGAGCAGCGAAAAATAAGGCAGAGAAGATCGGCATTTGAATCAACAGCGGTAAACAGCCGATCCCACCCATCATGCTCATGTTATTTTCTTTGTATACTTGTTGCATTTCAGCTTGAGCTTGCATTTGCTCTTCTCGAGTAGTTGCTTCTTTGACTTTTGCTTGAGCTGCATCGATTTGCGGTTTGATAGCTTGCATTTTTTCCGTTTGGATCATACTTTTTTTCGATTGATTCAAGCCTAATGGCAAGATGATCAGTCGAACAATGATCGTGATGAAAATGATTGCCCAGCCATAATTCCAATCGAAATTATCAACAAGGTATGTAATGGCACTGCTCATTGGTTTCACTAAAAAGTTATAGATGATTCCTTCGCCAGTTGGTTGACCATCAGAACCTGTTTTTACACATCCTGATAAAAATAACACTAAGGTGAATAGGCCGGAACCGAGGAGCCACTTATTTAATTTTCTCATTTTATTCTGTCCTTTTCTAAAAAATTTGCACAAGATTAACTATACTTGAAAAAGCGTTTTTTTTCAATAAAAATCAAAAGAATCCGCCTCAAGACTGAGAAAGATTCTTTCTAATTCAATCAATTTGTAACGTTGAAGCTGGTGTAGTCTTCCATAAATGGATCATCTTGGATGTCAACATATGTGACACGACCAGCGGGGCTTGGAGAAGCCTTCACTTTTTGAATAAATAAATCAATCGTATCATTGGGACCTAAAGCTTCAATAGCAACTGAACCATCGTCTTCATTTCGGACAGTTCCGCGTATGTTTAATTCATCCGCAACCATTTTAGTCATGTAACGAAAACCAACGCCTTGAACTCTACCTTGTACATTCATGCGTACTTTTCTCATTATTTCACACCTCGCTTTTAATTAAATCAATGATAGCGATTTTTTAACAATCTGGCAAGTGAAATAGTGACTGTTTGATTGGGGGGAATCGTGGTATAATAGCTAAGCGAGGTGTAAATATGAAAGAAATTTTATCGACAAAAAATACAACGATTAAAGAATTTAAAAAATTACATAAAAAGAAGTATAGAGAAGAGAAACAACAGTACATAATTGAAGGATTTCATTTAATTGAAGAAGCTGTTAGAGCAGGGGCTAAAATAGAGTGGATTCTTTTCAATCAGCGTGGGCAGTCAGAATGGTCTGTTTGGCTTGATCAACAGCCTGATGAATTGCTGATTTATGTCTCTGAGGAAGTACTTCTATCATTATCAGAATTGCCAACACCACAAGGAATGGTAGCAATCGTTAACATGCCTGATGACGAAAAAAATATCGAGTTTTCAGGCGGTTGGTTGCTTCTAGATAATGTACAAGATCCAGGCAACGTCGGAACGATGATCCGTACAGCGGATGCTGCAGGTCTTGCTGGTGTGATACTGGGTGAAGGAACCTCTGATATTTATAGCACTAAAGTATTACGAGCGATGCAAGGAAGTAATTACCATTTACCTGTTATAAGAAAGCCATTAGCAGATATTATTGATAGCTTTAAAAGAGAGCAGATTCCCGTTTTTGGAACAGAACTGAATGCTGAAGCTGTATCTTATCAGAAAATTGGTCATAATAGAGATTATGCTTTGATAATGGGAAATGAAGGTCAAGGTGTTGCGGCAGAATTTTTAGAAAAGACAGATCAGAATATATATATTCCTATTAAAGGAACTGCTGAATCTTTGAATGTTGCAATTGCGGCAGGTATTTTAATGTACCATTTGGAACAATAAGTGCATATCAGGTGTTACTATTATTATTTAAGTTCATTAGCAATAACCAAAAATCAACGACAAAAATTCCAAGGATTGTATGATCATAATACTAGAAATGTTCAATTGCTAAGGAATCAGGTTGTTTCTCAACAGGCTGAATAAGCAAATTAAAGATAACAAAAAAAGTAATTAATTATGTTGAAATTTTTTTAATAATATTGTATACTAGACAACGGTGTGAAAACACTAAATCCACATCCAGATTTGATTTGTAAGGCGGTGCTACTTTTAGTAGTTCCTTATAAATAGGAGAACTGGAGAGGGAACAAATAAAAACCAAATTGGAGGAAACAAAAAATGGCAGTAATTTCTATGAAACAATTACTAGAAGCCGGCGTACACTTTGGACACCAAACTCGTCGCTGGAACCCAAAAATGAAGAAGTACATCTTCACAGAAAGAAACGGAATCTACATCATTGACTTACAAAAAACAGTTAAATTAGTAGATGCTGCTTACGATTACATGAAAAATGTTGCTGAAGACGGCGGCGTTGCATTATTCGTAGGAACTAAAAAACAAGCACAAGAAGCGATCAAAGACGAAGCAATTCGTTCAGGACAATACTTTGTAAACCACCGTTGGTTAGGTGGAACTTTAACTAACTGGGATACTATCCAAAAACGTATCAAACGTTTGAAAGATATCAATAAAATGGAAGAAGATGGAACATTCGAAGTTCTTCCTAAAAAAGAAGTTGTTGGTTTAAACAAACAACGTGAACGTCTTGAAAAATTCTTAGGTGGTATCGCTGATATGCCTAGAATTCCAGATGTAATGTATATCGTTGACCCTCGTAAAGAGCGTATTGCTGTTCAAGAAGCGCAAAAATTGAACATTCCAATCGTTGCGATGGTTGATACTAACTGTGATCCAGATGAAATCGACGTAGTAATTCCATCAAATGACGATGCAATTCGTGCGGTTAAATTGATTACTGCTAAAATGGCGGATGCTTTCATCGAAGGAAACCAAGGTGAAGATCAAGCTGTAGAAGAAATCTTTGTTGAAGAAGCACCAGAAGCTGCAACTTCAATCGAAGAAATCGTTGATGTTGTTGAAGGCAGCAACGATTCAGCAGAATAATTTAAAAAAACGGAGCTGTCTCGAAGGCTAGGCGAAAAAAAGCCTGATTCTCCTTTGAGATAGCTTTTTTTAAACGAATTTTAGGATTAATTATCCAGCTTCGCAGGCTAGTTCTTCGGAAAAAAGATAAAATATAAATGAGGCAAAAAGTACCTCAGTTACATTTTCCTATTTTTCTGTCAGAGCTAACGAGCCTGCTACGCTTTTAAAATTATCTAGCTTCATGAGCTAGACTCTCAGAAAAAAGATGAAATCTGTCTGCGACCAAAAAGCATCGCGTTCATATTTCCCTATTTTTCAGTCGAGTTTAATCGAGCTCATTCAGCTTTTAAAACTTAGGAGGAACAAAAAATGGCAGATATTTCAGCAAAATTAGTTAAAGAATTACGCGACATGACAGGTGTCGGTATGATGGATGCAAAAAGAGCATTAGTAGAAGTAGAAGGTAACATGGAAGCAGCTGTTGATTACCTACGTGAAAAAGGTATGGCAAAAGCTGCTAAGAAAAATGACCGTGTTGCAGCTGAAGGATTAGCAAACGTTGCTTCAAATGGAAACTTTGCAGCAATCGTTGAAGTAAACTCTGAAACTGACTTCGTTTCTAAAAATGAAATGTTCCAAGATTTAGTTAAAAAAATCGCAACTGAAATTGCTACTAACAAACCTGCAAACATGGAAGAAGCCTTAGCGCTTAAGACAGATAAAGGAACGTTAGAAACTGAATTGATCGAAGCTACTACTGTTATCGGTGAAAAAATCAGCTTCCGTCGTTTTGAATTAGTTGAAAAAGATGACAATGCTGCATTTGGTGCTTATTTACACATGGGTGGACGTATTGCAGTGTTAACTGTATTAGAAGGAACAACGGACGAAGAAGTTGCGAAAGATGTTGCGATGCACGTAGCAGCTATCAACCCTCGTTATGTAAATGAATCTCAAATTCCTCAAGAAGAATTAGATCACGAAAAAGCAATTCTATCTGAGCAAGCATTAAATGAAGGTAAACCAGCGAATATCGTTGAAAAAATGGTTATCGGTCGTTTGAACAAATTTAAAGCAGAGATTTCACTAACAGATCAACCATTTGTTAAAGATCCTGATATGACAGTTGAAAAATATGTAGCTTCTAAAGGTGCTACTGTTAAATCATTTACTCGTTTTGAAGTTGGCGAAGGAATTGAAAAACGTGAAGATAACTTTGCAGACGAAGTAATGAGCCAAATCAAAAAATAAATCTGTTACGTATGTAACAGTTGGGAACGCATTGAGATGCGCTCCCTTTTTTTAGGCAAATCAAAAGAAATAAACTGGCAGAATGGCTAGAGTATGTTAAAATGTTCATAGACAAATGGTGGAGGGAAAAACAAAAATGGTAAAACCTAAATATCAACGTGTTGTATTAAAGTTAAGTGGCGAAGCTTTGGCCGGAGAAGAAGGGTTTGGAATTAAGCCTCCAACAATCAAAGAGATTGTAGAAGAAATCAAAGAAGTTCATGAATTAGGAATCGAAATGGCCATCGTGGTTGGCGGCGGAAATATCTGGCGTGGACAAATTGGTGCGCAAATGGGCATGGAACGTGCACAAGCAGATTATATGGGAATGTTAGCAACTGTAATGAACGCTTTAGCGTTACAAGATACTTTAGAAAATCTAGGGGTTCCAACACGCGTCCAAACATCTATTGAGATGCGTCAAATTGCAGAACCATATATTCGTCGACGTGCAGAGCGTCACTTAGAAAAAGGTCGTATCGTGATTTTTGCAGGTGGAACTGGAAATCCATATTTTTCAACTGATACAACAGCAGCTTTAAGAGCAGCTGAAATCGATGCCGATGTGATTTTAATGGCTAAGAACAATGTGGATGGCGTCTATTCAGCTGATCCTAAAGTGGATGCAAATGCAGTCAAATTTGAAGAATTAACCCATTTAGATGTTATTTCTAAAGGATTACAAGTAATGGACTCAACAGCAAGTTCACTAAGCATGGATAATGATATTCCATTAGTTGTCTTTAACTTAAATGAAACTGGGAACATTCGCCGTGCCTGTCTTGGCGAGAATATTGGAACAACCGTAAGGGGGAAATAAAAAATGAGTGGAACTGTATTAGCGACAGCAAAAGAAAAAATGAGTAAAGCAGAACAAAGTTTACAGCGTGAACTTGGACAAATCCGTGCAGGACGTGCCAACGCAAGTCTTTTAGATCGAATTCAAGTGGATTACTATGGTGCATTGACTCCAGTTAATCAACTTGCTGGAATCAATATTCCAGAAGCGCGTGTTTTAATGATTACACCATTTGACAAAAATTCACTTGAAGATATCGAAAAAGCAATTCAAGCTAGCGATATCGGAATTAGTCCAACTAATGATGGTACAGTGATTCGTTTAGTGATTCCGCAACTGACTGAAGAACGTCGTAAAGAATTAGCGAAAGACGTAAAAAAAGCTGCTGAAAATGCTAAAATTGCTGTACGAAACATTCGTCGTGATGCAATCGATGAATTAAAAAAACAACAAAAAAGTAACGATATTACTGAAGATGAATTGCGCACTTTGGAAAAAGAAGCTCAAAAATTGACAGATGATAGTGTTAAAAATATTGACGCCATTACTTCTGAAAAAGAAAAAGAGCTTCTAGAAGTTTAATAAGATTTATATAAAAACAACAAGAATTACACTTTATATAGTGTAATTCTCGTTGTTTTTTAATTTGTTGAAAATAGTTGTTATTTTAATAGTATAAAATATATAATCATAAAATTATAATCTATTGAAATTGTAATAATGAGTAGCGTTACTAAAAAACATCTTGTTAAAGATGAAGTGTTATGGAATAATGATAGTGTCTATATTTTTCTTAAAGGGGGATGAGAAAGTGGGATTTGTTAAACGAGCATTATGCAGTGTTACAAGAAAAAAAGGGAAGTCATTGATTTTATTTTTAGTGATATTTGTATTGGGAAATGTTATTGCAGGATCGATTGCAATTCAGCAATCTACACAAAATGTTGAGAAAAATGTCAAAAAACAGTTAGGTGGTACGGCTACCATTCAACTTGATTACGAGAACAATCAAGAGGAGTTTGCAAAGGAAGATTTTAAAATCGATCAACTTAAAGTGGACTTGATGAAAAAAATAGGGAAATCTCCTTATGTAAAATACTATGATTATAATGCTGTATCTGGAACCCAGACAAAAGAGTTAAAAAGTGCATCAATAGAATCAGAGCAATCTGGCGTAATGATGGAAGGATTTACTTTGAAAGGTTCCAATTATCATAAGATCTTAGATGTTGAAGAAAAAAATATAAAATTAGTAGATGGCAAAGTGTTTACTCAAGAAGATATTGACAACGGAAAAAATGTTGGCTTGATTTCTTCGAAAATTGCAGAAGAAAATGGACTTTCCGTTGGAGATCAAATGGTGATGGATTCTCGAGGTTACGATTATGCCGAAAATGGCGAAGAAAAAGAATTATTTAAGATAGATATTCCAATCCAAATTATTGGGATTTTTGAGCCTACGACAGTAGAAATGAAGGATAAAGAAAATAAAAAAAATGAAGAACAAAATATGAATAAGCAATATATGTCATTACAACAACTGAATACTGTTTATTTACCAAACAAAGCAGTAGTAGAAATCAATAAAGACTACACAGAAAAACTAAAAAAAGTTGCACCAGATAGTGCGTTTATTCCAGAAGACGATCAAGAAGAATATTACACACCAGTCTATGTTTTAAAAAGTCCAGATGATGTAGAAGCTTTTAAAGAGGAGACACAACCTCTGTTGCCTAAACTATATGCGGTGAAAGCTTCAACAGATCAATATGAACAAATTGGTGGAAGCATGAAGAAAATGTCTCAAATTTCAGGCTATGTGGTTGTGATTGCGGTGCTCGCAACATTATTGATTATTTCTCTTGTTGTTTTATTATTTATGCGCGATCGTAAATACGAATTAGGAATTTATCTATCATTAGGTGATAAGCGTAGTCATGTTATGGGACAAATTATCATTGAAATGTTGGTAATTAGTGGCATTGCATTGATTCTTTCACTGATTACAGGTAATTTCTTAGGCAAAATGGTTTCAGAATCTTTATTGAATAGTGATCTATTAAGCAACTCAAGTGATCAAATGAATATGTTCATGGGATTTGATGGATTAAGTTCAAACGAGCTGACAGCAGATGATATCATGAACGCATATGAAGTGAAATTTTCATTAGGTTATATTGTCACTTATTTAGTTGTAGGATTAGGGACAGTACTCTTAGCGGCAATTTTACCATTGCTTTATATTGTTCGATTGAATCCGAAAAAAATCATGATGTAGGAGGTAAGGGAAATGGCGGTTTTAGAAACAAAGAATCTCAGTTATTTTTATCAAGATGGCGATCAACGTCGTTTTATTTTAAAAAATACTAATGTTTCTTTTGAACGAGGAAAATTTTATACGATCTTGGGACAATCTGGTTCTGGCAAAACAACTTTTCTTTCATTAATAAGCGCTTTAGATACACCCAAAGAGGGGCAAGTGTTATTAAACGGAAAAGATATCAAAACAATTGGCTATGAAAAGTACCGTCGTGACGACATAAGTATTATTTTTCAAAGCTATAATCTGGTACCTTACCTGACAGCATTAGAAAATGTATTAGTTGCGATGTCGATTACAGATAACGATTTACCACCTAATCAAAAAGAAGTAGCGTACAACCTATTAGATTATATTGGTATCACGAGCGAAAAAGCAGACCGTCTTGTCAATCAGCTGTCTGGTGGCGAACAACAACGTGTGGCGATTGCTCGGGCTTTAGCGACTAATGTTGACATCATTTTGGCAGATGAACCTACGGGGAATCTAGATGAAGGGATGGAACAAGAGATTGTTGACATCTTTCAAAACCTGGCTAAGATTCATAATAAGTGTGTTATCGTTGTAACGCATTCTAATGATATCGCTGATCAGTCTGATGAAACCTATTACCTGAAAAAAGGTGTGTTAAAAAAATATGAGTGATTTTTTGTCAAATTTCAGTGGGGAAAATTATGAAAAAACTCGTCAAGCAAAACAGGAGCAAAAACAGGCAGCTAAAAAAATAAAATCAGTAAAAAAATCAATAAATCCAGAACAAGTTTCAAAATCCAGTGAAAGCCAGTCGAATCAGTTTTTCGGGCCAAAAAATAGCCCGGACAACCTGACAAAATCGGATGAAAAAAAACAGAAAATAGCTTTGAAAGAAACCGCAGATCCACAAGACCTGATTTATACAAAAAAACGAACAAAAAAGAAAAAATATGAACTGAAAAAGAACCCCCCTCACGAAAGTGAACCAGTTAGTGTAATGACGAATCAATCGAAGAATTTAGAAGAGGTAATTGAAACAGATCCCACCTACAAAAGGCGAAAGATTCGAAAATTTATTTTTATTGGTTTAGGTAGCGTGCTTGCAGTTGTGTTGTTGTATTTTGGCTATTATCAAATGACACATGTGAAAGTGCCAAATTTTGAAGACAAAGAATTATCCGAAGTGCGCGCGTGGACTACTGAAAATGGTGTGAAACTGCAAGTAGAACAAAAATATAATTTTGCTAAAGAAGCAAATGTGATTATCCATCAATCGGTGAAAAATAAAAAAATCAAAAAAGGGCAAGAATTAGTTGTTGAGGCAAGTTTAGGAGCAGATCCAGAAGAACTTGTATCAATTCCAGATTTTAAAGAGATGAAATTAAATGATGCTAAAACATGGATCAGTGAACAGAAAGCAGAAAACCTTGCAATCATCGAAGAATACAACGATAAGGTGCCAGCAGGGAATTATCTAAAATTTGAAATCACAAATAAAGATATCAAAACCGAAAATTATAAACGAAAAGACAAAGCAAAAGTTTATTTCTCTAAAGGCAAAGAAGTCTTCGAAAAAAATATTTCTATGCCTGATTTTGCAGGAAAAGCGAAAGAAGAAGTGGTTGACTGGGCGAAGAAAAATGAGATCACGCTCAAAATTGATGAAGCTGATTCAGAAAAGGTTGAAAGTGGTAAAGTCATTTCGCAAAGCGTTGGGAAAGAGACGAAAGTTGCGAAGAAGGAATCGATGACTGTCACTGTTTCAACGGGAAAAGCGTTAGTTGTTCCAGATTTTTCACAATTTACAGCAGAAGAAGCAGAATCAAAGGCAAATGGATTACAGGTACAAGTGAAACAGTTGTTTAATGATCAAGTTCCCTATGGTCAGTTTATTAGTCAATCCGTAGAAATTGGAAAAAAATATACAGAAAAAGATGAAAAACCAGTGATACAAGTAGTTTATTCATTTGGAAAACCGTATATTAAAGATTTACGTGATAATACTTTAGAAGGAGACCTGCAAAAAATCTTTTATGATGAATATCAATCTAAAGGTGCAAATATCACGTATCAGGTTTATTATGTTGATTCTACAGTAACAAAAGGAACCGTTGTTAAAATGAGTCAATACAATGAATTTATCCCAATCAATTCTGTGGTTCAAATCGGAATCAGCAAAGGAAACTTAAAACCAGAAGAAAGTAAACCTTCCGATAAAGCAGAGTGACCGTTTAGTTGGATTTAGAGTATGAGATAAAACTAATCTTGTTTTGTCTTATACTCTCTGTTTTTTTGGGGTTTGAAGTGTTAAAAAATGATTTTTCAGTATAACTTAAAGAAAATCAGCAAGAAAATGATTAAATAATATCGAAATTTTTTCATTTGCATAGGCATTTCTGAAAGATATTGCTATAATAGTCTAGACAGATTTTTGGAATGGAGGGAAAAATATGTTACGTTTTTTTCCACAAAAGAATAAATACATACAAGAAGAAAGCACATTTACGTTCAATAGTGAGGGGCCTATCCCGAAACATGTAGCAGTTATTATGGATGGAAATGGACGGTGGGCACAAAATCGTCGCTTGCCACGAATCGCTGGACATAAAGAAGGGATGAACACGGTAAAAAAAATCACGAAGCATGCCAGTAAATTAGGGATCAAAGTTCTAACACTGTATGCATTTTCTACAGAAAACTGGAAGCGACCAACAGACGAAGTTCGTTTTTTGATGCAACTGCCAGTTGATTTTTTTGATACATTTGTCCCTGAACTGATCAAAGAAAACGTCAAAGTTCATGTAATGGGTTATAAAGAATACTTGCCTGAGCATACTCAAGATGCAGTTGAACGAGCAATCGAGCAAACTAAGAACAACACTGGAATGGTTTTGAATTTTGCTCTAAATTATGGATCAAGAGCTGAAATTGTTACTGCGGTTAAGGAAATTGCTCGAAAATCTGAACAAAATAAAATTTCTGTCGATGAAATTACAGAGACAACAATCGCAGATCATTTAATGACTGGTTTTTTAAATGATGATTTAAGAGATCCAGAATTATTAATCCGTACTAGTGGTGAAGAGAGAATCAGTAATTTTTTACTTTGGCAAATTGCCTATAGTGAGTTGTTTTTTACAGATGCTTTGTGGCCAGATTTTAATGATAAATTGTTAGAAACTGCCCTTGCATCATTTCAAAATAGAAACCGTCGCTTTGGCGGTTTAAAGGAAATTGAGGAGGAAGATAAATGAGACAGCGCGTTATTACAGCGGTCGTAGCATTAGTTGTTTTTATACCTATTATTTGGTATGGTGGTTTCGTGATCGAACTGGCAGCGGCATTGTTAGCAGTTGTTGGAGTATATGAGCTTTTTAGAATGAAAGGGTTGGAAATTGCTAGCTTCGAAGGTGTACTTTCAGCTTTAGGAGCAGTATTTTTAGTATTACCAAAAGATCGCTGGTTTTTCTTTTTACCTGAAAAAGCAGATAATTTTATTTTATTTTATCTAACCGTCATGATTTTATTGGGTGGTTTAGTTGCGTCGAAAAATATGTACACAATCTCGCAAGCAGGATTTCCTGTTATTACAAGTCTGTATGTTGGAGTTGGTTTTCAAAACTTTGTGAGTGCTAGAAGTACAGGATTTGTTGTTTTATTATATGCATTATTTGTTGTGTGGGCAACGGATATTGGTGCGTATTTTATCGGAAAACGTTTTGGACAAAGAAAGTTATGGCCAGAAGTTTCTCCCAATAAAACAGTTGAAGGGTCACTAGGTGGGATTTTATCTGCTGTTTTGGTCGCCTTGTTATTCTTGATTTTTACACCAAATAAAGAGTTATTTACTTATAGTTTACCTATTATGTTGCTGATTACAGTAGTTTTTTCAATTGTCGGTCAGTTTGGCGACTTAGTTGAATCATCTATTAAACGTCACTATGATGTGAAAGATTCTGGAACGATCTTACCAGGACACGGTGGTATATTAGATCGTTTTGACAGTTTACTTTTTGTTTTTCCAATCATGCATTTATTCGGACTATTTTAATTTCTAAACAAGAAGGGAAGGTGAAAAACTCTGAATGTTCAGGGTTTTTCTTTTTACTATGAAAAAAATCGCATTATTAGGGGCAACAGGTTCTATAGGAACAAGTACGGTGGAGGTTGTCAAGGCATATCCAGAGCTATTCCAGATCGTTTCGCTGACTTTTCATTCAAATGTCGAAAAAGGTGTAGCATTAATTGAACAACTGAGACCACGATATGTTGGTGTCGGGTCAGAAAAGTTGAGAGTAGAATTAACCCATCGTTTTCCAGATATTGAATTTGGTGTAGGCGAAGTTGGGTTAATCAAAGCAGCAATACTTGAGGAAATAGATGTCGTATTAACGGCAGTTACAGGGAGCATTGGTTTGCAACCAACCATGGCCGCTATAAAGGCGGGTAAAGATATTGCTTTGGCCAATAAAGAGACATTGGTCATGGCTGGGAAGTGGGTCATGAAAGCAGCTAGAGAGAACAATGTCACGATCTTGCCTGTAGACAGCGAGCACTCAGCAATTTTTCAATGCTTGAACGGTCAAAAATCTGATAATCTGAAAGAGTTAGTCATTACAGCTTCTGGTGGCAGTTTCAGAGATTTGACACGAGATGAGTTAAAATCAGTGACTTTGGAACAAGCATTGAAGCATCCAAATTGGTCAATGGGTAAAAAAATTACGATAGATTCTTCTACAATGATGAATAAAGGGTTAGAAGTTATCGAAGCCCATTGGTTATTTGGGACAGATTATGATAAAATAAAAGTTGTTTTACATAAGGAAAGTATTGTTCATTCAATGGTTGTCTTAAAAGATGGTGCTTATTTGGCTCAATTGGGACCGAGCGATATGCGGGAACCAATTCAATATGCCTTGACCTATCCCAATCGATTGCCAATCAAAAATGAATTACCATTCGATTTAACACAAATTGGTCAGTTGAATTTTGCACCGATGGATTTTGAACGTTTTCCTATGTTGAAGCTAGCTTTTACAGTTGGAAAAAAAGGCGGTGCATATCCTACCGTTTATAATGCGGCAAATGAAATTGCAGCAACGTCCTTTATAGATGGAAAGATTTCGTATTTACAAATCGAGCAACTTGTTCAGCGAGCAGTTGAGCATTACAATGAAACTACCGAAGTCACTTTAGAAGAAGTGATCGAAATCGATAAACAAACAAGAACTATCGTAGAAAGATGGATAAAGGAAGAAGGTCAGCTATGAAAACAATCATTACATTTATTATTGTCTTTGGGATTCTTGTCTTAGTACATGAATTTGGACATTTTTTCTTCGCAAAGCGATCAGGTATTTTGGTACGTGAATTTGCGATTGGGATGGGTCCAAAGATTTTTGCCCATCAAGGCAAAGACGGAACGGCGTACACAATTCGGATATTACCGATTGGCGGTTATGTGCGTATGGCTGGCATGGGAGAAGATGAGACAGAGTTAGCTCCTGGAATGCCACTTTCTGTTGAGTTAAATGAACAAGAAGAAGTAGTAAAAATCAATACCAGTAAAAAAGTTCAATTGACTAATAGCATTCCAATGGAAATGTTGGAAGCTGATTTAGAAAAAGAGCTATTTATCAAAGGCTATGTCAATGGTGATGAATCTGAAGAAATTACGTATAAAGTGAATCATGACGCAACGATCATTGAACAAGATGGAACAGAAGTCAGAATTGCGCCGATAGATGTACAGTTTCAATCAGCTAAACTTTGGCAGCGGATGTTGACTAATTTTGCTGGTCCAATGAACAATTTTATTCTTGCTTTAGTATTGTTTACAGTTTATGTCTTTATGCAAGGCGGTGTAGCATATACAAACACCAATTTGATTGGTGGTATCCAACCAGACAGTCCTGCTGAAAAAGCCAGCTTAAAAGCAGATGATCGCATCGTCTCGATTGATGGAAAGGCAGTTTCTGATTGGAACGATTTTACAAAAATTATTCAGGATAGTCCGGATAAAGAATTAAATCTGATGGTAGAATCGTCTGGGAAAACGAGAGAAGTTGATATCACACCTAAGAGTCAAAAGTCTGGAAAACAAGAAATTGGTGTGATTGGAATCTTACCTCCTAAGAAAACGGGGCTAGTAGATAAGCTAGTAGGTGGTGTTCAAACAACTTTAAGTAGCTCTATGCAGATTTTTAAAGCACTTAAATCATTATTTACTGGATTTAGTTTAGATAAATTGGGTGGTCCAGTAATGATGTTCCAGATGTCTTCAGAAGCCTCAAAAGCCGGTTTAAGCACAGTCATTTTGTTAATGGCTATGTTGTCAGTCAATCTTGGAATCATTAATCTTTTACCAATCCCAGCGTTAGATGGTGGTAAAATCGTCTTGAACATTTTAGAAGGACTTAGAGGGAAGCCTTTAAGTCAAGAAAAAGAAGGCCTGCTAACACTGATTGGTTTTGGTTTCATCATGCTATTGATGGTGTTAGTAACTTGGAATGATATTCAACGTTTTTTCTTTTAATTAATTTGATTTTATAACGAATTACTTGAGGAGTTACCATACATTCGTTTAAACAAAGGAGAGTTCTAATGAAACAGTCAAAAATGCTAATCCCAACTTTACGTGAGGTGCCTAATGATGCAGAGGTTTTAAGTCATCAAATGCTTTTGAGAGCTGGCTATATTCGCCAAGTCTCAGCGGGTATTTATTCTTATTTACCTTTAGCAAATCGAGTACTTGGAAAATTAAAAAAAATCATGCGGGAAGAGTTTGATAAAATTGACGCTATTGAAATGTTGATGCCAGCTTTGCTTCCAGCAGAACTATGGAAAGAATCTGGGCGTTACGAAACATATGGTCCGAACCTATATCGTTTAAAAGATCGTAATGAACGCGATTATATCCTTGGCCCAACTCATGAAGAAACGTTTACAGAATTGATTCGAAATGAAGTGAATTCATATAAACGTTTACCGTTGAACCTTTATCAAATTCAAACAAAGTACCGTGATGAAAAACGTCCGCGTTTTGGTCTGTTAAGAGGTCGGGAGTTTATCATGAAAGATGGCTATTCTTTCCATGCAGACGAAGAAAGTTTAGATCAATCTTATCGTGATTATGAAAAAGCTTACTCTGCTATTTTTGAGCGCTGTGGTTTGAATTTCCGAGCAATCATCGGTGATGGTGGCGCTATGGGTGGGAAAGATTCTAAAGAGTTTATGGCGATTTCTGAAATTGGCGAAGATACGATCTGTTTTTCAACGGATGGTGATTATGCTGCTAACTTAGAGATGGCAACTAGCTTGTATACGCCAAAAAAATCACATGAAACGCAATTAGACATCGAAAAAATTGCAACTCCTGACGTTAGCTCAATTGAGCAAGTTGCAGCATTTTTCAACGTGGAACCACAACGCATTATCAAGTCTGTTTTATTTATGGCTGACGACGAACCTGTATTAGTACTAGTTCGTGGTGACCATGAAGTGAATGACGTGAAATTGAAAAACTTCCTAGGAGTTGATTTCCTAGAAGAAGCGACGGATGAAGATGCGCGTAAGTATTTAGGTGCTGATTTTGGATCAGTTGGTCCCGTTGAATTGTCAGAAGAAGTGAAATTATTTGCAGACCTTCATGTTCAAGATTTAGCGAACGCGATTGCTGGTGCTAATGAAACAGGCTTCCATTTGAGCAATGTTAACCCAGGACGTGATTTTACACCAATTAGTTACGAAGATTTACGCTTTGTTCAAGAAGGTGATCCTTCACCAGATGGTAACGGCGTTTTAGAATTTACTAAAGGAATCGAGATCGGTCATATCTTTAAACTTGGCACTCGTTATAGTGAAGCGATGGGCGCAACTGTATTAGATGAAAATGGTAGAGAAAAACATGTGATCATGGGCTGTTATGGTATTGGGGTCAGTCGTTTATTATCTGCAATTGTTGAACAAAATATTGATGAGAATGGTATCAATTGGCCAGCAGGTATTTCACCATTTGATTTACATGTTGTGCAAATGAACGTTAAGGACGAATACCAAACAAATCTTGCTCACGAAGTAGAAGACATGATGTCTGCTGCTGGCTACGAAGTCTTGGTCGATGACCGAAACGAAAGAGCAGGCGTGAAATTTGCTGATGCTGATTTAATTGGTTGTCCAATTCGTATCACTGTAGGGAAAAAAGCAGTAGATGGTGTTGTAGAAGTTAAAATCAAACGAACTGGTGAAATGGTTGAAGTTCGTAAAGAAGAGCTAGAAAGTACATTATCTATTTTATTAAACGCAGACAAAGAGTAAGGAACAAAGTCTATAAAACCAATCATTGATTCGGTTTTATAGACTTTTTCTTTCAGCTGTTACTCAGGTTAAAAGTGATTTGAAAAGAGTGCAGAATTTTCTCTTTACATTGTATTTACGCAAAAAAAATAGTATACTTAATTGTGGCAAGGCACTTGGCAGAAATGTCTAAGGGCCTTTTTCTTATCAAGATATCCAGCTTAAAGTTAGTATTTTTTGAATACAGTTTGATTTATAAAAGAAAAACTTGGCGGGGGTTGTTTCGCGGTTGAAATGGTATAGAAAGATAGCAATACGCGTTTCAGTTATTGTTTCCTATTTTTCAATCAAGATGTGACGAGCCCACTCCGCTTTTAAATTAAGGAGGTTCATTTAATGGCAGAAAACGCACAAGAATTATTTGCAAAATTGATTGATCAAATTCAATTAAATGAACAAGAGCGGCAACATCCGCTTATTCAACAGGGGAGAATCGATAAAGTAGTTGTTCATCAACAAAGTCGCTTATGGGAATTCCATTTGGGATTCGCTGAGATTTTACCAGTAATGGTGTATCAATCGTTCATGCAACAATTAGAACTGGCTTTTCAGCAAATTGCTGGTGTGAGTGTAAAAATTTCAGCGGATAAAAGTGAATTTACAGAAGAACAATTGACGGATTATTGGCAATTAGCGTTACTGAATAATCAATGCGATACGCCTTTAGTTCAGCGCGTAATCAAGACGCAAACGCCTATTATTGAAGATAAAAAAATCATATTACCAGTAGATAATGACGCCGTTATTCCGTATCTCAAACAACAATATCTACCAATCATTGAAGACTTATTTGTAGCTTATGGATTTCAAAAGTTTCATATTGAGCCAAAAATGGATGAACAGCAAGCAAAACGTGTCCTAGCACTATTTGAAGAACGCAAACAAGAGCAAGATGCAGCATTCCAACAACAAGCAGCAGAATCGATCGTCAAACATGAACAAAAGAAAAAACAACAGCAACAACAAGGCCCAGTTCTTGAAGGGCCAATTCGTCTCGGAAGAAATATTCCAAATGATGAACCAATCATGCCGATGGGGAATATCCTAGAAGAAGAACGACGAGTGACAATAGAAGGTTTTGTTTTCGATGTGGAAGTACGTGAATTGCGTTCCAAACGAAAAATCTTGATTCTAAAGATTACGGATTATACTTCTTCATTTATTGTTAAGAAATTCTCGAATGGCGAGAAAGATGAACAAATTTTTGATGCAATCCAAAAACATAGCTGGGTAAGAGTTCGCGGAAGTATACAAGAAGATACTTTTATGCGCGATTTGGTTATGAACTGTCAAGATTTGATGGAAGTAAAACATGCGCCACGTAAAGATTATGCTCCAGAAGGAGACAAACGTGTCGAACTTCATTTGCATAGCAACATGAGCACGATGGATGCAACAAATAATGTTGCTGATTATGTTGCTCAAGCTGGGAAATGGGGGCATAAAGCTATTGCAGTGACTGATCATGGTGGTGCCCAAGCTTTTCCTGATGCACATAGTGCAGGGAAAAAGGCGGGGGTAAAAATATTATACGGTGTAGAAGCTAATGTTGTAGATGATGGTGTTCCTATTGCGTATAACGAAGCTCATATTGAATTAACAGATGCTACTTATGTAGTATTTGACGTAGAGACGACTGGATTATCCGCTGTCTATGACACAATTATTGAGTTAGCCGCGGTTAAAATGCACAAAGGAAATATTATCGATACGTTTGAACAATTTATCGATCCAGGTCATCCATTGTCACAAACGACTATTAATTTGACCGGTATCACAGATGAAATGGTCCGTGGGTCTAAATCAGAAGAAGAAGTTCTGCGCTTATTTAGAGAATTCTCAGAGGATACGATTTTAGTTGCCCACAATGCATCATTTGACATGGGATTCTTAAATACAAGTTACGGGAAATATGATATCCCTGAGGCAGAAAATCCAGTTATTGATACATTAGAATTGTCTCGTTATTTGAATCCTACTTTTAAGAGCCATCGTCTAAATACATTATCTAAAAAGTTCGGCGTTAATTTAGAACAACATCACCGTGCGATTTATGATTCTGAGTCAACTGGGCATTTATGTTGGATCTTTCTGAAAGATGCTAAAGAAAATCATAATATGAATTATCATGACGAACTGAATATGCATATTGGAGAAGGCGATTCTTATAAACGTGCCAGACCATTTCATGCAACGATTTTAGCGACAACCCAAGCAGGGTTAAAAAATCTCTTTAAACTAATTTCTATGTCTAACATCGATTACTTTTTTAGAATACCAAGAATTCCTCGTTCACAATTAAGTAAACTACGAGAAGGTTTGATCATTGGATCTGCCTGCTCAAGTGGTGAAATTTTTGAAGCAATGATGCAAAAAGGTGTCGAAGAAGCAAAGAATCGAGCGAAGTTTTACGATTATATCGAGGTGATGCCAAAAGCAGTCTATGCTCCTTTACTTGAACAAGAATTGGTGAAAAGTGAGGCCGACCTAGAAGAAATTATTGAAAACCTAGTAAAAATTGGTGATGAACTGGACAAACCTGTTGTTGCAACTGGAAATGTTCATTACTTAAATGAGGAAGACAGTATTTATCGTAAAATATTAGTTGGATCAATGGGAGGGGCGAATCCGCTCAATCGTCATAGTTTACCAGATGTTCATTTTAGAACGACAGACGAGATGCTGACAGCTTTTCAATTTTTAGGCGAAGAGACTGCACATCGAATCGTTGTAGAAAATCCTAATCTTATTGCGGACATGTGTGACGAAATCACTCCTGTCAAAGATGATTTATATACACCAAAAATTCCAGGTTCGGAAGATGAAATCAGAAACTTAAGTTATACTAGAGCAAAAGAACTATACGGAGATCCGTTACCAGATATTGTTGAAAAACGTTTGAAAAAAGAATTGGATAGTATTATCGGAAATGGATTTTCAGTTATCTACTTAATTTCACAAAAATTAGTGCATAAAAGTATGGAGGATGGCTATCTAGTTGGTTCCCGTGGATCTGTGGGATCTAGTTTTGTAGCGACGATGACAGGTATCACAGAGGTCAATCCTTTGGCACCACATTATCATTGTATCAACTGTAAGCATTCTGAATTTTTCGATGACGGATCTTATGGTTCGGGTTTTGATATGCCAGAGAAAAATTGCCCCAACTGTGGTCAACGATTGTTTAAAGATGGTCATGATATTCCGTTTGAAACCTTCCTAGGTTTCCATGGAGATAAGGTACCCGATATTGATTTGAACTTCTCTGGAGATTATCAAGCAGAAGCTCATAACTATACGAAAGTGTTGTTTGGTGAGGAATATGTATATCGAGCTGGAACGATCGGTACTGTGGCGGATAAAACAGCTTACGGATTTGTAAAAGGCTATGAACGAGACCACAATCTTCACTTTAGAGGAGCTGAAGTAGATCGGTTAGCCAAAGGATCTACTGGTGTGAAACGAACAACTGGACAGCATCCAGGAGGGATTATTGTTATCCCAGATTATATGGATGTCTATGATTTTACCCCAATCCAATATCCAGCGGACGACCAAAATTCTGAATGGAAAACAACTCACTTTGACTTCCACTCGATCCATGATAATATTTTGAAACTCGATATTTTAGGACATGATGATCCTACTGTTATTCGGATGTTGCAGGATTTATCTGGAATCGATCCCAAAACGATTCCAACAGATGATCCTGAAATGATGCGGATCTTTGCTGGTCCGGAAGTATTGGGTGTGACGTCAGAGCAGATCTATTCTAAAACAGGTACTTTGGGAATTCCTGAATTTGGGACTCGTTTTGTACGTGGGATGTTAGAGGAAACGCATCCATCAACATTTGCGGAGTTGCTGCAAATATCCGGATTGTCACATGGAACGGACGTTTGGCTGGGAAATGCTGAAGAACTGATTCGTCGTGGCGAAGCAAATCTAGCAGAAGTAATCGGTTGTCGTGATGATATCATGGTTTACTTGATTCATGCTGGTTTAGATAGTGGGATGGCCTTTAAAATCATGGAAACTGTGCGTAAAGGATTATGGAACAAAATTCCTGATGAATTAAGAGATGAGTATTTAACAGCTATGAAAGAGAACAATGTCCCAGATTGGTATATTGATTCTTGTTCTAAAATTAAATATATGTTTCCAAAAGCCCATGCGGCAGCATATGTTTTAATGGCGTTACGTGTTGCGTACTTTAAAGTATATTTTCCAATTCTTTACTACTGTGCTTATTTCTCAGTGCGTGCAGACGATTTTGATCTTGTTGCTATGTCACAAGGAAAAGAAGCGGTAAAAGCACGGATGAAAGAAATCCAAGATAAAGGTTTGGAAGCATCTACAAAAGAAAAAAATCTATTAACGGTTTTAGAACTTGCCAACGAAATGATTGAGCGCGGCTTTAAATTCGGTATGATCGATTTATATAAATCAGACGCTGAGAATTTTGTGATTGATGGGGATACATTGATTGCGCCATTTAGAGCTGTCCCCAGCTTAGGACTTAACGTAGCCAAATCAATCGTTGAAGCAAGAGAACAACCATTCTTGTCTAAGGAAGATCTTGCAAGTCGAGGGAAAGTTTCTAAAACATTGATTGAATATATGACTGAAAATGGGGTCTTAAAAGATTTACCAGATGAAAATCAATTATCATTATTTGATATGTTATAAAAAGACAGAGCAAGGTGTGAATACTTAGCTCTAAAATAAACAGGAAATGCCATAAAATTATTTTGATAATTTTATGACATTTCCTTTTTTTTGATGAATAGATTCCCCTATAACAATGTTATTAAATCAATCCTTGCTAGTAAAAATTAGATAAAATGTTAGTTTGTTTTGAGCACTAAATGATTCAGGTTTGGCGAGTGGAAAATGTGGATTATTTGTTATAATAATCTAAATGCAATAAGTTAATAGATGGGAGTTTTTAATATAATGATAAAAAGGTATTTTAGTTATGCAGTAATGTTTATAGGATTGGTAGTGTATGCAAACACAATGCTTTCAAGTGTTGCTGAAGCGGCTGAAGTTTGGTTACCAGAATCTACCTATTGGCTAGATTCAATGAAAAATGAAATACCAAAAGAAAATACGTTTGCCCCGATGTGGTCAAGTAAAAGTGAAATAATAGATCATTCAGATGGAGTATTTGTAGATAAAGAGGGACAAGGGAAGTATTTCCCCAGAGAAGGAAAGATTCCATTTGCAACAAAAAAGGAAGAATGGATAAAGGTGTCCAACATTGGGTATTATAATAATTCTAACATAAATATGAAAATGACATTCAAGACTTCTAAGCCAGCTCAGGATGATTCTGGACAATCTATAGACGATCAGCTGGTAAATATAGTAGGTATAAAAAATTATTTAGGAACAATTTATATCCATAAAAGTGCTGAATCAGCAAAACTCACATTTGAATTTTTTGATGATCAAGATAAACCAATCAACGTCTCTGGATATTGGTCATTTAAAAATCTAATTAGGGGGACTAGATTTCAAATTAATAAAAATTGGGTAGATAAAATCTATAGTGTTAGTCGCTCGTTCGTTGAAGATGGTGCCATTCGACCAGTTATTATCAAAGTTGAGGAAAATAACGAATATTTGTTGATACGTAGTACTGAAAAAAGACAAGATCTAGTTAATGGAATAGAGTCTCTTCAAAGCCAAGCAGTAATGACATATACTAACCAAAATAAAATAGAGTTTACTGTAAAAACTGAATCAGATACCCCTTATATCGATTTTGGTTATAGTTATACGAATAAAATCCTTCCCAAAATAGAGTATCCGGCACCAGTGGGGAAAGAACAAACCGTAAAGTCCATTACAAAAGACAGTGTAATTAATCAGGAGTTTAGCCAATATCTTCCGTATCAATCCGTAAAAAATAGAACAAAAGAGATAGGTTGGGAAATTGATGCCCAAACAGTTGATTCATTGGTACCAGGAGATTGGAAAGTAACGAATGAAACTGGTACGGACAGTATAGCCTTGTTTTCTATCACGACTACTAATGGAAAAACAACGATTAAAGCTAAGGATAAATCACAAAATGAGTTATATGGTCATTATTTCTATTTTGAAAGAAAAATTGATTTTTCAAAAATCCCAATTGACGAAACTTTGTTAAAAGATCAAGAAGGTGGGAAATACCTTGATACTACTGGCACAGTCGTTCTGAATACCGGTGATGACTCTAGATTAAAAACAACCTTTAAAACTAGTATTAATTTTTTAGCCAAGGTTAATTATCACTATTTAGATCAAGAAACAACTAAACCGATTCCCAATTTACCAGATACCGTAAAAACTGAGATGTCAGGTTTAATTACACATTCATATCCGTCACTAAATGAAGAGATAATTCCAGAATATACTTATTTATCCACAACGCCAACAAATAGTGCAGATCAATTGATTCAGTATACTCAGGAAGATGTTTCATTTCTTTATGGGAAATTGAGCATAAAGTCAAAAAAAATATCGGTACCTTTAGGTATGGATACAACTAAATTTAGTCAAAATCAATTAAAAGACGCTGTTGAATCTATTAAATTAGGAGAAAATGAAATTACTAATTATGAAATAAGTATCCTAAAAGCAGCCGACACATCTATGATTACAAATGATAAACGGTCTTCAAAAATGACGCTTAAGATTAAGTCAACCTTGGAAGGGAAACTTATAGAGACCTATTTCGATGTTTTAGTAGAGGTAAACTGGGGAAATTCAGTTGTACTAGGAGGCAGTGGGACAAATGTCAATCAAAACATAGGCGAATCAACATTCGCTTTGACACTCCATGAGGACAGTAATCAGAAACCTTATTTAACTGGAAGCTACGGAAATATGACAGTGGATAAAGATACGCCTTTAGATAAAAATAATGAAGGGGATAGCCCTTATTACCAAGTCACTTATTTAGACATGAATAAAAAGGCTTCTGGTGTTGAGAATGCTACTGAAGTGTATAGTCAACCACTAGCTTCTACCGATGTATTTCTTAATGCATCAAATCAATCAACTCCATTTGAAATGTTAGAGCAATTTAAGCAAAAAGTAACGGAATCAAATGGTCAATTATCTGTTAATTATGACGATGTTATTGGTATATACGTCACACCAAAACTGCAACAGGCAATGTATACGAACGATCAAGGTCCGCTACAACCTTTAAAAGACTTGCCTAATCAACAAACAGTATTTTATAAAATTACAAAATCTGGATTTGTTCCGTTGAATTTAGATCATTTAGCAAGCAAAAATGTTTCAATTGTATCAAAAGAAACAGAATCAAAAGCAAACTATGATGCTCATTATACTAAAGCTGGAATTGAAGAATATTTCAACATTCCTACAAATAATGCGGAGTATAAAAAAATAATTGGACAGGGGTTCAAAACCTATCCTAAATTAAATTTAGCAGTTAACGAAGAATCAACAGGACATATTTATATAGCCGAGCAGCTAAGTGAAACCAATGATAAATATCTGAAATATTCTTATGAAGTAGTATTTAGAGGAATTGGACCTGATATCCAATTTGAAAAAATTGAAGCATTAAATTTTGGAACGCCAGAAATTAAATCACAACAACAAGAAATACATCAAAAAAATACGGAGTGGCAACTAAATATTCGAGATAATCGTTTAAATAAAACAGCTTGGGAAATTCAAGCGCGTATAACCCAGCCATTCCAAGCCAAGGTTGGAGATACAATTAACGAGCTCAAAGGAGCTATGTTAAAGTTGAAAGATAATAGCAAGACAATTTTCTTGAATCAAAAAATGCAAAAAATTTATGTGAAAGACAGTCCTGAAACAAGCAACATTATTCAGTGGAAGGGTTCAGACGGTATGTATCTAAGTGTTCCACCAGGGAAAATCAAAAAGGACCTATCATATCAAACAGAAGTAGAATTTTTATTGAGTGTAGGACCATAGTTTAACAAAAATAAGTTGTTGGAGTTACAGGAATTGACTCTTATTTAAATACCAAAAAATCGATTTAGACCTATTTTTCTTGTTATGTTAGCTGAGAAGAAAGGAGATAAATCGATTTTTTTATATAGTAGAAAAAACATATTTCTTTTTTTGAATAAAAATAGTAAGAATCGCGCACTGATAGTAAATGTTTATAAAAACAGTAATAATAACACTAGACCTTTAATTTTTTTGTTTAGTAGCATATAATAGGAAAGGGTTAATTGAAAGCACACAATGATACTTTTCATGGTACAATAGCATGGAACGAATCACTACAGGAGGGACCACTATCATGGTGAAAGAAAAAACAAGATATAAAGCTGTGATTGCCGATCATACATATACGATCATCGGGCAAGAAAGCAAACAACATATGGATTTAGTAACGAAATTAGTCAATGAACAATTAGCAGAAATCAAGCACATCTCGCCTCAAACCAATGATGAACAAGCATCAGTTTTGTTAGCGATAAATGCAATTTCAGATCAAGTTAAAAAACAAGAAAAAGTTCTTAATTTAGAAAAAGAAGTAGCAGAGCTGAAAAAACGCACCATTCGTTTGGCAGAATTAGAAAATCGTATTAAACGAATCGAAACGATTGAAGAAGAAGCAAGAGATGTTCTCAAAAAGAACGGTCAAGAGGATGTAGAGATCCATAACCATATGGAAGCTCAGCAAATTTTAAATGAAAATCGTAAACAACAAATTCAAAGTAAAAGCACTCAAGACCAATAATCTGAGAGGATGACAGGATGTTAACATTACTTATTTTACTACTATTAGCCATTGGTTTTTATACAGGTGCTAGACGTGGGTTGATTCTGCAAGTTTTATATACCTTTGGTTATCTTGTTTCATATTTTATAGCTAAATCGTATTATAAGAGTTTGGCTTCGCATTTGGAATTGTTCATCCCGTATCCTTCACCAACAGCTGATACTAAATTAGTCTTTTTCAATCAAGAAATCACGCTTGATTTGGATCAAGCTTTTTATGGAGCGGTCGCCTTTTTATTGATAGTAGTTGCAGGGTGGCTAGTTGTACGCTTTTTGGCCATTTTTGCCCACGGATTGGTTTTTATTCCGGTATTAAAGCAAGCAAATTGGTTGGCGGGCGGATTGATAAGCTTGGTAGTAATTTATGTTGGTATATTCTTGGTATTGAGTATGTTATCAATGGTGCCAGTTGATGCAGTTCAAAACCAATTTAAAAACAGTGGGTTAGCAAGCTACATTGTTAAATATACACCTATTTTTTCTAAACAAATCTATCATTTGTGGATTGAGCAAATGATTAAATAAACAATAATCTTATGAGCAGTTACTGAAAAGGAAGTTGTTCATCATTAGTCTTACAAGAACAGAAGGTGAAAAAATGAATACACGAATTTTAACGACATTAGGTTTTGATAAAGTGAAACAGTTGATTTCTCAATCTATTGTGACAGCTCAAGGGATAGACGAAGTCGAGCAGTTATCTCCTGTCAATGATAGAACGAGCATACAAGCTTGGCTTGAAGAGACCGAAGATGGAATGAAAGTCCAACGCTTGCGTGGTGGAATTCCCATTCCAAAATTAGAAAATATTCGTCCTCACATGAAACGGATCGAAATAGGTGCCGATTTGAATGGTATCGAGTTAGCTCAAGTTGGACGTGTGTTATCAACGACTTCAGAAATTATTCGCTTTTTTGATGACTTAAAAGATAGTGAGATTGAATTACTAAGACTCTATTCATGGATTGATCAACTAATTGTGTTACCTGAATTGAGCCGTAGGTTAAAAGAAGCGATCGATGAAGATGGTCGAGTGACGGATGATGCTTCGCCAGAATTAAAAATGATTCGTAGCAATATTCGTAAAAGTGAACAGACGATTCGTGAGCAATTAGATGGTATTGTTCGAGGGAAAAATGCTAAATATTTAAGTGATGCAATCGTCACGATGAGAAATGAGCGCTATGTTATCCCAGTGAAGCAAGAATATAAGAGTGTATTCGGTGGTGTAATCCACGATCAAAGTGCTTCTGGACAAACTTTATTTGTTGAACCTAAACAAATCGTTGAGTTGAATAATCGCTTACGTCAACATCAAATTGCGGAGCGCAACGAAATCGAACGGATTTTAGCTGAGCTCTCTGCAACGTTGGTTCCTCATCGAAATGATATCCTGCACAATGCATATGTTATCGGTAAATTAGATTTCATAAATGCAAAAGCTCGTTTTGGCAAGGAATTAAAGGCGATTGTTCCGCAAATCAGTGAAGAAAATCATATTGTTTTTAAGCAAGCAAGACATCCACTTTTAGATCAGGAAAAAGCTGTTCCAAATGATATTATGATTGGACAGGATTATCAGGCTATTGTGATCACAGGTCCAAATACAGGTGGTAAGACAATTACATTGAAAACATTGGGACTCCTTCAATTGATGGGACAATCTGGTTTACCTATTCCAGCAGCTGAAGAAAGTTGTATGGGAATCTTTGATGAAATTTTCGCAGACATAGGGGACGAACAATCGATTGAGCAAAGTTTAAGTACATTTTCTTCTCATATGACGAATATCGTTGATGTTTTGAAAAAAGTGGACAATCATAGTTTAGTATTATTTGATGAGTTAGGCGCGGGTACTGATCCTCAAGAAGGGGCAGCATTAGCGATTTCGATCTTAGATGCATTAGGTAGTAAAAGTGCCTATGTAATGGCCACGACTCATTATCCTGAGCTAAAAGTGTACGGCTATAACCGTGCAGGTACAATCAATGCTAGTATGGAATTTGATGTAGATACACTAAGCCCAACTTATCGCTTGTTAATCGGTGTACCAGGGCGCAGTAATGCATTCGAAATTTCAAAACGTCTTGGTTTAGAAAGTACAATCATCGATGAAGCCAAACATATCATGGATGGTGAAAGCCAAGATTTAAATGAAATGATCGCAGATTTAGAAAATCGTCGCAAAATGGCAGAAACTGAATATTTAGAAGTTCGTCACTACGTCGATGAAGCGGAGCGATTGCATAGAGAACTAAAGGAAGCGTATAGTTACTTTTTCGATGAACGTGAAAAAGAAATGGCGAAAGCACGTCAAAAAGCGAATGAATTGGTTTCTCAAGCGGAAGCACAAGCGAGCGATATCATATCTGATATTCGTAAGATGCAGTTGTCAGGTGGAAATCAAGGTGGTATAAAAGAGCACCAACTGATTGATGCAAAGTCAAAATTATCTCAACTTCATCAAGAAGAAAACCATTTAGAAAAAAATAAAGTATTGAAAAAAGCCAAGGAACAAAAGAAATTAAAATCAGGTGATGAAGTTATCGTTAATACCTATGGTCAACGTGGCACGTTAATCCGCAAGTCCGGAGATGCTGAATGGCAAGTACAATTGGGGATTTTAAAAATGTCGGTTAATGAAAGTGACATGACACCAGTTGCGCCAGAGAAAGAACCAACACAAAGAGTAACAGCCGTGCGCTCAAGTGAAAGTAGTCATGTAGCAAATCAACTAGATTTACGCGGGAAACGTTATGAAGAAGCATTATCTGAAGTTGATCAATATCTAGACGCTGCGATTTTAGCAGGTTATCCTCAAGTTACGATTGTTCATGGTAAAGGAACTGGTGCTTTGAGAACTGGGATAACGGAGTATCTTAAAAATCATCGGTCTGTTAGTAGTTTCGAGTTTGCTCCAGGCAATCAAGGCGGTAATGGTGCAACAATCGTAAAATTTAACTAATATGCTTACCTTTAGTAAGCAATAAACTAGTCGAATGGTTGAACGAGTGCTATAATTGATTTAGACGTAAAAAAGTAGGAGGTCTATAATATGACACAAGTAATTACAGATAAAGATTTTTCAGCAGAAACAGATAGTGGTCTTGTTTTAATTGATTTTTGGGCAACTTGGTGTGGTCCTTGTCGTATGCAATCACCAATTTTAGAACAATTAAGTGAAGAGTATGACGAAAGTGAAGTTAAAATCACGAAGATGGATGTTGATGAAAATCCTGAAACACCAGCGTCATTTGGAATCATGAGTATTCCAACATTATTATTGAAAAAAGACGGAGAAGTTGTAGAAAAAGCAGTAGGTGTTCATTCAAAAGAACAACTACGTGCATTGATCGACAAGTATCTGTAATATTTAATGTTAAAGTTAATAGAGAGGCTTATTTTGCTTAAGCTTTTCTTCACTTAAAATTTAATTGAATTTTTATGTGGTTGGGATTTGGCTCTCTGAGTTAGTTCCTAGCCACTTTTTTATGCTTAACTTTAAACAAAATGGTATAATATAGTTTATCAAGAAAAAGAAAGGAAGTATTATGAACGAAAGAATCAAAAATAAATTAGCCTTACTTCCTGACCAACCAGGTTGTTACTTGATGAAAGATAAAAATGGTACAATCATTTACGTTGGGAAAGCAAAGGTACTAAAAAACCGCGTACGCTCTTATTTTACAGGTAGCCATGATACAAAAACAGAACGGCTAGTCAGTGAAATAGAAGATTTTGAATATATTGTAACAGAATCAAATATTGAAGCCTTACTATTAGAAATAAATTTGATCCATAAAAATGATCCTAAATATAACATTATGTTGAAAGATGATAAAAGTTATCCTTTCATTAAGATTACAAATGAGGATTACCCACGATTGCTGATTACTAGAAAAGTGTCAAAAGATAAAGCCTTGTATTTTGGTCCATATCCCGATGTCGGTGCAGCCAATGAAACAAAACGCTTGCTGGATCGCCTGTTTCCTTTAAGAAAATGTCGAGTACTCCCGAAAGAAGTGTGTCTTTATTATCATATGGGACAATGTTTGGCTCCTTGTGTTTTTGATATCCCTAAATCAACCTATACGAAGATGGTGGCAGAAATCAAAAGCTTTTTAAATGGAGGACATCCTGTTATTCAAGAAGAAATTCAAAGAAAAATGGCTGAAGCAGCAGAAAATATGGAGTTTGAAAAAGCTGCAGAATACCGTGATCAGATAAAAGCAATTGAAACAGTGATGACTCGTCAGAAAATGACAAATGCTGATTTAGTTGATCGTGATGTTTTCGGTTATGCAGTTGATAAAGGCTGGATGTGTGTTCAAGTATTCTTTATTCGCCAAGGGAAATTAATTGAACGAGATGTGTCCATTTTTCCGTTTTATAACGAAGAAGAGGAAGATTTTTTAACCTTCATTGGACAGTTTTATCAAGAGAATGAGCATTTTATTCCAAGAGAAGTGCTAATTCCAGATAATATCGATATCGCAAGTGTGGAAGCAATGTTGTCTACTAAAGTCCTACAACCACAACGCGGCGAAAAAAAGAAATTAGTCAAGTTAGCGGGGAAAAATGCTACAGTCGCTTTACAAGAAAAATTTGACTTGATTGTGCGTAAACAAGAACGTACCATTGGTGCAGTTGAAAAATTAGGAAATGCTATGAATATTCCAGCTCCAATCAGAATTGAAGCCTTTGATAACTCGAACATTATGGGGACTGATCCTGTTTCAGCAATGGTCGTTTTTATTGATGGTCGTCCAGATAAAAAGGAATACCGTAAATATAAAATAAAAACAGTTAAAGGTCCTGATGATTACGCCTCAATGCGTGAAGTGATTTATCGTCGATACTCAAGAGTTCTAAAAGAGAATTTGCCTTTCCCAGATTTAATTGTGATCGATGGAGGGAAAGGACAAGTCGATGCTGCGAAGGAAGTATTGGATAATCAATTAGGCTTAGATATTCCTATCGCTGGACTGGCTAAAAATGATAAACATAAAACGAGTGAACTGTTGTTTGGTTCTGATTTAGAAATTGTGCCTTTAGAACGAAATTCTCAAGAATTCTTTTTGCTGCAACGAATACAAGATGAAGTCCATCGATTCGCAATTACTTTTCATCGGCAATTACGAAGTAAAAATAGCTTTTCTTCACGTTTAGATGATATTGAAGGATTAGGGCCTAAACGAAAGAAAGAGTTGCTAAAAAAATTCAAATCATTAAAAAATATTACCGAAGCTTCAGTTGAGGAATTAAATGCATCCGGTTTGCCGAAAAATGTCGCGAATAATGTCTATGCTCATTTACATCAAGTAAAAGTAGAGACTGAAGAAGATAATCAATAGAGTAACAATAGAAAGGGCTAAAATTATTTCGATGATTTTAGCCCTTTCTATTGTTACAACACACTGTTTTATTGTTTATCAAGAAAATAATTTTATCTTTAAAGAAACGTTTGACAGCATAATTGAAGTTCGTTACTATATCAATAGGTGATATAAAGGGGCAAGATATCATGGAAGATACACTGACGGACGCCACTTATTTGATTATGTTAGCATTACTAAAACCGCAACATGGCTATGCTATCATGAAAGAAGTGAATAATTTAACAAATGGGCAGGTAAGTATTGGTCCGGTAAGTATGTATACAATTAAAAAAAGTTACAAAAAAACGAGTTTATTACATTGGAAGAAAGTAATGAACGGAAAAAAACATATTTCATTACTGATAAAGGACTTGAGAGTTTAAAAAAGGATATTGAGCGCCGTAAACTTCTTTATCAAGCTGGAGACCGTCTGATGGCTGGAAAAGGAAGAAATGAATGAAAATGTTTAAGGGAAAGAGATACCTTTTTCTAGTAGGATTGCATTTTACCCCAAGAAGGTAATACAACTTTAAAAAAAAATCAAAAAAGGTTGGCACTTTAAAAAAATGAACAAAGTTGGGTTTCTTGTTTTTGAATAAGGTGTCCCTGAGGAAAAAGAGTGTTCAGTAGATTTTTTTACTGGTTTACCAGAAAAATTGTCAGAATATTTAGTAATCTATAAGAAAGCTAGTTGGGAAAACTTTGCGAATTATAGAGGGAACTATTCTTATTTTAAAACTAGTTACGCTACACTAATAATTTATTCGGATACTGAAAGTTATTGGGCTCGTATGAAGAATGAGTGGATATGGTTATTAGTGCATACTCTGATATATTTGCCTGTAGGAATGAGCTTACTTTTATTCATCTTATCAGCAAAAAATTCTCAAAATACTATGGGAACAATTATAGCGCTTCGTGAAGTGCTACTCTTTTTAGTCATGCTAGATATCATATTACCAATTGGTGTAGATATCAGTGTAGCCTTTTCATTCAATTTTTATAGAGATCAAACAAAATAGTCTAACCAGCCAGAACGATTTGTCAAAAGGCAAAAATTCCTAGAGACTTTGTGATTTTAGCAATGGTTAGTTTTATTATTGGTTTATTGTTCAGTATCTTATTAAAGGATTCTTTTTAAAAAATAGTATCACGTGGTAAAATTTGGTAAAGATTAAAATAGGTAGTTCACTTTTTCACTAAAGTGTTGATCTAAATTGAGTATAGGAGGATGAGAAATGTTAGAAGTAAAAAATTTGGTTAAAACATTTGGGGATTATACAGCTGTAGACAATATATCTTTTGAAATTCCAGATGGAAAAATACTGGGGTTGATTGGACAAAATGGTGCAGGTAAAACAACGACATTTCGTTTGATTTTAGACTTTTTAACTCAAGACAGCGGAGTTGTACTATGGAATGGACACCAATTAAGTGGGAAAGATTATAATGACATTGGCTACTTACCAGAGGAACGTGGATTATATCCAAAGGTCTCAATTCAGGAGCAACTAATTTATTTTGCAGAGCTACGAGGGAAGTCGAAAAAAGAAATCGAACCAAAAATAGACGAATGGATGGAAAAATTCAAAGTTAAAGGAAAAAAAACAGATAAAGTAAAGTCACTTTCTAAAGGGAACCAGCAAAAAGTACAGTTGATTGCCACGTTGATCCATGAACCAAAATTGGTTATTTTGGATGAACCTTTCAGTGGATTAGATCCAGTCAATGCAGAACTTTTAAAAGATGGGATTATTGCATTAAAAGAAAAAGGCTCATGTGTCATTTTTTCCAGTCATAATATGGATAATGTTGAAAAAATTTGTGATCATCTTGTCATGTTAAGAAGTGGAAAAATGGTGCTAAATGGTAAAGTCCATGAAATTCGTGAAAGCTTTGGGCGTACGAAAGTCTTTTTGGAATCACCATTAAGTCCAGAAGATGTTCTAGCAATCGATGGTGTGGAAAAAGCAGTAAAACGAGGAGATGGCATTGTCGAAGTAACACTAACTGATCCCAAAGCTGGGCAAGAAATTTTTGCACGGGCAACACAATTTGGTTATATTCCAATGTTTAATCAGCAACCGCCGACCTTAGAAGAGATATTCAAGATGAAAGCAGGTGAGCCAAATGAGTAAATTTTGGATTATAGCAAGTGATGTTTATAAAAAGAACGTTAAATCAGCATCTTTTGTAATTATGATCTTGGTGCCATTTATTGTTATGGGAATTATTTATGCAGCTGGTTCATTAGCAGGTGGATTTTCTGAAGAGACAAAAGTTGGACTAGTTTCTGATAATCAAGAATTGGCGTCGCAGTTGGCAAAATCAAAAACAGAAGATTATACGTTTAAAATAGTATCATCTCAAAAAGAGGCAGAAAAGCAATTGAAAGAGAAGGATATTGAAGCTTTTCTTGTCTTAAATACTGAAAGTGAGCAAGTTCAAGGAAAATTATATGCTGAATCATCATTAGGCACAATGACTGAAATGATGATGAGTCAAATGCTTAACGGATTGCAATCTTCTTTGAGTGCAAGTAAATTGAACTTGACAGCAGATCAATTGGCGAGTTTGAGCCAACCTGCAAACTTTGAAAAGACAAAAGTTAGTTTTGATGATAAAGGGAAAATGATGACAGGTGAAGATAATACAGGGATTCAATCTGCTATGTCATTTGTTATAACGATCATTCTCTGGGTAATCATCATCACATATGCATCTATTATTGCACAAGAAATCGCTTCTGAAAAAGGAACGCGAATCATGGAAGTAATTCTATCAAGCACTAAAGCCCAAACTCATTTTTATGGAAAATTAACTGGAGTTATTTTAGTAGCCTTGACCCAAATTGTTATTTATGCAGCAGCATTTGGAATTGGTTACTCACAGTTAAAAAATTTAGATATGGTAAAAGGCTTGTTGGAAGGACTTTCTTCTACAAATATATTGGGAAGTTTCTTATACTTCACTTTGATATTCTTTGTTTTAGGTGTATTAGTTTATTCTGTCTTAGCAGCACTATGTGGCTCATTAGTTTCTAAGCCAGAAGATACGGCCAAAGCGGTTCAGCCAATCATCTATATTGCGATGATTGGGTACTTCATCGGGATTTCATTAGGAACGACTGATCCGCAAAATATTGTCATCAAAGTATCTTCCTATATTCCATTGATTTCATCATTCATAATGCCAATTCGTTTAGCAAGTGAAACGGTGACAAATACAGGGGCAATGATTTCAGTGTTAATTCTTGCAGTATTTTGTGTTTTATTGACAATGTTTTCAGCAAAACTCTATAAATCAAATGTTTTGGTTTATAGCGAAGGTGGCGTGATGAAGTCATTGAAACAATCAATCTCAATTTTAAGAAACGAACGAAAAAAACAGTAAGATAAACAAAAAAGAGCAATGAAGAAAAAAACTTCATTGTTCTTTTTTTTGTTTTCGTAAAGGAACAGTCTGTCTTTCAATAAGTTGGACACGCATTTCTTGTTCGGGAATTGTTTCTTTATTTAATTGATTGTGAATATAAATGAATGAATTTTCAGCTTGAAGCTTGATGGAATAATCTACAGTGGTAATATGCATCAACCGACTAATTTCACTATTATCAAATCCGATTACGGCAACATCTTCTGGAATCGAGTATCCTAAAGTTTGAAGCTCAGAGATAAAACCAGCGGCGACAGAATCAGTATAAAAGGCCATTGCATCTGTTTTATTGTTCATTTCATGCCATAAATGTGCAATATTACGCCCATTATCAATTCTCGATTTATCTTGAAAAATCCATTCGTCGTTTATCAGCATCTTTTTTTCTTGATGAAAATCATCAATCGCTTTTAAACGCGCTTTTGTGTTTAAATTTTCAAAATTCCCTAAAACGTGTCCAATTGAACGATAGCCTCTCTGATAAAGATAATCTAATGATCGAAGATATCCTGAATAATGATCGATGTAAGAAGAATAGATTCTTTCAGAATCAATACGATGCCAAGTGGCAATAGGGCCATAAAGACTGTAGGGTTCAATAACTTCCCACTTATTTGCTCGAGTTAAAATAAAGACACCATCTAGTTGTTTATACTTCAATTGATTTAAGGCATCGATTTCTTTTTTCTTATCCCCATCTGTAAAATATAAGGTCACATAGTAGTTATAACGCTTTGCGATTGAAATAAAACTTTGAAGAAAAACGCCCAGCGGATCAATAAAGCCTTGTGCAAGAAAACCAATCGTTTTTGTTTCACCACTTTGAAGATTACGTGCAATTAAGTTAGGAGAATACGATAACGCTTCCATTGCTTCTAGCACTTTTTTTCGACTTTCTTGACTAACATAACCATTTCCGGAAATAACCCTAGAAACAGTTGATTTTGATACTTGAGCTTTTTTGGCAACATCAATAATTGTGGTCATTTTAACACCTCGCTAATCAATCTAGTGTAATCTAACTAAATAAAAAGGCTTTTCCTTTTTAAGTATAACATAAAAAGAATAAAAAAAGAGCTTGACATGGGAACATTCCCACAGATTATGATAAGAATGTAAACGATGTCAGAACATATTCTGAACAAAAAATCAGGAGGGAAACATATGACAAGAAATGCATTGAAAATCGCAACAATTGGTGGAGGATCAAGCTACACACCAGAATTAATTGAAGGCTACATTAAAAGAAAAGATGAATTACCAATCAAAGAAATTTGGTTAGTTGATATTGAAGCAGGAAAAGAAAAATTAGAAACAGTTGGAGCTATGGCCAAACGTATGGTCAAAGCTGCTGGTTTGGACTGGGAAGTTCATCTGACATTAGATCGCCGAGCTGCGTTAAAAGATGCAGATTTTGTCTCGACACAATTTCGTGTAGGTTTACTTGATGCGCGAATCAAAGATGAACGTATTCCGTTGTCACATGGTGTGCTTGGCCAAGAAACGAATGGGGCAGGAGGCATGTTTAAAGCGTTCCGTACGATACCAGTAATCCTTGGAATTATCGAAGATATGAAAGAATTATGTCCAGACGCATGGCTTGTCAATTTTACAAATCCTGCGGGGATGGTTACAGAAGCAGCTATAAAGCACGGTGGTTGGAAAAAAACAGCTGGTTTATGTAATGTACCAATTGGTCACAGAAAGCAAGCAGCTGAAAAATTAGGAATTCCCGAAGAGGATTTATTCTTTAAATTTGCAGGTATTAATCACTTCCACTGGCATCGGGTTTGGGATAAACAAGGAAATGAACGGACGCAAGAATTGATTGACTTGATTTATGGTCCTCAAGAAGATTCTGAAAGTCATTTGAAAAATATTCATAACGCGCCATTCCATTATGAACAAATTAAAGACTTAGGTATGTTGCCATGTGGTTACCATCGTTATTATTATATCGAAGATGAAATGTTAAAACATTCGATTGAAGAATTTGAAAAAGGCGAAACAAGAGCACAAGTTGTAAAAGAAACTGAAGCTCGTTTGTTCGAACTTTATAAAGATCCAAACTTAGATTATAAACCAAAGGAACTAGAACAGCGTGGTGGAACACACTATAGTGATGCTGCATGTGAATTGATTGCGTCCATTCATAATGACAAACGTACTGATATGGTCGTGTCAACTGAAAATAATGGTACGATTACAGACTTACCTTATGATTGCGTAGTTGAAGTTTCCGGACCTGTGACAGCTCATGGTCATGAACCATACAATTGGGGCGCATTCCCGCCAGCTGCTCGTGGCATTATTCAAGTTATGAAGGGAATGGAGGAGACAGTGATTCGGGCTGCGATTGATGGTGATTATGGGGCAGCATTACATGCATTTACGATTAATCCCTTAGTACCAGGCGGATCGATGGCTAAAACGTTGCTAGATGAGTTATTGATTGCGCATAAAGATCATCTACCAAACTTTGCTGACGCTATCACTAAGATTGAAACAGAACAACCCGACACAGTAGCATACGTTACTGAATTAATGAAAAGTAATTAGACAATAAAAAAGAACAAAATCAAACGAACATGTTTGATTTTGTTCTTTTTTATTGCATCATTCATGCTTCAGTAACCTTTGTTGAATGACAGTATTGAGCTCAAGCCACATCCGTTCATCAAGAAAACTATTAACAAAGAAAAATGTTTGATTTTCTTTTTCTTTGTGCTTTTCAAAATTATCTACAATAGCAATATCCGCTTCATCTATGTCTTTCGTAAAGTTTATAGATTTAGGATTAAAAATCGTTAAAAGCTTATTTTTAATAAAAATCGAACCAAAATTATTGCTGCTATATTGGATATAAATGTTAATCTGAGAATTTAAAAACATATCCGTCAAGATGCTTAATAACATACATAGTCCAAAGTTAAATGAAGAATCAAGAGTAAATACAGGATGATTTTTTCTGAATTTTTTATAAAAACGATAAATTTTTGGATGTTTTTTTAAATATTTTTTGAAAAATTCTGTGTTGCCTTGTTCACTAATCATGATTTGTCTGAAGAAATACATTGGATTGATTTCGAAAAATGTACAATAAACGAGCCCGATAAGTAAGTAATAGAAAATACTGGTTTTTTCTTTAGTGGTCATAAGAGTAATGGGAAAAAATTCTTTTTCATATTCGTTAATAAGTAGTTCGCTAGAGAGAACTAAAGAAGATGATCGTGGAAATTTATCAAAAAGCATGATCTTTTCTTTGGGTGAATCGATATCTGAGATGAAACTACGAAGCATTAAATTAAAGAATAAATGTTCGTCTTCTGATATAAAGTATCTTTTTACGAGTTTAGAAATTTCTGTTGTCTTTTCAAAAGGCTTTAATATATTTTTTATTTCTACAGGTAAATAGATTGGATAGTTATGCTGTCTCATGATTGTAATACCCAACATCAATTTTATCCGTTTGATGACAGATGCGGAATAGCGTTTCTCCAAACTTTCTATCAAATCTGGGCATGTAAATACACAGCTAAGTTCAGATTCAAAAGGAACGATGATCCCTCTATAGGCATTCCAATAAAAATAGAAACAAAACATTCTTAAATGTTTTTCTTCACCACATAAATTTTCATTTGAGTGAAATACTAATTTTATATGAAAGCTTTCAAGCTGTATGTTTAAAGCATTTATTTGTTTGTAAAGGTAAGGGATACTTACAAACAAATCATCTGCTAATTCATCAGCGGTTAAGTAGCTTTTAGAAAGAATAGTGGATATGATCTTGAACTGTAAAGAATCATTCAAATAATGGAGCCTTAGTGTGACAACTAAGTAATCAAGTTTGAAATCTGAATGATTGTTTAGCTGCACTCCCCCTGAATATTTTTCAAAAACAATCATTTTTAGCTTTTCATTTTTTTTAATATCTGCTTCTAATTCATTAAAATATCGTTTTAAAGTGCTTAAGGAAATGTCTAAAAAACGTTGGAGATCCGTGAATGAAACCTTTTCACCATCGTTAAAAATCAATTCTTTAAAAAGTTCTAATTTCTTCTTACTTTTATCATTTAAAAAAAATTCCATTCATATACGTCCTTTATTAGTAGTTTTCCGTGGAATTATAGAGTAGAAAAAAAACAAAGTCAATGAATTCTGACTTTTATTGAATTTTATTTGTTTTTAATTTGTTATTTTTTGTATTGTAAAAGCTTCATAATAATAATATCAATATGTTTTTTTAGTTATTTTATCTAAAAAAGGTCTGAAATGTGTTCAGTTTTGGATTTTCAAAAAAAAACCTTATGTTTTATGATAATAAAGTAACACGAAAAAGAAAATAATTTAATCAAATATACCGGAAACTCATTTAATATATTTAAATAATATTTGTTAAATCTGAAAATAATATTTTTTTGATGGATAAAATGAGAACTGGGGCAAAAAGGGGGTACTATGAAATATAAAAACTTTATTTTCTTTAGTATAGTTTTTGTCGCTATATCATTGTTTCAGTTTCCTAAAATGATTGAAGCGGTAAATGACAATACTGAAATCGGGTTGAACTTTAATAATGATGTATCTACTGGAAGTGGTTCGACTTCAAGTGATTCGATCTCAAGTTCAACAATTGAAAGTAGTACAAGTGAAACATCGCAGACTAGTACCTATGAATCAAATAACTAAAAAGGAATTTGTAGAATCGAAGACAAAAAAATAACAAAGTCTTGTCTTGATAGGCTTTTACCTGATATTGGAACGCTACGGAATCTTCTATACGTAATTTAGGGCTGTCTAGTTTTAATACTTGTTTTCGTGTTTGTTGATTTCAAACTCTATAAGGTGTTCAAAAATAATGCTCTAAATAGGGGATGAACAGATGAAAAATAAAAAGTAGTATTTGTTATCAATCTCAGCAATTTCGTTGAGTGCATGTACTCTAAATTATTTCTCTAAAGACCGAAGTAGACAAAGTGGTAAAAGTAGATGCTTGAAAATGGGTCATAATGAAAAGGGGGGGATAGATGAAAAAAAACGAGCAGTTTTAATTCCTATAATGCAGTTAAGCGATGGCGCGTGAAGTAGGAGGAAAGAAGATGAATAAAAAGAAATGGTGTCTTACCTCAGTACTGATTATTGAGTGTACTACTTTTATGATTCTATTTTATCCAAAGAACGAAGTCAAAACAGTTTTGAAAGCAAAAGAGAGCGAGAAAATTGTCAATTTCCAAATGAAAACAGAAGAGGCTCCACCAGCAGTAACCGACCAAACAGTTCTTTCGAAGTACAATTTGATAAAAAAATTCGAAGGGTATTCTAGGTATATGGCTAAACCATGGAGTCTTACTAGTGCATGGGATGGATCAACTTCTCAGAGTCTTTTAACTAGCGGCGTGTGGGCAAACGCAAATGTTCGGAAGATTTCGTTTAGCATTAACGGAGATATTAGTAGTGCTGGTCTTGTAAAAACTACAATCCGTACAATACCTAATCACTATTATCAATTTTCGACCCAAATAACTGCAAGTGCTTATTCTGGTAGTGAAGCAAGATATGCCTTTGATTGGTTATCGAATTCAGATGTGAATAGTCCAGTCTCTATTTATTCAGACTACAGGGAATTAAAAAATCGTGGTTTCGGACCTACAGATGTTTCAAAAATTGTTCAAGCAAAGACAGAAGAAATGACGCTTGATTTTAGCATTGCTGCGTTATGGGGAGCTTATTCATACGTATATTTTTCTAACCTCTCCATTGTTGATTTAAACCAAGGAACTGAAGAATCCCGATCTAGTATTAATGCGTTGTTCACAGATAGTACACACACAGAATTAAAACTGTCGGCGACGCAAACAGAAATTGATAAGGCAAAAAAATCAATTGAAACAATCGTCAATCAAACGACGAAAACAGAATTAACAAAGGAACTAGCCAAAGCTCAAGCTTTGCTGGACAAAATTACGATGAGCTTGGCGATTCCAACAGAATTGGTCAATGATTCGAAAAATGAACTAAGTCATACCATCAAAGGGAAAACCTATCCAAATTCCTTTCTTCAATTTTCAGGAAGTAGTGCCTTTCCAGTGGGAACCTTAAGCTCAGAAGTGGCGGAGGATTCAAAAAAATACCAGATTCGCGCAGATGCAGAAGGGAACTTTAGCTACTCACTACCAGAAGGAAAGTATTTTAAGTGGAATGAAAAAATCACCGTGACGAGCATGTTGAGAGGAAAAACGACTTCTGAAACACGGCAAGTCAAGGATAACACCCCACCAGAGAAACCGACATTAAATGCAATCAAAGACCAAACTGGAACCATTTCAGGCCAGGCGGAAGCGGGAGCCACGGTCACGATGTATGATAAATCGGATGCAACTGTGTTTTTAACAGGAACAGCTGGGACGGATGGTCAATATTCATTGGTTGTACCAGAAGCTAAAAAACCGTTAGTTCCTTATAAAACGTATTATGTTATTGCAACAGATGCCGCAGGGAATGTCAGCGTTGCTTCTGTTTCTCAGATTGTCGCCGATACCACACCACCAAAAGCTGCAGCGGTGAAACAAGAGTTAACCCTAGGTGATAAGCTGCCATCCATCGATAAAATGCTTGCGAATGTTTCAGATAACGCTGGGACGGCTGGTTTAACCATTAAACAAACCAGAACACCAGATATTTCTAAAACAGGGTATAAAACGGCTGACATCACATTGACTGATAAAGCAGGAAATACTCTCGTTGTTGTTGTACCAATCATCGTAAAAGATTCTTTGACATCAATGGATAGTAAAAACCTACTGAAAGCCGATGATTTCTCAGCTTTAGCCATTGATTTACCGGAAACAGCGGCAGAGCAAAAGGCCTTTATTTTAAAACACGGAGCAGTTGAGGCGTGGGACTTAGATAAAGGGCAGTTGATCAATGACAAACTTGTCTATAATCAAGGAAGCTTAAAAAAAGAACCTGGGGAGTACTCAATTACGGTAACTATCGGTAATTTGTCACGAGTATTTAAGGTGAAGCTATTAGATGGAAGTTTGTCTTTTGAAAAAAAGGTAGACAACTTAGCGTTTGGAACCCGAACAATTGCATCGAAAGAGCAGTTTGTACTTTCAGAAAATAAGTTAAGTATTTCTGTAAATGATACTCGGTTTAAAGTAAATAAATGGCGTTTATTAGCAAAGGTCGATCATCCACTGAAAACCAAAGACGGGTTGACTTCAGCGAGTAGTTTAGTCTATCGCTCGTACGAATCAGGTAAGGTTGTAGATACAAAACTAACCGAATTAAATACTCCGATGTATGAACCAAGTAAATTAAACAACGGTGTTATTCAAGTGGACTTTACGAAAGAAAAAGACAAAGAAGTGGTGTTGGATGTCCTACCTGGAAGTGTTCGCTCAGGTAAAGAATATTCCACTCAAATAATATGGACACTTGAAAATGGACCATAGTGAGAGAGGAGGAAAAAATGAAAAAGATGAGAAGAACGTTTATGGTGTTAATTTTTATATTGCTAGGTGGGGTCAGTGTTGAAACGACATCTGTTTTGGCTGATAGCAGTATAGGGAATAAATCGGAAGCAGAAATTTTTTACACTGAAAACACGGATGTCACCCCTCCGATAGATCCCGAAAAGCCAGATGAATCAACAGAAATTGTTTCACCAATTCCTGTTCAACCAGGAACATCTGGACCGTTAAGCGTTGATTTTGCTCCTCATGTTATTTTTGGGGAACATGATGGGTCAAAAGAAAATGATATTTATTATGCAAAATTAACAAAGATTAAAAAAAAGGACGACGGTTCAGAACAAGAGGTCCCAAATTTTCTTCAATTGACCGATAATCGAGGGAAAAAAGCTGGATGGCGATTAACAATTAAGCAAAATGGACAACTCAGAAATGGCACACATGTATTAAAAGGTGCGGAGATATCTTTAAATAATATTACGTTATTTTCTCCACACTCTGGACGAGAACCAATTGCTATAGACAGTGTTCGATTAGACCCTGACAGCATGGAGCCAACAGAAGTATCTCGTTCGACTGAAACCACGGGGAAGGGAACTTGGATGATTATGTTTGGTAAAGATAAAGAAGAAAGTAAAAAAAGCATACAAGTCAAAGTTCCTGGGTCGGTCGAAAAAAAGAAAGGTAACTATACAACTTCCTTAACTTGGGAGTTGATTGATACACCTATATAAAAACTCAAAGGAGAAAAAAACATGATATCGAAAAAGAATGCAGTATTCACTACTACAGGGGTCGTAACATTTGCTAGCTTATTACTAGGAACAGCCTCTGCTTTTGCAGAAACAGAGACTGGAGGAAACGAGGTTAAACCGCCAATAACGATCCAATCTCCAGTGCACTCCGAAGCAGAAATTTCATTTGAACAAAATGAGACAGAGGTAACACCTCCTGTTGGGCCAGGTGGTGAAGAAATTGAAAAACCAGGCGAGGGTGAAACTGGCGGTGAAACTGGGATGGTAGGTCCCTTAACGATTGATTATATCACGAAACTTAATTTTGGCGCTGTAAAAGTATCTGGTAATACAACGACTTATCATGCAAAATTAGCAGAACTTAAATTAAAAGATATTGTAGAGCCAAAAAAAGTACCAAACTATGTTCAAGTTACAGATAATCGTGGTACGAATGCAGGTTGGCAGTTACAACTTAAGCAAGATTCGCAATTCCAAGCAAAAGACAAGGATAATAAAGTTACTGAACTTACAGGTGCAGAACTTTCACTCAACAATCCTGTACTGAAGTCAGTACAAAAAGGATCAGAATTTGCACCACTAGGGATTAGTCAAAAGCTTATTCCAGGTGCTGCCGCTGTAACGGTTGTTGATGCTGCTGCTGGTAAAGGAATGGGAACTTGGCACTATTCATTAGGAGATACTAATGAACAAGCGGCTAAGAGTGTTTCATTAACTATTCCAGGCGATACTGCAAAATTAGCAAATGTAGCGTATAAAACGGTATTAACATGGACATTAGTAGATGCGCCAGAAAAATCAGAAGTTTCACCAGAGGTTACACCATAAAAGAAACATCAATAGGGGATAAACTAGTAATTTAAACATTTAAAAAGGAAAGAGGAAGTTTATTATGAAAAAAACAACAATCGCTTCTGCGTTATTAATCAGTACATTTATTTTAGGAGCAGCGTCACCAGCTTTTGCTGATCAAGTTGCAGCGCCTACAACTGATGCAACCGTTAAATTCAAATCAGAACCTCAAGATGCTGATAATGACGGGAATACGATCGATCCACTGGATCCTGATGGTAATGGCGTTAAACCAGAGACTGGGGAAGGTTCAGTTGGAACTAAAGGACCTCTAAGAGTTGATTTTGCACCGAACTTTAAGTTTGGAACAGTTACAATGTCAGGTAATGCAGCAGAGTATCATCCACTATACATGAAAGTTAATTTATTAGATGAAACGGGTAAAGTGGCAGAGCCTTTACAATCGAAATATGTTCCTCACTATGTGCAAGTTACAGATAATAGAGGAACGAATGATGGATGGGAATTAACAGTTGCAGCCACTCCATTCAAAGGAACTGTAGTAGATAAAAATGCAGATTTAAAAGCTACGTTAACATTGGGACATTCACAATTTACATCTCCAGTAAAACCAGTTGACGGAAAAGATTTTAAGCCAGCTACATTAAATACAAATGTAACACTGACTCCAGAAGCTAAGCCACTTATTGTAGCAAAAGCGGATCAAGGAATGGGTTCATGGGCAGCAGTATTCAGCAAGGATACAACAGCTACTTTAACAGATACCGATAGAAATCCTAACGTTACACTTAGCGTTCCAGCTGATTCTAAGAAAGATGCTAATGAAGAATATAAATCTACAATAACTTGGACGTTATCAACAACACCAACAACGCCTCCTACAGGCAACTAAACAGATTAAGGTAATTGATTATTGCAGTAGTAGTGAAAACCTGCTACTGCAATAATCAATTCTTACATAAAGCAAAATGCATAACCTGTAATTATATAAGATATGGAAGTCGATATTCGTGTAACATGGTCACTAAAAAGCCAGCACTACTTGGACTGAGCGAAGTAAGAGTCCATATTTTATATGTTTACAGGTTAAAACCAAGGAGAGTGACTATGAGAATGAGAAAAAAATATTTTATTTTGCTAAGCATGATATTTATAACACTATCATTGTTTCAGCTTTCTAAAGTAGCAGAAGCAATAAACTATGATACTGAAATTGGCTTGACTTTTAATAGTGATGTATCGGTTGGCGGTGATTCTAGTTCGAGTACAACTTTACCAAGTAGTACAACAAATACATCAGAATCAAAAAGTACGACAAACACATCCGAGGGGAATCGGACTAATACAGATACATCAAGTAAAGTGGAAGAATCGTCAAAAATGAATAGAAATACAACAGCCAAGTCTGGTCTAACTGGTGTGTTACCTAGCACAGGAACCAAAAGCAATGTTTTGCTAATGGGATTAGGTATGCTAGTCTTAATACTTGTTTTCGCGTTTCTCATCTTTAAATTTTATAAGGTAGTTATTAAAAATACCGATAAATAGGACGTGGAAAAATGAAAAATAAAAAGTATTTTCTCTTGATAGTGGCTGTGACACTAAGTTGTTTGGCACTCTTGATTTATTTAAAAGTAGGAACAAAAATAGTTATGAAGGCTGAAGAAAATCCGAGAGAAATCAATAGTCAAATTAGAGAAGAGACAACGCCGCCTGAAATAACAGATGAAACAATTCTTTCGAAATATAATTTGCTATACAAGGGTAAGTGGAAATTCTTACTCAAAACTATTTTTACTCCTAATCAGTGGAAAGCGCTAAAGGAGTGGAATGGGGGGGGGAAAATTGAGTATGAAACAGAACTCGTAAAATCCGTTGTTGATTCTTCGTCTGTCGAATTAACGAGATTTGGTATTCAATTTAATGTTCAGGATATACAAATAAGGAGTACGTTTCCAACAATTCCAGGACATTATTATCAACTTTCTACAGAAATGCAGGGTAATTATGCTGATGCAAAATACGCATTAGATTGGGTATCAAACACAGATGTAGATAACCCCGTTTCTGTTTTTCCAACTTATAGGAACCTAGAAATCCGCTCAACTAATATTATTCAGGTTAAAAAAATCGTTAAAGCAACAACAACTGAAATGGCAGTTAGTTTTTCTGTGGCTCAAACTTCGCAGAATAATCGTGCCAATTATCGGAAGTTATCGGTTGTAGATCTGACTCAAGGGATTACAGAATCAAGCGAAGAACTTGAAGCTTTATTCACAGATAGTACACACACAGAATTAAAACTTTCGGCGACGCAAACAAAAATTGATAACGCAAAAAAATCGATTGAAACAATCGTCAATCAAACGACGAAAGCAGAACTAACAAAGGAACTAGCCAAAGCTCAAGCTTTGCTGGACAAAATTACAATGAGCTTGGCGATTCCAACAGAATTGGTCAATGATCCGAAAAATGAACTAAGTCATACCATCAAAGGGGAAACCTATCCAAATTCCTTTCTTCAATTTTCAGGAAGTAGTGCCTTTCCAGAGGGAACCTTAAGCTCAGAAGTGGCGGAGGATTCAAAAAAATACCAGATTCGCGCAGATGCAGAAGGGAACTTTAGCTACTCACTGCCAGAAGGAAAGTATTTTAAGTGGAATGAAAAAATCACCGTGACGAGCATGTTGAGAGGAAAAACGACTTCTGAAACACGGCAAGTCAAGGATAACACCCCACCAGAGAAACCGACATTAAATGCAATCAAAGACCAAACTGGAACCATTTCAGGTCAGGCGGAAGCGGGAGCAACGGTCACGATGTATGATAAATCGGATGCAACTGTGTTTTTAACAGGAACAGCTGGGACGGATGGTCAATATTCATTGGTTGTACCAGAAGCTAAAAAACCGTTAGTTCCTTATAAAACGTATTATGTTACTGCAACAGATGCCGCAGGGAATGTCAGCGTTGCTTCTGATTCTCAGGTTGTCGCCGATACCACACCACCAAAAGCTGAAGCGGTAAAACAAGAGTTAACCCTAGGCGATAAGCTGCCATCCATCGATAAAATGCTTGCGAATGTTTCAGATAATGCTGGAACAGCAGATTTAACTATTAAAATGACGAAAACACCAGATGTTTCTAAAACAGGGTATAAAACGGCTGACATCACATTGACTGATAAAGCAGGAAATGCTCTCGTTGTTGTTGTACCAATCATCGTAAAAGATGCTTTGACATCAATGGATAGTAAAAACCTACTGAAAGCCGATGATTTCTCAGCCTTAGCCATTGATTTACCAGAAACAGCGGCTGAGCAAAAGGCGTTTATTTTAAAACACGGAGCAGTTGAGGCGTGGGACTTAGATAAAGGGCAGTTGATCAATGACAAACTTGTCTATAGTCAAGGAAGCCTAAAAAAAGAACCAGGAGTATATTCGATCACGGTTACGCTTGGAAGTTTGACAAGAGTATTTAAAGTAACACTCCTAGAGGGAAGTTTGTCTTTTGATAAAACGATAGACAAACTCACATTTGGAACCCAAACAATTGCATCGAAAGAACAGTTTGTGCTTTCAGAAAATAAGTTAAGCCTGTCTATAAATGACACTCGATTTAAAATGAATAAATGGCGTTTGTTAGCAAAAATGGATCATCCACTGAAAACCAAAGACGGGTTGACTTCAGCGAGTAGTTTAGTCTATCGTTCGTACGAATCAGGTAAGGTTGTGGATAAAAAACTGACCGAATTAAATACACTGATGTATGAACCAAGTAAATTAAACAACGGTGTTATTCAAGTGGACTTTACGAAAGAGACAGACAAAGAAGTGGTGTTGAATGTCCTGCCTGGAAGTGTTCAGTCAGATAAAGAATATTCCACTCAAATAATATGGACACTTGAAAATGGACCATAGTGAGAGGGAAGGGAATTTGGATGATTATGTTTGGTAAAGATAAAGAAGAAAGTAAAAAAAGCATACAACTCAAAGTTCCTGGCTCGGTCGAAAAAAAAGAAAGGTAACTATACAACTTCCTTAACTTGGGAGTTGATTGATACACCTATATAAAAACTCAAAGGAGAAAAAAACATGATATTGAAAAAGAATGCAGTATTCACTACTACAGGGGTCATAACATTTGCTAGCTTATTACTAGGAACAGCCTCTGCTTTTGCAGAAACAGAGACTGGAGGAAACGAGGTTAAACCGCCAATAACGATCCAATCTCCAGTGCACTCCGAAGCAGAAATTTCATTTGAACAAAATGAGACAGAGGTAACACCTCCTGTTGGGCCAGGTGGTGAAGAAATTGAAAAACCAGGCGAGGGTGAAACTGGCGGTGAAACTGGGATGGTAGGTCCCTTAACGATTGATTATATCACGAAACTTAATTTTGGCGCTGTAAAAGTATCTGGTAATACAACGACTTATCATGCAAAATTAGCAGAACTTAAATTAAAAGATATTGTAGAGCCAAAAAAAGTACCAAACTATGTTCAAGTTACAGATAATCGTGGTACGAATGCAGGTTGGCAGTTGCAACTTAAGCAAGATTCGCAATTCCAAGCAAAAGACAAGGATAATAAAGTTACTGAACTTACAGGTGCAGAACTTTCACTCAACAATCCTATACTGAAGTCAGTACAAAAAGGATCAGAATTTGCGCCACTAGGGATTAGTCAAAAGCTTATTCCAGGGGCTGCCGCTGTAACGGTTGTTGATGCTGCTGCTGGTAAAGGAATGGGAACTTGGCACTATTCATTAGGAGATACTAATGAACAAGCGGCCAAGAGTGTTTCATTAACTATTCCAGGTGATACTGCAAAATTAGCAAATGTAGCGTATAAAACGGTATTAACATGGACATTAGTAGATGCGCCAGAAAAATCAGAAGTTTCACCAGAGGTTACACCATAAAAGAAACATTAATAAAAGAATAAATGAGCAGTATTCAGAAAGGATACAACAGCTATTTTAACAGATACTGACAGAAATCCTAATGAAGAATATAAAGCTACAATAACTTGGCCGTTGTCAACAACACCAACAACACTTCCAGCAAGAGACTGAACAATTTGGTGTAATCGATTGTTGATTTTTACATAAAATCAACAGTTAAACTACATAACCTGTAATTATACAAACAATGGAAGTAGCCGTTTATAAAGCTTGATAGACAAATAGAATTTCAGCTTAAACAAAACGAAGGAAGTAATCATAGTTGATTTGTTTACAGATAAGCTAAGGAGAAGAACTATGAAAAAAAAATATTTTATTTTGCTAAGCATTATATTTATAACACTGCCATTACTTCAGCTCTCTACAGTAGCAGAAGCGGTAAACTATGATACTGAAATTGGTTTAACTTTTAATAGTGATGTGTCTGTTAGCGGTGATTCTAGTTCGAGTACAACAGTACCCAGTGGCACAGATAAAACATCAGAAAGTAGCCAGACGAAAACCAGTACGTCAACTAGTGGTACGTCAAATAAAATGAAGGAATTGCCAGAAACGAATCGAAAAAAAAACGCTAAGTCTGGTTTGCTACCTAGTACGGGCACCAAAAGTAATACTCTAGTAATAAAGTTGGGTATACTACTGTTAATGACTGTTTTCGTGTTACTCATCTTTAAACTTTATAAGGTAGTCACTAAAAAATATCGATAAAGAGGTGATGAAGTAAATGAAAAAGAAAAAACATTCTTTCCTTATGGTAACAGTCTTACTAAGTAGTCTTGTTATTTTTGTTACTCTTAAAATAGAAACGAAGTCTGTTTTGAAAGCAGAAGAAAGTCCTAGAAAAATCAATCGTCAAGCTCGAGTAGAGACAACTCCCCCTAAAATAACAGATCAAGAAATTCTCTCAAAGTACAATTTGATAAAAGATTTTGAAGGATATACTAAATATAGATATGATGATTGGATTCCATACAGTACTTGGAATGGAACAACTTATGTGAGATTTACTGATGCGAATAACGATAATGTGACTGGAACTATAATTGGTCGTGAGCTTTCACTTAAAAGTGTCCCGAATATAAGTCTTTATGCTCTTGTAAAAACCACAATCCGTACGATACCTGATCACTATTATCAATTTTCGACTGTAATGAGTGGAAGCGCTAGTGGAGGTTACGAATCGCAATATGCTTTCGATTGGTTATCAAATTCAGATGTAAATAATCCTGTGTCTATTTATCCAGACTACAGCAATTTAAAAAAACGTAGTTTGGGTTCTATAAATATTTCAAAGATTATTCAGGCAAAGACAGAAGAAATGACTCTTGTTTTTAGTATTGCTTCTATAGGGATGTATAATACAGGAGTAAAATTTTCTAACCTATCCCTCGTGGATTTGAACCAAGGAGTTGCAGAATCAAATGAATGGATTGAAGGTTTATTCACAGATAAAACGCATACAGAATTAAAACTATCAACGACACAAGCGGAAATTGATAAGGTAAAAGAATTGATTGAAACGATTCTTGATGCAACGACAAAAACGGAACTGTCTAAGGAACTAGCCAAAGCTCAAGCTTTGCTGGACAAAATTACGATGAGCTTGACCATTCCAACAGAATTGGTGAATGATCCGAAAAATGAACTAAGCCATATCATCAAAGGAAAAACCTATCCAAATTCCTTTCTTCAATTCTCAGGAAGTAGTGAATTTCCAGTGGGAACGTTAAGCTCAGAAGTGGCGAAGGATTCAAAAAAATACCAGATTCGCGCAGATGCAGAAGGGAACTTTAGCTACTCACTGCCAGAAGGAAAGTATTTTAAGTGGAATGAAAAAATCACCGTGACGAGCATGTTAAGAGGGAAAACGACTTCTGAAACACGGCAAGTCAAAGATGTCATCCCACCAGAGAAACCGACATTAAATGCAATCAAAGACCAAACAGGAACCATTTCAGGTCAGGCGGAAGCGGGAGCCACGGTCACGATGTATGATAAATCGGATGCAACTGTGTTTTTAACAGGAACAGCTGGGACGGATGGTCAATATTCATTGGTTGTACCAGAAGCTAAAAAACCGTTAGTTCCTTATAAAACGTATTATGTTACTGCAACAGATGCCGCAGGGAATGTCAGCGTTGCTTCTGATTCTCAAGTTGTCGCCGATACCACACCACCAAAAGCTGAAGCGGTAAAACAAGAGTTAACCCTAGGTGATAAGCTGCCATCCATCGATAAAATGCTTGCGAATGTTTCAGATAATGCTGGAACAGCAGATTTAACTATTGAAATGACGAAAACACCTGATGTTTCTAAAACAGGGTATAAAACAGCTGACATCACATTGACTGATAAAGCAGGAAATGCTCTCGTTGTTGTTGTACCGATAACGGTAAAAGATGATTTGACATCAATGGATAGTAAAAACTTACTGAAAGCCGATGATTTCTCAGCCTTAGCCATTGATTTACCAGAAACAGCGGCTGAGCAAAAGGCATTTATTTTAAAACATGGAGCAGTTGAGGCGTGGGACTTAGATAAAGGGCAGTTGATCAATGACAAACTTGTCTATAGTCAAGGAAGCCTAAAAAAAGAACCAGGAGTATATTCGATCACAGTTACGCTTGGAAGTTTAACACGTGTATTTAAAGTGACACTCGTAGAGGGAAGTTTGTCTTTTGATAAAACGATAGACAAACTCACATTTGGAACCCAAACAATTGCATCGAAAGAACAGTTTGTGCTTTCAGAAAATAAGTTAAGCCTGTCTATAAATGACACTCGATTTAAAATGAATAAATGGCGTTTGTTAGCAAAAATGGATCATCCACTGAAAACCAAAGACGGGTTGACTTCAGCGAGTAGTTTAGTCTATCGCTCGTACGAATCAGGTAAGGTTGTGGATAAAAAACTGACCGAATTAAATACTCAGATGTATGAACCAGGCAAATTAAACAACGGTGTTATTCAAGTGGACTTTACGAAAGAAAAAGAAAAAGAAGTGGGGTTGAATATCCTGCCTGGAACTGTTCAGTCAGATAAAGAATATTCCACTCAAATAATATGGACACTTGAAGATGGACCGTAAGAATGAAGAAAAATAAGAAAAATTATTGTTTTGCTGTTTAAAGTAGAAGGGTGTATCTGAAAAAGGGATTAAGTGGAAAATTCAACGTTACAATCCCCAACGCTCATTTCTCTATAGAATCAACGCTACTGCAAATAACAAAAACAATAAAAACAACCATTGCAGCGATAAGTTGTTGTAATGGTTGGTTCTTACATAAAAAAATAACATATATTCAAACATAAGAAAGTTAGGAGAAATTAGTAATGAATAAACGAATAGCCGCACTGTTACTTTTGATTATAATGATAGGTTGTACCCCTATAAAAGCTTCTGCACAAGTTGGAAAAATGAATGTTTCTATGACAGCAGTAATTCCTGAAAATCAAATTGATAAAACGAAAACTTACTTTGATTTAAAAATGAAGCCAGGGCAAGTTCAAGAATTAGAAGTTTTAATAAATAATCCTTTAGACGAACCAGTGACTGTAGAAAATCACGCCAACACAGCTATTACTAATGATAATGGGATTGTTGACTATAGCAATTCAGAACCGAAGTTAGATGAAACGTTAAAATCACCTTTTTCAGCTATTAGTGAGCTAGAAAAAGAAACAACTATTCCAGCAAAAAGTTCAAAATCATTAAAAGTGAAGGTAACCATGCCAGAAGAAGAATTTGATGGTGTAATATTGGGCGGTCTTTATTTTACTGAAAAAGAAGACAAAACAAAGGAAGAAAAAGAAAACTCAGGAGTACAAATCAGGAATCGCTTAGCGTTTGCGGTTGGTATAATGATTAGAGAAAATGATAATGCAATTAAACCAGATTTGAAATTAGGAAAAATACAACCCTCACAAGTGAATTACAGAAATGTTTTAAAAGCAAATATTCAAAATACACAGCCCGTAATTATACAGGACATGAAAGTTGATGTCCGTGTAACTAAAAAAGGCAAAAACGAGAGTCTTTTTGAACAGAACAAAACTGGCGTGCGTATGGCACCTAACTCAAATTTTAATTTTGGGATCAGTTGGGCTAACCAAGAGTTTAAACCTGGAACATATACATTGCATATGAATGTGACGAGCGGATCAGATGAATGGAAATGGTCTAAAGACTTTGAAATTAGTAAAAAAGAAGCACAGGAATTGAATGAACAGGCAGTTGAGTTGGAAGTTGACAATACAAAGTGGTACATTATCGGAGGAGTAGCGGGAGCTATAGTATTAATCATCATTACTTTTGTGCTAAGTCAGTATATCAGTAAAAAAAGACGTCAGAAAAGAAAGAGATTAAAAGCTCAAGCTATTAAGAAAAATAGAAAAAAATCTATGACAAAAACAAGTGCTAGAAAAAAACATAAAAAAAATAACTAGTGATATAAGGTAATTTACAGAGCATTTTCAAATTCACTATAAATTAGGAGAGAAATATATGTACAATATAGGTTATTTTTCATTAAGAACACCTCAAAATAATTACTATAAAACATTGGATTTAGATCAACAATGCTCACTTGAACTCATTGATAAAGTTTCTTTAGAGGATTTAGGTGAATTAGATGTTCTTATAATAGAAGAGAGTAAAGAACTCAACTTTACAAATATATGTGAATGGTTGTTAGAAATAAGAAAAATCTCTGATATTTACATTCTTATTCTCGCAGATGTGGATCAAATGATTTTTACTTCTCGCATGGTTTATTTAAAATTAGGAGCAGATGGTATTTTCACTGAGGAAGCGGATGAGATGGATTTGATTGTGAAAAACATTTTGAAACGGTTAAAAAAAGAAACGGTTAAAAAGCGAGAAAATCAATCTTCTTTTGAGATAATACCAGAGAAATCATGTGTATTAGTTAATAAAAAGCAAGAAGTTGATTTGACAAGACAAGAGTTTTTAGCATTAACGATTTTGTATAAAAATAAAAACCAAACAGTTACGTATGAAGATATTTACAAAGGTGTTTGGGCTAAAAATGGCAGTGGGGTTCAAAAAAATCGAGTATGTAATTTGGTTTCTCATGTGAGAAAAAAGTTTGCTGATTTAAAAAATTCACCTGTTCAAGTAAAAACAATACGTTCTATTGGTTATATTCTAGATACTTCTTTTTCAGAAAAAGAAGTATAAGTTTTTATGATAGAGCGACAGAAAACATTCCCTCGAAGTGATTGAAACTCTGAGAAACTCGTACGTGGTCTCATTCACTCTTATTCTGAAGACCGTTAGCCATTTGTTCATGACGGCTATGAACGCAACCTTATCCTTTTTAGGTAGAGGTTGTGTTTTTAATTTATAGTTATAGTCTGTATTATGATTCAAAGGTTCCACTTGTTGGTGGAGTCTATTCTAAAGAATTTCTTGTTGTGTTTTACAATGATTTTAGGTGTTCCCGAAGGTTCGTTTTTTACCACCGTTTATTCAGATTTTAAGGAGCTGATATATAACTTGAAAAGTTATTGTCCAGCTCCTTAAAATCTTATTCTTGTTTATTTAACTAATTTCCACTCTGGGAACGCTATTCAGTGAATCAGAAGGTTCAAGATTGAAACTATAAGAATAATAGCGGAATAAAAGATTTAAAATATAAAAAGAAGCGATCTCTGTGGATACAAATCCTTTTAAAGAAGTAATAGAAAAAGTAAGTAAAGAGATTACTAGAAATAAAATAATAAATAATGAGAATAATTGCTTGATATGATTATTATTTACAATAACTACTTCTTTCGTTTCAGACTCTATTTTTATTGTTTTAGAAAAGTAGAAATAACCCTCTTTAAAACTAAGAACATCGCCATCTTCTACTTCTATCTCTGTTACAATGTTATTAAATAACTTTCCTTGTTTAATCCCATTTTTATAAATAACAAAATGGCGCATGCATCCCCATGGTGTTTGGCGTTTTAAGCTGATGTTCATTATAACCACCTCCTAGGAGTAGTTTCCCATAAATAGAAGAGTATAGAATCGAGCAAAAGACCGATTTATTCTGCCATTTTTATCCTGCTAAAGTCGTAGTTATTTTTTGATTTGTATACTGATAAGAAAAAAGAACGAATACTTGTATTCTAGTTAGTATGTTCGTTCTTTTATAATTATAACCTAATTAGTCTTGCTCTACAGATGGTAAAAAAGTATAGTCGGCTATATTAGCCGCATGTGTGCCTGCAACATGTCCGGTCACAAATGCTGCAGTAACATTATATCCTCCAGTATAACCATTAATGTCAAGTAACTCTCCAGCGAAAAATAATCCATTGACCAATTTACTCTCCATTGTTTTAGGGTGGATTTCTTTCAATGAAATTCCGCCACCAGTTACAAAAGACTTTTCGATCGGAAGTGTTTTTGCAGCATTTATTCTAAAAGACTTTAAGCACTGGACAATTTTATCAAGTTGTTGCTCCGATATTTGTTTTGATTGATAGTCAGAAAGATCAGTTTTGTTCAAGACAAAATCTAATAGTCGTTCAGCAACAAGATTTTTCAGTGAATTTTTTAGTGCTTTTTCGGGTTGCTCTAGAAGTCTCCTTTGGATCTCGTTTTTCAATTCTAATGCTGTTTTTTGAGGGAAAATATCAAGTTGTAAAGTAACAGCTTTATGCTCATTTTTAACTAATTCTTGATTAACAAAGCTTGAACATCTCAGAGCAGCCGGACCCGAGACACCAAAATGAGTAAAAAGAAGATCCATCTGATGTGTCACGATTACTTTCCCTTTGCTATTTAAAACAGAAAGTGCCACATCTTGTAAAGAAAGACCTTGTAACGTTTTTTCTGTAATAAAATCATCATTAGAAACGATTGGCGACTCCGTTGCATACAAAGGGCTGATAGTATGACCTAATCGTTTAGCAAGTTTATATCCGTCTCCTGTCGAGCCTGTGGAAGGATAGGTACGCCCGCCTGTTGTTAAAATGACACAAGGTGCATAGATTTTTTCATGCTCTAAAGCGACTCCGATGATTTGTCCTTCTTTATGTAATACTTTTTCAACTTTTGCTTCTGTGTAAATCGTTACACCCAGTTTTTCCAATTGATTGAATAGAGTTTCAACGATCGTTTTTGAACGATCAGTGACAGGAAACATGCGTCCGTGATCTTCTTCCTTTAAATGGGTACCATTAGATTCGAAAAATTCCATGATATCGTAATTGTTAAATTGTGAAAAAGCGCTATACAAAAACTTTCCATTTCCTGGTATATGCGCAATGATCTCATCAGCAGGACGATTGTTGGTCACATTACAACGACCGCCGCCAGTTAATAAGAGTTTTTTACCTACACGTTTATTTTTTTCTATCAATAAGGTACTGCTTCCGGCTTTTGCCGCAGCAATCGCCGCCATCATGCCACTCGTACCTGCTCCGACGACAATAACATCAAAACATTTCATAAATTCTCCTCCAGTTCAATGGTAGTTTAACACAAATTTGAAAATTTTTTCTAAGTTTTTTTCAATTTACAGTAAAAAGTTGTGGAAATTTTCTGAATTTAGGTTAAAATAGGATTATAACAATGAGAGGGTGATTAAATGGAAGCAAAACAGTACGTGGAAGAGATTCAAAAAAAGATTCATGAAAACGATCGAGGGCAAGTAGAATACTTGCAAGCTGTTGATGAATTTTTACCAACAGTTGAAGTCTTTTTGAAAGAAAATCCAGCATTTGTTGAATCTAATATTTTAGGCGTTCTGATTGAGCCTGAGAGAATTTTACAATTTAGAGTTCCATGGCAAGACGATCAAGGAAATTGGCAAGTCAACCGTGGTTACCGTGTTCAGTATAATTCTGCTATTGGCCCTTATAAAGGCGGCTTACGTTTTCACCCTAGCGTGAATTTAAGTGTGATGAAATTTTTAGCATTTGAACAAATTTTTAAAAATAGTTTAACAGGGTTACCTATTGGTGGCGGTAAAGGTGGTAGTGACTTTGACCCCAAAGGTAAATCAGATGCAGAAGTCATGCGTTTTTGTCAAAGCTTCATGACAGAACTACAAAAACATATTGGACCAAGTACTGATGTACCAGCAGGAGATATTGGTGTTGGTGCAAGAGAGATCGGTTACTTATACGGTATGTATAAACGTTTGAGAAATTATGATGCAGGTGTTTTAACTGGAAAACCGTTAGGATATTGGGGCAGTGAAGCAAGAACTGAAGCAACTGGATATGGTTGCGTTTATTTTGTTAAGCATTTGTTGAATGACTTAAATGATTCTTTTAAAGGGAAAAAAGTTGTTGTTTCAGGTAGTGGAAACGTATCAATCTATGCAATGGAAAAAGCCAAAGAATTAGGTGCCACGGTTCTAACTTGTTCTGATTCTAATGGATTTATTTACGATCCCAATGGTATCGATGTTGAATTAGTGAAAGAATTAAAAGAAAAAAATCGTGAGCGTATTTCTAAATATGTGGAAACTCATTCAGATGCTACGTATTATGACGGTCAATCCGTTTGGGATTTTGAAGTTGCTTACGATATTGCTTTACCTTGTGCAACTCAAAATGAGATCAATGAAAAACAGGCGGAAATTTTAGTGAAAAATGGAGGCAAAATTGTAGCGGAAGGCGCCAATATGCCGTGTACGTTGGATGCTGTTGAAGTGCTAGATAAAGCGGGGGTATTGTATTGTCCTGGTAAAGCTGCAAATGCTGGTGGTGTAGCTGTTTCCGCATTAGAAATGAGCCAAAATTCAGAACGCTTATCTTGGTCATTTGAAAAAGTTGATGGTATGCTTGACGACATCATGAAAAACATTTATGAAACATGTCGTGATACAGCTAATAAATATGATGCCGCAAATAATTTTGTTTTAGGTGCTAACATTGCTGGTTTTGAAAAAGTAGCACGAGCTATGTTAAGTCAAGGATTAGTCTAGTTTAAAATAAGTAAGAATGAAGAATGATAATGAGGGATTTAATCATAATCATTCTTCATTTTTTCGGTTCTGCTTTTATTCTGTATAGACCAATTCTGCTGAGAAATAGTTAGATTTGTGCTGTAAATAAGTCTTTTTAACTGATTTAAAATAAAATTGGTACAGACAATCATAATTTGCTTGAAAAAAGCATGAAAAGAACGTAAAGTAGTGAGTGTATTAAGTTTAATTTCAAGGAGGAGAAGGAATGTCACACATTCAATTTGATTATTCCAATTTGACACCATTTGTTGCTGATCATGAATTGGAATACATGCAGACACAAGTGACTGCAGTAGACAAAGCATTAAGAGAAGGAACTGGGGCTGGAAGTGATTTTACTGGTTGGATTGATTTGCCAGAAAATTATGATAAAGACGAATTTGCTCGTATAGAAAAAGCGGCTGAAAAAATTCAATCTGATTCAGAGGTTTTAGTTGTGATTGGTATTGGTGGTTCTTACTTAGGTGCAAGAGCAGCAATCGAATTTTTACATCATTCATTTAATAATCTATTACCAGCAGATGAACGAAAAGCACCACAAGTTTTCTTTGCTGGAAACAGTATCAGTTCAACTTATTTAGCTGATTTGATCAATGTTATTGGTGATCGTGACTTCTCAGTAAATGTGATTTCTAAATCAGGTACAACGACAGAACCTGCAATCGCATTTAGAGTATTTAAAGAATTATTGATCAAAAAATATGGTAAAGAAGAAGCGAACAAGCGTATTTATGCTACAACTGACCGTGAGAAAGGTGCTGTGAAAGTTGAAGCGGATGCTGAAGGTTGGGAAACATTTGTGATTCCTGATGATGTCGGTGGACGTTTCACGGTATTGACGCCAGTTGGGTTATTACCGATTGCAGTTAGCGGGGGAGATATTGATGCCTTGATGACAGGTGCCAATGATGCGCGCAAAGAATATGCATCAACAACTGATTTAAGTAAAAACCAAGCCTATCAATACGCTGCGTTGAGAAATATCTTATATCGTAAAGGCAAAACAACTGAAATGTTGATCAACTATGAACCAGGAATGCATTACTTCTCTGAGTGGTGGAAACAATTGTTTGGTGAATCAGAAGGAAAAGATCAAAAGGGAATTTTCCCCGCAGCAGCAGATTTTTCTACTGACTTACATTCAATGGGACAATACGTTCAAGATGGCATGCGTAATTTATTTGAAACGGTTGTTAAAGTTGAGACACCACGTCATGTGGTTTCGATCCCAGAACTTAGTGAAGATTTAGACGGACTAGGATACTTGCAAGGAAAAGAAATAGACTTTGTAAATACAAAAGCTTTTGAAGGTACTTTGCTTGCGCATACAGATGGCGGTGTACCAAATATGATCGTTAAAATTCCTGCAATGGATGCTTATTCATTAGGTTATGTTATGTACTTCTTTGAAATAGCTGTTGGTATCTCAGGTTATTTGAACGGTGTGAATCCATTTGACCAAGAAGGTGTAGAAGCCTACAAGAAAAATATGTTCGCGCTTCTGGGCAAACCAGGCTTTGAAGACTTAGCCAAAGAATTGAATGCACGTTTGTGAAATTGGAACAAGTAGAGACAAAACTGTTGAGTTAGGAAGTAATCAACTTTCAGTGTTTAAATGCCTAGCATTAGATGGAATACAAAGAAGCGAATAATAGCGAATATTGTTTTGATTATTTACATTTAGAGAGAGAATGGGGCAGAAGCTTATTTCCGAAGGGATTGCTTCTGCTTCCACCGTTTATTCGAATTTAGGGTGTGAAACAAAAGTGATTTTTACTTTTGTTCCACACTCTTTTTTTGTCGGAAAAATTACTGTTGTTCTTTTCTAAAAAGAATGGTTACCCTTGTGAACGCTTTGATTTTATTTGTGAAATATCCGTTATTCTCCTATCTAGAACAATAAATGAACCAGTAATGGAGTTTAATATTAGGAATGGTCAGTGTAAGATAGTCTTATAGATGTTTCTACAATATGTAAAGTATGTTTTATCTGTGGTTCTGAAAAACAAAGAGGAGGGAATGGGAATTAGAAAGAAAGAAAAACTGATTCTACTTTTATTGTTGCTAGTGTTCTTAGGGGCGCTCTTTTATCAAAAAATTCTAAAAAATTCAAACGAAATAAAAGCAAGTGGAGATATGAAAACCACTGCCACCAATTTATTAAAACAAGAAAATTGGAATGGATACTACAACTATGGTGGAAAAACGGTGGCAATGGGCAAGCTAAAACCTGAAGATAATATAAAAGTAAAAGATGACGGTTATGGGAAGCTTATTGTGTCATATAGCAATGTTTCCTTGACTAAATCTCAAAGAGAAAAGCAGACAATCTTCGTTGAGCAAACATTCCAAACTACTCCGAACAACTACTATGTTTTTAAAACAAGGGTGTCTGGTGGGGATATGAGTGCTGCAGGGATTGAGGCAGGTATAAAAATCGATAATAACGAAAAGCCATTAGGTCTATTTGTAATGGAAGGTAAGCCCAAAGTGGTTAATCTCTTTTTTAAGGCAAAATCTACTCAAAGTAAACTAAGCCTCTATAATTATGGCGATGTAACTCCTTATAAACTAAGTTTGGGGAATATTTCTTTTACCACCCCTAGTGTATATGACGCTACAGAGGAACTTAATGAGTTCACTGCACTGATTAATGATTTATTTACGGATGAAACTCAAACAGCGATTAAGCTAAAGGTAACCCAAACAAGCATTGATGAGTTGCGTATAAAATTCAATGAAGTTAAAGAGGTGTTTACAACAACTGAATCCGATACTTTTGACAATAATTTGAAAAAAGCTCAAACACTGTTAGATGCTGTAAATATAAACTTGACACCGGAAAAATTGGTAACAGATCATGAAGATCCACATAGTAATACTATCATCGGTAAAACATTTCCCAATGCTTTTCTGAATTTTTCAGGTAGTACATTAATACCTGCTGCACAGATCGATTCACCAGTAAATGGAGACACTGGCAAATACCATATTCAAGCAGATAACCAAGGGAACTTTCGTTATGCTCTTCCCACTGGAAGTTATTTCACTTATGGGGAAAAGATAACCATTTTAAGTACAATTCATGGTAAAGTGATTTCTAAGACAGTTTCAGTTTTAGATGAAACGCCACCAGAACAACCAAGTTTGAATGATTTAAAAGATGCAAGTACGATATTTTCAGGTAATGCAGAAAAAAATTCGACGGTCAAAGTTTATGATAACGAAACTAATAGTTTATTTTTAGAAGGCAAAGCCAATGCAGATGATACGTATTCATTAAGTATTCCAACAACAAAACAACCTTTGGTACCCTACAAAAACTATTACGTTATAGCTACTGATGCTGCTGGGAATAGTAGTAAAAAGTCTCTGGTCCAAACTGTAGCAGATACCACTCCACCAAAAGCGGAACCAGTTAATCAAGTTATACAATTAGGAGATCCGTTACCAGATATTTCTAAGATGTACAAAGGACTTTATGATAACGCTGGAGCCGATTCGGTAGAAGTGGTCTTAACCAAACAACCTGATATCACTAAAGTAGGTGTGGCTCAAGGAGAGCTTACGTTAACTGATACGGCCAAAAATACAACAATCATTAAAGTATTGTTTTTTGTAAAAGATTCTCAAACTATCATGAATGATAACTATATGTTTCATGTTGCGGATTTTTCAGCGTTGGCCATTGATTTTCCAGAAAAAGTAGAAGAGCGGCCAAAATTTTTATTAAAATACGCAAAGGCTGAACTTTGGGATGTCAAAACTGGAGAAAATAAAACAGATCAGATTATGATTAATCAAGGAACGATCGATAAGAAACCTGGAATATATGACATTATTTTTAGTTTTGGAACTTTTAAGAAAACAGTGACAGCAACTTTACTCGAAGGGACTATAGGCTTTAGTCATGTAGATTCGAACATTTCATTTGGTGAGCAAACAATTAATTCGAAAAAACAATTTGTTTCAACTCAAGATTCCTTAAACCTAATAATTGAAGATACGCGGTATGTAATGGGAAATTGGCGGATTGTTACGAAATTAAGCCAGCCGTTACAAACGAATCAAGGAAATCAAACGGCGAGTACGTTAGTTCTTCAAACAACTGATGCTGCTGGCAATCAAATAAGAAAACGCTTGAGTGATAAAAAAACTACTGAATTTTATTACAATAAAAATGCGGTAAATGGTCAACTGTCATTTATGCTAGGAAAATCAGAACAACAACAAATTTTATTGAATGTTTTACCAGGTACAGTACTTGCAAATAAAGAATACTCATCTAGTATTATGTGGATAATAGAAAATGCACCATAACAGTATGATTTAATAAAATTGTCTTTATTTTCACTAATAATAATGAAGTCGCATTAAAAATAAAGGAGCCAGTAACAAAAAACTGATTTTCAGTTTTTGTTACTGGCTCAAAATTTATATAAACAGTTTGTTTTTCGGAGTGTATTCCTGTGTTATCTCGTTTTTCTCTGTTAGAGGTAAGGGCTAATAAAAGGTTGATTTAGCTTTAAAAAATAAAGTTTGAATACAAGTGAATAGTTCATGCCAAGTTTGTTCATTATAAACATCTGAAATGTAAAAAAATTTCTGTTTATTTTTTTTTTCACGATCTTCGAAGCAGTCAATGATTACAAGATCGGCTTTTTCTAAGCAATCAGTATAGTGAATAGCTCTTGGATTGAAAAGCATGTGTAATTTATTTTCTATATAAACTGACCCAAGAGAGTTTCTAGAATACTTTATATAAATAGATAAAGTAGGACATAAGAAAGTTTCTGTTAAAATGGTTAACAAGATACAGATGCCAAAATCAGAATGAGTAGGTAAGGGGAAATCTGGGTTTTTCTCTCGAAATTTCTTATAAAAGTGATTAACTTTTGGATTATCTTTAATAGAAAGTTTTGTCTCCATATTTTCTATAAATGCCGTTCTAAAAAACTGTATAGGGCTAATTGAAAAATACGTTGCTTGAATCATACCAATCAATAAAGAATAAAAGAGAGTTGTTTTTTGCTCTTTATTCATAGAAAAATCCTTATAAAAATATTTTTCATATTCTTCAATTAGTAAGTCGCAGGCGCTGATTAGAGGCAAGCTTCTAGGAAATGAATCATAGAGTCTATATTTATCCTGTAGCGTATCAATTTCAGAAATATAACATCTTGCCAGTAAATTAAAAAATAAAATCTCATCTTCAGTGGCCAAAAATGGTTCTACAAGTTTTGAAATAGCGTTAGTAGTTGCAAAATGCTTTGATAACTCTTTGATTTTTTTTGGTAAACGAATGGGATGATCATCTTGTCTAACCATAAAAAGACCAACCATGAACTCCAAACGTTTGATTACTGAGTCGGAATAATTCTTTTGTAATACGCCAAAGTCAACATTTTCCGAAAAGTATTTCATATTCTGAAAATCATATGGCCAAGCAATCCCACGATAAACACTCCAAAAAAAATAAAAATTGAGCATACGGATATATTTTTCTTTTCCTTCAAAATTAGTAGTAGGATGGAAAACTATTTTTAAAGGATATCTTTCTAGTTCAATATTTAAAATGTTAATATTTTTATAAAGGTGAGGAGGACTTATATATAATTTTTCAGCTAAATCTTCTACAGAATTATAATGGTTTAAAAGGAGTTCTAAAAAAATTTTAAATTGTAAGGATTCTTCAAAGTAACTAAGTCGTAACTGAATAATTAGATAATCCATGTCGTGGGCTGAATGATTTCGAATCACATAACCACCAACATTTCGTATTAATAGTATATGTTTGAGGGTTTTGTTATTCTTAATATCTATTGATAATTCTTGAAAATATCGTTTTAAGGTACTGATAGAGACACCAAGAAAATTTTGTAAATAGGAGAAAGATATTTCTTCATTCTCTCTATATAATAATTCTGTAAAAAGTTGGATTTTTTTTTTACTTTTTTCATTTAATAAAATCTCCATGTCATCACTCCTGTTACCTTTTTCCAAATTATAGAAATAGAATGATTTAAAGTCAAATTTTATGGGTGCTATCACATATAACAGTGGTTATTTATTTTTTTAATACAAAATATATATTTAAAAAAAATAAGCGTTTGAGAAATAATTAAAGGAATTATTTCTCAAACGCTTTAAAATCAAAATCACGATGGATAAACGTAGCATTTTTATTCTTGATACTAGGTCGGTTCGTGCTCTCTTTTTGCTTTTTACTCAAACTTATTGTCTTTAGGATAAGGTAAAACATGAAGTGAGTCATCAACTTCATCAATGTCCACATCCTGTTGGGGATCATTTCTAGATGACTGTTGTCTAAAGTCAGTTTCTTGATTTATTTTAAATGAAGTTGAATGCTGTGAACGCCGAGATAACTCATTGTCATTTTGAGCTAGCAATTGTTTTGCAGCTTCTTGTGCCTGGTGCACATTTTTATGGCGTGAATGTTGTTTATTTCCTCCAGTAAAAGTCAAGTAAATAATAGCAACAATCATGATAATCGTTAGTATAATTAAGCCTATAAACATACCGAATGTTATGAACATGATAAATAACCTCCCTTACAACTCATACTCTTTTACAGTTTATCAAATGTTTCTTGTCCAGTCATCTATTTTTCTTTATTATTTCTACTCAATCGTTAGAATCTGTCAAAAGTTATTGGCTAGTTTGAAAAGTAGTATCATTTGTTCAAAAAGATGGTAACGACGTTCTCTTTTTTGTTAAGCTAGTTTAATAAAATATTCACTAGCTAAAGGGTTACCTTATATTTTCTTTTTTTATTTCGTGGTGTCAATTTCCTAATGAAGTATGCGAAAAAGCATAAGGAAATGAATTGATAAATAGAAGAAATACTGATAAAATTATCGTTGTACAATAAACATTACAAAATGATTTTGATTCTAAGTTGTATGATAATGGTCTTGTGGTTGTCTGTTACTTTTTGTAAAAGTGAATATATAAGCCAACGTTATTTTTGACTGTATAGATGACTAATTCTCCCTTTTCGTACAACTTTTACGAGGAGGGCTTTTTTTGAAAGTAAGTATTTTTTCTACATGTGTTGTTGATTTGCTTTTTCCGAATGTAGGGCAAGCAATGGTGGAGGTTTTGGAACGTTTAGGTTGTGAGACATCTTTCCCAGATAATCAAACCTGCTGTGGACAGCCAACCTATAATAGTGGCTATGTTGAAGAGAGCTATGCTACATTGAAAAATCAAATCGACTGTTTTGAAGAGGCAGAATACGTAGTCGGGCCGGCTGGCTCATGTGTGGGGATGTTAAGAGAATATCAACATTTTTTAAAGAACGATCCCGTTTATGGACCGAAAGCTGAAGCTTTAGCGGCTAAATCATTTGAATTTAGTCAATTTTTGTATCGCGTTTTAGGTGTTACGGATGTTGGAGCGACGCTAAAAGCTAAAGCGACCTATCACCGTTCATGCCATATGACAAGAATTTTAAAAGAGCGAGAGGCGCCGTTTATCTTGTTAGATCATGTGGCTGGGTTAGAGATGATTCCATTAAATCATATTGAAAACTGTTGTGGATTCGGTGGTACTTTTTCAGTAAAAATGCCTGAGATATCTGAACAAATGGTTACAGAAAAAATGAACGATGTACTGGATACAGAGGCTGAAGTTCTAATTAGTGCAGATATGGGCTGCCTAATGAATATTGGTGGGAAATTCAATCGAGAAGGTAAGCCAATCAAAATCATGCACATCGCAGAAGTTTTAAACCAACAAGTAGATAAGAAACGGATGGATCAACCCAAAATAATGACAGTCATCTAGGAGGAAATAATGTGGGATTAACGACTAGTACGAAAACTTTCAAAGAACGATTAGAAGACAGCAAAAAAGATGGTTTTATGCAGAAAGCTGTTGCAAAAGCCCAAGATGATCAGTGGGTCAAACGAGAAGGAGCCAGAGATGAGCTTGGGCATTGGGAACAATGGCGAGAGCTAGGGGAACAAATTAGACAGCATACGATTTCTTATTTACCAGATTACTTGGAACAATTTAGTGATAAAGTAGCGGAACAAGGAGGCAAAGTCTTTTTTGCTCAGACTGCAGAAGAGGCCACTGAATACGTAAAACAAGTAGTTATAGAAAAAAAGGCCAAAAAAGTGGTTAAATCAAAATCCATGGTGACTACCGAAGTTGATATTGATCCGATGTTATTGAACTTAGATGGCGTTAGTGTTATGGAGACTGATTTAGCTGAATTTATTTTACAAATGGATGATTGGGACGAACCATCTCATATTGTTTTTCCTAGTATTCATAAAAATCGTGAACAAATTCGTCAAGTTTTTGCAGAAAAGTTAGGGTATCAAGGAGATAATGATCCAGTCAATTTAGCGCGGTGCGCCAGAGAGGTTATGCGGAAGTTTTTCTTAGAGGCTGAAGTTGGCATTACAGGCTGTAATTTTGCGATTGCGGACAGTGGTGTTATCAATTTAAATACAAACGAAGGAAATGCGGATTTAACTATTAGTATTCCGAAAACACAGATTGTTTTGATGGGAATGGAACGGATCGTTCCTAGTATAAAAGAAGCAGAAGTACTGGATAATTTATTGGCAAGAAGTGCGGTCGGACAAAGTCTGACAACTTATGTGACCTTTGCTGGCATCAAAAATGAGGATGAGTCAGATGGTCCAGAAGAGTTTCATGTTGTGATTTTAGATAATGGCCGCTCCAATGCTTTGGGAACAGCCTTTGAACCTGTCTTGCAATGTATTCGCTGTGGTTCTTGTTTAAATGTTTGTCCAGTTTATCGTCATATCGGTGGTCATGGGTATGGCTCGATTTATCCGGGCCCAATCGGCGCAGTTTTATCGCCAGTATTAGGTGGTTACAAACAATTCGGTGAGTTGCCGTATGCGTCTAGTCTTTGTGGTGCTTGTACAGATACTTGTCCAGTGAAGATCCCGCTACACGAATTATTGATAGAACATCGGCGAGTAATGACAAATGAATTGAATATGCAACATGGCTTTGATGATTTTCAAATGCGTGTTGTAGGAAAGGCAACTGCAACCCCAAGTTTATTTAAAATGGCTATGAAAATCGATCATGTTGGATTGGCTCCCTTAAGTAAGAAGAAAGAGATCACGGTAGAGAATATGTTCCAATATGGCGGGTATATAGCTAAAGGACCGGGTCTTGTCAAAGGTTGGACTGATGTTCGAGATTTGCCTCGCCCTCCAAAGAGTTCAGAAAATTTTAGAAGCTGGTATAAAAAACATAAAGCAGGTGAAAAAAATGACTAATGCCAATATCCAAAATAGAGATGCTTTTCTAAGTCATTTAACTGATAAATTAGGGACTAAAGGGCAAAAGGCCACGGATCATCCCTTTCATCCAATGAATAATTTGCCTGAAAAGACACTTTCTGATAAATCATCTGACGAGTTGCTAGAGATTGCAAAGAAGCGAGTAGAAAAAATTAATACTAAATTAGTAGAGACCACAAAAAGGCAATTAAAAGGGACAATCGATCAGTTGATCAAGGAGGTTGGGCAAGGAAACATTTTATTGCCGATTGATGAACGGTTTACAGAATATGGATTAACTGAGTTTACTCCAGAGCATTATACAAAAGAAACAGGGATACAATTAATGTTTTGGAAAAAAGGGGCAGAACATCGAGAAACAAATATTTCAAATGCGGCAAATGCGAATATTGCTATAGCATTTGCTGAATTTCTTTTAGCTGAATCTGGTTCGATAGTTGTTGAAACCAACGCCGGTCAAGGTCGGTCTTTACATTTTTTACCTCAGTACTATATCTCAATTATTCCTATGAGTAAAATCGTACCACGATCCACACAAGCTGCTGCATATTATGAAGAGAAGTTGAAAAAAGGGGAAAAAACTGGATCTGCGATTCATTTTATTTCAGGACCTTCCAATTCTGGTGATATTGAAATGCAATTGGTTGTTGGCTTACATGGACCGTTGGCTGTTTATTATGTTGTTGTAAAAGATATGTAAGAGCCTGGATCAACTATCAAGTCGTTCACTTTTCATGGAACTCTTGACATTTCATTCCTTTAAGAGTAAGTTGACCGCCTAATTATTAAGAAATATACTAAAAGTTTGCTCAAACAAGAAAGAAATCTGTAGGAATTTGGTTGTTTGTGGTAAACTATAGAAAGCAAGTTTTTGGAGGAATGAATTTGAAATCGAAAGAGTTATTCAATACTATATTATTTTTTATTGGTTTAGCAGCGCTGTTATTTTTATTAAGACAGTTTGTCTTTACCCCCGTTGTAGTCAAAGGACATTCAATGGATCCAACATTAGCAGATGGCGAACGCGTAATTGCCTTAAAAAATACAGAAATCAAACGCTTTGATATTGTAACGTTTCCTGCGCCTGATGAACCTAAAAAAAGTTACATCAAACGCGTGATAGGCTTGCCTGGAGATACTGTTGAGTATAAAGGAGACGTTCTGTATATTAACGGTAAAGAAGTAAAAGAACCATATTTAGATGAATTTAAAAGTGAAGTTACAGATGGTTCACCATTGACACTTGATTTTACTTTAAGTGAAGTAACTGGTGAGAAAAAAGTACCTGAAGGGGAATATTTTGTGATGGGTGATAATCGCAGAAACTCCAAAGATGGGCGAATGATCGGTTTTATCAATAAGAAGGATATATCTGGTGATGTTAAATTTGTCTTATGGCCGCTAAATCGTTTTGGAACAATTTAACCATCTATCATAACTTACAAGAAAGCTCTCTTTTTATTAAGGGGCTTTTTTTGTTAGAGGATGAAAGCCATATTCGGACTTGATTTATGATAAACTAGGAGCATGAGAGATTGACAAAGGATGTGAAGAAATGAGTTTACAATTTATCCGTGGAACGGCCGAAATGGACTTAGAAGAAGCTCTTTTGCAAGCTTCTGTTAAGTGGTTGGACGAAGATGATGCCCATGAAGTTTTTTATTTAGTGCCTAATCATATGAAATTTGAGCAAGAAATCAATGCGCTTAAACGCATTAAAACGATACAAGGGAATCAAAGCGAGTCAATTGCAACAATGCGGTTTCAAGTGTTTAGTTTTTATCGACTGGCATGGTATTTTTTACAACATACGCAATTTTACAGCTCAGAAATACTTTCTGAAGCGGGGGCTGCGATGGTATTTAGAAAGATTTTATCGGAAAACGAAGAAGAATTAAAAGTCTTTCGTGGAGAAGTCAATAAAGCCGGTTTTATTCAACAACTTTTTGATCTTTATCAGGAAGTGAAGGAAGGAAATGTTGATTTAGATGATCTGTTTGGTCATCTTTCTGGGGCCAATTCAGATAGCAAAGAACAAGATTTGCAATTAAAGATTCAAGATATTAAATTGGTTTTTTCAAAGTTTGAAGACACCATGAGTCAGTATGGGATAAAATCTGCTGAAATCATTCATTATTTAACGGATTATTTGGAGACCAAAGATTTGAGCCACGTTTTATTTGTAGTGAATGGCTATCATAATTTTTCAGCAAGAGAATTGAAATTAATGGAGACATTGATGCGTCGGAGTGGGGAAGTCAAAATTTCTTTGGTGCTGGATAAAAAATATCCAAATGAATTACCCTCTCTGATGAATCTATTTTATGAAACAGGTACAACGTATCATAAGTTATATCAATTAGCTAGAAATTCAAATGTAGCAATATTACCTGATTATATAGAAAAAAAGAAAATGCTGATTGAAAATAGCAGTCTTCATACTCTTGAAGACTATTGGATTGATGCACAAGAAAGTCATCCTAAGAAAGAAAAACAAATACTTACAGATGATCATCTGCAATTTTGGTGTGCAGAAAATCCAAAAGAAGAAATCAATCATATTGCAAAGGAAATCAGAAGATTAATAGTCGAAGAAAATTATCGTTATAAAGATATCCAGCTGCTGACTCGAGAACTGGATAGTTACGAAACGATGATCGAACCGTTGTTTTCAATGCTTGATATTCCCGTATACTTGGATCGAGACATGGCGATGGAACAACATCCATTAGTAGAATTTATCCAATCTCTATTTGCCATCCATAGTTACCATTACCGTTATCGTGATGTCTTACGTTTTTTAAGAACAGAATTATTTTTTCCTATAAACGATCAAATAACTACCGAAGAATGGCAAACGCAACGCAATGAGTGGCGTCGTAAAATTGATGTGACAGAGAATGTTGTGTTAGCTTACGGTTATGAAGGGTATCATTGGGAGAAAAATAAGGACTGGCACTTTATTCGTTATGATTTTGAAACTGAGCAACAAGATGATACAGAATGGATTGAAAAAGAGTCCAATGTTGTGAGAAGCATGGTTCAACAAACTATTCCTACCTTTTACAAGCAACTTCAAAAAGCTCATACAGGGATTGAAGCAGCTGATTCTTTTTACCGTTTCATGGTGAACAATGGGGTAGAAAAACAGTTGATGATGTGGCGTAATCAAGCAATTGAACGAGGAGAATTAGAAGAAGCTCGTAATCATGAACAAACGTGGGCAGCTTTGATGACCTTGTTGGATGAGTATGTCACGATTTATGGCAACGAATCATTTGATTTAACTGTATTTGAAGAGATTTTTTCTAGTGGTTTAGAAGGCTTACGATACAATAAAGTGCCGACTGCAATTGATCAAGTCCAAGTTCGTTCAATAGATCTTGCACGACCTGGACAGGCTAAAATCGTATTTGCGATTGGGCTGACGGATCAAGTATTACCACAAAAATTTGATAATAAAACATTATTATCTGACGAAGAGCGACAATTTGTGAATGGCTATCTGGAAGAAGGGCAATTTTTACTGAATGACACAAGAAAAAGTATTGCGAAAGAACCTTTTAATGCGTATATCATGTTTTCAGCCGCAACGGAACGTCTATACTTTTCATATCCAAGTGTAAAAGATACGACTAAAGATGTGAAAGTTTCAACCTACTTAGCGAATATTCAAAAGGATTTAGGGTTGCAATTGCAACAAAGAAACGCTCTGACGATTATAGATAGAGAACAGGTCAGTTTAGAGCATGTAGGCACATATCGAACGTTGATCAGTGATTTAACGAATCTAAAACGTCAAAAAAAGGAAACCCAAGAAGGAATTTTGGCTTTTTGGCTTACTTTGGAAGAAGCCTTGATGAAACAGTCACAAGGGAAACTGGCGAGTCATGTTTTTGAAAGTCTGCGTCATCAAAATCTGCCGGAAAACTTAGAAGAACATCTTGCAAATGAATTATATACAAAACATATTTATACCTCTGTCTCAAGGATGGAAAGTTTCTATCGCTGTCAATATCAATATTTCACTCGTTTTGGTTTAGGGCTAAAGGAAAGAGATGTTTTTGCCTTAACGCCAGCAGCTACTGGTGAATTTTTCCATGAAGCATTAGATCAGTTCTTTAAATTACTGATCATACAAAACAAACAATTATCTGAATTAACAGATCGAGAAGTTGGAGAGTTTACAGAACAAATTCTAAATGCGGTGTTCGGGGAGATTAAGTTTTCGATTTTAGATTCTTCAAGTCGGATGAATTATATTCGCTATCAATTGGGACAAACAATTAAAAAAGTTAGCTGGGCTTTAAAACGTCAAAGTGAACGTAGCGGGATGACTACAGTTCAAACGGAGGTTTTGTTTGGCCAAATTGCCAGTCAAAAGGGAATCAAAGGATTAGATTTGCCACTGAAAAATGGTGGCAATATCAGTGTTAGAGGGAAAATCGATCGTTTAGATCAATTAGTGACACCAGAGTCTATCTATTTAGGTGTAGTGGATTATAAATCTAGTCATAAGAAATTTAACATTACAGAAGCTTATTATGGTTTAGCCATGCAAATGTTGACCTACTTGGATGTTGCCCTGATGGATGCAGTGAATTTGGTAGGTAGAACAGCAAAACCGGCGGGCTCATTTTATCTTCACGTTCATAATCCAATTCTTCCGTATGAAACAGAGGACAAAAAAGAGCAGCAACTTTTAAAAAAATTCCAGTTTGATGGTTTGTTATTGAATGATCCTACTTTGCTCGAAAATCTTGATAAGGGCTTACAACCAAAACAAAGTTCCTTAATTTTCCCAATCGAAGAATCCGCAAAAGAAATCATTAAACCAGGTCGTCGTCAAGAAGATAAATTTGTGACAGAGCCAGAATTAGACGCATTATTATCACATAATCGCAGTAAGTTTATAGAAGCTGGGAATAAAGTGATAAGCGGCGAAATTGATTTAAATCCAGCATATCAAGGCAAAGAACGAATTGCCTGTCGCTTTTGTCCATTCAGAAGTGTCTGCAATTTTGATGTTATGCTGAAAGAAAACAACTATAATCGAATTGAAACATTATCTAAAAAGGAAGTTATGGAACGTTTGCTTGAAAACGAGCAGGAAGGAGGATCTTTTGATGAGTAAGACTATCCCGCTACGTCCGGAAAATGAACAATTTACTGATAATCAATGGCAAGCAGTATTCGATGGTGATGAAAATATATTGGTTTCGGCTTCGGCTGGATCAGGCAAAACCACGGTTCTTGTTCGTAGAGTAATCGAAAAGCTTAAAAGTGGTGTAGATATTGATCGTTTATTGATTGTGACATACACGGAAGCCGCAGCGAAAGAAATGAAAGAAAGAATCCAAGTTGCGCTACAAAAGGCGATTACTAACGAAAGTGACCAGGAGAAAAAACAACATTTTGTCCGACAACTGACCTTACTTCCAACGGCAAATATCAGTACGTTACATGCTTTTTGTTTAACAGTGATCCGACGGTTTTATTATTTGATCGAAATGGATCCTGTTTTCCGTTTGTTGACGGATGAAACAGAAATGTTGCTTTTAAAAGAAGATGTTTGGGATGAACTGAGGGAGAAATTCTATTCTGAAAATGAAGAAGCTTTTTATCAATTGACTAGCAATTTTTCTAATGACCGCAGCGATGATGGTCTAACAAAACTGATTTTTTCTTTATATGAGTTTGCCCGTGCCAATCCTGATCCAAATGAATGGCTGACACATTTAGCGGATAGTTATCATGTTTCAGGACAGTTAGGTGATTCAGTTCTATTTCAAGAGTATTTGAAACCCCAAGTTATGGAAAGTCTGTTAAGATGCGTGGATCGATATGAGGAAATGATTCGCTTAACAGATGGCGAAGAGAAACTGCAAAAAATTGCGAATCTAGCTAGAAATGAAAAAGAATTTGTTGAAACCTTCAGTAGCCAATTAGCAGATAATGATTTAGAATCAGGATTTGACATTTCAAAAACAGTTACTTTTGAACGTTATCCTACAGTACGCGTGGAAGAACTAAAAGAGATTTCAACGCAAGCAAAAAATTTACGTGAACAAAATAAAAAAGCGATCAATGATATTCTAGAAAGTTTGTTTACCCTATCACCGGATCAAATGAAGGAGATTTTAGAACAATCTCAGCCGCTAGTTGAAGAAATGGCTAAAGTTGGAAAAGCGTTCATTGAAACTTATAGTCAACAAAAGCTTAAAAAAGGATTAGTTGATTTTAATGATTTGGAACACTTTACGTTGAATATTTTGGCGAAAAAAGAGGCTGGCGAATGGTTTGGTACAGAAGCATCTAACTATTATCGAGAGAAATTTGAAGAAGTGTTAGTTGATGAATATCAAGATATCAATCGATTGCAAGAAACGATTCTTTACTGGCTGAGAAGACCAGGCACTGATGAGGGAAACCTATTTATGGTTGGCGATGTCAAACAATCGATATACTCGTTTCGTTTAGCTGACCCAACATTATTTATTGAAAAATACAATCAATATGGACAAACAAATGATGGAAAGCGAATCATCTTAGCTGAGAATTTTCGTTCTAGAAGAAATGTATTGGATTTTACCAATCTAATTTTTGACCAGTTGATGGACGAACGTGTTGGGCAAATTGCCTATGATGAGGCAGCACAACTCGTTCATGGATTTGATCAGTTTGCTGAAGCAGAAAATTATGATGCCGAGCTCTTGATTTATGAGAAAAAATCGGAACAGTTGGAAGAACCGTTCCAGCTTGACGATAGTCAATTGATTTTAGAAGATAAAACTGAAGGCGAATTGCATATGACTGCGCTCAAAATTAGAGAGTTGATCGATAATAACTTTTTGATCTATGATAAATCAACTAAAGAAAATCGACCATTGACCTACAAAGATATCGTACTTTTAACCCCTACTAAAAAAAATAATTTGACGATATTAGAAATCTTCAAATTAGCAGGAATTCCGATTCAAGTGAACGATGCGCAAAATTATTTTCAAGCGACAGAAATACAAACAATGGTCGCGCTTTTGCAGATTATTGACAATCCGTATCAAGATATACCACTTGCGGCAGTGCTACGTTCGCCAATTGTAGGATTAAAAGAAAATGAATTAGTGACACTTCGATTAGCCGCTAAAAAAAGTTCGTACTATGACGCATTTTTGCAGTTTAATCAAAACGATCCTGTCGATAAAGGACAACAAGTTCTGAAAGAAAAAACAACCAAATTCGCTGAATTGCTTGAGCAGTGGCGAGAAATGGCTAGACGAAATCAACTGTCAACACTTATTTGGCAAATTTATCAAGATACTGCTTACTTAGACTATGTAGGTGGGATGCCTGCTGGCAAACAACGGCAGGCAAATCTATTTGCGCTAGTGGATCGTGCGTCCAGTTATGAACAAACAAGTTTTCGTGGATTATTTCAATTTGTTCGTTTTATAGAAAAAATGCAGGAAAAAGATAAGGATCTGGCTGAACCAGTCATTTTAAGTGAAGAAAATGCAGTTCGAGTTATGACAATTCATGCTAGTAAAGGCTTGGAATTTCCAGTAGTTTTTATTTTAGATATGACCAAAGAATTTAATCTTGGAGATTTGAATGAGCGTTATATTTTTGACGATCGCTTGGGTGTGGGCATCCGATACTTGGATCAAACAGACCGAATGCTTTATGAAACACTGCCATTTTTAGCGATAAAGCAAGCAAAATTAAAAAAATTACTTTCAGAAGAAATGCGTAAATTATATGTAGCCTTGACTCGGGCAGAACAAAAACTTTACTTAGTTGGGTCTTACAATAATCAAGAAGCGACTTTTAAAGAATGGTTGAAAGTTGCGGATGTTCAAACAAAAGTATTGCCAAGTGAAAATCGGTTACAAGGTAAGAGCAGTTTGATGAATTGGGTGGGAATGAGTTTGGTTCGTCATCAGCAGATGTCCGAATTTCAAACAGAATTTAGTACTGAAAAAATTGCAGGCATCACACAACATCCAGCCGGTTTTTCGATTTCATTTATGACAGCACAAACGATCCAAGAGCAATTTGCTACCTTGCAATTTATTGATACGAGTTTTGGACAAGAGCAGACTAAAAGTAGTGATCCAAAAGCTGTGGAAAAAGGATTGCGTCGTTTAAATTATGAATATCCCTACCAACTATCGACAAAAACGACAAATTATCAATCGGTATCAGAGATCAAACGTGTATTCGAAGATCCAGACAATAAAGAAATTGCTAAAATAGAAGTGGATGAGAAAAATATCATACAACCCACTTCGATGATTGTTCACCGAATGAGCGAAGGTGAGTTAGGGAAACCCAGATTCATTGAGACAATTCGAAAACCGTCGGCAGTAGAGATTGGTTCGGCTACGCATTATGTATTACAATTGTTAGATTTAAGTGAGGAACCAACTAAAGAGAGTATTATCCAATTGATCGAAGAGCTTGTTCAGACGAAAATTATTCAAGAAAACGTAGCAAAGCAAATCAATGTTGATCAGGTGCTCTCGTTTTATCAAACAAATTTAGGGCAACAATTATTAAAAAATCCAACGCATGTTGTCCGTGAGCAACCATTTTCAATGTTGTTAAAAGCAGAAGAATTGATCAAAGATTATCCTAAAGAAACTCAGGATGATTTATTAATTCACGGAATGATCGATGGTTATCTTGAACAAGAAAAAAACTGCATTCTTTATGACTACAAAACTGATTTTGTTCAAGATATTGAAAACCCTCAAGAAATTAAGAAAATCATCCAACGATATCGGGGTCAGCTGAATTTGTATCGAAAAGCACTAGCTCAAGCTACCAGCAAAGAAGTAACGCAAGTTTTTCTAGTTTTATTATCAGCTGGAATCATTATCGATATGATTAATGAACAAATCATTGAAAAAATGAAGTAAAACGAAAGCAAATGTACTTACAAATTGTAAGTTGTGTGCTATACTCAATGCACGAGGTGAGGAAAATGGAGCAAGTAAAAACAACCGAGTTTTCATTATGTCCTAAATTTGAAAAAGCTTTTGCAATTTTAGGGAAAAAATGGAATGGTTTGATTATTGATGTCTTGTTGGAAAATGGTCCTCAACGATTTGGTGAGTTAAGACAAAAAATCCCGGAACTAAGCGATCGAGTGTTAGTAGAACGCTTAAAAGAATTAGAAAGTGAAGGGATCATCTCAAAAGCAGTTCGTTGTGATGAGAGTAGCCGTCTTGAATATTTTCTCTCAAATAAGGGCAAGGACTTACAGCAAGCAATGGAACAAATCCAGCACTGGGCAGAAAAATGGGTCACGGCTGAAGAATGCAGTTGACCTAAGACTTAATTTCTTGTAAACTGTAATCAATTGAATAACAAAAAGCGTAGATGGAAACGAGTAGTTTGGTTGATGCAAAAAGGGAAAACCTGTCTTAGACTGTAAACAGGTTATGTCATCGAAAAATGAAGTTCACTTCCGGAGTTTGTTTGTTCTGTGAAAGATCAGACCGGTGAAAGCCGTTATAAGAATTGAGTGCATGATTTTTTGTCATGAAGTAGGATGGTAACACGATAGCTCGTTCCTTTATATAAGGAATGGGCTATCGTTTTTTATTTTAGAGATGTTATTAATGATGTGCTTGATTCATTTATCAAAGAAAAGAAAGGATTAGAAAAATGACATTAAAAGCTCAATTAGAGGCTTTAAGAGATGAAACATTGACGAATATTCAAAATGTTACGGATCTTAATGCCTTAAACCAAATCAGAGTAGAAACATTAGGCAAAAAAGGACCAATCACGGAAGTGTTAAGAGGTATGAAAGACTTATCTGCAGAGGAACGACCAGTGGTAGGTAGTTTTGCCAATGAAATTCGTGATTTATTGACGGATGCTGTCGAAGCTCGCAAGGCTGTTCTGGAAGCAGTAGCTTTAAATGCTGCATTAGAACAAGAAACAATTGATGTCACATTACCAGGCAAACAAATGACTCATGGTACTCGACATGTGTTGTCTCAAGTAATGGAAGAAATAGAAGATATTTTTGTGGGTATGGGGTATCAAGTTGTAGAAGGCTATGAAGTAGAGTCTGATCATTACAATTTTGAGCGCATGAACTTACCTAAAGATCATCCAGCTCGTGATATGCAGGATACATTTTATATTTCTGATGAAATTTTGATTCGGACACATACTTCTCCTGTTCAAGCAAGAACAATGGAAAAACATGATTTTTCAAAAGGTGCTTTACGCATGATTTCACCAGGGAAAGTTTTTCGTAGAGACACAGATGATGCGACGCATAGTCATCAATTTCATCAAATCGAAGGTTTAGTGATTGATAAAAATATTACGATGGGTGACTTAAAAGGAACCTTGGAAGTAGTTATGAAGAAGATGTTTGGAGAAGACCGTAAGATTCGTCTTCGCCCAAGCTATTTTCCATTCACAGAACCTTCTGTTGAAGTTGATGTTAGTTGTTTTAAATGTGGTGGTGCTGGATGTAATGTTTGTAAACAAACTGGCTGGATCGAAATTTTAGGAGCCGGCATGGTTCATCCTGATGTTTTATCAATGTCAGGAATTGATCCAAATGAATACACTGGTTTTGCTTTTGGCTTAGGTCCAGACCGTGTGGCAATGTTACGTTATGGTGTCAATGATATTCGTAATTTTTATCAAAACGATTTACGTTTCTTAAATCAGTTCAAGGTAAAGGAGTAATCGACGATGTTAGTTTCTTATAAATGGTTAAGTGAGTATTTGGATCTTTCTAAAATATCTGCAAAAGAATTATCTGATCAAATGTCTTTGACTGGAATCGAAGTGGAAGGTATTGAAGTACCAGAAGAAGGTTTGAAAAAAATCGTAGTTGGTGAGGTCAAAGAATGTATTCCGCACCCTAATTCCGATCATTTATCAATTTGCCAAGTAGATATTGGAGAAGAAGAATTGTCTCAAATCGTTTGTGGTGCGCCGAATGTTAAAACTGGTATCAAAGTGATCGTAGCGCTGCCAGGTTCACGCATTACTGGTAATCAAAAAATCAAAAAAGGTAAAATGCGTGGCGAAGTATCAAACGGTATGATTTGTTCTTTACAAGAATTAGGCTATTCAGATAGTGTGATTCCTAAAGCTTATTCTGAAGGGATTTATTATATGCCGACAGAGGCTGTTAATGGCGATGATGTTTTTTCTTATCTAGATATGGATGATCATATTATTGAATTATCGATCACACCTAACCGTGCAGATGCATTAAGTATGCGAGGGGTTGCCTATGAAGTAGGGGCAATTTATCGCCAAACACCTGAATTCAATGATGCAGAGTTGAACGAAGATACCAGCGAGCAAGCTACAGATTATATTAGTGTTGAGGTAGAGGACGAAAAAGATGTCCCTGCTTATCAAATTAGAGTCATAAAGGATGTTAAAATCGCTGAAAGTCCGTTATGGTTACAAACGCGTTTAATGAACGAAGGAATTCGCCCAATCAATAATGTAGTTGATATAACGAATTATATTCTTTTATTATTTGGACAGCCTTTACATGCTTTTGATTATGATAAGTTGGCAAGCAAAACTATTTTAGTGAGACGCGGTAAAGCTGGCGAAGAAATTGTTACTTTAGATGGAGAAACTCGTAAAGTATCAGAGGAAACTATTGTTATCACAAACGGAAAAGTTCCGGTTGCGTTAGCTGGTGTAATGGGCGGTGCGGATTCAGAAATCTCTGAGGAAACAACTACTGTTGCTTTAGAATCAGCATTATTTGATTCTTTATCGGTTCGTAGAACATCAAAAGAATTTAATTTACGAAGTGAATCTTCTAGTCGTTTTGAAAAAGGAATCAACCGCGCAACGATAGGAGAAGCTGGTGATGTTGCAGCAGCGATGATTGCCCAGTTAGCTGGTGGAACTGTTGTTTCAGGTAAAGTAATCGGTTCGGAGATAGCACTTGAAGAGGTTGTTGTCAGCGTATCAATTTCACGGATCAACGACTATTTAGGCACTGAAATGGATCAAGCGACAGTGAGCGAAATTTTTGATACGTTAGGCTTTGCTTACACGCTAGCTCAAGAAACATTTATCGTAACCGTTCCACCTAGACGTTGGGATATTACAATCGAAGCAGATTTAATCGAAGAAGTCGCACGAATTTATGGGTATGATAATTTACCATCAACCTTACCAAAAGGTGAAACTGTAGCAGGCAGCCTGACAACCGGACAACTATTGGTCCGGAAAATCAAAAGCTTATTAGAAGGCTGCGGTGCAAGTGAGGCGATTAGCTATGCATTGACGACAGAAGAAAAATCCCGTCAATTCATGATGAGAGAAAGTCTAACTACAAGCTTACAATGGCCTATGAGTGAAGATCGTTCTGTTTTAAGGATGAATTTGATTTCAGGTTTACTTGATGATGTAGCGTATAATGTAGCACGTAAAAATAACAATATCGCTCTTTATGAAATTGGTCGAGTATTTTACCAAGATAATGACCCTAAAAAAGACTTACCTTATGAAGAAAATCATTTAGGGATTGTTTTATCAGGAAATGAAACGGTGAAAGATTGGCAAACAAAAGAAACGCCTGTTGATTTTTATACGATCAAAGGAATGTTGGATGTTTTATTTGATTCTGTAGGACTTGGGGATAAAATCACTTATACAGCAACAAAAGAGCATCAGGAACTTCATCCAGGAAGAACAGCTTTAATAAAATTGGGTGACACAATTATTGGCTTTATTGGTCAAGTTCATCCAACCGTAGCAAAAGAATATGAAATTCCTGAAACATATGTGGCTGAATTAAATCTTCAAGCGATTATTGATGCAGAAAATGACGCTTTAGTGTATCAACAAGTTTCAAAATTCCCAGCTATTTCACGAGATATTGCTTTATTGGTTGATGAAGCAGTGACAAGCCAAGAATTAGTAGAAATAATTTCAAAACATGCGGGTAAATACTTGCGATCTATTCACTTATTTGATGTTTACCAAGGTGATAATATCGCTGAAGGCAAAAAATCAATGGCTTATAGCTTAACATTTGTGAATGCAGAAGCAACATTGGTCGATGAAGAAATCAATCAGTCAATGGAAAAAGTAGAAAAAGCGTTAGTGGAACATTTTGATGTAACGATTCGCTAAAAATAAAAGGTGCAACAAAACGATTCCAGTTTTGTTGCACCTTTTTTTAGTAGAACTCAAGCCCAGTTTCTTGATAACCATCTCGAAAATTGGGAAATCGAAAAATTGATAACAAAATACATTAAAGCTACAAGCCCATAAATAGCAAATACTTGCTCCGTTTTAGCATAACGGCCCATTAATATATATGATTTACCAAACAACTCTTGTAACGCAATAACAGAATATAAAAAACTAGTATCTTTAATAACTGTCACAAATTGTGATACGATAGCTGGCAAAACATTGCGAATTGCCTGGGGTAAGACGATATATAAAAGAATTTGAAACTTACTAAATCCTTGCGAACGAGCAGCTTCTTTTTGTCCTTTGTCTACACCATTTAATCCACCTCGAATAATTTCAGCTAGAGCAGCTGTTGTAAAAACAGTGAAACTAACAATACCTGCGGGAGTAGATTTGATTTTAAAAATCAAGAAAATGACATAAATCCATAATAAATTGGGAATATTGCGAACAATTTCGATATATAAACTAGCTAAAAATTTTAAAGGTCTATTTTTTTGATTTCTTAAAACCGCCAGAATTGTACCGAAAATTGTACTTAAAATAATGGATACAAAAGAAATATAAAGAGTAAGCTTCAAACCATCAAATAGAAACCGCAAATTATTGCCGGTCAGAAGTTGACTCATTTGTTCTGAAAAAGACATGTTTGCGAACCTCCTATCTGGTATAAGCTTTCTTATTATTTTCTTCCAATTTTCGAGCTAGTTTTGCTAATGGGAAACACAAGATAAAGTAAAGGAATCCTGCTAAAGCAAAAGCTGGAATATAATTTAGATTGATGGAAGACCAACTATTGGCTGTAAACATCACATCAGCTCCTGAAATGATTGCAACTGTTGAGGTGTTTTTGATCAGATTTACGATTTGATTTGTAAGTGGCGGTAACATAATACGCCAAGCTTGTGGTAAAACGACGTAACGCATCGTTTTACCATAAGAAAAGCCTTGAGAATAAGCCGCTTCAAATTGACCTTTAGGTACGGCACCAATACCAGAACGAACAACTTCCGATATATAGGCACCATGGTAGAGACCCACACAAATAATGGCGATTGTAGTCGTTGAAAAGGTCAACAACGGACTAATCAATGGAAAACCATAGTACACGACGATAAATTGAATCAGCAAAGGCGTATTCTGAAAGAACTCAACATAAATTCGGCTGATTATATTCAAGAATTTATGTTGCATTGCTGACAAACTGCCGAAAAAAATTCCTAATAGCATCGCCACCAGTAGGGAACCAACTGCTAATAGAATTGTATACACAAAAGCATCACCAAAAAGTCTCCAGTCTTTAAGCAATGCTTCCCACCGATAAAGAGCAAATGGTCCTGAACTTGCTAAAATAAACATTTAATTTCCTCCCAAACTCTAACTAAGTTGTATAGAATCGGGAAGTATTAGTCCAGATTCCACTTTTTATAAATTTTTTCTAGAGTTCCATCTTTTTCCCATTGTTCAATGGATTTATTTAGTTTGTCATTTAGTTCAGTATTGGCTTTTTTAGTAGCAATACCATATTCTTGCGGTGAAAAACCATCTTTAAGAATTTCTGTACTATCATCGACATATCCAGTTAAAATCGATTTATCAACTGAAAAAGCATCGATTCTTTTAGAAGTTAAAGCTGTTTTTAATTCAGGATAAGATCCAAGTTCTTGGTATTTAAAAGAAACACCTAATTCTTTTGCTTGTTTTTCAATGGCTTCTTTTGTTGTAGCTGATTGAACTACACCAATTGTTTTTCCGTCCAAACTAGCGGTATCAGTCAATTTGTCTGCCTTTCTTACTAGGAAACCAACTTCATCTTTATAGTAAGGAGTAGTAAAATTGTACGTTTCTTTTCGTTCATCCGTGATTGTGAATGTTGCAATTACCATATCTAATTCGCCATTATCCAACAAAGGTCCCCGGGTTTTAGCTGTGACACCAACAAATTCTACATTGTCTTCACTACCAGTTAATTCTTTTGCTATCAAACGAGCAATATCTGGTTCCATACCTTCATTTTTATTCGTATCTGGATTCATATAACCGAAATTTGGGACATCTTCTTTAACTCCGACTTTGATAACACCAGCATCTTTGATTTTTTGAATATCAGTAGTTCCTTTATTACTAGAATCCGCTGAATTTTTATCCTCACCGCTACTTCCACAACCAACAATCAAACCAAGTAATAATGTCAGGGTCAATGCGCCAAATAATTTTTTTGTTTTTTTCATTTGAAATTCCTCCTAGTTAAATAGTGTATTAATTATGAATGATTTTACTTAGAAACTCTTTTGCACGCTCATTTTGAGTGCTTGTAAAGAAATGTTCTGGTGTTCCTGTTTCAATGATTTGGCCATCATCCATAAAAATGACTTTATCTGCCACTTGTCGTGCAAAGCCCATTTCATGGGTTACACAAATCATCGTAATATTTTGTTTTGATAAATCAACCATAACATCTAATACCTCTTGGATCATCTCAGGATCAAGGGCAGAGGTTGGTTCGTCAAAAAGAATAATCTCTGGATGCATATTTAAGGCTCTGGCAATAGCAACCCGTTGTTGCTGTCCACCTGAAAGTTGAGCGGGATAAGCATGAGCTTTATCCGCTAAACCAACTCTTTCTAAGTATTCCATACCTGTTTTAGTTGCTTCTTCTTTGCTAACACCCTTAACTTTTATAGGAGCTAAGGTAAGGTTCTGAATGATTGTTTTGTGCGCATATAGATTAAAGCTTTGAAAAACCATGGCTACTTTTTGACGAACTTTTTGAACGGGTGCTTTAGGCTCAGTGATATCAATGCCATCTACCAATATGTGCCCATCAGTGACTTTTTCAAGACGGTTGATACAACGGATCAACGTGCTTTTACCAGATCCGGATGGTCCGATAATGACAATTTTTTCTCCTTCGTTGACGTCTAAAGAAACATCTTTCAACACATGATGATCCCCAAAATACTTGTTTACATGTTCCAACGAAATCATGCTCATTCTCCTTTATGTATAAATTTATCACATCATTTTTAATGACTGTCGATTTGTGAATGAACGAATAGAGTGATAGAAATGAAAAAAAGATAGAAAGTTTTTAAACTAAAAAAATGATAAGAGCTATTTGTAAATTTATTTGGCACGGCTGAAAGGATTTTCAGGTGAAATAAACCGTGTAATTATTTTCTTTTTATAAAAACAGTTTTCTTTTAAATTTAATGTTTTCATCATAAATCTATTCGTTTGTTAATGTTAGAAATTATAACATACGAAAAATAAGATTACCAGTTTTTTTTCAAAAGCTAAAAGAAAAACACTCATAAAAAGAAGAAGGCAAATGAAAATTCCTTTAAAAATAATGGTATAATAGACGCTAGTGATAATAACACTTGAAAAAAAGTGTTGAAAAGTAGAGAATAAGAGTGTTGGAAAATTACTGTAAAGGTTTGATTGACTTGAATAATCATGAAGCAATAGGGTTTATAGATTCCGGAGTCGGTGGACTTACGGTAGTAAAAGAAGCAATGAAACAACTCCCAAATGAACGCTTGATCTATCTTGGCGATACAGCACGGTGTCCATATGGGCCAAGACCTGCTGAACAAGTCGTACAATTCACTTGGGAGTTAACAAATTTTCTTTTGGAAAAAAATATTAAAATGTTAGTGATCGCCTGTAATACTGCGACTGCTGTTGCCTTAGAAGAAATCAAGACAAAATTGGATATACCTGTAGTTGGTGTTATTTTACCAGGAACAAGAGCAGCTTTAAAAGCAACTAAAAGTAATCGTATTGGGATTATTGGGACCGCAGGAACGATTAAAAGTAGTGCGTATGAAAAAGCGTTGAAAAGCAAAGCACCAAATACATTTGTTTCTAGCTTGGCTTGTCCGAAATTTGTTCCCATTGTTGAAAGTAATGAGTTTCACTCTTCTGTTGCAAAAAAAGTTGTATCGGAAACATTAAACCCACTACAATTGAAAAAATTAGATACGTTGATTTTAGGTTGCACGCATTATCCGTTACTCCGTCCGTTGATTCAAAATGTGATGGGAAGCCATGTGAAATTGATTGATTCTGGTGCTGAGACAGTAGGAGAAGTTAGTATGTTGCTAGACTATTTTGATATAGCGAATACTCCGCAATACAAAAATGAAGCGAATGAATTTTATACAACAGGATCAGCAAAAATGTTTAAGGCTATTGCGGATGATTGGTTAGATTTAGAGACAATACAAGTTGAGCAAGTTCGATTATCTAGTTACTCTAGCTGAGTTGTTTGACAAAGTTCAACTAATTTTTGGAGGGATAAAACGTGATCAGACATGATGGAAGGCAAGCGAAAGAATTAAGAAAAATCACCATTGAGACTAATGTTTATAAACATCCAGAAGGATCAGTAGTCATTTCTTTTGGTGAGACGAAAGTCATTTGTTCTGCAACCGTGGAAGAAAAGGTTCCACCATTTTTAAAAGGTGAGGGAACAGGCTGGGTGACAGCAGAATATAGTATGCTTCCGAGAGCCACAAATACAAGGAACATCCGTGAAAGTGCCAAAGGAAAGTTGACCGGACGTACGATGGAAATCCAACGTTTAATTGGCCGTTCACTGCGAGCTGTTGTTGATTTAAAGAAATTAGGAGAAAGAAGTATTATTGTTGATTGTGATGTTGTCCAAGCTGACGGTGGAACTCGAACAGCCAGTATTACAGGGGCGTTTGTTGCAATGAAAATTGCAGTCGATAAAATGCTTAAAAAAGGAGAACTACAAGAAAATCCAATCAAAGAATATTTAGCGGCAATTAGTGTTGGGATTTTAACTGAGGGGCATTGTGTTCTTGATCTAGATTATATAGAAGATTCTGCGGCAGCGGTGGATATGAATTTGGTAATGACCGAATCTGGTAATTTTGTTGAAGTTCAAGGGACAGGCGAAGAGTCCACTTTTTCAGGTGATGAGCTAAACTCATTATTATTTTATGGCAAAACAGGAATTGAGCATTTGATTGCTTATCAAAAAGAAGCGTTGATGGATCAATTAAGGGATAAATCAGTTTCGATAGAAGACAAAACGATCGTAATCGCAACAAGAAATCCAGGGAAAGCCAAAGAATTCACGAAAATTTTTGCTGAAAAAGGCTATAAAATCAAGACGCTATTAGACTATCCAGACATACCAGATGTTGAAGAAACTGGGAAAACATTTGAAGAAAATGCTCGGTTAAAAGCAGAAACAATTGCGGATTTGCTAAAACAACCTGTGCTAGCAGATGATTCTGGATTGATTGTTGATGCGTTAGATGGTAGGCCTGGGATCTTCTCTGCACGTTTTGCTGGAGAACCAACCAATAATGCTGCTAATAACGCAAAACTATTACATGAACTAACCGGAATACCAAAAGAAAAACGAACAGCTAGATTTCATTGTACACTCGTATTTGCTGCCCCTGATAAAGAAAGTTTAGTTGTAGAAGGAAATTGGTCAGGAGAAATCGGAACAATTCCACGTGGTGATCATGGTTTTGGTTACGACCCTTTGTTCTTCGTACCAGAGGAGCAAAAAACAGCTGCTGAACTTTCTGATGAGCGCAAAAATGAAATTAGTCATCGAGGGAAAGCAGTTGCAAAACTAAGAAATCAATGGGAAAATTGGTTGAAAAACTAGGAGGTTGTGCATGAAATATCTAGTAGTGAGTGATAATCATGGTGATCGTGATATATTAGTTGATTTAGCAGAAACATATCGAGGAAAAGTTGATAAATTGTTTCATTGTGGTGATTCGGAATTAGAACCTAGCGACGTATTGTGGAATGATTTTATTGTAGTAAAAGGAAATTGTGATTATGATCCTGAATTTCCTGACAGTATCGTAGAGAAGACTGGATTGGATACCATTTTTATGACACATGGTCATTTAGCTAACGTTCGTTCTGGGTTGACTGCTCTTGCTTTAAAAGCTGAGCAGGTCAAAGCAACGATTGCGTTATTTGGTCATACACATGAAATTGGTTGCGAGGTTCGTGCCCATGTTCTTTATCTGAATCCTGGAAGCATCAGTCAGCCAAGAGGCGCGATCCAACTAAAATCATATGCGATTATTGATAGTACTCCAGATCAATTTATCGTTCAATATTATGGGCGTGACCATGAACCATTCAAGGACTTGCATTTTGTTTTCAATAAAATATAAGATTAAATAGCTTTTGCTAGGGATAGTGAGAGCTATTTTTTAGTTTTAAAAACGAATTTAGCGATGAAGAAAATAAGCTCAAATGTTAATTTTTTTTAAGAGTTATGAAAAAAGTTTGAATTTAAAGACATTTGCATCCGTTTTCTGTACAATGATAGTTGTGGCAAAGAAAATGAAATGGAGGCACTCCAAATGATTGGAACTGCTATAAAAGAATTATTATTAGAAAAGCAAGAAACCTTTTTGATTCCAGCGGAAAATGTGGCAAATGTTATGTGTTTGAATCCGTTAAGTCATGCATTATTGGTTTTATCTCAAGTAAAATATTCCAAAATTCCTGTTTTAGATAAAGGAGATCGCTTTGTAGGATTGATTAGTTTATCTGATGTTGTGGATAAAATGTTTGATATCACATCAGTAGATTTTGATAAATTAAAAGATTTTACTGTAGCCGATGTTATGGAAGTTAATGTACCAGTGATCGGGGAACAGTGGGAATTAGAAGATGTGCTACATCTATTGGTAGATGCAGCATTTCTACCTGTGGTGGATGACAATCAATGCTTTAAGGGGATCATTACACGCAAAGAACTGTTAAAAGCGATTAATCATATGGCTCATGAACTGGAACGAAAAAATATCATTTTACCCAAATCGGATGAAGAGTCTAGAGAAATGAAAGTGGTTTGATTTTTATTCACTTTTTCTCAGTTTTCTGATAAGCTAAATATCTAAAAACAGTTGTGAGTTTTAGATTAGTTCGATTTGCAGCTTAATTTGAAGGGAGTTATTTGATGGACGCATATGAAATTATTAACTATATCGGGAATGCTGAGAAGAAAACGCCAGTAAAAGTTACATTGAAAGGCAAACTTAAAGAGGTAATCTTTCCTGATGAAATTCAAGCCTTTACCAACTGTAAAACAGGAACTTTATTTGGTGAATGGAATGTAATTAAAAACTTTTTAGAAGAGAATAAGGAGTCTATTATCGATTACGTCATTGAAAATGATTCAAGAAACTCTGCCATTCCAATGTTGGATATTAAAGAACTAAATGCTCGTATTGAACCAGGGGCAACTATCAGAGATCAGGTTGAAATCGGAGATAATGCAGTGATCATGATGGGCGCTGTTATTAATATCGGTGCAGTAATTGGCGCCGGAACAATGATTGATATGGGCGCAATTTTAGGCGGACGGGCAACGGTGGGTAAAAATTGTCATATCGGTGCGGGGACTGTTCTTGCAGGTGTTATTGAACCACCAAGTGCAGAACCAGTCGTTATCGAAGATAATGTCTTGATTGGTGCAAATGCTGTTGTGTTAGAAGGCATTAGAGTTGGCGAAGGTGCAGTTGTTGCTGCTGGCGCAATCGTTGTCGATGACGTTGCACCATATACAGTCGTAGCTGGAGTACCTGCTAAAAAAATAAAAGACATTGATGAAAAAACGAAAAGCAAAACAAACATGATGGAAGAACTGCGAAAATTATAATAAAAAAAATAGAACTAAAAAAGGACATGGCTCCTTTTAGTTCTATTTTTTTTTGTTATATTAAACTTGCAAATGTGTAAGTTAAATGTTCGTTCATTCAATTCTCATTATACTGATTTCTGACTATAATCATAGGTATAAGAGTATGTAGGAGGAATAAGTATTATGAAAAACAAAAAATTAAAATTAGTTATTGGTGGTATCATAGCCGGAGTATGTATAGGAAGTTATTTCTTATTTTTTTCCTCCCCTAAGAAAGCTGAACCTAACTATAATGCCTTTACTTTGAAGCCATTAGACCCACTTCTTTTAAAAGGCGAAGTGAAAGCTACTCAAACTCAGGATATTTTTTATGATCAAACATTCGGAACGATTGCAGATATTCCAGTAAAACATGAACAAGAAGTGAAAAATGGTGATGTTTTACTTAATTATTTGAATGGAGAAGCTCAGAATAGAGCAGATCAACAACAAAGAATAGTGAACAAAAGTAGTCTATCTGCACAACAAGCAGCTCAAAATTTGAGTCGTGCACAAACTCGTTACAATGAAGCTCAAACAAGTTTAAATCAAATGAAAGCTGATTTTAATAGAGAAACGGATCCTGAAAAAAAAGAAGAACTTAAAGGGAAAATTGATCAACAAAAAACAGAAGCGACGAGTATCAATAATGAAATGGTTCAAGCACAACAAGCACTAGATTTAGCCTATACAGAAGTGAACGACGAAGCGGCTGCTCTAGAATCTGAACAAGGAAAAGTTACCTCAACAGTCAAAGCAACGATTGATGGAGTAGCAATGGTAAATGAAGCTGGTAAGAAATCATTGGAGCAACCTTTAGTACAAGTGTTAAGCAAGTCTAAACAGACAAAAGGAATCGTGACAGAATATGACTTAGCGAAACTAAAAGTAGGACAAGAAGTCAGTGTGACATCTATTGGCTCTAACCAAACTGCTCAAGGGAAAATTAGTAGAATCGATCAACTACCTAAATCAAAAAATGGAAATGATTCAGAAATTCCGACCTATGAATTTATAGTAGATGGAGAATTCCCATGGGCGTATGGGTCATCGGTACAAGTTTCATTACCACAACCACAATTGGTCTTACCAGAAAAAACAATTGTGACAAAAGATAACAAGACTTTTGTTTACGTCTATAAAAATGGTCGAGCGGTAAAAACAGATGTTAAAATCGCAGATATGAATGGGGCAAAAATTGTAGAGTCAGGGATTTCTAAAGGAACTAAAATCATTGGAAATCCAGATGACGGATTGACAGATAATGCAGAAGTGCAGGTGCGTGAAAATGATTAAACTTGAACAAATCAATAAGTATTATTCTTTAGAAGAAGAAACGCTTCATGTTTTGAAAGATGTAAATTTTGAAATCAAAGAAAAAGAGTTTGTTGCGGTTATGGGACCTTCTGGTTCAGGAAAATCGACACTGATTAACCTGATTGGATTCATTGATAAAAAATTTGAAGGAAAGTATTTATTTGAAGAAAAAGAGATTACAGACTTTTCCGATAAGGAATTATCTGCTATCCGAAATAAATCAGTTGGTTTTGTTTTTCAAAACTTTAGTTTGATTGAAAATAACACCGTTTTTGAAAATATTGAATTGCCACTTTTGTATAATGGTTCGGCTTATACAGATACCAAAGCAAGAGTACAGGAAGTATTAACAAAAGTTGGCTTAGCAGATAAAGCTAGTAAATATCCTAAACAGTTATCTGGAGGTCAACAACAACGTGTAGCTATTGCTAGATCGATCGTGAACTCACCCAGATTTATTATTGCTGATGAACCGACCGGAGCTCTTGATTCAAAAACCTCTGAAGATATTATGCAGTTATTTCAAGATTTAAATAGGCAAGAGGGCGTAACCATTATTTTGGTTACCCATAATCCTGAAATGGTCTCATACTGTGATCGTTTAATTCGGGTGAAAGATGGGGTCATAGTTGAAGAGGAGTTGGTTAAATGAAAAATTTTGTTATTTGGAAGACAGCATTAAAATCAATTCTGAAAAACAAAAAGCGCAGCTTCTTAACGATGTTTGGTATTATTATTGGGATTGCTTCAGTGATTACGATTGTATCTATCGGTAATGGATTCAAACGTGATATGATCGACAAGATGTCAATGAATAATACAAATAAAAACGTTAGCAACATTACGTTCAATTATTATGATGTGGCCAATGCGTTCACAGCAGGTGAGGTCTTTAAGAAGAGCGATTTAGATTTGATCAAGAATGTTAAAGGAATTAAGAAGGTAAGTTTTTACAAACCCAAAATCATATTGACCGAACGTCAAATAGAACTATATGTGCGCGGTAAAAAACTAACCAAAAAAGCAGAGCGAGTTGAAAACACATCAGTAAATTTATTGGTGGGTCGACAAATAGAGCCAAAAGATAATGAAACGTTGAATAAAGTAGTTGTTATCGATGAAGTGTTAGCCCAAAAGCTCTATGGTGACCCTGAAAAAGCTGTCGGAAAAGGTTTTGAGGTAATGAATGAATTATTCACCGTAGTAGGTATCAAAGCTAGCGAAAGCGGTACATTATCAATGGAAAATCAAGAACCGCTTGCCTATTTTCCTATTAAAAGCTATGATCATTACTTCAACAAACCTGACCGTCAAGCTATTTTAGACTTAGAAACAGAAGTGGGCGCGAATAAACAAAAGGTCACATCAGAAGTTTTAAAACAGCTTAATTTCAGCGGAAGCATGAGAAATACTGGAGAGTACGAAGTATATAATCCAAAATCAGATATTGCACAAATGGGCAGTATTTTAGATAATCTTACGCTGTTTATTTCAGCTGTAGCGGGTATTTCGTTGTTTATTGCAGGAGTTGGTGTTATGAATATGATGTATATTTCTGTTTCAGAACGAACGAAAGAAATAGGGATTCGTCGAGCGTTAGGGGCAACAGAAAAAGACATCAGAAAACAATTTTTAGCAGAAGGACTAACCTTGACTTTACTTGGTGGTTTGGTTGGCTATTCATTAGGGATGATTCTAGGGATTGTTTCTTCTATATTTTTACCCTTTGCAGTGCGCCCAGATTTATTTACGGTTGGATTAGCCATAGGAATTTCAGTTCTGATCGGTGTTGTGTTTAGTTACATGCCTGCATCAGCAGCTTCTAAAAAAGATTTGATTGATATTATGAAATAATATTGGAGCGAAGAAGTTACATGATCATGTCTTCTATTCAGGTCATCCTAAAGGTTAGGCTAAAAGTTGGTTAGATCAAGTAAATATGCCAAAGCTGATACGTTGATAGAATAGTCTGTTTTTACCATTTTTTGTTTGCATGTTAAGGAACTGAGATATGACTCAAAGAGTTGTGTGTCAGTTCCTTTTTTTAAAAGTAGAATATCATGTGATTTTAAGGAATCGATTTAGAAAAAATCAATACATTTACTCCATGTTTTTTTAGACTATAATAAAAGTAGAATGAGTCTTAATTTCCTAAATACTATAAAATTTTTCTAAGTGAAGGATTGACAGAAGAACTATTTTATTCAACAATAAGACATAATGAAATAGAAAAGAGGCAGACAAATAGTGATTCAAGAACAATTGATTGAGATTCGTAGACAGCTTCACCAAATACCAGAAATAGGTCTGGAGGAAGAAAAAACTCACAAGTATTTGCTGGAAATTATTACATCGCTGGATAAAGATTTTATAGAATATAAAACTTGGCGAACGGGTATTATGGTTTTTGTTCATGGGAAAGAACCTAAAAAAACAATAGGTTGGCGTGCTGATATGGATGGTTTGCCAATAACAGAAGAGGTGATTTCTGATTTTCAGTCTACACATAAAGGGTACATGCATGCTTGTGGACATGATTTTCATATGACGATTGGATTAGGTTTGTTGGAACAACTGACAGTTGAACAGCCTGAAAATAATTACTTATTTCTATTTCAACCTGCAGAAGAAAATGAAGCTGGTGGTATGTTGATGTATGAAGCGGGAGCCTTTGGTTCATGGTTACCAGATGAATTTTATGGCCTGCATGTAAATCCAGAATTACCAGTTGGAAAGGTTACAACGAAAGTTGGTACACTGTTTGCTGCGACCTGCGAAGTTCAAATTACGTTAAAGGGAAAAGGTGGACATGCTGCATTTCCACATGCCTCAAATGATATGATTGTAGCCGGAATGAGTCTTGTTCAGCAGGCTCAAACTATCGTCAGTCGAAATGTAAATCCAGTTGAAGGAGCTGTTGTCACGTTTGGTACATTCAATGCAGGATCAGCAACGAATGTGATTGCGGGAGAAGCAACGATTTCTGGGACGATTCGGACTTTAACTGAAGAGATGAATCAATTAACACAAGTTAGAATCAGGGAAATTGGAGAAGGAATTTCTAAATCCTTTAACTGTGAAGTAGTTGTTTCTTTAGAGCAAAAAGGCTATCTTCCAGTTATCAACAATAAACAAACGACAGAAACATTTATATCGTTTATGCAAAATGAACCGAATGTTTTGTTTGAAGAGGCAGATGTCGCTATGACGGGTGAGGATTTCGGTTATCTGTTATCCAAAGTTCCAGGAACGATGTTTTGGCTAGGAGTAGATAGTCCTTTTGGTCTACATTCTGCTCAATTTAATCCTAAGGAAGAAGCAATCCCATTTGCGGTAGAACATATCAGTAATTTTTTGAGATTTTTAGACAAATAAAAATAAGGTTGGGAGGTGACTCGCAGTGTCATATCCCAACCTTATTTTTTATTTTAATGTAATAGGTGTATTTGGAATCGTAAAGTTAGCTTCAGATAATTTTTTTACATATTGAGCTAAGAATTCTTCTCTGATGGGTGCTTGTTTTCCGTTTAATACATACATCGTCGTGCGAACGGCAAAATTTCCATTGCCGAGATCGACCATTCCAAAAATAGTGGGACCTGTTTGAATACTTTCTGTGTATTTATCTTTTAATTGCTGATTCACTTGGTCAATGATTGCAGTGATCTGATCATATCCTTCGTCAGGCACTATTCGTACATCAATCAAGACTTGCATATTGGAACGAGAAAGGTTGCTGATCGTGGTAATATTTCGATTAGGGATAAAGTGAACAGTTCCATCTAATGCTTTCATTTGTGTTGTTCTAAGACCGACTGAAGTGACAGTTCCTTCTATTCCAAGCGCAGTCAGACGAACATAGTCCCCAACATCCATTTGTTGTTCTAAAATGATAAAAAAGCCAGTGATGATATCGTTCATGAATCCTTGGGCCCCTAAACCAATTGCTACACCAGCGATACCCGCTCCAGCAAGAAGTGAGCCGACGGGTACACCTATTACGGTCAATAACGAATAAATAAAAAAGAAAAAAAGAGTATATTGAAAAGTATTATTGATCAGGGTATGTAATGTTTTTAAACGACTTTCACTAAATGATTGTTTTTTACTATAGTTACCGTATGTTTTATCAATCAGTGTTTTGCCTATTCGATTAAGAAGTGCAAAAAGTAGAATCAGGAATAGTAGGTAAATTGCCTTTTGAATTAGTGTGGCGATAATTTGATCCCAATTGATTCCGTTCCAAAAACGTTGTAGCGCATTGACTTTATCTTCAGTAGCCGTTTTTATATCCATAGTGCTTTCAACTGTAGCACTAGATGCTGATTGTCCAAGAATAAACAAGGAAATCCCAACTTTCTTTTTTTTCGATGATTACTTTCTCATTATACTTGAATTTGAAAAAAGATGTCATTATTTATTGAAAAAGCTTAACAAATTCATTGGAAATGTGTTACAATATTCTGAAAATAAGGAGTGATCGTATGTCAATTGATTGGGATAATTTAGGATTTGACTATATAAAAACACCATTCAGATACATTTCAACTTGGAAAAATGGTCAATGGGATGAAGGAAAATTAACGGAAGAGAACACATTGCATCTTCACGAAGGTTCGGCAGCGCTTCATTACGGACAACAGTGTTTTGAAGGTTTGAAGGCCTATCGTTGTAAAGATGGCTCAATCAATTTATTTCGAGTGGATGAAAATTCAAAACGTATGAACCGAAGTGCTAGACGTTTATTCATGGCTGAGGTTCCAGAAGATAAATTTATTCAGGCTGTAGAGGACGTTGTTAAAGCAAACGAAGCGTTTATTCCACCGTATGGGAGTGGTGGTACGTTATATATTCGTCCGTTATTGATTGGAGTCGGTGAAGGGATTGGTGTAAAACCAGCACCAGAGTATTTATTTACCGTTTTTTGTATGCCTGTAGGTGCCTACTTTAAAGGAGGACTGACACCGACAAACTTTATATTCTCTGACTATGATCGCGCTGCACCTCAAGGAACTGGTGCGATTAAGGTTGGTGGGAACTATGCAGCTAGCTTTTTGCCTGGAGAAGAAGCAAAAGAAAAAAACTTTTCAGACTGTATCTATCTAGATCCAACGACCCATACTAAAATCGAAGAAGTAGGTTCAGCTAATTTCTTTGGGATCACAAAAGACAATCGTTTTATCACCCCGTTATCACCATCTATTTTACCGAGTATAACGAAGTACTCACTGCTTTATTTGGCAGAACATAATCTTGAGATGGAAGCTGTTGAAGAAGATGTTTATATTGATTCTTTAGATCAATTTAAAGAAGCTGGGGCTTGTGGAACAGCAGCTGTAATTTCACCTATTGGTGGTATTCAAACGTATGATGATTTCCATGTTTTTTATAGTGAAACAGAAGTTGGGCCTGTAACTCAAAAACTTTACGATGAACTAACTGGGATTCAATTTGGTGATGTGCCTGCGCCAGAGGGTTGGATTAGAAACATAAAAATATAGATAAATTTTTTATAGTTTATTTAGAAAGAAAATGACGGAGAAATGGCGTTGTTTTCTTTTTTAGTTTATTTGAATAGAAAAAATCTTTTCGTCTATTCTTAATCAAAAAGCAAAAATAATGCGTAGTATTATTTCAAGAAGAATGATTAAAAAAGAGAAGGGGTATATGGGAAATAATATATTTGATGCATCGTTATGTCAGTACCAATTTTATATAGATAATTGGAATAAAGGCTTAACGAATAATCAGTAAGTAACAGCATTCTTGATAGGAAAGTCATCAATATATTTTTTAAAATTTAATGTCATTACAGTCAGCCCTTCATTATCAAAATAGAATCATTCTTTATCATAAGCTAGGAAACTAAACTTTTCTAGACTATGTGACAAAAAAGATATTGCACTTGTATAATCCAGTTAGTTTTAATTTGGTATTTTAAAGAGTATACTAATTGTGTATTCACTTTTTTTAAGAAAGGATGAAAAAAATGTCTTTTAAAAAAATGAAAGAGTTAGCCAATGGTTCGATTATCCCTCGTTTAGGTTTAGGGGTATGGAAAGCGAAAGATGGAGCTGAGGCTGTTAATGCTGTAAAATGGGCGTTAGAATCTGGTTATCGTTTAATTGATACCGCTGCAGCTTATAAAAATGAAGTTAGTGTCGGCGAAGGAATTCGTACATCTGGCGTTCCTAGAGAAGAAATTTTCGTTACAACGAAATTATGGAATGCTGATCAGGGGTATGAGTCTACTCTAAAAGCCTTTGACGATAGTTTGAATGAATTAGGTTTAGACTATGTTGATTTATATCTAATCCATTGGCCAGTAGAAGGGAAATACAAAGATTCTTGGCGTGCGATGGAAGAAATCTATGAAAGTGGACGTGCCAAAGCGATTGGTGTCTCTAACTTTCATGAACATCATATAGAAGATTTGTTAAAAGAAGCGAAAGTTGTTCCTATGGTGGATCAAATCGAAATTCATCCAACATTGACACAAGAACTATTGCGCAAATTTTTAGCTGACAAGGGAATTGCAGTAGAAGCTTGGTCTCCTTTAGGACAAGGTAAAATTTTAGAAAACCCAACTTTAGTTGAAATCGCTAAAAAGTATAATAAAACAGCCGCCCAAGTCATTATTCGCTGGCATTTACAAAATGATATCATCGTTATACCAAAATCAGTACATCAAGATCGTATTAAACAAAATTTCGATGTATTTGACTTTGAACTAACTGAAGAAGATATAAAGCAGATTGACGAATTAAACACAAATGAACGTTTAGGCCCAGATCCAGATAACTTTGATTTTTAAACTAAAGCAATCCTTTAAAAAGGTGGGAAATCAATTTTCGTTGATTTCCCACCTTTTTTATAATTGATTTACAAAATAGTCGAATAAATTAAATTCTTTTGTATCAACATCAAAACGAAGTTCAGGATGCCATTGAACACCGATTAATCGCTGATTAGGATCTATCGATTCAACAGCTTCTACAATCCCGTCAGATGATCTTGCAGTAATTTTTAAAGATGGGGCTAAAGTATTGATAGCTTGGTGGTGATAAGAATTAACTCGATAGCTTTCTCCAAATACTTGATAAAGAGCGCTGTCTTTTTCTATTTTGATTCCATGAGTTGCAAATTGCGGTTGAGTTGGTTGTTGGCCGTGTTTGACTGTCCAATCAGGGTATAAAGAAAGATCTTGGTATAAAGTTCCGCCCAATGCAACATTGATTAATTGCATACCGCGACAAACTGAAAAAATGGGTTTGTTTTGTTTGATAGCTTCGTTAATCAAAGCTAATTCAAAAAGATCGCGATTGCGATTTGTCTCTTCGAGTTTTGGGTGAGGTTCTTCCCCAAAAAAATCAGGAGAAATATCTTGTCCGCCTGCTAATAATAGTTTATCGATTTTAGAAATATAAGCAGCCGCCGCTTGTTCATCACTGATTGGCAAAACAATCGGTAGCCCGCCTGCTTTTTGAATCGCAGTTACAAAGTTTTGTGGCGTATAGCTTACATGGTTTCCGTGGAATACATCAACGGATTGAATAATTTGATTTCCAGCTATGCCTATAGTTGTTGTCATTTGATCACGTCCTCAATTAATATGTAGGGTAACAGTGTATCATTCTTTTTAAGAAATAGCGTTATAAATCGCTTTTAGTTTGATTACTGGGAAAAAGAAACAGTTAGTCACAAATTAGGCAAGTGCCAAATAGTGAGTAACTGTTTTTAGTATTAGCGAGCTCGAATAACTTCGATTTTATAACCATCAGGATCAATGATAAAGTAATATGAAGGAGGTGTTCCTGGTAATCCTTTCATATCTGTAACTGTGAAGCCTGCATTTTTTTGCTCTTCGTGCAATTTTTCGATTTCGTCTGTACTAATAGCGATGTGACCATAACCGTCACCTAAATCGTACGCTTCATGATCATAATTATAGGTTAACTCCAGTTCATATCCATCTCCTGGTAACGTTAGATAAACTAAAGTAAATTTATGTTCTGGAAAATCACGACGGCGGCTTTCCTCAAAATTAAAGGCCTTTTGATAAAATTCCAGCGAGGCTTCTAAATCTTTAACTCGAACACATGTGTGAGCCATTTTCATATGAATCATCTTCCTTTCAAAAGTAGATATTATCGAAGATTATAGGAAATAATCTACTGATATTTTTATAGTAGCATACACTTTCATGAAATTGTGAGTGAAATGATAAGATATTGCTTGTTCATGAGAAAATTCTCATGTAAAATTAGGTTAAAAGAAAAGGGAGTTGTTTTTATGAAAACACCGTCATTTGGTGAAAAATCGGAAACATTAGTCTATAAAAAAAGGCTAGGTGCTTATATTATTGTATCGAGAAATAATGGTTCAGAGATAGTGTTAGTTCAAGCACCTAATGGAGCTTATTTTTTACCAGGCGGAGAAATTGAACAAGGGGAGACGAAAGAAAATGCTATCCATCGGGAAATGCTTGAAGAACTTGGAGTTGAAGTAGCCATCGGTGAATACCTGGGTCAAGCGGATGAGTATTTCCATTCGAGGCACCGTAACACCGATTATTATAACCCAGGTTATTTCTTTGTTGCTGATAATTGGACGCAGGTTTGTGAACCTTTGGAAAAAGAGAATACGATTCGGTGGGTATCTGTTGATGAAGGAATTGACTTGTTAAAACGTGGTAGTCACAAGTGGGCAGTTCGTAAATGGAAATCCTCTCAATAAAATCATGAGTAAATGAAAGAGGTTGGACAGAAGTGGTTATTTCCCAAATCTCCAACTCTTAATGCTTTAGCACTTAAAAAATAAAAGAAGTACGGTGTCATTCAGACACCGTGCATTGTGTATCGTCGAATTACTTTGTTCTTTGTGATTTACAACAGTGTAATCGCTTCTTTTTGCACTAGTTTGCTGGATTCCTTGAGGCTAGGATATGACTCGTAGAGTGATATCCTAGCCTTTTTTCATGGAAATAAACCTGAAAAAAACAGTGGAAATTACAAAAGAATGTCTCAATCACGCTCATTGAGTGCGATACTTGTATTTAAATTTATCATCTGTTGGAACGAAGTAAAGATCAAAACAAAAAAGTGAACGAAATAACACACATTTGCTTCGTTTTATTGATCAGCGAATGTTTTTTTGCTGAAATAAGCCTTTTTCAAGACCACTTTTTGTGACGTTTGAAAACAAAATAAGGAATCAAAAGAGATTGAAACGTTCCTGTAAACAGATTATATTGAAAAGGAACCAATAAGTCGTACGCTTGGTTAAAATTTAAAGGGGTGTTGCATATTGTTAAGTGAAATGATAAAGGAAGAATATATTCAATTAGGTATTGAAGCCGCTGATTGGGAAGACGCGATTCGTCAATCAGCAAAACCGCTGCTTCATAATGGGAAAATCACAGTGGAGTATATTGAAAAAATTATTGAAACGACTCAAACTTTGGGGCCCTATATTGTGATCACGAAATACGTTGCATTACCTCATGCACCAACACAGTATGGTGCATTGGATTTAGCAATGGGGATAACAACCTTGAAAACACCAGTAGTTTCTGGAAACAAAACGAATGATCCAGTCAAGTATCTTTTTTGTATGAGTGCAAAAGATAGTGAAACGCATCTAGAATCAATGGCTGCATTAGTAAATTTACTAAGTGATCAGAAGTTTTATCAGATATTAGATACTGCTAAAAATCCAAGGGATATTTTAAACTATATTATTGAAAAAGAATAGGAGATGAACAATATGCATAAAGCATTAGTCGCATGTAGAGCAGGAGTAGGATCAAGTTTAATGTTAAAAATAAAAACAGAACAAGTGATAAAAGAAAAAGGGTTTCCTATTCAAGTTGAACATTCTTCTTTGGATGCGGTTTCAGGATTTGACGGTGATTTACTCATAACTTTAGCTGATGTTGCAAAAGAATTGGAGACACAAGGATTAAAACAAACAATCATTGGTATCAATAATATCGTCGATAAGGCTGAAATTGAAAGTAAGCTAAGTGGATTTTTGAATCGTTAATTTAAATGCAAACACAAGGAGATGAAAAAAGTGGATTTTATTATTAGTTTTTTAAGCACACCAGCAATTTTACTTGGCATTGTTGCGTTCGTTGGACTAGTCGCTCAAAAGAAGACAGGTACGGAAATCTTAACTGGAACCTTTAAAACAATTATTGGTTTTATGGTTTTTAGTGCAGGTGGTGCACTGATGACAGGAGCATTGCAAAATTTCAACAAGCTATTTCAAACGGGTTTTAACATTGTTGGTGTTGTGGCTTCACCTGAGGCAGCAACGGCTATGGCCCAAGAACAGTATGCGTTAGTGACATCATGTACATTGATATTAGGATTTATAATGAACTTGATTTTTGCCCGTATCACACCCATGAAAAATATTTTCTTTACAACAGGTCATAGCTTATTCTTTGCTTGCGTTTTGTCATTGATTATCAAATCTCATGGGATTTCAGATGTTGCAGCTATCATTTTAGGAGGAACGATTTTAGGATTTTGTTCGGCGGCACTTCCTCAATTATGTCAACCGTTTATGCGAAAGATCACTGGAAGTGATGATGTTGCAATTGGACATTTCAATATGATTGGTTATTCACTATCTGGCTATATTGGTAAAATTTTTAGTAAGCATGAAGATAAAAGTACTGAACATATCAATTTTCCTAAATGGTTGTCTTTCTTTAGAGATTTCTTGATGGGAGTAGCGGTTATCATGTTGATTCTTTTTTATGTATCCGCTTTAAAAGCGGGTCGTGAAGTTACCCAAGAATTATCTGGAACTACTCATTGGTTAGTTTTCCCGATGATTCAAGCATTCACATTTACAGCAGGGATGTCTATTTTAATGACAGGTGTACGTATGTTTTTAGCTGAAATTACAGCCGCTTTTGTTTCAATATCAGAAAAATTCATTCCGAATTCACGTCCGGCATTGGATGTTCCAACCGTTTTTCCATATGCTCCAACAGCTGTCATTGTTGGTTTTTTGTCAGCATATGCGGCCGGGTTAGTAGGCGTTGCAATCATGGTAATCTTCAAATTTCCAATCGTAATTATTCCTGCTGCTCATATATGCTTTTTCTCTGGTGGAACTGCAGGAGTTTTTGGAAATTCTACAGGAGGATGGCGAGGTGCAGTTGCTGGATCATTTATTGTGGGGTTACTGCTAGCTTTTTTACCGACAATTCTTTATCCAGTCTATGGAAGTATGGGGTTAGAAGGTTCGACGTTCCCGAATATCGATTACAATGTGATTGGAATTTTTATTGAAAAAGTATTGAATCTATTTTCATAATACAATAGATTGGAGACAAAGTTGAAATGATCAAACAAAGAACAGAGCAAGTATTAGAAAATTTTTTTGATACAACATCAGAAGAACTAAATAAACTTATTCAAGCAATATCAATCAAGCAGTTGTCCATAGCAAAAGAGTTGATTCTTGATTCTGAAAAAAATGGGGGACGAGTGCATGTAACTGGAATTGGTAAACCGGGTCATGTAGCAGAATACATTGCTTCACTGTTATCTTCGACAGGAACGCCTGCTTATTTTTTAGATGGTACTGAAGCGATTCATGGTTCAGCGGGACAAGTTCGAGCAGGGGATATTGTTCTATCCATTTCAAATAGCGGGGAAACGGAAGAACTGAAAAAAACAGTTCAAACACTCACAAAAAATGGAGCTAAAATTATTTCAGTGACAGGAAAAAAAAGTTCATGGCTTTCAAAAAATAGTGATTGTTTTCTGTTTGCTGGTGTTGAAAAAGAAGGTGATTCGTTGAATAAGCCTCCGCGCGCTTCAATCTTGGCGGAAGTGTTGATTCTGCAGTCGTTAAGTGTTTTATTGCAAGAGGAAAAAGGCATAACAAACGAAGAATATGTCAAATGGCATCCAGGTGGAGCTTTAGGGAAAAGTAGCTCAAAAAATAGGTAAGAAAGGAACTGTCAAATGAAACCAGAAGGAATCATTACCGCAATGGTCACACCACTTGATAAAACCAATCAAATAAACCTTATGGCGACAAAAAAGCTAGTGAATCATTTGATCGATAAAAAGGTCAACGGCTTGTTTATTCTTGGAACAAATGGAGAATTTCAAGTGTTGAGTGAGTTGGAAAAATTAAGGTTTGCTGAAATGGTTATCAATGAAACGAATGGTCGAGTACCTGTATATGTTGGAACAGGGGGAAACAGTACAGATCAAGTGATAGCGTTGTCAAAGGAGATGACGAATCTTGGTGCAGATGCATTATCCATTATCACGCCCTATTTTGTTGCGCCATCTGAGGATGAATTGACTAAGCACTATTTAATGATTGCCGAAGAGAAGACAGCGCCCATACTGCTATATAATATACCTAAAAATACAGGAGTAGATATTAGCCACAAGACAGTTGCAGTACTCTCTAGACATCAAAATATTATTGGTATTAAAGATAGTAGTGGGAAAATTGAAAATATAAAAGGATATTTAGATGGATCAAAAAATGAAGATTTTTCAGTTTTATCAGGATCTGATTCGCTGATACTTGAGGCGCTAAAAATTGGCGCAACAGGAGCTATTGCTGCTACTTCTAATGTTTTGACTGAAATCGATGTGGCTATTTATCAGTACTGGTTAGAAGGTGAAGTAGAAAAAGCTCAAATGATGCAAGATAGCATTGAAGAGTTTCGCCGTATTTTGAAATTAGGAACTATTCCATCAGTATTAAAAGCGGCAATCACTTATCAAGGAATTGATGTTGGGAAGCCTAGACTTCCTGTACAGTCATTAAATGCTGAAACTTTATCAGAGATAGCCCAAACAATGGATGACTATATGGAAAATTTTAAATAGAGGAGGATAACAATGTTTCGTACAACTATATTAAAAAGAATTGAAGAAACAGCGATTATGGCTATTGTAAGAGTAGAAACGATGGAGCGAGCAATTGAGATTGCAGACGGTTGTTTAGAAGGTGGTGTGGATTGCCTAGAAATCAGTTATACTTTACCCAATGCAGGTGAGATTATTCAACAGTTGAGCGCAATCTATCAAGAGCGAATATTAGTCGGTGCTGGAACTGTATTAGATAGCGAGACAGCAAGGCTTGCAATCCTCAATGGTGCAAAATTTATCATTGCACCAAATTACGAGGAATCAGTTTGTAAATTATGTAATCGGTATCAAATTCCATATATGCCTGGATGTACGAGTGTTACAGAAATGATGACCGCAATTGAAGCTGGAGCTTCGATGGTCAAAGCTTTTCCGATTTCAACGTATTATGGCCCTACATTGATAGAAACATTGAAGACACCAACACCCTATCTTCCAATTATGTCATCTGGCGGAGCTAATTTAAGTAATATTGATGAGTGGTTGGAAAGTGGTGTAGATTGTGTAGGAATCGGTAGTCTTCTAACAAAAGGGACACAGGAAGAAATCGCAGAGAATGCAAGAAAATTGAAGCAAGCAGTTCTTAAACACAAGGAAAAAAGTGAAGAAAAAGTAAACTGCTGAACCATTCAAAAAATTGTTTTTATTGGAGGAGGGGATTTAATGATGGATGAGCGTTCTAGAAAATTAATGAAGCGGCTGATTGAGCGCTCCGTACATGAAGTAGATGAGTTGGCTGTTCAGAATAGCTTAACAAAAAGACAATTAGAATATTCGCTTGAAAAAATCAATGGATATTCTGTATTCGACAGCAACGCCAAATTAGTGATTGAAAACAATCGAATCATTTTAACGAACCAACTCCGAGAACAATTTATGACAATACTCTCAGATAAAACCTATAGAAAAGGCTACTCGATGAATGCTTTTGAGCGATCAAAGTATTTGTACTTGTTAATGTTTTACTTTTCAGATGAATATCTTTCAATCAATTATTTTATTGATGAACTTGGGGTTGGAAAAACAACAGTAATGAATGATTTGAAAAATTTGACGATCGAACTGGAAATAGAAAATATCCAACTTGTTTATACTAGAAAAGACGGCTATCAATTATCAGGAAATGAAGAACAAATCCGGTATCATTTAATGAAAATGATTATTTGGGATTCAACTGAGAATAATACCGCTTTTATCTATGATCAATTTATCGAAAAGCATCAGGTTGAAACGATTGACTCTATGAAAGATTTAGTTGAAAAATACACTGTGAAATATGGGATTTCTTTTGTAGAAAATCGTTTAAGCGAATTTATATATACCTTTATCTTTTTAAAAAAAAGATTATTTAATCAGTCAGTAAGTTTTTGTGATAAGTATCAGTTGTCTGCATTGATCGCTATGAAGGAATATCAATTTTCTAAAAGTCTACTTGCTCATTTTTGTATTGAGGATCAATCGGCTTGTATGTATCTTTGTGCTTGGATATTAGGTTTGTCTATTGGACGGCCGGATGATTCCACGAAAGATTATGAAACGATTATTGAATTAGTTAAACGGATTATCCAACGTTTTGAGGCAATTTCAGGGATTCGCTTTAACAACCAAGAATTAGTGGTTCGGCAACTGTATACGCATTTTAGACCTGCGTATTATCGACTATACTTCAAGTTGCCAATCGTAAATCCGCTTCATAATAAGATCAAAGATGAATACAGTGAGTTGTTCAATATTGTGGAGGAAACATTAAAACCAATTGCTTCATTATTTGAACATCCGATACCAGAAGATGAGATTGCTTTTTTGACAATGCATTTTGCTTCGTTGTGTTCTAATTTTGATGAATATACAACAACTCAAAAAGTGGCATTGATTGTTTGTCCAAATGGGATTGGAAGCTCATCCATTGTTTATACAGAGCTGAAAACCCTTTTTCCAGAGTTATCGTTTTTAGGGCCGGTAGAAACAAAGGAAATCGAACGTTTATCAGATTCCTATGATTTGATTTTCTCTACAGTTCCAAATATACGTTTGTTTTATACAAAAAAACCTGTCTATATCGTGAGCCCAATCATGAACACACGAGAAAAGTATCGCTTAATCAGTGATGTCTATGCGCAAATCGGTAATTTTAATTTCAAATTACCAAGTGTTGATAAAATTATGGAGATTATCCAGAAACATGCTGCGGTGAATGGCGGTTCTGCTTTAGAAAAAGAGCTGTACGAATACCTGATCAACCAAGAAGAGCCAGTTGAAAAAAACGGAGAGGGGCCAGGCTTGCAGGAAATTACAGCTCCTGAATTGATTCAACTAAATATAGAGGCTAAAAATTGGGAGGAAGCCATTCGATTGTCGGCCGCTCCATTACTAAAATATGGCAGGATTACAAGAAATTATATCGACACAATCGTTGACACAGCAAAAAAAGAAGGCCCTTATATGGTGATTTCTAAAAATGTTGCGTTGCCTCACGCAAGACCAATTGATGGTGTAAAAAGGTTAGGGATAAGTATCAGTGTTTTAAAGGAGCCACTTGTATTTGGAAGCAAAGAAAATGATCCAGTTAAGTATATATTCTGTTTAGCAGCTACAGAAAATAATCGTCATTTGAATGCTATGGTAGAGTTGGTAAAATTATTGGATGATCCCCAATTTTATTATTTAATGGATAATGCGAATGATTCTCATGAGCTCTATCGTTATTTATTCCAGCAAGATATTTTGATAGCCAGAAATTAAACATTAGAATTGTAAAAAGAGACGAGGAGATAACTCTTCAAGTTATGCCTCCGTCTCTTTGAATTTGTATAAACGATGGGAGCGTAGTCAGCCCACTACTTAGAGCTAAATAGTTCTGTTGAACCTCTTAAATGAATAAATTACATATATTTTAATAAAACTTCAGCGACACCATCTTCATCATTACTGGATGTTTGGATATCTGCAGCACGTTTAACACTTTCCGTTGCATTCCCCATAGCGACTCCGATTCCTGCATATTCGATCATGGACAAGTCATTTTCATTATCACCAATCGCCATTGTTTCAGATTGGGCAATACCGAGATGATCCGCAAGTTTAGCTAATGCATTTCCTTTGCTTGCTTCTTTATTTAAAATCTCGTAGTAAAAATCAGTACTTTTAACAGTAGTATATTTATTGGCAAATTCTTCTGGCAATTGGCTGATTGCCTGGTCCAAAATTTCAGGTTCATCAATCATCATCATCTTAATAATAGACATGTCTGGTGTCATTTCATCCACAGCACGATATTTTAAAGGCATGTCAACAAGATAAGCTTCATGCACAGAATACTTGCCGATATCACGATTTGCTGTATAAATTGCTTGATCGTCAATGGTGTGCAAATGACTGCCGACTTTTCGTGACATTAATTCGATTTCTAAAAAGTCATCATAACTTAATGTGTATTGGGAAATGATTTCATTTGATTTTGTTGCCTGTACTAAAGAACCATTGTAGGTAATCACATAGTCGTTGTCTCCATATAAATCTAATTCAGCTAATTGCTCTTTGACTCCTGGCAAAGGTCTCCCTGTACATAAAACGATATACATGCCGCTCTCATTCGCTTTTTTTAGTGTTTCTTTCACTTTGGGGCTAATTTTTCTATTTGAATCAAGTAACGTTCCATCAATATCTATTGCAACTAATTTGACTGACATAAGTTCCTCCTAATGGGTATGTTCTTTAATTTTTTCCTTCAACTAATGCACCGTTGTGAATATAGGTCGCAAATTCACGATAAGTGTCATCAAATAAATCATAATGCTGTTGTCTTTTTGGATCAACCATTTCTTTAGGAAAATAAAAACGTTCATCAATCTGCGTTTGACCAGCAAGAGCCGCTACAAGGTGACTGATTTTTGATAACTCGATCAATGTACCATCTTTTTGCATAATTTCGATCTGAGTTCGGTGGCTATTTTTTTCCGGACGATAAAAATCGTAGGGCAGATCATAACTTGAGTTGATAGCAGTGTAATATTTTGGATTATAACCAATTTTTTCGATCAAGGCTTTTAAATGGCGTATAGTTACTGAATCTCGATCACCAGAGAAGGTTGCTGATTTAAGCGGTTTGCGATTTAAAAAGCGGTTTGCTAAATCGTTTAGAATCGGATCAGGCAAAGAAGTCCACTGTGTAAAGTAAGTATTTAAAACGCCATCATCTAGTTTTAAATATTCTTGCAATGAAAAATGTCCTTTGAAAAAAGGCACTAGCAGTTGAGAGTGTAGCTGATAATCTTCCGATTGCTGTTCATATAACTCTTTTGCACGATGTAATAAATGATCCAAAATAACTTCCATACCACGAGAAACAGGATGGAAATAAACTTGAACGTACATTTGATAGCGGCTAACAATATAATCTTCTACCGCATGCATCCCATTCATAGCAAAAGCCAAGCCATCCTTATATGGACGAATAACACGTAATATTCTGGTCAGGTCAAACGTTCCATACTCCGTTCCAGTAAAGTAAGCATCTCTTAACAGATAATCCATACGGTCCGCATCTATTTGGCTGGAAATCATTTGAACAACTTGAGGATTTGGATAGGTTTTAGTGATAACACTCGCTACCTTATCTGGAAAATCAGCTGATACACGATTCAATATTTGAAAAACTTCCGTTTCAGGTGAAGTAATTATTTCCACCGTAATTGCTTCATGATCTGTATTGAAAATGTGTTCAAACGTATGAGAATAAGGCCCGTGACCAACATCATGCAATAAAGCCGCACAAAGTGTAACTAAACGTTCGCTGTCATTCCAACCATCTTCACCCAAGCGTTCGGATGAATAATTACGCTGGAAAATGTCGCAAATACGGCGCGTTATTTCATAAACACCTAAAGAATGTGCAAAACGGCTATGTTCTGCACCGTGGAAGGTGAAAGAAGAGGTTCCAAGTTGTTTGATTCTTCGTAATCGTTGAACTTCTGAGGAATTGATCAAATCTAAAATAACTTGATGCTGCACATGGATATAATTGTGTACAGGATCTCTAAACACTTTTTCGATCGGTAAAATTTGATGCTTGTAAGGGGTTGGCATTATTTCACTCCTTTATTTTTTATGTTTAAGTAAAACTAGTTTAATAATTGATTTCGCTGTTTCATTTTATCCATTTGCTTGTTTGTCTCAATTGTAAACCATTCTGTTGTTAGTAATTTCGGCAGTATTGCATCATCAATCGTAAGCTTCTCCTGTTTTAATAATACATCAATTAATCTTTTTTTCACTTCATCGATAGTTAAAGGACGATGAATCAATTCTTCTAAATTAGCCATAACAGTTGGGGCGACTGGTGGATAACCATTTTTTCCGAAATCTTCGTGTAAACTGGCTTCATAAAAACGTCGAACACTTTCACCACGCTTTTGCTGGTCACCATTGATGCTTAAATAAATCATGATTGCCGTTCCATTTTTTACTCGACGTTGGGCAATTCCGGCAAATTTCTTCCCATCGATGCTTAAATCAAATGTACCAGGACAATAAGAATTGGTGATTTCAAAGGCTTCTATAGGATGTAGGGAATCTTCAAAACCAAGTCTGATCCAGTTCCACATGTGCGTATAAGCTTCATCAATACTCAATTTTTTATGTTCAGTATTTGGCAAAATCAGCGAAAGGTTTAAAATACCAGTGTCTGCAATCACACCCAAACCTCCTGCATTACGGATCACTACATTATAGTCATCCTTTTTTAAAGAAGCCAAGCCACTTTTTAAGTCATTAACTCTAGTATCTTTCATACCAAGAATCATAGCTTGGTCCAGCTGCCAAAAATGAACGATCGGTTGTTGATTTATCCCTGCAAATGTGGTTAAAGTATCTGTTAATGCAAAAGGAAGAAAATAATCTTTTACGGTTAAGCAGTTTTGATCATATAAAAACACTGTGTCTGATGTAAAGAGTTGATTTAAATTAGTCATTTTGGTCTTCATCCTGTTTTACGCGAGAAACGTAGTCCTTCACTTCTTTATTCATTTGATTATATTCGTTCGTAAAACGCATTGGTTTACTGATAATTCTCATGGGCATGGTAGCTAAAAACTTACTAAAATCTTGTCTAGCTTCCTCAGTCAAACGACCAGGTTTAGAAACCAGTCGTTCATATAGATAATGATAAAATTGATTCATTGCATCAATATCGATACTCATTTGATTATGACACTCGGTACATTCGATACTGGAAATGATTTCATTCATGTATTGAATATCATGGAGTGTTTCTTTTTGGCAATGCATGCAAAATAGCATCGCTTCTTCATCATGAAATAACATTTGTATCCACCTCCATGTTCTATTATAAACGATTTAGATGAAAAATCATGCTAATCTGTGTAGAAATAACAAGGAAAGTAGATAATCTTTAAGGAAAACAAAAAAATGGCAAGAAAATCTTGCTATCGGATAGAGAAAACTATAGAATATTTACATATGATTCAGGAGAGAACAATTGTAAAGGAGTGAGAAAATGAACCGAGTCAAAGCAAAAAGTGTACAACCCATATCGCTAAATGAATTAGATGCATTAAAAAAAATGTGGGAAATTCGAATTTTTGAAGAAACAATTCAAGAGCTTTTCGAGACTGGGGAGCTATATGGTACGATGCATTTGTGTATCGGACAAGAAGCAACAGCTGTTGGGGGAGCGGGTATATTAAAGCTAAGTGACTGGATGGTTTCGACACACCGAAACCACGGGCACTGTATTGCTAAAGGAACTGATATTAGAAGTATGTTTGCCGAGATGTTGGGGAAGAAAACTGGAACTAACGAAGGGAAAGGCGGAAGTATGCATATTGCAGATCTTGCGGTAGGCAATTTGGGCTCAAACGGGATTGTAGGTGCGGGTTTTCCGATTGCAGCAGGGGCTGCTTTGAGTGCACAGATGCAAGGAACAGACCAGGTTGTACTATGTTATGCTGGAGACGGTGCTACAAACGAAGGTAGCTTTCATGAAGCATTAAACTTGGCCTCTATTTGGCAATTACCAGTTATTTATTTTATTGAAAATAATCAGTATGGAATGAGTAGTTCAATTGAACAAATGGTCAATATAGAGAAACTTTCTGATCGTGGACAAAGTTATGGCATTGAAGGCATAACAATCGATGGAAACGACTTAGCTGCCGTGTCTGACACGGTCTCACGGGCAGTGCAAAAAGCTAGAAATGGTGACGGGCCAACCTTGATTGAAGCCTTAACCTATCGACATAAAGGACACTCAAAATCGGACAAATTGAAGTATCGTTCAGAAGATGAATGCCGGAAATGGCAAAAAAATAATGATCCAATTGTACGCTTAGAAAAAAAACTACTTCAAAATACAGCACTTGAAGAAGCTGAGATTAGACAAATAGAACTGAAAATCCGAAAAGAGATGGCAGACTTAGTTGCTTCAGTCAAACTAGATCATGAACCAACAGCTGAGGATTTATGGACACATGTTTACGCGGAGGACGAAGTATGAGAACAATAACCTATTTACAAGCCATAAACGAAACGTTAGATGAAGCGTTGGCACTTGATGAACATGTTTTTCTTTTAGGTGAGGATATTGGCGTGTATGGTGGAGGGTTCGGGGCCACTAGCGGACTTCAGGAAAAATACGGCAAGCAACGTGTTCGTGACACCCCTATTTCAGAAAGTGCTATCGCTGGTGCTGCGGTAGGAGCTGCTATGACGGGGATGCGCCCGATAATGGAGTTGCAATTTTCTGATTTTATTACGGTTGCAATGGATCAATTGGTCAACCAAGCAGCAAAAATGCATTATATGTATGGTGGAAAAGTGAACGTTCCTTTAGTCATGCGAACTGCGGCTGGATCTGGTACAGGAGCTGCTGCACAACATTCTCAAAGTTTAGAAAATTGGATGGCTCATATACCAGGTCTGAAAGTAATCCAGCCAACTACTGCATATGATGCTAAAGGGTTACTCCATGCGGCTATTAAAGACAACAATCCTGTTATGTTTTATGAGCACAAACTTTTATACAAAACAATCGGAACAGTTCCAGAAGAACCATACGCGATACCTATTGGGGTTGCAGATGTCAAACGAGCTGGTGAAGATGTTACGATCATTGCTACAGGGATCATGGTCAATAAAGCTTTAGAAGTGGCAGAACTCGTAAAAGAAAAAGGGATTTCTGTGGAAGTCATCGATCCGAGAACTTTAGTACCACTTGATAAAGAAACCCTCTTAACCTCTGTCGAAAAGACTAAGCGTGTTATTGTTGTGACTGAAGCTGTAAAAAACAGTGGGTTTAGTGCAGAGCTTACGTCTGTTATCGCTGAATCGCCAATCGGAACGAAGTTAAAAGCGCCAATCATTCGCTTAGGTGGAGAATTTGTACCAATGCCTGCACAAAAGATGTTAGAGTCACAAGCGATTCCTCAGGTTAATTCATTAATACAAGCGGTGGAGCAAATCATGACAGAAGTTGAGGTTTAGCGATGAAGATTAGTGAAGATCGTAGAAAAATGTTAAAAATTGTTACAATGTACTATGAGCAAGGATTAACACAAGCGATAATTGCAAGAAAAATGGGGATTTCACGACCTGTTATTTCAAAAATTTTACAACAGGCAAAAGAATCTGGTATTGTTTCGATATCGATCAAGGATGAGTCTGCTTATGCAGTTGAATTAGGATTACGTATTGAGACAAAATATCAGTTAGATGATGTGATCGTGATACCAACAAATGAACAAAAACAACCTCAGACAATAAAAAGAGAAGTTAGTCAAATTGCTGCTTTCTATCTCAAAGAACGGTTGGAAATCGGGATGAATATTGGGTTGTCATGGGGAACAACATTGGCAGATATGATCGATGAGATGCCCTATTGCTCATTTCCGACGATTAATGTCTCACCTTTAGTCGGGGGTATTTCTAGCGAACATCTTTATTTCGATACAAATCATTTAGTCTTTAGATTAGCGGAAAAGCTCAACAGTCGTTGTCAATATTTTTATGCACCAGCATTGGCTGAAAGTATTGAATTAGCAGACGTTTTAAATAAGACGAACTTAGTTGGAAATGCTCTAGAACAGGCAAAAAAAGTCGATTTTGCGATTATTGGCGTAGGAAACCCTAATGAGAGTTCTACTTGGAAGCAATTAGGGTATATTGAAGAGAAAGAATTACAAATCATCAAAGAAACAGGTGTTAAAGGCGATGCTGTAGCGTCCTTATTTGACAAAAATGGTCAAACGGTGAACAATGAAATAAGTAAGCGGATGTTAGGGATTAAGGTAGAAGATTTGGTGAACATACCAGACCTAATGATTATTGGTTGTGGCAAGGAAAAAGCTGAAAGTATTAAACCATTATTGGTTGGTAAATGTTGTACAATATTAGTTGTTGATCAAACGATCGCAGAAGCGTTGCTTTAAAATTTAGCTCAGCCTAAACAATCCTACTCCGCTGACCATTCTATCTAGGTTCAAAGGCTAGTCTTTCATGTGAATTTTGAACGAGGCCTATTGAGTTTTTAATTGAAGGAGAGTGTTTTTAATGGATCTATCACAAGGAACTCCAGTATCCATCCAACTGAAAACAGTTGTGGAGCAAGCTGGTGACAAGAAGAATTTTTATTTTGATTTGGAAGGTCAAATCGTAAAAATTGGCGATACATTGTATATTCGCTATAAAGAAGAGCAAGAAGAAGGTGATCCTGTTCCTGTAACAATCAAAGTTGAACCAGATGGTAAAATTCAATTGATTCGTGCAGGTGGTCTTAGAATGCGTTTGAAATTTGCGTATCAGGAACGTTTGGAGACAAGCTACAAAACACCTTATGGTTTATTCCAAATCACTACTTTTACACGTAACTTACGCTTTAGTTTGAAAGATCAGCCAGTTGCAGGTAGTATTTTGATTGACTATGATTTATACTCTCAAGCCGAAAAAATCGGGGAATATCATTTAGAACTAGAATTTACTGCGTAATTATGCAATAATCAATTGATTTTTTCTTCATGTTTTTGTATGATAAGGAGTAGACTGTGAAAGGACGTGTACCGTTTGGAAATTAATGTATTTGACGGGTTGAACAAAGATGAATTATCCATGATCGAAGTTGCGCACGCAATTTTAGAACAACGTGAAGATGTGATGGACTTCTCTGATTTAGTAAACCAAATTCAAAATTATCTTGGAAAATCTGACAGCGAAATTCGTGACTCTTTAGCACAATTTTATACTGACTTAAATATTGATGGCAGTTTTATCTCTCTTGGAGATAACCGTTGGGGCTTGCGCTCATGGTATCCGATCGATTCTATCGACGAAGAAGTAACACATGGTTTAGATGAAGACGAAGAAGATAAACCACGCCGTAGAAAACGTAAGAAAGTCAATGCGTTCATTATTGATGCGAATGATGAAGATGTAATCGACTACAACGATGATGATCCGGAAGATGCTGAATTAACGGATGATGATGACGATGATATTCTTTACGATGATGATGACGATGAAGAAGATGAAGAGATCAAAGCATATAACTCAGATCTTCAAGAAATCGGTGCAGATTCTGATGATGAAGAAGAAGAGTTACCAGGAATTGAAGAAGATCTTACAATTATCGATGAAGATGATGTAGACGATGATTTTGATGATGACGATGAATATGCAGATCCTGAAGAGGAAGCATAAAAGTTTCATGTATGAGTGTTCTTAACCTAAGAACACTCATATTTTGATTTGTTAAACTATGAATAACTAGATTTTTTTGTTTAGTAGAAAAAAACGAATCAAAATGATTGACAAATGGTCTATATCTTTGTAAACTATCACTGTTAACAAAACTAAATAGCGTTTTCATGTGACTAGATAATACTAGGCATGGAAGAATTTCATTAAAATATGATATACTCATATTTTGACGGGATTGTTCTATGCTTTTTTTGTTGTCTTTTAACAAGGGAACGGACAATCTACTTCTGCAGAAGAGGAATGTTTATGAAAATCAAAAAGGTGCTCAATCAAAATGCTGTACTCGTCATCGACAAAGAACAAGAAAAAGTAGCTGTTGGCAAAGGCGTGGGTTTTAACAAAAAGAAAAATGATGTATTATCCCCACAACAAGTGGAGCGAATGTTTGTAATGGAACCAGAAGGCTTGAAAAAGTTGCAAGTTTTATTATCACAAATCGATGAAAAGTATTTTTTTGTCACAGAAGAAATCATTGTTCATGCTGAGACGATTCTTGGTGAGAAGCTGAATGAACACATCAATATTGGTTTAAGTGATCATATTGCGTTTGCAGCTGAGAATATTCAAAATAACATCATTGTGAGAAATAAGCTTTTACACGAAATCGAAATTCTGTATACTGAAGAGTTTTCGATTGCACAATGGGCAGTTGATTATTTGACACAAACGTTGGGGATTCCTTTTAGTTATGATGAAGCTGGCTACATCGCGATCCATATTCACAGTGCTCGTAGTGGACGAACGGATAATAGTAAAAGTATTCGTGAAGTCACAATTGTTTCAGAAATTATTCATTTGATCGAGCAAGAATTGGGGATCAATATCCATGATGAAAAGATGAGTCTAAGTTATTCACGATTAGTCAATCATCTACGCTTGTTTATTCACCGTTTTCAGCAAAGTCAGTATGCGGTTTTGGACGATGAAATTTTGGATATTGTGCGCAAAAAATATGCAGAAAGTTACGAGATATCGAAAAAGGTTCAAGTTTTGTTAATGAGAAATTTTCACTACCAAGTTCCAAATGAAGAATTAGGTTATCTGGCTATTCATATCGAACGGCTGAAGATGATCAAATAAAAGACAAAGGAAGAGACAAAAATGAAAGCATATATGCAAAGAATGGGACGCTCGTTGATGCTTCCTGTAGCGGTATTACCAGCTGCTTCTCTATTAGTAGGGATTGCAAACTGGATCGTAGGAACTGTTGGACCAAGCGCTGCTACAACATTTTTAATGAATGGCGGACTCGCTATTCTTGATAATTTAGCACTATTATTCGCTGTTGGTTTAGCACTAGGTATGTCAAAAGACAAGGATGGTTCTGCAGCACTTGCAGGGTTAGTTGCGTATTTAGTTCCTAAAGCGGTTTTGAGTACAGCTTCTGTTCAATCATTAATGGGATTGAAAGACATTGCTGACGTAAGTCCAGCATTCAACAGCATGGGAAACAATGTGTTTGTTGGGATCGTAGCAGGTTTAACAGCTGCTGCAATGTATAATAAGTTCCATAATGTGAAATTGCCAATGGCTCTTTCATTCTTTAGTGGTAAACGTTTAGTTCCAATCATGTCAGCTATTGCTATGTTGGCTATTTCATTTGTATTATTATTTATTTGGCCAGTTGTTTATGATGGACTAGTGGCATTTGGTGAAGCAATTTCTAGTTTAGGTTTTGTTGGAGCTGGGTTATATGGATTCTTCAACCGTCTATTGATTCCAACAGGCTTACACCATGCGTTGAACTCAGTTTTCTGGTTTGATGTTGCAAATATCAATGATATCGGTAACTTCTTAGCTGGGCAACAAGCTTTAGATTCAGGTAAAGCAATTATTGGTCAAACTGGTATGTACCAAGCTGGTTTCTTCCCAGTAATGATGTTCGGTTTACCAGCTGGAGCATTCGCAATTTATCAATGTGCTCGTCCAGAGAAGAAAAAAGTAACGGCTTCATTAATGTTAGCCGCAGGCTTCGCTTCTTTCTTTACAGGTGTTACTGAACCCTTAGAATTTTCATTTATGTTTGTTGCATGGCCATTATATGTAGTACATGCTATTCTTACAGGTCTATCATTAGCGTTCGCTGCATTTATGCATTGGACTGCTGGATTTGCATTTAGTGCTGGATTTGTTGACTTCTTCTTAAGTCTAAAAAATCCAGTTGCAAATCATCCTTTGATGCTAGTTGTTCAAGGTGTAGCTGTAGCTGCTATTTACTACTTTGCTTTCCGCTTTGCAATCACTAAATTTAATTTAATGACTCCTGGTCGTGAAGAGGGTGAAGGCGAAGAAACACCTGACTTAGATGCTACAGGTGATAACAAATTTGCAATTTTAGCAAATAAAATCTACCAAGGTCTGGGTGCTGATGCGAACGTTACATCAATTGATAATTGTACAACTCGCTTGAGATTAACTGTAAAAGATACAGGCAAAGTCGATCAAGCGAAAATTAAAGCAACAGGCGTTCCTGGTGTGAAAGTCATTGATGATACAAATATTCAAGTAATCGTCGGTACGGAAGTGCAATTTGTAGCAGATGAAATGAATAAAATCCGTAACGGTGCAGCTCCTGTTACAGGTGAACCTGCAAAAAAGCCTGAAGTGAAAACAGAAGCACCAAAAGTAACAGCAAAAGAAACTGAATTATATGCTGTTGCAAACGGAAAAGTTATACCAATTTCTGAAGTACAAGACGATGTTTTTTCAGCAAAAATGATGGGTGATGGTTTTGCAGTTATCCCAACTGATGGTGAAGTAACAACTCCTGTTGCAGGTAAAATCACAAGTATTTTCCCAACAAAACATGCGTTAGGAATTCAAACAGATTCTGGTATCGAAGTGTTGTTACACATGGGCTTAGACACAGTTGAGCTAAAAGGTGCACCATTTACTTTACATGTTGAAGAAGGTCAAGTATTAAAACAAGGTGATAAAATTGCAACAATCGATCTAGCAGCTTTAGAAACTGCTGGTAAAAAATCTGATTTGATCGTTGTATTTACAAATCAAGATGTTGTTGAAAGTTACGATTTAACAAAAGCAAATCAAACAGTTGCCGCTAATGATTCAATTGGTAAAGTAACTGTAAAATAAGCTGATAAAAGCTACCTGAGACTATTCTTAGGTAGCTTTTATTGCTTTTCTTGCTTTATTTTTTTTCTATGATATGGTTAAAGTGTAATTGATTTATGTTATTTAGCTTCAAGAGCTAGCCTATCGGTAAAAGATAAAAAAACAAATAAGGTAAACTGTACCTTAGTTATTTTTTTTATTTTTTTGTTGAGGTTGAACAAGCTCTTTCAGCTTTTAAATTAGGAGGAGATTATCTTGCATGAATAACGCTGGACACAAAGAAGTGCCAGTTGATGATCATACGGTTTCTTTGTGTCATATTGGGTAAATATGATAAAGATGAAGGAGCGTAATCACATGATTATTATTAAAGGAAACAATCCGAGAAAAATCGACAAAATTTGGGAATTAGTAAAAAAAGAGCATACAGGGAAAAAAGTGGCAATCGTTGGCTATCCTGGAGAAATTCCACATAATTTTATTCGCGCAAAGCAAATGCCTACCTACGAAACAATGACAAAACACAATACACTTGACGATTTAACACGCTTTTTAAAAGACACAAAAGATCGATTTGAAGCAATCATTCTATATCTTGATTGTGAATCTCATTTGATAGAGTCAATAAAGGAAACAACAAAGTCTTATAAAGAAAAGTTTATTTTAACTGTTTATGATGAAAATGTATATGAGCAAGTGGTGCATAGAGAATAAAGGTGGTAAATGGTATGAAAGAAAAGACGGAACAATTGTTAGGACTGATCAAAAAATTCCAAACAGAAGATCTTTCATTAGATGATGCAATAGAACTTCGACGATTATCTGCAGAATTTACGAATGTCTGTGGTGAAACCGTTGAGCAGAAGATGGATCAGTTTTATAAGAAATGAGTAATTAACTGAAGGAGTTGCTTCTGCTCCTGCCGATTATTCAGATTTCTTGTGGCTGAGATATGACTCGTAGAGTTATGTTTCAGCCACTTTTTTATAGTTAAATCCTATCACTTATAAATAGTAAGCAAATAAGTTGTCTATTTGGTTTAAAGGTATATAATAACACTATAAAGGTCAGGGAAGGTCAACGAGGAATTGATTTTCTACTGAATCTTTAAACAAAATAGGAGGTTTGTAAAATGGCAAAACAACATTATGACAGAAGTAAACCACATGTAAATATCGGCACAATCGGACATGTCGATCACGGGAAGACAACATTGACCGCTGCAATCACAACAGTATTAGGAAAAAAAGGCCTAGCAAACCCACAAGACTATGCTAGTATTGATGCAGCACCAGAAGAACGTGAACGTGGGATCACAATCAACACATCTCATGTCGAATATGAAACAGAAGCTCGTCACTATGCTCATATTGATGCGCCAGGGCACGCAGATTATGTTAAAAATATGATTACAGGTGCGGCACAAATGGATGGAGCAATTTTAGTAGTATCAGCAACAGATGGTCCAATGCCACAAACACGGGAACATATCTTGTTATCTCGTCAAGTGGGCGTAAAATATTTGATAGTTTTCCTTAACAAAGTCGACTTAGTTGATGACGATGAATTGATCGATTTAGTTGAAATGGAAGTTCGTGAGTTACTAAATGAATATAATTTCCCAGGAGATGATACACCTATCATCAAAGGTTCTGCTTTAAAAGCCTTACAAGGAGATTCAACTGCAGAAGCTGCTATTATGGAATTGATGGATACTGTGGATGCATATATTCCAACACCTGAAAGGGATACAGATAAACCATTATTACTACCAGTGGAAGATGTCTTTTCAATTACAGGACGCGGAACAGTTGCATCGGGTCGTATCGATCGTGGAAAAGTAAGTGTTGGGGATGAAGTCGAAATTGTCGGAATCAAACCTGATACACAAAAAGCTGTCGTTACAGGAATTGAAATGTTCCGTAAAACATTAGATTATGGGGAAGCTGGCGATAATGTTGGAGTTCTTTTAAGAGGGATCACTCGTGATGAGATTGAACGTGGTCAAGTTATTGCAAAACCTGGTTCGATTACACCACATACGAAATTTATCGCAGAAGTTTACGTATTGACTAAAGAAGAAGGTGGACGTCATACCCCATTCTTTACGAATTACCGTCCGCAATTTTATTTCCGTACAACAGACGTGACAGGGGTTGTAGAATTGCCGAGTGGTGTTGAAATGGTCATGCCTGGAGATAACGTAACGATGGATGTCGAATTGATTCATCCAATTGCAGTAGAACAAGGAACCACATTTTCAATTCGTGAAGGCGGACGAACTGTTGGTTCAGGTATTGTAACTGAAATCGAAAAATAAATGAAAAAGAATCTTTGATGCTATGGATCAGAGATTCTTTTTTTGATTTATAAAAAATTCGAGAAGTGATCAATCTATGCTATACTATTTAACAAAAAGAGTAGGGGTAAAATAAATGAAATGTACGGTTGTACAAGTAGATGCATTTACAGAAATTGCTGGACAAGGAAATCCAGCTGGAGTTGTGTTTGAGGGAGACAAGTATACCACTGAAGAAATGCAGGCAATTGCAAAGAAAGTCGGTTTTAATGAAACAGTTTTTATTTGCCTCAGTAAAAGTAAAAACGCTGCACTTAAATTAAGATATTTTACGCCTGGTCATGAAACACCCCTTTGCGGACATGCAACAATAGCAGCTATTTTTGCTCTATATAATGAAAAAAAAGACCAGCGGCTACACATTGAAACAGGTGTTGGTATTCTGCCAATCAGATATGTTGAAAAAACAAAACAAATTACAATGAAACAAGCGGAACCAAAATTTATTGAGTTTAAAGGAGATAAAAGTGCACTGTGTCTAAGCTTGGGGATTGAACAAAATGATCTCCACCCTAATTTGCCAATCAAATATGGGAATACTGGATCATGGACCTTAATCATACCGGTTGTGAATGCTTCAATTTTAGACAAAATGAAGCCAAGTCCAGAAATGTTTCCAGATGTTTTGAACGAGTTACCTAAGTCATCGGTCCATCCGTTTGCGGTTATTTCTGAACATGAAGGCACATTCACAGCGAGGCATTTTTCTTCACCGTACTCTGGAACAATAGAGGATTCAGTCACAGGTACAGCTTCTGGAGTGATGGGAGCTTACGTATTGAATCACATTTATGAGAATGATGAAGAGAAAGAGATCCGTGTTTCACAAGGGAAACATGTTCAAAGGCAAGGGGTAGTTTCAGTTCATGTTATTCGTTCTAAAATTGGTGCGCACCAAGTCAGTATTTCTGGAACAGCTTGTCTAAATAAACAATTTGAAGTAATGATAGAAGATAGAAAGCAAGAAGAGTGAGGTAAAAGAGTCTAATGTTTGCCACTGATAGCTAAGTATGGACAGTTTTTCATTCGTACAACCTTGTATTTTTCAGCAAATTCAGCTTATTTCCGAGGGCATCAAATCTTAATGCTTCAGCATATAGAAACTAAAGAAAGCCACGCATCTATCAGATATTCTGTATTGTATACCATCGAATTACTTCGTTTTTTTGCGAGGGACAACAATGTGCTGGAAGTTTAACATAGTAGCTGAATTTTCACCATCTTTTATTCGGATTTTAAGGGGCTGAGATATAACTCAAACAGTTAGCTCAGCCCCATTTTTTATCGTTGATATCTATTTCTCAGAATCCGACGAACACCATGTACTTTCTTTTGTTTTTCAATAGGAGCATTATCTATGATCAACAAAGCAATCATCACGTAAGCGATAAAGCTATTTCTTGAATAGAGAGTATATCTGGATGCCCATTGTGCGGCATATTTTTCTTTGTAATCCCGAAGTCCTCGGAATGAATAAAAACGTGAGCCGAATTCATAGACAAGATAAGCGACTCGTTCTTGAATGAAGCTCTTTTTTGATGTACCAACATTGGACAGGGGAGCCATCCCTAAATTAAAATAGTTGAATCCTTCTTCATTCATATAATTGAATAAAGAAATAAACAAGTAATCCATTACACCAGACGGAGCTTTTTTACTATAGCGCATCAAATCGATCGTAGCTTCTTCTTTGCTATATGTGGGCATAATGTTTGCGAATGCAATGATTTCACCAACCTGATTCTTTGCGACAGCAATTTTTCCCCGTTGTAAGTAACGCTCAGAAAAGAATCCTAGAGAGAATCCTTTTTCTTTGCGGCTGCCTAACCACTCATCTGAAACCTGTTTTAATTCTTGCATTAGTTCTCTAGAAAAAGGCGGAGTTAGCACTTCAAAGCGATAGTTTTCCTTTGTAAAACGATTCATGACTGCTCTTTCGCTTTTCATTTTTTTACCTGACAGTGTAAAGTTTGGCAGGTCAACATGAGCTTCTTCTCCCATTTTAATAAAGTCATAGCCGAATTCATGTAAAAACATGACTACTTCTTCAGATGCTTCATAGAAAACAGGTAGATATCCCCAACGATCGGCATCATTGATGAATTGTTCAACAGCTTTGGGAAAATCTTCTTTTTTACCAGAGGGATCGCCCATGACAATACATTTATTGTTTAACGTTTTAAACTGTAGTAAAACGGTATCCTCATTATTTTGGTCAGTATAGATAAACATATCTTTATCTTGAAGAAAGATTAATTGACTATCCGTATTTCCGCCATAAGTAGTGAATAACGTCAAGGCACGATCCTCATCCAACGGCATCCCAATAGTGTGGCGATGCCCTTCCAGATAGCGGATGAACAAATAGCTAACCAATGTTACTAGCAAAATACCAACAAAACCAGAGAACCAGATTTTTTCTGATGGAAACAAAAAGAATTCGATAAAACGATGATTCCGATGAGGAAATGTCGGTAAATTGTATACGCCGATCACAATATATAAAATAGTCAACGCCAGAAAGATGATTCCGTCGATTGTCATCATTTCCCATGAGTAAACAAGTTGTTCTCTGAAAAGTTCTGTTTTTGAAAAAATAATGATTACTAACAGAAGTGAGAGGAAAATAATAACACCCCAACTGAAGTCTTTAATAAACGTATAGATCAAAGTAGTCAAAATCAAACCGATTGTTGGAAGATAAGCCCGTTTGACTCTTGCTGCAATTCCTCGGCCTGTGAGCAACAAGAGAAACCCAAGTAAAATTGCAGGAAGTTGCGTAATAAGATGAAAGGAAAGTGGGTTTAATTGTTTTAACCATTTAAATTGACTAAAGGCTTCAGGAATCGTTGCGGAAAGAACAATCATAATACCAGAAAAATACATAAGAAAAACGACGAATTTATGCGCCAGTTCGGTCGATAATTCTCTAGGAATACCAGAATAGCGTATATTTAAGCTAGTACTTAGATTTTTTATAAAGAAGATGGCACCAATTATAAAAGGCACAATATAATAGAACAAGCGATAAAGTAAAATCCAAGCAATTACAGTTTCTCGGTCGATCCCTAGCGCTGATAAGCCGATGATCATCATGATATCAAAACTGCCTAACTCACCTGGGATCATCGAAACAATTCCGATAACAGAAGCAGCGATAAAAAGCGGCATAACTTGTAGCGGATTCATTTGAACGCCCATCAACATCCCGATCAGCAAGAAGCTTCCTAGAACACCAGTCCATTCTAAAAAAGAAGTAACAATAAGACCAATTCGGGTTTTAGCATCAATATCACCAACATAGTCATCTTTCCTAAGTAAACTTATGATTAAAACACTTGGGAAATATAAACCGCCACCAATCAACCAAATCCAATACTGTTGCAAATAATCATTAGTATGACCAAACATAACGAGAAAAAAAGCGAATAAACTATAAATAGACAAACCGGACATTAAGAAAATCAAAATTTTTGAAAGAGCCCTAACAACTGATTTCCCATCTTTTTCTTTACCGTAAAATTCTGAACGTAAGCCGATACTGACCAATCCACCAAATCCAGCGATATTATTGATTGTATTGATCAACCAACTACTCTCTAGTAGAAAAAGTTTTTTCGGTTTTTGTTTTAAAATATTGTTCAAAATCACGTCATAGCCAATCATGGGAAAAACGGCAACAAGACCGATCAAAAACATGAGGAAGACTTTCCATACGGCAATATCTTGGAAAATAGTGCTTAGCTGATCAAGTGAGATTGTTTTACTGATCGATAGTAATTCACGAATAATAATAATAACGACTGAAAAAATGAAAATACTTTTAAAGTAACTGACATGATCTTTAAACCATTGGAACATTTTTTTCATTTAATTACACCTACTTTTCTTTTAAAAACCTTAAAATTTCTTGATTGAATGTCTCTGGATCTTTTTTAGCAAAAGAATGACCCTTCTTTGGTACTAGAACAAAAGAAGCACAAGGGATTTCTTTGGCCAAATAAATTGAATGACTTTGCTTGATAATATCATATTTACCCACAATCACTAATGTTTTTTGAGTGATTTGCTTTAAATCTAGCGTCGAGATACCTATATCATGTAGCATTAAGCTAGTAACTAATAGTTGTTCTCTAGCTTTTTTACTAAACAAAGCGACTAGTTTTAGAACCATAAACTCTAATACAGTGATCACCCTTATAGGAAAAATTACACCTTGAACTAGAGTGTTTCCAGCATTTAACACAAGACGCTGAACATAGCTAGGATATTTTTTTACAAAAACAATGGCCAGATTGGCACCATCACTAAAACCGACAACATTTGCTCGGACGATGTGTTCATGCTCCATGATGGAATGAAGATCTTCCGCCATCTGCTCAAACGTTAAAGTCTCACTCTGATTCGTTGAGCGACCATGACCGCGACTATCTATTGTATATACAGTGAAATAGCGGCTAAATTCAGGTACTTGTTTTTTAAAATAGTTCCCACTTCCACCGTTGCCGTGAAGCAAAAATAAAGGCATGCCCTTTCCGGAAACTTCATAATAAATCAAACTATTATCAGCAGTTAGCAAAAACTTTTTTTGTTTTTTCATATTTTTACCACCTATCGTATTCAGTATATCGGTTTTTCATTCTATTTTAAACTAAAATACGTACGAAAATAGGTCAAATTTTTATTAAAGAATCATAAAGAATTCGTTTTTTTTTAGATTTTTTTTGAATAATCAAGTATGATAAACTCTACTCACAAAAAGTTTGGATGATAAAATGAGCAAATTAATGAAAATCGTAAAGCGGATATTTTTATTAGTGCTACTACTCTTAGTAGTTGGTTTAGGTTATTTAGGTGTTAAAATTCGCCAAAATGTTCAACAAGTTGTGACCTACGAAACGGAAGTAGAGCAGGCAGTCAAAGCAAACAATATTCCTGAATACAAAAATTTAGTTTTAGCAATTATTTACACAGAATCAAAAGGTCGTTCTGAAGATTTGATGCAAAGTAGTGAGAGTGCATACGGCAAGCGACAAATGATCGGAACTTCTAAAGAGAGTATTGATACAGGGGTTTCTTTTTTGGCTCAGTCGATTAAAAAGGCAGATGAAGCTGGTTGTGATATTTGGACCGCTGTCCAAGCTTATAATTTCGGGTTAGACTACATTGATTTCGTAAAAGGGCGCGGCGGGGAGAATTCCATTCGTCTAGCGGAAGAATATTCAAAAGAAGTGCTGTCACCATTATTAGGAAATACTGATCAAAAAACATATCGTTACTATCGTCCGCAAGCTGTTATTTATAATGGGGGTTTTCTATACAGCAATGGTGGAAATATGTTTTATGCGGATTTAGTCAAAATGAATCAGCAATTTATTAAATGGTTAAAGTAAATGTACTACTCAAATATTGATCCTCGAGAATATCGTCTATTAAATAGTACGAATTCTCGAGGATTTTCTTGAACTTCTTTCTATTTACAAGTAAACTAAAGAGGATATATTTTTAACAAGGAGAAAGTAGGGAATCAAATCCATGACAAATAAGTTCGACTTGAAACAAGGATTAACTCAATCAGAGGTTGAGGAACGAAAATCAAAAGGGTTACAAAATGACTACGAAGAAAATGTTGCCAAATCGACCAGAGATATTATTTACGATAATGTAATGACATTGTTCAACTTTTTAAATTTCGGAATTGCACTTTGTTTATTATTTGTTGGAGCCTATTCCAATTTAGCATTTTTGGCAATTATATTAGTAAATATGGGGATGGGGATCTACCAAGAAATCCATGCAAGAAATTTAGTACAGAAATTATCAATTGTTGCTAAAGAGAGCGTTCATGTTATTCGTGAGGGCAAGCAATTGGAAATCGACACTAAAGAATTAGTGATAGATGATATTGTGGTGATCTCTGCTGGAGAACAAGTACCTTCAGATATGGAAGTTTTAGATGGGCAAGCAGAAGCAAATGAAGCGTTATTGACTGGTGAGTCTGACCTGATTGAAAAAACAGAAGGAGATATTTTATTGTCGGGTAGTTTTCTGGCAAGCGGTCAAGTATATGGAAAAGTCATCCATGTTGGTGCGGATAATTATGCGGTTAAAATTACAGCTGAAGCGAAAGTGCATAAACCAATCCAATCAGAATTAGTGAATTCTATTCGTAAAGTTTCTAAATTTACAAGTTTAGTCATTATTCCTTTGGGAATCATTTTGTTTATTGAAGGATTTATGATTCGTGATTCTGGTTTAGAAGCTTCTGTTGTTGCCTCTGCAGCAGCACTACTTGGAATGCTGCCAAAAGGTTTGGTTCTTTTAATTAGTATCACATTAACCACAGGTGTGGTTAAGCTTGCAAAAAAAAGAATACTTGTGCAAGATATGTATTCAATTGAAACGTTAGCCCATGTTGATACTCTTTGTTTAGATAAAACAGGAACCATCACAGAAGGAAAAATGAAAGTTCAAAAAGTAGAAGTATTACATCCGAATTATCATGAGAATTTTTTTCAAGTCATTGGTAGCTATCTTGCAGAAAGTACAGACAACAATATTACGATGCAGGCTATTCGTGATCATTTTGAACTGTCAAATCGCTATGGAGCGGTTAAAACTTTACCGTTTTCTTCTGAGCGAAAATGGGGCGCAATCGAATTTAAAGAATTAGGAACCGTTTACCTTGGTGCACCTGAAAAATTAGTTGCTGTTGATCGTTTGCCGAAAGAAGTGACTGAAGCTCAAGAAAATGGGTATCGTGTGTTGATGTTAGGAATTGCTGAAAATATGTCGTTAAACGAAGAGAAGATGCCATATTTAGAACCATTGGCAGTTATAGAAATCGATGACCCAATCCGCCAAAATGCCAAAGAAACGTTAGCATATTTACGTGAAGAAGGTATTGATCTTAAAGTGATCTCTGGCGATAATCCAGTCACTGTTTCTAATATTGCGCGTCGTGCTGGTTTATTTGGTTATGAGTCATATATTGATATGTCAACGATGAAGACAGAAGAAGAAGTGCGCAGTGCAGTAAATAATTATACTGTTTTTGGTCGCGTAACGCCTCAACAAAAACGGACGATCGTTCGCGAATTAAAAGATAATGATCATGTGGTTGCCATGACTGGTGATGGTGTAAATGATGTTCTAGCATTAAGAGAAGCAGATTGTAGTATTGCCATGGCAGAAGGGGATGGCGCAACAAGACAGATTTCTAATTTAGTGTTACTAGATTCTGATTTTACAACGTTGCCAGATGTCTTGTTTGAGGGAAGACGTGTTGTTAATAACGTGACGAAGGTTGCAAGTGTCTTCTTTATTAAAACAATCTATTCCTTTATTTTATCCATGATTTGTGTATTCACGACAATTGCATTTCCATTTATACCCATTCAAATCACGTTGATCGATTTAGCTATCGAAGGATATCCTGCATTCTTCTTGTCCTTTGAAAGTGATAAACGAAAAGTACGGGGGAAATTTTTACCGACAGCTTTAAGAAATGCTTCGGTTAATGCAGTGTTGGTAGTGTTAAACATTGTTGTGGTTTATTTGCTAGGACAAAATCACGGATTTTCGCAAATCGACACAACAACATTGATGTATTATCTATTGATTGGTATCAGTTGTATGGCAGTTGTTCGTGCGTGTTTACCATTCAATCCATTACGAATCTTCTTAGCTGTTACAACAGTAGGTGGGATTTATGTGGCAGCTATGTTATTCCATAGTATCTTAGAAGTAGGATTTTTAACTTCGCAAACGTTACCTATTTTTGCGGTGTTAATGTTAATCAATGTTATTATTCGAATCACGATCGGCCTTTTTCAAATGAAAAAAGCAGGGAAAACGATCAAAGATCTTTAAAATATGAGGGAAAAGTATGAAAAACAGGGAGGGATATTTATGAGTGGAGAATATCAAATGCGTAAAACGATCGGGAAATGTTTTCGATCGGTTACAGATAACTTTAATGGAGTTGTTCGGATTTACGGAAGTCCATACACCTATCGTGTCATAAATGGCATCCCTGAAAAGGGGGCGATGTTGGAAGTCGTGGATTTTTCAAGTACTGAATTATTTGTAACGGTAAACAACTACTTATTCGAAAGTGATGTGAATTATATTGATAATCCTTAATATTCTAATCTTTATTATTGTTCTTGTATTAATTCTGGTGCTTATTTCAAAAATGGTCATCATTGTTCAACAAGGTGAAGTCAAAATCGTTGAGAGCTTTGGGAAATATGTTAAAACAATCGATCCAGGGTTGCATTTTTTGATCCCTGTGTTATACAAAGTAAGGGGACGCGTTTCTTTAAAACAGACACCTTTAGAAATCGAATCTCAAAGTGTAATTACTCGAGATAATGTAATCGTAGAAGTTGACGAGGCAATCAAATATCATGTGACAGATGTTCGAGCATTTGTTTATGATAATGAAGATTCAGTGACCTCTATGATTCAAGACTGCCAGTCAAACTTACGTGGGATCATCGGGAAAATGGATTTAAATGAAGTACTTAATGGTACTGAAGAAATCAACGTTAGCCTTTTTGAAAGTGTTAAAGATATCACTGCAGGTTATGGTTTATCGATCGATCGTATCAATATCGGTGAGATATCTGTTTCAGATGAAATTGTAAATTCAATGAATAAACTGATCACGGCTAGTCGAGATAAAGAATCAACAATCACCATTTCTGAGGGGAGAAAACAATCGATTATTTTAGATTCTGAAGCGAATGCATCACAAATGCAAATTGATGCTGAGGCAAGAGCAAAACAAACGAAAATTGATGCTGAGGCACGCGCAGAGCGGACGAAGATTGATGCAGATGCTGAAGCTGAAAGAATTCGTATTACAACAGAAGCTGAAAGACAACGTATTTTAGCATTGAATCAAGCAATTAAAGATAGTGATTTAAATGAGCAGGCTTTGGCGTATTTGGGGATTGAAGCATTTAAACAAGTCGTTAGAAGCGAAACTAATACGGTTATCTTGCCAAGCAATATGACAGAGCTAGGAAATATTCCTGTAGCAAAAGAATTATGGAATGTGCAAGATACTAAAAACCAAACAAATCATAGCCATGTTGAAAAGTAACTTAGATAATATGAAAAAACAGATAGTCACTATCTGTTTTTTTCATATATTCAAGTCATTGAATTAACCATAAAAATATTATGTAAACATAGAATGACTATGAAAATAAAAATGCAATTTACTTGAAAATTATGTTTAATATGATACAATGAATCATGTGTAATTGTGTCTTTTGAAAGTCGCGCTGAAGATTTCAGTGCTTTTTTACTGACTATCGCATAAATTAGCTTTCAGCTATTTTTGGAGGTGAGAACAGTGGCACAAAGAATTCCTCAGGAAGTCATCGAGGAAGTAAGACAACGTACGAATATTGTTGATGTGGTTGGACAGTATGTTCAATTGAAAAAATCTGGCAAGAATTATATGGGTCTATGTCCGTTTCATGAAGAACGTTCCCCTTCATTTTCAGTAGCAGAAGACAAACAAATTTTTCATTGTTTTGGCTGTGGAAAAGGTGGAACTGTTTTTAATTTTTTGCAAGAAATTGAAGGAATCAACTTTCCCGAATCAGTACGTAGGGTAGCCGAATTAGAACAAATTCCAGTCAATATTGATTGGGCAAATACGACAGAGACTGATTCGATAGAAAATTTACAAAATCGCAAATTGGTCGAACTGCATAAAAAAGCAGCTGAATTATATCATCATGTTTTGATGAATACGCAAATTGGTGAACCAGCATTGAATTATTTGTTGGAACGTGGTTTGACAAAAGAGCTCATTGAAACGTTCAAAATCGGTTTTGCTCCGCAGAAACGTGATTTTTTAAGTCAGGTATTCCAGAATGAAGATATCGCTGAATCATTATTTAAGGAATCTGGTTTGTTTATTCAAAGAGATAATGGAGAATTTCTGGATCGTTTTTACCAGCGAGTTATGTTTCCAATCAATGATGATCGTGGCAATGTAATTGCTTTTTCTGGAAGATTGTTGAAAACAGAAGACTTTTCAGGCGACGACATGCCAAAGTACTTAAACAGTCCGGAAACTGTCTTGTTTAATAAAAGAGATACTCTCTTTAACTTTGACAAAGCGCGTAAAGAGATTCGTAAAGAAAATACTGTATTTTTATTTGAAGGATTCATGGATGTGATTGCCGCTTGGCAAGCAGGGATTACAAGTGGTGTTGCTTCAATGGGGACTAGTTTAACGAATGAGCAGATTAGAAAGCTTGAGCGAGTAGCCAAAGAGCTAGTAGTTTGCTACGATGGAGATAAAGCAGGAGTTGAAGCAACGAATCGTGCCATTTCATTACTGAGTGAACACAGTCGTTTCCAATTAAGTATTGTTAGTATTCCAGAAAAATTAGACCCAGATGAGTATTTAAGAAAATACGGTAATGAATCATTCCGTGAGTTGGCTTTGCATGGTCGAGAAACTGTGTTCAGCTTTAAAATGCAATATCATCGTTTAACAAGAAACATGAATAACGAGAAAGAACAGCTGGATTACGTAAATGCTTTACTACAAGAATTAGTATCAGTACAATCACCTTTGGAACGTGATCGTTATTTAAATCAGTTAGCGCAAGAATTTCAGCTATCTTTTCATTCATTAGAAGAGCAGTTCAAGCAACTCGAAACACAACAGCGTTCTAATAAGAGAAGGGAAAGACAGCAGTCGGCGGTCCAGCCACCTGAATATTTCGAAATCGATGAGATGCAGGAACCACCGGAAACATTTGAGCAATCGGGCAATCCAACTGTTCAAAACACATTACCGTTGACTAAGGTGGAAAAAGCTGAGCGAACATTGTTGTATCGTTTGATGAATGAACAAAGTATTCGTAATCAATTGATTCAACGACCTGATTTCAGTTTTGCTCATGATCACTATCAGGAACTATACTTGTTGTTGGATAGTTACATGAGTATACATTCTGACTTTCTACTTGCTGATTTTATTGATTATTTAAAAGAAGCGACGATTAAAAAATTGGCAATTGATATTTCCCTACAGACGATTTCAGAAGAAAGTTCTGAGCGGGAAATAGCAGATGTGATAAGAGTGATCGAAAATTCTAGTCTAGAAGATCAGATTAGTGAAAAGCAACAACAAAAAAAAGAAGCCGAAAGATTAGGGAACAAACAATTAGTTGATGAACTGTCAATTGAAGTAATCGGCTTAGTAAGACAACTGCAAAAAAGTCGTACAGTGTCCTAAAAAACTCTTTAGACAATGTATCTGACTATTATTTATATATTCATCCGAATGGAAAAATGAAGGGGGCCTTCTTTCATGGAAAAAGAAACAGAAAAAAAATATGCAGCTGCATTGGCAGCCTTTATCAAAGAAAATAAGCCTAAAGGCAACGTTTTTTATGATGATCTAACAAACACATTAGCAACGCCATTTACATTGAATGCTGACGAAATGGAAAAATTAATTCAAAAAGTTGAAGATGCTGGTATCAGCGTGGTCGACGAAAATGGTGACCCAAGTGAACATAGTCTTAAAAAAGACGCAAAAGTTGCTGAAAAAGCCCAAATGGAAGATTTATCTGCCCCGACTGGTGTTAAAATCAATGACCCTGTTCGTATGTATTTAAAAGAAATCGGACGTGTTCAATTATTAACAGCAGCAGAAGAAGTAGAACTAGCATTAAAAATCGAAGAAGGCGATCAAGAAGCCAAGCAACGTTTAGCAGAAGCTAACTTGCGTTTAGTTGTTTCAATCGCAAAACGTTATGTTGGACGCGGTATGCAATTTCTGGATTTGATTCAAGAAGGAAATATGGGTCTAATGAAGGCTGTTGAGAAATTCGACTATCGCAAAGGATTTAAATTTTCGACGTATGCAACTTGGTGGATTCGTCAAGCAATCACTCGTGCGATCGCTGACCAAGCTAGAACAATTCGGATTCCTGTGCATATGGTGGAAACGATTAATAAATTAATTCGAATTCAACGTCAGCTACTACAAGATTTAGGTCGGGAACCGACACCTGAAGAAATCGGTGCGGAAATGGATTTACCAACTGAAAAAGTGCGTGAAATCTTAAAAATTGCGCAAGAGCCAGTGTCTTTAGAAACACCAATTGGTGAAGAGGACGACTCACATCTAGGTGATTTCATTGAGGACCAAGATGCAACGAGTCCTGCTGAGCATGCAGCATATGAGTTATTGAAAGAACAGTTAGAAGATGTACTTGATACGTTAACTGACCGTGAAGAAAATGTTTTACGATTACGTTTTGGTTTAGATGATGGACGTACAAGAACATTAGAAGAAGTAGGAAAAGTTTTTGGTGTAACTCGTGAACGGATTCGACAAATCGAAGCAAAAGCATTGCGCAAATTACGCCATCCTTCTCGTTCTAAACAATTGAAAGATTTCCTAGAATAAGAAATTTTTTTTGGAAATTTGAACAGCTCTTTTCGATTTTTTTCGGAGAGAGCTGTTTTTAAACAATCGTAACAAAAAAGTTAGATAGTACATATTGGAAGAAACGCGATTTTATGGTAGATTAGATTTACGAATGTTTAGAATGTGAGGCGGAAAGAATGACGAAGCAATGTCCGAATTGCGGAACTGAAATAGATAACCAAAAAGATGCATGTCCAAAATGCGGTTATTCTTTTAAAAAAGGTCAGTCTACAGAGGAAAAAACACCTAAAATAGACGCTAAACCTAGTGAAGAATCGGAAGATACTTCTAGTTTTTCTAATAAAGAAAAAAATGAAAATATCGAATGGTCTGAATTAAAAGATATGAGCATAGGCCACGTCATGACGATGTTTAATGAACAGCGACCAGAAGAAAAAACAACAGATTTAGGAAGAAATACAAATAATGAAGAAAAATCACCGTCAAACGAAGAAAATAGCAAGAATCTCAATGATGAGACCGTTTCACAAGATTCGAAGGCTGACGACCTTGTAAATACTGCTGCTTTGGATCAGTATATCAATGACCATAAAAATGATAATCCAACTGTTGAAACACCATCTGAAACGAGCAGTTCAGTAGAATCTGATGAAAAAACAGACACAGATGAGCAACCTGAGCTGTCTGGTGAACCATTAGATTCCAAAGCTACAGAACAAGATGAAGCGAACAAAAACGAAGCGAATCAAAAATCGACGCAACCATCCGATGAAAAAGTATTACAGGAAAAAAATAAAGCTCCTAAAGAAGAAATCACCAAATTTGCTAAACCAAATACTGAAACAACCGAATCTAAAACAATCGGACCTAAGGCTTTGCCAACAAAGGCAACTGATATTCCGTCAAAAAGTAAAAAACCTGAAGAAATCGAGATGGATGCAGCGCCTATATTCTTTAAAGATGCAGAGGAAGCTAAGTCTGCTAAAAATCAATTTGAGCAACCTGTAGTCGAAAAGAAAAGTTCAAAAGAAGGAGAAAACAACTCTTCAAAAGATGTTTCTATTAAAAACTACAAAAAAATGTCAGTCATTTTAGCTGCAGCGGTCGTTCTTACGGCTGGTTCATGGTTTGCATATAGTCAGACTCAGAAGAAATCGACAACTGGTGGAGAAGTGACTCAAAAACAAGAAAAATTAGCGACTCAAACAGAAAAAGAGTTAAGGAGCTATTTTACGGATGACAAACAACAGTTTCTTAAACCAGAAATGGTAAGTGTCAATCCGAAAACGATCAAAGAAAATCTGTCTGCTCTAAAAAACGAAGCTAACTATAATGAGCTTGAAACACTTTATAATAAAGTGACAGATAAACAAACTGCAATCACAAAGATAAATGAGCTGTTTGCTCAACCGATTATTGATGGCAGTAAGTTGAAAGATGTAGTAATTAAAGCTGACAAAAAAGTTGATATTGCTAAACGAGAAGAAAAAGATGATTTTGATAAATTATTGAATCAAGCAAGAGATCAAGCAATGAGTCAATATGATCAATTACAAAAAGCAAAAGCGTCAGTGGATGTTTTTTACCAAAACAATGAATTCACTGGATCACTGACAAGAGAAAATTACGCAATAGCAAAAGCCGACGTTGACAAGGTTAAAAGTGAAGTATTACGTAAACCATTATCGGAAGTTTTGGTTAAAGCAGATAAATCATTGACAGAAGCCGAGTCAGTTGTTTCTTCACAACAAGAACTTACAGACCAAGCACCTGTTCAAGCAAGTGAAACTCCAGTGGGAGATTATCAAGAGAGAAACACTCAAACGCCAAATGGGTTACAGCCGGATTCTAATACTTTTTCAGCACCTAATGCGGATGGTGTCTATACAGATCCTGTATATTCAGTCAATGCAAATGATGTTAGCGACATGAGCAATCCTGCTTGGAGTTGGGCGCCTGGTATTCAAGAAAAAGTTATTGCAACTTGTATTGAACGTGGCTATATTACAGCAGGCGCTTACTCATTACAACCTGCCAGAATCATTAATGGCGAAGGGTATTATAATTTATATGGATCAGATAACCAATATCTAGTAACGATCAATGCAAAAACTGGTTGGTTTAAAGGAAATGCCTCAAGAAACGCTGGAAGGTAACGTCTATTGTTTACAGAAAATGAACGTGAGACAAAAGTGATAGACTTTTGTCTCGTTTTTCTTCCATAACAGCATCAATGACGATTGATTTTATTACAAGGAGAATAGTATGGAAAAAAAAGAATATCTAACTTTTAGAGAAGGAGTAAATGCATGTATACCAACAATTTTGGGGTATTTAGGCATCGGGATCGCAGCCGGAGTTGTTGGTAAAAATGTTGGGTTATCAATTATAGAAATTGCATTGATGTCGATTTTAGTCTACGCAGGTGGAGCGCAATTCATTATCTGTGGGATGTTGGCGATCCATTCGCCGATTTCAGCAATTATCTTTACGACATTTTTAGTGAATTTACGTCACTTTTTGATGAGTATGTCAGTGGCTTCATATTTTAAAAATGAACCGTTGATTACAAGTATTGGAATTGGAACGCTTCTAACCGATGAATCATATGGCGTTCTTATGTCATCATTAGCAAATGATCATCGCATTAGTTCTGCTTGGACTCATGGCTTGAATATTACCGCTTATGTAGCTTGGATCTTTTCAACTATTCTTGGTGGTTTGTTAGGTACATGGATTCCAGATCCTTATCTGTTAGGATTAGACTTTGCTTTGGTTGCAATGTTTGCTGGATTATTTATTTTACAAGTCGATGTACCGATAAAAAAACATACGAAAGAGACATTGATTGTGTTAGGTACAGTTTGTCTATCCCTTTATTTTTTTATGGGCTTTTTTTCACCAGAACTCTCAGTTTTATTCGCAACTCTTTTGGGTTGCACAGTTGGGGTGGTGAATCATCATGAGTAATAATTATGTATTATTAACAATTTTAGGTTGTTCGATCGTAACCTGGATTCCACGGATTTTGCCTTTTTTGATTTCTAAGCGAGTTGATTTTCCTGAGTGGTTTCTTCGGTTTTTATCCTATATCCCGATTTGTATCTTGACGGCACTCTTATTTCAGAGTATTTTAGAAGTTCAGGCAACGGGCTTTCCTAAAGTAAAAACGTTAGAAGCGTTAAGCTGTATTCCTACTTTACTTGTTGCGATTCGAACCAAAGATTTAATGAAAACAGTTGTCGTAGGAATCGTTACAATTGCATTACTACGTATTTTTTTAGGCTAAGTGCCAGAAGGAGAAAATTATGAACGAACTATTAGCGAATGTTTTTACAGCATTAGTCATCGATGAAAATGACAGTTATTACTTTTTACAAAAAAACGGCATCACGTTGCGCTTATCCAAAGAAGAAGGCAGCCATGAAATTGGTGAAGCAGTGGAAGGGTTTGGCTATTTGAATCAAAAACAAGAACCCGAGATGACAACGATTATTCCAACAGCTCGAGTTGGTCAATATGCTTTTGGAACAGTGACGGGCACAAGACGTGATTTAGGCGCTTTTGTAGACATTGGTCTTAAGGACAAGGATGTGGTTGTCTCTTTAGATGAACTGCCTGTTATGCGTGAATTATGGCCGAAAAAAGGAGATCAATTAATGATTGCCTTGAAAGTGGATAATAAAGAGCGTATTTGGGGTGAATTAGCAGACGAGAAAATCTTCAAAGCGATGTCTAAACCAGGAACGCAAGAGCTGAAAAATGAAAATATTAGTGGAATCGTTTATCGCTTGAAAATGATTGGTTCATTTATTTTGACAGATGATTTCTACATTGCGTTTATTCACCCATCGGAACGTTATCAAGAACCTCGTTTGGGTGAACGTGTGAATGGTCGTGTCATTGGCATACGGCCAGATGGGGTGGTAAATATTTCCTTGAAACCTCGTGCTTATGAAGCAATCAGTGATGATGCAGCGATGATTTTGACCTTTTTAGAGCGATCCACTGATCATAAAATACCATTCACGGATAAATCTAACCCAGAAGAAATTAAGCAAACATTTGGTATAAGTAAAGCACAATTTAAGCGGGCAATTGGGAATCTAATGAAGCAGGGAAAAATCACTCAAGACGCTGGTTTTACAATTTTGAAAGAAGAACATCTAGAAAAATAAAGGTTTTTTCATTCTAATTGAGAATCACTTGCAAATGTATTAGAGTTATTTTATACTTATTATAATTTGATACTATTAATTATGGTTCTAGATTAAAATAATTATAAATAAGGGGCTGCATTTATGGATTCTACTGCTGCTTTAAAAAAAACAAAAAAACAATTGCATGAATCTGGTTTCAAACTGACGCCTCAGCGAGAAGCAACAGTTTTGGTATTACTGGAAAATGAGAAAGACCATCTATCAGCGGAAGAAATTTATTTTTTAGTGAAACAAAAAAGCCCAGAGATTGGTTTAGCAACTGTGTATCGTACATTAGAAATTTTAACTGACTTAAAAGTCGTAGATAAGGTAAGCTTCAACGACGGATTAGCGCGTTATGACTTACGTAAAGAAGGAGCCAAACATTTCCATCATCATCTTTTATGTTTGGAATGCGGAAACATTGAAGAAGTGGAAGAGGATTTATTAGGCGAAGTGGAAGAAGTTGTTGAACAACGGTATCATTTCATGGTGAAAGACCATCGGTTAACTTTCCATGGTATTTGTCAGGAGTGTCAACAACAAAAGAAAAAATTACCAACTGAAGAGGCTGCATCAGAAGGCTGAGATTTTAAATAAATGAATCAGGGAACAAAAGATTAATTTTTGTTCCCTGATTCATTTATTTTTATTTGTAAAATAGATTGACAATTCTGAAAGAATCTCTTACAATGACTTCAATAAACAATAAAAGTTTTGATAAGAACTAGTAAGATAGTACAGGTGTACAGAAAGTAGCCGGCTGTTGAGAGGCGCATAAACCTAACGTATCTGAATTCCTCTTTGAACTTCACACCGAATGGAGTAGGCTGTGACGGTTATAGGTGCCCGTTATTGTGCCAAGGTATAATTTTGTACCTGACAAGTCAATGAGTGTAAGCTGATTGTAAACAAAGGTGGTAACACGGATCGTTCGGTCTCGTCCTTTTCAGAAATGAGAAGGTCGGGGCTTTTTTATTTTATGGTTCTTTTATTTATTGTTTGAATATAAGTGAAATGAAGGGAAGTTATTGTATGAGTTTTAAAACATTGAGCCAACCAATCAATTTTGAACAAGTCAAATCATTATCTAAGCTAACACCAGAACAAGACCAGTTAAAAGCTGCTCGAGATCAAGAGTTAAAAGATATTATTGAAGGGAAAAGTGATAAAATTCTATTAGTGATTGGACCTTGTTCTGCTCACAATGAAGAAGCTGTCATGGAATATGTTATTCGTTTAGCTAAACTACAAGAAAAAGTCCAAGATAAAATCTTTATGGTACCACGAGTTTATACGAATAAACCAAGAACCAACGGCGACGGCTATAAAGGGTTACTTCACCAACAAAATCCAGAAGGAGAAAGCAACTTAATTAAAGGTATTGCAGCAGTTCGTAGCTTGCATAATCGTGTTATTAGTGAAACGGGTTTAACAACAGCGGATGAAATGCTTTATCCTGAAAACTTGGAATTTGTTCAAGATCTAGTGAGTTATATTGCTGTTGGTGCGCGTTCTGTAGAAGATCAACAACATCGTTTTGTTGCCAGTGGAATTGACCAACCAACAGGGATGAAAAATCCAACTAGTGGAAATTTGAATGTGTTATTCAATTCCTTATATGCAGCGCAACAAAAACAAGAGTTTATTTTTAATGGATTGGAAGTAGAATCAAGTTCAAATCCTTTAGCACACGTAGTGTTGCGGGGAGGATTAAATGAATATGGGGAAAACATTCCTAACTATCATTATGAGGATTTGTTGAAGGTAGTGAATCTTTACAAGGCTGGAAACTACAAAAATCCCTTTATTTTGATCGATACAAATCACGATAATTCAGGAAAACAGTATAAAGAGCAAATTCGCATCGTTAAGGAAACCTTGATCAATCGTTCTTGGAATGCAGACATGAAAAAATGGGTTCGCGGTTTTATGATTGAAAGTTTTCTTGAAAGTGGACGTCAGGAAGCTGATGGTAAAGTCTTTGGTCAATCAATTACTGATCCATGTTTAGGGTGGACTGAAACGGAAGAATTGGTTAATTACATTGCTGAACACGCTTAATAGAACGATAAAAAGAGTTGCTCATGAAATAAATAGGAGCAACTCTTTTTGTTTCATATAGATTATAAATTTGCAAATTTTTCCAATAAACGAATCATTTGACAAGTAAATCCATACTCATTATCATACCAAGCAACTGTTTTAACTAGTTGGAAATCGCCAGAAGTTGTTACTTCTGTTTGAGTCGGATCAAAAATTGATCCTTCGGTTGTACCAATCACGTCGCCAGAGACGATCTCACGATCATCGTAACCAAATGAAGGGTTGTCGATTGTATGTTTTTTGATCGCTTCATTGATTTGATCTGCTGTTACTTTTGTTTTTAAGATGGAGACTAATTCCGTTAATGATCCATCTACCACAGGTACACGTTGTGCATGACCTTGTAATTTTCCATTCAGTTCAGGGATAACCAATCCGATTGCTTTGGCTGCACCAGTTGAATGAGGGATTGTATTATCAGCAGCTGAACGAGCAGCTCGTAAGTTACCACCTTTTACAGGTCCGTCCAATAACATTTGCGTAGATGTATATGCATGAACTGTTGTCATAGTCCCTACTTCAATGCCAAATTCATTATTTAAAAAGTAAGCCATTGGTGCTAAACAATTGGTTGTACATGATCCGGCTGAAATAATTTTATCATCAGGTGTTAAGGTATCATCATTAACATTATAAACAATGGTTTTCATATCACCAGCAGGTGCTGAAATCACTACTCGTTTTGCACCTGCATCTATATGAGCTTGGGCTTTTGCTTCAGAAGTATAAAATCCAGTACATTCTAAAACAATATCAACACCATTTTCTGCTACCCATTTAAGTTTGCTGGCATCAGCTTCTGCGTAAACTTTCGTTTCCTCACCATCAACTACGATTGAATCTTCCGTTGCAGTTACTTTTCCTGGATAAGTACCATGAGTAGAGTCGAATTGTAATAACTGAGCCAACATCGTTGGACTTGTCAAATCATTGATTGCTACAACTTCAATATCATCGGAAACTTCTTTGATGCGGCGGAATGCAAGACGACCAATTCGACCAAATCCATTAATTCCTACTTTTACTGTCATACTAAATTTCCTCCTTTGATAATTTAGAGCAAATATACAAACTTGTCTTATTTGATCCAAACTACTATCTGATAGACAAGTTCGTCGCGCTCGACAAATTTAAAATGACCAGCTTTTTATAATCACTCATTTAAAAAAGCAATTATATCAGCTATACTTGTAGCATGAACGCTTTTCAGATTTTTGTCAAAAATCTTGTCTTTTACAATGGAAAAGGGGGTAGTAAAATGAATAGAGACCACGTTATTGATTTGCTTCAAATGAACTATCGAGAAATTAAAGAGGGAAAAGGGAGAGGATTTGACAAAAGAGTTGCGTATACCATTGCGCAATCATATACGGCTAAAGCGCATCATTTTTCAGACTATGACTATCGCCGCATGGAAGAAATACTTAAAGCAGAGCTAAGTGTTTTCAATTTGTTACGCCAGCCAGTCAGAGGGCTTTTACTAGGAATGATGTTAGCGAATAATAAATCGAAAGAGTTAGACATTCAGACACTACTCCTTGATTATCAACGTTTATGCGATGTTGGTTTTCAACGATCTTCTTATTCCTATTTTTCGGCTTACTTGCTTCTGTTTACAAAAACAGCTGAGAAAGAATTTATCGTTCGTAAGGCTCGAAGTATTTTTGAAGAATTAAAGAGTCATCATTATTTTCTCACAGGCGCTAAAGATGGAGCGATTTCAATTACTTTGGCACAACAAGAAAAATTAGAATCATTAACAAGTAAACAAATTGCTTATCTAGTAGAAGAGTACTATCAGATTTTAAACAAGAATGGGTTTTATAAGTCAAGTGAACTTCAATTTGCTGCAGCAACAGCAGCGATGCTGACTGGATATTTTTCTCATGAATTAATTGAAGTGATTATTCGCTTGATAGTAGATTTGAAACAAATCGGGATCAAATTTAAAAAGTCACTGTATAATAATGTAGTAACGCTTGCTTTTTTAGCTACTATAAAAGAGATTGATTTTCAAGCATTGAGAGGATATTTAGAATGTCTTGAAAAAAAGACGAATTTACGTTTTTACAAAGAATTTCGTCAGTCATTAGCTTTAAGTCTAATGATTCAAGAAGAAATGAACTACTTAATGAAGGATGACAATTTAAATATGTCGGCATTAACAATTACTATGATAATGGCGCAAGAAGCTAGTGCAGCAGCTGCGGCTATCGCTGTATCGATGGCAGCGGTGAATTCTAGTTCATAAAAACGAATTTGGCTAGACAAATTCAGGTTTAACCTTTACAATAAGAAAGGCTTTCAAACAGAATATGTTATCGAAAAGCGAATAAAAACGAATAACTAAATTTGTAAAAAAGTAAACTAAAAGAAGTGATAAGGAATGGTGTTCATAGTGGGAGCCCAGTACCTTAGCATAATTTCTTTAAGATAGGAGGACAAAATATGTCCATGTTTTTAGATCAAGTAACGATTGACGTCAAAGCCGGTAAGGGCGGAGATGGAATGGTTGCTTTTCGTAGAGAGAAATATGTACCAGATGGTGGACCAGCCGGAGGAGATGGTGGTCAAGGAGGAGATGTGATTCTTGTTGTAGAAGAAGGCTTGCGTACTCTGATGGATTTCCGTTTTAATCGTCATTTTAAAGCACAACCTGGTGAAAACGGTATGAGTAAAGGAATGCACGGACGGGGTTCAGAAAATACTTTTGTAAAAGTTCCGCCAGGCACAACGGTTCGCGATGCTGAGACTGGTACATTGATCGGGGATTTGATTGAAAATGGTCAAACTTTGACTGTTGCAAAAGGCGGACGTGGCGGTCGCGGTAATATCCGCTTTGCATCTGCAAAAAATCCAGCCCCTGAAATTGCTGAAAATGGTGAACCAGGCCAAGAAAGAAAAATTGAATTAGAATTAAAAGTCTTAGCTGATGTCGGTCTAGTTGGTTTCCCATCAGTTGGAAAGTCGACATTGCTATCTGTTATTTCGTCAGCTCGTCCAAAAATCGGCGCTTATCACTTTACAACATTAGTACCTAATCTTGGAATGGTATCAACAAGTGATGGTCGGAGTTTTGCAGCTGCGGACTTACCTGGTTTGATTGAAGGTGCCTCTCAAGGAGTTGGTCTTGGAACTCAATTCTTACGTCATATTGAGCGGACAAGAGTTATTTTGCATGTAATTGATATGAGTGGGATGGAAGGACGCGATCCTTACGAAGATTACTTAGCGATCAACAAAGAGCTAGCATCTCACAACCTGCGTTTGATGGAACGCCCACAAATTATTGTAGCAAATAAAATGGATATGCCTGAAGCAGAAGAAAATTTAAAGAAATTTAAGGAAAAAATTGAAAAAGAACGAACAGATGAGTATGCAGATCATCTCCCAATTTTCCCAATTTCGGGAGTGTCACGTAAAGGAATCGAACCTTTACTTAATGCAACAGCCGATTTAATCGACGTTACACCAGAATTTCCGTTATATGAAGAAGAGATCATTGAAGATACAGTTCACTATGGTTTCCAACCAGAAGGACCAGAATTTACAATCGATCGAGATTCAGATGCAACTTGGATTTTATCTGGAGAGTCCTTAACAAGATTATTCGAGATGACCAATTTTGAGCATGATGAAAGTATTATGCGATTTGCTCGTCAATTGCGCGGTATGGGTATAGATGAAGCATTACGTGCACGTGGAGCGAAAGATGGGGATATCGTTCGAATCGGTGAATATGAATTTGAATTTGTAGATTAAATGAAATCCAATATAGAAAGAAGCTGATGATTCTCATCGGCTTTTTTTTAAGAAGTATTGGTGATTTATTTCACAAACGTAAAAAATACTTAAACAAAAGAGAAAATGGTTTTCATTCATTGTCTGTATCAAGGCACAACTGATTTTCCACAATTGTTTCTAAAACAACCGAGCTTTTAACTTGAGCAAATTGCATCCATTTTGCAAGTAAATCTTTCATTTCAGTTGTACTAGTCACGGTTGCTTTCACTAAGTAGTTAACTTCTCCACTAACGATATGAACCTCATTAACATAAGGATTGTTTTTTAGCAGTTCTAACACTTTTTCTACAGAAAGGGTGACTTGGGTTAATTCTGTAAAAAAGGTAATTGTTTGTAAAACATGCTCCAGAGAAATTTGAACCGTAAAGTTTTTAATGATTTCTTGTTCAACCAATTTATCAATTCGTTCTTTTACACTAGGGCGACTTAAATTAATTTTTTGGGATAATTCAACGATAGAAATTCGTGAGTTTTCATGAAGAAGTTTTAACAGTTTGCGATCGATTTTATCCAAAGGTATACGTCCTCCTATTTTTTCTCTTTTGTAGGTTTATTATAGTGGATAATACGTAAGTTTTCCATAGAAAATTTAATTCATGGAGAAGGATATCGATGATTTTCTTGAAAAATAACAGATATAAAAATACTGTTTTCATATTGTAAAAATATGTAGCTTACTTTTTCTATTTCAGAAGAAAAGCGCTTGCATTTTGTTCATAATTTTATATACAGCAAACATGAAAGTTGGTTATGATTGAGGTATCTTAAGATTACTTGAGTATTTATTGGTAAATGAATTGTTTCTACATGTTAAAAGGCAGACTAAAAAGGAGCATTTTTTATGGTGAGAAACAGGTGGTTAAAATTTTTTTTGTTGTATTTAGGTGGGGTTGTAGTCTCGTTAAGTCAATTAAAATTAGTTCCGATTCAAAATGAAATAGGGACTGAGCTTGACGTAAGCCTCTCAAGTGTATCGTGGTTAATGTCGATTTTTACGATTTCTGGTATTTTTTTGGCAGTTCCTGGCGGTACATTTGTCACACGTTTTGGTCCCAAAAAACTATTGATGGGGTTGATGGGATGTCTGGCCCTTGGAAATATCGGAGGAGCTGTTTCAAGTAGTTTTTGGACTTTAATGATTTCAAGAGCTATTGAGGGGATTTCTTTTTCAATGATCATTATGGTTGGAGTAGTCTTGATCAATTTTTGGTTCAAAGATGGTAATAGTGGTACCGCAACTGGTCTATGGGGGACGTTTTCAGCATTAGGATCCATGCTAGCAATGAATCTTTTCAAACCCGTGGCACAAGTTTGGGGCTTACGTTCACTTTGGATGATCATTGCAGGAGTATCATTATTCTTGTTATGTTTGTACTTTCTTTTGTTAGACGAACCAACTAGTCGAACGATTGCTGAGCAAGAAAAAGACAAGGGATCATTTAAAATAGCGATAGAAAATAAATCGATATGGTTGTTGGCACTTGCCCAAGGAGCTATGGCTTTCATATTATTCACATTTATTAACCTTTACCCCGTGATGTATACCCAGCAATATGGAGTGTCAGAGACAGTAGCGAATAATTACACGGGGTATTTCGGGTTATTTGGTATCCCCTTTGGTGCATTTGCGGGTTATTTGATTGATAAAACCAAAAAAGGGCGGATAATCATTTTCTGTTCATTTTTACTCATGTTAATAGCTATTTTTGGGATGGGCTATTTATCAAATGAAATTAGTTTTATAGTACAGCTTTTCGCGCTTTCAGCAGGTGCCAGTTTATCTTCTTCATGTGTTATGATTTTAGCTCCTAAAGTGGTAGCTGAGGAGCGATTGATTGGTGCTAGTATTTCATTTATCAATTTATTTTATTATATCGGAATTTTTATAGGGCCACCTATTGTTACCAAAGTTAGTGAAGTGAGTCAGTCATGGGTGGTCCCTATCTATTTACTCGGTGGTGTAGGCATTATCGCACTATTAGCGGTTTTGGGTTTTATTAAAGTAAATACAGAACAACAATGATTATGATTGAGTTTGTTAAAAATGTAGTGTTTTTTCAAGAAATGACTACTTTAAAATAAAAAATTGGGATGGTGGCAAATCATGGAAAGAGAATTTCGAACAGAGCTTACGTTTGCAAAAGAATTGGATGCAAAAGATCCGCTTAGAAACATTAGAGATCGTTTCTATGTTCAGTCAAATGAAATATACATGGATGGTAATTCACTGGGTCTAGCATCAAAAGACGCAGAGAAGGCATTACTTAAGATGATGGATATTTGGAAAAATGAAGGAATTAAACTATGGGATGGTTTGTTTCATTATGCTGGCAAATTAGGAGAGATGTCGGCACCGTTGATTAATGCATATCCAGAAGAAGTAGTAATAACAGGCAGCACAACAATTAATATCCATCAATGTATTAGTACATTATACAAACCGAATAAAGAACGCTATAAGATATTAGTTGATGATTTAAATTTCCCAACAGATCGTTATGCGATTGATAGTCAAGTTCGCTTACATGGCTATGATCCAAAAGAAGCGGTCAAGGTAGTGAAAAGTGCTGATGGCCGCTTTATTGATGAATCTGCCATTATTGAAGCAATGACAGAAGAGGTCGCAATCATTTTACTGCCAACAGTTTTATATCGTAGTTCACAAGTATTAGATATGAAGCGAGTAACTGCAGCTGCTCACCAAAGAGGTATTCTGATTGGTTGGGACTTGTGTCATGCGATTGGCGCGATTCCGATGGACTTTAAAGAGATTGATCCTGATTTTGCAGTTTGGTGTACGTATAAGTATTTGTCTGCAGGACCAGGTTCGATTGCAGGTCTTTATATGAATCAAAAACATTTTAAAGAAACACCAGGTTTGGCAGGTTGGTGGGGAAATAAAGATGATACGCAATTTGAATTGAAACATGAATTTGAACATCAACGTGATGCTAGTGGCTGGCAAATCGGCTCACCAAGTTTTTTAGCGATGGCACCATTAGAGGGGACACTATCCATTTTTAACGAAGTAGGAATGACCAAAATTCGTGAAAAATCATTATCGATAACCGCTTACTTAATGTACTTAATTGATGAAAAACTTACAAAATATGGTTATTCAATCGGAAATCCTCGTGAAGATAATAAGCGTGGCGGTCATGTGTGTTTGGAACATGAGGAAGCATACAGAATTTGCAAGGCGTTAAAAGCAGCAAAAATTATTCCCGATTTCAGAGAACCAAATGTCATTCGCTTAGCACCAATCGCTTTATACAACACATATGAAGAAGTTTATACATTAGTTGAAACACTAGAAGATATTGCAATGAATAAAATATATGAGCAGTTTAGTAATGAACGGACATTAGTTGTATAAAATAAATCGGTAAGGTGAAAATCATCCGTATCGATATACCTAAAGAAATCAAGAAAAATGAAACAGAACTGCAATTACTCCAGCTGGCATGTCAGTTTAATATGGTCATTGAGCTAAAAGAACTCTTAAAAAAAGAGTTCCAATATGTTCTGATGAGTTGAGTATATCTCGATTTAGCACCAAAGCTTGAACTAACGGATTCGTTGTCCCAGGCGTCGCAAGAGTGGAGATTATTATGATTGGTAGCAGCGTAGATAGAGCAAATACAGCAAAAATTACCATTGGTTTAGGGGCAGTTGAATTAGATAATCTTTTATAGTTGCTTTGACAAAGGTAATGACACACTATGGCATCGTGAGGGCTACTTTAGAAAATGAAACTGTTTCAACTGGGATCAATACTTATAAAAAACATCTAACAATGGAAGCTGTAGCAAAAGATCAAAACAAAAAATATACACCTGTTGTTGAGTTATTTAAATAGATAATTTCCTTTTTCACCAGTGTTTATTCAAAAAAGAGAACGAGACAAAACTAATGATTAGTTTTGTCTCGTTCTTTTTTTTAAGCTTCGTTTATGGTTGCTTTTATATACTGAGTGTAGTTCAAAGGAGGAGAATATAATGGTTAAACTAAAAAATAACTTTCAAAGAAAAGAAAAAAAATACACATTGTCAAATCGACAATATCGTTTATTACGAGAAAAACTACAAGCCTTTATGAAAGAAGATGCATATGGACTACATACAATTATTTCAGTTTATTTTGATACCAAAGATTACGAAATGATCCGCCACTCTGTAAATAAACCAGTCTATAAAGAAAAATTTAGAATTCGCAGTTACGGTATTCCGAAAGAAGAATCTAATGTTTATTTAGAAATAAAAAAGAAAGTCAGTGGTGTGGTTTATAAAAGAAGGGTTGCAATGGCTTATCAAAAAGCAAAAGGATACATTCAACATCCTCATGCGCTTAAACTAGAGGCGAGTAAAGATCAACAAATCAAACAAGAAATCGACTGGTTGCTTGCTAGAAAAAGGTTAGAGCCTAAAGTGATGATTGCATATGATAGACGTGCACTTTTCACTTCTGAAAACGAAGATTTTAGAGTGACCTTTGATTTCAACATTCGCTATCGAAAAGAAAATTTAACACAAGCTTTAAATGATGAAGGAGAACGAGTAGCGCCAGAAATTGATGTTTTGATGGAAGTCAAAGCATTAGGAGCCTATCCATTGTGGTTTTCGGAAATACTAACAGAGTTAGAGATTTATCCGACCTCATTTTCAAAGTATGCGCAAACATATCAGCGTTATCTATATGTGCCTAGCCCATCAAGACTTAAACAAAGAGAGGAATTTAGTTATGTTGTCTAGTTTATTAATTGAAAGCTCTGTTGACTTATCATTCAAGCAGCTTTTAGTCTGTGTTATCACTTCCATTATATTTGGACTGTTAGTTGCCAGTGTCCATATGTATCGAAATGTATATAGTAAAAATTTTGTAATCACGTTAGCAGTTTTACCCGTATTGGTTCAACTAGTAATTATGTTAGTCAATGGGAATCTAGGTACAGGCGTCGCTGTTTTAGGAGCGTTTAGTTTAATCCGATTCCGTTCAGTTGCAGGTGGTGCTAGAGAAATCACTAGTATTTTTTGGTCAATGGGTATTGGTTTAGCAACTGGGATGGGCTTCGTAGGTTATATTGTTTTATTTTCGATTACTATTGCTTTCTTTTTATTGATTTTGAATACGATCCACTTCGGCGAGAAACAAAAAGTTGCAGAAAGAGAAATAAAAATCACGATTCCCGAAGATCTTGATTACCCAGATCTCTTTGACGATCTCTTTCAACACTATACCTATGCAGCAAGTCTAGACTCAGTAAAGACGACTAACATGGGTAGTTTATATGAACTACGTTACCGGGTCACATTGAAGGATAATCGAAAAGAAAAAGAATTAATGGATGCAATACGTGTAAGAAATGGCAATTTAACGATTATTTTTGGTAAAGTTTCGACTAATAGAGAGGAATTGTAGGTGAATTTAATGAAAAAAAAGAAATTTGGTTGGGCAATAGCAACTGTATTACTCATTCCATTTACCGGATGCTCAACTAGTGAAACTACTAATACAACGACATCAACTTCAAAAAATAAAGAGCAAATTGTTGCAGTTCAAGACGCAAAAAAAACAGTCGAAAATAAATATGGTGTATACAAGGATGAAGATTTTGATGAAAGCTATGATGAAAAGACAGCGACAAAAATAAAGTTAAATGACTCTGGTAGTACAATTACTGGTTCAGGTGTTTCTGAGAAAGATACTACGATTTCGATTACTGCTGGTGGAACGTACATTGTGTCAGGTGACTATCATGGTCAAATAAAAGTAAATGTGACTGACGAGACGGTTCATTTAGTGTTAAACAATGTTGAAATATCGAATGATTCGTCTTCTGCAATTTATGTGCAACAAGCTAAAAAAGTGATCACAACTTTGGTACAGGGAACAAAAAACATTCTGTCAGATGGTACTGACTATTCGTTAGCCTCTGCGGATCAAACAGAGCCGGATGCTGCATTTTACAGCAAAGATGACTTAACGATCAATGGGACTGGTAATTTAGAAGTTAGTGGAAACTATAGTAATGGTATCCGTAGCAAAGACGATTTAGTGATTACAAACGGAACGATTGAGGTCTCTGCTAAAAACAATGCAATCAAGGGAAAAGACTCTGTATCGATTGCGGATGGCGTATTCACTTTAAATACAGTTGAAGGTGACGGTATCCAAGCAAATAATAGTGCAGATGCAGATAAAGGGTGGATCGCAATCGATGGGGGAGATTTTACAGTCCAATCAGGAAATGACGGTATTCAAGCAGAAACAAACTTATCGGTCTCAAACGCTAAGCTTCAAATTCAAACAGCAACTGGCTATGACGATCAATCAATAAATGCCACAGCCAGCTACAAAGGACTAAAAGCTTCTGGAAATATTGTTATAGAGGATGGGACATTTGATTTGAATACGACAGACGATGCTATTCACTCAAAAGCAGCTGTCACTATTAATAATGGAACTTTTTCGTTAGCTAGCGGTGATGATGGCATTCACGCAGATAATGAGCTATTGATTAATAACGGAACGATCAAGGTAAGTCAATCTTATGAGGGATTAGAAGGTGCCACAGTGACGATCAACAATGGTGATATTTCTGTCACGGCTTCTGATGACGGGATCAATGCTGCAGGAGGAAGTTCTGGAGAAACAGATACAGGAGGGCAATTCGGTGCAGACTCATTCGATGAGCCAAATGGACAACCCGGAATCGGTGGCGATAACACTAAGTTTATAGAAATAAATGGCGGAACCACCTATGTTAATACCGATGGTGACGGTATCGATAGCAACGGTGATGTTAGAATGACTGATGGAACGCTAATTGTAAATGGTCCTACCGATAACGGAAATGCAGCACTTGATTATGATGGGACTTTTACTATGAATGGCGGCGTATTTGTTGCAAGCGGTAGCTCTGGAATGGCAATGAGTGCTAGCGATTCTTCTGCTCAAGCAGCACTAAGTTTATATTTTGATAAAACACAAAAAGCTGAAACTTTGATCAATTTAAAAAATTCTGCAGGGGATACAATCATTTCTTTTGCACCAGAAAAAGACTTTTCTCACATAGCAATTAGTTCACCTACTTTAAAAGTTGGTGAAACGGTGATCTTATCCACTGGTGGTAGTGAATCAGGTACAGCTAAAAATGGGGTATATAGTAATGGAAACTATTCAAAGGGAACAGAACTAGCTAAAATTTCAATTGACAATATCTTAACATCAGTTGATCAATCTGGCACAGAAGTAACAGTCAATCAAATGGGGAACGGGCCTGGGGGACAACCACCAAGATAATTGATTTTCATTGATTTATTGACTAGTTTATTGATAGAATAAGAATATCAAATAGAACGAGGTGGTCGTATGTCTAAACGTGTTATTATTATGCATTTCGAAGTCGAGAGCCAAGCTTACCAAGCATTTTCAGAAATAAAAAAATTGTATACTGAGAGAAAAATAAAAGGGGAACAAATGGCTGTAGTAACCCATGTCAATGATGGTGTTCATCAGTTTAAAATCGATGATTTTCTTGATTTTACAGGTAATGACCACACAGCAAAGAATAGTATGATTGGGATGCTCATTGGTATATTAGGTGGCCCGTTAGGTATTCTATTAGGCTGGTTTGCAGGAAGTTTATTTGGCGCTTCGCAAGATGCCAAAGAAATTCAAGGAGCCCAAACAGTTTTCGAACATGTAACAAAGCAAATCGGTGAAGGGGAAACAGGTTTGATCTTGATTGCTGAAGAAGACGACAATCGACCATTAAACCAATTGATCATGAACGAATTAGGTGGAGAAATCACTCGTTTAGATTTTGAAGACGTTGAAAAAGAAATCACAGATGCTAAAGATGTAGAAAAAGAAACAAAAGATTCTGCTCAAAAATCTTGGCAAGATAAAAAACAAGACTCAAATGAAAAAGAAGAAAACTAATCGATGATCAATGTTAAAATAAATAAATAAGCAAAACGAAGACGTGACAAAGAAATTCTTTCTACTCGTCTTCTTTTTTGCTTATAAGGATGTGAAAACAATGCTGAAAATACTATTAGTCGAAGATGACGAAATCCTATCGGACAGTATTTTAGAAATTTTATCTGAAATTGGAGAAATCGTTCAAATTTTTGATGGAGAAGAGGCGTTATATGAAGGTGAACGAGGAATTTATGATCTGATCGTACTGGATTTGATGTTGCCTTCAATGTCCGGTGAGCAAGTCTTAACCGCTTTACGAAAGAAAAATATCTATACACCTGTTTTGATTTTAACTGCCAAAGATGGGTTAGAAGATAAAGTCAATGGCTTTAAAAATGGGGGCGATGATTATCTAACTAAACCATTTCATCGGGAAGAATTATTGCTACGTGTTCAAGCACTAGCTCGCCGTTCTTTAGGAATGAATGATAAGAATAAGTTGATTGTGAACGAGTTGTGTTTGGATCTCGATAATCGACAAGCTAGTTTTAAAGGAAATGAACTCACTCTTCAAGGAAAAGAATTCGATTTATTACATTATCTAATGCAGAATCAGGGACGGATCATCACCAAAGATCAATTATTCGATCGCATTTGGGGCTTTCAATCAGACACAACGTTAACAGTTGTTGAAGTTTATATGAGCAATCTAAGAAAGAATTTAAAACCGTTTAGTATTGATCGTTGGATCAAAACACTGCGTAATGTTGGTTATCTTTTTGAAGTACCAGAGGGGATGGAGCATGAATAAACAACTAAGCAAAAAACAAAGATTCAATTATTTTTTGATAAACTTAATTTCTTTTGCGAGTATCTTTTTAGTGTTAGGGTTAATTGTTTTTCAGTTAGTACAAACCTCTATTTACCAAACAGTGGATCATGACTTACAACGACTCGCAGGGGATCAAAAATTTCTAGAACACCAACTGATACAAACGGAACGATCACAAGGAAATTCGCTACAGGTAGGTAAATTTGATACACCACCGCCCAATAATTTCCAACAGCAAGTAATTCTTTGGTCAAAAGATGGGGACATACTGAATGAAGCTGAGTTAGGATCTCGCTTCTATGATTTTCAAAATTTGAAATTATCAACTGATAATTTACGTAAAATCAGTAATATCCAAACGAAAGACAGCAATGATCGTTCGTTGCAATTTCGCTCAATCACTCTATCGATTAAAAATCAGAATCAAGTTGCTTACATCCAGCTGTTAGTAAATACCGATCCGATCAAAGGAACCGTAGAACGGTTTAAACAAATACTAATCGTCTGTATGATTATTTTCGGCTTATTATCGATTGCTCTAAGTTATTTTCTCTCTAAATGGTTTATGAAGCCTATTTTAATTTCTTGGAAAAAACAACAAGAATTTGTTGAAAATGCGTCTCATGAGTTACGAACACCGTTAACGATTATTCAAGCAAAATTAGAAAAATTATTCACCAAACCAAATCATACGATTTTAGAAGAATCTGAAACGATCGCCTTATCGTTGGATGAAGTTCAACGTTTAAGTCAACTTACAAGTGACTTATTGTTGCTAGCTCGATCAGATTCCAACTCTTTAACGCTAGAAAAAGAACCTGTAAAAGTCAACAGTTTCTTAAACACACTCCTTTTACCATACCAAGATTTGGCAACAGCAGAAGAAAAGGAGTTTGTTATCGATCTTGGTGAAGAACAGCAAATAATTTTCGATAAAAAAAGGATTCATCAATTATTGATCATTTTGTTGGATAATGCACTTAAATATACTGCACCTGGCGAAAAAATTACCGTCTTTTCAAGTATTAAAAATGGAGAGTGGCAAATTAAAATCAGTGACACGGGGATTGGTATTGCTGAAGAAAAGAAAAAAGCTGTTTTCGAACGGTTCTATCGTGGAGAAGAATCTAGAAATCGGAAAACGGGTGGCTATGGAATCGGGCTAGCGATTGCTAAGTGGATTGTGGACGAACACCAAGGAAAAATCGAATTAACGGATACAGACCCCAAAGGAACGACAGTTGCTCTGCGTTTTCCCGTAAAATAAATATTATTTGCTAAAGCGACGACTTTCTTCTAAAATAAAGAAGAAGTTTAAAGAAAGTTAGGTAGCCAATGGAATTACAATTTTTAGGTACAGGCGCTGGGGTTCCAGCAAAACATCGTAACGTGAGCAGTATTGCTCTGAAATTATTAGACGAAAGAAATGCAGTCTGGCTGTTTGACTGTGGTGAAGGAACACAATTACAGATTTTGAAAAGTAACATACGTCCAAGAAAAATCGAAAAAATCTTTATTACTCACTTACATGGAGATCATATTTTTGGCCTTCCAGGTTTATTGAGCAGTCGTTCGTTTCAAGGTGGGAATGAAAAATTGGAGATTTATGGACCAGTTGGGATTGCTGATTATGTTCGAACAGCACTAAAAGTTTCACAAACTCGTCTTGCTTATGAACTAAAGTTTATAGAAATTACTAAAGCAGGGACTGTGTTTTCAGATAAGCAATTTACAGTGTCTTGTTTACCATTAGATCATGGGATCGAAAGTTTCGGTTATCGAATTGTAGAAGCGGATCACGAAGGTGAATTACAAGTAGAAAAACTAGCTGCTTTAAATATTCCTTCAGGTCCTATTTATGGAAAAATCAAACGAGGTGAAACTGTAGAATTACCAGATGGTCAGGTGATTAACGGGAAAGAATTCGTTGGTGAGAAGAAAATAGGCAGAATCGTCACCATTTTAGGGGATACAAGAAAAACTAAAAATAGTGTATCACTTGCAGAAAATGCAGATGTTTTAGTTCATGAGAGCACTTTTAACAAAAAAGAAGAGAAAATGGCAAAAGCCTATTATCATTCTACCAGTCATCAGGCAGCACAAGTTGCACTAGAAGCAAATGTCAAAAAATTAATATTGACTCATATCAGCGCTCGTTACTTAACTGGTGATATTATCCAATTAGAAAATGAAGCGAAAGAAATATTTCCAAAAACAAAAATTGTGAAAGATATGGAAATTGTCGAGATACCATTTAGAAGCGAGTAAGGAGGAAAAACATGTTTAATGGGCAAGATTTAACAGACAAGGTTATTGTCGTAACAGGTGGCTCCGCAGGTTTAGGGGAACAAATATGTTATGAAGCGGCAAAACAAGGGGCAATCGTTGTTGTCTGTGCTAGAAGGATCAACTTAATTGGAAAAGTGAAAGAAATGTGTGAAGAATTGAGCGGTAAAACAGCGCATTCTTTCCAATTAGATATTGCAGATCCTGACAATGTAGATGCAGTTTTTGAAAAAATCGAGACAGAAGTGGGGCCTGTGGATATCCTAGTCAATAACGCTGGCTTTGGGATATTTGAAAACTTTATAGATATTGATTTGGCGGTCGCCAGAAATATGTTTGAAGTGAATGTTTTAGGTATGATGGTCTTTACTCAAAAAGCTGCTGTTCAGATGGCTGAAAGAGGGACTGGACATATTATCAATATAGCTTCGATGGCTGGAAAAATGGCTACAGCAAAATCAACTGTTTATTCAGCTACTAAGTTTGCTGTTTTAGGTTTTTCAAATGCCTTGCGTTTAGAATTAAAACCTTTAGGAATTTCTGTCACAACGGTCAATCCTGGCCCTATTAAAACTGAATTTTTCGATAAAGCGGATCCTACTGGCGACTATTTAGCTTCTGTTGATCTATTTGTTTTAGAGCCAAATAAACTAGCAAAAGAAATCGTGAATGTGATGGGTACCTGGAAACGTGAGATTAATCGTCCTCGAATCATGGAAGGTGCGTATCGTTTGTATACTTTATTTCCGCACATAGGCGATTTATTAGCTAGTGGCGTATTAAACAAAAAATAATTTATCTAGCTGTATGCAGAAATACAATGAAATTAGTCTGTTATATTTTTTGAATATAAGGAGGGAATACTTATGAAAAATCAGTGGCGTGTAGTTATTGGGCTTGTTTTAGTTCTGATCGTAGTCATTTTTGCGGTATTGAATAATCAAACAGTTCCAGTCAGCTTCGGTTTTGCAAAAATCTCAGGTCCATTGATCCTGATCATCCTAGGATCTGCTATCGTGGGTGCTTTGATTGGTCTTTTGACCTCAACAACAACGATGTGGAAGCAAAAAAAACAGGTCAAAGAATTAAAAAAAGACATCGAAGCCTACAAAAATGATGCAGATAAAGTGACACAAGAAGAAGTAGAAAAAGTTAAACGAGCATATGAAAACCAATTGACTGAATTACAAGCAAAATATGATGATGCACTTGCGCAAACACCTTTATCAGTTGTCAATGACGCAGAACCAGTCGGTAGCCGAGTAGATCATTTTACGAAACCGAGAAATAACGACGAAAAAATATAAAGAATATAAATAAAAAAAGCGAAGATAAAAGGATAAATATTTTGTCTTGGCTTTTTTATTTGCGGATATTTAGGATACATTCTTTAGTTTTCCTGTTCTATTTGATATAATTACTTGGTTAGGAGTGACGTCGTGAAAAAATCAAAATATACATGGCAATTAAGGGAACAGTCAGAATTGCCAGAAGAGTTTTCAACTATACTAACAAATGAACAGATTAATCCATTATTAGGTCAAATTTTATGGCATCGTGGCATTCAATCTCAAGAAGCGTTGGAGATGTTTTTACGCCCTACGGTGGAAAATCTTTATGACCCTTTTTTGATGTACGACATGGAAAAAACAATCATTAGAATCCAAGACGCTGTGGCTCAAGGCGAAAAAATCTTAGTGTATGGAGATTATGATGCTGACGGGATTACAAGTACGACGGTCATGAAAGAGGCGATCGAGCTTATTGGTGGAGAAGTAGACTATTTTCTGCCAAATCGATTTATTCATGGATATGGACCGAATGTAGCAGTTTTTAAAGAACAGATTGAAAATGGAGTTCAGTTGATTATAACTGTAGATAACGGTGTTGCAGGGCATGAAGCAATCAATTATGCAACAGAGCAAGGGATCGATGTGATTGTTACTGACCATCACGAGCTACCACTAGAATTACCCAATGCCTTTTCGATTATTCACCCAAAACATCCCCAAGGACATTATCCATTTGGTGATCTGGCAGGTGTTGGAGTAGCCTTTAAAGTTGCAACAGCTTTATTAGGAGAACTACCTGCTGAATTTTTAGATTTGGTTGCGGTCGGAACTATTGCAGACTTAGTTTCACTGACGGATGAAAATAGAGTTCTTGTCAAAATGGGGCTAGAAATGATTCAAAACGGCGAGAGAATTGGTTTAGATATCTTGATCCATCTAGCCGAACTCAAAAAAGAGTCGATTAGTGAAGAAAATATCGGTTTTACGATTGCCCCGCGTTTGAATGCTTTAGGTCGATTAGGTGATGCAGCTCCAGGGGTCGAATTGATGACGACCTTTGATGAGGAAGAAGCAGAACAGATTGCACTCTATATTAACAGTCAAAATGATGAACGGAAAGAAATTGTTGCTACAATCACAAAAGAAGCGTTTGAGTTGATAGAACCGACAGATTCAATTCATATTGTCGCTAAAAAGGGTTGGCATGAAGGGGTTCTAGGGATCGTTGCTGGAAGAATCATGCAAGAGACTGGAAAACCAGCGCTCGTGTTAACGATTGATGATCAAGATGAATTTGCCAAAGGGTCTGGTCGTAGCGTATCAGCTCTAAACTTATTCGACGCATTAAGTGAAATTCGTGAGGATTTTACTCATTTTGGTGGCCACCATATGGCTGCTGGGATGACATTACCTGTTGCGAATATTCAGAAAGTACAAGAACACCTACTCAATTATCTAGAAATAAATCAAATCGATCTTTCGCAAGGGCAAGAATTAATGATCGATGAATCATTAAAAGTCTCTGAAGCAACGATTCCATTTATTCAACAATTAAAAATCCTTGCTCCCTTCGGCACGGATAATCCTGTACCAAATTTCTTGTTCGAAGATGTTTCAATTGAACAAAGTCGGCAAATTGGGGCGGATAAAAGCCATCTTAAATTTCAGTTAAGTCAAGCAGGAGCTAAATTAGATGCTATCGCCTTTCAAATGGGAAACCAAGCGGATGAATTTGGTCAAGGGGTTACGAATATCGCTGGTCAATTATCCATAAATGAATGGAACGGAAATAAAAAACCTCAGTTGATGGTCAATGATTTTTCAGTAGATGGTGTTCAGCTTTTTGATTTTAGAGGGAAAAATGGGCGTCAAAAGGAAATACCTACTAAAAATACACTTTATATTTATTTTAATAAGGAAAGTAAAAAGTTAATCGATGATCAAGCAACGCAGCTGTTGTTTTCTACTGTGGAGGAGGCCGTGGCAATCATCGAGACATCGAACAGTCAACAAGTTGTTTTTGTCGATTGTCCTGATGATATCGATTCTTTAAAACAAATCACCCAAGCAGGAAAAATAGAACGTGTTTATGTGATGGGAATTTCTCAAGAAGAAGCCTATTTAAATGGGACTGGCACTAGAGAACAGTACGCTCAACTTTATACGTTTGTCAGACAACAAGAACAAGTGGATGTTCGATATAAATTGAATGTGGTAGCGCAACACTTAAAAATTCAAGAAAAATTATTAATTTTTATGATTCAGGTGTTTTTTGACTTAGGATTTGTTACAATAGAAAACGGTGTTTTAAGAAAAGTTGAAAGTCCTGAAAATCATCCATTGACGGAAAGTAAGGTCTATCAAACTCGCTTAAAAAAAATCAAAATAGAAGAGTTTTTGTTATACAGCGATCGTGAGACATTACAACAATGGCTGTGGAATGAGGAGGAAGTATAAAAGATGGATTTAAAAGATTATATTGCTAGTATTCCAGATTATCCAGAAAAAGGCGTTATCTTTAGAGATATCTCGCCGTTGATGGCAAATGGCGAGGCCTATCGTGAAGCGACGAAACAAATCGTTGATTATGCTAAAGAAAAAAGAATCGACATGGTTGTAGGACCTGAAGCACGTGGTTTCATTGTGGGCTGTCCTGTGGCATATGAATTAGGTGTTGGATTTGCTCCTGTTCGTAAAAAAGGGAAGTTACCTCGCGAAACGATCGAAGTAACATATGATTTGGAATATGGTACAGATACATTGACTCTTCATAAAGATGCGATTACTCCTGGCCAACGAGTATTGATCTGTGATGACTTGTTAGCAACAGGCGGCACAATCAAAGCAACTATTGAATTGATCGAGTCGCTAGGTGGTATTGTAGTCGGTTGTGCCTTCCTAATTGAGTTGATGGATTTACATGGGCGCGATAAAATCACTGGTTATGAAATTGTTACATTGATGGAATATTAAAAAAATCTTTACTCTAGAAGAATCTAGGGTAAAGATTTTTTATTTTCGAAATAGAAATAAATTTCTATGGGTATTTGCGATAGACATATCGTTGTTGTTCATTTTTTTTTCTAGTATGAGAGTATCTTTTCTCATCCCATAGCATGAACCATATAATAAATAGAGGGCTAACAATAAGTAAAGCGGACTGTAACCCTAACGTACCTAAGAAAATGCCAATAATTAATACAACAAATAATAACCCGCCACGACGAACTGCTTTCATTCTTAATCACCTCATAATTTTTATCGAACAAACGTTTGTATAGTTATTATACGAATGTTTGTTCGGTTTGTAAAGAGATAAATTCAAAAAAAGAGACTTCTTTTTGATTTCTCAAACAGAAGTCTCTTAAATACTGTATTTAAAAGGTTTACACAAAATTTTAAGTATAAAGTAAAATTGAAAAGAACATGAATCCAGCACCCAACATAACAAACAGATGCCAAACTACATGCATAAAGCGAACACTTTTTAAACTGTAAAATGCAGCGCCTAGTGTATAAGACACACCACCTGCTACTAGTAAAGCGATTCCTGTCGCACCTAAGGAGTTGTAAAGCGGCTTAGCGGCAATAATACAAAGCCAACCCATAATGATATAGATTACAGTGGAGACGTGTTTCACAGTTTCTTGTTTATGGAGTGTTAAAGATTTGTAAACTACTCCGCTGATTGCCATGACCCAGATTAGTACAAACAATAGCCAGCCTAGCCACCCTTTGATACTTAACAAACAAAATGGTGTATAGCTTCCAGCAATCAATAAGAAAATCGAACTATGATCAAAAACTTGAAATACTTTCTTTGCTCTAGTAAAAATCAAACTGTGAAACAACGTTGAAGATAAGAACAAAAGAATGAGCGTTGCTCCATAAATAGCATACGAAACAACATGAACTGGGGAACCAAGGCGTCCACCTTTGACTAATAATATCACTAGTCCAGCAATACTTAATCCAGCCCCAATCCCGTGAGTCACAGCGTTAAGTACTTCATTTAAAATCATATATTTTCTGGAGAATTTTACTTTTTCCAAGAAATCAACTTCCTTCATTTTAATTTGGTGAAAAATAATTCTTAGTCTGTTATAATAAAAACAGACATTCAAGCCTCAAAAGTATTTTACCACGAATTGAGGTTGTTTTTAAAGAAAGAGTGATAAAATTATGACAAATGTTAAAATTGTGACTGATTCTTCATGCACAATGCTGAAAAGTGTACGCGATGATTTAGATATCCAAATGATGCCTTTATCTGTAATGATTGACGGCGTGGTTTATGCTGATGATGATCATTTAGATGGAGAACATTTCATGGAATTGATGAGTACGGCTAAAGCTTTACCTAAAACGAGTCAACCACCAATTGGCGAGTTTGTGGAGTTATATGACCGTTTAGGCGCGGACGGCAGCGAGGTCATTTCGATTCATATGACAAAAGGGTTAAGTGGCACTGTAGAAGCTGCTAGACAAGCTGGAAATCTTAGCTCTGCTAATGTTACAGTGATTGACAGTGATTTCACTGACCAAGGTTTATCATTCCAAGTAATTCAAGCGGCTAAGCTAGCTAAGAATGGTGCAAGTGTGCCAGAAATCTTAGCTGAAATCAATCACGTTAAGGAAAATACTAAACTTTTTATCGGGATATCGACGTTGGACAACCTAGTTAAAGGCGGTCGAATTAGCCGAGCAACAGGTCTTTTATCCAGCATTTTTAATATGAAAGTAGTAATGGACTTCGATCAGACAGAACTGATTCCAGTTGCCAAAGGTAGAGGGATGAAAACATTTAATAAGTGGTTTGATGAGTTGAAAAGCGAGTTGAGTTCACTGTCAAATGTTCGCCAAATCGGTATTTCTCATGCTGATGGGTTAGAATTAGCCAACGGTTTTAAAGAAGGTCTGCAAGCACTTTTCCCTGATATGGACATTCCTGTGTTGCATACAAATCCTGTTATCGCAACACACACCGGCAAAGGCGCTTTTGCTATTATGTACTATACAGATTAAACAGTGAGTTTTGAGCGGATCAAACTGATCTGCTCTTTTTTTACAACATTTTTAAAACTTTTACTGTACAAATGGATATAAAATAGCGATAATTTATTTTAATAGAACTAAAAAGCCATCTAATGGAATCACTATTGTTTTGGTGATTTCTGGCAAGGGAAGGGATACAATGAAATTATTTTTTCAAAAAAACTGGTCTAGTTTTGTACTATTTTTAGTCACGATACTTGGGGTATTTTTAGTACTGATCATGGCAGTTCCTAAAGCTAAACCGATCTTGGGAACTGGCGCAGCACAGACGGCAACTAGTGAAACAAAAGAAGTAATACGCTATACAGCAATCGGAGACTCACTGACAGAAGGTATTGGTGATTTGACAAATTCAGGTGGATTTGTTCCACTTGTTGCCAGTGATTTGCAAGAACAGTATCGTTTAAACGGTGTACAAACGGATAACTTCGGAAAAAATGGAGACCGAAGTGATCAAATTTTGAAACGAATCAAAAAGAATGAAGACATCCAAAAAGGGCTGACTGCTGCAGATGTCATTACCTTAACGGTTGGTGGAAACGACTTAATGAAAGTCATTAAAGGTGATGTATTCCGTTTAACAAAAGACTCATTTAAAAAACCGTTGAAACACTATCAAAAAGAAGTTGAGAAATTACTAACAGAGATTCGCAAGTATAATGAAAAGGCCCCCATTTACGTTTTAGGTATATATAATCCATTCTACCTTTATTTCCCTGATATTACTGAAATGCAGGAAATAGTAGATGACTGGAATGAAGGAACGCAAACGATCGTTACTGCTGAAAAAAATGCCTATTTTATTCCAATTAACGATTTATTGTATAAGGGGGTTGGAGATGAAGTTGGTATCGTCAGCAGCGAAGAAACTGCAACATCTAGCGGAGAACATGATATCAAAAATAATGCATTGTATGAAGAAGACCATTTTCATCCTAATAATTTAGGCTATCAGATCATGGCTAGTACTGTTCGTGATAAAATGGTCAAAACTCAAGATAAATGGCTTGAAAAAGGAAGTGAGTGAGAAGGATGAAAAAGGAAACAGAAGAAAAAAAAGAAGGAAAAAAAATTAGTCAGCGCAGAAAAAAAAATCCTGAAGTAAAAAAAACAATCAATCGTTGGAAGGTTGCTTTTATTATTTTGATCGGAGTTATAATTGGAAGTCTGGCTTTTGTATTCATAAGAGTCACTCAAGTTCGGGAACCAAACTATCAGCCCGTACCTGAACTAGTTGAAAAAGATGGCACGCCAGTTATTGCAATCCAATCAAAGAAAAAGCAAATAAACGCATTAATTGATTTTTATCTTGGTGATTTTCAAAAAGGCTCAGATATTACCTATAAATTCTATTTAGAAAATGAAGCGATGTTAAATGGAACATTTGAAGTTTTAGGTCACCCAATCCAATTTTATCTGTATTTTGATCCTTATGTAATGGATAATGGCAACGTTCAATTAAAAGCCAAAAGTTTATCTATTGGAACGTTAGGCTTACCAATGAAAGAAATCTTAAAATTTGTTCAAAGAGATTATAAACTGCCGAACTGGGTGGAAGTCAATCCAGATGAACGTACTGTTTTACTACGCCTAGATCAATTTAGAATGCAAAATGGTTTATTCATCCGTGCAGAAAAGATAAACTTAGTGGACGATGATATTCGAATGAACATTTATTTACCAAAAGAGAAATAGTCCATCAAGGAGGAAACGTAATGAGTGAAAAAGCTATTTTCGCTGGTGGTTGTTTTTGGTGCATGATACAGCCCTTTGATACACAGCCAGGCATAATTTCAGTGATATCAGGATATACAGGTGGTCACGTTGAAAATCCAACCTATGAACAAGTACGAACTCATACGACCGGCCATACAGAAGCAGTTGAGATAGAATTTGATCCTGCTATTATGCCTTATGAAAAATTAGTAGAGATTTACTGGCAACAGACTGATCCTACAGATGCTCTAGGTCAATTTGAGGATCGTGGTGATAATTATCGACCAGTTATTTTTTACACAAGTGAACAACAGAAAGCAATTGCAGAAAAGAGTCGGCAAAAGTTACAAATAAGTGGACGTTTTAGTGAACCAATCGTAACAACGATTGAACCAGCAACTATTTTTTATCCTGCCGAGGAGTATCACCAAGACTTTTATCAAAAAGATCCTAAACGCTATAAAGAGGCACACCTTAATCGAGAAAATTTTATAAAAGAAAATTGGTGAATATATGAGAAGAAGTTTTTATCATTATTTAATGACCTTAAGAGCTCCTAAAAAAACAGCAGAAAGTCAATTTGCTAATGATGCAGCAAGAGATATTCAGTTCCCTAAGCAGTCGGAAGATTACCATGAATTATCTACTTATTTAGAAATGAACGCTGATTACTTGACTAACATGCACATTTTTGACGAATTATGGGAAAAATACGTAGAAAATAATAAATAAAAAAAAGAAGGAAAGGGCAAAGAAAGCTTTTCCTTCTTTTTTTTTCATGTTAAACTGGAAAACATGCAATGATAATTTTACAGAAAGAGATGACTCCATGAAAAATACACAACAAGTACCTTTTCATCAATATATTATTTCTATTGTCTGTGTAGCTTTTTTGGTTGGTGGCGGTAGTTATATCTATTTTGATCACCAATATAAAAAACAGCTTGCAAACAATCCAGCTCAAAGTGGTGACTTAAGAAAAGTTGATAATTTATATAATGAAATCGTTACGAATTATGTCGGGAAAATTGATGAAAAAAAACTAATTGATGGTGCCTTAAAAGGAATGACAGAGGCGTTAGACGATCCGTATTCTAGCTATCTGAATGAACCCGAGGCAGATGAATTGGACCAAAGTCTTGCAGGCAGTTTTGAAGGAATTGGTGCAACTATGACTATGACAAATGAGCTACCATCAGTGGCACAGGCGCCTATTGAAGGTTCTCCTGCTGCTAAGGCTGGAATGAAAACTGGTGATACGATCCTAAAAGTCGATGAGGAAGAAACAGAAGGGAAGACGCTTTCTCAGGTAGTCAGCAAAATTCGTGGGAAGAAAGGAACGGAAGTTCGTTTAACCATTGCTCGAGGCGATGAGACTTTTGAATTAAAACTTACCCGAGATACTATTCCAATTGAGACAGTTAAAGGCGAATTAGACAAATCTGACTCTACAATTGGTTCAATCAAGATTATTTCTTTTGGTGAAAACACATATAATGAACTAAAAAAAACAATCAAAACATTAAGAAAAGCTGGTGCTAAATCGTTTGTTATCGATTTACGCCAAAATCCAGGTGGACTACTTGATCAAGTAGAACAAATGGCCAGCATGTTTCTCGAAGACGGAAAAACAATTATCAAATTTGAAGATAAAAACGGGAATACGAGTGAAGATACCGCTTCCAGTAACTTAGATGGTGGATTTAAAGTAACCGAACCGACTGTTGTTTTAGTTGATGAAGGTAGTGCTAGTGCTTCAGAAATTTTTGCAGCAGCTTTAAAAGAATCTGGCAATAAAAAAATCATTGGAACAAAAACCTTCGGTAAAGGAACCGTTCAAACTGTTAAAAATTTAAGTGACAAGAGCGAAATCAAATTAACTGTTTTAAAATGGCTAACACCTAATGGAAAATGGATTCATGAAAAAGGGTTGGAACCTAGCATCAAAGCAGATTATCCTGATTATGCATACTTGTCTCCTATTTCTAGAGATAAAACATTCAAGCAAGGAGATTCGTCCCCTGTTGTTAAAAATATCAATGCTTTATTACATGCCCTTGACTATGAAGTTGATGGAAACAGCAGTGATTTTTCAGAGCAAACTAAAACGGCTGTTAGTGCACTACAAACAGGCAGTAATCTACCTATCACAGGAGAAGTCGACAACGACACAGCTACCCAAATCGAGTCTGAGGTAGGGAAAAAAATCAAAGAAAACGATCAGGCTTATGATGTTGCTCTAAAAGAACTTCAAAAAAAATAGAAGAAATTAGTATGAAAAGAAAAGTAACAATGTTGCAAAATCACCTTTTCATACCAATTTCATATTTTACTCAAAGAGGGTTCAACTTTTCTTTTAAATTAGTCGCTTTTTCTAGTGTTTTTACTTTATAATAGAATCAGTATGAGAAAGGGAGATAAGCAGAGTGGAAAAGCGAAAATCGTATATCGGTTATTTTATTTCTTTCATGAAATTGCTCGTTCCTTCTTTAGTATTGTTATTTATACTAAGAGGTTTTATTTTGATCCCTGTACCAGTTGACGGAAATTCAATGGAAAAAACACTGAGTCAAGGTGATATGATCATGATGGAAAAATTTTCTTCGATCAAACGTTTTGATGTCATCGTGTTTAAATTACCGAGTGGCGCTATTTATATTAAACGAGTAATTGGATTGCCAGGTGAAGCTGTTCGATATGAAAATGACCAACTCTATATAAATGAAAAAAAGATTGAGGAACCTTTCTTAGAAAAGAATATAAAAAAAGATCACGAAACAGCTCCATATACAACTAATTTTAATTTAAGTGATCTTACCACGGAAAATACATTGCCTAGAGATACTTATTTTGTGCTAGGTGACAATCGGCGAATGTCTAAAGACAGCCGCTCATTTGGTGCAGTTCAAAGCAAGTATATTTTAGGAAAAGCGCAATTCGTATACTACCCAATAACACATATGAAATTCATACCAAGATAGGTGATAAAATGACAATACAATGGTTCCCAGGACACATGGCAAAGGCCAGAAGAGAAGTATCTGAAAAAATAAAATATGTTGACATCGTCTTTGAATTAATTGATGCGCGCTTACCTCTTTCATCGAGAAATCCGATGATGGATCAAATTGTTCAGCAAAAACCGCGATTAATCCTACTAAATAAGGGGGATTTAGCTGATAGAGAGCAAAATCAAAAATGGCAGCAATATTTTCAAGAAAAAGGGTATCACACACTAATCATTAATGCTCAGCAAAATAAAGGCGTCAATAAAATAGTACTTGAAGCAAAAAAAGCCTTAAAAGAAAAAATTGATCGGGAACGTTCAAAGGGAGTGAAACCACGTGCGATTCGTGCGATGTGCATCGGTATTCCTAATGTAGGAAAATCAACTCTTATGAATCGTTTAGTTGGAAAAAAAATTGCGCAAACTGGGAATAAACCCGGCGTGACAAAAGGACAGCAGTGGCTTCGTTCAGGTACAGACTTAGAATTACTTGACACACCGGGAATCTTATGGCCCAAGTTTGAAGATCAAGAAATCGGAAAAAAGCTTGCGCTAACTGGAGCCATTAAAGATCAATTGCTTCACTTAGATGATTTGGCTATTTATGGATTAACATTTTTTTCACATTTTTACCCAGAGCGTTTGGTTGAGCGCTATAAATTAACACAAGAGCAAACTTTTTTACCAGGTGCTGAACTTTTGATGTTAATCAGTGAAAAGCGTGGATTTAGGGACGATTATGATCGTGCAAGTGAGATGATCATTCAAGAAATCCGAAGTAGCAAATTAGGACCATATACTTTAGATCGTTGGGAAGAATTAGGAGTTACAGAAAATGAAAACTGAATCAATCCAGCAAATCAAAGCAGAATTAGCAACTATCAATACTAGAGAGGATAAACGCATCAAGCTATGGCAAGCAGATGAACGCAATGGTGTTCAACAGGCTTTAGCTCAATGGGATAGGAAACTCCAACGGCATGAAAAAGAAGTGGCGTTATTTGAAGAAATGCAACAGTTTGAAAATAGTGCACGCGCTCAAGGACACCGTTTAATAGTCGGGATAGATGAGGTAGGGCGCGGCCCGTTAGCTGGCCCTGTTGTTGCTGCAGCAGTCATTCTTCCCGAAAATTTCCAACTTTTAGGTGTTAATGATTCCAAAAAATTATCTGCCAAAAAAAGAGATGAACTCTATGATGAAATTCAAAATCAAGCCATCTCTATCGGGATTGGTATGGTAGATCACAATAAAATTGATGAAATAAATATTTATCAAGCCTCTAAATTAGCTATGGGAATAGCGTTAGAAGACCTTTGTTTTATACCAGATTATTTATTGATTGATGCGATGAAATTAGATGTTAAAATCCCTCAAGAAAGTATCATCAAAGGGGATGCTCGTTCAGTTTCAATTGCCGCTGCAAGTATTGTAGCTAAAGTGATTCGTGACCGACTGATGGAAGATTACGGCAAAATGTATCCTGGATATGGTTTTGAAAAAAATGCAGGTTATGGGACAAAAGAACATTTACTTGGTTTACAAAAACAAGGAATTTGTACGATCCATAGAAAAACCTTTGCTCCAATCAAAGATATGTGTTAAAAAATAAAAAAGACCTTTTTTTGCGGATACTTATTATAACAAGTATTTGTGAAAGAAGGTTTTTTATGGAAGCAAAACAACGCAAACTTTTATTTAAATTAGCCGTTTGTAGTGGGATCGGCAACTTGGGGATGCTCAAAGTTTTAGATTTTTCAATGCGATACAACAATAGTACGGATTTTTCAAAAGAAGAAATCATTCAGATTGCAGGCATCACAACCTACCAAAAGAACTTTTCCGAGTCTTGGGATCATTGGACAAATAATCCCGAAAAATTAACAAAGTATTATGATGCGCATACGTTTATTACGATAGTAGATCCAGTGTATCCTTATTATTTGAAGCAAATTTATAACTGCCCCGTTTTATTATTCTATAGAGGGAACTTATCACTTTTAGAAGAAAACTGCTTGGCCTTTATTGGTGCAAGAGCTGCTTCGGTTTATGGAATAAATGTTGCGCGCCAGCTGATTCCTGAAATGATCGGTCATAATCTAACGATTGTTAGCGGATTGGCAAAAGGAATTGATAGCATCAGCCATCAAGTGGCGATGCAAAATGGCGGAAATACGATAGGGGTTATTGGAACGGGATTAGATATATGTTATCCAAAAGAAACGGCTCATATCCAACGGAAAATGATGGAAGAACAATTAGTTATAAGCGAGTATCCGAATGGAACCGGACCGAATAAATATCATTTTCCGATGCGAAACCGAATTATTGCTGGTATGACCTTAGGTACATGCGTGATCGAAGCACGTAAAAAAAGCGGTACTTTAATTACGGCACAAGCTGCTTTAGAATATGGCCGTGAAGTTTTTGCAGTTCCTGGTAATCTCTTTGATGCCCAATCTGATGGCTGTCACGCTCTTATACAAGACGGCGCAAAGTGTACAATTTCTGCACAAGATATTTTAGAAGAAATCCAGTTTTTTTCTATTTAACTACATCAATCCTTGACAAACTTGTGATGAATAGATATGATGAAGTACGATTTGTGAGTTCTCTACATTTTGATATATATAATAGAAGAAACACAAAAACCGAAAGGAGCCACACGTTGAATGGCGTATAAATATCTAGTTATTGTAGAATCACCAGCTAAAGCCAAAACGATTGAAAAATATTTAGGAAAAAACTATAAGGTTGTTGCCAGTGTTGGACATATACGTGATTTACCCAAAAGTAAAATGGGCGTTGATACTGAAAATAATTACGAACCACATTATATATCTATCCGTGGTAAGGGCGACGTTATCAAAAGTTTGAAAGCCGCTGCAAAAAAAGCTGACAAAGTTTATCTCGCAGCCGATCCGGACCGAGAAGGGGAGGCCATTGCTTGGCATTTGTCTTTCCTTCTTGGCTTGGATTTAAACGATAAAAACCGTGTTGTATTTAATGAAATTACAAAAGAAGCAGTGAAAGCTGCTTTTAAAGAACCTCGTACGATCAATTTGGATCTAGTCGATGCACAACAAGCTCGCCGTATTTTAGACCGCTTAGTGGGTTATTCACTTAGTCCTATACTTTGGAGAAAAGTAAAAAAAGGGTTAAGTGCTGGACGAGTTCAATCTGTAGCACTCAAAATAATTATTGATCGCGAAAATGATATTCGCAAATTTATTCCAGAAGAATATTGGAGTATCGATGGTAATTTTCAAAAAGCAAAGAAAAAATTCAAATCCAGTTTTTGGGGTTTAGACGGCAAAAAGAAAAAGTTGCCAAATGCTGAAGCTGTAAAAGAAGTAACTACTCGTATCAAAGGAAAAGAGTATGATGTTACGAAAGTTGAGAAAAAAGAACGTAAACGCAACCCGGCATTGCCTTTTACTACAAGTAGTTTACAACAAGAAGCCGCTAGAAAGCTGAACTTCAGAACAAGAAAAACCATGATGGTTGCGCAACAGCTTTATGAAGGAATTGCCTTAGGGAAACAAGGGACAGTCGGTTTAATTACCTATATGCGTACAGATTCAACTAGAATTGCAGATTCTGCGAAAGCAGAAGTAGCAGAGTATATTGAAAAAACATATGGTAGTGAATTTTCAGCTCATGGTGGCCGTAAAGTTAAAAATGCCCAAGGGGCTCAAGATGCACATGAAGCTATTCGTCCTTCCAGCGTAATGCGTACACCAAATGAAATTAAGCAATACTTGGATAAAGATCAACTAAAACTGTATACCTTAATTTGGTCACGTTTAGTTGCCAGTCAAATGACACCAGCTATTTTAGATACAATGAAAGTAACTTTAGAACAAAATGGTGTGATTTTCATTGCTAACGGCGCGAAAGTGAAGTTCAAAGGATTCATGCAAGTTTATGTTGAAGGTCGGGATGATGGGAAAGAAGATAAAGAAAATATTTTACCTGACTTAGCTAAAGGAGATAAAGTTAATGCGCTAGATATCGAACCAAAACAACATTTCACACAGCCACCAGCCAGATTTAGTGAGGCTACTTTGATTCGAGCGTTAGAAGAAAATGGTGTAGGACGTCCATCAACCTATGCACCAACATTAGAAACTATTCAAAGACGTTACTATGTTAAATTAACAAATAAACGTTTTGAACCAACCGAACTAGGCGAAATCGTCAACTCACTGATTGTCGAATTCTTCCCACAAATAGTCGATGTTCATTTTACCGCTTCAATGGAAGGAGACTTGGATAAAATCGGTGTTGGTACAGAAAAATGGGTGGAAGTTGTTGATCGTTTCTACCGACCGTTTGAAAAAGAATTGACAAACGCTGAAGAAAAAATCGAAAAAATCCAAATCAAAGATGAACCAGCTGGATTCGATTGCGATCTTTGTGGTCATCCTATGGTGATTAAATTAGGACGTTACGGCAAGTTTTATGCATGTAGTAATTTCCCAGAATGTCGTAATACAAAAGCAATTGTTAAAGAAATTGGCGTTACTTGCCCAGTCTGTAATGAAGGTCAAGTCATTGAACGTAAATCTAAAAAGAATCGTCTATTCTACGGTTGTAGTCGTTATCCTGACTGTGATTTCACGTCTTGGGACAAACCAATCGGACGTCCGTGTCCAAAATGTGGACAATATCTTGTTGAGAAAAAAGTCAAAGGTGGAAAACAAGTCGTTTGTATCAATGGCGACTATGAAGAAAATATTCAAAAATAGAATTATTTATGACAACAGAAATGTAAGAGCCTACGGATAAAACCCGTGGCTTTTTGAAGAAAAGAGGAAATGTATGTCTACTTCAGTAACAGTTATTGGAGCCGGCTTAGCCGGCAGCGAAGCCGCTTGGCAAGTCGCACAAGCAGGCGTAGCTGTAACACTTTATGAAATGCGCCCTGTAAAAAATACACCCGCACATCAAACGGAAAACTTTGCTGAGTTGGTTTGTTCAAACTCTTTAAGAGGGAATAACTTAACGAATGCAGTAGGTGTTCTAAAAGAAGAAATGCGTCGTTTAGACTCGATTATTATTAATAGTGCTGACAAAACAGCTGTTCCCGCTGGTGGCGCATTAGCTGTAGATCGAGATACTTTCTCAAAAGAAATCACAGATAAAATTAGAACGCATCCTCTAATTACTGTAAAGAACGAAGAAATCACAGAAATACCAGATGGCATTGTCATTGTAGCAACAGGTCCTTTGACTTCCGAAGCTTTAGCAGATCAGATTAAAGAGTTTAATGGTTCTGAGGGGTTTTATTTTTATGATGCAGCTGCTCCAATCGTTGATAAAGCAACTATCGATATGGATAAAGTTTATTTGAAATCTCGCTACAATAAAGGCGAAGCAGCTTACTTAAACTGCCCAATGACAGAAGAAGAGTTCAATGCATTTTATGAAGCCTTGATTTCTGCTGAAGTCGTACCCTTAAAAACATTTGAAAAAGAAAAATTCTTTGAAGGTTGCATGCCGATCGAAGTAATGGCTAAGCGTGGCATTAAAACAATGTTATTTGGTCCTTTAAAACCTGTCGGGCTAGAAGATCCTAAAACAGGTAAACGTCCATATGCGGTTATTCAATTACGACAAGATAACGCAGCTGCTTCCTTGTACAATCTTGTTGGTTTCCAAACTCATTTAAAATGGGGGGAACAAAAACGTGTGTTCCAAATGATTCCTGGTTTAGAAAATGCTGAGTTTGTCCGTTATGGTGTTATGCATCGTAACAGTTTTATGAACTCTCCTGAATTATTAAAACCAACCTATCAGTCTCAAAAACGCGAAAACTTATTTTTTGCTGGACAAATGACTGGTGTTGAAGGATATGTAGAAAGTGCGGCTAGTGGGTTATTAGCTGGTATTAACGCGGCACGACTAGCAAAAGAAGAGGAGCTTGTTGTCTTCCCAAGAGAAACAACATTAGGAAGCATGGCGTATTATATTACGCATGCCGAAGGAAAACATTTCCAACCAATGAACGCTAATTTCGGACTTTTTCCTGAATTACCAGAAAGAATCCGCGATAAAAAGGAACGCTATGAGGCGATCGCAGACAGAGCGCTGACTACATTAGCTAAAGTAACAAAAGAAATGAATCTTGAAGTACAGGCAAAATAAACAGAAACCCAAAACAAACTACCCAAATTGTTTGTTTTGGGTTTCTGTTTTTAAGTGACAACAAACAAAAAAATTAAATTACACTTATAATTTATGAGCATTTGAAGGGAAATATGAATAAATTGTTACCAAATTTGAAAATATTGATTAAATTCTGACAATTCGTTTGTTTTTTCAAAATGGTTATGCTAAAGTTACTTTGTAATTTATTGGAGGAAGCCTATATGCAAGAAAAAAACTGGTCAGAATTGTTTTTAAACTATCTGATCGTTGAACGCGGCTATTCTGAAAAAACCAAAATTGCTTATGAAGAAGATATTCTTAACTTTTTTGATTTTTTAAAGAATTCAGGAGAAGCTGATTATTTAAGTGTCGATCATTTAGATATTCGTACTTACTTAAGTTTTCTTTACGATAAAAATTATAGTCGAAATTCTATCAGCAGAAAAATTGCCAGTTTGCGATCTTTCTATCAATTTTTACTTAAAAATGAAGTAATAAAAGAGAACCCTTTTTCATACGTACACATGAAAAAAAAACAACTCCGACTCCCGCGATTCTTTTATGAAAAGGAGATGGATGCGCTATTTGATAGCGCTAAAGGTTCCGCCCCTCTAGATTTAAGAAATCAAGCACTACTTGAAACGCTGTATGGGACTGGGATTCGAGTAAGTGAATGTTCCAATTTAACAGTACAGGCAATTGATTTTTCTACAAATGTATTGTTGATTCACGGAAAAGGCAATAAGGATCGCTATGTACCTTTTGGCTCCTTTGCACAAGATGCACTCAAAGAATATCTAGAAAATGGACGAGCAGTTTTGATGAATAAATATCACCGTGAGCATGCATTTGTCTTTGTTAACCATCATGGTGAGCAGATTACGCCAACAGGAATTGAATATATTTTAAATCAACTAATTAAAAAAAGTACATTGAATAGCGATATCCACCCACACATGTTACGCCATACGTTTGCAACACATTTGTTGAATAATGGTGCTGATATGCGGACTGTTCAAGAATTATTAGGACACTCTGATTTATCTACTACACAAATTTATGCTCATGTAACAAAAGAAAGTTTACAAAAAAATTATCGAACATTCCATCCTCGTGCGTAATAGATGGACGTTCAGCTAGCTATACAGGCTAGCCTCTCTGCAGAAGATAAAACCTGTTTGCGGCTAGTGATGCCTCCTTCATGTTTTCCTATTTTTTGTTAAGATTGAGCTAGTTTGCACAGCTTTTAAATTAGGAGGAATTATAATGGTCGAATCACAATTTCATTCAACAACGATTTGTGCTGTTGAAAAAGACGGTAAATTCGCAATGGCTGGTGACGGTCAAGTGACGATGGGCGAATCAGTGGTCATGAAAGGGACCGCAAAAAAAGTTCGTAGAATTTATAATGATGAAGTAGTTGTCGGATTTGCAGGAAGTGTTGCAGATGCGTTTACACTAGAAGAAAAGTTTGAAGGAAAATTAAATGAGTATAACGGTAACTTAACTCGAGCTGCTGTTGAATTAGCACAAGAATGGCGCACACAACAATCTATGCAAAAATTAGAAGCCATGCTGATCGTGATGAATTCAAAAGAAATGTTACTAGTCTCTGGAACAGGAGAAGTCATTACACCAGATGATGGAATTTTAGCGATTGGTTCTGGTGGTAATTTTGCTTTATCTGCAGCTCGAGCGATGAAACATTATGGAGACAAAGAAATGTCTGCTAAAGATATTGCGAAAAATGCGCTGAATATTGCAGCAGATATCTGCGTTTTTACAAATCACAATATTATTGTAGAAGAATTATAAGTGGAGGAAACGGCCTTGAACGAATTAAACAAAACACCAAGAGAAATCGTTAAAGAATTAGATGAATATATAATTGGACAAGAAACTGCTAAAAAATCAGTAGCCGTTGCGTTAAGAAATAGATATCGTCGCTTGCAGCTAGATGAAAAAATGCAACAAGATGTTACCCCGAAAAATATGCTGATGATTGGACCAACGGGTGTTGGTAAAACGGAAATTGCTAGACGTTTGGCAAAAATCGTCAATGCTCCGTTTATCAAAGTTGAAGCAACTAAATTTACAGAAGTAGGGTATGTAGGGCGCGATGTCGAATCAATGGTTCGAGATCTAGTTGAAAATGCCATTCAGATCGTTGAAAAACAACAATACAGTCGTGTCTACTCTCAAGCTTTAAAAAAAGCAAATAATCGTTTGGTAAAAGTACTTGTACCTGGTATCAAAAAAGAACAAAAGCAAACAACCAACAACCAATTTGAGCAAATGATGCAAATGTTTAACAATGCGCAACAACCTCAAGATACACAAGAGGAAATCACTGAAGAAATCAAAGTCAATCGAAAAACAATCTTGGAGCAACTTGAAAAAGGAATCTTGAACAATCGTGAAGTGACGATTGAAATAGAGGAGCCTAAAAAAACAATGCCTGCAATGAATACTGGTATGGAACAAATGGGGATCGACTTAAATGAAACGTTAGGAGCACTATCACCTAAGAAAAAAGTTGAGCGGACAGTCACTGTCAAAGAAGCCCAAGAATTGTTGGTAAAAGAAGAATCTGCCAAAATCGTTAAAGATGCCGATATTCATAGTGAAGCGATTCGTCTAGCAGAAAGCAGTGGGATTATTTTTATTGACGAATTTGATAAGATCACTTCAAAAAGTCAACAAAATTCAGGAGAAGTTTCTCGTGAAGGTGTACAACGTGATATTTTGCCAATCGTAGAAGGCTCGCAAGTCAATACAAAATACGGACCGATTCAAACAGATCATATTTTATTTGTCGCATCGGGTGCCTTCCATCTATCCAAACCAAGTGATTTGATTCCTGAATTGCAAGGTCGTTTCCCGATTCGTGTGGAGCTAGATGATTTGACAGCGGAAGATTTTGTTCGAATTTTAACTGAACCCAACAATGCATTGATCAAGCAATATATTGCTTTGATTGGTACAGAAAACGTCAACGTAATATTTACAAAAGAAGCCATTGAACGTATTGCCAACATTGCATTTGATGTCAATCGAGACACAGATAACATAGGCGCCCGTCGTCTGCATACGATTTTAGAGCGTCTTTTAGAAGATTTATTATTTGAAGCACCAGACATGCAAATGGGAGAAATAACGATTACTGAAGCCTATGTCAATGAAAAACTAAACAGTATCGTTCAAAATGAAGATTTAAGCCGCTATATTCTGTAATAGTATTAGGAAAATTATAAGTGACACAAGGACGATGTTCGATTTTTTCACAAGATTAATTAACTTGTTCCATCTAGCTTCAAGGCTGAACAAACTCTTTCAGCTTTTATGTTATCCAACCTCGCGGGTTTGCTCCTCGGAAAACAGATAAAAATGCAGCGTGGCAAAAAAAGCCATTCTCCAGTTGTCCTGTTTTCTTGTCCGAGCAGGCAAGCCTGCGTAGCTTTTAAATTAGGAGGAGTAAAAATGACTACTTTATTAGAAAAAACTCGTCAAATCAATAAGCTTTTGCAACAGAAAAATACGTTTGATCAAAAAGCCGACTTGCCTTATGATAAAATGGCAGTGATTTTAGGGGATGTTTTAGAGAGTAATGCGTATATTATTAGCAACAAAGGTGTTTTGTTGGGGTATAACGAAAAGTTGGATGTTAATAATGCACGTGTAAAACATATGTTTGAAGAAAAACGTTTCCCGCAAAGTTACACAGATGCTGCGGACAATTTAATAAAAACTGAAGCAAACATTTCGATTACCAGTGATTTAACAGCATTTCCTGTTGAACTACGTGAAAAATATCCTTTTGGATTAACAACGATTGTGCCTATGTTTGGTGCTGGTGAGCGTTTAGGAACAATTATTTTAGCTAGAGTAGAACAATCTTTTGATGAGGAAGACTTAGTTTTAGCAGAATACAGCGCTACAGTTGTTGGAATGCAGATTTTATATCAACAATCAAGAAATATCGAAGCCAGTGTTCGTAGTGCAACGGCCGTACAAATGGCAATCAATACATTGTCTTACAGTGAATTAAAAGCAGTACAAGCAATTTTCAAAGCTCTGGATGGAGAAGAAGGTAGATTGACAGCTTCTAGTATTGCCGATGAGATTGGCATAACTCGTTCAGTAATTGTGAATGCTTTAAGAAAATTAGAATCTGCTGGTATCATTGAATCAAGATCTTTAGGAATGAAAGGTACCTACCTAAAAGTCTTGAATAAGCAATTTATCAAAGAATTGGACAAAGACAATAAGTAGGAGGCAGTGGACATGACTGTACAAATCGAAAATGAATTTCTGATTGCAACAATCGCAGAAGATGGTGCTGAATTAATCAGCTTAAAATCAAAAAAAAGCACTATTGAATACATTTGGCAAGGAGATCCTGCCTTTTGGGGACGTCATGCACCAGTTCTTTTTCCTGTAGTGGGTCGCTTAAAAAATGATTGTTATACCTACCAAAACCAAACATATCCAATGGGCCAACATGGCTTTGCTCGAGATAGTCTCTTTGAAGTGGTCGAACATGGTGCTGAACTAGTTTCATTATCATTGAAAAGTAGTGATGAAACGAAAAAAGTTTATCCTTTTGATTTTGAATTGATTCTATCCTATATGTTAGAAGAAGATAACTTAGTCGTTCGATACCAAGTTGAAAATACGGGGAAAAATGATATGTATTTTTCAATTGGTGGACATCCAGCATTTAATGTTCCTTTAGAACAAGGTTTGACTTTCAATGATTACTATTTAAGTTTTTCACCAAAAAAATCTCGTACTCAAATTCCTTTAGCAGGACCATTTGCAGATTTCGAACATAAAACATTAGGCCAAACCAATACTAGCCTTGATATTCGTCGGGGATTATTTGCAGAGGATGCTATTATTTTTGAAACTAAAGGAGCAAATACCTTTAAAATTGAAACGGATGAAGGCGAACACAGTATCAGTTTAAGCTATACTGATATGCCTTATGTAGGGATTTGGTCTCCATATCCTAAAGAGGCACCATTCGTCTGTATCGAACCATGGTGCGGTATAGCTGACGACGTAAACGCCACAGGAAATCTTGTTGAGAAAAAAGGCATTAATAAGATAGCTGCATCAGCTATCTTTAAAACACAGTACACACTTACAGCAAGATAAGTCCAAATAAAAACGAAGATATGAAGCTGTGTGACTTCACGTCTTCGTTTTTTTAACTCTTCATTTTATTTTTTTGACCCTAATCCAAAAGGAACGCGACTTTCAGTTCCATCTTTGATGCGTTGAATATTCTCCTTATGGCGAATGAAAATAAAAATCGTCAGAGCAATCGCGATCAATGTCAACAACCAGTCAAATTGAGGTAAAATACCGGGAATAGCAAATGGTAAAATAATGGTTGAAAGAGTAATCAAGACAGCACTGATCATACTGGTCAAACTTACCATGCTGGTAATGTATAACGTAATAATAAAAATTAAGGCAGAATAAACAAAAAACGCTGGGTTGTAAGCCAAAATCATCCCTGCACTTGTCGCAACAGCTTTTCCTCCTTTAAAATTTGCAAACACTGGAAATGTATGACCTAAAACAGCAGCAACACCAAATACTAACGGATTGACATCTAAAGAAAATAATAATGGTAAACTAGTCGCTAATGTACCTTTTAAAATATCCATTAACAACACCGTTATACCCGCTTTTTTCCCCAACACTCTAAACGTATTTGTCGTTCCTGTATTACCGCTACCAAATTGACGCAGATCTTTTTTGAAAAACAGTTTCCCCACCCAAACACCTGAAGGAATGGACCCTAATAAATAGGCGATAATCAATAGCACGAAAAATTTCATTGCGCAACCTCTTTCTGTTCAAACTAGCATTTATTTTATCATGAATAGAAACAGCTAACAATAATTAAATATTCGTTGTATAATGAAAATAAGAGAAATGAGAGAGGATGAACAAAATGCCTATCGAAAACCCATCACAAGAAGAAATTTTTGACTACTTAAAACAAGCAGAAAGGATTGCAGTCGTTGGTTTGAGCGCGAAAGAAGACCGGACAAGCTATAAAATAGCCAAACTATTACAAGAATATGGGTACAAAATCATTCCTGTAAATCCCGTATTAGCTGGCCAAACAATCTTAGGTGAAAAAGTTTACGAAACATTACAAGATGTCCCTGGACAAATCGATATTGTAGATATTTTCCGTCGAAGCGAATTTTTACCAGAGGTTGCTCATGATTTTTTGGAAACAAATGCAAAAGTTTTCTGGGCTCAATTAGGGCTGGAAAGTCAAGAAGCTGCAGAATTGTTGAAAAACGCAGGAAGAAATGCTATTATAATGAATCGTTGCATTAAAATTGAATTAGCAAAAATGCCGAAATAGATGCAAAATAATTTTAAGAAAGAGTTACCGAATAGGAAAGCTCTTTTTTTTTGAGAGCTTTTAGAGTATTATTGTAATGATGTGGCGAAAAGCCCTATAATTCAAGTATAAGGAGTTTTTTCTTTGGCGAAAAAAGTAAACAATGAATACAATGACGCCTCCATCCAGGTCTTAGAAGGATTGGAAGCGGTAAGAAAAAGACCAGGAATGTATATCGGCTCCACAGACAGCCGCGGATTACATCATTTAGTCTATGAAATCGTTGATAACGCAGTCGATGAAGCATTGTCTGGGTACGGAAATGAAATCAGCGTGACGATTCAAAAGGATAATAGTATTAAGATAACTGACTCAGGTCGTGGAATGCCCGTGGGAATGCATGCATCTGGCATTCCCACTGTAGAAGTGATTTTCACAGTGCTTCATGCCGGCGGAAAGTTTGGCCAAGGTGGATACAAAACTTCAGGTGGCTTACATGGGGTAGGAGCCAGTGTTGTTAATGCACTATCTAGTTGGCTGGAAGTTCGAATCGTTCGTGATGGCATTGAATATATGGAACGTTTTGAAAATGGCGGCAAACCAGTTGGAACACTGAAAAAAGTTGGAAAAACAACGAAAAAGAATGGTACTTCTGTAATTTTTCTACCAGATGATACTATTTTTTCTACCATTCATTTTTCATATGATACATTAGCAGAGCGTTTGAGAGAGTCCGCTTTTCTATTAAAAGGAGTCAAAATTTCTTTAGCAGATTTCAGAGGGGAAGAACCCAAAGAAGAAATTTTTCATTATGATGAAGGAATCAAAGAATTTGTTGCCTATCTGAACGAAGAAAAGGATACATTAACGCCAGTCGTCTATTTCTCTGGTGAAAAAGATGGTATTGAAGTAGAACTTTCTTATCAATACAATGATGGTTATTCAGAAAATGTTCTTTCTTTTGTAAACAATGTACGAACTAAAGATGGCGGTACACATGAAGTAGGTATGAAGTCTTCTATGACAAAAGCCTATAATGAATATGCGCGTAAAGTCGGTTTATTAAAAGAAAAAGATAAAAATCTTGAAGGTAGTGATTTCCGCGAAGGATTAGCAGCTGTCTTGTCGATTCGTGTTCCAGAAAACTTATTGCAATTTGAAGGCCAAACGAAAGAAAAACTTGGTACTCCAGCCGCTCGTAATGCAGTAGATAACATAGTGGGAGAGCAAATGGGCTTTTACTTACAAGAAAATAGTGAGATGAGTCAACAATTGATTCGTAAAGCAATCAAAGCTCGTGAAGCGCGCGAAGCCGCTCGTAAAGCCCGTGAAGAAAGCCGCAATGGGAAAAAACGAAAAAAAGGGGAGTCTCTTTTATCTGGTAAACTAACACCAGCCCAATCGCGTAATCCTAAACGAAATGAATTATACCTTGTCGAGGGGGATTCTGCCGGCGGTTCAGCTAAACAAGGACGCGACAGAAAATTTCAAGCGATTTTACCTTTACGAGGAAAAGTGTTAAATACTGAAAAAGCAAAAATGCAGGATATTTTGAAAAATGAAGAAATCAACACAATGATTTATACAATTGGAGCAGGTGTTGGGCCAGAATTTTCAATTGAAGACTGTAATTATGATAAAGTTATCATCATGACCGATGCGGATACCGATGGTGCACATATCCAAGTGTTATTATTGACCTTCTTTTATCGTTACATGAAACCATTGATTGAAGCTGGAAAAATCTATATTGCTCTGCCACCTCTATATAAAGTATCAAAAGGGATCGGTAAAAAGGCAGTAACTGAATATGCTTGGACAGACGAAGAATTATCTAACGTAACAGAACAAGTCGGTAAAGGTTATATGCTACAACGATACAAAGGTCTTGGGGAGATGAATGCAGATCAGCTGTGGGAGACCACAATGGACCCTGAGACACGTACTTTGATCCGTGTAAGAATAGATGATGCTGCACAAGCAGAACGTCGTGTAACGACTCTTATGGGCGATAAAGTCGAACCAAGAAGAAAATGGATCGAGCGCCATGTACAATTTACTTTAGAAGAAGATGGCAGCATTTTAGATAGAAAAGATGGCGAAACAGAGATTTCCCCATCCATTTCAAATGAAGTACTAGATGAAGAAAAAAAAGAAGAAACTGAACGTAAAAATACAGAGGCCGAAGCGGCAGAAGAAATCAGTTTATTCGATTTAGAGTAGGGAGTGACAAATTTGGAAAAACGCCAAGATATTCAAGAATTAACGCTTGAAGAAGTAATGGGCGATCGTTTTGGAAGATATTCCAAATATATCATTCAAGAACGGGCCCTACCTGATATTCGTGACGGGTTAAAACCTGTACAACGTAGAATTTTATTCTCCATGAACAAAGACGGAAATACCTTTGAAAAAAGTTTTAGAAAATCCGCAAAATCTGTCGGAAATATCATGGGGAATTATCATCCCCACGGTGACAGCAGTATTTATGAAGCAATGGTACGTTTAAGTCAAGACTGGAAGCTTCGTGAAGTATTGATTGAAATGCACGGAAATAACGGAAGTATGGACGGTGATCCTCCTGCTGCTATGCGTTATACCGAGGCTCGTTTGTCTGAATTAAGCGGAGAACTTTTAAAAGATATCGAAAAAGAAACAGTCGATTTCGTTTGGAACTTTGATGATACCGAAAAAGAACCGACTGTTTTACCTGCAAAATATCCTAACTTACTTGTGAATGGTTCGACAGGGATTTCAGCAGGTTATGCGACAGAAATTCCTACGCACAATTTAGCGGAAATTATTGACGGTACAATTTATTTGATTGACCATCCAAATGCAACATTAGATAAACTGATGGAGTTTATTCCAGGACCAGATTTCCCGACAGGTGGTATCCTGCAAGGAAAAGAAGAAATCAAGAAGGCCTATGAAACAGGTCGTGGAAAAGTAATTCTTCGTTCTAAAACAAGAATTGAACCTCTAAAAGGAGGCAAACAACAAATCGTTGTCACTGAGATTCCTTATGAGGTCAATAAAGCGACATTAGTGAAAAAGATGGACGAGGTTCGATTAAACAAAAAAATCGATGGTATCGCTGAAGTCCGCGATGAAAGTGACCGTACAGGGCTGCAAATCGCTATTGAATTAAAGAAAGATACGAATGCTGAAGGTATTCTAAATTATCTTTTCAAAAATACTGAATTGCAAATCAACTATAACTTCAACATGGTAGCAATCGATAATATGACACCTCAACAAGTCGGTCTAAAACGTATTTTAGATAGTTATATTGCGCACCGTAAACAAGTAATTACTAATCGCAGTCAATATGAATTGAATAAGGCTAAAAAACGTCAGCATATCGTTGCTGGTCTAATCAAAGCCTTATCGATCTTAGATAAAGTGATCGAAACGATCCGTGGTAGTAAAGATAAAAAAGATGCTAAAATGAATTTAGTTAAAGCCTATGCCTTTACTGAAGAACAAGCAGAAGCGATTGTGACGTTACAATTGTACCGTTTAACTAATACAGATATTACGCAACTTGAAAAAGAAGCGGAAGAGTTAAACCAGCTTGTTACTGAGTTGACAAAAATTCTAAGTGATGAAAAAGAATTATTCAATGTAATGAAAAAAGAATTACGTGAAGTCAAAAAACAATATGGCAATCCACGCTTAACTCAAATAGAAGACGAAATTCAAGAAATTAAAATCGATACCAAGGTTTTAGTAGCCCAAGAAGATGTCATTGTGACGGTTACTCACGAAGGGTACATCAAGCGCAGTAGTTTGCGTTCTTATAGTGCGTCGAAACCTGAAGAAGTTGGAATGAAAGAAGGGGACTTCCTTCTATATACGGGTGAGGTCAATACGTTGGATCACATCTTATTGATCACCAATAAAGCAAATGTGATTTATCGCCCAATCCACGAACTACCTGATTTAAGATGGAAAGAAATTGGTGAACATATTTCACAAGCTATACTGAATTTATCAGTTGATGAATCGATTATTGCTGTTTATACCTATAAAGAACTGTCACCAACCAAAACATTTGTTTTCATGACCAAAGAAGGAATGATCAAACAAACAAAAATGGCTGATTTCGAGCCTTGGAGAACCTATAAGAGTCGTCCGACAAATTGTATGAAACTTAAATCTGAGACAGATGAGATCGTAAATGTCTATTTAACTAATGAACAAAAGACCTTAGACGTCTTCTTAGTCAGTCACCGTGGCTTTGGGTTGCGTTATCCTTTAGATGAAGTACCAGTAGTCGGTGCAAAAGCAGCTGGTGTGAAAGCAATGAACTTAAAAGAACAAGATTACGTTGTTAACGGGCTACTTGTGCACGAGGATGGGGATACACCGATTGTCATCTTGACACAACGTGGAAGCATTAAAAGAATGCTTGCCCAAGAGTTGCCTCAATTAGGGCGAGCCAAACGTGGTTTAATGGTTCTTAGAGAGTTGAAGAAGAATCCTCATCGAGTGACATTTATGTCCGAGAGCAGCCCACTAGAGTTATTAGTTACTACGCAAAATGATAAACAATATACTCTTGATTCTGAGAAATATCCAATCAATGATCGAACATCTAACGGCTCATTTATGCTTGATGAAAAACAAGACGGTGAAATTTTAGAAGTTCATGAAATGCATACAGCAGAATTAGAACAAAAAACAGACGAACAGATGAATGAAACCAACTAGCTGTTCTATAGAATTAACAAAAACGTCCTTCTGTACTAGTACAGAAGGACGTTTTTTTATAACAGATTTCTTACTTCAAAAATTCATTAAAAACAAATTAGTTAATCAAATCACAAACACGAAACGCTTGTTTAAAAGCTTTTATAGCGCATTTTATCTAAAAAATCAGGAATAAGTTCAAAATATAGTAAAGAAATACTTGCATAAAAACAATCGTGTGTTATACTAATCACATAAAGCTGTTACAATAGATTTCAGCATACTAAGGAGGCCCACAATGGAGCAATGGAAAGGCTTTAAAGGCGACAAATGGAAAAAATCAGTAGACACACGTGATTTTATTCAAAGAAACTACACTGAATACACAGGTGATGATTCATTCCTAGAACCAATCGCGCCAAGCACAGACAAATTATGGACAAAATTACAGGAATTATTTGAAGTACAACACGAAAAAAATGGTGTCTATGATATGGACAACAACATTCCTGCAACAATTACATCTCATGAACCTGGATATTTGATTAAAGAAGAAGAAACAATCGTTGGTTTACAAACAGATGTGCCATTGAAACAAGCATTCATGCCATTTGGTGGTATCAATATGGCAAATAATTCTCTAACTTCAAATGGTTACGAAGTAGACGCCGATATGTCTAAAATCTTTACTGAGTGGAGAAAGACACATAACCAAGGTGTTTTCGATGCTTATACACCAGAGATGAGAGCTGCTCGTAAAAATAAAATCATCACAGGTCTTCCAGATGCTTATGGTCGTGGCCGTATCATCGGTGACTACCGTCGTATTGCATTATACGGAATGGACTTCTTGATCGCCGAGAAGAAAAAAGATTTAAGCAACACTGGTAACAAAGTAATGACAGACGATGTTATTCGTTTAAGAGAAGAAATCTCTGAACAAATCAGAGCAATGGCTGATCTTAAAGAAATGGCTTCAACATACGGTTTTGATATTTCTAAACCAGCTGAAAATGCAAAAGAAGCGATCCAATGGTTATACTTCGGTTACCTAGGTGCAATCAAATCACAAAACGGTGCAGCAATGTCTATCGGACGTATTTCAGCATTCTTAGATATCTATATTCAACGTGATTTAGAAGCTGGATTGATCACTGAATTTGAAGCACAAGAAATGATTGACCACTTGATCATGAAATTACGTATGGTTAAATTCGCTCGTACACCAGAATATAACCAATTATTCTCAGGTTATCCAATTTGGGCGACATTATCGATCGCTGGTATGGGCTTAGATGGCCGTTCATTAGTGACTAAGAGCGATTTCCGTATCTTACACACATTAACAAACATGGGACCGTCTCCAGAACCAAACTTAACTGTGTTATATTCTTCACATTTACCAGTTGGATTCAGAACATTTGCTTCTAAAATCGCGAAACAAAGTTCATCTATCCAATTTGAAAATGACGACTTATTACGTGCTAACTGGGGATCAGATGACTGTGCAATTGCATGTTGTGTATCTGCAACAGTTATGGGTAAAGATATGCAATTCTTCGGTGCTCGTGCGAACTTAGCAAAAGCTGTTCTTTATGCAATCAACGGTGGAGTAGACGAAAAAACGAAGATGCAAGTAGCACCTAAATTCCGTCCTATGACTGGAGATACATTGGACTACAATGAATTCATCGATCGTTATAAAGACATCATGGACTGGTTAGCTGAATTGTATGTAAATACTTTAAACGTTATCCACTATATGCATGATAAATATTCTTATGAAGCAGCTCAATTGGCCTTCATGGAAAGTAACTTACAACGTACATTTGCTACTGGTATTGCAGGGATTTCACATGCTGCTGACTCAGTAATGGCAATCAAACATGGTAATGTACAAGTTATCCGTGACGAAGATGGTTTAGCAATTGACTATGTTCCTCAAAATGAGTTCCCAACTTATGGTAACGACAATGAAGAAGCAGATGCAATGGCTAACTGGATCCTTGAGTACTTCATGACTCAAATCAGACGTCAACACACATACCGTAATGCGAAACCTACAACATCATTATTAACAATCACTTCAAACGTTGTTTATGGTAAAGCAACTGGTAATACACCAGACGGACGTCGTGCGGGTAAACCATTAGCACCAGGTGCTAACCCAAGTTATCAAGATGGTAAATTCTTAGGTGAGAAAAATGGTCTTTTAGCATCACTTAACTCAACAGCTAGATTAGAATATACAAGTGCATTAGATGGAATCTCTAATACACAAACAATCAACCCTAATGGTTTAGGTAAAGATGATGATACAAGAATCGACAACTTACGTAACGTAATGGATGGCTACTTTGATAAAGGTGGTTACCACTTGAACGTTAACGTGTTCACAAACGAATTATTATTAGATGCACAAGCTCATCCAGAAAAATACCCTAACTTAACAATCCGTGTATCTGGATATGCCGTGAAATTCCGTGATTTAACTCCTGAGCAACAAGCAGACGTTATCTCAAGAACTTCACACGACAGACTATAATAAACAAACAACTGAAGGGTTGACCTCGTGTCAGCCCTTTTTTTAAAAGAAATGAGGAACAAAAAATGACAACTCCTGTTATCGGTAGAATCCACTCTACAGAAAATTTTGGGACCGTTGATGGCCCCGGCGTTCGATTTATTGTCTTTACACAAGGTTGCCGTATGCGTTGTCAATTTTGTCATAACCCAGACACTTGGAAAATTGGTTTTGGCGGACGCGAAGTTACAACAGATGAAGTTTTAGATGAAGCAATCAAGTATCGTTCTTATTGGGGCGAAAAAGGTGGCATCACCGTCAGCGGTGGCGAACCGTTACTTCAATTAGAATTTTTAACTGACTTATTCAAAAAAGCCAAAGAAAAAGGAATACATACAACAATCGATACTTGTGGCAAACCATTCACGAGAGAAGAACCTTTCTTTAGCCAATTTCAAGAACTGATGAATTACACTGATTTATTATTATTTGATATCAAACACATTGATAATGAACAGCACAAATTACTGACTTCATTAGGAAATGAAAATATTTTAGAAATGGCCCAATATCTTTCTGAAATTGGTAAACCGGTTTGGATTCGTCACGTTTTAGTTCCAGAGCGTAGTGACTACGATGAGTATTTAATCCGTTTAGATACTTTTATTAAAACATTGAAAAACGTCGATAAAGTTGAAGTATTGCCGTATCATACAATGGGCAAATATAAATGGGATGAATTAGGCCTAGAATATCCACTTAATGGTATCGAACCGCCTAAAGAAGACCGTGTAGAAAATGCTAAAAAACTACTTCACGTCAATGACTATCAAGGTTTTGCGACAAGATAGTTTATAAAAATAGAAAAGAGCGGCAATTATTGTTGTTTCTTTTCTATTTTTTGTTATTATTAGTAATGAAGAAAAAAGAAGGAGTGAACTATTTTTATGTCAAAAATTCTTGTTTTTGGACACCAAAATCCTGATACAGATGCAATTGGAGCTGCAATCAGCTTTGCATACTTACAAAAAGAACTAGGTAAAGATACAGAAGCTGTAGCATTAGGTGCACCAAGCGAAGAAACTCAATATGCACTAGATTACTTTAATGTGGATGCACCACGAATCGTAGAAAGCGCTGCTAATGAAACAAAACAAGTCATGCTTGTAGATCACAACGAATTCCAACAAAGTATTGCTGATATTGCAGAACTAAATATCCTCGCTGTAGTCGATCACCACCGTATCGCTAACTTTGAGACAGCTGATCCATTATACTACCGTGCAGAACCTGTAGGCTGTACAAGTACAATCGTTTTAAAGATGTTTAAAGAAAACAATGTCACTATTCCTAAGCAAATTGCTGGGATGATGGTGTCAGCGATCATTTCAGATACGTTGTTATTCAAATCACCAACATGCACACAAGAAGATATCGATGCAGCAAATGAATTAGCAGATATCGCAGAAATCAACTTAGACGGCTATGGTTTAGATATGTTAAAAGCGGGTACAAATTTAAGTGATAAATCTGCTGAAACGTTATTAGATTTAGATGCTAAAAGCTTCCCAATGGGAGATAAAAACGTTCGTATTGCACAAGTCAACACAGTTGACCTAAACGAAGTATTAGACCGTCAGGCAGAGCTAGAAGTAGCAATGAATAATGCAAACTCAGCGAATGGATATGACTTATTCGTCTTGATCATCACAAATATTTTAAATAGTGATTCTGAATTATTAGTGATTGGAGATTCATTAGATAAAGTAGAAGCAGCATTTAAAGTGAAACTAGATAATAACCGTGCATTTTTAAATGGGGTTGTTTCTCGTAAAAAGCAAGTTGTCCCTCAATTAACGGAAGCATTTAGTTAAAAACTATACATCTGATTTAGCAACTTAATAAACTACAGGTGGTGTTTTAATGACTCCACCTGTAGTTTTTATTTTTATCTAGGTTAAAGAAAGAGTGATCTTATCGTGAAAAATACAACCTACTATTTTACAACGAACAAAAATGAAACAGAGTTAAGTAACTTGATTTTAGATCCATTATTCAAAAAAATAGTGGATTATCTTTCTGAGCACAAAGAGCAAGAAGTCATATTACGTCAAATAAAAGCCGATATTTCAACAGAAAATAATTTAGAATTATATTTGGATAAGTTAATCAAATATGGTCTTCTTGAACGAAAAAATAGAAGATATTATTTAACATTTCCAATATATTCTATTGAAAAAACTATACAAGTTCCCGAATCAATATCCATTCAATTAAAAAATATTGTTCAAAAGAATACATCACAAGTCAATTTCTTTATATTGGGGGAATGGCTGTGGTCCTTGCTTTTTGAAGAAGAGCAAGATGGTTACTTTTTCGGTATTAAATCTGTGCCAGCGTCTTTACCACTCTATCGCAAAAGGGAAGAGGGGAATGATACATTACGATTTGTGTCCGTTTATCAAGAAAATCAGATTCCGTTTGACTTGGCCAATTATTTCCATTTACTTTCGAGAAGAGGAGAGCTACCGGAACATTTTAAACCCTTACAAGACATACTTGGTGATGTGGATATCCATTATTTTATAGCTCAAGTTCAAAAAGTACTTCGTTCAGTTAAGCGAAATCCTTCAAAGATAAGAAGACCAAATATTTTTGAAGAGGCTTTGATAACAACAAATGACTTAATCAGAAATACTGAAGGAGAATTATTCCTAGAAGCAACTTGTCTAGAAGATGATAAACTTTCAGAAGAAAACCAACATACTCTAGATAAACTAGAAACAGAATTGAGGTTGTTATGGGAGACTATTGACGATCAGAATCAACGTGCATTCTATAAGATGCAAGTATATAGCATTTTGTTTAGCACATGTTTTCCAAAACAAAACCAAATTCGTTACTTTAAACAGTAAGTCACTATAATTATATTATGTAAACTTATATACTAATTAAACAACGTCCTTCATTTTTAATAAATCAAGAGACGTTGTTTAATCAATTATTTCTTTTGCGCACTTTCTTTGTCCAAAAACCTCCGGAGATAAACTTAGGTTCATATGAAATGATAAATGCTCTAGGTTCTTTTTCATTGATTAGTTTATACAGGCTACGTTCATTTTTACGTGGAGATAAAATTTCTAATATCATCCGTTCACCTTCACGGCCAGCACCAAAACTTTGCGTGACACCATAGCCATGATCTCTTAGTATTTCTGGCAGATTGAGTTGCTCAGTGGAAGAGGGTAGGATAGCCGTTACCATAATATAACCTAGCGCTAAATAATCTTCAATTTTGATTCCAACACTAATACCTACTGCATAACCCAGTGCATACACAATCAAATTTAGTGGATTATCCAAGCGGTTTAGTACCATGCTAAGCCCTAACACATAAATCGTTATCTCTGCCATACTAACTAAGGGCGCAATCAAACGATAACCTTTCATAGTCAGCATAAAACGAATTGTATTCAATGTGATATAAGAAAAATTAACCACAAAGATAGTTATTAACATTTTGATATCCATTTTAATAATACCTCTTTTCAATTAACGATATCAGCATATTATAGTACAACATTATGAGAATTAAAATAGTGAATATCAAAATATAAATATAATTTTGATTTAGACAGTGTACACAACGGCTTTTTTGTTTAAGCGATGTTATTTGTTGGATGAATCTATGGTTTTTGCTATAATCACTATATTACGTATTTTAAGGGAGACATGAAATCGGATGAGAATTTTTATCATCATACTTTTGGTATTATTGTTATTAAATACCACTGCAGCACTTATTACTGTTTTTAGAAAACCACGTAGCATTTCAAGTGTTTTAGCCTGGATTATGACTTTATTATTTTTACCAGGAATCGGCTTTATTATTTACCTTTTTTGCGGTAGAGGTATCAATGGGCAAAAAGTGTTCAATCTGACTGCTTACGATAAAGAAAAAATTACTGAAATCAAGAAAATGGTTGACGAAGACAATCTAAAATCAGACGGAAAATTGGATATCAATTTATTAACTGATGCACGTGTATTGAATAAATACTTTAGAAATATGGATTCTTCACCATTAAGTAAACGAAACAGCCTGGAAATATATACAGATGGAAAAGAAAAGTTTGATGCCTTATTTGACGATATCCGTCAGGCTAAAGAAACCATTCATGTTGAATATTATTCCTTTTTTAACGATCATATCGGGAATCAGTTTTTAGATTTATTAGGGGAGAAAGTTAAAGAAGGGGTATCCGTTCATTTGATTTATGACCCTTGGGGCTCTCCAGGAGCAAACAAAAAGTTCTTTTCAGGATTCGTTGCTTTAGGAGGAAAAGTAGCACCTTTTATTACCTCAAAAAACATGATCAGCAAAACACGTTTAAACTATCACTTACATCGGAAAATCGTCGTAATAGACGGGAAGATAGGGTGGACTGGCGGATTTAATGTTGGTGATCAATATTTAGGGGAAAGTAAGAAGTTCGGTTATTGGAGAGATACACATATCCGTTTGGTGGGCACGTCTGTTTTCTCATTACAGGAGATTTTTATTATGGATTGGAACGCTTCTGTACAGCATGTTTCACAAAAAATGGATTATTTAGAAAACTATTTCCAAATTGCTGAAGACAACAAACTTGGAAATTTAGCCTTACAGGTGGTTTCTGACGGACCGGACTCTGAAGAAGAAATCTTAAAAAGCGGTTTTATAAAAATGATTTTATCTGCTGAAAAATCGGTTTGGATTCAAACACCTTATTTAATACCAGATGACAGTATGATCAATGCATTGTTGATTGCTGTTCGATCTGGTATCGATGTGCGCATCATGATTCCGTGCATGCCAGACCATCCATTTATTTATCGTGCAACTCAGTATTATGCCAATTACCTACACAAAAGAGGTATCAAGATCTATATGTATCAAAATGGCTTCTTGCATGCTAAAACGATGATTATCGATAATGAAATCTGTATGGTCGGTACCACAAATCAGGATATTAGAAGTTATGCATTGAATTTTGAAGTAAGTACGTTTATTTATGATACAAGAATTGCTTGGAAGCTAACACAAATATTTGAACAAGATATGGCTCAAAGTAACTTGCTTACTGACAAGATCATACAAGAACAATCACATTGGTTACGGTTTAAGCAAAACTTTTCAAGATTATTATCACCGATATTATAGTAAAACTGCGAGTAGGCGAAATGTGCTGCTCGCAGTTTTTTATAGTTGGGAGATGAGGTTTATTAATTCTATATTCTAGTTAACATAATATACATTATACAAAGTAGTTTTTAAACTGCAAAATATGAATCGATTTATATGTTTTGTCCTTATACTTAATAAACTCTATTGTGATTCTAAAAATGCACTAATTTCGTTCGTTACTTTTTCACGCTCATCTAGTTGCAAATTATGACCAGCGTTTTCTAACAGAATCAAAACTCCTTTCGAAAAGTCTTTTTGATTTTCGAGCATGCCTTTAGAGTCGTTAATTTCATCTTGTTCACCTAAAATAATCAACACTTCACAATTGACAGCTTCACCAAAAAGACTTCTTCGAAACTGGATGAATGACCATTCTCCTAAAAGACTTTTGAAATCCATAACCTCTTTTAGAAAGTCTTTTAGGGATTTCTGAAGCATAGTTTTCAGATCCGTTTTTAGTGATCTTAACAGCTTTGTTTTTGCGTTTTCCGAAAAGGGTTTTATCTTCAACTCCAAAACATGCCGATTTTCCTTTGAGTCTTTTTGGCAATCACCTTTGACCAAAAACAGCCTTCACTACAAATGCTAATAAGAAATCCATTTTACTCTTTAGTCTGAAGAGACTCTTCAACAGGACCTTCAACATCTCTGTGGTCAATAGAAAAGCCGTGGATAATTGGTAACGGATCCCCATGACCAACAACTGTATAATATATTTTTGCAATCTCATTAGAACAATACATTTCTCTCTCCCCTCTCTCGTTAACGTTGAAAAAACTTTTTCATTTCTGATGTCTAATGAAGTATCTTTTTATATCATCTAACATAAAATTTTTGATTAAATTCACTTGATGTATATCAGTACCTTGTTTTAGAACATCTTTGCACTTAATAAATGACCAATTTGGTAAAGTTCTCCTAAATCTAGGGTCATTAGCATACACAACCCCATCGAGACCACTCCAGATGATGGCAGATGAGCATAATGGACAAGGTTCGAATGTTGAATATAACCAATAAGCAGTTGGTAAAATATCGGTTTTTAAAAACTTACATGCTGCTCTGATTGCATTGACTTCAGCATGTGCTGTTGGATCATTATTTTCGTGAATAGTCGTTTGACCAATAGTAACGATTTCCATTTCTTTATTTACAATTGCGGCATAAACAGAGTGTGTACTCCATTGCTTTTGGATTAACTCTGACATGATTCTAGTACTTGGATGCTAGTTCATCATCTGATTGTCCCTCTTTCACTTCAATTATTTGTTTAGTTAACTAAAAGTTTTTTTCACGAACTAATTGTTTTTCCAAGCTCAGCTAATTGCGAAAGAATTGGAAATAAAAGTTGCGTTTTTTCTGTCGTATAATATTCCACATGAGGAGGAACAGTTTTTTTGTCGATCCGTTTGATAAATTTATGCTCAGCTAAACTTTTTAAACATCTAATTAAAGCGACATTTGTGACGCCAGGTATGTTTCGCTTCAGTTGGTTAAATCGAATACCTTCATCATTCAATATTTGCCACAATATTTCTAGTTTCCATTTCCCACCTAAAATATTCATTATGTTACTTATAGCACAGTTTTTTTCTTCGTTCATAAATTCAAAAACTCCTTTTTAAATCAAAAATATCTAGGTAACAAAAATGTTAGTACTAGTATCTTTGTTTCCATTATTATAATATCAATACATATCAAATAAAAGCATAAATTTGATACAAAAAACTCGACGAAGGAAGTGCAATATATGTCAACAACATTTCGTAATTTACAAATAGGAATAAATCCTGTTAACTTTGAAAAAAGTAAAACATTTTATGAAGAGATTCTTGAGTTACCCTACATTGGTGTTTTAGAGACAAATGGTATCTCGCTTCACCGATTCTCTATTGATGGTTCGATTTTGAAACTCTTGGAAGATGGAATCGGCAGTGTAGAAAAGAATCCTTTGGGAGGACCAACAGCAGCGACTGGTTTACGCTGGTTAACTGTAACTGTTAACGATTTAGATAGGCTGTTTGAAAAAGTTTCAAACGCTGGAATTCCTGTTGTTGCTCCAATTTCTAGTGATGAAAATGGAGTTCGGTTTGCTATAGTAGAAGATCCAGATGGTATTTGGGTCGAACTTCTTGATCGCTAAAATAAAAAACCAATTGCTAAAAAATATTTAGCAATTGGTTTTTTACTATAAAATTATTGTTCATTCTTCATAGCTGCTAGTGCAGCTGTGTTGATAATATTCCAAGGTTTGTCAAACGATGGTTGGAAGAAGAAATCAGCATAGGCTAAATCTTCGATTGTCATTTTCGCTTTGATTGCTAAAGAAATAGCATTGATGTTTGCAGTTAAGTCTGCTTTTGACATCAATTGTGCCCCTAATATTTGTGTTGTTTCGGGATCATATACAAGTTTGAACCAAGCTTTTTGTTTGTCTGGATTGAAATCCATTAAATAATCTTCCACAACTAAGGCTGATTTCGTTGTTTTATTTAATTTTTTGGCCATTTCTTCATTGATACCAGTAGAGGCGAATTTGTAGTCGAAAACGGCTAGACCTGATGAACCTTGAATACCTGGGAATGGCTTTACAGGACCATTTAAATTTTTCACTGCAAACCGACCTTGTTTTCTTGCGTTTGTTGCTAACGCAATATTAACTTCTGTTTCACCTGGATTATATTTGATCATTGTCGCATCTCCTACAGCAAAAACGTCTGGAGCACTTGTTTGCATGTACTCATCCGTTTTAATCAGCCCGTTAGGATGTAACTCTAATGTATCTTTTAACCAACCCGTATTAGGACGAACACCAACTGCTACAACAACAAGATCAGTATCGTATTCCGCTTTATCTGTTACAACTTTTTGAACATGTCCTTCACCTTTATAACTTTGAACAGTTTCATTAGTCACTACGTTGATATTGTTAGCTTCCATTTCTTCTGTCAAAACATCTGTGAATTCTTTATCTAAATACACACCTAAAGGTCGATCTAAAATATCGATCACTGTTACTTTTTTACCAGCTTTAGCAAATGACTCAGCTGCTTCTATACCAATATAGCCGCTTCCAATTACGACAACATTGTTCACTTCAGGATCAACCGTTTTTGCCTTTAATTTGATAGCCCATTTTCTGCCACGCATCAAATAAATATTTTCTAAATCTTTTCCTGGGACGTTTAATTCAAACGGAACCGCTCCTGGACTGATGATCAGTTTGTCATAAGATTCGACGCGCTCCTCACCTGATAATAAATCTTTAACTACTACTTGATGGCTCTCAGGTTTGATTTCGGTGATTTCAGTATTCGAGAAGACATTGACTCCTCTACTCTCCATCTTTTCACCTGTCATATATCGAACGGAATTGACATCTTTTACCTTACCTTCTAAATAAAGCTGCATGCCACATGATAAGAAAGAAATAAAATCTCCTTTTTCATACCACTGAATCTCTGCATCTGGATGTATATTTAATAATTCCTCAACTGCTTCGTAACCTCCGTGCGATGAACCTAAAACTATTACTTTCATTTCATATTCCTCCTATATTCTTTATTATATAATAAAGAGTATCATATAATTGTGGATGATTACAAGTTTTTCCGCTCATTATTCTCAATTAACTAAAATAATTGAGAATAATAAGCAATTGTTTCATTTGTATTCTTTACATATTGTTTTTGTATCACTATATTTATTTGATTTTCTCATATTTGTTGCATACTCAGTTTTTTGGTCCAAGTGACAAGCGTTCCCAAGCTTAGTTTACATAAACATATTATGATAAACTATGTTGATTAGACATAATAAAAAGCCAACTATAAACAATTGAATCTGTTCATAGTTGGCTTTAAAATCAGATTATTTAAAAATAGTCACTTCTTTTTTTACTTCAACAGTAATTTTGCCATTCTTAATGACGTAATTTCTTTCTGGGATATCAATTATCGCATCAGCTTTTACTTTCGTGTCTAACAACACAAGGTCAGCATTATCCCCTACTTGAAGGCCATAATGTTGAAGCCCTAGAGCTTTAGCCGGATTGTCTGTAATCATAGGTAAGACAGTTGGCAAATCATCTGCTCCGCCTAAATGCCCCACAGGAATCGCTAACATTGCAATTTGCATTAAATCGCCATTTCCATAAGGAGTAAACGCATTACGAATATTATTGGTAGCTAGGCAGACATTCACGCCAACATCACGAAGTTTTCTGATTGGTGTTACCGCTCTTCTCACATTATATAGATCATTTCTAGCGCCTAAATGTAAATCTGTAGCAGGTAAAGCCATAACACTGATTTGTGCTTCAGCCATCAAGGCAATAATTTCATTTAGTCGTTCAGGTTCCAATGCGTGAAGCGCAGTCAAATGTCCAACAGAAACTCTGCCATGATAGTTTTCTGCAATTGTCTTTTTACATAGATACTCAATCGAAATATCTGTTGCTTCATCACTGAAGTCTTGATGAAGATCAATGTCTTTATCATATTTTTTTGCAATTTCAAAAACTAAATCGATATGTTTATCTGCTGGTGCATCATTGTAAGGAATCCCCCCGACAACATCTGCACCCATTTCCATTGCTTCATACATCATTTTTTCAGTCCCAGGAGCTTTAAAAATCCCTTCTTGAGGAAACGCAACGATTTGCATATCGATCAAATCTCGATATTCTTCTTTTAATTTCATAATTGTTTTAAACCCCGAAAAACCTTGTGCAGGATCAAATTCTGCATGGGTTCTCACTGCTGTCACACCGTGAGAAATAATCATTTCCAAAGCTCTTTTTGCCCGTGCGTAAATGTCCTCTTCTGTAAATGTGGGTTTCAATTCAGCTGTAACACTAATAGCTTCTTGTAAAGTTCCAGACTTATTTGGTTTTCTATCTGCAATCAGTGCTTTATCTAAGTGAATATGACTTTCTACTAATCCGGGAATCAATACCCGACCTTGAGCCTCGATCACAGTAACTGAATTCTCAGTTATACTTTCTGAAATTGCAACGATTTTCCCATCTTTAATTCCAACATCCTGCAACGCTTCTCCATCACTTAATCTTGCTTGTTTAATTAAAATATCCATTCTTGAACACCCTTTCTATTTTAAATAAAGAATCCAATTGCAATCAATACAACTGAAGCTAAACTGATCCATTTTACATTACCTTTTACCACATCTAAAATCGGAATTTGGAATCCAGATGATAAGGCTTGCATCGTGATATTAACAAAACTCATTTGGCTCCCTAGCCCTACTCCAACCGCAACTAATCCAAGTTCAATAGATGAAAAACCTAATGACACAGCTACAGGGAGAACAAGCGTTAACACGGAACCTACATAAGCACCCGCAGGAACACCGATTAAAATTCCTGTTAAAATCGCAACTGGAACCATGATCAACGTAGGAGCAGCACTTGCAATACCCGCAATAACAGCAAATGTACCTGTTTGAGCAATGATATTAATAAATGCTAAGAAAATACCCACTTGGAACAAACGTGTCAGAATATAAGTAGAACCATCCACCATGGCTTCTACAGACTGATTCAACGTGAAATCTGAACAAATAAAAATCAAAGCTAATGTCAAAACCATATAGACTAATGGTGTCAATAATGGGAATCCTACAAGATCATTGACCACAGGACCGAAAATTACAGCGAACAATAAAAAGATTGCAGGCAAAGTCAATTTAAATAATACCTTATTACTCATTTCCGCATATTCATCATCACTATTTTCTTTAAAACCAATATTTCGACGTTTTGTTCCCCAAAAAGCTAAAATAATAGCTAATGCACAAAAAAGTAACCAAATCGGACGCATATCTGAAACATATTTCGCTACACTGAAATCGCCTAATTTAGAAACGATACTAGACTCTAACGAAGCTGGTGAAGTCGTAAACGAAACAGCTGCTGCAAGAGACATCGCCGCAATCAGCTCAGGAACGGCCCCCACCGCTACAAATGCTAAAGGTGCGATAACCATTGCACTTCCGCCGCCAATACCTGACATATATGTCGCTGCAGCTAACAAAATCACAATAAAAGCTGAAACATATTCGACTTTTCCTTTTGTCCCACGTTTGGCAAGTGTTAATGCTGCTGAATAACCGCCTGACTTAAACACGGCCATCGCAATCGCGGAATTGATGATTGGAACAGTGATACCAAGCATCATTGGGATTGTTTCTAATAATTGTTTGTTTGCTTGTTCCAAACCAATACCGCCAATAACCATTGCTAAAACACCACCAACAAACCCAGCAATGATCATATCAACTTTCATAAATAATAAAACTAAAACTAAAATTAATGGAATAATTACGATAACCGCTTTTATTCCCGTAGGTGCTGTAATCGCATCAATCTCTTGTGCAAATACAGGTACAAATGAAAAAAGAAACAGTATTGAAAGTAGTAGCCCACTTAAAAATTTTTTAGGTATTTTCATCATTATTCCTCCAACTTTGATTAATTAAAATCTCTTCATTTTTAACAAGTAATAATTGCTCTTTTTAAACAAGTTATTTATTCTCGAATATAAACTATAATAAATAACCGTTTGTACCACAAAAATAGTGTCCCTTATTGCACCGTTTCTAATGCCTTGTTCTCCTTCCTTCTCCTTATAATACGTTTATTTTCTCAAAAAAGGAACAAGAATGCACTAATATTTTATAAGAATAAAAATATAAAGATACCGCTTTCGTTTTTGTATCTACAGTATTTATAAAAAAATTACTGAAACAAACTGAGGGGAACCATTTGCTTCAGTAATTCATATTTAAAACACTTTCCTTTACAACAATTCAGTCAAATCATAAGGTGTATTTTGATAGACTGCATAGTTTAACCAGTTAGAAAATAACAATGATGCAGCCATGTGCCATCGTAATTTTGGAGGTTCATCCAGATTATCATTCGGAAAATAATTTCTTGGCAGTTTAGGGTGAATTCCTTTTAATTGATCACGTTCAAATTCTTGTTGTAATGTTTCGCGATCATATTCTAAGTGTCCTGTTGCGTAAAATGCTCGATTATTTTTATTTCCAACTAAAAATATCCCAGCATCTTTTGATTCAACCAAAACTTCTAATGCTTCAACCTGATCCACATCATGCCTTTTAATACCGGTGTACCGTGAATGAGGGGCGAAAAATAAATCATCAAACCCTTTTAATATACTCCATGTCGGTGCCAACACATCATGAGCATAAATTCCTGTCAATTTTTGGTCTAATAGGTATTTATCAATTCTATGATGGTAATAGAGTCCAGCTTGTGCACCCCAACAAATATGGAATGTTGAAAATACATGAGACTTGCTCCACTCGAAAACCCCTTCCAACTCTTCCCAATAATCAACATCTTCAAACGGCATCTGCTCAACTGGTGCACCTGTGATAATCAAACCATCATAAAACTTATCTCTGACTTCTTTAAATCGATAGTAAAAACGGTTCAGGTGCTCACTTGATGTATTTTTTGCCTCATGACTACTCATATGCAAGAATTCAACATTGATTTGCAATGGCGTATTACTTAGCAATCTCAAAAGTTGAACTTCTGTTTCATTTTTTTTGGGCATTAAATTTAAAATTAAAATTTCTAAAGGACGAATATCTTGATGCATGGCACGATCTTCATCCATTACAAAAATGTTCTCTTTCCTTAATACTTTAATTGCAGGTAGTTCTTTTGGAACTCTAATCGGCATGCTTATATCCTCCCTTTCTATTTGTCTAAATTCATTTTACGATAAATAGAGAAAGAAAGGAAGTTTCTTTCTGAGAAAATAGTAAGTAAATTTCTAATATACATTTATATTCTAAAAAAATATGAGACGGGATATTAATCCCGTCTCATATTTCCCTTATAGAAGTACACGTGTTAATTCTTTACATTATTCTTCTTTGTTTTTACGTTTGAATGTGAAGAAAGCAAATATACCAAGTAGTAAAGCACCTACCACTCCCCAATTGCTGACAATTTCTCCATTATTAGGAAGATTTTTTTGTGTACCACTTAGGTTTTTCACCCCTGAACCTCCATTATTACCTGAGTTGTTACCATTACCAGTTCCATTACCGTTTCCATCACCTGGGTCGGCCGGAATTGTAAATAGTGTTGGTAAACTTGTGTTAAGCGCATCATCAATTGCAACAGCATTTAATTGTTGTAATGGGTTTACAACCTGAGCTGCCAATTTAATTGAGAATTTACCACTGTCATCTACTTCTCCAGACCCTACTTCAGTACCAGCAAGGGTTCTAAGTGATATAGAGTCGCCAGGCGTTGCTGTACCAGTTACTGTATAGCCTGTTTGGGAATTACCTGACACACCTGTGATGATTGGTGCGACTACTACTACTGGATCTGCCGGTGTGGTAAACGATGTTGCTGGACTTTGATTACCTGCACTATCAGAATCTATTGCTCTCAGTTGTTCAAGCTGAGTAGCTGCACCTGCTGGAATCACTACTGAGTAATGTCCACTACTATCTACTTGAGCTGAGCCAATTACGGTTCCGTTTAGTTTCTTGATTGAAACTGTATCACCTGCAACAGCTGTTCCCGTTACAGTATAACCTGTAGCAGATGTTCCTGTTACACTTGTAACAACTGGTGCTTGAATTGATACTGAATCGGCTGGTGTCGTAAAGACTGTTCCAGGACTTGTGTTACCGGCCGCATCTTTAGCTGTCGCAGTTAATTGCTCATTTGGTGATGCTGAGCCTGCTGGAATGGTAACAGTGTAATTGCCACTACTATCTGCTACGCCTGTTCCAATAATTGTTCCGCCTGTGTTTTTAATTTCTACAGTACTTCCTGCTGGTGCCGTACCTGTTACAGTGTAACCTGTTGTTGAATTGCCCGTTACACTATCAACCGTTGGCGCTGTGACTACCACAGGATCTGCTGGTGTAGTGAATGGTGTTGCTGAACTTTGGTTATTATCCCCATCTACAGCGATAGCAGAAAGTTGTTGAAGTGGTGATGCTGAGCCTGCTGGAATCACTACTGTGTAATTACCACTTGGATCTGCTACAGCAGTTCCAATAATTGTTCCGCCAGTATTTTTCACATCAACTCTATTACCAGCTGTTGCGGTACCTGTTACTGTATACCCTATTGTTGAGGTACCTGTTACACTATCGACGGTTGGTGCTGCTACTGCTACTGGATCGGCTGGTGTAGTGAATGGTGTTGCTGAACTTTGGTTATTATCCCCATCTTTTGCTACTGCAGATAATTGTTGACTCGGTGATGCTGAGCCTGCTGGAATCACTACTGTGTAATTGCCACTTGGATCTGCAATCGCTGTTCCGATTACTGTTCCACCTGTATTTCTAACTTCAACAGTATTACCTGCTGTTGCCGTACCTGTTACTGTATACCCTGTTGCTCCAGTTCCAGTTACACTATCAACCGTTGGTGCTGTAACAACTACTGGATCTGCCGGTGTCGTAAATGATGTCGCTGGACTTTGATTACCGGCCCCATCTTTTGCTGTTGCTGTTAATTGTTCATTTGGTGATGCTGAGCCTGCTGGGATGGTAACAGTGTAATTGCCACTTGGATCTGCAACTGCTGTTCCAATTACTGTGCCACCTGTGTTTTTGATCTCTACAGTACTTCCTGCTGGCGCCGTACCAGTTACTGTATATCCTGTTGCACCAGTTCCAGTTACACTATCAACTGTCGGAGCTGTAACAACTACTGGATCTGCTGGTGTTGTAAATGATGTTGCTGGACTTTGATTGCCGGCCCCATCTTTTGCTACTGCAGATAATTGTTGATTTGGTGTTGCTGAGCCTGCTGGTATCACGACTGTATAGTTGCCGCTTGGATCTGCAATCGCTGTTCCGATTACTGTTCCACCTGTATTTTTAATTTCTACGGTATTACCTGCTGTCGCTGTACCTGTTACTGTGTACCCCGTCGCTGAAGTACCTGTTACACTATCAACCGTTGGTGCTGTAACAACTACCGGATCTGCTGGTGTCGTAAATGATGTCGCTGGACTTTGATTGCCGGCCCCATCTTTTGCTGTTGCTGTTAATTGTTCATTTGGTGATGCTGAGCCTGCTGGGATGGTAACAGTGTAATTGCCACTTGGATCTGCAACTGCTGTTCCAATTATTGTGCCACCTGTGTTTTTGATCTCTACAGTACTTCCTGCTGGTGCCGTACCTGTTACTGTATATCCTGTTGCTCCTGTTCCAGTTACGCTATCAACTGTTGGAGCTGTAACAACTACCGGATCTGCTGGTGTTGTAAATGATGTTGCTGGACTTTGATTGCCGGCCCCATCTTTTGCTACTGCAGATAATTGTTGACTCGGTGTTGCTAGACCAACTGGAATCGTAACACTGTAATTGCCGCTTGGATCTGCAATCGCTGTTCCGATTACTGTTCCACCTGTATTTTTAATTTCTACAGTATTACCTGCTGTCGCTGTACCTGTTACTGTATATCCTGTCGCTGAAGTACCCGTTACACTATCAACCGTTGGCGCGGCCACTGCTACAGGGTCTGCTGGTGTAGTGAAAGCTGTTGCTGGACTTTGATTGCCGGCTCCATCTTTTGCTACTGCAGATAATTGTTGACTTGGTGTCGCTGAGCCTGCTGGAATCACGACTGTATAGTTGCCGCTTGGATCTGCAATCGCTGTTCCGATCACTGTTCCGCCTGTATTTCTAATTTCTACTGTGTCTCCAGCTGTCGCTGTACCCGTCACCGTGTATCCTGTCGCTGAAGTACCCGTTACACTATCAACTGTTGGGGCTGCGACAACGACTGGATCTGCTGGTGTGGTGAAGGCTGTTGCTGGACTTTGATTGCCATCAGCGTCTTTTGATATTGCAGATAATTGTTCGTTTGGTGTTGCAGATCCAGCTGGAATAGTCACTGTATAATTACCACTTGGGTCCACAACAGCCGTTCCGATTATCGTTCCACCTGTATTTTTAATGTCAATAGTATTTCCCGCTGTCGCTGTACCTGTTACTGTATACCCTGTCGCTGAAGTACCCGTTACACTATCAACCGTTGGTGCCGCAATAACTACTGGATCTGCTGGTGTCGTAAATGGTGTTGGAGTACTTTCAGTTACACCAGATTTTGCAACTGCAGTTAGAGACTCGCTTGCTGTTGCTTGACCTTGTGAAATTGGAATACTGAAATTTCCGCTACCGTCCGCCGTGCCCGTTCCGATTACCGTTCCACCCGCATTGCGAATTTCAACTGTATTTCCTGCTGTTGCTGTACCTGTTACTGTATAACCTGTTGCTGAGGTACCTGTTGTATTGGTTACTACCGGTGGGGCTACTACAATTGGATCGGCAGGTGTAGTAAATGCTGTTGGCGTACTCTCATCTGATCCAGATTTTGCAACGGCGTTTAAAGATTCATTTGCTGTTGCCTGACCTTGCGGAATTGAAATGCTGAAATTTCCGCTACCGTCTGCTGTACCTGTTCCAATTACTGTTCCACTTGTATTACGAATTTCTACAGTATTACCTGCTGTCGCTGTACCTGTCACTGTATAGCCAGTAGTTGATGTACCTGTTGTATTGGTTACTACTGGTGGGGCAATCACTACTCCATCTGCTGGTGTGGTAAATGACGTTGGCGTACTTTCATCTGATCCAGATTTTGCAACGGCAGTTAATGGCTCACTAGCTGTTGCTTGACCTTGCGGAATTGAAATAGTGAAGTTACCACTACCATCCGCCGTACCTGTTCCAATCACAGTTCCACCTGCGTTACGAATTTCAACTGTATTTCCTGCTGTCGCTGTACCTGTCACTGTATAACCTGTTGCTGAGGTACCTGTTGTATTGGTTACTACTGGTGGGGCTACTACTGCTGTAGTCCCAGCGTAATAAATATCAGATACACCATCAGCAGTAGTGATTAAACTGACATCAATAGCATCTGCTTTTATGACCGTACCAACAAATCGTGCATCTAAATTTTGAGCTAAACTTGTTGGGCTAGTAACGGTAGTTGGAATCGTAATTGTTGTACTGCCTAATACGGATGCATCAGCTAACTGATTAATTCCAGCTCCTCCAACATCTACTAGAGGAAGTGCGACATCAATTGCAGTATCAACAGCACCTTTTACCGGAAGTAATGCTGCATTGATGGCAGCAGCTACTATGTTACTGGCAATACCACTTCCTGTGGCATTTAAAGCATCAACTGCAGCTTTCAAATCTTGTAAAATAGTCTTAACATTTTGTGCTATAACTAAACCTAGTCCATCATCGATATCAGCACTAATATATGTGCCATCTGGAGCCAATGTTGCGGTTGACTCAAATTGAGCACTGCCGAAATTTTCAAGATTATTTAAAGCATCGATTTTTTGGTTAACTGTTGTTAAATCTAAAGTAACGCCTGTCAAACTTCCTAGTGATCCATCAACTATATCGGTTAGTAAAGTTGATAAATTATTAACTGCATCCAGTGTCCCTGCCAAAAAGGTTAAATCATCAATAGTTAATGTAATATTTGTATTAATTTGAGTTGGTCCGTTTGTAGCAACATTTCCATTCAATGCATTCGGAATAGCTAAAACTGCTTGTTTTGTTCCGCTAGTAATAACTGAACCACCAACTAACTCACTTCCAGAAATCGTAAAATCAACATTATTAGAAGAACCGTCCGCAGACCAGCGATTTACTGTTGTCGTTCCACTGTTATTTGAACTAGTAATATTAGACAAAATTTCTGCATCTAAAATTGCGGCAGAAGCAGTAATTCCATTTGTTAAGTAAAACGTCAACGGAACGGTCAATGGTGCAATAACTAAACTACTTGTTAACACTAATGATAATGCACGATACTTATTTTGTTTTTTTGACTTATTAGTGTTTTTTTTGCTCTGTTTGTCATTTTTCATGATTATCCTCCTCTTGCATTTAAATTAATACCACACATAGAACAACTAGAAGCTTGTTACCACTACAAGACACTCTCCTTCCATAAAATTTGAACAACATAAAAATTTAATTAAGCTTCTACCTTTGGATTTTATAACCTTTATAATATTTTTGGAAATGATATGATTCGTAAATGCTAATTTTTTTCTAATAAAGAGAGAGGAGATGTCATATACATAACAAAAAAAACGTTGAAAAAGCTAATTAATAGACTTTTGAAAATACCTATAATTATCTCCCTTATAATTAAAATGAGATGTATTTTCATTTTTAATATTAATTGTATAATAACTGATTACTCTATTTTAGATTTGAAAACGCTGTTATTTATTGTTTTGTTTTTATTATAAAATAAATTTAAAAGTAAATAAAAAATAGCTCAATTGCTTTTTATACGTTTATCGATTGTTGATTCACGAATGTTCTTATTCCAAATAACCATTAACAGTCCTATGAAAAATGCATTAGCTACGGTTCCAATACTGATTTATTTCTTCCCGAATATAAATAGTAAAACTAAAATACCACTAAAGAACGATCAATTCCTTTTTTTGACCTTCAGCGTCTAATCTCGTATCCATTTTACCTATTGATTTTCGCGAAAATACACTTAAAAAGTGAAATACCCTACTTCCGAAACTAAAAAAGAGCTGATACATAACTATTTAAGTTATGTATCAGTCTCTCAAAATTGGAATAAATGATGGTAAAAAAAGTAGTTCCTTTGGAAATTGCGCTTTTTTACCAACCTCATGGATTATTAATTATTTGCAATATCTTTCAACGCGGCTTGTGCTAATAAATTCAAGTAATTCCAAGGACGATCAAAATGTGGTTGGAAGAAGAAATCTGACAATGCCAGATCTTCAACCGTCATTTTATTTTGAACAGCTAAAGATAACGTATTTGCTGACTGAGTAATATCATATTTAGACATTAATTGTCCTCCAACAATACGATTTGAATCTTTTTCATAGACTAATTCCATCATTACATTTTCAGTTGTCGGCATGAACTCTGGACGATAGTTGTCTTCAAATTGTGTTGCCGCTACATCTAAATTGTTCAATTTTGCACTTTCTAAAGTAACACCAGTTGAACCAATTTTCCAACCGAATAAGTACAGACCAGAAGTTCCTTGAGTTCCACGATATGCAAGCTTTTCTTCTGTTAAATTGTAACCAACTAACATCCCTTGGCGAACAGCGTTGGTAGCTAACGGAATATAATTCGTTGTATTGCTTGGGTTATAGTGTACAACTGCACTATCACCAGCAGAAAGAATATCAGGATTGCTTGATCTCATATATTTATCAACCACAATCGCACCATTGGGCAACATATCTACTTTATCTTTAAGTAATGTTGTATTTGGGCTGAAACCAACGCACATAATCACCATGTCTGCATCGAATTCTTGGCTAGGAGTAATTACTTTATTCACATGTCCACTTGCATCAGCTTGAAATTCTTGTACATTTTCACCCAGTGCTAACGTAACTCCTCGATCAACAAGTTCTTTTTCTAAAACATCTGTGAAAGGTTTATCTAAATATTTATTCAAAATACGATCTAAGCCATCAATCAAGGTAACCTCTTTACCTGATTCAACAAACGCTTCAACTAATTCGATACCAATATACCCGCCGCCGACTACGACAACTTTTTCAGCATCTTTCGCACGTTCGATTATCACATTTGCTTGATTAAAGTTTTTGCATAATAAAATATTTTCAGCTTCAATCCCTTTGATTGGCGGTATAATTGGCCATGAACCTGTTGTCATAACTAATTTATCATATGAAACGGTTTCTTCAATACCAGTGCGTAAATCTTTAGCAGTTACTGTTTTATGATCAACATCGATTGTTTCGACTTCATGTTCCATTTTAACTGTAGCACCTAGAGACGCTAATTCTTCAGGACTAGAATAAAATAAGCTATCAGCCTCCTTGACTACCCCTCCAACATATAGAGCGATACCGCATGATAGAAACGATACATTATCATTTCGTTCATAAACGATTACCTCCGCATTTGGGTGATTTGTTAAAATACTTTTGACTGCAGCTGTTCCTGCATGCGTACATCCTACGACTACGACTTTCATTTTGTAAATCCCTTCTTTCAAGTTAAATTTTTCACCATCAAACTTTCTATGAGTCTGGTGGTATAGTAAAAATATAACAAAGTGAAAGCCCACATTCGAGTTCTTTGCTTGTGAATCGCAAAGATATTTTTTCACAAACTCCCCTATTTTTAATTCTTTTTTCATCTAATTAATAAACACATTAGTTATAAACGTTACTTTATCAACAAAAAAAGCTGAGAAACTCTAGTTTCTCAGCTTGTGAAATTAAATTGCTATTCAATTATTTCTGCAATAATTTCTATTTCAATAAGAACATCTTTAGGTAAGCGGGCCACTTCTACTGCAGAACGAGCAGGCAACTGATTGATGAAAGCATCTGCGTAAATTCCATTGAAAGTAACAAAATCATCCATATTTTTTAAAAAGCAAGTTGTTTTTACGACATGATCAAAATCACTTCCTGCTTCTTCTAAAATCGCCGCAATATTTTTCAATACTTGTTTTGTTTGCTCTTCTATAGTTGTTCCAACAACTTCCCCTGTTTCAGGGCTTAAAGGAACTTGACCTGAGGCAAATAATAAACCATTCACAATGTTTCCTTGCACATAAGGACCAATTGCTTTTGGTGCCTTGTTCGTATTAATTGACTTCATTTTACTCCTCATTTCAATCTTTTTTTGCTTTTTGACAGTCTGGACACAAACCGTATAATTCTAATCTATGTTCATTAATTTCAAAACCAGTCAATTTACTTGCTGCCATTTCCACATCTTCCAAACCTGGATAATGGAAATCAACAATTTTACCACAATTTTGGCAAATGGCATGATAATGTTTTTTAGAACTAAAATCAAAACGACTAGATGCATCACCGTAACTCATCTCTTGTACAAAACCAATATCCGTAAACAAACGTAAATTATTATAAACAGTCGCAACACTCATATTCGGAAAACGATCTTCTAATGAACGATAAATTTCATCGGCAGTTGGATGGCTATGATTCTCAATTAGATATTCTAATATCGCATATCTTTGAGGAGTAATACGAATATTGGCTTCTTTTAATTCTTCAAGTGCATTCTTTACCAATATGTTATCCATTTGGTTCCCCTCCTAGTCTTCTTTACTAGATGATACTATTTCTAATCTAACTTGACAAGAATAATTACGCAAATAGTAAAAGAAATACCCAATTTATTTCTACTTTTTGTGAATTATAAATAAATTGTATACTTTTTGTGCATAGATTTGCGCTCACAATAAAAAGGAAGCTAAAAAACTAACTTCCTCTTTATTGTGATATATTATTCTGGAAAATCATACAGAGCTGTTGATAAATAACGTTCTCCATTATCTGGAATAACCGTTAATACTTTTTTCCCTGTTCCTAATTCTTTTGCTACTTCGATTGCTGCATTAACAGCAGCACCAGCAGATATACCTACCAGCAACCCCTCTTGAACAGCTAATTGACGAGCCGTTTCCATTGCAGATTCACTAGAAACAGCAAGAATACTTTCATAAATCTCAGTATCTAAAATCTTTGGAATAAAACCTGCCCCAATTCCTTGGATTTTATGAGGACCTGGAGCACCGCCTTCTAAGACTGGTGATTCTGTTGGTTCAACAGCAATAATTGCAATTTTAGGATAAACGCGTTTTAATTCTTTCCCAACACCAGTTATGGTGCCGCCTGTACCTACTCCAGCTACAAATGCATCCAATCCACCTGGACCAAAAACATCTTGGATCTCTTTTCCAGTTGTTTTTTCATGCGCTTGAGGATTAGCGGGATTATCAAATTGCGTTGGCATGAAGTAACCATCTTTTTCAGATAGTTCCGAAGCTTTAGCGATTGCCCCTTTCATCCCTTCTGCTCCTGGAGTCAGTAATAATTCAGCCCCATATGCCTGCATCAATTTTCTACGTTCGATACTCATGGTATCTGGCATAACAATAACAACTTTGTACCCTTTTGCTGCCCCAACCATTGCTAAACCAATACCAGTATTTCCACTTGTCGGTTCTATAATGGTGTCACCAACTTTAAGCTGCCCACTTTTCTCAGCATTTTCAATCATACTCAAAGCGATTCGGTCTTTTACACTTCCACCTGGATTAAAAAATTCAAGTTTTACAAAAACATCCGCTGCTCCATTGGGAACGATGTCCCCTAATTTTACAATCGGTGTTTTGCCAATCAATTCGGTCACAGAATTAAAAATTTGAGTCATGGTCTAGTCCTCCATTTTCGTATTTCCTACAGGTAAAAAACTTTCTTGTGTTTATAATAGCCTAAATGAACTCATCTGACTATCAATTTGCTATTATTATAAAGACTTTAACCAATATCGATGTTATATATTACTATTAAATCAGATAGACTATTTAAAAGTTCTGTATTTCTACTCCTGCTACCATAGTAAAGCCCTTTATTTCGTTTCATTTTTCTCAACGTTTAGTTATAATAAACTATGGATTGTCTAACTGACTATATAAATTATGAAGCTGAGATTGCAATAGGATACAATAAAAAGATATCATTTATTCAAAAGAGGAGAGTTAATCATTTATGGAAATTGTCAATATTAGCCCACGGGGGTATTGTTATGGTGTGATTGATGCAATGGTCATCGCTCGAAATGCTTCTCTTGATGAAGATTTACCACGGCCAATCTACATATTAGGGATGATTGTACACAATAAACATGTGACAGACGCATTTGAAAGTATTGGGATTCATACACTAGACGGAGAAAATCGTGAAGAGATTCTAACGAAGGTAACACAAGGAACTGTTATTTTCACAGCACACGGAACATCGCCAAAAGTAAAACAATTAGCAGTTGAAAAAGGATTAACTGTTATTGATGCAACGTGCCCTGATGTGATGATCACACATGAGTTAATTGAAAAAAAAGTTGCAGAAGGATATGAAATTATTTATATCGGTAAAAAAAATCATCCTGAACCTGAAGGGGCGTTTGGTGTTTCTCCAGAGCATGTCCATTTAGTTGCCAATCAAGTAGATATTGCTGATTTAAAACTAATCGCAGATAAAATTTTTGTGACAAATCAAACAACAATGAGTCAATGGGATGTTGGTGAGTTGATGGATTCAATTCAAAAAAAATACCCCAACGTGCTAATTCATAAGGATATTTGTAAAGCTACTCAAGTTCGTCAAGAGGCGGTAGTTGAGCAAGCGGAAGGTTGTGATTTAACACTTGTTGTTGGTGATCCTAAAAGTAACAATAGTAACCGTTTAGCTCAAGTTTCTATCGAACAAGCTAAGGTCCCGGCCTACCGAATCTCAGATGTTTCAGAAATAGACCCTTCTTGGTTAGATGGTGTTGAAAAAATAGCAGTAACAGCTGGTGCTTCTACTCCAACTCAAATTGTCCGTGAAGTTCTTGACTATTTAAAACAGTTTGATTTAAACAATTCTGAAACACATAAGATGGATTCAAAGACAACATCTGATGCGATCTTACCTAGACCTAGAATAAAGGATCTAACTAAAAATCGTCAACGTCGATTAGAGGAGTTAAGATCAGGAAAAAGATAAAAATAAAGCAATTAGCAAACGGTCATTTGAATGACCAAGTGCTGATTGCTTTATTTTTCATACTATTTGTAATACTTGACCAACTGTAATCAATTCGGCTGTGATACCATTTGAAGCCATAAGTTGATCCACAGAAACACCAAATTTTTCTGCAATTCCCCAAAGTGTGTCACCAGAAACAACTGTATACGTTTGTCCAGAAGCAGTGGCGCTGCTTTGTCCAATTGTAGCTTGATCTCCAGACTGACTTTCATAAGTTGTGCTCGCTACAGTATTTCCGCTATCATAAGCAGTTAAACCATAGGCAGAGATCAACCAATTCAATTTACTAGCATAGTTAGGGTCCGTTGCGTAGCGTCCAGCTAATGCAGCTGTTGCATCCATATAACTCGTTGTATTGCTTTTCCATACGCCAGAATAATGATAATTTCCACTTGAAGCTAATGTTGTTCTGAGAACGTTAGCATGATCTTGAAACGACTCTGTGTATGATGGATAACTTCTAAACGGTTCTGTTACAGTGACCCACTCACCGTTCAAATACTCTGCTGTAGGCATATAAACTGTTTGGCCACCGTAACTACCTTTCACACCAAACAGATTATAATTTGGTGCTGCAGCTAGACCTGAAGTGCCATAACTACTTTCTAGTAATGCTTGTGCAATCATGACTGAAGCATATAAATCATTTGCGTCAGCCACAGAGGCAGCTGAATAGCCAATAGAATCAATAAATGCTTGTTGAGAAACTGCTCCTTGTGTTTCTGCTTCTGTAGCTTCTACACCTAAAGGCAATAAATTACCTACGATTGGAAGAAATACTAGGGAAGTTCCAATCACAGATACCATTCGTTTGTGATTATTTTTATACATTTTTTGCTCGTGTCTACTACTTCTTGTTCTGATCTCGTCCATTCATTTGTTCCTCCTCAATAGAACATCATATCATCATTCTACTAGGGGTTATTTTTATAAACAATTATTTACTCCTGAAATTTGAAGTTTTAAAATTAGCGTAATCAAGCTGAAATTTTTGTTTTATAGGTTAACTTTATATTTGTTCCATAGAGTTTACATGTTGTCTGCTATTCCCTTGGCTCTTCTAACAGAAATCCTTATTTACTCTATTTATTAACATTTTTTTAATAAACGAAAAAACATTGCAATTATTACATTTAGATGACAAAAACATTTAACATATTCTACTAATATATTCATACAATTTCGAAAAAAATTGCTTACATTCACAAAAAAGCAAAAATCCCCCGAAATAGGATTTTTGCTTTTCTCACAATTAAATTTCTTTTATTTATAAACTATTATATTTTGACACGACATTTTCAACTGTAAATCCAAATTCCTTCAAGACTAAATCACCAGGAGCTGAAGCGCCAAAATGATTGATGGTCACAGTTGTACCCGTTGTGCCAACATAACGCTCCCATCCAAACGGCGAAGCAGCTTCTATCGCTACACGTTTAGTGACACCTTTAGGCAAGACAGATTCTTTGTATTCTACAGTTTGTTTTTCAAATAAGTCAAAGCTTGGCATTGAAACGACCGAAACGTCTTTTCCTTGTTCTGCTAAGGCTTTTTGGGCTTCAATCGCTAAGTTCACTTCTGAACCTGTTGCAATCAAAATACCTTCGGGTTGTTCACCTTTTTGTTTAGAAATTACATATGCACCTTTTTGAACAGACTCTACTGCATGTTCTTTTGTCCCTTCAATAACAGGTAAATTCTGACGACTTAAAACTAACACTGTTGGAGCGTCTTTTGTTGTCATAGCAATTTTCCAAGCAGCAACCGTTTCATTTCCATCAGCTGGTCTAATAACCTGAACACCAGGCATACAACGTATGCTTGCTAATTGCTCAACAGGTTCATGTGTCGGTCCATCTTCTCCAACTGCTACAGAATCATGTGTCAATACATACGTAACAGGTGTATTTTGAATAGCTGCCAAACGTACAGCAGGACGAAGATAATCTGTAAATACAAAGAAAGTTCCGCCATAAACACGGCTTCCTCCGTGTAGTTGAATCCCATTCATTGCTGCGGCCATTGCAAATTCACGAACACCGAACCAAATATTACGTCCATCATATTGACCTGGTTCAAAATCTTTTTCAGCAGCGACCATCGTGTTATTTGATGCTGATAAATCAGCAGATCCCCCCCAGAAACTTGGAACAGCTTTAGAAATTGCTTGGATCGTTTCTTTACTTGTTACACGACTAGCTGCACTTGAACCAACTTCATATGTTGGTAATTCACTATCCCAATTTTCAGGTAGTTCATCTGCAAAAGCTTGTTTAAATTGTTTTGCTAATTCAGGATGTGTTTTGGTGTAGTTATCAAACATACTGTTCCAATTAGCTTCAGCTTTCTCACCTTCATCTACCATTGTTTCTTTGAAACGTGTAGCAACTTCTTCTGGAACTGTAAAATCAGGATATTCCCAGCCGTAGACAGCTTTAGCAGCAGTAATTCCCTCCGCTCCAATTGGGGCACCGTGGACAGAAGATGTTCCTTCTTTTGGAGCGCCATAACCGATAACTGTTTTCACTTCAATCAATGTTGGTTTATCTAGCTCAGCTTTTGCGACGTCAATTGCTTTAGAAATCTCTTCTAAATCATTACCATCTTTCACTAAGATATGTTGCCAACCATATGCTTCGTAACGAGCACCAACATTTTCCGTGAATGCTTTTGATGTTGGTCCGTCTAAAGAAATATCATTTGAATCATATAACACAATCAGTTTACCTAGTTTCATGTGTCCCGCCATTGAGCTTGCTTCTTGGGAAACACCTTCCATTAAATCGCCATCACCACATAGAGCATACGTATAGTGATCGACTACTGGAAAACTATCACGATTATACACTGCAGCAGTGTGCGCTTCAGCCATTGCCATACCAACTGCCATTGCGATTCCTTGTCCTAAAGGTCCAGTCGTTGCTTCAACGCCATCCGTATGATGTACTTCTGGATGACCTGGCGTTTTACTATCCCATTGGCGGAAATTTTTAAGGTCGTTCATTGTTACGTTATAGCCTGCTAAATGAAGTAAGCTATATAGCATTGCAGAACCATGTCCAGCAGAAAGGATGAAACGATCTCTATCTACCCAATTTCTTGACGTTTTTGGGTTTACTTTTAAATGTTTTGTCCAAAGTGCATAAGCCATAGGGGCAGCACCCATTGGTAATCCAGGATGTCCTGAATTTGCCTTTTGTACTGCTTCAATACTTAATGTACGAATCGTGTTGACGCCTAACTGATCAGTGTTATCGAACAAAAAAATCATCTCCTATTTAGGTTTTTTTTACCTTTATTAAGTATATTTTAGCGTATTTCCTTTATGAAAGCAATTACTTTCAGTAAAAAAAACTAAAATTATTTTCTATTGTGTAGTCCTTTTTCTTTTTGAATCTTTTTTAACTTCTCTGGCGTTACATCATTTCCTTTAGGATCGACTACTTTCATTCCTTCAATATGATGACGCATCCCTCCACGGAAAGCTGCCAGATATTCTTGTCGAAGTCCTTTTTGTTCTTCTATTTCTTTGTCAGTCAATTCATTTTCTTTCGCTTTTTTGGCAAGCTCATTGATGCGACTCATTTTTTCTGACGATAACATATATTTTTTGCCTCCTTATTTTAAAAACTGAACAGTTCATTCAAGCTTTTTCCGACTGGTTAGCCCATTTAGATAGACAGGTTTACTTTCCATGTCTATCTTATAAGATGAGCACAAAAAATACAACTATATTCTTATTAAAAAAGTGATACGATTGCATTTGCTTACTAAAATTACTTTTTTGAATGTCACTATTTTTTAAAAAAATTCAGGTATAAATAATTTTCTAAAAAACACGAACGCTTGTTTGATTCCTGTATAAAACTATGGTACACTAAAATTATAAATCGAAAGAAGGTGCGGGTTTTGGTGAAACGTACAGACACAAGACAGATAGAAGTATTAAAATATATATATGAACAAGTCGAACTTAAAGGCTATCCCCCTACCGTAAGAGAAATCGGAAAAGCAGTAGATCTTTCTTCAACTTCCACTGTTCATGGCCATTTAGCACGTTTAGAGAAAAAAGGGTTGATCTTACGAGATCCTACTAAACCAAGAGCAATTGAATTGACCACAGATGGTTTGGACAGAATCGGCGTGAAACCAACAGTTATTCCGATGCTTGGAGTGGTGACCGCTGGTGAACCTATCTTGGCTGTTGAAGAAGCTTCAGACTTTTTCCCTCTACCACCTGATTTAAGAGCGGAAGAAAATGCTTTATTCATGCTAACAATCAGAGGAGAAAGTATGATCAATGCCGGAATATTAGATGGTGATCAAGTTATTGTTCGTAAACAAAGTGCCGCATCAAATGGTGATATCGTTATTGCCATGACTGACGAAGATGAAGCGACATGTAAACGATTCTTTAAAGAAACGGATCACATTCGTCTACAGCCAGAAAACGATGCTTTAGATCCAATTATTTTAAATAATGTAAGTATTTTAGGGAAAGTCGTAGGATTATACCGCAATCATATTTAGAGTAATAAAACCATATTGGAAATCCAGTATGGTTTTTTATTTATCCCCTTATTTTGAATACGACACATGTATAACAAAATAACTTATGAAAAAGCGGCTCAGGTGAACCACCATCTCATAAGCTAAAAATTACCTTTATTCTGCCGTGACTTTGTGCTGATACGTTTCAAACTGGTAATCATAGTTATTTTCTTCGTCTTTTTCCCCTTCACTTAAGTTGATCAAGGTCCATTCTTCCCAAGCGACAGGAGGGAATTTTGTATCCCCATCAAAGGAATGATGAATAACCGTACGGTAAAGTACATCGCAATGAGGTAAAAAATCCTCATACACAGCTGAACCACCAGCAATAAATGTAATTCCAGCAAATGTTTTTGCATATTCAAGTACCTCTTCGACAGTGTGAAAGACAAGAACTCCTTTTGCGTGGTATGTTCGGTCTCTAGTTAGAACAATCGTCTGGCGATTTGGTAATGGACGGCTCCCCATTCCCTCAAAAGTTTTTCTTCCCATAACGATCGTATTGTCTTCGGTCATTTGTTTAAAAAATTTCAAGTCATTTGGCAAATGCCAAGGTAAGCGATCGTCTTTTCCAATCGTTCCTTTTTCATCTTGTGCCCATATGGCTGCTAACATAGGGAAACTCCTTTCAAATTAAACGGCAATTGGCGCTTTGATGGCAGGATGAGGATCATATCCTTCTATAACGATATCTTCCATTTCAAAGTCAAATACTGATTTTTTATCTTGATTAAGTCTCAACTTAGGGAAAGATCGAATATCCCGACTAAGTTGTTCATTCATTTGATTGATATGATTCGTGTATAGATGTGCATCTCCTATGGTATGAACAAAATCTCCCACCTTTAACCCTGTTTCATGGGCAATCAAGTGAGTCAACAATGCATAGCTAGCAATGTTGAACGGTACGCCTAGAAAAACATCTCCGCTACGTTGATATAATTGGCAACTTAATTTCCCATCATTCACATAAAACTGAAACATTGTATGGCAAGGTGGTAAAGCCATTGAAGGTACATCTTCAGGATTCCATGCAGAAACAATCAGCCGACGAGAATCAGGGGTCTTTTTGATCATATCAATCACATTTTTTAACTGATCGATAAAATCACCCTCTTTTGTTTCCCAATGACGCCATTGTGCACCATAGATATTGCCCAATTCGCCGTGTTTAGAGGCAAAATCTTCATCATTTAAGATTTTGTCGCAAAATTCTTGATGTTCTTTCTGATAACGTACTTTAAACTCTTCGTCTTTTAATACTCTTCGACCAAAATCTGTCATATCAGGTCCATGGTAATCTTCGCTCTTAACATATCGTTCAAAAGCCCATTCATCCCAAATATGGTTATTATGCTGTAGCAAATAACGAATGTTTGTATCCCCATTTAAAAACCATAAAAGTTCGCTTTTGATCAATCCAAACGGTACTCTTTTTGTCGTTAAAAGTGGAAACCCCTTTGATAAATCAAATCGCATCTGATGACCGAAAATACTACGTGTACCTGTTCCAGTACGATCTTCTTTTAAGTGACCTTCATCTAAAATTTTGCGGCCCAATGCTAAATATGCTTCTTCCATAGTTACTGCCTCCTAATTTTCTGCAAATTCACTCAAATATTCCCAGCGTTCCATTTTTTCTTCTAGCTCTTGTTCTACCGTTGATAACTCTGTCTGAAGTTGTTGTAAAGTTGTAAAATCATCTCCTTGATGATTCATCTCTTCTGTCAGTTGTGCCACTCGTTCTTCGAGTGAGCTAATCTCTAGTTCGATCGAGTCCCACTCTTTTTGTTCCATATAAGTCAATTTCGTTTTTTCTTTCTTTTCAATTGCTTTAGCTGGTTTCGCTTCGTTTTTAGTTATCTTTCTCGACTCTTGCGTAATTTTTGTTAAATACTCACTCATTGATCCGAAATAAGTAGTAATTTGACCTTCACCATCGAACACGAGAAGTTTATCCATCGTTTTATCAAGGAAATAACGGTCATGAGAAACAGCAATAACGGCACCTTTAAACGTCTGAATATAATCTTCTAAAATTGTCAATGTATCGATATCCAAATCATTCGTCGGCTCGTCCAATAATAACACATTCGGCTGACCAATCAAAAGTTTTAACAAATATAACCGACGCTTTTCACCACCTGAAAGTTTTCCAATAACTGTTCCATGCATGAATCGAGGAAACAAAAATCGTTCTAGTAATTCGGCAACACCTATAGTTGTTCCGTCTGATCGCTGCACTTGTTCTGCTGCCTCTTGTAAATAAGAAATCATCCGTTGGTTGGGGTCCATAGCCTCATTTTGTTGCGTGTAGTATGCTAATTTAACAGTTTCTCCAATTGAGTACATTCCACTATCCAATTCTAAACGTCCAGCAAGAATATTTAGCAAAGTCGATTTTCCAGCCCCATTCTTTCCAGTAATCCCTATTCGATCTCTTGCTTGAACAAGTAAATTGAATTCTTTTAGAATCGTTTTAAGCTCGACTTGATAGTATCCATCCTTGATTTCTAAAACTTTTTTACCTAATCTTTGTGTTGCAACATCAATTTCCAACTGTCCTTTTTGATTGACTTGATGTAGATTTTCTTTAAGATCATGAAAACGATCTTGACGTGCTTGTTGTTTAGTTCCTCGCGCTCTCACTCCTGCGCGCATCCATTCTAACTCTTTTTTGTAAAGCTGTTTTCTCTTTTCTTCTTGCTCGATACCAACTCGTTCACGTTCAGACTTCGCGATGATATAAGCTTCATAATTTCCTTTATATTCGTACAACTTTCCAAACGATAGTTCAAAGATTCGATTTGTGACACGGTCTAAAAAGTAACGATCATGTGTCACCATCAAAATTGCTCCACGGTATCCATTTAAAAAGCTTTCTAACCAGCTAATGGCTTCATAATCTAAATGATTTGTTGGTTCATCTAATAATAAAAGATCAGGAGATTCTATCAATACTTGTGCAAGACTAACACGTTTCTTTTGTCCACCTGATAGTTCACTTATTTTTTTGTGCAGATTTTCAATACCTAACTTTTGTAAAATAATTTTAGCATCTGTATCAGCGGTCCAAGCATCTTCTTTATTCATACGTTCTTCTGCTTGGGCATATTGTTTTTGAGCCCCAACACTTAGACCATCCTCAGCTAGCGCAAGCAAGGCCAACTCATAGTTCTTGACTGCTTGAATAATTGGAGTTTCACCTTGGAAAACTGCTTCAACAACCGTTAATTCTGGATCAAATTCTTTGTCTTGAGAAAGATAACCAATTTGATAATCATTGGGTTGTTGAATTGACTGACTATCACCATCTCCGCTATCTTTACCAGCAAGGATATTCAGCAAACTAGTTTTTCCTGTTCCATTGGTACCAATCAAACCAACCCGGTCTTTATCACGAATATGGAAAGAAATCGCATCAAATAATGTTTTTTCTCCATACGTTTTAGTTAATTCGTTTACTTTTAGCTCATTCATCTGCTCACACCCTTTTCATCCTGCTTATTGTATCAAAAAAAAACAAAAAAAAGAAGCTAGTTTTCTTCTTCTGCTTCTTTTTTTAATTCTCTTGTCAATTTCCTTAGTGGAAGAGCACCAGAAATATCATTAATTGAATAAGATTCTAATAAATTAACATTTTTCCGATACTCATTTGCTTCAAACGAAGATATTTTTTCAGATATCTCATATTCATCAATTACTCTTCTCTCTTCTTGATACCCAATCAAGAGTTCTTTCACATAATTAGACTGGGAACGAACAATAAAGGAATCAATAAAGGTACCATCTTCCAATCTGTGGGCTAATTGCAAGCGTCCTTCAATGAAGAAGCGGATGATTTCCTCATCGTAAACACCCTTTAAGTTGTCCAAACTTTTCAAAATAACTTCTGTATTTTGTAAAAAAACTTGTCGAACATTTTCCAACTCTTCTTTTTTAAATTCTCGGCGATTCTCTTCATCTTTTTTTGCAAATAAATGGTTGGGATGAATAAAGAAAGCAATGATTTGTCGAACAAAGAGTAACCAAAAGCCAATAATAGACAACAATTGTCTAGCAATGGAACGTTCCATCCTCGAAATCAATCGTTCGTACAAACGGTACCCTTCGATACCAATCTCTTTTTGACGAAAGCTCTCTTCCAAGCCATCGCGTTCAATTGAAACAATCAAAGCTCGTAACTCTTGTACTTCTTGCCGTTGATCCGATGGCAGTTGCTCTGTATATAATTCTTTTACACGATCTTGATAGTTTTCGATCACTACATTCATTTCCACATGTGGATCTTCTTGATTGATTTTTTTGAGTTTCTCAATAACTTCTTGTAATAACGCAATCCCTTGCATATTTGTACTTTCAACTTCATCTGAATCCGTTAAAAATGGTAATACAAGAATTCCTCCAACTAATGTGACCAAAATCACACAAGCTGTGATAAATAACAGTAAAGAACGCTCAGGAAACTCTTGACCATTTAATGTTAAAGGTAAAATAAAAATCGTTGCCAAACTAACCGTCCCTTTGACACCACCAAAGGTTAAAATCAGCATTTCATTCATTGAATTCCAGACATTCTTCAATCCGTTTTTCACACTATATATCAAGAAAATAGAGAAAAAGCGGGCAACAAACAATGTCACACTTAAAATTAAAATAACAAGCATCAAAAAGCTATTAGAATACGTCTCACTATTCCAAATCGGTGAAAAAACCTGAGATAATTCAATCCCTAAAAATAGAAAAACTAGAGCATTTAACATAAAGGTAATTGTTCCCCAGGTACTTTCAGAAACATTTGAAAGTTCTGCTTCAAATAAAGAGACCTTTTTAAAACTAGCAGCTTGCATAACCCCAGCTACAACAGCCGCAATAATTCCGGAAACATGAAACAGTTCAGCCACCATATAAGCTAAAAATGGCAATAATAGTTCTAGTAGCAAATAACCAGTGACATCTCTTGCTGAAGCTTTTTCTAAGATCATGACAACTTGACGCTTAATCATAACTAATATAGCTCCTACAAATGCTCCACCGATACTAGAGACTACCAAGGTTATTCCAGCATCTGCTGCTGAAAAACTCCCTGTCAATAACGCTGCCAAAGCAAATTGAAACGCTGTAACGCCAGACGCATCATTAATGAGGCCTTCCCCCTCTAATATATGCATCGCTTTTGGTGGTATCTGAATTTTTCCAGATAAAGAACCTACAGCTACTGCATCTGTAGGTCCTAATGCTGCACCTAATGCGAAACAAGCGGCGATCGGTAAAGCTGGAATAACGATATGCAAAGCCCAACCTACACTAACAAGGGTGATTAAAACACCGATGAAAGCTAAAAATAAAATCACACTAAAGTTTTTCATTGTAGCTGAAGTATCATTTCGCTCTCCTTCTCTGAATAACAAAGGTGCGATGATCATCACTAAAAATATTTCTGGTTCAAATACGATTTCACGACCAATCGAGGTCAGTCCAATCAAAACACCTACAATTATCTGTACGATCGGTAACGGAATGATCGGCACGATTCTATTAAAAACATTTGAGAAGGTGATAGCAAAAGCAAATACAATAATTAAATAAACAAACTCCACCTCGTATCCCCCTTATTCATTACTGATTGAGTTGTTTTCCTAAATACCGTAATAATTTTTCTTTTTTACAGGTAATTTTCTTTTCTATTAATCCAAGCTCTTTTTCTTTATCACATAGCTCTAACTGTGCTCGTCGAGCTTCTAAACGTAACAATTCAGACTTGATCAATTCAATTTTTTTATAATTCAAAAAATTTTTCTTTTTAATATGTCGTTCCCACTCAGCCTTTTTCTCTGGAGGCAACTCTTTATATTTTTCACGTAATTCAGCAATTCGTTGCTCTATTTCTTTATTCACAACAATACTTCCTTTCAGAATTTCTCTGCACATTATAGCAAATTGTTTAAGAAATACCTACTAAAATTGACTATTCTTTTAGAAAAACTTTATGAATGCATTTTCTCTTCTTTACTTTGACTAAAAAGAAAAGATGACTTCGTTTTTTCTTACTCAGATTACGTATCTTCCTCAACTAAAATATTGATTTCAGCGTCTTCATTTAATCGATCAGAAAGGAAGGACAATAAATCTTCTAACGGAATCGAAAATTTCATCATCGGACCTCGACGGCCATTTTTAAAATAATTTAAACGGATTTCATTTTCTTTGAGTAATAACGCCATTTTTTCTATATCTTGATACATCACACCATTCTTATCAAAAGGACCTAAAATAAGTCGATCATCCGCAAGCCCTTTCGTATCAAGTAAAAAACTTAAAATAAGTAAAGTCGATAAAAATCCACGAATTGTTTGATCACTTGTTTGGCTAACCAGTAAAGTATTAACGAAAATAAACAAACTTAAACCAATTACTATTCCATAAACAAATTTTCTCTTCACACATCTGATTAAAATGCTTTTCCTAACTATATATAAATATATATACATCACTACAACAAAAATTATCAGTAGTATCGTAAAAAAATCTATATCCAAAATACGCTCCTTTTAAAGTTATTTATCCATGTTACAACTGCGAAACGGATTGCAATTAGTCATTCTTATTTAATTCTGTTAATTGCTTATTGATTTTTTTTATTTTATCTTTGCAAGCTAAAATATCACGGATCATCTGATCCCTTTCATCACCAAGCGGTAAACGATTGACTACTTGATAATACGCCGCGAGTAGCTGAACCTGCTTCATTTTTTCTTTTTGTAAACGCTCTTCAATTAAATTCATCCACTCGCCTCCTTTTCTTTAAGTATACCTTACTTTTAAAAGAAAATGACTATTGAATCGTGATTTTCTATCGATTATTGAACTGAAATCGATAATTTCTCTGTTATTGTAACATACTACTTCTCTTTAGCTGAACCATACAGACCCTTTTGCTAAATGAAATAAGAATGAAACAAAACTAAAGAAAGTTTTGTTTCATTCTTATTTCCCTATAAGCTGATTATTGGGCTGAGATACAAAGCGCAATCGCTTTTTCTCCTAAATGAGTTCCGATAACAGGATTAAAATGACCAATTTCAATAATTGCATTTGGATATTTTTCTTGAAGTTTTGCTTTTTCTTCTTCAGCAACTGCTAAGTTATTTGCGTGGATCACATATAATTTAACCGGTCTACCAATTTCTTTATCTCGTTTACCAATGATCTCTTCCGCACGAGCAAATGCTTTTTTCGTTGAGCGAATTTTTTCGAACAAAACGATTTTACCGTCTTCAAATGTCAAAATCGGTTTAATTTTCAATAATCCAGCAATCAACGCAGCTCCATTGGTTAAACGGCCTCCACGAACTAGATTATTTAAATCTTCAACAATTAAATAGGCATACGTATTATCTCGGATAATATCTAATTTAGAAAAGATAGCTTCCAAGCTAGCATTCTCTTTTACTAAATCTAGAGTGGCTTCAACCATATGCCCCATTGGCACACTAGTAATTTTAGAATCATAAGGATATAAGGTAATTCCTTCTATCGAATCTGTTAGTGAAAATAATGTATTCACAAAACCTGAAATTCCAGATGAAAGGTGAATACTAATGATGGTATCATATCCTTTAGCAGCAATTTCTTTGTATAATTCAATAACTTCACCTAATGCAGGTTGAGAAGTCGTAGGAAACTCACTACTATTATTCAATAAATCATAATATTCATCCGCTTCAATGTCGACTCCTTCATTATAAATCTTACCATCTAAAATAACAGGAATAGGAATAATAAACAGATTAGGGGAGTTTTTAATTCGATCAGGTAAATAGGCTGTACTATCTGTCACAACAGCAATTTTCATTTTGTAACCTCGTTTCACTAATTTTACACAGTACTATAAATATAGCATAAATCACTTTATATTTAAACAAAATCCTTATTGCCCAAGAAAATCTTGAACAGCCTTTTGATTCGTTTCCAAATCGATTTGAAGAATACTACCGGCGTAATAACTTTCATCATTGCTCCATGAGCCTTCAACTGGAACAGTCAAACGTTCAATCCCACTACCACCTTTTAACATTAAGGATGGGCCGTTTTTCAACATAAAACTTGTAGGAACATCTGTCGACATATATCCTACCAAACGTCCTAAAGATTCAGGTGTACGGATTAGGGCTAAAGGATTTTTCAACTGTCCCATAACTGCAGTCATCACTTGCTGTTGACGACGAACACGACCAAAATCTCCCTCTTCATCTTTTCTGAAACGTGAATATTGCAACAGGGTATGACCGTCCATACTTTGGTTCCCTTTTGCGATATCAACACCATCTAGATTCAAGTCTTTTTCAGCATCGATTTTGACCCCGCTTGGAAACATCGAATCAATAATTTTTTCAAATGATTGGAAATCAACTTTTGCATAATATCTAGTCTGGATATTAAAATTTTCAGCTAAGGTCTGACGAACTAAGTCAGCTCCGCCTAATGCATACGCCACATTAATTTTATTTGGATCATATCCAGGAATATCAACAAATGTATCTCGCATAAACGAAATTAATTTGGGCTTTTTAGAAGGACCGTCTAATTGTAGAACCATGATCGTATCAGCACGTCCAGCATCTTCTCCTCTGGTGTCGCTACCCAAAATCAAGATATTATTAGCGCCATTTGCACTTTTTACACCATTAAAGGTTTCAAGTGCCTCTTTAGGTAAGGACGCATCATTTTCCGCATATGATTTGCCCTTGAAAAAGAATCCTACAGCCAACACAATAAGCAGGACAAGAAACAACGCAATCCTTTTCGGCCAGCTAAAACGTCGCTTTTTCTTTATTTTTTTTGGTTTTTTTTCTTTTTTAGGAATTTGCTTCGTTTGTTCATTAATATTATTTTGACCCAGATACCGTTCTTGATTATTTGTTGGTTCCTGTTCATAAAATGACTCTGATTCCTGATAATAGCTTTGTCTAGGCTCTTCGATGTATTTTTTTTCTTTTCTAGGATTAAATTTGTTTTTTTCTTCTACTGGTTTTGCTTTATCATGTATATGTTTATAACGATCCACGCGGCTCATTATTTCCACCTCACTATTCATTAACAACAGTTATAAGCATACCTTATTTTGGAGAAAATTCCTATTAGTTCGTTGAAATTTTAAAAAAAATAAAAAGACCTTTTCAGATCTTTATACTCCGTTGATTGGATGAATTTTATAATTTCCGAATATTTTTACTGTCCCACCCATTAAACGTATTTCTTCCAAAGCATTATCAAGTAATTTTTGTGGTTTTTGAACATTGATGTCGATTAAAAAGAAATATTCTCCCAAAGTTGTTTTCAGTGGACGAGATTCAATTTTACTTAAATCAATATCTCGCCAACTAAATACAGATAGCGCTTTATGCAATGCACCTGGCATATTATTTGGCATCGTTAAAGCAATTGTCAGCTTATGGTCTGCAGATTTAATGGGTAAATCAATTTTTTCAGCTCCTAATACCCAAAATCTAGTTTGATTGATTGCAACATCTTGAATGTCCCTCCCGACAATTTCAAGTTCATAGGTCTCAGCAGATAATTTGGGCGCAATGGCGGCGATTTTTTGCTCTGGATGACTGGCAACAAAACTCGCCGCATATGCTGTAGAAGGAGTTGATTCAAGCTCAGCCATTGGAAAATATCTGCGGATAAATTCCTGTGATTGTGCTAACGCTTGTGGATGAGACAATATCTTTGTCGTTTCTAACCAAGTATCACGATTATTTTTAGACACCATCAATTGTTGATAGATTGGTAAAACAATTTCCGCACCAACTGGAATGGTCGTTTGATGAAAAAGATAATCTACAGTTGTATTCACAGATCCCTCAATCGTGTTTTCGATTGGTACAACGCCTAATTCAACCTCACCAAATTCAACTCCTTTGATACAGGCTGGGATTGAATGATAGGAAACTAATTCATCATCAGGAAAAGCAGTTTTTGTTGCATTATGAGTAAAAGAAGCTTCTGGACCTAAAAAACCGACTTTCATTGGCTCACCTACTTATATATTCTCTAAAATTTCGCTTACGATTTCTTCTGGCGTTCGATTATCTGTAGGAACAACTAAACTAGCACTTTCCTCATAGAAAGGAATACGAGGTTCAAATACCTGCCTAATCTCTTCTGGAGATTTCGATACAACCAAAGGTCTAACCGTAGTATGGTCGTGTTTTAACCGAGGGATAAAAACTTCAGGTTTAGTCTGTAAATAAACTACAGGTGCCATTTGTTTTAGAAGTTCTCGATTTTCCGATCTCATAACAATGCCTCCACCAGTTGAAACTACTTGATTATGATCAAGATAGCGTTTCAAGACATTGGTTTCTTTTTCTCTAAAAGCTTCTTCACCGTGTAAATCGAAATACTCTTGGATCGTCATCCCGATTTCTTCAACAATCTTATCATCAAAATCGATGTGTTCCATACCTGTTTTTTCTGAAAGCAGTCTTCCAACCGTTGTTTTCCCTGCTCCCATAAAACCAATTAAAATAATTCCCTTCATCTTCATTCCTCCGCCTATTGATATAATTTATTTAAATCATCAAAGAATCTTGGATAAGAAACAGAAATAGCTTCTGCTTTTTCTAATTCTACCGTGCCATTTTTTACCAATAGAGCAGCAATTTGCAACATCATGCCAATACGATGATCTCCATAACTAGTAACTTTTGCTCCATGTAGTGGTGTTTTCCCCTGAATAATCAATCCGTCATCAGTAGGTTCGATATCGGCTCCCATTTTATTCAATTCAGTAGCAACCGCATCAATTCGATTCGTTTCTTTTACTTTCAATTCTTCGGCATCGCGGATAATAGTCGTCCCCTCTGCCTGAGTAGCCAGTAAAGCAATAATCGGCAATTCATCAATCAACCTTGGAATGATCTCTCCACTGATTTCGATTCCTTTTAAATTACTCGTTTCAACGACTAATGTTCCAGCTTTGTTAGTCTCACTACCTGTTTCATGAATCGTTAAGTTCCCCCCCATTTGCTGAATGACATCAATAATACCGGTACGAGTGGGATTTAAGCCAACATTATTTAACGTAATTTGGCTATTAGGAACAATCAGTCCTGCGGTAAGGAAAAAAGCTGCTGAAGAGATATCGCCTGGTACAATAACTTTTTGTCCTACTAAACTTTGAGGTCCTTTAATTCGGATTTCTTTTCCTAAAACGTCAATTTCACCGCCAAATTGACGAATCATATCTTCTGTATGATCACGCGTTTTTTCTTTTTCAACAATAATTGATTCACCTTGAGCTTGTAGGGCAGCGAACAAAATAGCTGACTTAACTTGAGCACTTGCAACGGGCATTTGATACGTGATTGGTTTCAAATCGGTTGTCCCTGTTACAGTTAATGGTGGAAATTCGGTCCCATCATGGCCACTACAATCAGCACCCATTTGGTTGATTGGTAACATCACTCGATTCATCGGTCGTTTCGCAATTGAATGATCACCAAATAACTCGGTAGTAAACGAAGTGCCTGCTAAAATTCCCATGATCAAACGAATTGTAGTACCTGAATTTCCCACATCAATCGCTTGTTTTGCTTGCGTCAATCCAGAAAATCCTGTACCGTGAACTGTTATCGTTTCACCGTCATCTTCAATGTTAACACCTAATTCTTGAAAAGCTTTTAAGGTACTTAGACAGTCATCACCTCTCAAAAAATTTTTAATTGTTGTTTTTCCTTGTGCAATCGCACCAAACATAATACTTCTATGAGAAATCGACTTATCGCTAGGAATGTTAATCATTCCATTTAAACCCATTTTATTGATCACTAAATCCAAAATATCCCTCCTGATTTTTACAGCCTAGCAGCATTTTCCTAACTCGTAGAAAATTAGAAAAAACCTATCTGAATTGATTATCTTTCAGTTGTATTTCTTTTTAAACGAAAAATTTTTTACATAATCTTATTTTTCATAACACAAGTAATCAGTCTCTTTTTCAATTAATTCTTTTGCTTTCTCTAAATCTTCTTGGCGTTTAAAGGTTAATTGTAAAATACCATATATATCCTCACGAGTTTCAAGAATTTTCAAATTAATCAATGATAACTTCGCTTTGCCAAGTAAACCAGTTATTTCTGCAATAACCCCAGGAACATCGGGCACATCAACAAATAAATCATGAAAGGCTGGAATTGCCCCTTCTTTGTGAACTGGCATCTGATTTCTCGTTTCTTTCGCTTCATAGAAAAACTGATAAATAGCTTCTTTATTTTCTGTTTGAATCCAACTTGAAACTTGTTCCATTTCATTTTGCCATAAGTTCATTAATTCTAGTAAGGTTTCTTTGTTACTCAATAGAATATCGGTCCACATTTGTGGGTCGGAAGAAGCAATTCGTGTTATGTCACGAAAACCACCAGCCGCTAATTGTCGGGAACGTGGATGTTCTTCATTAAAAACTTTACTTTGGTTGACTAATCCAGCTGCAATAATATGGGGTAAGTGACTAAGCATTCCTGTAATTTGATCATGTTCTTCCGCTGTAAGAATGACAAATTTTGCTCGAGTTCCTTTTAACAATTTTTGCAATTGGTGAATCTGATGTTCATGTTTTTTTTCCGAGGAAGCTAAAATATAGTACGCATTTTCAAACAAATTTTCATCTGCTGCAGTCACACCAGATTTATGTGAACCTGCCATTGGGTGACCACCAATAAATGTCTTTAGTCCAGCTTTTTTTGCGGATTCAATAATTTCTAATTTTGTACTACCAACATCAGAAATAATCACGTCTTGTTTTAACGGCAATGTTCCTAGTACTTTTAACTGTTGGAGCATACTTTTCACAGGAGTACACAAAAAAATAACATCTGCTTGAACCGCTGCTTGTTCAATGGTTCCCCCCTTTTGATCAATGATTTTTCGTTTTAAAGCAAAATCTTCTGAGCTTGCTTGATTATCCAATCCCATAATCTCTACTGAGGGATGCTCTTTTTTTATGCATAATGCTAGTGAACTACCGATCAACCCTAGACCGATAATCAAAATTTTTGTATTCATATCGCTTCACTCTCCATTTTTTAGTTCATTAAAACGTTTGAGTATAGCGACGGTAAGATTCTACTTCTTCTTTCATTTGTGCGAAAGCATCACTACCAAATTTTTCCAGCATTGCTTGAGCGACTTCTGTAGCTACAACTGCTTCACAGACTACACTTGCTGCTGGTACTGCTGTACTATCAGAACGTTCTACGCTTGCTTTATATGGCTCTTTTGTGTCGATGTTGACACTTTGCAAAGGTTTGTACAATGTTGGAATAGGTTTCATCACGCCTCTAACAATAATGGGCATTCCATTTGTCATTCCACCTTCAAAGCCGCCTAAATTGTTCGATGTTCTCGTATAGCCAGTTGCTTCATTCCAAACGATTTCATCCATGACTTGACTGCCTGGTTTAAAGCCCATTTCAAAACCAATCCCAAATTCAACGCCTTTAAACGCGTTAATACTTGTCACAGCTTGGGCAATTTTTGCATCCAGTTTGCGATCCCATTGAACATAACTGCCTAATCCAATTGGCACTCCGCCAACAACAACTTCTACAACGCCGCCGATTGTATCACCATTTTTCTTTGTTTTATCAATTAAATCTCTAATATCTTGCTCAACTGATGGATCAAGTACGCGAACATCGGAATTTTCTGACCGTTCTTGGATTTCTTTTACGGTCAAATTATTCGGAATCTCCGCTTTGATTCCACCTAAAATGGCCACATGACCCGCAACTTCGATATTTAATTCCTTTAGCAGTTTTTTAGCAACTGCACCAATCGCAACACGCATTGTTGTTTCTCTAGCTGAGGAACGCTCTAAAACATTTCTAAGATCATCGTGCTGGTACTTGATACCTCCGACTAAATCGGCATGACCTGGGCGTGGTTTATTCACTCGTCGGATTTTTTTCTCCTTTTCAGAAACTTCTTCGATCGACATAACAGATGTCCAATTTTTCCAGTCTTTATTTTCAACGACTAGTGTCAGTGGTGAACCTAAAGTCTTCCCATGACGAATGCCAGATGTAATTCTTACTTGATCTTTTTCGATCAACATTCTGCCGCCACGGCCGTAACCACCTTGTCTTCTTGCTAATTCTAAGTTAATATCTTCTGGCGATAAAGGCATGCCTGCTGGTAAACCTTCTATGATTGCCGTTAACTCTGGTCCGTGTGATTCTCCCGCCGTAATAAAACGCATATAATCTCCTCCTAATCTAAATAACTCTTCATTTCTTCAATTGGAATACGAACGATTTTAGCTTTACCAATCGTTTCTAATAAAATAATATTGATTTTCCCGCCTCGTGTCTTTTTATCATGAGTTAGTGCTTTATACAATTGTTCTTGATTCCACTGCTCTGAAATAATAGGCAAATGAAATTTTTGAATCATTTTATCTAATTGTTCGGTCGTTCCTTCGGGTGTCAATCCCTTGGTTTCAGCAATTTTTGTGATTTGACTCATTCCGATTGCAACCCCTTCGCCATGCGTTAAATTACCGTACCCAACGGTATTTTCTAGTGCATGGCCGATCGTATGACCAAAATTAAGGAGTAAACGAACCCCATTATCTAACTCATCTTCTTCAACGACTTCTCGTTTGATTTTGCAACAAGCAGCAATAATTTCTGTCGCATGTGCAATTAGATCCTGTTCGTCAGTTAAAGTATCAAGCTTGTGCCAAAGGTCCTTGTCTGCTATCGCAGCAGATTTAATAATTTCAGCAATTCCTTCTTGAATGCGCCTTACTTCTAACGTGTTTAAAGTATCTGGATCGATCAAAACCCCATCTGGTTGAGCAAATGTTCCTACTAGGTTTTTAGCTTTTGTCGTATTAACAGCGGTTTTTCCGCCAATACTACTATCTACTTGAGCTAATAACGTCGTTGGAACTTGTAAGAAATGAAGTCCACGCATATACGTTGAAGCAACAAATCCTGCAAGATCTCCAACCACACCACCACCTAAAGCAAGGATGCCATCACTTCTAGTCAAGCCTTCATCTGCAAGAAAATCGTAAATTTCGGCTGCTACTAACAAGCTTTTACTTTGTTCACCCGCTTCAATCACAAAAGTGGAAACTTCAAAACCTGCTTTCTTCAAGCTATTTTGAACTTGATTGCCATATAATGGATGAACATTCGTATCAGTAATGATCACGACTTTTTGAGGTGACCACAATTCTCTTGCCCAAAAACCGATTTCTTTCAACAAACCTTTTTTAATGGATAAATCATAAGAATGATTGGGTAATGTTACTGTGAGTTTCATTTGATTCAACTCCTATTTTTATTAAAGAGCAAACTAAACCTTCAATTAAGCTCGTTTTATTTAAATTTATTCCTCTAAAGCATTGATTTCTTTCATTGCTTTTTCGATAATATGAACTTCTTTCATCATACGCATGTATGTTTTTTCATTTAATGATTGTGGTCCGTCAGACCACGCATTAATTGGATCTGGGTGAATTTCAACAATTAAACCATCAGCTCCTGCAGCAACTCCTGCACGTGCCATTGAAGGAACTAGATCCCAAATTCCTACACCATGACTTGGGTCAACAATGATTGGAAAATGACTTAATTTTTTGATTAACGGAACAGCACTTAAATCAAGTGTATTACGTGTTGCTGTTTCGTAGGTACGAATGCCACGTTCAATGAAAATCACATTAAAGTTTCCTTGAGCAGCGATGTATTCAGCTGCATTTAACCACTCATCAATTGTACCAGAAATACCACGTTTTAAGCCAATTGGTTTACCCGTTTTCCCAACTGCTTGCAATAATTTGAAGTTTTGCATATTTCTTGCACCAATTTGTAAAATATCACTGTATTCCGCGATCATATCGATATGAGCTTCGTCCATCACTTCTGTAATAACCTTCATGTCAAATTCGTCTGCTGCTTGACGAATGTATTTTAATCCCTCTTCTTCTAAGCCTTGGAAAGCGTAAGGAGATGTTCTTGGCTTAAACGCACCGCCACGTAAAATCGTTGCGCCGCCTGCTTTCGCGATTCTAGCACATTCACGGATTTGCTCTAAACTTTCGATTGAACAAGGTCCTGCCATCATCGTCATACTTCCATCACCTATCTTAACACCGTCAACATCAACAACTGTGTTTTCTGGATGAAATTCTCGACTTGTTAATTTGTATGTTAAGGAAATTCTTACTGCGTTTTCAACACCGTCGTAACTATTGAATGCTACATCTTGCATTTTTCTTGTGTCACCGACCAAACCAATGATTGTTTGCTCTTTTCCTTCACTCAAATGAACTTCTAGTCCCTCTTTTTTTACTCGTTCGATCACCGATTTGATTTGTGCCTTTGTTGCTTCTGATTTCATAATTACGATCATGTATATTCTCTCCTTCAGTTAATTCTAATTTAGTTGTTTTCAATAATTGGTTTTACGATTTCTATTGGCATTTCTTGACCTGTCCATTTTTCAAATGCTGCAGCTCCTTGATATAGCAGCATGCCTAAACCATTGTTCGTTTTAGCACCACGTAAACGAGCTTGTTTTAGAAATTCTGTTTCTCTAGGGGTGTAGATGACATCGCACACCGCTAAATCCGAACGAATGATAGAGAAATCTTGAATCGGTGTTTGGTTTTCTAGTGGTTTCATTCCGACACCAGTTGCATTTAATAGTAGTGCACTTTCAGCCACATCTTTAGCTAAACTATGTTCGTCAGATAAATCGTTTAAAGTGATAGCGCAGTTTGTATTTTCTGAAATATAGGCTAATTTCTCTTTGATTTTTTCGTAAAAATCATCTTTTCGGTTATAGACTGTGATCTCTTTAACACCATCTAAGGCGGCTTGAACAATAATTGCAGTAGCGGCACCGCCTGCTCCGATAATCGTCATTTTTTTGCCGATGATATCAACCTCAATGTCTTGCAAGCTTCTCATGAATCCTGTGCCATCGGTGTTATGCCCTGTCAACTTACCATGATCATTAGTAATAGTATTGACTGCACCAATCAGGCGAGCGGCTTCGCTTAGCTCATCCATATACTCAACAGCTAAGATTTTATTTGGCATTGATAAATTTGCACCAATCATGTCTAAGTTCTTGATTGAATCGATAGCTTGCTTCAACCCATCTGTCCCCACTTCAAAAGCAAGATATACTGCGTCAATTTCTAATGTTTGAAAAGCTGTGTTATGGATCATTGGTGATACACTGTGACGAATCGGTGTAGCAAATAATGCAGCCAGTCTAGTGTGGCCTGTGATCGTGTTTTCCATCTTATTTCCTCCTAAAGAGTGATTTTTTTCAAACAAAAAAGGTATTCACGTAAATTTTTAGAAAAATCTACAGTGAACACCTCACAAAAAATAGGTAATATAAAAGCCACTATAGATTTTCTCATCTACGCGGCTGAAAGTCATCTCAAAATCCCCTAGCCATCATAGATACAAACTTGCTAGTCTGCATCCATAATGTTTATGAATACAAACTCATCTAAAATAGCTAAAGTAATAATTATTCAGTTGTGATTGGTTATGCTTCATGGTTGTCATATGAATCACTCCGTAACTGATTTATTTAAGAATTGTTCTCAGTATATACCTAGGAAAACTAAGTGTCAACCTATTTTTCTTCTTGTTCTGATTTTTTTTTGTCTTTTTAAATTAAAAACCTTTAATTGCCGAGGTTTTGCCTGCTTTTTTTACTTTTATTTTCTTTTAGAAGATGTTTTACAGCTAAAACTGGATGATAAAGTAACATTCTTGGCCCAGAATATCTCATCACTTGTTTCATTTGCTCTTTATAATCCGGTCGATAACAATGTACAGGACACTGTTTACACGTTGGCTTTTCTTCTCCAAAACGACAGACATCCAATCGAAGATGTGAATAAGACAATAACATTTGTTTATTAATCTTAGTTGCTTCGTGATTTTTATAATAGATATCGATCATTGCTCTAATAGTACGTTTTTCTTCTTGTATTTTTGGTCCAGTATTCTTTTTTACCATTTCCATCTCTCACTCTTCAGTCATTGATTTTTAAAATGATTTTCCCTTTATTTTTATTGCTTCGCATATATTGATGTGCGTTTTCTACATCTTCAAGTGAAAAAACCGTATCTACAACTGGTTTTAGGTATCCAGTTTCAAAAAGTGAAGTTGTTTTATCCGAAAATTCTTTAGTCAGTTTTGCTTTATAGGAGTCACTTCTAGGTGTGAGTAAAGTTCCTTTGATAGCTATTCTTTTTTCTAATAGATCCATTAAATTTAGCTCTTTTATATTTGTACCACCTAAAATGCCAATAAGAATCAAACGACCATCGTAAGCAATACTAGCTAAATTTTGTTCCCAATAAGAGGCACCAATAAAATCTAAAATAACATCCACTCCTTGTCCAGTAGTCTCAGTCAAAACTCTTTTACTAAAATCTTCATCATGATAATTAATCACAACATCTGCTCCTAATGATCGACATAATTCAAGTTTATCAGATGAGCCAGCAGTGACAAAGATTTTCGCAGAAGTCAGTTGTTTGACTAGCTGAATTGCGGCACTTCCCACACCACTAGCACCAGCATGTATCAAAACAGATTGATTCGGACCTAATTCGCCCAGCCAAAATAATGTTTGATATGCCGTCAAAAATACTTCTGGAATTGCCGCTCCTTCAACAAACGTTAATTGATCAGATAAAAGCATTGCATTACCAAGGCTCATCACAGCATACTCTGCATATCCACCGCCGTTTACAAGCCCCATTACACGGCTTCCACAAGGGAATACATCAGAGTCACTTTCTACTACTGTTCCTGAAACTTCAACACCTAAAATGGTGTTCCCTTTTGGTAGCTTTCCTGTGTCTATTGCCACTAAATCGGTACGATTGATGGCTGCGGCTTCAACTTTGATCAATAACTGGTTAGAAGTTCGTTCAGGTAATGCTGCATCTTTAGTCAGGTCTAAGATTGGTTGATTTTCCTTATAAGATAACTCGATAGCTCTCATTTTTGCACCTCGCGATTTTAACGAAAAAACCGCAGAATCTTATGAAAAGAAATCTACGGTCCATTCGATTACATATTAAAGTTCTTCACCATATACATCATCAACTGTTTGTGTTGGGTCAATCACGATATACAAGCTTTTTGTTTTTTCACTGACTTTAGTAGATTGATATACATTGTCTAAACCTTCGTCAGTTTTATCTTTATATGGGAAGTAAACAAGGTCTGGTGTACCAGTTTTGTATAGAATTTCCATACGTTCAATATCTTCATATTTTAAAGCACGAGCGAACATACCTAGTTCTAATCCACCAAGGTTGATATCATGTGTTTGAACGTGATCACCTTCTTGGAAAATTTCGATTTTAAATCCTTCACATGGGTGGATTTCCATGAATTCGCTTCCGTGAATACGGCCAAAGCTAGTTGTGATTTGTTTAATCCATAAGTCTCCAATAAAACGGCGACCAATCGTCCATGTTTCACCATTTCTAAAATAAAACTTTAATCCAGTCATTTCTCTACTCATAATATACGTCCCCTTATCTAAAATAATTACTACAAAGTTAAGTTTAGCATAACTTTTATCTTAGGTCACACCATTCGCTTTATTACTTAGGATTAGCTAATTTATCTAAAAAAACATCTGTTAAGATAACAGCTCTTTGATGGGTCCCTGTAGCTATGGTTTGTCCATTATCAAATGCTTCAAAAGAAAAATTTATCTTCGTTTTTTCTTGCGAATCAACTTTTACTTTGACAATGATTTGCGCTCCGACTTTAGAAGGACGCAAATGTTTCGCCTCAATCACTGTACCTACACTTGTTTCTTCTGGCGCTAATTGTTTATGCAAATATTCTTTTGCTGTATTTTCCACCATTGCAATCATCACTGGTGTAGCTAATACGTCTAAATCTCCAGAACCAATTTCTTTAGCAGTCTCTTTTGCCCCAACAACAAACTCTTTTGAAAATTCTTCCACCGCTTTCACTCCTCGTCGATTATATCTTTTGCGTAAACAATAAGTAATTCTTTGTCATTTGCGATTTGACCATTCACAACAGCCGTTTCAAGCATTTCAATCATATCACCAAGCCATTTCCCTGGTTTTTTATTGAAATAGTCTAACAAATCATTCCCAGTAATAGCAAGTTGTTTTCTATTATGGATCGGCAAGCTTGAATAACGTTCTTTTGCTTCTTCAAGTTTACTCTTTTGGTCATAATAATACAATAGATTTTCTACTGATAGTACAGCATCCAAGCCCAAATTAAATAAATCCATCACTTGCCAGTCTCCTTGAAGACGTTTATTTAATCCAAACACCAATAATTGTACCTCATGGATCATTTGATTCGATTGTTTCCAAGATTTAAGAAAAGGTCGAAGTTCATTTTCTTTTAGTCCAATTGAATGTAATAACAACGTCCACGCTTGATTGTCTGTTTCAAGTTGTCTGTTTGGAAGATCCAAAAAGTTTAGTAATGCTTCGCCATATTGTTTTAATCCTGGGCAATATTGGTAACATTCCGTTTCGACGAATGGTAGTAACGCTGCTCGTCGATTTTTTCCTAATAAAAGTTTAATAAACTCTACTGCAATTCGTTCTACAGAAATTTTACCTAACAATGAATGGAATTCCGAAATAGCAGATAGTGTCTCACCTTCAATCGTAAAATCTAACTGACTAGCAAATCTCAACCCACGCATCATCCGTAAGGCATCTTCATGGAACCGTTCTTTAGGATTCCCCACAGCGCGTATGATTTTTTGCTCTAAATCGAGTGTACCGTCAAATAAATCAATAATTTTGCCATCCACATCCATTGCTAGAGCATTGATTGTAAAATCCCGACGTTTTAAATCTTCTTTCAACGAACGGACAAAAGTCACTGTATCTGGTCGTCTAAAATCTTGATAGGTTGACTCAGTTCTAAAGGTGGTAATCTCATATTGTTCCTCACCAACTAACACAAGAACAGTTCCATGCTCTATTCCTACATCGATCGTTCGATTGAAAATTTGTTTAATTTCTTCTGGATAGGCACTAGTTGCAATATCTACATCATGAATCGGCTGATTTAATAAAGCATCCCGTACACTTCCACCGACAAAATAAGCTTCAAATCCATGAGCTTGAATCTCTTGCAGCACCTTAGCGGCTTTAACAAATTCATCTGGTATTATTTCTAATTTCATAATAGATTTTCCAAACCATAAACTAATTTATCTAGGTGAACAACTTTTTCACAGCCCAACGCAACACCTGTCATAAATGAACTACGATCATACGAATCATGTCTAATCGTCAAGCCCTCGCCAACTCCACCAAATTGAACTTGTTGATGGGCAATCATTCCCGGCAAACGAACACTATGAATTCTCATTCCTTCAAAATCAGCTCCACGAGCACCTGTTATCAATTCTTTTTCCTCTGGATGACCTTGGATTTTCTTCACACGAACTTCACTCATCATTTCCGCTGTTTTGATTGCTGTTCCGCTAGGTGCATCTAATTTATTATCATGGTGTAACTCAATAATTTCTACATCCGGGAAATATTCAGCCGCTTTTTGGGCAAACTGCATCATTAAAACTGCACCCACAGCAAAATTAGGAGCAATTAACCCACCAACGTTTAATGTCTTTGAGCGATCAGTCAGTTCAGCTAATTGCGCTTCAGTTAAGCCCGTTGTGCCAACAACTGGTGAGATTTTGTTTTCTATAGCAAAGTTTGTATTTTCGTAGGCAACTTTTGGAATTGTAAAATCGATCCAAACATCTGGCTGAACAGAAAGAACTTCTTCTTTTGTCTTGAAAATCGGTACATCGACCGTTGGATATTCTGCTAATTCATTAAGATTCAGTTTTTCTTCAAATGGATCCAATACACCGACTAACTCAAATTTTTCATGATCTAAAACCATCTTTGTTGCAGTTGCACCCATTTTTCCTTTGAAGCCTGCGACTACAATTTTAATCATTTGTTTGCCCATCCTTTCGTTCAAAACGATATTTATCCCGTTGATTGAATTTTTCCATATTTTTTTGAAATGCTTCTGTTAAATCTATATCTAGAGAATTAGCCATAATCATCGTTACAAACAAAACATCGCCTAATTCTTCTGCAACCGTTTTTGGTTTTTCATCTATCTTTTTAGGTTTCTCGCCATAATAATGATTGATTTCTCTGGCTAATTCCCCTACTTCTTCCGTTAAACGTGCCATTTGGCTTAATGGAGAAAAATAACCCGTTTTAAATTGCTGGATATATGTATCCACCTCTTCTTGCATAGAATGCAAAGATTGATTTTCGTCTTTCATTTTTACCCCAACCTTTCTATTACATCTTATCAAAAAGTGTGCAATCTGAAAAGGTTCTACTTGTTGTTTTATAATGAGAATGATAAAGTGAGTACTGGATAAGGGTTGTTTGGCACAAGGACCGATACCTTTGGCCAATACGTTTTAGGAGTGAACACTATGATTGAAGAAAAAAAGTTTTATGTGAAAGATGTCTTACTGATTTTAGTTGGGACCTGTCTTTATGCATTTGGGTTAGTAACATTCAATATTGCAAATGATTTAGCCGAAGGTGGTGTGACAGGTATTACCTTGATTTTACGTGCACTTTTTTATATCGATCCAGCTTATTCAACTTTGATTATCAATATTCCATTGATTTTGATTGGCGGGAAAATTTTAGGAAAGCATTCATTTTATTATACCATTTTAGGAACCGTATCTCTCTCAGTATTTCTCTGGCTATGGCAACGATTTCCGATAGAAGTTAATTTAGATCATGATTTATTGATTGCTTCTTTATTGGCTGGGTTGGCAGCTGGTATCGGGAGTGGCTTGGTTTATCGCGTAGGAGGAACAACTGGCGGAACCGATGTCGTTGCTCGGATTTTAGAAAAAAATTATGGTATCAGCATGGGACGCTCATTACTGATTTTCGATATTTTAGTCTTGATTTTGTCTTTAAGTTATATTGATGTCAAACGAATGATGTATACTTTGATCGTTTCTTTTGTATTTAGTAAAGTTGTCGATTCTGTTTTGGATGGGGCTTATGCAGCCAAGGGAATCTTGGTTATTTCAAATCATTCTGAAGATATCGGAGAAGTGATTATGGCATTATTAGAGCGTGGGGTAACGTATTTAGATGGCCAAGGTGGTTATTCTCAAATCGATAAAAAAGTGCTTTATGTTGTAGTTAGTCCAAGCGAAATCATTGAAATTAAACGCATTGTTCATGAGCTAGATGCAAAAGCCTTTATTTCAGTAATTAATGTTCATGAAGCAATTGGGGAAGGCTTTACCTATGGCCGACCAGCAAAAATGCTTTTCAAAAGAAAAAAACAGTTTAACTAAATCTAATAAAAAAGGTAAATTAGCGCAGTGAGAATGCTAATTTACCTTTTTCTTATTTTTTTAATCGATTCAACTCATTTGTCAATTCCAAGAATCCTTCATAATTGTCATCCTCTAAAGCCAAATCGATTTGGTTATACAGTAATTCAATTTTTGCTTTCTGCTCCTCTTGAGCGAAAAACTCATTGATACGCTCAACCACTTCCTCACTTACTTGTTCATTCCATCTCGCATAAGGATTATCTTCTAGAATCGATAGATATTGACTATTTTGCCAAGAACCATCAAACGCACATTCCACATAAAGAGCTTCTTTCCAGTTCATACGGATTTCGTGAAAAATTTGATCTGTATCAGTAAATTCTTTTCCTGATAAAAACAATCGAATCGGCTCATCATCCATTTCTTTTGCCGTTAGTTTCAAGCCTCGAGTTGCTTTATCCGCTTGCTCAATAAAATGAACATTGTTTAAAATAGCCTCATGATTGATCAAATAATTTAAAATCCACAATACTTCTCGTTGGCTAAACGAAACATTATTAACTAACCAAACTAAAAATTCCTTTTTATCTGAGACATTGACAAACATATAATCACCTATCTTTCTTCAATATCATCTAACAAGGATTGCGCTTCATTATCCCCAGGTTCGTGTTGAAGATAGTGTCGTAATAACTCCTTAGCCTTTTCAATTTGTCCTTCTTCACGAAGAAAAACAGCATATTCTTTTAAAAATTCAGGTTCATGAGATAACTCTTGATACGCTTGTTCGTAATGTACTTTGGCTAAATCATACTCTTCTAGTTCATTGTATGCATGAGCTAAATTCCATTCGCCATAAGGGTGCCCTTGTTCTTCCATTTGCTGAACAATATCAATCACTTCATCAAATCTATTTTCGTTTAGATACAAATTACTTAATGTTAGTCTTGTTTCGTCTGTTTTTTCGCCTAGCGCTAGCGCTTCTTTTAGTAAAGATTCCGCTTTTTCTGTATCATGTAGCCGGTAAGCATTTTCTGAGGCTAATTGATATAAATCAACTTGGAAAGGATTTTCCTTAATTCCTTCTGCTAAAATTGTACGGGCTTCTTCTAGTTGCTCTTCTTCTTGTAAAGCTTCGCCTAAAGATAAATACAAAGATTGATAATGAGGATTTAACGCTCTCAATTGTTGTAGTAACGCAATAGCTTTTTGGTTTTCGTGCAATTGTAAATAAGTGAATGCTAATTGAAATAAACGATCGTCTGTCTGCCCTTCCTCCAAAGCATTTTCTAAAAACGGAATGGCTTCTTCGAAATCACCTAACATACTTTGGCTACTACCAACACGTTCGTTGATCGATACATTGGAGATTTCTGTAACTCCTCCTTCAAGCAACTCTTGATAAGAAGCAGAAGCTTCTTGAAACTGACCATTTGAAAAATACAACTCGCCTAATGCAAAGTGAATCAACTGCTCTTCTGGCATCAAACGTTGTGCTTCTTTTAATTTTGCTTCACTGACTTCTGGAATCCCGATCACCTGATATAAATCGGCCGTAACAAGCAGACTTTGTACATAGCTATCACTCTCTTTACTCACCTTTTCTAGGTAAACAAATGCATCATCAATCAAATTATTTTCGATGGCAATCTCAGCTAAAGGAATATTCAAACCATCGGCATCTGGAAAAATCATCAATAAATGTTCAAAAACTAATTTCGCTTCTTCTAAAAAACCAAGGGACAATAATTCTTCCCCTAACTCAACAAGCGTATCATCGTCATCTTTTCTAATGGCTTCTGCAAGCATCAATTGTGCTTGAGCCAAATCTTCATCATGTAATGCGTGTAGCATTTTTTCACTATATGTTGTCATAATTACCCTCTAATTTCTTTTAAAATAGTTTTATATTTTTCTACGATCGCTAGTAAGTCCTCTATGGTAGGTTGCTTTATACAATCAATTTCACCTACTTCTTTTAAAAGGGCGGCTTTTTCACCACGATCAAGACATTTTACAATCCCTTCCACATAATCACCGACTAAAATTTGTTCAGGAAAATCAACTGGAAAACCTAAATGAATCAACCATATGATAAAATTCTTATAATGAAACGAGAGCTGGTTGACCTCTTGAGACCAAAGTAATTGTAATAACATGCCTAAAAAACGTTTCATATGACCAGAAAGTAAATGACCATTAGGCGTTTCTAAGAATCCATGTTCAAACAGTTGCCCAAATTGATCGATTGTTTGCCCATCTTTTTCATAATACCGTATCAGTTCATCCAACATACCATTAAATGACTGCTGATTCAATCGTGTTGCATCACTGTAGTTTTTAAAGAGCATTCGTAAAAAATCGTGACTACAAACTAAACCACAGCGAATAAAAACCAGAAAATCAACTAGCTTACCTTCTCCGTGATCAGTCGTTAACGTATGATCATAGAGTATCTTATCTGCAAGAACTACACTTTGTAAAACAGGATGACTCTTCAATTCTATTTGAACCTCTGCAATCAAGCTCTTACTTAATGATTGAATAGAGAGCGGCAAAAGCCAACAATCAGAGTTTAATACAGATGTTTCATGCAAAAAATTTGTTAGCTGAACTGCTCCTTCATTTCCAACACCTAAGAAAAGAAAGTGATGTTGTTGATCAAAATCAGCTAAAAATGTCACTAAATTTTCCAATTCATCCATATTATTACAATGAGCATCATTTTTACAAATATACCAATCTAATTCTTGTTTGTCATCAAAAAATTGTATCAATTTTTCTGAAAATAAATCATAATACCGTTGATTAGTAATTAAAAAAAGATGTTTTGATTCAAATGAAGTCCCTTTAATCTGTGAAGCAAATGTTTCACCATAGATGATTGTTGTCTCTAATTGATTTTTCTTATAAAGAAGTTCCATCAATAACACCCCTCTCTTACATTTTACCATTAGTCAGCGAAAAACAGAAAGAGGGATGATTTTTATTTCTAAAAAAGCAATGATCCGCAATTAAAGACAATTGTTCTTTTATTTTTCTTAAAGAACGGGCATTATTGATTCATTATTTTAGTATATAAATTCTAATTTGCATAGGTAAAACTTCTTAATTATTGTTTATACTTAACTTGTTTCAGAAAACGGCTAACTTCTAATGAAAAATAGCGCAATTCTTTAAAAGTTAGTGTTTTAAGAAACAGAGTGATTCAGTCTGATTTGAATAATTAGAAGTTTCCATTGTTCATAGTTAAACGAGTTGTTTTAGACATAGCTAATTATTCGTTATCTGTTAAGCCAATCTGAGAAGATTGGCTTTTTTATTTGCCATCCAATCTATCCCTGCTCAGCCAAGGTACAAAAAAACGTCTAAAAGACACAGTCTTTTAAACGCTTTTTCTAAATAAAGTTTAAATATGTTTTAACCACATATGATTTTTTTATCATTTCCATAGAATAGGAATCGTTGCTTCTCCTATAAATGAATAGGAATTATCTCCATCTTTTTTTACAGCTGACCAAGAAAATTTCAATTTAGTCGTATCGCTCGTTAAATCTTTCCAAGTCATGATACCATTATCATAGGTGAAATTCGCATCCGTTGATTTATACTCAACCGTTACTCCATCAAATTGTTTTGACAAAATAACTGGATCTACTAGCTGATATTGATTCATCCCTTTTTTTAATACAACTGTTGGGTAGAATCGTTCTTCTGATCCTATTCGAACATATTTCAAATTATTTAAAGTATTCAAAACAGATATATCTAAAATTGGTGCCAGAGACTTTTCATCTTGGTTTTCAAGATTAGTAAGCGTTATGTTTAACTCTTCTAATTTAGCCATTGACTTTAAATAATCAATTGAAAAAGAAGGACTACCCCAATCTTCGAAAGTCTTAACATTTCCCAAGTGACTAAGTGGTCTAGAATCAACAGCCAGTGTACCATCCATAGCATAATTATCTAGATTACTTAAAAACTGAATTCCTTCTAAGCTAAATGGACTTGATTCAGAATCCAACAATCCGGTTGCTTTTTTTAAATCATTTTTCTCAAACAAACCATAATTGTTGAATAAGTCATTATTGCCTCGATCAATCAAATCAAACAATTGGTTTCTTAAAGATGGATCTGGAATATATGCATATGGCTGCATATCTCGACTTTCATCACGATAAGCAGAAGCCTGTGCCCCTCCAATTAAACTCAACCCGATAATTCCTAATACCCCACAACATTTTATAAACTTTTTCATCTTACCACTCCTAAATATATAGTTGTTTCAAAAAAATCATAACATATTTTGCTTTTCGATTATATCTAATTTTGAATATTTAGTTTTCACAATTAATCATTTTTTTCTTTAAATTTGATTAAAAACACTTATATATTATAAAAGTTAGACCACATCTATTATTAAATAATAAAAATCCCATTTTCTTTCTAGTCATATTTACTAGTTATCTCTGAAATAAAGAAAGAACCCTTGACTAATCAAGGGTTCTAAGAACTGTCTTATTTAACAGCATCTTTCAACGCTTTACCTGGTTTGAACGCAGGTACTTTACTTGCAGCGATTTGAATTTCTTTACCAGTTTGTGGGTTACGTCCTTTACGAGCCGCACGTTCGCGTACTTCAAAGTTACCAAAACCGATTAATTGAACTTTTTCACCTTTAGCAAGAGATTCTTGGATTGTTGAAAATACAGCATCCACTGCTGCAGTTGCGTCTTTTTTAGTTAAACCAGTTGAAGATGCAACGTTTTCGATTAATTCTGCTTTATTTGCCATGGATTATTTCACCTCCTCCACAAGGGATAGGATATCTAAAAGATATCGAATTTACGCTTATTTTTGAGTGGTCCAAAAATCACGTACAAATATTGAATTGGATCAATATTCTGTTATCACGATATCATAGGAAGCTTGTAATAGCAAGGTTTTTGATGCGTTTTAACCACTTTTTTCTAAAACTATCATTTTTTTTTATAACTCAATGAATTTATTTGTGCATTTGAAAAAAGTGTGGTAAAATGCGCTACTTCCGTCTTCTTGGGATAATTTTGATTGGTGTCCCTTCAAATGTAAAGGCCTTACGAATTTGATTTTCTAAAAATCGAGCATATGAAAAATGCATCAATTCTTCTTCATTCACAAAAATAACAAATGTCGGCGGCTTGATCGCTACTTGAGTCCCATAAAAAACTTTCAAACGCTTGCCTTTATCTGTTGGCGTTGGATTGATTGCAATGGCATCCATAACAACATCATTCAACAAAGCAGACGGGATTCGTAGGTTTTGGTTCATACTGACCAATTCAATCAACTCAGGTAACTTATTTAAACGCTGTTTTGTTAATGCAGACACAAAAATAATTGGCGCATAATCTAGATAACGAAACTCTTCTCGAATCTCTTCTTCAAAATCACGCATCGTATTTGTTTCTTTTTCAATCGTATCCCATTTATTGACAACGATAATAATTCCTCGACCTGCTTCATGCGCATAGCCAGCGACTTTCTTATCTTGTTCACGAATACCTTCTTCTGCATTTAACACCATCAAAACAATGTCTGATCGTTCAATCGCACGCATCGCACGCATCACACTGTATTTTTCAGTTGATTCATAGACTTTTCCTCGTTTACGCATACCAGCAGTATCGATCATCAAGAATTTTTGACCATCTTCAGATTCAAAATGCGTATCAATTGCATCACGTGTCGTTCCTTCGATTTCTGAAACAATCACACGATCTTCCCCAAGAATTGCGTTGATCAATGACGATTTCCCAACATTTGGACGCCCAATCAAACTAAATTTGATTGTATCTTCATCCTCTTCTTCGATTTCAGTAGAGAAATGTTTGACTGCTTCATCTAATACATCTCCGATTCCTAGTCCATGACTTCCTGAAATTGGAAATGGATCTCCTAATCCTAAAGAATAAAACTCATAAATTTCATTTCTCATTTCCGGATTATCTACTTTATTTACAGCTAAAATCACTGGCTTATTACTACGGTATAAAATTTTCGCTACTAATTCATCTGCATCTGTAACACCTTCTCTACCACTCGCTACAAAAACAATCACATCTGCTTCTTCGATCGCAATTTCAGCTTGATGCTTGATTTGATCCATGAACGGTTCGTCACTTAGATCGATACCACCTGTATCAATAATACTAAATTCTCGTCCCAACCATTCTCCAGTAGCATAAATACGGTCTCTAGTCACACCTGGTGTATCTTCTACAATAGAGATTCTTTCACCAGCTATACGGTTAAAAATCGTCGATTTCCCTACATTTGGGCGCCCGACAATTGCAATTGTTGGATTTGCCATTCAAATTACCTCCTTGACAAGTTTTCAATCTTTACTAGTTTACCTAAAGCTTGTCTAAGATGCAAGAAAAACTAGTGAATTAAGTAAATTAAAGCGCCAAAAAAAATCCTGTCATTGTCACTTAACAAATTTGACAATGACAAGATTTTTTAATTTAAATCATTTTATTCAACACCATACGCAATTCGTTTCACATTCATTAAATGATACGCTGTTACATTATCAGTTGTACTGCTTCCGCCCATTGCACCGCAACCTAATGTCATTGACGGCGCTAGTTTTGTTGTTGCACCAATTGCACCTAAAGCACCTAAAGTATTGACTAAAATACGTGAAGCTCTCATTTCTAAGCCATAGGTTTCGGCATTAGCATCTGTTGTTGTATGGATCACTGCAGTGTGACCTGTTCCTTCATTAGCAAGTAAGGCTTTGCAAGTTTGTACGCCTGCTTCAAAAGAGTCAACTGTAAATAACCCTAAGATTGGTGTTAATTTTTCTCTAGAGTATGGATTATGATGGCCGATCTCAGTCTGTTCTGAAATCAAAATAGAAGTTTCTTCGGGTACAGAAATCCCAACTAATTTGGCAACATCTGCTGCACTTTTCCCAACAATATCTGGATTTAATGTTCCCGTCTCTCTTAAAATATATTGGCTGACTTTTGCCGATTCTTCTTCGTCCATAAAGTAGGCTTTCTTCGCTTTCAATTGCTCGATAACTGCTTCTTTTACAGATCGATCCACTACAAGTGCTTGCTCTGAGGCACAAATAATACCATTATCAAATGTTTTACTGCTGACTACACAATCAATCGCATGCACAATATCAGCTGTTGCATCGATCAATACAGGGACATTTCCAGGTCCTACTCCGATTGCTGGATTTCCAGAACTGTAGGCTGCTTGCACCATTGCTTTACCACCTGTAGCAAGAATCAACGAAATATCCTCATGCTTCATTAACGCACTTGTTGCATCTAATGTAGGTTCATGAATCACCTGAACTAACCCTGCTGGCGCTCCCGCTTCAACTGCAGCTTTCTCAATGATGTCAGCTGCCATCAAAATAGATTTTAATGCTTTAGGATGTGGAGAAAAAACAATGGCATTTCTAGTTTTTAATGCAATCAAAGCCTTAAAAATAACTGTAGCTGTTGGATTTGTGGATGGAATCAGCCCTGCTACAACACCTAAAGGAATTCCAATTTCTATGATCTTATCTTCTTTACGACGATTGATTATGCCCACAGTCTTTAAGTCTTTAATACTTTCATAAACTTGTTCACTTGCAAAAGTATTTTTGATGATTTTATCAGATACTTTTCCAAAACCAGTTTCCTCATGTGCTGAAAGTGCTAGTTCCTCAGCATTATCAAGTGTTTTTTGGTAAACATTTTTCACAATCAAGTCTACTTGTTCTTGTGTATAGTTTTCATATTTCGCTTGTGCTTTCTTTGCTGTGTCAACTAGTGTTTCAATTTCTTTTACTTTTAATTCAGTCATTTTGAACACTCCTCTATTTTTTGTGGCTTATCCTCCACTAATGATTTAAACGCTTACAAACTTATTTTAATCTATTTAAGGCAATTTGTTAGGGAATAATTTAAGAAGATTATGGACAAAATTTACCTATTCGCGAATTTTTTTCACAAACAATAGCACTTGAAAGCTGAATTTATTCAAGGTATTATAGAATTAGCAAAAGATATTTCACAAACAAAAAGGACTATTATCTCATCGAAGAAAAGAGGGTTTACTTATGTGTCGATTATTGATTGTCAGTAATGATCTAAAAGAGCAACAAACTCTTCAACGATTTATCAATGATTCATTTATGAATATAAAGGTTTTACCTCCTGCTGAAACAGAAGTGGAAGCATTGGCTATCACTGAAAAACTATTACCAGAAATTCTTTTGATTGCGATTGACCATTTAGATGTTGATGGTTTTATTGTAAAACGTAAAATAGTTCAACAGTTACCCAATATCAAAGTGATTATTTTAACAAAACGAGATAACTTTCAAAGTATTCATCAAGCATTGCGATGTGGTGTGATTGATTATTTGATAACTCCAGTAGATTTTAATGAGTTAAAATTCGCTATCGATCGTTGTGTGAAGGCGCTAAATCAGGTCTCTTTAATGGATGTATTAAATAATAAGCCTACTGTTCTCGCAAAAGAGCAAATTAATACAATTTTGGATTATATTCATGAGCATTACAATGAGGAAATAAACTTGACTACTTTAGCCGATATCATGCATTTAAATCGTCATTATGTTAGCCGCTTTTTTAAAGAAGCTGTTGGCATGAACTTCATTGATTACCTCACTGCTTACCGGATTGAAAAATCTAAGCAATTATTGATGAAAACAGAAGAACCAATTACAGAAATTTCTGGAACAGTGGGCTATATCGACGCTACTTACTTTAGTAAATTATTTAAAAGAAAAGTAGGACAATCTCCTCACCAATTTCGCAAACAATATCGAGGGGAACATATTCCTGCAGATTTACGCATAATCTATAATTAACACTATAATAAAAGCCTCACCAACTAAAATTGTATAGTTGGTGAGGCTTTTATTCCTTGAATTGAAAAAGAGCGAAGGAATCCCTTCGCTCTGATTATCTTTATTATGATTATTCTGAATCAGAATCTTGTGATTTTAACGCATCACCTAGAATATCTCCCATTGTGAAACCAGTATTTTCTTCTGGCAACTCATACTCTTGAACCTCTTTAGGTTCTTCTTGAGATTCAGGTTTAGCTTCTAACGCCTTGATGCTCAATGCAATACGGTGTTCTTCTGGATTAACTTCCAATACTTTCACTTGAATCGCATCGCCTTCTTGTAATACTTCATGAGGCGTTGCGATATGTTTATGCGAAATTTGAGAAATGTGAACTAGTCCCTCAACACCAGGGAATACTTCAACGAAAGCACCAAAACTTGTCAATCGCTTGACTGTTCCATCTAAGATAGCTCCAACTGCTGCCTTGTTTTCAATATCTTCCCAAGGTCCAGCTAACGTGTCTTTAATAGATAAAGACACACGTTCTTCATCTGGATTGATTGAAAGAATCTTAACTTTAACATCATCACCAACAGTTAATACATCACTTGGTTTGCCTACATGTTGATGCGCAATTTCGGAAACATGGACTAATCCATCGATACCACCCAAATCAATAAACGCACCAAAATCAGTTAAACGTGCAACTTTACCTTCAACGATATCTCCATCATGAAGTGTCACTAAAATATCTTTCTTTTTAGAATCTTTCTCAGCTGCAACAACAGCTTTATGAGATAAAATCAAGCGATTTTCTGAAGGCTCGATTTCAATGATTTTAAACGTCAATGTCTGACCTTTATATTCTGAAAAATCAGCAACAAAATGATCTTCTACCATTGATGCAGGAACAAAGCCACGGACACCCACATCAACAACTAACCCACCCTTTACAACATTTGTAACTGGTGCTTCGATAATTTTACCTGCTTTAAAATCTTCTTCGATCTCTTCCCAAACTTTTTTAGCATCTAAACGACGTTTTGAAAGCAAATAGCTACCATTTTCCTTATCTTTGCCGATTGAAGTGATGACAACTAAATCTAAAATGTCCCCCACTTTTACTAATTCATTGATATCTTCTACTTGTGTTGTAGATAATTCTTTTGCTGGTACTACGCCTTCCACGCCTGCACCTTCGATACCAACAACGACTTGTTTGTCCTCGACTGCAAGCACTTCACCTTTGACGATGTCTCCAACGCTTACTTCTTGGACACTGTTCATTGCATCTTCCATTGTTTCATTGCTGATTTCCACTTTTTTGTCTTCTGTCATGAATATATCCTCCTATGCCACCAAAAAATTCGTAAAAAACTGACCTACTCCTTTAATAGTACGGGATTTTACTAAAAAAATAAAGCGATTTCTCTCATTTTCTTTTTTTTATTTGAGAGAAGAAGATATTTTCTTGCTTTAAGACAAAGAAAGTATCACTTTTACGCAGTGATACTTTCTAAACAAACGATTTGGATGAACAACAACAAAGCTTAAACTTCAGTTGAAATAACTGCTTCAATTGCAGTAACTACCTCTTCAATGTTCATTCCAGTAGTGTCGATTTTCACAGCATCTACCGCTTGTTTTAAAGGAGAGACTTCTCTAGTAGAATCAAGAAAATCGCGGTGTTCGATTTCTTTTTTTAATGTCTCAAAATCCGTTTTGATTCCTTTTTCCTGATTTTCCTTAAAGCGTCTCTCCGCCCGTTCTGTCACACTTGCCACTAAGAAAATCTTAACTTCCGCATCAGGTAATACGGCAGTTCCAATATCACGACCATCCATCACCACACCACCTGTGCGGCCAATCGCTTGCTGAAGTTCTACCATTTTTTCACGAACAGCTCCATGCTTTGCCACAATCGAAACAGCATTCGTTACATCTGGTTGTCTGATTGCTTCCGTCACTTCGATTTGGTCAATAAATACTAATTGTTCCTTTTCTGTCTGTTTAAATGATATCGTATGTTCCAAGCATAGCTTGCTCAACGCTTTTTCATCTTCAAAATCAATATTTTTTTTAATGGCTAAATAGGTCAAAGCGCGATACATGGCTCCTGTATCACAGTAAATATAATTTAATTTTTTAGCTAAAATCTTCGCAACTGTACTTTTGCCAGAAGAGGCTGGCCCATCGATGGCAATACTGATTTTTTTCATAACGAACTCCTTTGTTTATCACATAGTAAAAGAGTCTGTACAAAACATTCGTTGTTTTGTTTCAGACCCTTAATAACGAGGGATCGCAATTGTATCAACAATTGCTGTTCTCTCGATTCTTGTTATTTGACACGTAACGATTGACCAGGCTGTAACATAGAATTCAAAGTCAAGCCATTCAATTGTAGTAATTCGTCTGTCGTTATACCGTTTCTCGCTGCCACTTGGTTTGGTCCTTCTCCATTTAGCACTTCCGTATAAACAGCAGCTTGCTCTGATGCTTCACTTGTTGGAGTCGTCTCTGCACTGCTTTGTCCATCAGTCGCAACTTCTGAAGAAGATGCTGGCTGTTCTTGCGAAGCCTCAGTATTAGAAGATGACGGTTGTGTCGAACTATTTTTAGTTGAGGATTGAACCACCACAGATGATGAAGGTTGACTAGCATTTTTATTATCATTTGGTTTATCTCTCATCACATAGAGATAGGTTCCTACTGGTAAAGAAATAATCAATAGTAACAGAATTACTAAGATGGTTAGAAAGACCGTATTGCCCTTTTTTTGTTGTCTTTTTTCTGAGCGGGAGCCTCCAGTATTTTTATCAGTTTCATAAATTGATTGCTCCCAAGGTTCACGTGCACCTGATGGTTTTTTCTTATCTTTTTTACTCACGTATCGTTCCTCCTAAAATTCTCTCGTTTGCTATTATACCACAGCTTTTTATCAACTGCAGTCTAAAAAAAGATTATTTTCATTCTTTAAATAATCTTATTAAAATATCCTCCCACTGTTCGGAGATTTCGTTTTCTTCTGGTGATTGTACTATTCGCGCTTTGTAATTGTCAAAGGATAAGCCACATTTGTCACAACAATTTTCTTGAATATTTCCATCGATTTTTTCTGAAAAATACCGTTGAATGAACACACGTCGGCATTTTGCTTGCTTTATATAGTCTAACATAACAGTTAATTGTTGTTGACGTTCTTTCTCTTTTCTTAATAATCTTTGTTCAAGCTCATCGAGTGTATACTCTTTTTCTAAGTATCCTTGTAGCCATTTTTGCTGTATTTCATTTAATCCAGGTAATAACATTTCACGATCATCTATTTGATAGGATGTTAACTCATTTAAAAGTGCTCGATCAAGCCGACTTTCTGACTGAAAATAATAGTGAACAGACTCGTCTCCTTTTTGATAAAGTAAAATCGCAACACTTGCTTGACCATCTCGACCTGCTCGACCAATTTCTTGCACATAGTTTTCTAAGCTATCTGGACAATCATAATGAATAACAAAACGCACATCAGGCTTATCGATTCCCATACCAAAAGCATTCGTCGCGCATAAAACATCTAGTTGGTTGGCTACAAACTGTTGTTGTAATAAGCTACGTTCATTTGCAGTCAATCCGCCATGATAAAAAGCTGATTTCAAACTCGTTTCTTCTTTGATCAGACGATTGATTTTTTCAGCTGTTTTTCTGGTGGCACAATAAATAATTCCTTTACTTTTTAGCTGTATCAGATAAGAAATCAATGCCTCCTTCTTTTCTGTACATTGATTGACAATCAGGCCAATATTGGGACGATTTACTGAAAAAATCACTTCGGAAATCGCCTTTTTATGGGTGAATACTTGTTTGACGATTTCTTGTTTGACTGCCGGCGTTGCAGTAGCCGTCAAAGCTAACGTTAATGGATTTCCACATTCTACTTGAATCTTAGCCAGTTTAGTATATTCGGGTCTAAAGTCAACTCCCCATTGAGAAACGCAGTGTGCTTCGTCTACTACAAACAAAGCAATTTTTAATGTAGCCATTTTTTTCCTAACTTCTTGTTGTGCTAAAGTCTCTGGACTGATCAAGATATACTTATAGTCGCTCAAATGATGTAGAACATATTGCTTTTCTGAAAAAGACAAGCTACTATTTAAGGCGATAACACTTGACTCACCTTTTTTTTGAAGCTGAATCACTTGATCTTCCATTAAAGAAAGTAAAGGTGAAACAATGATCACTGTTCCTGCAAGTAGTTGTCCGACAAATTGATAACATAATGATTTACCTGTTCCTGTAGGTAGAACAGCTAAGGTATCTTGATTTTGTAACAGTTGCTCGATTACTTCTTTTTGCCCAGGTTTAAACGCATTAAACTTGAATTTTTTTTGTAATACATGCTCAAGATTGATTGTCATTGGCTAGCTTCTCTTTCTTGTCTAAGTTTTTGAATTTGATATAAGCGAAACTCAAAGTAGTCAAGTTCTGGGTTGATTTGTTTTAGTGTTCGATATGTCCATTCTTGATAAGGTTTCGAAATGTCAAATAGACACATTTGGGTCTTTTGAGATATAAAACGTTCAAACGGAAAGTCTTTTGTTAAGGCCAACTCCATAAGATGGTCTTTAATCGTACTTACTTTAACGTTCCTTTGCAAAGCCAACGTTTCTATCGTAAGCTGTGTTTTTAGATAAAAACTCGTTTCCATCATACTTTTATTATCGTTTTGCGCGACTAATTGCGTAATTAGCGACTTTAAAAAACGATCTTCTGGTATCGCTAAAATCGTATCTAATAAATGATGCAGCCGTTCTTTCTTGCTCAAAAAACGGTTAAACGAAGTATCTTGACTATCCATTAATTGAAACGAGGTCTTTCCAATTTTCTTATATCCTGAAAATTGTTGCGCAAAAAAATCTGCCTCTTCTTTAGGGAGCAGAGAAAATATCTCAGTCCATTCTTTTTTGACGGTTTCAATCAATCGAACTTTAGGCATCGATTGTATATACATTTTCACTCGTTTTTGATACAATGGCGATTGCTCAAGTGGAATATATTCCTTATGACTATACGATAAATTGGAGATGACCTGCACTGTAAATTGGAGTAAACGCCAAATCGTCTCGTCGGTTTTACCAAATCGATAATTGTCGAGCCACCAAAACGAGCGACTATCACGCTTCACACTCTCTAAGCCATGAGTAGTGATTTGAACCTCTCCATCAGAAGTTTGATGTAGTAATTTTTGTTCAATCAATTCATCTAAAATCGCATTAAATTGTTTTTCCGACAGCGCGGGAAATAACTGAAAGAAACGCAAGTTTTCATAAATAAAGCCATACAATAATACGGAACTTGTTCGCTTCCCCTTCAAAAGATGATATAAAGTGGATGTCCGTGCCTTGTATCCGTGCTGAAATAAAGCTAAAATGAAGGAAGGTTCCATATTTTCACCTCTTTCAAAAACAGAATAGGATGTGCTCATATGTTATGTAAAATAATTCCTGAAAAATGCATTGCTTGTGGTCTATGCCAAGTTTATGCGCCAGAAATTTTTGATTATAATGATGATGGAATCGTCATTTTAAAAAATGATAGCAACGCCTATCAAGAATTTGTTCCCGATAATGAAAGGAACAATGCGTTAACAGCGTACCGTAAATGTCCAGTTCGTGCAATAGAGATCATAGAAAAATAAAGAAAAAGTCAGCTAAAATTCATTGATTCATAAAAAAGAGAGAGCTTAGGGAAAAAGTCACTAGTTCCGAGAAACAAAGAAGGTATTCACGAAAATTGCCAAGTATCACAGTGAGCTTGAGAACTGATGCTAATTGCTCCCTACTTAGTGTTCTTCAAATGTTGTGACTGAGCTGGTATTGCGCAACTTGCGTTCCTTGTATTCCCAGTGTTTCCAAAACATTTCGGCTTGTTTCTGAGGTCATCAAATCCAGGTGTTTTAGCATGCAGAAAATAAATGAAGCAAGGTGCCTTTCAGACATCTTGCTTTGTGTATCATCGAATCATTTCATTCGTCGTGATTTCCAAAAGTGTAATCTGGCAGCCACTTTTTTTTACCACCCTTTAGTCAGATTTTGTGCCTAGCTTTCTATACATTTTTTCTTTGTTCTCTGTTTTTTTAATTAACTTTGTTCAGCCAATCAATCAGTTGGCGAGCGACGTCTTCTTGTTGTTCATCATTATTTATCAAAGCAGGATTGTCTCCTTTTTGCTCACCATAGCTACCAAATCCAGCATGATTCCCGCCCGTGATTTCTTGAAAAATTGTTTGTTCAGGAAGATACTGTTTGGCTTGTTTATACGCCTGCCAATTCAAAACACCATCGACAGAACCCGTTAATGATAAAACTTGCCCTTTAAAGTTTGAAAGGCTACCTTTTTCGTCAGGATAGCTAGCTAAGAAAAATACACCTTTTAATGACGTTGTGTTCACTTGTTCGGCCGCAAATCGACTAGCCATGACTCCACCTAATGAATGCCCGCCAATCACATAATTCGTTAGATGGTTCGCACGAATGACTTGTTCTGCTTTGTTTTGTCCAAAAACAGCTAAATTTAAAGGTTGTTTTACAAGATAAACTGAAAAACCAGCTTGTGCTACTTTTTCAGCCCAAATGCTGTAACTAGTATTTTCGACTAACGCTCCTTGATAAAAAATAAGTGTTGGTTTCTCTGTGTCACCTTTAAAAACGAGTCCGCCCTTTTCATCTATTGCTTTTTGCGATGCTGCTATAGCATTTGTTGTCGGTGTATAGGTGATCGTTTTTATATAAAATAAACCTACTATAACTAAGGTTACGATAACTCCGACAATCCAAAGTAGTCGTTTTTGCCATTTTTTCACTTTACTTCCCTCCACTTCTTATCTATTTTATCAGAAATTTTCCTTTAATTAGATTTTTTTGTCTTGACGAGAAAAAAAACATAGAGCAAAACAACACTGTTCTACTCTATGTTTCTTAATTTATATCAATATTTTACTTTGTTATTGTTTTTTTAGTACCCAATTGGTATTGCTTTTTTGACAACCATGGCAAAAGTTTTGCATGCAAGACTAAGAATACCGCACTCACCATTGCACCTTTGATCAAGTTGAATGGAATAATCCCGATTGTAACGTATTTTGCTAAAGACATTCCTAAAAATTGCCCCGCTGATACACCAAATAATTTTAAATATAGCGGCGTAATCACAAAGTAATTTGCAACCCCCATGAAAACCGTTAAAGCGATTATTCCTGTAGAAATACCTAAGATTTTATTTGAACGTTTGCTACTTCCTCGTTTAAAGAAATAATACATCGGTAAAGTAAAAACTGTTGTTGCAAAGAAACTAGTCGCATCTCCCACTAAATTCTGTGGTGACGCCCCTGTTGTGAATAGATGTAGTACAGATCGTATAAAAGCCGTACTGATTCCAGCTAAAGGACCGAATAAAAACATACTGATCATTACTGGGATGTCGCTAAAATCGATTTTCAAAAAACTTAACGATGGTATGATTGGAAACGCCACGAATTGTAACACCACACCGATTGCTGCTAACATTGCTACACTTACCATTTTTTGTACCTTGTTGTTTCGCATATGAAATCCTCCTGTTAAGGACCCATCTTCAAACGAACTTTTCTAAATTGACTTTTTTCAGTGACTACTCTTCATTTACAATGAGGTATTGACTGGTAAACCGATTTGGTAATCTAAGAAACCATTCCCTATGTTATAACCTTAGTGATTGGTCGCTGCTTAAGAGCCATTGCGCATACTACGTTATTTCGTTAAAAAAGAAATTCACTCATAATTAGTTTTTGATTAAGTATGGTGTTTCAGTACGAAAGTAACCTCTCTTGCTTTGCACATCAAATACGTTTCATTCTCTACTCTGTCCTTCAATTATTAAAACTTTAGCTCTTAGAAATTGAAATGAAGTGTAGTGAGTCACAGCAAAAACTCTATTTTCCTGCAGGGAAAATAGAGTAGAGTTATCTTATCTGAAAAATGCCAATTCAAATAAGCCCTATCTTCTTTATCCAGACTTTACTGTCGGTATTGGAATTTCACCAATTCAGCCACTTCAAATGAAGTAGGTCGTGGACTATAACCACCGGTCGGGAATTTCACCCTGCCCCTGAAGACGAACCTTTATTAATTTTTTTGTACATTCTCATTATACATCGATATTCTAAAAAAGCAATAGTTAGGTTCTTCACATTTACATAAACAAAAAAATCGAGATAGTCCCCTTTAGGTCATATCTCGATTTTGATTGATTAAATTATTTTGATTGATTCATTAAAACACTAATTTCTTTTTTATTTAAGGTTCGGTACTCGCCAGGTCGTAGCCCTTTCAACGTCAAATCACCATATTTTTCTCTTTTTAGCTTCTGAACAGGATAACCTACTGCTTGAAGCATTTTTTTTACTTGATGGTTACGTCCTTCGTGAATTGTTAATTCGACTATACTTGTATTGGTTTTGAGATCAACAGATATGATCTCAAACGCAGCTGGTGCTGTTTTATATCCTTCAATTTTCATTCCTTTAGTTAATGGAAGTAAATCATGCTTTTTAGCTAATCCTTTTACTTTCGCCACATAAACTTTATCAATTTCATGGCTTGGATGAGTTAGTTTTTGAGAGAATTCACCATCATTTGTCAATAGTAACAATCCTGAAGTATCATAATCTAGTCTACCGACAGGATAAATCCGTTCTTTGATGTGAGAGAAAAAATCCGTTACAACTTTTCTACCCTTATCATCAGAAACGGCAGAGATAACCCCTTTTGGTTTGTAAAAAAGATAATAACCATACTCTTCTTTATAAATTGGCACATCATCTACTTCAACTTTGTCATTTTTACCAACTTGTGTTCCTAATTCTCGAATGATTTTCCCATTGACTTTTACTCGTCCGTTGACGATATACTCTTCTGCTTTTCTGCGAGATGCAATCCCTGCATGTGCAATAACTTTTTGAAGTCTTTCCATTTAGTTTTCTTCCTCCGATTCGCTTGTGTTGATAGTCGTTTCTTCTTCATTTAATTCTTTGTAACGATCGAAAAAGAGATCTAAAGGTAACTCTTCAGCGATTTCTTCTTCCATTTGCTGAATATCAGGTAGTTCTTCTAGAGATCTTAAACCAAAATAATCCATGAAATAAGCCGTTGTTCCATACAAAATAGCGCGACCTGGGCCATCGACTCTTCCTTTTTCTTCAATCAATTGCCGTGCAACTAATTTTTGCATCGACCCAGCTGACTGAACTCCTCTAATTTCATCTACTTCCACTCTTGAAATTGGTTGCTTATATGCCACAATCGACAGCGTTTCAAGAGCTGCTTGAGATAAGGCATTCGAAATAGGGGATTGGGCATATTTTTTTAGTAATGGTGCAAATGATTTTTTAGTAGATAATATAAAGTGATTACCAACTTCCAAAATATTTAATGCTGTTTGTTTATCTGTTTCATAGCGTTCTTTTAAAGCGGTCAGTGCTTCATAGGTTTTGGCAGTTGATAAACCTAATAAATAAGATAATTCTTCTAACCCAATTCCTTCTTCACCAACAACAAATAGAATCGCTTCAACTTGACTAACTGTGGTCACTCTGTTTCCTCCGTACTTGCTTCCATCTCTTCAGATGTATTATATAATAAAATAGTACTATAATTGTCCTCTTGTTCTACGTGGATTACTCCTTTTTTCATCAATTCCAATAAAGCCATAAAAGTCGTAACAACTTCTTGTTTAGAATATGAAGTAAAAAAAGATTCAAAATTTATTGGTGTATTCCGATCAATTTGACACATTTTTTGAGAAATTGTGGCAATTTTTTCTTCAATCGATACATCATCTCCAGTAACGGTCGTTTCAACTGGTTGTCGACTTCTCTTTTTTTCTAACATCGCATGAAATGCTAAAAATAAATCTATCGTATTCAATTGATTAGGCTCTAATAAAGGATTGTCTTCTTTATATTCATCAATATCCATTGGTTCCTTCGTATAATAAAGACTTCTTTCTGATTCTTTCTCATGCAAAAGACCTGCCGCATATTTAAATTTACGATATTCTAATAATTGAGCAACCAAAGCATCACGTGGATCGTCACCATCAAGAACTTCATCATCTTCGATCATTTCCAATTCTTGTTTTGGTAAGAGCATCTTACTTTTGATCGCCATCAATGTTGCTGCCATCACTAAATATTCTCCAGCAATTTCTAATTCCAATGTTTTCATTGTATGAATATAATTCATATACTGCTCAGTTACAGCAGCAATTGGAATATCGTAAATGTCGATTTCCAATTTTTGGATTAAATGTAACAAAAGATCCAAAGGGCCTTCAAATACATCCAATTTCACATTAATTTCTTGCACGATCATCCAACTTTCTTTTTCAGCTCTTTAGTTTACCATAAAATTCAAGTGTTGTGTTCTTTCCACTTAGATAAATAGGGAGAGGTAGCTAGCGTGCCATAAATTTTTGTATCTGGGTATAGTTTCTCCACTTCATTTAGCAAGTCAAACCCCAGCTTTTCACCTCTAAAAGAAGGATTGATCGATATATCATGTAAAATCATCGCTTCAGATGTTTCTACCTCAATTCCGACAATTCCTTGAATATTTTGCTCTCCATCTGGTGTCCAAAATAACAAATGTAAATTGCTATCTGTTTCATACATATCAATTTCTTTTAGAAGCGAGTGATATTCCGTTAACTTTTGATGGAAACTTAATAGACCCATCGCAATCTTGCGTTGCTCTTTTCGATAATAGTTTAACATGATCTCACCTTCTTTCATTATTTATCATGAGTTACGCTCTTGGAAAGTGTTGCTTGTATACATCTGCCATCCTTTGTTTGGTAATGTGGGTATAGATTTGCGTCGTAGAAATATCTGCATGCCCTAAAAGCTCTTGAACAATCCTTAGATCAGCACCATTTTCCAAAAGGTGCGTGGCAAAACTATGACGTAAGGTGTGAGGGGTTATAGTTTTATTGATCCCCGCTTCTTGAACGATTTGTTTCAGATTTTTCCATACACCTTGTCGTGACAATGGTCTCCCATGGTTATTCACAAACAAATGCGTTTCATTTTGGTTTCTTTTTATTAAAACAGGACGTGCTTCTTCAAGATATTTTTCAATCCACTGAATAGCATAATCGCCTAACGGAATGATTCGTTCTTTATCCCCTTTACCAATAGTCTGTAGTAATCCAATCGATAGATGTAGATCGCCAATTTTCAAATCGACCAATTCACTCACACGTAAACCTGTTGCATACATGACTTCTAAGATCGTTCGGTTTCTTATTCCTAAGGGTTTCGTTGTATCAGGCGTTTCAATCAATGATGTGACTTCTTCAATGGACAAGGTATTCGGTAATTTTTGAGCTTTTTTAGGTGAATCGATATGTTGCATAGGATCATGATCAGTAAATCGTTCTTGTCTCAAAAATTGATGAAACCCTCTTAGACTTGAAATCATTCTGATAATCGTTGCAGATGAGTTATTCTCATTATACAACGTTTGTAAATACTCCATGATTATGTATCGGTCTATCAGCTGCCAAGAATCAATCTTTTGTCTTTTCAGAAAATTCAAATATTTATGTAAATCTCTTTCATAGCTTTTCCTTGTATTGAGAGAAAGTCCACGCTCTATTTGTAAGTAATGCAGATAGTCAATCATTTGTTCTTCCATCTATTTTACCTCATTTCTTTTTATTATCATATCAAAGAATTCTAGCAAATGTATAGTAAAATCAGTAATAATGTTAATTAAAGAGACTCTTTTTTTAAGTACCCAACCTTAGCGGTCTTAAAAAATCGTCACCAGCTAATTACGCTGTATGACGATAATCATTAGTCTACATATTTAGTTAAAAAGCTAGCCACTTTCGCTTTGTATCCATCTGGATCGACTGTATAAGCTTTAGCATGTGCAGCACCTTTTACAACAAATTTTTCTTTTGGTGCATCTGTTGCGTCATATACTTCATCTAACATTCCAAATGGGACAAATTTATCTGCATCACCATGAATAAATAACATTGGAACCTTATTTTTCTTTAATTGTGCTACTGAACTTGCTTCTCCGAAGTAATACCCCGCACGAATCTTCGTAATTAAACTTGTAACCGGCACTAATGGAAAGGCTGGTAAATTAAACATATCTTTTAACTGATACGCCAATTCCTCATTTACAGTAGAATAACCGCAATCTTCAACGATTGCTTTAACATTTTCTGGTAATTTTTCACCACTAGTCATCATAACCGTTGCACCACCCATACTAATACCATATAACGTAATTTGAGTATTTTTACCATTTTGAGCGATTACTTTGTCGACCCATTGAAGATAATCTTTTCTTTCTGGCCAACCAAAACCAATGTAATCGCCTTCGCTCTCACCATGTCCTCGTGCGTCAGGTACTAAAACATTGTAGCCCCAATCATGGTACATTTTAGCAAAACTAGCCATTGTTTCAGCACTTCCCATATAACCATGGGCCATAATAACATTTTTATTTGTGTTTTCTTCTGCAGGTAAATAAATTGCTTTTAACGTTAATCCATCTTTGGAAGTTATCTCCCAATAAGAACGGTTATTTTTATCTTTAAACCATTTCTCTTGAGGTGTCTTCACTTCGACATCCGTCCCTGGTGTGCCTGCTGCTAAAAAATCTTTTTGTGACGGAACAACTGCGTAATTATAGAAATACAATCCTGCTCCCGTTAATATGATTACAACGAACACAACTACTGCTATCAAAACTTTCATTATGCGATTCATCCAATTACTCCCCATTTAAAAGTATCACTCTTAATATATTGTTTACTCGAATAAACGACGATACTCATTTTTTCAAATCCTTAAATAGTATAATGTTTTATTGGAATTTTCGCAATATTAATCACAAATCATGATAGTTTTATCATTTTGATAATCAGCAAAAATCATTTCGAAATTGTCAATAATATTTCGTTCTTTAGAGAGCGCTAGCGAATAAATATCTTTTAGTGAAAAGTAACCAACATCGTTGGTCTCAACACCTATTTTCACTTTTTCATTCTGGGATTCACATCGAATAAAGAACTTATACACATAAGTCAATGCTGGTGGAAAGTCATGCTTTGATTTATCTAATACAGCAATTACTCTCTTGGCTTTAACCACTAATCCGGCTTCTTCTAACGTTTCTTTCTCGGCAACTTCTTTTGGTGAATAGCCAATATCAGCCCACCCACCAGGTAAAGACCAGCGATTATCACTGTTTTCTTTTACAAGTAATAATTTTCCTGAAGAATTGAAGACAACTGCACGAATATCTACTTTAGGTGTCGCATAGCCTTCATCTTGATCTACCAGAATCGTTAACTCATGAGTGGATAGCTCAGGGTAAAGTATACTCATTAGTTGCTTTGTTACTTGTGAAAGTTCTTCATAACGTTCTTGATCAAAGATATCTTTTCCATATTTTTTCCCTGTTTGTGCAATTCCTTGAAGTTTCGCTAATAATATATTTAATTCTTTTTCCATTCTATTCACCTCGTCTCTTTTTAGTTAGTCACTGTTTTGGCGTTTTTAGGAAAAATCTTAAGAAAAAAAGAGATTAAATGAAAGTTTTCGGTTCTTCCACCTAATCCCATGATTCATTTAATCTTTATTTTCAATCAATTTAAAACTAGACCACGGTTTCAAAAAATCTAACAAGAATAACTCATCTTCAGAAATACGTCCTACGACATTCACTCGACCATCGTTTTTCATTTCTTTTAATGCAATTTGAGTTTCACCTTTATACTGACCATACCCAACATTATCGATCAATACATCCCCTTTTGTCATATCTTTTGTATTATGAGCTGGGAAGTCTCTATCTTTAAAATGGATTCTCGTCATAGTAGAGCGTAAAATATACTCTGAACGGTCACCACGATAGCTATGAAGACTAGTAAATAACACTTCTCTCTCATCGTCTGTGATATCTTTTGCAACATCTACTTTCACGGATGGGTATTCTGCATTGAAGGCATCAGCCATTGCTTTAAGCTCGGCTTCTGATGCGTAAGCATTTCCAACTAAAATATCGTCAATTAAGCCCGTTAATACTAAATGCTTCACTTGTGTTGCGATTTCCAAATCACGATGGTCTTCTAATGAACATAAACCATCTTGTGTTGGCCAAGGTCCAAATGTTGCATCATGTGAATTGACAAATGCCATTGTATTTAAATTGTATTTTCTAAATTTCTTAGAACAGTAAACAAAATGATCATACCCTAATCCAGAATAGCGATGTGGATAAAAATTATGCGAACCTAATAAGTTATCCGTATTTGGTGAATAGCTCATGATATTGTCTACATAGTTCGTTCCTGAGCTCATATTGATTTCTATTTTTATACCATACGGGTTACGCGTCATTCTTGCTTCTTCAGCGCCAGTAAACCCAACATCTAATCGTACACCATATGCACCCATTTCATCAAAAAATGATAAATCATCATAAGAGATTTCTAATTGTTCAAATAAGGCAGGATTAATGTCAACCATAACTTCCATTCCAAGGCTATTGGCATAATCAACGACTTTTTTAAATTCTGCTAATACCTTTTCTTTATCTTCTGTAATTTGAAGCAAGCTAGTGAAAACGCGTTTAAAACCGTATTTATGAGCTAAGTCTAGATACGCTTTGTCCTTTTCAAAAGTTGAACGTTCTGGATAAATAGAAATACCTAATTTTCCCATTATTACTGCCTCCTAAGATTTGTATTGATTATAATGTATCCATTTTCATTATAGCAGAACAAGGAAAAGTGGTCTACACCTTTTACAAATCTTAAAATTTTTCCATTTAGACTAGCAGTTATAAAGAGGATTTGTTATGATAAAGTGTAACTATTTTTGAAAGGAAGACTTAACTTTATGAAAACAAAAAAATTCATTGCTGCAACAGCTCTGGTAACTTCATTAGTATTATTTGCAGCATGTGGACCTAAAAATGAGAAAAAAACAGCAGATTCTTCTGTAAACGAAACAAAAACATCTGAATCTGTCGATTTAAATTCGTTGGATTTACCACAGCTCTCTGATAAAGTTAGTGAAGAGGAAGATTTAGTTGAATTGGTCACGACTGAAGGCTCAATTGAAATTAAACTATTTCCCAAATACGCACCCAAAGCAGTTGAAAATTTTATGACGCATGCAAAAGATGGTTATTATAACAACGTAACTTTCCATCGTATCGTTAAAGATTTTATGATTCAAAGTGGTGATCCTAAAGGCGATGGTACTGGCGGTGAAAGTATTTGGAATGAAGAATTTGCTCCTGAAATTTCACCTAATCTTTATCACTTAAATGGTGCCTTAGCAATGGCGCGTACTGGCGGACCTGTGACAGATAAAACACAAGGAAGTCAATTCTACATTGTCCAAAATGAAGAAAATGTATCGGATGGTCTTCTCAAAGATGAGTATCCAGAAAAAATGATAGATGCTTATAAAAAAGGCGGTACACCGAACTTAGATTTTAACTATTCAGTATTTGGTCAAGTGATCAAAGGGATGGATGTTGTGAACAAAATTGGTAATACTGAAACAAAAACGAATGAATCTGGCGGCGAAAAAAGTGTACCTGTTAAAGAAGTCAGAATTGAGAAAATAAACATTTTACAAGAAGCAAAAAAATAAACACGTAAAAGAATGGTGATACATCGCCATTCTTTTTTCTTTCAAATTGGAGGTTAAATATGAAAAAAATAATGATTGCAGGTCCTGTCGGTAGTGGAAAAACAACATTTGCCAAACAACTATCTGCTGAAAAGAAGATTCCTTATTATGAATTAGACAATCTCATTTGGAATCGCCTACCAGCAGGAGACCAGCCATATCCTGTTGAAGAATCCATACAACAACTACAAGAAATTTTAACAGAAGAATGTTGGATCATCGAAGGGACAACGACAAAAGATTGGATCAAACCAGCTTTAGAGGCTGCAGATATTCTTTTTTTGTTGCTCCCTCCTTATCACATCCGTATTTATCGCATTCTTCATCGCTTTATCAAACAAATTACAAAACAAGAAAAGGCTCATTATAAACCTACAATCCACTTATTAAAAATGATGTTTAGATGGAACCATCATTTCGAGAAGAAGAATGTGTTTGAATTACAAAAATTAATTAAATGTTCTCCCGAAAAACTACTTATCGTAAAAAGTAAAAACGCCTATCTATCTTCCAAGCACTATTTGGTAAAAGAAAAAACATAGAAAATTTCTTTTCATATCCTCATATATCAACGAATTACTATCCATTTTTAAGATAAAGTGGTACTGTTAAGGAAAGAGGTGAAAGCACGTGACGTTTAATCCACAAATCGAAACGCTCATACTTGAGGCTTCCAATCGGAAATCTCCTCATTTTGTAGCAAACGTGATCAATTTTCAGCAATTTGACCAAGAAGACGTAAAAGACACTGCACAAAAATTGATTGAGGATGGTAAAATTCAAGCAACTATCCATTTTCATCATAATGATTTATGTACAATTGACTTTATACCTCAGGCTATTTGAACAAATTGATTACAAAAAAAGACTGCGCGAACATAATCAAAACTACAGCTGAACAAAATAAACACATCTATCGCTCATTTTTTGTTCAACTTTTCTAGTCAGGATTATAGTACGATTGCAGTCTTTTTATCTATTCATTTGTTGTAGTCCTTTTGGGGAACCTCATCTTCTGGAAACTCTTGATACGTTTCAACATGAACGCCTTTATTATCAATCTTTAAATATCGATCTATTTTTAATTCATGATCCGCTGTAAAAGTTAATTCTTTTTTCTTCCCCTCTTTATCAACTGTTTCTTGTTTATAAGTAGCAATGCGTAGTGATTGATGCTGTTGGCTTTTTTTGTTTTAACGTACACTACCCCCTTACCAACTAAAGGATTAAATTAATCAATCGTGCCAGAAAGTTCATCTGACTGGTTTTGCGTATAAATCTTTACACCAAAAAGAAAAACGCCTCCAAGTATAGCTAGTGTAATGAGTGTTTTGATTACTTTCACACTATTACCACCAAATTTCATTTGATAAATTTAGTTTAGCAATAAAATCATGAAATTAGATCCGCCATATATGCGAACTCTACTTCAGACTTTTAGCCTAGTATACTCTCAGACTCTCTTTATATTAGCGACCGAAAAATAACGATACTTAAAGCTCAAATTACATCCATATTGTAATTTCTCTCAACTCGCTCAAATACTGAGATAAGGTTTTCTTCGGTTGTATCTAACATCCCAGAAATACTCAATGAAGCCATTCCAATTGCCACTATCCACAAATTCAAATGCAAATTTTCTAGTTCTTTCTCTCCTTTATCCACATAGTTCACTTCATTTTTAATATTTTTCCTAAAAGAGTCAAACGATAGCTGACGTAGTTCGTTGCCATATGAATGCTGGTCTACATATAAAGATATGTATAATTTCCTATTAGCTTTTGCTAAATTAATGTAATTGATACCAAAATTTGCAACACTACTTGTTGTTGGTAATTGAGAAAAATATTCTCTTTCCAGATACTCATGCGTTTTTTTCAATAGAGATAATTTCAACTCTTCCATATTCTTAAATTCCAGATAAATTGGTTGCGTTGAAATTCCCATATACTCAGCCACATTCCTAGCTGTTATAGCTGAAAAACTTTTTTCTATCAATAAATTTTGAGCAGCTGCTAAAATGTGTTGTTTTTTATATATTTTTTTTCTAACCAAAAACAATCACTCCTATATTTTGAAAATTCACAGGTTCATATATCTAGATAACAATATTGTCGATTTATCATTTTTATTTTTTATTCTTTTATTTTACACTTTTTTTGTCGTTCTTTTTCTCAACAATTATGGAAATATCCAAAAAACATGATAATTTGTTTGACTTTTCTAAAATATTATTGACCAATGAACAGTAGACACGCTATAGTTAAGTTATTGATAAATAACGGAGGTATTTCTTATGGCTAAAAACTATAGCCAAACACTTTTTTTACATACGGATAAAAAGCATCCAGATCAGGATCAGAAAAATAGAAGCTACTATTTTTTGATTGTTTATTGTTTTATTTTTATTAGTATTGGATTTTTAAGTGAGCCATTCTCCACCTTATGGGGAGGAATGGTACGTATTTTGACATCACCTAGCAATTTACTAACGGATTATATTGAACTCGGGACATTTGGTAGTGCCTTTGTAAATAGCGGCCTCCTTACTCTGATCAGTGTCCTCCTTGCTAAAAAAGAAAAAATTCCAATTAACGGACCAATGATTGCAGCATTATTCACTGTATCTGGCTGTTCTTTTTTCGGAAAAAATTTGTATAATTCGATTCCAATCATTATTGGTGGGCTTTGCTATGCAAAAATCGTGAAAAAGCCTTTTTCCCAATTTATCGTCGTTAGTTTATTTGGTAGTGCGCTCTCACCTATTATTAGTTATCTCACTTTCGGGCTCTCTTTACCCTTGATAGAATCGATTCCTTTAGGTTGTCTCGTCGGAATTTTTATTGGCTTGATTTTGCCTCCTTTAGCTTCCCACATACTTACATTTCATCAAGGCTTTTCTTTGTATAATGTTGGGTTTACTTCCGGGCTTATCGCCATGATGTTTACAGGGATTTTAAGAATGTTTGACTGGAAAATCGAAGGTAAAAACTTAGTTTCAACTGCTTATCATACAAAACTGCTTTTTTTCTTACTATTTTTATTTCTATTACTATTTTTTGTAGGCTTTATAGTCAATCACTTTTCATTAAAAGGATTAAGAGACATCAGTAAAACATCTGGGAAATTAATTACTGATTTCATCTCTATTGCAGGAATCGGAGCGACTATGATGAATATGGCACTGATGGGGTTATTACTGGTTGGTTATACACAAATTAGCCATTCTACTCTTAATGGACCAATTGTTGGCGCTATTTTATCAGCTGTTGGCTTCAGTGCTTTTGGTAATCATCTGCTCAACAGCCTTCCATTATTAGTGAGCGTCTTTTTGACCGCTCAATTTTCTTCTGTATTTGAAGTCGATCAAACAACTGTTGTTCTCGCTGGGATTTTTGGTACTGGTTTGGCACCAATTGCTGGATTTTATGGCATCACCTTTGGATTAATTGCTGGATTTTTACATATGTCATTAGTCACGAATGTCAGCTATCTACACGGTGGATTAAATCTTTATAATAATGGATTTTCTACTGGTTTTGTAGCAGCAGTCATGGTACCATTACTTGATAATATTTTACAGATCAGAAAGGTGAAACAACATGCAAGAAAGAGACAAAGCTAAGAGAATTGTAGACGAGTTATTAACTTACTTTTTTTCAAATGATATTGAAGAAATCCATATTGATATGAACTTTACACCTGAGGGTTTCTCTATTAAGATTCAGGGAAAAACAGAGGAAGAACCCAACAATGTCTTACATTTATTAGAATTACTAAACACACCTAGAGATCTAAGTATTGAATGTTATTATGATGAATTACTAGGGATTACTCATCATGAGGAAGAGGATTATCACTTACTTGGCTTGATGATCGACGAAGCAGAAATTAGTTTCGACGCACCTATCTTTGAAATCAACGTATTTAGAAAAAAATAATTACCATACTAAAAAAGATGAAGAGCACCCCTACCAAATACAAGGTTGCTCCTCATCTTTTTTATTCATAAATAGCACGAACTCCCCCAATTAATTTAGGTCTTGTACGTAAATAAGTGGTGTGTGCCGCACCAATCTCTTTAATTGAGGTACGAACTGGAACTTGAACATGCTGTATGTGCATGCCAATCGAAGTATCTCCAATATCAATTCCACCTTGTGCCACAATTTTTTCCACAACGACTGGATTTGAGAAAAGTTCAAACGCAGCTACAGCTGCTGCTCCTCCTGCATGGAGCGCTGGTACAACTGAAACGATTTCCAATTGATGCTGTTTAGCAATTTTTTTCTCAACAACTAAAGAGCGATTAATATGTTCACACCCTTGTACTGCCAAATAGAGGTCTTTTTTTCTTACAAACTCATGAACTGTTTGCACAACCTGTTGGCCAATTTCTAAGCTGGAATTTTTACCAATCATCCCACCATTGATTTCACTACTGCTACAGCCAAGAACAAAAATATCCCCACTTTCTAAGTTTACCTGTTTAAAATATTCCACAAGTCCTTGTGTCAATTGTTCTTGATAATTTCTTTCCTCACTCATACTTATCACTCCATTCATTTATTTTTTACTCTCTATGATTCTATTATCACGAATATCTCTCAATTGGTCAAAACAAAAAAACACCCAAAAATTTGGGTGCTTCATTTTGCATTATTTACCATCTACGATATTTAAACGAACTTTTTTAGGTCCATCCACACGTACACTGTAGACAATCGTCCGAATTGCTTTCGCAACACGACCTTGCTTACCAATGATACGGCCAATATCTTCAGGCGACACAGTCAAATTGTACTCTAGAAAAACATCAGATTCTTCTACTTCCAACTTAACCATCTCAGGTTGACTGACTAATGGACGAACGATAGTTAAGACTAACTCTTTCACATCTGTCATAATTAGTCACCTTATTTCTTTTCAAGTTTAGCTTCGTGGTGTTTTTTCATAACGCCTTCTTTTGAAAGGATGTTACGAACTGTATCTGAAGGCTGAGCGCCTTTAGACAACCAGTCTAAAACTAAATCTTCTTTTAAAACTACTTCTGCAGGATCTTTTAAAGGATTGTATGTTCCAACAGTTTCGATGAAACGTCCATCACGAGGAGAACGAGAATCTGCGACTACAATACGGTAAAAAGGACTCTTTTTAGAACCCATGCGTTTTAAACGGATTTTTACTGACATTTTATATATTACACCTCCATTAACTTAATCACAAATGTTAGTTTACCAGATTTCCAGCAAGCTGTAAAGAGTTTTTTCTTGACACCTTAAAAAAACCTTTCTGACAATAATATTAGCTATTTTTAGTTAGCTATATGGTATAATTAAGCTACCTTGGCAGGGGCAATCAACAGTTGCTTATCAAAAAAGCCGTGAATAGCAAGAGAAAATTCTTCACTGTTCATGGCTTTTTTATATTATTCGCTTATTTCATAAGCATAATAGTCAAACAAGGTTTGTTCTACAAATCCTATTGATTGATAAAGATGATGAGCTATATTGTTCGTAGATTCAACTTCTAAATAAATTTTTTTGGCTTGTTTCTCCAATAATTGTTGAATAATCTGGCTAAGAATTTTTCTTCCCAAGCCCTGTCCTCGAAAATCTGCTCTTACTACAAAACCGTAGATTCCGTATGAGTTGCCTTCTTTTTCTATTCTAATACTTGCAATTACATTTTCTTTTTCTTTTAGAACAAGTGTCTTTTTTAAATCTTCCTTGTTTAAAACTTCTTGTTTTTCTGTGAATTCTCCATTCTCAAGACTAGCTATTGCTTTAGTGTCTTTTTCCCTTGCAGGTTGTAAGCTAATTTCAGATGGCATTGGCATAAATTTATCAATAGCTAACGTCATTGCATATTCCGAAAAACGATATTTATACCTGTTCATTTCTTTAACATACGATATAGAAAAGTTATCCTTGCGATCAATAATCCATAAAGTAGTTTGAATGTTTTGCTCTTTTGTATATTCTATAAGTATTCTATTGATTTGATCAAGAATTGCTCTATCATGCTTTGTAATAATTGTCACTTCAAGTTCTTCCAGATTGAAACTACTCATTGCTACATAACCGACTAATTTGTCTGTATCCCAACAAAGTAAGTGGCTTACCTTTTCATGAGACTCTTTAAAAAAACCTAAATCTAATTTGTATTCAATATTATACCGTAACTGATTTTTTTCTTTTAACCTTTTGACGGCTTCAACTTCTTTTGCACATAATTCTTTTTTTATAATTGGCTTTAGTGTCATCTGCTCTCCTTTTTAAATCAATTATATAAGGTGCTTGATAGAAAGACAAGGTGTTTGCCACTATCCCGAAGGCAAAGACAGCAAGAATATACCACGTATGATCAAACTAGTTGAACGCCTTTTACCTGTTTTTAACACAATTTGCTAATTGCAATCAGTTTTATTATGAAAGTTGCTATTCAATCTGTCGCTGCTTTGAGTTGGATTTGTTGTTTCTATACTGATAATTTTACTAGATAATACAGACTCACTTGTTTCATTTGGTATCGTCACTTCGATTAGATTGGCTCTTGCCGTTTTCAATTTTTACTCAATAGATGAATCGGATTATTCGCGATATCAGTAATACTCAGATTCGTCAATAATTCAGAACCGTATCCTCTTGTGCCTTTGCGACATTGGATGGAACGGATTGTTATTCAAGGCTCCTTTCTTCCGTAGCTTCTGCTGAGCGGTCGGTATCTTTTGAACTGCTAATAGATTGAATCTCACTATTTTCTGTAGTTGAGGCCAAGTGAGGTTTCATTGTACTAAAAATACGCTCTTGTACATCTGCTTTCATAGAAATAGCCATAATCATAATCATCAGCAAGAAAATAAATAAGAATATACTGATTTTAACAAATCATTTACCATTCCCCATACTGTTATCTCTCAATTTTTTAAACGTTTTACTGTCATTTGTTATATAAGGGCTCCTTCTTACCGAACATTGATTTGCTCATAACATTTTACGAGGATAACAGTCCAGTTTTCTTGCAAAAAATTATTTTTAGTTTTAAAATTAAATTACAATTGTTATTTATTGAATGGAGGAATACGTGATGAAAAAGAAAATCGGATTTTTTGTAGGAAGTTTAAGGAAAGATTCTTATAGTAAAAAAGTAGCAGTTGCTCTTTCTAGTTTATTCCCAGAAGAATATGAACCTATTTTTATTGATTTACAAGACTTACCCATGTATAACCAAGATTTAGATGATGAAGGAGTACCTCCTGTTGCTTGGACTAAATTTAGAGATGAAGTAAAACAACTATCAGGTCTAGTTTTTGTCACACCAGAATATAATCGCTCTGTTCCTGCTGTTTTGAAAAACGCGTTAGATGTTGGTTCTCGGCCTTACGGTCAAAATGTTTGGGATGGTAAACCAGGCTTAGTCGTCAGTGTATCTCCTGGCGCTTTAAGTGCTTTTGGTGCAAATCATCATTTACGTCAATCCTTGGTTTTTCTTAACGTCCCAACTCTTCAGCAACCTGAAGCTTACATTGGAAATATTGCCAATTTGATTAATGAAGATGAAACGATTGCCGAGAATACGATGAACTTTTTCAAAATAATTATAGATTCTTATCTTGTGTTTTTAGAAAAGAATCGTTGATTTATATCAAATAGTCTAACCCCCTATTAAAATGTAGGATTGGGTTAGACTTTTTTTATATTTCTTCATAGCGAAAACAAGTTGTCGCATGGTCATTGATTAGCCCTGTAGCCTCTATAAAAGCATAAATGATCTTACTGCCAACAAACTTAAACCCTCTTTTTTTTAAATCTTTAGTTATTCGATCAGACAACTCATTCGTACTTGGAATTTGTTTTTTACTTTGATAAGAGTTTTTCAAGACTTTGTGATTATTAAATCCCCATAAATAATTTGAAAACGAACCAAGCTCCTTTTGAATTTCTAGTACTCTTTTCGCATTAAAAATTGTAGCTTCGATCTTTCTGCGATTGCGGATGATATTCGGATTGTGCATTAATTCCTGAATTTTCCGTTCATCATAATTCGCTATCTTTTTTATATTGAAATGGTCAAACGCTTCATCAAAGCTGTCTTCTTTATCCAAAATTATTTGCCAACTTAATCCTGCTTGATTGATATCTAAAACCAATTTTCGAAACAAGCGCTGGTCATCGTATACTGGGACTCCCCAAACTGTATCATGATAGTATTTCATCTTTTCATTTTTTTGTGCCCACGAGCAACGCGTCTTCATTTTTTCCCCTCCAGCAACTGACTTTTTATTGATGTATCCCTCCTTTTATTTTAGCAAACTATCAAAAAAAATGTTTACAAAACAAACTGTACTATGTATACTAGTACACACCAAACGGATTTTTTAGAAAGGAGATAATTATGGTTTCTATCAATAAAACAAGTAGCAAACCTTACTATGAACAATTAATGTTAGGAATCAAAGAAGACATTCTAAGCGGACTGTGGCAATCTGGTGACCGTCTTCCTTCCGTTAGAGAAATGGCTCGTCAACTTATGATGAACCCTAATACAGTCAGTAAAGCCTATAAACTACTAGAAGCACAAGAAGTTATCGTCACAGTAAAAGGTAAAGGAACCTATGTCAAAAAAATCGATACAGAACTTCGAGATGAATACCAGATTCAAAAAATCCAAAAAAAATTTAATGACTTAGTTATTGAAGCTCATTACTTAAACGTTCAAAAAAAAGAAATAAGTCAATGGTTGGATGACAGTTATCAACACTTGAAAGGAGAATAAATATGAAAATAGAAAGTTTGGTAAAAAATATTGATCAACGAGTAATTCTAAATGACATTAATTTAACGTTGAATCCAGGAGAAATCACTGGCTTGATCGGTCGAAACGGTTCTGGTAAAACCACATTCTTTCGATCGATTGCTGGTCATTATGAGCTAGATCATGGAAAAATTTTTATCGACCAAGAGGATATTCAGTCAAATAAGATACTCAAACAAAAAATCTTTTATATTGATGAACAATACAATTTTCTTTCAAATTATACTCTAAATAAATTGCTCGTCTTCTATCAAAATGCCTATGCAGGTTTTAATAAAGAAAAGTATTTAAGTTTAACTAAGAAAAATAATCTAAATCCTAGTTTCAAATATCGTTCAATGTCAAAAGGCATGCAGGGTCTTTACAAAATGATTTTAGCGATCTGTTCAAATGCTGAATATCTTTTCTTAGATGAACCTTTGGATGGGTTAGACCTTATTGTCAAAAAAAATGTTTTAGGTATTCTTTTAGATGATGTCAGCGAAAATCATCGCTCGATCATCATCTCTTCGCATAATTTAAATGAGTTAGAAAGTATTATTGATCGTGCATTGATTCTAAAGAAAAATCAGATTCAATTTGATTATCATTTAGAAGTATTAAGAGAAAATGCACGTAAAATCCAAATGGTTTTTAAAACAAAAAAAGTTCCACAACTGATTAAAGAAAACAGCCGTTTGCTTCATTTTCAAGGACGTGTTGTCACAGCGATTTTTGAACATTATACAGATGAACTAAAGAAAGCTATTCAAGCTGAACAACCTATTTTATTCGAAGAACTGCCTTTAACATTAGAAGATGTGTTTGAAGTAAATTTAGCTCACGATGAATCGAACGACTGTTTACAAGGAGAATCTGTATGAATAAACAATTAATGACGATTTTAAAAAAACGCTATGGGCTTGTATTAGTTATTACGAGTCTCTCAATTATATTGTTCTACGGCTATAATGGTATCAATGATGTTAATCATTGGAAGACTACAGAGAAGTATTACAACTCCGAGCAATATACGAAAGATTTGGAAAAAATTTCAGAGCATGATGACCCAAGATATCAAGGCTTATCACTCAATGAACGTAAAAAATTAAATGAAGAAGAAGGATTGAGTTTATTTTATCAAACAAATGCCTATGATGACTCTGGAAAATTAATTACTGATCCTAAAAACTATAATCCCTACTTTACGATCTATTTCAATGAGAACCCACTTCTTCTGCTCGCGATTATTGTAGCAATTGGCTTCTTTATGTTTTTTGTTGATTTGAAAACTTCATTCAATGAGTTTCTTTTTTCATTAGGTGTTTCCAAACGTAGGATTTATTTTTCAAAGTTTGCTCTGATTTCAGTCCCTATATTAACTAGCTTACTTTTAGGTAAAATACTATTTGTCAGCATTATTACAACGGGTATTCCAGCTGAATATGTCAATATTAGCATAATGGAATTAGTAGCAAATGTTTTAGCTAGTTGGACGACGTACATGTTTTATTTCTTTATTGCGGCGTTTATTGGTTTAGTGACAGGTAATATAATTTTAGGTCCCCTTACAGTATTTGGTTTTTGTATATCGTTCGAATTTTTCATTACAGCAGTTGTCAATGCTTGGTATTATTTTACCAAGACAACATCAGATTACTTTATAACAAATAAATTTTTTGTATATACTGTAACAAAAGAGCCTATCTCTGCACTTCCTATCACTCTGGCAGTTATCGTTTCCCTGCTTTTGTTTGTTTCAGGTTCCTATTTGTTCTCTACCCTTACGCTGGAGAACAAAGGAAAATATTTACTGTTTGATACACTTAAAATACCAGTCATTATCGCCATGACAATTTATGTTCCACTTGTGCTTGTATTCAGCCATGGATATTATAATTATGAAACCGGCGCTTCTCCAATTCCTAGTTTATTAATTTATGGCATAATCACTGCTTTGATTGGAAGTTATCTTGTTTTAAAAAAAGAAATCCATGAGTTGATCAATCGAGCAAAACAAATGAACAATACTAGCAATGTGAAGTCCTAGTTTTACATTACTAGTAAAAAAGTGAGTGAGATATAACTCTTCGAGTCATATCCCACTCTCGTGTAATCTGGATAAACGGTTGAAACAGAAGCACTCCCTTCGGAAATAAGTTGAAATTACTGTGACACACAACGAGGCACGAATTGATGCTTTCTCGCTAAAGGCTCGTCGCAGATAAATATTGTTGCACAGTACCTACTTGGTTCTCGGGATGAAACACTTCTGATATGCCCCAAAAGTTGTATATGAAAAATACAATTTTTTTGGGGTATTTTTTATATTATTTTTTCTTCTTTTTCTTCTTCTTGTTTTTCTTCACCATACGGTTCATAGCCATTTTACCGAGTTTGCCCTTAATACCGCCACCAAGCATTTGATCCATACCTGGAATATCCATATTTCCTTTAGACATTTGCTGCATCATTTTTTTTGATTCTTTGAATTGTTTGATCATACGGTTAACTTCGACCACATTATTTCCCGAACCAGCAGCGATTCGGCGACGGCGACTTGGATTTAACAAATCTGGATTTTCTCTTTCAGCTGGTGTCATTGAAAGTACCATTGCTTTTTTACGAGCTACATCTTTTGGATCGACTTTTACATTTTCTAACCCAGGCATATTATTCATACCAGGAATCATTTTCAGTAGATCTTCAATTGGTCCCATCCCCATGACTTGATCGAGTTGCTCAATAAAATCATTAAAATCAAAGCTATTTTCCTTCATTTTTACTGCAAGTTCTTCGGCTTTTTTCTCATCATAATCTTGTTGGGCTTTTTCAATCAGGGTCAGCATGTCCCCCATACCTAAAATACGGCTGGACATACGATCTGGATGGAATATTTCTAAATCTGTTAGTTTTTCACCAGAACCAATAAATTTAATTGGTGCGCCCGTTACAGAACGAATAGAAAGCGCAGCACCGCCACGTGTGTCTCCATCAAGTTTCGTGATGACAACCCCGGAGATTCCTAATTGCTGATTAAAACTATCAGCAACATTAACAGCATCTTGTCCAGTCATCGCATCAACAACAAGCAAGATATCATCGGGTTGAGCGATTTCTTTGATTTGCTTTAACTCATCCATCAGCGTTTCATCAATATGCAGACGACCTGCCGTATCAATCAACACGTAATCATTTTTCTTCTCTTTTGCTCGCTCCATCCCTTGCCGAACGATTTCAACAGGACTAGTTTCAGTTCCCATATCGAAAACAGGAACATCTAATTGTTGTCCTAATACCTTTAACTGATCGATCGCAGCTGGACGATAGACATCGGCCGCAATCATCAATGGGCGTGCATTTTCAGTCTTGATTAAGTGATTTGCCAACTTACCGCCAAAAGTTGTTTTACCAGCACCTTGTAACCCAACCATCATGATTACAGTTGGAATGCGTTCTGACTTGTTCAAGCCAACGGTTTCTGTTCCAAGTGTAGCCGTTAATTCTTCATCAACGATTTTAACGATTTGTTGCGCTGGTGACAAACTTTCAAGAACTTCCACACCAACTGCACGTTCGCGTACACGTTTTGTAAAATCTTTGACTACTTGTAAATTTACGTCGGCTTCTAATAATGCCAAACGAATTTCTCTCATCATTTCTTTTACGTCAGCTTCTGATACTTTTCCTTTACGACGTAATTTGCTCATTGCCTGTTGTAGGCGATCTGTTAAACTTTCAAAAGCCATAATCTCATTCCTCTACTTCTTGTATTTGTTCTATATACTGGGTAATCGTTGTATCTTTTGGGTAGGTTTCTTTCACGTAAGTTTTTAGTGTATCTAATAATTCGCCACGCACGACATAATCAGAAAATAGATGTAATTTTTTTTCGTATTCTTCTAAAATTTTTTCTGTCCGTTTGATATTATCATATACTGCTTGGCGGCTGATATCATATTCTTCGGCAATTTCCCCCAGCGAAAAATCATCAGCGTAGTACATCTCCATATAATTCATTTGTTTTTCTGTCAACAAAGTGGAGTAAAATTCAAACAAGGCGTTCATTCGATTGGTCTTTTCAATTTCCATAGTTGTTGCTCCTATCTTCAATCCCTTTTAGGTTACCGATTTCAGCGTGATTAGTCAATAGTTCTTATTGAATTTCAAGGATTTTCTCAAAAGATTCAATCAATCGATCGTAATAACTCTGAGCATTTGCACAAAAATCTTTTTTAGAGAAATATTCTTCTATTATTTCTTGTTGACCATTTTTTTGAGTAACACCCTTTAAAATAGCTTCCGCGCTTGGATTCTCGAATAGTTCTTTTAAAGTAGACAAAGGAACTGAAAATATACAGGACACTTCTTCCTCTTGTAAATAAAAATCACCTAATAAGAGCTCTTGATCAACCAAATAAACATTTGTAAACTCATTATCAATAAAATTCTCCAAAGCAATTTCAACTGGAAAAACACCAAGGAATTGAGCCTGATCGATTGAAACATCAATACCCAATTCTTCCTTTACTTCTCTAAAACCATCGATCACAGTTTCTTCAGCTAACAAATGTCCAGCCGCAGTAATATCCAATTGGTTGGGAAAATCTTTCTTTTGCGACGCACGTTTTTGAAAGTAAACAATCAATTCATGCTCTTTTATTGTGTAAAACCAACAATGGAATGTTTCATGCCAAAATCCTTGGGAATGAATAACTTGTCTGGTTGCAGTGCTAATTTGCTGATAGTTATGGTCAAAAATTTTTAGTACTTCATTCTCAGCCATCTCTATTTTTCACAACCAATCAGTGTTTGCCAATCACTTTGTGAAACCACATTAAGCCCTTTGGAAATAAAATAAGCCGTTGCAACACCTGGACCCTTTCGACGATTTCCAGAAAATGTCCCATCATAAATCCCATTGCTTCCGCATGACGGACTATTTTCTTTTAAAATGATGGTTGTAATATTGTATTCTACTAATTTTTGATAGGCGGTGACTGCTCCTTGTTTGAACATGTCAGTCATATCTTCTCCTGTATTCGTAATAACTTTCGCTTGGTCATTCCAAACATCAAATCCGTCTCCACCTATAATCTCAGCAGGATCGCGCGGAATCGGTAAACCACCTAAAACTTCTGGACAAACAAGCATTGCTTGACCATTCTCTACTAATTTTTTTAAAGCAGGAATTTCTTTAGCTTGACCATCATAGCGACAACAAATCCCACCAAGACATGCGCTGATTCCAATCATATACTTCCCTCATTTCAATCTTTACTATTATACCATTTCTTTAGCTTTGAAAGTAGTTTTAGAAACACTCCATAAAGTTTTTGATCACTGAGAAACTGTGCTAAAATAATCTTGTGTTTATTTCGTATTATAAGGAGCCAAATAGATGAAAAAAGTACTCGTTGTCGATGATGAACCGTCGATTGTAACCTTATTGACCTTTAATTTAGAAAAAGATGGCTATGAAGTGATGACTGCTGTTGATGGGGCAGTCGGCTATGAATTAGCTTTGACCAACCAATTTGATTTTATTATTCTAGATGTTATGCTGCCGAATATGGATGGTTTAGAGATTACAAAGTCTTTACGCCGAGAAAAAATTGATACACCTATTTTAATTCTAACCGCCAAAGATGATCAAGTTGATAAAATCATCGGTTTAGAGATTGGTGCGGACGATTATTTAACAAAACCATTCAGCCCTAGAGAAGTTTTGGCAAGAATGAAGGCTATTTTCCGTCGTTTAAAACCTACCTCAACGACTTCCGAAGAATACAACGAGCCGGTTAAAGCGCCTTTGATATTAGGTGATATTCGTGTAGATGAACAAAATTACGAAGTAAGTGTGCGCGGTGAGAAGATTGAACTAACACCAAAAGAATTTGAATTACTAGTTTACTTTATCAAACGGAAAGATCGTGTCATCGATCGAGATACTTTATTAGATAGAATTTGGAATTATGATTTTGCAGGCCAAAGTCGTATCGTGGACGTTCATGTCAGTCATTTAAGAGACAAAATCGAAATCGATCCAAAACGCCCTGCTTATTTAGTCACAGTTAGAGGTTTTGGCTATCGTTTTCAGGAGCCTAAAAAATGAAAAAACGCCAGCGAGTTGAATATTGGGTAGTCGCACTTGTGATGGTTACACTATTTGTCGGCAGTATTTTCTTAACAAACTATTTTTTTAAAAAAGAATTGTTAGCTCAACAGGAAGAGTATTTACAAAAAAAAGGAACGTTGATTCTTGATCAGCTCTCCCCAGACTTATTTTTAACACAACAGTTTTCAGAGCAAGAAAAAAAGTTAATTGAACATTATTCGACGGATAAAAATGAACGTTTGTCCTTAATGAATGCTAAAGGGGATATTTTTTATGATAGTATCGATCCTGCACTTCATGAATCAAGAAGAAATCGCCCTGAAATCAAAGCAGTTTTATCTGGTGCCGATTTCGGTTCTGCCTTAAGAAAAAGTGCGACTTTAAATAAAGAGCTGCTGTATCTTGCATTACCTGTTAATAAAGATGGCGAACTGACTGGAATCATTCGCATGTCAGAGGAAACGGCACAGTTTTCTAATAGTATTCAATCATTTAAACGCTATATTCTATTGACCTTAGGTTTGTTATTTTTGATTATTACGGCCTTTATCTTTTTATTGCTCCATCAAAAAAATGAACCTCTAGTTACTGTTTTACCCGTTTTAAAAAAAATTGTGAAATATCCAGATGAATCTCGTTCCATCATCCAAGATTCGCCAGAATGGAATGAACTGTATCAAACTGTCAACCTTTTGAGTCAGCAAATGAGTCAAACTTATTTAGCTTATACCTCAACAGATGAACAATTTCATGCTTTACTAGATGAATTGATGATCGGCGTTTTTATAATTGATATTGAGGGAAGGTTACAATTAATCAATCCTAAAATGATTGATATTTTAACGATCGACCAAACAGATGTTGGCAAAGAATATTTTGAGGTCATCAAAGAACCAGCTTTGATTCATTTGATCCATCAAGTCATTACGGAAAAAAGTTCTGTTCATCAAGAAATTAAACTAACTGATTCACCAAATGAAATGATTCTGGATATGTCTTTACGCTTTATAGAAGAAGATGGTAATGATTATCAAGTTTTAGGTATTGCTTATGATTTAACTCGTGTCAGACAACTAGAAAAAATGCAAAAAGATTTTGTTAGTAATGTTTCACATGAGTTAAAAACACCTGTAACATCGCTATTAGGATTCACTGAAACCTTATTAGATGGAGCGAAAGAAGATCCCAAAACCTTGACTCAATTTTTGGAAATAATGCAAAAAGATGCTCTGCGTCTACAACAATTAATTCAGGAAATTTTACAATTATCACGCGACGGTAAAAATATTGCTTACGATGATCAAACGATTATGTTACATCCTTTTATTCAAGAAATTTTACGCTCTTATCGTAAAACAATCCGGGAAAAACAATTAACAATCAACATTCTTGGTGATGGAAAAATGACATATACCACAAAATACGAGCTTTTTTATCCAATCGTCAAAAATTTAGTTGAAAATGCTATTCAGTATTCTCAAGCTAACGAAGAGATCATAATTGATTTTGGTTTTGCTGATACCTTCTATTTCGTAGTTAAAGATAGTGGCATTGGAATTAGCTTAGAAGATCAAGAACGGATTTTTGAACGATTTTATCGAGTAGACAAAGCAAGAAGTCGTCACTCTGGTGGTACAGGGTTAGGTTTAGCCATAGTTCACAATTATACTGAACTATTAGGTGGAACGGTTTCGATTGACAGTCATTTAGGTTTAGGTTCGACCTTTACAGTCAAGTTACCAAAAAAATAATCAGACAAAGTGGTTGAGATAAACATCCCTGAAGACTATCACCCTCTTTATACAAATTGAAAAAAGTGATCGAAGGATAACATAGTAACTGATTTTTTACAACCGTTTATTCGGATTTTAATAGGCTGGGCTATAACTCTTCGAGTTATAGCCCAGCCTATTGCCATTTTTAGGGGAAGAACTTATTTTTTAGTGATCGTTCCTTCTACATCTCTTTCAACTTTCATCCCAGTCATTGGCAAGTAGCCTAATTCTTTAACTACTCCATCTTGAACAGCATCTGATAGCATGAAATCTAAAAATGTTTTAATACTGTCATCTGGTTGACCTTTTGTATACATGTGTTCATAGGACCAAATTTTCCAAGAGTTATCCGCAACATTTTCTTCTGTTGGTTTAACATCATCAATGCTTAAAGCGAATGTTGAATCATCCATGTATGAAAAAGCAAGATAGCTAATTGCTCCTGGTGTTTGTGCCACGATTTGACGAACTGTTCCTGATGAGTCCTGTTCCTGTGATTGGACAGCTGTAGCCCCATCCAGTCCCCATTTTTCGAATGTTGCTCGTGTACCACTACCGCTTGGACGATTGATTACAGCAATTTCTTGATCTTTACCACCCAAGTCTTTCCAGTTTTTTGTTTTTCCAGTAAAAATGTCGATCAACTCTTGCTTACTAATATTTTTGACCCCAACTTCTTTATTAACGACAGGTCCCATACCAACAACTGCAACCCTGTGATCAACTAATTTTGATGCGTCTACACCAGATTTTTCTTCTGCAAAAACATCGGAATTACCGATTGTTACAGCCCCATCAGAAACTTGAGACAACCCAGTTCCACTTCCTCCACCTTGAACGGAAATCGTATAATTAGGATTTTCAGAAATAAATTGATCTTTTGCTGCATCTACTAAAGGCTGTAATGCGGTTGAACCGACAGCTACGATTTTGACTGGTTGATTACTAGTACTACTTTCTTTTGATTTATTACTGCTGTCCCCAGTTGCGGCTCCTTGATTGCCACATCCTGCGATTAAAAGTCCTACACTTAAAACAATTGCCGATACTAAACGTTTCTTCATTTTTGCACGTCCTTTTCAATTAGTTACAAGCTTAGTTTAACAGCGCTCTGTTAATTCTACTTCAACGTTTTGTAAATAATGCGTAAATGAATGTAAAGGTTCTGTAAGTGACAGTACCAGTAGGCCCTTCGTATCTCGTTGTAGTTCAAAACAAGCAGAAATCTATAAAAATTGATAACGATATAGACTATTCAATGACTCCTAATCAATGTTCTTCCAAGTGTTATGAACATATCTTATTTTCAGAGTATTGGCTTCTCCTTTTACCGCTCTTTTATTCTGATTTCAAGTGTCTTTTGTATAACTAAAATAACTACATCTCGTAAAAAAATGAGGCTGAGACATAACTCTACGAGTCACATCCCCACCTCAATAAATCCGAATAAAGTGAAGTTAATCCTTCTGGCTATTTCTCAGAGCTAAACGCTGCTGTCCTAACCTCGTTCGTTTCAATATAATTTTTAATTCGTTTCATTGCTTCTTTCAATATAGAGAAGTCCGCAGCATAACTAATTCGAACATAGCCTTCTGCTTCTTTACCAAAAGCTACACCAGGAATGATTGCTACCGCTTGTCTTTGGGCCAGATCCACACAAAACTTCATTGAATCTTGTTCAAAGCCTACGGGAATTTTAGCAAAAATGTAGAAAGCACCATTTGGCCTAGCAACTTCAAATCCCAAAGCTGTCATTTGTTCATAAACAAAATCTCGACGCTCACGATATTCTTCTTTCATAACTGCTGCATCATTCATTCCTTCAATTAAAGCTCTGACAGCGGCTTTTTGCGAGATAGTAGAAGCTGCTGTAACTAAATACTGGTGGACTTTAATGATCTCGGCAATCAAATTCTGTGGACCGAAGATAAAACCGATCCGCCAACCAGTCATTGCATGCGATTTTGACAACCCATTAATTAAAATCGTTTGTTCTGGAATAAATTCTGCAATAGATACATGTTGGTCTTCATAAGTCAATTCACTATAAATTTCATCACTAATTACGAAAATCGGATAGTTCTTCAATACCTCAGCAATTGCTTTGACTTCTTCACGATTGTAAGTTACACCTGTTGGATTACTTGGATAGTTTAAGATAATCGCTTTGACTTGATCTCCATGCTCTACCATTGCTGTTTCAATCATTTCTGGTGTCAGTACAAAGTCGTTGGACGTTGTATCAATATAAATTGGTTCAGCTTGAGCCAAAGTAATGACCGGTTCATAACCTGGATAAATCGGAGCGGGCATCAAGACTTTATCACCTGGCTCTAATATCGATAATAAACTTGCGGAGATTGCTTCAGTAGCTCCTACTGTCACCAGAACTTCAGAAGTTGGTTGATAGCTCACTCCATATTTTTCTTTCATAAAAAAAGTTGCTGCTTCTCGAACATCTGTTAAACCTGACATACCAGAATAGTGTGAAAAATTTTGATTGATTGCATCATGTGCGGCCATTTTTATATGCTCGGGTGTATTAAAATCTGGCTCTCCTAAAGTTAATTTAATAATGTTATCAATACCTGTTACTTGTTCATCAAATTGACGAATCATCGAAACGGCGATTTTTCCTACTTGCTTGTTAAATTTCTTTGTTAAATCCATCAAACCATCTCCTTATAATTGATTGGTTCCCTACTGTAGAATCAATGCTTATTCAACCACTAGCGTGATAGCCTATTTTTCTCAATGAAATTATAATAGCATAAGTTCGACTAAAATGAAATTTGTATTTAAATTTACGTCATTTTCTTTTTAAATTCACATATTTCTCTTGCGAAACTTCTCTCGCTTCTTTATAGTTAAAAGAAATGAAGGGAGCGATTCAATTGAAGGGTCTTAGGAAAATCACACCTTATACACCAGGAGCACAACCAAACCATCCAGAAATGATTAAGTTGAACACCAATGAAAATCCCTATCCACCTTCGCCAAAGGTTGCTGAGGCATTGAGAAGTTTTAACGTTGAACAGTTGAAACGATATAGTTCTATTGATAATCATTCTTTAAAAAAAGCGTTAGGAGCTAAGCACAACCTATCTCCTGATCACTTTTTAATTGGGAATGGATCTGATGAAGTTTTAGCTTTTTGTTTTCTTGCGTTCTTTAATAGCACTGATCCGCTCTTATTTCCAGATATTACGTATGGTTTTTACAAAGTTTGGGCCGATTTGTTCAAAATTCCATTCAAAGAGTTGCCGTTGAACAACGATTTTAAAATAGATTCCGCAGATTATATACAGTTAAATGGCGGAATAATCATTGCTAACCCCAATGCGCCGACAGGCTTATTTAAACCACTTTCTGAAATCGAGTCTCTACTAAAAGAAAATTCAGAAGTTATCGTGATTGTTGACGAAGCATACATTGATTTTGCTGAACGATCCGCGATCTCTCTTCTAAACGACTATCCTAACCTAATCATTATTCGAACCTTTTCAAAATCAAATTCTTTGGCTGGGTTACGAGTGGGTTATGCGATTGGTAATCCTGAACATATCAAAATTGCGGAAAGTATAAAATCTTCCTTCAATCCATATTCTGTTGATATGTTAGCTGAAGCATTAGCTATAGCTGCCGTTGAGGATGGAAACTACTATCAAGAAATATCAAAGAAAATTTGTAAAACAAGAGATTGGTTTTCAGAGAACATTACAACATTTGGTTTCTCTACGTTAGTCTCAAAGACAAATTTTGTACTTCTAACCCACCCAGATTTAAATTGTGAAGATCTTTATCATTATTTGGAAACGCAAGATGTATTTGTTCGTTATTTCTCCAAAATCGAGAGATTGAAGAATTATCTGCGTATTTCGATTGGAACGCAGGAAGAGATGGAAGATGTTTACCAATTGTTGCGTGATTACGTGACAAATAATCACTACTAACAGATCGTGACTCACAAAAATTCAGTACCTTAAAACACTGATTTTTGTGAGTCATGATCTGTTTTGCTATTATTTGGAGAATGTTATCGTTATAAAGATACGATGACTAAAATACTGACCTTTGTTCATTTCAATTACCAACAAATTGGCCTTTTCGTAAATACAACACCGCGGACAGCCAATTCCTTGTCTTTATTCAGTACTGTATCATTTTCCACAAATCGTTCAAATGAAATACCGATAATCTGATCCACAACTAAATTATTTTCTTTTTTCTTGGTCATTTTTATTGATAATTTTCTCATCAGAAATCAATGCCTCCTTTTTTATTTATTTTATCATAACTTAGCACGACCTAATAGACGCTAATACTAAGAAAAAAGAACCTCTTCTATAAGGGGTTCTTTGAATATTATCTATCATTCTTGTTATAGTCAGTTGTTTGCTCAAACAATAAAAAATGTTCGGTTCAAAATAACTGTTTTAATTCTTTCATAAAATACTGACCAATCTCACTGATTGCTTTATTTTTTTGATAAAGAACACAAATTTTATTTGTCGCACTTTCAGCCAGTGGAACCAAACGAATTTCTTTTTTCGTAAAACCTGTTACCACACCAGAACCAGAAGCATATGCATCGGTTTCAACCAATAAATTCATCAAGGTTCCTCGATCATTAGTGTAAATGACGGTTTCTTGTTCTTGATTTTCGATCAAATCTTCGGAAAAATAAGCAAAATTACTACCTTCTTGAGTAAAACGAACTTGAGGGTAGCAACATAATTGTTCCAGTTTGATTTCTTTTTGCTGCGCCAAAGGATGATTCTTACCAAGGAAAATATGGGTTTTAAAACTACCTACAACTTCATAGGTTAAATTTGCCTGCTCTAAATACCGCTCGATTCCAGGTTGATTTTGGCTATTTAAATAAATAATTCCTAACTCACTATGATAACTTTTCACATCTTCGATCACTTTTAATGTCGTGGTTTCAAAGACACGAAAATTTTTATATTGCTCTTTGAATTGTCGAATAACACTACCCATTACTTCTCCTAAAAAATCATAATGCTGAGAAGAAATCGAAAACCGTTCGCTCTTTGTTACTTCTTGGTAGCGATTTTCGATCATTTCCATTTGAGTCAAAATTTTTTCTGCATGTTCTAAGAATGTCAGTCCTTCTTCAGTCAAAGACGCACCTTTGTTCGTACGAATAAACAAAGTTACCCCAATCTCTTCTTCTAATTCACGAATACCATTTGAAAGACTAGGCTGTGTAATAAACAGTTTCTTGGCGGCTTCTCGAAAACTACCATTATTGGCAACTGCAACAACGTATTTCATCTGTTGAATATTCATCGGTGACCTCCGTCTTATTCGGAAAAATAGATTTTACGTCCGTTCAATTTTTGAACTGGTCGGTTATTAAACGGTAACATTCCTTCATCAATTCGTTCAAAAAAATCACGGTCCATTTTTTGAATAGTATCAAAAACAAACCAATGAACTGGTCCTTTAGTTGGTGGCGTTGTTAATGAGCCTAAATAATGAAAATGGGTTCTCTGTTCTGGTAGAAAAATAGAAGGGTCAAACCATTGTTGATGGGTTTCTGACTTCCATTCAAGGGTACTCTTATTTTTCGAAAATTTATTTTCTGCTGTTGTAATCGTAAATAAACATCCCACCACCAAGTTATCGCCAGAATTATTCATGTGAACAAGATGGAATTCGAGTGGTGAATGTTCGCCATCAAAAGTATGCTCACTAGGTGTGTGAAAATGGATATCGGTCAAATAATATTTTTCATCTTCAAAAACGATAAAGCTTTCTGTATTTGGCGGAACAAAATGAAACGTATTTTTGAATTCTTTTTCGGTAAACTCTTCTTTTTTATAACAAAATTTAATTGCTCGACTAGTCGAAACACCATTAACTAAATTTTTTGATAAATTAATTGGCGATTGATAAGGATATTTTGCACCCGTTGAAAACCAATCACAAAGCGTGTGCCAATGTTCTGGTCCACGTTCTCCTTCATAGCCCCATTCCACATCCATATTCCGAATATTTTTCATCAAACCCCACCTTCTAATTTTATCATTTGAATAACTGTATCTTATTTATTCTTAACAGTCAATTGTCAAAAACTTCTTTGTTCTTTTTTCAAGTATAACATATTATAAAGAAATCAATTGATCAAGTAAAAAAGTATAACTTTTGAATGAATGATCAAAAATTATACTTTTTTAAAATTGCAGCTATTTGTTTAACCAATTTTCAGGGTCTTGCTTCCAGTCTTTTAATAATACAACATCATTTGCTTCGATATAATTTGACTCTAATGCTGCATCAATCAATGTTGAATAATTTGTTAAAGTAATTAAGTCCATTTTTTGTGCTTCAAAATTTTCTTTCCCTTTTGGTAATTCATACGTAAAAATCGCTGCAACACCTAACACATCAGCACCTTCACGTTTGGCAGCATCTGCTGCTTCAAGCACACTTCCCCCAGTTGAAATCAAATCTTCGATCACAACCATTTTTTGACCTTTAAAAATACGGCCTTCGATTTGATTGCCTTTACCATGTTCTTTTGCTTTACTGCGAATGTAAACCATAGGTAAATCTAAAATATCTGCTACCCAAGCAGCATGCGCAATCCCAGCAGTTGCAGTTCCTGCAATCACTTGAACATCTGGATAGGCTTCTTTTATTTTGTCTGCTAGTCCTTTGGCGATATCTTTACGAACAACAGGATAGCTCATTGTAATCCGATTATCGCAATAGATCGGGCTCTTGAGGCCGCTCGCCCACGTAAAAGGTTCAGTTGGACTTAGAAATACTGCTTCAATTTCTAATAAATCTTTCGCAATCGCTTTAGCTAGTTCTGTCATTTTGTTTCTCCATTCCATTCATTTTTTATTTGTTGATATGCTACATATGGCTTTTCAGCTTGTGTTATTGGACGACCAACAACAATATATGTCGATCCGATTTTTCTTGCATCAATAGGTGTCACAACACGTTGTTGATCCCCAATATCACTACCGCTTGGACGAATTCCTGGTGTTAAACAAATAAATGCTTCACTTGTCGCATCATGGATATCTTTGGCCTCTAGTGCTGAACAGACTACACCATCTAATCCAGCTTTTTCAGTACATTTTGCATAATGGATCACACTATCTTTTAGTGGAACTTCAATCAATTGATTTTGATGCATTTCCTGTTCACTAGTTGATGTAAGTTGTGTTACAGCAATTAAAATTGGTACTTTGGCACCCTTTTGTGTTCCTTTTTTTAAGCCTGATTTTGCAGCTTCCATCATCTTAATGCCGCCGGCTGCATGCACATTCGTAATATCCACACCAAGTTTTGCTAAGCCGATCATTGATTTCTCAACCGTATTTGGTATGTCATGCAATTTCAAATCAAGGAAAACGGAATGCCCTAATGTTTTTAACCAGCGGACGATTTCAGGTCCTTCTTGATAAAATAATTCCATTCCTACTTTAACAAATAACGATTCTTCTTCTGGAAATTTATCCAAAAAGTTTGCTACATCTTTTTTTGAAGGAAAATCTAAAGCGATGATCGGTCTTTGACTCATTTATTTTTTTCCTCTCTAACCTCTTTAATTAGTTGTTCCAACGATTCGATACCAAGTTCTGCCATTCTATTAGGCAATGCATCGATCAATTTCGGACAAATGTATGGATCTGTAAAATTAGCTGTTCCAACCGCTACTGCACTGGCTCCTGCCATAAACATTTCTAATACGTCATCGACTGTTTGTACACCACCCATACCAATAATCGGTAAGCTAGAAATTTGAGCTACTTGATGAATCAAGCGAATTGCAACAGGTTTAATTGCAGGACCTGACAGCCCACCTGTTTGATTGGCTAACACTGGACGTCGATTTTTCAAGTCGATCCGCATTCCTAAAAGTGTATTGATCATGGAAAAACCGTCTGCGCCTCCAGCCTCGATTGCTTGCGCAACTGGTACGATATCCGTCACATTAGGAGATAGTTTTACATAAATCGGAACTTTAGCTACTTTTTTAACCGCCTGAGTTAACTGAAACGCAACCTCTGGATCAGTACCAAAAGCAATCCCACCATGTTTTACATTGGGGCACGAAATATTCAACTCAATTGCTTTCACATTGGGAGCGTCGCCAATCTTACTACAAACTTCAACATAATCCTCTTCACAAGCTCCTGCAACATTTGCAATGATTGGTATATCATAAGCTTCTAGTGCTGGTAATTTTGTATTCATGACTACATCTAAACCAGGATTTTGTAACCCAATTGCATTCAGCATACCGCTTGGTGTTTCTGCAACTCTTGGCGTAGCATTTCCAAAACGTGCTTGTGGTGTTGTAGCCTTGATCATGATTGAGCCAAGTTTTCCCAAATCATAATATTTAGCATATTCTTCACCGAATCCAAAACAACCACTAGCAGGAATAATCGGATTCTTCAGTTCTAAACCAGGAATATTGATTGCTAACGGATTTTCCATCATAAAACCACCTCGTTTGCTCTAAATATTGGTCCTTCATCACAAACCTTAACACTTTTTACTCCTGTTTCATCATCTGGCACATGGCAAACACAAGCATAACATGCCCCCATACCGCAAGCCATGCGTTGTTCTAATGAGAGAAAAACATTCGGGTTATCAGAAAAAACTTGGGCAACCATCTTTAACATGCCATTGGCACCACAAGCATAAACAGCATCTGGTTGTTCTTTTTGAATTGCATCTAATAAAAGATTCCCAACATTCCCTTCAACTCCAAACGAACCATCATCCGTCGCAAAACGTGTATCTCCTAAAGCGATAAATTCATCCTGAAAGTAGGCAACGTCTTTAGATGCATAACCCAAAAAGTGGATAACTTCAATTCCATTTTGTTTCAACTGCTTTGATAATTCATACATCGGCGGAATACCAATACCACCACCAATCACATACGCTTTTTGGCCCGAAGTCAGGCAGTCGACATCAAAGCCATTTCCTAAAGGTCCCATCACATCTAATGAGTCTCCAGTTGTAAGTTCAGAGAAAACTTTCGTTCCATCGCCTTCTGTTCGATAGATGATCGTGCAAGTCTTCGCCTCTTTATTTATTTGATTAATACTGATCGGTCGTCTTAAAAGCATATCAGCTCGCGGGACTTTTATATGAATAAACTGACCAGGTTTATCCATTTCCTTGACTAAATCACCTGTCAAAGTCATTTGAAAAATTCTAGGCGCTAATTGTTGTTGAGAGATGATCGTCATTATTTCCTGTTTCATTTATTTCGCTCCTTTACAACATGACGTTGAGAAAAAACAAGTGCCTTTTCCCAAAGCTTACTCAGTTTTAGATAGACTCCGTTGAAAATGCTCTTGATTCTAATACTTTTAAAATTGCTTCTGCTGTATCCAATGAAGTAAATAGTGGAACCCCATGTTCTACTGCTTCTCGACGAATCATAAATCCATCTTGATTTAGGTCAGAGCGATTTTTATCCATCGTATTCACAACAACTTGAGCCTCACCGCTGCGGATCAAGTCAAGGACCGTTTCTCCGCCTTGATTTATTTTGAGAACTGTTTTCACTCTCAAGCCATTTTTTGTTAAAAATTCAGCTGTCCCTTTTGTAGCAATCAAGCTATAGCCAATTTGATTAAAGCGTTTAGCTAGTAACAAAGCTTCTTCTTTCGTCTCATCTGCTATCGTGAATAGGACTGCTCCAAAACTTGGCAAGTGTAATCCTGATGCTTCAAAAGCTTTATATAAGGCTTTTTCCAAACTATAGTCTGAACCCATCACTTCACCAGTCGATTTCATTTCAGGTCCTAAATATGTGTCCACCTTTTGAAGTTTAGTAAAAGAGAATACCGGCGCCTTGATGTGTACTTGCTGACTTTCAGGATACAAACCATCTTGATATCCTAAATCAGTTAGTTTCTCACCAAGAATTGCTTTAGTCGCTACCTGAGCCATTGGAATTCCTGTGATTTTACTTAAAAACGGTACTGTTCGACTTGCTCGAGGATTAACTTCTATCACGTAAACTTTCTCCTCATGGATTACAAATTGGATGTTCATCATGCCAACACAATTCAAACCGATTGCAAGCTTTTTTGTATAATCAGCGATTGTCTGTTGAATCTCTTTTGATAATGTTTGTGGTGGATAAACAGCCATTGAATCACCAGAATGAACTCCAGCACGTTCAATATGCTCCATGATGCCAGAAATCAAGACAGTTTGTCCATCACAAATTGCATCAACTTCACATTCTTTACCTAGTAAATAGCTATCCACTAATACTGGATGCTCTGGTGAAGCTTTTACTGCATTGCGCATATAGTCTTCCAAGTCCTTTTGATTTTCAACAATTTCCATTGCTCGTCCTCCAAGTACATAACTAGGACGAACTAAAACGGGATAACCGATCTTATTAGCGACTGTCACTGCTTCTTCGGCACTTGTTGCAGTATCTCCTGGCGGTTGAGGTATATTTAATTCTTGTAATGCTTGTTCAAAAAGGTCTCGGTTTTCAGCTCTATCTAAGTCTTTGATTGATGTTCCTAGAATCTTAACGCCTTGTTTTACTAAAGGTTCCGCTAAGTTGATTGCTGTTTGACCGCCAAACTGAACGATGACGCCTGTAGGTTGTTCCAGTTCAATCACATTCATCACATCTTCTAACGTTAATGGTTCAAAATAAAGTTTATCCGAAATCGAAAAGTCCGTTGAGACCGTTTCAGGATTACTATTCATAATGATTGCTTCAAAACCTGCTTCTTGAATTGCTTTTACGGAATGAACCGTCGCGTAGTCAAACTCCACACCTTGCCCGATTCTAATGGGACCTGAGCCCAGCACTAATACGGAAGGTTTCTCAGAACGGATACTTTCGTTTTCAAATTCATAAGTACTGTAAAAGTACGGGGTTTGAGATTCAAATTCAGCTGCACAAGTATCAACCATTTTATAAACAGGGAGTATTTTTTGCTCGTGACGATACTCCGAAATTTCTTTTTCAGTCATCTTCCACAATTCAGCAATTTTTCTGTCAGTAAAACCATTTTGTTTAGCTTCTTTTAAAAGTTCGGAATCTCTAATATTTGCTTCTAATGCCGTTTCTAATTCAACAATATGAAGAAGTTTGTCTAGGAAGAATAAATCAATTTTCGTCAACTTAGCCAAATCTTCAATCGTAAACCCTCGTCTAATTGCTTCTGAAAGATAAAACAATCGATCGTCTTGAGCTTTTACGATTTTTTCAGTCAATAATTCGTCACTGACTTCTTGCATTTCTTTTAGCTCGTTGTGATACACTCCGATTTCAAGAGAACGTACAGCTTTCAACAATGATTCTTCAATATTGCGGCCTATCGCCATGACTTCCCCTGTTGCTTTCATTTGAGTGCCTAATCGCCGTTCGCCTTTTTCGAATTTATCAAAAGGCCAGCGAGGAATTTTTGCAACAACATAATCCAAAGCTGGTTCAAACTCTGCATACGTTGTTTCTGTAACTGGGTTTTTCATTTCATCTAATGTTAGACCTACAGCAATTTTGGCAGCTAATTTGGCAATGGGATAGCCAGTTGCTTTGCTAGCTAAAGCAGATGAACGAGAAACGCGTGGATTAACCTCAATTACATAGTAGTTAAAACTATGTGGATCTAGCGCTAGTTGAACATTGCAGCCACCTTCTATTTTTAGTGCTCTAATAATTTTAAGTGATGCATCACGAAGCATTTGATATTCGTGATCAGACAATGTTTGACTTGGAGCAAATACGATCGAGTCACCTGTATGGATTCCCACTGGATCGAAATTTTCCATGTTACACACAACAATTGCATTATCAGCAGAATCACGCATTACTTCATATTCGATTTCTTTGAATCCAGCGATACTTTTTTCAATCAAACATTGGGTTACAGGAGATAGTTTCAGACCATTTTCAGCGATGATTCGTAACTCTACTTCATTGTCACACATTCCACCTCCTGTACCACCTAAGGTAAAAGCAGGTCGTACAATGATTGGATAACCAATGGTATTGGCAAATTCTACCGCTTGTTCTACCGTATTGACGATTTCACTTTCAGGAATCGGCTGATCTAACTCTTCCATTAGTTGTTTAAATAAGTCACGATCTTCTGCTTGATCGATTGCATCTAGTTTTGTTCCTAATAATTCGACTTTTAACTCATCCAAAATACCAGAAGCAGCTAACTCCATTGCCATATTTAGTCCAGTCTGACCACCTAATGTTGGAAGTAATGCATCTGGGCGCTCTTTTCTTAAAATGCGAGAAACAAATTCCAGTGTAATCGGTTCGATGTAAACTTGGTCCGCGATTTCTTTATCCGTCATAATTGTTGCTGGATTTGAATTGACTAAGACCACTTCATACCCTTCTTCTCTTAAAGCAAGACAGGCCTGTGTACCGGCATAATCAAATTCTGCGGCTTGGCCAATAATGATTGGTCCAGAACCTATTACCATGATTTTGTTTATATCTGTTCTTTTTGGCATTCGTCCTGCTCCTTCCATGCATCCATTAATTCCATAAATTCATCAAACAGATGAAGTCCATCGTGGGGACCTGGTGCTGCATCTGGGTGGTATTGAACTGTAAAAGCTGGGTATTGGCGATGTCTAACCCCTTCAACTGTCCCATCATTTACTTCTACGTGCGTCACGATTAGTTTTTCAGGATCAACGGTTGTGTCATCTACTGCATATCCATGATTTTGTGAGGTAAAATCGATTCGTCCAGTCGCAATTTCCCGAACAGGATGATTTAATCCTCGATGTCCGAACTTCATTTTATAAGTATCTGCTCCATTCGCTAAAGCAAATAGTTGATGGCCTAAACAAATCCCAAAAATCGGTACTTTTCCTTGAATAGCTTGTATCATTTTAATTGCTTCTGGTACATCTTTAGGATCTCCAGGTCCATTTGTCAACATAACCCCATCTGGCGAGAGTTCTAAAATCGTTTCAGCAGCTGTATTATAAGGTAAAACGGTCAAGTTACAGTGACGTTTTGATAATTCACGTAAAATACTATGTTTCAAACCGAAATCGACTACAACCACATTACGACCAACCCCAGGACTTGGATAAGGTTTCGTTGTTGAAACTTGTGCTACTTGGTTTTTCGGTAAAACGGTCGCCTTAAGTTGATCGAATTCATGTGTTAGATCATCGTCAATATCAACAAATCCTGCTTTCATTGTTCCAACTGAACGAAGTTTCCTTGTTAAGGCGCGTGTATCTATTCCTGAAATACCCGGAATTCCTTTTCTTTTCAAAAATTCGTCAAGCGTCATTTGTGCCCGCCAATTTGAAGCAAGTCGAGCGTGTTCTTTGACGACTACACCTTTACAAGTTGGGGAAATTGATTCATAATCATCGCGATTGACACCATAATTACCAACCATTGGATAGGTAAATGTAATAATTTGACCATTGAAACTTTGGTCAGTGATCGTTTCTTGGTAGCCTGTCATACTTGTTGTAAATACAATTTCTCCAACAACATTAACTTCTGCACCAAACGCTTTTCCTTCAAAAACGGTTCCGTCTTCTAGTATCAATAGTCGCTTCAAATTTATGCATCTCCCTTAGACCAAGCTGATTGCCCATCAACAAAGGTCATTAATGTATTCCCTTTAACTTTCCAGCCAACAAATGGTGTATTGATCCCCATCGACTCAAAATCTTTGTCATCAATCGTTTCTTCTAACTCTAAATCGAAAACTGCGAGATCAGCAGGAGCACCAATCGTAAGTGTTCCAGCATCTAGTCCAAAAATCTCAGCTGGTTTTGTTGCCATCCAGTTGATTACTTGTTCTAATGTGAATTTTCCTGTTTCCACAAAATTTGTATAAATCAATTGGAAAGCTGTCTCACTACCGACAATTCCGAATGGCGCTTTTAAGAAAGTTTGATTTTTTTCTTCTAAACCATGAGGGGCATGATCTGTTGCGATGCAGTCGATTGTGCCATCCAATAAACCTTCGATCAAAGCATCACGATCAGATGTTGCTCTGAGCGGTGGATTCATTTTCCAAAAGCCATTATCCTCCGGAATATCTTCATCAATCAAAATCAAGTGATGCGGTGCTACTTCTGCCGTTACATGTATTCCTGCTCGTTTAGCATCACGAATCACACGAACACTTTCTTTTGTTGAAACGTGACAAACATGATAGTGAACACCTGTTTCGCCCGCTAACACAACATCTCGAGCGATTTGTGACGCTTCTGTCGAACTTAAAATCCCCGGTAGTCCTAATTTTTTAGAAATTTCTCCTTCATGCATAACTCCGTCAAAAAGTAATGACTCATCTTCTGTATGAGCCACGATCGCCATGCCGAGCGAAGCGGCTTCTTTCATAGCAAGGTACATTGTTCCAGCCGTTTGTACTCCTACACCGTCGTTTGTGAATGCGAAAGCACCAACTTCTTTTAGCGCTTTCTGATCTGTTAACGTTTCGCTGCGCAACTTTTCTGTAATCGGTGCATATTGTAGTACTTTTACAACAGCATTTTTTTCAATGATTTCATAAACTTCTTTTAATTTCTCTGCAGTATCTGGAACTGGATTTAAGTTAGGCATAGCACAAACGGTAGTATAGCCGCCTCTAGCCGCTGATTTGCTACCTGTTTCAATTGTTTCTTTATACGTAAATCCTGGTTCTCTTAGATGAACATGGACATCCACTAATCCAGGAGTGATCAGCTGTCCTTTAGCATCATAGACTTTTTCAAATGTACTTTCATCAAATGTTTCACCAATTGCTCTGATCTTACCATCTTCAAGCCAAATTTCTGCTGGAATTAACTGATTGTCTTTTTTTATGATTTTCCCATTTTTGATAAGTGTTTTCATGTTGTTCACCTATGCCTTTCCATGTAATACTGCTTCTAAAATTGCCATTCTCATATAAACACCGTTACTCATCTGCTGGATGATTCTTGATTGGATTCCTTCTACTAGAGAATCCGCCAGTTCAACATCACGATTGACAGGGGCTGGATGCATAATAACTGCATGTTTTTGGAGTCGTTTAGCCCGTTCAACGGTTAAACCATACTCTTGATGGTACTCTTCTTTTGAAAAGATTTCTGATCCGTCATGGCGTTCATGTTGCACTCTAAGTAACATCATAACATCTACCGTTTCAACCACTTCATCTAGAGGCATATAATGTCCATACGCTTCAAATTGCTTATCGTACCACTCTTCCGGTCCTGAGAAAAAGATCGTTGCACCTAGGCGTTTCAGCATTTGCATATTTGATTTTGCCACCCTAGAATGAGTGATGTCTCCCACAATCGCAATTTTTAATCCTTCAAAGTATTTAAACTCCTCGTAAATTGTCATCAAGTCTAGTAGACATTGGGTAGGATGCTGACCACTGCCATCTCCACCGTTAATGATTGAACACTGGATTGTTTTGCTTTGGATCAGTTCATCATAATAATTTTCTTCTCCATGACGAATGACTGCCACATCTACTCCGATCGCTGACATTGTCAGCACCGTATCATACAATGTTTCGCCTTTTTTCACCGAGCTCATACTTTCTTCAAATTCGATCACTTCGATCCCTAATTTTTTTTCAGCAACATCAAAGCTTTTATGCGTTCGTGTGCTATTTTCAAAGAACAAATTTGTCGCAAAGTATTGTTTTTTCTCAGGTTGCCAAGTTCCTCCCTGTTTGAACTCCTGTGCACGATGGATCAAGCCCATAACTTCTTGATCACTTAGTGCTTCTACGGTTAAAAGATGTTTTAAACTGATACGTTCAGATGTGATGATCATTCGTTTTCCTCCTTAGTTTGAAAGCTGAAAGTGCACACTTAGTCTTGACTAGAAATGAGAAAATCTATTTGTAACGTTCTTTGTCACAGGGATATTTTATCTTTTTTCCGAAAGACTAACTCTTGAAGCTAGATAACAATCGTAACAACGTTCTGTTTATCTAGTTAGTCTTTTCTTCACTACGTGCTGTTTCAGGTAAAATCAAGTTTAGAATAATTCCTAAGACCGTTGCGAGTGCCATTGATGATAATTCAAAGGTATCAAGTTTAAAGACTAAACCACCTATACCGACGACTAAGATCACAGAAGCAATCAACAAATTCTTTTTCTTATCAAAGTTGATTTGATTATCAATTAGTATTTTCAAACCGCTTGCTGCAATAACTCCGAATAAGACAAAGCTGATACCTGAAATAACTGGACCTGGGATACTCAAAATGACTGCACTTAATTTTCCTACAAATCCAAGTCCCACTGCGAATACTGCAGCACCTGCGATAACAAATACACTGTGCACCCGTGTAATGGCTAAAACTCCGATATTCTCACCATAACTTGTGACAGGAGGTCCACCGACTAAACCTGCTACGATTTGCGCAGCACCATCACCCATCAATGTTTTGGATAAACCTGGGACTTGGAAGAAGTTTCGTTTTGTTAATTTATTTAATACCATTAAGTGACCGATATGTTCTGTCATTGTTACAAATGCGATTGGCGCCATTGTTGTAATTGCATTTAAATGTAGTTTTGGTTGATATTGAACAAAAGGTATTTCAAAGTTTGGCATAGCAAACCAAGCTGCATTTTTAATTGGTTCAACATCTACGATCCCAAACAACAAAGCAATTAGATATCCACTCACGATTCCTAGTAAGATAGGTATCAATCCTAGAAACCCTTTGAAAAACATATTGTAAAAGATCGTCAAGCCAAGTGTAATCAAAGCAACTGCGATGAATTTAAAATCATACTCTCCCTTGTTAAACATAGCATTGTTTGCAGCGTTAGATGCAAGTCCTAATCCAATGACCATCACAACTGGTCCTACTACGATCGGTGGTAAAATTTTATCCAACCAAGCCGAGCCGATTTTACTAATGATAATGGAAACGATTAGGTAAACTAACCCTGTTGTGATTGCACCTTGAGCTATTGCTGGGTAGCCATCGCTTTTCATTAACATCTGCATAGCTGCTATAAAGGCAAAACTACTTCCGAGATATGCTGGAATCTTCCCTTTCGTTACAAACAAATAGACGATTGTTCCAAGTCCTGAACTGACTAAGGCAATTCCTGGATCGATTCCTACTAAAATCGGAACTAAGACTGTTGCACCAAACATTGTGAATAAATGCTGTAAACTTAAACCGACCCAGTGCGTTACCTTTGGTCTATCGTGAATATCTAACACTGCTTCTTCATTGCGAAAATTTTTTTCTGTCATCTCAACCTACCCTATCTTTACTATTGTATTTGTCTATTGTTCTGTACTTGCAATCAAAATTCGATCCGCACCATCTTTTTCCTCTACTTCAACAATGATTTCTTCTGCCATTGAGGTTGGAATATTTTTTCCAACATAATCCGCTCTAATCGGAAGTTCTCTATGCCCTCTGTCCACTAAAACGGCCAATGAAATTTTTCTTGGTCTACCAAGATCCATTACAGCATCCATTGCCGCTCTAATCGTGCGACCTGTGAAGAGAACGTCATCAATCAAAATTACTTCCTTTCCTTCTAATGAAACTGGAATATCCGATGAGTGAAGTTCTGGCTCTTCTAATGAACGTTTTTTCATTGATTGTCCGTCCATATCATCACGGTATAAAGTAATATCCAACTCTCCTACTGGAACATCGATTTGCTCCAGCTGTTTCAAACGTTCAGCAATTCGTTGGGCAATGTAGATTCCGCGAGTTTTGATTCCAACTAGAACAATATCTTGTATGCCTTTATTTCTCTCAATGATTTCATACGTGATCCTTGTTAGTGCGCGTTTCATTGTCACCGCATCGACAACTTCTTTTTTTTGCATTTTTTTCTCCTCCTAAAAATGTCATTCGAATGATGCCTTATGAGCTTCCTGTTTCAGTGTAAAGGCGTTACACTTGCTCTTTTTCATGTGTGTTAGTACTTGTTTTTCCTGATTTTAAGTAGTTGGGACTTTTGATGGTTCACTAGTGTGATAGCTTCGCTACAAACAAAAATCCTCCCACCCGTGTTCGGATAGGAGGATTGAATTTATCTATACAAAGATACCATTCAGTTCACACAGATTTTTTCTAAGCGCACTTAGATATTGTTCTGCATGTTTCCTTCTTAGCCTCACGGGACTACTCTTAAAGGATTACTTATTAAATTTTCTTTCTAAAACAGTGTACCTTTTCTTTTGAAATAAATCAATTATTATTTCTTAATTGGTCTAAAGTTTTTTCAAAAAGATCAGGTAAAGGGGCTTCAAAGACCATCATTTGGCCAGTTGTAGGATGTTTGAAACCTAGAACTTCGGCGTGCAAAAATTGACCATTCCCTTTTAACGTTTTTCTCGGACCATATAGTGGATCACCAGCAACTGGAAATCCGATATACTTCATGTGTACACGAATTTGGTGTGTACGTCCTGTTTCCAACTGCAACTGAACTAGCGTATAACCGTCAAAACGTTCTAAGACTTCAAAGTGAGTCACTGCAGGCTTACCGCCTTCTATTACTGCTTGCATTTTTCGGTCATTTTTTGAACGGCCGATCGGTGCATTTATCTCGCCTTTATCATGTGCTATTTCACCATGAACTAAAGCGATGTATTTCCTAAGCGAGGTTTTATCTTTTAATTGTTCCGCTAAAGCAACGTGGGCTTTATCATTTTTAGCAACCATTAATAATCCTGAGGTATCTTTATCAATTCGATGAACAATTCCCGGACGAATGATTCCATTAATCGATGACAAGTCTTTTATATGATACAATAACGCATTAACTAATGTACCATGCTGATGTCCAGCGGATGGATGAACAACCATGCCTTGCGGTTTATTGACCACTAAAACATCGTCATCCTCATAAACAATTTCAATCGGAATATCTTCTGCTATAACGTTAAGTTCCTCTGGTTCAGGTACATTGATACTAATTTCATCATGTTCTTTCACCTTATAATTTGAACGAGTCACTTCACCATTGACAATTATATTTTGGTCTTTTAACCATTGCTGGATTTGCGAACGAGAATGATTTTTCAGTACATCGCTTAATACCTTATCGATCCGCCCTTTTTCTTGTTTTATTTTCACATTAATTTGTTCCATTTTTCCCATCCTTCGCTGCTTTTTCGTCTAAAACTAAATAAATAAAAATACATATTACGCCAATCACTAGCGCTGAGTCAGCAACATTGAATATAGGAAAGCGAATAAATTCTGTTTGGAACATATCAACAACATACCCTAGACGAATTCGATCAATAAAATTTCCGACTGCTCCCGCTAGAACTAAACTCAAACCGACTGTGAACCACTTACTTCCATTGATATTTTTAACTAAAATATAGAGAACTACAGCAACTACGATTACAGTCACAATATAAAAGAACCACATTTTTCCTTCTAAAAGGCTCCATGCAGCCCCAGTATTACGCAAATTGGTAAATGACAAAAATCCGGGAATAAACTCCTTTGTTTCGCCTAGTTGAATATTGGTTACTGTTAAATATTTCACCCACTGATCTATTCCAATCAGAATTGCACTGATAATAAGATAAACTGCTAACAACGGCTTTCATTCCTTCTCTAAATTATTATATAAATCCCTTGGACGAATAATACCTAGTAAACTCCCATTGGGATTCCCATCTTTTGTAATCAATATCGCTTCTAATCGGACCTGTGTCACAAACATTTCCTCAACTTGAAAAATCGTTGTATCACTACTAACGAATTGATAATTGCTTCCCTTGTAGTTGCGTTCTAAAAGCTCAACTGCTTTTCTACCTTCTAATTGAATGTCTCCCTTAGAACTTTCAACAGCTAACCAAATACCTAAACCACGGACAGTGATCAACCCTTTAAATTGACCCTGATTATAGATTGGAAATTGGGAATATTGCTTGCGCGCTACGATTGCTAAGATATCCTTGATTGAAATATTTATATCGAACCCTGTAACTTTCTTTGCAAAACGCGGCAAAACTTTTTCAGGACTGATTAATGCTGTTTCAATTTCCGCCATACGTTTGACTGCCCACTCATTTGGTTCTGCTATCACAAAATCGGTTGAAATCTGTTCATGCACAATTGCATTTCTTAATTGAGCCATTTGTAGTAAGTCATCTTGAAAAAGAGGAATTTGACTGTCTTTTTTCCTAGAAAGTCTTCGAACCATTTCACTAAATCCCATGTTGGTTGGATTATTCAATTGTTCGCGAAACCACTTTTCAATACGGTTAAAACTACTTAAAAATTCTTCCGCTCTTTCCCCCATCATGTCTTCTCCTTGATTACATAAGCTTTATTTAATAATGAACATACAAAAATAAAATAAAGAACGAGTACGATTAAAATACCACCTATATTTAGATGTAAAATTGGAATCAAAAACATCCCCCCAAAGAGTATAACATAAACGAAAATCAAAATTGGGTTCATCGTTATTTCCAAATTGATGACTTGTCCTTTATCAATCAATGTAAACGGCGCACTCTTCAGAAAAAAAAATTTAGCTTGAATCGTGCACTCCTGTTCAATCACTTCTATTTGCTTGGTATCATTTTGGTTTAAATAAAACCACTTTTCACCATTTTTTATTACCTCGATTGGACTGGCCATTCCATAAAATCCAGTATTTCTACTACAACGAATCTTCATAATGATCCCTCCTCGAGCTTTAATCTAAAGTATATAACAAAATCCCGCTGACTGGAAGAAAGAAGTTGATTTGAGTATAAATAAACTTGATTACAAAAAATTTTACTTTGCTCCTGTAGATAATCACATTTTAAAATAATCCACTTCTATTTCCATCTTTATTTAATATTGATGGACAATCCATCCGCTACTTACGAAATTTTCTATGTCTGTTTTCATCAGACTACCAATTTTTACGAACAATTTTGTAAGCTTTTTAGTTTTCGTCAAGAAACTACTCATTCCGTCACCTCTTAATGCTACTTTTTATTACTATAACAACTTTTTTGCAAAAGATTGACGGGTACCTTTTTTCACTTTATAATGATGCTAGACTTTATAATATAAAGGAGCGTGATTTGAATGGAAAAAGGGTTCGTCAAGTGGTTCGACAATAGAAAAGGTTACGGATTTATTGGTTACAATGAGGACGAGGAAATCTTTGTTCATTTCACAGCAATTGAAGAAGATGGCTTTAAGTCATTAGATGAAAACCAAGCCGTAGAATTTGAAGTAATGGAAGGTACACGTGGTTTACAAGCCGCACATGTGAAGAAAATATAGAAAAAAACAGCATTCCTCAAGCAGGATGCTGTTTTTTTAGTAGTGTTTGCTAATGGTCAATTGCGGATCATCGATGATCGTTGCACTCAATAAGCTTTGCTGTTTCATCGACTTTATAAAAGCTACTTTATTTTTTTTTGTCATGATAAATAGTTGCGTACCTTCTTTAAACCCAGGTGAGCTTATTTCGATACATTTTGGTCCAACTCGAATCATTTCGATTGCTGACAATGTTATTTTTTTTCGTCTGATTGGTAACAATGCATGGACGATCAACTGCTCATCCTCAATCATAAAATAACGATTGCATCCTACTAAAGCAAAGAAAAAGAAAATACCTAACACGATATTGCTAATCAAATAAGGACGAGTATGTTCCAATGTTAAAATCAAACTTAAAAATAAAATGCCAAATGTACAGGACCAATAAATTATCGCTGTTGATAATTCTGGTTGCCAATGATAGACTTTTTTCTTCATGTAGCGACCCCTTAATAAAAATTCAATATGTTATAATAATAACATACTTCAACTTTGAACGAAAAGAAAATAAGGAGAATTTTATGTTACGAATATATGTCGACGCTGCAACAAAAGGGAATCCTGGTCCAAGTGGCGGAGGAATCGTTCTTGTAGGGGATCATCTACACGAGCAAATCCATGTTCCACTTGGGGAATGTTCCAATCATGAAGCAGAATTTAAAGTTTTTATTAAGGCTCTACAATTAACTATTGAAAAAAAACTAAATAATCAAACGGTTGTGATTCATTCCGATAGTAAAATCGTTGTCCAAACGATTGAAAAACAGCATGCCAAAAATTTGTTGTTCCAACCTTACCTTAAGACTTTTCAACAATTAGAACAAAACTTTGCGTTATTGTTAGTAAAATGGCTTCCTGAAAATCAAAATAAAGGAGCAGATTCATTAGCACGACAAGCGTTACAAAAATATCAGTAGCGTTTGAGACAAGAATGCTTATTCTGCTCTTTTCATTGTATTTTACATTGTTAACTCTGCCATTTTGCCACTCGTTACTTGAAGAATTGATAACGGAGACAACTCGATCTGCATTCCTCTTTTACCAGCTGAAATAATGATCGTATCAAACAATCTGGCATCTTCTGCAATGTAAGTTGGAAACAATTTTTTCATTCCAATTGGCGAACAACCTCCTCTAATATACCCCGTTGTTTCTTCTAAGTCTTTCAGATGGAGCATATCCACTTTTTTGTTACCGCTAGCATTGGCTAGCTTTTTTAGATCCAATTCCTTATTTCCTGGAATAACAGCAACGACCGGCCCAGTTTTATTGCCCACAGTTACCAACGTTTTAAATATTTTTCCATCTTCGATTCCTAATTTTTCAGCAACGTTATTCGCGCTTAAGTGATCTTCACTCCATTCAAATTCATATTCTTTATAAGCAATTTTATGCTGTTCAATAATACGCATCGCATTTGTTTTTTGGTTCTTTTTTTTCTTAGCCAATTCATTTCACCTCACAATTTAGTTTATCAAAGAAATCAATGGATGCAAGAAAAAAGGGTGTGAGACAAAAGTAAAAATCACTTTTGTTTCACACCCTAAATGCGAATACACGGTGGAAGCAGAATCAATCCCTTCGGAAATAAGCTGATGTTGCACAGTACCTACTTGGTCACAAAAATTTGAAGAACACCGATTAGGAATCATTCAACATCAGAATGAAAAATTCCGTGTTTCTTGTCATTTTCGTGTATGCTTCTTATTTCTCGGGATTAAACGTTTCTGTCCTATCCTCATTCTATTAAAATGCTAAAGTTTGGAGAATTTCACGCAGTTGTCCAACAGGTACTTGTCCTGGAGCTGAAGCTTTTTTTGCCGCTCCAAAAGTCATTGCAGAACCAAAAACTTCTCCGCTCATCCGGCTGACCATCCCTAATTGACCCATTGACATTGTAACGATTGGTCTATCGGCATGTTTAGTTTTCATCTCATTAGTTGCTTCTAAAAGTGTTAATACATCCTCTGAAGATTGTGGCATTACAGCGATTTTACAAATATCAGCATTTTTTTCCTGCATACGACATAATCTTGAAACAATTTCTTCTTTAGTAGGTGTTTTATCAAAGTCATGATTACACATAACAATTTTGATTCCTTTATTATGGGCTGCTCCGATTGTCTCTTGAACCTGTTTCTCATCCATAAATAATTCAACATCTAAAAGATCGATTACACCATTTTCGATGACTGTTTTATATAAACCAAAATATTGTTCATCCGAAAAGGCTATTTCTCCACCTTCTTGTTTTGTACGGAACGTAAACAAAACTGGTTTATCGGCTAGAATCTCTGCAATTTTTTTTGACATTTCAACAACTGCTTGATAATCAGCAACTTGATCAAAAAAGTCCACACGCCATTCAACCAGATCACAATCGACCGGCAATAAATGTTTCGCTTCTGCAATTAATTCTTTTTCATTTTTCCCTACTAGAGGCACGATAATTTTAGGACTCCCACTTCCAAGAGTCACTCCTTTAACTGTAACTGTATTCACTGTTTGCATCCTCCCTTATTTAGATGTATCGATTGTTTGACGATAACGAATAAAAATAATGACAGCTAAAATAAAACCAATTCCGGCAATAACGGTATCTAATAACATAATGCCATGAGGATTACTATTAGCGATTTTACCAGAAACAACAGGAATAGCAAAGGAAGCAATACTTCCGAATGTGTAAAAAATTCCTGTAATCGTTCCTTTACCCGCTGGGAACATTTCCCCCATTACAGTTAAACCTAATTGCATAACACCACCTGCGGCAAAAAATCCTACTAAAACTGCTCCAATGGTTAACACTGCTGGCGTTGGGAATAACCACATAGCCGCGATAGCTAGAAATGACGCTAACGTATAAGGTAACACTAGATTAACTGGACGAATTTTAGCTGCAACAACTGCCGTTACACCAACACAAACTAATGATCCTGTAGAATAATATGAAACAAGTAACTTCGCCGCATTTTCGGACATAGAGGCAACTTCTTGACCATATACAGCAATATATTGACTAATCAGGTAAAACGTAGCTTGAGAAATAAAACCGTAAATAACAAATGCAACACCTTCGATATGCATTTTAGGTTTACTTTTAAATTTAGTAACTGGAGCAGCTTCAACTTCCACGCCCTCTTTTTCAGCCGCTTTATTATCAGCATCAGGAAAAGGTAATTTCAATAAGAATAGTGCATTGATACATAATAAAACTAAACATACAACAAAAGACCAACCAAACCATAAACCGCTACTACCTAAAAATGCAATAATGAATGGTAACGCAAATTGACCGATTTGTACAGCGGCTTTGATTAATACGCTTGCTGTACCAGCCGTTTTAGGAAATGATTCCATCAAAGCAGGGTATGTCCCGGAATCAAGACAAGAATTAGCTATTCCTGCAATCACACCAAACGCCATCGCAACAGGTACACTTGGACTGAATAAAATCCCAACAAAAAATAATGCATAAATCACCATTCCAAGATACACAAAAGGCTTACGACCGAATTTGTCTGATAACCATCCAGAAATCAAAATGGCAACTAATCTCCCGATACCAAGCATTGCAACAACGCCTGATACGCCCTCTATATTCGTATTCCATTGTGATGCTAGTGCATCCTTGTTTTGCATAATGATCAAAACGCCCATTCCATGAACAATATAATTGATATACAGCCCTAACGCTGTTGGTACATACTTGTTTTTCATTCGTCTCTCTCCTGTAAGTAAAATTCTATTTAATCTTTGAATAATAGCTCTTTAATGTAATCAACAGGCATATCTTCTCCTGTGAAATGTTTGAACGCTTCTGCACCTTGGTATAACATCATACCGAGACCATTAATCGTTTTTTTAGCGCCATGTTCACGAGCAAACTTTAATAATTTCGTTTCTTTTGGAATATAGACAACATCGAAAACAACTAAATCTGGACGAATAACTTCTGGATCATTGATTAAGCTTTCTTCTTGAAGTGGTTTCATCCCAACTCCAGTAGCATCAATATAAATACTACTTTCACTAATTGATTGTTTAAAGGCTACTTGGTCAGATAAATCAGTTAATGTTGCGATACAATTTGTATTTTCGTTGATTTTTTTCACTGTTTCTTCTGCATTTTTATAATGTTGATCGTTAATATTAAAAATACGTAACTCCTTTACTCCATCTAAAGCTGCTTGGATTGCAATGGCTGTTCCAGCACCACCGGCACCAGTCATCGTCACGACTTGTTCTTTAACTTCTACGCCTTCTTCTTTCAATGCACGCATTGCGCCTGTTCCATCTGTTACATGACCAACTAAATGGCCTTTTCCATCTTTATTTGTCACAGTATTCACTGCACCAACTAATTTTGCAGCAGGTGAAAGTTCGTCTAAATAAGGAATGATTGCTTGTTTATTTGGCATTGATACGTTAGAACCTCGGATACCCAATGCTCGAATTCCTTGAACGGCATCTTTTAATTCTTCATTGCCTACTTCAAATGCCATGTAAGCATAGTCTAAACCTAATTTTGCAAATGCTTCATTGTGCATAGTTGGTGATAAACTATGGCGAATTGGTGTTGCAATCAAACTGATTAATAATGTGTGTCCGTCAATTCTTTCTGTCATGTTAATTTCCCTCACTTTATATAGTTTGTGTCACTTGTAAACTTTTTGTTTGTTCAAACAACATTTTTTGTGTTCGTGTGTTTTCTAAAACTTCGATTGTTTTCAGAATGTCGCGGGCTTCTCTTGTCCCTTCCATGATTCGTCTAGCAACTTTACTGTCCCCCATATTTAAAAGTACAGCACCATTACTTCTAGCATATTGATCAAGTTCACGAATCATCGGTGCTTCAGCACGCATTCCTAAACATACAAAACCTAAATCAAATGGTAATTCGATCATTTCTCCATCTTTTTCAACTAAAAAGCTACTTTCTCTAACTTCTGTCAGTTTTGTTTCTACATGGACTTCCACATCAAATTTTTCGACAATTTCCATCATCGCAAGTTTTGTAATCAAATCAAGATCTTTCCCGATTTCACCTTGCATTTCCACAATACTCACTTTTTTAGCACCACGTTCAGCGTAATATTCCACAACGTCTAACCCAACAGCACCTCCGCCAATCACAACAACTTCTTTTCCTTCAAACTCTTGGAATTTTGACATATCATCTAAAATATCAAAAATAGAGAAGATTTTTCTGTTTGGATTATCTAGTTGTTCTTTTAGACCATTGATTGGTGGCAATAATGGTTTCGCTCCAGTAGCGTTCACGATAATATCTGGACCGATTGCCTCAATATCTTTCAACGTTGCTGCACGGTTTAGATGGATCGCTAAATTATCTAGTTCTTTACAACGATTGATTTCATACGTAATAAAATCATCGATTCGTTTCTTATCTGGGAAACGAGCAATTTCATGACCTAAGCCACCTAGATACTCTTTTTGTTCAAAAAGTTCTACGCTAACACCAACTTCAGCTGCTGTGGCTGCTGCTTCAAGTCCTGTCGTCCCGCCACCGATCACAACCATTTTAGTTGGATGTAAAATAGGTTTCATTTTATAGTCATCTTCATAATGTAGATCTGGATTGACGGTACAACGCATTGGACGAGCTTTAGCAATACGATGATCAGCACATCCGATGTTACAAGAAATGCATTTTCTTAGTAAATCTTCTTGTCCATTGGCTACTTTATTTACCCAGTTTGGTTCGGCAATCAATCCACGACCCATTGCTAAAAGATCTGCATCTCCTGCTTCAAGGATTTCAGTTGCCCGTTTAGGACTGCGGATATTTCCAGAAGTAACGGTTACTTTATCAGGAAAACGCTCCTTAACCGCTTTTGACATATACGCACGCCAGCCATCCGCTAAATTCATTTTATCGATTTGATATTGTAAGCTGTCATTCAATGCAGCTGATACATTTAAAATATCTACTTCCTCTGCAAAATAACTTAAAATTTCAATTGTATCTTCTAATGAATTACCGCCTTCTAGTAATTCATCTGCACTAAAACGAAGAGAAATTGGGAAAAATGGTCCTACTGCTTTTCGAACGGCTTCAACCACTAATTTAGTTAAACGAGCACGATTTTCTGGACTTCCGCCAAATTTATCTGTTCGTTTATTATATAAAGGAGATAAAAACTGACTTAAAAGATACGAATGTCCTGCGTGAATTTCTACACAATCAAAACCAGCACGTTGCGCTCTCAACGCTCCATCTGCATAGCGTTCAACAATTCCATAAATCTCCTCTTCAGTTAACGGACGTGGAATCGGATTACCTTTTTTTGAAGGAATATTTGATGCAGAAACTGGTTGCTCCCCTTCTAAGCGTAATCCATAGGCAGAAGCTCCTGCATGATTGATTTGAACAGACGTACACGCACCATAAGCATGCATCTTTTCATTAAAATGCCATAACCCAGAAATATATTGATCATTATCCATTCTTAATTGACGAGCACCATTTGTTCCCATCGGATAATCGATACACACATTTTCTAAAGTGATTAAACCAGTTCCACCCTTAGCTCGTTGTTCATAATATGAAATATGCTGCATACTGAAAGTACCGTCCATATTAGCGAAATTTGTCCCCATCGGTGGCATAACGACACGATTTTTTAATGTCATACGTTTTACAGTTAAAGGTTCAAATATTGCTTGATAATTATTCATGATTACCTCCTATTTTTAAAAGCAAAGTAGCCTTAATTGAAAATATGAAATGATGACTGAAGTGCTTTTCATGTCATTTATAATATATTTTTTCCAAAAAACAACTTATCTAAATAGCTTTTATATTGTTAATCTTTTCACAATTGATGTAAATTTATTTTAATCCAACAAACCAATAAATTCCAATGAATGTTTTTTATATTTTTGATAAATATAATTTATGTATAAACTCAAATCATTTTTTCATTCGTTGATGCATATTTTCAGAATTATTGATAAACTGTGCTTATGAATCAATTACTGATAAGGAGTATTACTTATGAATTTGAGACAGTTAGAATTTTTTAGAATGTTAGCAGATACCCAACATATGACCCATGCAGCCAAGTTATTAAATACAACCCAGCCAAACTTAAGCCACTCCATGTCAGAATTGGAAAAAGAACTAGATGCACAATTATTTGAAAAAAAAGGCAGAAATATTCAACTGACAAAATATGGGAAATTTTTCTATACGTATGTTTCAACTGCCTTAGAAGAATTAGCCAAAGGCGAACGTGCGTTAAAAGAATTGGTCAGTCCAGAAAAAGGGTTGATTGATTTTGGTTTTATTTATACCGCAGGTTCTTTTCTAGCCCCGATGCTTATGAAGGAGTTTTCAACCTATCCAGGCAATGAACAGATTCGTTTTAATTTATTTCAAGGAAATTCTTCTGATATGACAGATTTACTATTGAAGGAAGATGTAGATCTCGCAATTACTTCAAAGCTACAAGAGGATGAGCAGCTTAATTACGAAATATTAACGGAACAAGAAATTGTTTTGGTCGTTCCCTTAAACCATCCTTTAGCTTCATACGATAGCATTTCCTTGAAGCAAACAAGTCCATATCCTTTCGTTTATTTTAATGAACGGAGTGGCTTACGACCTTATCTTGATAAAATGTTGACTGCAGCTTCTATTACACCAAAAATCGTATGTGAAGTTGAGGAAGATCATACCATGCTAGGTTTTGTTGCACATGATTATGGCATTGCACTGATGCCAAAAATCCCATCTATTTCTGCTTATAATGTCAAAACACTAACGCTCAAAGATAACTTTTTTCCTCGCTATATTTATCTAGCAACCAAAAAAGATCATTTTCTTTCACCAGCGGCTCTGCGCTTTAAAGAGTTTATTGTGCCGTTTGCTCAAAATATATTTTATCAATAGGAAAAAATCTGAATGAACGGTGGTTAAAATGACAGCTACTACATCATATTTCAACCACATTGCTGTACCTCACGAAGATCGATGAGACACCATCCAAAGTGTTTGTGTGACTCGTTACTTCCTTAATTTAAAAACTTCGATAAAAAATGGAAGCATTGTAAACACAGTACATGAAATGAACTGATTTTGCACATTACTTACTTGGTCACAAAAAATGGAAGAGCAGCAAATACGTACCAATTATCATCCGCTCTCACACTCACTGTGATGCTTGGTCATGTTCATGAATTCTTTACTATAAACCTAAAAAAGAAAATAGAGAGTACGCCATCCATCGATGACGTTACTCTCACTCTTGACGTATTTTCTATTTCTTTATTTCAATGAAGAAGACTTTCAAATAATTCCCTTCTTCAAAGTGCTTTGTCGTTTTAAAATCGTTAGGCAATTGATACGTTTCCTTAAATTGATAACGAACTTTTTTTTCTTCTAATGCAGCGATAATCATTTTTTTATATTTTTCTAGAGAAATGTTTGCTGCATTGGTTGAAGCAATCAATAGCCCTTCTTTTTTTAAGATATCAACAGAATCTTTTACCAAATCTCCATAATTTTTAGTAACAGAAAAAACCTTTTTCTTATTTCGTGCAAAGCTTGGTGGGTCAAGAATAATCACATCGTAACTTAGTTGCTTGCGCGCAGCATATTTAAAATAGTCAAATACATCCATCACAATAATTTTTTGATCTTCTGTAGCTAGATGGTTCACTTCAAGTTGTTCTTTCGTCTTTGGTAAACTGCGTTTAGCTAAATCCACACTAGTCGTCATACTTGCACCGCCCATCGCACTCGCAACAGAAAATGCACCAGTATAACTAAACATATTCAAAACTGTTTTTCCAGCTGCAACACCTTCAACCAAACGACCACGTACTTCTTTTTGATCCAGGAAAATCCCCGTCATCAGTCCGTCATTTAAATATGTAGCATATGTTACGCCATTTTCATAAACCAAAAGAGGCTCTGGTGCATCATCTCCAAACAGTTTCTGTGATTCTGGTAATGATTCGGCTGAAAAACGAATTTTTTCATACGCACCTATGATTTCTGGAAAATTCTTTTTAAACGCTTGGATGATTTCTTCTTTCATTTGATACAATGTTTCGTTATACCATGAAAATACAGCGAAATCACCATAACGATCAACGATCAATCCCCCCAGTCCGTCTCCTTCTCCATTGAATATACGATAAGCAGATGTGGAATCATCTTGTTCATAAAATGCTCGGTGACTTTTGGCTTTTAAAAATAAGTTTTCTAAAAAAAGGGCATCCACACAACCTTGCCAGTTTACTAGCCAACCAATCCCTTTGTTTTGTTTGCCTAGATAGCCTGTCGCAATCAATTGACCTTGATTATCAACAAATTTTACCCACTCATTTGAAAATGTCTTAGGCACATCAAGTAGATCTTCTTTTTGAATAAGAGGATATCTTCCTTTAAATTTCTTTTCTGATTTTTTGGTTACTATTATATTCATTCTTGTCATCCTTCGTTCAAATTTTCTTTTTATAAAAAAGCACCTTAATTACTTGTGAAGTCATCACTGGCTAGTATATCAAAAAATAAAGCTTCTGTCGTTAGCTAAAATCAACCAAATATAGAGTGAACTGTTAAGAAAAGTAAATTTTTGTTAACTTTATTTATACAAATCTTGATTTAAATTGACATAGAATTACAGAGAGAGTAGAATTGTAGCAGTGTATAGAAAGTTTTTAATTACTTTCTTTTAGATTTGATTTTGGAAAGGATACGTTTACTTTGAATATTATAAAAAAAATACATATGCCCAAGTTTTTAAACACTCGTTTAGGACTATTCGGTTTTGTGGCTGTATTGCTCTGGTTAAAAAATATTTTTGCTTATACAGTTGATTTCCACTTAAGAATCGAGAATGCTTTTGAATACTTCATTCTCTTCATTAATCCAATTGCTTCTACGTTTTTCTTATTGGCGATTGCTTTGTATGTGAGAAGAAAGAAAGCTTCTTATATTACTATGATGGTGCTTTATTTCTTATTGACGTTACTGTTATTCTCTAATGTTGTTTACTATAGAGAGTTTACTGACTTTATCACCGTCAACACTATGCTCGGTGCAGGAAAAGTCGCAAGTGGACTTGGAGAAAGTGCTTTACGTTTATTTAGACCTTACGATGTGCTTTATTGGCTTGATTTTGTCATTATCGGCATCTTACTACTAACTAAAAAAATCAAGATGGATGAGCGCCCGGTCAGAGCTCGAGTGGCTATTTCCATCAGTATGTTATCTGCGTTATTTTTTGTTGCGAACTTGACTTTAGCTGAAACTGCTCGCCCTCAGTTACTAGGTCGTCAATTTTCACGTGATTATATTGTTAAGTTTTTAGGCTTAAATGCGTTTACCGTCTATGATGGTGTGACAACTTACCAAACAAACCAAGTTCGAGCTGAAGCCAGTGAAAATGATATGGATACTGTTTCAGACTACGTTAAAGGTCATTATGCCGCACCAAACCCTGATACTTTTGGTATGGCTAAAGGAAAAAATATTATCTATATCCACTTAGAAAGTTTCCAACAATTTTTGATTGATTACAAATTAAAAGATGAAAAAGGTGTTGAACATGTAGTAACTCCTTTCATCAATAGCTTGTACCACAGTAACAGCACCTACAGCTTTGATAACTTTTTCCATCAAGTAGGACAAGGAAAAACAAGTGATGCTGAAACAATGTTTGAAAACTCATTGTTTGGTCTTAGCCAAGGCTCACTGTTCACACAAGTTGGTGGTAAAAATACTTTTGAAGCAGCCCCAGCCATTTTAGGTCAAGAAGCAGGCTACACTAGTGCTGTGTTCCACGGAAATGCTGGTAATTTCTGGAATCGTAATGAAACATACAAACATTTGGGATACAACTATTTCTTCGATGCAAATTACTATGATGTCAATGAAGATAACTCGTTCCAATATGGCTTGCATGACAAACCTTTTTTCCAACAGTCTGCACAATACTTGGAACATCTACAACAACCTTTTTATTCTAAATTTATTGCTGTTTCTAATCATTATCCATATTCACAATTTACAAATGATGAAGCTGGCTTCCCGATTGCTCAAACATCAGATGAAACAATCAATGGCTACTTTGCTACAGCAAACTATCTTGATAAGGCTGTTGAGGAATTCTTCAATTACTTGAAAGCTTCTGGATTGTATGATAATTCTGTAATCGTTCTTTATGGCGATCATTATGGTGTTTCAACTTCTAGAAATCAAAATTTAGCTGAGTTACTTGGAAAAACAAAATCAACTTGGAATGACTATGATAACTCAACTATGCAACGTGTGCCTTACATGATTCACATTCCTGGTCAAACAAATGGTGGGATCAACCACACATATGGTGGCCAAATCGATGCATTACCTACCCTGTTACATTTGATGGGTATTGATACTAAGAATTATATTCAAATGGGACAAGACCTATTCTCCAAAGACAATTCTCAACTTGTTGCTTTTAGAAATGGAAACTATGTTTCACCAAAATACACCATGCTAGGTTCTAGTATCTATGAGACAGCCACTGGTCGTTTATTGGAAGAACCAACTGAACAAGAAAAACAAGAAGCGCAAGCGTTAAAAGAAAAAGCTAACTTGCAGTTAGAGATGTCTGATCAAACAACAAATGGCGACTTGTTACGCTTTTATACAAACAGCGGATTGACTCCAGTGAATCCCGATGAGTATAATTATAAAGATCAATTAAAACAATTAGAAAAGATTGAAGATGAAAAAGGCAATAACTCAACAAGTGTTTACAGTAAAAATAATAACACTTCTACTGTTGATAAATATCATACTGAATCTTACCAAAACTATTTAAAATCGGGCAACTAAGCCAAAATAATCATGAAAGCTTGAGTAAATTACTCAAGCTTTTTTATATCTTATTCATAATTTATTCATATTCTTCTTTTATACTTAGTTTAGTGAGGTGACCTTATTTGAAAAACATACGTTACGCTTTTGCCAGCGTTTCTTACCATAAAAAAATTTCTTTTGTTATCGGTGCTAGCTCTGCTATTTTTCTGTTCCTACTAACAAGCCTTTTGAATCTTAAGTATTTAGAAACTTCTCTGTATGATCAAGTAAGTCCTTTAATCAACAATAGTGATTATCACCTCAATTATCAAAAAACGATGCAGCTTTACACTTCTTTATATATTGTGACCTTAATTTTATGGACGATTTTAATTGCTCTATTCGTGTTTATTTCATTAAAAATAAAGCAACAAGACATGTTGAAATGGCGTATTATGGGTTTTTCAAATCGCTTTGTTATCAAACAATCGATATTGGAGAGTATTATTCCAATAGCTCTTGGAATATTTACGATTGCTTTGTTTCTTGGGGTTTGCCAACATACATATGAATTTATATTAATCGAGGTGAGACCGTTACTTGCAAACGGTATAGGAATCAAGAGAGTCGCTCTTTTCTCCTCTAATGTACTTATTGAAAGTACCCCTAATCAAGTACTAAATTCTACTGCAGGAACACATTTTTTATCTATGAGAATCAACAGCTTACCTGTTGCTACTATTTTTAAAGCTTTTTCAAAAAATAGCATGTTATTACTCTCTATTACGACTGTGATCACGTTAATTTCAACTTATTTTCTTTCAAAAAAATCGAAAAAAGTATTTAGGATGTGAGTAAATGAATTTCCCTTTAGTAAAAAACTGGACAGATGACAGTTTCAAAGAATTATTTCAACAACAGCATATGACAGTTGTTTTGGAAGACCAAAGTAGTGTCCAAGCTGACTTTTATTTCCTCATTGATAAAACATTTGATATGAAACATGATATGGCAATTGGCTTCATTTTATCTGAGAATATCTTTTTACCTTATCTTTCAATAAGAGATAATTTATTTGTGGGAACATCTATCAAAGAAAGGGAAAAAAAGCAACTACTTAATAACTGGCTCACCTATATTGGACTTCCAACAAGTGTCTTAAATAAATCAGAAGATACCTTAACTTCCTTTGAACAAATTAAGCTTCAGTTAGTTCAATTACTACTTATAAAAAAAGATATCATCATTATTGATGATATCTTCCAAAAACTCTCAATTGGACAAAGACAAGAACTATTACCCTTACTTCAAAAAATAGCAAAAGAAAAACAAAAAGCAATTTTAGTTTTAACAAACGATATTCAAATCGCTGAAAGTCCTTATATGGATAAAATCATTAAAACGGCATAAAAAAGGTTTGGATCAGAAGCGATTGCTTATGATCCAAACCTTTTTCCTGATTCCAAGTGAATGGGACATGACTCTTCGAGTCATATCCCATTCACTTTTTATTATGCTTCATCTTCTATCTCTACATCAGGAAATGAAATGGTAAAACTAGTTCCTTTACCAGCTTGGCTTTCTACATTAATTTTCCCTTTATGCAAACGAACAAGCTGCTGAACAATGGATAAACCTAAGCCTGATTCACCATATTTTGTATTTTTTCTGGAAGGATCCACTTTGTAATAACGATCCCAAATATTTTGAACTTGTTCTTCTGACATGCCAATACCAGTATCAGAAATGGTAATGATCGTTTCTAAATAGCCTTTTTGTAAGCGGACTCGAATCTCTCCGTCTTGCGTGAATTGAATCGCATTTTGGATAATATTCACCATAATTTGAACAAAGCGATCATAATCAGCATAAACATCGATGGCTTCATCCGCTTCTAGAATTAACTTATCATTAGCTGACTCAGCTTTTCCTTCTAGCTGAGTCAGGATATTCTTCAATGTCTCAGTAGCATCAAATTTCTTAACCACAATACTGATTTGATTGGTCCTGATTTTTTCATAATCTAAGTTTTCATTCACTAAACGGATTAAACGAGACGTTTCATTTTGCATTAACTTGATCGCGTTTTCTCTTTGACTTTCTGGAATTGCATTGTACTGCAGCCCTTCCAATAATCCGTTGATCGTCGTAAGTGGTGTTCTCATCTCATGAGAGGCATCTGCCATGAACTGTCGACGCCTGTCTTCTTGCCGATCGATCTCTTCCCTAGATTCTTTCAAGGACTCCGCCATTTTATTGAAATCTTCCGCTAAATCATCAAATTCGTCTTTATCATGCGAGACAAGTTTGATATCAAAATTACCACTTGTAATTTCTTTTGTGGCTTTTCGCATTCGGTTGATTCGCTTCACTTGGAAACTAGCAAAGAAATAGCTTAGAATAAGTCCAACAATACTCGATATAATAAAACCTTTGAACAAATTAGCTGTTATTGCGTCCACACTATCTGATACATTTTTCGCAGGTTGTGTCACGACCAATGCTCCAACAATTGTATTTTCATTTGTTTGCGTATTGGTCTGAGAAACAGGCATCATTACATAAGAAGACATGTTCGGATTTCCATAAATATCTTTATTGACCGTGATATATTCTTGTTCTCCTTGCATTAATTTGTTCCAATTACTTTCAATCAATGAATAGTCTAATTTCTTTTTTGTTTTTATCGGATACTGAATTGACATGTCCTTATCGATAAAAACAAATTGAACATCTTGATTGCTTAGCACACTTTCAGATAAAGTGAATGACATATTCAATAACTCTTGATCCGTCATTCCAGGATAGCGAGTGATCGAATCTTTAGTCTTCCATGCAGATTGCGCATACCCTCTCAGTTGTTCATAATTCGTATCTTGCATCGTTTTTTTAGTCAATTGAGTGAAAGATGTTCCTACAATCAAAATAATGAGAATAATCACACCCCAAAAAGCGAGTAATTGTTGATATAAATATTTCATCTAGGCTACACCAGAATCGTCAAATTTATACCCTACACCCCAAACAGTTTGAATCACTTGTGGTCCCACTTTTTCAATTTTTTGACGTAATTTTTTAATATGTGCATCTACTGTTCGTTCATCACCGAAATATTGATAATCCCAAACCATTTCAAGTAACTGTTCACGCGAAAACACTTGTCTTGGTTTTTTCGCTAATGTATAAAGCAAATCAAATTCCTTAGGTGTTAATCCACCGATCAATTGATCATCAAGATACGCTTCTCTCGTCTTAGTATTCATCTTAAAATGGTCTGTCTCTACATCAAATTGATCATCTGAACGTTCCGATCCTTCCACAGTATGTTCCCCTATCTCAGAACGGCGGTGTAACGCTTTGATCCGAGCTATCAACGTTAATGGGCTGAAAGGTTTTGTAACGTAGTCATCTGCACCCATTTCTAGCCCGATTACTTGATCACTTTCAGAATCTCTAGCTGTTAGCATAATAATTGGAACAGTATTTGACACTTTGCGTACTTCGCGGCAAACAGACATACCATCCATTGTAGGTAAATTTAAATCAAGGGTGATCATATCCCACTTTTCTGGATTCTCTAAAAATGCATCCAAGCCTTCTTTCCCATCATATTTAAACGTAGCTTCCCAGCCTTCATTTAAAAAGAACATTTGCATCATTTCTGAAACTGATTCGTTATCTTCTATCATTAATACATTCATTATTTAATCGCCTCTTCCCTTCAACTTTAACGTCATTTATATTATACTCTAAAAATCAGCTAGCTCCAATAACTTCTATCTTTCTTCAAAAAAGCTTTGTCTTTTATTCAATCTTTGATACTATTAAAGATGAAAGGACGTTGAAAATTCATGGAAAATATTCAAGCAGTTGCTTTTTTTGATTTAGATGGTACATTATTGAATCATCAATCGCAAATTACGCCAGAGATAACGAAAGCAATTAAAGCATTAAAAAATAACAATGTGTTACCTCTTATTGCGACTGGCCGGACAGTTGTAGAAATTGAGCACATTATGAACGATAGTGGGATCGATTCGGCAATCGTAATGAATGGTCAGCTTATTCAAGTTGAAGGAAAAAAAGTTTATTCAGATGAGTTTACGTATGAAGAATGTTCGAAAATGTATGAACATGTCAAAAAGTTAGGACATGAACTCTCGTATTATAATGATCAGCAAATCTGGTGCTCTGGCCATAATGAAATCGTTACAAACGCTTATGCATTCATCCATTCCAAAGCCCCGATAATTGATCGCTCTAGTGTAGAAGATAAAACAGTTAATATGATGTTAGTTCTCTCAGAGGATGGCGATGAACACTATTTAGAACATTTCCCTGAAATGACCTTTTATCGCAACGGCCCTTACTCCATTGATACAGTTAGAAAAGGTGTTTCTAAAGGAACTGGCGTAAAAAACTTATTTAAAACATTAGACTTACCCCAAGTTCCTACATTCGCTTTTGGTGATGGAATCAATGATCTCGCTTTATTTGACGCTTGTGACAATAAAATTGCTATGGGCAACGCACGGAGCGAATTAAAGGAACGTTCTAGCTTTATCACTAAGAAAAATACTGAAGGCGGAATCGTTCATGCCTTGCAACATTTTGATCTGATTTAAATTAATATATTAGAAAAAAAGCGTTTTGCTCCACTTTTTTCACCAGAGCTAACGCTTTTTCGCTTAAAAAATCTCGCTTCTTATTTAGAAGATGGGATTTCTTTTTTATGTCTTTTTTGATGAACACAGATAACGGTTCCTGTCACTTGAATCAGTAAGAGAAAAAGCAAAATGGCGCTTAGTCCTATATGTCCTTGATCGAACGTTCTTTTTAACAATACGAGTAAAATCAGACTACTTACTGAATAAAGTGACCATTGTTTATCCATAATATCTAGACCCCTTTGGTTTGTTATCTATAAGGATAGGACTTTTGAATAAAAAAAGCAAGGATGTTTTAGGTATCTGTGAAGTTTCCAACAATTTTTTAGTGTTTCCTTAAATTTCTAAGAAAACTCTAAACAATGACCCGCTAGTTTTTTTATTGTAACATGCGCAATTCATTTCAAACAGCACAAAAAAATGATACACTAATTTTATTGTAACTTTACTGTAAGGAGTTTTTGGTTATGAACGAAGAGAAACAATCATCGATACAACTTATTTTAGATACATGTTTAATGGCTGGTAAAATTATGACAGAAAGTGGTTCTGAGGTTTATCGTGTTGAAGATACGATGAATCGAATCGCTGAAAATGCTGGTCAAAAAGAAAGTGTTAGTTATGTTACTGCCACAGGCCTTTTTATGGGCTTTCGCTCTAGTAATTACACTCAATTAGAAAATGTGACTGAACGTAGCATCAATTTGGAAAAAGTAGCAATTGTTAATAACCTTTCTCGAAAATTTGCGAATAAAGAAATTTCTTTAGAAGAACTCAATTTAAAACTGACAAACATCAATCATGAAGCACCAACCTATTCGATTCCTTTGCAAATTCTTGCAGCAGGTTTTGTCAGTTCAACGCTCATGTATATATTTGGTGGAACGTGGAATGACTTTCTAGCTACCTTTGTGATTGGAATGATTGGTTTTAGCGTTGCTCTTTTTACAAAGGAGTGGTTAAACATTAAATTTTTAGACGATTTTTTGGCTGCCTTTTCCATTGGCTTTTTAGCTTATTTAGCAGTGAGATTTCACTTAGCTGGCAATATCGATAATATCATTATTGGCGCTGTTATGCCTCTTGTTCCTGGTGTTGCGATCACAAACTCATTTAGGGATATCTTAGCAGGTCATTTATTAAGTGGGACAGCCCGTGCAACAGAAGCAATATTTGTTGCAGGTTCGATTGGTATTGGAATAGCCATTGTATTTAAATTATTCATGTAAGGAGAAATGAATGTGGAATTTGTTATTCATTGTTTATTTAGTTATCTGAGCACAGTAACTTTTGGAATCGTTACGAATGTACCTAGAAAAGTTTTAAATGCTTGTGGTATTACTGGAGCTGTAGGTTGGATGATTTATTGGTCTACTGAAAATATGGACGCTGGGGGCATTTTTGCTAATTTTCTAGGTGCAATCGGCATTGGTATGTTAAGTATTTATTTTTCACGTAGAAAAAAATTGCCTATGACAATTTTTAATATCCCAAGTCTCGTTCCTTTAGTTCCCGGTGGTCCTGCTTACCAAGCAGTTCGAAGTATTGTTTTAGGAGACTACGTTAGTGGTGTTCATTTTATCATTAAAGTGATCATGACCGCAGGAGCGATTGCAGCTGGTTTTATGGTCACAGGAATCGTTGAACGATTATTAAAAAATTTGCTAGATAAAAATAAGATTGTTTCAAAAAAATAATTGAGCCCGAATAAATAGCAAGAAATATGCAACTACTACGATACACTTCGACCACATTGTTGTACATCACGAAGAACGAAGTGCTTCGATGCCACACAATACAAGGTGGCTTTCATCTACCTTGCTTCCTTTATTTTCAAGTTAAGACACTAAGAGTTGAAGGATTCGGAAATAAGCTAAAATTGCTGTAAAACACAACGAGAAATGAGTTGATGCTTTCTCTCTAAAGGCTCGTCGCAGATAAACATTGTTGCACAGTACCTACTTGGTCACAAAAATTTGAAGAACATCAAGTAGGTACCAATTATCATCTGTTCGCACGCTTACTGTGATGCTTGGCACTCTCCATGAATCCCTTCTTATTCCTCAAAGCGACTCCCTTTGTCCCAATCTTCCTCTCACTGATTACTACAGTCTTAAAAAGGAATAGAGGGAAAATTCATCCGTTAATGAGTTTTCCCTCTTTCTTACTATGTTTATTTTTAATCAAGCGTGATTTCTTCTACTTCTTCTTCAAAGAATAGTAATAAATCTTGTAAGCTTAACTTTTCTTTTTCTGCTTTACTGAGGTCTTTGATAATTTGACCTTTTTGTAAAACAATTAATCGGTTACCATAATTCAACGCATCTTCCATACGGTGGGTGATCATTAAACAAGTTAAATCTCCTTCTTTGATTCGTTGATCTGTCAACTGCATCAACTGTTTTGATGTTTTAGGATCTAAAGCTGCCGTGTGTTCATCTAAAAGCAATAAGTCAGGCTTTGTTAATGTTGCCATTAATAGACTCAGTGCTTGTCTTTGTCCACCAGAAAGATTCCCTGTCGGCGTGTCTAAATGATTTTCTAACCCGTTTCCGACTTCACTGCAGATTTTTGTAAATAGCGTTCTCTCTTCATTTAATCTACGTAACCGTAAGCTTCGCTTTTTCCCTCTATACATAGCTAATAATAAATTCTCAGCAACGGTCATCCTTGGTGCTGTCCCCATCTTAGGATCTTGAAAAACACGCGATACGTATTTTGCACGTTTTTCTTCAGAATAAGCAGTGATATTTTGATCGTTGATCAGTAAATCCCCTTCACTTAATGTTACTGTTCCAGCAATACTGTTAAATAACGTACTTTTACCTGCTCCATTACCACCTAATACGGTAACGAATTCACCCTGAGCTATTTTTAAATTCACATGATTTAAAATCGTTTTTGTTTCATTCAACCCATTATCAATACGCTTCGTCGCATTTTTTAGTTCTAAAACTGTGCTCATTTCTCCCCCTCCTTTTGTGGTAAAAAGTGCAGATTTAATGCTTTTTTTAGTTGTGGTATCATTAAACATACTGCTAAGATCACAGCAGAGAAGACTTTTAAGTAAGTTGTATCAAACCCTAGCTTGATGACCAACAAAATAAGTAACTGATAAATAATACTCCCTACAACAATCGCTACTAGACGTTCCGCAAAGGTCAATTCACCGAATAACACTTCACCAATAATGATTGAGGCCAAACCAATAACGATCACACCAGTTCCTTTATTGACGTCTGCATAGCCATCATTTTGAGCAATCAAAGCACCAGATAAGGCAATCACACCGTTTGATAATGTCAGTCCTAATATTTTCATAGAATCAGTCTTGATACCGATCGAGCGCGCCATATGTTCGTTATCACCTGTTGCAATATAAGCTTGACCCAAATTCGTATTGAAGAAAAAGAGTAATAAACTAATAATGATTGCTAAAAAAATCACTCCTAAAAAGATGATATCGTAATAATTAGGAAGATTAAGTTGTAAAAAGAAATCTTGAATCTTCGGTTTATTTAGTAAAGATAAGTTTGGCGTTTGCATTACAAAAAGTATCACTGAATTCAACCCTGACATCACTAAAATACCTGCCAATATTACTGGGATTTTTCCTTTAGTAAAGAGTAATCCAGTTATCAGACCGGCACTCATCCCAGCTAAAACACCTAACAATGTAGCAATAATAGGATGAATACCATTTGTAATTGCCGTAACACATACTGCTCCTCCTAATGGAAATGAGCCTTCTGTCGTCATATCAGGAAAGTTTAAAATACGATAAGTCATAAAGATTCCTAAACCTAATATTGCCCATAACATTCCTTGTCCAATTGCTGAAACAATCATTTGATCCACTCCTTCTACCTATTCTGTAATTGTAGCTTTTGATTTAATATGTTCAGGAATCGAAATTCCTAGCTTCTCTGCTTGTTTTTGATTAATGATGATATCACCTGTTTTAAATGTATAGATTGGTGTTGTTTCCGGCTTGGCTTTTCCAGATAAAATATCAGCAGCCATTTTGCCAGTTTGAACACCTAAGTCAAACTGATTGATCCCTACTGTAGCAAGTCCACCTTGCTCAACCATTGTGTCCACAGAAGGAATAATCGGTGTTTTAGTTTTGTTCGCTTCATTGACAACTGTTTGCATCGCATTAGCAATCGTATTGTCTGTAGGAATATAGATAAAATCTACTTCACTTGTCATGACTTGAACAGTTTGTGCAATTTCATTACTTGAAGGTACAGCATAGGTCTTAACCGTCAATCCTTTTTTTTCTGCAACATTTTTTGCTTCCTCAACTTGATATTTGGAGTTTTCCTCTGACGATGCATATAAAATTCCAACTTTTTTCTTTTTCGGTAAAATTTCAGACACTAAATCAAACTGAGCAGCTACAGGTGATTTATCACTAACACCAGTGATATTGCCCCCTGGTTGATTATTATTCTTTACAAGTCCTGCACTGACCGGATCCGTGATTGCCCCAAGAACGATTGGTATTTCTGTCGTTATATTTGCTAGTGCCTGTGCTGCCGGTGTTGCGATTCCGATTAGAACATCTGCTTTCTTTTCTTGTACTAATTGCTGACTCATTGTGGCCAATTTACTTTGATCCGCTTGACCATTTTGAAAAGCAATCACCATGTTCTTCCCATCTTCATACCCTTTTTCTTTCAAACCAGCTTGAATGCCTTTATAAATTTGATCCAATGCAGGATGACTAACAAACTGCAATACACCAACCGTTGGCAACTTTTCTTTGGCCGCTTCTTTTTTTTCTACAAAGAATGAACCAATTAAAAAAATAACAATCATTACGACAACAATCGATAAACGATTTTTTCTCATTTCTTCTCCTCCTAAATTTTAAAATGGAATGTGCTTTCGATTTCGTATGAAACCTAAGAAAAATTGACTGAGGTATTCTTCACCTCGTTTTATCTTTTTTCCGAAAGTCTAGTCCACATTGCTAGATTTATACGGTAGCAACGTTCTTTTATTATTCCCACCTAAACAAAAAAACAATGACAAATCCTAAAAAGGAGCAGTCATTGTTTCTAAACAAAAACCGCATAGACTACCCATCTATGCGGTCAAAAATTCATCTTGAATATACCGACATAGATACAAAATTTAGAATTTGTCTTCTAAAGTTGTATCTATGAGAGTCTCATACATACAACTATCTACGCCAGTTTTGCCATGAATTATTCAATTCTTTGATTGGTTTTGATAGTCCGTTCATGTAATCACTCCTATAGTTTTGTAATAAAGTTAGTGTACACCAAAGAGAATTTGTTCGTCAAGTCCAAAAATATGTAAAAGAACAACTATTTTGAATTTTCTTTTCTGGTACCCAGTCTTTTTAATCGTCTGCGGTAACTCCAACTGTCCTCGTTTTCTTTAAAAGGATAGAATTTTAAACTTGCAAACATTTTCTGAGAAGCTTTATTCCAATTGAAAATTTCACTAACTGTAATAAACTCTCTGCCTAGTTTTTTTGATTTATAGATAAAATATTTTGTAACACTTCGACCAATATGGCGATTCCGAAATGCTTGATCGATCACAATGGCATAATCATCCTCAGCTAACCAAACATCTCCAATTATTTGGTAATGGCTCTCGTTATTATATTCAATATAGTAGAGTAGTCCATGTTCATTTTGCCACTCATACATTTGTTGGATCTGTTTCTTTGTATAGGTACTTTTTATTCCGACTATATGATACATACTTTCAGGATCCTGATACCATTTTAATGACTCTTGACGAAATTTATCAAAAGGGAGCAATCGAATTTTTTCGCTTATTCGAATCCCCTTAGAGCCGTTACGCTGGAAAGAGGACTCAATGCTAGGCTGAGTCCTCTTTCCTAATAAATCAGTCGCCAAAGTCCGCCACTTAATACTTGCCACGTCGATCACTTCTTATATAAACACCTTGTAATCTAGGTTTTATTAAAAAAAGTCCTACTAAAATGAATAGAATAAGCTCTTTCATATCAAGTCCTTCTTCCTAAAATTTGATTTATTGCGTTACTGATTCAGCTTCTGTAGATTGTTCACTTACTTGTCCTGATGTCGCCTGAGACGTTTCTGAACTTGACGTATTTGAAGCAGTTGTTGACGTTGCTGGTGGCTGAACACTTTGACCAACAGCAGATAAAGGCAACTGATTTAAAGACGGAATAAGCATTGTTTTTATATCAAGACTTTGGTCAATCGAAAGTCTATTTTTCTCTTTATTATTTTCAAAAAAGATGATAGTTACTTCATTTTTTTTGATATTATATTTTTTTTCGATTTTCTCTGTATTATAAACAATTGGGTAGATATAGATACTACGGTTAAACTCTTTCGTCTGCTTTGTGTCTTTTAACACGTCTATAATTTCATTATATGTCTTTCCACTTGGTGTTGAGAATAATACAGTCATGGCTGCCTTTTCACTTATTTCTTTATCGGCCGTTTCAATATCTAAGTAATTTGCTTTTTTCGTCAGATTGGCTTCATTTACAAGCGATTTAATTTCAGATGAACGAATATTGGCTTGCATTCTTGGTACTGCTACAACTAAACTTATAAACGCTAAAACGATCACAGCTAAAATGATTGCACTAAGTTTTTTTTGTCTATTTATGTAAGCAATAAAGTCATCTTTAACATCAATAAAATTTTTCTTCATGCGTTCTCTCCTCTACAACTTATGCTTTTATTATACTAGTTGTTCATTCCTTTGCCTAGTATAACAGCTAAAGACTCTTAGCTATTTAAGAAAACAACCATCTTTTTTATTGTATAATTATATAAATATTAAAAAACAACAAAAAACAAAAAGAATGATCCCCAGTTGACAAACAATATGCTCTAGCCTATACTTTTGTTAATGATGAATCAATTAGAAAACGATGAAAAGAAGAGTACTATTTTCAGAGAATTAATGAGAGAGTCTTGGTAGCTGAAAAGAGATATTTCGAGAAAATAGGAAGATGGTCTTTTAGTTAACATTGGTCAACTCTGTATAGCCAATGTTGGGTACGCCCATTACAGCGTCTAGGTATTAAGTATGATTTGTACCTAAAGAGGAAAATCTTGTGAGAGATTTTTGAATTAAAGGTGGTAACGCGTTCAATCGTCCTTTACTTTTGCAAAAGAGTATTGGACTTTTTTTTTATTTTTTAACAAATCTGACTAAAAAATGGAGGAAACATTATGGCTGATAACAATCAAAAAATCCCTTTTCGTTATGATATTGTAGGGAGCTTTTTGAGACCTGAATCTTTAAAAATCGCTCGTGCTGCATATGCTGATGGGGCAATTTCTAAAGCCGACTTAACTGAAATTGAAGATCAAGCGATTCTTGAGTTAATCAAAAAACAAAAGGCAGCTGGCCTTCATGCTGTTACAGACGGTGAATTCCGTAGGCGCTGGTGGCACTTAGATTTTATTGCAGGGTTAAATGGTATTACTGTTTTCGATTTTCAAACCTCCGCGTTTGGGATTACAACTGAAGCGCAAGGAACATATGTTAGTGGTCCATTATCTTTTCCAGGTACTCATCCTTTCCTTGAACATTTTCGCTTTACTCAAAAACATGCATCTCCTGCTTTAGCCAAACAAACGATTCCAGGACCAAACATGATATTCTTGGACTCTTTGATTTTGTCAAAACAATATAATGAAATGCCGATTTATGATTCTTTAGACAGCTTCAAGCACGACTTGATCAAAACTTACCAAGATGCGATCCAAGCTTTTTACGATGCTGGTTGTCGCTATTTACAATTGGATGATACGAGTTGGGGTGGATTATTTGACGATCGTTTTCGTGAACTAATCAAAAATAACGGTTTAGATGCCGATCAGTTGCTAAATGATTTCCAAGAAGTGACTGAGAAATCGTTAGCTAATAAACCAGCAGATCTTGCTGTAACCTTCCATTTTTGCAAAGGAAATTTCCAATCTCATTGGCTTTACAACGGTTCTTATGAAAAAATCGCCAAAAATTTGTTTTCAATCGATGCTTTTGACGGGTTCTTCTTAGAATATGATGATGATCGTTCAGGCAGTTTTGAACCGCTTAAAGAATTAAAAAATCAACGAGTTGTCTTAGGATTAGTTACAACGAAAAATGGACAACTAGAAGATTCAGCAGCAATGATCAAACGGATCAAGGAAGCGAGTCAATTTGTTCCGCTCAATCAAATTTGTTTGTCACCGCAATGTGGGTTTGCTTCAACACATGAAGGTAATCACTTGTCAGAAGCAGATCAATGGGAAAAAATCAATCTTGTAAAAACGATTGCTGAAACTGTTTGGCAAGACGCTTAAAATAAAAGGAGGCAACAACATGACTAATATTAAAAAAATTCCATTTCGGTTTGATCAAGTCGGAAGCTTTTTACGACCTGAGACATTAAAAGAAGCAAGAGAAAATTTTTTAAATCAAAAAATTTCTAAAAAAGAATTACAAGCAGTCGAAGATCAAGCAATTATTGAGTTGATTGACCAACAAGTTAAGAATGGTTTGAAAGCTGTCACAGACGGTGAATTCCGTCGTAGTTGGTGGCACTTGGATTTTCTTTGGGGCTTAAACGGTGTTGAACAAACAACACCAGAACATGGATATCAATTTAATCAAGTTGAAACGAGAGCAGCATCCTATCAAATTACAGATAAAGTTACATTCAACCCAGAGCATCCTTTTTTTGAAGCTTTTACTTTTTTAAAGAAGCATACACCAGATGGAATAATCGCCAAAGCAACGATTCCGTCACCTACATTGCTTTTTAACCGCAAAAGTGATACTTTCACTTACGCAAGTTATACTGATGAAAATGTCTTTATTGATGATTTAGCGAAAGCATACCACCAAACCATCTTAAAGTTTTATGATTTAGGCTGCCGCTATTTACAATTAGATGATACTTCTTGGGGAATGTATACAGGTTTTATTGAGAATGCTAAAACACCAGAAGAGGTTCAGCATTGGCAACAACAATGTGAAGCAGGTGTTGCTGTGGTTAACCAATTACTTCAAGGTTTACCAGAAGATTTAACCATTACAATGCATGTTTGTCGCGGCAATTATAAATCTGATTGGGCTATTGCTGGACCGTATGATCATGTTGCTGAATACCTAGCGCAATTAACTATTGATGGCTATTTCTTAGAATATGACGATGACCGCTCTGGTGGATTTGAACCGCTAGCGCAAATTTATAAAAACGATCCTGCAAAAAAAGTAGTTCTTGGATTAATTACTTCTAAGTTTCCTGAATTAGAATCAAAGGAACGTTTAACGAAACGAATTACTGAAGCTTCGGCTTATATTCCACTGGAAAACCTATGTCTTTCACCGCAATGTGGGTTTGCTTCTACAGAAGAAGGAAATCATTTAACTGAGGAGGAACAATGGGCGAAAGTACGCTTAGTTGTTGAAACTGCAAAACAAGTTTGGCCAGACGCTTAAATAAAAAACCAAGGCGCTAGATTTTCTCTTGCTCCTTGGTTTTTACTTTATCTATTAATTGAACGAGCCATTCGATTGATTGTATGACGCATACCACGAATCGCTACCGACATTTCATAAATATTCTCAACGGGTGCCAGTCCGCCGTATCCGGCGTCCCCAATATGTTGGATATCTACTCCACAAATTTTGTTTGTCAATGCAATTTGACGAATCGTTTCCTTGCTTGCACTCTCTTGACTCGTTCCAATCGCAGACATTGTCAATAAATCATATTGCTTAGCAATCGCTACTGCTGCTTTCATATCTTCTTCAGCAAAACCTTGAATCGTGCCGACTGCTGGCAACAATAATATATCTGCCCCAGCTTTTGCGTATGCTTCAACTGCTTCATTTGACACTACAGGTTCATCTGATCCTGCACTGTGCATTTTTCCAGCTATCACCAACCCAGAAAAATTTTCTTTGGCAACTTTAACCGCTTTGGCAATCTCAGTATTTGTAACACCAGTACCAGGATTTCCTGTTAAACAAATAAAATCAATCCCCAATGCTTCCGCTTTTTGAATCGTTTCTTTTGAACTGGTACGACCATTGCTAATTGCTAATTTTTCACTAAACATAGTCGACGACTCATCGACCGGTTCTAAGTTTACGCCGATTGGACGCCCCACTAATTCTTTTAAAATTTGAATTGGATTAATCTGATTTGTTTCCGGATTTTGCCAATATGCCATAATTTCTTCTAACGACATCCCTGGAATCCCTTGTACTACTGGGTTAAAACAGTCAAAAGCATTTAATAAAATCAAATCTGCACCAAATGCCGCCGCAACTTCTGCATTACTGATATCTCCTGCTTGCGGAGATGCAATAACTACATTTTCAGAAAGGATCGTTCTTCCTTCACTAGCTTTGATAGACTGTTTCAATTCTTCTGCCGTCATTTTTGCTACGTCACTATAACTTGCACTAATCAATCTTTTTACCATAATAATTCCTCCCTTTAATAAGGCTAAGTTCATTATACTAAAAACGATAAGAAAGCGCAGTCATTTACAAATTAGATGAAACAATTTCTCATTCTCAAATTTTTATTTTCCACTTCCTTTATAATTAAAAAGAACTCCGTTATAATAGTACTATTATGTATATAGAATTGAGGGATGTTTATGTCATTTGATGGCGTATTTACTCATGGAATCGTCTCAGAATTGTCTGAGACATTAGTCACTGGTCGCATTTCAAAAATCCACCAGCCTTATGAAAATGAAATTATTCTAGTTATCCGAACTAAAGGGAAAAATCATAAATTACTTTTATCAGCTCACCCAAGTTATGCTCGTGTCCAGCTGACCGAAATCGCTTATGCTAATCCTGATACACCGCCTAATTTTGTTATGATGCTTCGTAAGTTTCTGGAAGGAGCTATTTTAGAAGAGATTCATCAAATCGACAATGATCGCGTGATTCACTTTACGTTTACCAAAAGAGATGAATTAGGTGATTTGCAAAATATCGTTTTAATTGTTGAACTGATGGGTAGACATAGTACAATCGTTTTGATGAACAAAGAAAATGGTAAAATTTTAGATGCAATCAAACATATCGGCAGTTCTCAAAACAGTTATCGCTCTTTGCTTCCGGGTGTTGATTATATTGATCCACCTAAACAAAATCAGCAAAATCCTTTCTTAGCGACAAAAGAAAAAGTCTTTGAACTTCTTTCAAAAACAAGTGAGCTAAATGGAAAATATCTGCAAAGTCAATTTCAAGGTTTAGGCAAAGACACAGCTGATGAGTTAGCTTTTCGTTTAAACGAACGCCCTAACGAAAAAATGCTGGTATGGCAGTCATTTTGGTCCTCAATTAAATCAGAGCTTGATCCAACTTTAACCATAACTGACAAAAAAGAATACTTTACTCCCCTTTCATTTATCTCTTTAAATGGAAAACAAGAACATTTTGGGACATTGAGTGAATTGCTAGATACCTTTTATGGCGGAAAAGCTGAAAAAGATCGGGTCAAGCAACAAGGCGGAGAATTGATCCATAAAATAGAAAATGAACTGAAACGAAATCAAACCAAAGTCGTAAAACTTCAGCAAACATTAGCCGATACAGAACATGCCGAAAACTATCGCCGAGATGGTGAACTTTTAACAACCTTTATGGCTCAAGTTCCAAAAGGTGCTGAATTTGTTGAATTACCAAATTACTACGAAGAAGACCGTGTATTAAAAATCAGCTTAAACCCAGCGCTAACACCAAATCAAAATGCTCAAAAATATTTTCAAAAATATCAAAAGCTTAAAAACGCAGTGAAAGTCGTTCATGGACAAATTGAACAAGCAACTCAAGAAATCAGCTATTTAGATTCTGTCTTGTCTCAACTAGAAATCGCAGGTCCGATGGATATCGAGATGATTCGAGAAGAATTGATCGAACAAGGATATGTAAAAAAACGTGGTACAAAAAAACAAAAGCAACCTAAAAAAAGCAAACCTGAAGAATTTTATTCAAGTGATGGTAGCCTGATTCTAGTCGGTCGTAATAATCTGCAAAATGATCAGCTTACACTAAGAACCGCTAAAAAAACAGATATTTGGCTACACGCAAAAGATATTCCAGGCTCTCATGTAATTATCAAAGATACAAATCCATCAGAACAAACACTTATGGAAGCTGCAAACCTTGCTGCATATTATTCTAAATACCGTTTATCAGCGCAAGTCCCAGTTGACTATGTGCAAGTCAAACATGTTCATAAACCTAACGGCGCTAAACCAGGATATGTTATCTACGAAAATCAAAAAACAATCTATGTAACGCCTAATGAGCAATTACTAGAAACATTAAAAGAGGATGGGACAGCAGCGTTTACTCCCGAGAAATAAGAAGGAATTCACGAAAAGACATTCAACACCGATTAGGAATCATTTCGATGTTGAATGATTCCTAATCGGTGTTCTTCAAATTTTTGTGACCAAGTAGGTACTGTGCAACAATGTTTATCTGCGATGAGCCTTTAGCGAGAAAGCATCAACTCGTTCCTCGTTGTGTTTTACAGCAATTTCAGCTAAATTCCGAAGAGCGTGCTTCTGATCCCACCGTTTATTCGTATTTAGGGTGTGAAACAAAAGTGTTTTTTACTTTTGTCCCACACCCTTTTTGTGGCTACTAGCGAACCACCATCGCTCGCTCCACTAATTTATTGGCGACATCAGAAATAATCGTATTTGCAGAAACACCTTCCAAAACAGGTCTTTTAAGCGTCATATAAAAAATATACTTAGGATCTTCAGTCGGTGTGATTGTCACTACAGAATGTAAGTACTCTTGTTTTTGATAAGCACCGTTTTCAAAGAATTCTGCCGTTCCAGTTTTAGCAGAGACATTTAATCCTTTAATAGCATATTCTTTTCCCATACCATATTTAGGATCAACTGTAACATCTTTCATGTATTCCAATACTTTCCCAGCCGTTTCACTAGAAATCGGTGTTCCAACAGTTTCTGGTTGAATTGTTGTTTCTTCTCCAGTTGCCGAAACGATTTTGCTGATGATATTAGGTTTGATCATGTTTCCGCCATTGGCAATCGCTGTATATGCTTGAAGCATTTGCATATGCGTCACAGAGATTCCTTGACCATAAGATGTCATGGCTCTATCTACCGTGGTCTTATTTTGAATCTCTCCGGCAGCTTCACCAGCTAATCCAAAATTTGTACTTTGACCAAACCCAAATCTTTTAAGATACTCTTGCCATAAATCTGGCATTCGCTCTTGAAGGTTCACCATACCGACATTACTAGACCACGCTAAACCTTGTCTAAAGGTCATATTTCCCGCTCCAACACCATTATTCCAGTCACTAATCATTGTATCATCCACTTTGATACTTCCAGATACAAACTGCTCACTTTCATTGAATTTAGTTTCTTCAATTGCGCTTGCGACCATCATACTCTTCATTGTTGATCCTGGTTCATAGATATCTTCAACAAGAATGTTACTCCATCTAGCAGTATTAGGATCATCCAAGCCTTTTTTTGTATCTAACGCAAAAGACGGGCGTTGCGATGTTGCTAAAATATTTCCAGTTTTAGCTTCCATTAAAGTAGCCGTGATATGTTCTGGTTGATATTTTTGGGTAGCATCATCTAATAATTCTTCAAGAAAAAATTGCAGATTACTATTTAACGTAGTATAGATATCACTCCCATTAACACGTTTTTTCTCTTTCACGCTTCCAGGCTTTACATCACCCAATGCAGAATTTTTTTCAAAGCTTTTATAACCGTTTTTACCAGCTAACTTATCGTTATATGCTTCTTCAATTCCCATAACGCCATGCTCATTCCCATTATCATCTTGTTGCGTGTAACCAATAAAATAAGAAGCAAAGTTGCCAACTTGATAAGCACGTTTTTTTTCTTCTCTAAAATAAACACCTGAGATTTGTTTCTTATCTAGCTCATCTTGAATAACTTTTTTTGTTTCAAAACTCAAATTTCTTCCTTTTGTTCCAAATTCAACCGTTGTAATTGGCTCTCCTTCTTCATTTAGGCTAGGTTTTAATTGTTTTAAGGTCACGTTTTTGTCTATTTGTACATATTTTTCAAAAAGCTCTGCAATCGCTGTCCAATCCTTTTCTTGGACATATAATTTTTTACCCTCTAAATCAGTATAGTTTTTATCTAAAATAGCGTATAACGAAAACGCACTTGAATCCTCAACTAAAACATTACCATCCTTATCAAAAATAGAGCCTCGTTTGGCTTCAAGTGTCTCATGAACTTCATAAAGTTCCTTTGTCTTTTCAGAAAGATTCGTTCCAGCAACTTTACCTGTAATCAAGATATAAGAAAATCGAAAAGTAAATAATAAAAAAAGCAAGATTGTCAAAACTAAAACAATAATCCCTACTCTTTTTCGATTTTTAGTTGTTGTAAGATTATGATTGTTGATCCAGTCTTTCAATTTTTTCATTCCAGTATATCTCCAATATCTCATTTTAAATGTATCTATACAAAATAGTCACTACTTTATGTATTGCCTTTCCACTAATCATGTTCTTTTATTTTACCTCGTTTACCTACTAAATTTCACTTCTACTCTGTTTCTTAAACAAAAATTAGAGTCTTTAAATTAAGAAGCTGTTGATTCAGATAATGAATGTTTGAAAAATGAAACAAAAAAAGATAGAACACACAACTACAAGCTTTTATTGCGTGACCTATCTATTCTATGATTATTTTTTTCTTGCTACATGTACTTTTAATTGCTTACCTTTGATTGTTCGCTCTTTCATCGCTTGAATCACAAGTTGGCCTTTTCCATTTAAAATATCAACATACGTCACATTCTCTTGAATTGTAATAATGCCAATATCTTCTGCCGTAATCCCTTCAATTTTAGAAATAGTGCCCACAAAATCAAGTGCACGTAATTTCTTTTTCTTACCGCCATTGAAATAAACTTTTGTTATTTCTTCATTTACTCGTTTGGCTTTAGGTTGTCTTATCTTTTGTTTTGTCGTTATTTTTGTTTCAAAAGCAGCTTTGCTTCTTGCAACTAGTTTAGCATTTGGCAGTGTAATTCGAGTCATTGTCAGATGACCAAAAGTTTCGATTTCTTTTTTTAATGCTACTTCTTTTGATGTCACTAGCGTCAAGGCGAAACCAGCTTTTCCGGCACGTCCAGTTCGTCCTACACGATGAATATAGCTTTCTTTTTCGTACGGGACATCTAGATTGATAACATGAGTGATATTCTCGATATCGATTCCTCGCGCAGCTACGTCTGTCGCTACGAGATAACGAAACTTTGCTTTTCTAAAAGCATCCATTACCTCAAAACGATCTTCTTGCATCATTCCACCATGTAATTTACCAACAGGATATCCTGCTCTTACCAAGAAATCGTAAGTATCGTTAACTTTCTCTTGAGTATTAGCAAATATGATACAAGTATCTGGATTTTCAACGATCGTTACCGCTTCTAAAGCAACTAACTTACTTTCTTCTGTAACCTCTAAAAAAGAATGTTGAATTTTGGGCGTTGTTTGTTCTGTTGCTTCAATTTTTACGACGGTTGGATCATGTAAATAGGAACTACTCAGTCTTTCAATCGTTTGCGGCATGGTCGCCGAAAATAACAATGTATTTTTTCTATTCGGCAAACGTGTAATAATTTCTTTTACTTGATCAATAAAGCCCATATTTAACATTTCATCTGCTTCATCAATGACTAAACAGCTGATTTTTTCAAGTGGAAGACTCCCTTTTTTAATATGATCCAGTACACGTCCCGGTGTTCCAACCACCATATGACTTTTCTGTTTTAGCTCAGACTTTTGTTTGATATAAGATGCTTTTCCAAATACTGCCGTCGCTTTGATTCGTTTGTAGCGCCCAATATTGATTAGATCTTCTTGAACTTGCTGCGCTAGTTCTCTAGTAGGTTCAAGGACAAGAATTTGTGGCTTATTCTCAATCCAATCAACTTTTTCACAAAGAGGTATACCAAAACTGGCCGTTTTTCCACTACCCGTTTGAGATTGAACTAAAACATCTTTTTCATCTAAAATTGCTGGAATAACAGCTTGTTGGACAGGTGTGGGGCTTTCATACCCCAAGTCTGAAATTGCTTCCAAGATTACATCACTTAGTGGATAATTGCTAAAATTTATTTTATTCATCGTTTCCCCATTCTTTTAGTTAATGTTCAAAAAACATTTAACTAAATGGTCATTCTTACTTTTTTAGACCTAGTCCTTTATTATCCACGAAAAGAGGTAGAACTGCAAGAGCTTGAATTCTTCTTTTTATATCGTCTATTAGTATAAAAAAAATGAAGACAATATTTAGTCCTCGTTTAACAGTTAAATCAACAAAACATTACTTTACTAAATTTCCCAAGATTCGGCATCAAAAGACTTTCTCTTTGCTCTTTTTCATTTCTATAAAAAACAGACTACTTTACCGCTACTCTGACAATTTCTTTTACCACCTGTTGCAGGAGATTCCTCCTCAATATTTGCCAAGTCATTGTGAATCGTTTGCTTCGAGACCTATAACTTTTACTGAATGATACTCTCGAAATGATTCGTAAAAAACTGCACTCGAGTAAAACTAGTCTATATCACTAGAACTAGCACATTTTCTTTGACCCTTTATTTCAATACACTTTGTTTTAGTGCTTTTAAAATTTTAAATCAATCACAAAAAAAGGCGTGTTTACGATAACACCTATTCTCTAAAATTCAACTCTCATGTAAAAAAAATCCTTGATCAGTAACGATACCATCAAGGATCTTCCATATTAAATCAATCTGTTTCTTTCATAACATAAAATAGTACGTGATTAAAAAAGGCCTCTATACAATCTCTAGTTTTAATTCGTTATCCCAATAACACAATAAGATCCATTTAAGAGCGCTAGTCCAATCATCAATCTTACTTTTTCTAATAATGACGAACAAAAGTTGATACATGTAGCTGACACTTCTACTCATTTCCTTCAGGAAATGAGGGACCATCAATAAAGCTAGTGTAAATATGATCATCATCCGTTTCTTCTCCAGCAATCAGCTGAATGATTTTTTCAGCAGCTAGCATACCCCAACGATGTTTAGAATAGGAAATAGTTGCTAACCGAGGCTGAATAAAGGCACTAATATCGATATTATCAAAACCAATCAATCGAATATCCTTCCCAATTTCATAAGGTGTTTCTTTAAAATATTTATATACGCCAATTGCCATTTCGTCATTCAATGCAAAAATATCTAAAGGAAATACAGGTTTTTTTTCCATGATTTTCTTAGCTGCTCGGTAGCCTGATGGTTCTGTAAAATCACCTGAAATAATATCATATTCAATTCCAAACCGTTCTAGTTCTTTGATACTAGCATTTAAACGTTCTTGACCGTCATAGCTCTTCTTTGGTCCTGAAATTAAAAACAACTTCTTAGTTTGGCAAGCAACCGCTTTTTCAATGGCTAACGTAGCACCACCTTTATTATCCAATAAAACTTTTCGTACATTTTCATGGGTAATCAACCGATCTAAAATCACTAAAAAATGACCTCGATCTGCATACTGCTCGATTTCTTTATTCTTAAACGTCCAGTCCAACACAATTGCGCCATCGATCATTCGTTCAGGAATAAACAAATGTGATTTATTCCCACTGCAAACGATCATCTCAAAATTTTGAGTTTCTAGCCCTTTTTTTATGCCATCCAATAGTTCACCATAAAAACTACCACCATAATCAGCAAGGTAAACACCGATAATGTTAGTTTGCTGCCTTTTTAACGTACGAGCAGCCATGTTAGGAACATAGTCCAATTCATCCGCAATCGCTTGGATTCTTGCTCGAGTTGCTTCAGTAACTTTTGGACTGCCATTTAATGCATAAGAAACAGTTGAAATCGATACCCCTGCCTTTTTTGCAATTTCTTTGATTCCTATCATGAATACTCATCTCCTAACAATAAATATCTATCTGATTTTCTCTCTCGTCTAGGTAAGTGACCAGTTCTGCTAATGCAACAATATAGCCCCCTTGACGGTAAGGATTGTTTTCTCGTTCAGTGGACAATTTTTGTCCATTTGCAAAAACCGCCTCTTTTTGACCATCTAAGTGAAAAATAATTCGTACCTTTTTTCCAACTAGTTGATAGACCATCTCTAATTTATCTAATTCTTCTGGTAGTACCGGATCAAAGATCACATGTTGTTTGTCTTCCCGAATACCTAATACGTTCGTTAGGAGCTGATTCATATATATTCCAGGTCCGCTAGAATAAATTCGCCAGCCGCCTTTGACGCCAACACTACCATCTTTCAACTGATCAAAGTTCTTCTGAGCATCATACCTTGTTTTAAAATCACCATCGGAACTACTAAAATAAACATTTGCTTGACGGATTTCTGCATTTTTTACATGATCTTTTATTTGAATAGGGGTAATAGTATTCAATCCTTGCCATGTTTCATGGGCTTTTCCAAGTTTTGCCATTGCTTCTACAAAACGGATATGTGCATGGACATACTGCAAGCCGATTTCACGTCCAAAATTGGCTGATTGTTCAGCACGTTTAAAGTTAGTGCTTACCCCACCTTGATAATTAGCAGGCCGATTCATCAAACGAACACCATCTGGAAAGTGTAAATGTTCCTTAATGATCGCATAATGCTGTTCCGCTTGTTCCGTAGTTAGCAATTCAGCGATCATACTACGTGTCATTGGTAATAATCGATACTGGATCCCTGTTTTTTCATCTGTTGGATGAATCATGAATTCTACATGATCTGTATCCTCCATATAAACAAAACCTGGAATAGTTTCCGTGGATAAAATGTATGTTTCAAAGTCATTTTTGATATTTTCAGCAAGTTTAACTAAATGATCGCCATATGTTTGATCTATCTCTGTCAGTAGATAAGACAATTTTTTTATTACTTGGTAGGTTAAAGCCACCGTCCAACTACTTGCCATATATTTTTTTAGTTTATTATCATATGGTTGTAAAGTGTCGTCCCAGTCACCATCACTATAACAAGATAAATAGGTTCCTTCTAAAAAGTTGTTCTCAATAAACTGGATCTCTTTTTTCACATGTTCAAATAAAGTCTCTGTCTCATCTGTTTTTAGGAACGTAGCCCTATCGGAATACGGGATTTTTTTATCTAAAATCGCAAAATCTTTTGTTTTTGCTAGATAATCAGCAACAATCTTCATTGGCCAAACAATCACATCTCCATGACTTTCATCCGCCTTTTGTTTTTCATAACGATCAAACATAAACCACTGTGGCCAATTACCATCATCACTAAATTGATTTGCATAAACAGTTTTTATGATATCTCGCACAATTTCTGGTTTATTAACGGCTAAGAAGAATTCTGTTGGTCCTTGCGAAACGTCTCTAGTCCCCCATGCAGCCCCACCATATTGCTCTAACCCATGGGGAGAAAGGTAATGCACTAGCATGTTATGCGTATACCAACGCGACAAATTATTCATCGCTTCAACCTCTGCTGTCTCGTGCACCAGTTGAAAGTTGTTCAGTAAGCTATTTATAAAATCCAAGAACTGCTTGTTTTCCTTATGGTAAGTGGTATTGGTTTCTTGAAATGGTGCTCCCGTCATGTTTGCTTGAATATGCATACAAAATTCTGATTGTTCTTCAATCACAAAAGTGCTCAAGACTTGTCTAGTTCCACTAGATAAAAACAGACGCTCATCTGTTAGTTCAAATGGTTTATCTATTGAAAAATAATAGGTCAAATCAGGGTATTCTTTATAGATGACTGAATCCATTGATGGTGTAATCGTAATCAACCCGTTTACTTTTGTTAGAATGAATGCGGGTTCTTCTTCCTCAGCATTCATTACCAATTGATTGGTTACAGCAAACGTATAGTTAATTCCATTTTGGCTAGTCACCTTTGTACAAATCTCTTTGGTCTCACACAACGTAAACGTTCTCACGATAATTATATCATTCTCTAATTTATAATACCACGTAGCCGAGTTTAATCCCATCTCAAATGCAGATGGCATCGTTAATATCCGCCACTTCTCTTTTTCTTTAATGTAGATTCGTTGTCCTGCTTGCTTCATAATATTTAACGAATTACGACTATTACTCATTAATTTATTCATTGACGTATTGCCTAGAACGATTTGTGAATTAAATAAACCATACATGTAAACAGTCGTACTTAGTAACGGCTGTTCCACATCAAGCTCTGTCCCACTTAATAAAATATGCCCATGAGCTCTTTCCATCGCTACTTCTTTTTCCTTCAATACAACATGATGATAGTCATCCGTAAAGAAAGAAGCGATTTTTCCATCAATCATTTCAACTTGATTTTGTTTGGGAAATAAACTACTACATTCGTTCCTCGTTAACGTTCCCCCTACAATCGGTTCAGCTAACTTTTTTTCAACACTTGTTCCTTGCTTGTTAGTCATTTTTATTTTTAAAGAATCATAACTGTTTTTGATTTTCTCTTTAGAAATCAGTGGTTTTTCAATCACTGTAGGTTGATTTTTGATTGGTGCTCCATAAAAGACAATTGTCTTTTCTTTTTCAATTGCAACATAGCTTTCGGTTTGTAGCGCAACATAAGCAAACTCATATTGATACACTTCATTTGCCAAAAAATCTTGTTTCAATACTTTTGGTTGATTTGTCTCTTTGTATTGCCGACCGAAAAATTGGTAACCATCTGTGGAAAAAGCGATTACAGGCGTCAAACTCCCTTGTTCCACTACTGGAAAACAGCCTTCTTGTGGCTGATTTTGACGAGATGAAATAGTCACGGTCTCACACTCTTTTGAAACATGGTGATCTACATATTGAGACATGTAAGCTTCGTTCGAGCGAACAGCTCCTTTTGTAGCATTCCCAATATCTTGCCCGTAAATAACATCAACTTTTTGACCAGAGCCAATTACACTTACTTGCCAAAACCAAATACCTGATTTTGAAACTTGAAAATTTACTTGGTAGGATACTCCTAAAAAATCTCCCCACCAGTTTGCTTGTTCGTTATCAATATAAAACGTACTTGCTGAATTAGAACCAACCATCGGAATTGTCTGAATCCCCTCTTCTTTGTAGACTCTTAAATAGAGCTGATTACAGCTGCCATCTAATACATTTCCATGTAATTGATTGATCATTATATTTCCTTGGAGTATTTCATAAAGATCCCCAGTTTCCAAAAATGAGACAATTGTTCCACCGTTTTCTATCGTTCGTTTTTGTTCTGTCATGTCAATCTTCCTATCTATTTCAGTAATTTAAAGGTACTAGTTACGACATCTCTACTATTTGGTCCAATCATTACGTCAAACATTCCCGCATCACTACGACATGTCTGATCACTATGAACATATCTTAAAAGCTCTTCTGTAATCGTGAATTGTACTGTCTTTTGCTCATTTGCTAGTAAATTCACTTTTTCAAACCCTTTTAATTCTTTTATTGGACGAACTACCTCTCCAATTTGATCTCGAATATAGAGTTGTACCGTTTCTTGACCTGCTACATCCGACTGGTTTTCTAGAGTCACAGAGACCGTTAGCACATCTCCTGACTGTAATTCATTTGTGCTTAATTGAAGATCAGTATAAAGACAGTTGCTGTAGCTCAAACCAAAACCAAAAGGATACTTGGCAAAATTGGATACATCTAAGTATTTGGATACATATTTTTCATCGCCAGGTTTATAAGGTCTGCCTGTATTCTCACCATTATAATAAACAGGCACCTGGCCAACGGTTTCTGGAAACGACATACTTAAGCGACCGCTTGGATTATACTCGCCATATAAAATATCCGCTAGTGCGGCGCCACCTTCTGTCCCAGGGAACCAAGCTTCAACTATCGCTTTTGCTGAATCGATCCCCTGTAAATCTAACGGGCGACCATTGTATAGTGTGACGATGATATTTTCATTAACAGCTTGAATCGCTTTAAATAAGTCAAGCTGTGCTTGCGGTAAACGGATATCGCTACGGCTTGATGCTTCCCCACTCATCCAATCTTCTTCACCAAGTGCTAAAACAACTTTATCTGCCTCTTTTGCTAAAGAAACAGCTTCATTAATCGCAGCCTGACTAGGATTGAAGTAATCAAACACTTCTTTTCCAGCCATGTACTCAACCTTAAGTTGTTTAATGCCTTGTACTAAAGTGATCGCTTCTTCTTTTTTACCTTGCCATGACCAAACACCTATCACATCATGGGAATCTGCAGCAGGACCCACAATAGCAACTTTTTCTTGTTTAGATAAAGGTAAAATATTTTCATTTTTCAATAAAACAATTGATTTTCTTGCAACATCTTTGGCGATTTCACGATGTTCGTTAGATAAAACGACTTCTTTTTCTAAAGTAACATCCGCTCCTCTATGTGGATTTTCAAATAAACCTAAGTCATTTTTCAATGTTAAGATTCGTAAAACCGCTTCGTCAAGTATTGCTTCATCAACAATATTTTCGTCGATTAATGCTTTTAAGTTTTCTGTATAGCACGTTGTCATCATTTCAATATCTACACCTGCATTGATTGCTAACTCAGCAGCTTGTCTCTTATCTTCTGCAACTCCATGAGGAATCAATTCAATCACTGCTCCCCAATCAGAAATAACGACACCTTCAAAGCCAAATTCTTTTCTCAAGACGTCTCTAAACAACCATTTGTTGCCTGTAGCAGGAATCCCATCAACGGTATTAAACGAAGTCATCACTAATTTTGCTCCTGCATCTAACGCTGCTTTATAACCTGGTAAATAGCTATCTCGTAATTGTCTTTCAGACATGTTGACCGTATTATAATCTCGACCGCCGATTGCCGCACCATAAGCAGCAAAGTGTTTGACACAAGCCGCTACTCTTAAAAAATCATTCTTCAAATCCTCTCCTTGATAGCCTCTAACAAATGCCTCTGCAAAGCGACTATTTAAAAAGGGATCTTCTCCTGTTGATTCCATCACACGGCCCCAACGAGGATCACGAACTAAATCAACCATGGGTGAAAATGTTACATGTAAACCAGACACTGCCGCTTCTTTCGCTGAAACTTCTGCCATTTTTTTGGCAGCTTCTAGATCCCACGAACTACCTAAACCAAGAGGAATCGGAAAAATCGTCCGAAAACCATGGATGATATCTGCCATTAGCATAGTTGGTATTCCTAGTCTATTATTCTCCATGTATGCCTTTTGTACCCGAATTGCTTCTTTAGCTCCTGAAATGCCAAGTGTTGTTCCTGCATTATTAATATCTTCATGTGTTAAACCGAGATCCGTCATTGGACCAGTTTTTTCTTCTGCTTTTTCAGAGTAAAATTCTGCTGCTAATTGAAGTAATTGACCAACTTTTTCGTCCAATGTCATTTGCTTCAGTAAATCAATTAATTGATGTTGTTCCATATTTAGTCACCTTTTCTTCCTTGATTTTCAGATAGTTTTATTTTTATATCCTAGCGTTTATTTAATTCCAGAAACATTAAAACCTTGTAAAATATATTTTTGAAAAATTGAGAAAACAATCAGAATCGGTATCACCATAAATGTTGCGCCTGCCATTTGTAAGGCATAATTATTCCCGTGTTGTCCCTGTAGTAACTGTAATCCGACTGATAAAGTATAATATTTTTCGTCATTCGCAATAATCAGCGGCCATAAGAATGAATTCCAACCGCCTATAAAGGTTAGTATTCCTTGGACAGCTAATATAGGACGACTGACAGGTAAAATGATCTTAAAAAAGATATACCATTCACTAGCCCCATCTAACCGAGCTGCTTCAAGCATTTCATTTGAAATAGTATTCATAAATTGTCGGAATAAAAAGATACCAAATGCGCCTGCTAAACCTGGTAAAACTATGCCAATCAAAGTATTCGTCAAACCGACAGAGTTTAATAATAAATACACGGGAATCATCGTTACTTGGCCAGGGATCATCATCGTTGCTAAAACCATGAGAAATAACCCGTTTTTTCCTTTAAAATCAAACTTTGCAAAACCATAGCCAGCCATCGCATTTAATAATAATCCAACAAAAGAACACGCTGTAATGATCAAGGTATTTTTAAGATATATTCCAAAATTCAACCGGATAAACAGTTCTTTAAAATTATTGAATGTTGCGTCTTTGGGAAATAAACTAGGGACGATTTGATTGATTTCTGCATTCGTTTTAAATGACGAAAAAATCATCCATAAAAATGGGAAAAAGGTCATGATGCCCAGAACGCCTAAGAGGATACCGATAAAAAACTTAAAACTCATTTGTGCATTTTTATGTGAATTCATCTCGTTCTCTCCTTTATCCTTCATTTTCTTTTTGTTTCGTTTGAATTTTCATTTGGATACTCGTCACAATAATGATTGCGACGAATAAAATGACAGACCCAGCGGCTGCATAGCCGAATTTATTATATTGGAATCCTCTTTGATAAATAAACAACGCAACGGATAACGTGCTGTCTAACGGACCACCTTTGGTCATAACAAACGGTTCATCGAAAAATTGGAACCAACCAATCAGCGTCGTAACGGTTACAAAGAAAATTGAAAATTTTAACAAGGGAATTGTGATTTTTAAGATTTGTTGCCATTTATTAGCACCGTCTATTTCTGCTGCTTCGTAGTATTCTTTGGGAATACCTTGGATCGCTGCTAAAAAAATCAACAAATTCAACCCAATTGCTTTCCATACTGCAATAATAATCAATGAAAGTTTCGATGTACTTGGATCTGTCAGCCACATGATTGGGCCAATATTTAAGTAAGAAAATAAATGATTCAATAACCCAATCGTCGGATTGTACAAATACATCCAAACAACCGATACTGCAACTGTATTTGTGATTGACGGGCTATAGAATACTAAACGCATAAACGAGAAAAATTTATTTTCACCAAAATTGATCATAATTGCTAAAGCCAAAGAAGAAATAATGACAAGTGGCACACCGATTATGACATAATAAGCTGTATTAAACATTGCTTGACCAAAGACTTTATCCTTAAAAATGGTTAAATAATTGTCAAAACCGACAAAATTGATACGAGAAAAATCGGCTAATCCAGCTAAACTCATATCCGTGAAACTAATCGTTACCGCAATAAAAATTGGTATAATCGAAAAAACAAGCAATAATGCTACGGCTGGCGCGATAAAAAAATAAGGCGATTTTGATTTTTTCATGATTTTATCCTCCTTATAAATCAATAAAAGGAATAAAAGTATAGAATCGACTGTCTATTATTTAGCTGATAAATGATAGATAGAAGCTAGCTTTTATTCCTTTTCTCCTTACAATTATTTAATCAAGCTCTCCGTTTGTTCATTTAGTTCATCCATTGCCTCTTGTAGGTTTTTACCACTTACAACAACTTGTTCCCATTGTTTCATAAAGTTTTGAGAGATTTCATCCCATTGTTTTAATAATGGCATTGGTTGTGATTCGTTTAATTGTTTTCCAAAAGCTGAAATAAGTGGATCATTCTTGAATACATCCGCATTCCATGCCTCTTTATTCGTTGGAAGTGAATTTGTATTTTCAAAGAACTTTGTTTGATTTTCAGGTTTTGAAAGATAGTCGATCAATTTCATAGCATCCTCTTTTTTCTTAGAACTGCTAAAGACCGCTAAATTAGCCCCACCAGTAACAGAAGTATTGCTTACCGGACCTTTAGGTAATTCTGCAACACCCCATTTTCCATCAAGATCAGGAGCAGAGTCTTTAATGCTGTTAATCATCCATGGGCCACTGATAAACATTGGAACGATACCTTCGCCACCAAAACTTTGACCGATTTCTAATCCTAAATCTGTTTTAGGCGCTGAACCATCTTGTACTAATTTATCTAAAAACTTCAAAGCATCCACCATTTCTGGCTGATTAAATAATGGTTTATCCTTTTTATCGAACAGCTCAGAACCATTTTGACGAGCAAACATAAAACCGAAAGTTGGTTCTTTTAGCTCAACACCGAATCCATATTTATTATCCCCTCTTGCAGCTAATTTTTTCGCTGCATCAGCTAATTCATCCCATGTTTTAGGCGCTTCTTTATACCCCACACTTTCGAGTAAATCTTTTCTATAATACAATCCACGAGTTTCTGTATACCAAGGAACAGCATACGTTTGCCCGCCAAAGGTTGTTGTAGCTACCGAACCGTCAAAAAAATTATCCGACTTCATGACTTCACTTTTCTTTACATCATCCGTAATATCCATCAGAGCCCCAGCATCCACAAATTCACTCATATAAGTTGTTCCCATTTGAACAACATCTGGGCCTTCTTTAGAAGCGACTGCTGTAAGTAATTTATCTCTAGAAGTAGACCACGGAATGCTTTGTATTTTAACTTTGATTCCAGATTCTTTCGTAAATTCATCTACAATTGGTTTGATTCCTTGATCACCATCACCCATATACCAAAACGTCAACTCATCTGAAGCGCTTTCTTTATTTCCCGAAGAACATGCTGCCATTACACCTACAGTTGCAAATAAAGTTGTTCCAAGTAAGCAAAGCTTTTTCCATGATTTCATACTTCCACTCCTCAATATTATTTAGTGAAACGTTTCTACAAAAATGATTATATTCCTCAATTGAATTAAAAGCAAGCGTTTTCTTTTCTTTTTGATAACCTATAATCATAAATAATTTAAAAATACTTTCAATATAAATAGAAACGTTTCACCTAAAACGAAGCAACTCATTGAAATTCGTTTCGCAAAAAACCTCATTGACTAGTAAAAAAACTACAATGAGGTTCCTTTGCTTTGATTAGAATAAAAAATCAATGAAGAATAAATTGTTTTATATCCTCCACTGCACGCTCTCTATTTTCTCCTAAGAACAGCTGATGTCTCCCCTTCTCATAGATTTTCAAGGAAACTTTTGCATTAATGGTCTTCGCTAGATAATAGGCACTTTTGTAATAGGTCGTTTCATCTTGTCTATTTTGTAAAATGAGTACTTTTTTATCCATTACAGATTGAGACTTTCTTTTTATTTTCTTCCTTGTTTTTTGAAGTAATAATAAAAATTGAATACATGAGTGAATTGAGGCTGTTTTTGCCGAATTCATATAATATTCTAGTGTGCCTTGTTTTTTTAGCACTAGTCCTTTCAAGATGTCTTGAGCAATGACATTGGCATTGTATAGATAAATCGGTGTGCTGCATAACACAAATTGATCAATTGATTCTCTATTTGAAACCTGGATAGTTAACAAGCCGCCCATTGAAAAGCCAACACAAGTTATCTGTTCATAGGTTTGTTCTAACGCATCCAATTTCTTTTCAACATCAGCCTGCCATTGATAATAGCTCACTTTTGAAAAATTTTCTTTATTTCCATCATGCCCCGTTAATTGTAGCCAATATGAATCAAGACCATTTTTTTTCAAGAACTCATGTAGATAAAGTATCTCTTTCTCATTCCCACCAAATCCATGGATAATCAATACAGCTCTTTTATTCATGATGACCTACTTTCTTTAACAGATAACCTTATTAGGAATCGTTTGTACTTTTGGACTCTCACTTTATCACTTTAATTTGAACATGCCTACTCATTATCCATTTTCTTATTAATTTTAATAAAAATTTAGTATACAAACATCCCCTAAGCGTCCTTATTATAACGTTCGTAGTCGTATTTTGTATCGTTCGAAATAATAAAATGACAGTGAAAGATGACTTTTTTTGATAAAGAGTCGATCTCCCAGAAAGTATGGTCGATCTTCTCTTCACTTCTCACTATCTATATACCAAAAAAGAAAAATAGAGAGTAAACATATCCGCTGATACGTTTCCCCTCTAATCTTGGTATATTTTTTTATTTATGCACTATTTACTTTGATCACATTTTTTTATTCGTTCGGTCTCTTTATTATAACAATCATCGCAGTTAAAAAAGCTAATAACATCATGATTATTCCTTCTGTAATAAAAATATCGGTATTTTTTTTAAAACCAAGTATGTTTCCTAATACAGAAATTGATATTGGTGCAAAAGCCGCGCCAATATTGAATCCGATTAACAATAATGAAGTACTCTTTTCTGAATTTCCTTTTGCTTCTTGATTCACCTCATTGAACAAATACGGGATAAATGTGCGGAATGAAAATCCACATAACATCACCGCCACCGAAAGTGAAGCTAAGTTTTTAGAACAAGCAATCATAAACATCGAACTACTTAGAGCAATAAATGAGATCGGTAATGTCCACTTTTTAGTTATTGTAACGATTTGCCCAAATAACGCGCCAGCAGTCATAGCTCCTAATCCCACTAAAGCTAGTAAATTACTACCATTTGTCGCATTTCCAAAACCTTTTTCAAGTAATAAAGCAGCAATTTTCACCGTCACTGACATGTAAATAGTTACAACTACAATTAATAGCCCGATATAAGCATATGTTGAAGTATTGATTTTTTGATTTTCTGACATGCTTTTATTATCCTCTTCTTGTAGAGAAACGTCTGGAACAAACCAGGTAAATAACAGTAATATCGGTAAAGCTAGTAGATATGCAAAAAAAGAACTACGCCAATTCATTATTAGCAGTTGACCTACTGTAAACGTAATGATCATTCCGCCAATCCCTTCAAATGCACTCTGAAATCCAATAACAGATGAAAATTCTTTACCTTGATATAACTTTTTTGTTAAAGAAAAGAGTAACGGATTAAATAGTCCAACTCCTATGCCAAACAATATTCTGCAGAAAAAGAGAAGCCAAAAAGACTGAATAAACGTAGGCATAATCCCGGCACTTAACACCAAACTTATGCCAATTTGTACAGATAATTTGCAGCCAATTTTTTTAGCAACGATATGGCTAAACGGTACGGTTAAAATGATAAATAAAGATGGGATTGTGGTAATCAATTCCACTATAGTAGAATTAATATGAGGATAAGTGTTCATAATAGCTGGAATATTGGCAGCAATTGCTCCACCTGATACCACAAGTAATGATACTGATAATAATGAAAGCTTGGTTAATGGATTCAACGAGTGGTCTCCTTTTAAGATATACAAAAGATCATTCGTAGTTTTCATTCACTAAAAATTTCTTTTGCTAAAGTAAATGCTGTCCACGCTTTTGGCCAACCTGTATAAAAAGCTAAATGAGTGATTAATTCCACCATCTCCTCTTTGGTCACACCATTTTGCTTTGCCATTTTCATGTGTGCTTCTAATTGGGGCACACCTTGAGTTAGCAAGCTTGAACATGTGATCAAGCTACGGTCACGTGATGAAAGCTGCTCTTCTCTTGACCAAACTTCACCAAATAACACATCATCATTGAATTCTGCAAATTTTGGTGCAAATTCTCCTAATTGATCTCTGCCTGCTGTTTGTTTTTTCATTAGGTAAGACTCCCATCGTTTATTCATTTTTGTAATTGATTGTATAATTCATCTGAAACCGGCTCCAACCATTCCGGGATTCCGGCCGTGATAGCTAAATGTTCAAACCAGCTATTTTTTGCTGCTCCATGCCAATGTTTCACACCATCATGAATAATAATAACATTGCCACCAGTTAAAAATTGTGCCGCTTTCCCTTCCTCTTGATACCAACCTTCGCCACCAGTCACTAATAATAATTGAAATCCATCATGGTGGATGTGCCAATTATTGCGACAACCAGGTTCAAATGTAACATTTCCTACGCCAACATCGATCTTAGGGTCTGCAACTAAATTTTTCAAATAACTTTGACCGATAAAGAAGTGTGCATACGCTTCATTCTTTTCTCCTACAGGGAAAATCACTCCATTTTTTACTTCTTCAAATTTCGCCACTTCTATTCCTCCAACCATTATTTTATATACTTATTTATGTCCGACAATGACATGCGGAACATAGGGTTCTTCTAAATAGTGCACTTCCTCTTCCGTCAAAATTAAATCTAAAGCAGGAATTGCCTTCGTCAGATGACTTTCTTTTGTTGCACCAATAATTGGTGCAACTACTGGGCCTTTTTGAAGCAACCATGCAAGTGCAACTTGTACACGTTCCACACCACGTTTTTCTGCAATTTCAGCAACCCTTTCAACAATGATGCGGTCTTGATCAGCTGTTTTATCATATTTTGATTGTGCCATTTTATCTGTTTCAAAGCGTTTAGTTTGCGCAGTCCAATCACGTGTTAAACGCCCTGAGGCCAATGGACTGTAAGGTGTAACCGCAATTTTTTGGTCTTCACACAATGGCAACATTTCCCTTTCCTCTTCACGATATAATAAGTTCAAATGATTTTGCATAGAAACGAATTTTGTCCAACCATTTTTCTCAGCTACTGCTTGAGCTTTTGCAAACTGCCAAGCAAACATCGCTGAAGCTCCAATGTAACGAACTTTTCCAGCTTTCACAACATCATGTAATGCTTCCATCGTTTCTTCAATAGGCGTATTGTAATCCCATCGATGAATAATGTACAAATCTACATAATCCATGTCTAAACGTTTTAAACTAGCATCTATTTGATGGAAAATTTCTTTTCTAGACAATCCACCACTGTTTGGAACATCTTTTTTCATCGTAGTGAACAATTTGGTTGCAACAACGATTTCGTCGCGATTGGCGTATTCATTCAGCGCTTTTCCAAGAATCTGTTCACTGGCACCATATGAATAGACATTAGCTGTGTCAAAGAAATTGATTCCTAAATCCAATGCTTTTTTGATCACTTTTTTACTTTCTTCCTCTTCTAACACCCACTCGTGGAATCCACTGTTTGGATCACCAAAGCCCATCGCACCTAAACAAATTCTTGAAACTTCCAGTCCTGTATTGCCAAATTTTACATAGTTCATTGAACTTCCTCCTTTTAATAAATCTGTTTTCTTATTTTAGTCTATCTCTTAAAGTGAACTCTAAGTCAAGCATTTTATTGAATAAATAAAAAAACTTCTAAACAAATGTGTTTAGAAGCTGTCAATTTTTTGTTGTCTATTCTTATTAAAATCTCTTAGCGCATTTTCAGCTGGAATCATATGGTTATCATAATTGGCTAATTTAAACTCCAAGCGCTCGATAACGGTGTTTAATTCTGTGGCCTTTTCTTTTAATTCTATAATTTGATCCGCAATAATTTCTTTACGAGCTGGGACTGTTTCCTCGCCTACTTGAAATAAGGTTAAATATTCCACTAATGATTCGATCGATAAACCGGCATTTCTCATTTGCCTACTAAAAACGATCCAACGTAAATCTTCCTCGTCGAAATCACGAATTCCATTAGCACGGCGTTTCACAGGTGGAATCAAGCCGATACGTTCATAATACCTGATCGTATCCGCAGAAACACCACTTAATTCACTAATTTTTTTTATATTCATCTCTTACTCCTCCCCATGTTGTTGTCCTTGTACTCGTTTTTCTTCAGCTATTTTATTTCTGTTTATAAATGTTAAACGTATTTTTATTCTTTAAAATATCGACTCTCTTTCTTGAACAAGAGAGTGATTGAAATCTTTTTGAGACATTTTTAAGCGTATAGATTTTAAAATCATTATAACAAATAAACTTAGCATACTTCAAACTTAAATCTACTTATAAGTATATGTGGAAACGTATTTTATTCTTATAAGTAGTAGAACTTTCTAACTTTTCAATTTGTAAAAAGTAATTTCATAATTCTTGAATTCATTAAAAAAAGAAAAAAATAAAAACCCCTTGATGATCAAGGGGTTTACTGTGTTAATGAATAACAAGTTTTTAACGACGGATTTCTTTAATACGAGCTGCTTTACCATGTAATGCACGTAAGTAATAAAGTTTCGCACGACGAACTTTACCATAGCGTACTACTTCGATTTGAGCAACACGTGGAGTGTGTAATGGGAATGTACGTTCCACACCAACACCGTTAGAAATTTTACGTACTGTATAAGTTTCGCTGATACCAGTGCCGCGGCGTCCGATAACAACTCCTTCAAATAATTGGATACGTTCTCGAGTTCCTTCGACTACTTTCGCATGAACGCGAACAGTGTCCCCAGGACGAAATGCAGGGATATCTGTACGTAATTGTTCTTGTGTTAATTCTTGAATTAATGGATTCATTCTTTTTTCTCCTCATTCCAAACATTCTTATGACCACTGTCACAGCGGAATATCGTAATAGTTGAGCGCTTTGCACTCACTAAAACAGTTTAACACAGCTCTTTATGACTGTAAAGGGATTTTTCTTGATATCTATTAAATAGTAGTCTCGACGAAAAATCCATCTATATAGGTTTGAAGTTGGTTGACTAGTTTACCTACATGAAGACCATATCAACGTTTAAATCAGTAAAACTAGGAATTAAACGCTCCACTAAAAGAACATCCTTCCCACGTATCTTATAACGAAAATTTTCAATGAGGTTCATTATTTTTGTTGTGGCATGGATTAATACATAATAATGAGACAACTGATTTTCTTTCATATACTGATAAAAATGAATGATATCGATTTGTATCGTAATGCCATACAAAGGCGAGCTATCATCCCTAGTAAAAAAATCAAAATGTGCTTTTCGGTCCCAGTTCGTTTGATCGATTACTCTAGCTGATATAACCTAACATCACACTCTCTTTTTTTGAGACACTACTTTTTAACTGAAATCATTTTTTTCATCACGTAACTCTTCAAGCCATTTTTTTTGTTGGTCTGTTAATACGATTTTTTCAAGCATATCCGGTCTGCGTTCTAACGTTCTTCTCAATGATTCTTTTTGCTGCCACTCATCAATTAATTTATGATTTCCATTTGTAAGAACTTCTGGCACACCCATTCCATTAAACTCCGCTGGACGTGTATACTGTGGATGCTCTAGTAAACCAGTTGAATGAGAATCTGTTTGAGCAGATAATTTATTGCCTAAAACCTCTGGCAATAAACGAACTGTAGCATCAATCATTACCATCGCGCCCAATTCTCCTCCCGTCAAAACGTAATCTCCTAAAGAAACTTCATCTGTAACAAGTGACCGAATTCGTTCATCATAGCCTTCATAGTGACCACATATAAACACCAAATGCTCTTCTTCCGAAAATTCTTCTGCCATTTTTTGATCAAATTGCTTCCCCGCTGGATCAAGCAAAATTACTCTTTTTTTTGTTTCTGGCGATGCTTCTTCGATTCTGCGCAAATTATCATAAATCGGCTGAACCTTTAATAGCATCCCTGCACCACCACCGTATGGATAATCATCAACAGATTGATGTTTATTATCTGAATGATCACGAAAATTTGAAATATTGATCTCTAGCAATTTTTTTTCTACCGCTTTTCCAATGATCGATTCTCCCAGTGGCCCTTCAAACATTCTTGGAAAAAGCGTCAACACATCAATCTTCATCGTCAATCAAACCTTCTGGAATTTCTACATGAACAACATTATTTTCTAAATCTATCGACTTAACAACTGATTCGATATAAGGGATCAGAACATCTTTTTTCTTTGGTCGCTGAACGACCCAAACATCGTTTGCCCCTGGCGAAAGAATTTCTTTAATTTTACCAAGCTCTTTGTCCTTCTCGTCGATAACTGTCAAGCCGATAATTTGGTGATAATAAAACTCATTCTCTGGTAATTCGGTTAATTTTTCTTTTGATACTTTCAAAATACCATCCCGATACTTTTCAACATCGTTGATAGAAACATGATTTTCAAACGTCACAATATCGAAATTCTTATGTTTCCGATGTGTTTTGATTGTTAATTCAATTGGTTCTTTTTTCTCTTGAAATAATGTCAAGACTGTTCCTTTTTTATAGCGTAACTCTGGAAAATCTGTTTGAGAAATCACTCGTACTTCCCCTTTTAAGCCTTGTGTGTTGACGATCTTCCCAACATTTAAATATTCAGTCACTTAAAACCCTCATTTCGAAATTTTAGTCTTTTCCATTTTACCATTTCTATTGTCGGAATTCTATCAAGTTCTATTAGATTGTAATACAAAAAGAAAGCAATTCAACGAAGAATTACTTTCTTTAATTTTTTAAGCATTTACGCCCGTTAGCGTTCCATAAATCAAAAATAGATTCAAAGCTGTCAAAACAATCGCAATGATCCAAGCTAGTACTTTTACCCACGTCGGATTAGCAAATTTACCCATGATTTTTTTATCACTTGTATACAACGTCAATGGAATGATTGATACCGGCAAAGCAATACTCAAAAATACTTGTGTATACAACAATAAATCTTCTACCGCAGTCTCACTACCGCCATAAATAATCACACATACGATTACCGGTACAATTGCAATTAAACGTGTTACAACCCGACGCATCCACAAAGGCATTTTTAAGTGGATAAAGCCTTCCATAACGATCTGTCCAGAAAGAGTTCCTGTGATTGTAGAATTTTGCCCTGAAGCAAGTAATGCTATGGCAAATAAAATACTTAAAACTGGACTCGCGATGTTCCCTACAATATCAGGGTTCTTCAATGCATCAAACAAATCTACAAATTTACCTAAATCACTATTGGTTCCATAAAACAGCGCACCACCTAAGATCAGCAGTAAACAGTTGACAATAAAAGCAATCGTCAATTGAATGTTTGAATCCCAAATTGTAAAACGAATGGCTTTGGCTTTTTCTTTGTCATCATGGCGATCAAATTTTCTGGCTTGGGCAATGGATGAATGTAAATATAAGTTATGCGGCATAACAGTTGCTCCAACTATGCCTAGAGCTAAAAATAACATCGACTTATCCGTAGCGATCCTTGTATCTGGGATAAACCCACGCAATACTTCCCCAATATTTGGATCAGCTAATGCTACTTCATATGCAAAAACGAAAAAGATAACAGCAATCAAGCAAGCCACAATCGCTTCAATTTTTCTAAACCCTAGTTTCGTCAATAATAGTAATAATAGTACATCAAATGTCGTGATCAGTACCCCAATCAATAATGGAAATCCAAACAATAATTGCAAAGCTACTGCTCCACCGATAACTTCCGCTATATCTGTAGCCATGATTGCAAGCTCTGTAATGATCCACAACACAAGCCCCGTTTTTTTACTAGTATGTTCTCTCGTTGCTTGAGCTAAATCTCTTCCTGTCACAATTCCTAGCTTAGCCGCCATCCCTTGAAGCAACATGGCAATCAAACTTGAAAGTAAAATAACACTCAGCAACACATATTTATATTCTGCTCCACCAGCAATAGATGTAATCCAATTTCCCGGGTCCATATACCCTACTGCAACTAATGCTCCTGGTCCACTATAGGCTAATAATGTGCGCCAAAAATTAGCATTTTTTGGTACGTCAACCGTATTATTGATTTCTTCTAAGCTAGGACCATTAGCATAATTTAATAATTTTTCAGTCTCTTTGTTCATTTCTTTCATCGTTATCCTTCTTCCATCTATAAAACATCAGGTTTATGTAATTAATTTTTTAGGTACCCCATAACTCTGAAATTAATTATAAACCTCTCATTGTTCCTTGTAAATAGGAAACGCTCAGTTATTTTTTCTTTTAGGGCTAAAGTAGGATGTTTTTAATCCATGTTCTTTGTATAATAGTTCTAACAAGTTACTTCTTACAACTTTGTTCGTAAAAATGATAAATAACAATGGTAAAATAATAAGAAGACTTTTATACTAAAGATAGTTAATTTTAAGGAGATGATAGACATGAGCATCGCGCTTTCAAGAAAAATTATTAACTGCATTTCGATCGTAGGAATTATCGCAACGATTGCTGTGACAATTTATTTTGTACGATTAGGTGTTTTTGAAGATATTAATGCATTGAGAGGATTAGTCGGTGACTCAGTGATTTTAGGTCCAATTTTGTTTATGTTGATTCAGATCATTCAAGTGGTGATTCCAATCATTCCAGGTGGTATCAGCTGTGCCGCAGGAGTTTTGATCTTTGGCCCATTTGCTGGATTTATTTATAATTATGTCGGGATCGCGATTGGTTCTGTGATCATTTTCTTATTGGGACGTCAGTATGGGAAGCCATTTATCTTAAGCTTAGTCAGCGATAAAACGTATAATAAATATATTAGTTGGTTAGACAATGAAAAACGATTTGAACGGCTTTTTGCTCTAGCTATTTTTCTTCCGATTGCTCCAGATGATGCACTTTGTTTGATGGCTGGCTTAACTAAAATGTCATTGAAGAAATTTACGCTAATCATCATCCTAGCAAAACCTGTTTCAATTTTCTTATACAGCTTAGCATTGATATACGGCGGAACGTTCTTGAACGGTTTATTAGGCTTTTAAAACTTAAAAATATATAATAGAATAAATAGGATGGTTGAGACAGTCTTCGAATCTTAGTATTTTAGCACTTAAAATTTGATGTGATCGACGTGTAACGTAGTTGGTTCCTCTGATCTTACCATTTATGCGGATTCCATGTGATTGAGATATGACTCGAAGAGTTGCATCCCAATCACATCTTCTTTTATTTTTGTAAGGGTGGATTAAAATGATGAAATACTTAAAAAATAGTTTTAAAAATATGATTGATTTTTTTGCAGGTACATCTGCTTATTTTCGTGATGTTTTGTTGATGCACGGTTTTATGCTTTTTGTGGTACTCCCTCTTTTAGCCAGTTCAACCCGCTTTATTTTAAGGCAAGGGAAAATTGAATATCTATCTTACGATACGCTCCCAATTATTTTTTCAAAACATCCCGGTGTCTTGATTGCGTTGATAGTTGTACTGATAACAATCATAATTGCCGTCTTCTTTGAATTTACTTTTCTGTTACTGAGTATTTTTTTCATAAAGAAAAAAGAACCGATTTCCTTAACGAATTTATTAAAAGGAACACTACTGCAGTTGAAGAAAATTCGATTTAGTACGCTTTTGTTTTTCTTATTTTACTTTTTCTTAGTTTTACCGCTTAGTGGTTTAGGGTTCAATTCAGATTTATTGGCAAAAATAAAAATCCCAGCTTTTATTATGGATTTCATTTTTGCCAATCGAGTGACCTTTATTGCTTTGGTTATTTTAGGATACTTGATTTTCTTCTATCTTTCGATTCGACTTATTTTTGCATTACCAGAAATGATTTTAAGGGATGTTCCCTTTCGACAAGCAGTTAAGGAAAGTTGGCGTTCAACTAAAAATCATTTCTTTAAGATTTTAGGGCAGTTTATTGTGATTGGTGGCAGTATTATTTTTGTATTTGTCCTTAGTTATACTGTAATCTTAACGCTTCAAGCGATCGTCGAAACCGCAATACCAAGTTACGCATTAGTTAGCGCCGTTATAGCGATGACACTTTTACAAATCATTTTGCTACTGAACATTATTTTTACTACAGTTGGTATATTTTATATCACGATTGACTACATGGACGATGAAGGGTTCTTACCCGAATCACCCCAATGGTTCTTCGATCAGCCTAAACAACAAAAAAAAGAATGGTCTTTTTTTAAAATTGGATTATTTGCTTTTACAGCTGCCTTATTTGGTATCGGTGTCGGAACTTACAATACGAATTACTTAAGCAATCCTTCTGTAACCGAACCTTTAACGATTTCTCATCGAGGAGTAGATGCAGCGAATGGCGTTCAAAATACGTTACCCGCTCTCGAAAAGACAAGTTTAGAACATCCTACCTATGTAGAAATGGATATTCAAGAAACCAAAGACAAGCAATTCGTCGTTATGCATGATTTCAACTTAAAAAAACTGACGGGTGTTAACAAACGGCCCAACCAATTGACATTAGCTGAATTGACCACACTAACGGCTAAAGAAAATGGAATGTCCGCCAACGTTTGCTCTTTTGACGAATATCTAAAAAAAGCAAAAAATCTCAATCAAAAACTATTGATTGAAATCAAAACAACACCGCAGGACAGCCCTGATCTGGTTAAACGATTCACTGAAAAATATCGGAAAGTCATTCTATCAGAAAAACATATTCTTCATACGTTGACCTTTGATACAGCAACTGAATTAAAAAAAGAGGAACCTGACTTTTATGTCGGGTATATCCTCCCTTTCAATATAGTAGGCCCTCCGGTTTCAAACGTGGATTTCTTTACAATGGAGTATACAACTTTAAATCGAAACTTTATCAACGCCGCCCATAATGACGGAAAAAAAGTCTATGCTTGGACAGTTAATGATGAGGATACAATGACTCGAATGATGTTTTATGGCGTAGATGGCATTGTCACTGATGAACTAAACGTACTGAATAAGACAATCAAAACTGATTTAGATGAGCTTACTTATTCTGATAAACTGTTACACTTTGTTATCGGGATCGGTTAAAAGCAGAAGTAAATAAATAGAGTGACATCAGTGTACCGACCCCAAAAGTTAGATTTTTAGGTCTAACTTTTGAGGTCACTACACAGCCCTTAATAAGCGATGTCACTCTATTTGTCTTTACTTTATGCTCATACGAGTCTTGCCTTCTTGGCACATATAAAGTAGTGGGCAGATATCACATTTAGGATTTCTTGCCAAACAGTGATAACGACCGAAAAAAATCATCGTATGATGGGTTTTCACCCACAATTCTTTTGGAATTTTCCTCATTAGCGTCTGTTCAACTTCCATCACATTGGCATCTAATTTGCAGATGCGTAGTCGTTTGGATACACGTTCAACATGCGTATCCACAGCAATTGCTGGCTCTCCAAAAGCATCTCCCATCACGACATTCGCCGTTTTGCGACCAACACCAGGCAGTGTCACAAGCTCTTCACGCGTTTCTGGAACTCTTCCGCCAAATTGATCTAGCAATTGAGCAGCGCAAGCCTTGATATTTTTGGCTTTATTTCGATATAGCCCAATAGTTTTAATTTTTTGAATGATCTCTTCTATAGGAGCTGCTGCCAATGCTTCAGGTGTTGGATATGCTGCAAATAATGCAGGAGTTGCTTTATTTACAGATACATCTGTTGCTTGAGCACTTAAAATAACAGCAATCAATAGCTGAAATGGACTTTCATGTGTCAATTCACATGATGCTTCTGGAAACATATCATACATGACCTTTATCGCTTCCATGGTTTTCTCTTTAGAGAGCATTTACCTACCTCCTACTCACTATCTTCTGGATTAAGCCAATTGTGCAGAGTAACTTTCGGTATCGGCTCATTTGCAGCGTCTTGTTGCTCAATCTCTTTTTGGATCAATACTTGTTTTCTACGTTTTTGATCTTCAGCCACCTGCTCTTTAGTCGTAATGTTTTTACGTTCCCAAGCAAGTAAAATCCGATCGATATACTTTAAACTGTAAGCTTGATTCAATACAGCCTCTCGTAATGCCAATCGAATCAGTTCGGGTTGATAATGATCTGTTTCCAACCATTGGCCAATCATCTCTAATTCAATCGGTGATAATTGCCGACCAAACTCCTTTTCAAATCCTTGATAAAGTTGCTTAATGGTTTCTTCTGAGGAACGTTCTTGTTGTTTTTCTGTTTGCTTTTGTTGTAGCAACGCTATTTTGTCGAAGATAGGCAGCAAGTCATACGTATCCATCATTTGACCTTGTTCATTCTGTTTTGTTTGAATAATCAACAAGCCCCGTGAAACAAGTTGATTTAACAACTTGTAAATAACATCTATAGGTTTTTCCATGATTTGACTGATCTCTGCTAAATCAGGAAATAAATCTCCTTTTGCTTGAGAACGAAATAATTGTAGCCAAAATAAAAACTCTTCATCGGTTAACCCTATTTTCTGATAGTTCTCAATAACTAAATTGGAGACAGTCGTTTCACCGGCCTTGAGATATTCATTGATTGATAACATAACTGCTCCCTCATTTCTGTTACTATTTAAATAGGTCATTCTGTAATTTTATAAACATCATAATAAATTGATTTCATATAGTCGATCAAATACTGCGGATTAAGCGTTTCTCCTGTTGCCTCTAAAATCAGTTGATTTGGTTTTCTTGATGCACCATATTGATGGATATGCTCTGTGAGCCAATTTTTGATTACTGAATAATCATCACTAGCTAAAACAGCATCTACATCCATTTCTTTCCCCATAGCATGCCGCAATTGTGCTGCATACATATAGCCAAGAGCGTAGGAAGGAAAATACCCAAAACTGCCGCCTGACCAATGTACATCTTGCACAATACCTTCCAAATCATTTTCTGGGCGGATTCCAAGATATTCTTCATACTTATCATTCCAAATTTGTGGTAAATCATCAATAGAAACATCTTCATTAAAAATCATTTTTTCGATTTCATAACGAATAATAATATGAAGAGGATAAGTCAGACTATCTGCTTCGATTCTTATCAAACTTGCTTTTGTCTCTTTTAGAGAATCGTAAAAGCTCTCGAAATCAATGTCGTCAAATGTTCCTTCTGTACATTCTTTAAAAAATGGAAATTGTTTTTGCCAAAATTGCTTATTGCTACCAATAATAATTTCATTGAATAACGATTGAGACTCATGGATTCCCATTGAAGCTCCAGTTGCTAAAGGTGTGTAATCGTATTTTGGGTCAATACTTTGCTCATAAATACCGTGGCCAGCTTCATGAATAACACCAAACGTCGCCATTGTAAAATCTGTTTCGTCCCAACGAGTCGTAATCCGAGCATCATTTCGATTTAGCGCCAACATAAATGGATGGACAGTGTCATCTAAACGACCACGTGAAAAATCATATCCTAATTGTTCTACAACTCCTGATACAAAGGTTTTCTGTTGGTCTTTTGTCACTTTTCTAGTTAAAAAATCCGTACGTGGAACAGTTCCTTTTTCAGTGACAGTTGCTCTGATTTCCATGATACCCGCTTTTAATTGGGTGAAAATCTGGTCTAATTTTTCAACAGTCAAACCTGGCTCGTATTGATTTAATAAAACATCATAGTTTGTCGCTTCATCTTTTTTCCAAAAAGGAATAAATTCTTTTAAGAAATCAATAATTATATGGATTTCATTTTTCATTTCAGCAAAATTTTTCGTTTTTCTGGCTTGCAACCAAGCTGTATGAGCGTTTGATAATGCTGTGTTATAGGCTTGCATTCGCTCAGCAGGAATACTGTGATTCAGCTCATATTCTTCTTTAACCTTTTTATAAACTGCTGATCCGACTTCTGATAATTCATCAGGATGTGTATCAAAATAAGCTAAAGCTTCTTGAACTTTTGGTCCTACACTACGTTCGAAGGCCATCCCCGAAATATAGCCAACAGATTCTCCACGAAAAGAACTACTTGCTTCTGGCATACCAGTTTGACTATCCCACTCTAATAAACCAATCGCTTGATTTAATAGTTGAATTTCTTTGATTTCTTTTAAAAATTCCTGTTCTTTCATACTCTCTCGCCTACTCTTCTCTTGGTTTTCTTGGTGGTCTTTCTCCCCAATACTGGAATAAATCAGTACGTAATGCACCATTATACAATTTTCTCTTCTTCGTTGCTCGTGCTCCATAATATTGTTCAAAAGTTAAATCACTCGTTAAAATGTACTTACTCCAAGTTTTAAGTGGACGGAAGACTTCGCCCATCTCTTTATATAATTTGCGAACAGATTCTTCTTCACCTAAACGTTCCCCATAAGGCGGATTAGCAACCATTACACCATACTCTTTTTCAGTTGTAAAATCACGCAACGCTAATTGTTTGAATGTGATTGAGTCCCCTAAACCAATCTCTTCCGCATTGGCTTTCGCAATTTCAATCATTTTACCATTGATATCCGATCCCATAATATCTAATTCTACATCATAATCTGCTTGTTCATCGGCTTCTTTACGAACCTTTTCAAAAACGGCTGAATCAAACCAGTCCCAAGTTTCACAAACAAACTCACGATTAAATCCTGGTGCAATATTATGTCCAATCAAAGCTGCTTCAATGCAGATTGTTCCCGATCCGCACACTGGATCAAAGAAAGGACGGTCTTTACGCCAGTTTGTTAACATCACCAAAGCAGCAGCCATATTCTCCTTCAAAGGAGCCCCACCTTTTTCAATACGATAACCACGTTTAAATAAACTTGGACCAGTTGTATCAAGAGTTACTGTTACATGGTCTTTCAAAAGAGCAACCTCTAGTTGGAAAAATGCTCCTGATTCTGCTAAAGGTACAGTTGCTGGACGATGATATACTTCCCTCAAGCGGTTTACGATCGCTTTTTTTGTAATAGACTGACAATCAGGTGTACTGTACAATTTAGATTTGATTGATTTACCAGCTACTGGAAATTCAGCATCCATCGGCAAATAATCTTCCCAAGGTAATGCTTTGACTTTTTCAAATAATTCATCAAAACTAAATGCATCGAACTCACCGACAATGATTTTAATACGATCTGCTGTACGCAGCCATAAATTCGCTGTAGCGATTGTTTCCATTGTTCCTTCAAATAGGGCTTTCCCATTCTCTACTTCACAAGGGATACCCAAACCACGCAATTCCTTCCCTACTAGTGCTTCTAATCCGCTTGCTGCTGTTGCAACAAGCTTAAATGTTTTTTCTTTTGTCATTATATCTCCTCTTGTTCCACTATCAGAACGACTTGATTATCTAGCTAAAATTGACTCTTACTTTAAAAAAAGCCTTCACAACAAAGTTGGAAGGTCATCCTGAATACTTGTAATTTTCTGTAAGCCATGTTCTGTATCGAATGTCTCTCAGGGAAAGACATTCGATGGTCATCATCTATCTGCAGAAATAATTCTGCCTCTTCTACTCGTTCATTTCCTTTAGAAGAGTGCCCCTACCATAGTTTGGGTTGCTCGCTCGAGGGGTTTACCGCGTTCCACCAATTCCGTTTCCAAAATTGCTTCGTCACTGTGGCACTTTCAAGGGTACTTTGACATAGCCGAAACCTTAGTCATTTTTCCTGCCGTTACTCTAAAATGCAAAATCAGCTTGTCCGAAAACTTACGAATTTCACAAAATTAAGTACCTTAGCTTATGATTTCGCTAAGCACGAACACTACAGACATCTCAGCCTGTGCGAGCATGGACTTTCCTCAGCCTGAATAAATTCAAACCGCGATCACCCGAAAATTACAAAATGTTGATGTTACTAATTTAAAATTGACGTGTTTCTGAGTTGTCGATTTCACGTTCATATGAATTATGATGTAAATTGCTTTCATATGGATTAGAATGGCTCATACCTGAAATCGGATTTGAAGCTGGAGTATCGTCTAATTTTTTACCAAACACTTCACGTTCTAAATTAGACAAACGTTTTAGAATATCAAAGTTTGTGACAGCAGCACTTTTTGGCATTTCTTGTGTGCTACGTGTTGGCATCGCTTGTTGTACTTTAGATGCTTGATCAAGCTTAGCAAGTAAACGGTTGTTTTCTTCTTGCAATGTTAAAAGTTCTTTGTTGTACGCTTCATAGTCTTTGATCACGTTATCTAAAAATTCATCAACTTCAACTGGATCATAACCGCGCATTTTTGTTTTAAATTCTTTTTGTAAAATATCTTTTGGACTGTATACTAAATTTGCCATACTTACACCTCATTAGTTTTCTTTGATTAGGATAAAAGTTCATAGTTCAACAGCATTATTGTATCGGAAAATCGTCAGAAAATCAAACAGATTCTCACTATTCCATCGAGTTTTGTAAATCATCCATGGATATTAGGCGGATTTCATAAGGAAATTTCTCCGAAAAAAGCTCTGCATCTTTTAAAAAATACTCTGTCTTACCGGGATATTCCTTATCATAGACAAGCAAACTAGCACCAGAATGTTCTAATATAAAACGTGTATGCATTTTTAATTGCGCGGGTGACTTATAGGGTTGATGGCTCACTGAATCAACAAAATCTGCCAAAAGCTCAATTTTTTCTATATTTGCACGATTTTTTTCATTCCAATTGCTGCCGAAATCTTTAAAAGGATAAATAATTCCTAATTTTAATTCTGGATAATCATTTTTCAATTCAGCCACAACTTCTGCTGCCCAAATCTCTGTTCCAAGATTCCCAGAAACTAAAATCCACTCTAATCCAGTGTCCAAATAGCCTATAATTTCTTTTTTTAATACATTTTTAATAACTGTAATTTTAGGGTCATTGTCTTGAAATGCCCCGATTTCAAAGCTTTTATAGCCAGTCACATAAAGTGTTTTTATGTTTTCCATAGACATTCCTTTTCTTTCATAAAGATTTTTTGTTATAATATTGGCTAGGAGTGTGATAGAAATGGCTTTTCATTATCCTAATGGTACTCCCTACAATAATCATGAAGCACCACTATCAAAAAAACAAGTAAAAAAGCAAAAATCAATTCAATTTGGTAAACGAGGCATGGATTTCGAAGAAGAAATCAATAAAAGTAACGCTTTTTATTTAGCTCGTACTATCGCTGTCGTTCATAAAAAACCTACCCCCGTGCAAATTGTTAAAGTTGATTACCCAAGGCGCAGTGCTGCTGTAATCAAGGAAGCTTACTTTAGACAGGCCTCCACTACAGATTATAATGGTGTCTACAACGGATATTATCTGGATTTCGAAGCAAAGGAAACAAAGAATAAAACGTCTTTTCCTCTGAAAAACTTCCACCAACACCAGATTGATCATATCCAGCAATGTTTGGCGCAAAAAGGGATTTGCTTTGTTCTATTGTGGTTTTCTTCATTGAATAGATGTTTCTTTTTTAGCGGAGAAGATTTAGTAACCTATTGGTCAGAACAAGAAAGCACTGGAAAAAAATCGTTGCCTTTATCTATTATTGAAAAAAATGGGATAGAAATCCAAATTGGCATTGCACCTCGAGTACCATACTTGGATGCGGTCCGGCAACATATTCAATCAAACAAAGGAGTTGCGATTAATGACAACTGATGAAATAGGCTCACGTGCAGCAAGACATGGACATACTTCTGTAACGAACAGCACTGAAAGCACATCGCCATCTAACGGTGGTAAAAAACCAAAGAAAAAACGAATCCTTTTAAAGCTATTTCTAGGGGTGGTTCTACTTGGAATTCTAGGTCTTCTAGCTGGTCTAGGTCTTTTCTGGTCTTATGCAAAAGATGCACCAAAATTAGAAGATGATAAACTAAGCGCAACCGTTTCTTCAAAACTATACGATGCTAACAATGAAGTCTTTGAAGAATTGGGTGCTGAAAAACGTGAAATGATCAAGCCAACCGATGTTCCACAGTTACTGAAAGACGCAGTCGTATCTGTCGAAGACAAACGTTTTTATAAGCATAGCGGTGTCGACCCGATTCGTATTATGGGTTCTGCTTTTTCAAATTTTAAAACTGGTGGACTTCAAGGTGGTAGTACACTAACACAGCAATTGATCAAGCTGTCTTACTTCTCAACAAAAGAAAAAGACCAAAATCTTAAACGAAAAGCACAAGAAGCTTGGCTTGCGATTGAACTTGAGAAAGAAAAATCAAAAGAAGAAATTCTAACGTATTATATCAATAAGGTTTACATGGCCAATGGTTTGTATGGTATGGAAACGGCTGCTCAATCCTATTTTGGAAAACCACTATCTGAGCTGAATTTACCGCAAACAGCTTTACTTGCTGGCATGCCGCAAGCACCAAATGATTATGATCCATATGTGAAACCAGATGTTGCAAAGGAACGCCGTGATGTTGTTTTATACACAATGAAAGAGAATAATAAAATCACGCAAAAAGAATATGATGATGCAAAAGCAACACCGATCAACGATGGCTTGCAACCTTTAAAACAATCAAATGAAAATCGTAAAATCATTGATAACTATATTAGAGAAGTTATTGCTGAAGTAGAAAGTATGGGCAAAAATCCTTATACAGATGGTTTAGATATCCATACCAACCTCGATATGAATGCACAAAAACGACTTTATGACATTATCAATAGTGATACTTACGTTGAATACCCTGACCAAGATTTCCAAGTAGCATCAACTGTAATCGATGTAAAAACGGGACAAGTCAAAGCGCAAATCGGTGGCCGTAACATTCCTGATGATGTTCAACTTGGAACGAATTTAGCTGTTGAAACTCACCGCGATGTAGGCTCAACTATGAAACCGATCGCCGATTACGGTCCAGCTATCGAAAACTTAAATTACTCAACTGGCCGTATTATGATGGATAAACCAACTAACTATGAAGGAACCAATATTCCTGTTACAAATGCTGATATGCAGTACTACGGTGCACTTACAATGCGCAAAGCAATCATGTACTCTCGTAACACGACAGCAATCCAAACCTTTGATGCTGTTGGGAGTGATAAATCCGCTGCCTTTCTTAAAGATTTAGGCATAGAGTTTAAAAATATAGTCGCTGCAAATGCAATTTCTAGTAATACCAGTGACTTAGGTGGAAATAAATATGGTGTTTCTTCCTTAAAGCTAGCCGCTGCATATGCTGCCTTTGCGAATATGGGCGTCTACAATAAGCCTTACTACGTTAACAAAATCGTCTATCAAGACGGCTCTGAAGATGTCACTGAAACTGAAAGTAAGCGTGCGATGAAAGATTCAACTGCCTATATGGTGACGGATATGCTTAAAGATGTTATCTCTGGCGGTACAGCCTTCAATGCAGGAATACCTGGATTGATTCAAGCTGGAAAAACGGGTACAGCCAACTACACTGATGATGATCTCATGAAAATAGGTGCTTCTGAATCATCTAGCATTGCGCCTGACAGTACATTTGTTGGTTACACACCACATTATGCAGTTTCTGTGTGGACCGGTTATAATCAGCGTTTAACACCTATTCCTTATGAATATTGGGGCACTGCATCCGACGTATATAGAGAAATGATGACTTATCTGTCCGAAGGTGTTTCTAATGATGATTGGACGATGCCAGATACTGTGATACGTTCTGGTAGTGAATTATATGTGAAAGGTGCTTACGAAGAACAATTGTTGCCTTCAAACACTGGTAATGCTACTTCTTCATCTTGGGAGAGCCCTGTAAGTTCTGAATCAACAACTACAAGTAGTTCTACCTTACCATCACAAACAGAACCATCTGTACCACAATCAAGTGAGTTGCCGGCTTCATCTACTCAACAAACAGATCCACCGGCATCAACTACACCAAGCGAAGTATTACCAAGCAGTGAACCGCCGCAAGAATCATCTACGCCTCCCATTATACAAAATAATTCAGCCAGAAGACGCTTATCTCCTGGCTGACCTAAAAAAGATACGTTATCTCATACCGAGATAACGTATCTTTTTTATTGGTTGTTTAATGCTGCTTCTACAAATCCTTTGATCAACAGTTGTGGTCTATTTGGTCTAGAAATTAATTCTGGATGAAATTGGCAAGCAACAAAGAATTTCTTCTCTGGTAACTCTACAATTTCAACTAAGCGGTTGTCTGGTGAAACACCAGAAAAGACTAAACCATTTTCTTCAAATAATTGACGGTATTTATTGTTGAACTCATAGCGATGACGGTGACGTTCTTGAACAACTTCTTGTCCTTCATAAGCTGCTGCAGTTACGCTGCCTTTTTTTAATTTACATGGGTATAATCCTAGACGTAAAGTTCCACCTAAGTTTTCAACATTTTCTTGATCCGCCATCAAATCGATGATGTTATTAAGGATTTCCGGGTTATTTTCAGCCGAACCTGCATCTTCCAATTTTACAACATTACGGGCAAATTCAACACAGGCCATTTGCATACCTAAGCAAATTCCAAGAAATGGCACATCATTCTCACGAGCAAAACGAATCGCTTCAATCTTCCCTTCTACTCCACGATCACCAAAGCCTCCTGGAACTAAAATTCCGTCAGCATCTTTTAAAATTTCTGCAACGTTTTCTTCAGTTAATTCTTGGGAATCGATCCAATCGATCGCAATATCAGAATCAAACGCAAAGCCAGCATGTTTTAATGCTTCTACAACGGATAGATAGGCATCAGGAAGTTCTACATATTTCCCAACTAATGCAATTCTAGTTGTTTTTTTCAAACCTAAGACTTTTTCTTCCAAGGCGCGCCATTCTGTCATATCAGCAACTGGCACATCAAGTTTAAGATGATCACAGACGATTTGGTCCATATTTTGTGCCTGTAATGCTAATGGAATAGAGTAAAGTGTTTCTACGTCACGTGATTCAATAACTGCTTCTGGCTCTACATCACAAAATTGAGCTAATTTGTTTTTTGTTCCTTGAGAAACTGGTAATTCTGTACGAACAACCAAAATATTTGGTTGAATACCTAAACTACGTAATTCTTTTACGCTGTGTTGTGTGGGTTTAGTTTTCATTTCACCAGCTGCTTTTAGATAAGGAATCAAAGTTGTATGGATATACATCACATTATCGCTACCCACTTCTGCTTTCATTTGACGTAAAGCTTCTAAAAATGGCAAAGATTCGATATCGCCAACTGTTCCACCCACTTCTGTAATAATGATATCAGCATCTGTCATGCTAGCTGCTCGCATGATTTTGTCCTTGATTTCATTTGTAATATGTGGAATAACTTGAACAGTTGCACCTAAATATTCACCTTTGCGTTCCTTTCTCAAAACTTCTGAATAAATTTTCCCTGTGGTTACGTTTGAATATTTATTTAAGTTGATATCAATAAAACGTTCGTAATGACCTAGATCCAAATCTGTCTCGGCACCGTCATCTGTGACAAAAACTTCTCCATGTTGGTAAGGACTCATTGTTCCTGGATCCACATTGATATACGGATCAAATTTTTGAATCGTTACTTTCAAGCCGCGATTTTTTAATAAACGTCCTAATGATGCTGCAACAATTCCCTTCCCAATAGAAGAAACCACGCCGCCTGTAACAAAGATATATTTTGTCATAATATAAAAAAACCCTTTCTCAAAATAGATTTGTAGAGATAAGTAAACAATGAATCGTTTTTTGCTAGCATAAAAAACAAAAGCTCCCTATCCAAAATGAATAGGGAGCTGGAATTCGTTGTAAACTTCTGACCTTCTCAAAGGTGCCCAAGTAGTATAATACAAGCAAATTTGTTTGAGGTCAAGCATTTCTATTAGAAGACATTTGTTTTTTTAATAAACGCTTATGTCTGTACTTTTTTTATTCTTTGATGTAAGCATTTTTATAAGTACAAGTTGCACCAAAGTTATGGTATTCGATACCTTCAACTCCAGGACGAACCAATTGCCCCCGTGCTTGTTGGTATAACGGAATCAATGCAACATCTTCTTCAACCAAAACTTTTTCTGCAGCAATCAATGTTTCCCACCGTTTTTCTGGTTCGTTAGCATATTTATTCGATGCATCATCAATCAATTGATCATATTTCTCACTGCGATAGCTTGTTTTATTTTTTGTGCTTACTGAACTTTCTAAGAAAGTCATTGGGTCTTGATAATCTGGTCCCCACATGCTGACAGAAAGTTCATAGTCCCCTTTTTTCATAAGTTCGATCGAGTTATTCAACGGAACCGTTTTGACATTTATTTTTAAGCCTGGCAGTGTTTTTTCCAGTTGGCCTTGAATAAATTCAGCTACTTTCTTGTCGCCATCACCATCTTTAGACAGTAATTCGATTGTTACATCTCCGTTTAATTCTTTCTTTGCTTTGTCTAAATATTCGTTAGCTAATTTTTCATTCGTTTTAACTAAATCGCCTGCCTCTTTTCTGAAATCTTCTCCTGTTTTTGGATTGGAGACAAAGTCTTTAGGAATATATCCATAAATATCTTTTGAACCATCTGCTAAGATGTTGTCCACCAAACTTTTTTTATCAAGCGCATAGGCAACTGCTTTTCGTACATTTTCATTCGCAAAAATCGATGGTTTGTCATTTCTTTTTTGGTTCATTCTTAATGAGTAGACTTTTGAGCGTTGAATCGCTTCATAGTCTGGATTATCTTTATTTTGTTTTGCAAAATCTCCAGTTAAGATTGCTACATCTAATTCACCAGATTCGTAAAGGTTAAAGACTGTATTCGTTTCTTTTAAGACTTCAAAATGAATTTTTTCTGATTTTACTTTGTCTGCATCGTAATAATCTGGATTCGAAACTAAATCCCAAGACATTGAAGCTTGATCCCAGTTTTTCATCAAGAATGGTCCATTAGAAACGATATTTTCACTAGAGGTGCCATATTCTTTGCCTTTTTCTGTCACAAATTTTTCATTTTGAGGGAAAAACGGTGAAAAGGCTAATAATGAAGTGAAATATGGAACTGGTTTTGCCATTTTGATTTCAAGTGTATAGTCATCAAGGGCTTTTACACCTAATTCATCCGCTGCTTTTTCTTCATTTACAATCTCAGTCCCGTTAAGAATAGTTCCGTCCATTAAGAAGAAATAATTAGCTTGGTTTTTAGGATCTGCCATCTTTTTCCATGCGAACACAAAATCATTGGCGGTTACTTTGTCACCATTTGACCATTTGGCATCTTCTCTTAGTTTGATTGTATAGGTTTTACCATCCTCTGAGATTTCTGGCATTGCTTTGGCTACAGCTGGAATAACATTGTCTTTTTCATCTAATTGATACAATCCTTCAAAAACATTTGATTGTGCATTAACACTCGGCTCATCTTGTGTAAAAATCGTGTCCATCGATCCAACTTCTGATGATTCCATTAAATTTAAGACTTTTGAAGATTTTTGACCAGTTGCGACTTTAGCATCTGTGCTATTTGCTGATTTATTACTTGTATTTCCCCCGCAAGCTGAAAGTAGCAATAGCGTTGTAATCAATGTGATACTCTGTTTTAACCCTTTTTTCATACGTTCCACCTTTTCCTTCTATTTTTTATTTATTATACAAGTTCATCCATAGCAATCAAATCTTGCTGTACATCTAAGTAAGCATATGGAAGACCTTGGTTTTCATACTCGAATTCCCCACGTTGATTATCGATCGGATCTGCTCGTAAAAACTGTTTGGGCGGATTAAAATCCGTTTGAATCTCGCTATTTGCTGGCATTCTGAAAACATCCAGATTGCCAAAGTAATAATTCCAACGATCCAAATCACCATTTCTACGTGCGCCACCGCCAAATGATAAATCTGCAAAAACCCACCCATAAGGTGCAACATAGAATTGCGCCCAATCGTGACAACCTGTGTAGTATTGCGACACATATAAGCCTGACTGCCACTTTGCCGGGATTTTAGCCATGCGGCATAATGTGATGAACAGAATAGCTTGAACACCACAATCGCCTTTTAAATTGACTGCAGCATACTCAGAAATGTTATCAATGGTAAAATATTCACGCATAAAAGAATAATTGACTTTTGTCGTGATAAAATCATATATTTTACGTGCTTTTTTGATTGGATTCGTTTCGCCTGCTAAAACTTCAGTTAGCACTTGTTCTAAATAAGGCGTGAAACGAATGTGAGGTAACTGTTCATGTAGCTCAAATTCTGGCTGGACTTCAGTAGCTTTTTTTGGGTCTAAGTCAACATAATCAACTTGATTGATATAGCTATATTCAACTGAGAACACTTGATCTTCTTTAAGAATCGTCTCAAAATAAATCGTACGTTGTGCTTCTTTTTCTGGTGCAATAAACGTTGCTTCTGGTACTGTTTTCAAGATTTGAATATCCGAAGTTTGTTTGCACTCTTTAGGTAATGGCAGATAAACTCGAACAGTCTCACCAGGACGTTCGTATTGTTTTTTGACTTTAATACTTGTTTTTAGATGAATTTTGACCTTCCTGCTACCATTTTCTTTCATAAGTTGAACATTTTGAGTCAGTTCTTGTTTGCGTAAACGATCGACTTCGTTATCCTCTTTCACAATCAATCGAGCTTCATAATCTGCTTGTGTTTTGATCAAATTCAACAAGAAACGGCGTTGAAAATGGATCTTACCATCAATATACAGCCAATCAACTTTTCCAGTTTCTTTTAAACTAGTTAATTCTTGCTCTTGATAGTCTTTAAATGTTGCCTCCATCATTTGACTTGCTTCGGAAAAATCAAATGGATATTCATTGATCCCAACAATTCGAATGATATCTTGTTCAATTTCTAATCGTTTCCTTAAAGCTTCAGGTAATTCATTTGATAGTAAGTGTTCAATCAATGTTGCTGCACCATCAAAATCACCATAGTTTTTTAGTTTAAGCACATCTTCTGGTAATGGTACGCTCATATAGCTTAAATCATAATACATTCGGCATTCACCTTTCTTATTTGTATTGTGGCTATTTACTTAATCCTAAACCTACTTTATTCGTTAAAGAGATAATACTGGTAGGTTCTAACCCAACACCACCAGGGATTGCCACTTCGTTCAACCCAAAAGTTGCATCTAAATCAGCTCTTGTAATATTTTTAGTTGCAGCAGCTAAATGTGCGGCTGCAGTCACACCAATGTTGGTTTCTTCTACCATACATCCAATCATGCACTCCACACCAGCTGCTTCGCAGATACTATTGATTTTTAACGCTTCATGGATTCCGCCACATTTCATCAATTTAATATTAACAAAATCCACTGCACGAGCTTTGATTAAGCGTAAAGCATCTTTAGAATCAAAACAGCTCTCATCTGACATAATTGGCGTTGTAACATGATTTGTAACAAAAGTCAGCCCTTCAATATCATGATACGCAACCGGCTGTTCCACTAATTCAATCCCGTATTGTGCTAAATGATTGATCGTATTTACAGCTTCTTTCGGTTTCCACCCTTGATTGGCATCAAGGCGTAGATTGATGTGACTCCCCACAACTTCCCTAATTGCCTTTATTCTGGCAACGTCTGTTGTAAAGCCTGTCCCTACTTTTATTTTTAATGTATCAAAGCCTTGCGAAATAGCTAACTTTGCCTTTTCGGCCATTATTTCAGGTGTATCGATTCCAATCGTCATATCTGTTTTGACAGAAGAAGAAAAACCACCCAAGAGTTTGTAAACTGGAAGATTGGCCTTTTTTCCAAATAAATCATAACAAGCAATATCAATTGCTGTTTTTGCTGAAGGTGCATGTGCCGCAACTGAATCCATAATGCTATGAACTTTCTCAATATCTAATGGATCGACGCCTAATAGGTGTTTTTCAAATAGCTGAATACATTCTGTCGTGCCGTTTAACGTTTCTCCTGTAATCAAAATTCCTGGTGAACCTTCACCATACCCGATGATTCCCTCATCTGTTACGATTTCAACGATTGCACTCATCGAATGATCAATCGTCCCAAGTGAAATTGTGATCGGTTCTTTTAATTTTACTGCTTTTGGTGCAACATTGATTTTTGTTATTTTCAAGTTTTTTCCCCCAATAGTACTCATTTTTAATAGTATACTCATTTTTAACCTGTGTTTAAATTTTACCACTGAAAATTAAATATGACGAAAGGAAATAATAAATTTCCTTTTTTTAATTTTGAATTAAATTCTATCACAAAATTTGAATTATTGGTTACAATTTTAAGTTTACTCTATGCAAATGTCAATATAATAATGAGATTTTGATGTGTTTTTATTCATTAAAATTCAAGTGCTTGTAATTTTGTGGTGAATCCGAGATAATATGGATGAAAATAGGATTCTAAACAAAGGACGGCTGCAGATGGAATTTAGAAAAATCAAGAATTTAAGAAAAGAAAAAAAGATCACTTTGACTGAACTTGGTGAAAAAACTGGTTATTCCGCGAGTTTTTTATCGCAAATTGAGCGCGGCACTAATCGACCATCTCTAGAAGCATTAAGAAAAATCGCTGATGCCTTAGATGTCACTGTTGCTTCTCTCTTGGCTAACGAAGCACCCCAAGTAATACAAGATGAAGAAACATCAGAAAATGGCTACAAAGTCATTCGCAACTCTTCTGGTACAATCTACAATCCATGGCAAACAAACTCTACTTATTATGATACTTTATTTAATTTACCCGTACATACAAATAACATGGTAATTTCAAAAATTTATATTGATGCACAATCCTCTTCTAGCGGAAGGAAAATTGCCCATAATCTTTGTGAAATTAATTACGTGATCAAAGGTGAAGCAACGATTGAATTGAAAGACAAAGTACTTATTCTACAAGAAGGTGATGCAATATTTTTAGAAGCATTTACGCAACATAATATCCTCAATGCAACCGAAAATGAGTTGATGTTGTTCACTTTGCAATTTTAGTTTAAGCTTAATTTTGTGGTGTGTAGTCATAGATCAACACTATGCTATTGAAAAAGATTCTCATTTACAAAGTATTTAAAAAAAGGTATCATATGAAAAGAATGAACTTAAAAGGAGTAGATACAATGACTGAAACAAATCAAGAATGGTCTGCTGAAGAGATTGAAAACATTAAAGAAGAGATTTTAACTGCGCTAGAAACAGTGATTGACCCTGAGCTAGGGATCGATATTGTTAACTTAGGATTGATTTATGAAGTGGAATTTGCGCAAAGTGGTGACACTGTTATCAAAATGACGCTAACAACCATGGGCTGTCCATTGGCTGATGTTCTGACTGAACAGATTCATGAAGCCTTAAAAGAAATTCCAGAAGTAAAAAATCCAGAAGTAAAACTTGTCTGGTACCCTGCTTGGACGACTGATAAAATGTCCCGCTATGCTCGAATTGCTTTGGGAATCAGGTAGACATTTACCAAGAACATAGCTTCTATCCAATCTAGAAAAACCTAGACAACAAAGAAGTAGCTAGTCTTCTAACCGTTATCTTAGTGATAGCAGTTAGGAGACTTTTTCTATAGCTAAAAAATTTTTTGGTATGACTTTTTACTAGATGATTTTTAAAAAAGCTATTTTGGAGCTTTTCCTTAACCGTTGACGCTCTTCAATAGAACAACTGTAGATAATATCAAATCTGACTCCCTCTCAAACAAAATAAGCTGAAAAGAATCAAAGAAAACACACGATTCTTTCCAGCCATAAACTTTTTATTTATTTTTCGATTTTTTTAAAACAGCGTTTAGCATAATGATACCTGTGACAATTGTAGTCAAAGCTTGCAGTAATTTGATTTTATCAATTCCCTTTGATTTAACTTTCATATTAAATTCCCTCCCATTATACATTCATCTTACAACTTGAGGTTGTTCTTTGCTAATATCAAGCTTGCCCGAAATAGGCACCAGTTTTTAGTCTAAAATATACTTTTTTAGACTACCCATCTCAATCAAACTATTGGCTAATAACAAAAACACCAATAATTATCAATATAACTGCTAAAACTTTACGAATACTCAGTTTTTCTTTGAAAATAAAATAGCTAATAATAACAGTCCAAACATAGGTCAAAGAGGTCATAGGAAACGCAATCGAATAGTCTAAAAATTTCAATAACGCAATATTGGTCACTGCACTTAAAATATATAAGAAAGAACCCAAATAAATCCAACCATTTGTCACTACAAGTTTCAGGCTTAATTGCGGTAGATCATTCATCCCCTTTTTCAACGCTAATGCTCCAGCACTACCTGAAAAAGTTGTAATGACTAGTATCGTCAGGATTGCACCATAATTGATCATAAGCTTTCCTCATTTCCTTCTATCCCTAAAAGAATCGACCCTGCAATAATGAAGCCTGTTCCTATTAATTTATACCAAGTAATACTTTCATTTAAGAATAAAGCACCTAAAACAATCGATAACGCAAAGCCCAAACTCATCATTGGTTGTAAAATAGATACTTCACCATATCGAAAAGCCGCCATCATAAAAAACATTCCTGCTCCTGCCGCTATAAAACCAACAATATACAGTATAATCGCATAGCTACCTGTTCCATCCGCTCCGAATTTCCACGCTAACTGTCCTAAACTGCTCAATGTTGCAGCAATTAAAATCAATACAATCCCCAAACTCAATTTCTGTTGTTTATTTTTTGCATCCATACAATTTCCCCTCTCCTAACAATAACGATGAATGAATTCAAAAACAGTTGCAAAATAATGATCTGGCTCATAAATAAACGAGGATAAATGAGGTGCTTGTTCAACAATCAAACTTTCTTTGATCCCTTTTGTTGCTTCCATATTGTCATAAAGCATTTGATGTGGCACAAATTTATCACCTGTACCATGGATCAACAAGGTAGGCAAATTATTTTTAGCCAATTGAGCAGTCGAGGATGCCTCTTTAAGGGAATAGCCAACTTTCTTTTTAGCTAAAACATTCGCAATCGTCAAGATGGGAAATGCTGGTAACTTAAACGCTGAACGTAACATTGCCCCAAATTCATTGTAAACAGAAGAATAGCCACAATCTACAACTAATCCTTTAATATTATTTGGTAATACTTCACCGCTTGTCATCATCACAGTTGCTGCACCCATCGAACCGCCAAATAAAATGATTTCTGCTTGTGCTTCCAATCTGATTACTTCTTCAATCCATTTTAATAAATCCAAACGATCCAACCAGCCCATTCCGATCACATTGCCCGTACTCAATCCATGTGATCTCAAATCAGGGATAAGAATATTGTAACCTTGTTCGGAAAATTTGCTTGCAACAAAAGCCATATCACGCTTACCAAATGAACGATATCCATGAACACAAATGACCCACTTTTTGCTTTCAGGATGTGGTATGATCAATCGACTATACAATTTGTCTTCTCCTATTTTAAGCCAATGATCTTGCGCAAATCCTTGCTGCCAAAATTCATCCCCCTGCTGATTCTGTTTCTCTTCAGTAAGATCATATTGTGACATTCCCTTATTAAAATTATCTGGGTTCATCATTTTATGACCCGTTTCGTCATACCATTTATTATTTCTAAAAAGTGCTACATTTAAAAAGAAATTTGCCGCATAAACTGAAATTACAATAATTAACATCAACAATAAAACCACTATCAACATGATCCACTTCAAACATGACACCTCAATTCTAAATAGTTATTACCCTATTCAATTATACTCTTATTTGGTAAAAAAAGTATGAATCTACTCAGAAACAAAAAACCTTTTCCAAATTGGAAAAGGTTTAAACCGTTTTTTATTCACAATCTAAAGCGATTAAATCTTCATACGTCTCTCGACGAATAACTAACTTGTCTACACCATTTTCCACAAAAACAACAGCGGGTTTTAAATTGCGATTATAATTATTCGCCATTGAATAACCATATGCACCTGTACTTGTCATAGCAAACAAATCATTTGGATTCATAGGTGGTAATTCAATATTTTTGATTAAAACATCTCCTGATTCACAATATTTACCAACCACTCGAACTGCCTCAGTTGCTTCTGAGCTGATTCTATTAGCTAAAAAGCCATCATAAAGGGCATCATAAAGAGCGGGTCGGATATTATCGCCCATTCCGCCATCGACTGAAACGTAATGCCTTACATCAGGAATTGATTTTTGGGAGCCAATTGTATAAAGCGTTGTGCCTGCCTCAGCAATAATACTACGACCTGGTTCAATCCATATTTCTGGCAACGGATAAGTTAACAATTCACATTGTCCTTGAACAGCACTTACGATGGCTTTAACAAAGGCTTCAGGTTCTAGTGGATCATCCGCTTCCGTATACTTAACGCCAAAACCACCGCCTATATTTAAAATATCCACAGTATAGTTAAACGTTTGTTTCCATTCATCTAAAATCAACAGCATTTTCTCAACCGCAGCCAAAAAACCTTCAGCAGAAAAAATTTGTGAGCCAATATGACAATGAACGCCTTTTAGAACGAACTGCTTATCTGCTAAGATTTTTTCCAACGCTTTGGTTGCTTGACCACTTGTAACGTCGAACCCAAATTTTGAATCCACTTGTCCAGTCAAAATATATTCATGCGTTTCAGCATCTACTCCTGGTGTAATACGGAACATCACATTTTGCTGTTTTCCTGTCTCTTTTAAAATAGCACTTAGCAAGTCGATTTCATAAAAATTATCAATAATAATCGTCCCTACTCCGTGTTCTACAGCGTATGTCAGTTCTTCTTTCGTCTTATTATTGCCATGAAATTCAATATTCTCAGGTGACATACCACCTTTGATCGCTGTATAAATTTCCCCAGCGGAAACAACATCGCAACCAAGCTCTTCTTCTTCTAAAAGCTTATACATCGCTAAACAACAAAATGCCTTGCTTGCATAAATAACCTTATTTTTTACTCCTAAAGAGTTGAACGTTTGTTTAAAGCCTCTTGCACGCTCTCGAATATGCGCAACATCATAAACAAATAATGGTGTACCATATTTCTCAGTTAGACGGACAACATCACAACCGCCAATCGTTAAATGTTCTTGCTCATTAAATTTTGCTGTTCCAAATAATAGTGGCATCTCTTCACCTTCTTTAATTGATTTATTAAAAATAATAGCACAAAAATGAAAAACTTCCTATCTATTTTTCATGATTTTCACAACTGACGGGATGATTTCAACTTGATTACCTCACGAAATTTTTTGATATAGCCTTTCACTCAATTCCCTCATTCCTTCAGCGGCAGGTTGATTGGCAAAAAGAATCACTATCTCTTGGTTTTTTTGATCACCATAAATAACTGTATCATAACCGCCTAAAATGCCTTCAGAATATTTCAACCCATCAAAATAAATCATTCCCCCTTGATAGCCTTCTTGCTCTGCTCCAACAAGTTGTTCATACTCCTTTTGTTTGAATAGCTGGCCATTCGTTAAACTTTGAATAAATACCCAAAAATCCTCTGTTGACATGTACAAGTTTCCAGCCCCTAGCAAACTTGAAAAAAGCTTTTCATTTACCGGAACTGGATCATCTTGATAATCTTGTTCTATATAATAATAAGGTTGCGGCAACGTTTCCGCTTCGGGCAATTGATCCCAAAAATAAGTATCGGTCAAAGATAATTTTTCTATCACTCTCTTTTTGATATTTTCTTCATATGTTTGACCTGTAAGTTTAGAAATGATCCCAGCTAACAACGTATAATTAGCATTCGTATACATAAATTCTTTACTTTTGACTACAGTTAAGGTATTTAAAACATTGTCAATCTGACTCTTTTGATCTGTTAAAATGTTTTCTGGCTCTTTTTCTTCCATCAAGATGCCCGAATGATGATTAAGCAAATCTTGAATCGTGATTGTCTGACTGTATTCAATCTCTGGATAGAACGTGTCTAAGGTTGTTTCTAATGTAAGTTGCCCCTCTTTTACCAACTCCAGAATAATCGAGCCAGTAATCATTTTCTGTAACGACGCTATTGGAAAGGGACTATCGTTTTTATTTGGAACTTTATTTTGTCTATCCGCGTACCCATAACTTTGTTTATAGAAAATTTGTCCCTGATTCACAATCAAAACCGATCCTTTAAAATGACTATCCTTGATCATTTGATCGATTTCTTCTTTATTTTTAAATTCTAAACTAGCTGATTTTTGTTGCTTTTCTGATTGAGTTTTTACAAAAATACCATTTTCTTTCGTTACAAACCAACTGCCTAATAAGAGTAACAATACAAACAATACTCCAACTAAAATAAACGATTTCCAACGCCGACTCATCTACTTCACTTCTTTCCCAAATAACTTCTACTAAATTATACCATTTGCTGAAAAAAAAGCAGACTATAAAAAAACAATAGACTAACATATCGAACGATTAGCCGATTTTTAGTCTATTGTTTGATTTTATTTCTCTTGCGCTATCGTTAAAATCGCAGCTGGAACTCGATAAGGTGAACATGAAATATAATCTACACCAATTTTTTTTAAGAAACGAATAGATTGAGGATCTCCGCCGACTTCACCACAAACTCCAATCTTAATGGATGAATCGTAGGCTCTAATTTTATCTACAGCAATCTTCATAAGAGCCCCCACACCTTCTTCATCAATATGCTGGAAAGGATCTGCTTTCAATAATTTCTTATTTTGATAGGCTCCAATAAATTTCCCCGAATCATCACGTGAAAAACCATAGGTCAACTGAGTTAAATCATTTGTACCAAAACTAAAGAAATCAGCTACTTCAGCAATTTTCTCAGCAGTCAAACAGGCTCTAGGAATTTCCAGCATTGTGCCAATTTTGTAAGAAATAACTTGATTTTTTTCCGTAAATATTTTTTGAATCGTTTGATTTAATCGTTCTCTTAACCACTGCATTTCTTCTTGACTACCGATCAGTGGAATCATGATTTCTGGTGTAATCGTGATTCCCTGTTCTTTTTGAGCTACTTCAATCGCACTTTCAATGATGGCGGCAACTTGCATCTCATAAATCTGAGGCGTTGTCACAGCTAAACGACAACCTCGATGTCCAAGCATAGGATTTTGTTCATGAAGTTCTTTCATTCGGTGCTCGATCTCAGCCGGCGTCCGTTGTGTTGCCTTAGCTAAATGATTTATTTCTACTTCTGTTTGTGGTAAAAATTCATGCAAAGGTGGATCCAATAAACGAATCGTACATGCTTTCCCATTTAATAAAGTAAACATAGTATGAAAATCTTCTTTTTGGAATTCCTTTAATTTATTCAAAGGATCCATCAAAGCTGCTGTTTCTTCAGCTAGAATCATTTTTCGCATTTCAAATAGTCGCTTTTCTCCGAAAAACATATGTTCCGTACGTGCTAATCCAATTCCTTCTGCACCTAGTTTTAAGGCTGTTTTTATATCGGTTGGTGTTTCTGCATTTGCTTTTACGTCAATATTTGCTTCTTCTTTTGCCCATTTGGTAATGGTTTCTAGTAGCTGCCATTCGTCTCCTTCTACATAGGGAATGCTACCTCGATAGATGGTTCCTGTTGTTCCATCTACTGAAATTGTATCTCCTTGACGTAAAACAACCTCGCCAACTGTTGCCTGCTCTAAAAATTCATCTACATAAATTTCCTCACAGCCTGCCACACAACATACACCCATTCCACGAGCTACCACAGCTGCATGTGATGTCATTCCGCCTCGTGAGGTCACAATAGCTTCGCTGACAACCATTCCTTCAATATCTTCTGGTGATGTTTCTTGACGAATCAAGATGACCTTTTCTCCTTTTTCACTAGCTTGCTTTGCACGTTCAGCAGTAAAGTAAATAGTTCCACATGCCGCCCCAGGGCTCGCTGGCAAGCCTTTAGCAAAAACTTCAGCATGTTTCAAATGATCTGGTTCAAAAACAGGATGAAGTAACTGTGTGATCATTGTTGGACTGATTCGTTGAATCGCTTCTTGCTTAGAAATAATCCCTTCTTCTACTAACTGAATACAAACTTTAAAAGCCGATTTAGCTGTTCTCTTTCCATTTCGAGTTTGTAAAAGATACAATTTTCGGTTTTCAATCGTAAATTCAATATCTTGCATATCTTTATAATGGTATTCTAATAAGTGACTTAGCCTCAAAAATTCCTGGTACACTTCTGGCATCAATAGTTCTAGTTTACTGATGGGCTGTGGTGTTCTGATTCCTGCTACCACATCTTCTCCTTGAGCATTCAACAAAAACTCACCAAAAATCCCTTTCTCACCCGTTGCAGGATTTCTAGTAAATGCTACACCAGTACCGCTTTCTGAACCAAAATTACCAAAAACCATTGCTTGAATATTCACGGCTGTGCCAAGTGAGTCAGAAATATCATGTAAACGACGATAAGTAATCGCTCTTCGATTATTCCATGAACGAAAAACAGCTTCTACAGCTAAAACTAATTGCTCATTTGGATCTTGCGGAAAAGGCTGATGCGTCACTTCTATAAAAATATCTTTGTAAATTGCTACTATTTCTTGCCAATCTTGCGCTTGCATATCCGTATCTGATTGATACTGCTTCTTTGTTTTATAAAAATTCAACTGATTTTCAAAACGATCCTTATCTATTCCACAAACAACATCACCAAACATTTGTAATAACCGTCTATAACAGTCATAAGCAAAACGAGCATCACCAGTCTTCTTGATCAACCCATGAATTGTTTTATCATTTAAGCCTAAATTCAAGATTGTATCCATCATTCCAGGCATTGAAAATTTCGACCCACTTCTTACTGAAACTAACAAAGGATTCTCAGCACTTCCAAATTTCTTGTTGGTTCTTTCCTCCATACTATGAATATGTTGCTGAATTTCTGTATTGAGTTCATTTGTCATATTTTCTTTCTTTTTCAGATAATCTAAACAAGCTTCAGTTGTAATCGTAAAACCTGTCGGTACCGGCAATTTCAATTTTGTCATTTCAGCCAGATTTGCCCCTTTACCTCCTAATAAATCACTTTGTTCTTTACTTCCTTCAAAAAAATCAACCACATAATTCATGAGCAAACTCTCCTCTTCTCTATATAGTGTATCACATTAACTCAAAAACAATTATATTGTGTATCACATTCGTTGTCAACTGGAATTAGTATACTTCATTTTTATTCTTGATTTATTTATATAAGAAATATATAATAATTAGTGTGTCACATTAAGAAAGTAGGTTGATAAAATGAAACTTACCTCAAGACAATTAGAGATCATCAAAATCGTCAAGGAAAATGAGCCAATCAGCGGTGACAGTATTGCCAAATCATTAGGATTAAGCCGTGCAACCTTGCGAAGTGATTTAGCGATTTTGACGATGACTGGTTTGCTTGATGCTAGACCAAAAGTGGGCTATTTTTACACAGGTCAGACAATTGAACCCCTGCTCTACGAAAAACTTTATAAAAAAACGGTAAAAGATATTATGTTGCCCCCCATACTTATTCATCAAAGTACTACAGTTTATGATGCTGTAACAAATTTGTTTATGTATGATGTTGGCTCTTTATATGTAAAAGACGATAATGATGAATTGAACGGTGTATTATCTCGAAAAGACCTACTACGGGCAGCCATCAGTAACCCAAATACCGAAAAAACTCCGGTTGCGATGATTATGAGCCGTATGCCTAACATCATCACAATCACCAGTGACCGTACGATTTTGGAAGCTGGCGGATTATTGATGCAACATAGTATTGATACGATACCTGTCGTTGAAATCAATCAACCTAAAAAAGTGATTGGTAAAGTGACGAAAACTCGAATAATGTCTTACTTTATTAACGCAGGCCATGATATCGAAAAAGAAAACTATTAATTAGAACAAACAGAACTTAAAAAATCAAAACCTAAATTAGGAGAGTGCATTCATGCAAAAGGAAAAAATCAAAATTTATTTAGTTTCAGATTCTGTAGGAGAAACAGCTCAAAAGATTATCTCAGCTGTATCTGCTCAATACCCAAGTATTGATATGAGCGATATTCAACGCTTTCCATTTATTACAGACGAAGAATTATTACAACCGATTTTAAAAGATGCTCTACACGATAAAGCCGTAGTGGTAACCACTTTAGTAAACAAAAAACTAGTTAATCTAGTCAAAGATTTTGCTAAACGAACTGGCTTACAATATGTCGATTACATGAGCCCATTAAGTGAGATTGTTGAAGGAACTTTTGGTATCCAACCGTTACAGGAGCCAGGAGCTATCCATAAACTAAATGAACAATACTTTAGCCGTGTTTCTGCAATTGAATTCGCTGTAAGATATGATGACGGTAAAGACTCCAAAGGCTTTTTAGAAGCTGATTATGTCTTATTAGGCGTTTCTCGTACCTCCAAAACCCCATTAAGCATGTATATGGCTAATCGAAATCATAAAGTTGCTAATTTACCTTTGATTCCTGAAGTGTCATTGCCTGCTGAATTAGATCAAATCGATCCGAAAAAAATCATTGGTTTGACAACCAGTATTGAGAGCTTAATGGACATTCGTAAATCTCGTTTACATTCACTCGGCTTAAAAGAGGATTCTGCTTATACAAATGCAGATCGGATTCAAGAAGAATTAGATTATGCCAATAGTGTTTTTGAAAAATATAATGCTTTAGTTATCAATGTTGATAAAAAATCAATTGAAGAAACAAGCACCATCATTGAAGATTTAGCCAAAAACCAATAATAAGGAGTCCTCTAGATGAGTCACATCCAATCCAACGAGCTAATTGCCGAAATTATAAATCTGGAAGCTATTTTAAATTTACCAAAAGGTACCGAACATTTTATCAGTGACCTTCATGGAGAATTTGATGCATTCAATCATATTTTAAGAAATGGTTCTGGTAGTATTCGGGACAAAGTTTACACCCTTTTCAGTCAAAAGCTTTCTGCGGAACAAATGGATGAACTCTGTTTTTTGATTTATTATCCTGAAGAAAAGCTTCAGACCTTAAAAAAACAAAAAATACTTGCTCAAAGCTGGTGGTTTGAAACAATTGAACGTCTACTGATTATTGTTCGTTTTTCTTCAAGTAAATATACTCGCTCAAAGGTGCGAAAGGCATTACCGAAAACCTATGCCTATATTTTAGAAGAATTGATTTATCAATATGATGAAACGACCGACAAAAAAGCTTATTATCGCCAAATCATTCACAAAATCATTGATCTGGGTGAGGCAGAACGTTTTATAGCAGATTTAGCTTATTTAACGCAACGCTTCGTAATCGATCATCTTCATGTGATTGGGGATATTTATGATCGCGGACCCCATCCAGATAAAATCATGGATTCTTTGATGGCCTACCATTCTCTCGATATCCAATGGGGCAATCATGATATTATTTGGTTAGGTGCAGTAAGTGGCTCGAAAGCTTGCTTAGCAAACGTCCTACGAATTTGCGCACGTTATGGTAACCTCGATCTTTTAGAGAACGCCTATGGCATTGATTTGCATCAATTGAAATCATTTAGTCGTAAAACTTATCAGGAAAATAATCACTTTAGGCCAAAACAAAACCCTTATAGACAGCTTTCACTAACAGAAATAACAGATGCAATGAAAATCCAACAAGCAATGGCCATTATTCAAGAAAAACTAGAAGGTCAGATCATTAAAAGGCGGCCAGATTTTAAAATGGAACACAGGTTATTACTGGACAAAATCCAAGACGACCAAATTGTAATCGACTATCGAACTTATACATTGATCAACGGTTGCTTTCAAACCGTCAAACAGACAGATCCTTATCAACTGTCGGCAGAAGAAAGTTTGGTTATAAACGATTTAATGGAACAATTCCAACACTCAAAAAAATTAAAACATCATATGGCTTTTCTATTAGAAAAAGGCTCACTTTATCTTCCTTATAACCACAACTTATTGATTCACGGTTGTATTCCACTTAATGAAGACGGCTCATTTCAATCTGTTGTTTTTGCTGATAAAGAGTACGCAGGAAAACCATTACTTGATTTTTTTGAATCAACGATCAAAAAAGCATTTGCTCATCCATGGCAAACCGAAGACTTCTCAACAGATATTGTCTGGTATCTATGGTGTGGAGAAAGTTCTTCACTTTTTGGTAAAACCGCAATGAAAACTTTCGAACGTTATTTTATCAAAGAAAGTAACACCCATATAGAAGTCAAAAATGCTTATTACAAATTAAGAAACAATGCTAAAATCTGTCAGCAAATATTACATTCTTTTGCACTTGATCAATCTGATGCTCATATTATCAACGGACATACTCCAGTAAAATTGATTAAAGGTGAATCACCTATCAAAGCTGATGGAAAAATGATCGTGATCGACGGTGGCTTTTCTCGTGCTTATCAAAAAGTTACAGGAATCGCAGGCTACACGCTCTTATATAATTCCTTTGGCATGCAGCTTGCTGCCCACAAGCCGTTTTCAGATAAAGAAACTGCGATTAAAAAAAACGATGATATCGTTTCTACACGACAAATCGTTGATCGACAGACAAAACGACTACAAGTTAAAGATACAACGATTGGTATGTCTTTGTTACAAGATACGGTCCAATTAAAACAACAATTAGAAAATCATATCCGATTTTCTTCTAATGAAAAGTGAGTGGCACATAACGTTTCAAGTCATATTCCACTCACTTAGAATCCAGATAAACGATTGCAACAGAAGTAACCCCTTCGGAAATAAGCTGACATTGCATAATACCGACTTAGTTCTGGTGATTAAATACTTCTGTTGCAATTTTTTTATTAATTAATCGATTCAAATACTTGGTTTTTTAGCTCATATACTTTATCACAAGCTTTCGCTACTTCTTGTTCATGCGTTACGATAATAATACATTTTTTGCCTTCATGGGCTACCTTTTTAAATAATTGAACTATATCTTTTGATGCTTTTTCATCCAAATTCCCTGTAGGTTCATCTGCAACAATCAATTCATGATCACAGCACAATGCCCTAACAATCGCTACCCGCTGTTGTTGACCCCCAGAAAGTTCGGTAACTTTCTTTTTTGCAAGTATTTCATCAATGCCGACATGTGCTAAATTTTCTAATGCATAGGCTTTTTTATCTGGTTGCTTTGAACTGGATATCGCCATTGCTGTTAATACATTATCTAAGGCTGACATGTAAGGTAATAAATTATATGCTTGAAAAATAATCGATACATCATTTTTACGATAATTTCTGAGACCAATTTTAGTTAAAGGTTTACCGTTGTATAAAATAGTTCCTGCTTTAGGTACCTCTAAACCTGCAATCAACGAAAGAAATGTCGTCTTGCCAGAACCACTCGCACCTAAAATAGCATACATTTTATCTCGTTGAAATTCTAAATTTACATTCTTGTAAAGAATTTCTTGTTCATTTTTATACCAATAGCCAACTTCTTTGGTTTGTAACATTTGGTTTCCTCTTTTCTATGTGGTTAATATTTTTTTAGGTTGTAGTCTTAAAATTCCGATGGAGGATAATACAATTGAGCAAAAACTGATCAAGAGTCCCAAACCACCTAATGTTGCGACTTCTTTTGGCTGAACTGCGATATTTAACTCTTTGATCGTCTCAGCAGCTTCTTTTGAACTGGTTCCCATTCCATTTATCCCACCTCTACTAGGTCCTTCTTGTCCTTGATTCCCTCTGGCACCTATTTTATCTTGATTATTTTCAGCTTGTTGAGCCACTTCAGTTTGTTGACCGATCAACTGCTCGCCTACAATATTCCCTATGATATTTCCACTAAATGTTGCAATCATTAATGCTACGAACATACACAGCATAATTTCACTAAAAAATTGTAAAATGACTTTAAAACGAGACTCTCCAAGCGATAAGAGTACGCCAATTTCATAACGTCTTTCTCTGATTGTCATCATCACGATCAATGTTAAAATAATGATTCCGGCAATCGCGACTAAAATAACGATATTTCTTGCAAAACTCGACACATTCGTCAATGGTTGCAACATTTGTTGATACGCTTTGTCGTTTGTTTGTAAACTCAAATTTTCCGTATTAATCAGTTTTTCAGCAGCTTCAACGAAAGAATTCATTTGTTTTGGATCTTCAAGTGTATAAAAAGCAGAATCAATCGTCCCTTTAGTGTCTCCTCCTTTCAGCGTATTAGCAAATGTATACGATGTATATAATGTGTTTGCCGGATTTAACAAATTAAACATCATGCCCATGCTATCACCGTTTTCGGAGGTATTATAGATTCCTTTGACTTTCAATTCATATGTTTTCGTGTCATCTTCTGGGCTCGTGAGTTTAAATGTACTACCAATTTTTAGCTCATTAGCATCAGCTAAACTTTGTTCAATAACGACATGGTTTGTCTCTTCATCTGCTTCACTGATTGCTTCGCCTTCTACAACCTCAGCCACACCATCCGAAAAATCACTTAACATAGATAAGTTCATGACCCCACTGACCTGAAAATCACTTTGTTTCATACTCTGCATAGGAGCTCCGCCCATGCTCTCACCTTCTTGAGCAGATCGTCCTGATGTCCCCTGCTCAGTGTTAGTATCGTTGTTCGTTGTTTCGCTTTCTGTTGTGTTTGAAATTGGTGTGATCCCATCACTCGCTCCAGCAGCTGATGAAGAGAACAATGAATAGGCTTTAACATTGTCCAATCCTGCGATTTTTTGCGCATCTGCTAGCGAAACAGGTGTTAAACTAAAACTATCTGGATCTGGTTTTCCTTCATTACGATCCCCTCGGTCTGTTTCCATCGCAGTTGCTCGATTCGCCGAAAGTGTAACCGTTGCACCTACACTTTTTTTTGCATTTTCTATCGCACTCAATGCTGCACTTTGAATCGTTAATCCTGCTAAAATAAAAATCAAAATAGCGGAAAAAACAGCACAGAGTAACAATGTCCTTCCCTTTTTCGCTTTCATACTTAATCGTGATCGTTTTATAAAATTCATATAAATCCTCCTCGTATAGCAACTAAATAACATCTATTACTTTAGTTCACTTACCTTAAACAAAGCTTAAAACTAATCTCTCCTTTCTTTTTAACGAACCTTGCAAATCGACGAAAAAAATGATTAAATGGTTGTGGTCGTATTTTTTATTAAATGTTGAATATGATCGGATTATCTGATTTTTTGAGAAAGGATCGAACGTTCGTTGAAAAAACAGAAAATGACGCTATATGGAATGATTTTTTCTATTTGTTTCTTTTTGATCGTATCGTTCTTTTTTTCTACTCATACAGTAGATTACGCAAACGAAACAGAAACAAGCGGAAAAGTAGCGATTCCTGTTGTGAAAAAAGCTCCTTCTCATGTTGAAAATGTGGAGCCAATCGAAAAAGAGACCCCAGAACTTACAGATTTTTATCATAAAATCGAGCAAACGATGACTGACACAGCCAAAACATTTACTGGTGATGTTGGCATAACTTACGTAGATTTAACAACTGGAAAGCAGATTTCTATCAATGGAACAAAAGAATTTTACAGTGCAAGCACCATCAAAGTTCCTTTGGCTATGATGATTGCTGATAAGGTTCAGTCTGGCAGTTTAAAATGGGATGATCAACTGACCTTTAATGAAAAAGAAGATTATGAAGATGGAACTGGAATTATTATTAACAATATCCAACCTAGCTATTCATTAAGAACACTTCAAGAATACAGTATCACCTACTCAGATAACATTGCTAAAAACATGTTATATGATACTTTTGGTGGTGATGTTGCAGCTAAAAAAGCGCTATATGCTCATTTTTTACAAAAGGAAACAGATTGGGATGACGCAAAATTCACCTCTGAAGATGCCGCAAAAATCCTTAAAATTTTGTTTGAAGAAAAATCATCAAACCAAGAATATCAGACCATTTATAACTATATGAAAAATACAGTGTTCCATGAACGTCTGGAAACGCCCACAACTTCTGGCAAGGTTGCTCATAAAATCGGCTCTTATGCTGGGTTTCTACATGATATTGGAATCTTAGAAACAGAACATCCCTTTATTTTAGCTGTTTTTACAAATGGTGAAACAGATGCTGGTATTTCATTTATTTCAACTCTTACGGATCAATTATGGGCTGTTCAGAACAATGCGTATCCAAAAAAATAGAGAAAAGATAACTTCATTCGTTATCTCTTCTCTATTTTTATTTTAGTCAGGTATTGCTACCCATATTTTTGATCTTAATCAAACGTGTGATCTCACTTCGCTCATTTTCTTCCAATTTCATCTGGATATAATAAATCGTTTCTTCTAGTTGCGGTATCGTCATATACTCTAATGCATTCACCCGTCGACGAGTTTTTTCGATCTCTTCTGACATCAACTGACACGTTTTTTCAACTTCTGCTAATTCAAGTAACTTTGGTAAAATCGTTGAAATTTTATCAAATGCGGCATCTAATTCAGCATTTGAGTTGAGATAACCATAATTTAACGGTGCTTCTACGATGGTTTCATCATAATGGAAGTTCATGATCGGAACTGTCACACTCATGATATTTTTCTCAATTACATCAAGCGATACATCATTCGCTGGAATGGCTACTAATTCTTCAATGAACGCTTCGTTCAATGTCGCATTCGCTAAAACAAAACGTGAGAGAGCCGCTGTCAATTCTTGCTCTACATTGATTCTGAGCTGATTGTTTTTTTTGACAAGTAAAATAAAACGGCGCATCAATTCATCTTGTTTGTCTTTTAATAATTTATGTCCTCGTGTTGCAGTTCCCAGTTGCTTCTTTAAACGAGAGAGTTCCATTCGAGTAGGATTCACATTTAAGCGTACCATTTTCGATCACTCTCCTTCAGTCAAGTATTCGTCCAACATCTCATCTTTGATTCGTTTTAATTCTGTTCTTGGCAACATTGACAATAGTTCCCAACCCAAATCTAACGTCTCTTCAATCGAACGATTTGTATAAAAGCCTTGGTTGACATATTCTTTTTCAAACCGATCTGCAAATTTTGCATAGATTTTATCCACATCAGATAATGCTGACTCACCAAGAACGACAGCTAATTCTTTAGCTTGTTTCCCCTGCGCATATGCCGCAAATAATTGATTCATAGTTGGAGCATGATCGATTCTTGTTTTCCCTTCACCTGTTCCTTTATCTTTTAAACGAGACAATGAGGGGAGCACATCAATTGGTGGTTGAATACCACTTTTATACAATTCTCTAGACAAAATGATTTGACCTTCAGTGATATAGCCCGTCAAATCAGGAATTGGATGAGTTTTATCATCTTCTGGCATAGTCAAAATGGGAATTTGTGTGACAGAACCTTTCAGTCCTCGAATACGACCCGCACGTTCATAGAGAGTAGCTAGATTCGTATAAAGATAACCTGGATAGCCACGACGACCTGGAACTTCTCGGCGAGCTGCGGAAATTTCTCGTAATGCCTCGCAATAATTGGTCATATCTGTCATAATCACCAAAACATGCATTCCTTTTTCATATGCTAGATATTCTGCAGCTGTTAGTGCCATCCTTGGGGTAGCGATTCGTTCGATTGCAGGGTCATTGGCTAAATTCATAAACATCACGGAACGATCGATCGCGCCAGTTTGTCTAAAATCTTCCATAAAAAATTCAGCCTCTTCAAATGTAATCCCGATGGCTGCAAAGACAACGGCAAATTCTTCATCGCTATTTAAAACATTTGCTTGACGAGCGATTTGTGCAGCTAGTTCTTTATGAGGCAAACCCGAACCAGAAAATACTGGTAATTTTTGACCACGCACCAACGTATTCAAATGATCGATGGCAGAAATTCCTGTTTGAATAAACTCATCTGGATAGTCTCTAGCAACTGGATTGATCACTTCTCCGTTGATATCAACCATTTTTTCTGGTAAAATTTCTGGCCCGTTGTCTTTAGGACGACCCAAACCATCAAAAATACGGCCAACCATATCTTCTGAAACACCTAATTCTAAGGGATGCCCTAAAAATCGAACTTTCGAGTCTCGAAGATTGATACCACTCGTTCCTTCAAAAATTTGAACCATGGCTTTATCACCATTGATTTCTAGTACTTGTCCGCGACGAATCTCTCCATTTTGCATACGAACTTCGATCAGTTCTTCATATTTGACCCCTTCGACTTTTTCAACGATCATTAAGGGACCGACAACTTCGTTGATTGTTCGATATTCTTTAATCATGGGTGATCCCTCCATCTGCAACAATTTGTTTTAACGTCAGTTTGATGTCATCTACTAAACCATCTAAACGATCTATCTGCTCTTCTGGTATATATTTACTTCTCGCAATTTGATCTCTTAAACCTACCGTTCCTGTCATGATCTCAGTTAAATAGGCACCCAAAGTCAAAGCTGTTTGTCCCTCTTTAAAAAATGTTAAAATCAACCGTAACATTTTGTATTGTTTTTCTCTTGAAGTAAACGTATCGACATCATCAAATGCATTTTGTTGTAAATAATCTTCGCGAATCGACTTAGCTACTTCTAGCGTTAAACGATCTTTGTCTGATAATGAATCGATCCCTACTAAACGCACAATTTCTTCTAATTGTGATTCTTCTTGTAAAATACGCATTCCTTCCATCACCATCTCAGACCAATCAACTTGTAATTCTTGATCTAGATATTTGCCAACCTCGGAATCATACAAAGAATAACTTTGTAACCAGTTGATTGATGGAAAATGGCGTTTTTGTGCTAAGGTTGCATCTAAACCCCAGAATACTTTTACCACACGTAATGTATTTTGTGTAACAGGCTCAGAAATATCTCCCCCAGATGGAGAAACTGCGCTGATTGCAGTGATACTGCCTTTTCGATGATCTTTCCCAAGTGCAACAACTTGTCCAGCACGTTCATAATATTCAGCTAAACGACTTCCTAAATATGCAGGATATCCTTCATCTCCAGGCATTTCTTCCAAACGGCCACTCATTTCACGTAACGCTTCGGCCCAGCGAGAAGTTGAATCTGCCATGATTGCCACAGAATAGCCCATATCGCGGAAGTATTCAGCGATTGTGATTCCTGTATAGATCGACGCTTCGCGAGCAGCTACAGGCATATTAGATGTATTTGCGATCAACACTGTTCGCTCCATAACTGATTCTCCTGTACTTGGATCGATCAACTCAGGAAATTCATTCAATACATCTGTCATTTCATTTCCGCGTTCCCCGCAGCCTACATAAACAACTAAATCTACATCTGCCCATTTAGCAATTTGGTGTTGTACCACTGTTTTTCCAGCACCGAAAGGACCTGGAACAGCAGCGGCGCCACCTTTCGTTACTGGGAAAAAGGTATCGATTACGCGTTGCCCCGTCAACAGTGGTACATCTGGATTTAATTTTTCTAAAATCGGACGACTTCGGCGAACAGGCCATTTTTGCATCATAGTAAATTCTTTTTCACCTGTTTCAGTTTCAATGATATACACTATTTCCTCAATAGTAAATTCACCTTGTTTAATTTCTTTAACCGTTCCGCGAACACCAAAAGGCACCATAATTTTGTGTGGGATTACTTTTGTTTCTTGAACCAAACCGACAATATCACCTGCCAACACTTCATCACCGACAGAAACTACTGGTTCAAACAACCATTTCTTTGTTCTATCTAATGCAGGAATTTGAACCCCTCTACTTAAAAAGTTACTATCTGTGACTTCAGCAAATGTATCTAACGGACGTTGAATTCCATCAAACATTTCTGAAATCAATCCAGGTGCCAGTTCAACTGACAAAGCTTCACCAGTCGTTACTACTGGCTCACCAGGACCGATCCCTGTTGTTTCTTCATATACTTGAATCGATGCGACATCTCCCCGCATTTCAATAATTTCTCCTATAACACCCAGTTCTCCCACCTGACAAATATCCTGAATACTCGCATCAGACATATTTTCAGCCATCACTAAAGGACCAGACACTTTAATAATTCGACCCGTTTGCAAAATCATTCCTCCTATTCAGAAAAGCTATGCAGGCCCTTTTAACACTGCCAGAAAAATAGGAAAATACGATTGAGGTGTTCTTTACCTCTTTCTTACTTTATCTTTTCTTCCGAAGTCTTAACCTGTATAGCTAAATCACTCGTTATACTCAGTAAGACAATTTTACCTTTGTGTCTCACCTTTAAAACTTTTCAACATACTACAATATATTTTGTCCAACCGCTCTTTCAACATTATCCTGAATTTCCTTCAACCCAATGCCTTTTGTGCCTTCGTGGCTTGGAATCAAAATAATTGCTGGTGTGACGTCACTTTTATAGCGATCAATCGTTTCAGTCGCTAATTCAGAAGCTTCTTCAGTGATAAAAATAACTCCGAAATTATTTCTTGCCATACTTTCAATCGTTTCCCTAATTTGTTTAGATGAAACAGCATAAATGACCTCAAAGCCAAAGAGTTTGAATGGCATAACAGAATCTCTATCGCCAATAACACCAATCTTATAAGCCATCTATCATCCGCATCCTTTCTCTTACAACTTCTACTGGAAAATTACTTCGCTTGCTGACTAAAATCAGTCGTAAATTTTTCCACTCAACTTCTTTTGCATTTAAAAATGCCACTAATGGTAATGGGCCAAACGCCATGATCTTCGCTTTATCAAACAGACTCGTTAAATAATCGTCTTTGACTTTTTCAAAAGCTACTAAATCCAATTCTTTTGTATCAGTAGATACAATCGACTGAATCAGTCGTCCATAAGTAGTATTTAATACAAAATCAGTAAAACTCGTTAATGGCTGCTCTGTAAAATCCAAAAATTGTTCTTTAGAAATACTGCCTGAGCTAGATAAAACTGTCGACAAAAAATTCTCGTGTCGTCCTTGAACGATGCCTCTAGCCATCGTAGAAATATTTGTTAGATCGATAAACGCGACGACTTCCGTAAGGATATCCTTGTCATTCAGCGTTTCCGCTAATTGCTTCTGGAATGTTAGAAAATTACGATCATAAATAATATCGATTGCCTGCAATGTAGAAGATTCTTGGAAGTAATCTAACACTTCCAGAATGGCATTCATCAGTACTTCAGGTAATTCAGTAGAAACTCGTGTTCGAATCGCACTTTTTAATGTTTCGATAGAATAGCGCCCATCATCAATAAACAAATCATCTAGATTTTTCCCAGTCAACTCAGCTTTTGTTAAGACCTTTAAGTTGTGAAATGTTGCTCTTGAAGTATAAATCATAATTACTTCTGGTTCTGGAGCCAAGTCATACAACCATTCATACAATTTCCCTTTTTCTTTTGAATAAATATATTCAAAATTTTCTGCAAAATCGGTTGTCATATATGTTCCATAAACTGTATTTTTTAAAAGCTCTTTTAGCTCATTGCTATTTTTTGCATTCAATAATTGTTCATATTGAGCATTAGTTAACAGCTCTGTTTCTTTAAGACGAATTAAGGGGTTGATTTGATTATATGCAGTCTCTTTCATCCTGTTCCTCCTAACCTAAAATCTGAACGAGTCTGTATCGCTTTGACAAAAAAGTATCTTTCCAGTATGTTCTCCTCATGCACCGTTTCTCTTTACGGAAAAACTATCCTGTGAAGCAAGATACCTTTATATGCGTTCCAAACTCGTTCCCCTTCATATAAAAACTATTTATTGGAACAACATTTCTGCAAGTTGAAAACTTTCCATTTTTTTAATTTCTTGAACCAAACTTGAAAATAAAAAATTATACTCAATGCCCTCTTTGGAAACAATAAACCCGCCTACGCTCGGAATGACCTCGGGGTCCAAATGGAGTTTCATTTTTTCTGTTGCATGATCCAGTAGCCATTGATATGATAGCTTACCTTTAGAAAGCTCGCCTAATTTCAGGTTAGCTTCCCCTTCAATTGGCAATTGAGACATAATTTGTTCAGCAAATTCTTGAAATTCAGCTGGCGTCCACTGATTCATTCGTTCAATTGACTCTGAAAATAACTGTTCTAGATAGTCTTGCTTTTGGTTCAACGTAGCTTGTTTAATTTCCAATTGTTGACGATGTTCTTTTTGCTTAAAAGCTTTATTTGTCTGTTCTTGATTTTTCTCAATCAGCGTACTTTCTTTTAAAAATAGTGCCTCTTCCTGTTCTTGGTACTCTTGATCAATTCGAGCAGTTTCCACTTTTTTTAATGCTGAAACTTCTATTTGACCTTTTTCAAGAATTTGTTCGACAATTTTTTCGATTGCATCCATTTTTTTCCTCCTACTATTTCACATTTAAAACAAGTAAGAATGAGATAACAAACCCAAGGATAGCATACGTTTCAACCATGGCAGCGTAAATAATCCCTTTTGTTGCATGTTCAGGTTTTTTCGCTAAAATTTGAATACCTGCTGCGGCAACTCGACCTTGTGCAATACCTGAAAATAATCCAGCAAACGCAATTGGCAATGAAGCAACAAAGTAATCTAATCCTTGAACCATTGTCATATCATTGTTTAAATTAATAAAAATTAAAAACGCAATAACAAATCCATACAACCCTTGTGTTCCAGGTAGTAATTGTAAAATCAATGCTTGACCAAACTTTTCAGGTTGTTCTGTTGTTAATGCTGCAGCTGCTTCACCTGTAAAACCAACTCCCTTAGCTGAACCAATCCCAGCAAGAATTGTCGCCATTGCCATTCCTAAAACTGCAAAAAGAATGCCACCATTGTTGTTAATTAAATAATCTATCATATTATTATTCCTCCACTATTCTTTTACTTTTTGTTTTTTCAATATTCATATACTTCTCTTCTGTTTTTAATGGTTTGAATGCGCGCCCCCCGCCAGTGTAAAATTTTCCGAAAAATTCAACATATTGTAAACGTGCTCCATGAACGTAGGCACTTAATAAGCTTAAAAACAGATTCAAAGCGTGTAACGCAATGATCAACACAATACCTACAGTAAACCTAGCAACAGGCGGCATAAAAGCTACTAACATATTAAATGCTGCCGCAATACTTCCACCTGAAATACCTAAAGCCATCAAACGTGTATAACTGACTAAATCACCGATATAGCTAGTCAAACCATATAACCCATACAGCCCCTTAGCTAACCCTTTGACTTTAGATTTTGTTTGAATGATTGGTACGATTACAATCGACAATGCAGATATTACAGACACAATAATTCCAGCTGTTACCAAACCGTCATTATTAAATACTAGCATTCCTATTACTACAATCAAAATCCCGACTAGCAACCCTTGCCAAGCAAAACTTTCGCTAATGCTATCCAGATACCGTTTGCGTTTCGTCAATTCGATCCCGTTAACCATCAAACCAGTCAACAATTGAATAAATCCAAAAATAACGGATAAAATCAAAATCGTATTGACATCTTCGGTCGTTGATAAAATAGGAAAAGGCAGTTGAATACCAAATAGAACTTTAGGTAGCGCTCCACCGAAAAACGAGCCATAGATAAATCCCCAAATAATTGTTGGAAATGATAAAATCAGAAAGAAATCGGCAAAACGCTTCATTCCTCTCGGTAATATCATTAATTTAAGAACCAGTAAAGCTCCTAGAAACATTAACAAGCCATACCCAATATCTGCCACCATCATACCGAAAAAGACCATATAAAAAGGTGTCATGATCGGTGTTGGGTCGATTTCATCATATTTGGGCAGACTATACATTTCCGTTAACATCTCAAATGGAGCCACCACAGAATTGTTTTTTAGCTTAACTGGAATGTCCGTTTGAATTTCAGTATCCGATGGCTGGTCAAATGTGATATACACTTCATCATTTGGCAGTAAATCTTGTAAGTCCGGCTTCTCTTCAACAGGGATCCAACCTTGCATGATGAAAAAATAGGAAGTATTCAGTAAATGTTTTTTCGCCTCTTCCCGATGGATATACGCATACGTCATCTCTTCTGCTAAATATAATTCTTCTATATGATCACGATAAGAAGACAATTTTCTCTTTATGTCTCTCTCTTCCTTGACAAGCATAGCCAGTTCTTCTTTATTTTGTTGATACGCTTCTTTAGGTAACATATCGTATGGATAAACAAACTCATTAAAACTATATTCGTTGATGACCTCTGTTACCTTTGTTGCCTGGCTATTTAAATATACTAAGCTATAGTACACATGATGTTCACTATGGTATATCTCTTCCACATAAATAGAAGTAATTTTTTTTAAATCGGTTAGAAAATTCGGCTGATTTGCTGAATTGATTGAACCAAGTAAAAGTTCAACACTCTCTAATGAATTATTCTGCGGAATGACATCCAAATATTGCCAACGAGACAACCATTTTTCTTTTTCTAAACGCTCTTTTTTAGTTGCTTCAAGATCTAATAAACTACTTTTTAATGCAGCGACTTCCTTTAAATATCTGCTAATTCTCTCTTCATCAAATCCTTGCTCTAATGACTGTAACGTCAGAATTTTTCGTTTAATAGACGTCCTTTTTGAAGAACTCTCTGAAAATCGTTCAATGAAAATCAAAGCATCTTGGATTTCAGTTAACATGGTTTGATATCGTTTTTTTTGATATCCATCACTTTGCAACATCGTTGAAGCAAAATGTTTTTCTATATATGTGCTATCCACATTTGAATGAAAAAAATCTTTCATTTCGATTGCTTGCAAACCTTGGATTGCTTGAAGAATTTCTTCTTCTTTTTCAGCAGCCGCTATGATTGTCATTTTTTCCATTTTATTGACTGCCATAGATTGTTTTCACCCTTTCTATTACAAGATCAATAATAGAATTTTTGTTTTTTTCATATTTCTCTTTGAAAATTTGATTTTGCTCTTTTGCATCACTTAACAAAAGATCCTTTTGTTTTTGAAGTTGTTCATTTTTTTGTGACTCTAGCGTTTGAAGTAGCGTTGTTACTTTTTCTTGACTATCAGCTTGCTTTCGTTTAAATGCCTCTGCTTTTTGCTGTTCATATTTGTTCATTTCTACTTTAGCAGCTTGCCGCATTTTTTCTACACACTTTTCTGCCTCCTGAATCTTATCCAATGCTTTTAAAACCAATTTTTTCACCCCTATCATTTGTATCTTTGCTGTTCAATCTTATTATTGAACGGAACTTTTTTTATTACAAACAAAAAGAGAATAACCTGTGCATTGTTTACAAGTAGCACACTTATTCCCTTAAAAAATAAAAAAGGGCATAAGTTCAAAAACCGTTCTTCTCACCCCTTGAAGAACATGATCCTTGAAGCTTACGCCCAACCATTTTTATTCATATGAATGTATCTTAGCAAAAAAAAAAAGAAATTACAACTGCTTTTTGTGTCCACTTTATCTGACATGTATTTTCAGAAAAAAATCCCATCTTCATTTGAAGATGGGAAAGGAGTTTTACTCATGAGAGTAAATGAAAAAAGTTTATTGTTAGGATAAATTTATCTTACTATTCTATTTTTACTTTTACAAATGATACGCATAACAACTTTTTTACACTACTAAAAAAAGAACGTTTCTAAGCCATAAGGAGTGTGACTGACCCGTTCAACAATCGTCTCTTTCCAGACATCTGTGAACCAGTCATACTGAATTTGATTGATAATACTTTTTTTCAGCTCTGTAACCATCGTTTCATTATCAATCTCCCCGTCATAAAACAAACCTAATGTAGTTAAGATTTTAACATTACTATGTTGTTGAAAGCGGTAGATACGTCCTTTTTCTATATAATAAAACCAGTGATTGATAATAACCGCAAAGCGTTCCTCTTTCTTTTCTAACAATGTAATAAACGTCGCTGTTGAAATTTTCTTCATACATTAACTCCCTTGATGATTTTCGCATGTTTTTTTTTAGTAACTTTGCTAAAATATACTCTCGTCTAAATGCTATAGCTTTATAGTTTATCCATCATATCAAAAAATTTAAACAGAAACAATCCTATTCCGATAACGTTGTATCCTCACTTTTTTTATTAATAAATCAAGCTTATATGATTATAGATATAAATGAATAGGTTTCCCATTTAAACTTAACGTCAAAAATGGTAAACTATTTGGTATAATATAAAAAGATGCTCATTATTATTCGCGATTGGAGAATCAAATATGGAACAAAAATTAATCAAAATAACAACTACATTTCATAATACTTGGTTGATCGATGTAAAAGAAGATGATTTTTCTAAAGAAAATAATATCTTATTTGGAGATACACTGCGTCTTTCTATCAGTAAAAGCGATTCCTATTATTTTGCAGAAGCAATTGCATTAACCCACGAAAGAGAAATTCTAACTAAAGAAAAACCATCTAACAGTGAATTTGAATTTTTCCAACACATGAAAAAAGTACAAGAGCAGAATTATTCTAAAGGGCTAGCGGAAAAATATCACATAGAAGGATATGTACTCTCAACAATCGCTACAGATAACCTTAAAACAAATGATTGACGATAAAACAAATAATAGCCTCTGATTTACTTCATTCAACAGGAAAAGTAAATCAGAAGCTATTATTTTGCACTTTTTTTGTTACGCACTTTTTACTTATACAATTAGTTTTTTTTAGTTAAATTTTTTGTTTGCAAAATTGTTTTTTTGATAATATTAGATACGTTTTATGCTCCACCTGTAACTACATATACTGAAATAACGCTTGCTATAACAGCTATAAATGAAATCATCAACACACCTCCACTCATCATTTTTCGAAATCAACGTTTGCAAACAAATAATTTTCCTTAGGTAAAGAATAACAAACAAGTCCAAGAAAATAAAGTAGGAGAATTGAAAAGTGCGAAATTGGCATAAAATTCAGATAAATTATTTACTTTTTTATGAAAATTGAGATTTTTTTATTCATTTCATGCTATAATCGCATATGAAGGGAGAGAAACTCTTGAATATCATAGAAACTTTACGTTTTTTTAGACTTAAATTAAAGTTAACTCAAAAAGAAATGATGTCTGACTATACTGACCCATCTACCTATTCAAAAATCGAAAGTGGCAAACGATCTTTAAAAGTAAATGAGTTAGAGGAAATATTGAATCAAACCTCTATTAATGTTGAAGAGTTTTTCAGTTTTACAACTTTTGACAAACATCAACAAGATTTTAGGGAGACTTTTTATTATTGTGGTGCACATTTAGAAAATAAAAGCACTAAACAAAAATTACTTAACTATTATTTTTCAGTAAAAGATAAAGAAAATAAATCCTTGAGGGAATTATCAAATTACATTGCCATAAAAAACTTTTTCAATGCTCATTGGGAGGAAGTTGACCCAGTTACTTTTAAAGAAATAACGGATATATTCGAAGATCTAATGAATAAGCCCTTTTACCTTCAATATGATTATATCATCACTGCAAATTTAATTCGTTTTTTTAGTGCAAAACAGGCTGATTTATTACTTGCAAGAATGTTTCCTATAAAATATGAGGAACAACGAGACTTTACCACAAAAAAATTTGCTCATAATATTCTTATCAATCTTATATCAATGCGTTTGTATGCTAAAGACTATCCCAGCGCCGAAAAATATATAAAACTCGCTAAAAAACAGGATAAACAAAATGAAAACTATAGCTTTAAATTGAACCTTCAGTATTTAACGAATCTCTTAAACTATATCCTTGAAGGAGAACCTGTTTATATGGAACGCGTTTATGATTTTATACATCTCCTAGAGAATACTGGAGATACTTTACAGGCTGAACAGGTAAAAAAAGAAGTAAAGATGCTCACACATGAAAGAGATAGTGAAAAAATGCTGAGAAATTATGCTGTTGGTTTGTTAAAAGAGTCTTAACACACAATACAGAGACTATTTCAAAAAGTATCCCACCTCATTAAAGGTGGGATAAGGAGTATTACTCGGATTGAGTAAAATGAAAATACTGTTAGGGTACATTTATATTACTACAAACTGTAATAGATATCAACCCTAAAGTATTTATTTTTTTATTCATGCAATTATTTTTCATGTTTTGACATTAGCCTACGATTTCCATGTAGGAAAGCACACTCCTTTTCTTCCATCACTCATCGTGTACTTTTTTAGTTTGCATTGATCATTTCAGACTACTTTCTATTAATAAATTTTTCGTATCAACACTGTTTTTATATAATTAATTTTTCTGTTAAAATAAAGAAAATCACGCAAAGAAGGCGAATTTATTTGAATATAGCATATAAAAAAAGAATTATCATTTTATTTATATTATTATCGATAAGCATCCTTTCTATCTTCCCTTATTTTTTCAATAATTATATTTTCAGTCAAGATGACCTTATATTTCACCGAACTAGATTGGAAAATTATACTCAAGCGATTAGACATTGGGATTTTTTCCCACGAGTCTTTCCTACTATGGGGCTTAATTTCGGCTATGCTGCTGATCTATTTTATCCCTCTATCTTATTATTACCTTTTGCACTTTTCAGGATTGTAGGATTTGCTTTTGTTCCTTCTTATTATATGTATCAAGTTTTAATTAGCTTCATTACTGCAACAACCGCTTATTATTTTCTATATTCGATCAAAAGATCAGAAAAACTAGCACTAGTATTTTCTTGTCTCTACACCCTTTCGAGCTATCGTTTAATTGATCAATCTGTTCGAGGAGCACTTGGAGAAACGTTGGCATTTGCTTTTCTACCTTTATTTGTTCTTGGTGTATATTCACTATTTTATACTGATAAGCATCGTTGGCAACTCCTAGCAGTCGGTATGAGTTTATTGATTGCCAGCCATTTGATTACAGCATTGTACTCTTTTGTTTTTCTAATACTCTTCATCTTGGTAAATTGGAAAAAATGTCACCAGACTCAAATCACTGGTTTGATTCAGGCAGGGTTCTTAACTATTGGTTTATCCGCATGGTTCTTATTTCCTTATTTGGAACAAGTCAATCATTTAACCTTCAACTTTAGTAATACTACTTTATGGCCTAGCGGTTTAAATTTTAGTTTGGCAAATTTATTGATAAATAGTATTGCGAATGTGAGTGCACCTTTTACAGAGCTAAAACCTAATATTGGTCTTCTACTTATCGTTTTTGTCATCATTTCCGGCATTCATTTTCGACATTTGACTTCTGTAAATAAACGTCTTATGTGGGTTACATTTTTAATGATCATACTAGCCACGAATCTATTTCCTTGGGGACTCTTTAAAGTCTCAATTCTAGCAAAGATTCAATTTCCTTGGAGATTATTATTGTTCGCTACTTTTTTCGCTAGTTTATTGGCTACTAGCTTGATCGAACAATTTCGTTTATTATCAACAAAAAATGTCCTTCTCATTATCGCTATTTCCAGTTTTTTAACACTGGGATTCAATGTTAATAATTTAGTACAAAGTACCACTCAAAATAACATAACCGTAACAAATAAGAACTTTTCTGATTTTTATGAATCGGAAATTGGTCATGGCAAAGAATATTTAGTAAAAGATACTGATTTTAAGAAGTATTTTGCCGCACCAGGTTTATTTATTGATGGTATCCCTTATGCTTCTTCTCCTAATCAAATAAACAACGATTACAACCATAGTACTTATACAGTACAGCTTAACAGAACTCAAGAGGTTCAGTTACCTAAATTTTACTACAAAGGATATGAAGTAATAGTCAATCGAAAAGTAGTGAATTCTTATAACAAGAATGGTTTGGTCACCGTTACTCTTGGTTCGGGTGTGCATTCCATTGATATTTTTTATAAAAAAACTATGATTCAGAAAGTTTCAGTTCTATTCTCACTTTTTTCGTTGGGAATATTGATTTTAAAAAATAGAATGAATAAGAGACGATTAAGTAAATGATGCTTGTTTTCCATGTACTATAATTACTCTGTACAGGAGTTAATATAGTACATGGAAAACACTAAAAAATTTACCTCTAGTTATTGAGTCAGTGTTTTATTTATTTGCATAATGCTAATGATTATAGGTTCATTTACAACGGCTCTTTTTACTCTTGTTGTCTTCCTTCACTACTTTTTTTCTGGTATTTTACTCTTTTCTTCGATATTCCTAACCACTTTAGCGGGACTTCCTACAACAACAACATTATCAGGAATGTTTTTTGTTACCGTTGAATCAGCTGCAACAATCGAATTTTCTCCAATTGTCACCCCAGGCAAAACAGTAACATTTGCACCAAGCCATGCATTCTTCTTAATACAAATCGGTTCCACTTTGATCCCTCTTCTATCCTTAGGAGAAACTAAATGATTGACCGTGATGAGTCTGGATCCTGGGCCAATCAAAACCTGATCTTCAATCGTAATGCCACCTAAATCTACAAATGTCACATTTTGGTTAATAAAAATATCTTTACCAAATGTGATATGCCTACCAAAGTCACTATAAAAAGGTTGGGAAATGGTTACGGATGAATCGATTGTTTGCTTAGTGATTTTCTCCAAGAGTGCCAAAACCTCTCTATTCGAATAATATTGTGTATTCAATGTCATGATCAATCGTTCATTTTTCTGTTTAATTAAATGAATTTCTTTAAACAAAGGAGACTCTTTTAAAATTTCTTTTCCTGTAATTTGCTTCTGTAAATCGGTATTTAACATTTATTCTCCATCCTTTCCCTTTCAACTACCCAAATTATACCTAAATCGTTTATACTTAACTAATACCCATAATGAATAACGAACTATTCTTTTTAATTATACGAAAGGATGATAAAATGGAGCTTCGTGTCTTGACTTATTTTTTAGCAGTCGCTAGAGAAAAAACAATTAGTAAAGCAGCTGAAGTCTTAAATCTTTCACAACCAACACTTTCAAAACAATTAAAAGAGCTAGAAGATGAGCTCGGTGTTACATTATTTATTCGCGGAAATCGATCTATCACACTAACAGAAGATGGTATCTATTTAATGAATAGAGGGAAAGAAATTCTATCGTTAGTTGAATCAACAACAACTAATCTCCTCAAAAATGAAGTGATAAGTGGAGAAATAACAATTGGAGGTGGTGAAACAAGAGCGTTCGAGTTTCTTGGGAAACTGTTTCACGAATTACGAGATCACTATCCAGAAATTAATATAAATATTTATAGTGGCAATGCGGACGATGTATTGGGAAAGATTGATAAAGGACTTTTAGATTTCGGGTTGGTTATTGATCCTGTAGAAAAACAAAAATATGAATATATCCGTTTACCTTTAATTGATAACTGGGGAATTCTAGTTAATAATTCACACCCTATGGCTAATAAAGCAATGGTTCAACCAAAAGATATCATGCATACACCTTTGCTTATTTCAAATCAATCACTCGTTGACAATCAACTATCGGAATGGCTTGGAGGAAATCTAGAGCAACTTAACATCATCGGTACATATAACCTTCTTTATAATGCCTCTTTACTGGTAAAACAACATGTTGCGAGTGTCCTTTGTATTGACGGGATCGTAAATACGGCTAATACAACGTTAACTTTTATTCCTTTTTCACCTCCACTAACTGCACACATCAATATTGTTTGGAAAAAGAATCAAGTTTTATCAAGTGCTTCAAAAGAATTTTTGCGTCTGCTTCAAAAGCAAAAAAATTAAAAATAGTGTGATAAAGGTGGCTTAACTAACTGATAATAACGATCAATACAAACAATAGACAGTAGAAATGTATGCTCACCAACGTTTCTACTGTCTATTGTTTTGACTGTGTAGTAATAACTATACTGCCCTGATAACCTAATTGATTTAACTTCAAAAAGTTTAGTATCAATCTTCCTTTAGTAACACATATTTTATTTGTTATCAATTTTTCCAATAATGTGTAAAAATTCTCCCATCATACCAAAATTTACATTATCAGGATTATTGAGAATCAAAACTGACATTAATTTTGCAAAAGCCAATCATTTACGGAAGGCTACTCATTGAAATCTTTTGCTAAATTTATTTTTTATTAGACTTATAAACTACTTTGTGACCATTTTTACAAAAAAGAAGTTGATTTATACTCAACTTCCATCAGCGTATTTTATTGACTATATAAATTCAACAATCATTAGATAAAAGAATATCGCCAGAAAATACAGAATATACGAACTCATGACCATCCTGCTGAGGTTACTATTTTTCCATTTACCCAAATGAAATTTTTGAAAAGTGATTAACAACATTGTTATCGTAATCAAAAATACACATATACCTCTGAAGTTAAAAAACATATTCCATAGATGTGAATGCGTTGATATTTTAGTTCTAGGTAAAAAATAGTAAATAATAATAGCTAAGTTAATACCAAAAACATGACCTTTATTTGTTTTAGTCATACTCTTCCCCCATTTCCAATAAACTAATCTACATTTCTACTCTGCAAAATGAATATTTAGGTGAACTGGCCTAATAACATGACAGAACACTGTTTGTACAAATCATATATAGTCGTATAAGAAACTAGCTCCCAATACTCCCTAAAGCATGCCTTGAAGTGTAGTTTGATCTTCTTCATCTGAAAGTACCACTCCACTTTTACCTAAATCATGAGATTCTTCTGCCTTTTCTGAAGTTTGTAAAGCAATCCTAGTCAACGAAACACTGATCAACTATTTATTTTTCATCCTACCAACCCTAAATATATTATACGATGAAAACGCATTCTTGGAAATCTTTTTCTCAAATAATAAAAATATAAACCTTTATAACATTTGAAGAAGATTCACAAAATTCGTGATTGTTACACACTCACCTACGCTACTTGCAATGCCTGATTCGCAAATTTTTTTTTGGACGAAGGAAAACCTATAGAAATTTCATATGAAGAAAGTATACCGTATGAAATAACTTCACTTTTTTTAAACAACAAAGATAAGGTGCTTTCTCAGCTATTCAATAAATAATATAAATTTAATGTCATAATTAATGTACTCCCCTTGAATAAGAATCATTTGATTTTTATAAATAAAAAATGTTAATAGTTGTCGGAGTTAATCAGTCAACAACTTTAATGCTCTTGTAAATTTACAATTAATCGTGGTCATGACTCTTGATCAAATAATAAAATAGATGCTAGAAACGTTATACGATCCGCTACAGATCAACGATTCTAGCACCTATCTTTAAAAATCGAGTGGAGACGGCGGGAGTCGAACCCGCGTCCAAACACATTGCCACTTAAACTTCTACGTTCATAGTCATACTATTTTAAGGATTCGCTGAAGTTCATGCCGCATAACAGGCCCAAACTCTCGCTAGTCTGATGATCTCTTCTAAATTTTACAGACGGAAAAATTTAGCGTATCCCACTTAATTTGAGACCCTTACCCGAGCACATGGGCGATGCCGGGAGGATCTTCACCTGCTGTTTTTACGCAGCTAGAGCGAAAGTATTGTTTTCGTTTTTAGCAGTTATATTTAACTGTAACGTTTTTACGTAGACGTAACCTACGAAACGCGATTCAAGCTCAACTATGCCTGTCGAATCCGTAACGTCCCCGTTAAGATTAAATAGCATAATATACGCTTTGATTAGTATAACATATTTTTTTTAACTTTTAAAGGATCAACCGCTGATTCCTACACATTCTAACAAAGCAGGATAACACAACTGTCTAGTAATTTCTTCCATTAAACATCAATGGCCTGTTCCAAAAATATTTACTAAAACCGTCCCAATCACGATAAATCCAATGCCAATAATAGTTGGCGTATTGATTTGTTCTTTCCAATAAAGAACTGAAAAAATGGTGATCAAAATGATGCCAACTGCTCCCCATAGTGCATAGGCTACATTTAAGGGCATATATTTAATAGCTTTTGATAAACTGTAAAAACAAATAATATAGGCAATCAAGCATTCGACTGATGGTGCTAATTTACTAAAACCGTCTGTTGCCTTTAATAAATTAGTAGCAATCACCTCACTGATTATAGCCACAAAAAGATATATATAACCGATCAAACTCGTTCACTCCTTATTATTCCTCAATCATTATATCAGAAATCTAATTAAATGAAACAACGATTTTGATTGTTCGCTTTTAAACTAAAAAAGGACCACCAATAGACTCTGCCATTCCAGTCTGATTGGTGCCCCATTATTTTTTATCTAAAAGAAGTTTTAACCTACTTCAATATCATGATTCCTCAGAATAGTTAAGCATCCAATTAATACCAAACTTATCAACAACCATGCCATATTTTTTGGACCAAAATGTTTCGCCTAGCGGCATGGATATTTTTCCACCTTCCGCTAAACGATTAAAAATCCGATCGATTTTTACTTCATCATCTGTACTAATCACCAAAGAAACATTATTACCTTCAATTAGAGTCAAACCCATACCATCTGGCACATCTGATATCATAACCGGTACTCCTTCGATCGTCATCGATGCATTGATGATCAAGTCTTTCCAAGCTTCTGGTGTTGGATGTTCTGGATCTTCAGGTGCATCTGCAAATGTCATGATTCCTTCATTTTTCACATCAAATACGGTTTCGTAAAACGCAATTGCATCTGCTGCTTCATTTTTAAAATTCAAGTACACTTCTAACATATCAACCATCCTCACATTCTATTTTTACTGATTATCTCATGGCAAAATAGAATAAGCGAAAAGAACGCTCAATTTAAACTAAAAATCAGTATTTTTTAAAAGCGCTTCAACAAATTTCTCCAAATACTCTTGGTCAATCTCATCATAGCCATGTGTGACCGAACTATCTAAATCTAAAACACCTAATAATTTCCCATCTTTGACCATAGGAACAACAATTTCGGAACGAGCAGCTGAATCGCAAGAAATATAGTTTTTGTGATTTTTAACATCTTCAACAATCAACGTTGCACACTTTTCGGCTGATTCACCACAGACTCCTTTTCCTATTGTAATACGGGTACAGGAAACTTTTCCTTGAAAAGGTCCTAAAACTAACTCTGCTCCATCAAATAAATAATAGCCTGCGAATACCGTTTTAGGCAGTGCATCTGCCAGTAAAGCTGAAGAATTTGCAAGGTTAGCAATTTTATCATGCTCCATTTCAATAATTGCGGCTTGCTGTTGTACTAGTAGTTGGTATGTAGCCAACTTTTCTTGCTTGTTTTTCCACATTTGTTCTATCCCTCTCTTTTCTACTCGTTTATTTTTTATTATAGCATAGCCCTTTTTGATTTTATCCTAAATAGATTGTTTTTTTATTCTAAAAGATATTCATACTCTTCATAACAAGTTCAAACGAATTCACACTTTCTTCTAGCTTTTTTATGTTTGATTTAATCTATTAAGGTTATAGTTTAATCATAGTAAACAACCAATAACTTTGTGGATGAACGTGGTGTTAAAACTCTTTGAGGACTAACGGATGTTTATTCTCGACCTGATGAGGTGTAGGTTCGAATCCTACCGTCCACGTACGTGCAACTTTTGCACTTGATCATACAATCAGCCGTTTTGAAAGGAAGGATGTCTTATGAAAAAAATCATCGTTACAGGTGCAGCATTATCTGCCATTACCTTCGTTGCGTATTCATTTTTGAAATATACACCGAAATATCAACATGATTATGGTAAATTATAGAAAAAAAGTTGTCCTGAACGTTTGGTGTTCAAGGCAACTTTTTTAAGTTGTTTTGATGATTATTTTATGAATTGAGTTATTTTAATACGAAATGATCCTGTCCTTAGTTCGTTAGATCTTCCCCATTAGTCGCAATAACTTTTTTATACCAGTCAAATGATTTTTTCTTCGAACGTTTCAACGTACCATTGCCTTCATTATCACGATCGACATAGATAAAACCATAACGTTTTTTCATTTCACCTGTTCCAGCAGAAACTAAATCGATACAGCCCCATGTTGTATAACCTAGTAAATCAACTCCGTCTAGCTCTACCGCATCTTTCATCGCTTGAATATGTGCTGCCAGGTATTCAATACGATAATCATCGATCACATTGCCGTTTTCATCTGGTGTATCCACTGCTCCTAAGCCGTTTTCAACGATAAATAATGGTTTTTGGTAACGATCATATAAGTCATTCATTGTTGTACGCAAGCCTAGCGGATCGATCTGCCAGCCCCATTCACTTGCTTCCAAGTATGG
>NZ_KE136473.1:0-435741 GCF_000407145.1 Enterococcus caccae ATCC BAA-1240
AGTGTTGTCTTGGAGGTTTAGCTCAGCTGGGAGAGCACCTGCCTTACAAGCAGGGGGTCGGCGGTTCGATCCCGTCAACCTCCATTTTTTGAGCCGTTAGCTCAGTTGGTAGAGCATCTGACTTTTAATCAGAGGGTCGCAGGTTCGAACCCTGCACGGCTCATAGAAATATTTTGCGGGTGTGGCGGAATTGGCAGACGCACTAGATTTAGGATCTAGCGCCTTACGGCGTGGGGGTTCAAGTCCCTTCACCCGCATTTTTAGTCTCGTATAATACTTGGCGAATACGCCGGCTTAGCTCAGTTGGTAGAGCATCTGATTTGTAATCAGAGGGTCGAGGGTTCAAATCCTTTAGCCGGCATCCAAATTGCGGAAATAGCTCAGTGGTAGAGCACCACCTTGCCAAGGTGGGGGTCGCGGGTTCGAACCCCGTTTTCCGCTTAGCTTGTTCGCCGGGGTGGCGGAACTGGCAGACGCACAGGACTTAAAATCCTGCGGTGAGTGATCACCGTACCGGTTCGATTCCGGTCCTCGGCATTGCTTTGACACATTATGAATGTTGGAAAGCATAAAGTTTTAAGCACCCATAGCTCAACTGGATAGAGTGTTTGACTACGAATCAAAAGGTTAGGGGTTCGACTCCCTTTGGGTGCATTTGTAAATACGGGAAGTAGCTCAGCTTGGTAGAGCACTTGGTTTGGGACCAAGGGGTCGCAGGTTCGAATCCTGTCTTCCCGATTTATGTTGTGGGGCCTTAGCTCAGATGGGAGAGCGCCTGCTTTGCACGCAGGAGGTCAGCGGTTCGATCCCGCTAGGCTCCATTAGTACTTTATTATTTTCGCGGTGTAGCTCAGCTGGCTAGAGCGTCCGGTTCATACCCGGGAGGTCGGGGGTTCGATCCCCTTCGCCGCGATATTCTTTTTAAGAGCCAAGGACCTTTAGCTCAGTTGGTTAGAGCAGACGGCTCATAACCGTCCGGTCGTAGGTTCGAGTCCTACAAGGTCCATTGTAGTGACGTTTTAGTGAATAGTACTTTTTATTTCGGAGGATTACCCAAGTCCGGCTGAAGGGAACGGTCTTGAAAACCGTCAGGCGGGTAAAACCGTGCAAGGGTTCGAATCCCTTATCCTCCTTTACTGAGAATCACTGTGATTGGTTTTGCCAGAACAGATGATGAAGAGTACTTGGCGAACAAAGTGAGTGAAGTATCCTTACTAGAAATCACCAAGAATAACACCTTTCTATAGTCATATAGACTATATATTATCGCGGGGTGGAGCAGTCAGGTAGCTCGTCGGGCTCATAACCCGAAGGTCGTAGGTTCAAATCCTGCCCCCGCAATTGCTTTTGAAAGTTATTTCAAAAGTATAGCAATAAAATAGTGACGCAACATATTTACTATTGGTTTGGTAGTTCAGCTGGTTAGAATGCCTGCCTGTCACGCAGGAGGTCGCGGGTTCGAGTCCCGTCCAGACCGTTTTAAATTTTTGCGGGTGTAGTTTAGTGGTAAAACCACAGCCTTCCAAGCTGTTGTCGCGAGTTCGATTCTCGTCACCCGCTTTATGGGCCTATAGCTCAGCTGGTTAGAGCGCACGCCTGATAAGCGTGAGGTCGATGGTTCGAGTCCATTTAGGCCCATTTTAAATTATTTTCTTGGGGAAGTACTCAAGTGGCTGAAGAGGCGCCCCTGCTAAGGGTGTAGGTCGGGAAACCGGCGCGAGGGTTCAAATCCCTCCTTCTCCGTTTCATAGCGGCCCGTTGGTCAAGCGGTTAAGACACCGCCCTTTCACGGCGGTATCACGGGTTCGATTCCCGTACGGGTCATTTTTTAATATTATTTCGGAGGATTACCCAAGTCCGGCTGAAGGGAACGGTCTTGAAAACCGTCAGGCGGGTAAAACCGTGCAAGGGTTCGAATCCCTTATCCTCCTTTACTGAGAATCACTGTGATTGGTTTTGCCAGAACAGATGATGAAGAGTACTTGGCGAACAAAGTGAGTGAAGTATCCTTACTAGAAATCACCAAGAATAACACCTTTCTATAGTCATATAGACTATATATTATCGCGGGGTGGAGCAGTCAGGTAGCTCGTCGGGCTCATAACCCGAAGGTCGTAGGTTCAAATCCTGCCCCCGCAATTGCTTTTGAAAGTTATTTCAAAAGTATAGCAATAAAATAGTGACGCAATATATTTACTATTGGTTTGGTAGTTCAGCTGGTTAGAATGCCTGCCTGTCACGCAGGAGGTCGCGGGTTCGAGTCCCGTCCAGACCGTTATCATTATAGTTTTTTGGCGCAGTAGCTCAGTTGGTAGAGCAACGGATTGAAGCTCCGTGTGTCGGCAGTTCGATTCTGTCTTGCGCCATTTCAAAGAAGAAACATGCGGGTGTAGTTTAGTGGTAAAACCACAGCCTTCCAAGCTGTTGTCGCGAGTTCGATTCTCGTCACCCGCTTTTTTCTTTAAGGGCCTATAGCTCAGCTGGTTAGAGCGCACGCCTGATAAGCGTGAGGTCGATGGTTCGAGTCCATTTAGGCCCATAATTTCAAAAGGCCCGTTGGTCAAGCGGTTAAGACACCGCCCTTTCACGGCGGTATCACGGGTTCGATTCCCGTACGGGTCATGTATTCAAAACATTTTGCTAACGGCTGAATGTTTTTTTATTTTTTTAAAAAAATTTTTATGAAAACGTTGACATCATTGTTGTAATAAGGTATTCTATGCTTGTACACAACAAGTAAATAGTTGGATAGTGATTGTTTAAATACAAGCTAAACCTAATTTTTCCAATGAAGAGGAGTTTCTTCTTTTTTGGAAAGGTTGGGTTTTTCTTTTTTTACAATTAGAGGAGTTAAGTGTGAAGAAGGGAGGGAAAAAATGATTATTCAAAAAATTTTGAATAATAATGTTGTGATTACGTTGGATGATCATAAGCAAGAGCAGATCATTATGGGAAGGGGGATTGCGTTTAAAAAAAAAGTAGGAGATTTTATTCCAGAAGAAGTAATAGATCAGGTATTTCGCCTAGCAAATCAAGATACATCTTTAAAATTTCAAGAATTGCTGGGCGATTTGCCTATGGAAGTAATGCAACTTTCTGATGAAATAATCAAATATGCTAAAACGAAACTTGGAAGAAAACTAAATGATACGATTTTTATTTCTTTGACCGACCATCTGCATACCGCCCTAGAGCGAATTCGACAGGGCATTGAAATTAAAAACTTCTTATTATGGGATATCAAACGTTTTTTTTCAGATGAATATTTTATTGGTCTTAAAGCCATTGAAATGGTTAGGGAAAAATTTGATGTTCAATTGCCAGAAGATGAAGCTGGGTTTATCGCGTTACATTTAGTCAATGCAGAGATGGATGAAGAAGTTGGGAATGTTTATGAGCTCACAAAAATTATGCAAGAGATTACTAATATTGTTAAATATCATTTCAAAATGACGTTCAATGAAGATTCAGTTTATTTTTATCGTTTTAGTACTCATTTAAAATTTTTTGCTTATCGTTTATTAAATCATAAAGAATTTCATGATGAAGATGATGGAGAATTATATGAAGTTATCAAAAAAAAATATTGCAATGCCTATAATTGTGTAAATAAAATTGCTGATTTTTTGATGGAAGGGTATTCTTATTGTATTTCCAATGAAGAGAAAATGTATTTGATTATTCATATTGCACGAGTAGTACAGACAAATAGTTAACAAGATTCTTAAATCTTAACATAGATTAATCATAAAATGAAAGGTGGATAGATGGAACTACCAAACAAAGAAAGACCCCTTGGATAGTGACATTAAGTTGGCTAAACCTTCAAAAGTATTGTACAGAAAAAACTAAATTTTGGAGGAACAAAAAAATGGGAAAATATTATGATTTAGCAAAACAAATCGTCGATAACGTAGGCGGCAAAGAGAATATTAATAGTTTAACGCATTGTATTACACGGTTACGTTTTAAGTTGAAAGATGAATCAAAAGCAAATGATGATGTATTGAAAAATATGGACGGCGTTGTGACTGTAATGAAGAGCGGTGGACAATATCAAGTGGTAATTGGGAATCATGTGCCAGCCGTTTATGAAGATGTTGTAACTATTGCTGGGATTTCAGCTGATGCAGAACAAGAATCTTCTGGTGGGAATCTTTTTAATCGTTTGATCGATATTTTAAGCGGCTGTTTCCAACCGTTCTTGGGGGCACTGGCTGCGGCCGGCATGGTAAAAGGATTGAACGCTTTACTGGTATTCTTAAAATTATATTCAGCTACTTCTGGAACTTATACAATGTTAAATGGTATTGGAGATGCAATATTTTATTTCATGCCAGTCATTTTAGGGTATACAGCAGCTAGAAAATTCAATTTAAACCCAATGGTGGGAATTGTTATTGGGGCAGCTCTTTGTTACCCTACAGTGCAAGGAAGTGCCTTACAAGCAGCATTTGAAACAACTGCTGGGGCTGGTGCGGCAGCGCCTTATAGTCTATTAGGTTTACCAGCTTATGATACGTTTTTAGGTATTCCATGGGTTGGTGCTGGTTATACAAGTAGTGTGGTACCGATCATCTTCATTGTTGCTTTTGCAGCCCAAATTCAAAAACTCTTTAAGAAACTTATTCCTGAAGTTGTTCAAACATTCTTGGTACCATTCTTTGTGTTATTGATTGCATTACCAATTGGTTTCTTAGTAATCGGTCCAATCATCAGTATGTTAACAGATTTACTAAGTGCAGGTTTCCAAGCGTTGATGGGCTTCTCACCAGCATTGTATGGTATTATCCTTGGATTCTTCTGGCAAGTATTAGTTATTTTTGGTTTACACTGGAGTGTTGTACCGCTTGCAATCATGCAAATTACTCAAGAAGGGGCAAGCCAAGTGTTGGTTGGTTCTTTTGCTGCAAGTTTTGCTCAAACAGCAGTTGTTATGGCAATGTTCTTTAAATTAAAAGATGCGAAAATGAAAGCACTGTGTCCTCCTGCAATCATTTCTGGGATTTTCGGAGTAACTGAACCTGCAATTTATGGTATTACATTGCCAAGAAAAACACCGTTCATTTTTTCAATGATCGGAGCAGCAGTTGGTGGTTTATATTTAATGATCAATGGCGTAACTTCTTATACAATGGGCGGATTAGGAATTTTCGGTGTATTAAACTTTATCAATGGTGATGACGCAAGCGGAATGATTCATTCTTTCGTTTCAATCTTGATTGCTGTCGTAATCGGTTTTGCATTGACATTTTTCTTCTGGAAAGATGATACAGTTGTAGAAGAAGTAACTGAAAATAAAAAAGCTCAAAAAGCAATAAAAGAAGCAGTTTTAAGTCCAGTTAAAGGACGTGTTTTACCATTAAGTAAAGCAAGTGACCAAGCATTCGCACAAGGCGCTTTAGGAAAAGGTGTTTTGATCGAACCAACAGAAGGCGTTGTTAGAGCACCATTTGATGGCACAGTCATGACATTATTCCCAACATTACATGCGATTGGTTTGATATCAGATCAAGGGATGGAATTATTGATTCATATCGGTATGGATACAGTGCAGTTAGAAGGAAATGGTTTTGAAGGAAAAGTAGCACAAGGTGATAAAGTGAAAAAAGGACAAGTTTTAGTTACGTTCGATATTGATGCAATCAAAGCAGCTGGTTATAGTGTAGAAACGCCAGTTATTGTGACCAATACTGCTGACTATTTGGATATTGTTGAAACGCAAGAGCGTGATGTTACGTCCAATGATACTTTAATTACTGGATTGACTTAAAAATAGATGAGGATGAAGCTTGTAGTGAAGCGATGAGCTTTACTGCAGGCTTGTAAAAGAAAGGAATTTTGACATGGCATTTAGAAAAGACTTTTTATGGGGTGGCGCAACAGCTGCCAATCAATGTGAAGGCGGGTATAACGAAGGCGGACGCGGGTTAGCGAACGTGGATCTTGCACCTGTTGGACCCGATCGTTTTCCAGTAATCACAGGTGAAAAGAAAATGTTTGCTTTTGATGAAGAACATTTTTATCCAGCCCAAAATGCAATCGACATGTATCACCGCTATAAAGAAGATATCGCCTTATTTGGCGAAATGGGCTTTAAAACCTATCGTCTATCGATCGCATGGAGTCGGATTTTCCCTCTAGGAGACGAAACAGAGCCGAATGAGGAAGGGTTGAAGTTCTATGAAGATTTGTTCAAAGAATGCCGTAAATACAATATAGAACCCCTTGTAACCATCACTCACTTCGATTGTCCAATGCACTTAGTAGAAAAATATGGTGCATGGCGCAGTCGTGAAATGGTTGGTTTTTACGAAAATCTATGTAATGTGATTTTCAATCGTTATAAAGGCTTAGTAAAATATTGGTTAACATTTAACGAAATCAATATGATTTTACACGCACCATTTATGGGGGCTGGTCTTTACTTTGAAGAAGGCGAAAACAAAGAACAAGTCAAATATCAAGCAGCACATCACGAATTGTTGGCTAGTGCCATCGCAACGAAAATTGCGCACGAAGTCGATCCAGAAAATCAAGTTGGCTGTATGTTAGCGGCTGGGACAAACTATGCGTATACGTGTAAACCAGAAGACGTTTGGGCAGCACGTAAAGCAGACCGTGAGAATTTCTTCTTTATCGATGTCCAATCTCGTGGGGAATATCCAGCGTATGCTCTTAAAGAATTAGAACGCGAAGGTATCGAATTACCAATTGAAGAAGGTGACTTAGAATTACTAAAAGAACACACAGTCGACTTTATTTCATTTTCGTATTACTCATCACGTGTGCAATCAACGGATCCAGCGATCAACGAAAAAACAGCTGGGAATATCTTTGCCTCGGTGAAAAACCCATACTTGGAAGCAAGTGAATGGGGCTGGCAGATCGATCCGCTAGGCTTGCGTACAACAATGAATGACTTATATGATCGTTACCAAAAACCATTATTTATCGTTGAAAACGGCTTAGGAGCAGTGGATACACCAGATGAAAACGGCAATGTGATCGATGATTATCGTATTGAATACCTGGCAGCACATATTCAAGCGATGAAAGATGCGGTAGAGCTAGACGGAGTTGATTTACTAGGTTATACAACATGGGGCTGTATCGATTTAGTTTCTGCTGGAACAGGTGAAATGAAAAAACGTTATGGTTTTATCTATGTCGATCGTGATAACGAAGGCAATGGTACGTTGAAACGTTCGAAGAAAAAATCGTTTGACTGGTATAAAAAAGTTATTGCGACTAATGGGGAAGATCTAACGAACATATAAAATAGGGGGAGATCAAATGAAAAAGAGCATAAAACTGTTAGGGGTTTTAATGTTAGGTTTATTAATCGTTGCAGGTTGTAGCAATGGCAATACCCAAAAAGATGCTGATTCAACTGCCAAAAAAACACCAGAAGAATTAACGCTGTACATTGTTCGCCATGGTAAAACGATGTTAAATACAACGGATCGTGTTCAAGGGTGGTCTGATGCAGTCTTAACGAAAGCTGGCGAAGAAGTTGTAACTGCAGCTGGAGTTGGTTTAAAAGATATTGATTTCCAAAATGCTTATAGCAGTGATAGTGGACGAGCCATTCAGACAGCTAACTTGATTGTAAAAGAAAACGAAAAATCATCAGATTTAAAGGTCATTACAGATGAACGCTTACGAGAATTTAACTTTGGAACCTACGAAGGGGACCTAAATCATACCATGTGGCAAGATATTGCGGATGATCAAGGCGTTACATTAGAAGAGTTTATGAAAAATATGACACCAGAATCATTTGCGAATAGTGTTGCTAAGTTAGATGCTAAAAATATAGAAGAAGCAAAAGTCAACTGGCCTGCTGAAGACTATAAGACAATCACCACTCGTCTCAAAGCAGGAGTAGATGATATTGTCAAAAAAGAAATGAACAATGAAGGTTCTGGTAATGTGTTAATTGCTTCTCATGGATTAAGTATTTCAGCACTGTTAGCTACATTATTTGATGATTATAAAATTCCCGAAGGTGGTTTGAAAAACGCAAGTGTTTGTACTGTAAAATATAAAGATGGAAAATATACATTAGATAAAATCAATGATTTAAGTTACGTTGAAGCAGGACAAACAAAATAATCAAACTGGGCGAAAACCAATAAACAAAACTTATGGTTCAACCTCATGTACACAAAATTCGATCAAAGAAACATTTTTGATCGAATTTTGTGTATAATAAAATCAAAAAGAAGGAAAAGGGACTAAAATTATGGTAACTATTACAAATTTCCGTGATATCGGCGGTATCAAAAACAAAGACGGTAAACACATCAAGAAAGATGTCTTTCTAAGATCAGGTGAGCTATCAAAACTAACAAAAGAAGACGAGCAACGTTTAGAAACGACTTATCGATTAGGGAAAATCATTGATTTAAGAAGTGAGGCCGAAGTAGAAGAAAGACCAGATATGTCTGTTCCAAAAACAGAGTATATTCATATCGATATTTTAGAAGATATCCAAGATGAAGGAGCTTCAATCAGTGATTTTGTCAAAATTGGTTCTCCTGAAAAATCAGCATCTTACATGGAAAAATTATATGCTGATATCGCGCTGAATAACACAGCTCAAAAAGGATACAATAAATTCTTTGAAGAAATTTTGGCTTTGCAAAAGCAAGAAAGTATTTTATTCCATTGTTTTGCAGGAAAAGATCGTACTGGGATTGCTGCATTATTGGTATTAGAGACGTTAGATGTACCACGAGAGGCGATTTACAAAGATTATTTATTAACAAATGAATTGAGAAAAAAAGAAAATGCTGAAATTTTAGAACAAGCAAGAAAAGCAGAGTTAGAAGAACAAAATTTAGAAGCTTTACATGTGGCATTAAATGTAGATAGTCGTTACCTAGATAACTTTTATCAAACAGTCGAAGCACAATACGGTGATGTCTCAACTTATTTGAAACAAGCGATCAACATTGACAAAATAACGAAAGATACATTGAATCAACGCTTTCTTTTAGATTAAAGTAAATGATGAGAAGAAGGAGACTTATGATGACTAAAAATCAGCACATTGCATTACTGAATCGTTGTATCGAAATTTCTCAAAATGCTCGTGAACATGGAAATACGCCTTTTGGTGCATTATTAACGGATAAAGAGGGCAATATTTTGCTGGAACAAGAAAATATTGAGGTTACAGAAAATATCTGTACAGGTCATGCGGAGACAACACTTGCTGCAAGAGCTTCTCAAAAATACAGCAAAGAATTTTTATGGGAGTGTAAGTTGTATACGACTGCAGAACCTTGTGCAATGTGTACTGGGACAATTTATTGGGGAAATATAGGGACCATTGTTTATGCAATGACTGAAAAACGTTTGTTGCAGCTAACAGGTGATAATGAGCAGAACCCGACATTTGATTTACCTACAACAGAAATATTGAACCGTGGTCAAAAAGATATCCAAGTAATTGGCCCATTTCCAGAAGTTGAGCAAGCAGCAGCTGATGTACACCAAGGGTACTGGAACTAATCAAAAAATGGGGAGCCTTCATTTTGTGGAAGAGCTCCTACTTTTTTTCTAAATTATCAATAAAAAAGTAAAATGTCAGAATTTTCAAAAATGTTGTTGACTTATTTGGAGCTTAAGGCAATAATAGATAAAATCACCTATTAAATTAGAAAAGGAGTGAGCGACCGAATGATGATCAAACCATCATTGCCTCAAGAAATGACGATTTTTTTTGATGCAGAAAATCAACCCAATGAAAATGTCCAGATGGGCGTAGTGATTTTACAACCAGGCGAGAAAAGACCATTAGAAGGATTCGCCCGACATGGCCAAGACGAATACTCTTATGTTGTTTCAGGTGAGGCCCATACGATTTTAGAAGATGGCCAAGACTTAGTAGGGAAACCTGGTGATGCGCAACTGATCGAGGCTGGGGAAGGACACATCAACTATAATGACGGGGAGCAAGCGGCAGTTGTCGTTTGGATGTTAGTTGAACGTGTAGAATAAAATATAGAGGAGAAGCGTATGAAAAAAGCAATTAAACCATTCATCGGACTAATGCTAGTGATGATGATCGTTTCGGGATGTTCAAGCGGTACGGAAACAAAACAAACACAGGCAACAAAACCATTAAACCTAATGTCACCTTCCGAATTGACTACATTGGATACATCAGTCATGCTAGATTTTCCTGATGCAATCGTTCAAACCGCTGCATTTGAAGGTTTGTATGCATTGAATGATAAAGACCAACTGATTCCAGCGGCAGCAAAAGCTATGCCGGAAATTTCTGAGGATGGAAAAACTTATATTATCAAGTTAAGGGATGACGCCAAATGGAGTAATGATGATCCAGTGACGGCAGCAGATTTTGAGTATGCTTGGAAAAAAATGATCGATCCTAAAAATGGATTTGTCTATAGCTTCTTAGTAGCAGATACAATTTTAAATGCAGAAGACATCTCAAATGGGAAAAAGCCAGTAGAAGAGCTTGGTGTAAAAGCAATGGATGATCAGACGCTAGAAATAAAATTAAAAGAAGCAAAACCATACTTTACTTCAGTTCTTGCCTTTCCAACCTTTTTCCCGCAAAACCAAAAATTTGTTGAGGAAAAAGGCAAAGATTATGGTACTACTAGCGAAAACGTTGTATACAATGGTCCGTTTATTGTAGAAAATTGGAAACAAACTGATTTAAGTTGGGACTTAAAGAAAAATGAAAAATATTGGGATCAGTCAAATGTAAAGTCAGACCAAATTCATTATGAAGTAGTCAAAGAGGCATCGACTGCATTGAATCTATTTGAAGATGGGCAATTAGATGTAGCCACAGTCACTGGTGAATTAGCCAAACAAAATCAAAGCAATCCAGATTATCACTCTTATCCAACCGCAACGATGAATTATATAAGGTTAAATCAAAAACGCAAAGAGAAAGATACGCCTTTGAAAAATGAAAATCTAAGAAAGGCGTTATCACTTGGAATCGATAAAGAGAACCTAGTCAATAATATTATTGCAGATGGGTCTAAACCACTGTATGGAGCAATTACCGAAGGGTTTGTCAGTAATCCTAAAACGGGCGTAGACTTCAGAGAAGAAGCCGGTAATTTGATGATATACAATAAAGAAGAGGCGCTGAAGTATTGGGAATTAGCTAAAAAAGAATTAGGAGACAAAATCACTCTAGATTTGATGGTCACAGATGATGGATCCTATAAAAAAATGGGTGAAAGCCTTCAGGGAAGTCTAGAAAAGCTGTTCTCTGGTCTAACAATCAATGTCACAGCACTACCAACAGAAACAGCGTTGAATCTCAGTCGAGAAAGTGATTATGATCTATTCCTGATTTACTGGACACCAGATTATCAAGATCCAATTTCTACATTAAATATGTTGCGAACTGGTAATGATCGAAATTACTCTAACGCAAAATATGATGGATTATTGGATGATGCTTCTCAGAAATATGCAACCGATTTAGAAAAGCGCTGGGAAACCTTGATTGCGGCAGAGAAAGAAGGAATTGAAAATACAGCTGGAATGATTATTATCAGCCAAAATCAACAATCCGTGTTACAAAACGAACAAGTCAAAGGATTAAGTTATCATACATTTGCGGCACCATTAACACTAAAGAATGTGTACAAAGAAGCAAAATAAAGTTTTTCCGAAAAAACCTTTCTTTTTGAAAGGTTTTTTTGGTCAAATCAATGTATGGAATCAGCAGAACGTTGTATGATAGGTTTATAATATAGGACAAAAAAGTAAAGGAGTAGAAGCAAATGACAAAACAAAGCCATAAAAATACAATACTGCTGAAAAATGTAGAAGAAGAAATTCGGGTCTTTATTCTTAAAATACGTCCTGAACTGACTAATGAATCAAAAATCACTTTTCCAGATCTACTAAACTATCGATTAGATTACATAAAACAAATGATTTCAACTGATTCCGGAAAAATGGATCAACTAAATGAAACGATTGTTAAAAGTATTAAAGACAACACGACGATCACTGACAAATTAAATCCTCCAGCAGTTAAAAAATTAACAACTGGCCAAAAAACAGCGGATGGGATTGCTAAGTTTGGTGGAAGCTGGCCGTTCATTTTTATTTTTATCCTAGTCTTGGCAGTTTGGATTATTCTTAATTCTACGATGATTTTTTTCAAGCCATTTGATCCTTATCCGTATATTTTGCTGAATTTAGCGTTATCTTGTTTAGCGGCGATTCAAGCACCAATCATTATGATGAGTCAAAATAGACAAGAGCAACGGGATCGGGCAGAAGCAAATAATGATTATCAAATCAACTTGAAATCAGAAATAGAAGTTAATTTACTACATGAAAAAATGGATTATTTGATCAATAGCCAATGGCAGCACTTAGTTCAAATGCAGAATATGCAGATTGAATTACTAGGAGAGTTACAAGAACAGATCAACGAGTTAAAAGAAAAGAAATGAGCGGAAGAAAATGACTAGAAAAATCACAGTGGTGCCACCACAGAAAAGTTGGGCAAAACAATATGAACAAGAAAAAATAAGGTTAAAAGAAATCTTCACTAGGCAAATAATAGATATCCATCATATTGGGAGTACAGCCATCAAAAATTGTCAATCAAAACCAGTGATTGATATTTTATTAGTTGTAAAAGAGATTCAGAGTGTCGATATGCATAATCAAGAAATGCAAAAAAACGGATATGAATGTTTAGGAGAAAATGGTATTTCCGGTCGGCGTTTTTTTAGCAAAGGTGGAGATAACAGAAGCCACCATCTTCACGTTTTTCAAGAAGGAAATCCAGAAATTCACCGCCATTTGTTGTTTAGAAATTTTATGAATAGTCACTTAGAAGAGGCTATAGCCTATAGTCAACTGAAAGTAGAATTAGCGAATAAGTTTGCATATGACGCTGAATCTTATAGTGTTGGGAAAGATGAATTTATAAAAAATATCGATCAAAAAGCTCAGAAATGGTATGATAAAATTAGATAAAAGATTTAGGAGAATAATATGAATTACCACCAAGCACAAATACACGAATACCCTCAACTTGTCGATATTTGGGCAAGATCAGTTAAACAGACACACGATTTTTTACAAGTAGAAGATTTTAAAAAGATAGAAAAAGAATTACCAACTTATTTTCCTCACTTAGATGTAAAAATCTGGACAGATCTAGAAAAAGTTATTGGTTTTTCTGGTGTAGATGGAAATAAATTAGAGATGTTTTTTTTAGATCCAAAATATATTGGAAAGGGATATGGCAAACGGATAGTAAGATGTTTACTTGAAGAAAGTAAGATTCAATTTGTTGACGTTAATGAGCAAAATCTCGGGGCAAAAAACTTTTATCAAGTCATGGGGTTTGAGGAATATGACCGAAGTGAAGTAGATGATGCAGGCCGCTCTTATCCGATTATACATTTAAAAACGAATAGTGATTCACTTAAGAACCTTGAATAACGATTAAAAATAATTTTTTGAGCGTTATCGTTTTATCTACGACTAATACTGTGTATAATTAATTATCTAGTAGCTGTCTATATTTAAGCAAAATTAAAGCGTTTATGCCTAATAAAGAATAATAAATATAGTTTATGAAAAAATATAAAAAATAATACTATACAAATGATGACGAAACAATAAAAAAAGTCTGAAACCCTTGTGAATACTGGTGGGTGGGCTTTTTTTTTATTTTAAAGTCTAAAAAAAGTAGACATAGGAATGAAAAAAATGACAAAAAAACTTCAATTTAATAGCATATTACTTGATATAAGAGATCGAGAGATACTATAATGAACATAAGTCAGCGGTTTTAGCTGCTTAGTTATGGGAGGAGAGAGCATTATGTTCAGTTATACAGATATGATTTTGTCAGTAATGCAACGGATTGAAGTCTACAATGAGATTTTTAATGCCATTTCTAAGGAAGTACAAGAGAACAGCTGTAGTCAAGCCATTAACAGAAGAGGTAGAGATACCTATGTATTTTGCCGGACCAATGTTAATCGATTCTTCGTGGAAGAAGCAAGTTTCAGAAAAAATTTAGTATTCTATGGCGAAAAAGAAGCAACAAAAATATTGTTAGAAGGCTTAGATACCTACAAAGAGGGAATCTACTTTTGGCTAGAAGCATTAAATGACAAGTGCGAAGTGATTGATGAGATTAAATACAAACGTGGATTGAATAGTACAGAAAGTTCGTTTAGATTGATCAATCAAGCGTGTAAAGAAGCTTGTGGCGGTATTCAAAGTGCACATAGTGTACATAAAATGTAAGGATAGGTCGTTAATAGTATCCAGATTTTGGAATAATCTCTCTTTTTTTTGAAAATAAAAATGTTTTAGTTGAAATAATTATTCTTAAAAATAAGTACTAAGGTAATTTTATTTTATTCATATTGTAATTTTTTAATTATTTTTTTGAAATATCTTAAATGAGATTTGGATAAAAGGAGTTCTAAAGGAGCGACTTTCGTCTTATTGTTTATTCGGATTTTAAGGGGCTGAGATATAACTCGAAGAGTTATGTCCCAGCCCCTTTTTTATATTTCTACAGAAGGTGTGTAAACTTTTCGATCAAAGCATCCAATGCTAAGTCGATTTCATCCATATTGTTTGTGTCTCTTATTAGAAACAATGGTGGAGAAGGAACCATATCAATCAATTTTATTGCGATTGGGAATGGTTTTGTTGCTAAGGAAACAGTAATTTGCGGGTGAACAATTGACTCTCCGCAAGGACCAGCAATCAAATAGGCTAACTCTATCGTATCTTCGTTAATTGTCCGAATACGATAATACCCATCGAGAATAAATTTTTTTTCTTCAGTAAAAACGGTCATTAGTTTATCAAGCTTCTTTTTTCTATTCATTTTTTCGCTCCTTTTTAATTATTGTATCATATTGAATTAAATAGAGATGAATCATTAAATGATGTTATAAATAGAGATTTCAAATGTTGACTATTCAAAATGAATACGCTCAACTTGAATAATAATTCATAAAACACTCACATAATTCTCAAATATTTGTGTTATTTATCAAAAACGTGATAAATAAAAGATTGGATTTGTATGGACTTGGCAAATAAAATAGATTAAACTTATTTTAGTTTCGTAAATATATAAAATTTATATAGTATTTATAACTTTTTTGAATCGTTTTTGTGAGTTGATAAGAACTGATAGTAAGTATGGCTGATTAGCCAACAAAATTATAAAGGGGAACACCATATGTACAACATAGGATTTGTCATGTTCGATAATACAGATGAAGAAAAATACATAGACCTGCTCAAGAGTACGCAGCTACATGTACATCCAATCAATAAAAAGGAAGTAGCAGAAACAATAGGTAATTATGAGGGGATTATTATCAATGAGCAGCACGCACATAATATTGGTATGATCTGTGAATTGATTATTCTATTAAAGAAGAAATCAGATATGTTTATCTGGGTAATTTCAGAACGTATGAATAAAATGAATCATATTGTTTATTTACAGCTGGGTGTTGATGGAATCCTTGATAATGAATCTGATTTAGAAGAAAGTAAACTTCTTATAATAAATGCATTCAACAGATACAATCAAACTCATCCAGATAGGGAAAAAATTGCAAACAATTACGATGGTAATATCGACTTTCAACTACGACCATGTAATTTTAGTGTGCTTTTAAATGGAGAAGAAATCAGTTTAACGAAATTAGAATTTAAAACAATCGAGTTCTTACATACGCAACAAGGTGTTGCCGTTTCTTATGAAGAGATTTATAAAAACGTTTGGGAAAACGACGGAGCTGACAAGCAGTATAGGGTATCAAATTTAATTTTTCATCTAAGACAAAAAATTGAAGCAGATGCAGCACATCCTAAATACATTAAAACAGTTCGTTCTAAAGGGTACAAGTTAACAGTAGAAAAACATCCATAGAACGATTTCTAACCACAAATGTCATGGCGGTTGTTCTAAAGACGATGACGGTGACAAACTACATTAAGTTTTCTCTTTTTCAAGCCAGTTGTTTAGCATAAACAAAAAATAGAGAAAATCAGTGTTCTTTTTGAAAAATCCAGTTAGAGAACAGCCATTCTCAATGGATCAATTATCAAAAGTAATCACTAATTTTCCCCTGCATTGTGAATGTATCAAAAATTAAGACAATTGGCAAGGAAAATAGAAATAAATTGTACGTTCTTTTAAGACAGACGTGCACAAAATTGTTTTTGGGGAGGAGTTGAGAATAGATGAAAATCGGAAAAAAGTCTTATTTTATAATTGCATTCGTTTTTCTAGTTAGTATTTTTACTACTATTTTATTGAAAAACACTACTCCAATGAAAGCATCAGAAGAAAACTATTCTATTACAACAGAAAAGGCCAATGCTGCTGGACAAGTACCAGTAACATTGACGATTTCTGAACCAACAGATGAAGAATTGATACTTTCACTTGAAGGATTCAACGATTTAAGCGCTACAGATTTAAATAATGGTGTTTCAGAGGAAAATCACCAAAAGATAGTAGTAACAGATACGAAAGATTCTAACGTGAAAAAAATTACTACCAAAAGTAGTGAAAAACCTCTAGAAATTGTTTTTTTCGCTAGTCAAGAAAATCAGACAATAGAAGGTAAACTAACGCTAACGAATGCAAATCAAGAAGTACTAGCTTCTAATAAAGTAATATTTTCAACTAATGAAACAACATTGGTCGATAAAATTGTTGAAAATAATTTATCTCTAACAAGAGAAGCAAATGAACCAACAGAAGGACCTGTTCCAGCTACACCAGAAGAAAAAGCTGCAGCAAATACTGCCGCTAATGTAAGATTTGGTTTTGATCCGTCGCAAAATTCAGTAACAGTTGATACTTGGGCAAACTTTAAGCTTGCATATCAGGATAACACCGTTACGAAAATTACGATGACAAAAGATATCTCGAATAGAGGAGTGAGCGGAGCCGCTAGTAACCTTGGTGAGAGATCTAAGTCCATTGAAATTGATGGTGGAGGTTTTTTACTTGATTTAAACGATCAAACACTTCGTTTAGCTGGTACACCAACAGATGGAATTGGTTTTGTCCACGTGCATAATATGTCTATCAAGCAAAATGTAACAGATGCTGGTTACAATGGCGGAACTTACAGTTGGGCATTTATCATGGGAAATAACGGAACCGCTTATGCTAGAAACTGGTACTTTAGAGTTGGAGATATTCGTAGTTTTGAAGAGGTCAATGGTGAAAAAGTTGCTCGTTTGATTCGTGGTACACGCAGTGAAATCACAGTTTACGGAAAAATGACACTATATACAACTTCTGAAAACTTTTATGCTGGTAGTGTCATTATTGAAGATGGTACAGAATGGTATGGCGTAAATACGACCTCTCCTTGGTCGTTGGTTTGGTATGAGCAAAATTCCTCTGGAACAGATACGGGTGCGGCTCAGAAATATATTGTAGGAAAGCATAGTTATATTTACTTACAAAATAGAGGAAACAATCCTACCTATCCATCCGTATTCAGCTACTATAAAGAATTAGAGGTTGGAGAAAACTCAATTTATAATGCAAATATGGCGGGAAATTCTGTAAGATTTGATAATCCGGGTGTTATGACCGTAAAAGCAAATGCAGTAGTCAATTTGCTGAGCCGAGGATCAGGTGAAGTCCTTCAATATTCTTCAAATGATGCTTCAGTGGTGGTTGAACCAAAAGGAAGTTTGTATGTTGTTGGAAATACAACAGGTGGAGTTGTCGGTTTAAATGGTGGAAGCAATCGTTCGCTAACGTTGAATTCACCAAAAGGATATGACATTCGAAACCGAAACAATAGTGGAAGAGCGATTGCAATGACTGCTGTTGCAACACAAACATTCAATATAAATGATTCTGATATTGATTTATGGACAGTTGGTAAAGATATGGCAGGCCCTTCACAAGAAACCTATGCTTTAGTGACAAACTTCAGTTCTACTGGTACGAACGTGATTACCACTTCTGAACCTGGGTTACAAACATTCAGATACGCAAACTATCGAAGAATTACTGGTATGAACTCTAAGCCTACAATGGAATGGTCACCAGTAACTGATGCAGATAAAACCTACCAAGCGAAAGTTAAAATTGGCATGACCCCATCAGATGATTTTGATGAAAATGGTAATGTCGTTTTGGTTCCAGTGTATGCATCTAAAGGTCAAGCATCTGTAACCTATACAGATACTTTCAATGAGATACACACAGCGTCAACTTTAGATGACGGTTTAGCACCATTTACTGACACAAAATTCAATATTGCGGGTAAACAAATCAGTGCTCATGCAGTTAGAGGACCATGGGTATCAGAACCTGATGAGGTAACAACAGTGATTGATGTTACTCCGCCGGAACCAGCAGTTGTAACGGGTGGAAAAGTCACAAATGCCATGAAGCAGCTAAGCGGGAAAGATGCCGAACCAAAAGCAAAGATTTACCTTGATATCAATGGTGTGCGTCAAAATGCCGTAGGAACTGTTAATGATGATGGAACATGGACATACAATCTACCTCATTATTTAGAAAAAGGCGACACAATCCAAATTTTCTTAGAAGATAATGCAGGGAAAATTACTGAATCACTGACTCCAGCAGCGCCATCTACTAACAGTGATACTGGTAATATCAATCCAGCAGCAAATATGACATATCGTGATGCAACATTTAAAGCTGCAACAAAGTATACAGTAGAAGATGTTCTTCCAGATAAACCGTTGATGGAAAAAACAGTTACTTCTTCAGGAGGGACCACAACGCAAGTTGGAGATAACTTGACGTATACACTAACAGCTAAAAACAATAAAGAAGCTTCCTATACTACACTTTGGACAAATACTATTGTGACAGATACGATTCCTACAGGTTTAGATTTTGATCCAGCAACTGCTGAAATAACAATTGACGGAGTTGTTGCTGAAACGCCTAAAGACTATTCTTATGATTCAGACTCACGATTATTAACAGTCAAATTGGGAAATCTAGCAACTGGGGAATCATCCGTTATCACGTTTAAAGCTCAAGTTGCTTCTTCTGCAGTAGGTACTGTGATTAGTAATAAGGCGGATGTTGTTGGCGATTCACCAAGAGAAACTCCGTTTGTTGAAGGACCGACTGATCCAGATGCTAAACACGAGACTTACAGCGCAACTTCTCAGGAAGCTAAAAACCCTGGGGGGACAGTCTTTGGAGTGCTAGAATTAGCTTCTGCACCAACAGAGATTGATTTTGGAAGCGTGAAGTATCAAGGGAAAAAGACTCGTATCAATTCAGCTGAGCATCGTGGAGCAGATTTAGTGGTCAAAGACAGCCGAGCAAATAAAAAAGGCTGGTCATTAACTGCGAAACTTACAACGCCGATGACGAGCAAAAATCCTGATGTACCAGAATACACATTGGATGGTGCTCTTAAATATGTTTACAAAAATAATGAGATTACCTTAAATGGTGGTGCTCAGGATATTATGATTCAAAATGCTAATGCCTCAACAGCAGAAACAACATATAACATTAGTGATACGTGGTCTGAATCTGGAGATGGTTTCAAATTTGAAACTTCAGCTCAAGATGTGAAAGCGCTAGGGACTTACCAAGGTGAGATCTTATGGGAATTGGGCGATACTCCATAAGAGTAAAGGAGATTTTTAATTTATGAAAAAAATATTCAGATCGATGATCGTCTCCTTTACTTTTGCATTAACGTTGGCAATCGTTTATCCGCTGAATGCTGCGGCTAAAGCAAATGGAGGAGAAGTTCAAACCAATGGTGTAATTAGCTTTTATGAAGACAGCTCGTCAACAGAATCTTCATCTGTACCAGAACTAACAACAAGTGACTCCAAAGTGGCCAAACCTGTTGGTCGTTATCCGAGTACAGGTGAGATGGTGAAAACAAGCCTTGTCTTTACAGGGGTTGCTTTAGTGGTAATTGTCTTACTTCTGCTTTTCTGGAAACGTAAGAAAGAGCACGAAGGGCGGGAAGAACGATGAGAAAAAAATCTAAATTAGTTCCATCATTCATTTTGTCGCTCGCAGTAGCCTTTTTAGTAGCAGGGTCAGGCCCGTATGCTTATGCTGAAACGGGATCGATTAGTGGTCCTGGAACAATTAAATTTGAGGGAGAGTATCCTCAAAATATTGTTGACCCTGAAAAACCAGGTGAAATTGTTGATCCTGGTGAATCTCCTAAATTAGAGGGAGATTTAAGAATCGATTTTGTGCCGAAATTCGATTTTTACCAGAATAAAATTTCTGATAAAGATGAAGTCTATTACGCCAATGCCCAAAACTTCTTTGGTGCAACGAAACCTAGAGGTAACTTTGTTCAGGTTACTGACTTGAGACAAAAGCCAACAGGTTGGACTTTACAGCTTAGACAAGAAATGCAATTCACCAACAATGATACGAAACATAAAGAAATCAAAGGCGCAATGCTTTCACTAGATAAATCTTGGGTGAATTCTACCAAAAATCTCAGTGAAGCACCACAGTTGTCAAAAGAAATTATCAACATAGACAATGTTGGGGCTTCCTACAATTTAGCTCAAGCTAGTTCAGGACAGGGCAGTGGAACTTGGACAATTTCTTTTGGGGCATCAGAAGAAAATAACAGTAACCAAAAGAATACATTAGAACCAAGACTGGATAAGGAAGGACAAGCGGTGCTTGATCCAATCTTTGATCAAAAACCTGTCTATCAAAATAAAGCAATTTCATTATCGATACCAGGAACAACGCTTGTTGATCCTGTACCGTACACTACGGTGTTAACTTGGATATTAGCCGAGTTGCCATAAATAACACACACACAACACACACACAATACTAGGAGGAAACACACATGAAAACAAAAACATTATGTTCAGTAGCATTATTAGCAGTAGTAGGAGCAAGCTTATCTTTACCAGTAGGGGCAAACGCTGAAGCAAAATCACAAGCAGCAAAAGGGACAATGACTTTTACTGAAGATAACGATCCTAAAGACGTGGTTGATCCAGAAGATCCAGAAAAACCGATCGTTGATCCAAAAGAACCAATCATCGTTAATCCAGATCGCGGTTCATTCAGTATTGATGCAGTAACTGAATTAGACTTTGGTACTGATAAAGTTAAAGCTTTTGCAACAAACCCTGAATATTTTGCGGCTGCTATTCCAGCGAAAAATGCTGAGGGTGATATCACTCGTGGAAACTTCGTTCAATTTACAGACGTACGTGGTACTGCAAACCATAAATATACGGTGAGTGCACAATTAACAAAACAATTTGAAGCTGGTGCAAATGCGGGTACTTTCTTGAAAGGTGCTACAATTGATTATTCAAATGCAGCAATCACTTCTAAAGACCCAGCAGCTCAATGGCCAGCAACTACAGTTGCAGGATTCCAATTGGCAGCTGATGCAGCTGGAACAGGCGCTGGAGATTCAGTACCAGTATTGGAAAACAAAGATGCTTCTAAAGGTATCGGAACTTATACAATCGAATTTGGTCAATATGGTGACGGAACTGCTGATACAACAGCTGAGTCTGTTAAATTAACTGTACCAAATACAAATATTTTATTAGCTGATACTTACACAGCTGAAATCACTTGGTCAATTGCTGAAGTATTATAATTTAAACTAAGTAATAGGTTGGATTATAAATGATACTTTAAGTAGTCATGTTTCAAATGAATGGCGAGACAGAAATTAAGAAGTACTTCTGTCTCTGCCTTTTTTAAAGAGAGGGATATCGATGAAGAAAAAGAATCTATTGTTTTTATTAACAACAGTTATTATCGCAGTATTTCTGCCAGTCACAACCTATGCGGAAGACAGCAGTAGCGGCAACGCAACTGGTTTTACATATGAATCGATCAAACCGGAAAATCAAAGAGACACAGGGGCAGGTTACTTTGATTTAAGGATGACACCTGGACAAAAACAAACAGTCAAAATTAGAATCAAAAATTTAGCTGCAGAAGAAATCGAAGTCTCTGTAAAACTCAATAGTACTAAAACAAATGCTAATGGAGTTGTAGAGTACGGTCCAACGACAATAAAAAAAGATAAATCGCTAAAATATGATTTTGAAAAAATAGTCAAAGCACCTGAGACAGTTAAAGTACCAGCAAAAGGTGAACAGGATGTCGACATAGAAATCAATATGCCAGAAGCTTCATTCGATGGAATGATTGCGGGTGGAATTCAACTACAAAAAGTTGAAAAAGAACAGAAAAATGAACCGAAGAAAACAGGGGTTATCAACAAATATGCTTATGTCATTGGGATGATCCTTACAGAAACAGATAAAGAAATACTACCAAATTTAGAATTAAACAAAGTTTATGCTGATCTAAATAATTTTAGAAATACTTTTTTCGTCAACTTCTCTAACGTTGAGGCAGCCTATTTAGAAAATATGACAACACAAGTTCAGATCATGAAAGATGATAGTGATGAAGTATTATATGAAACAAAACGTTCAGGTATGAGAATGGCGCCAAATACACTGATCAATTTTCCTGTGAGTATGGAAGGTGACCGGATGATAGCTGGAAATTACCATGCGAAAATCCTTGTAACAGCAGGGGATAAAAAATGGAACTGGGATGAGAACTTTAAAATCACTGATGAAGAAGCAGATAAGTTTAATAATCAAGATGCTGGTTTAGAAGATGTTCAAACGTTCAACTGGAAATTAATCGCAGGAATTATTGGTGGCGTCGTTGCCTTAGCAGTAATTATTTTCCTCGTAATCAGAACGATCAGTAAAAAGAATCAAGCGAAAAAAAAGCTAGCAAGAAAAAAGAAGTCAAGAAAATAACTAAAAAGGAGAAAGTGAGGAGGTAAAGAAATGACGATATTAGATTGGTTTTTTATTATTTCTTTGTCTCTAGCCAGTATCGGTTTAGTATTCTCAGGTATTTCTTTTTATCTGATGGCTCAAACGAAAAAGGCTTTAAAGAAAGTAAAAAGAACAAAAGTCAGTAAGAAAAAACGTAAACAAAAGAAATCTAAAGTCAAAAAGATGATGCAGAAAAGTAAAAAGCAACGTAACTGGGGTATGGCCTTGGTTATACTCTTTTTATTCTCTGGATTTGCTGCAGGTTATTCTTTGTACTATCAAGCGATGCATTTAAGTCAGAAAGATTCCAAGGCAGTGGTTCAAGGGTATTATCTAATGGATAATCTAGAAAAGGAACTAAAAACAGCAAAGACAACAGAGAATGATGTGAAATCAGGAAAAAATATCAAGCTACTAGCAGGACAGCTATCTAGTTACGGCATTTATAAAGCGACAATCAGAAATAGTGAAACTGGGCAAAAAAAATTGAATAAATACTATAAATCAATGAAAGAGTTAGGTATTAATCTGTCCTCTCAACCGAATGATTTCTTTAAAAATGAGACTCTTTTAACTGAGTTTGAAACAGATTTGACTGCAGTGAAGAAAAATCATGAAGAAGTTGTTCGCTACTTTAATATTAATAAAAATGCGTTGGTAAATAAAAAATAGCCTGGTGATTTTATGAAAAAAACAACTCAGAAAAAAGAGAATAGAGCTGTTAAGAAGAAGTCAGGGCAAAAAAGACAAGTCAAAGTGTCTCAGAGTGTTTCTAAAAAAATACGGAAGACATCAAAGAATAGTCAACCGAACAAACGAAGAAGAAAGAAAAAAAATAAGCGAAAAAAAAGATTTAGAAAATTCTACGTTCTTTTTTTGGAAATAGCGTTAACTTTCCTTGTGACGCTGAGTATTTTATATGTTCTTTCTCTTTTTACATTTGCATGTGCAAGGGTAGAAGGTTATTCGATGAGTGAAACGTTGGATGATGGTGACGTTGTTATGGTCAATAAAATGGCTAAAAAGAAGCGATTTGATCTTGTTTATCTCAAGGTGCCAAATTCAAAAGATAAGTCTGTGCGTCGAATTATCGGGTGTCCAGGGGATAGTTTATATTATAAAAATGGACAGCTCTTTATTAATGAACAAGAAAAAGATGAAAGCTTTATTGCGGATTATAAAAGACAATTTGAACAAGATGGAATGATTTATACAGAAGATTTTACATTAAAAGCATTGGCCGGCACTCCGACTATTCCTAAAGGAAAATACCTTGTTTTAGGAGACAACCGTCCCTACGCCACTGACAGTCGCTACTATAAACTTGTGGATGAAAAAGAGATTATTGGAAAAGTGGAAATGAGAGTTTTACCGCTGCATAAGATTCAGAAAGTTAAATAAATTATTATGAATATGTGATAATGTGGAAAAACTCCTAGCGCTGATAATCAAGTAAGTGCTGTGCAACATAAGCTCGAACCTTACTGTGTTCCAAAGTAATTTCGGCTTATTTCTGTAGGGGGTGCTTCTGCTCCAACCATTTATCTGGATTGCAAGGAGCTGAGATATAACTTGAAGAGTTATGTCTCAGCTCCTTGCGTTTTTTAGTGAAAAATAAAGTCAGTTAAAAAGCAAGTTTTTTCTAGCGATATCTGTTATAATTGAAACGTTACAAGTTCCCGAAAGGATTTGTCTAGAGCTGTATGAAAGTATAGGTGATACTCTCATTGTTTGACAAAGATGCCTTGTAACCGAATATAACTAGGGGGAATACATTATGACAGAGAGACATTTATTTACATCAGAATCCGTTTCAGAAGGACATCCAGACAAGGTTGCCGATCAAGTAAGTGACGCAATACTAGATGCCATTTTAGAACAAGATCCGACAGCCCGAGTAGCATGTGAAACAAGCGTTACAACTGGTTTAGTTTTAGTTTTTGGAGAAATATCTACAACAGCTTATGTAGATATTCAAAAAGTCGTTCGCCAAACGCTGAAAGATATTGGCTATACACGTGCTAAGTATGGTTTTGACGGAGACACTGTTGCTGTTTTAGTTGCAATTGATGAGCAATCACCAGATATTGCACAAGGTGTAGATGATGCGCTGGAAACACGCGGTGATAAAGATACTAAAGATGATATTGGTGCTGGAGATCAGGGCTTGATGTTTGGTTTTGCGGTTGATGAAACACCAGAATTGATGCCGTTACCGATTTCTTTAAGTCATAAACTTGTTCGCCGTTTGACGCAACTGCGAAAAGAGGAAAAGCTTCCTTATTTACGTCCAGATGCAAAATCTCAAGTGACTGTAGAATACGATGAAAATGGTAAACCACAGCGTGTAGACACCGTCGTGATCAGCACACAACATGATGAAGAAGCAACGTTGGAACAAATTCAAAAAGACGTGAAAGCTCTCGTCATTGATGAAGTGATTCCAGCCGAATTATTAGATGAAGAAACAAAATACTTTATAAATCCGACAGGTCGATTTGTTATTGGCGGACCGCAAGGCGATGCTGGTTTGACTGGACGAAAAATCATCGTCGATACCTACGGCGGTTATGCCCGTCACGGTGGCGGAGCCTTTTCTGGAAAAGATGCGACGAAAGTCGATCGCTCTGCAAGTTACGCAGCACGGTATATTGCTAAAAACATTGTTGCAGCTGGCTTAGCTGAAAAAGTTGAAGTTCAACTAGCTTATGCAATTGGCGTAGCACAACCTGTATCCATTTCAATAAATACTTTTGGAACAAGTGAAGTAGCTGAAAGCAAATTGATTGAAGCGGTTCGTAAAAACTTTGACCTGCGTCCAGCAGGAATAATAGAAATGCTTGACTTACGCCGTCCAATCTACAAACAAACGGCAGCATATGGTCATTTTGGTCGTACAGACATTGAACTACCTTGGGAGCAGACTGACAAAGTCGAGGCAATCAAGAAAAGCTTGATGGAGTAAACGAGGCGGCGCTACTAATGAAAATTAGTGGCGCCGTTTTGCTGTGAATCACCACGACTGGCTTCGCCAGAGTGGATGATTCACAGTACTTGGCGACCAAAGGGAGAGAAGTTACCATACTAGTGAAACACCAAACGCTGTAATACAAACTAACCAATAGAAGTTAGCAACCAAAGTGCTTGAAAGTACCAAACGCTGTAATCCCAAGTAACAAATAGAAGCTAGCAACCAAAGTGCTTGAAAGTACCAAACGCTGTAATCCCAAGTAACAAATAGAAGCTAGCAACTAAAGTGCTTATAATCACCAAATGCCATAAACCAAACAACAAATAGAAGCCAACAACTCACAAATTAGTTATGGATTAGGTTACAATAAACCTAAAAACTCTAATAGTAATGCAAAGTCTCACAACAATACCAAATAAACCTCTGTAAAATAATCATAAGTAACTAAACTACTAACCTAAAAAATACAAAAAGGATGGAGATACATGGAAAGAAAAACAAATGTCAAACTTGTAACGATCAGTGTTTTCGTTGCAACATTTATGACAGCAATCGAAGGAACAATCGTTTCAACCGCAATGCCGACGATCGTAGGCTCATTACATGGCATGGAGATCATGAACTGGGTATTTTCTATTTATTTATTAACAAATGCGATGTTAACACCTATCTATGGGAAATTAGCAGACAAAGTTGGACGCAAACCAATTTTTATGATCGGTATTATTATTTTTATTATTGGATCGTCTCTTTGCGGCTTGGCACAAAACATGATGACCTTGATTATTGCCCGAGCAATTCAAGGAATCGGAGCAGGGGCGATCATGCCTGTTGCTTTAACAATTTTGGCTGATATTTATTCAATTGATAAGCGAGCAAAAATGTTAGGCTTGAATAGTGCTGCGTGGGGGATTGCAAGTATTTTTGGCCCGCTTGCTGGAGGATTTATTGTAGATACCGTTGGCTGGCACTGGATTTTCTTCATTAATGTGCCAATCGGTCTTGTCTTAATGGGATTGATCGCTTACTTTTTAGTGGAGCCAAAACGAGAAAAAAGCAAAGTACCAATGGACATCTTAGGTAGTGTTCAACTGATGTTCGTTTTATTGACTCTATTACTAGGGTTTCAATTAATCGGTGATGGCGGTTTTGATTTAAAAGTGTTCCTTTGTTTAGGTGCGTCTGTTTTATTTTTTATCATGTTTATTTTTGTGGAAAAAAGAGCCAAAGACCCTGTTATTGATTTGATGCTGTTTAAAAACTCTACTTTTGTGATCGTCAATATTGTAGCTGCTTTGATCAGTGGCTTTTTAATGGGAGTAGAAGTATATATTCCAATGTGGATGCAAGGAGTGCTAGGAAAAAGTGCGGGAATTGGTGGTTTAGTATTGGCACCAATGTCGATTTTATGGATGGTAGGTTCGTTTATTGCCAGTAATCTAATGGAAAAACATACAACCAAACGAGTATTAACAATTGGTCTAAGCATTACTTTACTTGGTGGTATTTTCTTAGTATTGGTACCGGCAACAGTATCATTTGTTTGGTTTTTTGCGATTTCTTCTGTTTTAGGAATTGGTTTTGGGATCACGATTACAACCACAACAGTGACAGCTCAAAGCAGTGTGGATCCATCAGAAATGGGGGTAGCAACGTCATTCAATACGCTAGCTAGAACGATTGGTCAAACATTGATGGTGTCAATTTTTGGTGTCATTATTAATGCAGTGACAACTTCAGAACTAGCAAAAAGTACGTTGAAAGTTGATTCTGATGTCATGAATCAGCTTGTTAATCCACATACGGCTAACACGATTCCTGCTGATTTACTTAGACCTTTACGCGGTATGCTTTATACAGGACTTCATAACGTATATGTAGTCGGAATTGGGTTGATTATCGTTGCGATTATTTTGAATAGTAGTGTTAAAAAGAAAATAGTAAACGAATAGCAGTTAAACTTTCTTTATAAAATAGGACCATAGAATACGTGATTTTGACACACAAAGTTCATATTTACGTTGTACTATATAAACATACCCACAAAACAACAACATAAACAAAATTATTTTTCATTTTTAACTCCTCCTCTGCTCGTTCTTCATAGAAGAACGAGTTTTTTGTTTTGTTTATTTAATCAAAAAATAACTGATTTAGTGCTACAATGATAGAAAACAGAAAATGAGGGATTGTTAGATGGCTTTTTTACAAGCAAGTATTTATTCAAATGTGTTAGAAATGGAAGTGTCAGTAAACGTTATATTACCACAAAAAACCGAGAAAAAAATAGGCACTGCAACCAAAGGAAACCTGACAGATGTTCCAGTGATGTATCTGCTTCATGGAATGGGTGGAAATCACAGTGTATGGGAAAGACGAACATCGATAGAACGCTATGTTGCTGATTTAGGATTAGCAGTGATCATGCCTTCTACTGATCTTGGTTGGTATACAGATACGTGTTATGAAATGAACTACTGGACGTTTCTTTCCGAAGAATTGCCGAATATTTGTCAGGAACTATTTCCTCAATTAACAACGAAAAGGGAAAAAACATTTGCAGTAGGGCTTTCAATGGGAGGATATGGAGCTTTAAAACTTGGATTGGCTAAGCCAGATAATTTCGGTGCGGTGGCTTCTTTATCAGGTGCTGTGAATCTTGCTGACAGAGTAGAGGATCTTTTAGCTATTAGAGGAAAAAAATTCTGGGAAGGTATTTTTGGGCCGTTTGAACAGATTAAAGGTTCAAGCAATGATCCAATGTTTTTACTTGAACAGCTCGTAAAAAGTGGCAAAACAGCTCCTAATATTTTTCTTTGCTGCGGTGAAGAGGATTTACTTTTATATGGAAATAAAAAGATGGCGGCGGCCTTGACTGCCAATACAATCGATCATACCTTTGAAACGGGGCCTGGTAATCATGACTGGATTTTTTGGGATGCCTGGATTCAAAGAGTTTTAGAGTGGTTACCGTTAGAAAAATAAATACGCAAAAAGCTTGGATCAATAAAAATATCCAAGCTTTTTGCGTATTTACTATTAGAGGAACGTATCTAAGCCATTTAGAAATACCCGCAATGTTTTCATAAAGAAATCCTTTTGTTTTTCTTTTTGTCGGTACTGAATACTCGCGCTGATATTATTCAATTCATGGTCTTGAACATATTGTTTCATTAAAATAATTTGTTTTTTTAAATAGTCATCCCCAGCCATGACTCTATTATATAATTTCTTTTCCTCTGAAGAATCCATCAACATACCAAATAATAGATGCTGTAAAGAAGTAATAGTCATGTAACTTAGCTCAATAGAAAAACCAGCTTCATTTAAAATACCAAGGATTGCATCTAGATTTCTTAAACGGGATGGATAAGAAGGGATAGTTTGAATTTCAATTTCTATAGCGCATGGGTATTGCTGATACAATTCATAATAATTTTCCATATATGCATAAATGGTTTCTTTCCAATTTTTTTGAGGTTTTGGTGGTACAAAATGATTTTCTATTTCTTCAGCCATACTTTGGAGTAAGGCTTGTTTATTTTCAACATGCCAGTATATTGCAGGTGCTTGAATCCCTAATTTTTGAGCCACTTTTCGCATGGATAATTTTTCTAATTCAGGGTTTTCTGCTAGTAACTGAAATGCAGCTTGAATGATTTTGTCTTTTGATAATTTTGAGTCCAAATTTTTTCATCCTTTTATCTAAAAATAGAAGCTAACTTCTTGAATTTCATTTCCAAAAATGGTAAATTGTTATGCAGCCTAATTTTACAGTGTTAAGTTTGTGAAATTATTGAAGGTAATGGTGTCTTGCCTCCTTCACATCATAACACTAAATGGTCATTGAAAGTTGCACAATGAATCAGATTAAGCTAGATTTACAAAGAAAGTTGGGATCACGTGAGTATTATTATGGAACATGTCAAAAAGTACAAGCTGGAAGTTTCCATAGCTTTGATTACTGTTGTTGTCATGGTCATGTCGGCTTTATGGCAGCCTAAATTATTACAAAAAGTGTTAGAAGCAATTATTAAAGATGATAAGAGTCAGATGAAAGAACTTGGACTATACTTGATTGGGATTGCAGGATTGGGCTTGGTTGCAGGTGTATTCAATACGATTTATTCTGCTAAAGTTGCACAAGGTGTGAGTGCAGATATTCGAGAAGCAACATTCCGTAAGATCCAAACATTCTCATTTGGTAATATTGAGGAATTTTCAGCAGGTAATTTAGTTGTTCGTTTGACCAATGATGTCACTCAGATTCAAAATGTGATCATGATTGCATTACAGTCATTATTTAGAATTCCGATTCTGTTTATCGGTAGTTTTATTTTAGCAATGATGACGTTACCGCAGTTGTGGTGGGTGATCGTGTTATTAGTTGTCGCAGTATTCATTATTACAGCTTTATCATTTTCGCAAATGGGTAAACATTTTATGATTATTCAAACGTTGATCGATAAAGTGAATGGATTAGCAAAAGAAAACCTGTTAGGCATTCGAGTAGTTAAATCATTTGTTCAAGAGAAGAACGAACTCACCCGTTTTACAAAGGTTAGTGAAGAATTGACGAAACATAACTTGATTGTGGGAACACTATTTTCTGTGATGATTCCATCGTTTATGTTGGCAGCTAATTTAGCTGTTGTAGGATCAATTTTTCTAGTAAGCAATTTAGTAAAGGATGACCCGACTGTTATCGGTAGTATTGCATCATTTATGAGTTATTTGATGCAAATCATGATGGCGATCATTATTGGCGGAATGATGATGATGATGACTTCTCGTGCGGCGGTTTCTATCAAACGGATCAAAGAAGTGATGGACACTGTTCCTGCGCTTACGTATAAAGATGTGCCTGAGCAAGATCTAAAGGGGAGTGTCGTTTTTGATCATGTTAGTTTCCGTTATCCAGGCGATGAGGTGGATACACTAAAAGATATCTCGTTTTCTATTGCACCAGGTGAGATGATCGGGATCGTGGGCGCTACAGGAGCAGGAAAATCGACTCTAGCACAATTGATTCCACGATTATTTGATCCATCTGAGGGAAGCGTAAAAATTGGTGGAGTTGATTTGAAGGATGTTAATGAACATAGTTTACGTAAAGCTGTGTCATTTGTTCTACAAAAAGCGATTCTTTTCTCAGGGACAATTTCGCAAAATTTACGCCAAGGGAAAAAAGATGCCAATGAATCAGATATGAGTCGAGCAACTGAAATTGCGCAAGCCAAAGAATTCATTGAGAAGTTAGCATTACAATATGAAGCACCTGTGGCTGAAAGAAGTAACAATTTTTCCGGTGGGCAAAAACAAAGACTTTCTATTTCACGTGGTGTCATTGGCGATCCTAAGATTTTGATTTTAGACGATAGTACCAGTGCTTTGGATGCTCGCTCAGAACGATTGGTCAGAGAAGCTTTAGATAATGAATTAAAAGAAACGACAACGATTGTGATTGCGCAAAAGATTTCTTCCGTTGTTCATGCAGACCGAATTTTGGTATTAGACAAAGGACAATTAGTGGGTGAAGGAACACATGAAGCGCTAGTTAAAACAAACCCTATTTATCAAGAAATCTACGAAACTCAAAAAGGAAAGGATGAAAATAATGACTGATTTAATAAGAGCAAGTAAATTCTTTTTTCATTATTTAAAACGTTACAAACTTTCCTTCTTGTTTATCTTTGTGACAATTGTTATTGCAACGTATCTACAAGTGAAAGCCCCACAATTTGTTGGTGAAGCGATTCAAGAATTAGCAAATTATGTGGGCGCTTTGATGCAAGGAACAGATGATAAGAGTAAGTTTATGGAGATTATCTGGAAATTGTTGATTTTCTATGTATTGACAAGTGCAGCTAACTTCATTTACAGTATTTTATTTACTCAAGTTGTTGGGAAGTCAACGAATCGGATGCGGATCGGTTTGTTTAATAAATTAGAAAAATTGACGATTCGTTTTTTTGATTCCCATCAAGATGGTGAAATTTTGAGTCGATTTACTAGTGATTTAGATAATATTCAAAATAGTTTGAATCAAGCGCTACTACAAGTATTGACTAATGCAGCTCTATTTGTAGGAATTTTGATCATGATGTTCCGTCAAAATGTCCAGTTGGCATGGGCCACAATTGCCTCAACACCAGTTGCGATTTTGATTGCGGTAGTTGTAATCAGTAAAGCACGTAAATACGTTGATATTCAACAAGATGAAGTGGGTAAATTGAATGGCTATATGGATGAAAAAATTAGTGGACAACGTGTAATCATCACCAATGGCTTACAGGAAGAAACCATTGAAGGGTTCTTAGAACATAATGAAACAGTCCGTAAAGCTACATTTAAAGGACAAGTTTATTCGGGGCTATTGTTCCCAATGATGCAAGGAATGTCGCTTGTAAATACCGCTATTGTGATTTTCTTTGGTGGTTGGTTAGCATTGAATGGTGACCTAGAGAAAACAGTAGCTTTAGGGTTAGTTGTCACCTTTGTTCAATATTCACAACAATATTATCAACCATTGATGCAGATTTCTTCTGGTTATAGCATGATCCAATTAGCAATCACAGGAGCTCGTCGCTTGAACGAAATGTTTGATGAACCAGATGAAATCAATCCAAAAGATGGAAAAGAAATCAATGGTGTTAATGAATCAGTATCGTTGAATCATGTTGAGTTTGGTTATGATCCAGAAGTGCCGATTTTAAAGAATGTCTCGATCAATGTCAGCAAAGGCGAGATGGTTGCGTTAGTTGGTCCGACTGGTTCGGGAAAAACAACTATTATGAACTTATTAAATCGTTTTTATGATGTAAATAGCGGTTCAGTTACTTTTGACGGAACAGATATTCGTGAAATTGAGCTAAATAGCTTACGAAGTCATGTGGGAATTGTTTTACAAGATTCAGTCTTATTCTCAGGAACGATTCGAGCGAATATTGCTTTTGGTAAACCGGAAGCAACGGAAAAAGAGATTATTGGCGCTGCTAAACAAGCCAATATCCATGAATTTATCATGGAACAAGAAAACGGGTATGACACTGAAATTACAGAGGAAAACAATATTTTCAGTACAGGTCAAAAACAATTGATCAGCATTGCTCGAACCATCATCACAAATCCATCATTATTGATTTTAGATGAAGCTACAAGTAATGTAGATACTGTAACAGAAGCAAAAATTCAAAGAGCAATGGATGAAGCAATCAAAGGTAGAACTAGCTTTGTGATTGCCCACCGCTTAAAAACTATTCTGAATGCAGATCGTATCGTTGTTTTAAGGAATGGTGAAGTGATTGAGGAAGGAAATCATCATGAATTGCTGAAACAAGATGGTTTTTATGCAGAATTGTATCATAACCAATTTGTGTTTGAATAGTGTAGAGAAATCAATCGAAAAAGCGCTAAAACTAAAATTTAGTTTTAGCGCTTTTTTCAACTTTCAGCAACCTATTGGGGTTATTTTTTCTCAATACAAAATAGAATCGGTGGGTTATTTTTCTGGTTAATAAACTGATAAGTCATTACACTATAAATCTCTTGTGGAAGCTTTTTTGAATAATCTTGTACTAACATTAACTCTGATTCTCCGCCAGAATGACCATAGTAAACGACTAAAATGATTCGGCCTTTAGATTCTAATCTAGCAAGCAGAGCATCTAAAGCTTGCTTTGTTGTATCTGGTTTTGTAATGATCTGTTTATCACTTTTGGGTAGATACCCTAGATTGAAAATAGCCGCACGTAAGGACGTATCTTTTGGAATAGCGGTTGCGATTGTTTCGTGACCTTGATGCAATAGACGGACTTGAGCTTTTATGCCTGATTCAACAAGTCTTTTTTCAGTATTTTGTAGAGCTTGTTTTTGAATATCGAAAGCGTAGACTAAACCACGCGAGCCAACTAGTTGTGCTAAAAAAGCTGTATCATTACCATTTCCCATCGTAGCATCGACAACTGTATCGCCTTCTTGAATGATTTCCTTCAAAAGCGTATGACTAAAATGCAGCGCTGTTTGTAACATTAAATAAGTACCTCCTTAGCCTTACGAACATCATTAATTCCTTGAAAACTATTCCGACGCTTCATTTCATCATCGATCGCATTCAAAACTTCCCATTTTTTCAAGCTCCACATTGGACCTACTAAAGTATCCGTTGGTGCATCACCTGTTAGGCGATGGATCACGATTTCTGGTGGAATCATTTCCAGTTGATCACAAATAACATTGACATAATTTTTTCGTGTCATCAATTGTAAACGTCCCTCATGGTAATCACGCAGCATACGAGTATTTGTCATTAAATGAAGTAGATGTAACTTGATTCCTTGAATATCTGAATCAAGAATCGTTCGGCGCACATTTTCTCTCATCATATCTAGACTTTCTCCAGGCAAACCATTGATTAGATGTGTACAAACGCGTATATTATGCTTGCGCAATTTTGCAACACCATCTAGATAAGTTTGGTAGTCATGGGCTCTGTTGATTATAGTGCTAGTGTTTTCATAAGTTGTTTGCAAACCTAATTCCACCCATAAATAATAGCGTTGATTTAGTTCTGCTAGATATTCGACTACTTCATCAGGTAAACAATCAGGGCGAGTACCGATTGAAATGCCGACAACGCCTTTTTCATTTACCACTTGTTCAAAACGGTGTCGAATCACTTCAACAGGTGCGTGGGTATTCGTAAAATTTTGAAAATAAACAATATATTGATCAACTTGAGGCCATTTTTTATGCATCATCTGCACTTCTTTTTGAAATTGGATCGGCAAGGGATCTTGAGGTGCAACAATCATATCCCCTGATCCTGAAACACTACAGAAGGTACATCCACCCTTAGCAACTGTTCCATCACGATTGGGACAATCGAAGCCACCGTCTAAAGGTACTTTAAAAATCTTGCCGCCAAATTGTTGACGTAAGGCGTAATTCCATGTGTGATAGCGTTTGTTGGGATCTTCAGTATAGCCAAAATCAGACATCTTCATTCTTCTTTCTATTGTTGTTTACTTCTAAAACGCCAGATAAAACGTTTTTCTAAATAAATTGGATAGGTCATCAATAACCAAGCTAAACCAAAACAGAATCCGCCTAAAACATCACTTGGGAAATGGACCCCAGCATAAATCCGACTGATACCAATCAGTAAAATCCCAAAACCTAAGATAACTTGTAAAAGTAGACAAAGATTTTTTTGTTTAATAAATTGTGGTAAAAGCAAAATGATCGTTCCGTATAATAGTACACTTCCAGTAGAATGACCACTAGGAAAGCTGTAACTATGTTCTGTGACTAAATGATTCAATGTTGGACGTGGACGCATAAATACTAACTTAATCAATGGGTTTGCTATACCGGCAATCAAACCTGTGTTGATTAAAAGCCAAAGCATCTCAGCATAATATTTTCCTCTAAATAGAATAAAGGCAATCGCCAAAGTGAGAATCCCAACAGTCAAAGGATCAGCAAACTTTGTATACCAAATGAAAAACTGATTGGCTGAAGGATAAGGAGTTCTTACAAATGCAGTGATTGCTTGATCAAATCCGTGCAACCAGTCTGGATAAAAACGAACGACATATCCTAAAAACATAAAGACAACTAAAAAACAGCTGCCAGCAAATTGATAGTATAATTTATTCTTCATGAAAAATCCTTTCCAAATTAGATAAAACTCATTATAACATCAAATAATGAAGAACACATCTTAGAATCTAAAAAAAAGTGGCTAGGAAATAACTCTATGAGTCATTCCTAGCCACAAGGAATCCGAATAAACGGGGGAGCAGAAACAACTCGTCCCGACCTTTTTGAAAGCAAAAGAAAATTAGTTGTCTTCTTCATCCTCATAATCCGATGGTCCTTCAACAGAAATATCACCAGAATTTGTTTGTAATGCGAAGGATTTTGTTTCTTTTCCTCGTTTGTAAGAAGTTCGTTCTTTACCGAAAATAGTACTATCACCTAACTTAGTTTTAGTTTTGATTATTACATCATATAAAATTTCTTCTGTATGCAAATCAATGCTCCCTTGCTGTGTCTCAACTTGTAATTCTTTAGGGAGCTCTGTTCCATATAGCGAGAAATCTCCAGTGACACTTTTCACTTTTGCTGTACCTTTAAGGTCAGTTGCTTGGATTTCACCATTGGTTGTTTCTATGTTACCAATCCCTTTGACTCTAGTTAAAGAAATATCACCAGAGCTACTTAGCGCAGACCATTTAGAAGCAACAAAATCATTTACTTGAATTTCACCATTTGTCGTTTGAAACGTTGCTTCATCTGTTCGAACATCCGTATGGGTGTTAAGATCTCCGTTAGTAGTTTTGATTGCTAATTTTTCTGTATTGACATCACTGACACTAATATCTGCATTGTTCATTGTGATAGCTAAATCTTTTGTTGTTACAGTCGAAAGGTTGATCGTCCCATCTGCTTTTCCATCTATGACCAAGCGTTCAGTATCTTCCGGAATTGTTAGTGTTACAGCAGAACCTCTATCGAAAATATCGAATTTTAAACCATCTAATTCCATCTTTTTCTTATTACTATTTACCGAAATGGATAGTTGATCATTTTTCTCTTTAACATCTAAAGAACTATTTAGTGAAACGGGCACAGAACTTCGAGTATTCATTGTTACTTTATTTGAGTTTTCAGTTAAAATATAAAATTCAGCGTTACCTGAAAGGTCAAGGTGTATTTCTTTTGTACTTTGCTTGTTTTTTATCTCATAAGTTTGAGTTTTCATATCTGTCATGGAATGTTCAGCGCGTCTGAAATAAACAGCACTGCCAATTCCGCCAATGATCATGGCTAAAACTCCGATGGTTAGAAAAAAAGCAGTTGTCTTCTTCATACTAAATCTCTCCTCTTAAAACACGAATAGTCCATTGTAGGTAACGTCTCAATACTTTCCCAAAAAATTTTGTTAGTGGCGTCAGAATCAATAGACCGATTATTCCAGCACCAGAAAGGAATATACTTAGGAACAATTGGAACATCGTTCCATCATTAAAACCAGCAAAAATTGAGATGCCTCCTAAAATTGGTGAAAATAAGAAAAGGACAGCAGTTAACCACCCAGAAAATAAGAGCATAATAGAAGCAAAAATCATCCAAAACATAAAAAGAAAGTTAAATAAAAGGATACCTGCTATCTGACAGAATCGGGTAAAGCCATTATGGTGTGGACGTTCATAGGTGCGATAAGTATCATCATAAGGATGTTCTGGTATGTCTTCATAGTAATAATCGTTATTTACAATCGGCTGAATTTCTTGCCAGCCATCTCGTTCCAGTTTTTTTTCAGGAACACTGATATCAAACTCTTGTAAAATCTCTTCAGCGATTCCTCTAGGTTTGCCTAAGCTTTTTGCAATTTGTTCCTCTGTTTCTCCAGCAGCTGAGCGCTCCTCAAAAATTGTTTCATATTTATTTAAAATAAATACTTGCTGTTGGTTAGTTAGAGGTTTTAAATAGATTTTCAATTCGATCAAAAAGTGTTCTTTATTCATCGTTTTCCCCCATTTCATTTTACATTCCTGCTACTTCTTCTCCACTATAATTTTTTTTTGAAGGAATAACAAGTGCATAATCAAAAAATCAGCCTAAGGTAAAGAGAGGTATCGGACTTGAGACCTAGTCATCAAAAATAATAAAAGAATTATGGGAAAAGTAAGAAGAAATCCCTCGAAATTCTAATTGTAAATTAAAGAAAGAAAAAATTAAAAAATATTTCTATTTTCTTTGAAAAAAGGGTATACTATAATTCAAAGAATACTTTTTTTAGAAAATTCGGAGGATATATTATGAAGAAGTACACAACATCAAGAAAAGAGCGGAGGAAAGCCGAACAGAACAAGCTTGCTTACGATCAGTTAAAAAAAGGAACAACTGTGCTTAGCTCTGCAATTGTTGTTTCCTCAATTGCCGCACCGATTGCCGCACCAAAGATAGCTGAAGCGGCAGAAGACCAAAGTTCAAGTGCACAAGTAAGTTACTCAGATACAATTACACATACAGAAGCCGTTCAAAAACAAACGACAACTGACACTAACGATTCGATGACATCAGAAACGGAGACGACAACGCCTGAATCTTCAAGTGAAGAGACTTCGGAAACACAAGAATCATCAGAATTAAATACATCAGAAACAACAGAAAGTACTGAGACAACTGAAACTACAGAGTCAACAACGGATTCATCAACAACTGAAACAGAGAAACCAGAAGTACCAGACACACCAAATCTTGCGATGCGTTCAGCATTTTCTGCGCAGTCTAGAAGTATTAGTCCAAGTGCGTTTATCGCTGAAATTTCTGGACATGCTCGTTCTGTAGCGGCTGCAAATGATTTATATGCATCTGTAATGATGGCTCAAGCAATCCTTGAAAGTGATTGGGGAAGAAGTACGCTATCGGCCGCACCAAACCATAATTTATTTGGTATCAAGGGAAGCTATCAAGGGCAATCTGTTACAATGAAAACATGGGAAGTAATCAATGGACAGTGGATTCAAGTAAATGCAGCTTTTCGAAAATATCCTTCTTATTCTGAATCATTCAGTGACAATGCATATGTCTTGAGAAATACTTCCTTTCAAGCTGGAGTTTATTACTATTCTGGTGCTTGGAAAAGCAATACGAATTCATACAAAGATGCAACCGCTTGGTTAACAGGGCGTTATGCAACAGATCCTAGCTATAATACAAAACTGAACAATATTATTACAACATACAATTTAACCCAATACGATACGCCATCATCAGGTGGTGGCAACAGTGGAAATACAGGTGGCAATACCGGAGAAGGCAATACGGGTAATAATGGTAACGCTGGAGGGAATACGGGTGAGACCGGTAATCAAAATGTGACCCACACGGTAAAAGCTGGTGATAGCTTATGGGCGTTATCTGCGCAATATGGAACATCAATCGCGAACATCAAGAGCTGGAACAATCTTTCTAGTGATGTCATTTACGTAGGACAAAAACTGATTGTGAAAAAGGGTTCTGGAAATGCTGGTGGAGGTAGTACTGGTGGGAACAACGGTGGTTCAACTGGAAATACAGGTGGATCAGGCAATACAGGTACATCTAATACGTATTACACAGTCAAATCAGGTGATTCATTATGGGCTATTTCTAACGCAAATGGTGTAAGTATTGCCAATTTACGTCAATGGAATAATTTAAACGGAGATATCATTTATCCTGGCCAAAAATTAATTGTGAAGAAGAGTTCTGGTAATACAGGCGGAGGAAGCACTGGAGGCAACACAGGTGGTTCAACTGGAAATACAGGTGGATCAGGTAATACAGGTTCGAACTCCTATTACACAGTCAAATCAGGCGATTCATTATGGGTCATTGCTAATGCAAATGGTGTAAGTATCGCTAATCTACGTCAATGGAATAACTTAAATGGAGATATCATTTACCCAGGCCAAAAACTGATTGTAAAAAAAGGTTCTGGAAATACCGGTGGAGGTAGTACTGGCGGGAACAACGGTGGGTCAACTGGTAACACAGGTGGCGCTAACAATACTGGTACGAACAATAGTAATTATACAGTCAAAGCTGGTGATTCGTTATGGGCCATTGCTAATGCAAACGGAGTAAGTGTTGCGAACTTACGTCAATGGAATAACTTAAATGGAGATATCATTTATCCAGGTCAAAAATTGATTGTAAAAAAAGGTCAAGGGAACTCGTCAAGTCCATCTGGTAATCAAGGGAATAATCAAACATCAGGATCTCACACCGTAAAAAGTGGAGATACACTCTGGGGACTTGCGCAGAAATATGGAACAAGCGTTCAAAGAATCAAACAATTGAACGGATTATCTAGTGATATCATTTATATTGGTCAAAAATTGAAAGTCAAATAAAAGATTGAACTTGGCTAAGATATTTGGTAGTATAATAGCACATAGAGATATAGAAACAGTGAAGAGGAATAGTAGAAAGAACCATGTTTTAGAGAGCGTATGGTTGGTGAAAATACGTACAGAAGCTTTCGAACTCGCCTTTGAGTTATTTTACTGAACAAGTTAGATGTATTCACTTTACTAAGTAAAATCGGCGGCGGTCGTTACAACGCTGAGGCTTGTATATATACAAGTGAATTTAGGTGGTACCACGTTGTCAAATCACACGTCCTATAGGAACTTTTTCCTGTAGGACGTTTTTGTTGTGAATCACTACGATTGGCTATGCCAGAGTAGATGATGAACAATACTTGGCGACCATCGGGAGAGAAGTTACCATACTAAGGAATCATTATCTTTTGCTTTGATTGTATGAATTTGTAAGAGCAAAGTATTAGAATTAGAGAACTCTAATTGGCTATGCCAGAGTAGATGATGAACAATACTTGGCGACCATCGGGAGAGAAGTTACCATACTAAGGAATCATTATCTTTTGTTTTGGTTGTATGAATTTGTAAGAACAAAGTATTAGAATTAGAGAACTCTAATTGGCTATGCCAGAGTAGATGATGAACAATACTTGGCGAGCACCGGAAGAGAAGTTATCGTTCTAGTGAATGACAACCAAGTAAACACTATAAAAAGTGTGGAAAACGATCCTGAGAAATAGGTGAATAAATCGCCATCAAAAATCATTATTAAAAAGTTACCTAAATAGGAGGAGAAAAAACGTGAGTTACGACCACAAGCAAATCGAGAAAAAATGGCAAAAATATTGGGCGAAGCATAACAGCTTTACGACACATGATGATCCGAATAAAGAAAAATTTTATGCGTTAGATATGTTCCCATATCCATCAGGACAAGGGCTTCATGTAGGTCATCCAGAAGGATATACAGCAACAGATATTTTATCTCGAATGAAAAGAAGTCAAGGATACAGTGTTCTACATCCAATGGGGTGGGATGCATTTGGATTACCAGCCGAACAATATGCATTGGATACAGGAAACGATCCTGCTGATTTTACGAAAAAAAATATTGAAACTTTTAAACGTCAAATCAATTCATTAGGATTTAGTTATGATTGGAATCGTGAAATCAACACGACAGATCCAGAATATTATAAATGGACACAGTGGATTTTTACAAAATTATACGAACATGGTCTAGCTTATGAAGCGGAAGTTGCAGTAAACTGGGTGCCAGAATTAGGAACAGTAATCTCAAATGAAGAAGTTATTGATGGAAAAAGTGAACGAGGCGGCTATGACGTTGTTAGAAAACCAATGCGTCAATGGATGCTTAAAATCACAGCATACGCAGATCGTTTACTGGATGATTTAGAGTTAGTTGACTGGCCTGAAAACATCAAAGATATGCAACGAAATTGGATTGGACGTTCTGAAGGTGCTAATGTTGATTTCAAAGTTAAGGGAAGTAATGATATAATCACCGTTTTCACAACGCGTGCAGATACTTTATTTGGTGCTAGTTATTTAGTCGTTGCGCCTGAGTTAAAAATAGTTGATGAGATTACAACACCAGAGCAAAAAGCAGCAGTAATAGCTTATCAAAAAGAAGTAAGCAAAAAATCTGATTTAGATCGTACAGATTTATCTAAAACCAAAACAGGGGCTTTTACAGGGGCATATGCGATCAATCCGGTGAACGGCAATGAAATCCCAATATGGATCGCAGATTACGTTCTAGGAAGTTATGGAACAGGCGCTGTCATGGCTGTTCCAGCTCACGATGAAAGAGACTACGCATTTGCTGATAAGTTTGGCATCAAAATGATTCAAGTTATTGAAGGCGGAGATATCACGAAAGAAGCCTACACTGGGGATGGTCTCCATATCAATTCTGGGTTTCTAGATGGTCTAACAAAAGATGAAGCAAATGAAAAAATGTACCAGTGGTTAGAAGAAAATGGCTGTGGTAAAAAAGAAGTCACTTATCGCTTGCGTGATTGGCTATTTTCTCGTCAACGCTATTGGGGTGAACCAATCCCTGTGATCCATTGGGAAGATGGTACAACAACAACAGTTCCAGAATCTGAATTACCATTGAGATTACCGAAAACAGACGATATCAAACCAAGCGGTACAGGAGAATCCCCACTTGCGAATATTACTGAGTGGATCAATGTAGTTGATCCTGAAACAGGTAAAAAAGGCAAACGTGAAACAAATACAATGCCACAATGGGCAGGTAGTTCGTGGTATCATTTACGCTATATTGATCCACACAACAAAAATGAACTTGCCAACTATGAAAAATTAGAACGTTGGTTGCCTGTAGATATCTACATTGGCGGAGCAGAACATGCAGTACTTCACTTGCTATACGCACGTTTCTGGCATAAATTTTTGTATGACATCGGTGTTGTGCCAACTAAAGAGCCGTATCAAAAACTGTATAATCAAGGAATGATTTTAGGTCAAAGCTTCCGCGATAGCCGTGGAGTACTAGTTCCTACAAATATGGTGGAAAAACGAGATGGTGTATGGGTAAACAGCGAAACAGGGGAAAAACTTGAAGAAGCACCAGCTAAAATGAGTAAATCATTGAAAAATGTTGTAAATCCTGATGATGTTGTTGAAAAATACGGCGCAGATACACTAAGAATGTATGAAATGTTCATGGGTCCACTTGATGCATCAATTGCTTGGAGTGAAAATGGACTTGAAGGAAGTCGTAAGTTCTTAGATCGTGTATGGCGTTTGATCGTAGATGAAAATAATAAAATGCGTGATCGCATCACAACTGTAAATGATGGCCGCTTAACTAAAGTCTATAATCAAACAGTGAAAAAAGCGACAGAGGATATGGAAAACTTACACTTTAACACAGCGATTTCTCAGTTGATGGTCTTTGTGAATGAAGCCAATAAAGTTGATGTTTTGCCGTATGAGTACATTGAAGGATTTGTTCAATTACTAGCACCAATTGCGCCACATATCGGTGAAGAGCTATGGTCAATTCTAGGAAATGAAGACAGTTTGACGAATGCGCCTTGGCCAACATATGATGAGGCTGCACTAATCGAAGATGAGGTCGAAGTTGTGTTCCAAGTGAATGGAAAAGTTCGAGCAAAACTAAGTATTGCTCGAGGTTTGAGTAAAGAAGAATTAGAAGAAAAAGCATTAGCAACAGAAGAAATCCAATCATTTATTGAAGGAAAAACAGTGCGAAAAGTTATTGTTGTTCCAGATAAATTGGTGAATATTGTAGCGAATTAAATAATTTAGTAATGAGTCAGGGACAGAGGCATTTAACTTCAAAAAATAAGAAGTTTGAATGTTCCTGTCCCTACTTCAGTTACTATTTCATTTAAAGAATCATCCAGCCAAACTTCACCCAAAGCATCAGAAAAGCATAAAACCCACTTTGCACAATTTAAAACATCATGCTACAATACAACTAAGAAATGACGAAGGTGGTGAATAAGTACAATGGTCAACATGCCAAAAATAACAGCAAGTATTTCATATATAATAGCGTACCTAGCTTTTTGTCATGTTATTATTTCCAATTTTTTATCTCAAGGGACAAGTGTGTCCAAAAAGGGATAATCAATTGAATAAAACAGACCATTCAGACTTATTTACTTAAAAATGATCAGTCATAAAATAACAAGATGATCACAGTTGGATCAAGCCAAAACTGTCAACGATCGAACAGTGAGGAATTTGTAGTTAATAGTAGATAATGAAGGTTGAACAGAGAATGTTGTTCAGCTTTTTTGTGTACGCTAAAAATAGCTTTACTAGTCTAAAAAAGATAATCATCATTTGTGTTCATCTGTCTGAATGGCAGAAAGAGGAAGAAGATGTTAGTACAATTACAAAAAATCACCAAAAATTACGGGACAGTACCACTTTTTGAAGAATTAAATCTACAAATAAACGCAGGCGAAAAAATTGGCTTGATCGGCACAAATGGATCAGGTAAATCAACGATTTTAAAAATTATTACAGGAGCAGAAAGCATTGATTCAGGAACGATCAGCTGTAAAAAAAATAGTCGGATCGGCTATCTAGCACAAATACCAGAAGCAAGTGAGCAGAATGTAAAGACTTATTTATTAGAAACCTTTACATTATTGAATGACATTCAAAAACAATTAACCTATTTAGAAGAACAAATGGCAGTACAAGAATGTGACCTAGAAAAAATCTTAACTCGCTACGGTCAAAAACAAGAGGAATTCCAGCAGGCTGGCGGCTATGAAATGGAAAATCAATTGGAAATGATCACGAATGGCTTAATGATCGCTCATTTATTACCAAAAAAACTTTCAGAATTAAGCGGTGGTGAACAGACGATCGTTGCATTGGCAAGAATTTTACTGCAAAAAAATGATCTTGTATTACTGGATGAGCCGACCAATCATCTGGATGCGAAAAGAATCACTTGGTTGGAAGGGTATTTAACTCGTGAGAAAATGGCGTATTTGATTGTTTCTCATGATCGGTTATTTTTAGACCATACGGTAGAAAAAATCATAGAATTAGAAGATGGACGTTTACTGGAATACAAAGGAAATTATTCTGCGTATAAAAAACAAAAAGAAGAGTATCTTGAAAAATTGAGAAAAGATTTTTCTGAGCAGCAAAAAGAGATCAAAAAAATAAAATTAGCTATCCGTCGCTTTAGGCAATGGGGACACGAAGGCGATAACGAAAAATTTTTCAAAAAAGCGAAGGAACTTGAAAAACGATTAGAAAAAATCCAAAAAGTTCCTAAGCCTAAAGAAGACACAACTAAAATAGGTAAAAAATTTAAAGAAACAGACCGATCGGGTAAAGAAGTACTTCAATTTAAAGAAGTCAGTAAAAGTTATGCTGGACGAAAACTATTTGATAAAGCGGTATTTTCTCTATTTTGGAAAGATCATTCTGCGATCATAGGAGAAAATGGCGCAGGGAAAAGTACATTGTTAAAATTGGCTTTAGAATTAGAAGCGCTAGATAGTGGCGAGATCAAGCGTGGGACGAATCTTCATATCGGTTACTTACCTCAAGTTATTCAGTATGAAAATCCTAATCTGACGATTTTACAAGAATTCAATCAAGCGTGCAGTCTTGTTGAACAAGAAAGTCGACGAGTTTTAGCAAAGTATTCCTTTTACAGTGATGATGTCATGAAGCAAGTTCGATTCTTAAGTGGTGGTGAAAAAATTCGTTTAGAATTAGCAAAACTAATGCACAATAAGGTCAATTTTTTAGTGCTTGACGAACCGACCAATCATTTAGATATCGAAACGAGAGAAGAGATTGAAGAAATACTGGAAGAGTTCAACGGAACACTGCTTGTTGTTTCACATGACCGTTTCTTTTTACAAAAAATGTTTGATACATTTTTAATCGTTGACCAACAGAAAATCAGGAAGGAAATAGGAACTTACTTAGAGATCCTCACTTCTAAATAAATAAAATTTAAAAAAAGGCAAGAGGTTGGAACGGAAGTTTAGTAGTTTCATCTGCTCCCGCCGTTTATTCAGATTACAAGTGAGTAGGGCGTAACTCAAGGAGTTATGTTCCACTCACTTAATTTAGTTTCATCAACACAAACAGAAAAATCATCAAAAATTAAAAATAATGTTAGAATATTTAAAAAAACTTAACAATTGTGAATTGGTGATCAAAAAGGCTTGAACTATGATGAAACATATATAATTTCAAAAATAATCGGTAATAACGATAAAATAATTATATAAATTTAAAAAAACTATCGTTATTAAATTGATATTAAATTCGAAGTGCAATACAATAATAGGAGAAAGATATATTATTGTTATAATTTATATAAAATAGTAGAGGAGGTCGGTCATGAAAAAAAATATTCACTTGATTTTTATCAGCTTTATCATTTTAATAATTTTTCCGATTGATTGGTCCTATGCTATAGAAATTGAATCATCAGTTGAAGAACCTTCTGTAACAACGGAGTCAACCAAAGAAAACGAATCGTCAGATTCATCAGAATCAACTGTCAGTGATTCTTCATCTAGCCAAGAATCGACTGAGGAAGAAGAATCAATAGAAAATGAAAAAATAACGGATAGTAATGATATGAAAAATTCGATTGATGGAAATGATTCTGAAATAAATAGTAAAAACATGCTAAGAGCAGACGCGTTACAAGATGCAGACGGCTTCTGGCTAGTGGATTCAGCAGTTACTTTAACTGAATATTTAAAAGATAGTCAAAAGCTAAAATTTCGTTTAACCAATAATATCGACTTAGGAACTGCTGGTTATCAACTAAAAGACAGCATGATTATTGATGGTGCAAATCACATTATTACGTATAATAAAGGAGCTTCAGCTACTAGGGGTTTTTATGCAAATCAGGCAAATGCTGTAATCGAGATTCGGAATACTCAGTTTGGTAATAGTGATGGCTCTGGTGCAGTGGGGTATTATGGCTTTTTATCTGGAGGCTCCGCCGCTAATATGACATTTATCTTTGATGGTGTCGATTACTATTCAACAAATGGTCAAATGATTTATAACATAAACGGTTCGGTCATTATGCGAGGGCAAAACACGATCGATCAAAGAGGTACGAGTACATATTCCCAGGAATGGGCAGAAATCAATTACGTAGAAATTCAAAGTGGTCATACTTCGATTAAACATTCTTCCAATCAAACCAGTGCATTTATTTGGTCAACGAGCAGTTCTTCAGCGAATCCTTATGCAGGAAAATCTCAAATTGTAGTTAGAGAAAATGCACAACTTGATATCCAAACGAACAGTAATATGACATATGGTACTTTGGCGCCAAGTTATATCGTTGAGAAAAATGCAGTTTTTAATTTGGATAAAGTAAGTCTTGCTACAGGTGGTACAAGAAATCAATTTTTTGCTTCTTCTCAAACCCAACCAGTACTATTTGATTTTCAAGAAAACGCTCAAGTTGATTTCAAACTCCCTTCACCAATCAATCTTTACTCAGCTAAAGGTGGACTGACGATTGCAGAAAATGTAGATGTTTCAATAGATGTTGCGAGTGGTGCAATTTTCACAACCGCAGCTTCTAGTACATTTGCAATCAGTATGAACAAAGCAAAACAAGTCTCATTTTCTGGAACTAGTCTGGGTACTATTGGTCTAAACGGTGCGAATGGTATAAATAACTTGTCATTTACGAGCAACTATTTACAAAAAATTGAAACCTTTTCTAGTAAAACAAATAGCACACCAACGCAAGAAATATTTAAGAAAGCATCCGATTTAAGTATACAAGGAACAAATTTTACGAATATTGCAGGTACACCAGATTCATTCTCCGCTCAAGAAATTCTAGCCTTGAAAAATTCGCAGAAACTTGTCTTTAGTGAATTTATGGATGTGCCAGATCAGTTAGGATTGCGTGCTACGGAGGAAACAGATACATCCGTTTCTCTAGATGGTTCATCGGTTAATAATGGGAGTCCAGCATCAGAAGTTAAATTTTTCTTATTTACTGATAAAGGTGATACCAATGATCTAAGAAGAGCCAAGCATATTGTGACCTTGAACAATTTTGATGGACAAGAAAACACAGTGCTTGATTCAACCTATAAAGTAAAGGTAAATGATTTAAATCCCAATACCACTTATTGGGCGCAAATGGTTGTCATCAACCAAGCAGGAGAAAGTAATTTTTCCGATGCAACTAGTTTCACTACAAAGCCTCAGCTAAAAAATATCACGGCAGATGTGACAACGACGTCAGCAATCATCAACGGTGAGTTGGCAAGTGATACAGGAAAATGGACAGACTTTACAAATGGGGAAGCGGCAGCTCTTCCTGATCAAATTGCTTATTATGGTGGGAATTATCAGCAAGTCAAAGTGGAATACAGCAAGAGTAAAGACTTTCCAGCTGATGCAACAAAATCACAAATTGCGACTTTGACAGGCAATAAGAATCAGAAATTTTCAACGAAATTAAAAGGTCTTGATGGAGACGTTACTTATTATGTGCGTGTGAGAGTTACTGGAGTATCTGGAGAAGAAGTTGTTTTAGCAATGAATCCTTTAACTGAATTTCAAACAGTGACAGAAATTATCAAAGTAGAAGTTCCTATTGAAATGGCTTTTCAGACTCAAAATAAAGACCTGGGCACCTCAAAAGAAGGCGAAGTATCTTCTGGTGAATACCAAGTCGTAAACAAAGGAAATACCCCAACAAAACTATCGATAACAAACCTAACGAAAGAAAACGCCGCGGCGAATCAACTGCAATTGTTAGATAGTTTGTCAGGAAAATCTGGACAAGATGAACTAGCATTGCAAATGCTGGTAGACAACAACCAAGCAGCACCACTATTTTTAACAAGTGAATTGTCCAAAAACCCTTTATCGATCGGTGTTTTAAACGTGAATGAAGAAAAAAGTTTGAGCCTACAGGGCAAGTACTTTAATCCGACAAAGCAAGCGGTATTTCCAACCTACAAAGTGACATTCAAAGTTGAAAAAAATGAAGAATGAGAGGAATTCTATGGATAAAACAAACGAAGAAAAGAAGAACAAGAAACGACTGCTGATTTTACTGTTATTGTTTTTGGTAGCTGTATCAGCAGGCGGCTTATATTATTATTTTTCAACTAAAACAGAACCTGTCCAAGTCGTTTCTGGCGATTATTTACCCGATACAAAAGGCGCTAAAAAAATGAGTGACAAAGAAGTGAAAGCGGCTGAGCAAAAAGCTGTGGATGCTAGTAAGTTCAATATGGTCATTAAATCAGAGGCCGTATTTGAAAATGGCGACAGTGAAGGCAGTCTGTATATTCAAAATCCAGTCGAAAACGGCTATCCCATCAATGTAGTGATTCGTTTAGACAGCAATAATGAACAAGTTTATTCCTCTGGTGCAATTCAGCCGGGATATGAAATAAATGGAGCAAAATTAGAGAAAAAACTTGCTCAAGGAGATCATCCAGCGACAGCCACGTTTGATATTTATGATTCAAAAACAAACAAAAAGCGTGGACAAGTTCAAGCTGGAATTACAATCCGTATCAACAACTAATATCGTTATTTAACAGATTTTCTGTTGAAAATAAATCATCTTACACATAGAAGGAGAGACAATATGAAAACAACTAACTTTTTACTTGCTGCAATGATGCTCGGTCTAAGCGTATCAGGGGGAACACAACTAGTCTTAGCTGAAACAATCGATGGAGAAAATTCAGTCGATGTCATTATCAACGGAACGATTGGTAAGCTAGATAATACAGATCCAGATACGAATATCCCAGAAGGGTCTGATGAATGGATCAACGTGACTGTTGATACAGCGACAGCTTTCCATACAACAACTGCAAGTGCCCACAAAAACATTGAGTCTGCTGATTATAGTATCGTGAATAATTCAGGTCGTGGTGTTGCTGTGACATTGAATAAAATGGAAGGAACACCTAAGTATGTTGATACCTTAACAATCAATGCAAAAGGCAATGGTTTAGTTGCGACACCTGCTGCGACTAATTTGATTGAAAGCAATGCTTTAGTTGATTTGACAAGTGCACCTGTTTGGATGCGTTTAGCCAATAAAGATGGACGTCTGAATATCGCTACGGATGCTGCTTCGGCTTATGCAAATTCTGCAAAATTCAATTATACTGGTACGACAACGGCTAGTTTACCAACTGACGTTAATGAAAATGCAGCAACAGAAAACTACACACTAACATTGAAATTCACATCGATCCAAAAAGATGGTACAACACTTGGTGTAACACCATAATCAAATAAAGGCTGTGATAAACAATGAAGAAATTTAGTTGTCACATCATTACGATCATTCTTATGGCAGGCTGTATTAGTTTGTTCCAAGCTTCTGTTTATGCTTCCACTGCTGAAATAGAGGTAAATGGACAAATAGGCGGGAATAAAACCAACCCGCAACCGCCAAAAAAACACGAGCAAGAACTAGATACACAGTTAGCACAACCAAAACAAGCACATATAGAACTAAGAAAATTTCCAAATACTGGTAGTCTTATCGAAACAATCGCTCCGATTGGCTTCGTATTACTATTGATTTATTTACTTCTCAGTAGATGGAAAGCACATAGAAAAAACTATCCATAATGATAAGCTTAAAGCAGAGGATCAAACTTCTGCTTTTTATGTTTATCTAAGAGTTATGATTCTATAAGTGGTAAAAATGATAGAAATAATACTAGAAAAGGTTAATTGAAAAAAGTAAAAACGAATAAAAAAGAAATTGACAGCGTTTTCTTTCCGTGATATATTAATCGTAGTTAATGGAATTGTTACTGATTTTTCAGGCATAACCATAATATAGCAAAGATGATAAAGGCTTCTTTATCGTGATTGCTATATTATGGTTTTTCTTATTTTTCTATGAGACTGAACGAGCTTTTTCAGCTTTTATATGTCTAGCATCAAAAGCTAGTCTCTAGGAAAAAAGATAAAAATGGACTGAGACAAAAAGCGTCTCAATCAATTTATCCTATTTTTCTACGAGACTAAACGAGCTTTTTCAGCTTTTATATGTCTAGCATCAAAAGCTAGTCTCTAGGAAAAAAGATAAAAATGGAATGAGACAAAAAATGTCTCAATCAATTTATCCTATTTTTCTACGAGACTAAACGAGCTTTTTCAGCTTTTATAGTAAGGAGGTGGAACATGTATATAAAAAAGCGAATTAATAATAATGTTGTGTTGGCTGTCGATGGAGAATTAGAAGTGATTGTTGTTGGCAAAGGGTTGGGATTTCAAGTGTATCCCAATGATCCTGTCGATCCCACGTTAATCCAGCAAGTGTATCTGCCTACAGAAAAAATGAATGTTAAGCAGATGGCTGTTTTATTAAATGAAGCGAGTTATGAGGAAATTTTATTAGTCGAGAAAATAGTAAAAATGGGTGAAGAAAAATTAGGAAGAGAGATTAATCCCGTTATTTTATTTAGCTTACTGGATCATCTATTATTTGCCTTTAAACGACATGAAGAAGAATTGAAAATTCGAAGCCCAATCGAATGGGAAATCAAACAGTTTTATCCTCAAGAAGTTGAAATTGGTCTTCAATCAATTGCATTAATCGAGGAAGAAAAAGGGATTGTTTTAGCAGAATCTGAAGCAATATTTATTGCGATGCATTTTGTGAATTATCAATTCAATCAAGAATCAATGGAAACAACAATGGATTATATGGAAGCAATGGCTGATATTACCCAGTTAGTTCGTTACTATTTTCAAGTAGATTTAGATGAAACTTCAATCAATTATCACCGATTTTTGAATCATCTCAGGTATTATTTGATTCGGTTGAATGACCAAGAAACCGTAAATTCTCTAGATAACGAAGAAATTGTTTTAACTGTTAAAAAGAAGTATCCGAAAGAATTCAAATGTAGTTTGAAAATCAGCAATTATTTAGAAGATCGTTACAAGAAACAAGCGACAATTGATGAACAATTGTATCTGACATTGCATTTAGCTCGCCTATTACATTCATAAATATCAATACGAGGATTCGTTACAGCTCGGCTGGCAAGACCTGTTTGAAAAAGATTATTTTCTAAAGAAAATAGTTTTTTTGAACAGGTCTTGATTGTTTATAAAAAAGTGTTTCACGAAACTGAGATAAGAACCAAAAATAAAAATACTGAGCAGAAAAGAGGAGAAACTATGCAGGATTTAGCCCAAAAAATCATTACACTTATAGGTGGTGATGAGAATATCATCAGTCTGACTCATTGTGTCACGAGGCTACGATTTAATTTAAAAAACGAATCAAAGGCACAAACGCAAGCGATTGAAGAACTTGATGGCGTTATGGGTGTACAAAGACAAGGCGGACAATACCAAGTGATCATCGGCGGAAAAGTCAGTAAAGTTTATGCAGAGATCATCAAGATAATGCCTCGCCTAGATAGCAATGAGGAGCAAGCAGAAATAAGTATAGAAAAAGATTCACTGCTTAATCGCTTGATCAATACTTTATCAGCTATTCTAGTCCCAAGTTTAGCTCCAATCGTTGGTGGCGGGATGTTAAAAGGTTTTTTATTTATGTTGACAAGTTTAGGATGGGCAGATCCTGAAAGTGGGACAATGTTTGTGCTTAATATGACTGGAGATGCAATGTTTTATTTCTTCCCATTTCTATTAGCTGTCAGTAGCGCACGCAGATTTAAAACCAATGAATATATGGCTTTAAGTTTAGCTGGTGTATTGATGTATCCAACGTTGATCAATGCAGCAATTGCAGGAGAATTAACAAACGTTCAGTTTTTAGGCTTTCTTCCTGTTCCAGTCGTAAATTACAGTAGTTCGATTTTGCCAATCATTTTAGCTGTTTGGTTATTAAGCTATGTGTATCGTTTTTTTGAGCAGGTCATTCCAAGCATGGTGACAGTTATTTTTACACCGTTATTGACCTTAATTTTGATGGTTCCAGTGATGTTGATTGTTTTGGCTCCCATCGGTTTTTATGTTGGAGAATACATTGCACAAGGGATTGAAGCATTGATAAACTTTTCTCCGTTAGTGTCAGGATTTGTGATTGGTGCAAGTCGTCCTTTATTAGTATTGATGGGCATGCATCATGCGATTCGTCCAATTACACAACAGCAAATTGCCACATATGGTTATTCAACAATGGGGGCGATGAATTTTATGAGTACGATGGCTCAAGCAACCGCTGCTTTCGCTATTTATTTCTTGATTTCGAGTAAAAAGATGAAGCAAGTAGCGTTGTCTTCCACTGTTTCTGGGTATTTAGGCATCACGGAACCTGCTTTGTATGGTGTTTTAGTAAAATACAAAGCCGCTTTTGTAGGCGCATCTTTAGGTGGCGGAATCGGTGGAGCTGTTGGTGCTCTTTTAGGTGCAAAATCGATGGCTCCTGTAATGCCAAGTATTCTTTCGATTCCAGTTTTTCTGAACGATGCTGCGGTAGGATTTATTATTGCTTTAGTTGTTACATTGATCGCAACGTTTGTCAGCACATTTTTACTGGCAAAAAGTGTATTGAAAATTGATGGACAAACTGAAAATAGAAGAGAAAAAGAGGTGATTGTAGATAAAGATCAAGAGATTGTAACGATTTGCACACCTGTTTCTGGTATCGTTTATCCAATCAGTGATGTTGCAGATCAAACCTTTTCAAAAGAATTAGTTGGAAAAGGAATTGCCATCATGCCTGATGAAAACACAATTGTTTCACCAATCACAGGAGCAGTGACTGTCGCTTTTAAAACAAAACATGCAATAGGTTTGATATCAAAAGAGGGAATAGAGGTCTTGATTCATGTCGGATTAGATACGGTTGAATTGGAAGGACAGCATTTTGAGTTATTGTGTAAAGAGGGGCAAACAGTTCAGGTGGGAACACCGTTGATTCAATTTGACCGTGAAAAAATCAGTGAATTAGGGTACGATATAAGCGTGGTCATGGTTATTACAAACTCTGATGAGTATCTATCTGTTTTGGCGATGGATGATCAAAAAAAGGTTAAAGAAAACGATGTTTTGATTACGATAGTTCCAGGAGTAAGACATGGTGAAAATGAAGTGGGTTTAGTTGTAGAATGAGGGAAGAAAGGCAGTTTAACGGGTTCGCTTAGAAAAAATGATTGAGGCAAAAAGCACCTCAGTGATATTTTCCTATTTTTCAGTCAGCACTGAACGAGCCCGCTACGCTTTTATATTAAGGAGGAAATGAAATGAAAGTTATTGTAGTAAAGGATTATGATGAATTAAGTAAAGTTGCAGCACAGATGTTAATTGGTGAAATGTTTCAACGGCATGAGCGTGTGAATTTAGCGATAACAGCTGGTACGACGCCCATTGGTATGTACGAAAAACTAGTTGCTGAAGTGAAGGATAAGGATTATTTTGACAATGTACACTATTATAATTTCGATGAAATTCCCTATAAATCGGGCATACGTGAAGGGGTCACGATCGGTGATTTAAGAACGTTATATTTTACGCCGGCAGGGATTTCGGAAGAACAAATCCATATTTTAGATGGAGAAAACTATGAAAAACAGGATGAACGAATTGCAGATGCTGGTGGTTTAGATGCTATTTTATTAGGAATTGGTTCTGATGGACATTACTGCGGTAATTTACCTGGAACAACAACGTTTACTGATTTTACCACGAAAGTTGATTGTGATGAAGCAATGAAAGAACGAATCGCTCCACATTTTGAAGATCCTGCTGAAACACCTGATTTTTATGTTACAATGGGACCTAGAAGTGTGATGGCAGCAAGACATTTAATTCTTTTTGCAAGTGGAATAAAAAAGGCTAAAATTATGAAAGCGTTTGTTGAAGGCGCCATCACGGATGAAATCCCTGCTTCTATTTTGAAAATGCATCCGCATTTAACTGTTATTCTTGACGAAGAAGCAGCCAGTTTATTAGGTAAGGAGAAATGATCAATGAGTAAATCAGTCTTTCCAGAAAATTTTTTATGGGGCGGCGCTACAGCTGCAAATCAATACGAAGGTGGTTATCTTTCAGGTGGCAAAGAGTTAAGTACGCTCGATGCTATAACGGGTGGTAATCATACAACACCAAGAATGATCACTTATAAAACCAAAGAAGGTAAAATTGAAACATGTACCAGAGGAGCTGCTTTGCCAGAAGGTGCAGTTGGCTATGTTGACCCAAATCAATATTACCCAAGTCATGTGGCAACAGATTTTTACCACCACTATAAAGAAGATATTGCTTTATTTGCAGAAATGGGGTTTAAATGTTTTAGACTTTCAATTGCTTGGTCTAGAATTTGTCCTAAAGGGACAATGGAACTAAATGAAGAAGGGCTAGCTTTTTACGATAAAGTATTTGATGAGTTATTGAGCTATGGGATTGAACCAATCGTAACAATCAATCATTTTGATATTCCGATGTATCTAGCTGATGAGTTAGATGGATGGTCAAATAGAAAAGTGATCGACTACTTCTTGTTTTTCTGTGAAACCGTATTTAAACGTTACAAAGATAAAGTTAAATACTGGATGACGTTTAATGAAATTAATTTTTTGCGTAGCTGGACTCAAATCGGTATTCATCAAAATGATCAACAAGCAAAGTACCAAGCTGCTCATCATCTATTTGTAGCAAGTGCCAAAGCTGTAAAATTAGGTCATGAGATTAATCCTGATTTCAATATAGGGATGATGGTCGCATATATCCCGAGTTACCCGATGAGTTGTAATCCAGAAGATGTGATGGAAGCAATCAAATTTAATCGTGAGCAAGAATTTTATATCGATGTACAGGTCAAAGGATATTATCCAGCACACAAAATAAAAGAATTTGAACGAAAAAATGTTGTTATTAAAAAAGAAGCTGGCGATGATGAGATTATCAAAGAAGGCACAGTAGATTACATTGGTTTTAGTTATTACATGTCAACTGTTTCTGCTGCTAATCCAAATGAAGTGAAATATGTTGGGGGCAATCAAATGCCTGCAGTTAAAAATCCATATTTACAAGAATCTGATTGGGGTTGGGCTGTGGATCCTCTAGGGTTGCGTATTTCATTGTGCAAATTGTATGATCGTTATAATGTGCCACTATTTGTTGTAGAAAATGGATTTGGTGCGATAGATAAAATCGAAGTGGATGGTACGATCCAAGATGATTACCGAATTGACTATTTTAGCAAGCATGTGGCTGCAATGAGCGATGCGATTGAATTAGACGGCGTTGAGTTGATTGGTTATACACCGTGGGGATGCATTGATTTAGTTTCAGCTGGAACTGGAGAAATGAAGAAACGTTATGGTTTTATTTATGTTGATATGGATGATGAAGGCAATGGAACTCTAGAGCGTTCGAGAAAACAATCGTTTTATTGGTACAAAAATTTAATTGCCGCAAACGGTATGCAAGAATAATGCGTATGAAACTTACTCCAACAATCAATTGGGAGTAAGTTTTTTTTATGAATTTCAAAAAAAGGACGTAAAATGTTGTAGTAAAGATCAACAATGGTATACTGCTAATGAGGCAAATTTACTGATTATAGTGTTTTGCGCTAATTGTCAGATAATCGAGAAAGCTGCAGGGGGAATAATACTAGGATGAAAAGAGTATCAATCAAGGAATTAAAAAAATTAATCGAGTTAACGGTGAATGAACCAGTTTCGATTATTGATGTACGAGAAGTAGATGAATTTGCGGCAGGTCATATCATGACAGCTAAAAACTATCCATTATCCACTTTACCAGAAGCAATGTCACAGATCGATCGAGAACAACCCCATTATGTTATTTGCCAACATGGTGTGCGTTCTGAGCATGCATGTTCTTTTCTTGAAAATTATGGATATAATGTTGTTTCAGTATCAGAAGGTATGTCCGTTTGGGATGGCGAAAGTAACGTCAATAGTTATAGATAAGAAAAAAACGTGATGAGTTGAGTACTCATTTCGTTTTTTTTTTAGAATGAATAAGGTTTTTTGGGAAACTTATTTTTAGTAAGTAAAAACACTTGTAAGTTCACTTACTTTTTGTTAGTATATAAATGTAGATAAGAAAACAATAGTTATTGGAGGAAAAAAACATGACAAGCAAATTATTAATTGCATATTACAGTTCAACAGGAACAGGAACACAAATGGTAAAATGGGCAAAAGAAGCAGCTGAAGCTAATGGTGCCGAAGTGCGTTTGAGAAAAGTCCATGAACTGGCACCAGATGTGGCAATCGATTCAAATCCAGCTTGGCGTAAAAATGTGGAAGCTACTGCTGACATTCCAGAGGTTACAAGTGATGATTTATTATGGGCGGATGCTTATATTTTCTCTTCACCTTCACGCTTTGGTGTAATGGCTAGCCAATTAAAACAATTCTTTGATTTACAAGGTGGTCTATGGGCACAAGGAAAATTGGCGAATAAATTTGTTACGGCATTTTCTTCTGCACAAAATCCTAATGGTGGACAAGAGCAAGTGATTCAAGGAATTTACACAGTTATGCAACACTGGGGGGCAATCATTGTACCAGCAGGTTATGTCAATGCCTCAACTTTTGCAGCAGGTGGAAATCCTTATGGAACAAGTGCTTCTATTGATGGCGAAGGGAATATGTTAAAAGCTAATGAAGTGAAAGCTGCGATTCAAGATCAAACAAAACGTTTGGTTGATGTAACAAGTCAATTTTTAGGTTAATAGAAAAGAAAAAACCGTTAGTTGCTATGTACTGTTAGCAATTAACGGTTTTTTGTATGGAGTGGAACAAAATGGATGATTCAAGTTGCGCTTAAATCAATGATTGTGTTTGCTTTTTTGATAAGTTCAGTATCATGAGAAACGTAAACCACAGTTTTATTCTGCTGGTTTAATTTTTTTAAAACATTGAATACAATATCCCGATTGTATTCATCTAAATTTCCAGTAGGTTCATCTGCAAAAATATATTGGGGGTCTTTAAGAAGCATTCGAGCAATTGCGATTCGCTGTTGTTCACCGCCACTTAACTGATAAACTTTCTTTTTTAAGCAATCATGAAGCTCAAGTTGTTGGAGGGCGTGAATCATTGCTTCTACTTGAGCTGATTTTGAAAGTTTACTATAAGTCAAAGCGATTTTAAGGTTTTGGGCAACAGTTTCATTTTCGATAAGTGCGTAGTTTTGAAAAAGGTAACCGATTTTGTGACGTTGGAGCATAAGAATCTGCTTTGAAGAAGGATCATGGATCTGATCAAACGTGATTCTTCCATTCGATGGTTTTTCAAGTAAACTTATAATATTGATCAAAGTTGTTTTGCCGCTACCACTTTTTCCACATAAACAGATGAAATCACCTTCGGAAATAGTATAGGAGAAGTTATCGATCACTTTATTTTTTCCATAAGTTTTTGTAATATTTTTAACAGAAATCATTCTAATTCCCCCTTGCTTAAGATTGTTGAAATTTTTTTATTCATCGCAAAACAACTTCCCAAAAGAAGAAATCCTTGCATAAATATAATAAAAGTCACTGGTATAAGTAGGCTGTAATTATTTAAGGAGATGATTACGATAAGTGAAACGAATAGATCGATAAAAATGGTAACAGCAACGAAGCGAACTAATATTTTTGCGTAACTATAGCCAAAAACTCGTTGAATAGCAAAAGTATGTTTGTTTTTTTCAAAGTAAGCAGAAAAAAAGCTAATACAATTTAATGTAAGTACAGCAAAAAGAATGGCTATCGAAACCTTCAGATAAAAAATTTTTTCTTTTAAGTTATTGATCGTTTCCGCTTTTTCGTTGTAAATGGATTTAACACTTTGAACACTAGCTAAATTATCTGTTTCTTTAATGCTAGGTAACAGATAGGAGTAACCATCAGTATTAGGTGCTTCAAATAATACGGATCGTGTCAGCCAGGAACTATAAAAACTGGCATCTACATTATTCGTATCTACAATAGCAATAGGATCTAAAATTGAATGTTGATTTTTTGCTTCAATAGTGGGGTTAAACGTAAAGTAATTTTGGTTATTTTTCACATAAATAATATTTGAGGATAAGTCTTCTTTTTGACTGACAGAGTCAATTACATTTTTTTTAAATTGAAAATCTTCTAAGTAATTGGCAATAATATCCTTTTCGTACTGTTTTAATTTTACTGGAATCAATAGGTTTAGTGTATTTTTTTTTCGAATCATATCTTTGTCAGAGACTGGTTTGTTGTTTTCTTTTTTTATAGGATTATGAGTTAAGTAATTGGTATTGATTGTAACGCTGCGTCCACCAGCTGATATGAGTTGTTCGTGTAATGTATTTGTATTTGCATCATATAGATAGCGTCCATCAGAAAGTTTTTCATAGTTTGTTGCATCGATTAAAAATAGGCCTTTTTTCTCCGCAACTTCATAGAAATTTTTTAGTTTTAATTCGTATGGACGGTATTTGTCAGTATCTTGTGTAATAAAACGTAATTCAGTTGCATAAATATCTTGTGTTTTTTCCCAGTTTTTTTCACTAGCCAACTCAATACTAAGGCTATTTGTTGATTTTATTGTCTGAGAAATGGCTAGTAAAATGACAACAATAAAAAAGACTTTGATTACGTTATTAAGAAATATCATTAGGCCTAAAGGCTTTCTCCCATTGAGACTGTCTGGTAGGTTTATTTTCCTTTTTTGGATGAATAAGATAAAGGTAGCTGTACTGAAAAATAATAGAAGAAGTACGCTTGAGACGATAAGTAATCCTTGTAAGAAGAAAAGATTAGCATAAAAACCACCATAAATAAGTCTCTGATAAAAAAACGTTCCAATATAAATAAGGGCATTAAATATAATCATGCTATATAAGATAGGCTTTAAAAGCATTCCTAATTTAGAAATAGAGGGTAAACCATTTAATTGATAAATGGCAAGTTTTTTATTGTTTTGGATAACATAGTAGCTATAGACAAATAAATTAACGATTAAGACTACAAGTATACTGATAAATAAAATCGGGTTAGCAAAAAGATTGATCAACAGAATATGCTGTTGATTAAATGATGCGTATTGTTCTACGTCGCCTAATTTTTGTTGGAGTTCGGAAATAATAGGGACAATTTTTTTTGTATCAGTGGAATTTATGTAATAGATTCCATCTATACCCGTTTCTGTGATAGTTGAAAATGATTTAACCGTAAGTCGCTGATTATTATTTGTCCATAAAAATTGACCGACAGTATCTTTGGATGAATCTGGAAAACTGGTGATTTTTTCTCTGGACTGCTTAGCAGGAAGATGCCCTTTGATTAGAATTAATTGCTGGTCTTTCGTGGGATCGGTTGCATATATAGTAATATCCTGTTCGTTTTTGAAGATATATTTATAAAAAGAAACGTTGTATTTAGTAGCTAAATTCTCAATAAAATCAACTTGCTGTTCAGAAGAAGTTATTTTTTCTTTGTCCTGTTTAAGCAAGAGTGAAATTTTAGAATTTCCTTTATAAAATAGCTCATTCCTTGATAAGTTGTTGGATACATTGAGGAGCAATAAGCTGATTAACATCATTTCAATTCCTAACAAAAAAATACAAATTTTTTTCATGAACATCCCCTCCAACTAGTTTAGATGAAAAAAAGATTAGGATATGACTCAAAGAGTTATGTCCTAATCCCATTGTTAATCCTCTATTCTATTGTTCAACGATAATTATAATACGCATGATTACCGCCAAATAGTGTCCAACCTACACTGGTTTTACTCCATTGATAGCTAGATTTCCAGCCACCGTTACCGAATGTCCCGTTTCCATTTTCGCAAGAAGCGTGTCCTTGTTTTGAGTAGTGTTGATACTCTGAAATATTTCGGTTGCCATTTTTGCCTCTGCGCCACCAACCTCCGCCAACTGCGGATGAAGCATATCTTGAACGTGGGTTGTCTTTTGATTCAACGATTGATGTGTAATGATCAACATTTTCTTGACCGCCACCTAAAATAGTTTCACCTAAAACTGTAGCACTTGAAATAAGGGGGAATAATGAAAAGAGACCTAAAACAACAACAAAGCTTAATATTTTCTTTTTCATAAAGATACCTCCAACATATATTTTGTAGTACTACAAAATCATATTACCATAATATTTTGACGTTTGTAAACGCTTTTTGTTAAATGAAACAAACCAAAAGATATGTTTTGCGTTCTAATAAGAGGGATATTTTTTAACTTAAAACTGTTAGTGAATTGGATAAACCAATTTTCTTTCTGCTATTTATTTCGTTACATCTTCTCCAAACCATTCTTTAGAAATCTTAGCTAGTTCACCAGTTTTTCGTAGCTTTTCAAAAGCAGTGTTGATTTTCTTAGCCAGTTCTTTATCTGATTTTCTCAAGCCAACTGCAAAAGCTTCGCTTTCAAATTGACCGCTGACGATTGAAAAATTCGCTAAATTATCTTCATGAGAAAGATAATAATTAGCATAAACCCGATCGATCAGCAATCCGTCGATTCGTCCAGATTTTAAATCCATAAAGGCTTCATTGAAACCGTCATACAAAATAGCGGTTTGATCTTTAACAAGGTTCTTCAGAATTTTAGGTTGTTCTTCAAAGCTATTGTAACCAGAAGAACCATTTTGAGCGCCTAGGATTTTTCCTTTCATATCAGTGAAGCTGTTGAGATTATTTTTTTTCAAGGACACTACGACTTGCTCATTTTTCATATATTCATCACTAAACAAGACCTTTTCTTCCCGCTCAGCACTTTTAGAATAGCCATTCCAGATCAAATCGATTGTCTGATTTTGTAATTCATTTTCTTTCATTGACCAATCGATTGGTTGAAAATCAACAGTGATTCCATACAAATCAAATACAGCTCGAGCTAAATCGATATCAAAACCAATGATTTCTCCTGATTTATTCTGAAACCCCATTGGGACAAATGAATCATCTAAGCCGATGATTACACGTTTTTCAGAATGGATTCGTGCCCATTGATCTGTTTCAGTTTTTTTTCTACCACATCCAACTACTGCTAAAATGGCGAGTAATATAATCATCGTAAGTAGGCGATATTTTTTTTTCTTCATAATAGTCTGTCCTTTCTACTGAACAGGTGTGACTGTTAGTAAGTTATCAGCAATATTTTTGGCAAAAGTCATATCATGGGTTACAACGATTTGTGTCATACCTTGAGCTTTAAGGGTCAAAATGACCTCTTCAACTTGTTGGCGCAGTTCAGGATCAAGAGCGCTGGTTGGCTCATCGTAGCCTAACACTTTAGGTTTCATTGCTAAGGCTCGTGCAAGAGCAACTCGTTGTTTTTGTCCACCAGATAGTTGATATGGATATAAATGTTCTTTACCGCTGAGTCCAAATTTTGTTAGCAATTCAAGTGCTTCTGATTCGCTAGCTTCTTTTGTTTGCTTTAGCGAAAGGATTGGTGCTAGCGTAATGTTTTCTAAAACGGAGAGGTGAGGGAATAATTGAAAATCTTGAAAAACGATCCCTACAACTTGATCTGCATTATCCATCTCAACAGGATTGAACGGTACACCATCCATGGTGAGCTTGCCTGAATCGATTGTTTCAAGACCGGCTAGACATCTTAGTAAAGTTGTTTTCCCACCTCCTGAAGGTCCTACGATTGTAAGGATTTCTCCATCTTTGATTTCTAAATTCAATTGGTCAATGATTCGACGACCATCGAAACTTTTCGTTAAGTTTTTGATTAATAACATGACTTTCCTCCTAAATTAAAATGGTAATAAGGTTCCTTTTATTAATTATTTATAATATTGATAGTGTTTTTCTAATTTTTTAGAAGCTAAAGTTAATACGGCTGTTAATAATAAGTAAATGATTCCAACTAAAACTAAGGGAAGTAAACTGACATCGCGGCTCATCGCAATTTTTCCTGCCCGCAGTAAATCTCCTAAGCCAAGGACATAAATCAAAGATGTGTCCTTTACTAAGTTGATGACTTCATTACCGATCGAAGGTAAGACCACTTTGACCACTTGAGGAAGAATAATCCTCGTAACTGTTTGAAAACTAGTTAAACGTAAAACTTTAGCTGCTTCATATTGGCCTTCAGGTATTGACTGGATTCCACCACGGAAAATTTCAGCGAAGTATGCTGCATAATTTAAAATAAAAGCAAATAAGGCTGCATCGTATCGTTCAAACACGACCCCAATCAATGGTAAACCGTAAAAAACAAAAATAAGTTGCAGTAGTAACGGTGTGCCCCGCATTAGCCAGATATAAATGTTGATTAAAAAAGTCAAAGGTTTAAAATTTGTTTGTAAGGCAAAGGCTATGATGATCCCGAGTGGAATCGATCCTAATAGTGTAAAAATAAAAACTTTCAACGTCATAAGTGCACCGTCTAGTAAAGCCGGCATAATTTCTAAAATATAGTCCATCATTTTTCCTCCAGTGTTTTGTTTTGTATGAAATGCAAAAAGCCCCCTTGGCAATGCCAAGAGGACGAAAGAATCGTGGTTCCACCTCAATTTGTTACTACCTCACGATAGTAACCTCATAGAATCTTTAACAATACTAAAGATTCATTTCCGATAACGGAGAAAGCCGCATTTTCTTACTTGATTCAGAAGATGACTGAAACAGATGTGTTCATCACAGGTTTCCAGCTTTTTCTCTCAGCGAATAAAAAAGTCTCTGTCAGGAAATAGTTTATGATTACTTGTTCTGAGTATACGTGTTGATTTTATTAGAATGGTTGGTAGAAATTGTGTAACAATTTGCTTTTGTTAGATGTAAGCCGTTTGGTGATTTACCAGCACAGAGATGTCTCTCCTGTTAGTCGCCAAGTACTATACATCATCTACTTTGGCAAAGCCAGTCGTAGTGATGTATAGCAAAAAGTCCTCTAGCTATTAAGCTAAAGGACGTAAAATTCGTGGTTCCACCTTTTTTTATTATCGCTTCACAACGATAACCTCATGAAGTCATAGACTTCTATTGCTGTAACGGGCATACCCGAACTTTCCTACTTCGTTTCAAAAAGTTAACTCCCAGATGTGGTTCGCTTTATTCTTCTGTCTTTTTTCACCAACCAAAGACTCTCTTGAATGAAATAATAAAGGTACTCTTCTGTTCTTTGTTTTTTATAACTTTACCATCAGTTTTTCTGTCTGTCAACTACTGATTGTATAGAATATTCAGAAAATAATTTTTTTTAAGCATAAAAGTTACTGATTTAGTGAAGTTAAGGTAAAATAGAAACAGTGAATTACTTTTAAAAAGTAAGTGAATGGTGATAGTTAAAAACTATCGCACAGCTTCGATTTATACTATCCTTTCATATATATATCTGATACACTATGTACAATTATTATCGGAAAGTACAAAAGGAGTGGTGTTGGTTGGGACGATCAGTTATAGGGATTGCAGCGAATGAAATAGAGGATGCAGGAGCAAAATTGTATCATTTGCCGATTAGTTACACTCCGTACGGTTATGTGAAAGCAGTTCAAAATTCAGGAGGATTACCGTTGATTTTACCAGTTGGTTCTCCTGATTTGGCTAAAGAGTATATTACCCAGATCGATAAATTGATTTTAGCTGGTGGGCAAAATGTATCCCCAGCATTATATGGGGAAGAGATTCAAGTCGAAGAAGCATCGTTATCTAAAGAGCGTGATCAATTTGAATTAGCATTGATCAAAGAAGCAATTAAACAAAAGAAACCTATTTTTGCGGTTTGTCGTGGGTTGCAGTTGGTCAATGTAGCATTGGGCGGTAGTTTATACCAAGATATCAGTCATTTAAACCAGAATGCCATTAAACATATGCAAGCACCAATATCTAGAGAAATTCCTACACATCTGATTCGGACAGAAACTGGGAGTATTTTACGCAAAATCTATGGGGAAGAAACAAAGGTTAATTCATTTCATTTTCAATCAGTAAAATCGTTAGCAAAGGAATTAAGTGTTACAGCACTTAGTGAAGATGGCGTCATCGAAGGTGTGGAGAGCAACAATTCTGGTCTCGTCTTTTTAGGAGTACAGTGGCATCCTGATTTTGCTTATGATCACTTAGAACAAGAGATGGCTATTTTTCGTTATGTGGTTGAAGAATTATAAAGAAATCAGCTTTACAGAATAAGTTCCTTAGCAATTAGACAAATCACCTGGAAATCAAAAGGATGATTCTAAGTGGGTTTTCTAAATAGCTCAGAAAGTAAGTCTTCTGTTTAGCTTAAAAAAGAGGAGGAATTAGAGGATGAAGAAAAAATTTGGTGTTTTTGTTTTAGCGGCAAGTTTGTTATTGACTGCTTGTAATAGCGGTAAAGGAGCAACGGATTCAACTGGTGAAAAGAATGGCGGTAAAACAGCACAGACACAAGTAATCAAGGTAGCTTCAGGTGGAGAATTGTCAACGTTAGATAGCGCTCATTATACAGACGTGTACAGTTCAGATATGATTGGTCAAGTTGTCGAAGGACTTTATCGTATGGACAAAAACCATGATCCGGAATTAGCTGTTGCAGCAAGTGAACCGACCGTTAGTGATGATGGACTTGTGTATACCTTCAAATTAAAAGAAACTAAATGGAGTAATGGCGATCCAGTCGTGGCAGGTGATTTTGTGTCTGCATTCAAAAATGTGGTTGATCCTGCTTTTGGGTCAAGCAGTAGTAATCAAATGGATATTTTCAAAAATGGTCGGAAAATTCGTGAAGCTCAAGCGAATTTGGATGAATTAGGTGTAAAAGCCATCGATGATCAAACACTAGAAATGACCCTAGAGTATCCGATCCCTTATTTAGCTCAAGTTTTAGTAGGGACACCATTTATGCCTAAAAATGAAAAATTTGTCAAAGAAAAAGGTGAGGCTTATGGCACCTCAACAGACAATTTTGTTGGAAATGGCCCATTCGTGATTTCTGGTTGGGATGGTAACACTGAAAATTGGAAGTTAACAAAAAACAAAGACTATTGGGATCAAAAAAATGTTAAATTAGATACGATTGATGTTCAAGTCGTCAAAGAAATTGGTACAGGGACCAATCTATTTGATGCTGGGGATTTAGATTATACAGTGTTGGCAGATACGTACGCATTACAATACAAAGACTCACCTCAAGCACATTTTACGCCGAAAGCAATGGTTGGTTATTTAAGTCCTAACCATAAGCGTGAAGTAACGGGGAACGTAAACGTTCGTAAGGCGATTTTACAAGCAATTGATAAAGAAACGTTTGCAAAAGACATCTTAGGTGACGGTTCAACGGCAATCAATGGATTTGTACCAAAAGATTTTGCGAAAGATCCTAAAACAGGTGAAGACTTCCGCAAAGAAAATGGTGATTTTTTACCATTTGATTTAAAAGCAGCTCAAAAAAGCTGGGAAACAGCTAAAAAAGAATTAGGCAAAGACGAAATTGAACTAGAATTACTTTCGGCTGATTCTGCTCTTGCCAAAAAGACGATTGAATACGTCCAAGGTCAGTTACAACAAAATCTACCAGGCTTAAAAATTAATTTAAAATCAGTACCATTGCAAAATCGTTTAGATTTACAAACAGCGAGTAATTTTGATTTAGTATTTGGAACTTGGACACCAGATTATGCAGATCCAATCAATTTCTTAGAATTTTATGATTCTAAAAGTGGGTTGAATACAGCAGGTTATAAAAATCCAGAGTATGATCAAGGGCTGAATGATGCAAGAATTACCTTAGCAAATGAACCAGAAAAACGCTGGAATAAGTTAAAAGAGTTAGAGGAAACATTGATTAAAAAAGATGCTGCTGTATTACCTCTCTACCAAGGAGCGATTGGCTATCTTAAGGCGGATAAATTAAAAGATTTACAAGTATTTCCATTTGGAAGAACTGTTTCTTATCGTTTGGCACATGTGGAATAAGTATTAAAAAAATGAGTCAGCAAGTTGTTAGGATGGAAGTGTTTCATCCCGAGCACTAAGTAGGTACTGTTCTAGATCAACTCGTATCTCGTTTTGTGTTAAAGCAATCTTGGCTTATTTTCGAAGGGAGTACTTCTGCTTCCGTTTTTTATCTGGATCACACGTGAGTGGGATATGACTTGAAGAGTCATGCCTCACTCACGTGCTTTTTTTTATAATAAATTTCATGGATAGAAGGTGCTCGTACTAGGATTCGTAAGAGAATTATACTTGGGAAGCTAATAAAAGGTATGCGTATCTTTTGTAATTGTTTGATAATGCGTTTAACATAAAATATAGAAATAGAAAGAATATGTTTGAAAAAATCAACGTTGGAGGGAAATTCTATGCGAGTGATTAAAGGACTTATCGCGTTAGTATTAATAGCGAGCATTGTTGGCGTTGTCGGCTTATATTCTCAATTGGAAAACTTAGGCGTTGTAACGACTTTTTTCCAAGACTTAGCGTTTCAGTATGATTGGCTGTTTTATTTTTATCAAGTGGTTCTGTACGTACTGTTACTATTGTTGTTCCTTGCTTTTTTGGTGGTTTTATTCAAACCAATCCGCAAAAAAGAAATTCATGTAAAAAAAGAAATGGGACAAATCAATGTACCATTGCACTCATTAGAATCAATTGCTAGATCTTCGCTAAAAGATATTGTAAATATTGAGGATACACAAGTAAAAATAAGCTTGACGAAACATCAAAAAGCAGATGTAGAGGTCACGGTAGTTGATGAAAAACAGCAACAGCTTTTGAGTAAAGGCAAACAGATTCAAGAGAAAATACCTTTTGCTTTACAACAGATGGTGCATCTTGACACGAATAAAACGAAAGTCGTTTTCAAAAAGAAAAAAGTGGAATCGTCTTTGCTTCCGAATGCTAAAAAAGCGCCACGTGTGTTGTAAGAGGAGGAACTATCTTGAAAAAATTAAAGACATTCACTCCTTACCGCAATCAAATTATCTTTACAAGTTTATTTGTAGTCGTGGCGATTCTTTTTATGACAATTGGTTTTTGGAAGACAATCTTACTTATTCTTTTTACAGGAATCGGTTATCTTATTGGTATGATGCAAGATGAAAAACGTTCTATCTCTTCAATTTTAGCTTTTGTACAAGCTTTTTTTGAAAGGTGAAAATAAATTGAAACAAATTACAGAAAGGTTGAGAAGAATATGGATAACAAAGCAAATGTAAACACAACTGAAGGAACAAATGCAAATGGAATCAAAACAAAGCTAACATTTGACGATCAAGTCGTGAAAAAAATTGCTGGTATCGCCGTATCAGAAATTCCTGGAATTTTAGGATTGAGCGGAAATGCCATTACAAACTTGACCGACAAATTTACGAATGGGAATAATCCGACTAAAGGAATCAGTGCTGAAGTGGGAACCAAACAAGTAGCAATTGATTTGGATGTCATTGGAGAATATGGTAAAAATATTGCCCAAGTCTTTGATACAGCGACGAAAAAAGTTGCCGAAGAAGTGAAAAATATGACTGGTTTAGATGTTATTGAATTTAACATGAATGTTGACGATATTATGACGAAAGAACAGTATGCTGAGAAATTTGAAAATAAGAAAAAAGAAGATAGCGATAGCGATAAAAAAACAGAAAATACGACACGGGAATTACAATAATAGGTAGTATTACTTAAATCTTAGGAGGTAATTAATTATGTTAAGTTTTATTTGGTCATTGATTGTTGGTGGTGTGCTAGGAGCTATTGCCGGAGCAATTTTAGGTAGAGATGTACCAGGTGGTGTGATTGGGAATATTATTGTCGGTTTTATCGGAAGCTGGGTTGGTACGATGTTGCTAGGAAATTTTGGTCCAATTATTGGAGGATTTCCAATTATTTCCGCATTGATTGGAGCAATAATCTGTATCGCCATCTATTCGTTTATTGCGAAGCGAATGGCATAAATCTAAAAAATAAAAACAGTTCGAATCAATTTACTCATTGATTCGAACTGTTTTTTTTTGCTTATTCCAACATTTCTGCCGGCAGTAAGATCGTTTCTTTATGGCCGTCATCAACGGCAAAAATCTGAGATGGATAGGCATCAGAATAAGGAAAAGGCAGATCAATGGCCATTTGGACATCACTGATTTCTTGAGAAAAATGAACGGTTACTTTCCCACCGTTATCAATCAAATCAAAGTACAACATATTTGTGAGTGGAATCACCCCTTTTAAATCCAAATCAATAATCAGCCAGATACTGTCAATCAAGGCACTAGGTAGGCTTTCGACCACACCAAGAGAAGCATAACGACTACGATGACTGTCAAAACTTTCAACCATTTATTTGACCTCCTTTATCTATTACTATTCATAGTATACCTTATTTAGACTGACCTGGCTTCTGTCATGTTTGATGAAAAAAGCAACTAGAAAGCTTGCGAAATTCGGTTAATCAATAGTTAAAGAAAAGGGGCTGAGATATAACTTGAAGAGTTATATCTCAGCTCCTTAAAATACGAATAAACGGTGGTAAAAAAGCAGCTCCTTCTGAAATAAGCCGAAATTTACAAAAATTTGAAAAACAATTTTTGTGAATTCTTTCTTACGTTCTTGAAGCTAGGCGCTTTTTGTCCCAACCTCTTGGAATCTAAATAACGGTTGTAAAAAGCAGATTCTTTAAATCTATTTATAGTCAAATGATTATTCTGGTTTTTCACCGATTACTGTAGGTTCTGCGGCGTCTTCAGAGCTTTCTTCTTCCGTTGCTGATTTCGCTTCTACAACGGCTGCGATTTGTTCTTCACCATCAGTAACAATGTCATAATCTTTATTAACAGGCAAATCAGCAACCGTAATGGCATCACCAATCACAAGTTTCGTAATATCGACTTCTACACGTTCTGGTAATTTATCTGGAGTAGCTGAAACTAAAACATTATACAAGTTTTGAGCTAGTTCCCCACCGGCTTTCACACCTTCAGATTCACCGACAAGAACGATTTCAGCTTCCACTTCGGTTGTTTCTTTCATGTTTACCGCTAGAAATTCAATATGTTTCATTTGATTTGTAAAAGTGTCTAATTGGGCTTTAAAGACTAGTGTATTGATTTTTTTACCACCAATCGTCATTGTAATGACAGCATTAGCACCATTATCTCGTAAAATTTTTGTTAATTCTTTTTGATCAACTGAAATAGGGGTACTTTCAATATCATACCCATAAACGACTGCAGGAACTTGACCAGAGTGACGTAGTTGATTTCTTAGGGAACGTGGACGGACAGCTCTTTCTTTAACTTCTAATGATACTGACATAACCAAAATCCTCCTTAAATTTAAAGCGGAACAAATCTCTTAATCCTGTAGAAAATTAGGAAATGGACATTGAGACGTATTTTATCTCACTGACAATTTATCTATTTTCCTAAGGAATGATTTGTGCAGCTAGATATGATTTAAAGCTAAACGAGTTCATTTAGTCTTGACTACTCGAAGCCTAACCCGTAAAGCACAATAAATCAAAATGAATTTGTATTTGGTTATCTACAAAACGCAACATGATGGAAAATAGGAGTGTTACTTGTTGCTGTGAATCCATGTAAAAGCAATTACTTAGCTAAGTATTCCTGTCCAGATGAAAATTGAACAAATAGCTTCTACAAAACGCACTGCAAAAACAAAAAATCCCGAATAATTGTGCACAATTATCCAGGGGAAAATTCCTATAATACGCTATTCTCTCCCAGGTCATTACGCTGTTTTTGAGAAACCTTATTCACTTTCTATATCAACCATAACGCGAATCCAAACTTAAGTCAAGGGAAGTGGAGAATAGAAAAGAGTCTTTTAAATAGTACTTAAAGTTTATTATGTAGAAAGGTGAGTCGGTCTTGTATTCTATTTTCTTTCCATTCTCCATCGTTTATACTAAAATATTAAGTGAAATGAGGAAAAATAGATGCGTTTAGATAAATTGTTGGAGCTAGAAAAGATTGGTTCTAAAAGAAAAGTTAAAGCACTGATTCGTAGTAAACAGGTAACCGTTGACGGAATGGTCATCATGAGTGAAAATCAAAATGTGGATCCAGCAGTGCAAGATATTTATGTTGAGGGAAAAAAAATTCAGCGACATTCCCATGTCTATTATATGCTGAATAAACCTCAAGGTGTTGTGACGGCAGTCAAAGATGCACAACATCAAACGGTTATTGATTTAATCAGTTTAGATGATCAAAGAGCAGGGTTATATCCAGTTGGTCGTCTAGATCGTGATACAGAAGGATTTCTATTGATTACAGACAATGGTCAGTTAGGTTACCAATTATTATTACCACATAAAAAAGTTTCGAAACGATATGAAGTTGTCGTGAACGAACGATTGACAACATTAGACAGTCAAGCTTTTGCTGAAGGGATCGTTTTTGCAGATGGGAAAAAGTGTAAACCTGCGAAATTGCAGATTTTATCTTCAGAAAAAAACGAAAGCCACGCACATTTGGATATCACAGAAGGAAAATTTCATCAGGTCAAAAAAATGTTTTTATCTGTTGGAAAAAAAGTGATTTATTTAAAACGTTTATCCATGGGACCGATTCAATTAGATCCTGCACTTGGCTTAGGGGAATATCGTTCGTTAAATCAAGAAGAACTGCAAGCATTACGACCGTATTTTACTATTCATAAAAAAGAAAAGAGTGTGGAACATGAAATTTAAAACATTATTATTTGATGTTGACGATACATTGCTAGATTTTCAATTAACAGAAAAAAAGGCGTTACAAGCACTGTTTGAAGAAGAGGCATTAACATTGACGGATGAAATAGAAGCAATGTACAAAAAAATCAATCATCAATTGTGGCGAGAGTTTGAACAAGGAAAAACAGATAAAAAAACTGTGACCGATACCCGTTTTAGTTTGTTATTTTCTCAGTTGAACAAAAAGGTAGATGGGAAAAAAATGGGAGAACAATATCGTTATCATTTAAGTCAAGGTCATGATTTGCTAGGGAATAGTAAAGAAATTATTGAACAGCTTAAACCCGATTATGACTTATATATTGTGACAAATGGTGTAGCAAAAACGCAGTATCAACGACTAAATGATTCAAACATGACGAGCTTTTTTAACGATATCTTTGTTTCTGAAGAAGTGGGGTATCAAAAACCAATGAAAGAATATTTTGATTATGTTTTTGAACGAATTCCTAATTTCGAACATGAAAAAACAATGATCATTGGTGATTCCTTAGCTTCAGATATTCAAGGGGGAAATCAAGCGAAGATTCAAACATTGTGGCTAAATCCATCAAAACAATCAGCACCTTCAGAGATTCAGCCAACGTATGAAATTAGTCGTTTAGATGAGATTTTTAACGTATTAGAATAATAACAAAAGAGACCAAGCGTTTTGTGAAGACGTTTGCTCTCTTTTTTAGGTTATACATCCATACTTAAACGAACCATATCTCTCAAGATTAGCTTATTTTCCACGATTTCTTCTTCATAGTGACGAAGAAAAAAATCTCGATCAATGCTAGTCATACGGAAGCCACATTTTTGATACAGATATAATTGACCAAAACTAGTGCTACCTGTGCCAATCTCTACTGTTTTATAATTATTATTTTTAGCATAACTTAGTGCAAATTTTAGCAAGTTCTCGCCGATTCCGTGACCTTGATGACTTTCGGCTACAGCAATATTGACGACTTCCAATGTTTCTGGTCTAGTAGGAAGTAAAGCTAAAATACCTGCTGTAGTATCGTCAAATATAGCTTCAAAACAAACACTACGTTTGACATAGGCTTCAACTAAGTGTTTATCTGGATCTGCTAACAATAATAAGTCGTAGTGAACAGCTTGAAGTTCTTTGATTGCTCTAATTATCATTGAAGGGCTCCTTTCTAATACCTTGATTGAATAAATGAATAGTTTTTTTGAATTAAATAGATAAAATTGTAGCTTTCTTGCTCGTTTCTATTATAATAGAAAAAGGTTATTATGACTATTACATATAAGAGAGAGGTTTCGTTGAATGAAAAATACTCAACCAATCGTGATTGGTGTTACTGGCGGTTCCGGCAGTGGAAAAACTAGTGTTAGTCGGGCGATTTTCAATCATTTTCCCAATCATTCGATTATGATGCTGGAACAAGATTCTTATTATAAAGATCAAAGTCATTTGAGTTTTGAAGAAAGATTAGCGACGAATTATGATCATCCATTTGCATTTGACACAGAGTTATTGATCGAACATTTACAACAATTATTAAACTATCAAACAATTGAAAAACCCGTGTATGATTACGTTGCCCATACACGGAGCTCAGATATTATTATTCAAGAACCAAAAGAGGTCATTATTTTAGAAGGTATTCTGATTTTAGAAGATAGTCGATTAAGAGAATTGATGGATATTAAACTATATGTGGATACGGATGATGATATTCGTATCATTCGTAGAATCAAACGTGACATGGAAGAACGCGGAAGAACGTTAGATTCTGTTATTGAACAGTACTTGACTGTAGTCAAACCAATGTATCATCAATTTATTGAACCAACAAAACGTTATGCAGATGTGATTGTTCCAGAAGGTGGAGAAAATCATGTAGCTATCGATTTGATCACAACAAAGGTAGCAAGTATTTTGCATGAAACATAAGTAAATAAAGAGTGTGAAAAACAGTAATTGTATTTGGATTTCAGAAATACGATTACTGTTTTTGTTATTTTATTTTGAGCGTATCCATAAACAAATCATTCTTATAGAATTTAATAAGTACATCAAACTGTAGCTAGTTCTTTCCAAAAAGTTCTGATTCAGCGAAAAAATAAAATAAAATTTTGGTGAGAGAAAATTTCTTTTCGAAAAGGCTAAAGAAATGAAGTGGTTGAGCTAATCAAAAAAAATACTGTTTTTTATAGGGAAAACAAAAAATAAAGATAGTTTTTTTAAAAGAGTATGTATCTGTTTTTTTGAGTTGAATTGTGTAAATAAAGTGTTTTCTTAGCGAATATGATAGTTTTTATTGTTTAAAATTATATATATTCTAGTTTTAAATAAACATGAAAGTTCTATTTTTGTATATTCTATTTTTTTTATTAAAGAAAAAAGAGCGTTCTTTTTCTCATGGAATCCTCTTTTTAAATGAATTTATCAAAGATTTCAGGGATGGGTATAAAATATTGAAAATTTTTACTATAAAAGCATGATATAATTTACACGTATGAAGTTTTGTTAGTTAGGGGTGATAAACTATTATGATGCGAAGGGGAGAAATCTTTTATGCAAATCTCTCACCTGTTGTTGGTTCAGAGCAAGGAGGAATTAGACCAGTATTAATTATTCAAAATAATAAGGGGAATTTATTTAGTCCAACGTTGATTGTTGCACCTATCACTAGGAATGTGAATAAGAAAATGCAGCCAACTCAGGTTAAAGTGGATATACCACATGATGACGGCATGACACCGTCATTGGTATTGTTAGAACAAATTCGAACGCTGGATAAAGAACGAATCCTTCACAAAATTTGTCAGTTGCAAGAAGAAGATATGATGAAAGTCAACCAAGCACTGAAAATAAGTATAGGGATCCGTTGAACGGGAGTAGTACATAGGTAGAGATATACATAAATATTCGTAGGCAATGGATTGAAAAATTAGGGTGAGATAGAAGGAACTAAATAAAACGATTCGCGAATATGCTTTTTTGAATGGTACACAATAAGGCGAGCTTAGGACAAAACGGTTATTTCGTTTTGCCTTAGGTTCGTTTTTTTATGATTTGATATCACCAGCAAAAAGAAACTTTTTGAAATTTTCAACATTTATAGCTATAGTATGATCAAAGGAGTCGATCAGGATGAAGAAAATTTACTACGGTATTTTAAGCACTGCTCAAATTGTTCCACGTTTTGTAGAGGGGATCAAAAAAAGTCGTGCAGGGCAAGTGGCGGCAATTGCATCAAGAAGTTTAGCAAAGGCGGAACAAATGGCGTCAGAGCTAGCTATACCGAAAGCGTATGGCAGTTATGAAGAATTATGTAAGGATGAGGAAATAGATATTATTTATGTTGCTACATATAATAAAGGCCACTATGAAGCTGCAAAAATGGCGTTGAAGCATCGCAAACATGTTTTAGTTGAAAAACCATTCACATTACAAGCTGCTCAAGCAAAAGAATTATTTGAATTAGCTGAAAAAAATAATTGTTTTTTGATGGAAGCGCAAAAGTCAGTTTTTTTACCTATTAGTTTACAAGTGAAAGAAGCAATCAAGAAAAATAAAATTGGGCAGGTTTATTGGGTACAAGCTGTGACAACTTATCCTAGCGTAGATCATATCAGTTGGTTTCACTCATTAGAAGCAGGTGGTGGGACCTTACACGGATCGGGAAGCTATCCGATCCAGTACATGCAGTTTTTATTGGACCAGCCTGTCGAAGAATCCAGTGGTTGTGTGACTAGAAAAGCAGGTGCCACAGATGATCAAGTGAATTTGGCTTTGAAGTTTCAAAATCAAACGTTAGCCAATGTTTTTATTTCGGTGAAATTAGATATCCCTAGTAAAATGACAATCTATGGTGAAAAAGGTCGTATAGAAATTCCTTATTTTTGGAAAACCAAAGAGGCGACTATTTATTATGAAGATGGGTGTTGTGAACCATTAACAGGTGAATTTGAGAGTGAATTTATTTTTGAAGTCGAACATGTTAATGAGTGCTTGCAAAAACAGCTGCGAGAAAGCCCGGTGATGACAAAACAACTGACAATAGATACTGTCAGTTTAGTGGAACGACTATATGGAAAGTGGCTGGAAAAAGAGGAACAGGCATAAAGATATTGCAAACAAGACAGATCTATGATAAAGTAATCCTCATGCGACGAGTTGACTCAATCAGATAGCTTCGGCTGTTCCGTTTTGACGGCTAGTGATTGACAAAACAACAGAGGCACATATGTTAAGTCATACCTACCGGATGTAGGCGTGTCGGATAAATATTTTTGTGGAGAAGATTTTATCTATTTATTTTTATAAATACTGTGGCAAAAAAGAAGACTTCGGTCTTCTTTTTTGTTGTGTAGTAAAGAGGTATATTGTGTTAAACGAACTGAAATATAATGTACGAGGAGAGCAGAAAAATAGATCCATTTATTCGGATGACTTGTGGCTGAGATGTCAGGTGTATAGTGATGTCCCAGCTACTTGAATAGTCTATTCTCTATTTTTACTGGTAAAATTGTAGCATTAGTTGGTGCAAAAAGTATTCAATAATGGATAATTCGGGTTGCACTAAGCAGGAATGGCTGCAAAACCCTTTTATTTCGCTTAAAATAAGTGCATACATTCATATAAAATAACGTTTTATAAATTACAAATTTTCCGAATAAAATAGTATACTAATAAAGTTGCACTTGTGTAAGTGCAACTTTTTTGTGTTGTTATGCAATAAAAATCAAGCTATAGTTCAAATGTAAGGGAAAGAAAGTTGGTGAGTAGGATGTCGCTGCACTTATCAAAAAGGGAAATAAAAATTTTGTTGTTGCTTTTAGATTTAGAAGACAGTGTGACAACAAAAGAATTGGCTGAAACCTTTCATGTTAGTGTTCGGACGATCAAATACGACTTGGATAATGTTCGGGATTGGTTCAAAGAACAAAATGTCGTATTACAAACGCGTCGTAATAAAGGGATTTGGTTAGAGATACCTGATTCGGAACGATTAACGTTGAAAAATGAAATTATCGAAGTGGAGCGATTTGAAACATATCCTGATCAGGAGTTACGAGTAAATCAGCTGATTTTTCGTTTACTTTTAGCGGAGAAGCCATTAACATCGCAGGAACTAGCTGATGGTTTGCAAGTTAGTCGAAATACAATCGTCAGTGACCTAGATCGTGTGGAAGAATTGATTCAAGCGTATAGTCTTGCCTTGACTCGTCAAAGTCGTCAAGGATTTTCGATCACGGGAGAAGAAAGTAAGATTCGTTTGTTGATGGAATATATTACGCAAAAAGAAATAACCGAATATGATATGTATCAAATCATGAGTTATTTTGTTCAATCGGGACAACAGAAAAAAATGCAAGAAGTACATGTGGGCGTCAATACGATTTTTCAAAAAATTTATCAAGTTGCTTTGAAAGAAATGACAAATCTTTTAGATCCATCATTATTTGATCAATTTAATTATGCTGAGATTTTGTCGATTACTTTACGTGTGGCAATTGCTACTTCTAGAATGCAATTACATCATACTGTTGGTGGGTATAAAATGCTAGCAAATCAAAAAGTCCTTCAGCAAAAACAGGAATTGCCCTTTTTATTAATGAAAAAAGTATTTGATCATTATGAGTTGCCACTTTTGGCAGATGAGTATCTTTACATTTATAGTGATGTATTTGTGGCAAATAATCAACAGGATATTGTTGGGTTGACAGAAGAATTAATTAAAGATGTATCGGAAGAAATCAACTTTCCTTTTTATCGAGATCGACAATTATTTACGAATTTATTTGCCCACTTGTCGTTACGTTTGACCAAAAAACATCTTTTTATTAATGAGTATAATCCTTTTGTTGATGATATCAAAGCGAAATATCCACAATTATTTTCAGCAATCCAACTTGCCAGCCAGAGTGATATTGTAGGATCCGCTTTGTTGATCAATGATTCGTTTATTGCCTACATTGCGCTACACTTTCTAGTTGCTTACGAAAAAAATCTCCATGAAGTCAATGTAGTGCGAATTGTTTACGTTTGTTCAACTGGTTTGGGTGTAACAAGTTTGATTGAACAAAAAATTTTGGAAGAAGTGTCAAATGTTGAGATTGCAGGATTTGCATCGGTGTTGAATGCAGTGGATGTTATAGAAGAAAAAAATCCGGATTTGGTTTTAAGTATTTTTCCTATTGACATTGTTAATCGGCCATTTATTAAAGTAAATCCGTTGCCAACGACAGCTGATATTCACAGTATACAAGAAGAGGTCAACAAAATTTTGACTCATACTCATTCTGGAAAAGTACCTCGTTTGATTCCTCGTCAGCAAATCAAAGAAAAGCAAGGAATCGAGGCTGAAAGTCGGGATATAATCGTACGGACATATGTGATTTATGAAGAGTTACTCAAAGCCTTTGCAGGAAAATTGACGCAAGAATATAGAGAAGCTTTTTTACTACATGTCATGTTGATGGTTCACCGAATCACGTTTGACAGTCAGTACGAGAATGAAGGCAATATTGTGAAAGAAACGTTATTAGCACAGCAAGTATTAGTCGAACAAATCGAACGAATTTTTGCTAAAAATGATTTAATGGTGAATCAAGCAGAAATCACTGCTTTATTGAATTATATAAGGGAGGAGTAGCACGCATGAAGTTAAATGACGATGCTCAAAAAATAATTGATGAGAGTCCTAATAAAGTTGCGTTAGAAGCATCATTAGAAAAGATTAGTGAATTACTAGTGGAGCAATCGATTCAACCAACGGAATTACAGTGGACGATTTTGATCAATCATGTTAATGAAATGATCAAACGCTCAATTGCGGATGAAAAAATGTCAGGTGTTGATCCAGTGATGTTTGAAGAAGTTTCTGAAGAAGCTTTAACGATCGCTGACAAAGTTGTTCAGTATATTGGAAATCTGCCGCAAGATGAAATGTATGTTTTGTCGATTCATTTTGAGGCAGCAAGACAAAACGAATTGTAAAAAAAAGTTGAAGTGAATCATTATCAGCTTTTAAATAAAAAATTGGAGGAATTATACATGATAACAGTAGTAATCGCAGATCGTTTAGGTAAAGGTCAAAATGTTGCAAAAGGAGTAGAGGCTGCAGGAGGTAAAGCTGTTGTTGTTCCTGGAATGGGTGCAGATATGCGTTTAGGAGATGTAATGCAACAGGAAAATGCCGATTTAGGGATTTCATTTTGCGGAAGCGGTGGTGCAGGAGCCTTAACAGCTGCTACAAAATATGGTTACCCAGAGCGCCATGGTATGCGTTCGATCGATGAAGGTGTAACAGCTATCAATGATGGTAAAACGGTTTTAGGTTTTGGATTTATGGATCAAGAGGAATTAGGGAAGCGAATCGTTGAAGCATATATGAAAAAGAACGGTTAAAAAGTGAAACTATCAAGTTTCATGAACTAGCCACTACGTTCAGCTTCGATCAAATCAATTCCTACAAGCTAACGCCTAAGGATTGAAGGTTCGGAAAAAGGATAAAAATAGAATGAGACAAAAAAAGTAACTCAATCACTTTCTCCTATTTTCCAGTCAACGCTGACCGAACCCATTATGTGTTTAAATTACGGGGAGGAAAATCTTATGGAAAAAGTAACGACGAAACAACGCCAGATTATTCAAGTCGAAGGTACTGGGAAAGAAAAAAATCAGGCGTTTGCGAATGCATTGAATCAAATCCATAATCGTGTATTGAAGGGAAAAAATGATGTGATTGTGCGGATTGAACCGCTTGATATCCAGATTATCAAAGCAGAACAAGAATCATTCACAGAACGCTTTTTATTTTTCTTCTTGCCTCGCACACGTGTAGACTATCGTGTGTTATTAGATGTTGAAGTGGAGATTACATTGATTGAAGTGGAATCAATCAAATTTGTGGAAAAAAGAGTTACCGATCCAAACGGTCTTCCTATCCCTTTTGGAAAGAAAAAAAGAATACAGAAGGAGGCAAATTAAATGGATGTTTTAGTGGTTTTACTCAAGTCTTTATTGATTGGGGGATTAGTAGGATTTGCAGCAGGAGCAGGGGCAGCAAGGATGTTCCATGCGCCAAGCACCCAAGGTTTAGGTGCTTTTAGAACATTAGGTGAAATGAATGCATGTGAAGGGGATGCGGCCAGTCATTTTTCATTTGGATTAGGTTTTTTCTTTAATGCGTGGGCTTCAACAGTTGGAGCAGGAGCATTTACACAAGATGTGGATCACCGTGTCATTCCTAACTGGGCTGCGGCGGCTTTACTAGTGAAAAATAAAAATGTCGCTGAAACAATGCATAACCCTAAGAAAATGGGAATCTCTGGTGCGATTGTAGGAATGTTAGTTGTAGCTTTCTTGAATACAACTGCTTCAGCGATTCCAGAATCACTTCAAGTGACAGCGGTTGCCGTTTTAGTACCAGCAGCAAATTTGCTGATTAATACAGTAATGCCTGTTTTATTCTGGTTAGCAGCGATCGATGCTGGTAAACGCTCAGGTCTTTGGGCAACGATCTTCGGAGGTCTTGCAACAATGATTATGGGCAATGCAGTTCCAGGAGTAGTACTAGGTATTTTGATTGGTAAAGGTGTGGATGAAATCGGTTGGAATAAGGTGACGAAAAGTATGATGGCAGCAGTTATTTTATTATTTGTCTTTAGTGCCTTTTTCCGTGGATTTGATCTACAAATGATCGAAAGTTTCCGTTTGCAGATCCCAGGTTGGTTGCAAAATATGCATGACGTTTTTAGTGTAGGGAAATAGTGAAAGGGAAAGTGAGGAACAGTGATGGATGAAATAGTAGAATTAGAAAAAAAGAATTTTTGGTTTGCTGATTGGTCATTCCCGATCTTAGTTGGATTATTATCAGCTGGTGTATTTGCTGGAACGCATATGTATTTTGAACATGGTGTTGGAGCTTTCAATGAAGTGGCGATTGTTGCGATGCTCAAAGCTGGAATGGACGGTGGTTCATATGGTGCGGCAGCAGCATTTGGTGCGAGTTTCTTATTTGCACGAATTTTGGAAGGTTCGCTTGTGGGGATTTTAGATATTGGTGGTGCGATTTTAACGGGTGTTGGAATTGGAGTTCCTGCTATTCTATTAAGTATGGGGATTACAGCGCCAGTTGAAAACTTTGGACTGTCTTTATTAACTGGAATGATCCTCGGTCTGATCATTGGTGGAATTATTATTATGATCCGTAAGTTTACGATCAATCAGTCGAATTCTACTTTTGGGGCAGATGTTATGATGGGAGCAGGGAATGCTTCTGGTCGTTTCTTAGGACCTCTGATCATTATTAGTGCATGTGGAGCCTCTGCCCCAATCGGTATTGGTTCAATTATCGGTGCTGTGATTTTCTATGTCTGGAAAAAACCTATCGCTGGTGGCGCTATTTTAGGCGCAATGATCTTTGGTGCAATATTCCCGGTTGATTTACCTAGTTAAGATCGATTAAAGTTGCACTTTTCTTTTGAAAACCGTTTACATTATAATGTTACCATGTTATTATGAATGAGAAATAATTTGATTTTTTATTCATAATACTATTTTGAACGGGGGACAAAAGAAATGAATGGTTTTGTGCAGTGGATGGAAGTAAAATTGATGCCGGTTGCGAATAAATTTGGTTCGCAGCGGCATATGACAGCGATCAGAAAAGGACTTATCGCAACGATGCCTTTAACGATCGTGGGTGCCTTTTTTACAGTATTTCAGAATATTCCAATTGATGCGTATATGAAATTTATTGAACCGTATCAAGCAGTTTTGGATATTCCGTCACGTTATACAATGGGGATCTTAGCTCTTTATGCAACATTTGGGATTGCTTCTTCTTTAGCAACGAGTTACAAGTTGGATTCCTTAACGTGCGGGATTTTAGCAGTGATGGCCTTTTTAGTCACAGCAGCACCTCCAACACGTGTTTTTGAAGACGTGAAAGATGTTATTGGTGCAGGGCGTTATATTAATTTAGCCAATATCGGTTCTGCTTCATTGTTTGGCGCGATCGTTACAGCGCTTGTTTCGGTAGAAATTTATCGTTTCTTTATTCAAAAGGACATTACGATAAAAATGCCTGATGGTGTTCCACCAGAAGTGTCTAACTCATTTATTGCGTTGATTCCTGGAGCGGTGATTTTATTACTATTTTGGGTGATTCGTCACGTTATCGGTTTTGATTTAAATGGATTTTTAAGTACATTACTAATGCCTTTGAAAGATACCTTAGCTGGGAATAGCTTATTTGGTGGATTACTTACAGTCTTCTTGATTTGTTTCTTCTGGGTTTTAGGAATTCACGGACCAGCAATCATGGGACCTGTGATCAGACCGTTTTGGGATATGTCGATTGCTGAGAATACACTTGCTTTCCAAGAAGGTGCCTCTGTTCATAATTTACCGAATATTTTCACTGAACAATTTTTACAATGGTTTATTTGGATCGGTGGAGCCGGTACTACTTTAGCTTTAGTCGTTTTAATGATGTTTTCTAAATCAACATACTTGAAAAGTTTAGGACGTTTGTCCTTCTTGCCAGGATTATTCAATATTAATGAACCTGTGATTTTTGGTACACCGATCGTGATGAATCCGATTTTGGGAATTCCATTTATCGTGGCACCACTGATCACAACAACATTTTCATATTTTCTAACAGTGACCAATGTGATTCCAATGATGGCAGCGCGTTTACCATTTGCAATACCTGCGCCGATTGCTGCTTGGATGAGTACAAACTGGAGCGTTCCAGCAGCACTGCTTGTCTGTGTCAATTTCGCGATTACTTTGGCGATTTACTACCCGTTCTTCAAAGTATATGAAAAACAACAATTAGACAAAGAAGCAGAAGAGTTGGCAGCAGAACAAAAAGCAAAAGCAGCTGCTTAATTGAGATAGAGAGGGAGGGGAGTAGCTTTACTGCCCTCTTTGGTGATGAAGGTTATGATAATTTGGTTCATCGTATTTTTTATTTTTAGTCAAGTAATGATTGAAAGAAAATGGCTGCCTGAAAAATTTATGGATTTAAGGCTACTGCATCTATGTGTTGCTTCAATTGGTTTGATTTTCTTAGCGATTGTGGTAGGAATTTTAGTCAAGCAACCAATAGTTGTAGTAGGAACCGTCACTATTTTTTGTAGTTCAGTCCTTTCTTGGAAATATCGTAATAAATTCGACCATATAAAGCGAGGGTAAAAGAAATGAAAAGAGCATTAGGTGTATCTGTTTATCCAGATCATAGTGATATAGAAAAAGATAAAGCTTATTTAAAAAAAGCCAGTGAATGTGGATTTTCACGGATCTTTATGAGCATGCTAGAAGTAACCGAAGGCAAAGAAGTCGTAAAGGAAAAATTTAAATCATTGATTTCTTATGCAAAGGGCTTAGGTTATGAAACGATTTTAGATGTGGCACCAAACATTTTTGATGAGTTACAAATTTCATATGATGATTTAACATTCTTTTATGAAACTGGAGCAGACGGTATCCGTTTAGATGCAGGCTTTGACGGAAACAAAGAAGCGAAGCTAACATTTAATCCATTCGAGTTAGCCATTGAATTAAATATGAGTAACGATGTAGCATATCTGGATAATATTTTAACTTATGAAGCAAATGTTCCGTTTCTTTATGGGTGTCACAATTTTTATCCGCAAGAAGGGACTGCTTTGCCTTACGATTTCTTTGAGCGGTGTAGTGTGCGTTTTAAAAAACATGGAATTCGGACAGCAGCATTTATCAATTCACAAGCGGGTAAAATCGGTCCTTGGGATGTTAATGATGGCTTACCAACACTTGAAATGCACCGCCATTTACCAGTAGATGTCCAAACAAAACATCTATTTGCAACGGGTTTGATCGATGATGTGATTATTGGCAATGCCTATGCATCTGATGAAGAGTTAGAATTGTTAGGCAGTTTAAATCGCTATCAATTAGAATTAGCAGTTGAATTTACTGAACAGGCAAGCGAGCTTGAAAAAGAAATCGTGTTGACGGAACAACACTTCCGCCGCGGAGATATCACTGATCAAGTAGTTCGTTCAACCGAAGTTCGTAAAAAATACAAAAATGATGCCAATCCTGCTCATGACAATACACAAGAATTTCAAGTCGGAGATGTTGTGATCGGCAACGATGCATTTGGGAAATACAAAAATGAGCTGCAAATTGTTTTACAGCCGCATTCAGACGACCGTAAAAACAAGGTAGGTCAAATAACAGAGAAAGAATTGTTGTTGTTGGATTTTGTAAAACCCTGGACAAAATTTAGATTTAAAGAAAAGTAGGGGATAAAATGAGTTACGACTTAATTATAAAAAATGGGAGAACAATTGAAGGTAAACCGATAGAAATAGCAATAAATGCTGGGAAAATCGCAAAAGTTGCGGATAAAATCGAAGCAGATGGGAAAGAATTGATCGAACTATCAGCTGATACCTATCTATCAGCTGGTTGGATCGATGATCATGTTCACTGTTTTGAAAAGATGACTTTGTATTATGATTTTCCAGATGAAATTGGTGTGAAAAAAGGCGTAACAACAGTAATCGATGCAGGTACAACAGGCGCTGAAAATATCCATGAATTTTATGACCTAGCCAAACAAGCAAAAACTAATGTTTATGCGTTAGTGAATATTTCGAAATGGGGCATTGTTGAGCAAGATGAATTGGCAGATCTTAGTAAGGTAAAAGAAGAGCTCGTTCATAAGGTGTTGACTGAATTGCCTGATTTTGTTGTAGGGATCAAGGCGCGTATGAGTAAAACAGTGATCGGTGACAATGGGATCACTCCTTTAGAGATGGCGAAGAAGATTCAAAAGGAAAACAATGACCTGCCGCTTATGGTGCATATTGGATCAGCTCCTCCAGAGCTAAACGAGATACTAGCTCATATGACAAAAGGGGATGTGTTGACCCATTGCTTTAATGGAAAACCCAATGGTATTTTAGATCAGTCAACAAATAAAGTTAAAGATTTTGCTTGGGCTGCCTATAATAAAGGTGTTGTATTTGATATTGGTCATGGGACGGATAGTTTTAATTTCCATGTTGCTGAAACAGCTTTAGCAGAAGGTATGGAAGCAACTTCGATCAGTACAGATATTTACATCCGTAATCGTGAAAAAGGTCCAGTTCATGATTTAGCCACTACGATGGAAAAATTACGTGTGGTTGGCTATGAGTGGCCTGAAATTATTGAAAAAGTGACCGCAGCACCTGCTGAAAACTTCCGTTTTGAGACAAAAGGTCATTTAAAAGAAGGCTATGACGGAGATATCACAATTTTTACGATTGAAGCTGGCCAAAAGACATTGACTGATTCAAACGGATTTACCAGAGAAGCAAAAGAATTGATCAAACCTGTAAAAACCATTATTGGAGGAACAGTTTATGACAATTAGTTATGAAAAATTCAATCTAAAAGAAGTCATCAATGCCTCAGGGAAAATGACGATCTTAGGCGTATCGAAAGTCTCAGAGAATGTCTTAGCCGCGCAAAAATTCGGTGGGGAACATTTCTTTGAGATGAGTGAGTTAAGCATTCAAACAGGCGCTTACCTAGCTAAATTATTGACTGTCGAAGATGCTCAAGTCGTTTCTTCCGCATCCGCTGGTATCGCCCAAAGTGTGGCAGCCTTGATCGGTGAAGGTTCAGTGTATCACGCCTATCATCCATACACAGATAAAATCACCAAACGTGAAATTATCTTACCTAAAGGGCATAACGTAGATTACGGCACGCCCGTTGAAGTAATGGTCGAACAAGGTGGGGGACAAGTTGTGGAAGCAGGCTATGCCAATATGTGTTCACCTGAACATATTGAAACGATGATTACCGATCAAACCGCAGCGATTCTCTACATTAAGAGCCATCACACTGTTCAAAAAAGTATGTTAAGTGTGGAAGAAGCCGCGACAGTTGCGAAGGCTCATAAGTTACCATTGATCGTTGATGCCGCAGCGGAAGAAGATCTATTCAAATACATCGAAGCAGGCGCAGATCTAGTGATCTACAGTGGGGCCAAAGCTATCGAAGGACCAAGTGCAGGACTTGTGATCGGCAAAAAAGCCTATATCGAATGGATCCGCCTACAAGGAAAAGGCATCGGCCGCGCAATGAAAATCGGTAAAGATAATATCTTAGGTTTTACCCAAGCGGTAGAAGATTATGTGAAAAACGGCAGTGAAGCAGGGGATTCCATGCAAGCACGCTTAGCACCATTTATCGCAGCATTAAATCAAATAAACAATATTGAAGCCAAAAGCGTTCAAGATGGCGCTGGCAGAGATATTTACAGAGCGAGTATCAAGGTCAGTGGAGAAAAGTCAGCGAAAGCAGTCATCCAAGAATTAAAAGCTGAAAGTCCCGCTATTTATACCCGAGAATACCAAGCCAACAACGGAATCATCGAATTCGATATCCGTTCTGTCAATGAAGAAGAAATGACTAAAATCGTGACTCGTTTAACCGAGATCATGAATTAAAAAACTACTAAACAGGAGTGAATCAACCATGACATTAACACCAAACTATTTAGAAGACCGTATTTGCCTAAACGTTTTAGCCAACTCAGTAGAAAACGCAAAAGACTGTTACGAAGCTGCCGAAGGGCATATCGTTTTAGGGGTTCTTTCAAAAAATTATCCAACCGATGAAGCCGCAATCGAAGACATGAAAAAATACGCCGCAGAAACCAATAACGCGTTATCAGTTGGCTTAGGTGCAGGCGATCCAAACCAAAGCCAAATGGTGTCAAGAATCTCAAAAGAACTACAACCACAACACGTCAACCAAGTCTTTACAGGCGTTGGGACATCTCGTGCTTTATTAGGTCAAAATGACACGATCGTTAATGGCTTAGTCTCACCAACAGGCAAAGTCGGTATCGTCAATATCGCCACAGGTCCCTTAAGTTCCCAAACACCAGCAGGTGAAGTGACGATCGAAACAGCGATTCGTTTATTACAAGATATGGGCGGTAGCTCTATCAAATTCTTCCCTATGAAAGGATTAGCGCATATCGAAGAATACAAAGCAGTCGCAGAGGCCTGTGCCAAATATGATTTCTACCTAGAACCAACAGGAGGCATCGATTTAGAAAACTTTGAAGAAATCGTGCAAATCGCAGTGGACGCAGGCGTGAAAAAGATCATCCCTCACGTATACAGCTCAATCATCGACTCAGAAACAGGCGATACAAGACCAGAAGATGTGAAAACATTACTAGGTATGATTAAAAATACGTTGAACAACTAAAAGCAGAATGAGCTCGATTAGGGCTGACAGAAAAATAGGGAAAGTTGACTGTGGTGTATTGTGCCACGGCTCACTTTCATCTTTTTTCCGAAGCACTAGCTCATGAAGCTAGATAAACTAAAAGCTGAATGAGCTCGTTCAGGGCTGACAGAAAAATAGGGAAAGTTGATTGTGGCGTATTGTGCCACGGCTCACTTTCATCTTTTTTCCGAAGCACTAGCTCATGAAGCTAGATAAGCTAAAAGCAGAATGAGCTCGTTCAGGGCTGACATAAAAATAGGAAAAACTTGACTGTGTTGTACCACAGTCAAGTTTTATCATCTTTCTGAAATCCTTCAATCCTTTGAGCTTTAGCTCTTAGAAATTGTTGAGATTGAAGCAAAGCTAGGAAATAGGAAGGGGTCGACATGAGAATTGCAGCGTTTGGTGAAATAATGATGCGTTTTACGCCACCAGAATATCTAATGTTGGAGCAAACCAAAGATTTACGTTTAGATTTTACAGGTACGGGAGTCAATATTTTAAGTAACCTTGCTCATTTTGGTTGTCAAACAAGTTTATTGACAAATCTTCCTGATAATCGATTAGGCGAGGCTGCCAAAGCAACTATTCGTCAATTGGGCATTCAGGATCGTTGGATCGGTACTTTGGGTGATCACATTGGGTCATATTTTGCTGAAATGGGATTTGGAGCTAGACCTACGCAAGTAACCTATCAAAATCGCCGTAATAGTTCATTTGGTATGAGTGGTACGGCTGATTATGATTTCGATACTTTTTTAGCTGAAATCGATTTAGTTCATATTTGTGGAATCTCACTAAGTTTGACCAAAGAAACACGTGAGGCTGCATTTACTTTAGCTGAGAAGGCTCATACTTTAGGGAAAAAAGTTTGCTTTGATTTTAATTTTCGCCCTAGCTTGAATGAAGTTCATGGGACCTCCTTCATGAAAGAACAATATGAAAAGATGCTACCTTATTGCGATTTAGTTTTTGGTAGTCAGCGAGATTTAACAGATCTATTAGAAATGACGATGGACGAAGCGATAGAACCTTCTAAGCAGTTTGAAGAATTAGTTCATCGCTTTATGACAATCTATCAAATTGATTGCTTTGCTGGAACCATTCGTCAAGGCGAAGGCGACAAACGCTATTTAACGGGCTATATCTTTGATTCAGAACACTATGTACAAGCAGCGCCTAGAGAAATTATTCATTTGGATCGAATCGGAGCAGGTGATGGCTATGCAGCTGGTATTTTACTTGGATACAGCGAATCATGGTCATTGCTAGAAAGTGTAGAGTTCGCTACAGCAAATGGTGTTTTAGCGCATACAATCCAAGGGGATGTGCCGTTAACAACACGTAAACAAGTCAGACATATCATGGAACATCCTACAGTGGATTTGATCCGCTAAAAGAAAGAGTAGAATGAAATAGTGTAAATCCGTTTATACTACTTTCGTTCTACTCTTTTTTTCATTATAATAAGAAGAGCAGTGATTTTTGCGAAACCATTTACGTAACTCAGATAAATTGGTATGCTAAGGATCGACAGCAATTATTTTGTACGTTATTTTTTATATTAGAAAAGACTGTTTACAGGAGGAGATCATATGACCGATGAAACTATTTGGAAAGCGCTAGATGATGATGTTTTAAAAGTTAGTATTCGAAAACGACCAAGTATGTATATTGGTGGGATTGGTCCGACTGGTTTGGAAAGTATGGTCTTGCAAGTCTTAGACCATCTATTACAATTAGCAGTTGATTTAACGCAGACAGAACTTTCAATTGAACTTTCAGAGAGACAATTTATTTTTTCTTTTTTCAGTAAAAAAGGACTATTTTTAGATAAAACGCCAGAAGAGCAATATACTCCACCTTATCTTTTTCTTTCTGTTGTCAATGCATTATCAGAGCAGTTAGGTTTTGGCGTAGAAAAATTTGGAAAGCGAACAATCCAAATCTATCAAAATGGACAGTTGAATAAAAAAGCTTTGATTCCGTCTGAAGACGAAGGACAACGGATCGAGCTTGCGTTTACACCGGATGAAACATTATTTGGAAATAAGCCGCTATCATATTTTATTTTATTGAATCGTTGCCAAGAATTAGCGATGTTAAATAGTGGCTTAACCATTTCATTGACAGATGGAACAAAACAGAAAAATTATTTTCACTATGATCAAGGACTTGTCGAATATATTTTCCAAAAAGATGATAGTATTACTAGGAACGGTCAACCACTGATCATCAATACAATCAGTGAAGGTGTTTCGATCCAAGCCGTAATCTCCAAAAATGGCTCCACTAGTATTAAAGATAGCTTTGTCAATGGGCATCTACCTTCAGACGGTGGGACTCATCTTGATGGCTTTGTTCAAGGAACCGTGGATGCAATTAATCAATTTCTAGAAGAAACGAATCGTCTGAAGTATCTCACAATTGATAATTTTCCAGAACGCTTTGATGTTGTTCTCTCCATCAAGGTCAAACGCCCGAGGTATACTGGTGCAGTCAAAAAGAAAATTAGAAATCCAGAATTGTATAAAATTGTGAAAGAAGCTGTTTTTACGGAAGTATCAATCTTTTTAAAACGCCATCCAGCTTGGTATTTAAATTAAGTGTACATCGCTAAAGGGGAACAACGTATGAGGATTTTTGTTGATGGTGACGGTTCACCAGTAAAGGATTTAACGATAGAAGTTGCGCTAACGTATTCGATTGATGTGGTGATCGTGACAAGCATCGATCATTACTCAATGAAGGAATACCCTGAAAATGTTTCTGTTATCTATGTGGATAAGGGAGCGGATGCTGCTGATTATAAGATTGTTCAGTTGATTGGAAAAGGCGATATTTTAATTACTCAAGATTACGGATTAGCCTCGTTAGTATTACCAAAAGAAGTTCGTGTACTCCATCAATTAGGGTATGAATATACTGGGGAAAATATGGATGGGTTATTGGAGCAACGCTATTTTAGTGCAAAAGTCAGAAAAGGCGGTGGTCGTACAAAAGGGCCAAAAGCTTTTACTCAGGCAGACCGGGAAAAGTTCAAGGAAAAGTTGCTCTTGTTGATTGAACAAAGCATTCATTAGACATATAAATAAAGTACTTAGCAGCCTGATAAGAGCAGTGATTCCAAATTTTTTCCGTTATTTCGTGATTTGTTTCTATTCTGACTAAAGCTTTTATGCTAAAATATGGAAGAACTATTTTGACTGTATTTACTAATACTATCATTTGTGTTATCAAGTTCTATGGTCGGCTGATCTCCAAGGAACTTTAAAGAGTATCTAGTTTTGCAGACGAACACTACGCTCTGCCCCGATGTCAACAATTTCTAGGAGCTAAAACGCTAAGAGTTGAAAGTCTTCGGGAAAAATACAATTGACATGGATAAAAAGCAGTACAGTCAATTTTTCAGTTAGAGTTAAACAGGTCCGCTATGCTTTAAAAATTATCTAGCTTTAAGAGCGAGCCTTTTGGAAAAAAGATAAAACCTGAATGTGATAAAGAACATCATGGTCAAGCTTTTCTATTTTCCAGATGAGGCTGAACGAGCTCTGTTAGCTTTAAAAATTAGGAGGAAAAGCATTTGAAGATTACTTTGCTATATGGTGGGAGAAGTGAAGAACACGACGTTTCGATATTATCTGCCTATTCTGTTTTAAATGCGATCTATTATAATTACTATCAAGTTCAATTGGTTTTTATTAGCAAAGATGGTGAATGGGTCAAAGGACCGCTTTTATCGGAAAAACCGGAAAGTAAAGATATCCTCAATTTGACATGGTCTACTGATGGTGAAGTAGACAAGTGGGGAGAATATACAGGGCGTGTGATTATGCCATGTGAAATTAAAGAAGAAGATACGATCGTGTTTCCAGTTTTACATGGACCAAACGGTGAAGATGGAACGATCCAAGGTTTCTTAGAAACATTGGGATTACCGTATGTTGGTGCGGGCGTATTGGCAAGTGCTAATGCAATGGATAAAATCATGACAAAATATTTATTGCAAACTGCTGGAATTCCTCAAGTACCGTTTGTTCCAGTACTAAGAAGCGATTGGAAAGAGAATCCTAAAAAAGTGTTTGAGCAATGTGAAGGTTCACTGATTTATCCAGTATTTGTTAAGCCAGCGAATATGGGTTCTAGCGTAGGAATCAGTAAAGCAGAAAATCGTGAAGAATTACAAAATGCGTTAGAAGAAGCATACCGTTATGATTCCAGGGCAATCGTTGAGCAAGGAATCGAAGCTCGTGAAATTGAAGTAGCGATTTTAGGTAATGAAGATGTTCGGACGACATTACCAGGTGAAATCGTTAAAGATGTTGATTTTTATGATTACAATTCAAAATATATCGATAATCAAATCACGATGCAGATTCCAGCTGAGGTAGCAGATGAGGTACACCAAAAGGCACAAGAATTTGCCAAGAAAGCATATACTATTTTAGATGGTAGTGGTTTAAGTCGATGTGACTTCTTTTTAACGAGCAAAAATGAGTTGTTCTTAAATGAGCTGAATACAATGCCTGGTTTTACAGAATTTAGTATGTATCCATTGTTATGGGAAAATATGGGCTTGAAATATAGCGATTTGATTGAAGAGTTAATCCAATTAGCTTTAAATCGTTTCAAACAAAGACAAAGTTTTTATGAAAGATAGAACACTAAGAGGGAGGAGACAAAACGTAGCACGTTTTGTTTCAGCCCTTTTATATATGATCAGTTGTTGATAAGCGCTATGAGGTTAAAGCAAATTTAAGGAGAGAGACCGATGAAACTTACTTTTTGGGAAACAGCCAAAGCCGTACAAGCTACGAATAATTGGGAACAATGGACAGATTTTGAATTAACAGGTATCGAATTTGATAGCCGTCTGATTACACAAGGAAATCTTTTTGTACCGCTAAAAGGTGAAAATGATGGACATTCATTTATTAAAAATGCTATAGACAAAGGGGCACAAGCTGCATTTTGGAGCTCGAAAGACATGGCACCCGCTCAATTACCAATATTACATGTAACGGATACGTTGAAAGCTATGCAAGACTTGGCTGTTTATTATCTAAAGAAAATGCAACCGACAGTAATCGCGATTACTGGAAGCAATGGTAAAACGACAACGAAAGATATGACGGAAGCTGTTTTAGCTAAACAGTTTAAAACGTACAAAACGCAAGGGAATTATAATAACGACATCGGATTACCCTATACTATTTTACATATGCCGGATGAAACAGAAAAACTGATTTTAGAAATGGGCATGGATCATGCCAACGAGATCGATTTCTTATCGAAGCTGGCGCAGCCTGAGGTAGCCGCAATTACAATGATCGGTGAAGCTCATATAGAAAACCTCGGCTCAAGAACAGGCATTGCAAAGGCAAAAATGGAAATCACTTCAGGACTTGCTGAAAATGGTTTGTTGATCATTCCAGCAAGTGAACCATTATTAGTACCATTGACACAAGGACTACCACAAACGATCAAAACATTTGGCTTAGAGCAGGCTGATTGTCAAGCAGAAATCATAGAAGTACAAAAGGAATATACTTCTTTTAAAATCAATAGTTCAAAAACGCTGTTTACCATTCCAGTACCAGGCAAATACAATGTTGGCAATGCGTTGATCGCCATCACCATCGGACAATGGTTTAATATATCAGAAGAAAAGATACAGGTGGGATTATCCGAGTTTCAATTAACTAAAAATCGAACAGAGTGGCTGCAAAGTAATACGGGGATTGAAATTTTAAGTGATGTTTATAATGCCAATCCAACGGCTATGAATTTAGTCTTAGATAGTTTTAGTCAAATGCCAACACAAGGTAAGAGAGTAGCCGTCCTAGGAGATATGCTTGAATTAGGACCAGATTCAGCTGAGATGCACGCTTCTGTGAGTGAACACCTAAATCCAAATGAGATCACAGAAGTTATTCTTTACGGAAGCGAAATGCAGGCGCTACATGATGAAATCAAAAAAAAATATCATGAAAATCAAATCCATTACTTTGAAAAAGAAGAAAAAGCAGCTTTAATAGAAACTTTAACATCAATTTTGACCCCCAAAGATATGGTTGTTTTGAAAGCTAGTAACGGGATGGGATTAAATGAAGTCGTTACTAAGCTTCTGGAAATATAGTGAGCTTTCATAAAACTTGCTGAAAATATAAAAATATGTTAGAATAACCTATTGCCGAAAGATCGAAGTAGATATAACGAAAGTACCTATTGAAGATACTTTTCTATCATATAAAGATTAAAAAAGCTGAACGAACTCGTTTGGCTTTTCTAGTGCCTGTAGCTTCATAAGGTGGATTTTTCGGTAACACTAATGAGAAAATAAACGCAACCTATGTTGAAAGGTTACTGATTCCATGAACATTTTCGAAGTTAGTGAAAGTCAAATCACCTGTAACATCAATCTTAGAAGAAACTATTTTTCTTCTGTAACAAACATTATTAGGAGGATATCATTTGAAATTTAAAGAACTAGGCTTAGAACCAAACTTATTAGCATCAATCGAGCGCTCTGGATTTGAAGAAGCAACACCCATTCAAGAGGAAACAATTCCTTTAGCTTTAGAAGGAAAAGACGTTATTGGACAAGCACAAACGGGGACTGGTAAAACAGCTGCTTTTGGCCTACCAATGTTGCAAAAAATCGACACAACTAATCGTGTGTTACAAGGTATCGTAATTGCACCAACGCGTGAGTTAGCGATCCAAACACAAGAAGAACTATACCGTTTAGGGCGCGACAAAAAAATCCGTGTTCAAGCAGTATATGGTGGTGCAGATATCGGCCGTCAAATTCGTGGACTAAAAGAAAATCCGCATGTCGTTGTCGGAACACCTGGACGTTTATTAGACCATATCAATCGTCGCACATTAAAATTAGACACAATCGAAACATTAGTTTTAGATGAAGCAGATGAAATGTTAAATATGGGATTCTTAGAAGATATCGAAAAAATCATTTCTAAAATTCCTGCAAAACGTCAAACATTACTATTTTCAGCAACAATGCCGCCAGCAATCAAAAATATTGGCGTGAAATTTATGAAAGAACCTGAACACGTGAAAATCAAAGCCAAAGAGATGACGGCAGATTTGATCGATCAGTACTATGTCCGCTCAAAAGACTTCGAAAAATTCGATATCATGACTCGTTTATTAGACGTTCAAACACCAGAATTAACGATTGTTTTCGGACGTACTAAACGTCGTGTTGATGAGTTGGCACGCGGTTTAGAAGCTCGCGGATACAAAGCAGAAGGAATCCATGGAGATTTATCACAACAAAAACGTATGAGTGTTTTACGTTCATTCAAAAGTGGTAACTTAGATATTTTAGTTGCGACAGATGTAGCGGCTCGTGGACTAGACATTTCAGGCGTTACCCACGTTTATAACTATGATATCCCACAAGATCCAGAAAGCTATGTTCACCGTATTGGCCGTACAGGTCGTGCTGGTAAAGGTGGAATGTCTGTGACCTTCGTTACACCAAACGAAATGGGTTACTTACATGTTATCGAAGAATTGACTAAAAAACGCATGACACCATTACGTCCGCCAAGTGAACAAGAGGCATTCAAAGGACAATTAGGCGCAGCACTTGAAACAGTTGAAGAAAAATTAGCAGAAAATGGTCTAGAAAATTACTTACCTTCTGCTGAGAATCTTTTAGAAAAATATTCTGCTGAAGATTTAGCCGCATTATTACTGAAAACTATTTCTAAAGACCCAACAGATGCAGTACCAGTAAAAATTACGCCAGAACGTCCATTACCTTCAAATAAAAAAGGTTTCAATAAAAATAATCGCGGTGGCGGTAGCAATAACCGTAATCGCAATAAAAATGGTGGCGGTGGTTACCGCGGAAACAAAAATAACAAAGGCACGGGCGGAAGCAGCAACGGTGGCTACAATAAGAGTAAAGACAATCGTTCAGCGAAGCGCCACAATGATAAAAAACGTAGCTTTGTTATCAGAGATAACTCAAATTAATAGATCAATAAAAGGTGGAAGTAAGAATTAAATTATTTTACATTTACCAATTGTTGAATTGATAAGAGGATAGAACAAAGCTTAAAAGCTTTGTTCTATCCTCTTTTATTTCATCTAAATAGATGACTTGTTCAGCTTTTTATTAATTTTTTACATTATTATGTGGAAAAATTGCTAAAATTTGATAGAATAAGAGTAATTTATAAAATAAAAAAAGAAGGGCTCAAAGGGATGATTAAGGGAATTGGTATAGACATGGTAGAACTGCCAAGAATCGAAAAGATTATCGAAAATAAAATGTCTTTTGTCCAACGGGTTCTCACGAATAATGAGTATGTACTTTTTCAGCAATTACCGCATAAGCGCCAAGTAGAGTTTTTAGCAGGACGTTTTGCGTGTAAGGAAGCATTCTCTAAAGCTTGGGGAACAGGAATTGGAAGTGTTGGTTTACAGGACATTGAGGTTTTAAAAGAAGAGAATGGGGCTCCTAAAGTAACAAAATCACCTCATAAAGGAAACGTATTTGTATCTATTTCACATACAGATACTTTTGCAGTCGCACAAATTATTTTGGAAACAGATTAAAAAGAGGTAGCGAATAAAGGTTGAGTTAAACGGCAGCCATCAAAGAAACACTGAACTTTTTTAGTGGAAGGACAACGTAAGTATAGGCTGTTTTTATTTCAATCGTAAAAGAAAGAAGGACACATATGGCAGTAGGATGGCATCGTCCCACCAAGTTAGTGATCGATACACAGGCAATCAAGGAAAATGTTTGGAACGAAGTAAAACGAATGCCGCAAGGGTCTGAATTGTTTGCTGTAGTTAAGGCAAATGGTTATGGACACGGAGCTGTTCAAACAGCTAAGGCGGCCATCCTTGGAGGTGCTACAGGTTTTTGTGTAGCAATCTTAGATGAAGCGATAGAACTACGCGAAGCCGGTATTACAGAGCCGATACTTATTTTAAGTATCGTGGATGTTTCTTACATAGACGTGCTGCTGAAATATGATTTATCTGTTACAGTAGCAACTCAAGAATGGCTAGAGCAAGCAATCGATCGATTAAATCATATAGAAACGCAGGGACCATTAAAAATACATATAAAAGTCGATACAGGTATGGGGCGTATTGGATTTACTACCCCAAAAACTGTAAAACAAGCAGTTGAATTAGCACAATCAACACAGCTGGTCGTTTGGGAAGGATTATTTACTCATTTTTCAACAGCAGATGAAAAAGACGTCAGCTATTTTGAAAAACAAACGCAACGCTTTCAAGCAGTCTTGTCAGCACTTTTTGAATTGCCGAAATATGTACATGTTAGCAATAGCGCAACAGCACTTTGGCATCCAGATAATGTGGGCAATATGATTCGCTTTGGTATAGCCATGTATGGACTGAATCCGTCAGGGCATATGTTACCTGAAGTTTATCCTTTGAAGCCTGCGTTGAGTTTGGTATCACAATTGATTCACGTGAAAGAACTGGCAGCTGGGGAAGGTATTGGTTATGGAAATACCTATACGACAACGGAAAATGAATGGATAGGCACTATACCAATCGGTTATGCTGATGGTTGGTTGCGTCATTTACAAGGTTTTTCAGTACTAGTAAATGGTCAAAAGTGTGAAATTGTCGGAAGAATCTGTATGGATCAATGTATGATTCGATTACCAGAAAAAGTATCTGTAGGAACAACAGTAACATTGGTTGGACACGATCATGGAGCGGATATCACACTACAGATGGTGGCAGACAAATTAGAGACAATCCACTACGAAGTAGCATGTACATTTTCAGATCGCATGCCAAGGGAGTACAAATAGAATAGGAGGCTTCAAATGGTCAAAAGGGGTGACATATATTTTGCAGACTTATCCCCTGTTGTAGGATCAGAACAAGGGGGAGTACGTCCAGTACTAGTCATACAAAATAATTTAGGTAATCATTTTAGCCCAACTATTATCGTAGCCGCAATTACAGCGAAAATGGCTAAACCAAAATTGCCAACACATATAGGCATCAACTCAGAAGAAACTGGAATTGAACGAGATTCGGTCATATTACTAGAACAGATCCGCACCATTGATAAAATACGTTTAAAAGAAAAAGTTTGCCACTTAGGAATAGAAATCATGGATTCAGTAGACCGTGCATTGGGAGTTAGCGTAGGCATTTTCGAAGCTGAACTAGAAGAAGAAAATCTTGGTACATATCGGTAAGGTTTCGCGCACTTGAGTTGAAAGCATAAGACATATCCAGTTTTTATAGACATTAGGATAGCTGGTTGCAACAACATAATCTTATATTGGATCATATTGTTATTTACTTATACGTTGTTATTTTTACTAAGTAGGAATTAAAAGTAAAAATGCGAACATTAAAAATTGTAAACTATAAATTAATAGAATAAAATTGCGATTCCTTCATTGGAATAATAAAAAAACACTAAATTTTGATGCTTGAACTCTTATGTTTATTGACTTTTCGTTGCGTTTATAAAAAAAAGTTGGCAATAACGTGACGTAATGTTACAATAAACTATGTATAATTGGGTAGAAAGTGGATAACTTTCAAAAAAGTAGATATATTTAGTGTTTTTTTATTAAGGGATAAAGGAGTTTATATTTGATGACGATTTTTATGTTCGTACTAGTAGTACTATTGTTTCTTTTTTTCAGTTATCAGTTGTATGTACGATTCCAGTTGGAGAGCTTGGATTCTGATAGTCCAAAAATGAAACGTAAGATCAATTTTTATAAATACCAAGAGAATAATCGATCATTATTATTTTTGATGATTGCAGCCATTATTTTTTGCTTAATACTTTTTGGGATACTTTACAATCAAGATACTTTAAGGAAAGATAATAAAGATTTACAATTGAAGATAGAAGAGATTAAAGAGAACAAAGGCACAGCTTCTGGTGCTGAAATTGAAAGTTACAAAGAGAACTCATTGAAATTAGCCGAATTTCCTTGGAAAAAAGTTGTAGAAAGTCGAGATGCTCAAGCACTAGATAACTACGAACTTTCACTTTTAAGAGATTGGCAGCCCTTTTTCGGTGAAGCAAATGTGGCGATCATGATCAGTCAAAAGACAGAAACCTTGACTGTTTCTGTTTTTCCTACGGCATTGACATTTAATGATTTCCAAACAGCTGAAAAAAATATTGAAACGTTTATCAAAGAGTTGCAACCGGTGAAAGAAATCACGATGATTGATTTTAACTTTACATATCGAGATAAAACAAACAAACTATCTAAACAGTCGATCGTTTATACAAGAGAGTCGAAAGACAGTAACTTAGAAAAAGTAGCATTGGATAAATAAAGTAAGCTAGAAATAAAAGACGGGGTGTAAAAGCATGGCAAAGAGACGGTTAATTAAAAAAATTAACGAGGTTTCAGAGGAAGAATTGACGCAAGAAGTAGAGTTCAATTCACCAGAGGAACAACGACCAGTTTCAGTAACGACAACAAACAATAGCAGCTTATTAGCTGAACAAGAACAAGAAATCACACGTTTAAGAGAATTGATTGAAGAATATAGATTACAAGAGTCTGAATTTGAACAAAATAAAGAGGAAAACTTCCGTTTATCTCAACAAAACAAACAACTAGTCCTAAAGGTTGAAAGCAACCAAAACGAGCTTGAGTTACTAAAAGAGAAAAATGATGACTTGGCAACCCAACTCAATCAAAAAGAAACAGAGATTTTTGAATTAGAAGATGTTCATGAATCCAATGATTCTTCAGAAGAAATTAATCATTTAAAAGCACAAATCGAAGAATTGAAAACAGAAAATATCCGTGGACAAGAACAAATTGCTAATCTAGAAACAGCACTTGTTGAAAAAGACCAAGCATTAGATGGACAAATTATTGAAAAAGAAAAAGAAATACAACAATTACAAGCAGATTTAGCAGCCCGAGGAACGATCGGAGAAAAACAAGAAGCATTGGAGACGGTGAAGATGGAATTAGAAACATTGAATGAAAAACTTCAAACTACTGATAAAGAAAATCAAGAGTTAACACAAAAACTTGCTGATCTTCAAGCACAAATGCACCAATTACAACAAGAAAACCAAGAATTAAAAGAAAAAGAAATCAATTTATCAACAACTAGCGATGCATCTGTTGATAACAGTCGTGTTGAAGAGTTGAAAAAAGAATTAGAGACTGTTCTAAAAGAAAAAAGTGATCTAGAAACAAATCTTGGCCGTATCCAAGGGTTAAATGATAAATATTCTATCCAAAAAAATGTGTTTGAGTCTGAACTAGCAGGTTTAAGAAGTATTTATAAAGAAAAAGAAGAAGAACTAGAAAACTTGAATGCTGAGCTTGAAACAATGCGTAACATGTCTACAACAGGTGAAGCCACTGGTACTCAATTAGCTGAGTTGCTACAAGCGAAACAACAAATTAATGATTTACTGCTTAAAAACCAATCACTACAAGAAGAAGCGCTAAAATCGCAACAAGAAATCGGGGAAGTTATGGTTTCTGCTAAGAAAGAAGCGAACCGTATTATTAGTGAAGCACAAGTTGAAGCCAAACATATGGTCAACTCAGCTGAACTTGAAATGTTGAACATTGGGAACCGTGCGAAAAATATTTCAAACGAAGTAGAAGAGTCTAAGAATGAAGTCATGACTATTTATCGTGAATTAGAGGAACGTTTAAGCAAATTATCACGTTTAGATAAAAGTGGAAACTAAGCGATCAAAGATCGAATGAAGGGAAGAACAATATGAAAAATCGAATCAATAAAAAATATCTTACTCTGTTGATTTTTTCTGCAATATTGTTTAGTACTGCTATTTACTTGAGTTCTAGTTCGTTCGTTTTAGGTGCTTCAGTGGGGGGCGAAACTGTCTCAGCTATTCCTATCCCGATTCCAGCAGCGCCAACAGCAGAAACACAAGATGCAGCAGCTGAAAAGGCTAGTACTGTAAGCAAGGAAAACGAACAACCTAAAGAAGTCTACCTTGTAAAAAAAGGTCAGACACTATGGGAAATTGCTCAAGAGTCAGGTGTATCGATCCAAACATTAATGAATAAAAATCAGCTTGGTAGTAGTGTTATTGTTGAGGGGCAAGAATTAGTAATGAATTGATAGTGAGTTTAGGTGGGGGGAGCAAAACTCTAAGAGTTTTGTCCGCTCACTTTTTCATTAGTAAGAGAACTTGCTATAACGCTTTAATTCGCTAGCTTTTGTATGGAAAAATGGACAGCAGTCTGTTATCCTTAATTGAGAGTATTAATCGGTATGATTGAGGTGTATCATGGATGAAATAAAGGAACGTTTTGAACGACTAAAACGAAAACTAAAAAGGAAGTTCAATAAAAAACAAAAGGCGAAAAATTATAATAATAAAAAAAGAAAACCTACGCAATCTGGGAAGACAGGTACAAAAAAGAAGCGTCCTTTGCAACCTAGAGAACGAATTGAAGAAACACGGGAAGAACCTAAAATCAGTTCAAGACCGAGAGAAGTAGTAGGTAGAAAACCAAAACCAGTCAAAAAAAATCAGAAAAAGAAAAGAATAACCAAAGAAGAATTTGAAAAAAGAAAAAAGAAAAAAAGAAAAGAAAACATTGTTGAAATCATTAAATTTATGTTTCCAGTTGTATTGTTTGCAGTATTTGTTTTTTTCTTTATCTTAAATACGTCACCCCATATGGTTGACGGTGATTCGATGAAACCTACATTGCTTAACGGCGACCGTGTCATTGTTCGTCGTACAAAAGAACCAAAACGGTATGAAATCATTACCTTTAAACCTCCTGTGAAAAGTGAGTTTCAATATGTAAAACGAATTATTGGAATGCCAGGCGATCTTGTTTGGACTGAAGGCAGCGACCTGTTTATCAATCATCAAGCTGAATCGCTACCTAAGGCTTCGGAACTATCAGCTGCAAGCGAATTGCCAGACGGAACGATTAAGATAAATCTATCAGAAGACAGCTTGGCCCAAATGTCACAATTGAAAAAAATTCCGAAAGGCTATTATTTCGTATTAGGCGATAATCGAAATAATTCTAGTGACAGTAGAACATTTGGTTTAGTTGAGGGACAGTCGATCGAAGGGGTTGTTTCCCTTAGATTTGCTCCTTTTAATAATATTGGATGGATTAAATAAAAAAACGATGAATTTTCATCGTTTTTTTGTTTTTTTAATAAAATAGATGCTTTATAATTAGTACAACAACAAATAAAAATAAATAAAAGAAGAGTATTATTTGCTCAATTTACACTTATTCTCATTATATTTAATAGGTATAAAGAAAACAGAGAACTTAAAGAGTATGTTCTCTGTTATAATTTTAATTAGTGATATATAGAACAAATGCTGTTTTAGCGTGTATCAATCAATTGAATAATCAGTTTTTCGATTTCATTCATGTCATAGCTGTTGCCGATATCAGAAAAAATATAGACTAATTCTTGTTTTTCAGAAATCGTTTCACTATAAATGTTGGAAAGTAATATATCATAGTGACTGTCTTCTTTGAAAGCTTCTGCTTTAATCGGATATTTATGACCTAAAACATTGGTCAAATGTTGAATCACTAATTCGCCAATGAATGGATTGAGTGAATGATAGACACCGATGGCAATTTTTTCTTCATTTAATTCAGCAATATGATTTAATATGATTGTATAGTGGATTTCAGTGAATTTGTTTTTATAACTTCCTTTTTCACCATCTTGATCAAACTTTTTAGTGGCAATATCCATTAATTCCAGCACTTCATTACCGGAAAACGGATGCCGATGTGCATTGACGATAGATTTTACTGTCCAATTATCAAATGCCAAGATAAAACCATCAAAATAATAAAGCAGAGAATGCAGTTGAAACAGTAGGTTTTCAATGTATAATAAACGAGCGGATGATGCATAGCTCGACAAATAGCCTTGTTGCTTTAGATATTTTAAGATTACTTTATTCATGTAGTTTAAGTAAGAACTTTCTCTACGTTGTTTTTCTGCCAATCTAAATGCAAAAGAGGAATTGGGTGAAAAATTATTCATAGAGCAAAAGAAGTCATAAAACATGTATGCTTCATAAATAGTATATGGACGGTCGATTTTTTTCATATATGTATGTAAGGCTAAATTAATTTCTTCAAATAACGGTCGATCAGGATAATCATAATTCGGACTGATGACTGGGTTATATTCTGTAGTCAGTCGCCTGAAGGATATTTTCATCCATAACTTGATTTGCAAAACTTCAGTCGGATCAAAGACTAAATTAAGGGATTCCTTTAAAATATCAACGAAACCAAGGTATTGATTAGCCGTTTCTTTTTCTAAGCTTGTCTTATCTTCAAAAAGAAACCAGAAAAAACTAAAGAAAAAGTAGCGGATCTGTTTTTCTTCTCCAATGAGTTTTCCGCGTTTGATTTGTAGACGAAACTCTTTTAAAAGATCATTTAGTTCAGTAATCTTTCGATAATACGTTGCAGAGCTTATCGCATAATTTAACTGGAAATAGTCGCAAGTCAACTCACCTTTTGAAAACAACTGATTGACCATTTGAAATTTGATCGATTTTTCCAGAAAAAGGACAACAATCTTTTTTAATGGAAATGTTGGTTCTTTTTTCAAGAAGATATTTTCACCATGTAATGTTATTTCAACCTGCTTGTTCACTTCATTCTCTTCGAGAAAACTTTGTAGGAAGGATAAATATTCATTTAGTGTTGGTAAGCTAATTTGAAATTCACTGACTAGCTCGTTTTTTGTTGCGCGCCCTTGATTGTTGTATAAAAATAATAATATATCATTCATATAATCAAAAGGCTTTTCTAAAAAATCACGTTTTAGCATAATAGACACCTCACTTTAAGGATACTTGATTCATAAGGAAATGGCAATACGCAACTTATAAAAAGAAATTTACTGCTTAATATTATTTTAAAAAAACGAATTTTTATATGAAATGTGATAGAATGTTGTTGTTATTTTGTATATATATAAATTTAGAGCTCCATATTTGATTGAAGGGAGAAGAACCTTAGTGAAAGTAATAATAATCGGTGCCTCTCATGGAGGCCTTCAAGCCGCATTAACATTAAAGAGATTAAATCCTCAAACTGAGGTTATTCTAATTGAAAAAAGAAGTGAGATCAGTTTTGTTTCAAGTGGGATTATATTGAGAATGAATCAATTGGTTGATGAATTGGACAAAGTGAGATACCTCTCTTTGGAAGAGTTGACGAATCAAGGAGTAGATATTTTAATCAATGCCACAGTTAATACAATAAATCCTGAGAAAAAAACAATTGTTTATGAGGATGCTTCTAACCAGTCATTTGAACTGAGTTATGACAAGTTGATTTTAGCGACTGGCTCAAATCAATTTTCAACTAATCTGACATTACCAAGTAAAGATAAAGTAACGGTCTTTAAAAATTATCCTAGTTCTGTGGAAGTCTTAAGTAAATTGGAAAAGTCAAAATCAATCTCGATTGTCGGTGGTGGGTATATCGGGGTAGAATTGTGTGATGCACTGAAAGGACAAGGAAAAGAAATTCATTTGATCGAAAGCGCAGGTTCAGTTCTTTTTCGTTATTTAGACAAGGAAATTTCGTCGCTAATAGAACAAAAGATCGTTGAGTCTGGCGTAAAAATTCATTTGAACGAAAGTGTTCTTGGTTTTTCAGGACTAGAGGAAGAGTTCTTTGTTACGCAAACAACCAATGAAGAAATTAGAAATGATTACGTCATCATAGCAGTGAATGCTCGTCCAGATAGTACTTTAGTCAAAGACTTTTTAGATCTAAATACTAATGGAACGATTCGTGTTGATGAGCACATGCGGACAAGTGATCCTGATATATTTGCTTTAGGAGACGTGATCTCTTATCCAGTTCGTAACAGCTATCGTAAATCTTTTATTCCTTTAGTGAATAATGTTGTTAGAAGCGCAACGGTTGCAGCGATGAACGTGTTGGGAAATACGATGAAGTATAATATGACGCAAAAGACAACCGCAACCAAAATTTTTAATAGTTATGTCGCTAGTACAGGATTAACAGAGGAGGAAGCACGATTTGAAGGAATCGATGTTGAAAGCACCTTTTTAACATTACCATGTCAACTTCCTTATCTTGAGTTACAGGAAGAAGTACATATCAAATTGGTGTTTGAAAAAGGGTCGCACAAATTGATTGGAGGTCAATTGATGTCTGAAAAAGATATTACACAATCAATCAACACATTGTCCTTAGCAATCGGTAAAGAGACAACATTAGAAGAATTGGTTACGATGGATTTTTATTTTAATCCAGGAATTAATCAGCCAATGGGCATCATTGGGCAAGCTGCATATGAGTTTTTAATTCAAAAGTATAGAAAGTAATTTTAATATTAGTACCCTTTTGAAATTATTGGGTAATTTGTCTGGACATAAGCATTTTTTAGAGAAAGATTACTAGATTAATTGGAGAAATAGTAAGAGGTTGGGATAACGCTTAGCGCTGATAACCCAGTAAATACTGTTCTATATCAGTTGTGCCACACTGCGTTTCATAGCAGTTTGGCTTATTTCGGAAGCCTTCAACCGTTTAGTGATTTAGTAGGTAGAAAATAATGGAAGTAAGCTGTCTTTCGGCAACCTTATAGTATGTATAGTCGAATCATTTCGCTCTTCGTGATGTACAACAATGTGATCGAAGTATAATGAAGTAGCTACTTTTTTACCATCTTTTATTCGAATTTTAAGGGGCTGAGGTATAACCAGAAGAGTTATGACTCAGCTCCACTTTTATATAATTGTAATTTTTTTAGAATAAAAGCAAAATGCTACTACTTCTTGTTATTTAAGTTTATAATAGAAGAAAATTCTAGGGGGGAGCATCGTCTATGAAAGCAGAAGAAAAGAAATTTTATGACTTCATAATGGATCGAACTAAAGCTGACCATCAAGAAGACATGAAGCATTTACTAGCAGAATTGATGGAAAGACGATCAACGAATAAGCTTGATAAAATGTATCTTATGAGTGTGGTTCCTAGAGCACTTTCCTATTTAGATCCTGATTCAGTAAATGAAGTAAAAAAAGTTGTATCAGAGTTTTCAGCAAAACTATAAGCTAGAAAGATAAAGGCAAGCTGATTCATTTGGATGAGTTTGCCTTTTTTAGGGTGTCAGAAAGTATCCGTGTAATAAGCAAAACAAAGCAAAATAAGTAGTTGAGCCAAGTAAACAAATACATAGCTGGAAATCTCTACGACAATTCAAGAGACTTGTCGTAGAAATGGACAAAAATCGGAATTTTCATTTGTTATTGATAAAAAAATTATGCTAAAGTATATCAGGCATTAAAAAGAGTAGGTGAGCAGGATGAAACATATAAAAAATACATTAAAGTTATTTAAATTAGATTGGCAACGCATTTTTAAAAACCCGATCGCTACATTTTTGATTATTGCACTGATGATCATTCCATCACTTTATGCATGGTTCAATATCAAAGCTTTGTGGGATCCTTATGCCAATACTGGAGAGTTGCCAATTGCGGTATACAGCGATGACCAAGCTGCAAGTTTCCAAGGTAAAGAAGTTGACATTGGTAAAGAAGTCCTGAAAAATCTTCATGAGAACAAACAATTGGGTTGGAAGTTTGTTGATTCTAAACAAGAATTAGATAAAGGGGTAAGGTCAGGGAAATATTATGCTGGTATTTATTTACCGAAAGATTTCTCTAAAGACTTATTAAGTTTTACAACAGGTGATATTACTAAACCTAAAATAGAATATTCTATCAATGAGAAGATTAATGCAATCGCACCAAAAATTGCTGACAAAGGAGCCTCTTCTTTACAAGCCCAAATCACAGACCAATTTACCAAAACAGCTAGCAGTACATTAGTGAAGGTCTTTAACGACATAGGCTATAATTTAGACTCTAATTTAGTTAGTATCACCAAAGTCAAAAATATGATTCTATCAACAGATGAGAATATCGATCAAATTGACAAGTATACACAAGAAGTTGTCGCACTTCATGACAAAATGCCAGAGCTGAAAACAAAACTAGCAAAAGCAAATGAATTTGTCGACTATTTACCGCAAGTCGATGCTCTAGGAGCAAAATTAGTTGATCTAAACAACAAGATGCCCACAATCAAAGAGCAAGCTAAAGTTATTTTAACGCTACAAGAAAAAATTCCTGAAATTCAAAATGCGGGTAAACAATTAGCGATGATAGACGAAGATTTTGCTTCAGTTGAACAAACAATGAATGAAGGGATCAATGAAGCAAAACAAGGATTAGTGATTATTCAGCAAGTCCAAACTGCATTACCAGATATTGAGAAGCTGGGAGATCAAGCAGATCAACTAGCTACGGCAACAAGTGAAGGTGCTGCGAAACTTCAAGAAGCATTACCAAGTATTACTAGTAGTATCAAAGTCACTTTAGAGTCCGTTCAAACAATCGGTTCAAATGTCTCTGCTATTGCTGGACAAATCGGGCAATTAGTAACAGACAATGAACTAACACCAGAAGAACGCGCAGCTCTAAAACAAATGTTGCAACAATTTAGTGACAGTTTAGGGAAACAGCAAGCAGCGATTGATCAATTAGTTGCCATGTTGACAGATATTCAAAATTCATCAGGCAATCAAGATCTTCAACCAATCATTGATAATTTGACTAATTTAAGTGCCTTGGTTGGTGGGTTAAAAGCCCGTGTAGATAGTATTGATGCAGACTCGATTTCAGTTGACCAATTAAAAGCTGTTCTTGCGGAAATCGAAAGTATGGCCAATAATATTGCTGGAATTGCTGGAAGTATCAATGTCGATGCTGTTGCAGGACACGTGAATGATATTCTAACGAAATTAATCAATACGATCACTACTGCACAAGGTCTACTTAATCAAGCAAAACAAATCGATTTTGCTGCACTATTAAATTCAACACAAGCGACTGTTGCCAATGCAATCGTCATTTTAGAAAAATACCAAGCAGAGTTACCAGCAATCAAACAAGAAGTCCATGATGCTAATGTTTTGTTGAATGGTCACATGGATACGATTGTTAGTGGTATCAACAAAGGGGCAGAACTGTATAATAATGAATTACCAGTAGTCGAAGAAAAACTTGGGCTAGCTGCAAACTTTATTCAAAATGATTATCCAGGAATCAAAGAAAACATCACAGGTACGTTAAAAACAGTGAATAAAAAAATGCCCGATTTAGAATCTGCTTTAAACAAAGCAACTGATCTAGTTCAAAATGACTGGCCAAATATCAAGACAGGGCTCCATAAAGCTGCAGAAGCGATTCGCAAAGGTGAAAAAGATGTTGATCTTGGACAAGTAATCAAGCTTCTTAAACTAGATGCGAACGCTGAGAGTGATTTCTTTACGAAACCAGTTGAAGTATCAGAAAATAAAATTTATCCAATTGCGAATAATGGTTCGGCTAGTACGCCGTTTTACACAGCATTGTGTTTATGGGTAGGGGCAGTATTATTTTCAAGCGTTGCAACAACTGATTTTTATCTGGATGAAAAAGACCGTGGAAAATATTCTAAACGAGAACAATTTTCTGCAAGAATGTTGACATTCTTAATAATGGGCTTAGCACAAGGATTAATTGTTACGTTAGGAAATTACTTTATACTAGGGGTGGATGTTAGACAACCTGTGTATAGTGTCTTGTTTGCCTTATTGATCGCCTTTGCCTTTATGATGATGGTTTACGTGTTGGTAGCCTTGTTTGGTAACGTTGGGAAAGGTGCTGCAATCATTATTTTGGTTTTATCCATTTCAGGTGGTGGCGGTAACTATCCAATTCAAGTTTCTGGTAAATTCTTCCAGTTTATCAACCCATTTTTACCATTTACACATGCGGTAAATCTATTACGGGAGTCTGCTGGTGGTATTTATTGGCCGAATGCATGGAAAGCAATCATTATTTTGGTCATGATTTCAATTGTATTTTGTGTACTGGGGATATTTTTATATCCTTACATTGAAGAGAAAACGAAGAAACTTGCAAAAGTTTCTCATGAAAGTCATATTTTCCATTAAAGCAATAAGAATAGTGGACCATTTAAAAGAAGATTGGGCTGTGACTCGTAGAGTTATAGCCCAATCTTCTTTTTGATCCGTTTGCTAATGATTTAGAATCATGCTATCGTTTAGATGGAAAAGCTCTGAATATGGTTCCTTGTTAACAACGAGAAGGGGGGATTCAAAAAATCGTGTGCTGTGAAAGAAAGTAGGGAGAAAATGTCGGATTGGGATACTTTATTTTATGATGAAAAGAATATAGAAATGATCCCTGAACTTGAGGTCTTTAAATTTGTTGAATTTTTAAAAAGAGAATATCCAGGTGAGAAATTTTTCGGAAATCAATCCATTCAGATATACTACCTGGTACATATTGGCTAAAAGCGATAAAATAGGAGACTGTAATCAAGACTGATTTGTAAATGTTGGCCGTAGCCATTTGTGTATCAGTTTTTCAAGGTGTCCCTAACATAAAAACAAAGAAGTTCCAGTAAACAACTTGGGCCGTACTAAACAATAAAAAGTCACTAATAAAAACAGTATTTCACTATACAAATGGCTAAAATCATTTTATAGTTCTATGATATGCTAAAAATGAGGTAGGGATTACGATGATAAATTTTTTAATCGGTCATTTTGAAAAAAGACAAACCAAAAATGCAGATACGAGAACAGCTTTTGGTGTTTTTGCTGGAGTTGTTGGTTTGTTATCTAACTTATTACTTTTTGTAGGGAAATTTTTGATTGGTTTAGTTTCAGGTAGTGTGTCGATCATGGCAGATGCAATGAATAACTTGTCAGATACGGTCTCTTCTGTTTTGACTTTAGTTGGTTTTTATATTGCGGGGAAACCAGCCGATAAAGAACATCCATATGGCCACGAGCGCTTTGAATATATTAGTGGGATGTTGGTTTCATTGTTGATCACCTTTGTAGGATTTCAATTTTTTATGACATCGATCCAACGAATCAAAACCCCTCAAAGTATTCATGTCACACCGGTGATTTTGGTTATTTTGATTTTATCGATTTTGATCAAAGTTTGGCAAAGTGTTTTTTATAAACGGGTAGCGCAAAAAATCGATTCAAATACCCTTGTTGCAACAGCTAAAGACAGTTTGAACGATGTTTTTACAACGATTGCAGTTTTGGTGTCAGCAACTGTTGAAGGGGTTACCGGCTTAAAAATTGATGGGATCGTTGGTTTAATCATTGCTTGTTATATTATTTTTAGTGGTCTGCAATTGATTCGAGAGTTTGTAAATGAGTTGATGGGATTACGTCCTGATCAAGCCGCGATCGATAAAATGAAATTGTATTTATCGTCTGTTTCGGATATTGTGGGTTATCATGACTTGTTGATTCATCAATATGGACCAAATAAAACGTTTGCTTCAGTTCATATTGAAATTGATGATCGTTGGGATTTGACGCGAGCACATGAAACCATTGATGAAATCGAATTGGTTTTTAAGCAAAAATTAGGTGTAGATCTTGTTTGTCATATCGATCCAGTAAATTTATATGATCAAAGACAACAGTTTATTCATCAAGAACTAAAAAAAATTATTAAAGGGATCGATAATGAATTAAAAGGACATGATATTCGTTTAGTAGAACATGGTAACAAGCCGCGTATTTTATTTGATTTAGTTGTTCCAAATCATTTTAAGGCGACTGATCAGGAATTAAAAATACGTATTCAAGAACAAGTTTATAGAAACATTGGAGATTATCCAGTAGAAGTGACTTTTGATCATAATTATTTACTTTAATTCTACGGTAAATAATGAAATATCGAGATAAATATGTTTTATTTTCTCAAAAAAAGTATAAAATCAGTTGTTTTATCTAAAAAAATGAAAAAATATTCTTTTCTAACGTGGTACCATAAAGGTGGATTGTTAGGAGGAATTAAAAAGATGAATATTGATTTATTGGTTATCTTGTATTTTTTCGTTGTGGTGATCGTTGTTTTGACGTTGGTGATTGTCAGAGATAAACAATTTTTAAGAAATTTATTAGGCAAAAAAGAGTTACAACAAGAAGAAATCACGAATTTGAAATTGGAGAGAGTTCGTTTGAAGCATATTATAAAAATGCAGGATGAGACTATTGCTCATATGTTGAACACAAATACGTACCATTACTCCAAACCAATCGACTTTGACTCTTCAAAAAGAGCGATGATAGAAGAAGCAGCACCTTTAGAGTGGGATTTAGGTGAATATGAAAGTATGAACCAAGATTATTACCAGTTGTAAATAAAAAAGAAGTGAATGAGAGATGCCTTAACAGGATTTGTCTTAATCACTTCTTTTCTTGTTGTATGTGACTCTATAAAAACATATACTGAATTAAAAGAGGGGGGAGTTGAATGGAAGCTCAATTAATCGTACTTGGATTTGTAGGTTTGATTATCTTGGCAATTGTTGTGATGGATGTTTATAACCGTTTAAAACTAAAAGCAATGGTCAAAGATAAATGGGGAACATTTCCAAGTGCACGTTTTTTTGATAAGGAAGAAAGTTTGAAAGAAGCGTGGAAGAAGGCTAAAAAGTATAGAAATTACGATAGTGAGGTCGATGATATCACTTGGTATGATTTGGATGGCTTTACCTTGTTTGAACAAATCAATGCAACATACTCAAGCGTGGGATCTGAAGCTTTGTACCAGCGTTTACGGAATTTCAATTTTTCAAAAAAGAGTCATGAGCGTTTGGAAACATTGATCAATTATTACGAACAGAATCCCGCTACCAGACAAGAGATACAATTTCAATTTGCTTGTTTAGGCAAGCAAGATAAGAACAATGTAGAAAGTTATTTAAGTGAAACACGAAATCAAGAATTGCCTAATACAAAACTATACTTGTTTTGTGGATTATTACCGCTTATATTGTTGAGTTTCATACTTTTGTTTCCAACATCACTGTCGATTTTATTGCTTTTAGGTTCTATCTTATTCAATGTTATCTATTATCAAGTGAAAAAAGAAAAATTGCAGAGGGAGTTAGCTTGCATGGGGTATCTGGTGCAAACCGTTGCCTGTGCTAAAAAAATCGCGAAAATAAAAACTCCTTTTCAAGAAGAGTTAACTAAAAATCTCCAACCACTTGCTTCTATGACGAAGTTTGGCGTATCGTTTCGGATGAAGTCCAATAGTGATGCAGAGTTGATGTTTGAGTATGTTGCGATGATTTTTATGTTACCATTTATTTCGTATAATTTTGTGTTAGAAAAATTGACAAATTATGAGATGCAGGCAAAAGAAATGTGGCGTTTACTGGGAGAATTAGAAGTTGCAGCCGCAGTATTGAACTTTCGAACGGTGATGCCTGATACTAGCCAGCCTATTTTTTCTAAGGAAATTCAAGTGTTAGGTGAAGAAGTGTATCATCCTTTAGTAACAACCCCAGTACCAAATGAGGTGAATTGGACTAAAAACACCCTTGTAACGGGTTCTAATGCTTCTGGGAAGTCAACCTACGTCAAAAGTGTAGCCATCAGCTGTATCCTTTCTGCGACGATCCACACGGCCTTAGCTACAAAGTTCCAATTACCATTTGGTCATATCTTGACCTCGATGGCAGTTGAAGATGATATCTTTGAAGGAGACAGTTATTTTGTGGCAGAAACGAAATCTGTTAAACGTGTGTTGGATCTTGCTGAAACGAAAGTTCCTTGTCTGTGTTTTATTGATGAAATATTAAAAGGAACCAATACCATTGAACGAATCTCTGCTTCATCTAGTATGATTCATTGGTTAGGGAATTACCCATCGCTTGCTTTTGTCGCCACACATGATATCGAGCTGACAGAAATTTTAAAAGAATCATGCGCTAATGTTCATTTTGAAGAACAAGTAACGAAAGAACAAGGCGTGACGTTTGATTATCTCTTGAAGCAAGGACCCGCTACGACGAGAAATGCTATTCAGTTGTTACATGTACTGAATTATCCGAAAAGTGTTGTTGAGCTGGCGAAAAGAGAAGCGAACTACTTTGATGAACATCGTACGTGGCAAACATTAAAATAGAGGTCAAGACAAGAACAACCAATAAGGCGGTTCTTGTCTTTTTTTCTTAAAAGAGGTGCTTGATAAAATAAAGCCCTGAGAGTTTCTTTAATAAAAAAAGAGGAAGGAATGAATATTCAACTAGTTTAACAGGTAAATAATTGACAATCGTAATGTATGAGCGTAGCATATGTGATTGTTTATGGAAAAAGCATGTTTTTTCTGAAAACAGAAGAGAAATAATCAGAGAAGGAGAGATTGACCAAGTGGACTATTTAAAACGATTGTTTATCGGAAAACCTTTAAAATCTACTGATAATGATGAGCATAAATTAAGCCGATTTGCAGCGTTAGCTTTATTATCATCAGACGCATTATCTTCGATTGCCTATGGTACAGAACAAATTGTTGTTGTACTTGTTACATTATCCGCTGCTGCCATATGGTATTCATTGCCGATTGCTGCTTTTGTTATTATTTTACTTATTTCATTAACGTTATCTTATCGGCAAATTATTCATGCCTACCCTCATGGCGGAGGAGCATATGTTGTCAGTAGTGAAAATTTAGGGAAGAATGCAGGACTGGTGGCTGGTGGATCGTTGCTAGTGGATTATATGTTGACCGTTGCGGTTTCGGTTTCTGCAGGAGCGGAGGCAATCATTTCAGCGGTTCCTGCTTTGTATGGTCACCAAGTCGCGATTTCGATTGTGATTGTGTTGTTGATCATGTTGATGAATTTACGCGGCTTAAGAGAGTCCGCAAGTTTTTTGATGTTTCCTGTGTATAGTTTTATTGCAGTTATCACTTTGTTGATTGCAACAGGCTTATTTAAAATTATTACTGGAGCTGTTCCCTTACATGCTACAGCAATCCCTGGCACTGTGGTTCCTGGAATCACGATTGCGTTGATTTTACGAGCCTTTTCTTCTGGTTCTTCTTCATTGACTGGGGTTGAAGCAATCAGTAATGCGGTGCCTTTTTTCAAAAAGCCTAGAGCAAAAAATGCGGCAGGAACATTAACTTTGATGGCTGCGATTTTAGGTTTTTTCTTTGTTGGAATCACGTTTATCAATTACTGGTATGGAATTGTCCCTCAAAATGAAGTGACAGTGTTAGCACAAATTGGAAAAGCAGTATTCGGACAAAATCTTCTTTATTATGTACTGCAGTTTACGACAGCATTAATTTTAGCCGTAGCGGCCAATACAGGATTTTCAGCTTTCCCAGTGTTAGCCTATAATTTGGCGAAGGATAAATTTATGCCACATATGTATATGGACCGTGGGGATCGTTTAGGTTATTCAAATGGAATTTTGACTTTGGCAGCTGGATCAGTGGTCTTGTTATTGATTTTCCAAGGTTCAACGGAGCGATTAATTCCACTTTATTCAATTGGTGTATTTATTCCATTTGCTTTATCTCAGACAGGAATGGTGCTTAAATGGCGGAAAGAAACCAAAAAGTGGTTGTCAAAATCGATTGCGAATATTGTTGGGGCATTGATTTCTTATGGTATTATCGTTATTTTATTCATGTATCGCTTAGGTGATATCTGGCCATTCTTTATTATAATGCCCGTTTTGATTTTTGTTTTTTACAGCATCCATGCTCATTACAAAAATGTAGCGGAGCAATTGCGTGTGGAAGAAACGGCGGAACAGCAGAAATTTTATGGGAATACTGTGATTGTTTTAGTGGGAAACGCGACACAAGCCAATGTTGGTGCAGTAAATTATGCTCGCTCGATTGGTGACTATGTGGTTGCGATGCATGTATCATTAGACGAAAACAAAGAAAAAGAGCAGGAAATTGAAACAGAATTTAAAAAACATTTTCCAGATATACGTTTTTCTGTGGTTCATTCTTCTTATCGGTCGATCACCAATCCAATTCTTCGATATGTAGATATCGTCAGTAAAAATTCTGCGAAACGAAAGTATACGACGACAGTGTTGATTCCTCAATTTGTTCCGAATCGGCGCTGGCAAAATATTTTGCATAATCAAACGAGCTTACGTTTACGTCTAAAATTATCTTGGCGGGAAAATATTGTCGTTGCGACCTACAGTTATCATTTGAAAAAGTAAAACTAAAGCTATAAGATTATTCGTTTTTTGGATAACTTGTAGCTTTTTTTGTTGTGAAGGAGGGTAATATTATTCTTCTATCTTGAAAGAAGGTATAATCGTTTGTAAGTTATTCATAAAAAAGGGTCAGATTGGAGTAGAAATGACATTTAAAATTTTATGGGAGTTAGGAGAAATCTATACAACTCCGCTTGATTGGTTTTTGGTCTTATTGGGAATGGCTTATAGCGGTTATGCTCAAGGAAATTTTTTCAACTGGCGTATTCTTATTTTTTTAATTGTCTTATTTCTTTATCATATCACGATGAATGTGTTTAATAATTACATGGATTATCAAAATGCGAAAGATGATCATTATAAAAAACAAACGAGCACTGTTAGTAAATGGAACCTTTCTCTAAAAACAGTGAAAAGGACTTTTTTATTTTTTCTGTTCATTTCTTTGTTTTTTGGCGCTATTTTAGTTTTTAGTACGGATGGCTTAGTGTTGATTTTGGGGCTTGTAGGATATTATGTTGGTTTTGGTTATTCTTATGGGAGAAGACCGATCAATAGTTTACCAATAGCGGAGACGATTCCAGCAGTATTAAGTGGTTTTATGATTCCGATAATCAGTGCTTACTTGGCGAATTATGGGGAGTCTAGTTTAACGTTGCATTCACTTTGGGGCATGCTGATGGCTTTTATGCCGATGTTTTTCTGTATGTTTAATAACTTACTGGCAAATAATACCTGTGATCTTGAGGAAGATATTAAAAACGGGCGTAAGACACTTGTCTATTCTATTGGCAAGAAAAATAGTGTTTTGTTGCTTATCCTGTTAACGTGTTTAAGTTATGTTTCAATTTTAGTGGCTGTTTACTTAAAACAAGCTCCAGTCTTGACTCTAGGAATGATCTTATTATTTCCAGTTACTTTAAAAGTATTGCGACCTTATTTTAAACAACAAATAAAAAAACAGACTTTTCCGTTAGTCCTTAAAGGGATGTCTTTGATTATGCTTGGGTATCCGGTTGTTTATTTCATGGGAAGTTTTATTAATCAACAATAGACAATAAATGCTTATGGATACTGAGATGCAACTATGAATTGACAAGGTGGGAACAGATGGGAGCAGTATTGTTTTTTAGTATTGGTGGTACTGCTTTAATTAACTATTAAATAAAAAATGTAAACAAAAAGAGCTTCAATATATGAATACAAAGTTCGTTAAAGTGATTGGTTATGTCCTCATTTTTACATCACTATTGATATCGTGACTATTTAGTTTAAATCCTGATAACATTCTTAATGACAAAACGAAAACGACATTCACTACTTTCCTGCAGATTGATTGCAAAATAGTAGTGAATGTCTTTTTTTAAGTATCTAATTTACTTATAAGAGAAGCGCTTCTTATGGATAAAAAAACTGTTATTGTTTAATTCGTTGAATGTTTACTCGCTGGATCCAAGCGGCGTTCGATTATGCCTAATACCCAGTCCGTAATGATCGCCATCAAAGCAGTCGGTAACGCCCCAACAAGGATGATTGCTGTACCATCCGTCGCATTGGTTCCGCGAATAATGATATCACCAAGACCACCTGCTCCTACAAAAGCACCGATGGCTGTGATCCCGATCGCCACAACTAAAGCATTCCGAATCCCTGCCATGATCACAGAAACTGACAGTGGCAATTCCACCATGTAAAGTCGTTGCCACTTTGTCATACCCATTCCTTTACCCACATCTAAAATATTTCGATCGACCTGAATCATTCCAGTATACGTATTTTTGATGATCGGTAATAGAGAATAGAGAAAGACGGTAACGATAACTGTATTGACACCAAGTCCAAGACCGAGCATTAAAATTGAAAGCATCGCCAATGAAGGGACCGTTTGAATCAAGTTTGCGATACTCACGACCCAGCCAGCCATTTTTCTTCTGCGGGCAATGAAAATTCCAATCGGTATTCCAACAATCGCGGCAAATAATACACCGTAGATGGAAATCAGAAAATGTCGGACAAATTGGCTCAATACGTAGCTGCCGTTTTGTTCAAAGTAATAAATAAACTGTTGCAGTAAATTCATATCTTGTAGATTCTGCATTATTTTCCACCTCCTTCAGATTCGAAGAAATGGTGTTCTTTTAAGAAATTATCGGCTACAGTCGCAGGTTCCATTAAATCGTTGTCCGCTTGATAATTTAATTTTTGCATTGTTTCGGTTGAAATTTTTCCAGATAACTTAGCTAGAACATCATTCAATTCAGGATGTTCTTTTAAAACGGCATCTGTTGCAACAGCACAAGCATCATAAGGCGGGAAGAAATGAAGATCATCTTCTAAAATAACAAGGTCGTAACTGCCGATTCGGCCATCTGTTGAATAACCTAATACGACATCCATCTTGTTCGCCGCAACAGCATCATAAACTAAACCAATCTGCATCGGAAAAACACGCTTGAAGTCAAAGCCGTATGTTTCTGTAAAGCCTTTGTAACCATCCCCTTTACGATCGATCCAAGAGGTATCAACCCCAGCTGTTAGTTGATCGCCGACTTTTTTGAGGTCACTGATGGTTTTTAGATTATACTTTTTAGCGGTTTCTTGTGTAACCATAAATGCATAGGTATTGGCAAATCCGTAAGAGTTAAACCATTTTTGCTGAAATCTTTTTTGAAATTCAGATTGTACAACATCAAAGGCTTTTTTGGGATCTTTGATCGGTTCTAAATTTAATGTAGTTGTTAAATCAGTCCCAGTATAACGAGCGGCTGAAATTTGTGCATCGCCATTCATCATAGCTTGATGATTGATCGTAGTTGTGGCTAAATTATTGATGATCGTTGTTTTTTCGTCCGTGTAATGCTCGATCATCCCAGCAACTAAGCTTGCTAATATTTGAGCTTCTGATGTAATTCCACCTGTAATGGAAATGGTCGACTCATCAGAGTTAGAAGCTAGTCCTGGTAAAGAGCAACCTGATAGTAATAAAGCGCTACAAAACGTTATGAGTAATAATTTTAATTTTTGTTTCATCATTCTGCCTCCTTCAATGCTTTAGGAGTTAATTTCTTCTCTAACAAACCTAATAACAAGTCTGCCGCTAAAGCTAAAATAGTAACAGGAATGGTTCCAGCAAAAATCAAATCTGGCTGATAATTATTTAATCCGCTGAAAATAAAGTCTCCAAGACCACCTGCGCCGATGTAAGAGGCAAGTGTTGCCCAAGCGATGACATACACCGCAGCCAGACGAATCCCCGCCATGATGGTCGGCATTGCGATAGGCAACTCGACCATAAAAATCGATTGTACATTCGTCATGCCCATCCCTTTGGCGGCATCTTTATAATCAGAACTGACTTCTTTGATCCCAATATACGTATTTCTTAAAATAGGGAGTAATGAATAAATAAACAAAGCGATGATCGCTGGAATTTTACCGACACCAAAGATCGGAATCATCAATGCGAGTAAGGCTAATGAAGGGACCGTCTGTAAGGCACTGGTCAAGCCGATGACGATGGCAGCTGTCCTTTTAGTTCTAGTTAATAAAATCCCGATCGGTACTGCAAATAAAATCCCCAAAAGGAGTGCGACACCTGAAATGAAAATATGCTCACCTATTTTAGTAACAAGTTCATTTCCTCTTTCTAAAAGAAACTGATTCATGTTGCTACACCTCCGCTTGAGGTTGTTTGACATCAGTTGATTCTGTTTCACTTGAAGCAGGAGTCACATCTTCTGTTTCTTCTTCACCCCAGATAACATCGTACACGATATCTACGAGTGAGGCTCTGGTTAAGATTCCAACCACTTTTTGTTGATCATCCACGACAGGTACATATTTTAAACCGCGTTTTAAGATACGTTGCAGCGTATCCCGTAGTAAGGACGATTTTTTTACAAAGAAGACTTTTGGATTCATGATATCACTCACACTAGTAGCTGTATTTCTACGACGGTCAAGCGTTTCAACATCAATAAACCCTTTTAAAACACCAGCTCCATCAACGACTAAGAGCGTATCAACCCGTTTTTCTCTCATGAGTTTGATTGCTTCTGATAATGATTTTTCTGGTGTGATCGTGATTGCGTTGTTTAACATCACTTCGCCAACTGTGGTAATATCCGGTTTGGCTTGGATCAAGCGGTCTTCGCCAATCAATTCTTCGACAAATTCGTTGACTGGGTGACGTAAAATATTATCTGGTGTATCAAACTGGATAACTTTTCCTTCGCTCATAATCGCAATTCGATTTGATAATTTCAGTGCTTCATCCATATCATGAGTAACAAACACAATGGTTTTTCCTAATCGTTCCTGTAAATCTTTCACTAAATCTTGTAAAGAATCCCTTGTAATAGGATCTAACGCACCAAAAGGTTCATCCATCAAGATGATGTCTTGATTGGCTGCAAGGGCACGAACGACCCCGATTCTTTGTTGTTGACCACCAGAAAGCTCATTTGGATAACGGTCGAGCATTTCTCTAGGTAGTTCAACTAAATCGATCATTTTTTCTGCAATCTTGTTCCGTTCTTCTAGGTCGACTTTTAATAACTTAGGTACAAGCACGATGTTTTCTCTGATTGTCATGTGCGGCATCAACCCGATATTTTGAATAACATACCCGATTTTTCTGCGTAACTCTACTGGATTGATGGTTTGAATATCTTCACCATTGATCAAGATTTTTCCTTTTGACGGATCCGTCATTCGATTGATCATCCGCATAGAAGTTGTTTTTCCGCTACCACTGGTTCCGATAAAGCAGATAAATTCACCTTTATCAAAAGACAGATTGATGTCATCTACAGCGATTTTACCGCCTTTGTAAATTTTTGAAACATGTTGAAATTCGATCAACTTTCTCACCCCAAATTTTTTTTCTGTGTCTCGTTTCCTAATTGATTTCAGTGTTTCCTAATAAACGTTTCTACTACTAGTATGCTACAAAACAACGATTTGGACAAATCAGATGTTTTTTTTCTCTTCCTCAAGGTTACAAATAATCGAATAACTAGCTTGTTTGATTAAATGATGAGCCCTCTTATTAAGGAAGTTATGGGGAATTTCAACAAGAAGTTTTGTCCGCTAGTCTCCTATTGACAATAAGTAGAAACCTTAGTATATTGTTGACTATCCACTAGTATTTTATGAATAATAGAAGGGTGGTATAGGGGATTTAGGTTGGGCTAGTTGTTTTATTTTATCGGATACCCAAAAGAAACAAGGAATGTTGGAAATAAAGATTGACTGTTTTTATCGTTGTTTAGTTTTCTTATCTTTTTTCTTGGGTGACCTTTGCTTAGAATGTGTATAAATGTGGAGAAAGACGAGAAAAAAGATAGGAGGAGAAACAACACAGACGGTAAATCTTATAGTTGCTGTTTTTCCTAAAAATGAAGCAAGTAGGAAAAGCTTGGCTTTGAAACGAGAATAACGAGCAAAAGTTGTGTCTAAAAAGCTCGTACTTGTTGAAAACTCAATCAAAACAAAAGAAGCAGCAACATACAAACAAATAATCGCATCAGAACAAGTAGTAATCCAGTAGCCAATGTAATTGGAACAATCGCCATGAGCGTCAGAAAACAATAGAAGAAACGGAGACTTGTCGAGGACTTCAATTAACAGATGAACAAGGATGCGACAAAAAGGAGCGTGGAGGCAGCAATTAAGCCATCCTAATTTGACACCAGAAGAACGTCAAGGTATTATTCAAGAGAAAAAGAATTACAATCGCAATAACCACGGATAAAGGACTGAACAATAGGTGCTTCAAGGGATAAGGAACTTTGGTGTAATGCTAAAGTTGTTGCTTTCTATAAATGAGATATAGAACGTTCTTTTCAAGCTGAACAGCCAACGAACTTAGCTGTAGTTGCTCTTTTCATAGTCGATTTAGTTCAGTGGATATGTATAGAAACTGCGGGTAATTTGTCAATCAAAACTGTGATAAGGGGATTGAGCGATGAGGGCTTCTAGTCAATTTAAAAAAGGTGCTTTAGAGATGTGTGTGCTTCATTTTATCCAAAAAGAAGATCGTTATGGTTATGAATTAACACAACGAGTGAATCAGTTTATACCAATTACTGAAGGGGCGCTTTACCCAGTTTTGCGTCGCTTAGTCAAGGAAGCCTATTGCGACATCTATACTAAAGAATCGCCAGAGGGGCCTTCTAGAAAATATTATCAGATAACTGTTAAAGGCAAAGAATATTTAGCACTCTTAGAGCGTGATTGGGATGAATTCGTTGAACAAGTAAGGAAACTGAGGGAGGCAGATTAGTGAACACAATGGAAGACTATTTAAACCAACTAAAGTCTGCTTTTGCTGAAGAAGATATAGAAGACTTTAATGCGTTAAAAGAAGATTTATTAGAACAATTAGCTATTTGTTTAGACGAAGGACAGACAGAAGCCGAAGTTGTTGCAAGACTTGCTTCTCCAGAGGAAATTGCGGCAGATTATTATGCTGATCTCAGTTTAGCTACTGCAATCAATGCCAAAACATCTGTTGTTCCAAGAGAAGACATTCAAAATGTATTCATTCAAACTCAGAAAAAAAGGATGCAGAAGGTTATCAAAACCGCTTTTAAAGTGGTGAAACCATTATTATTATTATTCCTTTTGACAAGCTGTTTATTTTTTTTGGTCTATATTATAAAAGAATTGAATGAGGAACGAAACCTTGCGAGTATTCCGACCGTTTTGAGTTTATTTTTGTTGGCGCTTATTTTACAAGTAAGCAAGGGGTGGTTTATAAAAAAACAGCGAATAATCAGCGTGATAGCGATTGGACTAGCTGGGTTTGGCGTAGGACTATTACTATTTTTTTTAGTGACAGGACAATCGATGTATACAGGTAGGCAATACTATAAAGAAATTAACCTAACTTCTAATAATCATGTTGCTTTCAGTTTTGACTCAGACGCAGATGTTGAAATCACTACGGTAGAAGTATCTAGTACTGAAAAACCTAGTTTGATGATTAAAGGCAAATTTAAAGAAAGTGATATCAAGCAAATCGAGAACGCTTCATATGGTAATAAGGTCGATTTAACTTTGGATGAAGAAAATATTTTTGATATATTTACACGAACAGGTCGTTCAGAAGTGATTTTCTTTATTCCAAAAGGCACGATCCTGGATGATTTTCACTTGGGATTAAATTGTGGAGATTTGCGTTTATTGGACATTCAAACGAAAAAATTTGATTTAGATTTATTTTCTGGTGATGTTTATGCTAAAAATATCATTGCTGACGAAGGGCATGTGGACAGTGATTATGGGGATGTCATCATAGAAGAATCTGCGATGAATTTAACTGTTAAAAGTGTTACTGGAAAAACAGTCATCACTGAAATGCTAGGCGATTTAACAATCGAAGGAGACAAAGGACTTTCTGTTTTGAAATTTTTACGCTCAGATAATGTTGTATTGAACAATCATTCAGGAAGAATGATTTTAGAAGATTCTGAAATAAAGAAACTAGCAGCTACTGCGACAGATGGTCAAGTTATCGTCAAAAGAACAACAGGTGCTCTTTTGCTGGCTAATGAATCTGGAAAAATTGTTTCAGAAGAAAATCAAGGGACACTAGAATTGAAAAATATTTCTGGACCGACAATTGCTATCCAAGAGAGCAAAGTAAACGCAAAGGTCTCAAGTCAATCTGGTTTTATCAAATGGCTTCAAGATCCTAGCCAATCGCTCAACGTTACAGCAAGTACAGAGACTGGTGAATTACGAAACGATTTTTCTGAGGTTCCCAATGACGAGAACTATAAAATAGAGGTGAAATCCCAAACTGGTGATGTTAAAATTTTAGAAAAAGTTGAATAAGTTTCACTTGTTTGGTATAGAGGCATAGTTTTCATGAGTAATCTTCATTGGTAGTAAATAAAAGGGGAGAGAGCATGGAACAGACATATTTAACTTTGATAAATGAAGTGGACAGTGTTTCTGTTCCCGATGTTTTGCTGGATTTCTGGACACTCCTACAATCATTATTTGGATACTCAGAATATAGGACTTTCCCAATATCAATTTAATTCAATGTTAAAGTTGTGTTTAGTTTTTATTTCTAGTTTCTTTGATGGATCAACCCTAAAAAGCTGAGAAGTCAATAGGCTGGTATAAAAATAGAGAAAAGTGTATTTATTTTCATAATAAAAAAAGATAAATGAAAAATTTTCTGACACTTTGTTGACTATGAAATTGTTTTTCTTTAAAATGAGTAGTAGATAGAAACGAATATAATAAAAAAGGCACTTCACAAATCAGTTGGCGCTGATTTGCGAAGCCCTGAGAAGTCAGAGAAAGCTGACCAATCAAGTTGCCCTTGTCAATGCGTAACATCGACATATTCCATTTTACTCAATTTTTGGAGAAATATCTAGAACTTTCTTTTCCGGAATGTAAGGTGGATTATTTGATGCCTATTTGTTGAACATGCAATGGTGTTGGTAGAGTTTACCAACACCATTTTTTTGTTTCTATCTAGAGAGAGTAAAGCGTTCTATTTTAGATAGTATTGATTGAAGCCGACAGTCAAACGCTACCTTAGAATAAAACCTTTGCGATTTCGAAAAACCAAAGACCAACAAACACCAATAAAATCGTTGAAGTGGTAATGTTCTGTTTTGTTGGTGGTTGTCTTTGGTTGTTAGGAGGTATAAACAGGAGTGAAAGTGTCAAAGGAAGGGTGACTTATTCTAGGCGAGTCAGCTTACTTTACCTTGTGTGACTGTTTGTACCTTTTTTATATTTTTGAGCTAAAATACATAGAGCTATTATTGGTAATATAAAAAATAAATGGTTTAATTTATTTTTCTTGATAAATAGTTGCTTCAATAGCCGTTCGTTTTTTTTCTAAGAAAGATGGCAGAATAAGACGTTCACCTAAGGTTTCTAATGGTTCGTCGATCGTAAATCCTGGAGTTAAAGTTGCAAATTCGACTCGATTTCCGCCAGGTTCTCTGATATATAAACTTTTAAAATAACCGCGATGGATAAGTTTTTCAATCTGCCATCGTTGTTGTTTGGCTTTTTTATATAGCAGGTCAAGGTCGTTTTCACTTTTGATCGAGAAAGCGATGTGATCCATACTTCCTCGTCCCATTCGTGTTTTTTCTGAGGTATTTGTTGATACTAGTTGAATAAAATCGGATTTATTTAAACGAATCTGACCATTTTCATTTTTCAAACCTAGCAACCGATAGAAGAAATCAGCTGTTTTTTCAGGATCAGCAATATGAAATTCGGTTGATAAAAGACCTAAAATCTGCTTGTTTCCTGGAATAGAGCTAGGGACTTGCAGATTGCTAGATAATGTTGGTTGGTTTACTTCAACTAGTCGAAGGTTTACTTGATCTCGATCTTTAAACTGAAGTGAGGTTAACTCTTTAGTGAATGCAATTTGAGCTTTAGCTAAGCGTTGTTCCCAAAATGGTAAGCTACCTTTTGGGATCTTTAGCCCGATAGAGCTTAAAAAATGCTCATTATCATAACGTTTAGCAAGAGCGGGGACTACGAAGAAGGTAATAACAGAGCCTGGTGTACCTGCGTAATTGCCGTAATAATAATGAAGCATTTTATGGTTATCCTGATTGACTGTTTTTTTTACAAAGCGTAGCCCAAGGATGGTGGTATAAAAAAAGCGGTTTTCCTCTGCATATCTTGTCAATAACGAAACATGATGGATTGGTACAGTCATTATAAAACCTCCTTAAAGTAATAACTTACTTATAGTAAGTTTAGAGCTTTGAATGAACAGATTCAAGTATTTTGTCTTTTAATGAGATGTTTTCTTCGTAGCTATATAACATAAAAAATGGTAGAATAGCCAAGACAAATCAAGTAGAAAGAGTGAACGGATATGCTTAGTACAGAAGATTTTGATTTTGATTTACCAGAAGAACTGATTGCTCAAACTCCTTTAAAGGATCGAACGAGTTCACGACTTTTGGTGTTGAACCGCGAGACAAAAGAGATAGAAGATAAACATTTTCATGATATCATTGATGAATTAAATGCGGGAGATGCGCTTGTCATGAATGATACCCGAGTGTTGCCAGCTCGATTATATGGGGAAAAACCTGAAACAGGCGGGCATTTGGAAGTGCTGTTATTGACAAATACACAAGGTGATACCTGGGAAACATTGATCAAGCCAGCTAAACGAGCAAAAGTTGGGACAAAGATCAATTTCGGGGATGGTCGTTTAAGTGCAACTGTTGTTGAAGAACTGGAACATGGTGGACGGATCGTAACCTTCAATTATGAAGGAATCTTCTTAGAGATTTTAGAATCACTTGGTGAAATGCCATTACCGCCGTATATAAAAGAACGTCTAGAAGACCCTGAACGATATCAAACAGTCTATGCAAAAGAAAATGGCTCTGCAGCAGCCCCTACAGCGGGGTTACATTTTACTCAAGAACTACTTGAGAGAATCCAATCAAAGGGTGTGAAGCTTGTTTATTTGACCTTACACGTCGGTTTAGGGACATTCCGCCCGGTGAGCGTGGAAAATATTTCAGAACATGAAATGCATAGTGAATTTTATCGTTTAACTGAAGAAGCAGCCGAACAGTTAAATAAGGTTCGGGAAACTGGTGGTAAAATCGTCGCAGTAGGAACAACCTCAATTCGGACCTTGGAAACGATTGGAACGAAATTTGACGGACAAATCAAAGCAGATAGCGGTTGGACAGATATTTTTATTACCCCAGGCTACGAATTTAAAGTTGTACAAGCTTTTTCTACCAATTTTCATTTGCCAAAATCAACATTAGTGATGTTAGTCAGTGCATTTGCAGGAAGAGACCTAACGTTAGCTGCCTATCAACATGCGATCGACGAGCGTTATCGCTTCTTTAGTTTTGGTGATGCAATGTTTGTAAAGTAATTTAAATCAAAAAACTCGTTTTTATTCTAACAGAGTTGAAGATAAATGACTGAATACATTTATCCTTCGTGCTCAAGTTTAGAAGCAAACGAGTTTTTTGTTTTTTGGGATTCGAGGTAGTAACAGTTATAAGCCGCTTAAAAGTAGTGTTTGTGATAATTCTCTTTTACGAACAGATCGTGGTAAGAAGCATCGGATTTCATCTTCATTAAAACCAATCTGAAGTCTTTTTTCGTCAATCATAATTGGACGGCGTAGCAATCCAGGGTTATCCTGTACTAATTCCAATAATACATGTAAAGGAAGTTCGTTAATATCTATATCTAGTTTTTGGAAGACTTTGGAACGAATGGAAATAATGTCCTCTGTGCCTTCTTCTGTAAGAATCAATATATTTTTAAGTTCATCTAATGTAATAGGAGTCGTGCCAAAGTTCTTTTCTTCAAATGGAATATCATGATCAATCAGCCAACGTCTTGCTTTTCTACATGATGTACAGCTATTTGTGGTATATAATTTTAACATATTTTTTCAGATCCTTTCGAAAATATTGGTACATACCTCTTAATAAGTATAATATACTAAAAGTAAAGAATTCACAAAATAAATGCTTACAAAATAGCTGATTATTTCAATCAAAAGGATGGAATAATCTTTAAAATAGAAAAAAATGTTATTTTTTTTGGATAAATATCATTGTTATCTTTACTTGTTGTGTGTAAGGATTGTTATGTATAGTTTTTAGTTAGGCAAGATTTTTTTAACAAGTGGATGCAAGCGATTTCGAAAATGAGGATGGGACAGAAGTGTTTAATCCCGAGAACCAAGTAGGTACTGCGCAACAATGTTTATCTGCGACGAGCCTTTAGCAAGAAAGCAACTTGTTCTTCGTTGTGTTTTACAGCAATTTCAGCTTATTTCCGAAAGGATTACTTCTGCTGCCATCGTTTATTCTACTCACTTTTTTAATAAATACTTGACTGTAGGGCTACCTCATAGTTTATGCTGTTAATATGAAATACAAAGACGCATTTTTTATAATAAAGAGAGCAGCTATACCTGAGTGTTGTGTTGTCAGGTTTAAACAAGTCTGTTCTATCTGGAGAGTGGAGGAGATTAAAATAGAATCCTATTTAACAATGGGGCAATTAGCGGAATTGATGGCTATTTCCAAACACCAAATTCGTTATAACGAAGACAAAGGGTTGTTAGCACCAGCTTTTATAGACAGTAATGGTTACCATAAATACGGTGTTGATCAAGTATATCAGCTAGCAAATATACTTTTAATGAGAAGTCTAGGGATATCAACAGCGCAAATTGCCCAGTTTATGGAGAATCAGGACAATGTATGGGCTGAAAAAACTTTAAAGGAAACATTGAAAGCAACTGAAGAGAAAATTCAGCAATTCGTTTTTGCTAAAGAGAAAATTGAAGCCATTTTGCCAGAAATCGATCAAAAAGAGGAAGCGTATGTTAGCTTACCTGAAAGAAGGTTGAAAAAAATTTATTCATATCCAGTGACAGAATCTTTAAATATAGTGGCATTCTTTAAGACGTTTAAAAAAAATCAGCAGATGCTGTTTGAATCGCTTTACTATTTAGTCGAGGATCATCAGATCAATATTTACATTGAAGATCAGTTGTCAAAAGATAACGTGCTAAATGCAGGGGATTATTTAGTGAGACGAGTCTGGATAGAAGATGAGGCAGAGTTATCGGAAGCTGTTGACAGATTCAAAAAAGAGAACCAGAGTCCGTTTTTAAATGTGTCAGAAGTGATCATTAAAGAAGCAGCTTATTCCTCCATTTTAATGAATAACAAACTTTTATATGAACTGCAGTGTCTTATTTTGATGAGAGGAGCATACTAGATGATGAGTAGAATAGAAGTGGTCCATCGAGGACAGTTGAATCAGCAAGATGAAAGAGCTGTATTTCATTTATTGCTCGTTTCTTTTTCCACTAAATTTGCAAGGCTTCAGCTGACAGCACAAGAAAAACTGGATATTTTAGTGTACCTTGGACAGAAGTATTCTCACCAGACATCTTCGGTCGATTATATCGCAAAAGAGGGGAATACAATCGTTGGTCTTTTAACTGTTTTGAGAAAAGCAGAAAATACGAAAAAATTCTGCTATCCATTTGAATTATCTAAAAAATATGGTTTCTTTCCGATCTTCCATTATGTCTTATTATTAACGGCACTGGGCTATCAGCCTAGAGATAAAGAACGGTATATTGAAAATATTGCGGTGGATAAACAGTACCAAAAACAAGGAATCGCTAAGGAGTTGATTAAGGTAGCGCAAGAAAACATCGAAAGAGGCGAAAAACTTTCCCTTCTTGTTTCCGCTGAAAATACACATGCATTACGATTATATTTAACGTGCGGTTTCTCAATCGTTCAAAGAAAAAGAACGTTTCTTTTAGGATTTTTAGCGAATGAACCAAATTGGATAGTTATGGAATGGAGCAGATGAAATGAAACGATTCAGAAAATTAATCTTCGGATTTATAGGGTTATTTATGATTTTTGGCACGTTCATTTGTTACGAACATCTTTATGATATGCAAGAATCAGTTGAATGGATTAAAACGTCTAAAGGAAAACTCTCAGCTGTGTTGACAAAGCCAAAAGGACGAAAAAGTAAGGGAATTGTTGTTTTAGTTCATGGTGATGCAGCGGTTGATGCAACAAATGAAGGCGGTTATAGACCGATGATGGAACAATTTGCCAAAGCAGGATTTACAACAGTTTCTTGGGCAAAACCAGGAGTAGCTGGATCAGAAGGAAACTGGTTATCGCAATCGATGGATGATCGAGCAAACGAAGTAACAGAAGTAATTCAGTGGGCTATGAAGCAACCAACATTGAATACAGAAAAAATTGTTTTATGGGGCGTAAGCCAAGGTGGATGGGTCGTACCGAAAGTAGCAGCTCAAAAGAAAGTCCCGATTTCTAAAGTGATCTTAGTGTCTCCTGCCATTGATTGGCTGAATCAAAATACGTATTATACAACACAAAAATTAAAACAGGAAGGAAAAACAAAGCAACAAATCAAGTCTGCTTTGCAAAAAGAAGAGCAAATCATTAAGTTGATGAAAAAAAATGCTTCTTTTCAAGAATATCTAGCAAATACACCGGAACAAGAACCAATGTCAAAAGAGCGTTGGGATTTTGTTAAAAAAAATTTTCTGTCAGATAGCCGAACAGAGTTAGAAAAAATTGAAGTCCCTATTGACTTGATGCTAGCCGACCATGATTTAAATGTAGATACTCAGGAGACTAAAAAAATATATTCAGAAAAACTATCACAGGAGTTATTGAATATTTTTACGATAAAAAATGCAGCGCATAGCATGGTATATTCAGATATTGCACAGTCAGAATGGTTAACTACAGCTGCTTATTTATTGGCTCCTAAAGATTTTTTGATCAACAAAGATTTTTTAAGACAATCTTTTTTAGCTGTTAAAAATCATTAATGAGAAGAGAATCAGGCCAGTTTAACTCCGATAAATAAGGGGAAGCTGTTTTTACTTCCATCGTTTTATGATAGGAGTAGATTCAAACAATTATCGCCTCTCCATTTTTTTGCTGCGTGAGACGATTAGCTTTCAAAGACAAAATACTGTAGTATTTTGTCTACTTTTTTATTATTATTGTTATTAAGAGGAGAAACTATGCCAAAGGAGAGAAAGCGATGATGGAAGAACTGACATATAGTTATGCCACCACAAGATCTGAAAGAATCCAAAGTTGGAAAAATCAAAAAATCGAAACAGAAGATCAAATCTACTTGAAGAACTGGCAAGCCCGTAAAAGCTTATTGAAAGAGTCAGATTATCCCAAGATATTTCAATATTATCAGTGGAATGAAGAGGCATTTATTAAAGGTCTGTTACCTTTTACCGAAGAACGGGCACGATCTTTAGTGCCGACTCTTGAAAAGAGTGAGTGGTTTCAATTACATCAGCACTTATTTACAGCTGAAATCCCTATAAAAGAACTGAATTTAACAGCTGGATTACGTTTTCATTTGCATTATTATGAAAACCATATTCACAGTTTATTACAAAAATATCCGTCGATTCAACTGTCTGAAAATGTGGTCAAAGAACTAATTGAACAATTGTCTGATGAATTCTTTTTTATTGCTCAAAAAACACTGGTTTGGGATGTTCATCAAATGATTGAAGAATATCAGTTACAAGCTGAGTCCAGAGAAGCAGAATTTGCTAAGTATATTGAAGAATTTTTAGGGGATAAACAACGGACATATCTTTTTTATGGAGAATACCCTACCTTGGCCAGAGTTCTTGCGGTCCGCTTGAAATTTGCCTGTGAAATGATCGAAGAATTTATAGCCTCATTGGTCGATTCTAGCGAACAATTGATAGAAACGTTCTCTATTTCATCACCGATGACACTTACACAAATAAAACTAGGTCAAGGAGATAGCCATGATCATGGGAAAACCGTGATCCAATTTCAAGTGCAAAAAAAAGACCTGATCTTTAAATTTAAAAACCTTGAAATAGGTGAACGTTTTAATGAGTTGTTGTCTTATCTGGAGGAACTAGACACAACGCTATCCTTTTATAAAGTTAAACGAATCGTCTTACCAACATTTACAATTGAGGAAAAAGTTGCGTATCAAGACTGTAAAGATGAGAGTGAGGTAACGATCTTTTATCGAAACTATGGTCACTTACTAGCAGTTGTTTATTGGTTAGGGTCAACAGATTTGCACATGGAAAATTTAATTGCTAGTGGCCCGTATCCAGTCTTGATCGATGTAGAAACGCTGATTCGTCCAGAGATGTTCAAACAAACACAAAAATTGTCACGACAAACTAGGATAGAAAAACAATCGGTACTCGTTTCAGGATTATTGCCGCAAAAAAAGCATTTGAAACGGGAATTAGAGATGGATGCCTTATCTGGTACCAAGCAAAAATTACCTAAAAAGGTTAGAAGATTGAGAAATAATGGCTCCAGTGATATCGCTTTTCAACTGGAAGAAGCATATATGGAAGGCGCTCAAAATATTCCTCGTTTAGCAGGGGAAGAGGTCGATTATCAATTATATCGTTACGTGATTCAAGAAGCTTTTCAAACAATGAACCAATTATTATTAAAAAATAAGGCTGCTTTTATACAGAAAGTCAAAGAATTATTTTCTGATACAACGATTCGATTGATATACAGAGATACACAAGATTATGGGAATTTATTGAATTTCACCTTGCATACAGATAGTATGTCAAACTATATTGAGCGAGAAAAAATCATTGAAAATTTATGGGCCAGTAACATTATTCCAGAAGCGTTGATTCCTTTTGAAGTACAGGCCATGTTGGATCACGATATTCCTTTTGTTACGGCAAATACCTCTCTTTCTGACATCTATACTAATGGTCAAAAGCTATCTGGATTGTTAGCAAAGACTCCCTTGCAGGATACGGTGGAGCATATGGAGCAAATAACAGAAAAAACTAGTCGATTTTCTTATCTTTTATTAAAGGAAAGTTTAGGGACTTTAGAATATACTACGCAAAAAATAGTACTACCAGAGAAAAATAGGTTCATTGAGCAACCGCTATTACAAAAAGCCGCTGATATTGGGGATCAGATCGTCAATCAGCTTGTCGTGGAAAAGAATCTTGGAGAAGTAGATTGGGTTTTAGTTCTTCCAGAAGCAAATGATAAGGTAGGCGTTGCTTATCCAGGGATAGATCTTTATGAAGGGAGCGCAGGCATCTATTTATTCTTAGTTTATTTGAATCATTTTGTGCCAAAAGAGGCATATCAAGAAGTGATTGATATGTTAGAAAAAGAGATTTTTGAAAAACAGGAAGCCAAAAGTACATATGAAAGTGCCTTTTTTGATGATGGGATGCGTCTAACCGTTGCTTTTTTTGTAACGAGATTGCTTGATGATGAAAAACATCGTCTATATTTGAAAAAAAGTGTACAAAATTTGAAATTGAACCGTGTATTGGAGTCAAACAAATCAGATGAGTGGCTCTATGGCAAAGCTAGCCTGTTGGCTGTTTTAGCAGCAGCCTATCAAGACGTTTCAAGTGATGAGATCTATGAATTACTTTCATACTACGCACAATCTATTGAGTGCAAAACTATGGAAGATAGTAGTTTTGCTCATGGTTATGCAGGTGTTTGTTATGGATTGTTTCAAGCAAATCAAATATTGCAAGATGCGACAATCGCAGAAAAGCTTGAGTGGTACCAAGAAAGAGTCCAAAAGAATCTTGAAAGGAAACCAAGACTCAACGGATCTTGGTGTCGTGGGAAAATAGGGATCGAAAAAATTTGTCAATTATTGAACCTGACTTTTGAGGAGGAATTCTTTGGAAAAGTTGTGGATTTAGGTACAGAAGATGATTGTTTATGCCATGGAAATTATGGAAATTCAGATGATTATTTGAATAACATTCATACATTATTGGAGGATGTTATTAAACTGAAGACAGATTCAGCCAGTATTCCGATTGGTCTTTTCTGTGGATTATCTGGAATAGGCTACCAGATATTGAGGGCATATGATTCGTCCAGTGTTCGATCCTTGTTATTTATTAAGTGACACAATCTGAAAAAATAACTTTACTTATTTGAGAGAACGGATTATAATTTAGGTATTAATGCAAGGGGGAGAGTTTATATCATGAGAAAATTATCGATTGAAAAAATGGAAACAGCAAAAGATTTAAAAAAAGTTGATTCAGTTGTAGGAGCTTCATTTGAAAGAAGTAAAAATTCTGAAGAGACTGTGGATAGATCAGAAACGATTGTTGCGAATACAATTGGTGGATGGTCACGTATTATTTGTTTACCATAGGAAAACTAGAAAAAACTAGAAAAATGGATTATATCCATTTTTCTAGTTTTTTTTTGATTAAATTGATTTTTTCAAAATAAATATGCCAATTGCTTCTGTTCCAGATATGATCAATACAGCCAAGTTTAAAATCCATGAGTAGGAAACTTGATTATAAGAAGCAATATCATAAAATAAATTACTTAAGGCAAATAATAAAATCATTGTGACAATGAAAGAAATGAAGCTTGCTGTTGAAATAATTTTCTTTCCCCGTTCATCTTTACCTTCTTTACTAAAGTAAAAGTAAAGTGAATAAATAATAAAGATAATTGATAGTAAAGCAATCACTAAGGTAGACCAATGATTTGTTGGCAAGTTATCAAAAAAAGATTTAAGTGATTCAGTCATAATTTATCCTTTCCTTCCGTTAGTCGGTTTCTTCGTTCGTTTGCTCGTCATCTGTTAATTTTTTGAAAGTGAAGATTTGTTCAATCGGCACTTCGAAAACGTCCGCTATGTCATGAGCCAGTAAAAGGGAAGGATTGTACCTATTTCTTTCTAACTGAATGATTGTTTGTCTAGATACTCCTACCTTGTCAGCAAGTTCCTGTTGGGTCATGCGTTTCATGGCTCTGTAGACGTGAATGGAACTCTCAAAAGATGAGTTCTTCTTTTTTGGCAATGCAAATCCCTCCAATAGTCTAATTTATGTATTAAATAAAAAGCGCATAGTCAATATACCATATCTTACTTTCACTTACAAATAACTTGCAAAGAAAATCAAAAGAAAAAAGCCAAGCTTCTCGACTAGCTTGGCTCTTGTTTCTGGAAGGAATCAGTGTATTGAATGATCATTTTTTACTTTTCGTTATACATGTAAAGTAATTAGTTGAATTTCTTGTTCATAAACCAAATCTTGTCTTCATTACATTTTCTACATTTCTTTTCTTAAAAATTTTTCAATCAAACTATCTTTATATGTGTTTTTTAGATGGATTACCCAATTTTTTACACATATTCACTATTTTTTAAAGATGTTTTTACGATTTTTATACTTTACACATATATCTTGATGAAAGGTGAATCGTGTTCTGCTAACAATTTTGCGTTTATTCGTGTCTACTTCGAGAAATTCTTCAATACAACTGATTGTTCCTCCTTCCTTCTATAAGTATAGTAACATGTTTGGTAAGCGTTTTCAACTATAATGCTCCCCAATAGGTACAACTTTTTTTTATTTAGTGGGAGCTCTGCTTTTGAAAAAAGTGGCTAGAAAAAATAAAAATTTAGCCATATTTATTGAAGTTTGAAAAAAAAACATGGTATAGTGAATATAGATACTATATTAATAGAAGGAAAAAATAAGAATGGGGGGATAGGATGGAAGCATACAAACAACCTATCGAGACAATTATTAAAGAAGTGAACACAAATAAAGAGCAAGGATTAACGGGACAAGAGGTAAAAAAGCGACTTACTGAACAAGGCGCTAATAAATTCCATGAGGCCAAGAAAGAGTCAATATTCAAGAAGTTTCTTCATAGCTTATCCGATTTTACAACAATCATTTTATTAGTTGCGGCAGCCATTTCATTTTACACAGCAATTGCAACTGATCATGGGGATTATTTTGAAGGAATCTTGATTATCGCTATTGTGATTATCAACGCCGTATTAGCCATCGTTCAAGAGGGAAATGCTGAAAAATCGTTGGCGGCGTTACAAGATATGAATAAACAAAGTAGCTCGGTTTTACGTGACGGAAAAGTTGAGACTATCGATGCAGAAGATGTTGTTGTTGGCGATATACTTGTATTAGAATCAGGGTCAATGATTACAGCAGATGCTCGTTTGATCCAATCATCGCAACTTAGAGTAGAAGAATCCGCACTTACTGGAGAAAGTGAGCCTATTGAGAAAGATTCGGAGTACATAGGAAAACAAGATGCACCGATCGGCGACCAAATCAATATGGTCTTTAAAGGCTGTACGGTAGCAAATGGTCGTGGACGAGCAATTGTTACAGCAACAGGGATGCAAACTGAAATGGGAAAAATCGCCGGCTTGTTAAATGACGATGTGACCCAGCAAACACCACTACAAAAACGTTTGAACCAATTAGGGAAGAGGATCAGCCTCATTGCTTTAGGTGCTGCAGCATTAGTCTTTGTTATTGGTGAGTTACAAGGTGAACCAATGTTAGAGATGTTTATGACGGCGGTATCATTAGCTGTTGCAGCGGTACCTGAAACCTTGATGGTAATCGTAACATTGACATTGGCTTACGGTGTCCAGAAAATGGCAAAGAAGCATGCCATCATTCGTCGCTTACCGGCTGTTGAAACACTGGGCACTGCTAATGTAATTTGTTCTGATAAGACTGGAACCTTGACGCAAAATAAAATGCGGGTCAGACGTGTTTGGTCACGTGGAGATGAAGTAACAGATACTGAAGATGCGATGACAGATGAAGCGATGGAAGTCTTGAAAATGGCTTCTCTTTGTACAGATGTTATTGTAGATAAAGATGGGGATGATCTAGTCATCCAAGGAAATCCAACGGAAGCAGCTATCGTGCGTGCAGTGGAAGAAAACTATCATACGAAAGCTGAATTAGAAGAAAAATACCCAAGAATCGGAGAAATTCCATTTGATTCTGAACGAAAAATGATGACGACCGTTCACAAAATGGGGAAAAAGTATATTTCTGTAACCAAGGGTGCTTTTGATGTTCTATTGACTCGTTTCCGTTTTGGTGATGTTGAACAAGCGGCTGTGGTAAATGATCGCTTCGGAAAACGTGCTTTACGAGTGATTGCGGTCGGTTATGCCATTTATGATGAAGAACCCACTGACATCACTTCAGGGGCGTTAGAGAAGAACTTACGGCTATTAGGATTGATTGGCATGATTGATCCCCCAAGACCAGAGAGTAAAGGGGCCATTGCTAGAGCGAAAAAAGCAGGAATCAAAACAGTCATGATTACAGGAGACCATGTAGTGACAGCAGGCGCCATTGCCAAGGAGTTGGGGATTTTAACAGATAAAAATGAAGCCCTGACAGGATCGGAATTGCAAAAAATGTCTGATGAAGAGCTAGATTCACGAGTGAAATCACTCTCTGTCTATGCTCGAGTAACGCCAGAAGATAAAATCCGTATTGTGAAATCTTGGCAACGAACTGGTGCAGTTGTTGCAATGACAGGGGACGGAGTCAATGATGCTCCTGCCTTAAAAGCGAGTGACGTAGGTTGCGCCATGGGAATTACTGGAACAGACGTGGCACAAGGTGCAGCAGATATGATTTTGACGGATGACAATTTTGCAACAATCGTAGATGCCGTTGCCCAAGGTCGGGCTGTTTATCGCAATATCCGTAAAGCAGTCAACTTTTTGTTAAGCTGTAATATTTCGGAGATATTTATTGTATTGATTGCTATGTTGCTTGGTTGGGGAGCACCCTTTACGGCGGTTCAATTACTGTTTGTAAACGTCGTTGCAGACGGTCTACCTGGTTTTGCACTAGGGAAAGAACCAGCAGAAAAAGGAATCATGGATGAAGCTCCAATTCCAAGAAATGAAGGGATTTTTGCACGTGGTTTATGGCAAAAAATTGGGATCAATGCTTTTGTCTTTACAGTAATCACTTTGTTTGGATTCTATTTAGGCGCAAATGTTGATTCAGTTTCTTATTTTTTTGAAGCAAGTCATGAAATTGGTCAAACAGTAGCATTCTTAATTCTAGCTTATTCATCGATTCTACATGTTTTCAATGTGAGAAGTACAGAATCGATTTTTAGAGTAAAATTATCAACAAATAAATCATTGTTTGAAATGGCGGTGTTGGCTGTGATTATTACGACAGTCATTGCGTTGTTACCATTCACACAAGAATTGTTTGGCTTAGTTCCGATTGGGATGAATCATTGGTTATTAGTCATGGGGCTATCGATTGTACCGATTTTTGTCAATGAAATGATCAAATTCCACTATTCATCAGAAGAAGATGCCGAATAAACGTATATTAAAGCCAACGCTTAACGTGTTGATTTCTACCACGAAATCAACACGTTAAGCTCTTTTTTTCATATCTCTTGATTGGGTGAAAGGATCTCTTGAAAATAGTATTGAATTTATTTACATAAAAGACTTGCTAAAATGTTGAAGGAGTATTATAGTTGTTAACAAAATCAGTTGTTTTATTTTTTTTAGCTGGTATTTTTTTAAATTAATTATAACTAACAACCGATATTTTTATTTGGAAGCCCAAATAAAAATCTTAGGGGAGTAGCAACATAGTTTATCTATGTTTTTAGATCAACAGCAAGTGTGTAAACACTGGTCTAAGAATGAAATTGCGAGACCTAAGTGTAAGGGCCAAGTGTCGTTTCACTTAGGTCTCTTGTTTTACTTAAAAAGCGGAATTGGGTTGAAGAGAAGTTCTGATAAGTGGTTTTTTTATTTTTCAGTCAGAGCAGGACGAGCCCCTTATGCTTTTAAATTGGAGGAGAATTTTGTGGTAGAGAAGTCGAAAATTTCGCATCATCAGAAATTGACCGCTGCGGGTCTTTTAGTAGCAATGGGGGTCGTTTATGGTGATATCGGAACAAGCCCGCTTTATGTAATGAAAGCGATCGTTGGAGATAACGGCGGTCTTCGAAATGTTTCGGAGAGTTTCATTCTTGGCGCGGTATCATTGATTTTTTGGACATTAACGATTTTAACAACGATCAAATACGTTGTGATTGCTTTAAACGCCGATAATCATGGTGAGGGAGGCATCTTCTCTTTATACACACTTGTGCGTAAAAAAGGGAAATACTTGATTATTCCAGCTATGATTGGAGGAGCAGCATTACTCGCCGATGGTGTGTTGACTCCAGCTGTGACTGTGACTACTGCAATCGAAGGATTGCGGGGGATTCCTGTGTTCTTTGAACGGTTCGGCAGTGATCAAAACATTATCGTGATGATTACATTGGCTATTATACTTATTTTATTTTCTGTTCAACGTTTTGGAACAGATGCAGTTGGAAAAGCGTTTGGACCGATTATGTTTGCTTGGTTTACCTTCCTAGGCGTGATGGGGCTGATCAATTTTGGACAAGATTGGACAGTTCTTCGTGCGTTGAACCCTTATTATGCAGTTCACTTACTGCTTAGTCCTGAAAATAAACTAGGAATCTTCGTTTTAGGGAATGTCTTCTTAGCAACAACTGGGGCAGAAGCCTTATATTCTGACTTGGGTCACGTTGGTAAACATAATATTCGTGCTAGTTGGCCGTATATTAAAATTTGTCTGATTCTCAATTATTTAGGACAAGCAGCTTGGATCTTGAGTGCTAAAAATGATCCGTCGATTTTAGCAATCGAGAATTTAAACCCATTCTTTCAAATGATGCCAAATAGTATCATGCTTATCGGGGTAGTGTTTGCTACGGTCGCTGCAGTAATTGCTTCCCAAGCTTTGATTTCAGGCTCATTTACATTAGTTTCAGAAGCAATCAAATTAAAATTATTGCCAAGATTGAAAATCATTTATCCAGGTGCGAATATTGGTCAAATGTATATTCCAGCTGTGAATATGATGTTATGGATCGTCTGTTCGTTAATCGTCATTACGTTTAGAACTTCTACGCATATGGAAGCAGCATACGGCCTTTCAATTACAGTAACAATGCTGATGACGACTATTCTGTTGATGTTTTACCTATTGCAAAAAGGTGCACCGCGCTGGGTTGCTTATCTTATTACTTTATTCTTTGGTAGTATTGAGTCGATCTTCTTTGTCTCAAGTATTGCGAAATTCTTCCATGGCGGTTATGTAGCTGTTGGTATCGCATTATTGATTTTAGCTGTGATGACCATTTGGGAGTGGGGCAATATTATTAAAGAGAAGACATCTGATACAGTTCCGCTTAAACAATATGTAGAGCAGTTACGGATGTTAAAAGATGATACGACGGTTCCTAAATCACAAACGAACGTTGTTTTCATGACACCAGATACGATCGGAGACGAAATTGGTCGTCAAATCATTTACTCAATTTTAGATAAACAACCGAAAAGAGCAAATGTTTACTGGTTTGTAAACGTTGAAGTAACGGATGAACCATTTACGAAAGAGTATTCTGTAGATATGATGGGCACTGATTTTATCGTACAGGTTCAGTTGTATCTTGGGTTTCATGTAGCGCAAGAGGTCAATGTTTATATTCGTCAAATCGTTTATGATTTAATGAAAGAAGGACGTTTACCTAAACAGCCACAGAAATATTCATTGACACCAGGTCGTGAAGTTGGGGATTTCCAATTTATTATTATTCGGGAAGAGCTATCCAAGGTAACAGAGTTGAAGAAATGGGATCGTCAAATCATGCAATTAAAATTGGCAATCAAAAAAAGAACGACTACGCCAGAAAACTGGTTTGGTTTGGAATATAGTGAAGTGAAATATGAATCTGTTCCATTGATTATCGGTGATACAAGAAAGACAAGATTAAGAGAACGAAAAGTTTTAACATAAAAAAAGAGGGTGAAATCGAAATGTAACGTAGTTGTTGCTTCGGTTTCAACCGTGTATACAAATGTAAAGCGACTGAGATATAGCTCGAAGAGTTATGCCTCAGTCGCTTTAAGCTATCAATAATTTCATAAAGGAATAGCTCTTATTAGCGCTATAGCTAAAGGACACGTATAATGTAACATAGAATAATAAGGAAAAATGAGGTGTAAAGAATGCTTATAATAAATTTTTTAATATTACTTTTAATGATTGCGATCACTGCATTTTTTGTGGCAAGTGAATTTGCATTAGTGAAAATTCGAATGTCACGATTGGAGCAGTTAAAAAATGACGGCGTAAAAAATGCGGAATTAGCGATTCATGTGACACACCATTTAGACGCATATTTATCTACAAGCCAACTAGGCATTACTTTGACAGGGTTGATCATTGGTTGGGTAGGTGAAGGATCAGTTGCTGCGTTACTACATCCAATAGTAGGCGATCTGCCAATCAGTGGAGCGTTAAGCAGCACGATTTCTATTGTTTTAGGATTTGTAATTGTAACGTATGTTGTGGTTGTTGTAGGGGAATTGTTTCCTAAAAGTTACAGTATCGCTAAGCCTGAAAAAGTTGTTCTAGCCATTGTTAAACCATTGCATTATTTTTATAAGATAATGTATCCGTTTATTTGGTTGCTGAATCATTCTGCAGCTAAATTGGGACAGTTGTTTGGAATTAGACTAGTATCTGAAGGGGAAGAAACATTAACCCAAGAAGAATTATTGTATGTAGCAGATGATTCCTATAAAAAAGGGGAACTGACCAAAGAAGAGTATCATTATATGGAAAATATTTTTGAATTTGACGATACACTTGCCAAAGAAATTCAGGTCGATCGAACCTCTATGGAGGTTTTCGAAGCCGACGAAACGGTAGCACAAGCAATTCAGCATTCTTTAAAACGGGGACATACGCGCTATCCAGTTATTGAAGAGTCAAAAGATAATGTATTAGGTTATGTAACGTTGCCGGCTTTAATAAAAGAATCATTTATCAATAATCAAAGAAACGTCAGCGAACTAGTTGAAGAGCCTATTATCGTGTTAGCGACAATTCCAATCAAGAGTTTACTAACGATGATGCGAAAAGAAGGGAAACATATTGCGATTTTAAAAGATGAATATGGTGGAACTACAGGGATGGTAACCATTGAGGATATTCTAGAAGAATTAGTAGGTGACATTAGAGATGAAACAGATTTAGAAAATGCTCTGATTGCCAAAGAATCTGATAATTCGTATATCGTTTCTGGTAAAATCACACTTGATGATTTTGAACGGTACTTTAAAGTGAAAATTCCAATATTTGAAGAGTCTGAAATGTCTACATTAGCTGGTTTTATTGTGGAACAACAGAAGAATCAAATTACTGTTGGAGACCAAATCAAGATTGATAAGTTTATTTTTGAAGTAATGGACTATGAGCATGCACATATTGATTACTTTAAAATCACATTAAATCAGGTGTAAAAAGATGGAATAGAGGTGTTTGACACCGATAAATAAGTGCTGGCATAATGATGCTTTAGTACTTAGAGATTGCTTCTGATTCTGCCATTTATTTGAATTTCAGGTGAGCGAAGTTAGGTATGACTTGAAGAGTTATGCCCAACCTCACTCACTTAATTTTTTATAAAATCAATTTCTATGATAAGTAAAATCGGTTGTTGCAAAAGTTGTTCCTGAAATAGATAGTTGAGAAAAATTTGTTAAATCAATATCATGTACAGTCAACGTATAGTCATTCGATGGGGAACGATTGCCATCTGGATCATAGGCTTCATTTGTGATAAGCAGACGTTGAGTTTGTTCATTCCAATTCAAAGAACTAATTTTAAAATTTAAAGTACTTCCCACTCCTTGAGTAGGTCCAATTGTAGCGTAAGTATCTGTAAAAGCAGCTAACCAAGGAATGCCATTAGAGTCATTTTCTGTAGAAATCCAATTTCCTAATAATGAATTATAAATTGTTTGTGGATCTTTATCAGATTCTTTAGAAGTAGTAGTCTGATTAGAAGAATTGCTTGTTTCAGAAGACTGAGTTGAATTTGTTTGAGTTTCCGTATCTGAACGTGCTGCAGCAAATTAAAAGGATAAAAAGAAGGTTGACCAGTACGCTATATTCAGCTAGGATTAAATAAAAAGGATGTGTTTAAATGCATAAGGTGGGGATTATCGGTTTAGGTCACGTGGGTGCAACACTTGCGTATACATTGGTCACTGAAAATTTAGTTGATGAGCTTGTTTTGATCGATAAAAATGAAGAATTAGCTGTTTCTGAAGAATATGATTTGTTAGATGCTGAGGTTTTTTTAACTGGGAAAACTAAGATTATCATCCAAGATTATCAAGCGTTAAAAGACGCTTCTATTATTGTTTTTTGTGCAGGTCAAATCAGTGCATTAGGAGAAGATGGCGATCGGTTGAAAGAACTTGAGATCACGAGCAAAATCGTAGAAGCAACTGCCCCTAAAATCAAGGCATCGGGATTTAAGGGTATTATTTTAACGATTACGAATCCATGTGATGTAATTGCAGCATATATGCAAAAGTTAACAGGGTTTGAGCCTAATAAAGTATTTGGGACAGGAACGATGCTTGATACCGCTCGGATGAAACAGGCGGTGAGTCGTAATTTAGCCATTGATAGTAGAAATGTCGGTGGGTATGTGTACGGTGAACATGGAGATTCTCAATTTGTTGCTTGGTCGACCGTCACAGTCGGTGATCGACCACTCTTAGCTTGGGATCAAACACTTGATTTAGAAAAGCTTGATGCTGCTGTTCGAGCAGGTGGTTGGAAGGCTTTCGCAGGAAAAGGTTATACAAGTTATGGTATTGCAACCTGTGCGGCACGCTTAGTGAGGATGATGTTAAATGACTCAAAAACGATTGTTTCGGTTTCGGCCTATAATCAACAAGCTGATGTTTATTATGGACAACCTGTTGTAATTGGTAAAAATGGAGTAGAATCGCTTATCGATTGTCCACTGACAAAAAAAGAAAATGAGTTACGGGAAAAATCTCTTCAAATTATTAAAACAGCACTAGCAAAATTGCCTATCAAGAAGTAAAATAGTAACGGTGATTTAAAACAATGGAGGCAATTTGGTGATAAATTTAACAGAAATAACGGAGAAAATGTCTCCTAATCAAAAAATCAATTATGATCGTGTATTACAAAAAGTTATTGCAGAATGGGAAAAATCAGCGATACGTCCGACTATTTTGTTGCATAGCTGTTGCGCACCTTGTAGTACTTACTCACTTGAATATTTGACGCAATATGCAGATGTTACGATTTTTTTTGCTAATTCAAATATCCATCCAAGATCAGAGTATCATCGTAGAGAAATCGTGCAACAAAAATTTGTAGAGGATTTTAATAAACAGACAAAGAATCAAGTCCAATTTTTATCTGCTCCATATGAACCGAATAAATTTATCAAAATGGTTCAGGAAAAAGAATTGACAGAAGAACCAGAAGGTGGCAAACGTTGTTCGGCCTGTTTTCAGATGCGCTTAGATATCGTTGCGGAAAAAGCACAAGAGTTAGGCTATGACTATTTTGGAAGTGCGTTAACGCTATCGCCAAAGAAAAATAGTCAATTGATCAATGAAATTGGGATCGATATTCAAAAATTTTATGCGATTAATTATTTGCCAAGTGATTTTAAGAAAAACAATGGCTATAAGCGTTCAATTGAGTTATGTAAAGAATATGATGTCTACCGTCAATGTTATTGTGGTTGTATGTTTGCAGCAACCAAGCAAGGTATTGACTTAAAATCTGTCAACAAGGAAGCAAAAGAATTTTTGGCAGAACAAGAAAAATAATAAAAAAGAGAGTGATCTTCAGGTAACAGGAGATCATTCTCTTTTTTGCTATGTATATAGTTTAAAACTATATTTAATGATAGAAAATAAGTGTTATACTATGTAACTTTATCATGATAAAGTAGTTGAAATACCTTTGAAGGAGGAAAAGTATGAAGACATCGATTATTGGGTTCCCACGTGTGGGAGAGTTGAGAGAACTAAAATTTGCGACAGAAAAGTATTTTAGGAAAGAAATATCGGCAGAAGAATTAGAAGCAACAGGAAAAGAGTTGCGCAAAAAACATTGGCAGTTATTGGTCGATCAGGGAATCGATTTTATTCCAAGTGGTGATTTTTCCTTTTTTGATACGACATTGGATGCAGCAGTTTTATTAAATATCGTGCCTAAAAAGTACCAAGCGTTACAATTATCACCATTAGAAACTTATTTTGCTTTAGCAAGAGGTTATCAAGGTGCCTCAGGAGATGTGACGGCATTGGCGATGAAGAAATGGTTTAATACGAATTACCATTATATGGTTCCGGAAATCGATGATGATACTGAACTAAAACTTGTTGGAGAGAAACTATTTACCACTTTCAAGGAAGCAAAAGAAGCTGGTATCAATACGAGACCAACAATAATAGGGCCGTTTACTTTATTGAAATTAGCAACCTATCATGGAACTAAACAAGCAGTTGATTTTTATGAGGATGCGATTATCGCCTATGCTCAGATTTTTGATCGCTTGGCAGAAGCTGGTTGTCAATGGCTTCAAATCGATGAGCCAGCTTTAGTTTTAGATTTATCGCCAGCTGAAGTTCAACAATTTAAGAACGTATATCAAAAATTATTGGTTAAAAAAAGCACTCTAAAGATATTAGTTCAAACGTATTTTGGAGACGTTCGAGATGCGTACAAAGAATTGATCGATTTAGCATTTGATGGAATTGGTTTAGATTTTGTAGAAGGAAGAAAAACACTAAGATTACTTGAAAAATATGGTTTTCCTGAAAACAAAATATTATTTGCTGGAATTGTAAACGGAAAAAATATCTGGAAAAATAATTATAAAGAAACTTTAACGCTACTTGAGAAACTTCAATCATTTGGTGAGATCGTATTGAACACTTCCTGCTCATTGCTTCATGTGCCGTTTACATTGGTAAATGAAACAGGATTAACAAAGAAAGTGACAGACCATTTTGCATTTGCTGTAGAAAAATTAACTGAATTAAATGATTTAAAGCAAATCATTGCAAATAAAGATGAAAACCAACCATTATTAAAAGCGAATCTTGACCTATTTGCTCAAGAACGTTTCTCTAAAAATGACCATGTTTTACAGCAAATCAACGCGTTGACAGAACAAGATTTTATTCGCGTGCCGTCACTAACGGAACGTGCAGTTGTTCAAAAAGATACATTGAAACTACCGATTTTGCCGACCACAACGATTGGCTCTTTCCCCCAAACAAACGAAGTCAAACAAAATCGGGCAAAATTTAAAAAAGGTGAAATCACTGAAGCGCAATATACAGAGTTCAATAAAATAAAAATCGCAGAATGTGTCGCTTTTCAAGAAGGAATCGGGTTAGATGTTTTAGTTCATGGTGAATTTGAGCGTAATGATATGGTGGAATATTTTGGCGAAAGTTTAGATGGTTATTTGTTTACTGAGAAAGCATGGGTTCAATCATATGGCACTCGCTGCGTAAAACCACCAATTATTTGGGGAGATATTTCACGCTCAAATCCAATTACTGTGGCGTATTCAACCTATGCCCAAACGTTAACTGATAAACCGATGAAAGGAATGTTGACAGGACCTGTAACAATTTTGAATTGGTCATTTCCTCGTGAAGATATCAGTATAAGAGAGTCAACGTTGCAATTAGCTTTAGCTATTCAAGAAGAAGTACTGGATTTGGAAGCCAATGGAATCGAAATTATTCAAATCGACGAAGCAGCATTGCGAGAAAAACTACCATTACGTCAAACTGACTGGCATTCTGAGTATTTAGACTGGGCAATACCAGCTTTCCGTTTGGTTCATAGTAAAGTACAACCAACGACACAAATTCATACACATATGTGTTATAGCGAATTTGCGGATATTATTCAAGATATCGATAATATGGATGCTGATGTTATTTCATTTGAAGCTTCCCGTTCAAATTTTAAAATATTAGATGCTTTAAAAGCAATCGATTTTCAAACCCAAGTAGGGCCTGGGGTTTATGATATCCATTCACCGCGTATTCCTTCGGTAGAGGAAATCGAAACCACGCTTCGCAATATTTTAAGTAAATTATCTGTTGAAAAAGTGTGGGTTAATCCTGATTGTGGACTAAAAACACGTGGTGTGTTAGAAACAGAAGCTAGTTTGAAAAATTTAGTCCTCGCAGCAAAAAAGGTACGTGGAGGGGTGTAAATGAGAACAGATACCTTGTTCAAAGAAAAGACTGTCTTTTCCTATGAAATTTTTCCACCTAGACGAACAGCACCGATTGATACGATTTACCATACATTGGATCGTTTGAAAGGACAGCAACCTGATTTTATCAGTGTGACGTTAGGGGCTGGTGGAGCGGGTGCTAACTTGAGTACTGCGGATATTGCGCAAAAAATTCAAGACGAGCAATTTTTACCAAGTGTGGCGCATTTGCCAGCTGTAAATTTTTCAAAAGATGAGATCCTAGTTATTTTAGAAGAGTTAAAACAAAAAAAGGTAGAAAATATTTTAGCGTTAAGAGGGGATCTTTTGCCGGAGAAGGAACCTAAAAAAGACTTTTCCTATGCGAATGATTTAGTCACTTTTATTCAGGAACAAGGGGATTTTAACATTATTGGCGCTTGTTATCCAGAAACTCATAGTGATGCAGCCAGTTCTGTTGAAGATATCAGAAATTTGAAAAGGAAAGTTGATTGTGGAACAAATCAATTAATCACACAATTGTTTTTTGATAATAACTATTTTTACACATTCAAAGAAAAGTGTGATATTGCTGCTATCGAAGTACCAATTCAAGCTGGAATCATGCCAGTTGTTAATAAAAAGCAAATTGAACGTATGGTCATGATGTCTAATGTGACGTTGCCAACGAAATTTTTAAAAATGATGGAGCGCTATGAGCATAATCCAGAAGCTATTCGGGATGCAGGTATTGCGTATGCTATCAATCAAATTGTTGATTTAGTTGCACAAGGAGCAGATGGTATCCATCTGTATACGATGAATAATCCGTACGTAGCACAAAAAATCAGAGAAGCAACGCGGAGCTTATTTGATGCATCATAGATAATAATTCTTATGATGATTGGTTAGATTTAGAGTGTGACTCAAAACAGATTCTTAGTTTTGGGTCACACTCTTTTTTATTTTCACAAGATCATTATGTGGACTATGATCGAATTGATTTTAAAACAATTGGTGGATGATTAAAATGTTCCCTATTGTTTTTTTGAAAATTAATTAAATAACATTTCGTTTATGAAGTTGTTTTATGGACTTTGAAAACAATTATTTTTTTTTTTTGAATAAACCACCGGGTGTATTTATTTATTTTGTTATATATATGTGTAAAACATTGATTTTAAAGGTTTTTTAGCTTTTTATCTCAATGAAAAAAATCGTGATAAGTTTTTTTATTTTTTCTAATTTAGTAAAAAGAATTATATTTGAAAAATATAAAATTTATTGACATGAAAAATAACAATAGGTATAGTTTACATATGGGTGAAAATAGTATTTTAAAACACACATATATATTTCAGTTCTTTTATCTATTTATATTAAGAATAATGAGTGAATTAAAAGAGGTCAAAGACGCTAATATTGAAGAAGTGAAAGGAGATTGTCTATGCCAAAAAAAACGCCTGTCCGAAAGAATGGTCGTTCTAAATACGAAAAGGCTGGGCGGAGTAATTCCAGACGCTCTCGAGATCAGACATATGCAGAACCCAAAAGGCTATATCTGGATAACGAAAGATATGATGAACGTGTTGTTCGAAAGCGACCACGGCCGAAAATACGAAATTCTCATAATGATTTTTATGAAGAGTCTGGACCTAGACGTTTGGAATATCAAGAGGCTCCTCGTCCTCAGCAAACTCGTCGTCCGATTCCAACAAGGAGAATGAGTGATGAGTATAATAGGCGACCTCGCTCACAGCCTGTTGCTAAAAGCCCAGGTGTCTTGGTGTTTTCTTTTATAAGTAATTTAGTATTTTATGGTGTTACGATCGGGATTGTCTTGATGGCCGTTATGTTCTCGTTTAGTTCAAAGTCGACAGCATCGATTTTTGGTTATCGATTTTACACAGTTTTGACTAATTCTATGGTTCCTCAAGAAAATGGCCCAAAAGGTGGCTTTTATGCAGGGGATGTCGTCATTGTTAAACTTATGGATGGTGATAAGGTCAAAAAAGACGACATTGTAACATTTGCTGTCGGTGATGGTTCACGCTATTTGACTCATAGAATGGTAGAACGTATGGATGAATTGAATGGAAAAAAAGGCAATTATTTAGTTACTAAAGGTGATGCTAATAAAAGCAATGATCCGCCCATAACTTCAGATCGTGTATTGGGTAAGGTAGTCTTTGCGGTGCCAAAGATAGGTAGTGCTATCGAGTTTGCTCGAGAAGAATTTTGGGCTTGTCTAGTTTGTATTCTTTCATTGTATGGATTCTTTTTAGTATTGAAGTCCTATCTATTTACATCGGATGAAGATTTAAATGAGAGAAGAAAAAAGAGACGAGCACTATACGAAAGATAATATTAACACTTAGCTTTATCTTACAAAGCAAGTGAGAATATACATTAATTTTAAGTAGGAGGATTATTAAAGATGAAAAAAAACAAAAAGAAAAAGTTGGTGGCAGCTTCTGGATTGGCTTTACTAGCCTTTCTCGCAGGTACTTTTGCTTGGATTAACTCGCAAGATCAAAAGATTAACCGTGTGAGTGCATCTGCATTCAAAGATGACAGCGTGAGCGTAGAAGAGAATTGGAGCCCTGTAGATATCATTCCAGGAACCGAAACAACTAAAGAAGTAACGGTTAAAAATACCGGAAGTGGACCAGTATTTGTCCGCATATCTTATGAAGAAGTATTGAAACATTTGAAGGGAAAAGGTGATGTGACAAACCGAGACACAGGCTGGACAGCTAGCGCAACACCGAATCCATTAGCAGATGATGTTCCTGTGGGATATGACGGGGCTAAGTATGTAAATGGCACAAGTAACTATAAAGATGTGACAAGCAAGGTAAAAGATGCTCAAGGAGCTGCTTTACCAGCTGGTGTAAAAGTCTATGCAAAAGGTTCAGTTACTAAAAACCCTGTGACAAATTCAGAGGTTACTACATTCAATTATTCAGCATTTTTTGAATATGCAACTGGAAAATACCAAGCAATGGAAACAGATGTATCTGTATCAGGCGGAAATAGTGAAAATTCTCTAGTGGAAAATTGGGATTTTGTTATGTCCAAAGCTAAATATTCCGTTTATAGTGGTGGATACAAATATGTTGTAACAAACTGGGCGGCATCTTCTCTAGAAGGGGCATCAGAAGAGGCGACAAAAGTAAAAGCTTCTTTATTGGGAAGTGCAGGTAAAAAATATGATATAGAATATGACTATACAAAAGCAGCATTAGGTCTTTCGGAGATTCCAGCTGTAACAGTAGCGACAGCCGCTGACCAAATTCCAGTAGCTAACTCAGATAGAAAAGGCGTTCAAGCAGATAAGGCAGCTTTAGATGTTAGTGGGATAAATATTGAATATGGTACAGAAATTGGAACGACTAAAGATTTGAAGAATGATAAATGGGTTTATAACAATGAAGACGGCTATTTCTATTTTAGTAGTCCACTTAACTCTGGCGAATCGACACCACAGTTATTGAAAAAATTAGTATTTACAAATGAGATTGGAAAAGAATATACAAATGCAACCTATGATTTGATTGTCAAAATGGAATCTATTCAAGCAACTAAAGAAGCTTTATCTGATAGTACTGGTTGGAATTTGAACGGAGCAGATGGCTCAGAAACTAAAAAAATCGCAACATATTTAGATGGACAAGCAGTAAGCTAATTTTTAATTGATATGAATAAGAAACAGGAAGGGGAAAAACGATGCAGCAACAATCAATGCGAAAACGTCTATTAGTTCTGGTTTTGTATAGTTTTTCAAGTATTTTCATCACCTTTACCAGCGGAACGCTACTAGCTGTTGCCAGTCAAACCCTTCCTCCAGGAGTGATTATTGGCGATGAGACTGGGATATCTGCTTCTTCTGAAGGAGAGTACTATGTTGACTTGCCAAATGTCCTACCTGGAGAAAGTTATGAAAAGACCATCACGATTCGTAGTATGGATGTAAAAGAGCCTTTTGAGTTAGGATTAGTGGTTACTCCAGATTCAAGCAAAGGAGCAATCGATTTTAGCAAACAAATAAACTTAACTTTGTCTCTGGATGGAAAAAAATTGTATCAGGGTCCATTATTAGGGAACGAAGAATTTGATTGGACTGTCCAGCCATTGATAATAGGAGTTTGTGAATATGGTAAAGATCAAATTTTAACTGCCACATTTGAAGTAGATAAAGATCTGACACTTGCAGATCATAAAGAAGAAAGCCAGTTGCTTTATCATTGGACGTTTGTTGCAACAAAGAATCAGCCTAAGTCAACTGATAGCAGTACAATCTCACCAGAGAAACCAAAATCTACCGGCATTTTTCCGATGACAGGTGAAGAAGTCAAAAATTTGATCTATAAAACATTAACTGGACTTTTGTTAGTATTAATTACGATTTTATTATGGAAAAAACGTAAAGAAGAACAAGGTAAAGTAGATTAGAGGAAGGGGGAAGCAAATGAGTAGAGGGAAAAAATTATTGAAAATAATTAATCAAAATAAACCTTTTTTGGCAGTATTTTCTTTATTTTTAAGTCTATTGCTTGTAGTAGGAAGTACTTACTCGTGGATTACCTATAGTGATGAGAAAATCAACACCAGTAAGTCAAATGCTAAAAAGCTTTCCGCAATAATTGAGGAAACTTTTACTCCAAATCTACAATGGGTACCTGGCAAAACAACAACAAATGAATTATCAGTAAAAAATAACGGACAAATACCAGCTATAGTTCGCATCTCTTTGTATGAGTTCTTTGCTCAGTTTGAACTTGACATGACTGATTCTGCAGGTAATGGCAGTAGGAAAATTGTAAATCATTCAAGCGGTTCTGATATGCAGGTAGAGGATGTTTCAACTTGGGCAAAAAAGAATACATATAAAGTAGCTTCTGGGAAATATTTTACAGCCTCAGAGGTCTATAAGGGAGACATAAGCAATCCAAATACAGCGTATGTTTATAAGGGGAATCGACGGGTCGATAGTCTTAGCTATCTAACGATTCAGTTTAATGATAAAGATATTTATGATGAGAAAAATAAGCCGATATCTGGGAGAAAAAACTACTGGTATTATTCTGATGGCTATTTTTATTATTCAGAAGTATTGCAGCCTAAAGAAAAAACCAAACAATTGGTTCAAAGTGTCGTGTTAGAGAAAAATATACCTAATCAGTACAAAGGTTCTTTATATCAGTTAATTCCTGTTATGGATGCTCATGATAGTACAACGTCTCTATTAAAGGATTGGAAAATTACTTCCAACTCGTATGTAGAAACGATGTATCGTGGAAAAGTTCATTAGGAGGGACTCAAGATGAAACACAAGAAAAAGTTTGGACATATTTTCTGGATAGTGCCTGTGATAGTTGGATGCTTAGTTATAGGTAGTGTTGTAGCGTATGCTGCGATGATGGTAAGAGAAGAGAAAGTAGATCTTTTACAGATTGGAGACCTTCAAACGAAAGTGAGTGAAGTTTTTAGTGAACCAATAACAATTTTACCAGGAACCTCAATTGAAAAAAAAGTAGCTGTAGAAAATACAGGAACAATCAACCAATTTGTTCGAATAATGGTCCAACCAGAAATTCGTTTAGAAAGTAGTGAAAGTACTCGTTTATTCCCTTCAAAAATTGGGTCGGAAATCCTTTTAGACTTGAATAGTCCTTATTGGAAATTAGGAGAAGACGGGTATTATTATTATTTAGAAGCGTTAAAACCAGGTAGATCGAATAGTACAGAAACCTTATTTAAGCAAGTAACTTTGAAAAAGGAATTAGGAGCAGAATACCATAAAGCAACTGTTAGTTTGTTGGTGAAAGTTGAAGCGATTAATTGCACAAGATATGCTTATCGTGATGCTTGGTGGCAAGGAATTGTCCCTAGTAATGGAGAACTGCGAGTGATCGACAATCAATTAGCTAATAAAGCAGAGTAAGATAGGCGCATGGAATATTCATTCCGTGCTGGCCTTTTTACGTTCAATACGCATGAAATGAGTGTTTTCAATGAAGAAATCATTGATTTGATGAGTATTGAAAAGAAGGGGGATAAAATGAAAAAAAAAGGACGAAAATATAATAGAAAATGGTTGTTGGCATTGTCACTAGTAGTAGTAACGTTGATTCTTGGGTATTTTTTTATGAGTAGAAACAAACTTAAAGCATCTACTGTGGTGACGAGTGGTGATTTTAGGTTAACAGCAGAAAATAAATGGAGTCAAAAAGACCGAAAAAATTATGCGGCTTTAAAATGGGATAAAATCAATGATTTGAGTCAATCAGGCTATCAATTATATCAATCTGAGGATGGTAAAACATGGAATAACCGTTCTCTTAATTACGGGAAGCCAATAAAAGTTTTGAATTTGTATCCTGATCAAATCAGGTCTAATACGTTAAAAGGTTGGATGGATAGCTTAAATTTAAAAGCATCAGATGGTTCTAACTTGATTCAGGTTACGCCAGTAACCTTAAGTGATTATAACGCCAATCCGAATGCTTATTTGAAAGACGATGCAGGTGTATATCAGTATGATGTATTGATGTTTGGTTCATGGGATACAAATAATGCGAAAGATATCAGTAAAAATGCCGCTGAAGAAACAATAACATATCTTGATACAGGACGAGGCGTGTTATTTGGTCATGACACAGTAAGTGATTATAGTACAAGAGCTGAATTTTATTCACATTTTAAAGACTTATTAGGGGTAGGTCGGCGTCAAACAAATTCTATGACTGGTTCTGCTGAAGTTCGATTAATTAATAATGGATACTTAATGAAATTTCCTTTTGAATTAGAAAATGATGTCGTTTTGAACATTCCTTATGCTCATAATGTTGAATTGCAAGATACAACGGTTGGAACAACGTGGCTTGAATTTATCAATCCTACCGCTCCTTGGCCCAATCCAATTTTAGTAGATGGGAATTGGCGCGGAGGTTGGTACTTAAAGACTAATAACAATGTTGGAATGATTCAAACGGGACACTCTCAAGGGAATTCAAATTTGGATGAAAGAAAGATTATTGCAAATACGTTGTATAATTTGGCACAAGTATCGCTAGATAACTTTGCTAATGACCAGACTGTTAAAGATGATCAAGCACCAAATAAGCCTAATACAAATATCAGTTGTGGTAAAGGAGGAAACTTCAATATTGAGATAGATGCTTCTGATGAAGGAAAAGAATATCAATGGTATATCGAAGCACATACTAAATCATCAGGCAAAAAAAAATCAGATATTGTGAAAGAAGTTATCGTAAGTAATATTGAAGGTTACTTTTATGAAGTAACGAATTCACCAAAATCAAATTTGAAAGAAAAAGTTGAAGGGTATAAAGATTCATATGGCAGAATAGATCCAGAAAAATATGATTTGTATGTCGCCCCAAATGAAGATTCTGTCGAATATGATACGAAAAGTACTTTTTCGATTCAAGAAAGTAAAAATTCAGAAAAATATCTACATGTTTTAGCTGTGGATCGTGCTAGTAATATTTCGTCAGTAAATAGTCAGCGCATCAAAGACTTAAACCGGAACATTGATTTTAACGTTGAACGTACGGAAAATGAAGTTAAATTAATTGAATTGAATTTAGATAACACTCTAAATAAAAAAATGGATTCATTGGAAATACGTATCCCTAAAAATACAGTGATTAAAGATTTTAGTTCCTTAGTACTGCCTGAGAAGTGGACAGTTAAGGAAGGCAATACTGAGACGGAATATAACGATTTTACATTTGCTATCAAAGAAAATAACGACTTGCTAGTAATTACGAACTTTATCAATCAACTGAGATTTTCAATTAATGATCCGGTTGACCAAAAAGGTGAAATTAAAATAGTTTTTTATGAAAAGGATAAAAATGAAGCTTCATCAAGCAAAGTAACGAACGTTTGTTGGGCAGAAGACATACCTCAAAAAGTTATATTGAAAGCATATGATGAAATGAACAATGCAATTCCTTCAGCTGATATACTGTTAGATCAGAAGTTAACAATTGCTAAGACGGAAAGTATAACTCCTAAAAAAATGGAGTTTTATGATTTTGTTAAGCTAGTAAGTACTGAAGGGAATCAAATAACACCAGTTGAGTGGACGATTACAAATGAAGTTCAAGAAGGTCACTTGATTTATAGACTTCGGAAGTTGACAGTTCATAGTAGACAAGTTGTGAATAATGCTAATAATCAAGTTGTTGTACCTAAAAGAGGGTTTGGTACGTTAACTAGCGGAAATACGCTAGGGGAAAAGAAAGATGAGTTCTCATTAAATATGAACTCCACAGTAGATAACGGATCAGCTTTTGACACTTATATTATTCGTTATCAAATCAAGGAACCATTGTATACCTTTATATCCAAAATTCCGATGAATTATGAGTTGATTGGATATGTATTGACGACTGACAAGGGCCAACATCTATCTAGTAACAGTTCGCAAACACCGATTCAAGTTGATGTATCAAAGAACCCTGAGTTTTGGTTGACGACGTATATCAAACCAGTGACACTTCAGCCTACATTTCACCATTGGGAATACAAAGAAAATAAACTAGGAACAATCCAGAACGAATAAACCCATAGGAAAATAATCTTAAGGTTGGCAGTAACTAGAGAAATTGGTTTTTAGAGTACCATTGATTAGGCTAAAGGAAAACTCTAAATCTAATGGATAGGAATGAGGGACAATGTATTTACTATTGGCGGCTTTAGGGAGTATCATTTTTATTCATAGCATTCTACTTATTTTCATCATCCGAAAAAATACGGAAATAACAAATAGGCTTGATCAGCTCACTAGGAGAAAGCCTTCTTCTAGGATGAATAGACAATCCGTTTCTTCAAAAAAAGAAATAAGTAGGAATAATGAACAGTCTATGACTGAAAATTAAACTGATGAGACGAGGAAGTAGGGAACGATGAATCTAGGTTATGCTCATGGCAATAGATTAAATCAGCAATTTGACTTTTTGGAGGATTATGAAGTAGAAGAAATTTTTTCAGATGACACTCAAAGCTATGGAGTGTTTCAAGATCCAGAAAGTGATTATCAACGGATGTTGGATTACACAGAACCAGGTGATTGTATAGTGATTGCTTTTTTAGAAGTGATTTCAAGAGACTATCAAGTGCTACTCAAGTTTTTTAATGAATTGGAAGATTTAGAACTAGATTTGATTGTATTAACCTCCCCAGAATTGACTTTATTAGAGTGGCGGGAAGTTCTTTTGTGGATTGATAGAAATGACCGATTAGTGCATCCACGGTTGATTAAATTAAAACTGAAGCAAGAAAAAAGTCGAAATAAAGAAACGTATTCTGCATTCAGCAAAGATAGCGAGGCTAAACGACTATACCGTGGAGTGATGTGGCAATTACTTGGAAAACAAAAATTGAGGACAATCGCTGAGCAAAAAGGTGTTCCAATTGAGACGATTTATCGGATTCAACAAGAGTTCAAAAGAGTGAAATTAGCAGGTATTTTGGCTATTTGTTTCTTTTTGGCGATTGCGACTCTTAAAATAACGGAGAATTTTTCAGATAATTTATGGATTCAGATAGTCGTTTGTGTTGTTACCACACTTGCTATTCTTTATAATACTTTAGCAGATGATGAGTAGTTAGGATAAAAGTTGCTGAGAAAAAATAGATTGCATATAAAAATAGTTTTGTTTTCCCTTATGAGTAGATAGGGGGAAACAAAACCATTTTTTAGAAGCTCATTTTTTCGATTCGATCAAATGCTTCTTTTAATATCGTTATATCTTGGGTCGCTGCTAAACGCACATAATTATCTCCAGTTGTTTCACCAAAAGCTTTACCGGGAATCATCAGTACATTGGTTTCTTTCAAAACTTTTTCAACAAAAGGCACTGAGGTAAGTCCTGTTTTAGAAATATTGATGAAAGCATACATGCTGCCTTTAACTGGATGTAATGAAAGAAACGGAATAGATGCGATTCGTTGTTCCAGATATTCTAGTCGTTCTTTAAAAATGGAAACGACTGCTGGTACTAATGTTTCAGCATGATTTAAAGCATAAATACCGGCTTGTTGAGAGGGGCTTGGTGCAGAGTAAGTAATACTTTCATTGATTAATTTTGCTGCCTCATTGATATAATCAGGTGCAATCATGTAACCGATGCGCCAACCAGTCATCGCAAACGCTTTTGAGAAGCTACTGAACGTGATCGTATTTTCAGGAGCAAAGGTTGCCATTGGAACAAAGTCATCGTAGAAGCAGAAGGCTTCGTAAACTTCGTCAGAGAGAATATAAAAATCGTGTTCAATAGCCAAATCAGCAATTGCTTTAAACGTTTCAGGAGAAAAAACAGCGCCTGTTGGGTTATTTGGCGAATTGATAATAATGGCTTTTGTTTTATCTGTAATGGCAGCTTTCAATACATCGATATTAATTTGAAAACCATCTTCTTCATAAGTTGGGATAAATACTGGTTTACCGCCAGCAAAAATCACTTGATCTTTATAAGGTGAGAAGTACGGTTCGTGAATGATGACTTCATCTTCTGGATCTAATAAAACTTGTAAAGTCAAATACATACCGTGTAAGGCTCCGACTGTAGCACGTACTTGGTTTGGATCAAAGTTTAGACCGTATTGTTTTTGATAAAACGCAACGACAGTATCAATAAATTCTTGGCTACCGCCAGAAGCAGTATACTTTGTATGGCCGTTTTTTGCATCTGTAAAGGCGGCATCGATAATTCGCTCGTCTGTAATTAAATCGGGATCACCTATTGATAAATCTAGTAAATCTGGTACTTGTTTTGCTAAGGTAGCAATATCCATTAAGATATTTTCAGCAGGTTGTTGATGTTTTTTTGCCATGTTTGAACGATCCATGTTGTTCCCTCCAATTACTTATTACTCTATTTATTTTATACCATTTTTTTAAGAGGACAAAGCAAGTTTTTATACTTACTTTGTCCTCTTAAACGTTTTACAAAACTTTTCTTAAAAAATCTTGTGTTCTTGGATTTTTTGGTTGACCAAAAATTTCTTCTGGGGTGCCTTCTTCTTGAATAATTCCAGCATCCATGAAAATCACACGATCGGCAACTTCACGAGCGAAGCCCATTTCATGTGTTACAACGACCATCGTCATTCCTTCAACTGCTAAAGCTTTCATAACGGCTAATACTTCACCGACCATTTCTGGGTCAAGTGCCGAAGTTGGTTCATCAAATAGCATCACATCTGGATTCATCGCTAATGCACGCGCAATTGCTACCCGTTGTTGCTGTCCGCCAGATAGACTGGAAGGGTAGCTAGAAGCTTTATCTTTTAAGCCAACTTGTTCTAACAGAGCTAGCGCTTTTTCTTTTGCAGCTTCGGTTGTTTCTTTTTTGACTTTGATTGGACTGATCGTTAAATTATCTAAGACTGTTTTATGAGGAAATAAATTGAAATTTTGGAATACCATCCCCATTTTTTGGCGAAGAGCATCGATATCTGTATCTTTATCCAACAAATTTTTTCCTTCAAATTCGATCGTTCCGTCTGTTGGCTGTTCTAATAAGTTCAAACAACGTAGAAAAGTACTTTTCCCACTGCCGGAAGGACCGATGATCACGACCACTTCACCAGCGTTTACATCTAGATCGATTCCTTTTAGGACTTCGTTTTTCCCGAAGGTTTTGTGTAAGTTTTTTATATTAATCACTAGTACTCATTCTCCTTTCAGCAACACCTAGTAGGCGAGAAATAGTAAAGGTTAAAACAAAGTAAATCAATGATACCACAAGGTATGGTAAGAACGGTTTAAAGCTTGCGCCTTGAACATTGCCGGCTTGGAAAATCAGCTCTGAAACCCCAATAACGGAAACCACAGATGATTCTTTGATTACCGTTACAAATTCATTTCCTAAAGCAGGTAAGATATTTTTGATTGCCTGAGGTAAAATGATATAACGCATCGCTTGTGGTTGGTTCATTCCAAGAGAACGAGCTGCTTCTAATTGTCCTTTGTTGACAGCGTTGATACCAGCACGGACGATTTCTGCGACATAAGCCCCACTGTTTAATGCAAGAGCAATACAACCAGCAGCGATTTTCGATAAATCAAGACCTAAAACCCCTGTACCAAAATAAACAATAAAGATTTGTACTAATAACGGAGTGCCGCGAACGTATTCAATATAGCAAATGGCAATACCGCGTAAGATTTTTGACTTAGACAATTTCATTAAAGCAAGTAAACCACCTAAAATTGCACCGAATAATACCCCCATAAAGGCTAAGAAAATCGTATAACCAGCACCGCTGATATAGAATTTGCCGTATTTTCCAAGGAAGCTTTCATCATCTGTAAACATTAATTTGCCTGCTTCTTTTTTGTAGCCATCTAATAGATTATTATCATTGATTGTTTTGATCGAAGCGTTGACTTTTTCTTCTAAGATAGGTGCATTTTTAGGAATTGCAACAGCTGCATCTTTTTCGCCTTGTTCAAATGTCACATCAGCAAATGTCAATTCTTTATCACGGTCCACATAAGCTTCCGCGACAGGGCCTTCTAAAACAGCAGCATCCACTTTTTTATTTTTTAAGTTCATAATGATGTCTGGGACTTTTTGTAAAGAAGTTGGAATCGAACCGACAAGTTCTGTCTTTGCTAATTCTTCTTGTGTCGTTTGTTTTTGAACGCCAACTTTTACATCGTTGAAATCTTTAGTTGACTGGAATTGATCTTTGTCTGCTTTTCTAACGACGACTTTTTGTTGGACGGTCATATAAGGAGTTGAAAAATTCACTTCTTTCAGTCGCTCAGGTGTTGGTGCCATCCCTGAAATGATCAGGTCGATCTTACCTGTTTTCAATGCTCCTAATAATGCATCAAAACCCAATTCTTCGATTTTTAATTTAACGCCTAGGTCATCTGCGATTTTTTGTGCGATCGAGATATCAAAACCAACAACTTGGTCTTTCCCATCAACGTCTGCATGAAATTCATACGGTGCATAATCAGCAGATAAGCCAACGATCAGCTCTCCACGTTTCATGATACTCTCATAGACAGGATCTGGTTCTTCTGCGATTGCTGTGGCTACAGGGATAAAAGTGAGTAGTACCAGCAAGATGGGAATAATAAGAGCTAAAGTTTTTTTACATAAGTTCATTTGCTTTTCTCCTTTATATTGGATTGGTAACAGTCAAAAAAATCTAACTGTTTTGGTTTTCGATAAATATTCTAAAAAACGTGTATAAATGTATAAAAATTTATTGTTTTTGGATGTGTTTTATCATATCATAGATTAAGGGAAAGGAAAAGTGAATTTTATCAAAGAATTTACAAAAGTTCACTTTTGCATAAAAATTAGTAAAAAATGAAAGGTCGAGAAGAATGAATCAATCATTAATCGTAAGAGGAGCACCCCAAGAATATGAATGCCGAGTTGGCGCGTGGGATGACTTAGAAGAACATTTAAATAGAAGAAAAATCAAACGTGTTATGATTTTACATGGGAAAGACTCATGGGAAGCGGCGAAACCGTATTTTCCTTCTTTAGTGAATATAGATGCATTTTTTATTGAGTATGGTGGGGAGTGTACCGATGAGAAGACATCTGAATTGAAAAAGATCTTTGACCAAAAAGAGCTAGAAGGAATCATAGCCGTTGGTGGTGGAAAGATTGCAGATTTAGGGAAAGCAGTAGCCAATCAATGTAACACGCCTATCTTGATTTTACCAACATTAGCTGCAACTTGTGCGGCGTATACTCCACTAAGTGTGATATATAAAATGGACGGTTCTATGGATCGTTATGATGTATTTCCGCAAAGTAATGCCTTAGTGTTGATCGAGCCTAACGTTATATTAGCTTCACCGATTGATCTGATGATTGCAGGAATCGGAGATACTGTGGCTAAATGGTATGAAGCAGATGCAATGATCTCACAATTAGAGATACAGCCAATTGAGATCCAAGTCTCTGCATTTGCAGCAAAAAAATGTCGGGATGTTTTGCTTACAGATAGTCAAGAAGCGCTTAATGCTATGAGAGAACAAGAAATGAATCAAGCCTTTTTAAATGTAGTAGAGACGAATATTTTACTTGGCGGAATGGTGGGTGGCTTTGGTGATGATTACGGTCGTACGGCAGGCGCTCATTCCATACATGATGCGCTGACGATTTTACCTGAGAGTCACCAACAGTTACATGGTAATAAAGTTGCTTACGGTGTTTTGGTTCAGTTAGTCATTGAAAATAAATGGTCAGAAATTGAGCAACTTATTCCGTTTTATCATAGTTTAGATTTACCAATTTCCTTAAAAGAGATGAAAATGAATTTATCAGAAGATGAATATAACCGAGTTGCAGAACGTGCTGCCGAGCCTCATGAAACTATTCATTATATGAAAGAAACGATTACATCAGAAATTGTCAAAACAGCCATGATGGAACTTGAAACAGCCATGAGCAACAAATAAGTGAAGTTGAAAAAATAAAAAGAACTGGAGACAAAAGATTTTTTTATCTTGTCTCCAGTTTTAATGTCTAAGGATATGCTAAAGAAAGCCCGTAAAACCTTGCAAATACGAACAAAAAAAAGTATGATGAGGAAAGTGTAAATTTACAAAAGAAAGTAGGAGAATGAATGACAGAACCAGCCATTCGTTATCGTTTAATAAAGAAAGAAAAACATACAGGTGCCCGTTTAGGAGAGATCATTACCCCTCACGGAACGTTTCCAACACCAATGTTTATGCCTGTAGGAACGTTAGCGACAGTAAAAACAATGTCACCAGAAGATTTGAAAGAGATGGGCGCAGGAGTGATTTTGAGCAATACCTATCATTTATGGCTTCGTCCAGGCGATGATTTGATTGCAGAGGCAGGCGGCTTACATAAATTTATGAATTGGGACCAACCAATCCTAACCGATTCTGGTGGTTTTCAAGTGTTTTCATTAAGTGATATGCGTAAAATCACAGAAGAAGGCGTTCATTTTAGACATCATCTGAATGGATCTAAATTGTTCCTTTCACCAGAAAAGGCAATCAATATCCAAAATAATCTAGGTTCTGATATCATGATGAGTTTTGATGAATGTCCGCCATTTGATGAAAGCTATGATTACGTGAAGAAATCAATTGAGCGGACATCACGCTGGGCAGAGCGTGGGTTAAAAGCTCATGCTAATCCAGACCGTCAAGGCTTATTCGGAATTATCCAAGGTGCTGGATTTGAAGATTTACGTCGTCAAAGTGCCAAAGATTTGATTAGTATGGACTTTCCAGGCTATTCCATTGGTGGTTTATCTGTGGGTGAACCAAAAGCTGAAATGAATCGCGTGTTAGACTTTACAACACCGTTGATTCCTGATAATAAACCAAGATATCTAATGGGTGTAGGAACTGCGGATTCATTGATTGATGGTGTGATTCGAGGGATCGATATGTTTGACTGTGTCTTGCCGACTCGAATTGCTAGAAATGGTACTTGTATGACATCTAAAGGACGTTTGGTTGTTAAAAATGCGCAATACGCAAGAGATTTCCGTCCGTTGGATGAGAAGTGTGATTGCTATACATGTAAAAACTATACTCGAGCTTATATTCGCCACTTAATCAAAGCGGATGAAACATTTGGGATTCGTTTAACATCTTACCATAATTTATATTTCCTATTGAATTTGATGAAACAAGTTCGTCAAGCGATCATGGATGATAATTTACTTGAATTTAGACAAGCCTTTTTTGAAGAATATGGCTTCAATAAAGAGAATGCGAAAAGTTTCTAAAAAAGTGATCAAAAGACTAGTGTTGTACACGAAATTTTGTTACAGTAAACTAGTGATTATACGATAGAGAGGTGAATAGATAATGGGCGGAGGACTTTCGTTTATTTTACCATTAATTCTTTTAGCAGGAATGATGTTTTTTATGACACGTTCGCAAAAGAAACAACAAAATGAACGTCAAACACTTTTAGATGCAATGAAAGTGGGCGATGAAGTTGTAACGATTGGCGGATTACACGGTGTAATTTCTGAAATCGATACTGACAAAAGAACTGTATTGATCGATTGCGAAGGAATTATCCTTGAATTTGATCGTGCAGCGATCAAAACAGTAAAACCAGGTACTGTTGTTACAAATGACAGTGACGTAACGGTTGTTGAAACGAAAGAAACAGTCGTTGAAGAACCAACAACAATTTCTGAAAACGATGAAACGAAAGAATAAATTCCAGCTTGCTGGGATTTTTTCTTTCTAACATAACGAAGAAATCCACATAGATTATTCTTTGGAAAGAGGGGGAGAACCATCGAAAAGCTGTCATGGCACCAAAAGTTCTTGTTGAAAAAAGAATTAAAAAGCAAATGCCAATCTTTTCAGCAACTTGGTTATTCATCAGTCAATGAGGCGGAATTGATGAACTACCTCGTTTCTTATCGTTGGAAAAAACAATCTCCAGCATCGATCAAGGAATGCAAGGAAGATATTCTACATATTGAACCAAATGAATTTTTTGATTATCAACAATTACTTGCACAAACAAGTAGTTTAAAGATCAAAGATTGGCATGATTTAACGGACCTATTCTAATGGTGAATAGGTCTTTTTTTCTTTTTGTAAGATAGAAAGCGCTTATCTATGTTGCGGTGAAAAAAACTTAATTAAATGTGAAAAAAATCACAATAAAACTATTTACAAGAAAAAAATAATGTTGTATGATGTGTATGTGAAATAGTTAACAAACAAAAATAAATCATTTATTTTTCTAGGAGGATCACAATGGCTAAAACAATGAAGAAAGAAGATACCAAAATGACTGATGTATCAGCAATGATCGACGAGTTAGCAAAAAAAGCAAATGTTGCTTTAAAAGAAATGGAAGACTTCGATCAAGAAAAAGTTGACCACATTGTGCACCAAATGGCAATGGCCGCATTAGACCAACATATGCCTTTAGCGAAAATGGCAGTTGAGGAAACTGGCCGTGGAATTTACGAAGATAAAGCAATCAAAAATATGTACGCTTCAGAATATATTTGGAACAGTATCAAACATGATAAAACAGTAGGCGTTATCAACAAAGATGACCAAACAGGATTAATCGAAATCGCTGAACCAGTGGGTGTAGTTTGTGGTGTTACACCAACAACAAACCCAACATCAACAACAATCTTTAAAGCATTGATCTCAATCAAAACACGTAACCCGATCGTCTTTGCTTTCCATCCAAGTGCGCAAAAATGTTCTGCAGAAGCTGCTCGTATCGTTCGTGATGCCGCAATCAAAGCAGGCGCTCCTGAAAACTGTGTACAATGGATCGAACAACCTTCATTGGAAGCCACTTCAGGTTTGATGAATCATCCTGGAATCGCTATTGTTTTAGCCACTGGTGGTGCTGGTATGGTGAAATCAGCTTACTCAACTGGTAAACCAGCGCTAGGTGTTGGACCAGGTAACGTTCCTTCATATATTGAAAAAACGGCAAAAATCAAACGTGCAGTCAATGACTTGATCGTTTCTAAATCATTCGATAATGGGATGATTTGTGCCTCTGAGCAAGCTGTGATCGTAGATAAAGAAGTTTATGCAGCTGTCAAAGCTGAATTTGAAGCACATCAAGTGTATTTCATTAAACCAAACGAATTACAAAAATTAGAAGATGCTGTTATGAATGAAGGCAAATATGCAGTTAATCCAGCAATCGTTGGGTACTCAGCTGAACATATCGCTGACTTAGCAGGAATCAAAGTACCAAAAGGCACTAAAATCTTAGTTGCTGAAATCGAAGGTGCAGGAGCTGAATACCCACTTTCACGCGAAAAATTATCACCAGTATTAGCGATGATGAAAGCGAAAAACACAGATCATGCATTTGATTTATGTGAAGCAATGCTTGAATTAGGTGGTTTAGGTCACACAGCTGTGATTCATACAGAAGATGAAGATCTACAAGTGAAATTTGGTTTACGTATGAAAGCTTGCCGTATCTTGGTGAACTCTCCATCAGCAGAAGGTGGAATCGGTAATATCTATAACGAAATGATTCCTTCATTAACATTAGGTTGCGGATCTTACGGTAAAAACTCAGTGTCTAAAAACGTATCTGCTGTTAACTTGATCAACGTCAAAACTGTAGCGAAACGGAGAAATAATATGCAATGGTTTAAATTACCGCCAAAAATTTTCTTTGAAAAAAATTCATTACAATATCTACAAAAAATGGAAAACGTTGAACGTGTGATGATCGTTTGTGACCCAGGAATGGTTCAATTCGGCTATGCTGATACGGTTCGTAAAGAATTACAAAAACGTAAAAACGACGTTCAAATCGAAGTATTCTCAGCTGTAGAACCTAATCCTTCTACAAATACAGTTTACGCTGGAACAAAAGTCATGGTTGATTTTGAACCAGATACAATCATTGCTTTAGGTGGCGGATCTGCAATGGACGCGGCTAAAGGCATGTGGATGTTCTATGAACACCCAGATACAGAATTCTTTGGCGCGAAACAAAAATTCTTAGATATCCGTAAACGTACGTACAAAATCGACAAAGCTGTTAAAACACAATTTGTATGTATTCCAACAACATCAGGTACAGGTTCAGAAGTAACACCATTTGCGGTTATTACAGATAGCGATACACATGTAAAATACCCATTAGCTGATTACGCATTGACTCCAGACGTTGCGATCATTGATCCACAATTTGTGATGTCAGTTCCAGCTTCTGTAACGGCTGATACTGGTATGGATGTATTGACACATGCAATTGAGTCTTACGTTTCAGTAATGGCTTCTGATTACACGCGTGGATTAAGTTTACAAGCAATTAAATTAGTCTTTGAACACTTAGAAAACTCAGTGAAACGTCCAGATGCTGAAAGTCGTGAAAAAATGCATAACGCATCAACAATGGCTGGTATGGCTTTTGCCAACGCATTCTTGGGAATTTGTCACTCAGTAGCACATAAAATTGGTGGAGAATATGGGATTCCTCACGGACGTACTAATGCGATTTTATTACCGCATATCATCCGTTACAATGCCAAAGATCCTTCAAAACATGCTATGTTCCCTAAATATGACTACTTCCGTGCCGACACAGATTACGCTGATATTGCGAAATTCTTAGGTCTTAAAGGAAAAAATACAGCAGAGCTAGTAGATGCATTAGCAACAGCTGTTTACGATTTAGGTGTATCTGTTGGAATCGATATGAACTTGAAAGCACAAGGTGTTACACAAGAAATTCTTGATTCAACAGTTGATCATATGGCAGAACTTGCTTATGAAGATCAATGTACTACAGCTAATCCAAAAGAACCATTGATCAGTGAATTAAAACAAATCATCATCGATGCCTACAATGGTTAATTGAATAAATTGAGAAGAGCGACGTAAAAGTTGCTCTTCTTTTTTTATTTAGAGGTATAATAAAGTCAAAACAAATGGGAGTGATACCAAATGACCATCAGAGAGGCCAAGTTAGAAGATGCAGAAGTAATCAATCAATTAAATACCTATCCGTTGAATCACGACTATCCATTAGAAGAAACTAGAAATCAATTAAACTATCTATTATCTTCACCAGTGAATAAAGTATTTGTAAGGATTGTTGATGAAAGAGTAGTTGGTTATATCCAGCTAAGTGAATATGTTTGTACTTATGGACCTAAGCTGATGAATGTGATGGCGCTAGTGGTAGATGAAAATATACACGGTCAAGGTGCAGGCAAATCCTTACTTAACCATGCAGAGCAATGGGCAAAAGAAAATGGAGCAAAAGGTATTCGGCTAAATTCAGGTGTTGAAAGAACCGAAGCGCATAAATTTTATGAGCATCAAGGCTATGAAAGAGTGAAGAATCAAGTGAACTTCAGAAAATTATTTTAATCAAAATAAATCGAATCAGGAAAAGAGGCAACAAATGATTGCATTAAAATCAAACAGAGAAATAGATATGATGGCGAAGTCAGGTGCATTATTAGCGGATGTACACAAGCAATTGCGGACATTTATCAAGCCTGGAATTACAAGTTGGGATATCGAAGTATTTGTTCGTAATTATATCGAGAGTCACGGAGGTGTGGCGGCTCAAATTGGTTTTGAAGAGTATGAGTATGCAACGTGTTGTAGTATCAATGATGAAATCTGTCATGGTTTTCCGAGGAAAAAAATATTAAAAGATGGAGACTTGATCAAAGTCGATATGTGTATTGACCTGAATGGCGCAATTTCAGATTCTTGCTGGGCTTATTCAGTAGGCAAAGCGACAGATGAAACGAAACATTTAATGAACGTTACTAAAAAAGCTTTATATTTAGGCATTGAGCAAGCTCAAGTTGGCAAACGTGTTGGCGATATCGGTCATGCCATTCAAACGTATGTGGAATCTGAAGGTTATAGTGTTGTTCGTGATTTTATTGCCCACGGCATTGGTCCAACGATTCATGAAGAACCATTTTTTGCCCATTATGGAGAATCTGGTAAAGGGTTGCGATTAAAAGAGGGAATGACAATAACAATAGAGCCCATGGTAAATGTCGGTTCGTGGCAAATGGAAATGGAATCAGATGGCTGGACTGCCAAGACAAGAGACGGTAGCTTGAGTTGTCAATATGAACATAGTTTAGCCATTACCAAAGAAGGACCAGTGATTTTAACTTCACAAGGAGAAGAAGGCAGTTACTGAGATAAAACATCGTTCAAAAATAATCAGGAGCATGGCTTTTTCAAATAACTCATTTGATGTATATAATAGGGTCAAAGTATTTGATTTATTCTATTTCAGAAAGGATGAGCAAAGATGTCCAAATTTTCTCCATGTTTATGGTTTGATGGAAAAGTAGAAGAAGCAGCTGAGTTTTATGTGAACGCATTTGAACAAAGTAAAATCAATAAGGTTGATTACTATGTAGATAGTGAACATCAACCTAAAGGATCAGTTTTGACAATCTCATTGACACTTGCTGGACAGGAAGTTATTTTGCTGAATGGGGGTCCTGAATTTAATTTTACACCTGCAATTTCATTTTTTGTAGAATGTGAGACGGAAGCGCAAATCGACGAGTTGTGGGAAACATTAAGTCATAATGGTGAAGTTTTGATGGAATTTGGGTCTTATCCTTTCAGCAAGAAATACGGGTGGTTAAAAGACCAGTATGGTGTTTCGTGGCAATTAGTCTTATCTGAAACACCGCAATCTATTGCACCGAGTTTCTTGTTTGTTGGAGAGCAGTTTGGAAAAGCAGAAGAGGCAATGAACCAATGGATCGAGATTTTCGGTGAAGGTAAGGTAGAATATGTCCAAAAAAATCCAGATGGGACTGTCGCGCAAGCTCTATTTACAATGCATGGACAACCATTTCGGGTGATGGATAGTGGCGAGGCACATGATTTTACTTTTACGATGGCCACTTCGTTTTATATTTATTGTAAAGATCAAGCAGAGATCGATCGCTTATGGGATGCGGTCACAGCTAAAGGGAAAGAATGGCCCTGTGGTTGGATGGAAGATGAATATGGCGTGTGTTGGCAAACTGTTACAAAGGATATGGATAAATTATTCGATAATTCTGATCCTGATAGGGCGTATCGCGTAATGCAGGAATTGTATAAAATGAAACGGATTGATATAGCGGCATTGAGAAAAGCATATGAAGGGTAAACGAAGAAAATCAAGTAAGTTCTTTTTCTAAAACTAAAATGATTTTGAAACGCTATTCATTTGTTTGAAGAAATAGGCTTTAGCCTAAATGTAGGTGAGTTTATTGGGAAAGCTGAAAAGCATTGGGTTTCTCCGCAATATTCTGCTTTATCACAACATAACATCGGCTATTTTTATGTTTGCACATTGGCTGATAGGATTGCAGTTCCACTGGAAAAAGAACCGATGCGCTAGGTGTCTTTGGAAATCGTAGAGGAAAAACTATTTCAGGAACACCATCTATACATGTTAAAGAAAACATTGTATTAAAATTACTTGATTAAAAAGGAAGAACTTTTTCAACAAAAAAACTGTATAAGCAGGTCAGATAGACTACCTGCTTATACAGTTTTTTGTTTATTTACTTCTCTTAGCAAACGGCTGATAAGCAATTCCGCGACTTTCGCACCAATGAATGATCTCACTAGAAAAAATAATATCTGTTGTTGCCAGTTCAGTAGTTGTTTTCTTTCCAAGCAATGTATACATCATTTTAAGCTCATTTTCCCATTGTTGAACAAGTTCGATTGTTTCATCTACACTGTTTGTCATCAGTTGATTTAAAATGGTTCCTGCAACACCAACACTTTTAGCACCTAAACTAAGTGCTTTGACAATATCCAACGACTGACGAACACCGCCAGAGGCTAAAATAGTTAAGTCGCGTTGCCAATTCGATGATTCTAAAAGCGAAAGAACAGTGGATTGTCCCCAATCAGCTAAAAAGCCTAACTCTCGTTTTTTACGACGTGCATTTTCGATTTGTGTAAAGCTGGTTCCACCTTGACCGCTGACATCGACCGCTTTTACACCACGCAAGATTAATTGTTCAATCGTTTCACTACTCATGCCAAAACCAACTTCTTTTACAATAACTGGAACAGACAGATGGGAAACAATATCTTCAATATTATCTAGCCAACCATGAAAATTTCGATCCCCTTCAGGCATTACTAACTCTTGCGGAACATTTACATGGATTTGCAATCCATCAGCATGAAAAAGATCAACAGCTCTTTTGGCTTCTTCTAAAGAAAGCCCTGCGCCGATGTTAGCTAAAATCACGCCATCAGGATTTTCTTTGCGCATGATTTGATACGTATCTGCTAGGTCAGGCGCTTTTAATGCCGCATTGACGGAACCTGTAGCGACCATCACACCAGTTTCTCTAGCGATAATTCCTAACTGTTGATTGATGTCTTTCGCTCGTTCACTACCACCTGTCATCGCATTGATATAAAAGGGTTGCTTTAAGGAAAAATCAAGAAAAGACGTTGAAATATCGACGTCATCCATCGCTATTTCTGAAAATGAGTGATGGACAAAACGAATTTGATCGAAGTCATTCGCTTTTTCTTTATGAAAGGCTTTCGCCAAAGAGATATGCTCATCTTTTCGGTTCATTTTTTTCCTGCTTTCCGTAAAAATATACATGTAATGGTAAAGGCGTGATGCCTTCTTTTTCCCAAGAGCTCATCAAAGGCAAAATACCAGATTTTTGTTTGAAAATCACAATGCCACAGTCACCGCCGCCAGCTCCAGATGATTTTGCAGCACCACTACAAGTCTGAGCAAAATTACACAATTTTTTTAGGGCTGGCGTTTCGATTGTTACACCTGTAATTGATGTTAGTTGTTGAAGCAGTTGACGATTTTTCCGAATTTGGGTTTGGATTAATGAAATATTGTCAGAGTTGAAACCTGCAATCATTGTTTCAACGCAAGCCTTGCTATCATCCAAAAATTGTTGATAGGCTGTTTCCTGTACTTCTTTTGATTGATTAACTTGATCTACTAAATCAGAAGTAGAAGCAGGGCTGCCTGTCCAACCAATCAATAGGCGTAATTTTTTAGGAACAGTCAGTGGTTGGATCATTAACTTGGGCCATGTTGCTTGAAGTAGTTCAGTCAATGTTTGTTTTTGAGCTTGGTCGTTTACCCATTGGTGGTCAAAGGTTGAAAAGGCGATCCAGCCACCGTAGCAACTAGCTGCGATGTCTCCACAAGAACCATTTCCTTGAACTTCTAAGTGAGCCAGTGCAGAAAGCTTAAAAATTTCTTCTTCAGTTAATCCTAAACCATAAAAGAGACTTAACGCCTTGACAGTCGCCACAGTCACAGCTCCGCTAGAGCCTAAACCGTATTTTCGACCATTTGAGTTATCCAGTTCACTGGTTACTTTTAAATGATAAAAAGATAGCTCATGGTGTTGTTCTTGGGCATACTTTTCCGTCAAACGAATAGCTGCTAGAACGTAATGAAAAGGATTTTCACGAATATCTAACACAAGCTCGTTATTTCTTCTTGTCCAGCGCACGGGTAGGGAACTGTATTGAGCAGATTGTATACTCCCAACATTTTCTGCTGATTCAACGGTAACCGTCACAAATTGATCCACTGCCACGATAATAGCTGGATGTCCAGGCTCAACAACTGCATACTCACCAGCAATAAACAATTTGCCAGGTGTGGAAACTTCTATCATAATTCTTCCGACCTTTCTACAGGCATCAAGGTAATTCCTGGACCTGCGTACGCTGTAATCAGCTTTTCTTCAGATAAATGATCTGCTAAAAAATTCTTTAAAGCAGTCAGATTTTTCTTTTCGACTAAAATTTTAACATTCGGTCCAGCATCCATTGTAAAGTAACAAGCTAGACCTTGTTTTCGTGCCGCACGTACTAATTGCATAACGTTCAAGCTTTCAGGTGACCAATAAGTAAATGGTGGAACTGCCCCAAGTGTTGTTCCGTGCATTCGTAAGCCATTTGCTTCAGTGACTTCACCTAATTTATTAAAATCTTTTTTGGCAATTGCTTGTTTAGCAGTTGCTAAGTCTGCGTCAATGGTTTCCAACCAACCAGAGTAAAAACTGGATGTTTCTACTGTACGTTTCATACCATCACGGCTTGAAATATCTTTGACACCATCATCAACTAAAACAAAAAGCATAGCTAGCTCATTTTCCCAACCATCAGCTGGAATTGCTTGAGCAAAAGAGCTTTGATCAGAATCTCCTTTTTGCCATTCAGCAAATCCACCAAATATACTACGACAAGCTGAACCGGAACCCCGGCGAGCTAAACGGGATAATTCTGTTTCATCCAACGGTAGCTCTAATGCAGCACTACAAGCTCCTGCAAGAGCGGCTAATCCACTAGCAGATGATGCTAGACCAGCAGCTGTTGGGACAAAATTTTGGCTTTCAACCTTGGCGAATAAAGAAAACTTATACTGTTGGCGGACAAGATCCAAGAATTTAGATACTTTAGCTGTTTGCTTTGCGTCTTGCAATGTGCCATCTAAGGAAAATGAATCCTCTATGAATGATTCATCAAAAATTACACTGGTTTCTGTATAAAAGGCATCTAACGTCAAGGAAAGACTGTTATTCATTGGTAAAATCAATTGTTCATTTTTTTTGCCCCAATATTTGATTAAGGCGATATTTGTATAGGCTCGTGCTTTTCCAGCGTACATTAATTGTTCACTCCTAATGATTGGATCCAGGTCGCTACTGCGCCGTTATTTTTTAAAGATGCTGCGATTTTTTCTGCTTGTTCTTTCGAGTCAGCAAGGGAGATCATACAGCCTCCGCGACCGCCACCAGTTAATTTTGCACCTATCGCGCCATTTTCGCGCGCTGTTTTGACCAAGTGATCTAATTGCTCGTTGCTGACAGATAATGCTTTAAGTTCTCCTTGTGCTTGGTTCATAACATGACCCAAGGTGTGAACGTCGTCTGCTAAAATTGCTTGTTTAGCAAGTTTAGTTAACTGTCCTAACGCGGTAATATGTTGAGAGATGTTTGATTTATCTTGTTCAAAAAGCATAGCTACATCGCTGACAGCAGCTCGTGTTTGCCCTTTAATGCCTGTATCAGCCACAATCAAAAAAGCATTAGAAACATTCATTGGAAATGATTCTAATGGATGTCCTTTTATGAAAAATAAAGAGTCATTTCCACTAGTTGCTGCGGCATCAATGCCACTAGGGTTTCCATGGGCAATTTTTTCTGCACGATTGACTAAAGGAAGCAATACATCTTGGGTACAAGAGACATCGAAATAATCAAATAAAGCGCGAACGATAGAAACTGCGGCAGCAGCACTAGAACCCATGCCTCGTTCAGCGGGAATCGTACTCGTAATCGTGATTTTTAATGTCGTATTTTCCTGATGAAGTGCAATAAGCGTTTGATTGACAACCTCTTTGATGCTTTTTAATTGCACTGGAACATCTGCAAGATTTCCTGAAAAGTAATGACAATATAATGTCATAGTAATGCTAGGTTCCACTGTTGTTGAAATAAACGTTTCTTGAAATGGAAAAGCAATTGCAGGTTCACCATAAACAACCGAATGTTCCCCCATCAGAATGATTTTTCCAGATGCTTGTCCTTTACCTATTTTTTCTTTATTCATTTTAATAAACAGTCCTTTTATTTAAATATCAGATGTGTCGTGATCCAAGGTGCTGCGTAGAGAATCATGAACTGAACGCCATAATTTACGCCCATCTTATTAAGAGTACCACAAACGATTCCTACGAGCAAAACACCAAAAATATTGATCAAACCAGCATCCATATAAGCTAGTAATAAAATAAACCCGATAAATAATCCTAAAATTGCTTCATGAGGAATCTTTTTCAAAACGAAAGCTGTCATCTGACGAGCATATTTCATCGCAATGAAGTATGTAATAGCTGAAGCCAAGATCCCCGCAAAAAGAATCGCCAAAACAAATTCTCCTCTACTTAATAAATGATGGAGGTTATGTTCTAAGGTAAAAACAGGCGGAGCATTGAATAAAGCATTGGCAGGTCCAACCGCCACTGGTGACAAAGGAATGCCCAAAGCAATCAGCGGGATGATCACGCCAGAAAGATAGGTTGCATGTGATAAAGCACTCATTGAGGTGATTGCCATACTTGCTTTCTTTACAGGATCTTTTTCCTTATTTGCTACTGCTTCACCAAATAAAATCGTCAAGCCGACTGGGCTTAAAAAAAAGAGGAAGTTTGAAAGTAGGGAAACAATAATACTTGTACTCGCTTCTTTTTTCGTTATTGTTTGGAATGGATGAAGTGAAGCTTGGTGTTCATCGGATTTGCTTAGTTTGATCTGTTTTTTTTCATGTCGTGGCAGAGCATCTCGTTGTTGTTTATTTAATAGACCTAATAAAGCAACAAGCAAAGGACCGATCGTGATGCCTAAGAAGAAAGAGACCGTTACTGTTTTTTCTTTAGGCACAACGCCGATACCCCAGTAAAGATAACGTAAACCTTGGAATAGTAAACCCAAGGGGATAATGCTGATCAAAGCTAATAGTTTATTTTTTCCAATCAACGATAAAAAAATCGCACCAAAAACAAATAGTAATGGCGCATAGGCTTTCACGGAATCGGAAAAAGGCGCTAAAATATTTGCTAAAAGTAAACTTACAGGTATAGCAACGGCAGTTCCAATAATCGAACCTGTTGCCATTTTTTTGATGCTCGTTGCAGCTAAGCCACGTTCTTTTAAATATAAGGCATGTTCGATCATCGGTGTGGACATGACACCACCTGGTAATCCAACTAATGCAGTGGGAATAGCATTCATCAAATTTAAAGTCGTAATTGCGGAGATAAAGAACGTTAACACCACAATTGGTTGAACACCAGCTAAAACGACTGCTAAAGTAACAGGCATTAAAACAGAGGTTTCATCTGTTCCTGGTACAAAGCCGATAAATGTATATAAAACAATCGCACCAATCACAGCTAACAACATTTGAAAGAGTAATCCAATATCCATTAGTCGTCGTCCTCCATGATCACATTTCGTTTTGGTTTAATTAAAAAGGTACTAATAATGAAACCCAAAACAGCACCACCTAAGCCAAAAAATAGTTGTTTCGTTGTATTTTGTGCAGGTGCTAAAAAGAAACTTCCCATCGTTGTCACACTGCAAATAACAATTGCTATGACCAAATCTTTCAAATCTACTAAGTCACCCCAAAGCGCAATCAAATTCTTTTTCATTTAAAATCCCCCTAATTGACTAAGTGAGAACAATTATCAAGCTACAATAGTGTACCAAAAAAGTAAATGAAGTAAAATGTTTAGATTCTGTTTAATAAAAAAATTAACTTCTTATTAATAATTTTTGCAAGAAAAAAAGAACGATCGGCACACGCAACAAGTGCTGCTTCGAAGGTTCTCTCATTTATTCCTTATTCATCAATCACTAAACCGAGTCCTGCTGCAATCGTGATTGCTTGTTCTTGGGTTACTTTCAACCCTTTAAGCAATTCTTGGGAGAGAGCAATTTTTTCAAAAGTATTCTTCGTTAAGTCTAAACTTGCCAATTTTGTATGGAACCAATTACTACCAGTTAAGGAACAGCTTTCCAACGAAAGGTTATTCCAAGTAACTTCAACAAATTCAGTATCATTTAAGCTTGTGTGTTGAAAGTGTACAACTTTTTGATTTGTTGAGCTAAAGGAGGAATAGTCGGCCAAACAATCTTCAAAGAGACAATCTCGCAAGTAGCTTTCAGCAAAATTTGTTCCAGTCAACTTACATTGACGAAAATGAACTTGATGGAAACTAGCCCCAATCCATTCTGTATTGGAAAGATCACAATGATCAAAAATCACATTACTACAGTCAAAACGCTCTAAATGATTTCGATTCATTGTGATTTTTTCAAACTTGCATTCTCTAAAAACTAAATTTCGTATATCTTGATAGCTAAGATCTTGATCCTTTAATACGAAACCTTCTATAATGATTTCATCATCTAGTGAAATAAAATCAGTCTCTGTTAGCTTAGGTAATAAGGGAGCAATAGGCTTTTTGATTTTCATAGATAAACCCTCCACGATTATAGGACAGACTAGCCGCCATTATTCTATTTCTTTATCCAAATTCTCATTCAATTGATAAGCGCGATTATAAAATTTCAAGCAAGTCGTCAATACAAAAGCGCCTAAAAGCCCCAAAAGACTCCCTAAGACGATACCGATCAACCGATAATTCAACAAACTTACCAAATATTGATGACGAGCTAAATTCGCTAATAATAAAGACATTGGTGTTGTGAAAAAATTGGCGATCGTATAATTTCGTTTGATGAAGAACTCCACGGTCAAAAAGAAAAAGCAGATCAGAAAAATGGTTTCCAGAGAAGTAAATGTAATACTCAATAAAAGCGCAGCAATCAACAATCCAATCATGGTACCTAAGATTCGCTGTATATTACGATGCATAACTGCTCGTAAATTGTCACCTTGCAAAACAGCAGCACAAGAAACAATCATCCAATAAGCATTGGTCAAATGTAGTGATTGGCTGATATACGTTGCTAAAAATAAAATAGCAGCATAGTGCAGAGCGTCAAGAAGTGCCGCAGGATCTGTATAAAGTCGTTCCTGTAAAGATATTTTTTTTTGCGGTACTGGAGATTCACCTTCAATAAAGTATAAGATGACAGCCACTACAAGTGACGTTAGAACACCTAATAAAACATAGCTCATCATGACGGGAACTTTGTCCAAAGGAATTTTAGTTCCACTGCCCATAGCTGTTACCATGACAATAAAAAAAGCCCCTGGCTTAGCTATCCTGTATAACCTAAAAATAATTCGAGCACTAAAGCTGATCAAAGCAATCACAATTGGAATCAACCATGGAATATGGGTGCTAAGAACACCAACGAGATTTCCAAAAAGTAAAAAAGCACCGACTGAACTTAAAAGGGTCAACAACTCCTTCAACGGAAGCGTTTGATAATAAAGAAAAGTAAAAATCCCTAGAGAACCAAAACTGCCAATCAATAAATTATTAGAGAAATAACCAATGAATAATGGCACTGCCATACAAATCCCCGCACCAATCAGGCGAAAAGGTGCTTTTTGAGGCTTATGAAATGTAGTTAATTCTTTGAAAAAAGATGAACGATGCATCTGATCACTCCTTTTTAATAATATGAAATGGGACAAATCGTTTTCAACTCACCTGTTGGAAACCGTCAAGTAAAAGAGCCCTGTTTGCGACTGTCAAATTATTTTTTCTTCTATATACTAATCTAACATATTTTTTTATAAGAAGACAATCGCTTTTTACCCAATATAGCCTTTTGGAAAAAGAAAACCTCTGATGGTATAAAAAGTTTTCCCATCGTGTTTTCCTGTTTTTCAGTTAGAACGGACTAAGCCTATTCAGCTTTCTATGGCTATTTCTAAGAAATCACTTCTAAGGAAGATAAAATTTAATGATGCGAGTATTAAGAAAGAATAAGATTATTCTTGATTTTTTAATTTAAAAATTGTAAACTATACCTCAGTACAATAAATAATTATTAAATTCTGATTTTTCAGAAAATACTCAGGGTCTTTTAGGGAGGAAAAAAGAATGAAGTTAAAGAAATCATTTGCTTTTGGATTCATCACTTTATTTAGTTTAACACTCGCAGCGTGCGGTAATGGCGGTGGAAATACAGACGATTCAGGCAGCTCAAAAAAGGCTGATGGCAAAGCAAGCGGAGAACAAATTTTCCGTATTAATGAACAACAAGAAATGCCAAGTGCTGATCCATCATTAGCAACTGATGAGGTTAGTTTTACAGCTTTGAATAATGTTTATGAAGGAATTTACCGTTTAGATGAAAAAAATAAACCACAACCAGCTGGTGCTGCTGAAAAAGCAGAAATGAGTGAAGATGGTCTTGTTTACAAAATCAAGTTAAACGAAGATGCTAAATGGTCTGACGGAAAACCTGTAAAAGCAGAAGATTATGTTTATGGATGGCAACGTACCGTTGATCCTGCAACAGCTTCAGAATATGCTTCCCTTTACAGTGCTGTTAAAAATGGTCAAGACATCATGGATGGCAAGAAAGACAAATCTGAATTAGGAATCAAAGCAGTTGGTGATTATGAATTAGAAGTCACTTTAGAGCAAGTAACACCGTTCATGGATTACTTATTTGCATTCCCTTCATTCTTCCCACAAAGAAAAGACGTTGTGGAAAAATATGGTGCTAAATTTGCGGCAAACAGCGAAAATGCAGTATATAATGGGCCGTTTACTTTAGCCGATTTTGACGGACCAGGAACGGATACAGAATGGTCTCTTAAAAAGAATAAAGACTATTGGGATAACAAGACTGTTAAATTAGACGAAGTTAAAGTAAGTGTTGTGAAAGAAGCGCCTACATCATTGAATCTTTTCCAAGATGGTCAAGTAGATGAAGTGGTATTAAGTGGCGAGCTAGCACAACAAATGGCGAGTGACCCAGAATTCGTTATTGAAAAAGAAGCATCAACTCAATATATGGAATTAAATCAACGTGAGGCAAATTCACCATTTAAAAATGAAAACCTAAGAAAAGCAATTTCGTATTCAATCGATCGCAAATCATTAGTTGATTCAATCTTAGGAGATGGTTCAATAGAACCAAAAGGTCTTGTTCCAGCAGATATGTCAACAAGTCCTAAAGGAGATAAAGATTTTGCTGATGAAGCAGGAAATGTGATTGCACATGACGAGAAAAAAGCAAAAGAGTATTGGGAAAAAGCGAAAAAAGAATTGGGTATCACTAAGCTAGATATGGACATTCTTTCTTCAGATACAGATTCTTCTAAGAAAACAGTTGAGTATCTACAAGGCGCTATTCAATCTACATTAGATGGTGTAAAAGTTACTGTTAGTCCCGTACCATTTGCTGTTCGTTTAGATCGTTCAAACAAAGGCGACTTTACAACAACAATCGGCGGTTGGGGAGCAGACTATGCTGATCCAAGTAGTTTCTTGAATCTATTTGAAACAGGAAATTCGTATAACCGTGGTCACTATAGTAGCCCTGAATACGATAAAAATGTTAAAGCAGCAGCGACAACAAATGCCAATGATCCTGAAAAACGTTGGGATAATATGATCGATGCTGAAAAGGTTATTATGGATGATATGGGTGTTGTTCCACTTTACCAAAGAGCTCAAGCTCGTATGCGTTCAGAAAAAGTTAAAGGGATTGCATTCCACCCAGCTGGACCAAAATTTGATTACAAATGGGCTTATATCTCAGAATAATCGAAATGGATAGTCAATAGCAAAAAGGACCTTTGCCCTCTTTGAATAAAAAGGCAACGGTCCTCTTGCTATCTTTGCTCATAAAAAGTAAAATAATAAAGAAACAATAGCGACAATCAGTAAAATACCCCCAGTTTCAAGCCAGTAAAGCTGATGAGCTTTGCCGATTTCTGAAAATGGGATGAATTCTTTCGGTTCATTTTTCTTTTTAAAGCGAAAATGCATTTTCATAAAACGTTGGAAATTATCAAAAAAACCTGAGGACATAATCCATAAGGCTAGACCGATAATCAGAAAGAATAATGAAACAATGAAGAAGGTATCAGATACAGAACGGATAGTTAGTGATTGATTTATCACTAGGTAAGTGAAAATACCGATGCTTGAGACCGCTGAGGTAATCAAGGGCCATTTAAAGTTTTTCATGTGCTCATCCTTACTTAATTTTCTATCCTTACTTTATCGAAAAAAGCTGATGAAGTCAAAATAATCTCGGAGGTGTCATTCTTGAACAGTTTTGGAAAATATTTTCTTAAACGGGTCTTCTTTATGATCATCACATTGTGGTTGATCGCAACGATTACGTTTTTCTTAATGCAATTATTACCAGGTACTCCTTATACCAACCAAGAAAAACTTAGTCCAGAAACAATTGCTATGTTGAATAAGCAATCTGGTTTAGATAAACCCGTGATCGTTCAATATGGAATTTACTTAAAAAATCTGCTAGTTGGTGACTTTGGTATTTCATTCCAATTCAAAAATCAACCAGTAGCAAAACTTTTGGCAGGTCGTATTGGACCGTCAGTTCAATTAGGGGCGCAAGCCATTATCTTTGGTACACTAGTCGGTATTTTACTAGGAATCATTGCAGCGATGCGCCAAAATACATGGGTAGATACATTAGCGACATTAATGGCAATTTTAGGACGTTCAATTCCTAACTTCGTCTTTGCCGTATTGTTACAGTATATCTTTGCCATGAAATTAAAAGTATTACCAATCGCAATGTGGAATGGTTTTGCTTATACGATTCTACCAACGATTGCTCTGGCGATGAGTCCGATGGCCGATTCTGCCAGGTTTATACGAACCGAGATGGTTGAAGTTTTACATAGTGACTATGTAGAGTTAGCTCGTGCCAAAGGTTTGAGTCGTTGGCAAGTGGCTGTGAGACACGGACTTAGAAACAGTTTGATTCCTTTGATCACATTACTCGGCCCATTAGCTGTTGGGTTGATGACAGGATCTTTAGTTGTTGAAAATATTTTTGCTATCCCAGGTATTGGAGAACAGTTTGTAAAATCAATTATGACGAATGACTATCCAACAATCATGGCTGTAACGATTTTATATTCTGCTTTACTAGTATTTGTTATTTTGATCGTTGATTTACTTTATGGATTGATCGATCCAAGAATTCGTGTTTCAGGAGGTGCCAAAGGTTAATGGAAACAGTTGACTTAAACAATGTCCCAGATAAAATCAAAGAAATACCTGCAAAAGAATTCCAACCTTTGGATACATCAACAACCAAGGAACGTGAACGAATTGCAACACCGTCATTGAGTTTTTTACAAGATTCTTGGCGTCGTTTGAAAAAGAATAAAGCTGCTGTGATTTCTTTGATTTTACTCGGAATCATCATCTTTATTTCGATTATCACTATTTGGGTCTCACCTCATGACCCAACACAACAAAATGTAGCATACATCAACTTACCACCGCGTATTCCATTTTTAGATAGTATCAATGGATTTAACGGTACAGCTAACGTTGCTGGTAAAATGGTAGACAAATACGCCCAAGCCAATGTTCCTGATAATGTAAACTTTTATCTTGGAACTGATGGACTAGGTCGTGATGTATTAAGTCGCTTATTCATGGGAACGCGTATCTCATTATTGATCGCATTTATCGCAGCTTTACTTGATATTACGATCGGTGTAACATACGGTTTGATTTCAGGACTATTAGGTGGACGTGTGGATACAGTGATGCAACGTATCTTGGAAGTTCTTTCTGGAATTCCTAACCTTGTTGTCATGATCTTAATGCTAACTGTTTTTGATCCAGGTATTTTGTCAATCGTATTAGCGATGGTGATTACTAACTGGATTTCAATGGCCAGAATTGTTCGGGCTCAAACGTTGAAACTAAAAGATCAAGAATTTGTTTTAGCTGCCCAAACATTAGGGGAATCTCGTTTGAAGATTGCCGTAAAACATATTTTACCGAATATTTCGAGTGTGATCATTGTTCAAATGATGTTCAGTATCCCATCAGCAATTTTCTTCGAAGCGTTTCTAAGTTTCATTGGTTTAGGATTAAGACCGCCGACCGCTTCACTTGGAACATTATTAAATGAAGGATATAAAACGTTCCGCTTCCTTCCATATTTGATGTGGATTCCTGCCGTAACACTGTCAGTCGTAATGATTTGTTTCAACTTGTTAGCTGACGGACTACGTGATGCCTTCGATCCTAAGATGAAAGAGTAGAGTGAATGACTATGGAAAAAGTATTAGAAGTAAAAGACTTACAGATTTCTTTTGATACGTTTGCTGGAAAAGTAAATGCTATTCGTGGCGTTAGCTTTGAGCTGTTCAAAGGGGAAACACTTGCGATCGTAGGAGAGTCTGGTAGTGGTAAATCAGTGACTACTAGAAGTATCATGCGATTATTGAGCAGTAATGCAAACATCGATAATGGAGAAATCCTGTTTAAAGGTGAAGATATCGTACACAAAACGGAAAAACAAATGCAAACCATTCGTGGAAAAGAAATTGCAATGATTTTCCAAGACCCAATGACATCATTGGACCCAACAATGCCGATTGGCAAGCAAGTTGCGGAATCGTTAATCAAACACAATAAAGTCTCTAAAAAAGAAGGCTTGGATCAAGCGTTAGAATTATTGAAATTAGTAGGGATTCCAAACGCTGAAAAACGTTTGAAAAATTACCCTCACCAATTTTCAGGTGGACAACGTCAACGTATCGTGATTGCGATTGCTTTGATCTGTTACCCAGAAGTTCTGATTGCCGATGAACCAACAACCGCTTTGGATGTTACGATCCAAGCGCAAATTTTAGAACTATTGAAAGATTTACAACAAAAAATCAGCACATCGATCATCTTTATCACCCATGATCTAGGTGTGGTAGCAAACGTGGCTGACCGTGTAGCGGTAATGTACGGTGGACGTTTAGTTGAAGTGGGAACATCAGAAGAAATCTTCTACAATCCACAACATCCATACACATGGGGCTTATTAGGCTCAATGCCGACAATGGAAGGAACAGAAGATAAGCTATACGCGATTCCTGGTTCACCTCCCGATTTGTTAGATCCACCAAAAGGAGATGCTTTCTATCCGCGTAATGAATTTGCGATGAAGATCGATGCAGAAGAAGCACCACCGTATTTTGAAGTATCACCAACTCATAAAGCTGCAACGTGGTTATTAGCACCGCAAGCACCAAAAATCACTCCTCCAGCTGAGATTGTAAGACGTTGGGCGATTTACGCTGAGCGCCATAATACGACTGCAGGAGGCGTTAAATAATGAGTGAAAAAAGAAAAGTACTTTTAGATGTTAAAGGACTAAAACAATATTTTAACGTTGGACGTCCTGATGAAGTAAGAGCGGTTGATGATATCAGTTTCCATATCTATGAAGGCGAAACCTTCGGGTTGGTTGGAGAATCTGGTAGTGGTAAATCAACGACAGGTCGCAGTGTAATTCGTTTATATGACCCAACCGATGGCGAAATCATTTTTGATGGGGATGATATCAGTAAAATTCGTTCAAAATCAGCAATGCAAGCATTTCGTCGTGAAGTGCAAATGATTTTCCAAGATCCTTATGCTTCGTTGAATCCTAGAATGAAAGTCAATGATATTATTGCAGAAGGAATCGACATCAATCATTTAGCGAAAGATGCAGCTGAACGCGAATCAAAAGTCAACGAATTACTAAAAGTCGTTGGTCTTGATCCAAGTCATGGTACACGTTATCCACATGAGTTTTCAGGTGGACAACGTCAACGTATCGGGATTGCAAGAGCATTAGCTGTTGATCCACGCTTCATCATTTGTGATGAGCCAATTTCAGCATTGGACGTTTCAATCCAAGCGCAAGTCGTTAATTTATTGCAAGACTTACAAAAAGATGCTGGCCTGACTTACTTGTTTATTGCCCATGATTTATCCATGGTGAAACATATCAGTGACCGTATCGGCGTGATGCATAGCGGTAGATTATTGGAAATGGGGTCAAGTGATGATGTGTATAACTTTGGTGTACATCCGTATACTGAAAGTTTACTATCAGCTATCCCATTGCCTGATCCAGATTATGAGCGTACACGTAAACGTATCGTTTATAAACCACAACCAGAAGACAACAAAGAACGTAAACTAAGAGAAATCACACCTGAGCATTATGTGTATTGTTCGGAAGATGAAGTTGACGTTTACCGTAAGAAAATTGAAGAGAAAAAAGCCCAAGCGAATCACGAGTAGTCCCTTGGAAAACAAAAGACTAGCTAAGAAAAGAAATCATTTTTTCTTAGCTAGAATTTTTAAAACATTAGATGAATGAATCAGTTTTCATTCTGACGTAATGATTTTAGATGGCTTTATGAGACAACGCTCTCAGTAAGTTAGGTGTCTCATTCAGCTTTTTATCTAGTCTAGCTTCACGGGCTAGCACCTCGGAAAAAAGATAAAATAAGAGTGAGACAAAAAGCGTCTCAATCGTAATTTCCTATTTTTCAGTCGGTGCTGAACGAGCCCGCTCAGCTTTTTATCTAGTCTAGCTTCGCAGGCTAGTCTCTCGGAAAAAAGATAAAATCTAAATGAGGCAAAAAGCACCTCAGTTAGATTTTCCTATTTTTCAGTCGAGACTAAACGAGCCCGCTCAGCTTTTTATTCAATCTAGCTTCATGAGACAGCTCTCTCGGCAAGTAGATAAATATATTGAAAGATAAAAAGCATCTTTCAATATATTTCCTAACTTGCTCAAGAGCTAAACGTCTCATTCAGCTTTTTATTGGTAGGGTGGTATTCAAATGAAGGTATTAAAGGCTTATAAATACAGGCTTTACCCTACGGCATCACAAGAAGAATTTATTAAAAAAACTTTTTCTTGTGTAAGGCTTGTGCATAATCTTTTATTACAGGAACGGATTAAGTTGTATAAGCAACTGAAAGAGGACCCTAATTTAAAAGTTAAGTTACCGACACCTGCTCAATATAAAAAAGAGTATCCTTGTTTAAAGGAAGTGGATAGTTTAGCTTTATCGAATGCGCAAGTTTATTTGGATCGAGCATTTAAAAAATTTCACAGAGAAAAGTCAATTGGTTTTCCCAAATTGAAACAGAAAAAAGATTCTGTTTGCTCTTATACAACGAATAATCAAAATGGTACAGTGAAAATTATTGATGAAAAATATTTAAAAGTACCTAAATTAAAATCGTTAGTGAGAATGAAGATGCATCGTCCAGTAATAGGGAAAATAAAGTCAGCAACGATTTCTTTGGCTCCCAGTAACAAATATTTTGTTTCAATCTTATGTGAAGAGGAAATTCCAACGATCGAGAAGACCTATTCGGCGGTTGGCATAACCTTAGGTGCTTCTGAATTTGCGATATTATCAAACGGTAGACGTATCGACAATGATAAATTTACGAAAGAATTCGAGCAGCGAATCACGAGAGAAGAAAGAAAACTGACACGTCGTAAAGAAATTGCAAAAGCAAAAGGGACGGATCTTTCCCAACAAAAGAATTACCAGAAACAAAAATTGAAAGTAGCGAAAATGCGGGAAAAGCTGATGAATCAACGAATCGATTTTCTTAATAAGATCACGACAGAAATTGTTCGAAAGTACGATTTGATTTGCATAGAAGATATTCATCAAGCTGATTTTTATAGAAATAGTAAGTTACATCGTGGCATCTCAGATGTTTCTTGGGCTTTATTTGTTTCAAAGCTTGAATATAAAGCTACATGGTATAACAAAAGAGTGATCAAGGTTTTAGCTTGCGGAAAATGTTCTGAACATTCAGAAAATAACGTGAGTCAAATTTTTACTCAAGATATCAATGAGCAAAAAGGACTGCAAGATCCTGAGACTGCTGCTAGTATCAACGTATTGATCCAAGGACTGAAAGAAACAACAGGCAATTAACAAAGTAAAGAACTGTAGGGACTACAGGGATAGCCTAGGGCATATAAGATAGATATAGCGTTTAGTCGATCATTTATCTTTTTCTAGGAAATTTCTAGTTAATAGAAATAGTTCACTAATTATTAGTTAATGAAAAATAAAAAATTGAACTTTATTCCTCTTAATTCAAGCAACCAATAGTTTGGATAAGATAGAATAAAGTTTTTTGTTGTATCCGTTAAAAATATAGTACAATAATAGTAAATAAAGGTGAAGAAAAGGGGCCGCATGAAGGAGTATAAAGCACTTGTTTTCTTTGATTTAGATGGAACATTACTAGATAAAGAGTCAAAAATACCAAAAGAGAATCATGAAGTCATTTTGAAGTTAAAGGAAAAAAATATTTTACCATTGATTGCCAGTGGGCGATCGCCAAAGGAAATCAGACAAATCACAAAAGATACACCAATCAATTCTTATATAAGTTTAAATGGTCAATTCAATGTTGCTGAAAATCGAGTCATCTCAAAGCATACAATTCCATTAGAATTGATTGAAGAATTGATGGCTCTCACTGAGAATTTAGGACATTCTTTGGCTTTTTATACAGAAACAGAATATGCTGCTCGCTATTCTAATAAAACTATGGAAAAATTGTATCATTTGGATAATGCGCCAATGCCAATGATTTCAACCGAATTTCACAAGAAACATGATATATATATGCTGTATCTTTTTTCAGAAGAGCAAGAAAAAGATACAATGTATCGAGTAGCTTTTGCTGATCGGCTTACCTTTTTCAGGGACAGTCCATATTCAATGGCAGTTGTTTTAAACGGTCAGTCAAAAAAAGCAGGTATCCAGCAAGTAATCGAAAACTTGAAACTAAACCATGTACCGACCTACGCGTTTGGTGATGGAGAAAATGATTTAGGGATGTTTGATGCTGTACAAACGGCAATTGCAATGGACAATGCTTCGGAACACGTAAAAAGTCAGGCAGATTTTATCACCAAATCACATGTGGATAATGGGGTCTGGTTTGGATTGCACCATTTTGGACTATTAGACTGAAAGGAAGTAGAAGAATGACAGTAAAAATGATTGCAGTAGACATGGACGGAACGTTTTTGAACAGTCAACAAGATTATGATCGTAAAAGTTTCAATCAATTGTACAAACAAATGAAACAACAAAATGTTCGTTTTGTTGTGGCTAGCGGGAATCAATATTATCAACTTAAATCTTTCTTTCCAGAAATTGCAGAGGAATTGTCATTTGTAGCAGAAAACGGCGCTTATGTGGTGAGTGAAGGGAAAGAGATATTTACAGGTGAAATCGATTCAAGCACTATTCATGAAGTACTTACTATTTTAGCTGATTTTAAAGAGGGGCACACGATTTTGTGCGGTAAAAATAGTGCGTATGTTGCTGAATCTGAACCTGATTCTTTTGTCGAACACGGCAAGAAATATTACCATCGATTAAAAAAAGTACCTAATTTATTCGAAGTAAAAGATGATACTCTATTCAAGTTTGCTTTGAGTTTTCCAGTTGAGCAAGTAGGAGAAGTGCTCGATCAATTACATCAAGCATTGGGTGATAAAGTAACTCCTGTTTCTAGTGGACATGGCGATGTGGATCTAATCATTCCGGGAATTCATAAAGCGCATGGATTGTTACAACTTCAAGAATTATGGGGCATAAAAAAACATGAAGTAGCTGCTTTTGGTGATAGCGGTAATGATTTAGAAATGTTAAAGCATGCGGAATATAGTTATGCAATGCGTAATGGACAACCCAAAGTGAAAGTAGCCGCCAAAGAAATTATTCTATCCAATGATGAAAATGGTGTGCTTGTGAAAATAGCAGAGCTACTTGGGAACTAAAAAATAGGAACAAAAAAGCTTAAAACAGAAGTGATCAATTCCTCATTTCTGTTTTAACTAACAAAGCATTGACAAAAGCAAATAAATAGCATATACTGTTAAAGTTGAGAAATGAAAGCAGAAGCACCCGCTTCTCGCCTTAGCTGACAACGTCACTGGGCTGGATATTGGATTCCTTATATCAATTGATATGAGTCCGAAAATCGCGGGGTCTGTATAACAGAGCCTGTTTTTTATTGTGTTTTTCACAATAACAGACTTTGGGAATAAGCGTTTCAGCATTGATTTTCTCTTAAAAAACTTGGAGGTGAATGACCATAGCAAAGGATATGATGGTGAACGACGGCATTCGTGCACGCGAGTTACGTTTGATCGGACAAGACGGAGAACAATTAGGAGTAAAAACAAAAGTAGAAGCATTACAAATTGCTGAAACTGCCAATTTGGATTTAGTTCTAGTAGCGCCTACTGCGAAACCTCCTGTTGCGCGAATTATGGATTACGGGAAATTCCGTTTCGAAACGCAAAAGAAAGAACGTGAAGCTCGTAAGAAACAAAAAGTGATCAACGTAAAAGAAGTTCGTTTAAGTCCAACAATTGACGTAAATGATTTCAATACAAAACTTCGTAATGCACGTAAATTCTTAGAAAAAGGGGACAAAGTGAAAGCTTCGATCCGTTTCAAAGGCCGTGCCATTACCCACAAAGAAATTGGTCAGAAAGTTCTTGATCGCTTAGCGGAAGAAACTGCAGATATTGCTACAGTGGAACAAAAAGCGAAAATGGACGGACGCAGCATGTTTCTAACGCTGGCACCGAAGAATGAAAATTAAGCTAACAAGCTGATAACTAGTATGAAAATGTAGGAGGAAAATTAGTCATGCCAAAACAAAAAACACACCGCGGATCAGCAAAACGTTTCAAACGTACTGGTAACGGCGGGTTAAAAAGATTCCGTGCGTTTACAAGTCACCGTTTCCACGGTAAAACAAAGAAACAACGCCGTCAATTGCGTAAAGCAGGAATGGTATCAGCAGGCGATTTCAAACGTATTCGTCAACAATTAGCAAGAATGAAGTAAAAAGCTTGCTTGATTTGAGAGAGCTGAAAAGATTCTTGTTACAACTTAGCAATTAAAATAACTCATAGAGACAACAGATATTTAGGAGGAATTAACCATGGCACGTGTTAAAGGTGGCGTAGTAAGCCGTAAACGTCGTAAAAAGATCCTTAAGTTAGCGAAAGGCTATTACGGATCAAAACATACTTTATTTAGAACAGCAAAAGAACAAGTAATGAAATCTTATAGTTATGCATACAGAGATCGTCGTCAAAAGAAACGTGATTTCCGTAAATTATGGATTGCGCGTATCAACGCAGCAGCTCGTATGAATGGCTTGAGCTATTCTAAATTAATGCACGGTTTGAAATTGGCAGAGATTGATATCAACCGCAAAATGTTAGCTGAATTAGCTGTTAACGATGCAGCAGCATTTACTGCATTGGCTGACCAAGCTAAAGGTGCTTTAAGCAAATAATTTTAAAAACATTGCTATAACAATGTCTAACCTTACTCATTTGAGTAAGGTTTTTTTGTCTCGCTAGATTTATTAGAAGCCTTCCTTTAACTTCTAACAGTGCGAACAAGTTATGAATGAAATCATACAGTTTGCGCAGGAAACGTTTTCAATAAGAGCCTTGCTGGATATAATCTTGTTGTAATTAGAGAATTAATTGACGATAAATCAATACTCTCTAAAGAGCAAGGAGGAAAAGATGTGAAAAAGCTAAAAATGACTAAAAAGAAATGGGCAATACTGGGAGGATGGCTTGCGATTGTCGCCTTTATTTATCTTTATTTATTTAATCATGGCAAAGCGAGTGGAAGTAATCCGTCATTTGGGATCAATGTCCAATTTTTAGTTGGCTGGATAACGAAAATCATTCTCGTATTGGCAATCTCTTTAGTCGCCTATTCTATCTATAGAATTGTCAAAATTCGCAAAACAAGGAAGATTTTGTATGCTCTATCCTGTTTATTGTTAGTTGTGCTAGTTATTTTCAATGTAGCAGTGAATCAATATGCAATGATTATCAATACTTATTTTTCCGCTTCACAAATCAATCAATCGGAAGTAAAGAAAACGAAAGAACAAGCCATGGCTTTAACTGAAAAAGTGGCAGGAGAAGGCTCTGTTCTTTTAGAAAACAAAAACGAAGTATTACCCTTACAAGGAAAAAATATAAACATATTTGGCTATGCATCTAGAAATGTTGTTTATGGCGGAACTGGTTCTGGCGGCGGTAAAGAAGATAACAATATCGATCTACAAAAAGGACTAGAAAATGCTGGCTTCAAAGTAAACGATCAACTAACAAAATTCTACGATGAGCGATATGTTCCTAGAGAAAAAATCAATATTCATAAATTAGTCGGTGGTGATTTCAATATTCATGAGCCAAAAGTGAGTGAATACAGTGAATCATTAATGACATCAGCAAAAGAATTTAGCGATACAGCCTTAGTCGTTTTTTCTAGAAATAGCGGTGAAGGTGCTGATATTACAAATGAAATGAAAGATTACACGGGCGGAACAAAAGGGAAACATTATCTAGAACTTTCAGAGGATGAATCAGCTACCCTTGATTTAGCGAAAGAAAATTTTGATAAAGTTGTCGTGATTCTAAACTCATCATTCCCGATGGAACTTGGCTTTTTAGAAGATGAAAAAGTTGACGCTGCCCTTTGGATCGGCGGTCCTGGTTCAACTGGGTTTAATGCAGTAGGCGAAATTCTATCTGGAGAGATCAATCCATCTGGCCGATTAGTCGACACATATGCGTATGATGAAACAAGCGCACCTTCTTTTAATAACATTGGAGAATTTCCATATTCTAATTCAGAATTTGATTACGAAAAAAATACTTGGCATTATAAATATGTAGACTATGCCGAATCTATCTATGTAGGCTATCGTTATTATGAAACACGTTACATCAACAATGAGACTGGAAAAATGGACGAAGCAGCTTATGAAAAAGCAGTCCAATATCCATTTGGCTATGGTTTATCCTATACAGATTTCAAACAGGAAATCTCAGATTTTAAAGTAGATGGTAAGGAAATCAACATGTCGGTCAAGGTGACCAATACAGGGAAACATTCAGGAAAAGATGTCGTACAATTATATTACACGCCGCCTTACACGATTGGTGGACTTGAAAAATCCCATGTTGTATTATCTGGATTTGCCAAAACGAAGGAATTAGCCCCAAATGAGACAGAAGAAGTCAACCTTTCTTTTGATGTAGAAGATATGGCTAGCTATGATGAAACACAGCATAAAGCTTATGTTCTTGAAAAAGGAACGTACAACATTAATTTAATGAACAATGCGCATGATATTATTGATTCAAAAAATTATGAAGTAGCAAAAGATGTTATCTTTAATAAAGAAAACAAGCGTGAAAGCGATCAACGTTCCGCAACGAATCAATTTGAGGATGCCAAAGGTGATGTCCAATATGTATCGCGTTGGGATTGGGAAGGCACGATGCCTAAAGAAATGGCAAAACCAAAAACGGCTTCTAAAGAATTATTAAAAGCGTTGAAAGATCAAAGCGTAAAAGAAGGAAAAGCGGATCCAATCAAATTTAAAAAATACGGGTTAGAACTATACGATTTAAAAGGTGTTGATTATAATGATCCAAAATGGGATCAGTTACTAGAACAATTATCTGTAAAAGATATGGAGAACCTAATCACGTATGGCGGTTTCCAAACACCAGCTATTAATTCGGTGAAAAAACCAGCTACGATCGACGCAGATGGACCTGCCGGAATCAATCATTTAGTAAGTCAAGCGCATGGTAATCAATATACTAGTGAAGTAGTTGTGGCTTCTACTTGGAATACAAAATTAGTAGAGGAAATGGGTGAAAGTCTTGGCAAGGAAGCAAAAGCTTCCAATATTACCGGTTTATATTTACCTGGTGTAAATATCCATCGTTCTCCGTTTGGCGGGCGAAATTTTGAGTATTACTCAGAAGATGCATTATTATCTGGAAAAATAGGCTCTAGCTTGTCAAAAGGAGCGATGAATCAAGGTAGTTATGTCTTTATGAAACATTTTGCGATGTATGATCAAGAAACCAGAAGATATGAATTCCCAACAGGGGCTGCGACTTGGTCGACAGAACAGGCGATGAGAGAAGTGTTTTTAAAACCATTTGAAATTGCCGTGAAAGATTCAGGAATCACAGGTATTATGTCTTCTTATAACCGAATTGGACCTAAATGGGTTGGTGAAAGTGATGCTCTGTTACAAAACGTTTTGAGAGATGAATGGGGCTTTAAGGGAACGGTTATTTCTGATTTTTACAAACCACAATATATGAATGTGGACCAAGGCCTAAGCGCAGGAAATGATTTGGTGCTGTACTTGTTACCGACGAAATTAAACAAAGTGACAACAGGAACAGATTGGGGGCAACAAAATATGCGGAAAGCGAGCCATAACATTCTTTATACAGTGGTGAATAGCCATGCTTATGAAGTTGCTGAAACCAATGTTCCAAACTGGATTTACTTACTTGTGAGCATTAATATCACGGTATTCACTTTCTTGGTTTTTTGTTTTACAAAAACAACGCATAGAAAAAAGCCAGCAAGAAAATTTAATTTTTTAAGAAGAAAAAACCATAAATAATAAGTTCTTTTAATAGAAACTAAGAAATCACTTTAAAAGGGTTTCTTGGTTTCTATTTAGTCAAATAAGTGAATAAATAGAAAGAGTCGTAAAAGTCACTTTTTAAGGGAATAATGCGCTTGATATAAAAGATTATATCCTTTACTATTTAAACTTGTATAGCATGAAAGGTGGATTGAATTGACACATTACTTAGTTGTAGGCTCAGGACTATTCGGTTCTGTTTTTGCCTATGAAGCAGCAACAAGAGGACATAACGTGACAGTTTTAGAAAAAAGAAGTCATGTAGCTGGAAATATCTATACAAAAGAAATTGAAGGAATACAAGTTCACCAATATGGTGCACACATTTTTCATACTTCAAAGGAAGAAATCTGGCATTATATCAACCAGTTTGCAACCTTCAATCAGTTTATTAATGAGCCGATGGCCAATAGTAAAGGAAAAATGTATAATCTACCCTTTAATATGAATACCTTTTCTCAGATTTGGGGAATAACGACACCAAAAGAAGCTAAGAAAAAAATCGATGAACAAAGGCAAGTCTTGCAGGGGAGAAAGCCGAGTAATTTAGAAGAGCAAGCAATTTCCTTAGTTGGATATGATGTGTATGAAACATTGATCAAAGAATATACAGAAAAACAATGGGGAGAAAGTTGTAAGAATTTGCCTCCGTTTATTATCAACAGATTGCCAGTTCGCTTTGTCTATAACAATAATTATTTTAATGATAAGTACCAGGGGATCCCTGTAGATGGCTACACTAGGATAATTGAACAAATGCTCAGCCATCCAAATATAGTAGTTCATTTAAATGAAGATTTTTTAGCGAACAAACAAAAATGGGCGGCGCTCTCAGATAAAGTGATTTATACTGGAATGATTGACGAATATTACGATTATTGCTTTGGTCATTTAGACTACCGCTCATTAGTGTTTAAACATGAAGTAATAGATCAGGCAAATGTGCAAGGGATCGCTGTCGTGAACTATATCGATAAAGAAATTCCCTTTACTAGAGTGATTGAGCACAAACATTTTGACTTTGGTAAACAGAACAAAACAGTGATTACAAAAGAATATCCTGTTGCGTTTGAAAAAGGTTTGGAACCGTATTATCCAGTCAATAATCCTGTAAATTCGCTCTTATATAAAAAATATAAACGTTTAGCACAAGCTGAAACCGCAATTGTTTTTGGTGGAAGATTAGGCATGTACCGCTATCTTGATATGGACGATACGATCGAGCAGGCTTTACTCTTAGTGAAGAGAGAATTGGCATAGGTACGAGGAGCAAAAGTTTAAACACATACTTGGGGGAAAAGATGAAAATAGCTATTTGTGAAGATAATCAACAAGATCGAAAAAGGTTAAAAGAGTTTATTCTCCAATATAGTGAAGAAAAGAATTTACTAGTCAATATCGATGAATACACTGATGGAATGGAGTTGATCGATCATTATAACAAGCTTTTTGATATTGTGTATTTAGATATTGAAATGGAAATGATGAATGGTATGGCTGCTGCTGAAAAACTGAGGAAACATGATGAAAATGTCATGATTGTTTTTGTGACAAATTATGTCCAGTATGCCATTCGCGGGTATTCAGTAAATGCATCAGACTTTTTATTAAAACCATTGACGTACTTTAATTTCGAAGAACATTTTAAAAAAGTGATCCATCAATTTGAGAGAAAAAAAGAAGTATTTATCTCGGTAAAAACCAACAGTGAAATCAAACGCATAGATGTAGATCAAATTTTATTTGTAGAAAGCCAAGGTCATTATCTATATTTAAATTTAAAAGCAGATATTTTTACTGTTTTAGACACAATGAAAAATATGGAAAAGCGTCTATCAGACAAAGGATTCTTTCGCTGTAACAATGGTTATATTGTTAATTTAAAATATGTACGGAGTGTGGATAAAAATACTGTAGACGTGGGCGGTCACTTATTACCGATCAGTCGACCTAGAAAGAAACTATTTATGGAAGCGTTAACTGATTATATTGGAGATGATTTATTATGATTGAAAATATTCCCGGTATTCCAAGAATGTATACTGCGTTGTCTGAATGGCTTGCCTGTATGATCATTATAGTACCTTTTTTTAGAGGAAAGTGGACGTTACCTAAAGTATTGACATTGTTTGGCACATTAGCTGTTCAGATTTTTTTTCAATTAGGGGCAGGTATGCTACCAATCATCTTCTGGATTCCTGGAATGATCATCAATGTTCTATGGATGTATGTTTCTTTAAAGTACTTTACGAGACAACATTTTAAGACAACAATTTTTTTATGTTGTAAAGCATTTATACTTGCAGAGTTCTCAGCAGCGATTTGTTGGCAGTTGTTCTATCAATTTTCGATGGGACGAGAGGTAGAGAAAGACAGTTCATTTCCTTATATGATCGGAGGACTAATCATTCTCTTTTTTGTGTTCTTGATTGTGGAACGTCGAATGAATCAACACGAGGTACCAATAAAAATTAGCAATAAAGAAACGTTAATGGCTATTTTGACCGCATTAATCATCTTTATTCTAAGTAATAGTGGGTACTGGTTATCTGATACTCGTGTTTTTTTTGGAAATGCAGTAGGTATTTTTTCTGTCCGTTCGTTTGTCAATCTTTCTGGTATTTGTTTATTATATCTTCAAGAAACGCAGCGAAACGAGGACTATTTAAAAAAAGAATTGTTGTCGATCAACAACGTATTCCAGACACAGTATCAACAATATATTGCCTATAAAGAAAATAGCGATATTGTGAATCGGATGTGTCATGATTTAAAACATCAAATAGATGTGATTCGAGCAGAAGATGATCCAATTAGACGAGAGCACTATTTAGAAGAAATGGAAAAAGAAATTATTGATTTTGAGTCGCCAGTGGAGACCGGACATCCAGTTTTAGATACCATTTTGACGAGAAAAAATCAGTATTGTTTAGAGCATGGGATTAAGTTGTCATGTTTTGTAGATGGGCAATTATTGTCGTTTATGAATGTCATGGACATCTGTAGTTTATTCGGTAATGCACTAGATAATGCGATCGAGTCGGTTCAGGAATTGCCCAATAAAGAACAGCGTCTGATTCATTTACGAGTAGATGAAAAAAATGGATTTGTGATCATTAAGTTGAATAACTATTCTGTCAATCAAATCGATATCGCAGATGGCTTACCAGAAACCACGAAAAGAGACAAATTAAGACATGGCTACGGTCTAAAAAGTATTTCCCAAACTGTTGCAGTCTATGACGGTACAATGACCATTTCCGCAAAAGAAAATTGGTTCATTTTAAAGATTTTATTCCCTAATAAAAGAATCGCTTTCTAAAAAAACTGAGATGACAAATTACGTATGAATCAAAACAATCTGTGAGGAATCTATTTTGTCTTTTGTGATCCATGCTAGAATGGGGAAAAAGGAAAGTGAACACCTTTTCTGAAAGGAGAACCTATGAAAAACAGTGAACGAATCGATAAAATGACCTTAACGGAGAAAGCTAGATTGATGTCTGGTGCATCCATTTGGCAGACAGTAGCACTTCCTGCTTTGGATATCCCAGCTCTTTTTCTTTCAGATGGACCTACGGGATTAAGGAAACAAAACGGTTCTGGCGATCATCTGGGGTTAAATGCTAGCATTCCCTCAACTTGTTATCCAACTGCGGCAACAATTGCCAATAGTTGGGATCTAGAGTTAGCTGAAACTCTTGGTAAATATCTCGGTGATGAAGCATTGGAACAAGAAATCGACGTTATTTTAGGCCCAGGATTAAACACGAAGCGCAGTCCATTATGTGGGCGTAACTTTGAATATTTTAGTGAAGATCCTTATCTATCTGGCAAAATGGCTGCCGCCTATATTAAAGGAATACAGGCCAATGGTGTAGCAGCTTGTCCTAAACACTTTGCTGCCAATAGCCAAGAGTTAAGACGGATGGCAAATAATTCAGTTGTAGATGAAAGGGCTTTAAGAGAAATTTATTTGACTGGATTTGAAATAGCTGTAAAAGAAGCAAAACCAAAAAGTATCATGACAGCCTATAATCGAATCAATGGCATCTATGCTAATGAACATCACTATTTACTTCGAGAAATCTTAAAAGACGAATGGGGATTTGATGGGTTTGTGGTTTCCGATTGGGGCGGAAGTAATGATCATGTGGAAGGGGTAAAAAATGGTAGCCATTTGGAAATGCCGGGAACTGGAAATGCGGGTGCTTTAGAAATTGTCGAAGCGGTTGAATCCGGTATTCTTGCTGAAACTATTCTTGACGAGCGCATAGATGAGTTATTATCAGTAACCTTAGATATTCATGAGCAAAAACAAACCCAACACGTGAAAACAACATCAGAACAACGTAATGCATTTGCTCAAAAAGCCGCGGCGCAAAGTATTGTGTTGCTTAAAAATAATCATGAAACATTGCCATTAAAAGAGCTGGAAAAAGTTGCGATTATTGGTGACTTTGCAAAAGTTTCAAGATATCAAGGAGCAGGCTCTTCTTTAGTGAATCCAACAAAAGTCGATACGATAGTAAATGCTGTGCAAGAATATGATCTTGAAATTGCTGGTTTTGCGCAAGGCTACGATCGTAAAAATAAAATGGATAACGGATTAGTGATGGAGGCAACGGCTGTAGCAATGAAATCTGATGTAATTTTACTTTTCATGGGTTTGACTGAGATTAGTGAAGTAGAAGGATTGGATCGGGAACATATGAAGCTTCCAAAAAATCAAGAAGTCTTATTGCATGAACTAGCAAAGTTAAATAAAAAGCTCGTTGTGGTATTGTCTGGTGGTTCAGCTATTGAAATGCCTTGGCTAGAAAAAGTGGATGCAGTGATTCATTGTTATTTAGGAGGACAAGCAGGCGCACATGGAGCACTGGATGTTTTGACTGGCAAAGTAAATCCATCGGGCAAACTAAACGAATCCTATCCAATCAGTTATTCAGATACACCAGCTGCATATTACTATCCAGGAAAAGAATACGATGCTGAGTATAGAGAATCTATTTTTGTTGGCTATCGTTACTATGACAAGGTGAAAAAATCAGTGTTATTTCCCTTTGGATTTGGTCTAAGCTACACGAACTTTTCTTGTACGGATTTTGTTGTAACAGAGCAAGGTATTTCATGTTCAGTAGAAAATAATGGCAAATTGGACGGAGCCGAAGTGCTGCAACTTTATATAGGAAAAAAAGATTCGGCGATTTTTCGACCAACGAAAGAGTTAAAAGGGTTTAAAAAAATATTTTTGAAAAAGGGCGAAAGAGCTACAGTCACTATACCGTTTGATGCGTATACATTTCGATGCTTTAACCCAGAATCAAATCAATGGGAAATTGAAGCTGGGGAATATTTGATTTCTGTTGGGACGAGTAGTCAGGATATAACATTTGAAACAACGATTATGCGACAAGGCGTGACGCTGCAACCATTTTACGACAAAGCGAAATTAGCACCATATTTCAGCGGTGAAGTGAATCGTTTGTCTAAAGCTGATTTTGAAATTCTTTACCAACATGAAATTACAGGAAGTATGTGGAATCGGGAAAAAGACTTAGGAATGAATGACACACTTAGTCAAATGTTCTATGCCAAAAGTAGGTTAGCAAGAGGAATCTATAGAGTTTTGACTAGAATCAAAGACAAAAGCGTTGAAAAAGGAGAACCGAATTTAAATATCTTATTCAATTACAATATGCCTTTTCGTGCGATGGCTAAAATGACTGGAGGCAATATCAGTCAATCCATGGTAAAAGCAATTTTGTTGATTGTAAATGGTCATTTTTTTAAAGGAACGAATAGATTGTTGAAAGACTTTTTTCTAAATAACAAAGTGAAGAAAAGACAAGATTTAAGCAAGCTTGAAAGGAATTTAGAAGGTGGAAAAAGAAAATAAAGTAGTTGAAGCATTTAAAAGCTGGAGAGGAAAACACCCTGAAATTTATGAGTTCCTCTTATTTAATGTGATGAGCAATGTAGCAACGATCACGAATTTTCTTGTATTATGGGCAAGTTCAGGACTTTTGCCGATGTTTATTGAAAACACAGCTTTTCAATGGTTTATTTTTGATTATCCAACTTCTGAAGGCGGACGAGTTGGGTTTGTCAGTTTTTTAATTGCGTATATTTGCGCTCAGATCGTAAACTTTGTGGTACAAAGAAAAGTTGTTTTTGGTTCAACGAATAAAATAGGAGATGCTTTACCGTGGTATATTTTGACGGTAGTTGTAGCTGGAATTATTTCTATCTGGCTACCACCTCATGTGATTGGGTTGATAAAACCAATGACAGGAAATTTTGCACCAACCATTGCTAATTTGGTAAATATCATCATCCAAGTGGTGATTAATTACCCGATGATGAAATTTGTGATAATGAAGAAGGACTGATCATGAAAATACTAAGTGTAGTTGTTCCAGCTTATAATTCAGAAGATTATCTTCATCGTGCTATTGACTCTTTATTAAGTGAAAAAGCCGATGTCGAAATTATTATTGTAAATGATGGATCGACGGATAGCACAGGAAACATTGCCGATCAATATAAAAAAAACTATCCAGATACAGTCAAAGTTATCCATCAAAAAAATGGCGGACATGGAGATGCTGTAACAACGGGATTACAAGTGGCTACAGGGTGCTATTTTAAAGTGGTAGATAGTGATGATTGGGTCGATGAAACGGCATATCAACGTGTTATCCAGCAATTAAAACAACTAACAAACGATCAAAAAGTTGATATGTTGATAACGAACTATGTTTATGAGAAAGTCGGAGCATTCCATAAAAAGCGTGTAACTTACACACGAGCTATTCCAGAAAATAAACTATTTGGTTGGAGTGAAACGAGATTCCGCCAAGGAAATTATTTATTGATGCATTCGATTATATTTGACACAAAATTATTAAAACGAATCAATCTTCGTTTGCCTAGACACACGTTTTATGTAGATAATTTATTTGTTTTTGAACCGATGCAGTATGTTCGGAAAATCTATTATTTAAATGTTGATTTTTACCGCTACTTTATTGGTAGAGAAAATCAATCAGTAAACGAAAGTAAAATGATTGAGCAAATCGATCAGCAACTTTTTGTTAATAAAAAAATGATTGATTTGTATACTTCTAATTCAGTTGATGATGAATCGTGTAGGCAGTATCTGTTTCAATTTTTAGAAATCGTCACTACTGTATCCTCCGTTCTGGCATTGAAGAGTAACACCCAAGAAGACCTTTGGAAAAAAGAAATGTTATGGCATTATATTGAAATGGTTGATCCTAATCTATATGCTCAGTTAAGAAAACGATTTTTAGGAGCATTGCTTTCGAGGAAAGGATTTGGTATTCGCTACTTTGTTTTACGAATTTATAAAATGTGTCAAAGAATTTATGGATTTAATTAAGATAGAGCCATCAAGTAAGCCTAATGCTCGATGAAACAGAACTACACGAAGCTCTTTTTATTTTTCTAGCAATGAGCAACTAAAATCCATTTAAACATTGAGAATATCAAATTAAGTGTATTAAGCTCGTTCCATCTTGTTGTTCACCTATGTTACTACTTTATAATAGTTTGGTATGATGGTGTTTGGTTTTGCTAAAGCGCCTTCGTTAGGAATGGGGCATGCGCAATTATCGTTATTTACATCAATTCTATTGATCCTGTTGGTGATTGGAAACATTTGGTTATTGATATTTTTAGGAAAAAATTAGGTTTTTTAAACCTAATTGTTGATTTTTTTACCAAGAAAAATGTTGGGATTATTTTAGGTGGATTTATTCTAGCAAGAGTAATTGCTATCGGGGGAACACTTTTATTAAATACTCAAGGGGCAGAATCGACTGCAAATGATGCTGCGATTCAAACAATATTTACAGGAGAAAGTCCTCTGTTAATCATATTATTGATTGGAATTTCAGCACCAATCATGGAAGAAATCGTTTTTAGAGGTGGAATCATTGGTTATTGGCTAGCAAAATTCCCAATAGTTGCTATTGCAATTAGTTCGATTGTATTTGGTTTGATTCATGGGCCAACAAATCTTATTAGTTTTTTGATTTATGGATTAATGGGCTTGATTCTATCGCTGGCTTGTTATAAAACACAGCGTTTAGAAATTAGCATCTCAATTCATTTTTTAAATAACATTTTTGCGGCGATTGTGATTGCTTTCGGAATGATTTAGTGAAATAAAAATAGTCAAAAAAGCGAAAAATCTGATCCTGATTTTTCGCTTTTTTGATTGTACTGCCTTAAACATACTCTGTATTTTCTGACTCCAATGCGTCATCATAAGACGTCTTCCCATCAAGCTCAATCTTATAAGCTTTTAAATCTTCCATCTTAAAGAACGGATAATACAGCCCAAAGCTTAATAAGATTTGAACGATTTGTAAGACAGCGCCTCGCCAGCCACTTACCATCAATCCAGCAATCACAGGGGGCATAGTCCACGGTAGATTGACGCCGTTAGCCAATGGAACGATTCCTGTTGCCATCGCTGTATAAGCAATGACACACATCAAAAGGGGTGTAATGACAAATGGAATCAACATGATAGGATTTAAAACAATCGGAATCCCAAAAACTAAGGGTTCATTGATATTGAAAATAGCAGGAGCAAAAGATAATTTTCCAAGAGTTTTAAACTGAGTGGATTTCGCGAAAAATAGACAAGCAATTGCTAGACCAATTGTTGCACTAGAACCACCTAGTTTGACGAAATTACTATAAAACTGATAATTTACAATATTAGGTAACGTTTCACCTGCAGCAAAAGCCTGTGCATTTTCTACAGTTAAGGCAATCCAGATCGGTTGCATCACAGCCCCAACAATATTTGAACCATGGATGCCAAACGACCATAATAATGCTTCAAATAACAAAATAATCAACGTTGCCGGAAGTGAACTACCCAGAGCTAAGAGTGGCGTTTGTAAAACTTCGAAAATAAAATTTTGAGCAGTCTCATATGAAGTAAACGTAAACCCAATTCGAATCAAGTTAAAAACAATGACCACAAAAAATCCTGGAATCAAGGCCGAAAAAGATTTTGCAACATTAGAAGGAACAGATTCTGGCATCTTTATTGTCCAGCCTTTCTGAACTACCCAACGAAAAATTTCAGCAGCTAGGATTGCTGTAATCATACCAACAAATAAACCTGATGCACCAAAGTTTCCTAAAGGTAAAAATGAACCATCATCTGTCGCTGTGATTGGTGTTAAAACTAGAAAAGCAACCAGAGCAATGGCTTGAGTAGAGCCGCGATCTACAGAATAGTATTTTGCCATCTCGCTAGCGATGCCTAAAATAACGAATAAGGTCATTGCATTCATTGTCATATTATTGACCTGTAAAAATAATGCCATCCAATCTTTTCCTAAAATGGACTCCATAAATTGAATATATGGCTGTATCGGTAATTGTGTAACCAGTAAGAACATGGAACCAATAATCAATAAAGGCATGGCAACGAAAAAACCATTTTTTATTGCAGAAAGATAACGGTTTGAATCTAGTTTATACGCGATTGGTCCTAACTTGGCTTGTAATTTTTCTAAAAAAGTATTCATGTTACTCCTCCTTTGTTGTGTGTAAATAAATAGATTGAAAACCCTTACATTTGTTTCGTGATGAAAAGTGTTTTTCCTGAGCTCTATCCTGAAGAAAGGTTGATAAATCTATTTTATAAGATAGGTTTACTAAAATCAACAGACTCTAGAGGTTTCTTTCAATAAAAAGGAGTTAAATAGTTAGTTATGAGAGGGTTTACTCAGATTTAGATTTTTACATCATATAAAAAAAATGCTATATTATTCTTATAAAGAAAGAGTAGCGAATATTTTTAGATAGACGGATACAGCTGTATTGTGTTATCTAGCTTTGCAAGCTAGACTCTGAACAAATTGGTTCAGCTCTTGAAATGAAAGGAGGATGAAAATGAAAGAGGACCAGAGATTTGGTATTATGAAAAAGTATGTCAATTGGGTGTTAGATATTGTTTTAGGTGTACTTGCTCTGCTTATTCTAATTTTTATGATACGTCAATTGATTGATATCAGTACATTTATCAATAAACCTATGACGCCTAAAAATTTATCGATTGTGATGCAAGAAGTTGTGGCATTTTTCATGTTATTTGAGTTTATTATGATGGTGATTCGTTATATTCAAGAAGGTCATCATATTCCAATCAGGTACTTGATTCTGATTTGTATTACAGCTATTTTAAGGCAGTTAATGGTCTTACATGGTGATGCTGTACAGACGCTCTTATTATCAGTATCGATTTTATCACTAGTTATTGTGTTGTTTGTGCTTAATTTAAGTGGGAATAAATCCTACGTTGGGTTTAAATCTCGCGCAGACGATAGGCAGGAAATAAAATAATTAAGTAAAAATAGGCTGAAATAGCAGCATTCACCCCTGAGCAATCAGAAAGGTTGCATGCTGCTTCACCGTTTATTCAGATTTAGGTTGTGAAACAAAAGTGAAGGTTACTTTTGTTTCGCAACCTTTTTTTATTTAAATGCTCAGTAAAAAAATCAACACAATAGCTAAAACAACTTGAATCACACCAACAGATAAGCCATAGATCAAGAAACGTTTTCCTTCTTTAAAGAATTTTTGAAAGTCTAAGCGTAAACCAATTGCAGCTAAAGCTGTAATTTCAAACCAACCGCTAAAGAAATGAGCTGTTTGACTTAATCCAACTGGCAAGTGGATCAAACTATTGATAACACAAAATAACACGAATCCCACAACATACCAAGGTAGTGCAGAGCTCTTTTTCTTAGATATTGTTTCTTCTGTTGTAGAAACCGGCACTCTTTGCTGTTTAAATCGACCAAAGAAGTAAACAACGACTACGAGCAACATGATCCGCATGATTTTAAACAGCATGGCAAGCTCTACTACTTCTCCATTTATCATACTGGCGCTAGCGACGACTTGTCCTACAGATTGTAGTATACCGCCGATCAAGGCACTTTTTGTAAGGATGTCAGTCCCATAAAGAATGGATGCGATAATTGGTAATAACAGCATCAAAATGGTGCCTAGCAAGTTGACTAGTGTAATAATTTGCCCTTTTTCTTCTTCTTTAGCATGAATCGCAGGTGCAATCGATGCAATCGCTGAAGAGCCACAAACGGCATTTCCGCCAGCCATTAATAAGGACATATTATCTGAAAACTGCATCTTTTTACCCAGTACATAAGAGGCAATGATCGTTAATACCATTTGGAAAAGAACAAAAATGCCTCCTCTGATGCCAATTTGAGCAATAGTCTGAAAAGTAACGGTTGCGCCTAAGAGAACGACAGAAAATTCTAATAGCTTTCCTTCGGCTATTTTAGTTCCTTTTTCCAAAATTGGATTTTTTAAAAAAGTATTCCCTAGCAAAATACCAAGCAAGATAGCAATCGTTGCAGCGCCCAAAGTCGGTAGCCATATCGCAATGACCTTACTAATCACGGCTACGATAAAAGCCGTGATCAGTCCAGGTAGAATGACCATTGCTTTTGTTAAATAAGCGCCTTTTACATAATTATTTTTCACTAAATCATTCATCTTCTTTCCTTGTTTATCTATCTACAAATTCAGTATAACGAAATTATTTGCATTTGAGAAATAAATAGTTAAAATAATATCTATAATGAAAACGAATGGAAAGGGTGTCTATGTTTAAATTACTGAAAACATTTCGCATTGTGTATGAAACAAAAAATTTTTCTAAAGCAGCAGAACGCCTGTTTATTTCACAACCAGCAGTTTCGAATCAGATCAAACAATTAGAAGAAGAACTTACTATTCAGTTATTTATGCGAAATGGGCGACAAGAAATCATTACAACCAAGCAAGCAGATATTTTGTACAATCACTTACTTAATTTAGCAGATGATTGGGAAGATGTTTTACAAGCGTTACAAGTTCATACCAACAGTAGAGAAACATGCAGGATTGTTGCTTCAAATACGTTTGCAGTCTATTATCTACCAGAATTGATTGACCAGCTAGTTCAGCAATTTCCAGAGGTTTCATTTATTTTAGACATGGATAATTCTGAACAAGTATTGGATAGAATAGAGAAGCATCAGGCACATTTTGGTTTTATCGAGAAACCGTTAATAACTGAGTCGATCATCCGAAAAAAAATTGTATCAGATGAGTTAGTACATGCAGGCGATTTTTCAAAAGACCTGTGGCTTGTTCGAGAAGAACATTCTGGTGTATTTCATTATACTGAACGTTACTTTTTAGCACAAAATCTGGATCCTCAAAAAATGATCATCAAAAATAATGAAATGATCGTTAAATGTTTAGAACAAGGAATTGGTCAATCGATTATTTCTAAACGAGCATTAACAGAAAAAATCAAATGGAAACCGTTAGAGCAAGAATATCAGAGAAATTTTTACTTTATCAAAAGACAACATATCGAATCTAGCCAGCTAAGTGAAATTGATTTGTATATCAATGAATACTATCAAGTAAAGTAGCACAAAAATAGAAAAAAATAATACTATTAGCCTTTTATATAAATAAAATAGCATTTTAATGGAATAAAATGGGTACATTGTGATATCTTAATAGGAGATTCTTTCATAAGAAAAAATAATTAGCACATTTTTGTGTAAGCATTTACTAATAAGAGCTCATATAAGAGCTTATTAATAGCAGGCCTAGGTCAGGGGGAACATTGTGGAAACATTTTTATGGAATATTCGGTTAGAAGAATATGTTGCAACAGTGGATCAAACAATTAAAATTGATCAGGAATATATCGAGTACTATAATAAGTTAGCAAAAGAAGCCAATCAATTGGTTGAGAAAATAAGCGCTGAGACGTTAGCTGCAACATTGCCAAAATTAATGGCTATCGATGAAAAATGTACATTGATTATTTTTTATATCTTTAATGGATATGCCCTTGAGAATGATACAGCACTTGATACAATTCGATTGATTGAACAAGAATACAAGAAAACACACAGGGAAAAGTACATTTTTGATATGCCTGAATATGAAACTTGGTCGATTTCTCAAAGAATTGTGTAGTGTATATCTCTGTTTTTATAGGGATTTTATGAATAGTACTAAATTAAACGAAACAATTGAAGCTGATTTAGAAAAACATGACGAACGAATAGGTTTAGTTGTGTTTTTTTGTCTGTTTAAATAAAAGAGTAGTTTTTGTTCGTCTCTGGTTAATTAGGCAAGTCACTCGGAAAAAAATTAGGAATGGATGATGAAACCGAGAAGTGAGCACAGTTGCTTGTTCTATAAAGAAGAGGGGCAGAATTAGTAAAGTATGTTCGAATTGCAGATATAGACTTGAAAGAAAATAGTTTTGAACTATAGAGGGAAACGAGTTACAAACAGAGCATGGTCACTAATTTAACTGAAATAGAGTCAATAGGAATCGATCGTTGAGTAAGTTTTTTAGTAAATGAATAAGCATAAGGGCTTTCTATATGGCGTATGCGGAGGTGATATGACAAAGAATAGTGAAGGTACAAGCAATAGATCGAAAAATGATTTTACGTTAATTTGTTTTTTTACTATGATATAATAGAATTTCTTATAAGGTATGGGCATGAAACATAGTTGAAATGAAAGGAATTTAAATATGGAATCGTTGGACTATTTACTAAAGATAGTGGCTAAAATTAGCCCATCTCCCATAGAAAATCTTCAAGTTGAAGAACAAAACATAGATTATGAAGGGGTAACGTTCTCACTAGGAAATCAAACGTTTAGGAGTAGAAAAGCAAAAGTAACACCAAAAAAATCAGGGTATTTTGTTGTTTTCTGGGAGAAAGATGATAATAATAAAAATCAGCCTTATGAATCAACAGGTGCCCCAGACAATTTGGTGATCACAGTACTCGATCAAGAAAAAAGTGGACAATTTATCTTTCCTAAAGAAATTCTAATAAAAAAAAATATTTTAACTGATGGAGAAGCGAAAGGCAAAATGGCTTTGCGTGTTTATCCAGAGTGGGTGACTGGGTTGAATAAAACTGCCAGTGCTACTCAAGAGTGGCAAAAACCGTACTTTGTGGATTTAACTAATACGTGGGATTTGAAGCGATTGGAAGATATTTATTTTAATCAATCAAAAAAATAAACAGGAAATAAGCAATAAAGCTTACTTCCTGCTTTAATAGTCATTAATAAAGAAAATACAGACAATGATCTTCATATAAAGGAAGTATTGAAAAAGGTAACGTTGTTTTTGATCGTTGTGTTTTCTTAAAAATACTTGGGAGTAGTAACTGACTATTATTTTTTTAGAACCGTTGCTTACTCTTTAAATCATCCAGGAGAATGGGTAAAAGCTGGTTGGGATCAGCATTTTATGATAGTCAATGGTTGGTTGACGATTATATGTTATGATTTAAAAAGTAAGCAGACGTTTCCTCTAGATAGAAACGAATAGACAAAAAAATGGCGTTGGACACACTTCCAACGCCATTGTAAGTTCAATAAATAAGCATAAACATCTTCAAGTCAGAAAAAACTAGTATAAACCTCTAGAAATTTCTGCCAAAATTGAGTAAAATGGAAGATGTCAATGTATAAATATTGGCTTAAGCAACTTGATTGGTCAGGTGTTCACTGACTATTCAGGGCTTCATGATTTAGTTGGTAGCTAAATCATGAAGTGCTTTTTTTTATCCTATTCGTTTCTATCTACTTTCCATTTTATAGGAAAACCCTTTTAGGGTCAATAAAGGGTTGGAAAAAAATTACGTGAATCGTTAAATTGTTGTGAATATGTACGGAAAATATATCTGCCAAAAGATAAACTAAATATAGCTAAAATAATGGATTAGAGAAATATCGATAAAACGCGTTAATTATTTTTAGTGCATAAAAAGAGATGATTGCGTTAGCTAGGTTTTGTCACTATCACTAGTTTCATTTTATCAAAATAAAGTTAGCGGCTAATGATAAAATAGTAGTAATAAATGTAGAACGCTGCTTGTTATCTGCTCTTATTCTGGCATCAGGGATATTATTTTCTTTAAAAAAAGACTGCATTAGCGTAAAATGTAAGTGTATACAAAAATAAGATGAAGCTATGGGGAGCAAAACAATGCTGATAGAACTCGTTTTAGTACTGACGGTTTTCACATACGGCAGTAACTTTATTTTATATCTAATTCTTAGGACGAAAGAAAAAATCCAAGGAATTGAAAAATTATCAATCTTTTTTGGTGTGAATATGACGATTTTACTATTAGATGGAATTTTTTTGTTTATTGGTAAAGCGATATCTGATAGTGGAGTTGCGGTTTTGGAGTGAGTTTAGAGAGGAAAAAGTGTGGCTGGGATATGGCTTTTAGAGTCATGTCTCAGTCACTATTTTGTTAAAAATTCGGCTAAAAGTCCTATATGAATGACGAGTGATTTCTGATAAGGTACAATAGAAGAAATAACAGGAGGTCAGGAAATGGCAAAGATCATGATCATAGAAGACGAGACAACGATTCGTGAATTAATCAGCGAGGAGTTGCAGAAATGGCAATTTGATACATTTGGAACAACAGATTTTAATAATGTTTTAGAAGATTTTCAAAGAGAAGACCCGCAATTGGTATTGTTGGATATCAATCTTCCGGTATTCGATGGTTATTATTGGTGTCAGAAATTACGAGAAATTTCCAAAATTCCGATTATTTTTATTTCTAGCCGAAATACAAACATGGATATGATCATGGCGATGAACATGGGAGCCGATGATTTTGTCACAAAACCATTTCAAATCGATGTGTTGATCGCAAAAATTAATGCTTTGCTGCGTCGTTCATATAATTACTCAGAAGTTGGCAGTGAAATCATGTCACACAATGGCATTACTTTGAATGTAGATAATGGTAGTATGGAAATCAATGGGGAAGTGATTGATTTAAGTAAAAATGAATATCGACTACTCTATATTTTGATTAAGAAACATGGCAAGATTTTAACACGAGAAAAATTATTGCGGGCTTTATGGGAAGATGAACGCTTTGTGGATGACAATACGTTAACTGTCAATATCAATCGTTTAAGAAAAAAAATTGAACAAGCTGGTCTTGAAGGGTATATCGAGACTAAAGTGGGACAAGGATACATCGTCCCATAGAATAGGAGCGGAGAATGACGATTGGCAAGTATTTAAAAGATCATTGGTTGTTATTGGTCGGTTGGCTATTTTTTATTGGTGTGACGTGTTTTATTTTGTGGCTTTCTCCAGATATGGTGGTGAATCCATCGATTATTTGGTATTTGGTCTTATTACAAGGGTTGTTTTTGCTTTTATTTTTAACAATCGATTATTCATTGAAAAAGCGCTGGTGGCGTTCTTTAGATATTTCGGAACATCCGCCGTCTTTACAACATTATTTAGGTGAGGCATCAAAATCAGAAGAAAAACTAGCTCAGGACTATATCAATAGTTTAGTAGTGGAACACCAGCAAGTCATGCAACAAGCGATCAACAATCAACAGGATCAAAAAGACTATATCGATTCTTGGGTTCATGAAATCAAAGTACCGCTAGCGGCTGTTAATTTGATTTTACAATCGATCGAAGATGATATTCCAGAAAAAAAATATTATTTGGTTGAAAATGAGCTAAGCAAAATCGATGAATATGTGGAGCAAGTTCTTTATTATGCAAGGTTGGATAGTTTTTCCAGAGATTATTTGATTCAGGAATATTCGCTGAAAGAAATCGTTCAATCGGTGATTCGGACACAAGGGAATTATTTTATTCAAAAGAATTTGCAATTCTCCATTGAAGGTGACGATCAAATGGTGCTGACAGATGCGAAATGGGTTGCCTTTATTTTTAAACAATTAGTCAGTAACGCCATCAAGTATACTCCTTCTGGTGGCAAGATCACGGTTATCATTTCCAGAACCAAAGAAGGAGCTTGGTTATCTTTGAAGGATACTGGGATTGGGATTCCTAAAGAAGATCAGCGTCGTATTTTTGATAAAGGGTTTACGGGTGAAAATGGTCGAACTGGTGAACAGCATTCTACGGGATTAGGATTATATTTAGCCAAAAGTCTTGCAGATAAATTAGGGCATCAATTGACGATGGAATCTGTTGAAGGCGAGGGAACAACTGTAAAATTGTTGTTTCCGTTTTTAAGTTATTTCAATGAGAGAAGATAAATAGAGCTATGTTATGAAATGAGTAGCTTTTTGTCAGCATTAAACAGAGGAGAACTGCCCCTAAGCTTGGCAGATCAACTGGTTATTTTTACCAATAAATCATGCATCTTAAATGGTATACAAAAGAGGGATATGTTCGCGCATATTCCTCTTTTGTAGAGTTATATACCTATGATTAGAATTAGATAGGGTAAAAGCGGAGACTGTAAGTGCCTTTGTGAATAGTTTTGCTAGATAGAGTACATTTGTATATGTGGAAATTTTTCATTTTCTACACTATAAATAATGAGAGAAATTTTAGTAAACTTTTTTCTATCTTATAGTTGTATAGAGAACGCTTTTATTGTTAGACTTAATACATCACACTTTTGATAGGAGCATATTATGGAGATATTAGTAGCGTTGATCCCGATGTTTGCTTGGGGCAGTATTGGTCTTGTCAGCGGTAAAATTGGCGGTAGTGCCAATCAACAGACACTTGGTATGACGATTGGTGCGTTGTTCTTTTCAATAATCATCTTTTTCGTTGTTCAGCCTGCGATCACTATACAAATGGTCGTGATCGGGATTTTATCTGGTTTATTCTGGAGTGTCGGGCAAAATCAGCAATTCCATGGGATGAAATATTTAGGTGTTTCGGTTGGTTTACCTGTGTCAACAGGGATGCAGTTAATCGTTAATACGATTGCCGGAGCAGTCTTTTTTCATGAATGGAAAGGTAGTCGAGATTTTCTTTTAGGGTTTATTGCACTTGGGTTATTGGTGTTGGGTGCTTATTTAACAGCTAGGCAAGATGATGATAGTGGTGTAAAAACAACGAATTCAATGTTGGATTTTAATAAAGGGTTGCGGGCATTGATTTTTTCAACGATCGGTTATGGCGCGTATACGATTATTATCAATGCAGCAGGACTTGATCCGATGGGGATTATTTTACCTCAAAGTATTGGGATGTTAATTGGTGCTAGCTTTTTTGCGTTTAAAAAGGTTAAGTTGGATCGCTATGTTTGGCAGAATATGAGTTGTGGTCTGTTATGGGGCTTAGGAAATATCTGCATGTTATTGACGATGCGACAAATTGGTTTAGCAATTAGTTTCTCTTTATCTCAAATGGGAATCATTATTTCCACATTAGGTGGAATTTATATTTTAGGTGAAAGCAAGTCTAAAAAAGAAATGAGATATGTCATTATTGGTTGCTTATTCGTTATTTTAGGTGGTATTCTTTTAGGGTATATGAAAGCGTAAATGTCATATTTACGCTTATTTTTATGAGAAGATTTGCACTTATTAAGATTAGAAAACGGATTGATTTATTGGAGGAAAAGAAATGTCGATGTTTCGGAAAAAAGAGCTGACGGCTGTCTCAAGTGAGCCAAGCGCAATGAAAAAGGATTTAAAAACAATGGACCTGATCATGCTTGGGATCGGTGCGATTGTTGGAACAGGAATTTTTGTTGTGACTGGCGTTGCGGCTGAACAATATGCAGGGCCTGCGCTGTCTCTGTCGTTTTTAGTTGCAGCAGGGGCCATTGTTTTAGCAGGTTTATGTTATGCGGAGTTCGCTTCAAGGATTCCAGCGATTGGCGGTCCGTATGCGTATATGTATGTGGTTTTTGGAGAATTGGTTGCTTGGATGACAGGTTGGTTAGTGATTTGCGAGTTCTTTCTGGCGGTTTCTTCGGTGGCTTCTGGTTGGTCTGGTTATGTTCATGGCTTTTTAAATAGCTTTGGTGTGGATTTACCGAAAGCGTTGAGCGGGGCATACAATCCAGCGAATGGCACCTATGTTGATTTGATTGCAATGTTGGTTCTGTTGGCTGTTACATTTTGGGTATCACTAGAAGCGAAAACAGCGTTGCGTTTGAATAATATGATGGTGTTTGTGAAATTTGGAATCATCGCGTTGTTCTTACTGGTTGGTATTTTTTATGTGAAACCTGATAATTGGCAGCCGTTTATGCCGTTTGGATTTTCAGGAGTCGTGAGTGGAGCAGCTGTCGTTTTCTTTGCATTTTTAGGATTTGACGCAGTGAGTATGACCGCAGAAGAAGTCAAAAATCCGCAAAAAGATATCCCAAAAGGAATTATTGGTTCAATCATTATTGCAACCGTTTTGTATGTAATCGTAACTTTAGTTTTGACAGGAATCGTTCCGTTTGATGCCCTTGGTGTGAAAGATCCAGTAGCCTTTGCGATGCGTTTTGTCCAACGTGACGGTGTGGCTGGCGTGATTTCTGTAGGGGCGATTTTAACATTGTTGACTGTGACGATTTCTATGATGTACAGTCTAGCAAGAATTATTTATGCAATCAGTAAAGATGGTTTATTGCCGAAGTTTATGAGTAAAATCGATGAAAAAAATCGTACACCGAAAAATGCAACGTATGTAGCAGGGATTTGCACGATGATTTTTGCAGGGTTAGTTCCGATGGAGTTACTAGCTGAGCTGACGAATATTGTGACCTTGATGTATTTGATCGTGATGGCGATCGGGATTATTCGTTTAAGAAAAGTAGCTGGCGATCCTAAGCCAGGGGAATTTAAAATTCCATTTGTTCCGTTTGTCCCGATTTTATTAGTCATTGTGAGTATTGCCTTAATGCTGCAATTACAGGCGGCAACTTGGAAGGCTTTTGTAATAGCATTAGTTTTAGGTTTTGCAATTTATTTTGGGTATGGCTATAAACATAGTAATGAAGGTAAGGTTAAAAATTAAAAGTGGAAATCAGTGATCGAAAGGATTGCTGATTTTTTTCTGTCTTTTTCCTGAATAAAGAAATTTTACTGTAAATCATGATTGGTTTACAGTATAGTGATAGTGAAGTGTGAAAAAAGGGGAGGATCACAAGCATGTCTTATCGTATTGAACAGGATTCTATGGGAGAAATTCAAGTTCCTGAAACGGCACTTTGGGGAGCGCAAACCGAGCGTAGTCGCCAAAATTTTAATATTGGGATAGAAAAAATGCCCGCTGCTCTGATTCGGGCACTAGCATTAGTAAAAAAGAATGCAGCCAAAGCGAATGAAGCAACTGGAAAATTAGACACAGTAATCAGTCAAGCCATTCAACAAGCCGCAGATCAGATCATTAAAGGCGAGGTAGATGAGCATTTTCCTTTGTCTTTATGGCAAACTGGTAGCGGTACGCAAACCAATATGAATGTTAACGAAGTGATTGCCCATTTAGCAGCTAAATCTGGTGTAAACGTTCATCCCAATGATCATGTCAATATGTCTCAAAGTTCAAATGATGTGTTTCCAACAGCGATACATGTAGCAGGTGTGCAGTTGATCGAGCAACAATTATTTCCTGTAATGAAACAAATGCTTGAAACGTTACATACACTTGAAACTGAAAATCAAAACATCATTAAAATCGGACGGACCCATTTACAAGATGCAACCCCAGTGACGTTTGCCCAAGAAATCAGTGGTTGGCGTTCGGGGCTTGAGCACAATTATCAGATGCTAGCGTTAACGCTGAGTGAGCTTAAACAATTGGCACTTGGCGGCACAGCTGTAGGAACTGGGCTGAATGCGTCTAAAGAATATATTCAATCATTTTTTACTCACTTGAACCAAGAAACGAACAATCAATTTTCAGAAGATCCCAATAAATTTCATGGTTTAGCCAGTAAAGACGCACTTGTTTTTACTTCTGGTGCCTTAAAAGCGTTAGCTGCCAATGCAATGAAAATGGCGAATGATATCCGTTGGATGGCAAGTGGTCCAAGGAGCGGCTTAGGTGAGATCACGATTCCTGCCAACGAGCCGGGGAGTTCTATCATGCCTGGGAAAATCAATCCAACACAATCTGAAGCCTTGACTATGATTGCCATACAAGTGATGGGAAATGATACCACGATTGGCATAGGCGCTTCACAAGGAAACTTTGAATTAAATGTCTACATGCCGGTAATGGCGTATAATTTGATCCAAAGTATTGCATTATTAACCGATGGATTGCGTTCTTTTGATAAAAATTGTTTGGTTGGAATCAAGGCAGATCAGGAAAAAATGAAACAATATGTAGAACAATCGCTGATGCTTGTTACAGCTTTAAATCCACATATCGGGTATGATAATGGGGCAAAAATCGCTAAAAAAGCTTTTGCAGAAAATACAACGTTAAAACAAGCAGCATTGACTTCAGGTCTAGTAACCGAAGCAGAATACGAAAGCTGGGTCAAACCAGAGCAGATGTTAGGCAAATAAACGGAGTGATCTTGGAAAGGAAAGAGAAAAATGGCAGATATCTATGAAGAAGCACTGAAAGCACACGCACAATGGCGAGGAAAGATCGACATTCATTCAAAAGCCAAAGTGAAAACAAAAGAGGATCTATCATTAGCTTATACACCAGGTGTGGCTGAACCGTGTAGAAAGATCCATGAAAATCCGAATTCAGTGTACGATTATACGTGGAAAGGCAATACTGTAGCAGTCGTAACCGACGGCACAGCTGTCCTTGGTTTAGGTGATATTGGTCCTAAAGCGGCATTGCCAGTGATGGAAGGGAAAGCATTGCTGTTTAAAGAATTTGCTGGAATCGATGCGATTCCCATTTGTTTGGATACGAAAGATCCTAAAGAAATCATTGCCATTATCAAAGCAATGGCTCCAACCTTTGGCGGAATCAATTTAGAAGATATCTCTGCTCCACGTTGTGTAGAAATTGAGCGTATATTAATGGAAGAGCTGGATATTCCCGTCTTTCATGATGATCAGCATGGAACAGCAATCGTTACGATTGCAGCGTTGATCAATGCGTTGAAAATTGTGGATAAAAAAGTCGATGATATCAAAGTGGTTGTATCAGGAACAGGTGCAGCAGGTAGTGCAATCATAAAAATGTTGCATCATTTTGGCGTAAAAAATATCATCGCGTTCAATATTGACGGTGCATTATCCAAAACAATGGATAGATCGATGAATTTTTTAGAGAAAGAAATTGTTGAAATCACGAATCCTGAAAACTTTAATGGAACTTTAGGAGAAGCCATGGTTGGAGCGGATGTGTTTATCGGTGTTTCTGCACCTAAATTGGTATCAAAAGAAATGGTCGCATCAATGAATGCAGGTGCTATTGTCTTTCCAATGGCTAATCCTGAATCAGAAATCGATTATCAAGATGCAATCGATGCTGGTGCGGCAGTTGTAGGAACAGGTCGTTCGGATCATCCAAATCAAATCAATAATGTTCTGGCTTTTCCAGGATTGTTTAAAGGTGCCTTTGTCGCGGGGGCAACAAAAATTACTGAAAACATGAAATTGGCTGCAGCAAAAGCCATTGCGGAAATTATTCCAGAATCAGAACTTACGAGTGAATACATTATTCCCTCTCCTTTTAATCAAGAATTAGTGGATGTCATCATACGTGAAGTCGCTGAAACAGCTGTTCAAGATGGTGTTATTAGAGGGTAAACATAGAAAAAGCTAACAGATTGCAAGACAAAACTAAAACGTAATAAACGGTGGCCAAAAGTCAGGCCCTTCGGCAATTTCGTAAAAAACGAGCAATACGAAAAGCGTATTGTTCGTTTTTTACTCCAATTGCTCGAACCAAAGCGACTTTTGGCTCAACCTCTTTTTTATCTTGAGAAAATATCAGGATTTCTAGTTCAATAAAGCCAAGTGTGGTATACTATTTAGGAGTAAATTCAAGAGAATGCTAGAAGGAGGATGTTTCTACATGTCAGAAAAAGAAACATTTTATATCACCACCCCGATTTATTATCCAAGCGGACAACTACATATCGGCAATTCTTATACAACGATTGCTTGTGATGCGATGGCCCGTTACAAACGTTTGATGGGCTTTGACGTATTTTACTTAACAGGTGTGGATGAACATGGACAAAAGATTGAAAATAAAGCCTCAGAATTAGGCGTTACCCCTAAAGAATATGTGGACAAAATGGCAGCAGATGTCCAAAAATTATGGAAAACACTGGATATCAGCTATGATAAATTCATCCGTACAACGGACGATTACCATAAAAAAGCCGTTCAGCAAATCTTTGATCGCTTATTAGAACAAGGAGATATCTACCTTGGCGAATACGAAGGTTGGTATTCTGTCTCAGACGAAGAATACTTTACAGAAACACAATTAGCAGAAGTCTATCGTGATGAAGAAGGTAAAGTGATCGGTGGTAAAGCACCAAGCGGTCACGAAGTAGAATTAGTCAAAGAAGAATCGTATTTCTTCCGTATGAGTAAATATGCGGATCGTTTATTAGCATACTACAATGAACACCCAGAATTTATTCAACCTGAATCACGTAAAAATGAAATGATCAACAATTTCATCAAACCAGGTTTAGAAGATTTGGCCGTGTCACGTACGACATTCTCATGGGGAATTCCATTATCGAATGATCCGAAACATGTGGTTTACGTTTGGATCGATGCGTTATCTAACTATATTACCGCTTTAGGTTATGGATCAGAAGATGACAGCCTATTTAAAAAATACTGGCCAGCAGATGTTCATATGGTCGGAAAAGAAATCGTTCGTTTCCATACGATTTATTGGCCAATTATGTTGATGGCTTTAGACTTACCGTTACCTAAGAAAATTTTTGGCCATGGTTGGTTGTTGATGAAAGACGGTAAAATGTCTAAATCTAAAGGCAATGTGGTTTACCCAGAAATATTAGTGGATCGCTATGGCTTAGATGCGCTGCGTTATTATTTATTGCGTGCGATTCCGTTTGGAAGTGATGGCGTCTTTACGCCAGAAGATTTCGTTTCTCGTTTAAATTACGATTTGGCGAATGATTTAGGAAACTTACTAAACCGTACGATTGCGATGATCAACAAATATTGTGAGGGACATGTTCCCACATACGCTTCAAAAGTTACGCCGTTTGACAGCGAATTATCCACTACTGCTGCAAATGTGATTGGAAAATACCATGAAGCAATGGAAAAAATGGAATTCAATACGGCAATTGCCGAAGTTTGGACGTTGATTTCTCGCGCGAATAAATATATCGATGAAACACAACCTTGGGTTTTAGCCAAAGATGAAGAGAAGAAAAATGAATTGGATAGTGTTATGGTCCATTTAGCTGAAAGTTTGCGTATTGTAGCGATTCTGTTACAACCTGTGATGACTGAGACACCGACAAAAATCTTTGAACAATTAGGTTTAGATCCTGATACGATGAATATGGAAGAGATCCATTTTGGTGAATTTCCAACCGAAGTCAAAGTTGTTGCGAAGGGAACACCGATTTTCCCACGTTTAGAGATCGATACAGAAGTACTTTATATTCAAAAGAAAATGTCTCAAAACGCGCAAACAACAACGGAAGAAATCAAATGGGACCCAGAAGAAACAGAACTTATTTCTACAAAAGAAAAAGAAATCAAATACGAAGATTTTGATAAAGTAGAGCTAAAAGTAGCCGAAGTTATTGATTGTAAAAAAGTCAAAGGTGCTGATAAGTTACTACAATTCCGTTTAGATGCAGGAGATGAGCAAGATCGTCAGATTCTATCAGGCGTGGCTGAATTCTATCCAGATCCAAGTGCTTTAATTGGTAAAAAAGTTGTGATTGTAGCAAACTTGAAACCAAGAAAAATGCGTGGTCAGATCAGCCAAGGAATGATTCTTTCTGCTGAATCACCGGATGGCAAATTACAAATCATTGATGCACCAAAAGAAATGCCGAATGGCGCAAGCATTGCATAGATGAAGAAACCACATATATAAATAAAAATGACCAGATGATTTGTCTAGATTCAAAATAGATAAAATTACTGGTTATTTTTTTATATAAATTTTGATAATTTGAAAAAAAGAGTTGAAATCCATGTCAAAAAAATCTATTTTATTGTATCATTATAATGGAACAAAAAAATTGAGTACTAAACAAGGAGAATGTTTAATGAAGATGAAGAAGTACATGTTGGGGATTATGACAGGGGTTGCCATTTTTTTATTAGCAGCTTGTGGCTCAGACCCAAGAAAAGAATTTAGCAATGCGTTATTCAGTTCTAAAGGGGAAGAGTATAATGCGGCAAGTTTTGAGATGAAGATCAAAGATTTGGCGTATGATGGTGATGAGGGTGGCGCATATGTAAAAATGTTTGCTAGTCAATTAAAAGATATGAGTATTGACGGAAAATATGCGATTGATGATAAGACAGATGCGATGGAAATGGAAGTCACAGCTAATCTATTTGGCGAAAAATTGCCATTCCAATTTGTTGGTGATAAAGACAAATATTTCATGTCTACTAGTTTTGTTTCAGGTATGTTGGATTTAGCGAATTCATTTGATTATCCAATTGAATTAAGCAAAAGTGATTTGAACAAATTAAAAGGAAAATATATTGATCTTGCTGAAGCAGGTGATACACTTACTTCAGGTGAATTAGACAAAAAAACCAATTCCTTGAAGAAGAGAACCTTTACAAACACTGAGGATTCTAAAATGGGACGAGAAATGAAGAAGCTGATTGAAAGCTTCGATAAAAAATCATTTACAAAAGATAAAGATGTCGTAACACACACATTTACTAAAAAAGAAATTATCCAAATGCTAGAAAAAATCGATGAAGTTGCCAAAGAAGATAAAGACTACAAAAAATCGGGCGATGCTAAAGAAATGAAAGATGCAATCAAGTCTTTAAAAAATGATTTGGATAAAATGGATGTTAAGATCAGTATCAATCAAAAAACAAAAGCACTTGATATGGATATGTCATTAGCGGCAACAGATAAAAAGGACGCTAAAATGAGCATTGTGATGACGATGGCTGTTAAACCACAAAAAAATAGTGGGAAAATCAAGATGCCTAGTAAAAAAGAAGTCATCAGTCAAGATGAGTTAGAAAATATTTTATCAAATATTACTGGAACTGGAACAGATGATTCAGCTCTAAATGATGACTCAATGGATTACAGTGATTTAAAAGATGATCCTGAGATTCAAAAACTAATGGATGAGCAATTAGATGAAATGATCAAACGCATAGAAGCAAATCCAAGTGCTGTAACAGAAGAAACTGCAAAAGAAGCACGTGAAGGCGCTAAAGAGATTTTCAACGAAGAGCAAATGAAAAAGCTAAATGATGCCTTAGATAAAGCATTGAAAGCTGGAACTGTTTAAGCTTAAAATAATAAATGAGGTTTGAAGTAATCAAAGAGAGGATTGCTTCAGACCTCATTTGTTTATCTACTCATTTATGATGAATCTTAAAAAAATTGAAGAAATACTAGAAAAAGAAAATCGATTCTTATTTCTTTTTAGATGAGCGAAAAGCATTTGGTGGAAATCCAGTATATTTTTTAAAGGCACGGCTAAAATAGGACGCATCTGTGTATCCAACCATTTGGGCTAGTTCGCTAATAGAAACATTCTTATTTTCTAAAATAGTGATAGCCTGATTCAATCGATAGCTTGTTAAATAATCAGAAAAAGTAAGGCCCATTTTTTCTTTAAATAAAGTACCTAGATATTGACGGCTAATGTGCATGATATCTGCAAGTTCCGTTAACTTAATTTCATCCATATAGTGATCAGCAATATATTTTTGGGTGAAATCTACATAATCGTAATGTTGTTCTAGTTCCTCCAGCAGCTGATAAAGCTTTTTATCTGATTCAAGTATACCAGCAGTCTTAAATTCGTTGGTGATTTGTCCGATGCTGTCTTCAACAGGGGTGCGTTCAAATGAAGAACCGCCGATATACCCTTGGGCAGAGGTTTGCTTAAACATATAATCTGCATCTAGCGGACTGTCCACAGGTCCACCGTAAATCATGCGAATGACGTTTGGATTCACTTTTTCACAGATATCAAATAACTCTTTGGCGATTTTTTTCCCAGCTTCTAAAGAGAGAATCTTTTTTGCACCAACCGTTCCACCACTAGTCAAGCCTAAATGAACACAGATAATATCAGCACCTGCAGCTAACATTTGCTTTGTTTGAGTTTGATCGAAGACAAAGGCAATCGTCAGTAAGCCTAAATCATGTGCAAGTTTGATGGATTCAACTTCTTGGTCGTAGTTTAGACCATTTTCGTCTAACCACTCTCTAAATTGACCATCGAACATACCTACAGTTGGAAAGTTATTGATTCCAGCAAAACCGTTGGCCTTTATTGACAACAAGCATTTTTTTTTGTCGATTGTAGGGTCGGTTCCGTTAAAACCAAAGAAGACAGGAATGTTGTTTACTCGAGGTAGAATCTCTCTTCTACCGTAATCCATTACGATTTCATTTGCATTAGAAAATGGCAACCAACCCGCTAACGAGCTAACCCCCATTTGCCGAAACTTTCCTGAATTCAGAGCCAAAATAAAGTCAGCTCCGCCACTTTCTGCAGCTTTGGCTGCTAACCCAGAACCAGCTGCGACACCGATGACTCGCTTATCAGTGCGAACGCTTCTTTTAAGTTGGGTCATTTGTTTTTGTTCCACTATAAGCAGTCCTTTCTATAGGTTTTTTCTTTATTATAAACGCAAACCATTATAAAAGAATAGAGTATAGAACAAAAGTTGCTCTATACTCTAAAACGACAGAATCAAATTCATTGAATTTGTTTAAAGGCTTGGGTTTGTTCTTTGATGCCTTTTTCAGCAGCAAATCGTTCAATACTTGAAGCACCGAAAAAGCCATGAACACCTGTTGTATGTTTGATGATGTATTGAGCGTCTTCTGGCTCTGCAATTGGTCCGCCGTGGCAAATGACTAAGATTTCTGGATTGATTTCTTTAGCTGCATCCGCAATTGCTTGAACACGTTTAGCAGATTCTTCTAATGTTAAAGCCGTTTGTGCACCAATACTTCCTTTGGTTGTGAGACCCATATGTGCGACGATCATGTCCGCACCAGCTTGCGCCATTTTTTTAGCTTGTTCAGGATCAAACACATAAGGTGTGGTTAAAAGATCTAACTCATGAGCTTTAGCGATCATTTCAACTTCTAGATCATATCCCATACCTGTTTCTTCTAAATTTTGTCTAAAGACACCATCGATTAGTCCAACAGTGGGGAAATTTTGAACGCCCGCAAACCCTTGGTCTTTTAGTTGCTTTAAAAAGACATCCATGACACGAAACGGATCTGTGCCGCACACACCTGCTAAAACGGGCGTGTTTTTTACAACAGGTAGTACTTCAGCACCCATTTCCACAACGATTTGGTTTGCATCACCATAAGACAGCAATCCTGCCAAAGAGCCACGCCCAGCCATTCTGTAACGTCCTGAATTGTAAATAATCAGCATATCTGTTCCACCGGCTTCAGAACTTTTGGCGGTGATACCAGTTCCTGCTCCCACACCTAATAAAATATTTCCATCTGCGATTTGTTGACGAAAGTCAGCCAAAATTTCTGTTCTTGTTTTTTTCATGAATTCATTCCTCCTAAATTTAAAAGCTGAAAGAGCTCGTTTAGTCTCGACTAGCAAATAGGAAAAAATAACTGAGACGTTTTTTGTTTCATTTAGTTTTTACCTTTTTCTCGAGAGACTAGCTCTTGAAGCTAGATACTGTTAAAAGCGTAGCGGGCTCGTTTTGCTCTGACAGGAAAATAGGAAATTATGAATGAGACGCTTTTTATCTCAAGCATAATTTATCTTTTTCCCGAAGAGCTAGCCCACGAAACTAGATATCGTCAGTATGTTCATTCATTAATTGAGCTAATTTTTCAGCAGCCACTGTGGCAAATTGCGGATCATTGATATTGTAATCTAGTGAAATGATCTCAACTAAAGGATTGCTGATATTCGCTGTTACAGTATCAAATAGAACTTGGTCGATTTGCGGTGCATAAAATTCATGGTTTTTATTATCTAAACTAGATAAGCCTTTTAAAGGTAGCATCAAAATGGTTTTACTCGTTACTTGATTTAATTTTTCAGCGATCGTTTCACCCAGTTGTTGATTTTCTTCGGCTGTAGTCCGCATCAGGGTTACCATAGGATTGTGTTGGTAAAACGTTCGATCTTGGTATTTTTTTGGCACTGTTTCTACTGCACCAAAGTTTACCATATCAAGTGCGCCTAGAGAAACAACTTGAGGAATTCCAGTTATCGCCGCCGCTTCTAAACGATGCTTTCCACCAGGCATGTTTCCGCCAAATAATTCATCACACCATTCAGTAGTGGTAAGATCTAGCACACCTGCGATATGGCCATCTGTGATTAATTTTTCCATTGATTTTCCGCCAGCACCTGTAGCGTGGAAAACAAGTACCTCATATCCGTCCTCTTCTAACAAACGTCTACTGACTTCCACGCTTGGGGTAGTTACACCAAACATACTTGCCGCAATAACTTTTTTCTCTTCTGTTTGTTCAATACTTAAATTCGCAACCATTCCGCTGATCGCATTCGCAGCATTGGTAAAAATTTTCTTAGAAATCGAGTTGATGCCAGCAACATCAACGATCGATGGATACATGAAGATATCACTTGATCCTACATAACCACTGACATCTCCAGCAGCAACCGTGGAAATCATCAGCTTAGGAACTCCTATTGGTAGTGCTCGCATACTTGGTGTGACCATTGAAGTTCCGCCAGAACCACCAGCAGAAATAATGCCATCAAATTTTCCTTCACTATATAGTTGAGGCAGTAAAATTTCTAAACCTTTGGCAATTGCATTCGTTCCTTGAGCACGATCTCTATTAACAGCTATTTCTGTTATATCAGCACCTACTACTTCAGCGATTTGGTGATTCGTGACGTCTGGTTCAAAAGCAGGGGTGAAAATACCGGTGTGGATCAAAAAAGTGTTTAGACCTGTTTTTTCAATTTGTTCTTTGATAAACAAGAATTCTTCAGATTTTGAGTCAAAGGTTCCAGCTATTGCTACAGTTCTTTTATTCATGAGAATACTCCTTTCAGTAATTTTGTTTACGTTTTCATTATAGAAGGTCTTTCATAAGAAAGATATGAAGTATTGTCATTTGAAATAGGACTTATGTCATGTGGAAGATAATAAAAAAACATGGCTGGGACATAACTCTACGAGTCACATCCCAGCCACAAGAAACCTGAATAACCGGTGGGAACCGAAGCAACTCTTTCGGAAATAGGCTAGAATTCATAAAAATCTGAAGGACAACTTTCGTGAATTCCCCCTTATTTCTCGGAGTTAAATACTTCCGTCCCAACCTCGAAACTGACTAGAATTTCAGTTTTCTATTTGATTTAACTCTATGAAAACGAGTTGGTAAGAGCATGATTAATAGTGCATAAGGCACGCTAATGATTGACCAAGTCAAGGTACGGCTCAAACTATTATTTTTATATAACCAATTAAGTAAAAAATGCAGGCCTAAGATACTGACGGAAACAAAAATCAACACGGCATAACTGGGCTCATTTTTTAGGATAGCTCTAAGAATACTGCCAATTAGAGGAACCAAATAAAAATAAGCACTAGTTATGGAAATCCGCCAACTTTTTGCGATAGTTCCAAGGTTCATCAAGAAAAACACAAGAGACAATAAGAGTCCAAGCGGCGGAAAAAAGGCAATCAAGGCGGAATATACAGCACCCCATAAAAGCATTAAGGGACCTTTAACAATTGCTGCAATAATAACGAAAACGACTATCAGAAGAAGCTGTTGTGTCATTGAGCCATAGGCTAACAAACCGAAAAGAACCAGTAGTACCCAGTGCCAGATCGTATTGACTTGAGGTTTTCGTTCAATCGTTACGTTCTTTTGGATCGTTGTTTTTAGAAAGCCAGATTCTTCAAAGAAATTTTTCAAACAGCATTCACTCCTATCAAATTGAAAATCAGACTGAAGTTAAGTTTACTGCTGAAAAGGGAGAAAAACATCGGGCTAAAGTCGTTTTTTTGAATGCTGTTGCTTCAAAATTGGATAATCTTCAATAACTATTTAGCCTTAAGCAGATTAGAAAGCTCCCCAATATAAGGTAAAAAGACCTGTTTCATTCCGCGAGAAATCGCTGTATAAAGAATCTTCTTCTCTCGTTCTGTTGTTCCATAGCGTAATGTCGAAGGGTCATGAATAATCACATTGTCAAACTCAAGACCTTTGGCCATATCGATCGAAAGAATTTGAGCCTTGATCGTGTTCTGTTTGGTAGTCAGTTGTTGTTCTAATTCTTCTGCTTCCATTTCAGTTTTCGTAATGATTACTGTCGCTTCTTCAGATGATAATGAATCTAAAAGTGAAGAAAGTGTTTTTAAATATGCTTCTTGATTTTCACAAGAAATAAACATCGGCTTCTCACCATCTTTTCGGATGGATACAATGTTTAGCTTTTCATGATTGGTCACTAACGTTTGAAATAGTTGAGTGATTTCTTTACTTGAGCGGTAACTATTCAATAATTGATATGAAGTAACAGAACGGCTAGAAGCAGATAATAGGTCTTTTAGTCCTATAAAACTGATTGATGTATTAAAAATTGCCTGATTTTCATCTCCCGCTAAAGTGAAGTTTGCTTGCGGAAATAATTTAAGCAGTAAAAGAATTTGAGCCTCTGTATAGTCTTGGACTTCATCCACCAAAATAAACGCCATTTGCCGATTGGACAAATCTTCAATAAATGTATCCTTGATCAGTAACAACATCACAACTTCATCAGCAGTATAGGCTGCAGTTACTCTTTCATAGGAATCTTGCTGATGATTCTGATACAATGCTTCAAAAAGTAACCATTGATCGAACCAAGTAAAATCAGTGATTGCATCCACTACTTTGCGGTATTTTTGTTGCAATCGTTGAAGGGCAAACTCTGCTAATTGTTCGTCATCTTCCTCAGCAAATGTTGTGTCAAAGTAGCGTAACTGCTCGGCTTCAGTCAAGTCTTGCATTTGATCGATCATTTGCTTGGATTTGGATTGTTTGATCAAATAACGATTCCATAAACTGGATAGTTTTTCTTTTGTTGCAGATAATCGGTCTCTGATTGACAAACTCGTTGGTGTTTCTTGGTATAAATTAAAAATCAGTTCAGCCGAAAAGATCGGTTTACGTTTGAATAAAATCGGTTTGAATAATGATTGTTGAATTAGGGAAGCATCTTCGAAAGAGTGAATAAAATCAACAAATTTTTGTGATTGAATCACTCTTTGCTGGGCATTGACGCGCTCCGCGGTAATTCGTTTGAAATAAGCTGATTCACTTTCGATCGGTGCTTTTTCACGAAAGGTAAATTTAAGAAACTGTAATAAAGTTAAATTCAGTGGATTTCGTTCACCTAAATTCGGTAATACCTGAGAAATATAATCAATAAAGGTAGAGTTAGGAGAAAGCAGTAAAATATCATCAGCAGTAATCTTGGTTCGATGATTATACAGTAAATAAGCAATTCGCTGCATGATCGCTGATGTTTTCCCGCTCCCTGCTATTCCGTTGACTAAAAGCAAAGGATGACGTTCATCTCGGATGATCTCATTTTGTTCTTGTTGGATCGTTGTTGTGATATCTTTCATGTATTGAGAAGAATCCGCTTCTAGTGAATGGAGTAAAATATCATCTTGGATCGCAAGGCTAGTATCAAAGAAATTAATCAAACGATCTTCCTCAATAATCAATTGCCTTTTTAGATTTAACGTAACAGGAATCTCTGTCTTATTGACAAGATAACTGCTGTCGCCTAAAACATTATTATAAAAAAGGGAAGCAATTGGTGAACGCCAATCGTAGATCCGTGATTCACCTTCCAGATTGGTAAAATCATTCATCCCGATATAAAAAACATCCCGATCAGAATCGTCATCTAAAAATGTCACATCGATTTTCCCAAAATAAGGAACTTTCAGTAACCGTTCAACTTTTTCCAGTTGCTTAGCAGCAGTTGCGTTTTGGATGTTTAATTGGTCGATTTCCCTATTTTTCATTTCCATCATGGCAAAGGTTTCTAAGTTATCTGAGTAACTATCAAAATTTAGCTTTGTATCACCGCCAAACTGCTCTAGCACTGACTTTCCTGTGGTGTTGACTTCATCGATAGCGGTTTGATAGGTATCTTTTGCTTGAGTTAATTCTTCGTAAACCTGATGTAGATGACGAGTTTCTTGTGTGCGATCGTTTGACATATTGGTTCCTCCTGACATAAATTGCCGTGACCGAATAGTATAAGCTATTTTTTTTAATAAAGCAATTATAAGAAGCTGATAATTTATCGATGCTGTCCATTCAGCTTTTGGTTAAAATGTGATAAAGTATAGAAGACAGAGGAGGGGTTTACTTGATTTTTGATTCTCATACCCATTTAAACGCAGAACAATTCAATGGAGATATTCCAGAAACTATTGAGCGTGCAAAAGAGTTAGGTGTAACGGAGATGGCAGTAGTTGGTTTTGATACACCGACAATCGAAAAGTCTCTTGAGCTTAGCCAACACTATAAAGAAATCCAAAGTATTATCGGCTGGCATCCAACAGAAGCTGGAAGCTATACGTCGGAAGTGGAGAAAAAACTTCAGCAGTTATTAACAACACCAAAAGTAGTGGCACTTGGTGAAATTGGTTTAGATTATTACTGGATGGAAGACCCAAAAGAGGTACAAGATCGTGTGTTTCGTCGTCAAATCGCAATTGCCAAAGAAATGAACCTGCCAATCAGTATCCATACACGAGATGCGATGGAAGATACGTATAAGATTTTAAAAGAAGAAGATATTCGTGATATTGGTGGTATTATGCATAGTTTTAGCGGTGATCCTGAGTGGATGGCGAAATTTTTAGATATGGGCATGCATATTTCTTTAAGCGGTGTTGTGACGTTTAAAAAGGCGTTAGAAGTACAAGAAGTAGCGAAAGCAGTTCCGTTAGATCGCTTACTGGTAGAGACCGATGCACCGTATTTAGCGCCTGTTCCTTATAGAGGCAAACGTAACGAACCAGGCTATACTCGTTATGTAGTAGAAAAAATCGCAGAATTAAGAGAAGTTCCATTGGAAGAAATTGCAAAGCAAACGACAACGAATGCGCATCGTTTATTCAGGTTAGCCGAATGACAGAGAAGTTGAGAATCGAAGAAATCATTGTCGTTGAAGGAAAAGACGATACCAGACGGATTCAAGAAGTTGTTGATGCAGATACGATCGAGACAATCGGTTCAGCGATCAATGAAGATATTTTAGAACAAATCGAGCATGCGCAAGAAACACGAGGTGTCATCATTTTTACTGACCCCGATTTTTCAGGTGAAAAGATTCGTAAAACAATCATGGAAGTTGTGCCTGATGCTAAGCACGCCTTTCTCTCGCGGCAACTTGCAGCACCTAAAAAGCGTGGCTCAAGTTTAGGCGTGGAACATGCCAGTGATGAAGCGATTTTAGAAGCGCTGGAAAAAATTGTAACACCTATTAATGAGACCGATGACTATCAAGAAATCCCTAGACAAACTTTGATCGCATATGGTTTAATAGCGGGAGCTCATGCAAAAGAACGCCGTGAAAAATTAGGCGATGAATTGCGCATTGGTTATACAAACAGTAAACAATTAACGAAACGCTTGAAAATGTTTCGCATCACTGAAAAAGAATTAAGAGATGTCATGAATAACTTAAATGAATGACCTAGTGAAAAATCGGAGGAATCAATTTGACAGAATATAAAGAAATAGCCACCCCTTCAAGAACCAAAGAAATTTTGAAGCAACACGGCTTTTCATTCAAAAAAAGTTTAGGACAAAACTTTTTAACAGAACCGAATATCTTAAGGAAAATCGTTGAGACAGCAGGAATCGATACGCATACCAATGTGGTGGAAGTCGGACCTGGTATAGGTGCTTTAACAGAACAGCTAGCCAAAAATGCTGCACAAGTTTTAGCGTTTGAAATCGATGATCGCTTGATTCCTGTTTTAGAAGATACAATGAGTCCCTATCCAAACGTCACAGTTGTTCATAATGATGTGCTAAAAGCAGATCTAGTTGGTACGACAAAAGAGGTCTTTAAAGAAGAACTTCCTATCAAAGTAGTTGCTAATTTGCCTTACTATATTACAACGCCTATCATGATGCACTTTTTAGAATCGGATTTAGCGGTGGAAGAAATGATCGTTATGATGCAAAAAGAAGTCGCAGACCGAATCTCGGCAAAACCTGGAACCAAAGCTTACGGCTCATTATCGATTGCTGTTCAGTATTTTATGGAAGCAAGCATCGCGTTTATTGTGCCGAAAACTGTGTTTATCCCGCAACCAAATGTTGATTCAGCAATCATCAAATTAACAAAACGTGATAAACCAGCAGTTGAAGTTACGAATGAAAAAGAATTCTTCAAACTGACAAAAGCATCCTTCCAGTTGCGCCGTAAAACATTGTGGAATAATTTGATTCATTTTTACGGTAAAGATGAGGAAACCAAAGCCTGGTTGACTAAAAGTTTGACAGAAGCTGAGATTGAACCTTCACGTCGTGGAGAAACGTTGTCATTAATCGAGTTTGGGCGTTTAAGTAATACTTTAGAAAAAAATCGTTAAAAAAGTGGATTGAGAAAAATTGTTTAATTTTTTTCAATCTCCTTTTTTATACAAAATAATGTAACAAACTTTTTTATAAAGAGAAGAGGAAATCATTTTCTTTTGACTTTATGTAAAATAATTGGATTGAGATATTGACTTTTTTTAAATATCAAGCATAATTATATTTAGAAAGCGCTTTCTGTTGTTAGGAGTGAAACTATGGAAAATAATAAGACAAGAAATGTTACGTGGATGTTAGTAGCTATTTTTCTGGGATACACTTGTATTTATGTTGATAAGACGACAATTGGGATGTCACTGGTGACGATTGCAAATGATTTAGGCTTTGATCCACAGCAAAAAGGTTTGATACTAAGTGCTTTTTTTCTAGGCTATACGATTTTTCAAATTCCATTTGGCTACTTATCTAGTAAGATTGGGACAAGAAAAATGATGATTACTTCAGTTTTTCTCGTAGGAATTTTTCTATTTTTATTTGGCTTCGGCTTTTCTTTATTATATTTGATTTTGATTCGATTTATGACAGGAGCTGTGGCTCATTCTGGGTATCCGTCTTCTGTGAGTACCTTTATTTCACAAGAATTGCCAATAGAGAAACGGGGACCAGCACAATCAACAATGATTGCTTCTTCAGGTTTTGCTGCAATCGTAGGACCGTTATTGATTGCCCCCCTTTTATTACAGATTGGTTGGCATAAGACTTATTATTTTTTAGGGGCAGCAGTCCTTTTGGTCGCCGTTTTAATGTATTTTGTGATCCCTAAAGAATTTGGTGGAGTGAAAGAACAGTTAAAAAATAAAAAAGTTATTTCATTTCGAGATGTACTAAAAGATCGAAATGTTTGGATTTTGATTTTTGCAGCATTCTTTATCAACGCTGCAATATATGGTCTAAATGGGTGGATGGCAACTTATCTAGTCGAAGCCCATGGTCTTGTTCTAACTCAAACGGCATATGTAGCAGCTATTATTGGCTTTTTCACGATGATTGCCGCTATGTTGGGTGGTGTTGTAGTGAATAAATACTTCGTTGGTAAAGAAAAAAATGTGATTTTTATAGCTACTATTGGTGGAGGAATCTTTGCTATTTTAGTTTCAGTTGTTGGAACATTCGTCATGAGTATGGTGGCATTAACTTGTGCTGTGGCATTTGCGAGCTTAGCTTTTGCTACATTGATGAGTATTCCATTAAAAATATTTCCAACAGATGAAGTGTCTGCAAAGTACGCAACGATCAATGCAATCGGTGTTTCAGGTGGATTTGTTGCGCCGACGATTATTGGTGCACTGATTCAACTGTCTAATGGTGCTTTCTTTAGCTCATTCTTATTTATTGGAATTTCGTTTATTGTTGCTGGAGGAATTACGTTATTAGTGAAAAAAAGTGAATGATCGTAGTTCAGAATTTTGAAAAAATGAGAAGGGTGTGAGAAAATGTGTACAGGAATTACAATTCAATCAATCAAGGGGAATAGTTATTGGGGGAGAACACAGGAATTTAATTTATTATTGGAGTATGATGCTGCAATTATTCCAAGAAATTATGATCTAACTGTTTCGTTAGACCACTTCTTAACACGTTATGCTGCGATGGGTGTCTCAATTTCCGGTCAGCCATTATTAGTAGATGGAGTGAACGAGAAAGGATTGATGGGCGGTTCTTTTTACTTTGGGCATTATAATCGGTATATCGAAGCAGAAAAAATTCGTGCAATGGGAAAATTACCATTAGCAGGTGCTGAATTTGTGACCTATGCGTTAACAAACTATGCTTCTGTCGAAGAATTGAAAGAGCGGGTAAATCAAGACACTGCAATAGCAATTGTTGACAATCCGGCGGGAATTCCGCAACATTATGTGTTTCAGGATGAATCTGGTGCCTCTGTTGTAGTTGAACCTTCCATCGATGGCGGATATGAAATTTATGATAATCCTGTCGGTGTTTTTACGAACAGCCCTAAGTTTGATTGGCATTTGACCAACCTGCAAAATTATGTTGGACTAAGTGATACAATAGCACCTGATATTCAGATGAATGATCTTCATGTGATTTCAAATGGGAAAGGTTCTGGCTTACGAGGAATTCCAGGGGATTTTACTCCACAATCTCGATTTGTTCGAGCCGCATATTTGAAGCATTTTTCTGAAAAAGTTGAGGATGAACAGGCAATAGAACAAATTTTTCATATTTTAGATAGTTTTGATATTCCAAAAGGTGTTGTGAAAGTCAGTTCAGATACAGATGTACAGTATACCCAATATACCAGTGCATATGACTGCAAAGAAAAACAAATGTACATTCATTTGTATGAAAATCGTACGATCCAAACTTTATCTTTAAATGCTGGCATACTAGATAGCTCTGTACCGCAATATTTTGAATTAAAAATGGAGCAACAATATCATACAATGCTAAAAAAAGGGTAAGGGTAAACATAATTTAAGTTAGATGGAAGAAAGTTACGGGAGAGACTAGTCATAGCACCGAAGGAATAAATGATCAGTGGCGCAAATCATTGAACATGAAGATCTCAGGTAAAAGGACCGTAATTGGACATCACTCTGGAAAGCGGATGCACCGAAGGAGCAACTCTTCAGATGAAGACGAATCTCTCAGGTTTTGTACAGAGGAACAGGCATTTCTTTAAGATGCCTGTTCCTCTGTTTTTATATAGTCATTTTGGCTTGGAGGTGCCATATATCAATTACAAAAAAATATGAAGAAGCAAAGGAGTAGAAAAGATGGATTTGAAAACACCTTTATATGACGCACATCTTGAAGCTGGCGGGAAAATGGTTTCATTTGCTGGATATACACTGCCTGTTCAGTATAAAGATAGCGGCGTGATCAAAGAGCATTTAGCTGTTCGCAACCAAGTAGGATTATTTGATGTTTCCCATATGGGAGAGGTCGTTTACGAGGGAAAAGATGCTTTAGCGAATTTGCAGTATTTATTAACAAATGATTTTAGTAATTTAGAAATAGGTCGTGTGAGATATACCTTGATGTGTAATAAAAACGGCGGTGTGATCGATGATCTACTCGTTTATAAATGTAGTGATGAAAAATATTTATTAGTCGTCAATGCGGCGAATCGTGCAAAAGATGTTGCATGGATGAAAAAGCACTTATTTGGTGAAGTCGAATTTTCAGACCAATCGGATCAATTTGTTCAAATCGCATTGCAAGGGGCATTTGCGAAAGAAATTATTGGAAAATTAACGAAAGAAGAAGAGATACCCAAAAAGTATTATAGCTTTACTGAACACGCCGATGTTGGCGGTGTGACGTGCCTTTTATCACGAACAGGCTATACAGGAGAGTTTGGGTACGAATTGTACTGTAAACCTGAAGACGGGCTTAAATTGTGGAATCTGTTATTAGAAACAGGTCAAGCATACGGCATCATACCGTGTGGTTTAGGAGCGCGTGACACTTTACGTTTAGAAGCAGGAATGCCACTTTATGGTCATGAAATGACGGAAGAAATCACTCCGCTTGAAACAGATCTAAGTTTTGCAGTTAAGATGAAAAAAGAAGATTTTATTGGTAAACAGGCAATCCTTGATAAAGGTGAACCTAAGATCACTCGGATTGGACTACAATTAACGGACCGAGGTATTGTTCGTGAAGGAGCAAATGTTTATTTTAAGGGAAATAAAATTGGTCAAACCACTTCAGGCACTATGTGCCCGTTTATCAATAAAGCATGCGCAATGGCATTAGTTAAAAAAGGGATTGTAGAAATCGGTTCATCAATAGAAGTTGAAGTTAGAGGCAAGAATCTCACAGCTGAAGTTGTTGCAATACCATTTGTAAAAAAATAATTAGAAAAGAAGGAGTCGGTTAATATGGCAAAGGCAGAAGAATTGAAGTTTTCAAAATCACATGAGTGGGTACTTTTTGATGAGGATAAAGTAAAAATTGGTCTTTCTGATTACGCACAAGATCAGTTGGGAGATATTGTTTTTATCGATTTACCAGATGAAGGAGATGATGTAACGAAAGGTGAATCATTTGCAGATATTGAATCTGTTAAAGCTGTTTCAGAAGCGTATTCTCCACTTACAGGAACAGTAATTGCAATCAATGAAGAGTTGATGGACAGCCCAGAGTTAATTAATTCTGCACCATTAGATTCATGGTTGATTGAAGTGGAGGGAGTCGAAGAAATCGAGGATTTATTAAGTGCTGAAGAATATAAAACATTCTGTGAAGAATCTGAGGAGGCATAATGAATGGGTAATTATCTTGGATCAACAGAAAAGCAACAGCAAGACATGCTGAAAACAATCGGCTTAACGGATATGAGCGACCTCTATCGTTCTCTTCCTAAAGACATGATCGTAGAAACACTTGATATTCCAGCTGGAAAGTCAGAATTCGAAGTGCGTCGCATCGTGGAAAATATGGGGAAGAAAAATAAAGTCTTTTCAAGTATTTTTCGTGGTGCTGGTGCGTATAATCATTATATTCCCGCTATCGTTAAACAAATTTCGGCAAAAGAAGAATTTATGACATCTTATACACCGTATCAGCCTGAAATTAGTCAAGGGTTATTACAGTCGATTTTTGAATATCAAACCATGATTTGTGAAATTACTGGAATGGACGCGACAAATGCGTCGGTTTATGATGGACCAACAGCTGCGGCAGAAGCTATTAATATGTGTTTAGAGAAAAAACGGCTGAAAGTCTTGATTTCAGAAACGACAAATCCAATGACGATCCAAACAGCCTTGACTTATTTTAGCTCAAGAGAAATCGAATTTGTGATGATTCCAGAGAAAGATGGGTTGACCGATGTATCGGTATTGCAAGAAAAACTGGATGATACGAGCGCATGTTTTATTGTTCAGCAACCAAACTACTATGGTGGAATCGAACCAGTTGAAGCGATAGCAGAAATGGTCCATGCTGCAAAAGCCAAATTTATTATGAGTGTCAATCCTGTTGCGAGCACAATACTGAAAACTGCAGGGGAAGTCAATGCGGATATTGCAGTCGGTGACTCACAACCATTTGGCTTACCACTAGCTTTTGGTGGACCATATATTGGCTTTATTGCCACAAAAGAAAAAATGATGCGGAAATTACCTGGTCGTATTGCAGGAGAAACAGTGGATGAAGCAGGTGAGCGAGCATTTGTTTTAACCTTGCAAGCCCGAGAACAGCATATTCGCAGAGAAAAAGCGGCATCGAATATTTGTTCAAATCAAGCCCTGTGTGCGTTAACTAATGCAGTTTATATGAGTACAATGGGTCCACGCGGCATTCAGGAGGTTGCTGAGCAATGTTATAGTAAAGCTCATTATTTAGCGGATCAACTAACTCAAATCAGTGGGGTAAAACGAAACAATCAAAGTCCTTTTTTCCATGAATTTGTTACAAGTTTCCCTGTTTCAATTGACGTCGTGTTAACAAAATTGGAAGAACACGACATTTTGGGTGGCTATCCTACAGATGAAGGGTTGTTATGGTGTGTGACAGAAATGAATACGAAAGAGCAAATCGATGAAGTCGTGGCTTTGGTGAAGGAGGCGTGTGAACAATGAAATTGATTTTTGAACGTAGCGTAGACGGATACTACAATGATATGATTTCGCCCTGCGATGTACCGACCACTGCACTTCCAGAAGCAATGAAGCGTCAAAAAGAGCTACATTTACCAACACTTCCTCAACCAGAAATCAGTAGACATTATACTGAATTGGCGAATGCAACCTTTGGAATCAATGACGGTTTTTATCCATTAGGTTCTTGTACAATGAAATACAATCCGAAAATCAATGATGAAATGGCGGCTTATCCAGCGTTTGCTAACATCCATCCACTTCAACCGCAGCATACAGTTCAAGGTTCTCTTGAAGTGTTTACTATGGCTGAAAGTTTATTAAAAGAGATTACAGGGATGAATGCGATTACGTTTCAACCGGCAGCAGGCGCGCATGGTGAATTTACAAGCTTACTAATGATCAAAGCTTACCATGAAAAAAATGGTCAGCCACAACGAAATAAGATTATTGTGCCTGACTCAGCTCATGGAACAAATCCTGCAAGTGTGGCAATGACCGGTATGATTACCGTTAATATTCCATCCGATAAATACGGTTGCGTAGATATTGAAGCCTTAAAAGAAGCGGTTGGAGAGGACACCGCAGGTTTGATGTTGACCAACCCAAATACAGCAGGTATTTTCGATAAAAATATTTTAGAAATTACAAAAATCGTTCATGATGCTGGTGGATTGAATTATTATGATGGAGCCAATCTAAATGCCATTATGGGTGTTGCTCGTCCAGGAGATATGGGCTTTGATATTATTCATTTGAACTTACACAAAACATTCTCTACGCCTCATGGTGGTGGTGGGCCTGGATCAGGTGCTGTAGGCTGTAAAACGTTATTAAAACCATTTTTACCTAATTATTATCCAGTAAAAGAAGGGACAGAAATTTCATTTACAGAGCCTGAATACTCGATTGGTATGGTCAAAGGATTTTATGGTCAATTTTCAGTATTTTTGAGAGCATTGACGTATATTCTATTTTTAGGATCAGAAGGGATTTCATCAGCATCTAAAAGTGCTGTATTGAATGCGAATTATATGCTTCATGAACTAAAAGATATTTTTGAAGTGCCATATGGCGAAACATGTATGCACGAATTTGTTATCAGTTTAGATAAATTAAAAAAAGAAACTGGTGTGACAGCATTAGACATGGCTAAAGGAATTTTGGATCATCACATGTATCCACCGACAATGTACTTCCCGTTAACAGTGCCAGAAGCTTTAATGGTCGAACCTCCGGAAACCGAATCAAAAGAAAGATTGGATGATGCGATTGCAGTCTATCGCAAACTTTATGATGAAGCATATAAAAATCCAGAAGTCTTTCATGAGTATCCACTACATGCTCAAATCCATCGAGTGGATGAAGTAAGGGCGGCTAGAAAGCCAATTGTTCGATATGATTTTGGTGATAGTGATAGCTAAGTAAGGGTGCTATTTGACTAGTGTAATTGTCTAACTTCATGAGCTAGCTCTACTTTTAAGTTAGCTAGCTTGACAGGCTAGTCTCTCGAGAAAAAGATAAAATATACTTCTGGCAAGGAGCGCCATTCTTATATTTTCCTATTTTCTTGTCGAGACTGAACGAGCCTGTTCAGCTTTTAAAGTTATCTAGCGTCACAGAACAGTTCCCTCAACAAATAGACAAATCATCTGAAAGTCAAAAAGCGACTTTAAGTTGATTTCCTAATTTGCTGGGGAACTAGACATTCTGTTCAGCTTTTAAAGAAAGGAGGAAAGGTATGCGTTATGATTTAATCGTTATTGGTGCAGGTCCTGGAGGCTATGTTGCTGCAATCAAAGCAGCTCAATTGGGGATGAGAGTGGCCTTGGTTGAAGGGAATCGTGTTGGTGGTACTTGTTTAAATCGTGGTTGTATTCCGACGAAAGCGTTACTGCATTCAGCGGAGACGGTTCGCAAAATAAAGAATGCGAGTACTGAAGGGATCCATATTAAGGAACTTCAAATAAACATGGAAGAGGTCTATGAAAAGAAAAATAAAGTTGTTGGTAATCTAGTACAAGGCATCGAAGGATTGGTCAAAGCAAATAATATTGAACTAATTTTTGGAGCGGCTAAAATTATCAAGCCAGGAGTCATCGAAATAGCTGGCACGATATATGAAACAAAAAAAATCATGATTGCAACAGGTTCAAAACCAGCGCTACCACCAATTCCTGGTAGTGATTTACAAGGTGTTGTGACAAGCAACGAGATTTTAACTGAAGCGAAGAACTATGAAAGTTTGATTATTATCGGTGGTGGTGTGATTGGTGTGGAATTTGCGACGATTTTTAATGCATTGGGTTGCGCTGTAACAATCATTGAAACGGCCGATACACTACTTCCCAATTTTGACAAAGAAATCGCCAAAAAATTAGCCATGACTTTAAAAAAACAAGGAATCAAAATAGCAACGAAATCAATCGTTACCAACATTTCCGAAGAACAGCAGTTAACATGCACCTACACTTCTAATGGTAAAGAGAATGTTATAACTGGTGATGCTGTTTTGATTGCGACGGGGCGAAAAGCAAATTTTGAAGGGTTATTTACCTCTGAACTGGCTATCAAAATAGAAGACCAAACAATTTGGGTAGATGAGAACTTTGAAACATCTGTTAAAGGTATTTATGCAATTGGTGATGTAGCTAGCCAAGGAACACAATTAGCGCATTTAGCTTCTGCTCAAGGGGTAAATGCTATTTTAAAAATGAATCAACAACCAATAGAATACAATTTAGAGATAATTCCATCTTGTGTCTATACAACACCAGAGATTGCTTCTATTGGTATGACAGAAGCCAAGGCGAAAGAGTTAGATATACCAGTTAAAATCGGCAAGTATAACATGGCGGGTAATGGAAAAACCATGATTGCTGGTACCACATTAGGATTTATCAAAGTTATTGCTGAATCTGAAAGTGGGAAAATTATTGGTGCTCAATTAATGTGCGACCGTGCAACGGATATGATTAGTGAATTTACAACAGCAATCGTGAATGGCTTGTCGATTCATGAAGTGACTTCAATCGTTCATCCTCATCCAACGTATAATGAAGGGGTAGGCGAAGCTTACGAAAATCTTCTGGGACTTGGGATTCACACAATTCCTAAAAAATAACAGAAATTTAGCAAATATTCTGAAATATTTGGTACTATATAGTAAAGAAGATTTTAATTCATTCGCTTTGGTTGTATCGTTGGGAAGTTGAGCCACTACAACAGTCAATTGACCGATAAAGAGCAGTCAAAAGTCACTTAGCTTTAAAAGAAAAGGAGAAAAATAAATGCTGACAGAAAAACAAAAAAGCTTTGCCAATGGTTTAGAAGCAGAACTGATTCAAATTAGAAGACACTTGCACCAGCACCCGGAAATTGGGATGGAATTGCCAAAAACTGTCGCTTTTGTAAAAGAAAAATTAACAGAATATGGTTATGAACCGAAAGCTTGTGGAGAGTCTGGCATTACAGTGTTAGCGGGAAAAAAAAGCGGTAAAACATTCCTATTACGTGGAGACATGGATGCTTTGCCCATCAGGGAATTAACGGACTTACCATTTAAATCTGAAAATGGATATATGCATGCTTGCGGTCATGATATGCATACTACGATGTTGCTTGGGGCTGCTAAGATTTTGAAAGAATTTGAAGATGACCTAACTGGACAAGTAAAATTGTTGTTCCAACCTGGAGAGGAGATTCTTTCCGGTTCTAAAGATTGTATTGAACATCAGGTCTTAGAAAATCCCAAAGTAGATGCTGGTATGATGATCCATGTATTTCCATTTAAAGGATTTAAAGCAGGTCAAATTATACCAACACCAGAAGGAACTTTTATGGCCAGCGCAGATTGGTTTGAGATTAATATCAAAGGACGAGGTGGTCATGGCTCGCAACCGGAAACATCGATTGACCCAATCAATGTAGCAGTTCATATTTACACTGCTTTACAAGAACTTTCTGCAAGAGAGATTGGCTCAGAAGAACGTTTTGTTTTAACCATCGGTGAGTTTACAGGAGGGACTCCTGGGGCGTCAAATATTATTCCAGAAACAACCGTAATGAAAGGAACTTTACGAACCTTGAAAGAAGATGTTCGTACACAAGTCAAAGAACGAATGATTGTAATGGCAGAAAACATTGCCAAAGCTTTTCGGGCAGAAGCAGAAGTGATTTTCACTAACGGTTGTACCACGAATGTGAACGATCCAGACTTGACAGCATTTGCAAAAAAATCATTAATTGATACTTTCGGAACTGAACGAATCGTTGCAATTCCAACATCAACTCCGCTGATGGGCAGTGAGGATTTTGGAGAAATCAGTCAGCTGATTCCAACGACAACCGTCCTGTTAGTAGCGTCAGAAGAAAATATCAATCTTCATAATCCAGCTATTGTTTTTGATGAATCCGTCTTAATTGAAGGCGCAAAAGTATATGCAGATACAGCGATATCTTGGTTGAAAAAAGACTGATAGTATGAAAAACATAGTAAAACGGAGGGGAAAAAGTGGTTAAATCAGATATTGAAATTGCACAAGAAGCAACGATGCTGCCGGTTACTAAAGTAGCAGAAAAAATTGGATTGAATGAAGAACAATTTGAATTATACGGAAAATATAAAGCAAAAATTGATGTAAACAAAATTAAAGCTGATAAAAAAGGGAAAGTCATTCTAGTGACGGCAATCACACCAACACCAGCTGGTGAAGGGAAAACAACAACCGTTGTTGGTTTAGGTGATGGGTTAAATCGAATTGGACAAGATGCGATCATAGCTTTAAGAGAGCCTTCTTTAGGACCTGTTTTCGGGATTAAAGGAGGAGCAGCAGGTGGCGGATATGCTCAAGTTGTGCCAATGGAAGATATCAATCTCCATTTTACTGGTGATTTTCATGCCATCGGTGCGGCGAATAACTTATTAGCAGCCATTATTGATAATCATATCTTTCAAGGAAATGAATTAGGGATCGATAATCGTCGAATCACTTGGAAAAGAGTAGTGGATATGAACGATCGACAATTGAGACATGTGGTCGATGGTTTAGGTGCTCGTGTCAATGGTGTTCCTAGAGAAGATGGTTTTGAAATCACTGTTGCATCAGAAATCATGGCCATTTTATGTTTATCAAATGATATCGAAGATCTAAAAGAAAATCTAGCCAATATCATAGTCGGCTATACCTATGATAATCACCCTGTCACAGCGAGAGAATTGAATGCTCAAGGCGCAATGACTGCTTTACTAAAAGAGGCGATCAAACCTAACCTGGTTCAAACGTTAGAAAACAATCCTGCTTTGATCCACGGGGGCCCATTTGCAAATATTGCTCATGGGTGTAACAGTGTAATAGCAACGAATACTGCTAGAAAGCTAGCGGAATATGTTGTGACTGAAGGTGGTTTTGGTGCTGATTTAGGCGCGGAGAAGTTCATCGATATCAAATGTCGAAAATCTGGAATTCGTCCTTCGGCAGTTGTCGTAGTGGCAACTGTTCGTGCTTTGAAAATGCATGGCGGCGTGTCGAAAGATCAACTAGGCATTGAAAATGTAAGTGCCCTTAAAGAAGGGTTGCCGAATCTTTTAAAACACATCGAAAATACAACAACTGTTTTTGGATTACCTACGGTTGTTGCAATCAATAAATTTCCAACAGATACTGAAGCGGAATTGAATCTTGTAAAAGAAGAGTGTCAAAAACGAAATGTCAATGTGGTTTTATCGGATGTGTGGGAGCATGGTGGCGCTGGTGGAGAAGAGTTGGCGAGAGAGGTTGTTCGTTTAGCTGATCAAGAAAATAATTTTTCATTTACGTATTCAGATGAATTGTCAATCAAAGAGAAGATTCAAGCAATCGTAGAAAAAATTTATGGTGGAAATGCTGTTCGTTATGAGCCGATTGCCGAAAGAGAAATTGCTAAACTAGAAAAACTTGGTTTTGGCAACTTGCCAATTTGTATGGCGAAAACACAGTATTCATTTTCAGACGATCAAACTAAATTAGGAAGACCAACTGATTTTACGATAACAATCAGTAATATCAAAATATCAGCTGGAGCAGGTTTTATAGTGGCATATACAGGCACTGTGATGACGATGCCTGGGCTGCCGAAAAAAGCAGCTTATGAAAAAATCGATGTGGATTCTGATGGGAAGATTATTGGTTTGTTCTAAGTTGAGAAAGTAAAAAAGAATAAGTACTGAGGTTGGGAAGAAGTGTTTAACTCTGAAGGCGTTGTTTTTGCTCCCACCGTTTATTCGGATTTCTTGTGGCTAGGATGTGACTCGTAGAGTTATGACTTAGCCACATTTTTAGATTGAAATAAATCTCTTATGTGTCTTGACACATCTGTTTTTTTCTCGTAAAATAAACAATGTTAGATATGTCAAGACACATCGGAGGAGAATATGAAAAAAAATTCAGTTAGACATTTAACGATTGCAGCATTGTTAGTAGCAATGGGGATTATTATTCCTATGGTTATGCCAAGAATTGTGATAGGACCAGCTTCTTTTACTTTAGCCAGCCATGTGCCATTATTTTTAGCAATGTTTTTTTCACCAGGAATAGCGGTTGCTGTTAGTTTAGGTACTGGTTTTGGTTTCTTTCTTTCAGCTACGCCGATCATTGCGATAAGAGCACTTTCTCATTTACTTTTTGCATTGATAGGGGCATTTTATTTACAGAAACATCCGACGATTGTTTTAACGAAGAATAAACTTGTTTTGTTTAATGGTCGTTTTCAACTATTTAATTTTGGAATTGGCTTAATACATTCTGCTGCAGAATTAGCTGTAGTAAGTGTTTTTTATACGATGGGAAATATGCCAGAGACGTACTATGCACAAGGATACATGCACTCGATCTTTTTATTGATGGGCATTGGCGGACTGATTCATAGTTTGATCGATTACAACATTGCCTATTTTGTGGCGAATGCATTAAGTAAACAATTTGATATTCCAGTATTTAGCCAGGCTAAAAAATTGGAACAAGTAAAAGTGAATAATCTTCCCCAAGAAATTGAAGCACAACAATAAAAAATGAGCAGCAGACAAATATCTGCTGCTCATTTTTTATTGTTTAAGGTAATTTGATGACTTGTTCAGATTTTGGATCGAAGAAATGTGCTTTACTGATATTAAAGGCTAAGTCAACCATTTCTTCAGGTTCATGAAAATCTCGAGCATCTACTTTTGAAATAAACTCAGTATCACCTAATCTTGTATAAAGCATTGTTTCAGCACCTAGTAATTCAGAAACAACAACCTCAGAACGAACGACTGCATCATTCATTGTATCCAAAGCTACTTGTTCACTATGAATATCTTCTGGTCTAATTCCAAAGATAATTGATTTTCCTTCGTAGCCTTTTTCAACTAATAATTTATTTTTGCCTTCAGGAATTTTTAATTCTAAACCATGCCCATCACGGATGATACCATTGTTTAACGTAACATTGAAAAAGTTCATAGCAGGAGATCCGATAAATCCAGCAACAAAGACATTATTTGGCATATTGTAGACTTCTTTAGGTGAACCAATTTGTTGTATAAAACCATCTTTCATGATGACGATTCGATCGGCCATTGTCATGGCTTCTGTTTGGTCATGGGTAACATAAACTGTAGTTGTTTCTAAACGACGATGTAATTTAGCAATTTCAGCACGCATTGCCACACGTAATTTTGCATCTAAGTTAGATAACGGCTCATCCATCAAGAAAACTTTTGCATCTCGAACAATTGCTCGACCTAATGCGACACGTTGGCGTTGTCCACCTGATAAGGCCGCTGGTTTACGATGTAGATATTCTGTTAAACCCAAAATTTCACCAGCATTTTCTACACGTTTTTTGATTTCTGCTTTGTCATATTTACGTAGTTTCAATCCAAATGCCATATTATCAAAAACAGTCATATGAGGGTATAGAGCATAGTTTTGGAACACCATGGCGATATCACGATCTTTTGGTGCAACGTCATTCATCACTTTGTCACCAATCGAAAGTTCGCCTTCAGTAATATCTTCCAGACCAGCAATCATACGAAGTGTTGTAGATTTACCACAACCTGATGGACCAACAAAAACGATAAATTCGCGATCTGCAATTTCTAAATTAAAGTCTGTAACAGAATAATTTTCTGCATTGTCATATTTTTTATAGATATGTTTTAACGCCATTTCTACCATTATCGTCACTCTTTTCTTTTTAATATATCCATAGTATAAATGAAAGCGCTATACATCTTCAACGGAAGGTTGCACAAGAAAAAAACTGCTTTTTCGTCAAAGTGACAAACGTTCGATCATTCCTTTAACTTTAAGATGGAAGACTTTGTTATAATGGGGAAAAGAATTGAATTGGGGGAGTAATGATGAAGATTGCATTAATAGCACACGATCGCAAAAAAGACTTAATGGTTAAACTGACATTGGCATACCAACCAATATTAAAAGAACACGAGCTATTTGCCACAGGAACAACAGGATTGAAAATATCAGAAGCTACAGGATTATCAGTACATCGATTTAAATCGGGACCATTAGGTGGTGATCAGCAAATCGGAGCGATGATTTCAGAGGATAAATTAGATATGGTGATTTTTTTACGAGACCCTTTAGCTGCACAACCTCATGAACCAGATGTAACAGCATTGATTCGTTTGAGTGATGTTTATGAGATTCCTTTGGCTACGAATATTGGGACTGCAGAGATCTTACTAAGAGGTTTACAGGCTGGTTTTGCGGACTTTAGAAATGTGGTTCATAAAACAGAGAATAAACCGCTGTCGTTTTGATTGTTTTTATTAAAGTTTGTTGCAGCAAGGTAAGGAATATGCTATATTTCACTTAGGCTTAGGCCTAAATAAAACAGAGTAGGAAATAAAGCGTTAAGTGCTGAAAGGATGGGATGTTGCCTTTCGGACGAAGAATATATAAGAATAGTGGTATAGCTACATGAAGCAGTCTTTGAGGAAAATAGATAAAGTATCAGTGAAACAAAGAACGTTTCAATGCTACTTTCCTAATTTTCAAAAGAGATAACCAGTTCGTTCCACTTTTCTATATTCGCGGTTTTGTTTTCGCATTCGCTGCATATTTTGTGTAGCAGCTCTTAGAGGAGATGCTAGAAATGAAAAAAAGAAACATTGATACACGTACCATTACGCTGATGAGTTTATTGATTGCGTTGATGGTGGTTTTCACACGATTTATTTCGTTTGAAACCCAATTTTTACGAATTAGTCTAACCTTTATTCCAGAGTCGTTAATGGGGATTCTTTTTGGTCCATTCTGGACAGGGATTGGTAGTGCAGTAGCTGATACGGTTGGTATGCTGTTATTTCCAAAAGGACCATATTTTCCTGGTTTTACCTTGAATGCATTTATTTCAGGAGCGATTTACGGGTTCTTCTATTACAAAAAGGAGTTAACTTGGCAACGAGTAATCTTTGCAACGCTATCTGTTACGTTGATTATTCATATGTTTTTAACCCCCCTATGGTTAGGACTAATGTATGGCGTAAATATCTCCAACTTGGCTTGGTGGGCGCCTAGAATCGTGAAAAATATTATCTTTTTCCCAATTCAAGTAGTCGTCACTTATTATCTAGGGAACAAAGTCCCTTATAAACAATTTTTGAATAAATCTTTAACCAATTTAAAATAAAAAAAAGACCTCAAACTTTCTAACATCCCATGGAAAGTTGAGGTCTTTTTCTGAACTACAATTGATTTTTGAATTGAGCTTCGTACAATGCACGATAATAGCCATCTTGTTTATGAATCAATTCATCATGATTCCCAATCTCTACCACAGCTCCTTGCTCCATGACTAAGATTTTATCTGCATTCTTAATGGTGGAAAGTCGGTGAGCAATCACAAAACTTGTCCGTCCTTCCATCATTTGTAAAAAGGCATCTTGAATTTTTTTCTCAGTTAAAGTATCAACTGAACTGGTTGCTTCATCTAATATCAACATTGGCGGATCACTGATCATTGTTCGAGCAATCGTCATCAGCTGTCTTTGACCTTCTGAAATTTTGATTCCGCTAGTCCCGATTAGTGTATCTAAACCTTTAGGTAAACGAGTCACAAAATCAAAAATATAAGCTTTTTTCATAGCAGCTTCGATTTGAGCATCTGTTGCTGTTGGGTTACCGTACGTTAAATTATCACGGATTGTACTATCAAACAACCAAGTATCTTGTAGCACCATACCAAAGTTTTTTCGTAAACTATCTCGTGTGACGTGAGTGATTTTATGATGATCGATTGAAATTTGACCATTGTCTACTTCGTAAAAACGCATCAAGAGATTAACTAAAGTTGATTTTCCAGCACCTGTTTTTCCAACTATGGCAATCGTTTCACCAGGTAAGGCCGTTAAATTGAAATTTTGAATCAATGGTTTTTTCGGTGTATAAGCAAAATCCACATGTTCAAAGACCACTTTTCCTGTAACATTGCTTAAAACAAATGCATGTTGACCATCTGGCTTTTCTTCAGGCTGATTAATGATTTCAAACGTACGGTCTAATCCAGCCAACGCCGTCTGGATTTGGGTAGTGATCCCTGATAATTCAATAAACGGTTTAGAAAATTGGCTAGAGTAGATTGTGAAGCTTGAAATCACACCAATCGTAATTGCCTGATGCCCACTTAGTAACAATAATCCGCCAACAAGACCAATCGATAAATAAGCTAAATGATCAACGAAACGTGACAGCGGATTTGTTAATGAAGAAGAAAACTGTGCTTTTTGTCCGCGCACATATAATTCTTGATTCAATGCTTCAAAACGTTTTTGAGAAACACTTTCTTGTTGAAATGCTTTAACGATTTTTTGATTGCCAACCATTTCTGAAACGAAACCTGAAATTTCTCCTACGATTTTTTGTTGGGCGGAAAAATTTTTCTGAGAGGATTTAGCAACCAACCAATTGACTAAAAAAATAATAGGTGTAGCGACTAGAACAACTGCTGTGAGTAATGGGCTGAGTTTAAGCATAAAGAAAAACGCAATAATCACTACAGATAACCCAGAAAATAACTGATTGAAAACAGCCGAGCAAGCAACGGAAATGTTATCCATGTCATTTGTAAAACGACTGACGATATTTCCGTGTGAAGTCTGATCATAATAATTTAATGGTAAACGATTTAAATGCGCAAAAGCATCTTTTCGTAATTCTGCAACAGAAAGGTAAGAAACCCGGTTACCTAATCGTTGAATCAGCCATTGACTGATAACGGTAATAACTAGAATCCCACCTAATGTGCTAAGTAACTGCATAAGAATCACGAAATCGACATTGCCTTTAGCAATCATTGTATCGACAGATTTTCCCATATAATACGTCATTAAAACCGTTGTTAATCCACTCAAAATACCTAGAAAAACAGCGGCAACCATTTCTTTTGGATAGCGAAGTAAGTAAGGCATAAAACGATTAAATGAGTTAGATACCATTTTTTTGTTCATCATTTTTCGCTCTCCTCCTCTTGTGATGCAACGATTTCTTGATAGGCTGGAGAATGCTGCAATAATTCCTCATGTGTACCTAAACCAACTTGTTTGCCACTTGCCAAGACTAAGATTTGATCCGCCTGTTGAATCGAACTGATTCGTTGAGAGATTAGAATCAATGTCGTCTCTTTTAAGTCTCGTTGAAGGGCTGTTCGTAAGTTTAAATCAGTTTGGTAATCCAATGCGCTTAAAGAGTCATCTAAAATTAAAACATCTGGTTTATGAATCAAAGCACGAGCAATTGTTAAGCGCTGTTTTTGACCACCTGAAAAGTTTTTTCCACTTTCATATACTTGTGTATCCAAACCTTCGCTTAGATTTTCGACAAACTCTTTACATTGAGCAGTTTCCAAGGCTTGCCAACACTCTTCATCAGTCGCACCTTCTTTTCCCCACTGGAGATTTTCCCGAATCGTACCCGTGAATAAAACAGCGGTTTGTGGTGTGATTGCGATTTTTTTACGTAGTTTCTCAATAGACCAGTCACGAACATTGATACCATTTACGAATAGATTTCCTTCACTAGTATCATAAAAGCGGGGAATCAATTGAGTTAATGTACTTTTTCCACCACCTGTAGGTCCTGTGATACCTAAAACGGAGCTAGCTGGGATATTTAAGGAAATGTCTGTTAAAGCTAACCCTGCTTCTGGTTGATAACGGAAGGAGACATGGTCAAAAATGATGCCTTTTTCGTGTTCTTTAAGAGAATTATTTGGAGTATCAGACTGAATACTTGGTACAACAGACAAGACTTCACTTACTCTTGAAGCGGATGCTGATGCACGAGTGAAAATAATGACTAAATTTGATACTACGATTAAAGCAAGCAACATTTGATTCATATAATTTATCAAAGCGAGTACTTCCCCTTGTTGTAGCCCCCCAATGTTTACTTTGATTCCACCAAGATAAAGCAGGGCTAAAATACCAAGATTCATTACTAATGTCGTAGCAGGAGTTAATAAAGCAGAGATATTAGAAACACGAATATAAATAGAAGAAAGGTCATCGGTTACATCATTGACATGTTTTTCTTCAGTTTGTTTTCTAGCAAAGGCGCGAATGACTCGAACCCCGCTTAAATTTTGACTGATTTGACGATTTAATAAGTCGAGCTTTTCTTGAACTTTTTTATATAATGGCACAGTTGTTTTTATAATAAAATAAAGAATCAGGCAAAAAAGCGGCAACATCAAGAGAAAAATCAGCCCCATTTGCACATTGATGTAAAAAGCCATAATAACAGAACCAATACTTAAAAAAGGCGCACGAATCACTAAACGAATCAACATCGCCAAAGCTAACTGCAACTGATTGATATCATTTGTCATACGTGTGATCAAGGTATCCGTGCCAAAACTGTTTAATTCAGCATGGGAAAGCTGATTGATTTTTTTCATTAATTGATTTCTCAATTCTGTTCCGAAACCTTGAGAGGCAATAGATGAATAATATTGACAAATCATCACACAGATTAAGCCAATAATAGACATCAAAAGCATCCATCCGGCCATTTGAAGCACGTAAGACCGATCATTATTTCGAATTCCCTGATCAACCAAACGGGCCATAAATAAAGGCAAGACTAATTCGAAACAAGCCTCTAAAAATTTGAAAAATGGACCAAGAATAATCTGTTTGCGGTATTTTTTTGCATATTTTAGTAAATCGATCATAGGTTCCTCCTTATTTTAAAAGCGGAATGGGCTCGTCCAGCCTCGACAGAAAAATAGGGAATTTTGACTGAGGTGCATTTTACCTCATGCAAAATTTATCTTTTTTCCGAGAGGCAAGCCCATGTAGCTAGATAATAGAAAAGTTAGAATGGGCTCGTCCAGCCTCGACAGAAGAATAGGAAATTTTGACTGAGGTGCACTTTACCTCATGCAAAATTTATCTTTTTTCCAAGAGGCAAGCCCATGTAGCTCCATATCGTCTAATGCAAAACTTTCCTTCTATTGTATATCAATCTGCCATCATAATAAAGATACTCGCATAAAACCATAATTATTTGATACAATGACTAGCAAATGCTATTTTAAAGGAGAAAATATATGAATGAATTTATTAAAATCGTTTTATTGTTTTTCATTTATTCGTTTATCGGCTGGCTATGGGAAACTGTTTATTGCTCATTAAAAGCTGGAAAATTTGTGTATCGTGGATTTTTAATCGGCCCGTATTGTCCAATTTATGGTTTTGGTATTGTAAGTGTCTTATATTTTTTAGAACCATTTAGACAAAATATCGTGGTTTTGTATCTATTATCAACAATCTTAGTAACAATTTTAGAGTATCTCACAAGTTACGGATTAGAAAAATTGTTTCATGCTTCTTGGTGGGATTACAAAGATGTACCGTTGAATATCAACGGTCGAGTCGCATTACCTGTATCACTTTTTTGGGGGATCGGCTGCGTGTTGATTGTTCGTGTCATTCACCCCAAAGTAATGATAGTAGAGCTTTTTCTATCTGAAAAATTTGGGTTGATCTTGCCAATTATTTTATTGATAGTTATTGTTCTTGACTTAGTTTACACGTTGGTCAATATGCAATCGTTCAAAAAAGTTACAACACAAATTAGTGCAGCAATAGACGAGCGTAAGCAAGAGTTATCTTCAGCATTGAATGAAAAACGCGATGAATTATCGGAAAGTTTTTCTGATTTAAAAGAGTCTGTAGCTGAAGAAATCAGCGAGCGGAAACGGACAAAGAGGTTGGAACGAACTTCATTGATAGAAGAATTTAAAAATACGCCATCGATCAAAAAATTAGTAACCCATATGAGTTACAATCAAAAGCGTTGGGTGCGAAATTATCCTAATTTAAAGCTGAAAAATGTGAAAAATCTTTCTGAAGTTCAACAAATCATTAATAAAAACAAAAAAAATAGTAAATAAGTTATAGGAAGTATAACAGTCTTTTTTTGTGTCTTATAGTTGCTTGAAACGTTTTTATATAAGCGTTTCAAGCGATATCTTTAAGATGGAATGAAACGGATGAAACGTGATAATGTTACAGATAAAAAGGAGTTTTCGCTAAAACGTAATAAATTGTAACGTTATTGAAATAAAATAGGCGTCATAGATTAGTATAATAGGTGGAGTTGGATTTAGTTAGGAAAGGTGTTGGATTCAGTGAAAGTAAAAAAATTGATACCATTTTTAGCTGCTATCATGCTAGTAAATGTTGCCCTACCACTCGGCGCTGCAGCAGAGTCATTAGATGAGCTGAAGGATAAAGAAGCACAAGCCGCACAAACAGGAGCATCACTTAGCGAAGATATCAATACAGCTTTGAATGATGTTAATGAAAAATACGCTGAAATTGAAAAATTGAAAGCAGATATTTCAAAAGCTGAAGAAACAATCAAGAACTCTGAAGCCGAGATCGAAGTAACAGAACAAAGTATTGCACGCCGTAAAGAAGTCGTTGGAAATCGTATGAAAGATGTCCAATTAAGTGGGGAACAACGGACATGGCAAGTATTGTTAGATGCTGAAAGTGTGTCGGATTTCTTTAATAAAGCGTATGCGATGACGGTCTTACAAAATGCAGAAAAAGAAAAAATAGATAGACTATCTAAAGATAAAGAAAAATTGTCTGATCTTCAAAAAACTGTAAAAAGTAAACAAGAAGAATTACAAACCAACGAAGCTAAATTACAGGATGAAGCATCAGCAATGGATGAACAAGTTGTTACATTAAAACAGCAATTATCTGATAATCAAGCGGCGTTACAACAAATCGCCAGCCAAAAGCAAACAGAAGAAAAACGAATTACAGATGAGAAGAAAGCAGCTGAAGAACGTAAGCAACAAGAGGCAGCCAAAGAAGCGCAAAGAAAAGCTGATATTATTGCTTCATCAAGTTCAAGTAGCAGTTCATCATCAAGTAGCGAAACAAGTAACAGTTCAAGTTCAAGCTCTAGCAGCGAAGAACAACCAGTTGTTACACCACCTTCTCAACCAGAAGAAATACCAAATACTGGTGGAAATACAGGGAATGGTGGAGCGAACGGTCGAGTACTTTACATGCAATCAACTGCCTATTCATGGAGAGAAGCCGGCTCTGGTTTTATTACAGCAACAGGGATTGATTTGCGCTCTCAAAGTAATGTGATTGCGGTTGACCCAAGTGTAATACCACTAGGATCATTTGTTGAAGTAGAGGGTTACGGATTTGCGGTTGCAGGAGATACTGGCGGCGCAATCAAAGGAAACATTATTGATGTGCATTTTCCAACAGTCGATCAATGTTTGACTTGGGGACGCAGAAACAATGTGAAAGTTACAATTCAATAAGAATGCGAAGACACTCTGATGAGTGTCTTTTTTTGATTGCTTTTGAGAGTTACTTAAATGATTATTAAAAAACAGCTGAATGTAATGCATTAATAAACAATAAATGGTACACTTCAATAAAGAAAGTGAGGAATAACAATGATTCGTTTTGCAACAAAAGAAGACGGAAAGGCTATTGCTCCGTTAATTTTAGTTATTTTAAAAGATATGGAATTACCTTTATTAGAAATTATCCCAGAAGAAACTCTGTTGGCTGTTTTAGCTGAAGCTGTCGCAGATCCTACATACCGCTATGGTTATCAACGTGGTCTAGTTTATGAGGAAGCAGGAGAAGTTGCAGGTATTGCTTTTGGGTACCCTAATGAAGACGAACCAATAATTGATGAACCCTTAAAAAAAGTATTACGTAAGTACAATTTGGATGAAGAAATCAGAATATTTATTGATCCAGAAACATTGCCTGGTGAATGGTACCTAGATTCAATTTCAGTAGACGAAAAATATCGTGGTTTAGGAATTGGCTCTAAATTATTAGATGCCTTACCAAAAATGGCTAAAAGAGCTGGGAAAGAAGTGATTGGCTTAAGTGTCGATAAAGGGAATCCCAACGCTAAAAAATTGTATAGCCGTAAAGGATTTAAAGATGTTGCTGAGATGATGATCAGCGGGCATTTATACGATCATATGCAAAAAAAAATCAACGGATAGTATCCGCTGATTTTTTTTTGATTCAACAGGTTCCCCAACCAATAATCGGTTTATGCCCCTGATTTTTTTTCTTGTTGTATAACCAATAATCCAAAACCGCCGCAACGCAAATACATACAGGCGCATCTTCATCATCGGCCACTACCAAACTAAAATAATCGCCTGAAAAAAGAGTAGCCTTACTCATCTCCATGATTTTATGATTGACTTGATAAATAGAGTACTGGTGATTTTTTATATCACCTAAAACAGTCCAATGGAGATGTTGAATGTAATAAAAATCAGCATTTAAATTTAATATTTTGCGAAGAACGCCAACCTTTTCAAAGCCTTTATACAATTCAAAACGCGAACCAAAAGCAAACGATGTCTGTCTGATACTAGCGACTAGTTCACCATCCATTGCATAGAGAGAAAGGACATCACCACGAGTACCCCAGCGTCCAACAAGTAAGAAAATGGACTTGCCGTCCTCATCTTTGACAAGTGTTCTTGTGACTTTGCTCAACTGTTGTTCTTGAATAAAAAACTCAGACACCATATCTCACCTCTTTTCAGCGTTTTTAGTCATTCAATGGTTACAAATCTTCTCTGATCGCGCGGAGTATCGCTTCACCTACACCGTTTTCTAAATTAGTTGATGTAATGTATTTTGCGTGATCTTTGACTTCAAGTTCAGCATTCCCCATGGCAAAACTGACACCAGCCCATTGTAACATGCTAACATCGTTAAAGTTATCACCGATGGTCATGACCTCTTCTTCTGATATTCCACGCTCTTTTGCAACGTGAGCAACTGCAATTCCTTTTTGTGCATTTTTATGATTGACTTCAATATTATTTTGGGCAGATGAAGTAACAACTAAATCATTTAACTGTCTAATTTCAGTGCTTGCAGGTGCCAATACTTTTGGACCATCCATACTGAAACCAATAATCTTTAAGACTTCAATATCAGGTTGTTGAATTAATGTACGCATATCTTCAATGTAAGTGATATCCAACAAAGATAAGTGAGCAGCAGCCATTGCGATTGCTACTTTGTAGGTTAAATGAGGCATTGTTGTTGCAATATGAGCAGCAAAATTCTCAATTCTTTTTTCTTGACGCTCAGAATAAATCCCTTTATTCGTAGAAACTTCAAAATATACATCATGGGTATCTAAAATATCTAGAATCTCAGTTGTAGTTTTTTTATCAATACCAGCAGTAAAAAGTGAATTACCAGCTTTATCAAAAACTTTAGCACCATTCAAGGTGATCATCGCACATTCAATCCCGGCGTCATCTAGAGCAGGTTTTGCTTCTGTATAAGCACGCCCAGTAGCAACCATAAATTCAATACCCAGTCTTTCAGCTTCTCGGATAGCAGTAGCGTTGTCTTTAGAAATTCCCATTTTTGAATCCAGTAAAGTTCCATCCATATCTGAAGCAATTAATTTAATCATAAAATTTTCTACTCCTCGTTTATTTAACTTATCTATAGTTTACCATGTTTTTTCGGTTTCAGTGCAGAAAAATTCTCTTGTCACTTCATTAAAAATCCGATATGCTAAAAGTGTAAAAAAAAGCTGTCAGAATAAAAGCTATTAATTATTAATACCTAAAAAAAGAATCAAATGAAGGAGGGCGACTAATGAAAGCAATTATTCATAATAGTTGGCAGGAAGTTTTAGAGGAAGAATTTACAAAAGAGTATTATTTACATTTAAGAGAATTTTTAAAACAAGAGTATAGCGAGCAAACAATTTACCCAGATATGTATCATATTTATTCTGCATTAGAATTAACTCCTTATGAAGATGTCAAAGTCGTGATATTAGGACAAGATCCTTATCATGGGCCTAATCAAGCTCATGGGTTGAGTTTTTCTGTGCAGCCAGGCGTGAGAACACCGCCGTCTTTGATGAACATTTACAAAGAACTTCAAGCTGATTTAGGGTATTCACCAGTTTCACACGGTTTTTTAGAGAGCTGGGCAAAACAAGGCGTTCTTTTATTAAACACTGTTTTAACTGTTCGTAACGGACAAGCCTATTCTCATAGAGGGCAAGGGTGGGAACAATTAACTGATGCGATTATTAAAAAACTGAACGAACGTGATAAGCCAATTGTATTTATTCTATGGGGCAAACCAGCGCAAGAAAAAATCAAAATGATCGATACGAGCAAACATATTATTATAAAATCCCCACACCCAAGTCCTTTAGCTGCTCACCGTGGTTTTTTTGGATCGAAGCCATTCTCAAAAACGAACCAAGCTTTGGAACAATTGGGAGAGACGCCAATCAACTGGCAGTTACCTGATACAGTGTCATAAAACAGGACGTTCTGTTATAGTGCAGTGGGGTGAGTTTGTGAAAAGAATATCAGAATCAGCATTTTTTCCACTAATACAGCTAGAAATAACTGTTATTTTCTTGAAGAATGGTGTATGATAAGTTTGTATAAATAATCAGTTGGAGGGTATATCGTGGAATTATTCGATAGCTTAAAATTTAAAGTCATTCGCCGTAACATCAAAATTGTTTTTCCAGAAGCAACAGATCCTCGTATTTTAGGGGCTGCAGCTCGCTTGAAAGCAGAAGAATTAATGGAACCGATCTTGATTGGGAAACAAGAAGCCATTGTGGAAGCGGCTCATGCTCGCGGAATCAAGGCATCTAACTTTACGATCATCGATCCAGATAATTATGATGGATGGGAAGAAATGGTTACAGCGTTTGTTGAACGTCGTAATGGTAAAGTCACTGAAGAAGATGCACGCAAGATTTTGAAAGATGTCAACTATTTTGGAACAATGTTAACTTACATGGGACTTGCTGATGGTATGGTCAGTGGTGCGATCCACTCAACTGGAGACACTGTTCGTCCAGCCTTACAAATCATCAAAACAAAACCAGGTGTTAGCCGTACAAGTGGTGCAATGATCATGGTTCGTGGCCGTGACCAAGAAAAATACATCTTTGCAGATTGCGCAATTAATGTAAATCCAACAGCCCAAGAGTTAGCTGAGATTGCCGTTGATAGTGCTAAAACAGCTGAATTATTCGATATCGAGCCAAAAGTTGCAATGATGAGCTTTTCTACAAAAGGTTCTGCGAAAGCACCTGAAGTTGATAAAGTCGTTGAAGCAACAAAAATCGCGAAAAGCTTAGCGCCTGAACTTGAAATCGACGGCGAATTACAATTTGATGCTTCATATGTAGCGTCAGTTGCACAATTAAAAGCACCAAATTCACCTGTTGCAGGACAAGCGACAGTCTTTGTTTTCCCAGAATTACAATCAGGAAATATTGGCTACAAAATTGCACAACGTTTAGGTAACTTTGAAGCGATTGGTCCAATCTTACAAGGATTGAACAAACCAGTATCTGATTTATCTCGTGGAGCAAATGAAGAAGATATTTACAAATTATCTATTATTACTGCTGCACAAACATTAATGAACTAATGAATACTATAGAGAACTAAAACAAAACGTTCAGCGTTGTGTCTTAGTTCTCTAGTTTTTTTTGCAAAAATTCGGTATACTACACTACATAGAAACATGAACCGTTTAAATAGGCAGGTGAAAAAATGGAGATTAGGATCAACAATCCAGAAGAAACAGAAACAATAGCAAAGATCATCGGATCAGTCGCTGACCCAGGAGATACGATTATTCTTTCTGGCGATTTAGGTGCAGGGAAAACTACGATGACTAAAGGGATTGCATTAGGTTTAGGTATCGATCAAATGATTAAAAGTCCGACGTATACTATCATTCGTGAGTATCAACAAGGACGTTTGCCACTGTATCATATGGATGTCTACCGTATTGAAAATGGAGCAGATGATCTTGGTTTAGATGAGTATTTTGAAGGTGATGGTCTATCTGTTGTTGAATGGGGAAAATTATTAGGAGAGTTTTTACCAGCTGACTATGTAGATATCACGATTGAAAAAGATCCAGAAGACATGGAAAAAAGAAAACTACGGATTCAAGCATTTGGGAAAAAATCAGAACAATTTTTAAGCCGTATTCAGCAAAAAATGGAGGAATCTGTATGACAGAGGTTGAATTTACAATTCGGGAAGCTATTCCAGATGACGCAGCAGAGATTTTACATGCATTAAAAGTTATTGGCAGTGAGACACCTTATCTCGTGATGGATGAAAAGGGAATGGAAATGACTCCCATTGAGATGAGTGAGAACTTAGCAAATCTTTATGAATCACCGAACAACGTGTTGATGGTTGCTTTAGCAGATGGCAAAGTCATTGGTACGGCTTCTGTCAAAGCGTCTTCAAAAAAGCGAATGGAGCATATTGGAGAAATTGGGATCAGTATCTTAAAAGACTTTTGGGGCTTTGGTTTAGGAAGTTTGATGATGGATGAGCTGATTTTATGGGCGAAGGAAAGCGAAGTGATTCGCCGTTTAGAATTAACAGTTCAGCATCGAAATCAGCGTGCGGTACACGTTTATGAAAAAATTGGGTTTAAAACAGAAGCAATCATGCCGCGAGGAGCGAAAACGGACGATGGTGAATTTTTAGATGTTCACTTAATGAGTATGATGATCGATTGAGATAAATAAAGCGTTGGACAGATAAAGAATCGTGTTCAATGCTTTTTTAGTTACACTACGTTACCTAGATGTCACAAGTTACCTCTTCTTTCATCGTGTAACTACTTTCGTTTTTTCTATATATTGTTTTCTTCGTAAGCGCTATACTGAGGTCAGATAAAACGCTTAAGGAGCTGAACGAAATGTCAAAAGGAATTAAAATCGTTACGATCGGTGGAGGATCAAGTTACACACCAGAATTAGTAGAAGGATTTATTAAACGTTATGACGAATTGCCTGTGCGTGAATTATGGCTGGTTGATATTGAAGCAGGAAAAGAAAAATTAGAAATCGTTGGGGCTATGGCAAAACGGATGGTCAAAGCAGCTGGTGTAGATTGCGAAGTTCATTTAACATTGGATCGTCGTGAAGCACTGAAAGATGCTGATTTTGTTACAACACAGTTACGTGTAGGATTATTAGATGCTCGTATTTTAGATGAACGTATCCCTTTAAGCCATGGGTTGATCGGTCAAGAAACAAATGGGGCCGGTGGCATTTTCAAAGCGTTAAGAACTGTTCCAGTGATTTTAGATATCGTTGAAGACATGAAAGAATTATGTCCAAATGCTTGGTTGATCAACTTTACAAACCCAGCGGGAATGGTAACGGAAGCTGTTTTACGTTACGGAAATTGGGATAAAGTTGTTGGCTTATGTAATATTCCAGTCAATGCGGTCTTTGAAGAAGCTGAATTATTAGGTGAAAAAAATAGTGACTTGTTCTTCCAGTTTGCTGGGATCAATCATTTACATTGGCATACGATCACAGATAAAAATGGTAAAGACCGCACAGATGAGCTAATCAAAGTGATGTATGGACAAGACGATGCCAAATCAATCGTAGCAAATATCAAAGATAATAACCTAATTTGGGAACAAGTTGAAAATCTACACATGGTTCCTTGTCCGTACCACAATTATTACTACTATACAGATAAAATGTTAGCTGAAGAATTGGAAGACTTTAAAAACAATGGCACACGTGCCGAAAAAGTGAAAGAAATCGAGCATGAATTGTTTGAACTATATAAAGATCCAAATCTAGACTATAAACCAAAACAATTAGCAGAACGTGGTGGCGCTCGTTATAGTGATGCAGCGTGTGAAATCATCAACTCTATCCATAACGATAAGCGTACAACGATGACAGTTAGCACTAGAAACAACGGTACGATTACTGATTTACCAGCTGAAAGTGCAGTAGAAGTAACATGTACGATCACTGGAAAAGGTCCAGTCCCTTATAACTTTGGTAGCTTTAAACCACAAGAACGTGGTTTACTACAAGTGATGAAATCAATGGAAGAATTAACGATCGAAGCAGCTGTTACAGGAGATTATGGTACGTTGCTACAAGCATTTACGATGAATCCACTGATCACTAGTGGTGATGTTGCTAAAGAAGTCATGGATGAATTATTAGAAGCACATAAACAATATTTACCTGCATTCTTTAAATAAACTAAAAAAGCAAGACTGCTCAATTTTATGAGTGGTCTTGCTTTTGTTTTTGCACTTCTTTTGCTAAATACTCAACTGTATAAAGCGCGGGAACTTGGGAAGTAATATCACTATCACCAATTCTTTCAGTTGAAATGTAATAGGGAATATTTACATCAGAAAGAGCCGCAATCGGAGATTTTTCACTATTCGTGATCGAAATGATCGAGCTGTCGTTCGTAATAAAATGATTCAGATAATTAATAATCGCTTCATTTTCTCCACTGACGGAAAGAGCGATCACACAAACATTTTTCGCCATACTTTTATTAAAAAAGTTGACTGGATGATTGATCGGATCTTCAATGTGAAAGGCCATACTGAAAATAGATGAAAAATACAGCGCACCATATTCAGCGATAATATTTGATGATCCTGTCCCAATAAACAAAACAAGATCTTTTTCGGACAACAATTTCGCCGCAGCTTGAATTCGTTCTTGATAAAAAGTTTCGGTCGATCGTTGGATAAAATTAGTAAAAGATGTTTCATCTACAGCATGGGTGGTTACGGGTTCAGCCAATGATTTTCGATATAAATTCAATTTAATTTTAAATTCAGAAAATCCTTCACAACCAAACTTGCGGCAAAAGCGTAAAATACTAGCGGTACTGCTATGTGTTTCTTTGGCTAATTCGCGAATTCTCATATACACGACTTCATCGATATGAGAGGCAATATATTTATAAATTTCTAAATCGATGGGACTCAAATCTGGACTGTGATCTAAAAATAACAAGATATCCACTACTTTCTTTGTTGAATAAATTAATAGTTGGCTAGCTATGGAAAAATGAAATAAGTAATTGGTTGATTAATTCTGGTGCTTCTAAATTAGCTAAATGTGCAGCATTAGGAATAACCATTTTTTCAGAATGAACAATAGTTTGATTAAAAAACTCCGAAATGTTTTGAAAATCAGGAACATCATTTTCTCCAATAATCACTAAAACTGGAAGTTTAAGTTGACTAAGTCGATCAGGTATGGGAGGCATTGATGCCTCTTCCTCAACGGAAAATGGCGGTTCCGGTCTTGTAAAAGCTGCCATTTGCATATCAATTACCAGCTTTTTGAGTTTAGGATCAAGAGACTCTGGATTACGATCTCGAAGGATCCATGTTTGGTAATTTAATTCTGCTGCTTGTTCAAAACGTTTTTGTGCTAATAATTGTTCTTCTTTTTCATCATATTCTTGTAATTCTTGTGAGAAATCCCATGTGCCGATAGCAGAAGATTGTAAAGCTAAACGTAAACATCGCTCGGGATGTTCTAACACAAAATTTAAAGCAATTTTTCCTCCAAATGAAGCAGCAAGGATATGTGTTTGATTAATGGATAAGTGCGTTAAAAGCTTATTAATAAGCTTTGTATAGGAAAAAGTGCCTCCAGTAAACGAACTTTGTCCAAAACCTGGTAAATCAAATCGAGTGACGTGAAATTGTTTAGCTAATGAATGGAACTCGTTTTCCCACATACGAGAATCGGCAATCCCTGCATGGATCAACAAAATATGTGGTCCATGTCCTTTCGATTCAAAATAAATAGTCGCACCAGAAACGTTTAAAAAAGGCATATGATTCCTCCAATATTGTTAGTTTAAATCAAGGCTATAAACAAAATGTCGGACTGGTCGTCCAGAATAATCTTTATCAAATTGTTTGATTATAGTCATTCCATTTTTTTCTGCAACTTTTCGAGAAGCAAGATTTGTATCTCGAATGAATGAACAAATTTTTTCTGCTTTTAATTTGTCTTTAGCATAAGCTATGCATAGTTGGCTAGCGGAACTTGCATAGCCTTGATTCCAGTATCGATTGTTCACTAAATACCCGATTTCTAAGAACGATTCATCTTCGACATCAGAATAGACAATCCCGCATTGACCGATAAAGTCTTTACTTTTTTGATCGATGATAGCCCATAGACCAAATCCGTGTTCTTGATAACTTTTCAAATTCCAGCTCAATCAATTGTTTACTTTTTCTTCTGTAAAAGCTGTTTCATAAGCATACATTGTTTTTTCATCTTGGAGAATCAAACATAGATCCTCAAAATCCTCAGACGTGAATTCTCTTAAATAGAGCTGTTCATTTTCGATTATTTTTTTAGTCAATGTAGATTTCTTCCTTTTTATCAAACTTCTAACTTCATATTCATGACGAATAGCGGTCCAAATTCTCCTTGGATAATTTTCTCTAAACGCTCAAAACCTGTTTTCTCATAAAGTGTTTGGGCAGCAATGTTCTTTTGGTTTACTGCAAGAATGATTTCATTAGTATCTGGGAAATTTGATCGGATGTAATCGGGTAGCGCTTTTAGTACTGCTTTTGCGTAGCCATGCCCTTGATATCGCTTATCTGTAGAGAAGGTTCTGAGTAAAATAGCTTGCTCATTTGTTGTATATAAAGCAACATCTTTTTTTTCATCTAAAACAAAAAAATTTGTTAATTGTTTGTTTTCTATCCCTAAAATTGGATGGATAAAAGGGTTTGTTTGGGAAATTTGGATGGGCATCTCAGGAGTTCCTGTATAGAGTAATTGTTCATCATTTAATTGATAGTGCTGGATCATTGCTGAAAAATCAGCGGTATACCGTTGTAAGAGCATATTTTACACATCCTTTCATACATATTTTTCCTGCATCAAAACAGGAAGAGCTTCTATTATTTTACCACAGTAACTGGTTAAGACTGTAAAAAATAAGGTTGAAGAGTTCAAATAGTGACAGAAAAATAAAAGGAAGTTGGGATAATGTCAACAGAAATCTGGGAGTTTGCACTCACTATTTCCACGTATACTAAGTCCATCAAGTAATAACTGCTGTATTACTTCGATAATCATAGTCGCCCGAGACTTTAAATGAGAGGAGATGTCAAATCGAAATTGAACGGTGTTTATTTGGATAGTAACCGGCATTTAACTTTTGAGCAGCAAGATAAGGCAATCAAAAAACAGTTGAAAGTTATCGAAAAGCTGCAAAAAAGGGTAAAAACAGAACAACAACGAAAAAATCAGCTTGCATCTCAATTAAAAGAATTAACACAGCAGCAAAACACTAAGGAGGAAATGAACAGATGACAGCATTAAGCGGAGTAGATGTAGTTTGGCGTTTTCGTTTAGCCGAAGACGAAGGAAATGAAAGTGCGTGGGGACTAGCCTACAGTACAGAAAATGGTTATTCAAAATCGAAAGAAAGTGAATCGACTGTTACGAAAGACGGGAGTGTTGTAACGCCAGGAGCAACTGAAACAACAGTAACGGCTACAACATTATACAAAATCGGTTCAACTCAAATCGATAAATTAGAAACAGCGATGGATGAAAATAAACGTGTCCAAATTTGGCGCATCAATACCAAAGAAATTGGTACAGGAAACAATGAAGGAAAATATAAAGCAAAATATTTTGAAGGTTTCTTTACATCATTTGAAGAAACGGATTCAGCAGAAAATAAAGTTGAGTACTCTTTAGAATGGGCAATCGAAGGCGCTGGGAAGAATGGTTTTGCAGCATTAGAATTGGATACTTCTGAAGGCGGCGATTATGAATTTAAAGACACTGTAAAAGTTGAAACGAAAGCATAATCATCCCAGACTTAAATACTTGAAAGAGGTTAGATTCTAGCCTCTTTTATATAGTTTATTGTAGCGAGACAATTATTGTAGTTTTAAAAATTAGGAGGAAATGACATGGAATTATCAATGAATGAAAAAAACTTTGACTGTAAATTCGGGTATGGATTTCTAAAAGAAATCAACAAACGGTACTCAGTAGAACGCGGCGGCATGCAATTAAAACTAGGAGTTGGGGCAATCGTTTCAAATCTCCTTTTATCAGATGTAGATACGCTTTTTGAAGTTTTGTTGATTGCAAATATGACAGAGAAACCTCGAATGACAGTCAAATTTTTAGAAGATTATGTTGAACAAAAAGGGACAAAAGATTTATTTGAAGAAGTGATCGATGAGCTAAAAAAGTCGGAATATACCGGAATGATGACCAGCAAGATGTTAGAAGAAGCACAAGCGTAAATAACATAGATTTTGATGAAGTATATGAGCAGGTTCGTTTAAACTGTTTACGTTTCTTGAAGATAGAAGATTTTAATGAAATAGATCGTTTGACGATGCCTGATTATGAGCTGCGAATGAAAGCCTATCAATTAAAGCAATTGGACCGACAATATGAAATTCATATGCAGGCGTGGGCTACAGTCATGGCAGGACAGACAAGAAAAGGCAGACCCGTTTTTAAAACTTTCGATAAATTCTTTGATTATCACAAAGCAGAAGAGAAAATACTCGGCAGGGAAAAAAGAACTTCTCCTGATAAAGAGAAGCTTCAAAATTGGATCGCGAATTTTAATTCATAGGAAAGGAGGAGGGAAATGGAAAAAAAGATTGATGTAATAGCGGTTTTAAAAGCTGTAGATATGGGATTAAACACTTCCCTTGATGGAGCTTTAGAAAATATTGAAAGAGTACATGACAGTATTGTAAAACTTTTTGACTCCTCGATGGATTCTTCAACAATTACGGCAAATTTTAATGAAGTAAAAGCTTCATTTACCTCGCTAAATAGTTTGCTAAATGGGTTTGGATTATCTAATGTTCAGAGTTTAATTACTAGTTTTGGAGGAATTACACAGGAACAAATTGGTAAAGCCGCAGGAACTTTTGATCTATTTGCTGATAAAGCAAATAGTGCAACAGATAAAGTTGGGAGTATTTTTGGTAAAGTTGGCTCATCTTTTAAAAATATACCAGGAAGTATTTTGCCAGCTTTCGACGTAATTGAAGGTAAAGTTAGTGGTTTTACAAATGATGTAGCTAGAACGTTCAGTAATCTTGCTCCGAAAACAGTACTATCTATGCTGAACATGGAAACTGGTGTAGCGTCAGCAATGGATAAAATAGGGTTAAAAGCGATAGACGCGGAAATTTTCTTTGAATCAGTTTCTGAAGGAATGAAAAATGCCACTCAAAACGTTCCGCTTCTAACTAAATCTTTGGGTGGAATAGGCTCAAGCATTCAGAAATCAGCAGGTGTGGGAACAACAGCTATGAGTACGATGGTTCAAGGATTAACCTCAGTTTTTGGATTTGCACTCAAAGCATTAGGTCCAGCAGCTATTTTAGGAGTAGCTCTTGTGGGGCTGGGTTTAGTTAATAATAAATTTGGTGGTCAATTACAAGAGATGATTACAACAGCAATTGAAAAGGGCCCGGAAATTATTACTGGATTTGTGGATGGAATTATTTCAAAATTACCAGCTTTAATAGCCTCAGGAACACAACTAGTTGTTGGCTTGGCAGAAGCTATCTCTGTAAATCTACCTGTGATCATGCAAAGTGCAGTTGACCTGATAGGCGCACTAGTTCAAGGTGTAATCGAAAGCTTACCTACTCTTATCCCAGCCGCTTTAATGTTGATTGAATCATTAGCGACAAGTTTATTATCTGCAGCGCCACAGCTGTTAATGACCGGATTAGATCTATTGATTGCTTTAGTAGATGGGATTATGGCTAATAAGGATCAAATCATTACTACGGTAACAAATATTATCCAAGCGTTCACTACAAATATTACGAATAAATTACCTGAGATTATTAAAAAAGGGGTTGAAGTTTTAACAAAACTTGCAGAAGGTATCGCCTCTGTATTGCCAACCTTGATACCAGTCGCTATAGAAGCAATTGCAACGTTAGTAGGAACACTACTAGAGCAGTTGCCAACCTTAATTGATGCAGCAATAAAAATTGTCGCAACTTTGTGTAAAGGGTTATGGGATAGTTTACCAGATATTTTATTAGCTGCTGGTAAGTTGTTATGGACATTTATTGAAGGAATTATGGGACTTTTACCTGATATTGCCACAGCAGGATGGAGAATGGCCAATGAAATAATCAAAGAAATTACAGGTGTAGATTTATTTGAAATTGGTGGGAACATAATACAAGGATTGATAGATGGGATCGAATCAGGAGTTAAATGGCTTTTAAAAACATTGGGGAATATTGGTAGCAGTATTCAAAATTTCTTTACTGGTAAGTTCAAAATCCACTCACCATCACGCTGGATGCGAGATGAAATCGGGGCAATGCTACCAGCCGGTTTAGCCGTAGGTATCGAAAGAAATACCCATGTAGTTGACCAACCAATGGACAAGCTAGCCTCTCAAATTATGTTACCTAGCTTAGACAGCCTAGATCAACATTTAGAAACGGTCCAAGATGTATCTGTCCAATCTAGCAGTAAGCAAATGATGATCCAAACAAAACAACCAGCAACCTTCAACATCAAACTGGGCAACCAACAATTCAAAGCGTTTGTTTCAGATATTTCAGAAGCAATGGGACAAGATTCTGCTATCAATTTAGCATTTTAGAAGGAGGGAAAAAATGTATTATTTTGAAGACACAACGAAAAAAGTCCACAAAGATGATTTGATCCTTCCTTCTTCAGCTATGCTGTATGACGGCCTTTATCTTGAAAAAATGATCACAGGCTACCGTACACTAGCTGTAACAGGTAGGGAAATGTTATCTCTCAATATAGAAACGCAAGAAACACAAGTCGGTAGTATCAAACTAAATCAAAAGTTACCTGCTAGAACAATCAAAGTCAGCTATCAATTAATTGGAAAAGACGCAAAAGATGTGCAAAAAAAATACCATCAGTTGATGCGTTTACTTTATAAAGAGTCAGATGTCGAGATTCGGTTTAAAGATGAGCTAGATTACCATTATTATGGACAATATATGACAACAGATGATGTTCGCGGAGATACCAATAGTATTATTGCTAGTTTTGAAATTCTTTGTACAGATCCAAAAAAATATTCTGTATTATTACAAACAGATAGCACAATCACCACCTATTTACCCTATCCGACAACCCCTGAAAAGATTGAAGTTATTATTGAAAAATTTGGACCGTTAATGATTTCAAATGGTGATAAAACAATTAAAATCACCAGCTACAATTTAAGTGCAGGTGATCAAGTCACTTTTGATTTTTTAAAAGGAAAAGTTTTTGTAAATAAGCTGGATCAAACATTTCTACTCGATTTAGAAAGTGATTTTGAAAATTTTACGATCCAAGAAGGTCAAACTATTGGTTGTAGCAATGGGTCGATGATTATTTCTTATCGGGAGGTACAACTATGACCAAAAGTGTTTATTTCTTTGATGAACGTCAGCATTTACTTCGAATCGTTAAAGAAAATGAGTTGATAGAAGTTATTCAGGAAAAAGAGATCACCTCAAATAAAGAAGAATTGATGAATGATACTTTAAATGTATCTACAATTTATGATGAAGAGCTAAAGCAAGCGGCTTACATGGCTGTAAAAGAAGAAAGTTCTTTCTATAGTTTGTACAGAATCATTTTAGACAGGGAAGAGGAAAATCTCTTATCCTTTGTTGGGATTAGTTTTGCGCCTGATGAGTTAGATTCCTATGTTGTTAAAAATGTTCAAGTGAAAAACGAATCGATCAAGAATACCATACAAAAGTTACTGGTAGAAACAGAGTGGCGCATAGGTAAACTAGACTCTAAATTACCTGTAATAACAGAAGATTTTCGTTTTCTCTCTGTACGTGACGCTTTAAAAAATATTCAAGCACAAGGTTGCGAAATTCTATTCAAATATAAAATTGATGGTATCGGTATTACGGATAAATGGCTAGAAGTCTATCGTGAAATTGGCGAACAAAGCAATCAACGTTTTACGTATGGTGAGAAAGCATTAAGTATTGTAAAAGAACAAGACCGTAACCAAGTGTATACAAGTTTAATCGGTCGTGGTCGTGGCGAAGATGTTGGTGACGGCAAAGGGAAGCGAATCGAGTTCACTAATGTAGAGTGGAAAAAAGCCAATGGTAAGCCTTTAAATAAACCAAAAGGACAAAATTGGCTGGAATTTCCTGAGATGACCAAACAGTATGGCATTCCCTTAAAAAATGGTGGGATGAGAAGACGGGAAAAAGTCATCACGTTTGATGAAGAAGAAAGTCCAGAAAAATTACTACAAAAAACATATGATTCACTCATCGAATATTCTCGTCCACTTGTTCAATTTAAAACAGAAATCTTAGGTGGAGATACAATTGGTAATACCGTAACGATCCACCGTCATGATCGAAACTATCACTATCAAACACGAGTTTTTAAAGTGAAAATCGATCGTTTAACAGGCAAAGTCGAAGCTGGTTTAGGAGATAATATTACAAAAAGTATTTCAAAAGCTACCTCTGATTTAAAAGGGAATGTCGATTCTTTGGACGAAAAGAAAATGACGTTTTATGATTCAGAAGAAATTTCAAAGTGGCAGGATGACATTATCCGTGGAGCAAAAGGTGGCTCGATAAAACTGATGAACGGAATCGAAACGGGAAAGTCAAATAGCCGTGAACCATATCAACAAGTTTTTATGGATGGAAACTCGTTAGATAATAGTAAACACTTTTTAGTCATGAATTCTGAAGGGATAGGTTTTGTTAAAGGAAAGTTTACAAACAAGCCTAAAACGGCTTGGACGATTGATGGGAAATTTAACGCTGATTTCATTCAAGCAGGTACATTAGAGGGAGTTACTGTCCAAACAAAGAAAGACAATGATTTTCAAATTAAGTTACAGTCTAATGGAACTATTGCTTTTAGAAATCAAAAAAAGAACGAAGAAGAAGCTTGGATTGGTGCTGTAATCGATGGGAAAACAAAAGAACCAGTCGGTGTTGCCGTTTGTCAAATTCCTGGATATCAGTTTTCAATTGGTTCAGCGGTTTCTAGAGAAGAAAGAGCACCAAGCGCGGTGTTTGAAATCCCTAAAGAATCCAACGCAAATAAGAAAATATGGCGATTACACGGCCAAGGAGAAATTAATGGTGACTTAAATATCACTGGCAATCTAAACATTAAAGGGAAATTATTCCTAAATGGCAAGGAAATCACTGGTAATGGGAATGGCAGTGGCGGTAACGGAGGTACCGGTGGAGCATATCCACCTGAGATAACAACTCAAACAGATAAATTCGCTTGGGATTTGTGGAGCTTTCTAACTTCTAATGGCTATAGCAAAGCCACAGCTGCTGGTATTTTAGGAAATGTTCAACAAGAAACCGGTGGGACGATGGACCCAAATACAGACCAAATTGGTGGACCAGCCTATGGTTTAGTGCAATGGGACGGCTCAAGCTATCCACTAATTGGTAGTCCAACTTGGGATGGTCGCGAGTACGTTAAACGTTTGATTGGAGCCGCTGGTATTACAAATGATTACCAATCAACATTAGCGCAAGCAAAATTAATTGATTGGTGTATGTACAATGGGCAGTGGATCGGCGCGGTTAATCCAACGAGTGTTAGTGGTTTTAAGGCAATTACAGACCCAGCTATAGCTGCGTATGCTTTTGAAATGAATTTTGAACGACCTAAAAATGCACATCCAGAAAGACAAGGCTATGCCCAAGAATGGTTTAACAAATTTAAAGATTTAAAACCATCAACTGGAGCAGGCAAAGCGGGGTTGGATCATTTAGAATCATTAGTTGGTCGCTATTGGGGCAATGGTCAATGTTATGCTGTACCAGCAGAATATTCAGGTTTTCTGGGTGGCTGTGGTTTAGGTGCTCAAACGAACTATCCTTTAAGTCATGTAATCGGAAATACTGAAGCTGCGGCTGATATTGGTAGCTCGTATGATTGGGCTGCGGTTGGCTGGAAAGTTATCTATCAACCGGAGTATAAAGACTTAGTGACAGGAGCCATAATCAACTGGAAACGTGGAGGAAATATTGGCGGATTCAATGTCGACTATACTTACGGACATACAGGTGTCATCAGAGGATTAACAGCTGGTGGATTCCAAACATATGAGCAGAATATCGGAAAAGGACAAATTATTGAAAGATACGAACGTCAATGGGTTGGGGCAAGCGAAATCAGTTCAATTGTCATCCCACCCAAATAATCAATTTTTAGAAAGGAGTGAGTAAATGTCAATCGTATATCCAATTTTCTTATCAACGACACAACCAAACGACAATATTCCATCAATCATGATTCGTCAATTTGACGAAGGAACCCAAGTCTTGGCTGTGACAGTAACGGAACATGGAAAACCAAAAGACATTTCAAATTTAACCCCTTTTTTCTGCGTCAAACAAGGGCATCATGCTGGACTTGGACTATCCGAGCAAAAAGTTACTAAAGTTATCGACGCCAAAAAAGGGAAATTAGAATATACATTAACAAATTACGATATGCAAAATGTCGGGGAAAATACTGCTTACTTTAGCTTTAGAGAACTTCAAAAAGATTTAAGTTGGAGACAACAATTTTCGACGAGAGATTTTGCTTATCAAGTCAAAGAAAGCATTTACGACGAGGGAATCAAAGACAGTAACTATATTTGGACATTTGAAGAAATCTTACGCTATTTCACTGAATGGGTGAAAACATGCCAGGAGATTTATGATGATTGGTATTTAGTAGCACAAGAAGAATTGCAGCGTATTATTGCAGAGTTTCAAAGTTGGATCACAACAAATCAAGAGCGATACGATCAATGGACGACAGTTCAAAGAGCAGAATTCGATCAATGGTTTGCAACGATCAAAGAAATCTTAGATGAAAATGTTGCGGGGAATCTTTTAAATTTAATTGAAGAGTTAAAACAAGCACATTTCACGTTGAAAAGTGGTGAAGCTGGAATCCTTAGAACGATCCGAGATGATAAATTTAGCTTAAATCACGGCGTAACCAAATTAGGAACAGTGACACATAAAAAAGAAGCTTCAGCTTTAGTAATAGCTGAAATTGATAGTGAAAAACAAAAGACTTTCTTCATAAGAAAGGTAGGTTCAGTTTGATGGCAAATGAAGTAGAAATAAAAAAAGTCATGGAAACGGATGAAGCGGGTGTACAACGCCAAGTTTTTCCAGAAACACACGTTAGTGCAATCCTCGGTTTAGATAAAATCGAAACAGTAGGAAGCGGTGTGACTTCGATCAATGGAAAAACGGGAGATATTACGTTGACTGCTAAAGATTTAGGCGTTGAAGGAACAGGAATATCAATAGAGAAGGTGGGAACAGTATGACAGATATCGTCGAATTAAAAAGTGATGGTGTTGTTGTTTATCCTAAAACACACGTAAATGCGGTGGAAGGTTTAACAACAATCAAAGGTGAAAAAGGAGATATAGGTCCAGCAGGTCCGAAAGGCGCAACTGGAGCAACGGGTGCAGTTGGTCCACAAGGTTTAAAAGGTGCAACTGGACCACAAGGACCAGCAGGAGTCAATGCAACAACGACTGTAGCTGCAACACAAACTGCTAATGGTTTGATGAGTGCAGCTGATAAGAAAAAACTAGATACATTACCAACAATAACGTTTAGTAAGGTGGGAGCAGTATAATGGCAGATATCGTACAATTAGAAGAAAAAGGGAACTTGCTTTATCCAAAGACGCATACAAGTGCTATTGATAATTTTGATGAGACTGTTGTGAAGAAAACAGGGAATGAAACTATTTCAGGGGTTAAAAATTTTAAAGATGGGATTCAAATTAATGGAGAAAATTTAATCAACGACAAAATATATTCATTGGCAAGTATTCCACTTGGTTTTGGAGTAATTGGTGGGTTAAATAGAGTTGGCAATTTGGTCACTCTATCAGTACACGCTAATCAAAATAATACAAGAAGTAACGGACAGTCAAATTTGGCCGAAAAAATTCCACTAGGTTATAGACCTACACAAATGCAGTGTATTCCAGCTATGATTTCAATTGGAAAAACAATAGAAACAGGGAGATTTTTAACTCAAATTATTCGTCCTGATGGTAGTATGCAGACGTATAACAAAGGTATGGATGTCGCTCCGTTAAGTATTAGTTTTAGCACAACATGGATTACAAATGATCCAATCCCAGTTTAAAAAATAAAAAGTTTAAGTAATATTCGCAAATTAATTAAAAAATCTATTTATGTATTTAAGATAGGCAAAAATGTTTGATTAATGATATTTTATTTTAAATAAGGACACTTTACTAGTTATCACGTTTATTTTCTAGTAAAGTGTTCTTACTTTTTTGTTCACATGTCTTGAACTGATTAGAAAGGAATTTGTTTAGTATTGCTCAATTAAAATTCTGCTTGACCAAGTCATAACACTTATCGTAATATAGTTAGGAACCGAACTATATCATAAGGAGGTAAATCATGGACAGAAAAATCGGTCTAAAAATCAGAATACTAGCCAACGAACTCAATCGAAAAGCAGCAGAAATTCTAAAAGAAGACAACGGCGAAGCATCATCAAGCATTCAAATGCGCATCCTCAACTTTATTCATCGTCGCAATAGCCAACCAATCCCAGTTTATCAAAAAGACATAGAACAAGAATTTGATATTCGTCGTTCCACTGCGACAGGCGTCTTACAAACGATGGAGAAACGCTTATTTATTGAACGAAGTAGTTGTAAAGAAGACAATCGTTTCAAAACCATAATTTTAACCGATTTAGGGCAACAAAAAGTCAAGGAAAACATCGTAAAGCTACATAAATTCGATGAATTATTAGTTCAGGGAATCTCAGAAGAAGACCTGACTATTTTCTTTAAGTTAATGGACAAACTTTCTGAAAACAGCAAAAAAATAAATAAGGAAGGTGAATGGGTTACATGATAAAAAAACTGATTGCCAATATAGGTGTCTACAAAAAAGAAAGCATCATTACACCACTTTACGTAACTGGAGAAGTGATTTTAGATATCATCATTCCTTTGGTGATGGCGATGATGATCGATAATGGAATCGAAAAAGGTGATACAAAAGCTATTTTAATGTATGGAGCAATTTTATTTGTGTGTGCAATCATTGCTTTATTTTTTGGTGCGATGTCAGGTCGTTACGCAGCTGTTGCCTCTGCTGGTTTTGCCAAAAATCTACGAGATCAATTATTTGTCCGTATCCAAGGGTTTTCTTTCTCAAATATCGATCGTTTTTCTACATCAAGTTTGATTACTCGGATGACAACGGATGTGACCAATGTTCAAAATGCCTATCAAATGATTATTCGACTTTTAGTTCGTAGTCCGTTGATTATGATTTTTTCATTAGCGATGGCGTATAGTATCAATAAAGATTTATCATTGATTTATTTAGGCGTTGTGCCATTTCTGATGATTGGTTTAGCAGCAGTTATTTACTTTGCTCATCCGAATTTCAATAAGGTTTTTCGGATCTATGATAAATTAAATAACGTTGTACAAGAAAATTTACAAGGGATTCGCGTTGTTAAATCTTATGTGAGAGAAAAACATGAAGATGAAAAATTTAAATCTGTTTCTAAAGATATCTACAAAACATTTTCAAAAGCTCAAAGTATTGTTGCTTTCAATAATCCTATTTTACAGTTTGCAGTCTACACTTGTATGCTACTGATTTCATGGTTAGGGGCGAAATTTGTGGTAGGGAGTACGTTAACTACTGGGGAATTAGTCAGCATGTTCACCTACACAATGCAGATTTTAATGAGTTTAAATATGTTATCAATGGTTTTTGTAATCGTGCTGATTGCCCGGACTTCTGCTGAGCGGATCACAGAAGTTTTATCAGAGGAAAGTGATTTAAAAAATAATGCAGATCCTCTATATGAAATAGCGGATGGTTCTGTTCGTTTTAACGATGTGTGTTTCAGTTATGCGAATGATCTTGAAAAATTGGCATTGATGCATGCAAATATGGAGATAAAATCGGGTGAAGTGATTGGGATTGTTGGTGGAACAGGGAGTTCAAAATCAACGTTGGTTCAGTTGATTCCAAGGTTATATGATGTGACAAAAGGGTCGGTCGAAGTGGGCGGACATGACGTACGGAACTATGATCTGAAATCTTTACGGGACCAAGTCAGTATGGTTTTGCAAAATAATGTATTGTTTACAGGGTCAATTAAAGAGAATTTGCGCTGGGGAAATGAAGAGGCGACAGATGAAGACTTGATCAGAGTCTGTAAAATTGCACAGGCAGATAGTTTTATTCAAGAATTTCCTGATAAATATGATACGATGCTTTCACAAGGTGGAAATAATGTATCTGGAGGGCAAAAGCAACGTTTATGTATTGCTCGTGCGCTATTGAAAAAACCAAAAATTTTAATTTTAGATGATTCAACTAGTGCTGTGGATACGAAAACAGATCGTTTAATTAGAGAAGGAATGAGACAAGAGATTCCTGGTACAACTACCTTTATCATCGGACAGCGTGTGTCTTCCATTCAAGATTCTGACCGTATTATTGTGATGGATAAAGGCTTGATCGATGCTATTGGAACCCATGATGAATTACTTGCTAGTAATCAGATTTATCAAGAAGTGTATGAATCTCAAGAGAAAGGATTTGGTGAAGAGAATGCGTGATGAACAAACAAAAGGGATTCGCAAAAGTCAAGATCCTTTGAAAACCTTAAAGCGCCTGTTTTCATATATGGTTAAAAAATATAAGTTTCGTCTCGTATTAGTGATGATCCTTATCCTGCTAAGTACCTTTGCCAATGTCCGAGGCTCTTTGTTTTTACAAGTAGTGATCGATGATTATATTACACCACTACTTGGCCAAAGCAATCCTAACTTTTCTGGATTATTAAAGGCAATTACAACGATGGCACTGATTTATGGTGTAGGAATCATTTCAAATTTAGGGTTTAATCTAATCATGGTTCGTATTAGTGAAGGCACTCAAAAAACAATTAGAGATGAAATGTTTACCCATCTTGAAACATTGCCGATTCGCTATTTTGATTCAAATTCTGATGGAGATATTATGAGTCATTTCACGAATGATACGGATACTTTGCGGCAGATGATTTCTCAAAGTATTCCTAATCTGATTGCCGCTGTAGTGAGTTTTGTCAGCGTGTTTATTGCAATGTTTACCATCAGTGTGCCATTGACTTTAGTGGTGATCGTTTCTGTTTCAATAATGATTGTGACAATTCGGATGATAGCTGGGCGGAGTAGTCGTTATTTTGGCAAACAGCAAAGAGATTTAGGAAACGTAAATGGGTTTATTGAAGAAATCATGCATGGACAAAAAGTGGTGAAAATTTTTAATCATGAACCACAAACAATCAACCAATTTAAGGTAATTAATGAAGAGTTACGGCAAAGTGCGACACAAGCAAATAAATATGCGAATAGCTTAATGCCGATCATGATGAATTTATTAAATATTCAATATGTACTATTAGCTGTAGTCGGCGGAATTTTTTCAGTATATGGTGTTTCTGGTCTGACTATTGGGATGATTGCCTCTTTTCTTCAGCTGAGTCGTTCATTGAATATGCCGATCAGTCAAGTGTCTCAACAAATCAATTTTGTGATCATGGCATTAGCTGGAGCTGACCGAATCTTTACGTTGATCGATGAAAAGTCAGAAGTAGATGATGGCTACGTGACGTTAGTTAATGTGAATCGACAGGGAGATAATTTGGTTGAAAGTGAAACTAGAACAGGTATTTGGGCTTGGAGACATCCGCATAACGATGGTACAGTGACATATACTGAATTAACTGGGGATGTACGTTTTGAAGATGTGTCTTTTGGCTATACAGATAAAAATCGAGTGTTAAAAGATATCAATTTATATGCTGAACCAGGACAAAAAGTGGCGTTTGTTGGCGCAACAGGTGCGGGCAAAACGACTATTACAAACTTGATCAATCGTTTTTACGATATTCAAGAAGGGAAAATACGTTACGACGGAATCAACGTGAAAAAAATCAAAAAAAGTTCTTTACGAAGATCATTAGGGATTGTTTTACAGGATACCCACCTATTTACTGGGACGATACGCGAGAATATTCGTTATGGGAAGTTGAATGCTTCTGATGACGATGTGATCCGAGCAGCGCAGTTAGCGAATGCTGAGAATTTTATCAATAATTTACCTGAAAAATATGACACTGTAATCACAGGTGATGGTGAAGGCTTATCTCAAGGCCAACGGCAATTATTATCGATTGCTCGTGCTGCAATTGCTGATCCTCCAGTAATGATTTTGGATGAAGCAACCTCTAGTATTGATACAAGGACAGAAAAGCATGTACAGGCTGGGATGGATCGTTTGATGAAAGGCAGAACGGTATTTGTTATTGCCCATCGGTTATCGACGATTCAAAATTCAGATGCGATTATGGTGATGGATCATGGACGTATCATCGAACGAGGGAGTCATGAGGACTTGCTTAAAGAAAAAGGAATTTATCATCAACTGTACACAGGAAAAGTAGAACTTTCATAAGTATAATAAAAAAACACCAACCGTTTAATAGGTTGGTGTTTTTTTAGATATACGTTTAAAAGAATACGCCAAGAGAGATTCGAACTCCCGACCGCTCGCTTAGAAGGCGAGTGCTCTATCCAGCTGAGCTATTGGCGCAAAATATTAACGCAACAAAATTTATTATAATGAACATCTAAAACAAAGTCAATCATAAATTAGAAATAACAACAAAGTTTTTTTGAAAAGTAGTTTATATCGCTAAATCACTAAGTTCTTATTGACTCTCGCGCCTTATTTTGATATGATACTAATGTTGTAATTGTGGACTCCACAGCTACAACCGCACAGAACAAGTATTGTAAGTATGACACTAGTCATCACTTGGGATGGCGAGTCTAAGTCTAGAAGAAGGAGGTGCTGTATAGCATGTACGCAATTATCAAAACTGGTGGTAAACAAGTAAAAGTTGAGGTAGGTCAAGCAATTTACGTTGAAAAATTAGACGTAGAAGCTGGCGAAAAAGTTGTTTTTGACGAAGTTATCTTAGTGGGTGGCGAATCTACGAAAGTAGGAGCTCCAACTGTCGCAGGTGCAACTGTCGAAGGAACTGTAGAAAAACACGGCAAACAAAAGAAAGTCGTGACTTTCAAATACAAACCTAAAAAACACACTCACCGCAAACAAGGTCACCGTCAACCATATACAAAAGTTGTAATCAACGCAATCAACGCATAATTCTTTTAAGTTGAATAGGAAAGAGGCCTATCAATGATTAAAAGTTCTTTTAAACGAAATGGCTCAGGTCAAATCGTTTCATTTGAAGTCTCAGGGCATGCGGAATCAGGTCCGTATGGTAGTGATATCGTTTGTGCAGCAGTGTCTGCATTAACAATCAGTACCGTTAACGGCATTGATGCATTAGCTGGCTTTGAACCGATTGTCGAGACCAATGATGATGAAGGTGGTTACCTTTATGTTGAAGTGATTTCAAATGCCAATCAGGAACAAACCAACATTGCCCAAATTCTCTTGGAAAACCTTTTATTAGGTTTACAAGCAGTCGAGCAAGAAAATCTTGAATTTATTCAAGTCAAAACCATAAATGAAAAATAGGAGGTGCAGACTATGTTATTAAACATGAATTTACAATTATTCGCCCACAAAAAAGGTGGAGGTTCTACTTCCAACGGACGTGATTCAGAATCTAAACGCCTAGGTGCTAAAAGCGCTGACGGACAAACAGTAACTGGTGGATCAATTTTATACCGTCAACGCGGAACTAAAATTTACCCAGGTGCTAACGTAGGTATTGGCGGAGATGACACTTTATTTGCTAAAGTAGACGGCGTGGTACGTTTCGAACGTAAAGGCCGTGACAAAAAACAAGTGTCTGTTTACCCAGTAGCTCAATAGTAATTGAATTTATCGGCTCTATCCCTTGTGTAGTAAGGGGTAGGGCTTTTTTTATTCTGGTTATACAAACACTTGAATACGGTTTTGAATGCGGTTGGTTAAAAGTTAGCGTATTTTGCTAACTTATCAGCCTTTTTTTCTTAGTTAAGTGAGTATATACATCCATTGTCATTTCTATGGAACTATGCCCCAGTTGCTCTTGAGCTTCTTTCATTGATGTGCCACTTTCAAATAGCATAGATCCATGGGTATTACGATATCTATGAGAACCTCGTATATCCGAAAAGATAATAGAGGTTGCTTTGATCTCATCTGAAAAAAGAAATTCTCTTTGTTTGAGTTGCCAGCGTTCCAAAGTATGAATAGTTTTGTCATCTAGCGAAATTATTCGGTTGGAGTTTAAGGTTTTAGGTGTAGAACCTTTCTAGTCTTTCTTTGTTTTAGAAAGGTTTTTGTCTACTGTAACGGTATTATTTTTGAAATCAATATCATTCTATTGTAAAGGAAAAACTATTTATAAAGAAAAATAAATTTTCTTTACGAAACACTTATTTAATAAGTTTTACTGAAAAAAGAGTGGAAGTAAAGTTATCTTTCAATAGGAACTTTGCATGTATAATGTTGTGAAATAAGGGAATAATTAAAAAAATAGATACAAAAATTTCAATTTGAGTGTACTAGGTTTGTAAAAATGCTGTTGTTTTTCGAAAACTATACACCCGTTCTATATATTGGGGCTATAAGGCTGAAGCTTTATAGATGGATAGTTTTTATATAATAATAGGAGAGTATATGTGTATATATGTGGATGCAACCACTAAAAATTTTTCAACTATACACCTTTTAAAGATGGAGGTCAAATGATAACAGAAATTGATATTCAAAATAATATAAGAAGATCACTAGCACAAAATGACTGTTTTATTTATTAAGGAAATGTCGGTAAAGTAAAAATACAAGTTGGTTGATGGTTTGATACAGGACTACCAAAAGGGTGGCTGGATTTATCTGGCTGGTATGTAATACACAGGTAAATATATAGTTTATAGCCTGTGGGTATTTAATTAATATTCGGGTGTCTTGTACTTGTATAGTCATCGCTTATGTGGTGATTTATTATATTGGGAGATTTATGACTGAATTGTGATAGTTTTTATAGATAAATGTACCTTATACTAATGTTGTAAGATCTTACAAAAACAAAAGTTAGGAGGTAATAACATATGGCAAAAACAATCGGAGAAGTAAGGAGTTTTCTCGACAGTCTCATTGGTAAAATAACTGTCGATAAATCTGATTCTGGACTAAACGGGCAGTGCGTGAGTTTGATTAAGAATTTACTTGAATTCGTTGGAGCGCCTAATCCATACGCTGCGCGAGGAAATGCTAAAGACATTCCAAACACATATGTTTCTCAAGGGATTGCAAAAGTTGGTAGCGGTACACTCAACATAGCAGTCAATAGAAATGGTGGCGGTGGCTATGGACACGTATGGATAAAAATCGGTTCTGATAGTTGGCAAGCAAATTGGAATGGATTCGCTGTCAAGAAGAATGTCGGAGAAGTTGCTGTTACAGATATTTTAAATCTAGATCAATGGATTTCAACTAGCAACACAACAAATCCTGAAGGGAAAGCAACTACTTTAGGTACTAAAGGTGAAGCGTTAATCAAAAAATTTGAAGGATGTAGACTTACAGCGTACGATCTTGGGGATGGAATGATTACCATTGGTTGGGGACATGCAGAACCAAAAGGACAAACAAGTTTAGTCGCTGGGGTAACGACATGGTCTCAGGCTCAAGCAGACGGTCAGTTCCAGAAGGATATAGTGACCTATGTAAATGCAGTAAATAGCTACTTTGTCCGTTCTTTTAATCAAAACCAGTTCGATGCAATGGTAAGTTTCACTTATAATAGCGGTACTGGGGTCTTTGCAAGAGATAATTGGGATAAGAGTGCTTCCAATAGTTATATTACGGAATCACTCGCTAATTACATTAATAAGGGAACAATATTTGAAGAGGGCTTAAGAAGACGTCGCCAAGAGGAAATTAATCTATTTAACACACCAGTAAGTGGTAGTGAAGTAACAATTAAGGAGGATGAAGATATGACAGAATTTGCTATTTTATATGGAACAGGGGTATATTATGTATGTGGAACAAAAATGGTTCCCTTGACCACTGCTACGCAATGGAGCGTATTGAGATCGGTCTATGAACAGGTACAAGAACATAAGACAGGAAAAGCAACGCCAATCAAAGTAATGGATTGGAGAAATAACCAAGCAACATTTGATGCGTATGCAAAAATTTGTGGATTAAAATAAATATAAAATTAAGATCACTCACTGAGTGGTCTTTTTGTCAGTTGTGAGACAAGAAAAGGAGACGGCTCGAGGGCTGTTTCCTTGTTTGTTTTATAAGTTAAAATCAATATTACTATAATCTATACAATCTTGAGATTTAACAGGCACCACAGAACTAACTCTGACTTTAAATTCCAAAGTTACAGCGGAGTCGTTTGATACTTTGATTATCTCTCTGCTTTGTTTAAATCCTCTAGGAAAGGAATAGTCTAAAACGCTAGCGAAAAGTGTTGCTTTGTTATCATAGTAAGCTTTTGTCAAATACTTCTAAGGTATTCCAGGAAAGCCTATTGCCCGAGTGATAGCAAAACTTTCTTTGTCATGGGATTCGATATTAACTTTTACTACATATTTACTGCAAATTTCATCACGATCAATGGTGTTAACAATGAATTCTGTTGACTGACCTGAATTAAGCGATACTTCACGTAAGGATGATGTTGATCTAGTCGCAGGGTATGCGTTTAAGCTTACATCTTCTGCATTCACTATTTCAGGCGCTACAAATAAGCCGAATGCTAACGAACACCCTACTGCTAATAATTTCTTTTTCATAAAACAAATAACTACTTATTATTTGTAATTAAAATTCAATACAAAGGATGTATTGATACAGTGCTTAATTAATATTTAGACTATAATATTATAAGCCATTTTACGTTAACCGCCTTGCTATAACAGGGATGCGTTTTTATTTAGCTTTCTTTATATTTTGAGTTGTAAATAATATTTTTTAATATGGAAAAGACAGGTTTATGTTTAGTAATTTAAATATATTTTATAGTTAATTTTTTAATAGAGGTTGATGCTGGATTAATCCTAATTTGAATGTCATAAACTTATTAATAGACAAAAAATAATGTGATTGTGTTTATAATCAAATATTGTGGTGTAATTGTTTTGTTGATTAGGTGTATTTGAATAGCGATTAATCAAAGATTGTCTTATGTTTTAATGGTTAAAATTATACCTATTATCAATAGTAATTATAACGACTTACTCTCTTTTTTGTATGTGAGGACTTTTTATTGATGAACGCTGATTTAAGTAATTTTATTGAGTATTATCATTAAAAGGACATTAAAAAATTTTAACTTACGAGAATTTTCTTTATATGGTAGCATGAACTCTGTTACAAAAAAATAGAGGAGAGTGTTTTATGCCACAAAACAAAAAAGAAGGTTTATTTTTCACTACGATTGTCTGTTTTTCAATGGTGATGACAATGAGTGCTTATAATCTTTTGTTACACGGGCAATTTTCATTAAGTAATCTATTTGGTGGATTAGTGCCAGGATTTATCGTAGCATTTTTATTGGATGTCTTAGTCGTTTCATCTCCTGCTAAGAAGATTGCTTTTGCCTTACCTGTCAATAAAGAGAAAAAAATCCAGTTGATTATTGCTGTATCTAGTTGTATGGTTTTGGGAATGGTCTTTTTCATGTCAATGTATGGTGTTGTTATGCAGTTTGGCTTTACAAAAAATTTCCTGAGTTATTACATCGGAGCGTTTGCTACAAACCTAATCATGGCTTTACCATTGCAATTGCTTGTTGTTGGGCCTGTTTGTAGAATGATTTTAAGGAAGAGTCGCCAACGCAGTTGGTTAAAAGAAAAAATATGAGATGCGAACATAAAAAGTGTTCGTATGTAGACAAAGTGCGAGACAAAAGCTAATAATTAGTTTTTGTCTCGCTTCTTATCTTTTCTATAGAAAATCCATTTAAAAAAGGTACCAGATTTTCAAATTTGATATAAAATTGTTATAATTAATAGAATCTTGATTAACAGGAGGTCTTCAACGATGGAAATACATGAGCGAATTGTCAGGTTATTAAATTCTAGTACGGTATTTTTGATTTCAACAATTGATCAACGCGATTTTCCAACAGTGATTACCGTTTCTGAACCATTATGGAGAGAGGGCTTGTTAAGGTTACAGTTTTATTTGGATAGCAACGGTGAAACTGTTAAGAATATCCACTGTAATCCCAATGGTTCAGTCTGTTGCTATGAAGAAATTGAACATGAAAGTCTACTTTTAAAAGGGAAATTTACGATTGAGCAGATCGAATCGCCAGAAGCAATCGAACCTAAATTATCAGCATATCAGAAAGAATTGAATCATCAAAAGCCTGTATTGGTTAATTTTGAAACTTGGACAGCCAGGATACATATGGATAAAAAAACAAAGGACATCATCGTTTAGTGGTCGACAATACTAATACTTTGTATGAAGAGTTGAGAGAATAAACAATCTTAACTCTTTTTTATTTTCCAGTGTAAAAGTCATTTTTAAGTAAAATTAGTACTTCTTTATGGTTTTTTTAGAAGTCTTCATAAAATATTCGCAGATTTTTATGTTTGAGTTAAGGTCTTTTGGGTATAGTAAGAGAGCATCAACTGATAACACTAGAAAGGAGGAAGGGAAATGTACGCTGTAAAAGTATTACATGGTTATATTGGTAAAGACGGACAACGTACAAGAGATAAAAATCGTGTTCGACTCTTTCCAACTAAAAATTATGCGGAAAAATTTGCTGATAAAATTGGCGGTCGTGTAAAAATGATCGGCTAAATGAATGAACTAACAGGAAACGAACAGCCCGAAATGTTTTAATATTTCGGGCTGTTCGTTTGTAAAAACTTAAATATAAAGGTCGAAAACGGCGATTTCTGGAGGGACTCTAAAACGTGCTGGAATTTTTGTCGTGCCTAAACCAGTATTAACATACAAGGTTGTATTGTTAGCGAGATTATAGAATCGTTCAAAATATTTTTCAGCCATCACATTTTTGATAGTAATAAAAGGAAGCTTAATTTGTCCACCGTGACTATGACCTGATAGGATTAATTGGATATTGTGATCGAGTAATTCCTCTGCTTTATCTGGTTCGTGGCTCAATAATATGGTGTAGTTACTTTGGCGGTTTGCCAGGGTATCTTCTATTAATGCATTTCCTAACATGGAATCATCTAAACCACCAATAAAAATAGATTTTCCGTCAGCTATTGGAACGTTAACACCCGTGTTTTCCAGTAATTGAAAATTGGATGCGGCCATAATTTCAGGATAGACACGAGCACCACCACCGCCATAATCATGATTGCCCCAAACAGCATATTTTCCTAAAGGTGCGGATAATCGGTTCAATGCAGCAATAACTGCCTCTTCAGGGCCGTATTTTGCATAATTATCGAATAAATCACCTGTAAATAAAATGATATCAGGTTTTTCATTATTGACCTTTGTAACGATTTTTTCTAATTGTGCAGTAGAATAATTTTCTTGGATATGAATATCGGAAAGTTGAACAACTTTGACTGGTTTTTGTCCAGCATTAGTGCCTACCGTATAGTGATGAGTGACGATTCTTTTAGGTTCTATAAAAAAGGCGTAGAGAACCATGCCGATGAGGGCTAATATAAATAAGTAAAAAATAACTCTTTTTTTCATTGGTGACCTCTCTTTCGAAAATTTACTATAACGGACATACATTAAAAAAAAGTAAATATGGAGCCAAATATTGGGAATCTTTAGAATAATTTAGAGGTTGCGTGACTTCGGTGTTTTTCAAAAACATTATTTGCTATAATAGAGAAGAACTTATTTTGGAAAGAAGGATGAAAAAATGATGGTAAGAGTCAATAAATTAAGAGAATTAATGAGAAAAAATGATCTATCTGGTTTTCTAATTACAAGTCCATATAATTTACGCTATCTAACAAATTTTACGGGAACAACAGGACTTGCAGTGATTACTTTAGATAAAGCTTTTTTTGTAACGGATTTTCGTTATACAGAACAAGCAGCAAAACAAGCGCAAGGCTTTGAAATTATTCAAAATTCTGGTCCAATTTATGATGAAGTGGTCGGGATTGCAGAAAAGGAACAGTTAGCGAATATTGCATTTGAAGAAACTTTCATTAGTTTTGCAGAATATAGTTTGTTAGAAGAAATTACTCCATGTGACTTGATTCCGGTGGCTGGATTGGTAGAAGAATTACGAGAAGTCAAAGATGAAGAAGAAATTGCGATTATTGAAAAAGCTTGCAGCATTGCAGATATGGGCTTTAAACATATTTTAACGGTGATTAAACCAGGAATGACTGAGATTGAAATTGCGAACCAATTAGATTTTTATATGCGTTCTTTAGGCGCTTCGGGTGTTTCGTTTGAAACAATCGTTGCAAGTGGCGTTCGTTCAGCAATGCCGCATGGTGTTGCTAGCCAAAAAGTTATCGAAAAAGGTGACTTGATCACACTTGATTTTGGTTGTTATTATGAAGGATATGTTTCAGATATGACCAGAACATTTGCCATTGGTGAACCAAACAGTAAACTAAAAGATATCTATCAAATCGTTCTAGAAGCACAATTAAAAGTATTGGATGAAGCAAAACCTGGATTAACAGGTGTTCAGCTGGATGCTATTGCACGTGACCATATTGCTTCATATGGATATGGTGATGCATTTGGTCATAGCACAGGTCACGGAATCGGCTTGGAAATTCATGAAGGACCAAATGTTTCCTTTAGAGCGGAGCAACAATTTGTTCCAGGCAATGTGATCACGGATGAGCCTGGAATTTATCTGCCTGGTCTTGGCGGCGTTAGAATTGAGGACGACTTGTTGATTACTAAAGAAGGAAATCGAGTGTTGACTCATTCACCTAAAGAGTTGATCATTTTATAAAATAGACCGCATAAGCGAGAACAAGGTTGTAGTTATCTTATATGAAATCACTTTCTAAGTATAAATTGTTTTCGACCCATTTTCTCATAGTTTTTTTGGTAGCGAAAGAAGCTATTTAATGATAAACTATGAGAGAATGGAAACCTAGGTAGGTAAATGGATAGAAACTTTGATTATTAAAAATTTTCTTGTCGGAGCTGAACGAGCCCGCAATGCTTTTGTTTTAAACTACAGTGAATGAAATGAGCTGATATTGAAACATGCAAAGTTAGCAAAGCGGAACGTTGTTATCTATATGTTATCTAGCTTCGCGGACGAACATTACGCTCTGCTTCGATCGCAACAATCTCTAAGAGCTAAAGCTTTAAGAATTGAAGGCCTTCGGGGAAAAGGTGAATTATGAATGAGGTAAAAAACACTTTAATCATGATTTCTCATTTTCTTACAGAGCCGAATGAGCCCGCTACGCTTTTATTATAAGGAGGATTAAAATGACTGAAGAAAAAAATCTAGTGATCAATACAAAAGATTCTTTAGGCGAAATCGTGATTGCACCAGAAGTAATTGAAGTCATTATTGGTATTGCAGCATCTAAAGTAGATGGCGTCTACGGTATGCGTGGAACATTTGCTAATAATGTAACAGAATTTTTAGGCCGTGCCGCACACGGTAAAGGCGTTTATTTAAGAGCAGAAGAAGAAGGCCTTAAAGTTGATATTTATTGCTACTTGAATTACGGCATTTCAGTACCTAAAGTAGCATTAGAGATGCAAGATCGCGTGAAACAACAAGTATTGTTCATGACAGATATCGATTTAGTAGAAGTGAATATTCATGTTGTAGCAGTAGTTCCAGAAAAACTACCTGAACCAGATTTTGATGAATTATTCCCGGAAGATGAGGGCGAAAATGAGTAAGCCAAGTTTCACTCGTCATGAGATTCGTGAAAAGGCGCTACAAGCGCTATTTCCTTTAGATTTTAATGTTGACTTAACAAAACAAGATGCGATTTCTTATGCATTAGAGTTAGATAATCAAGAAATCATTAGTGAGGATGGGGAAGAATTTGTCCCAACTTACTTAGATTTATTGGTAGGCGGCGTTTGTGATCGAAAAGCAGAAATTGATGAGGTTGTCAAAAAACATTTAGGAAACAACTGGTCGATTACACGTATTGCTAAAATGGATTTAATTATTTTGCGTATGGCTATTTTTGAAATGTTTTATGTAGGAGATGTTCCGAACACTGTTGCTTTAGATGAAGCAATTGAGCTTGCAAAAAAATATAGTGATGACCGTTCAAGAAAATTCGTTAACGGTGTTTTAGCCAATGTAATGAAAGATATTGATTCAAAGTAGAAATACTTTGAATCTTTTTTGTTGTGAATCACTACGATTGGCTCCGCCAGAGTAGATGATGAACAATACAAGGCGTGCAAAGGGAGAGAAGTAACCTTACTAGTGAATCACCAAAAGTCTAGGTCTAAAAAAAGTGAGGATTAGTATTTGAGTTACCACGAAGATTTTAGCCAGAGTAGATGATGAACAATACAAGGCGTGCAAAGAGAGGTAAGTTCCATAGCTATACAATTCAAGGAGATAAGGATTATAGAGTGTTAAGACTAGCTAAATTATGCTAAAATAAAAGAATACAAACAAAAAATGAGGAGTGATCTTAGTGGGAGAGTTAATCAACGGTCGTGAGTTAGCAGATAAAATGCAAGCGCAAATCAAAGAAGAAGTGCAAGAACTTGAAAAAAAAGGCATTCATCCAGGGTTAGTTGTTTTATTAGTTGGTGAAAATCAAGCAAGTCAAACGTATGTAAAAAACAAAGATTTAGCTGCAGCTAAAATCGGGATTCACTCGAAAATCGAACGCTTGCCTGAAACAATCTCAGAAACAGATTTACTCGCTGTGATCGAACGATATAATCAAGATCCTAAGTATCATGGGATATTAGTACAATTACCATTACCAAAACATATTGATGAAGAAAAGGTGCTATTAGCCGTTGAGCCTAAAAAAGATGTGGATGGCTTTCATCCAATGAATATGGGACAGCTGTTTATTGGGGAACCAACGATGATACCTTGTACACCATATGGTATCATGAAAATGTTTGAAGCTTATGATATAGATTTAGAAGGCAAACGAGCTGTTGTGATCGGAAGAAGCAATATTGTTGGCAAACCAATGGCTCAATTGATGATGATGAAAAATGCTACTGTAACGATCGCTCACTCAAGAACAGTTGATTTACCGGCAGTAGCTAGAGAAGCTGATATATTAGTTGTTGCAATCGGTCGAGGTCATTTCGTAACAAAAGAGTTTATTAAGCCTGGTGCTGTCGTAATCGATGTTGGTATGAATCGAGATGAGAATGGGAAACTGATTGGGGATGTAAAATTCGATGAAGTTGCACCGATTGCAAATTTTATCACACCAGTGCCAAAAGGTGTTGGACCGATGACCATTACAATGCTGATGTATCAAACGGTAGAAGCCGCTAAAAAACAAAAGTAAGGTGAGAAGATGGAGCAGCAATATTTAACAGTTACAGCTTTAACCAAATATTTAAAACGTAAATTCGATGCTGATCCATACTTGGAGCGGGTTTATTTAACAGGGGAGATTTCAAACTTTAGGATGCGACCAAATGCTCATCAGTATTTTAGTGTAAAAGATGATGGTGCAAAAATTTCTGCAATTATGTTTAAATCAGCTTTTCAAAAATTGAAATTTCAACCTAAAGAAGGTATGAAAGTGTTGTTAGTCGGTCGAATCTCGCTATATGAAAGCGGCGGTTCTTACCAAATTTATGTAGAGCATATGGAACCAGACGGTGTTGGTGCATTATATCAAGCTTTAGCTGAATTACGTGAGAAACTAGGAAAAGAAGGCTTATTTGAAGGCCCTAAAAAGCTATTACCTCGGTATCCTAAACGGATTGCGATTGTGACTAGCCCGAGTGGTGCGGTGATTCGAGATATTATTACAACGGTTAAACGGAGGTACCCAATTGCGCAACTTATTTTATTTCCGACGCTAGTTCAAGGAGATCGGGCAGCGGATGATATTGTTCGGAATATCCAACGTATAGAAGCGCTTGGGACTTTTGATACGATGATCATTGGTCGAGGTGGCGGTTCCATTGAAGATTTGTGGCCGTTTAACGAGGAAAAAGTTGTTAGAGCGATTTATCAGACAAAAACACCGGTTATTTCATCAGTTGGTCATGAAACTGACGTGACACTTGCGGATATGGTCGCAGATGTTAGAGCTGCAACGCCTACTGCTGCTGCAGAACTGGCAGTACCAGTACTAAACGAAGAGTTATTGAAAATCAAGGAGCGGCAAACTCGTTTAGAACAAAGTTTTCTCTATCAACTACAACAAAAAAATGATCGCTACCAACGTTTAAAAAACTCTTATGTATTTAAACAGCCTGATCGTTTATATGAAGGCCAAACAATCAAATTGGATCGGATCACACAACGTTTGATTCAATCAATGGAAACAGTGTATCATCAAAAACAACGCATAGCACAAGAAATTATTGCTGGATTTAGACAGCAGACACCGCTTGGGCAAATCAGAGAAGGACAGCAGCAACTAAAGTTTTTAAATCAATCGCTTCATGATCGGATGGAACGATATATGAAAGATAAAGAGAAACAATTTACTTCGGCTGTTCAACAATTGGATTTACTAAGCCCCTTAAAAATTATGGGTCGTGGGTATAGTTATACGACAAAAGAACAGCAAGTAATCAAGTCAGTCAATGAACTGAAGCCAAAAGAAAAAATTCAAATCCATTATGTAGATGGTACAGTAGATACGGTGATTGAACAAATAACACCAGCTGAAGAGGAGTAAAAAAATGGCCAAAGAAAAAGCAGTCGAAAAAACATTTGAAGAATCATTAATTGAATTGGAAGAAATCGTTCAACGCTTAGAACGTGGAGATGTACCTTTAGAAGAAGCCTTAACAGCTTTTCAAGAGGGGATGGTTTTAAGTAAACAGTGCCAAGATACTTTGGAAAAAGCTGAAAAAACATTAACAAAAGTGATGACTGAAAATAATGAAGAAGCTATATTTGAAGAAAGTGAGGGAAATTGATGGAGGCTTTCAATGATTTTCGTAAGCAGAGTTTACCGCTTATTGAAAAGGAAATGGAAAACTTTATCAACGACTACACAGCAAATGAGCGGCTAAAGGAAGCTATGTTATATTCAATCAAGGCTGGTGGCAAACGATTTCGACCATTGCTTATTCTGGCCGTTCTTCGTTCGTTTAATAAAGAAGCACAGATACATGATTATCAAGTAGCTGCAGCGTTAGAGATGGTACATACCTATTCGTTGATTCACGACGATTTGCCAGCAATGGATGATGATGATTTGAGACGGGGGAAGCCTACCAATCATAAAATATTTGGTGAGGCACATGCAATATTAGCTGGAGATGGTTTGCTTACCGCTGCTTTTCAATTACTAGCTATCAGTCAAATCGAGTCAAATCAAAAAATATTATTGATTCAGCTGTTGAGCAAGGCCTCTGGTACGCAAGGTATGGTTGCTGGACAAGCGGGCGATCTGCAAGGTGAGAATCGGTCGTTATCTTTGAATGAATTAGCAGAGGTTCACGAAAAGAAAACAGGTGCCTTAATAGAGTTTGCTCTTTTAGCAGGTGGAATCTTAGCGAATCAGACAGAAGAAGTTGTTGATTTATTAGGCACATTTGCTCAACATTTAGGATTAGCATTTCAGATCAAAGATGACTTGTTGGATGCAACTAGTTCAGAAGAAGCGTTGGGCAAGCAAGTTGGTCGCGATGAAGAATTAAATAAAAGTACTTACCCAAGTCTACTTGGATTAGCTGGTGCCAAAGCAGCATTGACCGATCAGTTATCAATGGGTAGCAGTATTTTAACAATTATTGCACAAACAAGCTCAGAATTTCATTCAGAATTACTACAAGAATTAGTAGAACAATTGCGTTTATGATAGAAAGAAGGCACTTATGAAAAAAGAGCGCGTAGATATATTAGCGTTTACTCAAGGATTATTTGAAACAAGAGAAAAAGCCAAACGTGCAGTGATGGCAGGTCTGGTTTATAACGATAAAAATGAACGACTTGATAAACCAGGAGAGAAAATTCTAATCGAAACACCTCTCCAAGTAAAGGGGCAAACACTGCAATATGTTTCTCGTGGCGGCTTAAAATTGGAAAAAGCACTGGATGTTTTTGAGATTGATGTAACCGGTAAAACGATGTTGGATATCGGTTCTTCAACAGGAGGATTTACGGATGTAGCCTTGCAAAATGGAGCTCGTTTGAGTTATGCGCTGGATGTTGGTTATAATCAATTAGCTTGGAAAATTCGTCAGGATGAACGCGTTGTTGTAATGGAACGAACGAATTTTCGTTATAGTACGCCAGAAGACTTCCAAGAGGGTGTTCCAGATATTGCAACGATAGATGTATCGTTTATTTCACTTAAGTTGATTTTACCTCCGCTACATAAAATTTTAAAGCCAGGTGGTAAAGTAGTTGCATTGATCAAGCCCCAATTTGAAGCTGGCAAAGAGCTGGTTGGCAAAAAAGGGATTGTTCGAGAACCAGAAACCCATAAATTTGTTTTAAATGAGATACTTTCATTTGCCCAAAAACAGGGCTATTCAATCAGTGGCTTAGATTATTCACCAATTACAGGTGGAGAAGGAAATATTGAGTTTCTAGCTTATTTGACTTCAGTTGAAGGTGAAGGTATCGTTGGAGAGACAGTGAATGTAGAGGAAACCGTAGAGAATGCGCATCAAGAATTAAAAAAATAAATAATAAAAAATCTCTGGTAAAAGCGAATCAAGCGTATACCAGAGATTTTTATACGTTAATACTCTTTTTTATCGACTGATTGTAGCATTTTTACGATTTTGTTTCTAATCGATCCATTTTTAATCGACTATTTTAAGAGAGGACGTGAGGGGGCACAGTAGGTTGTATTTGCTATGAATAAATTGTATTCTGGTTTTTTCAATATTAAAAAGCCGAAGGGGCTGTGTGAGGCGGTTGTTTTGTTAGCTTTTAGACTTTCAAAATGAATAAAAATAAGCTATGATAAAATGGAAATGAATTCGAAAAAGGGGCATATTATTATGAGGAAAAAAGATCGGCATCGTCTGATTACTCGTTTATTAGCTGATAAAAATATCCAAAAACAAGAAGATTTTGTCACGTGTTTGGAAGAAAAAGGGATAGAAGTGACCCAAGCAACAATATCTCGTGATATTAAAGAAATGAAATTGATCAAAGTACCTTCAGTAGAGGGCGGCTATCGTTACAGTATTCCTGCGGAAACGAAAGAAGATACGTCTATAAAATTGGAAAAGTTGATGAAAGATGCATTTGTTTCAGTTGACCAGATGGATAAGCAGGTTGTTTTGCGTACTATACCAGGGAATGCTGCTGCAGCTTCTAACTTAATTGAAAAACACTATAAAGAAATTGTCTTTGCGGCAATCAATGATGACGACAGTGTGTTGATCATTGCCCGAACCGAAAAAGATGCCGAATTTTTAAAGAACGAATTTTTCCGATATTTATAAAATTGAGGTGAATAAAAATGCTGCAAGAACTTTCTGTAAATAATTTTGCTATTATCTCTTCTTTACAACTAGAATTTCAGATGGGAATGACCGTTTTAACAGGAGAAACAGGTGCAGGTAAGTCAATTATTATTGATGCGATGGGCCTATTGACTGGCGGGCGAGGATCGAGTGACTATATTCGCCAAGGTGCTTCAAAATGTACACTGGAAGGCTTGTTTACGATGCCTAAAAACCAGGAATTAATGAATCTTTTGGAAGAATTAGGGATCGAGAATGATGACGAATCGATTGTGATTCAGCGAGATATTTCGACTTCTGGCAAGAATGTTTGTCGTGTCAATGGTCGTATCGTCAATATTGCTAACCTACGTAAAGTTGGTGAATTTTTGGTTGATATCCATGGTCAAAATGAACACCAAGAATTGATGCAAAGTGAAAAACATTTGGGCATGTTAGATGATTTTGGCGGCAAAGAGTTGTTCAAAATAAAAGAGCAGTATGAAGGAAGTTATTCAGAATATCGCATGATTGAAAAAAAAGTTAGAAATCGTCAAAAAAACGAAAAAGAATTTGCCCAACGTATGGATATGTTACAGTTTCAAAGTGATGAAATTGCGGCAGCTGAACTGGTTTTGGGTGAGGAAGAGCAGTTGATTGAAGAGCGGAACAAGCTTGGGAATTTTCAAAAAATTGCAGATGCCCTAGCAACAAGTTATGAAGCAATCAATGGCGATAGTGATAGCAGCTTAGACAAAATCGGCTTTGCTATGAATGAATTGCTGTCGATTGAAACGCTGGATCCAGAATATAAAGTGATATCAGAAGCTGTTCAAAATAGTTATTACCTTCTGCAAGAAGCTAGCGGTGATTTATCAAGACATATCGACAGCCTTGAGTTAGATGAAAATCGCCTAAATGAAGTCGAAACAAGGCTGGAACTGATTCGGCAAATGAAAAGGAAATACGGAGAATCAATCGACTCGATTTTGGATTACTATCAAGAAATCACTCGTGAATTAGCGGATGCGGATTTTTTAGAAGGACGAACTGGTGAGCTGGAAACCTTATTGATTGAAAAGAAAAATCAAGTGATCAAAAATGGATTGAAACTACGAGAAGCCCGGAAGAAAATTGCGAAAAAGTTAGAAAAAAATATTTTGCGTGAATTAAAAGAATTGTACATGGAGCGAACAGTTTTTGATATCCGTTTTACTGAATTACCAGATGAGCAATTTACTGAAGAAGGACTAGATCAAGTTGAATTTTACATTACAACAAATCCAGGAGAACCGTTGAAACCTTTAGTTAGAGTAGCATCTGGTGGAGAGCTTTCTCGTGTGATGTTGGCGCTTAAAACAATTTTTTCAAAATCACAAGGAATCACTAGCATTGTTTTTGATGAGGTTGATACAGGCGTGAGTGGACGTGTTGCCCAAGCAATCGCAGATAAGATCTATCAAATATCGGAAAATTCGCAAGTGCTCTGTATTACCCACCTTCCTCAAGTTGCAGCTGTTGCAGACTATCAATACTTCATTGAAAAAGAAATCGTTGGGGAACGGACAGAAACGAAAGTCAGAAGATTAAAACAAAATGAACGAGTTGCAGAAATTGCCCGAATGCTTTCAGGTAGCGAAATTACTAAATTAACGACAGAACATGCAAAAGAATTATTGAATATGGCTGGGAATGATCGGAGAAATTAACAGAAATCCTCTTGATCGAACATGTTAATAGGAAGAATGAAGAGATATTTTAATCAAAAAAAGGGCAGAAAAAGCGATGTCTGATATCGCTTTTTCTGCTCTATTAATGTTATTTAGTTGATTATCGTAAACTCATGAAAGCAGTCAAGATCGTTGAGCCAGCAATGGCAATTAGCATCAACCAAACAACGACTTTTGTGACTTTAGAAAACGTGCTTGTTTTTTTATCGTTCATTGATTATACACATCCTTATTCCTTACTTTCTATAGTTTACATCCTTTTACTAAAATCGGCAACTAGAAATTTTACAAAAGGTTTCGTTTCTTTAGCCTGTGAATAACAAAAAGACAGGTAGCTGTAGTGACAACAAAAATCCAGAAAAAAGCATCTTCTCGATTAGCAAATGGCAATTTTACATTCATTCCAAAGATACCGCCAATGATTGTTGGTATCGTCAGAACGATAGTCAGTGAGGTTAAAATTTTCATGACATTATTCAAATTGTTTGACACGATAGCTGAAAAAGTGTCACTAATTTTATCTACCAGTTTTAATTGAATATTAGTTGTCGTTGCTGCTTGCTTTGTTTCAACTAAAATATCATGGAGTCGAGGGAGATGGGCTCTAGGATCTTTGAAAATGCTAGCGCTGTAGAGCATATTTAAAACTTCTAGATTGGAATTGATTGCTGATTCAAAATAAACTAAGCTTTTTTGGATATCCATTATTTTATATAGCTGACTATTTTCTGTAGAAACTTTCAATTCACCCTCCAGTTTATTGGTTTCTTTGATCAATTCTTTTAAGAACCGGTTATAGCAAGTAGAAATATGCCAAGATAAATATAAAACAAGCGTCTCTTGAATCGGTAGTTCAATATCTGGGACGGGTGTAGAGAGTGCTCTTTTTAAAAAGTCAGCGGAATTGTTGATAACAGTAATCACTTTTCCGTTTGTCGTCAAAATAATTGCAAACGGGAATGTATCCAATTGAGTATATCCACTAGGACTAATTGTAGCATGAGGATACTGAACTAACATCAGCGCAGGCTCTTCAAGTACATTTTGATGGAGACCTTCGAAACGAGAATTTTCGTCATCATCCAAGACACCTGTGATATAATCTTTAGGGAGTTTATAAGTTGTGACTAAATATTCAATCTCTTCTTCAGTTGGTTTTTCAACGGCAAGCCAAATCGAGTCGTCGGTATCAGTTTTGGATGGTGTAAATAATCCATTTTCTATTTTTAAATAGTTGATCAAGATGTCACCTCATTTTTTTTTAGAATCTATTTCATTCTATTATAATAGAGTTGGCTTGTTTTTGGGGAATAAAGCCCTTGAAAATTAGTATTATTTAGGCATGAATTTTTAAACGAAATGAAACATCTGTGTAAAGAAAATAAAGTATAGTTAATAAAGCGTGTTACGAAAGGAATTGTTAGGAAATGGTGTCGTTTTCAGTCATTATGCTTTTTTGGTATGTTTTTCCAGTAATTGTCTTATTTGCGTGTAATTTTATTATTACAACGTTCTCGCTGACAGAACGTTTTAAAATAAAAGCGCCAGATATCTCAATTCCATTTTTATTTATAGGATTAAATGAATTGTCAAAAGATAGTTATGGACAATCAATCGTGCCCTATATGGTTATTTCCGTTTTACTATTAGGCATTTGTGTTGCCGTTTTCCAAGCCTATTATTATGGCGAGATCCTTTATGGCAGATACTTTAAAATGTTCTGGCGTTTAGTGTTTCTTCTGAGTTTTATTTTATATGGAGCGCTTGTGTTGTTAAATATCGTGCATTACTTTTCATAAAATCGAAAAAGGTGGTAGCAGATAGTTCCCCACTTCTCACCACCTTTTTCGATTGTAATATTTTTATGAGAAATCAACCATAGAAATAATCAGAAAAAACCCTTTTAAAAGTAATGATATCAACATTGGTATCGCTTTTTTTGGAAGAGTATCTGTATACTGAAATATTACAAACTTTTTAAATAACCATTAAATGAGAGTAGTTTCACTGTTTTTGGTGGTAGAAAGTGGCGGGATGTGGTAGACTGTTTCTATCAAGTGGAAAAGTGGGGAATATTGGCTATGTTTATGGGTGAATTTCAACATAATATAGATGCCAAAGGCCGACTCATCGTACCAGCTAAATTTCGCGACCAATTAGGCGAGAAATTTGTGGTAACAAGAGGAATGGATGGCTGTTTATTTGGTTATCCAATGTCCGAATGGGAAGAACTAGAGGGTAAATTAAAAGAAATGCCTCTAGCTAAAAAGGATGCCCGTACATTTGTCCGCTTTTTTTATTCGGCTGCTACAGAATGTGAGATTGATAAGCAAGGTAGGATCAACATCCCTGCTACGCTTAGAACGCATGGTAGTTTGGAGAAAGCTTGTGTGATCATCGGTGTTTCAAATCGAATCGAGATTTGGGATGAAGCCCGCTGGCAAGAATTTTCTACAGAAGCTGAAGAGAATTTTGATGAAATTGCAGAAACAATGATTGATTTTGGTTTTTAGAAAGAGGAGCATTATGACAGAAGAGTTTCAGCATTATACTGTTTTACTAAAAGAAACAGTTGACGGCTTACAAGTGAAAGAAGATGGCATCTATGTCGATTGCACATTGGGCGGCGCAGGTCATAGTGAGTACTTACTCTCTCAACTGAGCGAACAAGGACATCTATATGCCTTTGATCAGGATCAAAAAGCATTGGATTTTGCAGCACAACGATTAAAAAAATATGTAGATCGAGGCATGGTGACCTTTATCAAGTCGAATTTTCGACATTTAAAAGAAAAATTAGCGAATCACGAGATTTACCAAGTTGATGGTATTTTATATGATTTAGGCGTTTCATCTCCTCAATTAGATGAAGCTGAGCGTGGGTTTAGTTATCATCAAGACGCACCATTAGATATGCGGATGGACCAAGAGGCGGAGTTGTCGGCTTACGATGTAGTCAACAACTATAGCTACCATGAATTAGTGAAGATTTTCTTCCGTTATGGAGAGGAAAAATTTTCTAAGCAAATCGCTAGAGAAATTGAACGGGTACGCGAAAAAGCACCAATCGAAACAACTGGCGAATTAGTAGAAATCATCAAAACAGCAATTCCAGCGCCAGCAAGACGTAAGGGTGGACATCCAGCAAAAAGGATTTTCCAAGCTATTCGCATTGCGGTAAACGATGAATTAGGCGTTGTTGAAGAGTCTTTGGAACAAGCAATTGCGTTATTAAACAAAAATGGTCGAATTAGCGTGATTACTTTTCACTCTTTAGAAGATCGAATTGTAAAAACCATGTTTAAAGAATATAGTACGATGCAGGATTTACCACCTGGACTACCCGTAGTGCCAGAAGAATTTCAACCTGAGTTAAATGTAATTACTAGAAAGCCGATTTTACCAGGTGAGACTGAGTTGGCTGAAAATAATCGCTCACGAAGTGCTAAATTAAGAATTGCCGAAAAAGTTAAATTAAATTTATAAAGAAAGGGGTAACGACATGGCTGAGTTAAAAAAAGTGGAAGAGTTCCAATATGATATTCCAATAATGGATGAACCAGTCACTGCTCCTGAACAAAAGCCAAAAGTTCAGAAAAATGTAGACCTACCCCAATCTCCCAAAAGGAAGTTGAGAAATATCTCACTTTTAGAAAAAACAATCGGCTTTTTATTATTAGTAGCGATTATCGGTATAGCTGTTCTCACCATTCAAGTACGTACTTCTATTACACAAATGACGAATGAAATCACTGAAACGCAAGCGACGATCCAAGAGAAAGAAGAATCTGCATTAAAATTAGAACAACAAAAAAATGAACTATCCAAAGCAGATCGAATCAAAGATGTTGCAAAGCGCAAAGGGCTTTCAGATAACCTTGATAGTATAAGGAATGTGAAATAAATGAGCATAAAAAATAAAATAAAGAATTTTGTCAAAAAGAAGAACTTAAATCCAATGAACAATCGTAAAAAAGTAGGCATTATTTTATTTGCTACGAGTATTGGATTGTTCTTTTTATTTGCCTTTAGATTAACGTACATAGTAGCTGTGGGCAAAGTAGCCGGTGTCTCTTTACCAGAAAAAACAGCGAATCTCTACCAAGGCAGTAGTGTAGTCAAAGCAAAAAGGGGAGCCATTTTAGATCGAAATGGAGCAGTTATTGCAGAAGATGCTACCTCATACTCTGTTTATGCTATTTTGTCTGAAACATATTTAGGTGAAGAAAATAAAAAATTATATGCACAGAAAAAAGATTTCCAAACACTAGCAGAAATCTTAGATAGAAATACAGAGCTCACAAAAGATGAAGCGTTAGGTTTTCTCAATCGTGGTGTAAACGAAGATGGGACCGTAAAATTTCAAGTTGAATTTGGATCTAAGGGTAAAAATATTACATTAGAAACACGACAAAAAATTGAAGAAGAACTAAAGCAAAAAAATGTGGCAGGTCTTTATTTTGAGGGCCATCCAGCAAGGATTTATCCAAATGGTGTCTTTGCTTCTCATTTTATTGGTTATACAGATTCAGCTGATGCAGAGGATGATTCAAAAGGCTTAGTAGGGAAAATGGGGCTAGAAAAGTCCTATAATGATATTTTAAGTGGGCAAGATGGTAAAATCGATTACGAAAAAGATGTTTACGGAAATCCTTTACCAGGAACCGTTGCCAGTGAAAAGAAAGCAATTGACGGAAAAGATATCTATACAACGCTAGACACACGAATTCAAAGTCGCTTAGAAATTTTATTAGACCCAGTTGTAGAAGAATTTAAGCCAGAAGATATGACAGCAATGTTGATGAAGGCTAAAACTGGTGAAATTCTTGCAATGTCTCAACGACCATCCTTCAATCCGGAAACAAAAGAAGGGTTAAATGATGACACTGTTTGGCGGAATATATTAGTAGAAGATAAATTTGAACCAGGCTCCACTATGAAACTTTTTACAGCAGCAGCAGCAATGCAAGAAGGAAAATTCAACCCGAATACAACATTCAACTATCCAGCAGGTGGCTATAAATTAGATGATCGAACAGTGAATGATCATGATTTCGGAGCGGTAGGTCCTTTGACTTTCCGCCAAGCAATCTCTTGGTCTAGTAATGTCGGGATGCTTACTTTAGAACAGGCAATGGACCCAACAGGTCAAATTTGGAAAAGTTATTTAGAAAAATTTGGTTTTGGAAAATCAACAAATTCAGGTTTAGCTGGAGAATCAGCTGGGGAATTACCAGGCGATAATTGGGTCGACCTAGCAATGTCATCGTTTGGACAAGCAGTTTCAGTGACCAATTTTCAAATGATGCAAGCTTATACCGCAATAGCCAACGATGGTTCTATGCTGAAGCCGCAATATATTAGTAAGATTGTGGATAAAGATACTGGTGAAGAAAAAATTACTCAACCTGAAAGAGTAGGACAACAAGTTATAACGCCACAAGCAGCTAGCGATATTCGAACATATATGATCGATACGGTAGAAGATCCAAATTATGGAATTGCTTATGAGGTATATACAGTTCCAGGCTACCATGTGGCAGCTAAAACCGGAACAGCGCAAATCACTGGAGAAAATGGTTATATGGCTGGTTTAACAGATTATACTTATTCTGTTGTAGAAATGGTGCCTGCTGACAATCCAGAATATATTTTGTATCTTACAATGAAAAAACCACAAACTTATACAAGAGAAGCATTGGCAAAAATTGCTAACCCGCTGATGAAAGTGGTAATGGATTCGATGGACAGCGAGTCAACTGAAACAGTAAAACCAGCGAAATAAATAGTAGGTAGTAGAATAACAAGGTAGACCAATACGAGTCGGATAATTAGGAGAGATATCATGGAGTGGACACAAATTTTTATTCCCATAGTATGTAGTTTTGCTATAACAGTGGCAGTGATGCCGATGTTTATCGGTTATTTTCAAATGAAGAAACAAGGACAAACAACGCGCGAAGATGGCCCAACTTGGCATAATGTGAAAACAGGAACGCCAACGATGGGTGGCTTAGTTTTTCTAGTTGCAAGTTTTATCACGTCATTATTAGTAGGCTTATGGAAGCAAGAACTGACTCCTTCTCTGCTGATTATTTTGTTTATTTTAGTATTGTATGGACTGTTAGGTTTTTTAGATGATTTTATCAAAGTCTTTAAGAAAAGAAACATGGGGCTGAATTCCCGTCAAAAGTTGATTGGTCAAATCATTGGTGGTTTAGTATTTTATTTTGTTTATCGATCTGAAGGATTACCAGATACATTAGATTTGTTTGGTATTGTAACATTACCATTAGGGATTTTTTACGGTGTATTTGTCATTTTTTGGTTGGTTGGATTTTCAAATGCAGTGAATTTGACCGATGGAATCGACGGATTAGTTGCAGGATTAGGAACCATTTCATTTGCTACATATGCAATCATCGCATGGAAACAACAGCAATTTGACGTTGTGATCATCTGTCTGAGCGTGATTGGTGGTCTGCTAGGATTCTTTCCTTATAATAAAAAACCAGCTAAAATTTTTATGGGTGATGTCGGTTCACTCGCTTTAGGAGGATTGTTAGCAGCTATTTCAATTATTTTACGCCAAGAATGGACATTGTTGCTGATCGGACTTGTTTACGTGTGTGAAACAGCTAGTGTTATTTTGCAAGTTACTTCATTCAAGTTATTTGGAAAACGAGTTTTTAAAATGTCTCCGATCCATCATCATTTTGAAATGTGTGGATGGTCTGAATGGAAAATCGATCTTGTTTTCTGGTTGACAGGTGCTATTTGTTCAGCAATCACATTATGGATTATTTTTTAGACCTATCTATATCTTTCAGCATTTCTAACGTGTCTAGCATCAAGAAGCAACTCTTAGGAAAGTAGATAATTTGAAGTTAAACGAAGAACGTTCCACTTCAAATTCCTAACTTTCTACAGAGTTATTCGCTTCTTTCAGCGTTTCTAATGTGTCTAGCATCAAGAAGCAACTCTTAGGAAAGTAGATAATTTGGAGTTAAACGAAGAGCGTTCCACTTCAAATTCCTAACTTTCTACAGAGTTATTCGCTTCTTTCAGCGTTTCTAATGTGTCTAGCATCAAGAAGCAACTCTTAGGAAAGTAGATAATTTGAAGTTAAACGAAGAGCGTTCCACTTCAAATTCCTAACTTTCTACAGAGTTATTCGCTTCTTTCAGCATTTCTAATGTGTCTAGCATCATGAGGGAGTTTTTGGAAAATAGCTAATCTTCGAATGGAAACAAAGGTGTTTTAATCTCAGATTCTTAATTTTCAACAAGGCTACCCGCGTCTTTCAGTTTTTCTTAAGAGAAGGAGAATTTATAATGAAAAAAATAACAGATTATGAAAACAAAAAAGTCCTTGTTCTTGGGCTTGCTAAAAGCGGTGTTAGTGCTGCGAAGTTACTGCATGAGCTAGGCGCATTGGTAACAGTCAATGACTTTAAACAATTTGATCAAAACCCGGAAGCCCAAGATTTATTAACCTTGGGTATTCGTGTTGTTACAGGTGGACATCCAATTGAGCTTTTAGATGAAGATTTTTCTTTGATTGTGAAGAATCCAGGAATACCTTATACAAATCCTTTAGTAGAAAAAGCTGTCAGCATGAATCTACCGATTCTAACAGAAGTTGAGTTGGCTTATCAAATTGCTGAATGTCCAATCATTGGAATTACTGGAACAAATGGTAAAACGACTACAACTACAATGATTGGTTTACTTTTGAATGCTGATCGAGAAAAAGGAACTGCTCGTTTAGCAGGGAACATTGGTTATCCAGCCAGTGAAGTTGCTGAAGAGTCTAGTGCTGAAGATGATATCGTGATGGAGTTATCAAGTTTTCAATTGATGGGAATCAAAACATTCCGTCCACATATTGCCGTGATTACTAATATTTACGAAGCACATTTAGATTATCATGGTTCAAGAGAAGAATATGTAAAAGCTAAATGGGCAGTGCAAGAAAACATGGAAGCAAATGATTTTATTGTCCTTAATTGGAATCAACAAGAGCTACGAGAGCTGAGTGAAACAACGAAAGCCACAATTATTCCATTTTCAACAAAAGAAAAAGTTGCGGGTGCTTATCTTGCCGATGAGAAGTTGTATTACAAAGATGAATACATTATGAAATCAGCGGAATTGGGTGTACCAGGTAGTCATAATATTGAGAATGCTTTGGCAGCAATTTCTGTAGCAAAATTAAAAGGCGTATCAACAGAGGTCATTAAACAAACGTTAATGATTTTCACCGGAGTTCCTCACCGCACACAGTATGTAGGGGAGGTAGGCGGACGTAAATTCTATAATGATTCAAAAGCAACGAATATACTCGCAACGGAGATGGCATTGAGCGGTTTTGATCATTCCTCACTTGTTTTATTAGCAGGTGGTTTGGATCGAGGAAATAGTTTTGAGGAGTTAGTTCCCTCACTCAAAGGAATCAAAGCAATCATTCTTTTTGGAGAAACCAAAGATAAACTGTATACAGCGGCAGTGGAAGCAGGAATCAAAATGATACAACGGACAGAAAATGTTCAAACGGCTGTAAGGCAAGCCTATGATTTTTCTGAAAAAAATGATACTATTCTATTATCGCCTGCGTGCGCTAGTTGGGATCAATATCCTAATTTTGAGTTGCGCGGAGATGCGTTTATTCAAGCGATGCACCAGCTAAAAGACATAGAAAAGTGAGATAATTATGAAAATATTAATAACTGGCGGCGGAACAGGGGGACACATTTACCCTGCTTTGGCTTTTGTTAATTATGTGAAACAAATCGAACCAAATACTGAATTCATGTATGTTGGTACGGAAACGGGTTTAGAAAGTCAAATTGTTCCGAAATACGACATTCCATTTAAAACGATTAAAATCCAAGGATTTCGACGTTCACTTAGTCCGCAAAATATCAAGACCGTCTACCTGTTTTTAAACAGTATTGGAAAAGCTAAAAAAATTATTAAGGCATTTCAACCAGATGTTGTCATTGGAACAGGTGGTTATGTTTCAGGATCTGTTGTCTATGCTGCAAAACAGTTGAACATTCCAACAATCGTACATGAGCAAAACAGCATACCTGGTATAACAAACAAGTTTTTAAGTAGATATGCGACTAAGGTAGCGATTTGCTTCCCGGATGTTGCAGAACATTTTCCTAAAGATAAGGTAGTTTTGACTGGGAATCCTAGAGCTCAAGAAGTTGTGATGCTCGAGAAAGCAGATGTTCTAAAAGAATATGGTTTAGACCCTGATAAAAAAACAGTGGTCATTTTCGGTGGAAGTCGTGGGGCATTGAAAATAAATCAAGCGTTTGTTGAAGCATTTCCACTTTTTGAACAGAGAAACTACCAAGTACTTTACGCATCAGGAGAGCGTTATTATGAAGAATTGCAAGAAACGTTAAAGCTTTCTGAAAAGAAATTGACAAATATAAGCATTCAGCCTTATATTGATAAAATGGCTGAAGTTTTAGCAGCGGTAGACTTGATGGTTGGACGAGCTGGAGCAACCTCTATTGCAGAATTTACAGCTTTAGGATTACCAGCGATTCTGATCCCAAGTCCATATGTCACTAATGATCATCAAACAAAGAATGCTCAAAGTTTAGTGAAATCTGGAGCAGTCGAAATGATCGCCGATCAAGAGCTTACAGGTCCTAAATTAGTAAATGAAATTGATGCAATTTTATTGGATGAAGCGCGCCATCAAGCAATGGCTGAAGCTTCTAAGCAAGAAGGAATTCCTGATGCTGCCAAGAGATTATATGAAGTGGTGAAAGAAATTACTTGATAGGGGGTGTAAAAGATTAGTAAGAAAAAAGATGACTCAGGGGGTCAAGAAGAAAAACGCAAAGATACTAACGAACAGTTAGACGAACAAAATTTGACCCCATGGCAAAAAGAAAATTTGGAGTATTTGAAAACACAAGGTGATCAGCCAACGTGGAGTCCTTCTGCTGGATCTGATGAAAAAGAAGACCAAGAAGAAAAAGAGGAAGAAGACGAAACGAAAACAGAAGAATCGGTGTCAAAAAATCCAGAAACTGAAGAAAAAACGAAGAAAACTTACGAGTCTTTTGCAGACCGCTTACCAAACATAAAAAAAGTGCGTAATAAACTATTATATCGTCGATTGACATTGATTGTATCCGTATTTTTGTTGGCGATATTGATTGTACTTTATTTTGTTTCTCCACTTAGTAAGCTAGGCAAGATTAGTGTTTCTGGGAATAATGCTGTAGACAGTCAGCAAATCATTGTCCAATCAAAACTGGAAAAAGGCAAGAGTTTATGGGAACAATTTGGAGATAGAAAAATCTATGAAAAAAAAATCAAACGCCAATTACCACGTGTAAAAAAAGCAACGATTTCATTGAGTGGAATTAATGCCTTCAATATAAAAATTGATGAATATAAAGTAGTTGCTCTGGAATCGGTAAACGATATTTTTCATCCAATCTTAGAAAATGGGAAAATTTTACCAGAAGAAATGAAAGCACCTATTAGTGGTATGCCTGTTTTTCTAAATTTTAAAGATCAGTCGATCATTAAAAATTTAATGAATTCTTATAATAAACTTCCTGAGGATTTAAAGCAAAATATTTCAGAAATTCGTTATGCACCTTCTAATGCAAATAAAGAATTAATTAATCTTCATATGAAAGATGCAAACGAAGTTATTGTAAATATCTCTCAATTAGCGGAGAAAATGGCGTATTATAGCAAAGTAGCCAGTCAAATGGAGAAGCCGGGAATTATTGATATGGAGGTCGGAATTTTCTCATATCCTTTTAATAATGAGGCGGCTGAAGAAAGTGTAGAAGAATCTTCACAAGCGGTAGAATAAAGTTAAGAAAAATAAAAGAATAAAATAGTAGAATCTGCTTTCTAAAAAGCCTATGTTTATGGTAAAATTGAAAGAAGTGAGTATTCATAAAAAATATATATGTAAATGGGTGTTTTATGCCCATGTACATATTGGAATTAATAGGAGGAGGAACCCCATTCATGGCAAAGACAGGAATGTATGTAGGCCTTGATATTGGTACAACGTCAGTAAAAGTTGTAGTGGCTGAATTTATTGAAGGTCAAATGAATATCATTGGCGTAGGAAACGCAAAATCTGATGGATTAAATCGAGGGATCATTGTCGATATCGATAAAACAGTAAATGCGATTCAAAGAGCAGTAAGACAAGCAGAAGAAAAAGCGGGAATTCAAATTAAAAGTGTGAATGTGGGGTTACCGGCAAACTTACTTGAAGTGGAAAATTGTCAAGGAATGATCGCTGTTAGTAGTGAGTCAAAAGAAATCACTGATGAAGATGTACGAAATGTGGCATCTGCAGCTCTGGTTCGTTCAACTCCTCCTGAACGTCAAATTGTAGCCATTTTACCTCAAGAGTTTACGGTAGATGGATTTGAAGGGATCAAAGATCCTCGAGGAATGATAGGCGTTCGTTTAGAAATGTTCGGAGTGGTTTTCACAGGTCCGAAAACAATCATCCACAATACAAGAAAATGTGTTGAAAAAGCTGGTTTAACAGTCAATGAATTAGTTATCATGCCATTAGCACTAACTGAAACAGTTCTTTCAGACGGTGAAAAAGATTTTGGAACGATTGTCATCGACATGGGTGGCGGTCAAACAACAACTTCTGTGATGCACGATAAACAATTGAAGTTTACTCATGTAAATCAAGAAGGCGGAGAATTTGTAACGAAAGATGTTTCGATTGTCTTGAATACATCATTCAATAATGCGGAAGCGTTGAAAATCAATTATGGTGATGCATATCCAGAAAGAACGTCAGTTAGTGAAGAATTTCCAGTTGATGTGATCGGTAAGTCTGAACCTGTAAAAGTTGATGAACGTTATCTTTCAGAAGTAATCGAAGCAAGAGTCGAACAAATCTTTAAAAAATCAAAAGAAGTGTTAGACGAAATCGATGCTTTAGAACTTCCAGGCGGAGTGATTCTAACTGGCGGTGGCGCAAGCCTTCCTGGTGTAGTTGACTTAGCTCAGGAAATTTTTGATGCGAGTGTGAAATTATACGTACCTAATCATATGGGGTTACGTAACCCAGTATTTACTAATGTGATCAGCATCGTAGAATATTCTGCTCAACTAAATGATATTTATCATATTGCTAAAGGTGCGATTCCAGGTGAGAAAATTAAATCATCACAACCAATCGCAGTTCAACAAGAAGTGCAATATGATACTTATGCAGATACAGTACAAGATGATTACGATGATTCTGAAATACATGAATCTGGTGAAAAAGTTACAGGCAAGATCAAAGACTTCTTCTCGAACATTTTCGACTAACAATTAAAACAGGAGGAAAAGATACTATGGAATTTTCTTTAGACAATAACATTAACAATGGCGCTGTCATCAAAGTTATCGGTGTAGGCGGCGGCGGCGGTAATGCTGTGAATCGCATGATCGATGAAAACGTCAAAGGCGTGGAATTTATCGCTGCAAATACAGATGTACAAGCCCTTAAAAACTCAAAAGCAGAAACAGTCATTCAACTTGGACCTAAGTACACACGTGGATTAGGTGCAGGATCTCAACCAGAAGTTGGTCAAAAGTCAGCAGAGGAAAGTGAACAAGTACTTTCGGATGCTTTACAAGGGGCGGACATGATCTTTATCACTGCTGGTATGGGCGGTGGAACAGGTACAGGAGCTGCTCCTGTAGTTGCTAAAATCGCTAAAGAATTAGGTGCTTTGACAGTTGGGGTCGTTACAAGACCATTTAGCTTTGAAGGACCAAAACGCGGACGTTTTGCAGCTGAAGGAATTGCTCTTTTAAAAGAAAACGTTGATACATTGTTGATTATTTCAAACAACCGTTTATTAGAAGTTGTTGATAAAAAGACTCCAATGCTTGAAGCATTCCGTGAGGCAGATAATGTTTTACGTCAAGGTGTACAAGGAATTTCAGATTTAATTACAGCTCCAGGATATGTCAACTTGGACTTTGCTGATGTAAAAACTGTAATGGAAAACCAAGGAACGGCTTTAATGGGAATTGGTGTAGCTAGTGGAGAAGATCGTGTGATCGAAGCCACTAAGAAGGCCATTTCTTCACCACTTCTAGAAACATCTATTGATGGTGCAGAGCAAGTCTTGTTAAACATTACTGGTGGTCTTGATATGACATTGTTTGAAGCACAAGATGCTTCAGATATCGTAACAAGTGCTGCGACTGGTGATGTGAATATTATCTTAGGTACTTCTATCAACGAAGACTTAGGAGATGAAATTCGTGTTACAGTGATTGCTACAGGAATCGATCCTTCAAAAAAAGATCGTAAACCACAACGTCAACATAGACCAACTCAAATCCAAGCTGTGCAACAAGCACCAGTATTGGATATGGAGCAATCAAAACCTGCACCTTCACAACCACAACCGCAAGAAGATACAAGTGCGTTTGGTGATTGGGACATCCGCAGAGAACAAAATGTGAGACCTAAAGTTGAAGATACAACATTTGAAAATGTGGAGAAAAAAGATTTTGAAACATTTCATCGTGAAGAACCATCTCAAAATAATGACGATGAGTTAAACACACCACCATTTTTCCGCAGAAAAAGATAGGAGTGAATTTTGACCATGCTAGTTGATAACTTAGAAAAAATAAATCAAGAAATTCGACTAGCATGTCAAAAAGCTTCGCGGTCTGACAACGATGTAACCATGATTGCTGTGACTAAATCAGTGGGAAAAGAGATTGCCAAGGAACTTGCTGAACTTGGTATTGAGAATATGGCTGAGAACCGAGTCGATAAATTATTGGAAAAAAAAGTGGCACTAGAAAGTTTTTCGTCTATTAAGTGGCATTTGATTGGTAATTTACAGCGTAGGAAGGTAAAATCAATAATAAATGAGATAGATTATTTTCACGCTTTGGACAGTTTAAAATTAGCAGAGGAAATCCAAAAACGAGCAGAAAAGCAAATTTCTTGCTTCGTTGAGGTGAATGTTACGGGTGAGGAAAGTAAACACGGATTCAAATCAGAGGAAGTGCTTGATTTTATCCATCAATTAGCTGATTTTGATCGAATAAAGGTTGTAGGATTAATGACTATGGCTCCGTTGAATGCTTCTGAACAAGTACTTCATGAAGTGTTTTCTAAGTTAAAAAAACTGCAATCAGCAGTAAATAATCAGCATCTGTCATATGCGCCATGTACAGAGCTTAGCATGGGAATGAGTAACGATTTCCCAATCGCTATTGAAGAAGGTGCAACTTTTGTACGAATCGGAACAGCAATATTTAGAGGTGCGTAAAGGAGGGGAATCTATGTCAATTTTTAGTAAAAATGCGTTATCGAGCTTTTTTGGATTATCTGGTGAAGATGAATATGATAATTATGATGAATACGAAGAGCAAAAGGTTGTAAATGAACAACCAAGACAGACGGTTCGACAAGCACAAACACAGGTACAAAGACCGACTACAACTGAGCCTTTAACCGAAAAACCATCTGCTCGTTATCGTTCAACAGAAACGCATCAAGATAAGAAAGAAAGCCGTCAGGAAACAGCATTTAATGAGCAAAAGGTTGTCTCCATGCGTAGTTCTAATAACTCAAGTTCAAAACGTTCGCAAGATACACAGAGCTCAGGTAGACCAGGTAAAATTACCATTATTGAACCAAGAGTTTATTCTGAAGCAATGAATATTGCTAAACATATTATCGCAAGTGATGCTGTGCTGATTAATTTTCATTTAGTGGAAGAAAATCAAGCAAGAAGAATCGTTGACTTTCTTACAGGAACTGTATACGCATTAGATGGAGACATTCAGCGTGTAGGGGATGAAATTTTTCTTTGTACACCATCAAACATAGAAATCGATAGTGCTACTGCACAATCGTTAGCTAAGAAACAAATGTTTGATTTTTAGTTAGGAGGTAATGAGTATCGCTCTATTTATATTTCTATTGTATAAAGGTGTTCAAATCTATTCAGGCGTTTTAATCATTTATGCATTATTATCTTGGTTTCCAGGAGCATATGATTCTACGTTTGGCCGATTGATTTCAAGAATTTCTGAACCTTACTTAAACCTATTTGATCGATTAAATTTGAGCATAGGTATGGTTGGTTTTAATGTGATGATTGCAATCATTGTATTGAACTTAGTTGCGAGTGGACTAGGACGAATTTTACAATCGATTATTTACTAATAAAAGAAAGGATGGTTTATCTATGAACGCAAATGTGTATCAACATTTTCGAAAAGATGAGCATCCTTTTATTGATTCCGTTGGTGATTGGTTAGAACAAGTTGAAAGTCAGTATGCTCCTTATTTATCTGATTTTTTAGATCCTAGACAAGCGTATATTTTAGAAACATTGATACGACAAAATAGTGAGCTCGAGTTTCAGTTTTACGGTGGATATGAACAAGCGGAGCGAAGACGCTGCTTGATTTTTCCTGATTACTATGAACCAAAAGAAGCAGATTTCGAGGTTGAATTAATTGAAATTGTCTATCCTGTTAAATTTTCAACCTTATCTCATGGTAAGGTACTGGGGACTTTAGTTAATACAGGGATTAAACGAGAATATTTTGGAGATATTATTTCTGATGGCGATAGATGGCAAGTCTTTGTTGCTAAAGAAATAGCTAACTTTGTTATGACTCAAATAGAAAAAATCGGGAAAATATCAGTAAGATTAGAAAAAAGAAAATATACGGAGATGATTCTTCCAAAAGATGACTGGACACATGAGCGGACAACAATAAGTTCGTTACGTCTGGATAATTTGATCTCTAGCGTATATAATATATCTAGACAGAGATCTAAACAATTGATTGAGTCTGGAAAAGTCAAAGTGAATTGGACGGAGAATGTCAGACCAGATTTCTTAGTAGACTTGTTAGATATCGTGTCTATTAGAGGTTTTGGCCGAATCCAAATCCAAGAGTTAGAGGGAAAAACGAAAAAAGATAAGTTTCGTTTGTTATTGGGAGTTCTACGAAAATAATCCAAAGAGGTGAAGGAATATGGCATTAACTCCATTAGATATTCAAAATAAGAATTTCACTACGAAGATGAGAGGATATAGTCAAGATGACGTTGATGATTTTTTAGATCAAGTCACAAAAGATTACGAAGATTCTCTTCAAAAAACACGTGAGCTTGAAAAATCATTAAAACATGCTGAAGAAAAATTACAATATTTCAATGAATTAAAAGATGCATTGAATCAATCAATTATTGTTGCACAAGATACTGCAGATAAGGTAAAAACGAGTGCGAATAAAGAATCTGAAGTAATTGTAACTTCTGCTGAAAATACAGCGAATGAAATGATTTCTTCTGCTGAAAAACGTTCAAGTAACCTTATTACTTCTGCAGAAGAAAAAGCGAAAGAAATTTTAACAGATGCTACTGATCGTGCACGTCAATTAGCAGCTGAGACAGATGATTTGAAGAAGAAAACGCGTGTCTTCCATCAACGTTTAAGCTTAATGTTAGAAGCGCAATTAGAGCAAGTGAAAAGCGAAGAATGGAACGAATTATTAAAACCATTCTCAAGTTACGTAAGTGATTCACATACTGTTATCAAAGAAGTATTGGCAGATGAACTTGATAAAAGTGACGATGTAGTTGTTGAGCCAACAGTAACAGAAGAACAAGCTACTATAGATGAACCAACATTAGAAAAAGCTGCTATGGATCCCAAAGCAATGCTAGATCTATTAAACAAAGATCCTAAATAATTTTGTAAATAAATAGAACAGAAAAGTCAATAACCATTCTTTTAGCGAGTCAATGATAGTGAAAGTTTGACAGACCCTGGTATTGAAAAGATCCTCTATTTTACTCAAGTTTGAATCAAGTAAAACTTGACGAGTGATTTCGTTAACAATCGACAGAGGAAATAATTGAGTTGAACGATTATTTTAAATTTGGGTGGTAACGCGAGTACTTTCGTCCCTTGGGATGAAGGTACTTTTTTGCTGTGAATCACCACGATTGGCTCTGACAGAATGAATGATGAACAGTACTTGGCGAAGGTAAGTGAGAGAAGTTTCCTTTTAACAATATTACTTATTATTAAAAGCCTACAAATGAAAGCGAGGAAGAAACATGAAAATGAAAGAAACATTGCAATTGGGAAAAACAGCTTTTCCAATGCGTGGGAATTTGCCAAACCGTGAAGTAGAATGGCAAAAAGATTGGGAAGAACAAAAAATCTATGAAAAACGTCAAGAATTAAACGAAGGCAAGCCAACATTTGTCCTTCATGATGGACCGCCATATGCCAATGGAAATATTCACTTGGGACATTCATTAAATAAAATCAGTAAAGATATTATCATCCGTTCAAAATCTATGTCAGGATTTCGTTCGCCATATGTTCCTGGTTGGGATACACATGGTTTACCGATCGAGCAAGTGCTGACAAATAAAGGGATCAAAAGAAAAGAAATGACTTTAGCTGAATACCGTGAAAAATGTGAAGAGTATGCACGTTCACAAGTAGATACACAACGTGCTGATTTTAAACGTTTAGGTGTTGCTGGTGATTGGGATCATCCGTATATTACATTAGACCCTTCTTATGAAGCAGCTGAAATTCGTGTATTTGGAAAAATGGCTGAAAAAGGCTATATCTACAAAGGCTTAAAACCAATTTACTGGTCTCCATCAAGTGAATCATCATTAGCTGAAGCGGAGATTGAATATAAAGATGTTAAATCAGCATCTATTTACGTTGCATTTAAAGTAGCTGACGGCAAAGGAATTCTGGATACAGATACTTCATTTGTAATTTGGACAACAACACCGTGGACCCTTCCCGCAAACTTAGGGATTTCAGTGAATCCTACGTATCAATATGTCGTAGTCAAAGCATATGGTAAAAAATATGTCGTAGCGAAAGATCTTTTAGACACTGTAAAAGAAGCGATTGGCTGGGATGATGTTGAAATTCTTGATACGATTTCTGGTAAAGAGTTGGAATACATGACTGCTCAACATCCATTTTATGATCGTACATCACTAGTGATGTTAGGAGATCATGTAACCTTAGACGCTGGTACTGGTTTAGTTCATACTGCACCTGGTCATGGTGAAGATGATTACATCGTAAGCAAAAAATATAACTTAGATGTTCTTTCACCTGTTGATAATCGTGGTGTCTTTACTGATGAAGCCCCTGGATTTGAAGGAGTTTTCTATGATAAGGCAAACCCAATGATCACAGCGTTATTGGATGAAAAAGATGCGCTATTAAAATTGGATTTCTTTACACATAGTTATCCACATGACTGGCGTACGAAGAAACCTGTTATTTACCGTGCAACGCCGCAATGGTTTGCATCGATCGATAAATTCCGCCAAAACATCTTAGATGAAGTTGAAAAAGTTGACTGGATTCTTCCTTGGGGTAAAACCCGTCTTTATAATATGATTCGTGATCGTGGTGACTGGGTAATCTCCCGTCAACGTGCGTGGGGTGTACCATTACCGATTTTCTATGCGGAAAATGGTGAAGCAATCATTACACCAGAAACAATCGAACATGTAGCAAGTTTATTTGCTGAGCATGGCTCCAACGTTTGGTTTAAACGTGAAGCGAAAGACTTATTACCAGAAGGCTTTACCCATCCTGGTTCTCCAAATGGTGAATTTACAAAAGAAACAGATATTATGGACGTTTGGTTTGATTCTGGTTCATCTCATGAGGCTGTATTGCGTCAACGCCCTGAACTAACATTCCCAGCTGATATGTATCTAGAAGGCTCTGATCAGTATCGTGGCTGGTTTAACTCAAGTATTACGACTAGTGTAGCGATCAATGGTGTAGCGCCTTATAAAGCCGTTTTATCTCAAGGCTTTACATTGGATGGTGAAGGACGTAAGATGAGTAAATCACTAGGCAATACAATTTTACCGGATAAAGTAATCAAGCAAATGGGTGCGGATATTTTACGCCTGTGGGTAAGTAGTGTGGATTATGAAGCCGATGTCCGCGTTTCAATGGATATCTTAAACCAAGTTTCTGAAGTTTACCGTAAAATTCGTAATACAATGCGTTTCTTATTAGCAAATACAAGCGATTTTGAACCACAAGAGCACACTGTTGCATATGAAGATTTACGTTCTGTGGATAAATATATGATTGTACGTTTAAATCAAGTGATTCAAGAAATTCGGGAAAAAGGCTATGAAAAATATAACTTCATGCAAATTTACCGTTCTGTTATGAACTTCTTAACTGTGGATCTATCATCATTCTATTTGGATTTTGCCAAAGATGTGGTTTACATTGAAGCAGAGGATAATTATCAACGCCGTTGTATGCAAACTGTATTTTATCAAACAGCTGTTGCATTAACTAAACTGTTAACGCCAATTATCCCACATACTTCTGAGGAAATCTGGAGCTTCTTGAAAGAAGACGAAGACTATGTTCAGCTAGCAGAATTCCCTGGATATGAAGAGTTTGCTAATCAACAAGAATTGTTAGATACTTGGGCAGCATTTATGGACTTTAGAGATAATGTTCTAAAAGCTTTGGAAGAAGCTCGTAATTCTAAATTGATTGGTAAATCATTGGAAGCAAAAGTAACAGTTTATCCTAATGAGCAAGTCCGTGAGTTGTTAACAGCTGTGGATGCTGATATTGCTCAATTATTGATTGTATCTGACTTTGAGATAGCGGATTTAACAGCGGAAGTTCCTGAAAATGTCGAAAAATTTGATGATATGGCGATTTTTGTGGAAAAAGCAGCAGGAGAAACATGCGATCGCTGTCGTGCGGTGCGCACAGATGTTGGGGAAGATGAAAAATTACCACACCTATGTGGACGTTGTGCTACAATTGTTGAAGAAAATTATCCAGAAGCTGTGGCAGAAGGATTTGAAGACTAAAATAAGTAAACGTGGTTGGAATAAAAACACGTAACTTCGAGAACCAAGTAGGTACTATTTGACATCTATTCTTGTCCTATTATGTTTTATAGCAGAGGGCATTCAAGAGAATGGCTAAGCATCACAGTGAGCGTGAGAACGGATGATAATGGCTACCTACCTGGTATTGTTCAAATTTAAAGGGGCTGAGACATAACTTTTCGAGTTATGTCTTAGCCCCTTTAAATACGAATAAACGGTGGTAAAAAAGCGCCTAGCTCCATTTTTTTATTCTAATTTTCCACGTTCACGGTACCAGATATCAGGCTGCCAATCCCATGTGAAATTATCTCGTGCTAATAAATCAAATGCAGCGTCAGGTCCCATTGAACCTGCTGCATAATTTGGGAATTCAACAGAAGTTTTATCCCAAGCATGACGAATAATATCAACAATACGCCAAGATTGAGCTACTTCATCCCAATGGGAGAAGTTTGTACCATCACCATTCAAACTATCTAATAATAGCTTTTCATAAGCTTCTGGACTATTGCCTGTTGTCTCTGCACTATGACGGTAGTCTAATTTTACAGGAGTTGTTGTAAATCCTTGACCAATTTCTTTGCCATTTAGTGTCATTGAGAAACCTTCTGTTGGTTGGATATAAATTGTTAAGACATTTGGTGGTAAATCGGTTTTTTCACCACATTTATCAATATCATCTTTGAAGACATTAACTGGTACTTGTTTGAAAACGATATTAATACGTGTGCCTTTTTCTGTTAGGCGTTTACCTGTGCGGATATAAAATGGAACACCTGACCAACGGAAATTATCAATCAGGAATTTTCCAGCAACAAATGTTTCGGTTTGAGAGTGTTCATCTACATTAGGTTCTTCACGATAACTAACAAATTCTTGCTCTTCAAGTTTACCATGGCCATACTGACCACGAACAAAATTTTCCAACGCTTCTTTTTCCGAATAAAGGCGAATTGCTTGTAAAGCTTTAACTTTTTCTGCACGAATTTCAGCTTCTGAAAAAGCAACTGGTGGTTCCATCGCTAATAATGCTACCACTTGTAAGATATGATTTTGAACCATGTCTTTTAATGCACCACTGTGTTCATAATAACCACCGCGGTCTTCAACACCAAGGCTTTCAGCAAATGTAATCTGTACGTTATCAATATAGCGATTATTCCATTGCGATTCAAAAATGTTATTAGCAAAACGAATCGCTGATATATTTTGAATCATTTCTTTTCCTAAGTAGTGATCGATTCTGAAAATATCTTTTTCTGGGAAAACGGCACGAATTTCTTCATTTAATTGATAAGCAGAGTCATAATCTGAGCCAAATGGTTTCTCGATGACTAAACGATCAAAGCCGTTATCTGTTAGAATTTCTTGTGATTTTAAGTGTTGGACGATCGTGCCGAAAAATTGTGGAGCCATCGCTAAGTAATAAATATGGTTTCCACCTAATTTGTATTTATCATTTAAAGTATCAGATAATTTTTTTAAAGTATCGTAATGCTCAGAATCATTGACATTGTGGGACTGATAATAGAAGTGACTTGAAAAGGCCTCTGCTTCTTCAGTGGTTGGATTTAAGTCTTTGATTGTGTCACGGACAATCTCACGATAATGATCATCAGACCAGTCCCTTCTTGCAGTGCCAATTACTGCGAAATGCTCAGCTAAATTTCCTTTACGATATAATCGGAATAAAGAAGGATAAAGTTTTCTTTTGGCTAAATCACCAGTGCCGCCAAATATAGTAAATAGAGCGATCTTTTCATTCATTTCATTTCCCCGCTTTCTTGATGGAGGCTAGGCTATATGTTTCTTAACCTGCCGCTTCGTAGTCATTCTTTCTTATAAGTTATCAACAAAAATCGTACTTGCTGCTTTATAGCTGATTGCTAATTTTTTCTCGCCATTGCTAATACTGATTGGACCTTCATAGGCTGCAATTTCATCAATCGTATATTCTTCATGGATTTGTAGATCGATCGATACGAGATAATCTAGTAATTCTTTTTCATCTAATACACGTGCGATACGGATCTTAGTTCCAACTGGATAGTCTATTAAAGTTTGTCGTTTTTCTTCATGGACAGGCTGATCATCACCAGGAATAACTCCACCATGAGGACAAAAACTAGGCTGATGTAAGTAGTCAGATAATCGATTTGCTAAGGTTTGAGAGGTGACATGCTCCAAGACTTCCGCTTCATCATGAACTTCATTCCATGAGTAGTTTAAATGTTCAACCAAAAATACTTCCCATAATCGATGCTTACGAATCAGTGTACTTGCTTTTTTTAGTCCTATTTCTGTTAGTTGAACGCCTTGATAGGGTGAATGTTCAACTAGTTTTTCTTTTACCAACTTTGAAATCATCTCACTGACAGATGCAGCTGAAACATCTAATCCAGAAACGATTTGCTTGTTGTTGATTTTATTTTCATCGCCACCTAATTCAAAAATTAGTTTTAGGTAGTCTTCACGATTAGGGGTCATATAGTTCATCCTTTCAAAGAAGCCATCAAGGTAAGTTTATCAGAAAAATGTTTTTTTGACCATTTAATAATATGTTAATCTTAAAAAAAATGTGTGTTTTGTTTTCTGAATCTGAAAATGGTAAATAAACGCATAATTGATAACGTTTTCCATGAAGTTTTATTTTAAAATTCGCTAGGAAAATGATGAACGTAGGTTTATTAAAAAAAGATTGTTAAAAAATGATTAGAATTTTTTGAGATATATAAAAGTTGGGGATTGTGTTTAATTTATAATAGAACAAGACTTTTAATAACACTTTGCTTTATAATAAAAGTATCATTTTCAAGGAGCGGACAAGTCGTGAAACAAAAACAATATATTTTATCGATAGATCAAGGAACAACGAGTTCAAGAGCTATTATCTTTAATCGTGATGGGCAAGAAATCGCCAAAGCACAAAAAGAATTTATCCAGTATTTTCCAAATCCTGGTTGGGTAGAGCATGATGCCAATGAAATTTGGAATTCTGTTCAATCCGTTATCGCAGATGTATTGATCGAATCAAAGTTAAAGCCAGTTCAAATCAAGGCAATTGGAATCACGAATCAACGTGAAACAACCATTGTATGGGATAAAGTGACAGGTGAACCGATCCATCGTGCGATTGTGTGGCAATCTAAGCAAACAAATGAAATCGCAGATGAACTGAAAGCAAATGGTTACCAGGATTTTATTCAAAAGCGGACAGGACTGATTATTGATTCTTATTTTTCTGCAACAAAAATTAAGTGGTTGTTGGATCAGATAAAGGGAGCAAAAGAAAAAGCCCGATCAGGACAATTATTATTTGGAACAATCGATACTTGGTTATTATGGAAACTTACCGGTGGAAAAGTTCATAAAACTGACTATACGAATGCTAGTAGGACAATGTTGTTCAATATTCACTCATTGGATTGGGATCAGGAGATTTTAGATATTTTAGCGATTCCTCGAAATATGTTGCCAGAAGTATGCTCAAATGCAGAAGTTTACGGGTATACTGAAGAATATCATTTTTATGGAGAAAATATTCCAATTGCTGCAATGGCAGGGGATCAGCAAGCTGCGCTTTTTGGACAAGCGGCTTTTGAAAAAGGAATGGTCAAAAATACTTATGGCACAGGTGCATTTATTGTAATGAACACAGGAGAAAAAGCAATTTTATCTGAAAACGGCTTATTAACAACGATTGGTTATGGAATCAATGGTAAAGTCAATTATGCTTTGGAAGGGAGTATTTTTGTTGCAGGATCTGCTGTTCAATGGTTGCGTGATGGATTGAAGTTGATTGAAAAAGCGAGTGAATCAGAAGCTTTAGCAAGCCTAGTCCCAGATTCAGATGGTGTGTATGTTGTACCAGCATTTACAGGTCTCGGTGCACCATATTGGGATCAAGAGGCTAGAGGAGCTGTTTTTGGCTTAACCAGAGGAACGACAAAAGAGCATTTGATACGTGCCACACTGGAATCGATTGCCTATCAAACAGCAGATGTTATTAAAACGATGGAAAATGATTCTAAGATCGAGATCAAATTATTAAGAGCAGATGGAGGCGCATCTAAAAATGATTTGTTGATGCAATTTCAAGCGGATATCATTAACAAGCCTGTTGAAGCTGCAGATTTTTCAGAGACAACTGCTTTAGGTGTTGCTTACTTAGCGGGATTAGCTGTTGGTTTTTGGAAAGACTTAGCTGAAATCAAAGCATTTACACATCGTGGAAAACGATTTGCTCCACAAATTACAGAAGAAAAACGACATGATTTATATGACGGGTGGGAAAGAGCGGTTTATGCAACTATGACTTATAAGAGTGGAAAATAACTCTTGGTAATTGACGTAAAGGAGGAGTAAGAGAATGGATTATCGACCGCAAGTTTGGCAAGAGTATACAAGTGATTACCAAGAAGTTGCTCCTGATTTACGTTTACGGCCCTATATTCAATCCTATTGGTTTAGTTATACAGATTCATCTAGTCCGCCTAGCAGGATTATTCCAGACTTATGTTCAGATGTGATTGTTCAATTGAGTACTGAATTAGATGTTTTACAGATCAAGGTCAGTGGTCCAAACACGAGTTTTTTTTATTCTTATTCGGACCAACCGATTGTTTATTTTGGTATCCGGTATTATTTAGGAGGTATGTATCCTTTTTTCAATCAATCCTTTAAAGGGCTAAAAGATCAGTTGACTGAATTAGCACTACTTGAAAAAAGAATGGCCGTTGATTTAACTGATAATTTATCTGGAAAGACTTCACTTAGTGAAGTCATTAAAGGCGCTGATTTATATTTTTTAGAACGGTTGAATCGCTTATCACCGAGAAAAATTTCGATACCCATTCAGATGTTTATTGAAAATCATGGTCACTTGATCAGTTATGCTGAAGGTACAGCTAATCGTTCTTTATCTGAAAGAAGTTTGCAACGATTATTTAGAGAAGAAACAGGACTTTCACCGTATGAAGCGTTTGATGTTCTGCGTTTTCAAAAAGTGTATCAGGAATTAATCAGCAAACCAAATATCAGTCACTTGGATTTAGTTGAAAAATACGGCTTTTTTGATCAGGCTCACTATTCTCGTAAAATGAAAAAAATGACTGGGCTAACGCCGCAAGCAATTCGTCAACATGTCGGGATTTTACAAGACAAGCATTAAGCAACGGATTATAATAAAAGAAACAGGATGGAGGTTCTTAAGATGAAATTAGATATGGTCGGAATTATTGTCGAGTCGATGGAGCAAGCAGTTTTATTTTATGAGCGTTTAGGCTTTAAAGCATTAGGTGAAAAAAATGCTGATTACGTAGAAGTGAATAATGAAGGAATGCGCATTTCACTAAATACTAAAAAAATGATCGAAGGAATTTATGGCTACCCGCCAAAAAGTGAAGGTGATAAAATCGAATTGGCTTTTCTCTGTGATTCTCCTGCAGAAATCGATCAAGTATGTGAAAAAATGAAAGGCTTTGGTTATGAGATCTTTCGGGAACCGTGGCAAGCTTTTTGGGGTCAGTATTACGCTATCATTAAAGATCCGGATGGAAATTTGTTGAGTCTGTTTTGTAATGATCCGTTGGAACAAGCGGATGAAAAATAAAATTCAGTACTTAAAAGATACGGCTAAAACATGGCCGGGAGCAACAGTTGATTATCGGGAAGATTGGGACTGTGATTATTTCGCAATAGAGAAAAAATGTTTTTGTATGCTTGGAACAAATAAAACAGGTGACTGGGTGATGACAGTCAAAGGGAATCCAGAAGAAAATGAATTGTTACGCGAGCAATATTCAGATGTGGTTCCAGGATATTACGCGAATAAAACACATTGGAATTCTTTTCTATTAGAGAATTCGTCGTTTACAGAAGAGCAGCTAGCCTTCTTCTTAAAAAAATCTTATGAACTAGTATTAAAGAAGTTCCCGAAAAAAGTTCAGATGAAGTATGTTTGATTATATGTAAAAACGTCGCTTTAAGATGAAAGTCTTAAAGCGACGTTTTTTGTTGAATTAACCTTGATGCAGATAAAAATTAACCTTGATGCAGATAAAAATTAACCAATGTGATGATCCACAAATGTGCTGGATAAAATACATAGAATAAATATTTAAAGAAAGGATTATCACTGCCTTTTTTACCGTTATATAAATGGATAAAAGGAATGACTGTAATAAATAGAAATTCTGGATTTGCACCTATGCTTTCTTTAATCATTTCAAAAGAATATTCGGGCAGTCCTACAATCGCCAGTAGCAACAAAGGAATTGCAAAGATAATATAAGAAATATCTCTCTTTTTTGCGTTGTCTCTGAAAAAGTAACTAAGTAGCATAAATGGTATAACGACTAATCCGCCTTCTGCAGGAATTAAATTTAAGGCTATTGCTAGTACCAAGAGAATGACTAAAATAATTGCTCCAATTTTAAATACAGGTTCTTTCACTCGTTTTGAAAAATCGATCAGTGTTAAAATCGTCACGCCAAAAGCGAGTGTTAGAAAAATATTATTATGAACCTCATACATCGGATTTTTGATAATCAAGGTATTGATCAAAGTATTCCCTACAAACATGATTGCCGCCCAGCTATAGAGACGTAGTAAATAGTTTTTTCGGCTTCTTGTGTAATGGAAGCCTTCGACTGCCATAAATGCAAAAAACACAGCGACACAGCGCGTTAACATACCAATTGGTGTGTTAAATTGTGGGGGTAAAAGTGGTAAAAGGTGATCAGAGAGCATCAAGCCCATCATAATAAGTTTTAATTGATTTCCGTTCATTTCATTCTCCTAAATAAACATTATTTTTTACTATCTATAGTATAAAAAAAATCACTCTATTTAGCGTGGGAATCAACGAACAAATAGATGACAAAAGTGAAAGGTGATCGCAGCTCTATTTTTTTAGTTGAACCAAAAAATAAATACGCTAATTACTTAGATAAAGATAACGAAAAGAGTAAAAAAAGTTTTTTTTTTTGTGTGATCAAAAAGATGTTCAGTTTATGATAGGAAAATGAAAAAAGAATATGAGAAACTGGTAATATAAAATATAAAAAAGATTATTTGTGTATTTGATTTAAATTAGATTCATATGGAATTTTGGGTTTTGAAATGAATTAACAGTCCCTAAAGGAAGGATTAACTTAGAAATAGTGTATTTTATTCGCGTTTTAACATTTGAAGGAAACAGTGTAGGCGCATTTAAATTCTATGTTTATTGACAAATATAAATGAGAATAAATTCTGTTATATCGGAGATAAATCAAGTCCAAATGAGTTTATATTTTTTAAAAAGAGTGATAATTCAAAGAAATGGAAGGAAATCGTCGTGGAAAAAATAAAAAAAAATAAAAAATACTATTTAATGGAACTATTAATAATAATAAGCTATGTACTATATCTGATGTTCTTTTTTTACTTTTACAAAGAGGCTGTTTTTTATGTTGATGATAGAGCGTCAATGATGATTCAAGTTCTTTTTTTAACAACGTTTTATCTTAAGGAGATTTTAATCTCTGTATTTGCAGCATTTTTACTAGTCACCATGCAGTTATTATTTCTTGTGCACTTGTACTCAATGATGAAAAATAATCCTAAAGCAAAGAGTGATTTTAAGTGGTTATTTATAGTGTCAATATTCATCTTTTGTAGCTATTCTTTAGGATTGTTGTTGACTAAAATCGGGATTTTCTTTCTTATTGCATTTATTTTTTCGGTAGCGGTAGCTTATGCTACGTATGTCATAGTTAAACTAAGTAAGGAAAAAGAGTTAATGATACAAGAAGAGAATATTTTAGAAGTTGACGGACCCTTTAATACAGAAAATGAAGCGCGCCATAAATTTGAAGATTTTTCTGAACATTGGGCAGGCTCAGAGCCATTATCTTACATGATTGAATGCGAAAATAGTGAAGAATATTATCTCTCCATATACATTGACATAGATCAACAAGATGAAGAACATAACAATGGGGAGAAGACGACTGAATGAAAAAATTATCTATCACTTACCTAATACTTATCGGCTTCTTCACTTTTTTTACGGCTCCCAGTGAAGCCGTGGCAGCAAAGGATGATGCTGGTTTAGGATATACAGTTTCAATCGTACAACCAAAGACTCAGATTGATCCAGAAAAAAGTTATTTTTATGTAAAAACGACACCTGGAGAAGCACAAACTTTAGAAGTCAGGGTAAGGAGTACAAAAAAAGAACCAGTTCATCTAAATATTTATGGGAGTAATGCAATAACTGGAGACGGTGGGACAATCGAATATGCGAAGGATGTCTCTAAAATCGACAAAACATTAAAAGAACCATTAACCTCATTGATTACAGTTGAGACCCCAGAAATTACAGTAGAAAATTTTGAAGAAAAAATAATTCATGTTAAATTAACGCCTCCAAAAGAAAGCTATCAAGGAGTAAAAATGGGAGCCTTAATATTTTCATTAGATAAAGGTTCAGAAAAAAAAAGCGGAGTTACAACAGAATTTTCATATAGGATTGGAGTAATTGCTTCCAGTTCAGGTGATGAGTTCAATAATGCTCAAACGCTAAAATTGATTTCTACGAAAGCAGCAATGAAACGTGGTAAGAAAATGGTCATTGCAAATCTCCAAAATCCTGAGCCAAGAATATTAGAGAACTTGACTATTGAAGCGACGATGGTTGAGAAAGGGTCAGAAAAAAAGATTAAAAAAATAACCGTGCAAAACTACAAACTTGCTCCGAATAGTAACTTTGATTTTGAATTGGACTGGGGAATTGCCCAACTTCCTTCTGGTGACTATACATTAAAATTAACTGCGAGTAATGACTTACATGAATGGAATTTAAGTAAAGACTTTACGATTTCAAATCAACAAGCAAAACAAATAAATGAAGCAAGTGTATTCAAAATTATAACGCCTACTTGGATAAAAATCATAGCGGCTATCTTTATAGGCTATTTCATAGCGATAACCTCAATTATGATTTTCAGAAGAATGCGTTGGGAAAAAAAGTGGAAAAGAAGACGTTTTTTAAAAAACAAAGAAAAGAAAAAATCTGCTAGAGATAAAAGAAATAGAAGGAACATGTGAGATCAAAAATATTATCAAACAATCATAATCAGGGGGAAAATATGATCGATTACTTATGGCTTTATATATTAAGCGGGATTGCGTTACTATCACTGATTTTATTTGTACTAACTTTATCAAGAGATCTGTTTTTAGTGAAGCGTCTAAAGGTAAAAAAAATGGCTTTATTTGCAAATGCTAGTTTGTTACTGCTCTCTTTAATGAGTCTTTCATTGATTATATATTTATTTATTCTACTTAAAGATCAGATTAATTTGATTGGATAGTAACTAGATTGGAAAATTCACAACAATAACTGTCTTTAATCTAATTTATATTTACAGAAGGATGATTAAAAAATGAAAAAACTTGTATTAACAACTTTATTAGCTTCATCAGCATTAATGGTTTTTGCGAAAACTGCAGATGCAGAGGAAGTAGGGAAAGACAAGACAGATGTTGGAATTAAATTTGAAACTGATGGACCAGTAAAACCTGGATCAGGCCCTTTTAAAGATAACTTATCACTTGTATTTGTACCATCTAGTTTCGATTTTGGGAACCAAAAAGCTGTTGCTAATATTGCAACATACAACAACACTTTTAAAGAAGCCCAATACATTACAGTAAACGATGACAGACAAGGAACGACAACCGGTGAAGGAGAGAATGCTGTAACGACTACTACAGCTTGGAAGGTAACTGCTTCAATGTCAGACCTTGTTTCAACAGGTGATTCTGCGACTAGTTTACCGTCAAAATTGACATTTGATTTAGGCGACGCACAGGCTTACACAATTGGGACTAAAATTGACCAAGACACCAATGATTTTATTCCTAATCCTATTGAAGAGAATACTTCGAAACTACCTGAGCCAAATAATATTATACTTGGTGATGGAAAAACAAAGAGTATTTCATTAGAAGCAGGGAAAACTACCGCTGTTCAAATATTAGGAAAATCAAAAGCAGATGCTGTGAAAGGCGGATTTGTTACGAAAATTTCGAATGTTAAACTAAATGTTACTTCTGGAAGTAACGCTTCTGGAAAAACATTTAAAAGTTCAGTTAATTGGAGTTTAGATAACACATATTAAAAAATAAACATATAAATAGATCGTGTAGACAGTTATTGTTGTGAGTTTTCCAATGTTTGAATGAAGACAATTTTTTATTGCTGTTCATTATGAGAGGTTTGAGAAAAGAAAATGAAAAAAGTACTTGTAGTTATCGTTTCCTTTGTTTTAATTGTAATTAATCAATCCGTAACAAGTTTTGCTGAAGAAAATTCGGTGAATGGTTTTCAAGATTTTACATACGAAATTGTGATGCCTACAAATCAAATCAATAGAGATGTAGGTTATTATGATTTATTGGTGAAGCCAGGGCAAAAACAAAATATTCAATTGAAAATACATAATGTAACAGCAAAAGATATAATTATTGCGATTAGAAGAAATAGCGCAAAAACCAATAGCGCTGGTGTTATTGAATACGGACCAAATAAAATTGAAAAAGATTCATCATTAAAAGTTGATTTTGCGGACATAGTAAAAGGTCCAGAAAAAGTGGTGGTTCCATCAGCTAGTACCAAAACGGTTGATTTTTTGATAGAAGTTCCCTCAACTACTTTTGAAGGATACATTGCTGGTGGCATACAGCTACAAAAAATTGAGGAAGAGCACGATGTAACCAACGAAGACAAAGATGGGATCGTGAATGAATTTGCTTATTTGATCGGTATGTTAATTAGTGAAACTGAAACAAAAAATATTAAACCAAAGATGAAGCTAAATAAAGTATATCCTGGAATACAAGATGGAAAAGCGACATTATTTGTGAATTTTTCTAATAGTCAACCAGTATATGGTGAGGACCTATCCGTACATGTCAAAGTAAGGAATAGAAATAAGACAAAAAAACTGTTTGAAATTTTCAATAAAGATATGCGAATAGCCCCAAATTCAATGATTGATTTTCCAGTGCCTATTGATGATAAACGAATGAAAGCTGGGGAATATACAGCTTTCATTACAGTGAAGACAAAAGGTAAAGAGACCTGGTCTTGGGTTGAGGATTTTATGATATCTAATCAAGAAGCAAATGGGGTAAATGGTCAAGTAATTGAAACAAGAGATCATTCTAATATTTCATTATTTCTTATGATAATAGCGCTACTAGTGGTTTTAATAATTAAAATCATAAAGAGAAAAAATAAGAAGTCTAAGTCAATAAGGAGTGAGTTGAAATGAAAAAAAAATCATATGTTGTCATACTGTTAGCAGTAAGTATATTTTTTTTTATAAAGCTAAATAAAATCGAAGCATCTCCAGCTTTGAAAGACAAGTCATCAGAATCAGTTATTGATAATGAGACAAATAAAACGAAGTCATTGTTGAAAGCTGAGACAGATGATAGTGTTCCTTTAGGTGTACCATTAACAGGAATATTCAAAATTCCTAAGGATTCTAATAGTTATGTTTCTGGTAATAAAGTAATTATAACAGATAAGAAATCGTCTCAATCAGGAAATGTTTTTTCAACAGAGGCAAATAAATTAGATTTAAGTAAAAGTCTTGAGGCTGAAATGTATATCAGGATAGATGGTAATGCTGATGGTATGACTTTTGTTCTACACAACGATTCAAAGGTAGTAGATACAATCTATAAAAAAACGGAAGGAGCAGCGTTAAATGCTTATTATGATTATTCTTACGGAGTTGAATTTATTGGACAAATAAAAAATAGTCTTGCTATTGAATTTGATACATATCGTAATGATAATTTTGATTATGGTATAGATAAGAATGATGATAAAGGACACGTAGCTGTTATATTTCCTGATAAGATGGATGACTACAGAGGAGAAGATAGTCAGAAGAAAGTTACCTCTTTAGTACACCATAATGTCCAGTATCCTACTTTTAAACTGGGTAATGGAAAATGGCGTAAATTTGCGATTAGTTGGCAACCCTTTGATAGTAATAATAAGGGGACTTTGACATATGAGCTTGAAGGTTTGAGTGCTCAGAAAATAGAGGTTGATAAGAAGGTTTTTGGCAATGTAGATAAGGTGTTTTGGGGATTTACAGGATCCACTGGGCTTTATTCCGAACAAGCAGAAGTTATTTTCAAAGAAGTTCCGGGATTGGTTAATTTTACTGATAGTTTAAAATTGACCGATAGTGCAGGAAATGAGCTAACAGAGACTAGCGCTATTAAAAATGATACAGAATTACAAGTGAATTATTCAGGAGAATATAAAGGTGGGAACCAGAATCTACTAGCTCCTGTTTTAAAATTCACATTAAGTGATAATCAAGAGTACCTTGCTGATACGTTAACTGTGAATGGTGTGTCCACAACGCCCAACTATGCTGATAACATCTTACAGGTTAATTTAAGTGAGTTAGACAGTAAAGATAATAAAGTTGATGTATCTTTTAAGTTAAAGCCAACAAAGGGAATTTCGTTAAGCAAACCTACTATAAAAAGTAGTTTGACAGGATTAAATTACTTCAAGACGAAGATGAACACAGTGTCTTATACATTAGATACTAAAGCCCCAACAGGTATCGGTAAACTTACTGTAGTAGATCAATTTGATGCCAATAAACTAACTAATGCAGAAGATTATAAAGGATTTTTAAAATCATGGCAGGATGATGTGACAGCGAAAGAGAAGGTTCAAGTCTATCTAAAAGAGGGACAGGATATCAAGAAAATAGTAGAAACTGCTGGGATGAGCAATGTCATTCTCTCTCTTAAAGATGAAGCGGGAAATATCGGAGAAGTGACGATACCATTGTTTATTAAAGAGAAAGAAACAGCTATTGCACAGGATGATACATTTTTAATGGCAGCAAAAGATATCAAAATTTATAATTCTGATTACTCTGAAACAACTGATAAGTTGAAGGCATTACTACGAAAAGAATCATCATTAGAAATGTGGCAAACAAATGTAGATGGTTCTTTAGAAAAATTAGATTCTTCGTTGATAAGTATTGAAACCGATCAATTACCTCAAACAGGTTCGATTCCTGACGAAGGAGATTTCCCAGTGAAATTAGAATATACAGAAAAGAATACTACTCTTAATTTAGCGATTAATTTGAAAATAGTAGCAAATCTTTCAAAAGTTATAGTCCAATATGTAGATGAATCGGGAGAAGCAATACTTGATTCAACGAGTATAATTGAGAACGTTGGTAAGAGCGTAAATTTGACTGAACAAGAGACTGTTAAAAAAAAGATTGAAGAAATAATTAATAAGAACTATTTATTAGTAACCAGACCTAGTTCAGAAACAGCAATTTCTGTAACAAAAGAAGAACAGACAGTTGCTTATCAATTTAAAGGGACACTGAAAATGATTTCATCACCTAACTATTTAAACTTTGGGCGAAAAACAATAAAGAACTTTTTTATCAAAGTAGAACAAGCGAAATACGATAAACCTTTAATTATTTGGGATAATCGAAAGGTTAAAAGCTCTTGGACTGTTACAGCAACATTAAAAAAAGCCTTAACAAATACGGAAGATGAAAGTATGGAGCTACCTAGAGCAATTAAGTATAAAATGGATGAAGATCAATCTATAGTTTTATTAAAGGACGTTGCGCGGTCAATAGCAGTTAGAAAGCCAAATGATTCTAACGAGTACAATATAAGTGAGGATTGGAAAAATGGACAAAAAGGATTTCAATTGGAGGTTACGTCAAGAGAAATTCTTAAACTGGGTGCATACAGGGGAACGATTCTATGGCAAATAGGGGAAACGCCATGATTTCATTATGATCGGAATTAAAAGAAATGACCTGAAAAACTCTTTATCATATAATGTTGATGAATAAAGTCAAAAAAGTAAGGTCGAACAGAGTTCTATGAGTCACGTCCTAACTTCAAAGAAATAAGAACAAATGGTGTGATTAGCAGCAACTTATTACGTTATACTTCAATCATACTGTTGTAAATCACGAGGCACGAAGTGACTCGATGATACACAATACAATGTGTTCTTCAGACGCATTGTTTCTTTTGGCAAGCTCACTATGATGCTTGCCAATTTTCGTGAATTCTCTCTTATTACTATAAAACGCAACGAATTACGAGTCGATGTTGCACAGTACCCACTCGATGTTCGGAGCTAAATACTTCTGTTCAACCTCTTTGGAAGGTAAAAATGGTACAAGAGGATTTGTGCATCATGTGTAAGGTGCATTGATTTTCGTTTTGTTCAAAAGTATGGTGGAATTGTTTCCCGATAGTCTGCAGAAACGATTTCTTATGATTTATCTTTAACAGAAGTTTGTTGTGCAATCAGATATATCTCAAGTTTTCTGTATAGCCTATTGACTAAATTCGTATTTCATGATAAATTATTTAAAAATAAATGAGAATAAAATGAAAGAACGATGATCAAAATAGTAGGTGAATCAATTCATTTTAGAGAGTTTCCGTTTGCTGAAAGGAAATAATGAATCATCATCGAACACGCTTGTAAGTTATTTTTCTGAAATAAAAAATTTAGTTTCTTGAAGTTAGCTTCGTATTCTAAATGAGTAGGAAAAATCGGAGAGTCCGTTATCACTCCTTAGTTTATCTAACTAACAGAGGTTTTTACTGAGAAGTAAAAGCAAATCTGAGGTGGGACCACGTGAATAAATTCTCGTCCTCTTGGCTTATTTGCCAAGGGGCTTTTTTATTTAGCTTTATAGGTTCGTTCTAAGGAAAAGAGCAAAATTTGATTTGTAGAAAAAACATCTCTTAAAAAATGATCTACTTTATTCTCTAAAAACAAGGAGGAAACCGAATGAAATGGAATCGCAGTATACCATCAGGAACAAAAGATAAGTTATTCAGAGAAGCAAATGGGGCGTATCAATTAGAAAAAAAAATCAATGATATTGTGAAAAAAAGAGGGTACCAACGAATTGATACGCCTATGATCGAGTTTGAAGATGTGTTTGACAGTGAAGAAAAAGATGAAAAAGAATTTTACCGTTTTTTTGACAAGCAAGGTCGTCTGCTCGTTTTGCGTCCGGATATGACGATGCCGATTGGGCGAGTGATTGCAACGACAGGCATTCAGCCTCCTCTCAAGTTATCGTATAGTGGAAAAGTGTTTCGCTCAAATGATGATATGCTGGGTGAACAAAATGAGCTGACGCAAGCTGGAATTGAATTGATCGGGTATTCTTCTTTAAAAGCTGAAGTCGAATGTATCTCGTGTGCTATTGAAATTTTGGAGGCCCTGTCTATACCAAATTTTCATTTTGAATTGGGGCATGCAGAAATTTTCCGTTTCATTGTGGCTTCATTAGGATTAGATGATGGAGCAAAAATAGAGCTTCAAACATATGTTAATAATAAAAGTTTAACGGATCTAAAGCGATTTGTAGCAAGATATCCAAGTGACTTAGACGCATTTATTTGTGCGATTCCCAGACTATTTGGTGAAGCAGACGAAGTGTTGCCCATTGCAAAATCATTGCTCCCAAATGACACGAAAATCATAAAAATTATTGACGAATTAGAAACGCTAATGAATGCGATCAAGAGGTGTCATCAAAAAATATCATTAACTGTAGATTTAGGTTTAGTTGCCTTGATGGATTATTACACAGGTGTTTTATTTAGCGGTTATGCGGATCTAGTGCCTGATATTTTCTTACGTGGCGGACGTTATGACCATTTAGCAGAACAATTCGGACAACGTGTGATTCCTGCTGTTGGTTTGGGCATCAACTTAGACACCTTGGTTGCCTTACAATATCAAATCAACAGCTTAGCTTCTTTAGATCAACCGACGACATTGGTTCATGGGTCTTTAGAACAGTTAGCAAAATCAGAAGCGATAGTAAAAGAGAATCCTGGTTATCAATTATCTTTATTTGAAACCATAGAAGAAGCGTTGAAATATGGAAAAAAATGGCAGTATCAACAGATTATTGAAGTAACACAAGATAAAATACGTGTAGTAAAGGTGGGGACGTAAAATTGACACAACTGACTATTGCATTAACAAAAGGGCGCTTGGAAAAACAAACATTGGCCCTGTTTAAACAAGCAGGGATCGATGTTTCCTTTTTGCAAGATAAGCAGCGAAAATTAATTTTTACTAGTCCAGATCATCGCTTTACTTTTCTTTTAGTAAAGGCTGCTGATGTGACGACTTATGTAAGGCATGGGGTTGCTGATCTTGGTATAGTAGGGAAAGACGTATTGATCGAGCATCCATTCGGTTATTATGAAATGCTTGATTTAAAGATTGGCACATGTAAGTTTTCGGTGGCCTCTACAAAAAATTACCAACCAAATGATTATAAACGAAAACGAATTGCAACAAAGTATCCAACAGTTGCATCAGAACATTTTCGTAAAAAGGGTGAAGATGTTGAGATCATCAAGATTGAAGGATCAGTGGAAATTGCACCAGTTTTGGGGTTGGCAGATGCAATTGTTGATATTGTTGAAACAGGTACGACGCTAAGAGAAAATGGCTTGGAGATCTTTGAAGATATCTGTCCAGTTTCGGCTCGAGTGATCGTAAATAAAGCGATGCTCAAACGTAAGCGTCAAGCAATATTTCAGCTGATCGATGGATTAGAAAATGTGATCGAAGGAGGAGAAACGATATGAAATGGTTGACGGGAAATACCGTAGATATTTTAACAGCATTAAACGAAGACTTCAGGTTGACTCAAGAGGACAATCAACAAGTAGAAGAACAAGTTCGTCAAATTATCCGACAAGTGATTCAAAACGGCGATCAGGCGTTAAAGGACTATTCAAAAAAATTTGATCAAGTCGAGCTACAAGAATTATTCATATCACAGGAGACGATCGACCAAGGGTATCAACAAGTAGAAAAAGAAGTGATTGCAGCGTTAGAAGCGGCTAAAGAAAATATTATCAGTTATCATCAAAAGCAAAAACAACATGACTTTATGGACACAGAAAAAACAGGTGTTTTGCGGGGGCAATTGGTGTTGCCTTTAGCACGTGTTGGTGTATACGTACCAGGTGGAACGGCAGCGTATCCATCTTCTGTATTGATGAATGTTCTCCCCGCAAAAATTGCTGGAGTGAAAGAAATCATTATGGTTACACCGCCATCAGTCAATGGAGTTCCTGATGTGATCTTAGCAGCAGCAAAAATTGCTGGAGTAAATAAAATTTTTCAAATAGGAGGAGCACAAAGTATTGCTGCATTAGCTTATGGGACAGAAACAGTACCTAAAGTGGATAAAATCGTGGGACCAGGTAATATCTATGTAGCGACAGCCAAAAAGCAAGTATTTGGAGTAGTAGGAATCGACATGATCGCAGGTCCCTCTGAGATTGGAATTTTAGCCGATGAATCAGCAAATCCAACATATATCGCCGCGGATTTACTGTCACAAGCAGAACATGATACGCTAGCTAGAACTATATTAGTCACAAATTCAATCAGTCTTGCAGAACAAGTAGAAAAAGATATTTATAGACAGCTAGAATCATTGCCTCGTAAAGAAATTGCTATACAAGCAATCAAAAATCATGGCAGGATTATTATTGCCTCAACAATTGCCTCAATGTTTACAATCATGAATGAGATTGCACCAGAACATTTAGAAGTCCAATTAACGGATCCAATCAGCTACCTGCATGAAATAAAAAATGCTGGATCGATCTTTTTAGGAGAATATGCATCAGAACCAGTAGGAGATTATTTTTCAGGAACGAATCATGTGTTGCCAACAAGTGGTACTGCAAAATTTTATTCCCCTTTAGGCGTGTACGATTTTGTGAAGTATAGTCAAGTTACTTATTATACCAAAGAAGCGTTGGCTGAGGTTAAGGATGCCATTACAGTTTTGGCGAGAAAAGAAGGTTTAGAAGCGCATGCCAGAGCGATTGAATACCGATTTGACTGATTATTATTCGTTGTTGATATGGAAAAAAGATAAAATAGAAATGAAGCCAAAAGCACCTCAATTACATTTTCAGAGTCCACTATGCTTTTAATTGAAAGGAGAAACATAATGAGAACTGCTACTTTAAAACGAGAAACTGCAGAAACAAAAATCGAGTTGAGTCTTGATCTAGATCATCAAGAACCAGTTACGATTCAAACCGGCGTTGGCTTTTTTGATCATATGTTGATTTTATTCGCTCGTCACAGCCGTATTTCTTTAGAAGTGAAAGTAGAAGGTGACTTAGATGTAGATAGTCATCATACTGTGGAAGATGTCGGGATTGTTTTAGGACAATGTATTCGCGAAGCTATAGGGGACAAAGCGGGAATCAATCGTTATGGTACTAGTTTTGTACCAATGGATGAGTCTTTAGGAATGGCATCGTTAGATGTAAGTGGGCGGTCTTATTTAGTATTTGATGCGATATTTGATAATCCTAAGCTTGGGGATTTTGACACAGAATTGACAGAAGAATTTTTTCAAGCGTTAGCATTCAATACTCAAATGAATTTACATTTAAAAATCTTGCACGGGAAAAATACTCATCACAAGATAGAAGCGTTGTTTAAGGCAACTGGCCGAGCCTTAAGAGAAGCGATAACCATAAATCCTGAAATTCAAGGAGTCAACTCCACGAAAGGAATTCTGTAGATGATTATTATCATTGATTACGATACTGGAAATACATTAAATGTTCAAAAAGCCTTAGATCATGTTGGTTTAGCAAATAAAATTTCTGCTGATCCTGATGAAATACGAACAGCATCAGGCCTAATTTTACCAGGTGTCGGAGCTTTTGCACTAGCTATGAAGGAATTGAAGCAGCGCGGGTTAGTGAGTGTGATCCAAGAAGTTGCTCAAAATGGGACTCCGATTTTAGGTGTTTGTTTAGGGATGCAGTTGCTTTTAGAAGGGAGTATGGAAAATGGTTTTACGGAAGGGTTAGGGCTGATTGAAGGCATTTGTGAAAAGTTACCTGACGATCCTGATTTACCAGTTCCTCATATGGGATGGAATCAATTAGTTGTAACGGAAGAAACCTATTTAACAAAAGATGTGGATGGAAAGTATGTCTATTTTGTCCATTCTTATTATGCTGATTGTGAGTCTGAGGTGATTGATGCATTCGCTCAGTATTCTATTAAAATACCTGGGATGATTTCAAAGGGGAATGTTTACGGAACCCAGTTTCATCCTGAAAAAAGTAGTGAAGCTGGTTTGATGATTTTAAGAGGATTTAAGGAGGTAGTAGATCATGTTGATTTTACCAGCAATTGATATTAGAGAAGGAAAAGCGGTACGATTAGTTCAAGGGAATTTTTTACAAAAAACGATTGTCAATCATGATCCTATTGCCCAAGCACAAGAATTTAGTGATGCGGGTATTCAGATGATGCATGTCGTTGACTTGGATGGTGCTTTGATGGGAAAAGCCGCTAATGCACCTTTGATAGAGAATATGAAAAAAACAACGGGCTTAAAAATTGAAGTTGGCGGAGGAATTCGCACATTGCAACAAATTGATGATTATGTAGCCCTTGGAATTGACCGAATTATTATTGGTTCAGCGGCTTTGAGAGATCCAATATTAGTCAAAGAAGCTGTCAAGAAGTATGGAGATAAAATTGCAGTGGGAATTGATGCTAAAAATGGAAAAGTTGCTGTTAGTGGTTGGCTGGATGTGAGCGAAACTGATTATTTGCAAATGGCTAAGGAAATGGCAGCAATCGGTGTTCAAACAATCATTTATACAGATATTACAAAAGATGGCACTTTAGCTGGTCCAAGTTTTGAAGATTATGCACTATTAGCAAAAGTTGCACCTGATGTACAAATCATTGCTTCAGGTGGTGTGAGTAGTAAAGCAGATTTGGAGAAACTAGCAGAATTAGGTTTATACGGAGCAATCGTTGGAAAGGCGTTTTATAATGGTGCTATCACTTTAGCAGATATGCTGGAGGTAGAGAAAAATGCTAACTAAACGTATTATTCCTTGTTTAGATGTAACAGATGGCCGAGTAGTCAAGGGGGTCAATTTTATTGATCTGCAAGATGTGGGTGATCCTGTAGCTATTGCGAAAGCGTATAATGAACAGGGAGCTGATGAGCTAGTTTTCTTAGATATAACTGCTACAAGTGACGACCGTGAAACGATGATCGAAGTGGTAGAACGGACAGCGGCAGAAGTATTCATCCCTTTGACTGTAGGGGGGGGGATTCGAAGTGTCTCTGACATGAAACGAATGCTACAGGCCGGGGCTGATAAAATTTCTCTCAATTCAGCAGCGATTCAACGACCAGCGTTAATCCAAGAAGGGGCTGAAAAACTTGGTTCACAGTGTATTGTTGTAGCAATAGATGCTAAACGAACAGACGATTCTTGGCATGTTTTTGTTAAAGGCGGGCGAGAAGATACAGGAATAGACGCGATAGAATGGGCTAAAGAAGCCGTGGCTCTAGGTGCGGGCGAAATCCTACTGACAAGCATGGATGCAGATGGGACTAAATCAGGGTATGATCTCACATTGACTCAAGCTGTTTGTAAAGCTGTGAATGTTCCTGTGATTGCATCGGGTGGATGTGGCAGTGCAGCTGATATTGTAGAAGTTTTTGAACAAACCAAAGTAAGTGCTGCTTTAGCTGCAAGTGTTTTCCATTATGGAGAGGTGAAAATTCCAGAGCTGAAAGATTCATTAGCGCTTAAGGGAATGGAGGTACGTCGATGAAACTAGATTTTAGCAAAGGACTATTGCCTGCAATCATTATGGAAGAAAAAACAAAAGAAGTTTTGATGCTGGCTTATATGAATGAAGAAAGTTTTGAAAAAACACTCGAAACAGGCACAACTTGGTTTTATTCCCGATCACGTCAACAGTTATGGAATAAAGGTGAGACAAGCGGCAATAGTCAAAAAGTAAAAAGCATCATCACAGATTGTGATTCAGATACCTTACTTATCACCGTTGAACAAACAGGACCTGCTTGTCATACAGGTAAACATAGTTGTTTTTTCAATGTAATTTTTTAGCTTCACAGGCTAGCGCTTTGGAAAAATGATACAGGAAGGAGGCAAAAAATATGATCGAGACACTTTATGGAGAAATATGTGCGCGTAAAGAAAAGCCCCAAGAAGGTTCTTATACAAATTATCTATTCAGCCAAGGATTAGACAAAATCTTGAAAAAAGTTGGGGAAGAGGCAACAGAAGTAATTATCGCTGCTAAAAATAATCAATCAGAACTTATTTCTGAAACCTCTGATCTGATTTATCATATGTTAGTTTTACTTGTGGAACAAGATGTTTCCTTAGATGAGATCAAAATAGAATTAATGAAACGTGAAGGGAAATTAAGTAAAACGAAAGAGCGCAAACAAATTGATGACCTTTAAAATAACCGAAAACGAAAAGAAGAGGCCGAGACAAAAGTGTTTAGCTCCGAGAAATAAGAGGGAATTCACGAAAATTGCTTTTTAAATTTTTGTGAATTTCAGCTTATTTCCGAAGGATCTGCTTTTTTCTCGCCGTTTATTCGGGTTTAGAGAGCATAACAAAACTGATCTTTAGTTTTGTCCCGCTCTCTTCTTTTATTTTTCAGTTGAACAATCTAAAGAATCAGTCGTCTCTAACACATATGTAGCATCATCTGCTTCATCATATAAGGAAGCAGGTCGATCATTTAGACATTGAACAATCAGATGATAACCATATTCATCTTGGGCTACTAAGCGTTTACTAGTTAATTCGACTAACCTATAGCTTAACTTCTTACCATCTATAATGATTTGTAAATCGTCTTCGATCTTTAATGTATGTTGCGTGGCTTTTACTTTGTTAACGAACCACCAACTACCTAAATAACTTTTATATAAATTAGGAATATCTGAATCGGTCAGCTGTTTCTCTTGTTTCTTTTTCAAGAACAATGAGCCAGCAATACCTGTAATAAGTGATGCACCTAAAAATAATGACCAATGTTTTTTCATACTATCATTCTCCTCCAAAACAATCATAGCATGAAATTAAAAAACAAACTATTCGAAAATCTTTTCCTATAAAAAAACTTAATGAAGTTGAAATTTTTGTCATCAGAAACGATTGTTTTAGTAATAGTTAGGTGAAATGGCAAAAGGGTTGTCTGAAAAGTTTGACGATGCTTTTTCAACCAAAATATGGTATTGTTTTGAAGAAAGGGTGTTACAATTGATTACATATCCTAACGTGCATATCGCACATTTTATTGATAGACCAAATCGTTTTATTGCAGAGTGCCGTTTGAAGGAAACGGGTGAAATGGTAACGGTTCACGTAAAGAATACTGGTCGTTGCAAAGAACTATTTTATTCAGATGTTGAAGTTGCTTTATCTTATCAACCTTCGCCAAAGCGAAAAACAGACTATGATCTGATAGCTGTTAAAAAAGGAGAAGAATGGTTTAATATTGATAGTCAAGTTCCTAATGCATTAGCGGCTCAGGCACTGCTGAATGGCACGATTCGTTTGCCAGGATTAAAAGGAAAGATCACCTCAGTTAAGAGAGAAAAACGGTTTGCACAGTCACAATTTGATATACTAATAGAAACTGATACTGGCAATCAAGCCTTCGTTGAAGTAAAAGGGATGACTTTAGAAAATCGTAAAATTGGCGCTTTTCCCGATGCACCAACGTTGCGTGGATTGAAACATGTGACGGAATTGATTGAAGCACTTCAAGTTGGTTTTCAAAGCTATGTATTATTTGTAGTACAATTTGAAAAAGTCGAAGCAACAACGATTCATACAACGATGCAGCCAGCTTTAGCAGAAATGATTTTATCAGGACAAAAACAAGGATTAAGCGTCATTGCTTACAATTGTTCTGTTACTCCTGATACAATAGCAATAGAACATCAGGTACCGTTTGATGTCACAAAAACGTTTGAAGATCCAAATTCAGAAAGGTGAGGGTAAAGATGATTCACTTAGGTATTATTGGAACAAACTGGATTAGCCATCAATTTGTCAATGCAGCGTTGGAAACAAAGCGCTATGATTTAACAGCTGTTTATTCACGAAAGTTGGAAACTGCTCAAAAATTTGGTGAGGAATACGGCGATGTTGAGTATGCAACAGATTTAAAGACATTTTTCGGTATTGCTCATATGGACACAGTTTATATTGCGTCACCTAATTCCCTACATTTTGAACAAGCAAAACAAGGAATTTTGGCAGGAAAAAATATTATTGTCGAAAAACCAGCCTTCTCAACGCCTGCTGAAATGGAAGAGATCATTGAGCTAGCAAATCAACAAAAAGTCTTCTTTTTTGAAGCAGCCCGCAATATTCATGAGAAAAGTTTCAAAAAAATTGGGGATTTATTACCATTAAAAAATAAAATTATGGGTGCAAACTTTACCTATATGAAATATTCTTCACGTTACGACCAAGTACTTGATGGCCAAGAACCAAATATTTTTTCACCACATTTTTCAGGTGGCGCTATGGCAGACCTTGGTGTCTATCTAGTTTATGCTGCTGTTGGTTGGTTCGGTATGCCAAATGAAAGTCATTATTTTGCAAGAAAAATTCCGACAGATGTTGATGGGATCGGTACAGCGATTTTGAGATATGATTTGTTTGATGTAACATTACAAACAGGCAAAAATGCAGATTCTTTCTTAGATTCTGAAATTTATTTTGATGGTGGAACATTAATTTTAGATAGTGTAAATGCGATCTCTAAAGCCGAATTTCACGATCGTAATCACCAAGAACGTGATATCATTGAGCTTACAACGGAAGAAAACCCGATGATTGAAGAAGCCCATGATTTTGCCGATGTTCTTGAAAATCCTAATGATTCAATAATGGGCGCACGTTATGAAGAATGGGTAGAATTAGCCCGTAATGTAAATAAAGTGCTAACAACTTTAAGAAAAAGTGCTGGTATTGTATTTGACGCGGACAAAGAATAAAAAGTTTTTAATGAAGAAAGGATTATTATGACATTTATCAAACATTTACCAGAAGCTTGGCAAGAACATTGGCAGGCTTCTGGTTTTAGCGAGCCATCAGTGATTCAAGAAAAAAGTTTCCAACTTTTGAGAGAGAAACAAAATGTGCTTGGGATTTCGCCGACAGGTTCTGGAAAAACATTGGCTTATGTGCTGCCATTACTGTTGAATGTAGAAAAAGACCAAGGGAGCCAATTATTGATTTTAGCACCATCACAAGAATTAGCCGTGCAAATCAGCCAAGTGGTGCGTGATTGGGCAACATTACTTCAATTGAAAACCCAAAGTTTGATTGGGGGAGCCAATGTCGGCCGTCAAATTGAAAAATTAAAAAAGAAACCTGAAATTTTGGTTGGAACGCCAGGACGTGTACTGGAACTAATTAAAACAAAGAAAATCAAAAGTCATTTATTAAAGACCGTAGTAATGGATGAAGTCGATCAATTGTTTCATGAAAAAGAACTGAATTTAACCAAACAAATTTTAGCAAGTGCACCAACAGAATTCCAATTAGTCTTTTATTCAGCAACAGCAGATCGAGTAGCAGAAGAAGCTGAAAAGTTAACAAATCAACTGACGACCATTGATGTAACGGATGAAGACCAATCAAGTGGTGTCGTAAAGCATTATTTCATGGCTCTATCCCCTAGAAAGAAAAGTGACTTTTTAAGAAGCTTGGCGTATACACCAGATTTTCGGGCGATGGTTTTTTTCAATCAAGTTGCCGATTTAGGCTCAGTCGAAGAAAAACTGATGTATGAAGGAGTGAAAGTAGTCGGACTTGCTTCAGATCAAAATAAAACGTTACGAAAATTAGCGATTGATCAATTCTCTAAAAAACAGGCAGTAATGCTTTTAACAACAGATATCGCTGCTAGAGGATTGGATTTTGATGCTATTCCATTTGTTGTGAATGCTGACGTTCCTTTATCAGAGGAAAGTTATATCCATCGATCTGGGCGTGTTGGACGAATGGGCGCAGCAGGTTCGGTCATTACCTTTGTAAATGATGCAACAAAGAGAGATTATCAACGCTTGATGAAAAAAATCGAGCTTCCATCCCAAGAAATTTTTCTATACGATGGAGCGATTCACTTGACTAGAAAAGAAAAAAGTTTATCTGACGAAAAAAATACAAGTTCAAATGGAATCACTAGAAAAGAACAAGAGATAAAAGAACGACCAAATAAAGCGGCTACTAAACCTAAAAAACGGCCAAAAAACAATAAAAATAAAGGGGCTAGACGGAAACCGTCTAAAACTGAATAATGTTCATAAGTGAAAACGTCATGATTTAGGAGGCTATCCATGAAATCTAGAAAAGACGAGATTTTAGCAGTTCTAGAATTAAAAGATCAAGGGATGACGGCGGCGGAAGTCGCAAATGAGTTGGCAATCGATCGAAGTAATGCCAGTCGCTATTTGAGTGAGCTGTTCAAAGAACAGAAAATCATTAAAAGTGATGGTCGTCCAGTCATCTATTCAGTTGCAAAAGAAGAGGACAAAGTCCATGTGGACAGTTCCAGTGAAGTAACGTTTGATAACTTAGTTGGTGCTCAAGATTCTTTAAAGGTTAGCATTCAGCAAGCAAAAGCAGCAATTTTATATCCGCCACGCGGCTTACATACCATTATTTTTGGTGAAACTGGAACAGGTAAATCCTTATTTGCAGAATGCATGTATCACTTTGCCGTTGATTCAAATACATTGGCAAAAGATGCACCATTTGTTTCGTTTAATTGTGCTGACTACGCTCAGAATCCTCAATTGCTCTTTGGACATATTTTTGGTGTGAAAAAAGGGGCTTATACTGGTGCTAATGAAGATAGCCCAGGTCTAATGTCAAAAGCAGATGGAGGAATTTTATTTCTTGATGAAATCCACCGCTTACCACCAGAAGGTCAAGAAATGCTTTTTACCTTTATCGATAAAGGGATCTATCGCCCACTTGGGGAAAGTGGTCAAACATATGAAGCATCTGTTCAAATCATTGGTGCAACTACAGAATCGTCTGAAAGCTTTTTGACGACGTTTAATCGTCGAATTCCGATGGCGATTACATTGCCGTCTTTAGATGCACGATCGCTTGATGAGCGCTATGATATTATCTCCTTGTTTATCAAACAAGAAGCCAATCGTTTAAATCAGCGGATTGATATTAAAAGAGAAGCTATTTTAGCTTTTATGCTATATGATGCTGAAGGCAACATTGGGCAAGTTAAACGGGACTTGAAACTTGTTTGTGCTAAATCGTTTTTACACTATCGTACTCATAACGAGTCTAGCTTGGTGATTCAAAAACGAGATTTACCACTTCAAGTTCAAAAAGGATTATTAAAAATCAAAGAAGTTTCTGATCGATTGGATCGTTTTGTTGATAGCAAGAGTAACTATTTAAGTTTTGAACCGGGCACCAATGAAGTTGTATGGTCTCAAGATCCAGCTCGTGATATGCAAGTCTATAACGAAATTGAAGAAAAAGTTGCTACTTTATCTCCAAATGAATTAGAAAACGTCAATTTAGAACAACTGATTTCCAGTGATATGGATGCCTATTTCCAAACCTATGTGGATGAATTGACACAAAATCCAGTGCATAAAGAATTGTTGCCAGAACCGATTTGGAAACTGACAGATCAGTTATATGATATCGCAGAAAAAAGATTAGAGCGGACATACAATGAGAAGGCACGCTTTGCTTTTGCACTCCATTTACAAAGTACGATTGATCGAGTGAGAGAAGGACATGTGATTGTTCATCCTAATTTAAATAATGTTCGCAAAAAAATGAAAAAAGAATTTCAAGTCGCCATGGATTTATCTGCTATCATTGAAGAAGAGAACAATATTGAAATTCCATTTGATGAGATTGGCTTTATCAGTATGTTCTTATCGATCAATGTGGGGAGTAAAGAAAAAGTCCATGAAAATAACGTTGGCGTTGTCGTGTTGATGCATGGTGATTCAACAGCTTCAAGTATGCTGAAAACAGCGCAAGAATTGCTTGGAACAGAAACTGGTGTGGCAATGAACATGCCACTAACGATGGAAGTTCAAACCATGTATGAACAGTTAAAAACGTTTGTGTTGAACCATCGTGAAAAATTAGTGAACGGTATGCTACTTTTGACAGATATGGGGTCATTGAATTCGTTTGGGAATCTGATTTTTGAAGAAACAGGGATTCGGACAAAAGCTATCACTATGACAAGCACAATGATTGTTTTAGAAGCAATTCGCATGGCTAGCGTGGGACGAAGTTTAGAAGATATCTACCAAAATATTCAAATGTCATTTGAAAGTATTATTAGAGAACAATTTAGAACAAGTCCGCAAAATCGGGCTGAAGTCAAAAAAGCGGTTGTTGTTACGTGCTTTACAGGTGAAGGTGTTGCAGCAAAGTTATACCAACGTATTTTGCCAGTTATTGATGAAAGCAAAGTAGAAATCATTCAAATGCAGTTTTTAGAACGTGAAGCATTCAAGAAACACATCGATAGTTTGATGGAAGAGTATGAAATCAAAGCCATTGCTGGAACCGTTGATGTGGAGTATCAGAATATCCCATTCTTTTCTGCGTATGATATCTTTGATGATGAAAAATTAAATGTCTTAAAACGCATTGCGGGGGATGAAGTACCGACTGAAAAAATAGTAAAATCGTTAGGTGGTACAATCACTGCAGTCGATTCACTGCAAAAGCTGATCATCATGTTACAAAAAATTATCCATCAAATTCAAACAGATATGCACATTATTGTGGAACCAGGTGTTGATGCTGGAATTGTTATCCACTTAGCATTTTTAGTAGATGCGATTTTAAAAGGGGAGAAATCAAAAGAATTTGAAAATCTTTCTGAATTTATGAAAAAGAACCGTTTAGAATCCGATGTCGTTAGAACCAATCTGATGGCAATCGAAAAAGCTTATCGTCTATCTTTTACAGAGTCCGATGTTGCTCACTTAACGCAACTTTTCTTAGAAAATAAAATCGAAGCAGTAACAGAATATAAGTCAAAATAATTAGTGTGTAGTCAAAAAAATAATAGTGTGTACACAAAATGTATAGACCAAAACCGAGATATTACGGGATTTGGTCTATCTTTTTTTTGGCACACTTCTTGCTTTATATAAAAGTGTAGATAAAACAACTATAGAAGGAGTGGTAACAATGGCTAAAAAAACAATCATGTTAGTCTGTTCAGCAGGAATGAGTACAAGTTTATTGGTAACAAAAATGCAAAAAGCAGCAGAAGATCGTGGAATGGAAGCAGATATTTTTGCGGTATCCGCATCCGATGCCGATAATAATTTGGAAGCAAAAGATGTAAACGTATTACTTTTAGGCCCGCAAGTTCGTTTCATGAAAGCACAATTCGAGCAAAAACTGGCGCCCAAAGGGATTCCATTTGACGTAATCAATATGTCAGATTACGGCATGATGAATGGTGAAAAAGTATTAGATCAAGCAATTGCTTTAATGGATAATTAATTTAAATAAAAAATGAATGGAGCGTTAATAATCATGGAAGAACAACAAAATTTAGAAGCAGTAATGGGACTGATCATGTATGGAGGCAATGCTAAAAGCGATGCAATGGAAGCCATAGCTGCAGCCAAAGCTGGAGACTTTGAATTAGCGGATCAAAAAATTGTGGATGCAGAAGAATCTTTAGTGCAAGCACATCATTCTCAAACAGGAATGCTAACGCAAGAAGCACAAGGAAATCATATTCAAGTGACTTTATTGACTGTACACAGCCAAGACCATTTAATGACAGCGATTGCTTTTACAGACTTAGCGAAAGAAATCATTGATTTGTATCGCCGTATGGATAATGAATAAAAAATATAAGCTCTTTAATGAAAGAGAAGCAACAAGTGAATGTTTAATAACGACGGATTTGAAGAGCTTCGGGCTTTTTAGATAAATATTGTTTAGGGGGATTTACAAACGATGGACAAATTTGTTCAATGGATGGAAAAATATTTTATGCCGAAAGCTTCAGTAATTGCAGCACAACGGCACTTGGTGGCAATTCGTGATGCCTTTGTAGTGACGATGCCATTAATGATTTTAGGAGCACTTGCAGTGCTGATCAACAATTTACCAATTCCAGGATTTCCGGAATTGATGGACAAATTATTTCCAATGATCGCCAATGACGCACCAATTTGGAAAAGCTTTGGCGGGAATATTTGGAACGGAACATTCGCAATTTTTTCAGTATTGATTGCATTTTTAGTAGCATACAACTTAGTAAAATCATACGGTAAAGACGGCATTGCTGCGGGTACTGTTTCCGTTGCTTCATTCTTTGCTGTTGGTGGCTTAAGTGGTATGGATGCTACTGGGTTATTTATTGCATTAGTTATTGCACTTATTTCAGGTGAATTATTCCAAAGATTAGTTGGAAACGAAAAATTAGTAATCAAAATGCCGGATGGTGTACCGCCAGCTGTCGCAAAATCATTTGCAGCGTTACTGCCAGCAATGATCACGATCAGTCTTTTCAGTTTGATCACTTCTATTTTATTAGGTTTAGGTATTGATAATATTGTGGTTTCATTCTATGAAGCAGTTCAAAAACCATTTATGGGATTAGCGAACAGCTATCCATCTGCATTATTATTAGCATTTATTACACCATTCCTATGGTTCTTCGGTTTACACGGAGCCAATATGGTCGATCCTTTGATGCAAACAATCAATGTTCCAGCGATTGATGCAAACATCAAAGCGTTAGAAGCTGGGGAAAAAATTCCTTATATCGTAAACAAACCGTTCTTTGATTCATTTGTAAACTTAGGTGGAACAGGTGCTACTTTAGGTTTGCTGATCGCAATTTTCTTAGTAGGACGTAAAAACAAACCATTTAAAGTCATCACGAACTTAAGTTTAGCACCAGGTATTTTTAATATTAATGAACCAGTAATGTTTGGTCTTCCGATCGTATTGAATCCGATCATGTTTATTCCATTTATCATTACGCCAATGGTTCTTGTAACAACGGCATATATTGCCACTTCTACAGGCCTAGTTCCGGCTGCGACATTTATGCCACCTTGGGTAACGCCGCCAATCATTGGTGGATTCTTGGCAACTAAGAGTATAGCAGGTGGTGTCTTAGCCGCAGTAAACTTAGCAATCTCTGTATTAATCTATATTCCGTTTGTAAAAGTTGCAACGGATCAATTCTTAAAACAAGAAGCAGCGGCACAAGAAAACAACATTTAAGCATAATCGTATACTGAATAGATAAAATCTCCTTAAGAGCGATTGTAAAAAACGAGTAATCGATTTTTCTCAATTGCTAGGAGGTTTTATCTATTTTCAAATAAACATTATTTTTAGGAGATGACAACGATGAATTATCAGTTTCCAGAAGGTTTTTGGTGGGGATCTGCTGCGAGTGGCCCACAAACAGAAGGTGTATTTGAAGGTGACGGAAAAGCGCAAAATATATGGGATTTTTGGTATGAGGAAAAACCCGAAAAGTTTTTCAATGGTGTAGGTCCAGATAAAACGTCACGTTTTTATAAGAAATATCAAGAAGATATTCAATTGATGAAAGAAACAGGTCATAATTCTTTTCGGACGTCAATCCAGTGGAGCCGCCTGATTCCAGATCCTGAAACTGGAGCAGTCAATCCAAAAGCAGTTGCTTTTTATAATGATGTGATTGATGGTCTGTTAGCAAATAGGATTGAGCCCTTCTTTAATCTGTATCATTTTGATATGCCAATGACAATGCAAGAAAAAGGTGGTTGGCTTAATCGAGAGGTTGTCGATCAGTATGTTTTTTATGCTAAAACATGTTTTGAGTTATTTGGTGACCGTGTCAAGAAATGGTTTACACACAATGAACCTATTGTTCCTGTTGAAGGTGGATATTTATATGGTTGGCACTATCCGGACGAAGTAAATTTGAAACATGGTGTTCAAGTAGCGTATCATGAAGCTCTTGCCAGTGCTAAAGCAATCGAAGTTTATCATAGTATGGATTTAGATGGTGAAATAGGAATCGTCCTTAATTTGACACCTACTTACCCAAGAGATGAACAAAATAAAGCAGATGTTGAAGCGGCACGTTTAGTCGATGGCTTATTTAATCGCTCATTTTTGGATCCAGCAGTGAAAGGTCATTTTCCAGAAGATATTGTGAATTGGGTCAAAGAAAATGATTTAATGCCTGTAACAACACCAGAGGATTTAAAAACGATCGCAGAAAATACGATTGATCTTTTGGGGGTTAATTATTATCAACCGCGCAGAGTAAAGACTAAAGAGTCACCTGTGGAGATTGCTGGAAATACTATTTTACCTGAGGACTTTTATGATGTGTATGATATGCCAGGTAAAAAGATGAATCCGTATCGTGGTTGGGAGATTTATGAAAAAGGGATTTATGATACTTTAGTGAATTTAAAAGAAAACTACGGCAATATTCGTTGTTACATTTCTGAAAACGGAATGGGTGTAGAAGGCGAAGAACGTTTTGTGAATGCTGAGGGAATGATCGAAGATGATTATCGAATTGAATTTGTAACAGATCATCTAAAATGGGTACATCAAGCAATCCAAGAAGGAAGTCAAGTCCAAGGATATCATATGTGGACCTGCATGGACAACTGGTCATGGTTGAATGCCTATAAAAATCGTTATGGTTTTATTGCCGTTGATTTAGACAATGAAGCAAAAAGAACGATCAAGAAAAGTGGTTACTGGTTCAAAGCGCTAACTGAAAATAATGGATTCAACTAAAATGAAAACAAATAGGTAATCATTCTATAAATCAATAGAAATGTCTTTATGACGGTAAAGAAAGCGCACACAAAACACAGTGTGTAGTGAGTAGAACAGTAGTGTGTACACAATCTGTATAGACCAAAACCTTGATATTACACGGTTTGGTCTATATGTATTTTTGGCACACTTCTTGCTTTATATAAAAGTGTAGATAAAACAACTATAGAAGGAGTGGTAACAATGGCTAAAAAAACAATTATGTTAGTCTGTTCAGCAGGAATGAGTACAAGTTTATTGGTAACAAAAATGCAAAAAGCGGCAGAAGATCGTGGAATGGAAGCAGATATTTTTGCGGTATCCGCATCCGATGCCGATAATAATTTGGAAGCAAAAGATGTAAACGTATTACTTTTAGGCCCGCAAGTTCGTTTCATGAAATCACAATTCGAGCAAAAACTGGCGCCCAAGGGGATTCCATTTGATGTAATCAACATGTCAGATTACGGCATGATGAATGGTGAAAAAGTATTAGATCAAGCAATTGCTTTGATGGACAAGTAAAAATAAAAAATGAACGGAGTTACAAACGTGGAAGAGCAACAAAATTTAGAAGCAATCATGGGTTTGATCATGTATGGAGGCAACGCTAAGAGCGATGCAATGGAAGCGATTACTGCAGCCAAAGCTGGAGATTTTGAATTAGCAGATCAAAAAATTGCGGATGCAGAAGAGTCTTTAGTGCAAGCACATCACTCTCAAACAGGAATGCTAACGCAAGAAGCACAAGGAAATCATATTCAAGTGACTTTGTTAACAGTTCATAGTCAGGATCATTTAATGACATCGATCGCTTTTACAGATTTAGCGAAAGAAATTATTGATTTATATCGACGCATGGATAACGAGTAAGTTGGTTATTTTCTTTTTGAACGGAAGAAAATAGAGGTTAAAGTTTTTTGAACGGGACTTTAACAACTACATTGTTTTAAGGAGTTTAATCGCTCTTTGAATAAATATTATTTATAGGAGGAATTAAAAAATGGATGGATTAACAGCCTGGATGGAGAAGTACATTCTGCCTGTGGCCGGTAAAATCGGTGCGCAAAAACACTTAGTTGCCCTACGTGATGCCTTTATCGGAACAATGCCAGCAACGATGGCAGGGTCAATTGCTGTAATGATCAACGCGATGATTCGTGACTTACCGCAACAATTTTTCTCTGACTATGCAGCAAACCTTGCTGCAGATAAAGGGTTCTTTGCAGTTATTAATGTTATCATTGGGATCAACGGATTTGTTTGGAATGGTACTTTGGCGATTGCTGGTTTGATTTTTGCCTTTTCTTGGGGTTATAATTTAGCAAGAGCATACAAAGTAAATGATTTAGCCGGTGGTATCGTTGGTTTGGCGACATTGATTCAAGGGATTGCTTTTTCTTATTCTAATACTTTAGAAACCGCTGTTCCAAAAGAATTGATGAACACAATCAATGCTGGCTCTGCAGATTCTGGTTGGTCAGCAACAGCTGAAGGTTTAACAGCCGGCGGTTGGGGTTGGTTAAAATTAGATCACTTAAATGGTAACGCATACTTCACAGTAATGATCATGGGTGCAATTTCAGTTATCATTTTCTGTAAATTAATGTTGGCGAATATCACAATCAAAATGCCTGATTCAGTTCCGCCAGCTGTATCAAAAGCGTTCGCGGCAATTTTACCAGCAACGATCGCATTATATGTTATTGCAATTATTAACTATGTAGTAGGGAAATTAACGAATGGACAATTGATCATTGATCTAGTTCAAAAATATATTGCCGAACCATTCTTGGGACTATCTCAAGGACTGGGTGCTGTATTGATCGTGACGATTTTCGTTCAAATTTTCTGGTTCTTCGGTATCCATGGTCCAAACGTATTGGCACCAGTTTTAGAAGGTATCTGGGGACAAGCACAATTGATCAATATCGACATTTTCCAAAAAGGGTACAAAGGCTTAACTGGTACGCCAGCTGTCTTGAAAGCCATTGATGATGGAAAAGCTTATATGTGGGTTCGTGGTTCATTCGATGCCTTTGCATGGTTTGGTGGTTCAGGTGGTACGATCGTCTTGATCATCGCTATCTTGTTATTCTCTAAACGTGCAGATTACCTAACGGTTGGTAAATTATCGTTAGGACCTGGTATCTTCAATATCAATGAACCAATCATGTTTGGTTTACCAATTGTATTAAATGCAATCATGTTTGTACCATTCTTAGTAGCGCCAGTGGTAGCAACATCTATCGGCTGGTTAGCAACGTACTTTGGATTAGTAGCACCAGTATCACAACAAGTAACATGGGTTGTCCCTCCAATCTTGCTATCATTCTTAGCAACAGGAGCAGACTGGAGAGCACCAATCGTAACAATCGTGTGTATGGTCGTAACATTCTTGATCTGGACACCGTTTGTTATTGCGGCTAATCGAATGGAACCAACTGATTTTGAATAAAAATTAAATAGTCTGTTGCTTTCACCTTTGACAAGGTGAGGGCAACTGCTTTATTGTTAAGGAGAGGTTAAAATGATCACAATTGCAAGTGCAATGCAACAAGAAGAAATCAAGAATTTATTAGAAAGCTATGATGGTGGCGATTTTACATACACTTTTAAAGAAAAAAAAGGTATTAAATTAGCATTCGACGTAACGGGAGACAAAGAAGAAGCAGCTAAAAAAGCAAAAGAAATCATCAAAGCACAGCCTTGGGGCGGTGTCTTATTCTTCCAAGCAGCTGCAGTTTAAAAAAGATTGGATGGATGTAAAATGGTAAGGAACGGTTTATTCGTATGTAGTATCGGCTTGATTATAATTTTATATGCACTTAATCCTGCATCAATGAAATATGATTTGTTAAGTATGACGACAGGTATTTTCTTAGTGGTTGTTGGAGGGTATTTTTTCTTCAAAGGCAAAAAGAAAGAAGAACAAAATAAGAAAAATAGTAACGAGGTGAAAAGATAATGGAAATTATTAAAAAAATGAATATTCCTGCATCTGTTTTTTATGACCAAGTCATGGATTCTGTTTTGTTTGATGTACGAAAGCATACTGGCAAAAGTCTAACAAGGAAGCAGCTAAACAACTTTGAATATGTTAAGCAATTTTCAAAAAATAGCCGAGCACGGATCAAAGTAGAAAAACTTGTTGAAAATACATCTTACCATTTTCGCACATCTACAACTAAAAATGACTTCTTGGTTCAATATGATATCAAGCCGTTAGATGAAAAGTCTTGTGAGATTCGTTATAATGAGAAAATGGAATCTTATGGATTTTTACAAAAAATGAATGATGCTGTACTTGGTACGATCCTTATGTTTTTTAAAAAGCGCCAATTTACTAAAATGTTAAAAATGATGGAAGAGTCATATTAATGAGGTTGGGTCAGAAGTGTTTATTTCCGAAAGAGTTACTTCTGCTCCAACTATTTATTTGGATTCCTTGTGTCTAGGATGTAATTTATTCTAGACACTTTTTTGTGTTTTTTACACACTAATATACACAGTGTAAACTGTGTGTATATTAGTGTGTTCAGAAAGCGCTTTATATTTAGGGGTTTTGGTCTAGATCAATTTGGCATGGCTTTTGCTTATTATAAGAATGTAAGATTATATTGATACGATATTTGAAGGTGAGATGTTTTGAGATGTAAATTTGATTTAAAGGGTGGACACTTTTTAAATAAATAAAGGTTTGGGAGGACAAAAAATGAATGGATTAACAGCGTGGATGGAGAGGTACATTTTACCTGTGGCGGCGAAGATTGGGGCCCAAAAACATTTGGTGGCACTCAGAGATGCGTTTATTGGTATGATGCCAGTTACGATGGCGGGAGCTATTGCCGTTTTACTAAATGCGTTTATGCGTGATTTTCCTAACACGTATCTAGGAGAAGGAAATGGGATTACCAACTTCTTTACACCAGTGATTGCGGTAAACGGTTTGGTGTGGACAGGGACCTTAGCAATCATGGCCGTTGTTTTTGCTGCATCGTTAGGCTACAACGTTGCAAGAGCTTATGATGTTGATGCTTTATCTGGGATGCTGGTGTCATTAGCGGCATTTTTTATTGGTTTACCACAAAGTGCAACAGCAACCGTTACTTTGACTGAAAAATTACCAAAGAATATAGTACAACTGTTTACTGATGCCGGTGCGACTGTCAATACGGTTGATGGTGTTTCCGCTGTTGATGCTGGTGCTTGGGGGTATTTCCCATTTAGTAAATACATGGGCGGAACTGGTTTATTTACAGCAATGATTTTTGGGTTTATTTCTGTTATTATATTTGCTAAATTGATTAAGAAAAATATTGTTATTAAAATGCCAGACTCTGTACCACCAGCAGTTTCAAAAGCATTTGCCGCAATTATTCCAGGTGTAACAGCTTTATATGTCTCAGGATTGATTTATCATGTATTTGAACAATTAACAGGAAAATTATTGATTGATTGGATCTCTGAATCAATTCAAACGCCACTGCTTGGGTTATCTCAAGGTTACGGTGCGGTTCTGTTGATTGTGCTGTTAGTGCATGTTCTGTGGTTCTTTGGACTTCACGGAACCAATATTATGTCACCAGTATTACAATCAATCTATGGTGTTGCGATGGTCGATAATACAAATGCTTATCAGCAAGGACAAGAAATTCCTTATAAATGGGTTGCTGGTTCGTTTGAGGCGTTTGTGTGGCCTGGTGGGGCTGGTGTAACGCTAGTTTTGATTATTTCGATTCTACTTTTATCTAAACGTGCGGATTACAAAACAGTCGGTAAACTTGGTATAGGACCAGGACTATTCAATATCAATGAACCAGTAATGTTTGGGATGCCAGTCGTATTGAATCCAATAATGTTGATCCCATTTATTTTAGCGCCACTAGCTACAGCTACGATTGCTTATTTTGCCACGATGGCTGGCTTAGTCAATCCTGTAGTTGTGAATGTGATTTGGGTCATGCCGACGATCATTAGTGGTTTCTTAGCAACAGCAGGTGATTGGCGTGCAATCATTTTAACAATCGTCAATTTGGCTGTGGCATTTGTGATTTGGGCTCCGTTTGTTATTGCAGCAAATAAAATGGATCCAAACCTAGGTGAGCCAGAAGAGTAAGAGTGAAAAATTTATAAATTAGTTTAGAATAACGCAACATCAGTTGAAAAGAGGATGGTTTCTGCTTCCACTGTTTATTCGCATTTAGGGTGTGAAACAAAAGTGCTTTTTACTTTTGTTCCACACCCTTTTTTGAACATTGATAAGGTTCGCTTTTTTCTGGACATCTTTTTACATTTGAGTACAATGAAAAGTAAATAGTTCCTTTTAGTTAGGGTGGTTACTGTGGAAAAAGAAGTGCGCCTTATAGGCGAAGAGAAAATTGATGAGATATTTGATTTAGCTGCATATGCTTTTAATGCCTCTAGAACTGAAGAACGTAAAGAGCGTTTTAAAAACGTTGTTGCACATTCTTTGAATTATGGGTATTTTTTAGAGGATGTCTTAGCAAGTCAAGTGATTTCTACACCATTTAAAGTAGCATTTCATGGAACAAGTTACCAAATGGCTGGGATCGGTTGTGTTTCCTCTTATCCAGAGTATCGTGGACAAGGTGGTATTTCAACGATTATGAAGCAGATGCTGAAAGAGTTAGCTGAAAAGAAGATTGAACTTGCTTACTTAGCCCCATTTTCATATCCTTTTTATCGAAAATATGGTTTTGAGCAGGTATTTGAACAAGTTAGTTATACAATCAAAGCAGCAGATTGGCCAAACGTGAAGGCACCGATAGGCAAGATGAAACGAGTCACATATGAAGAGGCTAAAAGTATTTGTCAGCAAATCTATTTTCAGTTACCAAACAATCAAAAAGGAGCAGTGATTCGGGAATCTTGGTGGTTTGATTACACATTTGGTCTGGATGATAAGAACCAGTTTGCCCTTTATGAAGACGATTTAGGAAATCCCCAGGCTTACTTGATCTATCAATCTAGTGCAGAGCGTTTTGTTATTAAAGAATGGGGTTATTTAACGAAGCAAGCATTTCAAGCACTTATTCGGTTTATCGGTTCTCATAACGGGTCATCACGGGAATTTTATTTAAAAACAGGATTTGATGGTACAAATCTAAGTTACCTAATGTCGTCCCCACTGGTAGAAATGAAAATCAGCCCCTTTATGATGGCTAGGATCGTGGACCTAGAAAGTTTTCTTGGTAAATATCCTTTTTCAACAGGGAATGAGGAAACTTATTATCTTAAAGTTGAGGATGAGTATGGTCCGTGGAACAAAGGAATCTGGGAATTTCGTATATCTGAAGCGGGGCAGAGTAGGGTAAGAAAGCTTGACCAAATTCCTGAATCACTGGGAGAAGATGAATTGATCGTACTTGCGATTCAGGCATTAACTCAGATTTTGATGGGGTATAAAACGGGAAGTGAACTAAGTTTCTATGGAAAAATCACAGGAAATGAAAAACAGATTCAGCTGTTAGATCAACGTCTAGTAAAAGGGATGCCGATTTTAGCAGATTACTTTTAAGAAACGTGGTTGAGACAGAAGTGTGTCATCCCGAGAACCAAGTAGGGACTATGCAAGATCCATTCGCACCTCGTTGTGTGTCACAACAATTTCAGCTTATTTCTGAAGGGGTTGTTTCTGTTCCAACCGTTTATCTGGATTCCACGTGAGTGGGATATGACTCGAAGCGTTATGTCCCATTCGCATTTTAATTTATACCTGATTTTTGTCATCTTTTGTTTTTCTCCTGGGTAATCATCATGATATTATTCTAAATTTTCTTTAAAAAATTCTTCTTTTCTTTCTATCAATCTGTGTATATCCTCCAGTTTTTTAATTTACCATCAATGATATAGTTTAAACGTAACATCCATACAAAGACTTTACGAGTTTTTTGATTATAAGCAAATGATTAGCGGGACGAGTTGAAACTCCTTATAATATATAGTAAGGAAATAAATAAAAGTTTATAAAGAAAGGCAGTGAAGAGTATGAGTAAGACTAAAGAAGAAAAAGTTGCAAGAAATGGTAAAATCGGTAAAACATTAGCTGTTGTCATAGGTGGCCTTTATTTAGTTAAAATGTTAAAAGGCAAAAAGGCTGTTAAAAAATGAGGAAATAGGTTGGGACAGACTGTTTATTTACGAAGATACTACTTCTGTGGCCGACTTTTATACGAATTACATGTGATTGAGCCATGACTTGAAGAGGTATGGCCCAATCACTTTCTTTTTATTTTCATTGACACTGAATGAAAAGACTTCTAAAATAAATAAGGAATGTTCTCGTAGCTCAGTAGGATAGAGCGATCGCCTCCTAAGCGATAGGTCGCTGGTTCGATTCCAGTCGGGAACGTAAAAAACACCTGTCAAACGTTGGTTTGCTAGGTGTTTTATTTTATTGGTGCCAAAAATGTGACAATACTAATTTGTTGAAACTATTTTTTATTTAATAAACGACGAAGCTCTAATTCAAATTACTATTTTTTAAAAGTGAACCTAAAAGCAACCAATCAGATTCAATAGCAGCTTCAAGTTTTTGATTATAAAAAACAGCCGCAGGGTGATAGGTTGGGAATACCGCATAGCTATCACTTGTTTTAGTGAGCTGATTTGTTTCGTTTGAATAGGCTAGAATCGGTAAATGAAGCAATTTTCCGTGACTTTTGGAAATTGTATAATCATTTCCCAAAAGCCGTTGCAAACCAATATTGCCCATCGGTACAAAGATTTTTGGCTGAATCGTTTTTATTTCATAATCTAACAATGGGGCATAAGCTAATACCTCAGCTTTAGTAGGCGTTCGATTTGGATATTTTGTTTCAATAATTCCAGTTCTTTTATTGAGTTGTTCTTTTACATAGAAAGGTCTACTTCGAACAGCGCTAGTAATATAGATATCCTCTCGGCTCAACCCTGATTCTGCTAACCAACCATCCAATTTTTTTCCTGATCTACCACTAAAGGGAATTTTCGTTTTTATTTCAGTCTCTCCAGGAGCTTCTCCAATCAGCATCAACACTGCATTTTTAGGACCTTTTCCAGAAAGAAAACCTTCTAAATTATGTCCTTCCATCTTGTGAGTGACTGTTTCAACTAGTTTTTTTGGATAGTTCATGGTCAACCATCTTCTCTCTAAAAAAACGCACTGATTTATTCAACCAGTACGCTTTTTTTATTTTAAGCCCAATCGCCATTACGGAAAATTGGGACACGTGTACCGTCTTCTCTAATACCGTCGATATTCATTTGATCTGATCCGACCATGAAATCAACATGAGTATGGCTGCGGTTTAGACCAGCTTCTTTTAATTCTTCTTCACTCATCTCAGTTCCACCTTGCAAATTAAATGCATAAGCTGAGCCGAAAGCTAAATGATTTGAAGCATTTTCATCGAATAAAGTATTGTAGAAAATAATGCCAGATTGAGAAATCGGTGATGGATCTGGGACTAAAGCAACCTCACCTAAATGACGTGCACCTTCATCTGTTTCAAGTAATTTAGCCAATACTTCTTCTCCATGTTCAGCAGAAAAATCAATCACTTTTCCATTTTTAAATGTAAATTTCATACCAGAAATAGTAGTACCAGCATAACTTAATGGTTTAGTACTAGAAACAACGCCATCAACGTGACGACTATCAGGGGCTGTGAACACTTCTTCTGTCGGCATATTTGCCATAAATTTTTCACCCCGAACGTTGTCACTGCCAGCACCTTCCCATAAATGGTTTTTGGGTAAGCCAATCACTAAGTCAGTTCCAGGTGCTGTGTAATGTAATGCGCTAAATTGTTCTTTATTTAATTCATCTGCTTTGTTTGCTAATTTAGTATCGTGTGCTTTCCATGCTGCAACTGGATCTGTTTCATAAACACGAGTGGTTTTGAAGATTTCATCCCAAAGAGCATCGACTTGTGCAGCGTTATCTTTTAGCTCAGGAAAAACTTTAGCAGCCCATTCGCTGCCAGCAGCAGCTACTACAGTCCAACTAACTTTGTTTGCTTGCGTTGCTTTTCTTAGGTTGACCATTGCTTTACCAGCAGCAGCTTGAAAAGTAGCAACACGATCTGCATCGACTCCTGCTAAAGCATCAGGATTGGCGGAGACAACACTGATACGGCTAGCGCCTTTATTGACCCAATCATCCGTTTGATCTATTTTGTATTGAGGAACGTTCTCTAAATATTTTTCATCTGCATGCAGTAAAAATTCGCGTTGTACAAGATCGTCATTCCATTGAACAATGACTTCGCCTGCGCCTAATTTATATGCCTCTTCTGTAATCAACCGTGCTAAAGGTGCTTGATCCACGCTGATTTGTAAAACGATGCTTTGCCCTTTTTGAACATTGACACCTGTTTCAACAATCAGTCTAGCATATTTTTTTAATGTCTCATTAAAATTTGGTAATGTCATAGAATAACCTCCTAGTTTTTCATTCGTATAATCGACAATATCATAACACGTAAAGCATGTGAACTCAAACAATCGAAAAGGCTGAGCTACTTATTTAATTCTAGAAAAAAGCTCTTGAAAGTCCCGTGTAATCAAATAAGTAAAATAATTTAAAACGAAGGACTAGTATTTTGCAGAATAAACAAATCGTGTTACAATAACTGTAGTATTTATATGGAAGCGTTGTAAAGGATAGGCAGAGGGGATTGAAAGATTATGGCAAGAAAAAAAACGATTACTAAAGATCAGATTTTAAATGCTGCATACGAAGTAGTGGCCACTGAAGGCTTTTCGAAATTCACCGCACGAAACATTGCGACCAAAATGAAATGCTCAACACAACCGATTTATTTAGAATTCAAAAATATGGACGATCTAAAAGAAGAATTATTTGAAAAGATTCATCAATATTTGGCAAAAGAAGTATTTCCTATAACGCATACAGGTAATACAATTGTTGACCTAGCTTTAAACTATATCCACTTCGCTAAAAATGAAAGCAAATTGTACCGCGCACTATATTTAGAAGAATATGGCGGCGGCAAAAGAATGCAAGAATTTTCATACAGCTATTTTTCTAATGCTGTCAAGCAAGATTCCGATTATGAAAAATTAAGTGATACGGAAATCAATTCTCTGCATATGGGAACTTGGATCGTTGCAACTGGGATTGCGGCGCTGATGACATCTGGAATCATTCACCCAAGCGACCAACAAATAGAACGTTTGATGATAGAAGCAATCGATCAGATATTAGAGCGGGATAAACCAATTGATATCGATAATTAACTTCAATAAAGAAGAGGCTGAAAGGAAACTCGACGAGTTTCCTTTCAGCCTCTTGTCATTTCAATGGTTATTTTACCGCTTCTGCCAGCTTTTTAGCGAAAGCTTCAAGATTTTGAATATCTTCTTCTTCAGCAGCTAAATCAACTTTTACGCTATCTGCGCCTTTTGAAGCTCCGATTTTAGTGAAAACAGCATCAAAATCATCCACTGATTTACAAAAATCATCGTAAAAAGTATCACCAGAACCACAAACACCATACGTTTTTCCTGATAAATTGATTTCTTGTAATTCTTCATAAAAATCTACGATTTCGTCAGGTAACTCACCATCACCATATGTGTAAGTGGCCACAACGCAAATGTCTGCATCTTCAAAATCTTCAGGATCAACTTGCGTACATTCATTGATTTCAACTTCAATATCTAAATTTTCAAAAGTTTCAGCAACGATATCTGCGATTTCTTCTGTATTTCCAGTCATGCTTGCATAAACGATTTTAGCTAAGGTCATTAGATTTCCTCCTTTAAATAATACAACATTGATTATATCAGAAGAATGAAGGTTGTGTAAATTGCAAAATGAAGGTGTAAATTGAAAGAATTACCTATGTACTAATGTTTTTCGGGTGTAAATCAGGTGCAAACAAATGAAATCTATTCTTAACAACTACTTTTCAGTGAAATTTTCATAAAATATGATAAAATACTCTTATATAAAGAATATCTAGCTCCGCGCGCTAGTCTCTATGAAAAAAGATAAAATATGTTCGTGATCAAAAGTGTTACAAACCTATTTTTTACTTTTTTATGAGATCGAACGAGCCTGCTACGTTTTTAAATTTTAGGAGGACAATATAGAATGATTACACTAAAATCACCAAGAGAAATTGAAATGATGGATGAATCCGGAGAGTTATTGGCAGATGTTCACCGTCATTTACGTTCGTTTATCAAACCAGGTGTAACAAGCTGGGACATTGAAGTATTTGTAAGAGACTTTATTGAAAGTCATGGCGGAATTGCAGCACAAATTGGCTTTGAAGACTATAAGTATGCAACATGTTGCAGTATCAATGATGAAATTTGCCATGGATTTCCTCGTAAGAAACCTCTAAAAGATGGTGATTTAATCAAAGTAGATATGTGTATCGATTTAAAAGGTGCAGTATCTGATTCTTGTTGGGCCTATGTAGTAGGCAAATCAACACCAGAATTAGATCATTTAATGGAAGTAACTAGAAAAGCATTGTACTTAGGGATAGAACAAGCTCAAGTAGGTAATCGGATTGGTGATATTGGCCATGCGATTCAGACATATGTTGAAAGCGAAAATTTAGCAGTTGTTAGAGATTTTGTGGGACACGGGATTGGGCCGACGATTCATGAGAGCCCGGTCATTCCGCATTATGGAGAGGCAGGCAAAGGTTTACGCTTGAAAGAAGGGATGGTTATTACCATCGAGCCGATGGTCAATACAGGAACTTGGCGCATGAAAATGGACCCAAATGGTTGGACAGCGTATACTTTAGATGGTGGACTCAGCTGCCAATTTGAACATACTTTGGCAATTACAAAAGAAGGACCAAAGATTTTGACTTCTCAAGGAGAAGAATTGACATACTAATTGGCTTAAGTTAGAGGAGAATTTTATGAATTTGGTGGACAAAGTAAAGAATAATGAAAAATTAATACGTTTCATAGAGACAACGCAAAAACGGATGGTCGATTCAGAGATTGGCAATACATCCGTTGTGGTGGCATACTATTTACTTTTGTCCCTCTTTCCTCTACTGATTGCGGTAGGAAATTTACTACCGTATTTACATATTGATCCAAATGATGTTTTACCTTATATTGCTGAAGCAATCCCAAAGGCCATTTTTGAGGATTTGAAACCAGCAATCCAATCCTTATTAACTCAACGTTCTGGTGGGTTACTGTCGATTTCTGCATTAGCAGCATTATGGAGTGCTAGTCAAAGTATTAATGCGCTGCAAACCGCAATGAACAAAGCGTTTGGAGTTGAACAACGTAAAAATTTTATTATTGTTCGGATTATGTCTCTATTTGTGATTCTCTTGTTTTTAATAGCGATTGTGGGTGTCGTGGGTGTTTTAGGCTTAGGAAAAACAATTTTAGACTTGCTGCAGCCGATCCTTCATTTTTCAACGGACTTTATAGACACTTTTCAGGCTTTAAAATGGCCAATCACTTCGCTTGTTTTGCTAGTGATCATGTGTTTGATCTATCGAGTTGTTCCTAATGCAAAACTGACTTTCCGCTCGATTATACCTGGAGCTGTATTTGCAACAGCGGGTTGGATGCTGTTGTCACAAGCGTTTGGTTTGTACATTAAATATTTCAGCTCAAAAATTGCTAGTTATCAAATCATAGGAAGTTTTATCATATTGATGTTATGGTTGAACCTAGCTGCTACGATCATTATCTTAGGCGGCATTATCAATGCTGTCGTTAAAGAATATTTGTCAAATGAAAAAATCCAGCACCGCTATGGTTTACTCAATCGATTGGTGGACAAAATAAAAGAAAAATTAAAGAAATAGATCGAATGCTTTGGATTCAGATAAACGAGTAGGAACGTTGACTTTCCAAAACTGTGGAAACATCTGTTCCAACTTGTAAATGTGAAATGATTCGGTATAATATACGATGTACATTAAGAAAGTAGGTTCATCATGTCGATGTTTATTTATGAAATTTTTATTCGTCTATTTCTGACGTTTATTTTATCACTGATTATAACGCCAATCATTAAGGTATTAGCTTTTAGAATGGGTGCCTATGATGCGCCTGGGGAAAGAAGAGTAAACACTAAGATCATGCCGACAGCAGGTGGTTTAAGTATTTATTTTGTTTTTGCATTTTCTTGTCTAGTTATGTTTCAGTCGATTATACCATTAGACTATATTTGGCCGATTATTTTAGGTGCAGGTATTGTCGTCGTTACAGGTTTGATAGATGATATTTATGAGCTGTCCCCAAGGAAAAAAACATTAGGGATTTTGATAGGTGCACTAGTGATTTATTTTGTAGCAGATATTCGAATCGATGCTGTAACGTTACCTTTTTTGGGTCATATTGATTTGCGTTGGCTGAGCTTACCTTTGACGCTGTTTTGGATTTTAGCGATTACGAATGCGATCAATTTGATTGATGGACTGGATGGATTAGCTTCCGGTGTGTCAATTATCAGTTTAACAACGATCGGTGTGATTGGTTATTTTTTCCTTCATGCTAAAACAGTCTACATTCCAATCGTGATTTTTGTTTTAGTTGCCAGTATCGCAGGATTTTTCCCGTATAATTTTTATCCAGCCAAAGTCTTTCTGGGCGATACGGGTGCGTTATTTTTAGGCTTCATGATTGCAGTTATGTCTTTGCAGGGATTGAAAAATGCGACATTTATCACGGTGATAACCCCGATGATTATTTTAGGTGTACCGATTACTGATACAGTATACGCAATTATACGTCGCTTAATGAACAAACGTCCAATTTCTTCTGCAGATAAGATGCATTTGCATCATCGATTATTATCTTTAGGATTCACGCATAAAGGCGCAGTCATGACAATTTATGGTCTAGCTTTGGTCTTTTCATTTGTAGCATTGTTGTTTAGCTATGCCAGTAACGTTGCCTCGATTTTATTGATTGTTTTTAGTGCAATCGGACTAGAATTATTTATTGAAATGATTGGTTTAGTTGGTGAAAATCATCAACCGTTGATGTATATTTTACGCATGTTTGGCAATCGTGAGTTTCGTCAACAACAATTAGAAAAACGATTAGGCAAACATTCTAAGAAAAAGTAAATAAACAAAAAAGCACCTTTGCTGGTTTTTTAAGCTATGCTATAATTTGGTAATCAAGTAAATGGAAAGAGCGGAGTAAGACGCGGTAAGTTTTGCTCCGCTCTCCTAGAATCTAACGAAACTACGAAAACAGCTATATAAAAAAATGAAGCCAATTCTACTTTGCATGAAAGAAAGATAAGCTGAGTTTGAACATTATTAGCTTTTAAACGAGGTGCAAAAATATGAATGATCGAATAACGATTTCCATTGTTACTCACAATAGCCGTCATATTTTTGATGTGCTTGATAATTTAAAACAAGAATTAGGTCTGGAATCAAGCTATGATATACATATATTTGATAATGCTTCTGACCAAAGTTATATAGATAAACTCGAAAGTTATGGTCCCTTTATTTCCTTGCACAAAGCTGAGGAGAATGAAGGTTTTGGCCATGGACATAATGAAGTAATAAAAAAAATCACTACACGTTATGCGGTCATTTTTAATCCGGATATTTTGCTAAAAAAACATATGCTAGATGAGATGATTCGACGAATGAAAGAAAGTGATCAGTTAGCTGCAGTCTGTCCTAAAGTATTGAACTCGGATGGCACGACGCAATATTTGGTCCGTCAAAAATTAGATCTATTTGATTACATATTACGTTTTATTCCATTTCAATCGATCAAAAAGTTGTTTGATAAGCGTTTAAGTTATTATGAATGCCGAGATTTACCAGATGATCAAACATCGTACATTAAAATGGGATCTGGCTGTTTCATGGTTATTGATGTTGAAAAGTTTAGGCATGTTGGTGGTTTTGATGAGCGATTCTTCATGTATTTTGAAGATAATGATCTTTGTTTGAAATTTGGAAAAGCTGGCTATAAGATTTTGTATACTCCATTTGATACAGTCATTCATTTATATGAAAAAGGAGCGCACAAGAATAAAGAACTATTTAAAATATTTTTACAATCAATGGTTAAATTTTTTAATAAATGGGGCTGGAGGTTTTTTTAGTGAGGAATAAGTTGGTAATTACAATCGTGTTATATCAAACTGAATTCTCAAAAACACCAAGCTATGAGTATTTTAAAAAAATAGCAATGGAAAAAAATCCGGTGAATCTATTTGTTTATGATAATAGCGACAATGCCCAAGAGGATGAATTGTTTAAACTGGAAAATGTACTTTATATTCATGATGAAACCAATCCAGGGCTTGCTAAAGCTTATAATGCTGGAGCAAACTATCTTTTGGACATTCAAGGAGATTTGTTATTACTATTAGATCAAGATACACAGCTGAATACGATGTATCTTGACGCTGTTTTGGACTTAAAGCTAGAAGAAGATATTGGCGCCTATGTTCCAATTATCAGCTCGCATGGTAGGCAAATATCACCGTTGTTTTCTGATGAATATATTGGTCGCAAATCCAAACTTCCTAAAGCGGACGTTTATTCTGAACGAATCATGAGTATTAATTCTGGAACAGTTTTACCTAGGACTACATTAACCGAATTGGGTTCTTTTAATGAGGATTTTCCTTTGGATTTTTTAGATCATTGGCTTTTTTGGAAAATTCATCAATTAAACAAAAAAATTAGTGTTTTAGATCATCACCTGACCCATGATTTATCTGTATTGGACTATAAAAAAATTAGTTTTAAACGATATGAATCTATTCTTCGAAGTGAAACATTGTTTTATCAGAAATATGATCAATCTCTATTTTATCGTCACAGAAAACATCTGCTTTTAAGAACCATCAAACAATTTTTACAGGTCAAAAATCGTAAAATTTGGCGGCGGACGTTTTCAGAGTATCAAGTGCTAATGAAAGGAAAATAAATGATCTCAGTTTGTATTGCCACATATAATGGAGAAAAATTTTTAGAAGAACAACTGGATAGTATTTTGTCTCAACTCTCCTCTTGTGATGAGCTGATCATATCAGATGATGGTTCTAAAGATATGACATTAGCTATAATCAAGCGCTACGCAGCGCAAGATCAACGGGTAAGGATTTTTCAAGGTCCAGGTAGAGGTGTGATTGCTAATTTTGAATTTGCTATTATGCAAAGTCAGGGAGATTTTATTTTTTTAGCTGACCAAGACGATATTTGGTTACCGGAAAAAACCAAAACTATTGTGTCATTTTTCCATTTACATCCTAAAATAGACTTAGTAATCAGTGATTTAGTAATTGTTGATGAGAAATTAAATATTATAGAAGAGTCTTATTTTGAATATCGCAACGTTAAACTCGGTCTTTTTCACAATATCATGAAAAATAAATACATTGGTGCTGGAATGGCGTTTCGTGCGGAATTTAAGAATGAAATATTGCCAATCCCGCCCAAAATTCCCATGCATGATATGTGGTTTGGTCTGATTGCTGAGACTAAGAACAAGAGCGCGTTGATTCCACAAAAGCTTACTTTATATCGTAGGCATGGCAGTAATGCAAGTGAAATCAATACAAAGGCTAGTCGTTCTCAACAATTAAAATGGCGGGCAACACTTATCATGGCTCTTGTGAGACGGAAAATATTGAAAGTAAAATGAGAGATATTTTACAGTTTTGTAAAATAACCTTAAAAAGCATGACAAGTTTCTGCGATAGTGCGATAATGTTAACTGGCGTAAGCAATTAAGCGAAATAAATAATTTTAGAGGAGTTTTTCAATGAAAGGAATAATTTTAGCTGGGGGTAGTGGAACTAGATTATATCCCTTAACCAAAGCCACATCAAAACAATTAATGCCGATTTATGATAAACCAATGATTTATTATCCAATGTCTACATTAATGTTAGCAGGAATCAAAGAGATTTTGATTATTTCTACACCGGATGACACACCACGTTTTGAAAGTTTATTTGGCGATGGAAAAGATCTTGGTATTCATATTGAATATGCTGTTCAAGAAAGCCCTGATGGATTAGCGCAAGCTTTCATTATAGGAGAAGAATTCATTGGTAATGATAGTGTTTGTCTTGTTTTAGGAGACAACATTTATTATGGTGGCGGTTTATCTAACATGTTGCAACGTGCTGCTTCTAAAGAAAATGGGGCAACGGTTTTCGGTTATCATGTAAATGATCCTGAACGTTTTGGTGTAGTTGAGTTTGATGAGCAAATGCAGGCTCTTTCAATTGAAGAAAAACCTGAGAAACCAAAATCAAGTTATGCTGTAACTGGTTTATATTTTTATGATAATGATGTTGTAGAAATCGCTAAAAATATTAAGCCATCTGATCGTGGCGAATTAGAGATAACGGATGTTAATAAAGTCTATTTGGAAAGAAATAAATTATCTGTTGAATTGATGGGACGTGGCTTTGCTTGGTTAGATACTGGAACGCATGAATCATTATTAGAAGCATCAACCTTCATTGAGACAATTGAAAAACGTCAAAATTTGAAAGTAGCATGTTTAGAAGAGATTGCTTACCGGATGGGCTATATCACAAAAAATCAACTTATTGCTCTAGCACAGCCATTGAAGAAAAATGGTTACGGGCAATATCTACTGCGCTTAGCAGAAACAGAGTAGGGGCGAATAAAACATGAAAGTACTAAATACAAAATTACAAGATGTAAAGATCATAGAAATGGACGTATTTGGCGATCATCGTGGTTTTTTTACTGAAAGTTATTCTAAAGAAAAATTTGCAGAACAAGGATTAGATTTTGATTTTGTACAAGATAATCACTCTCTTTCTAGTGAGGCTGGCGTTCTGAGAGGTCTCCATTTTCAAAAAGGTGAGTTCGCACAAACAAAGCTAATTCGTGTAGTAACAGGTGCGGTATTAGACGTGATTGTTGATATCCGTAAAGGCAGTCCAACTTATGGACAATGGGAAGGGTACATTTTATCGGAACATAACCATCGTCAATTGTTAGTCCCTAAAGGATATGCACACGGTTTTGTTACATTGACACCAAATGTCAACTTTATGTACAAATGTGATAACTACTATAACGCTCCTTCAGATGGAGGTATTGCATTTGATGATCCTGATTTAGCAATTGATTGGCCAATCGATATTCAAAAGGCTATTACATCTGAGAAGGATAAAAATCATCCAACGTTAAAAGAATTTGAATCAAAAAATCCATTTGTTTATGGTGAAATCTAAAAAATTAGGAGAGATCTTAAAAATGAAAAACATCATTGTTACTGGTGGAGCTGGATTCATCGGATCAAACTTTGTTCATTATGTAGTGAACAACCATCCAGAAGTTCATGTCACTGTGCTAGATAAATTAACGTATGCAGGAAATGAAAAAAATCTTGAGGGACTTCCACAAGACCGTGTTGAACTGGTTGTTGGTGATATTGCAGATGCTGAATTAGTAGATCGTTTAGTCAAAGAAACAGATGCAGTTGTCCATTATGCAGCAGAATCCCATAATGACAACTCACTAAATGATCCATTTCCATTCGTTCAAACCAATATTATTGGAACGTATACACTAATTGAAGCTTGTCGCAAACACGATGTACGTTACCATCATGTTTCGACAGATGAAGTGTATGGGGATTTACCATTGCGTGAAGATTTACCAGGACACGGTGAAGGTGAAGGGGAGAAATTTACGGCCGAAACGCCTTATAATCCATCTAGCCCTTATTCTTCAACTAAAGCTGGTTCAGATCTTTTGGTGAAAGCTTGGGGTCGTTCATTTGGTTTGAAAGCAACGATTTCTAATTGCTCTAATAACTATGGACCTTATCAGCATATTGAAAAATTTATTCCTAGACAAATCACAAATATTTTAAGTGGTATTACGCCTAAATTATATGGTGCGGGTAACAATGTTCGTGATTGGATTCATACAAATGATCATTCTTCAGCTGTTTGGACAATCTTAACCAAAGGTAAATTAGGTGAAACATACTTGATTGGTGCTGACGGAGAAGAAGATAACAAAGCAGTAATGGAATTGATTTTAGAATTGATGGGTCAGCCCAAAGATGCTTATGAGCATGTGAATGATCGACCAGGACACGATTTACGTTATGCAATTGACTCTACAAAATTAAGAGATGAACTTGCTTGGACACCAGAATTCACTAATTTCCGTGACGGTTTAGCTGATACAATTCAATGGTATACGGATAATGAAGAATGGTGGAAAGCTGATAAAGAAGCTGTAGAAGCTAACTATGCAAAAAACGGTCAATAATAAGCGATGTTTTTTTGATAAGACATCATGCTGCTGATTTTAACCGAGTAAGATTAAAATAGTAATTTGTTGAGCGTGGAACAAAACTGCTTTTTCGTTTTGTTCCACGCTCAAAATACGAAAACAACGTTAACTTTTTAGGTAGTATATTTTTCAAAACCATACTACTACGAAGTTTTCTCGAATTGAAGGAGGAAATGAGAATGATACTTTTAACTGGCGGTAATGGGCAATTAGGAACAGAGTTACGTCATTTTTTAGATGAACAAGGATTGGATTATGTTTCAACTGACTCAAAAGAAATGGATATTACTGATGCAGAAAAAACAATGGCATTTATTACAAATTTAAAACCTGAGGTAATTTATCACTGTGCAGCGTATACGGCTGTAGATAAAGCAGAAGATGAAGGCAAGGAGCTAGATGAAAAAATTAATGTTGATGGTACAAGAAATGTAACTGCTGCTGCAAAAGCTGTGGATGCAACTTTAATTTATATCAGTACAGATTACGTTTTTGACGGCACTAAAAAAGACGCTATGTATAAAACGGACGATCAAACAAATCCGAAAAATGAATATGGTCGTACTAAACTACTAGGGGAACAAATTGTTCAAGATACTTTGGAAAAATATTACATCATTCGTACGTCATGGGTGTTTGGTCAATATGGACATAATTTTGTCTTTACTATGCAAAAATTAGCTGAGACACGCGATCAACTTACAGTTGTTAACGATCAATTTGGACGACCAACGTGGACTAGAACTTTAGCAGAGTTCATGGTGTTTGTGCTAAAAGCAAAAGTACCTTATGGAATCTATCATTTATCAAATGAAAATAGCTGCAGCTGGTACGAATTTGCCAAAGAAATTTTGAAAGATACAGAAGTAGAAGTTCTGCCAGTAGATTCAAGCAAATTTCCACAAAAAGCAATTCGTCCTAAATATTCTGTGATGGATCTTACTAAAACAACAGCATTAGGGTTTGAAATTCCAACTTGGCAAGAAGCTTTAAAATTGATGCTAGGTTAGCTAGAAAAAAGCAGGTAAACCTTGTCTAAATGCTTTATATTCAGCTTGTTCAACGAGTAATAATTTGAGTGAATGTCGAGCAGCTTTTATTTTACAAGTATCTAAGTTATAATTGTTGAGTCGAAATTATGAATGAATATTGACTGGAGGAACATAAAAATGAAAAAAATTTCTGTGTTTGGCTTAGGCTATGTAGGTTTAGCTAATGCATTACTATTAAGTCAGAATGAACAAGTAAAGGCCTATGATATCGTTGACGAAAAAATTGATTTATTAAATAAAGGTATCTCTCCTATAGAGGACAAAGAAATTCATGAATTTTTAAAAAGAGATGATTTAACGATTGAATTTTCAAAAGACTTTGAAGATGCCGTTAAATTTGGTGATTTTTTAATTATTGCTACTCCAACTGATTATAATGAAGACAAAAACTATTTTGATACCTCCACAGTTGAGAATGTTATCGAACGAGCGCTAGCTATTCGTAAAGATGCTGTATTTATTATTAAATCGACTGTGCCAGTTGGGTATACGAATACAGTAAAAGAAAAATATCAAACAGAGAATATTATCTTTTCACCTGAATTTTTAAGAGAAGGTAAAGCGTTGTATGATAATCTTTATCCATCTAGAATTGTTGTTGGCGAATGCTCTGAACGCGGGAAAGAAATTTCAACTATCTTTTTAGAAAATACTGTTGAAAAAAATACAGAAGTGTTGTTGACTCATGCGACAGAGGCAGAAGCAATAAAATTATTTTCTAATACTTATTTAGCACTTAGAGTAGCCTACTTTAATGAATTAGACACTTACGCTGAAGTAAGGGGATTGGATGCAAAACAAATTATCGAAGGTGTTGGTTTAGATCCAAGAATTGGCTCTCATTACAATAACCCATCCTTTGGTTATGGTGGCTATTGTTTGCCTAAAGATACAAAACAATTGCGCGCAAATTACGATAAAGTACCGAATAATATTATTGGTGCTATAGTAGATGCTAATACGACTAGAAAAAATTTTATTGCGGAACAAATTCTGGCGAGAAATCCTAAAGTAGTAGGGATTTATCGTTTAACAATGAAAGCAAACTCAGATAATTTTAGATACTCTTCAATTCAAGGAATTATGAAGCGGTTGAAAGCTAAAGGAATTGATGTTGTGGTATATGAACCTAATTTAGAAGAAGAAGAGTTTTTCAATTCTAAAGTTATAAAAGATTTAGAGATTTTTAAACAAAATTCAGATGTTATTGTAGTAAACAGAATGGAAGAAGCTTTGTTTGATGTTGAAGATAAAATCTACACTAGAGATATTTTTAAAAGAGATTAAAAACTAAGAAGAATAATCTTTTTGAAAGATAGATTAATAAAGTTGGAGCCTGCTTTTGATATATGTGTAACAAAACAGAGAAGTTTTTATGTGATAAAATAAAAAATGTAGACAATGGTCATTACATTTATGTAAACAGTAAATAAGTTTAATAATTGATTGTATTTATAGGCTTTCTAGATTAATAAAACTTCAATTTTTGAATCACTGCACTGACCATCATAGAAATAGTAGCATTGAAAATGAAAATTTAGTATAATAAACAGATTAATGGGCAAGGTGTTATCAGATAAAATAAAATGTATATATTTTTTGCAAGGTTATTTTATTAAGATTTTTTATGATATATGACAACCAAGTCGTTAATGGTGTCATTCTTTGAAAACTGAGATTTGAGGGAGAATTTATTAATGTTTGAAAAAAAGAATAGAATTTTGCTAAAGGAACTTGTAAAAACTGATTTTAAATTAAGGTACCAAGGAAGTGTTATCGGTTATTTGTGGTCAGTTTTAAGACCAGTTTTATTGTTTGCAGTGATGTATATTGTATTCATTTATTTTTTGCGATTTGGTGATGATGTTCCTCACTTTGCAGTAGCCTTACTCTTAGCCCAAGTATTATGGGGGTTCTTCAATGAAACCACTAATCTAGGTATGGTATCTATTGTTAATCGAGGTGATTTATTAAGAAAACTTAATTTCCCAACATATATAGTTGTTGTTTCTGTGTCAATCAATGCGTTTATTAACTTGATGATTAGTCTTGTAATTGTATTTATCTTTGGATTGATCAATAATGTGGAGTTATCTGCGTTTGGTTTCTTAGCGCCACTTATTTTTATTGAATTGTATGCTTTCTCATTAGGAATTGCGTTTATTTTAGCTACAGTTTATGTAAGGTTTAGAGATATTGGGCCAATTTGGGAAGTTATTTTACAAATCGGTCTCTATATGACACCAATCATTTATCCAGTGACTTTAATCATTGAAAGAGCAGATATTAGAATTGCTAAAATATTATTATTAAATCCTATGGCTCAGATGATTCAAGATATGCGTTATTGGTTCACAAGTTCTGTGAATGTTACTGTGTGGCAATTGATTGATAACAAATTTATTATGATTATTCCATATGTTATACCTTTCATTGTATTGATAGTAGGTTTTTTGATTTTTAATAAAAATTCTAAGAAGTTTGCGGAGATTCTTTAATTATGAAAAATGATATTGCAGTAAAAGTAGATGGTATAAGTAAAAGTTTCAGACTTCCAACTGAAAATACTACAAGTCTTAAAAGGACGATTGTTAATTATTTTCAAGGAATTAAAGGCTATAAAGAACAACGAGTACTTAGAGATATATCGTTCGAAGTGAAAAAAGGAGACTTTTTTGGTGTAGTAGGACGTAATGGTAGTGGTAAATCCACGTTACTAAAAATTATTTCTCAAATTTATGTACCCGAACATGGAACTGTTGACATTAATGGTAAGTTGGTTTCGTTTATTGAATTAGGAGTAGGATTTAATCCTGAATTGTCTGGAAAAGAAAATGTTTATTTAAATGGAGCATTACTAGGCTTTTCAACAGTTGAAATTGATGATATGTATGATGATATTGTAGAATTTGCTGAGTTGTCAGACTTTATGAATCAAAAGTTAAAAAATTATTCTAGTGGTATGCAAGTTCGCCTAGCTTTTTCAGTTGCAATTCAATCTAAAAGCGATATTTTAGTTTTAGATGAAGTATTGGCGGTAGGTGATGAAGCCTTTCAGCGGAAATGTAATGACTATTTTATGCAAGCAAGGGAAGATAAAAAAACGATTATTTTAGTAACACATTCAATGGCTGCTGTTCGTAAATATTGTAATAAAGCAATGATGATTGATAAAGGTGAAGTTAAGATCATAGGAACGCCAGAAGATGTGGCTAATCAGTATTCGTTATCAAATGTATTAGATAGTGGTGCAGCGACTGTGATTGAAGGTAATGAAGTCGACAATGCAGCAGAAGAAAAAGAAGAGACAAAACTGATCAAAAATTTGAAAGTTGAGATGCTTTCTGACACTATTATTGATAATGACAATTCATTAGTTGAATTTACTGTAACATATGATGTGATTGATGATATGAGAACGTATGTAGCATTTTCTATGATTGATATAGATAAAAATGTTTGGGTATATAATGATAATTCATATGATGATATGACTTCTGCGAAAGGTCAAAAGAAGATTAGCTATAAATGCAATTTGAATAGTATTAATGGATGCACTCTAAAGTTGAATGTTTCTATTCGTAATGATGATGATGAACCTTGTGCTTTTGCAGACAAAGAAAATACGCCTGTGATAATAGTGGCTAAAAAAGATAATATGAGCAAAAGTGAGAGAATTTCAAGCAGTGGAATTTTGAAAAGAAATGGTTCTTGGTCGTCTAAAGTGTAATTGTCTGCTTTAGTAAATTTAAATAATAAGATAAAAGGTAGATGAAGGTGAAGTGAATATTGAAAAATTTAGTATCTATTATTATAACTTGCTACAATCATGAGGAGTATATTGCGCAATGTTTGGAAAGTGTTTTTTCACAAACATACAACAATATAGAGCTATTAATTATAAACGATGGATCAACAGATAAGTCTGGACAAATTATTACTGAACTTTTACCTAGTTCGCCATATAAAAAGACAGAGTTAATTTCACAAGATAACGAGGGTATTTGCGTTGTCAGAAATAAGGGACTAGATTGGGCTAAAGGTGAATTTCTTTTATTTGTAGATAGTGATAATTATCTTGACGAAAATTATATCGAAGAATTAGTTCAAACGGCGCAAACTAATAAATCAGATATTATTTATACAAACTTATTTGATGTAGATAAAAATGAAGTATTCGTGGAAGCTAAAGAATTTGAATTAGAAACTTATCTAACGTCGAATTACATTGATAACTGTTCCTTAATTCGAGTATCAAAAATTAAAAATAGCAAATATGATTTAGAACTTAATCGAAAAAAATTAGTCGACTATGATTTTTTTATGAATCTAATTTTGAGGAATGATGCTATTCCTCAAGAATGTCATAACACAAAATTGAACTATAGGATACTAAATGATTCTATTTCAAGAAAAGGCGATCATTTATCTGAAAAATTTTATTTTGAAGTTTATTTGTATATACTAAGTAAATACATACAAGAATTTCCAGTAGAAATCATAGAAGCTGTTAAAAATAACATATTCATACTATCAGATAGATTAACAGATCTTATAAATCATTTAGATGGTGTGACTAAACATGTTCATAATCAAGAGCACGATTTAGATGATCTTTCAGATACTGTTGAAGCATTAAAGAGAGAAATTATTGAACGACTTAATGTAGAAAAAGAAATTGCCTCTGAAAATGAGTCTTTAATAACGACAAATACAGAATTATTAAATGATAAACAACATTTGAGTAATGTTATATCATTGTTAGAAGTGGAAAAAAATCAAATTTTAAACTCAAGATCATATCGTGTGGGTAATTTGATAATTAAGCCAATCAGTTTAAGTTTAAGAGTGTTAAAAAATCCTAAATTAATTGGAAAAAATATTCAAAAGATTAAACGAGTTTTAATCCGTAAAATAAAGCAATTTCCTAATGTTAAAACAATTTACTTAAAAGGTGTTAGAGCACGTCAAAGGAAGAAAAATAACTATGACAATCCGAGTAGAGTTTTAGTTTTTGTGATTTATGAAGATCAAGAAAAACTTCAACAATATAAGTTAGTTTTCTTAAAAGCTCTTGCTGAGATGGTTGATGATATTTTAATAGTGGTCAATGGAACTTTACCAGATGAAGATATTTTAGAGCTTTCAGAAATAGGTCAAGTTGAATTAAGAAGTAATAAGGGATATGATACTGCTGCCTTCAGATATGGCATTAATTATTTCGGCAAGGAACAATTGAGTAAATATGATCAACTTTTATTAGTTAATGATACAAATGTGGGGCCAATTGGGGATATTTCTGTTGCATTTTCTAAAATGGCTGAGAGAAGACTAGATTTCTGGGGAATATCATATGGTGAGGAACAAAATGATATTACTCAATATAATAAATATGGCTTTATCCCAATTCATCTTCAATCATACTTCTTGATTATAGAAAAATCATTATTAGATTATGATGGATTTTATGAATATTGGAAAGAATTGGGAGATACTGATTCGAGAGATAAAGCAATAGGTAAGCATGAAACTGTTTTTACTAAACATTTTGAAGATTTAGGCTTCAAACATGGAGCACTTAATGAAAATAATGTGGATAGTCCAATGTATATCCATCCATTAAGAATGGTAAAAGAAGGTGTACCTGTAGTAAAATATACAGCTTTTTCTAATTATAATAATGATAAGTTTGCTTGGCAAGGTTTAATTAGAGAGACAGAAATTCCTAGTTTAATTGAATATATAAGAACAGAGACTGAATACCCGATAGAAATTATCGAGAAAATTATGGATGATGTGAAAAATAAAAAGGTAAAAGAACATATCCTAATTATTGATGGTGTAGAAAATGCTATTCCTCAATTAACTAAGTATCGTGTACAAAATAAAACAGAGCAATTAGAATCACTTGGTTATAATGTTCAGAGTGTAAATCTATCTTCTTTTCAAATGAGATATGCAGAACATGCCAGTCATATAATTATTTATCGAGCACCGCTCGATAATAAGTTAATCGAGTTAATTCATCTTGCTCAAAAGCACGATAAACCGGTTCTGTATGATATTGATGATTTAGTGATTGATACAAAATATACAGATCAATTAACGTATGTTAAAGAACTTTCAGTTTCTGAAAAACAAAATTATGATGGTAGTGTAGTTAGTTATGGAGAAATGCTTGGACTTTGCGATGGTGTGATTACTTCCACAAAGAAAATGAAAAGTGAACTTTTTAATTATAAAGATCTGGTATTATTAAATCGAAATTTAGCAAATATGGAATTAGTTCAATTGAGTCAGGAAACAACAAAGGATTATAATAAGTCTAATGGAGTAATTAAAATAGGATACTTTTCAGGCTCTATTACACATAATGAAAACTTTGAATTGATAAAAGAAGCCATAATAAAGTTACTAAAAAAATACAACAATTTAGAACTTCATTTGGTAGGTCATCTAGATCTTCCAACGGACCTTAAGCCTTATCATGATAGAATCAAGTTACATCCTTTTGTATCTTGGCAAAAATTACCTAAGTTGATTAGTGAGGTAGATATTAATCTAGCACCATTAGTAAATTCAATTTTTAATGAAGCTAAGTCTGAAATAAAATGGATTGAAGCTTCTTTGGTTAAAGTCCCGACGGTTGCTAGTAATATCGGTGCTTTCAAAGAAATGATTGTGGATAATGAGACAGGGATTCTTGTAGAAGATGATGAATGGTATTCTAAATTAGAAAAAATGATTCAATCTATGGAGCTACGAAGAACAATTGCTGAAAATGCACATGATTATGTTTTAGAACATTGTACAACCAATCATAAAATAGATGAGTTAGTAGGGTATATTAATGAAAACAATGGACCAAAAAATTGAGAAACCAGAAAAAATTTTTTTACTTTTATCTTGTATATTTATTAGTTTAAGTATTTTTCTGATGCCGATAGCTAGAGTACCTGATGAGAAAAGTCATGCGAGAATGGCTTGGGGAATTTTATATGAAAAAACAGATAACAGTTTTCAGTGGCAGAAGATTGACAATACTCGTGGAGAGATAGACACTGAAGCATATAATCAATTGTTTAGCCAGAAGGTAGATTTTAGTAATGAGAAATTTAAGATTTCTTTACCACCAAAGCGAATCATGCAGTTACCTCAGTTATTTGGTATGTTGTTAGGGAGAGTAATCTATCCTTCCGTGGGGGTTATGATTACTCTTGGACGAATTTTCAATGCTCTATTTTATATTTTGATGATGTATTTTATTATAAAATATTTAAAATATGGTAAAACAGCATTGATGTTCATATCTCTTTTGCCAATAATGATTCAGCAAAGCGCATCACTCTCCTATGATGTCATGAATTTTGTTGCAATTACGGGATTTTTTGCAATTTTGAGTAATTTATCAATTGAAAAAATACTCACGAGAAAATATGTGATCCTTTTACTAATTTCAGCAATCGGGTTATATATAACTAAAATGAATAATCTTATTCTTTTGTTTTTATTATTAACATTAAATCTGAGACTTCCTGAGAAATTTTGTACGATAAATAGATGGATTGACAACAGTGAAAAAGTGGTAAAAAAATATAAATATATTTTTTTATTTTCAGCTATGATTCTCTTACTAGCATTTTCAATTTTTTATTTGAAAGATAAAGGCGGAATAACTAATTTTGCACAAGTTATGCTGAATACTATTTTAGACAATAACTTAAATCCACATTTAAATACGTATTTAACAACAGGAATGTTTGGTTATTTAGGAATGTTTGATTTTCAGATTCCTATGTGGTTGATATTTATTGATATTGCAGTATTAACAATGTTACTAATGAAAAATGAACCATATGAATTGAATAAGGGGTATGGAATGTTGTCTGGTTGGATGTTGCCTTTTCAAGCAATTATTATTATAGGTGGTATGTATTTTGCTTGGACACCAGTTGTTTTAGGTGAGGATGCTCTGATTTCTCAAGGTGCTCAAGGAAGATATTTTGTACCATTTTTAATATATCTTGTTCCTCTCTTTATTAGCTGTAAGGAGAAAATGACTGTCATTTTTAAAGAGAAAAGTATAATTAGACTTACTGTGATTACTATTATAGTGAACTTCAGTTTGATGGTTTATTTAATTTTATTAACGTATTGGTTCCCTTTACAAGAAGCTGAATGGTTAATAAATTTTAGAGAATGGATAGGAGGATGAATATGAAAACTATTCTTTTTGTTTCACCAACTGGTACATTAGATAATGGGGCAGAGATATCGATTTTCAATTTAATGAAATTTTTGGCTACTGAAGGATACAAAGTAATAAATGTTGCCCCTACGTATCAAGATATAAGTGAAAATGAATACTCCAAAAAATTTACAGAATGTGGAATCGACTGTGTTCTGATAAATAGTCAGAGATGGTGGTGGGAAGATGCCCCGGGACATTTATTTGGAACAGAAAGCCAGAGAGCAGTCTCATATAGAACTACAATAAAAAAAATTACTGATATAATAGTTACAAATGAAGTAGACGTTGTTATTAGTAATACTGTAAATGTTTTTCAAGGAGCAGTGGCCGCTGCATTAACTGATGTATCACATTTTTGGTTAATACATGAGTTTCCAGAAAATGAATTCGCCTACTATGGCAAAAAACTAGATTTTATTGATGCTTATTCTACTGAAATTTTTGCAGTTAATGGTCAATTAAGAAAAAAAGTAGCTGAGTTATTTCCTAATAGAAACATAAAGTCTTTTTCTCCGTATACAGAAATAGAGACGATAAAGTTAAAAGAAGGAGATAAACAGAGAATTATTTCTATAGGGCGATTAACTGAAAGAAAAAATCAGCTAGAGCTTATTCAAGCATTTGAAAAGCTGAGTTATTCCGATCCAGATTTAGAACTTGTTTTTATTGGTGGTTGGGATGAGGAATACAAAGAAAAATGTACAGATTATATAAACGAACATAATTTAAAACATATTTCTTTCTTAGGAAATCATGAGAAACCTTGGGAAAAAGTAACGAATAAAGATTTATGTGTATTTTCTTCAGCAATGGAAACATTTGGATTAGTATATGTGGAAGCTTTGTTAAGCGGAGTTCCAGTAATATTATCAGATAATCCAGGACATTTATCTGCCTTTGAAATGTTTGAGTTTGGGCATTTGTATCAAGCTGGTAATATAGAAGAATTAGCAGCAATAATTGAGAAAACGTTAAAAAATTATCAAGAAGAGCAGGCAGAAGCTTTAAGCTTTGTTGAGAAAGCAAAGGATATCTATAAATTATCAGTTGTGTACAATGAAATAATTAAAGAAATAGATAATGGTACACATAAGCAAACAAATCCTATTCGACATATTAGCAGCTTACTTACTTTAGATGAAGGAAAAAGTAAATTGGCACGTATGGAATTTAAAGTTAGACAAAAAATACAAAAAATTAACTATCGATTGTTTCGAAAATAAAGGATGAATGATTTTTAACGGTCGAGAAACTAAAAGAGTTTTACACTATTAAATAACCTAGGATTAGTGATGCTTGTAAGTAAACTTGAATATAGTAATTTATAATAGTACAATTAAGTTATCAGTAGTTGGATCACTCGGTTATCTAATAGTGATAACTTAATTTTTTGCTGTTTTTGTGGATTAAATAGTTAGAAGCAAAAAAGAAAGGAATCATATGGAAAAATTAAAACATACATTTATGATATGTGCTTATGGGAAATCTCCCTATTTGAAAGCCTGCATAGAATCTTGTATTAATCAAACCTTGGTTGAAGGTGGGAGTTCGCAAGTACATTTATATACAAGTACTCCGAATAGTTATATTGAAGAACTGTGTAAAATTTTTAATATTCCTATGTTTACCATGCAAGGTGGCGGAATTGGTAAAGATTGGAACAATGCCCTATCTTTTGTTAGTACGCCATATGCAACCATAGCTCATCAGGATGATGTATATCTAGCTGATTATGGAGAGCTTGTTATTAGAGCTCTTGAGATGCGTAAAGACACAAATATTGTTTTTACCGATTATAGTGAAATCGATAATAAAGGTACCCTAAGAAAACGTAACATCAATTTACATATTAAAACTTTGGGACTTCATGTTATGTCACTTCTGCCGTTTAAATGGTATCAAAGACGAATTTATGCTTTTGGAAATTTTATTTCCTGTCCTGCGGTAACATATAACATGGATAGATTAAAAGGGTTTAAATTTGATGAAACACTAAAGATGACATTAGATTGGGATGCTTGGGAACGAATTATGAAACAAGAGGGCTGCATTCGATATATTTCAAAAAAACTAATGCTCCATCGAATTCATGAAGATTCTGAAACAACGAATAATACGATTGATAAAACTAGAGAAATTGAAGAGCAATTATTGTTTGAGCGTTATTGGGGGAAATTTTTTTCAAAACTTATTATGAAACTTTATATGTTTAATCAAAATTCGAACAATATTTAATCTATTTTAGGGACGGTAAAATGAAAACTAATAAAATTTTATTAATCATTCCAGCTTATAATGAAGCTGCTGGAATTGCAGATGTGATAAGAAAAGTAGAAGAATATAGACAATCTTGTCATTATGATCTTGACTATGTAGTAATTAATGACGGTTCTACGGATAACGAAGAAGAAGTTTTGCAGGAAAATAACATAAACCATATTGAATTGGTTTATAATTTAGGTATTGGTGGAGCTGTTCAAACTGGTTACAAATATGCATTAAATGAAGGATATGATATTGCAGTTCAATTTGATGGTGATGGACAACATGATATAAATTCTTTAAATAAGTTGATTGATCCTATTATTGAAAATCAAGCTGACTTTACAGTAGGATCAAGGTTTGTCTCAGATAGTGATTCAACATTTAAATCATCAGGAGCAAGACAGTTGGGCATTAAAATTTTGTCCAATCTAATCCGAATTTTAACAGGGGTAAATATTAAAGATGTAACAAGTGGGTATAGAGCTGGTAATAGAAAGATAATCCAACAATTTGTGGATAGATATCCAAGTCAATATCCTGAGCCGGAAAGCTATATGTATTTGATAGCAAATAAGTCCAGGATTAAAGAAATTGGCGTGAAGATGTTCGAGCGTGAGACAGGGAAATCCAGTATTAGTCTAATCAATTCTATAAGTTATATGGTGAATGTTTCATTATCAATATTAATTGCTTCATTAATAGATAAGGAGGAGTTTTAATGCCTTTTCAATTACAAGTTTTAGCTGTTTTAATAGCAATTATTTTTTTTGTGTCCACTATACATTTGACTCGGAAAGGTCATGCTGAAGTAAGACAGATGAATAAGTGGCTTGTATTAGGAATTATTATGATTTTTGGATCGTTATTCCCACCAGTAGGAAAAGCTGTAGCCAAATTCTTAGGAATTACTACACTAACTTCATTAGCTCTTTTTGTTTTAACAGGAATACTACTGTTTTTTTCATTAGTCACTCAAATTACATTGATTAATACAGAAAAACAGCTAAAAATACTAACGCAAGAATTATCACTTTTAAAGAAAAAGATCAATGAATCAGAAGAGGAATAGCTTATGAATGGAATTTACTTGTCTCAAGATTTAACACACGCATATGGAATCTTGGAAAAAATCAATAAACAAATTGATGAGTTTGAAAAAAATGGTTTTCATATAACTAAACATATAAACGGAAAAAGAAACATCTTTCATTTACTGAGAAATTTAATGCCATTTTGGTCAGAGCAATATTTTAAAACCAAAAATATTAATTGGAAAAATTTTGATTTTGCTTACATTAGAAAAGGTGCTGTACTAGATAAAAGTGTAGTTCAATTAGTAAAAGAAGCGAAAATACAAAACCCAAATATAAGAATCATTCTTGAAATTCCTACATATCCTTATCTTAATGAATTTAATGGGTTGGTAAAACTTGATATTATGATAAAGGAAAAAAAATGGGCAAAAAAATTATCAAATTATATAAATAAAGTAGTGACTTATTCCGATGATCAAGAGATTTTTGGCATAGAGTGTATTAATATTTCCAATGCTTATAACTTCAATGAATTGGTTTTAACTCAGGAAGAAAATTCTGATGAAACTATTCATTTAATTGGTGTAGCGACATTATGTTTTTATCATGGTTATGATCGATTGATTGAAGGTTTGAAAGATTACTATACTACTAATGAAAAGAAAAGAAAGGTTGATTTTACTTTAATAGGGGATGGTCCAGTTTTAAAAGACTATCAGAAACTAGTAAAAGACTATCAGCTTGAGGATGTAGTAAAGCTAAATGGCAGAATAAAATTATCTGATTTGGATGATTATTATCAAGTAGCAAGTATTGGTGTTGATTCTTTGGGTAGACATCGTTCAGGGGTTACATATAACAGTAGTTTAAAAGGGAAAGAATACTTAGCAAAAGGACTTCCAATTATATCAGGTGTAAAAACAGATTTAGATGATAAGAATTTGCCTTTTTATTATAGAGTTCCAAATGATAACTCTCCAGTTAACATTTTTGCTCTGGTTGATTGGTACGATGGATTGATGCTTGATAAAAGTAAGAATAAACTCTCCACAGAGATATATTCTTACGGTAAAAATAATTTTACGTTTTCGGTAACTTTTTCTCCAGTAATTGAATATTTGAAAGGAGCTTTTTATGAGTGAACTGATAAGTATTATCGTTCCAATTTATAATGTGGAACAATATTTGTTAGAGTGTCTTGAAAGTATTAGTAATCAAACATATAAGAACTGTGAAGTTTTATTAATAGACGATGGCTCTACGGATCAATCCCGTATGATAGCCAAAGAATTTTGTGATACTCATTCAGAGCAAAATTTTCGGCTTATTACTAAAGAAAACGGTGGACAATCCTCTGCTAGAAATATTGGTATGAAAGAAGCAAACGGGATATATATTGTATTTATTGATAGTGATGATTTAGTCTCTAATACATACGTAGAAATGCTGTATAGTGCAGTTAATGAAAAAAAAGCAAAATTGGCTATGTGTAAAATGACAAAAAATTTAAGCGAATTATCTAATAAGTTAGATAGTCCAGCTGAATATTTGGTTGGAGATTTTTTAACTTTAGTAGATACGCTGTATGCCTCAAAATATCCGTCAGCATCAGCTAATGCAAAAATTTATCACCACTCATTGATTAAAAGTACTCGATTTTACGAAGGAATTATTTATGAAGATGGTTTGTTTTTCTATGAAATTATTAACCAGGTTGATGGGATTATTTTGATCGATGTTGCTAGTTATTATTATAGGACCTCTGAAAACTCAACTATGACGTCTGGAATAACCAGAAAAAATTTTGATATTTTAAAACAAAATGAATTAGTATATAATTTATTTGAAAAAAATCACCCGGAAGCCTATCAACATTTTTATCGTAAAGCATTGAATGCAAATGATTATACCGCTGTGAAATGTGTGGAAGAAAAAACTAAGTTATCAAAAGAGTTACTTAGAGAACTATATAATCAGAATAAGAAATATTCTAAAAAAATTTTTCCGAGGAAATTGATTTACTTATCATGGTGGGGATATTTTTCTGTTGTTTTTATTATTAGCAAATTTTATAGTACTAAAAAAACAGACAAAGAGCTTTATGTTAAAAAGTTAATTAAAAAAGTTACTTCATAATTATTATCCATGATAGAACCTACATTTAGTATTTGTGAATTGGTAGATAGAAACATGTATTAAGATATACAATAAATATAAAGACGAGAGGTTTTTTATGAATAGTACTTTTCGTGTAGGTATGATTTTTACTGCAATTGGTTCCTATAGTGTTCTATTAATTCAATTGTTGATAAACATTATACTTTCTAGAATAATTCCAGTAGAGGAATTTGGAATTGTTGCAAATGCACAAGTTTATTTACTTTTTTTTCAATTAGTAGTAACTGCGGGAATTGGTCCTGCAATTATTCAAAAAAAGGAATTGAATGAGAGAGATTATGGTATATTATTTAACTATACAATACTTTTTTCAATTTTTTTAAGTGTAATTTTTGGTCTACTAGGGAATTTTGTTGCATTCACTTATCATAATGATATGTATAGACCATTATTTTGGGCAATGTCAATTGTTGTTTTGTGTGAAGGAATAAATACAGTACCTAAAGCGATTCTAAATAAGACACTTCGTTTTCGAGCGTTGAATATACGGGTATTTTTCTCAAGTTTTATAGGAGCAATATTTGGTGTAGCAGCTGCATTTTCAGGTTTAGGTGTTTATGCTTTAGTAATCTGCAGTGCTGTTCCACCTGTAATATCATTTATATTGAATTTCTCTGCGGTTAAAATTCGTTACACCTTCAGTTTAGATCCTAAACCGTTTTTATCTATTCAATCATTTAGCAGAAATCAGTTGTTTTTTACAGTTTTCAATTATTTATCAAGAAATGCTGATAATTTATTAGTTGGGAAATTTCTGGGTCCTGTACCAATAGCAAATTATCAAAAAAGTTATCAGCTACTTTCAATGCCTACTACTGTATTTTTGGGTGTAATAACACCTGTATTGCAACCTATACTTTCACAACATCAAGATAATGTACAATTTATTAGAGAATCATTTTTTAAGATTATTCGTGTTATAGCTTTATTGGCTTTTCCAATAACTGTTTTTATGATGTTAAATGCAAAAGAAATAATTTTTTTCCTTTTTGGTCCTAAGTGGCATGGGGCAGTGATACCTTTTTTCATCTTGTCATTTAGTTTATGGGCTCAAATGCTGAACGCAGTGACAAGTAGCATATTTATGGCTAGAAATCACTCTAACAAGTTATTAATAAATGGAATTATTTCTTTTGTAATTATGATTCCTAGTATTATTATCGGTGTAAATTTTGGAACAATTATATATGTTGCTATTTTTGTGTGCGTTGCTAACCTTGTAAATTTTCTTGTATCTTATTGGCTATTAATGAATAAAGCTTTAGAAGGAAGATTAATAGATGCATTGAAACAACTGATTACACCTGCTTTAATAGGTATACTAGTTGCAGCAATAATGTTTTTAACAAATCCTTTTCTTAGCTTCTCTAATTTCTTCTTGACTTTACTAGCAAGAGGGATTTTCTGGATAATTTTAGTATTTACTTGCATGTATTTTTTAGGCGAAATCAAAGTAATTAAAAATTTGTTTATCAGAAGTAATGATGAAAATCAGTAAATTTTATTTTATTGAACGATAGGTATTAGTGAATATATCTAATGAAAAGAAGACAATTGGAAAATCTTCCTGTTTGTTTTTCTTATAAAAAAACAAATACTGTTTAAAGTTTATCCGAGAATGTCTTAATTTTTAGCAAAATATAATAAAGCGATCCTTACGATGCATCAGTAAATTTTTGGATGATCTTGTCGGGTTTGCTTTTTTACGTAATTGCTTTATAGCTTTCAATATAGTAAGATAAAAAAGTTAAGTAACTCATTAGATATATAATAAAAAGTTTGGAGATTGATTTATATGAAAAAATTTTTTTCTTTGGGAGCTGTTTTTTTATGTTTATCTACATATGCATATATTCCTGTGCAAGTATTAGCGGAAGATAATTCCGATCAAGAAACGTCTATTCAAGAGACACCAGCTACATATGATAGTACCAATAGTACTGAAATTGAAAGTTCTACAACGCCTAGTTCTAGTGAAGAACCGAATGAAGTATCTAACAGTGGTACTGAGGAAACGAGTGCTTTAATTGATGAAAATCTAGATTACTATGAACCTTCTCCGTTAGATCGTTCAAATTTGGCATTGAGTGGACGCTCTAGCAGAAGTACCCGAGAGGCTATTGATAGAGTGAATGCTGGGGAATCCAATCGACCAAGAGTCAGTTTTGTCGATGTTTCCTCACATAATGGTACAATTACTGTTGCCCAGTATCAGATGATGAAAATATATGGAGTGAAAGGAGTCGTTGTAAAACTAACAGAGGGAATGACTTACCTCAATCCTTATGCAGATTCACAAATAAAAAATGCGAAAAGTGCGGGGCTTAAAGTTTCGGTGTATCATTATAGTCATTATACTTCGGACTCTGGGGCTCAAGCAGAGGCAGCTTATTTTGCTAAAAATGCAATTGCCTTAGGTCTTTCCAAAGAAACAGTTATGGTATCTGATATTGAAGAGCCAGCTATGCGAATTGCTTCTTTGAACACAAATACTTTGGCCTTCAAAAATAAATTGAATAGTGACGGTTTTGGTAAAGTGGGATATTATTTATCAAGAAGTTGGTTGAATGTAGCAGGAGGTATATTTGATACTGGATTATTTGGTAAAAGTAATATTTGGGTAGCACAATATCCATATTCACCAACGGCTTCTCAAAATTGGAATAATGACTTTTCGTCTTGGCAATGGTCTTCAAATTTTTATTTCCCAGGGATTGCTCATCCATTTGATATAAATACGGATTATACGGGATTATTCACCGAAGAGTTGGAGTGGGACGAAAGCATTCCAGTTACAGGAACAACTACTATTATTGATAAAGTAGGTTCTGAGACATTTTACAGTGCCACAGCAAATTTAGAAACAAGTGGTCGTATACCAACTTCTGTCTATTTTTTAACGTGGTCAGAAAAAAATGGTCAAGATGATCTTCACTGGTATCTTGGGCAAAGACACAGTGATGGAACGTATAGTGCAACTATCGATATAAAAAATCACAAAGATGCGGGTGATTATAATGTTCATACGTATATCCAACTGCCAAATGGGACATTGAAATTTATAACTAGTAATAAATTTACAGTTTCTAAACCAACCTTAAGTGCAGAAGTTGGTAATTATAATGCAGATAAAGGGACGTTTGATGTAAAAGTAACAGGAGTAAGTCCATCAGGAATAAGCCGAGTATCGGTTCCAGTGTGGAGTAAAGATAATCAATCAGATCTAAAATGGTACGATGCTGTAAAACAATCTGATGGTACGTACAAAACTACAGTAGATATCAAGAATCATAATTATAATGTTGGAACATACAAAGTCCATGCATATATGTATTCAAATAATGGACTTACAGATAGTGTTGCGGCGAGTTCAATCAATGTAACACTTCCAAAGGTGAGTGGAGTAGCTGAGGTTAAAGATACAAACGGAAAAGAAACCTTGTATGCCGTAACAGCAGATATTTCGTTGGGAGTCTATGAATCAACAACTCCTGTTTATTTCTTAACGTGGTCAGAAAAAAATGGTCAAGACGATCTCCAATGGTATCTTGGGCAAAGACACAGTGATGGAACGTATAGTGCAACTATCGATATAAAAAATCATAAAGATGCAGGAAATTACAATATTCATACGTATATTAAACTTCCAGATGGAACAATGAAATATGTTACAAAGAATAATTTTACGGTTTCTAAACCAACCTTAAGTGCAGAAGTTGGTAATTATAATGCAGATAAAGGGACGTTTGATGTAAAAGTAACAGGAGTAAGTCCATCAGGAATAAGCCGAGTATCGGTTCCGGTGTGGAGTAAAGATAATCAATCAGATCTAAAATGGTACGATGCTGTAAAACAATCTGATGGTACGTACAAAACTACAGTAGATATCAAGAATCATAATTATAATGTTGGAACATACAAAGTCCATGCATATATGTATTCAAATAATGGACTTACAGATAGTGTTGCGGCGAGTTCAATCAATGTAACACTTCCAAAGGTGAGTGGAGTAGCTGATGTTAAAGATACAAACGGAAAAGAAACATTGTATGCCATAACAGCAGATATTTCGTTGGGGGTCTATGGATCAACAACTCCTGTTTATTTCTTAACGTGGTCAGAAAAAAATGGTCAAGACGATCTCCAATGGTATCTTGGGCAAAGACACAGTGATGGAACGTATAGTGCAACTATCGATATAAAAAATCATAAAGATGCAGGAAATTACAATATTCATACGTATATTAAACTTCCAGATGGAACAATGAAATATGTTACAAAGAATAATTTTACGGTTTCTAAACCAACCTTAAGTGCAGAAGTTGGTAATTATAATGCAGATAAAGGGACGTTTGATGTAAAAGTAACAGGAGTAAGTCCATCAGGAATAAGCCGAGTATCGGTTCCGGTGTGGAGTAAAGATAATCAATCAGATCTAAAATGGTACGATGCTGTAAAACAATCTGATGGTACGTACAAAACTACAGTAGATATCAAGAATCATAATTATAATGTTGGAACATACAAAGTCCATGCATATATGTATTCAAATAATGGACTTACAGATAGTATTGCGGCGAGTTCAATCAATGTAACACTTCCAAAGGTGAGTGGAGTAGCTGATGTTAAAGATACAAACGGAAAAGAAACATTGTATGCCATAACAGCAGATATTTCGTTGGGGGTCTATGGATCAACAACTCCTGTTTATTTCTTAACGTGGTCAGAAAAAAATGGTCAAGACGATCTCCAATGGTATCTTGGGCAAAGACACAGTGATGGAACGTATAGTGCAACTATCGATATAAAAAATCATAAAGATGCAGGAAATTACAATATTCATACGTATATTAAACTTCCAGATGGAACAATGAAATATGTTACAAAGAATAATTTTACGGTTTCTAAACCAACCTTAAGTGCAGAAGTTGGTAATTATAATGCAGATAAAGGGACGTTTGATGTAAAAGTAACAGGAGTAAGTCCATCAGGAATAAGCCGAGTATCGGTTCCGGTGTGGAGTAAAGATAATCAATCAGATCTAAAATGGTACGATGCTGTAAAACAATCCGATGGTACGTACAAAACTACAGTAGATATCAAGAATCATAATTATAATGTTGGAACATACAAAGTCCATGCATATATGTATTCAAATAATGGACTTACAGATAGTATTGCTGCAACATCAATTATAATTTGATAAAGATAATGTTAGTATGACTAGAAATAAATGGTTAATAAATTTTTTTAAAAGAGTTAAATCGGCTTTATTTGACCTTAGAGTGAATTACTCTAAGGTTTTTACTTAATTGAAAAATATAGCTATAGACTAATGATTTAAATGATCTGTTTAGGCTAACGATTTAACTACTTCTACTAAAATTTAAATAAAATAGGAAAGACATTTTCTAGTAAATTTTATTAAGGAATGTTAATCGTTTTTCTTTAACAGAGGTAAGATAAGATCTATAATAAATCCTTCTAATAGTTTGATACTCATTATTATGAATGATACAATAATTTCGATTGGAGGGGCTATTGTGACAAAAGTTATCGCTCATCGTGGTAGTAAAGGAACCCATCCAGAAAATACTTTGGCAGCTTTCAAAGAAGCTGTTCGTGTTAATTCTGATGGAATCGAGTTAGATGTCCAGTTATCAAAAGATAATCAGTTGGTTGTAATTCATGATGAAACAGTTGATCGTACTACTAATGGTCATGGAACAGTTGGAGGGTTAACGTTAGTTGAACTAAAACAGCTTGATGCTGGTAGCTGGTTTGAAAAAAATCCAATGTTTCAGGAGATTCCAACCTTAGAAGAAGTTTTGGTTCTGCTTAAAAAAGAAGATTTTCAAGGTTTATTGAATATTGAAATCAAAACAGATAACGTTCATTATGAAGGAATTGAGCAAAAAATTATTCAGCTTATGCAGTCTCAAGTTTGGCCTTTTGAATATATGTATTCAAGCTTCTATTTTAAAAGTTTAGAAAAAATCTGGGCAATCGAAAAAAATCAAAAAATCGCTTCAGTATTCGAATTATCCGCTGAAGATGAGCAACTAGCAATTGGAACAGGCTTTATTGAAGGGATTCATCCAAATATTGAATGGGTTCTCACTCATTTAGATGAATTGGATGAGTTTCCCAAATCAATTAGACCTTGGACCGTTAACAAAGCAGAACAAATGAATATCTGTTTTGCCTATCAATTAGCTGGGATTCATACTGATTTCCCAGAAAAGGCATTAGAATTACGTAGGTTGGGACAAATAAAGGGTGACTAAATTGAAAAAAGTGTTAGTAATTGTAGGTCCAACAGCTGTTGGAAAAACAGCATTAAGTATTGAGTTAGCTAAAAAATTAAATGGGGAAATCATCAGTGGTGATTCGATGCAGGTATATAAAAAACTCGATATCGGGACAGCAAAAGTAACGGAAGAAGAAAGAGCAGGAATTCCGCATCATTTGATTGATTGCCGTGAATTGACTGAGACATACTCAGTTGCTGATTTTCAAAAAGAAGGGCGTCAGTTTATTGAGGAAATTTTAGGGAGGGGGAACCTTCCGATTGTTGTTGGTGGAACAGGATTGTATGTTCAAGCTTTACTGTATGATTTTGAGTTAGGATCACAAGATGAGTCGACTGAAATTCGTCAAGAGTACGAGCTTTTTGCGGAAGCACATGGAAACAAAGCGTTGTGGAATCTACTTCAACAAAAAGATCCTCAAGCAGCTGAAAGTATTCATTTTAACAATCGTAAGAAAGTTGTCCGAGCATTAGAAGTGTTCGATAAAACAGGCTATAGTATTCTTCAACCAAAAGAAAAACCAAAAAAGTTATATGATTATTTTCTAATCGGCTTAGAAACAGAGCGTTCCGTCCTATATAATCGAATCAATAATCGTGTCGATATCATGATAGCTCAGGGACTTTTAAAAGAAGCTGAGTTACTATACAAAAATAAAACGCAACAATCGATTCAAGGTATAGGATATAAAGAATTTTTCCCTTATTTTGAAGGAAAAGAAACATTAGCTGAAGCAACTGAACAAGTAAAGCAAAATTCAAGAAGATATGCGAAAAGGCAATTGACCTGGTTTAGAAATCGCATGAATGCCAGTTGGTGGGATTTAGTACAAACACCAGATTCTATTTTAGAATTAGAAAATGAAATAGAAAACTGGCTGGATTCTTCGGAAGGATAAACAATGGATAAAGTAGCAGAAAAGGTTATTTTAGTAGGTGTTGAAACAGAGGCAAACTATACTCAATTTGAAGCTTCTATGAAGGAACTGAAAAATTTGACTAAGACCGCACAAGGTGAAGTCGTATTTTCACTAACACAAAAACGACCTCGCGTGGATTCCCAGACAGTGATCGGCAAAGGAAAAGTAGAAGAGCTTGTTCAATTGATTGATGCTTATGAAGCAGATATTGTCATTTTTAATCATGAATTAACGCCAAGACAAAATCAGTTGATTGTGGAAGCAGTAGGTATAAAAGTAATTGATCGAGTTCAATTAATCTTAGATATTTTTGCAATGCGGGCGCGTTCAAAAGAAGGCAAATTACAAGTTGAGTTGGCTCAGTTGAATTATTTACTCCCTCGATTGATTGGACAAGGAAAACAATTGTCTCGTTTAGGAGGAGGAATTGGAACAAGAGGTCCTGGAGAAACAAAGCTTGAATCGGATCGCCGACATATTCGGAATAAAATTACAGCAATTAAACGTGAACTAAAAGAAGTAACGGCTCATCGTGAGCGTAGTAGACAAAAACGCCAATCATCCGATATATTTCAAATTGGTTTGATAGGTTATACAAATGCAGGTAAATCGACTATTTTAAATCTGCTGACAACAGCTGGCGCATACTCAGAAGATCAATTATTTGCGACCTTAGATCCACTAACAAAAAAATGGCAACTACCACAAGGCATGATTGTAACCTTAACAGATACCGTAGGTTTTATTCAAGACCTGCCAACGCAACTGATTGAAGCGTTTCAATCAACTCTGGAGGAAAGCCGCAATATGGATCTATTGTTACATGTAGTTGATGCAAGTGCTGAAGATCGTTTACAGCATGAACAAACAGTTGTTGCATTACTAAATGATCTAGGTTTAGAAAAAGTTCCTGTTTTGACTGTGTATAATAAAAGTGATCAAATTGATGATATTGATTTTGTTCCGACATTGTTTCCAAATGTCTTAGTGTCAGCCAAAAGTACCTTAGGTAAAGAGCAATTGACAAGATCAGTTAGAGAAATAATGATGGAGCTGTTGGTGCCATACGAGCTTGATATTCCAACAAATCAAGGGCAGCAGTTAAGTGACATGACGCGTCATACATTACTTTTATCAGAGACATTTGAAGAATCTGAAAATGCATACCATGTTAAAGGGTTTGCAAAAAAGAATTCTAAATGGATACGATCATTAGAAGAATAAAAGTACTATAGATGTTCGAGTCTAATAATGCAATGGCATATTATATAACTTAGTAAGAGAATTGTTGAATCGGTTCTTTTACTAAGTTTTTTATTTATGTAGTCTTTTTTTTCAAAGATTTACTAGTCAACTATGGAAAAAAGGGTATAAAATGCTACCGATATAAAGTTTTTTAATGTATTTTTTTAGTTTATGTCAGAAAACCTAACATAAATCGTTGACAATAGAAAAAAGTATTGATATCCTATACCTAATCTATCTAGCTAAGCAGGTTAGCTTCTCTGAAAAAAGATAAAATCTGTCTGTGATAAAAATTGACACAGATTTGTTTTCCTATTTTTCTGTTGAAATTGAATGAGCCTGCTATAGTTTTATATTAAGAGAGGGGGGTGGATATGAGAGAGAAGGAACTGAGAAGATCGATGTCCGTTTTTCCAATTGGTACAGTTATGAAACTGACAGATTTATCAGCACGTCAAATCCGTTATTATGAAGAGCAGGATTTGATTCATCCAGAAAGAAGCGAAGGGAACCGCCGTATGTATTCACTAAATGACATTGATGTATTATTGGAAATCAAAGATTATTTGTCAGATGGTCTAAATATGGCAGGGATCAAACGTGTTTATGAAATGAAGCTGGAAGAGCAAATGCATGCCCAAGAATCAAATAAGCCGCTAACTGATGAAGATGTTCGCAAAATTTTATATGATGAACTGATTTCTCAAGGTGGACTTACTCAACAGAATCCATTCCAATCCAGAGGGCCAAAATTGTAACATTTGAGATTCATACAAAAAATGAAGGACGTGAAGGAATACTATGACAACGAAACAAAACACAGTAGAAGATATCAAACGAATTGCCGAAGAAGAGAATGTTCGATTTTTACGATTAATGTTTACAGATATTATGGGAACAATCAAAAATGTGGAAGTTCCAGTGAGCCAATTAGACAAAGTGCTAAGCAACAAAATGATGTTTGATGGGTCTTCTATTGAAGGTTTTGTGAGAATTGAAGAAAGCGACATGTATCTGTACCCTGATGTGTCAACATGGATGATTTTTCCATGGGAAAGTGATCATGGGAAGGTTGCTCGTTTGATTTGTGATATTTATAATCCAGACGGTACTCCATTTGCAGGAGATCCTCGTGGGAACTTGAAAAGAGCACTGGCAGATATGGAAGCGCTAGGTTTTACGTCATTCAATCTTGGGCCTGAACCGGAATTTTTCTTATTCAAATTAGATGAAGATGGTAAAATCACGACAGATTTAAATGATCGAGGCGGTTATTTTGATTTTGCTCCCACAGATTTGGGAGAGAACTGTCGTAGAGATATCGTTCTTGAATTAGAAAGTCTGGGATTTGAAGTCGAAGCATCTCATCACGAAGTAGCACCAGGACAACACGAGATCGATTTCAAATATGCTGATGTTATTGAGGCCTGTGATAACATTCAAACCTTTAAATTGGTTGTTAAAACGATTGCCAGAAAACATGGGTTGCATGCGACATTTATGCCAAAACCGTTGTACGGGATCAATGGATCAGGTATGCATTGTAACATGTCTTTATTTAAAGGAAATGAAAATGTCTTTTATGATGAAAATGGTCCAATGCAGTTAAGTCAAACCGCTTACCATTTCCTTGGTGGGTTGTTGAAACATGCACGTGCTTATACAGCTGTTTGTAATCCAACAGTCAATTCATATAAACGTTTAGTTCCTGGTTACGAAGCGCCGGTATATGTTGCTTGGAGTGGCCGTAATCGTTCGCCATTAGTACGTGTTCCTGAATCACGTGGACTTTCAACTCGATTAGAATTACGTTCTGTTGATCCATCAGCAAACCCATACCTAACGATGGCAGCTCTTTTACAAGCTGGATTAGATGGTATCAAAAATGAGATTGAGCCACCACAAGCTGTTGATCGTAATATTTATGTGATGAATGAAGAAGAGCGAAGCGAAGCACAAATTCATGATCTGCCTTCAACGCTGCATAATGCCATCAAAGAATTACGTAAAGATGACGTGATGGTCAATGCATTAGGTGAACATATTTTTGTAAACTTTGTTGAGGCGAAACGAATGGAATGGGCAGCGTTCCGTCAAACTGTTTCTGAATGGGAAAGAGAACAGTATTTAGAATTATATTAAGATTCGTGTGGATAAGCTGAAATCTAGTTTATCCACTTTTTTTATTGTTCAGTTAATGCGGATGAAGTATGCTATACTTCTAAGTGAGAATCATTATCACTTAAACTTGAAAAGGAGAAGAAATCATGATTGTTCAAACGGTGACATTTGTTATAAAAAAAGAAGGCAAAGAAATGTTCGAATCTAAAACGAGTAAAGATGTAGCTTCGATGTTAGGATTTTCAGGTTGTCTATCAAGTGAATGTTGGTTTACAGAAAATAAGGATACCTGTGAATTCATGCTAGTGTCTAAGTGGCAGAGTAAAAAGGATTTCCAAAACTGGCTGAAACGTCCAGAACATTTACAAGAACATCGAGATGCACATCAAAATAAGGAAGCTAAACCATCTATCGTCTTAGAAAAAATCAGAAAAAGTTATGAGGTTTCTGCTTAAACAAATATCTTCCAGAATCTGAGGTAAATTTATTTACTTTAGATTCTTTTATTTATACGCATAATTTCATTCAAATAAGTGTAAATTTAATAAAAAAGCAGGTATTGTAGAAGTCAAACAAAAACTAAGGAGAATAGAAATGAAAAAAAAATATTTTTCTTCAACTATCCTTGAAAAAATAGAAATACTTCAGCAACAGGGATGGGATAAAGCGGCTCTGGTTGTCTACATAAATAATCTAGATGAACACAAAATAAATGCCAATCAAGCGATTTTTTTAGTTGGTTCGCAACTTTATACTGAAATGTTTGAAAGGAGTCAGCTTTCAGCCTTAAAAAAAATTATGCTAGTTATTGATCATCTTGGGGGATATTTGGATAATTCAGGTGATTTGCAATTTGCTCCAACAGAATATAAATTTTACGATCAAATGCCACCAGGAGCAATTTTTCTAGCTAGTTATTCAAAAGCTGTTCAGCAAGCCTATCCTAATGGGTTGATTATAGCCAAAGAAGATACAAAATTAACAAAAGCAGTTCTTAAGAAAAAATACGCAAATGAAACCAAAATTCATCAATTTAGAAATCAATTGGATAGATGCAATATCAGGTATGTAGAAAATTATAAAAAAATACACAATTTAAAAGATGATGAAACAGCAATCAAAATGATCTTGAAAGATAATTGGTTTTATGCCGATCCACACTATCACAATCGGGCCAATCTGGGTGTAGATATATTGACGGAACATCTTAGTAAAGATGGACGAACACTCTCTAATAAAGGGTTGATAAAAAAAATCAGAAAACGAGGTTTCTATAGGAAAATTTTGTCGGGCGATTATCATAGTGAGTTTATTATAGACGAACACGGACAGCTTTTAAGTCAATGGAAAGAACAGATAAAGACAAATTATTTCTTAGAGAATGCAGTCGCAAATGGTGAATCTTTTAACTATGGTAAACGTCCAAGAGAGGATAGAGATCAGACGCATGATAAGCTAGATGGAAATCCTCCCAGATATTTTGATACCGACAGACGAAATCAGCTTAAACGAAATTGGCTTTCACCCAGAGATAACTGGTTTTATCAGCTAGTTAGAAGACTTTCTGAAAAAGGAATGTGTTATAAAAAAAGAGAATAATTCATTTGGAATCAAAATAGAGTAGGAATCGGGTCAATCGTTGTCCTAACTTTTTAGTTTCACAAAAAATAGTTCTTATTCAAAGTAGAGAACGCTAAATAATTCAACAGTTTGTGAAATTTATTCACAAACTGTTCCAAAATGGGGTCGCTTCCGTTATAATAAAGGAGAATATGCGTGCAACTATTCTACTTTTAGATAGAAGGATGATGAATATTATTATGCGAAAAATGAAGACGATGGATGGAAATACAGCAGCCGCATACATTTCATATGCATTTACCGAATTAGCGGCTATTTATCCAATTACACCAAGCTCAACGATGGCTGAACTTGTCGATCAATGGTCAGCCGAAGGCAAGCAAAATATCTTTGGACAACCTGTTAAAATCGTTGAAATGCAATCAGAAGCAGGAGCCGCAGGCGTTGTCCATGGATCGCTGAAAACAGGTGCGTTAACAACTACATATACTGCTTCACAAGGTTTACTATTGATGATTCCAAATATGTATAAGATTGCTGGTGAACTATTGCCGTCGGTATTTCATGTTGCCAGTCGTGCTGTGACGACCAATGCTTTGAATATCTTTGGTGATCACGGTGATGTGATGGCTGCTCGTCAGACTGGTTTTGCTATGTTGAGTGAGAGCAGTGTACAGGAAGTAATGGATTTATCGGCAGTTGCTCATTTAGCTTCAATAGAGTCAAGTGTTCCTTTCATCAATTTTTTTGATGGATTTCGGACAAGTCACGAAATTCAAAAAATCGAAGTATTAGAATATGACGAATTAGCTCCCTTATTAGATCAAGAAAAATTAGAAAACTTCCGCAGCAGAAGTATGAATCCAAATCATCCTTCAGTCAGTGGAATGAATCAAAATCCAGATATCCATTTTCAACAACGTGAGACAATCAATAGTTATTACGAACAAATTCCAGCTGTTGTGAAAAAATACATGGATGAAATCAATGAGCTTAGAGGAACCAATTATGATTTAGTCACTTATTATGGAGCAGAAGATGCTGAAGAAGTGATTGTTTCGATGGGATCAGCAGCACAGGCTATTGAACAAACAATCGATTACTTAACGAAACAAGGCAGAAAAGTAGGTTTCTTAAATATTCATTTGTATCGTCCTTTCCCAATTGAAAACTTTTTAGAAAAAATGCCTAAGACGGTCAAAGCAATCGGCGTGATGGATCGTACAAAAGAACCAGGAGCAGGCGGCGAGCCTTTATTTTTAGACGTTCAAAGTGCGATGTATGAATCAGAGTTACGTCCAATGATTATTGGTGGACGTTATGGATTAGGATCAAAAGATGTATTGCCAAATCAAATCGTCGCAATTTATGAGGAGTTATTGAAGGATAAAAAAGCAGCGAAAGCTCGTTTTACAATTGGAATCGTAGATGATGTGACCTATACTTCTCTTGATTGTGGACAAGCGCTGGATCTAACCAATCCAAAAACGTATCAAGCAAAATTCTGGGGTTTTGGTTCAGATGGAACTGTCGGTGCAAACAAGTCGGCAATCAAAATCATTGGGGACCATACCGATAAATATGCGCAAGGATTCTTTTATTACGATTCTAAAAAATCTGGTGGTTTAACTGTTTCTCACCTACGCTTTGGGGACACACCAATTCGTTCGACTTATTTGATCGAACATGCGGATTTTGTTGCTTGTCATACGGCGGCTTATTTGAATACGTATGATTTAGTTAAAGGGTTGAAAAAAGGCGGGACATTTTTACTAAATACAGTTTGGAATGACGAGCAATTAGAACGTTTTTTACCGAATAAGTTAAAACGTTATCTAGCTGAAAACGACATAAAGTTTTATACGATCAATGCTGTTAAACTAGCCAGTGAAGTTGGTTTAGGTGGACGGATCAATACTGCGATGGAAACAGCCTTCTTCAAATTAGCAGATATTATGCCGTTTGATGAAGTGTTGCCGATTTTAAAAGAAGAAGCCTTCAAAAGCTACGCCCGTAAATCAATGTCTGTAGTAGAGAAAAATGTTCAAGCAATCGAGCGTACTGTTGAGCTTTTACACAAGGTCGAAGTTCCGACTGCTTGGAAAACGGTTGAAATAAAACCAAAAATCCGCAAAGCAAACGTTACTGATTACGTTCATGAAATCGTAGAACCAATCAATCGCCAAGAAGGAAATGAGCTTGCGGTTAGTACCTTTGTCAAAAATGATATGACAGATGGACGGATGCCGCTTGGCACAACAGCTGTTGAAAAACGCGGTATTGCTGTTGAAGTGCCAGAATGGAATAGTGATCGTTGTACAATGTGTAATGAGTGCGCATTTGTTTGTCCACATGCCGCGATTCGTCCGTTTTTAGCAGATGACGAGGAAATGGAAGAAGCGCCAGAAGGATACATTGTCAAAGAAATGCGTGGGGCGGATGGCTTAAAATACCGAATTCAAGTTTCTGTAGAAGATTGTACGGGGTGTGGACTGTGTGTGGATGCTTGTCCTGCTAAAGGTAAAGCATTGGTTATGAAACCATATGAAGAACAAAAAGAACAAGCGATGAACTGGGCATTTTCTATGACGTTGAAACAAAAAGAAAATCCAGCCAAACCTAACACAGTTTTAGGTACGCAATTTAACAAACCACTATTAGAGTTTTCTGGTGCGTGCTCTGGTTGTGGAGAAACACCTTATGTGAAGTTATTGACTCAGATGTTTGGTGATCGAATGATGATTGCCAATGCGACTGGTTGCTCTTCTATTTGGGGTGGGGCAGCACCTGTTGCACCGTATACAACTAATGATCAGGGGCAAGGCCCAGCATGGTCTAATTCATTGTTAGAAGATAATGCTGAATTTGGTTATGGTATGTTATTAGCTAGCCAAACTCGTCGCGAACACTTAGCGATGAAAATGAGTGAAGCTATGACTATTGCTTCGCCTGAATTAAAATTGTTGATGGAAGACTGGATCGATCACATGCATACTGGAGAAGGAACCCAACAACGTGCAGCCAAACTGAAAGCAGCATTGCTTGATGAAAAAATGAACCAACCATTGTTAGAGGCGATCTATGCAGATAACGATTTATTTGTGAAAAATAGCCAATGGATGATTGGTGGAGATGGTTGGGCCTATGATATTGGTTATGGTGGAATCGATCATGTTCTTGCCAGTGGAGCTGATGTGAATATGTTAGTTTTAGACAATGAAGTCTATTCTAATACCGGTGGTCAGACATCAAAAGCAACACCAGCATCTGCAATCGCAAAATTCTCTGCTAGTGGAAAATACGTTTCTAAAAAAGATTTAGGTATGATGGCAATGACTTATGGCAATGTTTATGTTGCTCAGATTGCGTCAGGTGCTAATCAAATGCAGACGATCAAAGCCTTTGAAGAAGCCGAGCGTTTCCCTGGACCATCGATCATTATTGCCTATACACCATGTATTACTCACGGGTTAACTGGAGGCATGAGCAAAACTTTGGAAGAAGCGAAAGAAGCCGTTAATTCTGGTTATTGGTCATTGTATCGCTATAATCCGCAGCTAAGAGAATCAGGAAAAAATCCGATGACATTAGATTATAAAAAACCGAATTTTGAAGAGATGCAAGCATTTATGCGTAAACAAGTTCGTTTCTCCTCATTAGAGTCTACACAACCTGAATTTGCGGGGAAACTTTTTGAGAAGACAGTCGCTGATGCCAAAAATCGTTTTTACAATTATGCCCGTATGGCTGGTCAAGAAGAAAAAATACGAGCAAAATTAGAAAAAATACCGGCAGAATCAATGGTTGAAAAAACACCTCGTTTGAAGAAAGAACGTGTCGTTGACCCAGAAGCAGAGGCAAGACGAGCTGCTAGACGAGCAGAACGTGCAGTAAAACGAGTGAAACCAGAAGAATAAACAATTGTTTTAGAATGAAAGAAGTCAGGCGCTAGCGTCTAATTCTTTCATTCTTTTTATTTAAATTTTTCTATCGTTCGCTCTCATCCTGTAATCAAGCAACAGATTATGGTATACTGATTAAGAAATCTTCAGAGAGAAGTGAGGTTTATGATGTCTTTTCAACTTAGTCAATTATTTGATTTGAATTATTGGCGACAATTGATCTCATCAGATTTCTTGTCGCGTGACTATATTATTAATGTTATAGATATTTTGGTAGTGTGGTATCTTGTTTACAAACTAATCATGCTAGTTAAAGGAACGAAAGCTGTCCAGCTATTAAAAGGGGTCGCTGTGTTCATTGTGATTCGGATATTGAGCGAAATTATTGGGCTGCATACATTGTCTTGGTTGATGAATCAAGTGATTATGTATGGTGTCATTGCAGCTGTCGTTATTTTTCAGCCAGAAGTTCGGCGAGGGCTGGAACATCTTGGCAGAAGCTCCTTTTTTCGTACGAGTAAGTCTGAGCAGCAAGAAGATGAAAAAATGGTGCTTGCGTTTGATAAAGCAATCCAATACATGTCCAAACGGAAAATCGGTGCATTGATCACAGTAGAAAGAAATACAGGACTAGATGAATATATCGAAACGGGCATCGATTTGGATGCTGATATTTCAGGAGAGTTATTGATAAATATTTTTATTCCGAATACACCGTTACATGATGGAGCAGTGATTGTAAAACAAGGGAAGATCGCTGTGGCAAGTGCGTACTTACCTTTATCTGAAAGCAATTTAATACCTAAAGAATTTGGTACTCGTCATAGGGCTGCTGTTGGAATTAGCGAAGTCAGTGATGCTGTGACCATTATTGTGTCAGAAGAAACAGGTGATGTCAGCTTAACGTTGAATAATGATTTGATTTCTAGATTGAGTCAAGAAGAGTATCTGAAAATTCTTAGAGCGGAATTAGTTCCTAAAGAAGAAGGCAAAGATAAGAAGAATCTTTTGCAGCACTTCCTTGAAGGTGTTTCGAAAGGGGCGAAGAAGAAATGAAAAAGCCCTCTCAAAGCAACTGGTTTTCAGGTCTGCTAGCATTACTTTTTGCCTTGCTGTTATTTTTCAATGCAAATGCATCAGGAAGTATATCCAACATTTCTGGTTCGAACCAAGTTTATGATGAAATGTTGTACAATATTCCGGTTCAAGTAGAGTATGATCAAGACAAGTACTTTGTATCTGGTTATGAAGAAACAGTCAATGTTCACTTAAGTAGTGCTAATCGGATCCAATTGAATTTAGAATCAAATGAAGATACTAGAAATTTTCAAGTGGTCGCTGATTTGACTAAAACGCCTCTTGGAACTTCTGAGATTCAACTACGAGTTAAAGGATTAAGTACGGCTGTAACAGCGGAAATCGAACCAAAAACAATCACTGTAACTGTAGAGAAAAAAGTGACAAAAACATTTAATGTCGAAGCACAAATACCAGAGTCAATTGAAGCAGAAGGGTACAAAATAGAAAAGGTCGCAGTAAGCCCTAAGAGTGTAGAAATCACAACGGGAGAAGAAACTGCTAAAGTAATCGACCGCGTAGTTGCACCGTTATCAAATGTTAAGCAATCAGTGGATGCGATCAAACAAACAGTGAATGTCCAAGCACTTGATAGTAAAGGACAAGTACTAAGTATTGAGAATCCGGCGCCACAAGTAAAAGTAACCGTTGATTTATCATTGCCATCCAAAGAAGTTGGGCTGACAATCAGTCCAACTGGTTCACCACCATCTAATGTCGAACATTATACATTTAATCTTTCAGAACAAAAAGTCGAAATTAGAGGTACAAAATCAGTTTTGGATGCAATCAACACCTTAGAGCTGCCTGTTGATATAAGTAATATCAAATCATCAACAAAACAAACGATAAAAATACCAACAAATGGAGAATACATTGTGACACCTGAGGAAGTAGAAGTGACGATCAATCCAGTCTTTACAGGAACTAATACCAGTTTTTCTGAGACTAGGGGACAAAGTTCAGTAACAGCTTATTCAAGTCAAGTGTTACCAACACCTGTACCTTCAAGTGAGAAAATAAACAGTTCCTCGAGTGTGTCGAGTACGTCAAGTTCTACTAGCACTGAAAGTACTGTAGAAAATGATATAGAAAATGGGAGTAGTTCGACTCCTGAGAATTAAGTTGATTGTCTAAAAAATCTGGTATTCTTTTGAGCCTTGTTCAATGGGATACTGATATTGTTTAGTAAGTAGAAGGAGAGTTATGATGGGTAAATATTTTGGAACAGACGGTGTTAGAGGCATTGCCAATAAGGAATTAACACCGGAATTAGCATTTAAATTAGGTCGTTTTGGTGGATATGTGTTAAGTCAACATGAAGATTCAACACGTCGTCCAAGAGTTTTAGTTGGACGTGATACACGTATCTCAGGTCAATTACTGGAGCAAGCTTTGATTTCTGGTCTTTTATCTGTTGGTATCGAAGTCTTTCAATTAGGCGTTATTTCAACGCCAGGTGTAGCCTATTTAACAAGATTACAAAAAGCTTCAGCGGGTGTCATGATCTCAGCTTCACACAATCCAGCAGAGGATAACGGAATTAAATTTTTTGGCTCAGATGGGTTTAAATTAGTGGACGATCAAGAACTTGAAATCGAAGCGTTATTAGATGCAGAAGTAGACAACTTGCCTAGACCTTCAGCTGAAGGCTTAGGTACGCTAGATGAATTTCCAGAAGGATTATTAAAATATTCTCAATTCTTAGTACAAACAATTCCAGGTGATTTATCTGGGTTAACGGTTTGTATCGATGCTGCAAATGGTGCAACAGCAACTTCTGTAAACCGTTTGTTTGCAGATTTAGAAACAGATTTCTATACGATGGGTACAAGCCCTAATGGATTAAATATCAACGATGGTGTAGGTTCTACACATCCTGAAAAATTAGCGGAAATGGTTGTTGAAAAGGGTGCAGATGTAGGTTTGGCTTTTGATGGCGATGGTGATCGAATTATTGCAGTTGATGAATTAGGTCATATCGTTGACGGAGATAAAATCATGTTTATTTGTGCGAAGTATCTTGCTGAAAAGAATCGTTTGAAAAAAGATACGATCGTAACGACTGTCATGAGTAATCTAGGTTTCCGTAAAGCAGTAGAAGCTGCTGGTATGAAAGATGTAATCACTCAAGTTGGTGACCGTTATGTTGTTGAAGAAATGCGTAAGAATGAGTATAATTTTGGTGGCGAGCAATCAGGGCATATGATTTTCCTTGATTACAATACAACAGGTGATGGAATGCTCTCAGGTATTCAATTATTGAATGTGATGAAACAAACGGGTAAAAAACTCTCAGAGCTTGCTTCAGAGGTAACAGTTTATCCACAAAAATTAGTCAATATTAGAGTAACAGATAAACATGGTGCGATGGATGTACCAGCAATTAAAGAAATTGTGGAATTGATGGAAGCCGAAATGAATGGTGATGGCCGCATTTTAGTTCGTCCTTCAGGAACTGAGCCACTATTACGAGTGATGGCTGAGGCACCAACGCAAGAAAAAGTTGATTATTATGTGGATAAAATCGCTGATGTTGTAAAAGCTGAAATAGGAGTAGGTTAGTTAGTGTTTAAGGGAATAGGAGGATGGGACATAAGTGTTTAATTCCCAGAAATAAGAAGGGATTGCTTCTACTCCTACCGTTTATCCGGATTCCACGTGAGTGGGATATGACTCGAAGAGTTATGTCCCACTCACTATTATTTTTCTTTTTTTAATACCGAATAATCATTGCTTTTTTTTTATAATCGTTCGATAATTTGTTGACAGAATAAACAGAAAAAGGTACTATGTTTGAGAATTGGTAGGAAAGAAGCGATGCTTCCAAACGATCTGTTCATTGAAAAATAAAGATATCAGAATAGTTCAGAGAGGGGTAATGTGATGGGGAATTATTTAGTTTTACAAACAGATTTTGGACTTGGGGACGGAGCAGTAAGTGCGATGTATGGCGTAGCACATATGGTGAGCGATAAAATCATCATTGGTGATCTAACCCATGAAATTCCTCCGTATGATATTTGGGCAGCCTCTTATCGTTTATATCAAACTGTGAAATACTGGCCGAAGGAGACTGTTTTTGTATCAGTTGTCGATCCAGGTGTGGGGAGTACGAGGCGAAGTATTGTTGCCAAAACAAATTCCGGACATTATATTATTACACCAGATAATGGCTCGTTAACGCATATTGCCCATTATCAAGGAATTGAAGAGATTCGCTCGATTGATGAAGTTACAAGCCGTTTGCCACATTCAGAAGAGAGCCACACGTTTCATGGCAGAGATATTTATGCCTATAATGGTGCACGATTAGCTAGTGGAGAAATCTCTTTTGAAAAGTTAGGTAACGTTGTCGCGGCATCTTCTCTAGAAATACTGCCATTAATCGAAGCAAAGCATAACGAGCATATCCTAGAAGGTAGTATCGATGTTCTAGATATTCGTTTTGGTTCTTTGTGGACCAATATTCCGTTGGCCTTTATGAAGGAAGAAAACATTGTTCATGGTGATCAATTACAGGTGACGATCTATCATCAAGGGAAGAAAGTGTATCAAAATATTATGAAATTTGCAAAATCTTTTGCAGATGTTAATATCGGTGAACCATTAGTATACGTTAATTCATTGGTCAATATTGGGGTTGCAGTCAATCAAGATTCGTTTTCTAAATTGTATCATATTGGAACGGGTACTGATTGGACGATTCAGCTAAGAAAAGCACCAAAGATAATTTTTGAGTAGGAGTGGGAAGATGAAAAAAGATTTTTCAGTAAAAACAATTGTAGCAATTGGAATTGGCTCAGCAGTATTTGTCATCTTGGGTCGCTTTGTAGTGATTCCAACAGGATTTCCTAATACGAATTTAGAGACAGCTTATCCTTTCTTAGCATTGATATCTGTTATATTTGGACCAGTAGCAGGTGGATTGATTGGTTTGATCGGTCATACGTTAAAAGATTTTACAACTTATGGCAGTGCATGGTGGAGTTGGATCGTTTGTTCGGGTATTATAGGAGTGATCTACGGTTTTGCTGGTAGAAAAATGGATCTTCAACACGGCGAATTCAGTAAAAAAGACATTATTCGTTTTAATAGTTATCAAGTAATCGGAAACGCTGTGGTATGGGGATTGATTGCTCCCACTTTGGATGTGCTGATTTATAGTGAACCAGCTAGTAAAGTATACACGCAAGGTGTGATTGCCGTTATTTTAAATATTATTGCAGTAGGAATCATTGGTACCTTATTGATGGCAGCATACGCAGCAACACGAACAAAAAAAGGCAGTTTAACAAAAGATTGATTATATAGTAAAATGAACTTTAGTATTACTTTCATTTCAGAACTAAAAGTTAAGGGCGAGAAAAAGCAAGCTTGGGTTTAAAGCTTAGTAGCCTTTTCTTGTCCTTTTTTACATAGAATAAAGGAGCGGCAACGATGAAAAAACCACTTATAACATTTAAGGATTTTACTTTCCAATACCATAGTCAAGCTGAACCTACATTACATAATATTGATTTAACGATTTATGAAGGCGAAAAAGTCTTGATCGTTGGCCCAAGTGGCAGTGGAAAATCAACCTTTGCTCAGTGTGTCAATGGCTTGATTCCATATAGTTATGAAGGAAAAATAACAGGGGAAGTAAACATCGGAGATAAAAAATTAACGGAGACAAGTCTAGTTGATTTATCTTTTGAGGTTGGGACTGTTTTACAAGATACAGATGGCCAGTTTATTGGATTAACAGTGGGAGAAGACGTCGCATTCGCTTTGGAAAATGATGAAGTTTCACAAACAAAAATGAAAGAAGAAGTGGATCATTGGACAAAAATTGTTGGGTTAAATGAGTTTTTACATCATCGACCTCAGGATTTATCAGGGGGACAAAAACAACGAGTATCAATGGCGGGTGTTTTGATTGATGAAGCCCCGATATTATTATTTGATGAACCATTAGCGAATCTAGATCCAAAAGCTGGAAAAGAAACGATTGCACTGATTGAAGAGATTCATCAAAAAACAGAAACAACTATTTTGATTATTGAGCATCGTTTAGAAGATGTTTTATATCGATCGGTCGATCGTATAATTGTGTTTAATGAGGGCCGAGTTGTCGCCGATTTACCTGCTGATGAATTATTAAAAACGAATATCTTAACAAATCAAGGCATACGAGAACCACTTTATATAACTGCAATGAAATATGCTGGTATTGATTTAGAAACAGTCTTATATTTGTCTAATATTGAAAAAGTTCAAGCGCCAAATCTAAAAGAACAAATGGAAAACTGGATGAAAAACCAAGTTCAAATTTCAGAAAAACCCGTTTTACCGCCGTTATTGACTCTGGAAAATGTGACGTATCAATATAATCGAAATGATCGATATGTTTTAAACGATGTTTCGGTTGTATTTAATCGTGGAGAAATGCTCAGTATTGTTGGGAAAAATGGAGCTGGGAAATCCACGTTGAGTAAAGCTATTTGTGGCTTTGTTACGCCACAATCTGGAAAAATGAGCTGGTTAGGAGAGGACCTTACTCAATTTTCAATCAAGGAACGTGCCGATAAAATTGGTTTTGTCATGCAAAATCCGAATCAAATGATTTCAAAGAAAATGATTTTTGAAGAAGTTGCTTTAGGCTTGACTTTAAAGGGGATACCGACAGAAGAAATTAAAGAGCGTGTTGAGAAGGTGCTGAAAATATGTGGATTATATTCATTTCGTCATTGGCCGATTTCTGCACTTAGCTTTGGACAGAAGAAGCGCGTTACAATTGCTGCAATCTTAGTTTTAGAACCTGAAATGATCGTATTAGATGAACCGACTGCTGGACAAGATTTTAAGCATTATACTGAAATGATGACATTTTTAGAAGCGTTGAATAAGTTAGGTGTAACGATTGCGATGATTACGCATGATATGCATCTGATGTTAGAATATACGGATCGAGCATTGGTGCTGTATAACGGTGAAATCATCGCTGATACGACGCCAGTCAATCTTTTAACGGATACTGGTTTAGTGGAGCAAGCATCGTTGAAAGAAACAAGCCTATTTACCTTTGCGCAGCATTTGGGGTTAGAAGATCCATTTTTATTTACTGAAAACTTTATGACCTATGATCAGGAGGTGCGTTTGAAATGAATGAACATCAAATGTTAGGTTATATTCCTGATAATACCATGATTCATAAATTAAATGGAACGGCTAAACTGATTTTTTTGATTCTCTTATCGATTGCTTGTATGACAACCTATGATACTCGTTTTTTGATTGGTATGACAGCATTTTCATTGGTTTTATTTAAGTTATCTAATATCAAATGGCATCAGATTTCATTTGTTGTAAAATTTATTTTTGTTTTTTCATTATTGAATATTATTGCAGTTTATTTATTCGCTCCAGAATATGGAGTAGAATTATACCAGTCTAGAACGGTTATTTTGGAAGGTTTTGGGCGTTTTACAGTAACGCAGGAACAATTATTTTATGAGTTCAATCTAGTTTTAAAATATTTTTGCACGATTCCTTTGGTTTTGATTTTTCTGCTGACAACAAACCCAAGTGAATTTGCTTCTAGTTTAAATCGAATCGGTATTAGTTATAAGATTAGTTATGCAGTTGCGCTAGCTATTCGTTATATTCCAGATATTCAAGAAGATTTTGTCAATATTTCACTTGCACAGCAGGCTCGTGGTTTTGAAATGTCCAAAAAAGGCAAACTAACGCAACGGTTGAAAGGAACAGCCCAAATTGTTTTTCCTTTGATTCTTTCAAGTTTAGATCGAATTGAGACCATTAGTATAGCAATGGAGCTACGACGTTTTGGCGAAAAGAAGAAAAGAACTTGGTATGCTCAACAACCGTTCCGTATTTCTGATTTTTTGGTTATAGGATTAGCGGTTTTGTTGACGGGAATCAGTTTTGTCTTATTCAACGTGAATGGTGGGAGATTCTATAACCCATTTAATGAATAATTTCTAGAAGCTGGGATTAAAGTAGTTAGCTTATTTTCGAAGGAGCTGCCTTGATCCCAGCATTTATTTGATTTTAAAGAGCGTAACAAAATGAAAGATTCGTTTTGTTACGCTCTCTTTTGTTTTTTAGACTAGACCAATTTTGAATTTTTATAAAAGTGTTGACAATTTTGTTTGGTATATTGTATTATTAATGCAGTTTCTATTAGATATAATGAAAAGGAGGGTAGTTATACCAATGATGGATAGCGCCAGGCCTGAGTATACAGGTGACGAGGAAAGAGCTTATCGAAAGATTCGGCGGATGGCTCTAGGGACTGCACTCTACAAGTTGAAGAAAAAAATAATTGCAAAATTATAACAAAAATTCAACTATGCAGAATAGAAACCTATGATGGAGATTCGGAAAAATAGAATGTATTAGAAATAAAAATTATGAAGTCTGTTCAGATAAAATGATTGAACAGAGATAAACTTTTTTCGAGTCATGACCTAAGACAATTGAGAAAGTAGGAAATGAATAGTATGTGTGGAATCGTAGGAATTATTGGGAAAGAGAATGCAACAGATATTCTAATCCAAGGATTAGAGAAATTAGAATATAGAGGATATGATTCTGCTGGTATTTTTGTAACAGGGAAAGACAAGCAAGATCATCTAGTGAAATCATTAGGAAGAATTGCTGATTTACAAACTAAAATCGGCCCAGAAGTCCAAGGAACAGTGGGGATCGGTCATACACGTTGGGCAACTCATGGCAAACCAAGTGAAAGAAATGCCCATCCTCATACATCAAGTAATCATCAATTTATTTTAGTACACAATGGTGTGATCGAAAATTTTGAAGAAATAAAACAGGAATTTCTTCAAAATAAGCAATTAGAAGGTGAAACAGATACTGAGATTGCAGTTCATCTTATTGAACATTTTGCGCAAAATGGGCTGACAACAAAAGAAGCTATGAAAAAAGCACTGACTGTGATCGAAGGCTCCTATGCATTTGCGTTGATCGACAAAAATAATCCAGACACTATTTTTGTTGCTAAAAATAAAAGTCCTTTATTAATCGGCTTAGGAGATCAATTTAATGTAATTTGTAGTGATGCGATGGCGATGTTAGCTGAAACCAATCATTTTGTTGAAATTGCAGATGGGGAAATGGTGACTGTCCAAGCAGATAAGATAGAGATCGAAGACACAAAAGGAAACTTGGTGTATCGTGAATCTTATGAAGCGCAACTTGATTTAAGCGACATCGAAAAAGGTACCTATCCTTATTATATGCTTAAAGAAATTGATGAGCAGCCAACAGTGATGCGACGGATTATTCAAGAGTATACAGATGCAATTGGGGATACTATGATTGATGAAAAAATCGTCAAAAAAATAATTGCTAGTGATCGTATTTATGTAGTTGCTTGTGGGACTAGTTATAATGCTGGTTGGGTTGGCAAAGCACTTCTTGAGAAAATGACTAACATACCCGTTGAAGTTCATCTTTCAAGTGAATTTGGCTATAATATGCCGCTATTATCAGAAAAACCATTTTTCATCTTCTTGAGTCAAAGTGGAGAGACTGCAGATAGTCGTCAAGTATTGGTGCAGCTGAATGAATTAGGATTGCCTTCATTAACATTGACGAATGTAGCAGGTTCAACATTATCTAGAGAAGCAGATTACACGTTGCTCCTCCATGCAGGACCAGAAATTGCTGTTGCATCAACCAAAGCTTACACGGCTCAAATTGCTGTTTTAGCTGTTCTTGCTAAAGCTGTTGGAGATTCTAAAAAGAATCAGTCATCACTAAAATTTGATCTTGCGCATGAGCTAAGTGTTATTGCAGCAGTGATGGAAACAATCATCGATGAAAAGATGTCGATCAGTCAGTTGGTAGAGGAGTATTTATCAACAACCAGAAATGCGTTTTATATCGGTCGGGGTGTGGATTATTTTGTATCAATGGAGGCTTCATTAAAACTGAAAGAAATTTCCTATATCCAAGCTGAAGGGTTCGCGGCTGGCGAGTTAAAACATGGAACGATTGCACTGATCGAAGAGGGAACCCCGGTTCTTGGTGTGATTACGGACAGAAAAACTGCTGCTCATACTCGCGGAAATCTAAAAGAAGTCGAAAGTCGAGGTGCACATAATTTTGTGATTTCTTTAGGTTCACTGTCTAAAGAAACCGATCAGTTGATTATACCAGACGTGCATCCTCTATTGACGCCACTAGTTAGTATTATCCCGACACAATTGATTGCTTACTTTGCAACGTTACAAAGAGGTTATGATGTGGATAAACCTCGTAATCTAGCTAAAAGTGTTACGGTTGAGTAAAATCAAAAAGAGACTGAGATAATCGTGCTCAGTTCTGAAAAATTGTTGTGGTCGAAATGGAATGTAATTTACTTTTTGGCCATTGTTTATCCATATTTTAAGAGGAAGTTGGAACGAAAGTATTTAACTCCGAAAACCGAGTAGGTACTATTCAACATCAAGTTGTACCTCATTGTGAATTCCAACTTATTTACGAAGGATTTGTTTTTGCTTCCACCGTTTATTCGAATACCTTAAGGCTGAGATGTAACTCGAAGAGTTCTATCTCAGCCTCATTTTTATTTTATAGGTATCTTAACGTAAAAGACGGTCCCAGTTTGTTTATTACTAGTCACATCTAAAATAAAGTGATGCCGCTCTGCAATTTCTTTGGCAATAGCTAAACCCAGGCCAGTTCCGTCTACTGGTTTTTTTGACTGTACTTGATGGAAGCGTTGGAAAATCTCTTTTTGTTCTTTGGACGGAATATACGAACCAGGATTATGAACGCTAATGATTAGGTTACCTGATTTTATGATTGACTGGACAGCAATTGTTGCTTTTTGAGGTGCAAATTTGATAGCATTTTCCAGCAAGATAACAAAAAGCTGCCGAATTCTACCGTAATCGCCATTGACAACGATTGGTGTCACTACTGAATTCTCTAATCGTAATTGTTGTCCTTTTTCTGATGATTTCAAGCGCAAACTTCTTAGGCTATCTGATAAAATATCAATGATTGCTACAGGTTCCATCGTAATTGTAAATTCGGGATTTTCTAGTCTAGATAGTTCCAGTAAATCATTGATCAATCGTTCTAAAACAATGGATTCCATTAAGAGTTGTTGATGGTATTGTTTGATTTTGTCTGGCTGATTAATCAAACCGTCATTTAAGGATTCAAGTGAACCACGGATCACGGTGACAGGTGTTCTTAATTCGTGAGAAATGGTGGATAAGAAGTTCTTCTGTGCTTGCTCACGATTTTCACGCTGAAATTTTGCATCAGCAAGTCGATCTTTTAGGATAATTAATTGTTCGCCCAGTTGTCCCATTTCATCTTGAGGATCGATATCTAATGATTTATCATAATTTTCAACGACAAGTTCTTCAGTGAAATGACTCATTTGATTGATTGGCGCGATGAATTTTTTTGATAGCAAAATGGATAATAAAAGCCCAATGATCCAAGCCAGTAAAATACTAATGAACAGCAATAAATATCCTTGTTTTTCTTCTTTGTGAACTCTAGAAATCGCTGAGTGGAGTAAAACAACAGCAAGGACATTTCCATCACTATTTTTTATCGGTGCCCCTACCGTAACAGTGGGTTCTCCAATAAAATTGCTGAAGGCATCACTAGTGGCAGTTTTACCAGTATAGACTTTTTTTATAACATCTCGAGCATTGTCAGGTAAATCATTGTATTCTTTACGATGCATACCGTGACCAACTGTGATTGTATCTGCATTTTCATCAACGATCCAAATATCATCCATAGCCAACTGATCCATAAATTTTAAGAATGAAGAATAGCCCATGCTCATCTTCATTGAGGAGTTAGATCCCATCATGCCATGCATGGAAGCGTTACGGTCAGTTGTAGCTTCTTCTTGTTCAGTGAAATAATCATTTAGAGTATCGGCGATTATGGTTGCACGTCGAGTCATTTCTTCCGTATGGATAGTGACAGTTTGTTTAGAAAATAAAGTACTGAATGCTACACCGATTACTAATGAAAAAAGTAGTAGTGTAAGTGAAAAGTAAAGGATTAGTTTTCTAGTTAGTTTATTTTTCATTTTTACCCTCGAATTTATATCCTTGGCCCCAAACGGTTGCGATTTCCCAGTTTGGATGAGCAGCTTCATCTAATTTTGCTCGCAAGCGTTTGATGTGAGTATCAACGGTTCTTGCATCACCAAAATAATCGATGCCCCATAAACTATCTAGCAAGTTATCTCTAGAAAATACTTTTTCTCGGTTGGCTAAGAGGAGCCAGAGCAGCTCTAATTCTCTTTTTGTTAACAAGATTTCTTGCTGTTCAATGGTCACCTTTTTTTCCTCTAAGTAGACAATCAAATTATCGTAAGTGAGTTGTTTCATCGTTTGTTGATTTTCATCTGTTCGCTCGATTCGTCTTAGAATCGCACGAACTCTGGCCATGACTTCGCTTGGAGAAAATGGCTTAACAATATAATCATCTGCCCCGATATCTAAGCCCATGATCCGATGATAGTCTTCCCCTTTTGCTGTAACCATGATGATGGGCACATTTGACGTTTCCCTTATTTTTTTACAAACATCGAACCCGTCTAACTTAGGAAGCATGACGTCTAGTAAAATCAGCTCGATTGAATGACTAGAAAAGGCATCAAGCGCTGCTTGTCCATCAAAAGCTACTATTGGTGAAAAACCTTCTTTGATAATATATTCTTTTAAAACTTCTGTAATTTGTAAGTGATCATCCACGATCAAGATATTCTTCATGAGACATCCTCCTAGTTTCTACGTTTATTATAATCAATAATTATCTGTTTGGGGAATTTATTTTCGACACATATTTGACACAATTATTGAGTACACTAAAAAAAGTTAACTAGCTATACAAGCTCATTCAATTTTTAAATGTAGGAGGAATTAAGAAATGAAGAAGAAAATGATCAGTGCTTCACTTGTAGTAATATTTATAGGGATAGTAGGGTTTATCACAGTTAGCGAAGCAGTTGGAAGAGTTGAAAATAATCAAATGAATACTATTGAGATGGGGCCTAGACATGGACACTATCGTGATAGCCGTGATAATAAACAAGATGAACTAGAACAAAAAGTGAATGCGAATGAATTAACCAAGGAAAAGGTGGAAGATATTCAAACAGAATGGCAAAAATCTGATGATTCTATGTATGATAGAAGGGAAACGAGTCGGTGGAAACATATGAGAGGAACAAATTTAAGAAACCATGGCAGAATGAACAATTCTTGTTGGTAAAAATGTTTAAAAAAAATATTCCCTCATCCGAAAAGATGGAGGGAACACAAATCAAATTACACACAACCATAAAATACCATAGTTTCTCATAATTCTCAACAATTTTGATGTTAATACAAAAAAATGAGAATTATTTTAGATGAAAAACAGATTATTCTAAAACGTATCTTCTTTTTGTTAGCAAAACGAAAAAAAATCATGAAAATGAACAGAAAGAGAGCGTGCAACAAAACGAAAAGTTCGTTTTGTTGCACGCTCTCTTTGTGAAGACACGGAGATGAAAAAGTAGTGGAACTATTACAATTTTTTTAGTGCTAAAACACTAAGAATTGAAGTTTCCGTCGATAGAGAGCGGAAATCTCTTATAAAACTCTTACAGCGAAATCGGGTGTATATGAAGCAACGGTTGCGATTTGTACAACATCTCCAGGAACTGGTGCATGTATATATGAACCGTCTCCAGTTGAGATTCCAACATGGTAGGTTCCCCCATGACTACCCCAAAATACTAAGTCACCTGCTTGCGCTTGTGAAACTGGGATTGTCTCCCCAGCTGTTTCTTGATCAACAGTTGTTCGACCTAAAGCATGCCCAGCAGAAGCAAAAGCGACTTGAACTAAACCAGAGCAATCAAAAGCGTCGGGACCAGCAGCACCGTAAACATAGGGTTTACCTAAATGTGTTTTTGCAGCATCAACGACAGCTGAGCGTATATCTGTTTGTTTTGCTTGTTCGACTTTTTGGCTTTTTGCCTGAGCTATTTTTTCAGACAACAGAGTTTCTTGTTTATGAACCTCTAATTCTTGCTTTGAAATATTTTCTGAATCTAGTTTTAATGTGGCTTGTTCTTGTTTTAAGTATGCTAATTGCCCTTTTTTCTCAGTTGTTGCGTTATCTTTGATAGTGATCGGAGAAAAATGAGTTGTGAGTGTTGAACGATCACTATTATCTGGTTTTGATACTTCATAAATAATTCCAGTAGATTTAATTTCATTTAGCTGTGCAAGTTCAGTTTGGATTTCTTGCATTTTCTTTTGTATGTCTAAAAGTTGATTTCTTTTTTTAGTTTGCTGTTGCGAAAATGTTTGTTTTGTTTCTTTTAATTGTGTTAGTTTTTGTGATGATTCGGCAATGATTTTTTCTTGTGGCGTTATTTCAGCAGAAGTTGCAAACGCCTGATCTCCTAACAATAGTCCAGTAAAAAGGGGAACACAGCTGATAAATAATATCGTAACGAATTTATTTTTTTTCAAAAAAACTCTCCTCAATTGTTTAAAATTTTCTCTATAAAATCTTAAAAGATATTTTAAATAAAGTACGGATTAGTACCTTACTCTTTTAAGACCAGTTAACATTTAAACACAGCTCGTTGAAAAAGTATGTAAAAGGTAGGTTAAAAGTTGGTTTCTTACTTTACAAAAAAGGATCATTTATTTCACAATAAGGGAAAGTTGTAATATAGTGATGTTCAGATTTCAATAACGATCGTTTTTGAAATGTAATACAGTACTGTTTAAATTATGAATTCATTATATAAACTATAGGATCATTTTTATTGACTATCTTTTTCTTAATTTTTGATTTAAAATAGTTCATACAGTAAAAGATTATGGTCTTAAGCAAAAGTGGAGGAAAGGGCAATGAAAAAAGAAAAAGTATTTGAAGTGACGCATCAATCAATTTTAGAAACGGCAAAGAAACTTTTCTTAAAAAATGGGTATAAAAATACTTCTACTCGTGATATTGCGAAAGCTGTAAATATGACGCAGCCAGCAATGTATTATCATTTCTCTAATAAGGAAGTTTTATTTATTGAAATCAATAAGCAAATAGGGAGTCAGTTGAAATACGAAATAGAACAAATACAAAAGGAATCAGATACTCTTGAAAATCAATTGGTCAAATGTACACATGCTTTGTTAAATGTCTATCATCGAGATATTTTTTCATTCATTCACCAAAGTGCGGCTGAAATGGAACCAGAGAATAAACAGAAATTATTTCATATATTAAATGACTTTTATTTAGAACCATTGCAGGGAATTTTTGAATCAAGTTCTAGTTCATTAAACTCTAAAGTCTCATCTCAAAAAGCATCACAGTTTTACCTAATGAGTTTGTCATTGCTTTTTTCAACGATTCATCAACTTTCTACAGAAAAAGAACGCTCAGAGCAGATTGCAGAACTAATCGATATGGTTTTACATGGGGTTTTATCTTAAAGAATTGCATCAATTTTTATCATGTGATAAAAAAGTGTTGTTTAATTCTTTTTTTCATGGTAGAATTTTTATCAACTGATAAAAATGTTTAGTTTTTTTCGACATTTTTTTATCAACTGATAAAAAAGAGGTGGAGTCAATGTTTTTAGGTTTAGAAGAGATGAAGTTTTTTAAGCTTAGGTATACATTAGTAATCGGTGTGATTGTATTGGTTGCGTATGTTGCGTTTATGTTGTCTGGGCTAGCAAATGGATTGGCACAAGGTGTAAGGCAAGGCGTTGATCAGTGGGATGCTACGAGCGTTATTTTGTCTGATGATGCAAATAAAAGTTTGAATGCTTCAAGTTTAGTCATTGACGATTTAAAACAAGTCGAAGCGAAACAAAAAGAACCACTTGGACAATATGCAGGAGCGCTAAACAAAGTAGGACAAAACAAAGAGACCGATAAGATCAATATTTCACTATTTGGTGTGACTGAAAGCAGTTCGATCAAACCTAATTTGGTTGAAGGACGATATTTTAAAAATTCAGGAGAAATTATCATACCTCAAAATTTGGTGGATAAAGGAATTAAATTAGGTGATACTGTAAAAATTGGTAAACTTGATAAAGAACTGAAAGTTGTTGGAATTACAAAACAAAATAGTTTTAGTATTGTACCATTGATTTATACATCGATCGACCAATGGCAAGAACTTAAATTTGGCAAAATTATTGAAGGGGACAAAGCGCCTATCAATGGAATTGTTGTCCGCTCTACCAAAACGAATGATATTAAATTCAAGAATGATGATACTTATTTGGCTAAATATGACATTGAAACGTTTATTGAGAAACTACCAGGCTATAGTGAACAAAATCTGACACTTAACGCGATGATATATTTCTTATTTGTGATCACTGCTGCGATAATTGGAATCTTTATTTATGTGATGACCTTACAAAAAACGAGCTTATTTGGTGTAATGAAAGCACAAGGAATTTCAAATGGCTATATTATCAAATCAATCATTGCTCAGACCTTTATTTTAGGCGTCATCGGTGTTGCGATTGGAGTTATTTTAACCTTATTGACCAACACAGTGTTACCGTCTGCTATGCCGTTTGAATTAGATAGTAGCAATCTAGTAATTTATAGTATTGTTTTGATCATTGTTGCTGTCTTGGGCGGTGTTTTCTCAATTCGTACAGTAACACATGTCGATCCCATGAAAGCAATAGGAGGCTAAGAAAATGACTGATATTTTATTAATGGAGGATATTCGCAAATCATTTGGAAAAGGTCATGCAAAAGTTGAGGCATTAAAAGGAATCAATTTAAGTGTTAAAGCTGGAGAATTTGTCAGTATCATTGGCCCTTCTGGATCAGGGAAAAGTACGTTCTTAACGATTGCAGGTGGACTACAATCGCCTACGACTGGTAAGATGATGATTAATGGAAAAGATTTTACGCATTTGAATGAAAAGAAACGCTCACGGTTGCGTTTTGAAGAAATTGGATTTGTTCTGCAATCGTCCAATTTGATTCCATTTTTAACAGTAAAAAATCAATTTACATTAGTTGATAAAATTGAAAAGAAAAAAACAGAGACTCAACGGATCAATAAATTACTGACCTCGTTAGACATCGCTGATTTGATCCATAAATTTCCAAGAGATCTTTCTGGTGGAGAGCGGCAACGAGTAGCGATTGCTCGTGCCTTGTTCAACGAACCTAGTTTGATTTTAGCAGATGAGCCAACAGCTAGTTTGGATACAGAGCATGCGTATGAAGTTGTAAAAATTTTAGCAAAAGAAGCCCATGAAAAGCAAAAAGCAACGATCATGGTGACCCATGATCCTAGAATGATCGAGTGGAGTGACAGTATTTACCGTATTGAGGATGGCAATTTAATAAAAGAGTAAAAAAAGCGGAAGGAGAATAAACAAAAAAGTTTATTCTTCTTCTTTTTAATTTTAAGTATTATAAAAGTTGATTTTAGGTTATGATAATAAGGGAGAAAAGTAAAAGGTTGGGTATACATATTGTTGGCTAAAAAATATTAGAAGAAAGTGAGGCAGTACAATGGATAATCGAGTAGAGGTAATGACATTTTCACAATTAAAAAAAATTGTGGCAGAGCTGGAAGCCAATAGCACAATCCAGGATAATACAAAAGTGTTTATCGATACTGGATGGGATAGTGTTCAAGAAGTTGAGCCAGATGCTTTCCATGTAGAGGAAGTTATGGAATTTAAAGTGCAAGATGAACTGACAAAGGACTTTTTTGTTGGCTATACATTGAGTGAAAAAGCAGAACGAATGCAAGCGCAAGGTCAGCCAGAAACAGCTGTCATCATCAGAAATTTATATTAGGAGTCAGTTGTTTTAATAGGAGTAGTTAAAAAAGTTTTTCCTTTTTAAAGGATACACACTATTTCTTTTTTGATATCATTTATGTAGGTAAGTGTTATCTCATGAGAAATAATCATTAGGAAGGTGGTGTTTCTTTTGACCAATAAAATTCCATTTCCAAAGAACTATGAACGATTTATTAAACTAGGTGAAGAAGCGGCGAAACAAAATAATTTAATGGCTACAGTAAACTATTACGAGCAAGCATATGCAATTCGGCAAGATTTTCCACTAAATTTAGTCTTGGTCAATACGTATTTAGAAATAGGTGAAAATGAGCAAGCATTATCTTTAGCATCAGAAATGAAAGAAAAATATTTTACTTGCTTAGATTATCTGGAACTCTATATTCAAATTTTAATTCAAAATCACATGTTCATTCAAGCACACAGTATCATTAATGAGCGAATATTGATGGAGCAAAGCGGTGAGATGAGAAAACTTGTTTCTTTGAAGAAAAAAATCCGTCATGTCGAATTGATGTATCGGCAGTTTGAGGTTAGCAAAATCAAAGAATTAAAAGAGGAGTTAAATCATTTAAGTGCACATAATTATTACGAACAATTGGCAATAGTAAAAAAAGCTGGACAACTACCTCAAGATGAATTTATCGTGATTGGTAAAACTATTTTGTTGGATGCGCGGGTACATAATTTAGTTCGGTCTTGGATCCTTGAAGAACTTGTAAGTCTTCACGTCAAAGAAGAAGTTGAGTTTTTGTGGAGAGATAACAAAAAATATACTGTTATTCCAGCATCCATTGGTGGACCATTGGATTGTGCGGCGTATCAAAGAATTTTATTGTTTTTAGAAAAAGAGTTGATCAATGATGATCCCATTTTACTTGTAGATGTCTTAGAGGAAATCAGACTGCATTTTGCAATATTGTATCCTTTGGCAGATGAAATCATTGAAGATCCTAAGTTGTGGGCGATCAGTTATATTATTTCTTATAACCATTCAATTGCACAAAAATTTCAAATTGATGAAAATCACGCAGAAATCGAAAAAATACAAAAAATCCAAAGTAAGATTCGTTTTGAATTGGAAGCAATGGTGTTGTAACGTTGAAAAGAAGGTAGGACAGAAGTATTTGCCTTCTAGAATTAAGTAAGTGTTGTTCTACATCCGTTTATATATGATTGTGTTGCATAGTCATTTCAGCTTACTTTGGAAATCTTTAAATCTTAGTGCGTTAGCCTATAGAAAATAAAGGAAACAAAAGAGCTGGGACATAACTCTTCGAGTTATATCTCAGTTCTTTTTTGAGCAGGATATTTATTTTTAGAGCGATTATTCAGGAATAATAGGAGAAGAAATGAAAGCAAGTAGTATAAGAAGATTCCGCTTTGAATAAAAGTGATAACTAAAAATAAAAACTGATAATCAATTGTTATAAACTGGTTAAAATAACGAATAAGAATAAGTTCTAAGAGAGCTAAAAGAACTGAAAAAATCATTAATTTGGCATGACGCTGACTCAATACTTATCAACTACCTAACTGTAATATTCTTGAAAGACTATGATAGCATAAAAAAACAATATATTTTTATCATTTTTTAGATGAAATCTATAGGAAAATGAGAAAGTAGAGTGTGGTCAATAAATTCTTTTTTAGTGTAAGACATGAAAGTAACTAAAAAGGTGGCTAGGACGTAACTCTATGAGTCACATCCTAGCCACAAGAAAGCCAAGTAAATGGTGGAAGCAGAAGGAACTTCTACGTTATACTTCCATCTCGGTCTTTTAAGTTTAAGTTGTCTTGAAAATGGGAAGAATTATGAACACATCCGCTTTTAAACTATGCTATAATTCTAGATATAGATTCTATTGATCGGCAGAAAAAACACGCCCTGAGGGAATCGAACCCCCGTCTCAAGAACCGGAATCTTACGTGATATCCACTACACTAAGGGCGCAAGCACGTCTATTAGTTTAGCTGATAATTTGATAAATTACAAGGGGAAGGACCAAAATAATGAAATTTGAACAACATTTATCACAACAGCAAAAACAAGTCCAAAAACTTGCAATGACCCAACAATTACAGCAGTCAATCCAGATTTTACAGTACAATTCAGAAGAACTTTTTGCATTTATAGAAGCCAAATCACTGGAAAATCCTTTGATTGATATCCAAACTGAGACAAACTATGGCGATTTTCCGAGTTCTAGCAATCGAACATATACTAATGAAGAAAATAATTATTTGAATCAAATTCCTGATAGTCATACCTCGCTTTTTGAATATTTGATCGATCAGATTCATTTGAATTATCGTGATACTTACTTACGTACACTTGTATTGTTTTTAGTTGAATCTATTGATTTAAACGGTTACTTGATGATTGACTTGGAGGAGGCAACTCTAAAAACAGGAGCAACAGCGATTGAAATGTTAGATGCTTTGACTTTGATTCAGCAATTGGATCCAGCAGGAGTTGGCGCAAGAGATTTGCGTGAGTGCTTACTGTTACAAGTTGAACGAGATGATAGTGCGCCAGAATTAGCTTATATTGTAATTGAGGAAGAGTTTGATCATTTAGCTAATCGTAAATGGGGATTGATCGCTAAAAAATTTGATGTAACATTATCGGAAATCCAAACGATTTTTGATTACATTCAAACGTTAACACCAGCGCCAGGCAGTATTTTTGAATCGACTGCTGGGTTATATATTCGTCCAGATCTAACACTGCGAATCAAAGAGAATCAATTAACTGTTATTTCCAATAAAACTGGAACTCCGAGCATTCAGTTTCAACAAGCTTACTTCGAACGAATGGAAGCTACAGATGATAAAGAAGTACAGGAATACATCAAGGAAAAAAGAAACGAATTCGAATGGCTGGAAAAAACGATTATTCAGCGAGGTGATACGATTTTGAGAGTTGGTACAGAAATCGTCCAACGTCAGCAAGAGTTCTTTTTTAAAGAAGATCGTCCGTTAAAACCGATGACATTAAGAGAAATTGCAGAAGCTTTGGATATTCACGAATCTACAGTGAGTCGAACTGTCAATGGGAAGTATTTAGAAACGGAATTTGGCATTTTTGAACTTCGTTCGTTTTTCTCTCATGGTTTATCAAATGATAATACAGGAGAAGAAACTTCAACAAGCAGTATCAAAAAACAATTACAAGATTTAGTGAATAACGAAAATAAAGCCAAACCTTTCTCTGATCAGAAATTGGTAGACTTGTTAAAAGAACAAGAAATCGATATCTCACGTCGTACTGTGACCAAGTATCGAGAGGATTTGGGAATCCCAGCTTCGTCTAAGCGAAAACGATATGATGCGTAAAAAAGGATGGGACAGAAGTGTTTAATCTCGAGAAGTAAGAAGGAATTCACGAAAATGACAAGAAACACGGAATTTTTCATTCCGATGTTGAATGATTCCTAATCTGTGCTCTTCAAATTTTTGTGACCAAGTAGGTACTGTGCATCAATGTTTATCTGCGACGAGCCTTTAGCGAGAAAGCATCAACACATTCCTCGTTGTGTTTTACAGCAATTTCAGCTTATTTCTGATAAGATTGCTTCTGCTCCCATCATTTATACGGATTCCACGTGAGTGGGATATGACTCGAAGAGTTATGTCCCACTCACTTTTGCATAAATGAATCACAGATTAGGATTTCCAAACTAAGTGTTCAGAAGGTAAGCCCTCTTCGACTCCTTGCCAGACAGATACAAAGTGATGTTTTTCTAATAGATGTTTTGATGCGCCGTTGTTTGGATCAATTATGGCATACACTGTAGCTCGAGATAATTGTTCAGATTGTTTTATCAGGTTTAATAAATGACCTATTATTTGTGTTGCATAACCTTGTCCCCAGTACTCAGGTAGAAGCATATAACCAATTTCGATTTTATTTTCGTCTTCCCAAGACAATTTACCAAAGCCGATATAAGTTCCTTGATCAAAAATTTTGTAGTAGCCTGTTTGATCGCTATGACTAGAATTGTATGTTAAGATTTTTTTGAAATTATCAATGGCTTCTATTTCTGGTTCTGCTTTTTCGGTGATGTAACGCATGACACGAATATCTTGAGTCAGAATGGAATAAAGTTGTTGATCTTCCTTTTGATAAAAATCAACTGTTAAATGTTTAGTATTAATCACTAGTTTGCTCCTCCTAAAAAGTCAATTTCATCTATTATACTTGTTTTCAAGCCTACTTTAACCATGTATCTAGTCAAAGAACATGATCAAAAACTGTGTTTATCGTGATGATCAATAAATAAGTTGCTGCAATTTTTTTGTTTCCAGTAAAGAAAGTAAGACAAGCAATACCTCCGAATAAAATGATTTCAACTAAAATCCGTTCAAGTTCATTTAAACGACTTTCTGACAAAGGAGCCATGTAGTTGCTCCAAAAAAGAATAGCACCAAGTGGAAGAACGATACTGAAGATGATTTTTAGGAGTGGTATGCTGATTTTAAGAGTAGCTGTTAACAGTAAACCAATCGTGATTGATTCAAGTAAGAAACGGATACAATCGTTAAGTAGTTTGGCTATTTGAAACACCTATTTTCTATAAGCATTTTAAGAGGTTTGTTTAATCATAACATTAGAGTTAAGGCGAGAGTCAATGTAAAAATAACGAAAAAATGATGTAAGTAAAAATATATAGGTGTCATCGGTTCGTCAGTCATGGGCTGTCGTTCTATCAAACGTGAGTGATTGAGACTATTTATTTGTAGTAAGAATAGGCGCTTTCGGGGAAGGAAAATATAAATAAATAAAGCTGTACCCGTTGAGAACGCAAGGATACAGCTTTATACAATAAGCCACCTGCCGGGCTTGAACCGGCGACCCCCACCTTACCATGGTGGTGCTCTACCAGCTGAGCTAAGGCGGCAATATAAGTAATACAGATAACAGATTACCGTAGAAAGTCAGGTTTGTCAATCAATTTCCGCTTACACTACTCAATCAAAAAAATGTCATAAAATGTTCTACAACGAGTGAAACAATTCTTGAGAAAAAAAAGATTTGACATGTAATTTATTTTCTAGTAGAATACAACGTAACAACAAAAGAATGACAGTCCGTTGAAGAGAAGAGTAAATTTGGACGTGCTTTACTAGAGAGTCTCGGTTGGTGAAAAGAGATAAGCGCATAAGAGTTGAAGATGGCCTCATGAGGACAAGCTGTTGATACGTAAGCAGCTTCGGGAAAGCACCCGTTATCAAAGCGACAAGTTGTAAGACTTGGTCTAAGAAAAGTAATGATGATTACTTTAAAACAAAGGTGGTACCGCGATTATTCGCCCTTTACTAGTGTATGCTAGTAAAGGGCTATTTTTATACTCATCATGAAAATAGAGTAATTAGATGCTTTAAACAACTGAATAAACAAAGCAATGAAATGGAAAGTACAGATGAAACGATATCTAACAGAGAGCTTGGGTAGCTGAAAACAAGCGATAAACGAAATCTGGAAAATGGCCATTGAGCAGCGCTTCGAGTGAATCATTCATAAGACAGCGACGAGTGTACCCGTTATAGTACTAAAGTATAATCGATCATGGATCGCCGTACTTGATGAGGATATCTATGTGAGTAGATATCAAATAGAGGTGGTAGCACGCAAAAGCGTCCTCAAATGTATAAATATATACATTTGAGGACGCTTTTTTCTTTTTATACATAACAATAATGGAGGGATAATCGTATGAAGAAAAAGTTATTGAGTATTGCGTTGGTGTTAACGGGAATCGTTGGAATTGCAGCATGTGGTAACACAGATAAAGCTGCATCAAACAAAGAAAAAGAAACGAAAATCATTCGGGTGGGCACATCACCTGGCCCCTATAGTGAATTATTTTTAGAAGCAGTCAAACCTATTTTGGAAAAAGACGGCTATCAAATAGAACAAACAGAATTTACAGAATTGATCCAAGCTGATGTGGCACTATCAGAGGGGACTATCGATTTAAATGTTGATCAACATACAGCGTATCTAAACAATTTTAACGAAAATAAAGGGACTCACTTGGTTGGGATTACACCGATCCCAACCGTTCCAGCAGGACTGTTTCCAGGTAAAAGAAGTACGCTGGATGAAGTGAAAGACGGCGATAAAATTGGGATTCCAGACGATGCCTCAAATACTGCACGAGCGTTTAATCTTTTACAAAAAGCTGGCTGGATCAAGTTAAAAGCAGGAATCAATCCAGTAAAGGCGACAAAAGAAGATATTGTGAGCAATTCGAAGAATCTGGACCTTGTCCAAATGTCCTCTGCTCAAATCCCCAGAAGTTTAGCAGATTTAGATTTCGCAGTGATTCCAGGAAGTATTGTATACAGTGCTAAACTTGATCCAAAAGACAGTTTACTTTCAGAGGATGTGTTAAAGGATTACGAATTAGTCGCAACGATTGATGAAAAAAATTCAAAAAGTGATTGGGCACAAGCTGTAGTGAAAGCTTATCATTCAGATGAGTTTAAAAAATATTTGCAAAAACACAACCAAGGAAATTACTGGTTTATACCAAAAGAATTACAGGAGGGAAAAAAATGATCGAATTAAAAAATATAGATGTCACCTTTTATCAGAAGAAACAACAAATTGAGGCAGTAAAAAATGTCTCTTTAACAATAGAAAAAGAAGACGTGTTTGGGATTGTAGGTTATTCAGGAGCTGGGAAAAGTACTTTAGTTCGGGTGATTAACTTACTGCAACGACCAACAGCTGGCGAAGTGATTATCCACAACAAAAATATTCTTGGATTTTCAGCGAAAGAATTAAGAGCGCAGCGTAAAAAAATCGGGATGATTTTCCAACATTTTAATTTGATGAAGGAGCGAACGATTTTCGCCAATGTTGATTTTTCTTTAAAATATTCTGGACTCTCAAAAGAGCAACGGAAAGAAAAAATCGAACGACTGCTCGAACTCGTAGGACTTTCAGAAAAGAAAGATGCCTATCCTAGCCAATTATCGGGAGGGCAAAAACAGCGTGTAGCCATTGCCAGGGCATTAGCCAATGATCCAGAAATATTATTGTGTGATGAAGCGACGAGTGCTTTAGATCCTAAAACAACGATCCAGATTTTAGACTTATTAAAGAAATTAAATAAAGAATTAGGATTAACGATTGTTTTGATCACCCATGAAATGCAAGTTGTGAAAGAAATTTGTAATAAAGTAGCTGTTATGGAAGACGGACAGGTAATTGAAGAAAATGATATTGTGTCTATTTTCAGTCAACCAAAAGAAGCCTTGACGAAGGACTTTATCCGAACAGCGACACATATTGATCAAGCCTTGGAAACAATTATTCAACATCCTAGTTTGACTAAATTGAGTGGAAATGAAGTGTTGGTAGAATTTTCTTATGTAGGAGAGCAAACAAGTGAACCGTTGATTGCTCAACTTTATAGCAAATATCATGTGGTGACGAATATTTTATATGGAAATGTAGAAATCTTGCAGCAAGTGCCAATTGGTAATTTGATCGTCATTCTTTCGGGAGAAGAAACTCAGCGAGATAGGGCTTTAGAGTTTCTGAAAAAACAAGGTGTGAAGATCAAATTTTTAAAAAAGAATGAACCAAAAGAAAGTGTTATCCCATTACATATGATCTAAATAAAACAAAGGAGTGACTTAAATGCAGTCATTAATACAACAATATTTTCCCAATGTATTACTATTAAAACAAGAATTTATCAATAGCACGATCGAAACACTATATATGGTTTTTTGGACAGCAATCATCGCTGGAATTTTAGGGACATTACTGGGCGTCATTTTAGTTGCGACAGGTCCAGAAGGAATTTTAAAAAATAGTGTTCTATATAATATTTTAGAAAAAATTATCAACATTTGTAGATCCATTCCCTTTATCATCATGCTGGCATTGATTCAGCCAATCACTCGTTTTTTAACAGGAACAACGATTGGGACAACGGCTGCATTAGTGCCACTGGTGATAGGGGTGATTCCATTTTTTGCCCGCCAGATCGAAAATGCTTTATTAGAAGTTGATCCAGGGGTGATTGAAGCGGCAGAGTCAATGGGAACAAGCCCTCTGGGAATTATTTTTAGAGTGTATTTAGTGGAGGGATTACCAAGTATCATTCGAGTTTCATCGGTTACGATCATTAATCTGATTGGGTTAACGGCGATGGCTGGTGCGATTGGGGCAGGCGGCCTGGGGAATCTAGCAATTACTAGAGGTTATAATCGATTCCAAACAGATGTCACGATTGTTGCGACCTTGATCATCTTGGTTTTAGTCTTTGCTAGCCAATTTATCAGTAATACATTGATCAAAAAAACATCACATTAAAAAATACGAGAAAAGAGGAATTTTAAATGAAAAAAACAATCAAAATTATTGGATTAGCCTTAACAATTGGCTTTGTATTAGCTGGATGTTCTGCTGGAAGTGCTAAAAGTGATAAAAATGAAGTCGTAAAATTAGGAGTAGTTGGTGCTAATAATGAAGTGTTAGAATCTGTAAAAGAACGATTAAAAGAGGATAAAATCGATCTTCAACTAGTCGAATTCTCTGATTATACACAACCAAACGCAGCTTTGGCCGAGAAGGAAATTGATTTGAATTCATTTCAGCACCAAATTTTCTTAGATAACTATAACGCAGAACATAAAACCGACTTAATTTCTATTGGTAATACAGTGAGTGCACCTCTTGGAATTTATTCTTCGAAAATTAAAGACGTGAAAGAATTAAAAAATGGTGATGAGATTGCAATTCCAAATGATACAACAAATGGCGGACGTGCATTATTATTGCTACAAAGTGCCGGACTAATCAAAGTCGATCCTGCTAAGAAACAAACGCCAACTGTAAATGACGTTACCGAAAACAAATTAAACTTAAAAATTACAGAATTAGATGCTTCACAAACGGCTAGAGCACTTCAAGATATCGATGCTTCTGTTATCAATAGTGGAATGGCTGTTGATGCTGGTTTTGTTCCAGTGAAAGATGCGATTTTCTTAGAGCCTGTGGATAAAACCTCTAAGCCTTATGTGAATATCATTGTTGCACGTAAGGAAGATGAAGACAATAAAACATACAATAAAGTTGTAGATACCTATCAACAAGAAGCAACGAAAAAAGTGATCGAAGAAACATCGAAAGGATCAAGTATTCCAGCGTGGGAAACGTTTGGTAGAAAATAAGAGGGGGACGAGAAGATGAGCACATTGACAAAACAATCGATTCAAGAAGAAATTCAACAAAATGCAGATGAAGTAATCGCGCTTAGGCGTCATTTCCATCAATATCCTGAAGCGAGTTTGAAAGAGTTTGAAACAATCAAACGAATCAAAGAAGAACTGAACAAGCTGGATATTCCTTTTGAAGAAGTTGGTGAGACAGGTGTTTTAGCAACGATCGAAGGGGAAAAAGGTTCTGGAAAAACAATCATTTTAAGAGCAGATATTGATGCATTAGAATTAGAAGATGCTACAGGAAAAGAATACCAATCTAAAAATCCAGGATTAAATCATGCCTGTGGACACGATGGTCATGCAGCGGCCTTATTAGGTGCTGCAAAAGTGTTAAAAAACCATAAAGAGGATTTTATAGGAACAATCAAACTAGCATTTCAACCAGCAGAAGAAATTGGTGCTGGTGCTTGTCAGTTTGTTGATGGCGGTTTTGTAGAAAATATCGATCAAGTTTTTGGCATCCATTTAGATTCTAACGTTCCTATAGGCAAATTAGTAGCGACTAAAGGGGCGACGAATGCATCTTGTGATATTTTTAAAATTGAGGTCGAAGGGCTAAGTAGTCATGTGGCACAACCAAATGTTGGACGAGATGCGGTGTTGGCTGCGGCTAGTATTGTTGTTGAATTACAGAAAATTGCTGCAAGAGAAGTGAGCCCGTTAGATCCAGTTGTTGTCGGTATTGGGGTACTTGATGCTGGAACGAGATATAATATTGTAGCGAACCATGCAAGAATTGAAGGAACAGTTCGGGCCTTTAGCCATGAAACACGAGCGTTTGTTTTGAAACGTGTAGAAGAAATAGCGAATCAAATTGCTCAAGCACACCGAACAAAAATCTCATCTTTTCATATTCATGATGCGGCAGGACCGTTGATCAATGATGATACAGCAACTGAATTAGCTCAAAAAGTAGCGGCTGAAATTGTTGGAAGTGAAAACGTTGTGACAGATCATACGAAGAGTTTAGGCGCTGATGACTTTGCTGATTTTTTACTTAAGGCACCTGGGGTTTATGGACGTGTGGGAACACGAAATCTAGATAATCCTGAAACGCAGTATGGTCATCATCATGAAAAATTTGATATCGATGAAGCGGGACTAGCGTTAGCAACGGAATTTCATGTGCGTTATGCATTGACGTATTTAAGCTAAAAAGCCAAAAGAAGGATTTAGGTTTAACTAACTTTAATCCTTCTTTTTTTACTTCTTCTAATGACGGAGAAGTTTTTCATGAAATTGTTTTTTATTATTATGGAAGGCTTACTGATAAAGATGAATAGTCTTAGTTTCAAAGAATCTGAGGGTCAAAGACAAGTGCAGTGGCTATCGTTTGATTAGTTGGCTCAATCAGATTGTAAGACCAATCTTTTTAAAAGAGCTGAATAAAGAGGCTAACAAAGCAATTCAGCATATCGTTCAAAGAGCTTAACGTGATGGTCAACAATATTCTTGCTTTTCAAAACAATTATGGTAAACTATTTTTGTAAAGAAAGGTGATTAAGAATGTTTTTTCTTTCAGATAAATTTGTGAAAAGAAGCAGCTCCCAACATATGAATGTGATGAAGCATTGTTGTGGAGCCTAATAAAATGAACGCTTCATCGTCAAAATAAAGACTGAATTTTTGAGACTAAGCAGTAGTCTTATTTAGTGTTGCTTTTGATGATGATCATGATTTTTATAGTGCTGAACAAAGGACAACGTGTTTCGTACGTTGTCCTTTGTCGATATGACAAGGGATAAGATAGGTGAGCCTATTTGATCGCTTGTTTTTTTATTTGAATAAACAACAAATGACCTTTACGTTAAACGTACGAAAGCGTTGTGCAAAACAACTTTAATTTTTGAGTAGATAAAAACTGATAGTTACTGAAATTTACAATGAATGAAGCGTGAGTGGGACATAACTCTTCGAGTTATACTCAACCTCAAAAATCGAAAAGAGGAAGAAAAAAATGAGTTTATTAACAATCGAACATCTAACCCAACGTTTTGGCGAAAAAATTCTATATGAAGATGCATCCCTTCGTGTCAATAAAGGTGATCATATGGGGCTAACTGGACAAAATGGTGTAGGGAAATCTACTTTAGTCAAGATCTTAACTGGTGAAATTTTGGCAGATGATGGTAGTATTACTTGGCAAAACAATACGAAAATCGGGTACTTGGATCAATATGTCGAGGTGATTGGCAATAGTACGATCAATGAATTTTTACATCAAGCGTATAAGGAACTTTATGAAATCGAAGAGAAGATAAATGAGTTGTACACAGAGTATGGTGAAACTAGTGCAGACAAATTGTTAGAGCGGGCAGGGAACTTACAAACGCAACTAGACGAAAGTGATTTTTATCAAATCGATCCGATCATCAATGATCTTGCGAATGGTTTAGGAATTGAAGCAATCGGATTAGATCGACCAATGAATGAGTTAAGCGGTGGACAACGATCCAAAGTTATTTTGGCGAAGTTGCTACTAGAAGAACCTGATGTTTTATTATTAGATGAACCGACAAACTATTTAGATGATACTCATATTCAATGGCTGATCGATTATTTAAATGATTTTGATGGAACGTTTATTTTAGTGTCCCATGATTATCACTTTTTAAATGCTGTGACCAATTGTATTTGTGATATTGAATTTGGCAAATTAACGAAATATACAGGGAATGTGGAAAAATCATTTGCCCAAAAAGAGCAAAATAAAGAAAGCTATTTAAAGCAATACCATGCCCAACAAGCAAAAATTGAAAAAGCAGAAGCCTATATTCGTAAATACAAGGCCGGAAATCGTGCGACTATGGCAAAAAGCCGACAAAAACAATTAGATCGAGTGGAACGTATGGCACCTCCAGGCAGTTTAATGAAACCACAAATTCACTTTCCCTATAAGCCAATCGTCGCAAGCCTAGCATTGATCACAGATGAATTAGTGATTGGATACAACGAACCATTATTAGCTCCGATCAATTTATCTGTGCATAGTGGAGAAAAAGTAGCCATTAAAGGATTTAACGGCATTGGTAAATCAACGTTGATCAAAACTCTAACTGGTAGAATTCAACCGATCAGTGGGGAGTATCAGTATCCAGCGAATACTAAAATCGCTTATTTCTCCCAAGATTTGACGTGGGAAAATGACTATCTGACTCCATTAGCCTATTTAAGTGATTGTTTTCCTAAAAAAACAGTGAAAGAAATCCGTACGTATTTAGCAAAATGTGGATTGCCTGATAAGTTAGTAAATCAGCAACTGCGTTTACTAAGTGGGGGAGAACAAACAAAAGTAAAACTAAGTGAGCTGACAATGGATTCAAGTAATCTTATTTTCTTGGATGAACCAACGAATCATATTGATGCAGCAGCGAAAGACAGCTTGCGTCAAGCGATTCAACAGTATCAAGGAACGATTGTGATCGTTTCTCATGAGGAAGAATTTTATACAGATATCACAGATCGTGTCATCAATATTGAAGAAATGATTCGATAATAAAAGAGGTCGAGACAAAAGGGGGGATTTCCGAAGGAGCTGCTTTTTTATCGCCGTTTATTCAGAGTTAAAGCCCGTAACAAAACGAACAATCAGTTTTGTTACGGGCTCTTTTTTTATTTCATCAATCCATCATGGATCTTATCTAAATTCCATTTCATCATGGCATAATAACTGTCACCATCTTCGCCTTTTTTAGCAATAGAATCGGTAAAGATCGTACTGTAAATCGGCAAACTTGTTTCTTTTGACACTCGTTCCATGCTACGTTTATCGACACTTGTTTCAACAAATAGAGCAGGGACTTTTGTTTTGTGGATTTGATCGATGATTTGTTTCATTTGATCAGGTGTTCCTTGACTTTCTGTATTGATTTCCCAAATGTAGGCAGCCGTCAATCCGTATGCTTTCGAGAAGTATTTAAAAGCACCTTCACTTGTGACTAGTAACTTTTTGTTTTCAGGAATATCTGCGAATTTTTCTTTGGCTTCTTTGTCTAAAGCAGACAGTTTTTCAATGTATTCTTTGGCATTTTTTTCATAGGTTTCTTTATTTTTAGGGTCTTTTTTGCTCAAGGTATCTCTGATTGACTCTACATAAGCAATGCCGTTTTGAATATCTAACCAAGCATGTGGATCTTGTTCATTTTCTTGTCCAGTACTCGTTAAGTACATTGGTTCAACTTTTTTACTAACGGAGAAAAAGTCTTGATCTTCTTTTTTCTTAGCTGTTTCCATTAGTTTGTTGAACCAGCCATTTCCACCAGTTTCTAAGTTTAATCCATTGAAGAATAAAACGTCCGCTTCAGAGGCTTTGGCAACATCTTCCGGCAATGGCTCATATTCATGTGGATCTGTTCCAACTGGGACGATACTGTGTAAATTGACTAAATCTTTCCCAACATTATCAACCATATCAGCAAGAATCGAGTTAGTGGCGACAACATTGATTTTTTCTTTATCTGAGGTATCTGTAGACTTAGACTGACAAGCAGCTAGTAAAAATAAACTAGCTAGTGCCGTAATAAAAAGTATTTTCTTTCTCATAATGTAGGTTCCTCCGTTTTCTGTTTATTGACAAAAAATAGTCCTTTTTTAGGGGAAAATAGAAAAGCGATAATGAAAAATGCTGCTGCAGTTAAAACGATCGTAGCACCTGAAGCTAAGTTATATGAATAACTAAAGAATAAACCGATGATCGAGCTTAGTATCCCAAAAAGAGAAGCCAACGTAATCATAGTAGGCAAGTGATTCGTCAACAAGTAAGCCGTAGCAGCAGGCGTGATCAACATGGCAATCACTAAAATCGTTCCCACTGTTTGTAAAGATGAAACAGCCACTAAGGTTAATAAAAACATCAAGGCATAATGGAAAAATTGAACATTTAGCCCATAAGCTTGCGCCATTGTTGGATCAAAAGAGGTGATTTGTAGCTCTTTATAGAACAAGCCAACAAAGATCAACACGATGATTCCAACGACAACAGTAATCAAAATATCTGAATCACGAACGGCTAAAACATTCCCAAATAGAATGTGATAAAGATCAGTTGAACTTTTTGCGAATGAGATCATAATGATTCCTAACGCGAAAAATGAACTGAAAACAACACCAATAGCTGTATCATTTTTTAACTGGCTTTTTTGAGTGATAAAGCCAATCAATAAAGCCGCTAAAATACCAAAAATAGAGGCACCAAAGATATAATTGACACCTAACATATAAGAAGCTGCTACTCCTGGTAATACAGCATGAGAAATGGCATCACCCATTAAAGACATGCCACGTAGTACAATAAATGAGCCAATGATCCCTGACACCAATCCAACAATAATCGACGTGATCAAAGCATTTTGTAAAAATTGGTAACGAACCAAGCCATCAATAAAATTTGCAATCATACATCAGCCACTCCTTTGATAATGATATCGCCCATCGTTTCACCATAGGCTAATTGGATATTTTTGTTGGTAAATGTTGTTGAAACAGGTCCGTAAGCAATCAATTTTTTCTTCAAGATGATGACTTCATCAAAGTAATGTGCAACTTTGTGAAGGTCATGATGAACAATCACAATGGTTTTTCCAGCTTCTTTTAACTGTTTCAAAATCTCCATGATGACTTTTTCACTGGTCATGTCAATTCCCACAAAAGGTTCATCTAAAACAATGATATCTGCTTCTTGAGCTAATACACGCGCAATAAAAACGCGTTGTAGCTGTCCACCAGATAACTCTCCAATTTGACGTTTGGCGAATTCTTCTAGTTGAACCGTTTTAAGAGCAGCTACTGCTTTTTCTTTGTCTTCTTTTTTGGGGCGTTTCATAAGACCTAGTTTTGGGTAAGTACCCAAAAGAACAACTTCCATCACATTGATTGGGAAAGATAAGTCTAAGGCACTACGTTGTTCCACGTAAGCAATCCGTTTTTTTTGTGTATCAATGGGCACTTCGCCAGTCAAAACAGATCTAGTATCTGCTTTGATCAATCCAAGCATCCCTTTTAGAAAGGTAGACTTTCCAGCTCCGTTTGGGCCGATGATTCCTGTGATTTTTCCAGCAGGGATTTGTAGAGAAATATCAATCAAGGCTTTTTGCCCTTGGTAACTAACAGTTAAATGGTCAATTGTAATGTTATTATTGATTATAGACATAAAAAAACCTCCTTTTTAGGTTTGCCTTAAAATAAGTATATGATAAAGTTAGATTAAAATCAATCCATTTTTTAGGTTAGCCTAAAAAAACGATCCGAAAAGCATGGACTTGCTTTTTGGATCGTTCGTTTAGTTAGTGTTGTGCTGATTAAGGAGTTAATGAATCAAAGATTTCTTTCCCTAAGGCGGTATAAGTTTGATTTTTAGGATACTGATTTGTGAATAAAATGACTACGTTTTGTTTATCTTTTGAAATGTAAACATTGGGTTCAAACCCTTCTTCGACCCCGTGAGCTCTAATATAATCGTTATACATATAAATACCACCAGCAAATTTTTCTAGTGTTTCGGATGTCCAAAACGAATCAAACGTATGTTTATTGATAAAATCCCCTGATAAAAAACTAGAGAAAAATAAATATAAATCACCCACAGTCATGCCGACACTACCTGTGCCAATTTCTTGATTAAACAGTATTGGTTTATCTGCAATTTGGGTTCCGTAATTTTTACCATCTGTTTTTTCATAAGGGTACGTTCGATCGTTTGAACTTATGAAGTCGTTGTAAAAATAAGTATGGGATAACTGTAGTTTTTGAATAAATGTTTGATTGAATAGTGTTCGGTATGAACTACCCGTTAGTTGCTCTAAAATGCCAACTAAGAGATAGTAATTAATTGCGTCATATTTGAATTTACCATAGGTGCCCATGATAGCATTAGAAATGCCAAATTGGAGAAAAGCATCATCAGACATCATAATTGCAGGTTTATTTTTTTGATACAAACCTGAACACATTGAAAGTAATTGTCTAATTGTGATGTCTTGACTGTTCGGAATGTTTGGGTAAAAACGGTCTAAGGTTTCATCCAACGAAAGTTTTCCCGATTGAATTTGTTGTAAAATAAGTGTCGCTGTCATCGCTTTTTGAATTGAACCAATCTGAAAAAGAGAATGATAAGTATTTGGTTGTTTTTTGTCAAAATCGGCATAACCAAAGCCTTTTTGAAGAATAATCTGTTCATTTTTAATCACTAAAGCCGTTCCAATAAATTGTCCATTTTCCAGTTTTTGGTTTAGCTGTTTTGCTAAGTCTGAAGTGGGCTGAACTTCTTGATTAAAATTTTTTGCCTGTGTAGCATCGTTAGTCAGTGTTGGAGTGGGGGGTATCGTTTGAGCTGTTGATTTCTGCGTATGGTTATGAGAAATAATAGCAGTATCATTAGGAAAAAATAAAAGGTATAGCTCTGCCCCTACAAGAACAATCAAAACTAATACAACTATAGCTGGGATCAAGGAATTACTTTTTTTATGATGTTTCTTTTGATGCATGATCAATCACCTCCGATTATTCTTTATTGTACTCAGGGTTCTGTGAAAAACAAGTTGATTCTAATGGATTTAACGAACAGTTTTGTAAGCACGAAATTTCTTCGCTCAATCATCGATATATTTTCAAATATTTGTCACAAGAAAGAAAAAGATCCATGATTTTTTACTGAATCAATGGTAGAATAGGAAATGAAGTTTTCAATTGTAAGAATAGAAAAATATCGAGATCACGGAGGAAATCATGACCCAAAAATACCAGGATAAAACATTACGAATCTTTAGTTTGAATGCCAATCGCCCTTTAGCAGAAAAAATTGCTGAAGTTGTCGGGACTGAGCTTGGAAAAAGTACGGTGCGCCAATTTAGTGATGGAGAGATTCAAATCAATATTGAAGAGAGTATTCGCGGGGACCATGTCTTTCTTGTTCAGTCTACTAACCTTCCTGTCAACGACAATTTAATGGAGTTGTTGATCATGATTGATGCGTTAAAACGAGCAAGTGCCAAAACAATTAATGTGGTGTTGCCATATTATGGATATGCTAGACAAGATCGAACGGCTAAACCAAGAGAACCAATTACCGCAAAATTAGTTGCTAATTTATTAGAAGAAGCAGGTGCAACACGTGTATTGACGCTAGATCTACATACGGTTCAAGTGCAAGGGTTCTTTGATATTCCAGTCGATAACCTGTTTACGATGCCACTTTTTGCACACAATTATCGTCAGCAACAGTTGACGGGGGAAGACATTGTGGTCGTTTCTCCCAAAAATAGTGGCGTGCAGCGTGCGAGAAGCTTATCTGAGTATTTAGATGCGACGCTTGCGATCATTGATCAAGACGAAGTTGATGGTGTACGCTCAGGTTATGTTATTGGAGAAGTTAAAGGCAAAACGTGTATTTTAGTCGATGATATTTTAAATTCTGGTAGCACAATGGCAACGGCTGCTGAGATTTTAAAAGAAAACGGAGCAAAATGTATTTATGCTTGCGCATCTCACGGTTTACTATCTAAAGGAGCGAAAGAGACATTAGATGCTTCACCGATCGAACAAATTTGCGTGACGGACTCTGTCTTTATTTCCGAAGATCGTAAGCCAAAAGCGTTGAATATTGTATCGTGTGCTGAGCTGATGGGTGAAGCAGTGAAACGAATTCATGAAAATATACCAATGAGTCCATTGTTTCGTTTAGAAGAAAAATAATAACAACAATCCGTTTAAATCAGGAAAGAAGTTCAGCTATTGCTTTAGACTGAACTTCTTTTTAATATTTATTGTAATCAAATAAGAATACTTATGAAAAAATGGTACAAGTAAAGGGAAGGAGCTCCACGTGTGAAAGAACAGAAAAAAGGTGTTTTATTAGGATTTATTGCGTATGTATTTTGGGGAATCATTCCAATTTATTGGAAGTTGTTGCCTACGGTTGATCCATTAGATATATTATGTTATCGCATTGTTTGGTCGTTTTTATTTATGATTATTTACATTTTAGTCACAAAAAGATGGTCGCTATTTCTGATTGAGGTCAAATCTGTGATACAAGATAAGAAAAAATTATTTGCTATTATTTGCGCAGCTATTTTGATTTCAGTCAATTGGTTCACGTTTATTTATACAGTCAGTCAGGGACATGTGACCCAAGCAAGTTTGGGTTATTATATGAATCCGCTAGTGAACGTTTTATTGGCAACTCTGATTTTGAAAGAGAAATTAAGTCGTTCAGGGATGATTGCATGCGGATTAGCTTTGCTGGGGGTCATTTTACTAACGATTCAAACTGGTGAAATTCCGTTAGCGCCACTTATCATGGCTGTGACATTTAGTTTTTATGGATTGATCAAAAAAGGAGTTACTGTGAGTTCGTATACAGGGTTGACGATTGAAACGTTTGTCATTTTACCCGTGGCTTTGGTCTATCTACTATTCTTTTCACGACAAGGGTTTATGAACTATGAATTATCGACTAATCTGTTGTTAATGGGTGCAGGAGTCGTTACGGCAATTCCTTTATTGCTTTTTGCACAAGCGGCAAAACAGATTTCTTATATTATTTTAGGCTTTATTCAATATGTAGGACCAACCTTAATGTTGATTTCTGCGCTATTTTTATATCATGAACCCTATTCAGCAGATCAATTTATCGCATTTGGTTTTATTTGGGCAGGTATAGCCGTTTTTACGTATGGCAATATTTATACGTATCGAAAAGAAAAACGTTTTGTAAAATAGTTGATAAAAGAATCATTCTTTGAGGAACATTTCTAGTTATGTTAAACTAATTCCATTAAAAAGGATTCAGAAAGGACGAGTTCAGTGGAACCCATTTATTTAGATCATGCAGCAACGACACCTGCGCATACAGCAGTTATTGAGATAATGGCCAGTGAAATGGCCAATACATTTGGCAATCCGTCTAGTATCCATACATTTGGCAGACAAGCCCATCGCAAGTTAGAAGATATCCGTCAAGGGATTGCGGCAAGCCTTGAAGTAAAACCGCACGAAATTATCTTTAATAGTGGTGGTACAGAAGGGGATAACACCGCAATCATTGAAACGGCACTTTCTAGAAAAGAGCAGGGAATGCATTTGATTACAACAGCTATTGAGCATCCTGCTGTTTTAGAAACAATGAAGTATCTGGAAGAGTTGGGGTTTGAAGTGACGTACTTACCTGTCGACACAGAGGGGAATCTCGCTATTACAGATTTTGAAGCCGCTTTGCGGGACGATACAATTTTGGTTTCCGTGATGTATGGCAATAATGAAATAGGCAATTTAATGCCAATCAAAGAAATCGGAGCGTTGATGAAGGAACATCCAGCAATTTTTCATACAGATGCTGTACAAGCATATGGTTCTGAGCGGATTTTACCTCATGAATTGGGCATTGACTTACTGAGTATTTCTGCTCATAAAATCAATGGGCCAAAAGGTGTAGGCTTCTTATTTAAAAATGATGCCATTTTTTTACCGTCATTTTTACACGGTGGGGAACAAGAAGAAAAGCGGCGAGCTGGAACGGAAAATTTAGCTGGTATTGCTGGAATGGGCAAAGCAGTCGAACTTTTGACAGAGGCTGAAAAAGAAAAACGACATGAACAATATCGTGAATTTGAACGAATTATTTTGACTGAACTGGATAAAGCACAGATTGATTACCGGATCAATGGTAATCCTGAAAATAAGTTAGCCCATATTTTAAACTTACAATTTAAAGGTGTAGCAAGTGATTTATTATTGATGCACTTAGATTTGCAAGGTATAGCGATCTCAACAGGGTCGGCTTGTACTGCAGGAACAGTTGATCCTTCTCATGTTCTACAAGCAATGTATGGCAAAAACGATCCAGCTATCAAAGAATCTGTCCGAATTAGTTTTGGATTAGGAAACGATGACGCTCAAATCAAGCGATTAACGGCTATATTAATTGATATAATCAATAAAATAAAGTAGTAATTGCAGAAAAGTCAGATTAAAACTAGCAAAAAGAAAGCGTACCAACTATAATAAAAGAGACAATAAATAAAGAGGTGGAAAAATGGCATTTAAAGAAAAAGCAACAGTAGAAGGTTGTACGGTATTTTATAAAGTAAATGAACAAGCAAAAAAATACACATTGAAAGATAATGGCTTCACTGAAACGAATTCAGGGAATTTTCAGTTGATTCGTCCATTGGATGCAACACCCCAAAGTAAAGAAGGCTTTAAATTAAAAATTACGATCGCAGAAGACTTAAAAACATTGAAAATGTCTGTGACAACAGCTAACGGTTTGAAAGCGATGAATATTTTCAAAAGCGACTCTCATGCAATGAGTCAAGAAAAATTTTATTTCTTGATGGATGGCATGATCAGTCGTGGGGTTTTTGAGAAAGCGTAATGTTATATTCTGAAAATGAGGATGGGACAGAAGTGTTTAATCCCGAGAAATAAGAAGGAATTCACGAAAATGACAAGAAACACGGAATTTTTAATTCAGATGTTGAATGATTCCTAATCGGTGCTCTTCAAATTTTTGTGACCAAGTAGGTACTGTGCAACATCAACTCGTTCCTCGTTGTGTTTTACAGCAATTTCGGCTTATTTCCGAAGGGATTACTTCTGCTCCCACCGTTTATCCGGATTTAAAGCTCAAAACAAAACTGCTTTTTAATTTTGTCCCGAGCTTATTTTTTTGCGTTCAAAATGCAGAAAAATTTGATTAAGAAGTAAGTTGTCCACTCTTAATACCTTTACTTCTTCTAAAATACTAGTATAATAAGTATCACTGAAAAGTTACGACCTTCAAATCGTAGATGAGTTCAGAATCTAAATTGAAATGATGGTGATCAAATGACAGATAACAGCAAAACTCGTGTCGTTGTAGGCATGAGCGGAGGTGTAGATTCTTCTGTTACAGCATTGCTTTTAAAAGAGCAAGGCTATGATGTCGTGGGTATCTTTATGAAAAATTGGGATGACACGGATGAAAATGGTGTGTGTACAGCCACCGAAGATTACAAGGATGTAGCAAAAGTTGCCGATCAAATCGGTATTCCTTACTATTCTGTAAACTTTGAAAAGGAATATTGGGATCGTGTATTTGAATATTTTCTTAAAGAATATCGTTTGGGAAGGACGCCAAATCCTGATGTGATGTGTAATAAAGAAATTAAATTCAAAGCTTTTTTAGAGTATGCAATGCAACTAGGAGCAGATTATGTAGCGACTGGACATTACGCTCAAGTAGAACGAAAAGAAGACGGCACTGTACGTATGTTACGTGGTGTGGATAATAATAAAGATCAAACGTATTTCTTGAGTCAATTATCTCAAGCACAATTAGCTAAAACAATGTTTCCTTTAGGAGGCATGGAAAAATCAGAAGTTCGAGCAATCGCGGAACGCGCTGATTTAGCAACTGCGAAGAAAAAAGACTCAACAGGTATTTGTTTTATCGGAGAAAAGAACTTCAAACAATTTTTAAGTACCTATTTACCTGCTAACAAAGGGAATATGGTTACTTTAGATGGAGAAGTCAAAGGGCAACATGATGGTTTGATGTATTATACGATCGGACAACGTCAAGGTTTAGGGATTGGCGGGGGCAAAGGCTCACAAGAACCTTGGTTTGTAGTGGGGAAAGATCTAGCAACGAACACATTATATGTTGGACAAGGCTTTCATCATGAACAATTATACGCAACGCATTTAGATGCAAGTGAAATTCATTTCACTGTTGACTCAGAAATGCCGAGAGAATTTGAATGTACAGCGAAATTCCGTTATCGTCAAGATGATATTCCAGTTAAAGTTGTGTTAACGGGTGACGGAACAACAGCCAAAGTTATTTTTTCAGAGCCAGTTCGAGCAATCACTCCAGGACAAGCAGTTGTATTTTATGATGGAATGGAATGTCTTGGTGGCGGTTTGATCGATCAAGCGTATCAAGAAGAAAAAGTATTGCAATATATTTAATCAAAAAAACGAGTAGGAATTTTTTCCTACTCGTTTTTTTGATTACAGTTACGAAAATAAGCTCTCGATTCTGGTGAAAAAATAAGATAAAACATCGAACATAACTCAACGACACGAAACGCTAGCATAATCATTTTCGGAAACATACTGACCATCATTGGTGGGTAAAAGTACATTAAAAAAATAAATGGAATAAAAAGTATAGAGAAGAGGTAGCCTTTTTTCCCCCCTGTCATCAATCCCGCAATTTCAATAATATAAATTAAAAAAACAGCTATCTGATACCAAACTTCTGATCCAAAGCGTCCATTACCTTCAACTACAGCTTTCAACGCCAAAATCAATGATATGATAAGTAAAATATTATTATATAATAGTAAATAAATAGCGATCGAATTCCAAAATACAGGTTTTTTCATAATCAGAAACGTTCCTTTCTACTCTTTCCATATTTTAGCAAATGCTCATTCCGTTCGCAATGAAATACCAAGAAAATCAATTGTTTTTCTTAGCTTTGCTTGATCCTGTGATAAAATAAAAATAATGAACGTTTAAACAAAAACTATTTCACAAGCACTTAAGTTGAAAGTTTTGCACTAAGTGACTAGAATAGCTTTTGTAGAAAGAATTGGAGTGATAGATTAATGTACCAAGTGGTTACCATGTACGGCGATAATGAACCTTGGTGGTTTTTTGAAGACTGGCAAGAAGATATCGAAGAAAATAAAACCTTTGATTGTTTAGAAGATGCGGAACGTTACTACATAAAACAATGGCAAGAACTTTCTTCAACATATGAGTACATAAATACAAAAGTGAATTACTTAGCAGCGTTTTGGAATAATGGTGATGAACGCTGGTGTGAAGAATGTGATGAAGATCTGCAACAATATAAAGGCTTAGCTTTGTTAAAAGATCTGCAAGCTGTGACATTCGAAAGTGGCGATGATTTTCATGAACGCCATAATGATTGTGCGAAGCCGAAATGTTGTAAATCGAGTTTAGTTTAAAAAGAATTAAGAAAAATATAGAGAGTAAGATAATGGGAACATTATCTTACTCTCTATATTTTCGTTTTCTGAAGAAGTAGATAACTGAGAAAATAAGGCAATCAAAAAAGAGTGATTCAAAGTGCCAAGGATCGTTACTAATAATACTTCTATAAGGTACTCCGCCAGAAATGATTGGATGATAGTGAAAGTTACTATTTGGTATCATATTTGCTGCGATGCCAAGAACAAATTGAAGCGTATGCACTATGAAGAGTGCGATCATTGCATAAACTAAGGAATCTGAAACAGTTTTTTTCTCTAATTCATCCAGACGACCTTTCTTTACTTGAACCAAGGCTTTAATGGCATTAAAAATCGAGCTAATTGTAAAAACCCCTATTAGTAATAGGATAATGGCTTGTGTTATTTGTAAAGCTGTATTCATTTATTCTTCCTCCTCTAGCTGAAAAATTTCTTCAACATGCATATTAAAATACTTCGCTATTTTTAAAGATAGCTCCAAGCTTGGATTATACTTTGTTTTTTCAATAGCATTCATGGTTTGTCTAGAAACGCCTAAATCAGTGGCCATCTGAATTTGGGTTATTTTCTTACTTTCACGTATTTCTTTGATCTTATTATGAACGTTCATGATGATAAACTCCTAATTATTAGTAAAGATATCTTTACTTTATTTTAGCATAGTTAAATTGATTCGTAAAGATATCTTTACGTTGTTTTGAACAAAAAAAGAAAAGCAACCAATAAACTTTAAAAAGTTGCTTTTCTTCACATTCGTTCAGACTAATCTTTACAAACCCATTTTCCATCTTCCATATTACAAGAACCATTTTCCGATTCATCATTTTTAAGCACTTCAATAATGGGTGTCTCTTTTTCTTTGATTGTCGCAATTGCTTGCATGATTTGATCCAGCGGCTGCGCACCGTTGATCAGATATTTTCCATTAACGATCAATGCTGGAACACCGCTAAGTTGATAGGCATTTGCTAAACGAAAATCATCTTCAACTAAGGCTAACGTTTCTGGATTAGTAAAAGCTTGCTGCCATTTTTCAAAATCAATGGAACTGTTTTTGACGATTGATTCAATTATGTTAATGTCATCAATATCTTTACTATCAACGAATAAAGCTGTCTGTAAAGCATCAAACATGTCCCAATAACTAGCTTCTCCGCCTACAACTCCTGCTGCTTTTGCAGCGAGTAAACCATTCATAGAAGTTGGAAAAAGAAAGTCAGCTGCTCTCATTCCTTCAATGTTAAACCGATGAAGGTCATCATTTTGATTAGCATGAACCCAGTGAGATAGGATTTCATTTTTAGCATTTTCTCTAGAACCAAACATCTGCTTATGATCTTCTTCATCTCTAGCTAAAGCAAAAGAACGGTGGATGATGTTTATGTCAGGCATTTCTTTTTGAACTTGTCTCATTCTATACGACATTGGAAAACAAAAACTACAGATAACGTCGTGAAAAAACTCAATTGTAATCATAGGATCTCCTTGATAATCTTTATTTTTATTAACTTACAATTAGTAAGTATATAGTTCTTCTATTTACATTTCAATTAAAAAGCTTGAATAAGAGGCGAAAAGAACCAGCCGAGTGTGGTAAAATCAACATATTGACATTTTAACGATTAATTCAATTGATATATGGAATACAGAAAGTGAGTGAAACAAATGGCAAACAAACAACTGATTATTGCCGAAAAACCTAGTGTTGCTAAAGATTTAAGCAAAGTGCTAGGAGCAAATCAAAAAAATAAAAGTTATTACGAAGGTCCGACTGTAATTGTAACGTGGGCATTAGGTCATTTACTTGGATTAAAGATGCCAGAAGATATCAATAAAGAATGGCAATCATGGCAAATGGAAACTCTGCCGATGGTACCCAAAAATTTAGGGATCAAGCCTTTACCAAAAACAGGACATCAATTAAAAGCTATTAAGCAACTAGCAAACCGTAAAGATGTCACAGAAGCGGTGATCGCAACTGATGCAGGACGTGAAGGAGAATTGGTCGCTCGTTGGATTTTAGAATATGTTCATTTTAACAAGCCGGTTAAGCGTCTTTGGATTTCTTCGCAAACAGATAAGGCAATAAAGGATGGTTTCAAAAAACTGAGACCTGCTAAAGAATATGATAACTTGTATTATTCAGCCTTAGCTCGCGCCAAAGCAGACTGGTTAGTTGGTTTGAACGTCACCAGAGCCTTAACGGTAAAATATCAAGATAGTCTTTCAGCTGGACGGGTACAGACACCCACACTATCTTTAGTCCGCCAACAAGAAAAGAAAATCGAAGGCTTTAGACCACAAACGTATTTTTCAGTAGAACTGCAAGTTCAAAAAGAAAAAGCGAAGCTGGTTCAAAGTAATCCATACGCATTTAAAGAACGAAATGATGTAGAAGCGTTCGTAAAAAAACTAAGCGAAGGCAAAGGGAAAGTAACAGATATCCAAGAAAAAACGAAAACAGAACAAGCACCACTTCCTTATGATTTAACTGAAATTCAAAGAGAAGCCAATCAACGCTATCAATTTTCAGCGAAGAAAACTCTTTCCCTCGTTCAAAGTCTCTACGAATTTCATAAAATCGTGACGTATCCAAGGACGGATAGTAAGTATTTAACAACGGATATGAAAGCAACGATGAAAGAACGTTTGCAAGCAGTGAGTGATTTTGCACCTGAAGTTAAAACGTATATTAAAGACGGCGGTCAAGTCAAACTGACGAAAGTCTTCCAAAACGAGAAGGTCACAGATCACCATGCCTTGATTCCAACGGAACAACGTCCACGTTACGAAAAATTAAGTGGCGATGAGCAAAAAATCTACAATATGATCGTCACACGTTTCTTGGGGATGTTTGCGGAGCCTCACCGCACAAAGCAAACAAAAGTAACAGTAAATTTTAACAAAGAACAATTTATTTTCCGTCAAAGCAAAGTAGAAGTTGCAGGATGGAAGCAAGAAAAAGAAGAAGTAGCGCCATCTGTCGACTGGAAATTAGGCATGATCGTACCGCCCAATTTCACCATTAATAAAGAACTAACAGCACCACCAAAACCTTTGACTGAAGGCACCTTACTAGGTTTAATGGAAAAACATAGCTTAGGAACTCCTGCTACACGCGCTGAAATCATTGAAAAACTGATCAAATCAGAATTGATGGAACGCACGACAAATGGTTTAAGTGTTTCACCAAAGGGCAAACAGTTGCTCGAATTGGTCAATCCATCCTTAGTTACGCCTGAATTAACCGAAAAATGGGAGAAAACATTAGAAGCTATCGCCAAGGGGAAACAAAGCAGTACTGTTTTTCTTAAAGAAATTGAACAAGATACGAAAAAATTAGTCAACGAGATCAAACAAAGCGAAAGCAAATACCAAGATTTTTCTATCACACAAAAGAAATGCCCAGAATGTGGTTCAAACTTGCGTGAGAAAAATACTAAAGACGGTAAAATCTATGTTTGTTCCAATCAAGATTGTAGCTATCGTCGGAGAAAAGACCCGAAAGTGTCCAATCACCGTTGTTCACAATGCCACCGTAAAATGGAGATTATCGATGGTAAAAACGGTGCTTACTTTAAATGTAAATACTGTTCGATCACTGAAAAAATGCAAGATAAAAAAGAACGCAGTAAAAAACTGACGAAACATGAAGAACGTAAGTTGATGAAAAAATATTCACAAAAAGAAGAACCAGAAGAAAGTGCACTAGCACAAGCCTTGAAAGCGGCGATGAAACAAGACTGATTTTCAATTAAAAACACCGATCCTCAGAAATTTTGATGATCGGTGTTTTTTAGTGGATAAGGAGGCCTGAAACCGTTTGATTTCATGTTATAATTTAGTCAAAATACTAAACAGAGAAGAGTGAAAGAATCATGGTTGCCAACAATAAACAAGAACAATTAGACGAAAAATTCATGAAACAAGCACTAGAACTTGCCAAAGATGCTGCTAAAAAGGGAAATGAACCCTTTGGCGCATTACTTGTAAAAGACAATAAAGTTGTCCTAACTGGTGAAAATCAAATTCATACAGAAAGTGACCCTACTTATCATGCAGAATTAGGCATTATTCGTGATTTTTGTTCTAGCCAAAAAATATCAGATCTATCTGAATATACATTGTATACAAGTTGTGAACCATGCTGTATGTGTACAGGAGCGATGGTTTGGAGCAGTTTGGGTAGAATGGTCTATAGTTTAGGTCATGATGAATTAGCTGAAATCGCAGGCTTTAATATCATGATTGGGAGCGAAGAAATTTTTGCAAAAAGCCCAAACAGACCTGAAGTTGCAAAAGGCGTATTACGAGAAATTGCAATGCCGATTTATATAAATTATTTTCAGGATACATTTGTTTAGTTTAGTGAAATCAAGTCGTTCAATAGATACTTGATTTCTATTTATGTATTCAGATTCCTTGTGACTGGGGTGTAACTCGTAGAGTTATTCCCTAGTCTTTTTTTGATAAAAAGATAGAGATTCAAGTAAACAGGATTCAAGATGTGCAAGCTAAAGTGTTTGAGTACTTATTTTCAATAGTTAACTTGGTGAAAGAGAAAGTCGTATTATGTTTGTTTTTAATATTTATTAGAGGTATCCAACCTTGTTTATATACATATTGTCATTGTTTTTAACACTAATTATAATTTTATATCTATATTATATCGTATATATATCATATTTTGTTTCGAAATATATTTTTATATGATATATTAATTTTACGTGGATTGTTTAACATTCACAGTAAAATAAAAAAGGAGATTTATAATTTATGAAAAAATGTGTTAAGGCGTTGGTAGCGTTGTTGGGAGGTATGACATTTCTATCTGTTTTTTCGGTAGGTGGGTATGCAGTAGACTTACCTAAGGAGGTTGAATATTTTCCTTCGGAGCCAGATTCAGGAATTAAAGTAGAAATACCGAGGGATATTCCTGAGACTGAGTTATTCAAGAGAAAAAGACAACTATTGCCTGAAAAATTTGATTTCAGCAATGGAAATTTTGAAACTGTTATGAAGGATCAAGGCGAATTAGGCTTATGTTGGGCTTATTCTGGAACAGATACAATAGCTATTTCAGCAAAAAAGGAATTTGGTGAAGAGTATTATATTTCGCCAAACTATTTTAATTATTATTTCTCAAAAAATAGTTTTTCAGATATATTAAATCCACATCACATCGGGAGAACTCTGGATGGAGGCGGAAATGCAAACAGTATATTTACTCAAGGTGCATTGAACAATTTAGGGACGACCGAAACAATATTTCCAACACCTAAAATACGTGAAGTAAATCAGCCAATGATATCAAGTGATTTTTATAACCAAACAAAAGAAAAATTACCAATGAGTATTGAGAAAGTGGTTAAAGTACCTGGAGTAAGTTATCAAACGGAATCACAAGAAAAGAAAGAAAAAAAAGTTGAAGATATCAAATCATTAATTTACACATATGGTGCGGCAACTTTTTATTATGACACTAAGTATAGCCATGATTCTAAGTACTATAGTCATAAGACAAATTCTACTTATGTACCTGTTGAAGACGCTAAAGCAAACTTAATTTCAACCAATGGTGATTGGTTGACTGCTAACCATGGAATTATCATTGTTGGTTGGGATGACAATTATGATAAAGAAAACTTTGTAAAGAAACCCCAAAATAATGGTGCTTTTAAAATGAAAAACTCTTGGGGAGCACAAAATCATGATAAGGGTTATTTTTATATGAGCTATGAAGATGCGTACCTTTTGGTAGCAGAAAATATTGCAGCTGACACAACAAAAGAAACGTATGATCATGTAAACAGTTATATAAATGGGGAGCAATATTCTTATATTAATTTGGGCTCTCAGTCTAAAGATATTTATCTAGGTAATACTTTTACAACTTCTAAAAAGGCAGAATCATTAGAAGCAGTTTCAATTCGAACAAATCAATCGCATATAAATTATGAAATTTATTATCTGGGTAAAGCAATCGAAAAAAATAAAACATTTTCAGGATTTGACGGTTTAGAAAAAATTGCTTCAGGGACCAAGGATGAACCAGGTTTTGAATTGCTTAAAACAAAAGAAGTGATGATAGATCCGAATACTGACTATTCAATTATAATAAAATATACCTATCCACAAGATGTATCAACAATGAATATTCCGTTGCAGCAAGTGAAAGATGTAACTAAGGGACAAACACCACATTTAGATGCTGGTCGTTCATTTTATAGTAATAGGAATGAAAATGGTAAGAGGCATTGGCTCAGTGTATCTGATGGAAGTCTTTGGGGAATGGACAAACGCTATAACCTATGGGCTAATGCTTATACTAGAGATAGCCATGAAGAAATGACTATCAACATTTCACCCGAGACTGCGGAACTGACTGTTGGAGATATAAAAAAATTAGACGCTATAGTGACACCCGAAAACGCAGTCAACAAAAAAATTAGTTGGAGTAGTTCAAATACAGATATTGCAACTGTATCTGAGACAGGCGAAGTTGCAGCAAAAGCGGCTGGAAAAGTAACGATTACTGCAAAGACTGAAGTGGGAAATAAGATAGCGACTGCAGAAATCACTGTTATACCTAAGTCTGTCTCAGTCATTGGTGTGACTGTTGAACCTAGTAACATTCAATTGAAAACTAAAGAAACGAAGCAGTTGAAAGCGACAATTAATCCAGAGAATGCAACCAATAAACTGGTTGCATGGAGCAGCTCTAATCCAGAGATTGCAACTGTTTCAAAAGATGGAGAAGTAACAGGAATATCGGCAGGTAAAGCGACAATAATTGTAAAAACTATTGATGGAAATAAAGAAGTGAAAAGTGTTGTTAATGTAATTGAAGAAGAAGTTGACGACCACGGAGATACTGGCGAAACGGCAACGAAAATTAAAGAAGGCGAACTAGTCAAAGGAAAAATCAATAGCTCAAGTGATATAGATGTTTTTGAAATGAACATAAAATCAGAAAAGAATCAAACGATCGTTTTAGAATCCCCAAATGGGTATGTACCAGAATGGACTGTCAAATTAGGCTCTTCCTGGTATGGCCCATATACGGGAGTAGAAGCTGGAATCGCCAAAGGGATGTATAGAACCACTTATTTTTCGAAAAATCCGTCAGACAACACCGTACGTTTTTATGTAGATAAACGTTTAGTTTCAGCGGG
>NZ_KE136473.1:435826-1036488 GCF_000407145.1 Enterococcus caccae ATCC BAA-1240
TGGTTTCATCAATTTAAAGGCACGAAGGAACCAAAGAAACCAAATCAACCATTCCGTACTATGTATAATTCAGATCAGCCGAAAGATAAATTGATCCGGTTTTACATCGATAAAACATTTGAAAAAGTCGGAAAAACGTATGAATTTAAAGTAACTGTTCTACAAAAAGGACAAGAATTAGAGATAGACGACCACGGAGATACAGGTGAAACAGCAACGAAAATTAAAGCCGGCGAACTAGTCAAAGGAAAAATTAATAGCTCAAGTGATATAGATGTTTTTGAAATGAACATAAAATCAGAAAAGAATCAAACGATCGTTTTAGAATCCCCAAATGGCTATGTACCCGAATGGACTGTTAAAGTAGGCTCTTTCTGGTTTGGTCCATATACGGGAGCAGAAGCTGGTATTGCCAAAGGGATGTATAGAACTACCTATTTTTCCCAAAATCCGTCAGACAACACCGTACGTTTTTATGTAGATAAACGTTTAGTTTCAGCGGGAAAAATGTATGAGTTTACAGTTCGAGTTTTAAGTGAAGGAGAATCGTTAGAAGAAGTGGACGACCACGGAGATACAGGCGAAACAGCAACGAAAATTAAAGAAGGCGAACTAGTCAAAGGAAGAATTAATAGCTTAAGTGATATAGATGTTTTTGAAATGAATATAAAATCAGAAAAGAATCAAACGATCGTTTTAGAATCCCCAAATGGGTATGTACCAGAATGGACTGTCAAATTAGGCTATTCCTGGTATGGCCCATATACGGGAGTAGAAGCTGGAATCGTCAAAGGAATGTATAGAACCACTTATTTTTCGAAAAATCCGTCAGACAACACTGTACGTTTTTATGTAGATAAACGTTTAGTTTCAGCGGGAAAAATGTATGAATTTACAGTTCGAGTTTTAAGTGAAGGAGAATCGTTAGAAGAAGTGGATGACCACGGAGATACGGGAGAAACAGCAACGAAAATTAAAGCTGGCGAACTAGTCAAAGGAAAAATCAATAGCTCAGGTGATATAGATGTTTTTGAAATGAACATAAAATCAGAAAAGAATCAAACGATCGTTTTAGAATCCCCAAATGGGTATGTACCCGAATGGACTGTTAAATTAGGCTATTCTTGGTATGGCCCATATACGGGAGCAGAAGCTGGAATCGTCAAAGGGATGTATAGAACCACTTATTTTTCGAAAAATCCGTCAGACAACACCGTACGTTTTTATGTAGATAAACGTTTAGTTTCAGCGGGAAAAATGTATGAATTTACAGTTCGAGTTTTAAGTGAAGGAGAATCGTTAGAAGAAGGGGATGACCACGGAGATACGGGAGAAACAGCAACGAAAATTAAAGAAGGCGAACTAGTCAAAGGAAAAATCAATACAGATACAGACATAGATGTTTTTGAAATGGCATTACCTGAAGGTGCAGATAAAACAGTTGTGTTGGAATCACCAAATGGACAATCTGAAAAATTCTCGATCCAAAATGGAGCAGGTACATGGTTTCATCAATTTAAAGGCACGAAGGAACCAAAGAAACCAAATCAACCATTCCGTACTATGTATAATTCAGATCAACCAAATGATAAATTAATTCGGTTTTACATCGATAAAACATTTGAAAAAGTCGGAAAAACGTATGAATTTAAAGTAACTGTTCTGCAAAAAGGACAAGAATTAGATATAAATGGTTATAAATAAAAGATGTAAACAATGAGGGAAAACAAACACTTCAATTTAAAATAATTGAATAGTGCCGTGATGAAGTTGACGTGTTCGTTAGACAAAGATAAAAAACAGGGAGAAAAATAATGGAAAGTATTAATTCTCTCTGTTTTTTATTATTCTTGAAAAGTGATATGTATTTTCAATACCTACATGGTATTTCAAAGATAGGTTATTCCTATTATTAAGATGAATTAATGACTGAAATCAATGCTCAAAAGTAAATTAGTCCACTTAAAATGCTTTCCAACAGATATCGATGTGTAACCCATGTTACTCTCTAAAACCACTTTTTTTATTTTTCCACAAGAACAAAGGAATATTTTAATGAAAAAAAGGCAGAAACATTTGTAATTTACAATAAAAGGAGTATACTCTAAATTGGAATCATTCTAAATTTAATAAAAAGAGTTTCCACACACATATTGTCTTTAGGTTTATTTTATTCTGGGTTTTGATTCATTTTGGCAGCACCAACCAACTGCGAAAATGAATAATTATGTTGAATGAAATCAGCTTATTCTTTTTGTGGAGACAGTAAAAACAAGGGGGATTATTGATGTTTGATATTGTAACATTAGCAAGATTCCAATTTGCAATGACAACCGTCTTTCATTACTTCTTCGTACCGTTTTCAATAGGATTAGCACTAGTTGTAGCAGTCATGGAAACAATGTATGTAGTGAAAAAAGATGAACGTTATCGTAAAATGGCGAAGTTTTGGGGCAACATTTTTCTATTAAGTTTTGCAGTTGGAGTTGTAACAGGAATTATTCAAGAATTCCAGTTTGGGATGAACTGGTCAGATTATTCACGCTTTGTCGGAGATATTTTTGGTGCTCCTCTAGCAATTGAGGCTTTACTTGCGTTCTTTTTAGAATCAACATTCTTAGGTTTATGGATTTTTACTTGGGACAAAGTAAATCCTAAATTACATTTAACATTTATTTGGTTGGTCGTATTTGGTTCAATGATGTCAGCGTTCTGGATTTTAGCAGCAAATAGCTTTATGCAACATCCAGTTGGTTACACGTTAAACAATGGTCGTGCAGAATTGATCGACTTTGGTGCAGTTATTGCCAATCCGAAAGTCTGGTATGAATTTACGCACGTGTTAGCGGGTGCTATTGTAATGGGTGGTATGATCGTAGCTGGTCTGGCTGCGTTCCAAATCCTGAAAAAACGTGATGTCAGCTTCCATAAAGTTTCTATGCGAATCGGATTATGGATTGGGTTATTTGGTTCTTTAGGTGTGTTGCTTGCTGGAGATTTGCAAATGAAAGCGTTGATCGAAGGTCAACCAATGAAATTTGCAGCAATGGAAGGTGCTTATGAAGATTCAGGCGATCCAGCTGCTTGGACATTGATTGCTTGGGCAGATGAAAACGAACATAAGCAAATCTTCGGTATTGAAATACCGTATGTATTAAGTATTTTGTCATACAATAGCCTTTCTGGTTCCGTTGATGGAATGGAAACAGTAAATAAAGATTTGATTGAAAAATATGGTGATAGAGATTACTTCCCACCAGTTAATACATTATTCTGGAGCTTTAGATTAATGGCTGGATTCGGCGTATTAATGTTATTAGTATCCGCTTTAGGGTTGTTCTTTACTCGTAAGAAAAAACCATCACTTTATGAAAAACGCTGGATGGTTTGGATCGTAGCGTTATGTACATTCGCACCATTCATAGCGAATACAACAGGTTGGTTGATCACTGAACTTGGTCGTTATCCATGGACTGTTTACGGTTTATTTACGATTGAAGATAGTGTGTCACCAAATGTATCTGTGGCTTCATTGTTAACATCGAATATTATTTACTTTATTTTATTTGCAGGTCTTGGTTCAGTGATGGTTTACTTAGTAACGGTTGAACTTAAAAAAGGGCCAGATTATGAAGAAAAGAAATTAGCAGAGGCAAACTCTACTGATGTAGATCCATTTGATAAGGAGGTCTTTGGCGAATGAGTACGTTACAATTACTTTGGTTTGTGCTAATTGGTATTTTATTCTCAGGCTTCTTCTTCTTAGAAGGTTTTGACTTTGGCGTGGGTATGTCGGTTCAAACATTAGCTCATGATGAAGAAGAAAAAGAACAAATCATCCAAACGATTGGACCGGTTTGGGATGGTAATGAAGTATGGTTATTAACAGCAGGGGGCGCAATGTTTGCTTCTTTCCCATACTGGTATGCTTCATTGTTTAGTGGTTTTTACTTGATTTTGTTTATTATTTTAGTTGGGTTGATCATTCGTGGGGTTTCATTTGAATTCCGTCATCGTATGCCGGATGGTAAAAGACGCAGAATGTGGAACTGGACATTATCGATCGGTAGTTTTATCGTACCATTTTTCTTTGGTGTGTTATTCATCAGCATGGTACAAGGAATGCCGCTTGATAAAGATGGGAATATGATGGCTTCTTTTACAGATTATATTAATGTGTTTTCTGTAGTTGGTGGCGTTGCTTTGGCATTATTGTGCTACCTACATGGGTTAAACTATATTACACTTAAGACAGAAGGTCCTGTGAGAGAACGTGCGCGTAACTATGCGTCATTCTTCTATTGGATTTTATATGTTGGCTTAGTTGTATTTGCAGCATTGTTGTACTTTAAAACAGATTTCTTTGATAATCATTTCGTTGTGACGTTATTATTAGTATTGGGAATCGTTGCATTAACAGTTGTTGCTAATGTGAGTGTCTTTAAGAAAAAAGAAATGTTGGCTTTTCTTGCTAGTGGCTTAACATTGATTCTTTTAGTTGTATTATTATTTAGTGGCTTATTCCCACGTGTCATGATTGGTAGTGAAGGGTACTATGACATCTTGATCAAAGACGCATCAAGTACTCCTTATACGCTAAAAACAATGACTTGGTTATCATTAACAATCTTACCATTTGTACTAGCGTATACAGGTTGGTCTTACTATGTCTTTAGAAAACGTATCAAACATCCAGCTATTGAAGCTGCGGGGTATGAAGGATGATCGATAAAGCCATCTTAAAAATGCCGAAAATCAAAAATATCATGATCTTGCTTGCAGGTTTTTCTTTCCTGCAAGCAGTATTTATTATAGGACAAGCATTTTATTTATCTAAAGCCGTTGTTGGGTTATGGGAAGGTGGTCATTTACGCGACCAGCTGTTGAATATTTTGGTGTTCTTTTTGTTTTATACTGGTAGACATGTTGTGACGTATTTACGTGAGAAAATGTTGGACCAATTTAGTTATGATCGGTCGCGTGAATTAAGAGAAGCGTTGCTGCAAAAAGTTTTTCGCTTAGGGCCAACGGTGGTTCAAAAAAATGGAACAGGAAATATGATCACAATGGCGCTTGAAGGAATCAGTCAGGCAGAAAATTATCTTCACCTGATTTTGATGAAAATCATGAATATGATGATTATTCCGTGGATCATTTTGGTTTTTGTTTTTACATTAGATGTTCGCTCTGGTGTTGTGTTACTCGTTGTCTTTCCGATGATTATCATATTTATGATTATTTTAGGATATGCGGCTCAAAGTAAAGCCGATAAACAATACAAAGCATTTCAGATTTTATCCAATCACTTTATTGATTCGTTACGAGGATTAGATACGCTAAAATTATTTGGATTAAGCAAAAAATACGCAGGCAGTATTTATAATACGAGTGAGCGCTTTAGAGAAGCAACCATGAGTACGTTGAAAATTGCGATTTTATCCACGTTTGCTTTGGACTTTTTTACAACATTATCGGTAGCGGTTGTGGCGGTGTTTTTAGGATTGAGTTTATTAGAAGGTGGGATTTTACTTTTTCCAGCTTTGACAACGTTGATTTTAGCGCCAGAGTTTTTCTTGCCTGTCCGTGATTTTGCGAGTGATTATCATGCAACATTAGATGGAAAAAATTCATTCCAAGCAATTCAAGCAGTTTTAGATTTACCCGAAATGTTTGAAACGGATCGACTTGTTTTAGAGGATTGGACAGCTTTGAGTGAATTATCAGCGGAACAATTGACGTTCCAATATGAAGAAGCAACACAGCCTGCTTTAAAAGGTTTAGAGTTTAAAGCAAAAGGATATCAAAAAGTTGGAATCATCGGTGCTAGTGGTTCAGGAAAATCAACCTTGATCAATGTATTGAGCGGATTTTTGGAACCGAACGCTGAGATGACAAAAATTAAAGTTGATAGACAAGCGATTCCGCATTTTCTACAAAATGCTTGGCAAAAGCAAGTACTCTATATTCCACAGTCTCCTTATATATTCCAAGACACTTTAGCAAATAATGTCCGTTTTTATACGCCTGAAGCGACCGATGAACAAGTGCTAGCTGCTATACAACTAGTAGGGTTAGAATCGCTTGTGGCAGATTTAACGAACGGTATAGACACAGTGATCGGTGAAAGTGGGAGAATGGTAAGTGGTGGACAAGCGCAGCGTGTGGCGCTTGCTAGAGCCTTTTTAGATCAAGAACGTCGTATTTTATTATTTGATGAACCGACTGCTCATTTAGATATTGAAACGGAAGTGGAATTGAAAGAAAGAATGTTGCCTTTAATGGAAGATCATCTTGTCTTTTTCGCGACGCATAGATTACACTGGATGGCAGAGATGGACTATATCTTGGTGATGGATAAAGGGCAACTGGTCGAAGCAGGAACACTAGCTGAATTGACCGAGAAAAATGGTTACTATGTGAAATTAGTGAAGCAAATGAGGGGGACAGAATAATGGAAAATACCCCAACAAATAAAGCATTATACCAAAAAGACAAATGGGTCAAACCGTTCTTGAAAAAGTATAAAGGGTTATTGTATTTAGCATTGATTTTAGGTTTCTTGACGTTTTTTAGTGCAGGTGCCTTAATGTTTAATTCTGGTTATTTAATTAGCCGAGCAGCGTCTCTTCCAGAAAACATCTTGATGATTTATATACCCATAGTATTAACACGTGCTTTTGGGATCAGTCGTCCAGTTTTTCGTTATATAGAGCGTTTAGTTAGTCATAATTGGGTTTTGAAAATGACGTCGGACTTACGTTTGAAGCTTTATATGGTTTTGGAAAAAGATGCGATTTTCTTTAAATCAAAATATCAAACGGGTGATATTTTAGGCTTGTTATCTGAAGATATCAATCACTTACAAAATTTGTATTTGCGTACAATTTTTCCGACTGTAATTGCTTGGTTACTCTATATATTCATCATTATTGGACTAGGCTTCTTTTCATGGTGGTTTGGTTTATGTATGTTATTGATGTTAGGTGTAGTTATTTTTCTATTGCCTTTGATCTCAGTTTTAGTAAATGGAGCCAGACAAGAGAAACAAAAAGCTTCTAAGAATGAATTATACAAAACATTGACAGACAATATTTTGGGTGTCTCTGATTGGGTCTTTAGCCAACGAGGCCAAGAGTTTGTTCATTCATATGAAAATGAAGAGGCAAAGCTACGCCAAATAGATGAACAAATCAAACGCTTCAATCGTTTTCGTGATTTTGTGCTGCAAGTTACTTTTGGGCTAATCACTGTTGCGATTTTAGCTTGGACTAGTATTCGCTTTCCTGGTAATCATGGCGGTGCAGCTAACTGGATTGCAGCCTTTACACTGACTGTTTTTCCGTTGATCGATGCTTTTGCACCACTGCCTGATGCAGCACAGGAAACAACGATTTATAAAGATTCTATCAAACGCTTGAATGATTTACCAGAATTGGAAGAAACAGCAGAAGTATTGAACGATTTCACAATCACAGATACAGAAATTAAAATCAAGGATCTTTCATTTTCATACGCAGGAACATCTAAGCATGTTTTAGAAAAATTGAATTTGACGATCCATTCAAAAGAGAAATTAGCGATTTTGGGACGCAGTGGCTCAGGGAAAAGCACATTAGCAACGTTGATCCGTGGGGATTTACGACCTGATGAAGGGACAATAACAGTAGGTGGGATTTCAACCTATGAATTTGGCGATCAAATTACAAAATCAATCGGTGTGATTCACCAAGCGCCGTATCTTTTTAGAACAACGATTTTAAATAATGTTCGAATTGGACGAGAAGAAGCATCCGAGGATGAAGTTTGGCAGGTGTTGGATCAAGTTGGGTTAAAAGAAATGATCCAAGGTTTGCCAGAAGGTCTGATGACGATGGTGGATGAAGCTGGTTTACGTTTCTCAGGTGGAGAGCGTCATCGTTTAGCTTTGGCTCGTATTTTACTTCAAGATACACCGATCGTATTATTAGATGAACCAACGACAGGATTAGATCCTATTACGGAACAGCAGTTACTGGATACGTTTTTTGAAACACTTGAAGAGAAAACAATTATTTGGATCACACATCATTTGCAGGGAGTTCATATGATGGATCGTGTGATTTTTATTGAAGATGGTCAATTGGAAATGAGTGGTTCTCCTAAAGAATTATTAGCTACAAATCACCATTACCAACAACTTTATGCAATAGATAGAGGAACAAATCAACGATGATTATGTGATGTCAATATTGCGTATTAAGTAAAATAAAAAAAGATGTGAGTGGGACATAACTCGAAGAGTTGTGTCCCACTCACATGGAATCCTGATAAATGGTGGGAGCAGAAGCAATTCCTTCGGAAATAAATACTTCTGTCCCAACCTTAAGCTTGTAAACCTTGATTTGGTTATTAGAATGATCGTTGAAGTAACAATTCAGTCAGCAACGTTAGCTGTTCTTTGCCTAAACAATCAGGTAATTTTTTAATATCAGTCAATGCTTTTTCAGTTACACGTTTTGCAAAGGCCTTTGCATCGTTAACACCGTCTAATTCATGAACTAGCTGAGAAGTTTCAATTGCTTGTTCAGCAGTGATATTCGCTTCTTTATCTAGATAAACAGCGAAGCGTTCGGGTGCTTTTTGCAGTGCAAAGATTAGAGGAAGTGTATAGACACCTTGCGCTAAATCTTCTAAAACAGGTTTTTTCAGGGTTTTCACATCAGCTGTATAATCTAAAATGTCATCGTAAACTTGAAAAGCAATGCCAATGTGTCTACCAATACGGGTAGCCAATCGTTGCACTTCAGTCGATGCAAAACCAAAGTGAGCTCCTTCTAAGCAGCTTAATGAGAACAGTTCAGCTGTTTTACCATTGACGCTCCGTAAGTAATCAAAGACTGTCATATTTTTTTTATAGCGAGTGTGCATTTGATCTAATTCACCTAAAAGTAGCCGTTTCATCGCAGAAGCATTTGTATGTAAGAATTCAGACCCGTTCATCGTGTCGGCAAGTAATTCAAAAAATTCTGTGAATAATAAATCTCCTGTATAAACAGCAATGTCTTTTCCATAGCGAGATTGAATCGTAACGCTTCCTCTGCGAAGCGGTGAGTCATCAATGATATCATCATGGATGAGCGTTGCCATATGCAGGATTTCAATCGAAGCGGCAATTTTGATCAATTGTTTGCGATCTTGTTTTTGTTCATCTCCGATTTGAGCAAATAAAAAAAAGAAAGCAGGTCGTAGTAATTTACCACCGGAACTTGTTAATTCGATCAAGGCGGCTTCAATTTCTTTGTTTCTTATTTTGACTTGGTGTTTGATCAATTCACACGTTTCATTTAATTGTTGTTGGATAATAGGAAATTCTTTCCAAAAATCATTCATAACCAATATTCCTTTCAGTAGTTCAATACTATTGATTGTATACGATGTAGGTCAAGAAACACAAGTAAATTATTCTGTGAGCATAAAACTAAATTTTATAAGGAGAGAAGAGTATAATTTGAATAGAGAAGTGTTTTTTGAAATAGTAGAACTAAAAGCAAAGACTGCCAGTGTTTTACCCTTCCTATTAGGGATGTGTTTTAGCTGGTATCATTATGGAAGTTTACATTTAGGTTATGTACTTATTTATTTTATTGCGATGTTTATTTTCAATATGGCTGTTGATATTTTAGACAACTACAATGATTACCATCATGCCAAAGAGGGACATGATTATAAAGAGAAAACCAATATTATTGGACGTGAGAATTTATCATTATCGATGATTCGTCGTTGGATCATCTGGATGATAGCTATTTCTGCGTTGATAGGTATTGGTCTTTCGATGATTGTTGGTTGGCCCTTACTCTGGATGGGGCTTTATTGTTACTTGATTGGAATCTTTTATTCGTCTGGGCCCAAACCGTTATCCAGTTTACCTTTAGGTGAAGTTTTTTCGGGTTTTACGATGGGGTTTATGATAATGTTGATTTGTGTCTATATCAATGCATTTGATTCTTTCCAATGGACAATGACTAATCTGGGTAGTATTTTTTTAGTGTCATTACCGAATACTTGTTTGATTGCTAATTTAATGTTGGCGAATAATATTTGTGATTTAGAAGAAGATGAAACAAATCATCGTTTTACCTTGGTTCACTATCTGGGGAAAAAGACATCGATTCGCCTGTTTGTCGTGCTGATCGTGATTGCTTTTGCATCGATTATTTTGAGTACTAGTTTAGGTTTAACACCGATAACGATGTTATTAACATTGTTAGTTCTACCATTTGTTTGGAAACAGACAACACTTTTTTTAAACGAACAGGTCAAAACGAAAACATTTATTTGCGCTGTAAGAATTTTAGCAGTTGGCGCACTTGCACAAGTAGTATTTTTCGCCATGGGATTGTGGCTTAAATAATAAATAAAAAGGTTAAGAGGGGATTTTAAAATGAGTAAGCACGTCGTTATTTTAGGCGCTGGCTATGCCGGTTTAAGAGCATTACATGAGTTACAAAAAGGGACTAATGACATAAAAATCACATTAGTTGATCAAAATGATTATCACTTTGAAGCAACAGATATCCACGAAGTTGCCGCAGGAATCCAAACATCAGAAAGAATCACTTACCCAATCAAAGATGTTGTAAAAACAGCTTGTACAACATTTGTACAGGGTAGAGTAGAGAAAATCGATAGTGAAAACCAACTCGTTCATTTAAAAGACCAAGAAGCCATCGCGTATGATTATTTGATCGTAGCATTAGGTTATGAATCAGAATCTTTCGGTATTCCTGGTGTAGAAGAATTTTCATTAAAAATGGTCGATATTCCAACTTCAGAAAAAGTGTACCAACATTTAACTGAGCAAATGGAAGCTTATAAAGAAACTAAAGATGAAAATTGTCTGAAAATCGTTGTTTGCGGTGCAGGTTTTACAGGGATCGAACTATTAGGTTCGTTACATGAAGGAAAGAAAAAACTAGCTGAAATCGCAGGTGTTGAACCTGAAAAAATCCAATTATACTGTGTTGAAGCGGTCACTCGTTTATTGCCAATGTTTAGTGAAAAACTTGGTAGTTATGGAATAGATCATTTGAAAAAATGGGGTGTCAATTTCTTAGTTGGCAAGCCAATCAAAGAAATTAAACAAGATACGGTTGTTTATTTAGATAATCAAGAAACCAATGAACTTAATGAGTTGAAAGCAAAAACGATTATTTGGACAACAGGTGTTAGTGGAAGTCACGTTGTTGGAGACTCTGGTTTTGCAGCAAAACGTGGCCGTGTAATGGTTCAACCAGATTTAACAGATGCCGATCATCACAATGTATACATCATTGGCGATTGCTCTGCTGTAATGGATAAAGAATCAAATCGTCCGTATCCAACAACTGCGCAAATTTCTCTAAAAATGGGTGAACATGCAGGGAAAAATATTAAAGCCCAACTAAAAGGTGAACCAACTAAAGAGTTTACCTTTAAATCATTAGGATCTGTTGCTTCAATTGGAAATAGTCATGCATTCGGTGAAGTTGGAAAGATGGAAGTAAAAGGATATCCTGCTTCTGTTATCAAGAAAATGATCATGGATCGTTCATTATTTGAAACAGGAGGCGTGAAGGAAGTTTTAGCTAAAGGACGTTTTGATTTTTACCGTTAACAGTTATAGTAGTAATAAGCGCGATGAAAGATTCCGAGTAGAGTGTTGTTTTGAAATGACAGAAAGTCAACGGATGATGGAAGTTGACCAAAGCAATGACTTGAATTACAAATCTGGAGCGAAATGATAGAGTCGGGTAAGATCCGTTAGCGTCTTTTGAGAGGAAATTATTTTTTAATTTCAATTATGGGTGGTACCGCGTATAGCTTTTGACCCGTCGCTATTCGTCCCTGACAGTCTTTTTTGATTGTCAGGGATTTTTTTGTTTTCAACAATTAATTTATAAGAAAAATGGGGAAAGTAAATGAAGAAAGAATTAAGTGTAAAAGAAGCATTAATTGTATTTTTGTCATTATTATTGATTATTAGTATTTGTGTGATTGGTGTCGGTATGAGTCCGATTTTTCCAGTCTTATGTGCATTAGGTTTACTGATTGGTTGGAGTAAGTGGCGTGGTGCTTCTTGGGATAAGATTCATGAAGGCATTATCGAAGGGGTGAAAACTGGGATCGTGCCCATGGTCATTTTTATTTTGATTGGAGCGTTGATTGCCATTTGGATTGCAAGTGGTGTCATTCCAACGATGATGTATGCAGGCTTTTCTGTTATCAGCATAAAAATATTTTTGCCTTCAGCTTTTGTTAGTTGCGCAGTTGTAGGAATTTCAATTGGAAGCGCGTTTACAACCGTTTCGACGATTGGTTTGGCTTTGATGGGAATGGGAATCTCAATGGGATTCAACGCTGCAGTTTTGGCAGGGGCTATCATTTCAGGAGCAGTTTTTGGGGATAAAATGTCGCCACTTTCTGATACAACCAATTTAGCTTCAGCTGTAGCTGGAGCAGATTTATTTAAACATATTAGAAATATGATGTGGACGACAGTTCCAGCTTTTGTTATTTCATTTATTTTATACGGAGTTATTGGCTTTCAAACAAAAATCGGACAGACTGATTTAGAAACCAAACAGTTTTTAGAAGTATTACAAGAGAATTTTGCGATTAGTTGGTGGGCAGTGTTACCTATTTTATTACTGGTTGTTTGTTCAGTCAAGCGGGTTCCAGCCATTGCGTCTTTATTACTGACAATTTTAGTTTCCAGTGTGATGTACATGATTCAAACACAAAATGTTGACTTGAAACAGTTGAGTACAATTATAGAAAATGGCTTTGTTTCAGAAACTGGGATGGAGCAAATCGATACCTTGTTGACTAGAGGTGGGATCCAAAGTATGATGTGGTCAGTTTCGTTGATTCTTTTAACATTATCATTAGGCGGCTTATTAATGAAAATGGATGTGATCACTGTTCTGATGGCACCACTTGCCCATAAATTAAAATCGACAGGGAGTTTAGTGGCTGCAACCGTGTTTAGTGGGGCATTAGCCAATTTGATGATTGGAGAACAGTATTTATCGATTATTCTTCCAGGTCGCGCATTTAAAGAGAGTTATGATAAAGCCGGACTTGCTCCGGAAGTGCTTTCTAGAGCATTAGAGGATTCAGGTACTGTTTTAAATTCACTGATACCTTGGGGCGTAAGCGGTGTGTTTATGGCGAGTACTTTACAAGTTTCCACATTGGATTATATTCCATTTAGCTTCTTTATATTACTATGTCCAGTTTTATCCATACTTTCAGGAATAACAGGGATTGGTATCCACAGACAACGGCCAAATGAAATGATCCGTTAATAGGAAAATTATTTTGAATCATTAAATTTTTAAGAGAAACAATGGGGGTACTTTTGTTCGGCTCGTTTTTTAGGTATAATGGATACTGATTGAAAAGAGGGATGTTACATGGCACAAAAACGGAAAAGTGCAAAAAAGAAAAAGACAAAGAAACAACAACAGCAGCAAGAGCATCTTAATTTCATTTTTCTCGGTATCTTTTTTATCTTCTTTGGATTATTTGGATTATTAAAATTAGGATTTCTTGGCACCTTGATCGCCAATGGTTTGCGTGTAGTTATAGGTAATACATTTCCAGTAGCAGCTATTTTACTTATGCTTTATGGACTTTCTTTGGTGATTTTTGGGAAAGACTTTCCTATCAAAAAAAGCCGACCGATTATTGGAGGAGTATTCCTCTACTTAGGTGTGTTACTTTTGCTACATGCTTTTATGTTTCGCAATGTAGGTACGCAAACACCAAATATTATAGGAACAACATGGGAGTTCCTTAGAATGGATTTAAAGGCAAGTACCGTAGCGCAAAATGTCGGTGGTGGTCTGGTCGGTGCGGGACTATATAATCTGACTTTCTTTTTAGTTGCTCAATTCGGCAGCTATTTAATTGCAGGATTGCTGATAGCAACCGGTGTCTTTTTAATGAGTATGCTCGATTTTCAGCAGGTGATGAATGGGTTACAGATCATTCGGGAAAGACTTAGTAGCTTGACGGCTAGAAGTGCAGAACGTCAAGCTGAAAGAGAAGCTAAGCGAGCAGAAAAGCGTGCAGCTAAACAGGAAGAAATCAAGAAAGAGGCTCAAAAACGTCTGAAAAATGATGTCCGAGAATTAACGCCTGGCGAAAAATTAGCGCAAGAAGCATGGGAGCAAGAAGAAAAAGAAATGCAGGAACCAGAACAGTTGACACTGGTTCCAATCGATAGTTTCCAAAATCAAGCCGAAGTGCAGCCTATACAACAAAAAGTAGCGCCAGAATCTGAAATGGATGAAGGCGGTGAGTTAGACTTTGAGATTTCGGAGGAAGCAGAAGATCGTGATTACGAGTTGCCGCCGTCAACCTTATTAGATTCGATTCCATCTGCTGATCAAAGTGGGGAATATCAAAAAATCGAAAAAAATATTGGTGTGTTGGAACAAACGTTTAAAAGTTTTGGTGTTGATGCTAAAGTCGTCAAAGCAAGTCTGGGTCCTGCTGTTACGAAATTTGAAATTCAGCCAGCGGTAGGTGTAAAAGTGAGTAAGGTCGTTAGTTTAACGGATGATATTGCGTTAGCACTTGCTGCAAAAGATGTCCGAATGGAAGCACCGATTCCTGGTAAATCATTAATTGGAATTGAAGTACCAAATAGCACGGTAAGTACGGTTTCATTCAGAGATATTATTGAAGCCCAACCAAGCCATCCTGATAAATTATTGGAAGTACCGTTGGGACGAGATATTTCTGGTATGGTTCAATCAGCTGATTTAGCCAAAATGCCTCACTTACTGATTGCTGGATCAACTGGTAGTGGTAAATCCGTTGCAATCAATGGCATTATTTCAAGTATCTTGATGAGGGCAAAACCGCATGAAGTAAAGCTAATGATGATCGATCCGAAAATGGTGGAATTGAATGTTTATAATGGTATTCCTCATTTATTGACGCCAGTCGTTACAAATCCACGTAAAGCTGCCCAAGCTTTACAAAAAGTCGTACAAGAGATGGAATTCCGTTATGAAAAATTTGCAGCAACAGGCGTTCGAAATATTTCTGGCTACAATGAGTTAGTGATTCAAAAGAATTTAGAGGACGGCGAAAATCGTCCGATTTTACCATTTATTGTCGTAATTGTAGATGAGTTAGCCGACTTGATGATGGTTGCAAGTAATGAAGTAGAAGACGCGATTATTCGTTTAGCACAAATGGCTCGTGCAGCTGGAATTCATATGATTTTAGCAACACAACGTCCGAGTGTGGATGTTATCACAGGAATCATTAAAGCAAATGTTCCTTCCCGTATGGCTTTTGCTGTTTCAAGCGGAACTGATTCGCGGACGATTATCGATAGTAATGGGGCTGAGAAGCTTTTGGGTCGAGGAGATATGTTGTTCTTACCAATGGGAGAAAATAAACCGATTCGTGTGCAAGGGGCCTTTATTTCTGATCATGAAGTTGAACGAATCGTATCGTTTGTTACGGAGCAGCAAGAAGCGGATTACCAAGAAAGTATGATGCCAACAGAAGAAGATACAATGGGCAATAGCAGTGAAGCGTCGCAAGATGAATTGTATGAAGAAGCCAAAGCATTAGTTGTAGAGATGCAGACTGCAAGTATCTCTTTACTACAAAGACGGTTTAGAATTGGTTATAATCGTGCAGCACGCTTAGTAGATGAATTAGAAGCACATGGTGTGATTGGACCATCGGAAGGGAGTAAACCAAGAAAAGTCTTTCTTGAACCACTACCTGATGATGTAACGATGGATCATGGGGATGAATAGGAAATCAGCTTGAAACAAAGGAGCAGTTCTTTAGCACCGCTTATTTGGATTCCTGAAGGATGGGATATGACTCGCAGAGTTATGTCCCATCTTATTTTTTTTATCAATCAAGAGACAAGATAGGATGAGTAGTACTTCCCTAAATAGGTTTTCCATAAATATATTCTTTGGTATAATGTATGAAATCTATCATAAAATGAAGAGGTCAGTTGAATTAAATCACAAATACGATTAGAATTAGAATAATCTAAACAAATAGCCAATAAATCAAAAGAAATCGATCAACTAAATAAAGAATATAAGGATGGATAATATGAGAAGAAAAAGCGTATTATATCTAGATGTTGCGGAACAAATCAAAGCAGATATTATGAATGGTACATATCCTGTAGGATCACTATTACCTACAGAAGCGGAACTTGAGCAATTATTTGATGTAAGCAAAATCACAGTTCGTCGAGCAATTGAGTTATTATCATCAGAAGAATTGGTGGAGAAAAAAAGTGGTAAAGGAACGACTGTTTTGAGTAACCGCCCGTATAACAGATTATCAAAAGCAGGTACATTTACAGAGTATTTAAATGATTCAGGACAAAAAGTAGCAAAGAAAATTTTAAAATTAGAAACAGTTAGGTTAACTCCTGATTCTCCTGTCTATTCCTGTCTTGGAGAAGAAGCTGTTAAGGTGTCACGTTTATACACGCTAGATGATCAACCGTATATTTATTTTAATTATTATTTACCAACTATTTTGTCAGATGTTCCATTGGAAGATTTCGAGCAAGAATCTTTGTATCGTTTAATGGATCAACACGGGATCGAAATTCTAAAGTTTCAAGATAGTTTTCAAACAATTGAATTGACAAGTGAACAGCAAAAAAATCTAGCTACTTCCGAAAAGAATGGACTAAAGAGAATTCGTCAATCAATTGGTCTTTCTGGAAAAGTAGTCGAGTATTCTGAAGCAATCTACAATACAGCTCTTTACCCTTATGTAATTGAATATGAAGCTTAAAAAAATAACAGATTGCTTACAAAAGTGTAAGCAATCTGTTATTTTTTTCTATGGTACGTTTATTGTAATTAGATTAGACTAATAAAGTAGAGAAAAGGAGCGATAATAATGTTACAAGTCGAAAATTTATCGAAAACATATGGAACTGAAATCAAATATGAAGCACTAAAAGAATTGAATTTAACAGTAAATGATGGTGAGTTTATTGGTATTATGGGACCTTCTGGAAGTGGGAAAAGTACTTTTTTGAATCTTCTAGCAACAATCGATCAACCAACGTCTGGACATGTTTTATTAAATGGTAAAGATCCAAATCAGCTCAATCAAGAAGAGATTGCTAAGTTTAGAAGGAGAGAGCTTGGGTTTATTTTCCAAAGCTTCAATTTAATGCCAACATTAACCGTAGAAGAAAATATTGTATTGCCACTAACATTAGATGGAGAAAAAATTTCGATTATGAAAGAACAGCTAAATCGTCTAGCTGCTCGTTTAGGAATTGCTAGTTTATTAAAAAAACGGATTGCAGAAATTTCTGGTGGACAAGCGCAACGTGTAGCAGTGGCTCGGGCCATGATCCATCAACCACAACTATTATTGGCTGATGAACCAACAGGAAATTTAGATACAAAATCCTCAAAAGATGTTATGCAATTACTACAACAATTAAATCAAGAAGAAAAAGCAACAATTTTAATGGTTACTCATGATCCTTTGGCTGCAAGTTATTGCAAACGTATCGTATTTATCAAAGATGGTGAACTGATCGATGAGATCCATCACAATGGAAATCAAAAGAATTTTTACGATGAAATCATGGTGAAACTATCTGAGATTGAAGGTGTCGATAATGAGTTTTAGTCAATTTGTTATTCGGAATACCTTAAGAAATAAGCATCTTTACATGGCTTACTTTTTAAGTACATTATTCTCAGTTATGGTTTTTTTCACGTTTACAGTATTTGCATTTCATCCCGCATTAGGCGATGGATTGAATAAAAATGCACGTATGGGCATGCTGGCAGCGGCGATCATTATTTATGGTTTTGCCTTTTTCTTTGTTTTGTATTCAATGGATGTTTTTATCCAGTCCAGAAAAAAAGAATTTGGTCTGTTAATGATTCAAGGAATGAGCCCAAAGCAATTGAAGAAAATGATTTTTATTGAAAATTTAGTGATTGGTTTTTTTGCTACAATCATTGGAAGCTTCGCTGGAATCGGCTTTTCACAAGTGATTTTATGGTTGAGCAATAAATTGATGCATGTAAATTTTGGCTTTTATTTTCCGACAAAGGCCCTTCTTTTAACCGTTATTTCCTTTGCAATTTTATTTTTGGCTATTTCCTTTTTCATTCAGTTCCGTTTACCAAAATTAAGTCTACAGGAATTATTAAAAGCAGGAGATCTTGGAAAAGGTACGATCAAAAGCTCTCGTATTAAAACTTTTTTAGCTCTTTTATTGATTGGTGTAGGGTATGCGGTGGCTCTTTTAGTCAAAGGAATGTTAGTACCGATGGTCATGATTCCGGTAATTTTCTTAGTAGTTGCGGGTACTCGATTTTTATTTAATCAATTGAGTGTTTCGATTATTGAGAAGCTAAAAAAGAAGCAAACTATCTTTTGGAAAAAAACGAATATGGTCGTTTTTTCTGACCTAGCTTTTCGCATGAAGGACAATGCTCGTTCGTTTTTCTTAGTATCTATTATTTCGACTGTAGCTTTTGCAGCTATTGGTACGTTGTATGGGTTTCAAAATATGATTTTAAATGGAATGAAACAAATTCCGTATGAGTTCGAGATTACAGGAAAAGCCGAAGACACTGCTTCCATAAAAAAGAACTTCACTCAATTATTGGCTGATAAAGGAATCCAAGTAGATGAAGGAGAATTGACAACCTATACAAACGCAGATCAAGTTGATTTTATTAAAGAGTCTGACTATAACCGTTTAGCTGAATTGTTAAAAAAACCAATAATCCAAACCAAAAGTAAAGCTGTTCAATTATTGCCAATGATTGCTCTGAGTGGTTCAGAAGAAGGAACGATAAAAGAAGTGAATCTGTCAGATGATGTGTCGCTACCTGTTGGTCAATCAGAAAAAACGAATGTTGTTTCAGCTTACGGAACAACTCTTGTAGTACCAGATGAAACGAATCTACAGGGCTTGGAAACGAGAGTAACGACTGTCTGGGAACCTAAAAACGTAAGCTACGAAGAATTGGTTTCTGTTGGTAAATTCCAAGAAAAAAACATGCCATTTATGGCAAAAAGTTATTCGCAACAAATGATCACGGATGAATATGCACCAATTCTATTTGTAGGAATCTTTATCGGAATCGTCTTTTTTGTTTCAGCTGGAAGCTTCTTATATTTCAGATTGTATAGTGATATGGATGTTGATGTTGAGAAGTTCAAGATGATTTATAAAATGGGACTGGCGAAAAAAGAATTGAAAAAAATGATTTATCAACAAGTAGGAATCCTGTTCTTTACCCCAATCATTGTTTCGGTAATCCATGGGGCAGTAGCATTAACTGCAATGTATCACATGTTTAACCAAGGAATGCAGCTGGCAGGCTGGCAGGTATTAGGTGTGTTTGTATTGATTCAACTTGTTTATTATTTGATTGCTCGTGTGTTCTACTTTAAAAAAATTTATCGATTAGTTCGAGCGTAAATACAGATGAGGAGGTTGGAACGGAGTTGCTTCTGTTCCAACCTTCCTTTTGTATAATTTTTAGTGTAAAGCGATAAACATGTTTTATCGGTGTCGTAGTTGCAAAAAAACATACTATAAAAAAACTCTTTTCTTACCCTTGGTTATAGTAACGAAATTAAGGAAAAGCGAACAATATGCGCTAAAGTTACTGAAAGTGAAATCAAGGGGATGAAAAATAATTATTTTGAGTGACGAACCTAGATAATATATAGACAAATCCAGTACAATACGTTATAGTATGAAGCGAATGTTTAGAAGAAATGAGGAAGAAAACTAGTGGAAAAAGCATCCATTTATGGCTTAACCAAAGAAGAACTGATCGCATGGTTCATCGAACATGACGAGAGAAAGTTCCGCGCTACTCAAGTTTGGGAGTGGCTTTATATTAAACGTGTCATGGCCTTCAGTGACATGACGAACCTATCAAAAGATGTCATTGAATTATTAGAAGAAAACTTTATTATCAACCCATTACGTCAAGTGATCATCCAAGAAGCGAAAGATGGTACTGTAAAGTATCTGTTTGAGTTACCAGATAAGAACATGATCGAAACGGTCTTGATGCGTCAAGAATATGGGATGTCTGTTTGTGTGACAACCCAAGTTGGTTGTAACATTGGCTGTACTTTCTGTGCAAGTGGTTTGTTGAAAAAACAACGTGATTTAACGGCAGGGGAAATTGTTGCTCAAATCATGCTCGTTCAACATTATTTTGATGAACGTGGACAAGGTGAACGAGTAAGTCATATTGTTGTGATGGGAATCGGCGAGCCGTTTGATAATTATGATAACTTGATGAATTTCTTACATACGATCAATGATCCAAAAGGGTTAGCAATTGGTGCTAGACACATTACTGTTTCAACCAGTGGTCTAGTTCCTAAGATCAAAGAATTTGCGAACAATGGCTTACAGGTCAATTTAGCGATTTCTCTGCATGCACCAAATAATGATGTCCGCACATCAATTATGCGAATTAATCGCAGTTTCCCTATCGAGAAGTTAATGGCTGCAGTTGATGAGTACTTGGAAAAAACGAATCGTCGAATTACGTTTGAATATATTATGTTGAGCAAGGTGAACGATCTTCCTGAACATGCGCAGCAATTGGCAGATTTATTGAAAGACAAGAAAAAGTTAACCTTTGTCAATTTGATTCCGTATAATCCAGTGAGTGAACATGATCAATATAGTCGGAGTGACAAAGCGGATGTATTGAAATTTTATGATATTTTGAAGAAAAATGGTATTAATTGTGTGATCAGAAAAGAATATGGAACAGATATTGATGCTGCTTGTGGACAGTTGAGAAGTAAGCAAATTAAAAAAGCGGATAAAGCTCGTTAATACTAAAAAAAGAGATTGAATAAAAGCGTTTATTCGGATTCCTTGGGACAGGTCTATAACTCTACGAGTTATAGACCGTCTTTTTTAACTCAGAATAAATGGTCAAAAATAACTTGCTAAAGAACTAAGAAAGAAAGGTCTTGGTTCTTGGGGAAACCATTTTTGTCATTGTTTTTTCTATTCATTAGTTAAAATAGTGAATCCATAGTCAATAATATGTTCTTTTAAGTAGCGCAAATATTCTTCTCCCATCGGAGATAAAGACATCTGAGCAGGGTGAATCCAACCAATTTCCATTACTTCATCAACCTCTAGGGGCAAAGCAACAATGTTTTCATCATTCAATTCCCGACTCAAAACCCCAGAGCTGATTGTATAGCCATCCAGACCAATCAAGAAATTAAATAAAGTTGCCCGATCACTAACACGAATACTTTTTTTATGATAAAGGGTACTTAATATTTCTTCAGAAAAATGAAAGGAATTAAATTGTCCTTGCTCGAAAGACAGATAGGGAAAGTTTTCTAAATCACTCAACGTTACTGATGTTTTTCCTACTAAAGGGTTTTTCTTACTGACAAAAACATGTGGCTGAGCTGTAAATAATGGGTGAAAGATCAGTTGTTTTTCTTTTAGTAGTTTACGAATGACTTTTTCATTAAATGTGTTTAAATAAAGAATGCCTAACTCACTTTGAAAAGTGCTGACGTCTTCAATGATGTTGTTTGTTTGGGTTTCTCGAAATGTAAATTCATATTCATTTTTTTCATAGGATTTGATCAACTGAACAAAGGCGTGGACGGCAAAAGCATAGTGTTGGGCAGAAACAGAAAATAGTCTGCGCCGTGTTTCCGTACCTTTGTATTTTTCTTCCATTAAGTCAACTTGTTCTAGGATTTGCCTAGCATACGATAAAAACTCAGTTCCTTCAGTTGTTAGGATCATACCTCTTTGCGTGCGCTGGAAAATTTGAATCCCCATCTCCAGTTCCAATTCTTTAACAGCAGTTGAAAGGCTCGGTTGAGTAATAAAAAGATGCTTAGCTGCTTCATTGATTGAACCTAATTCAACGATTTTGACGATATAATCCAATTGTTTGATTCGCATAATGCAATCCTCCTTGATCTAAAAACGTAGTAATCTCAGCTAAATGTGTTCCTAACAAAACTGTAAGTTATTTTTTACTAAATTATAGCATGAAAGTGGCTGCTGTATTTAACAAAAATACTCTGAAAAACGAAGTGTTTTTCAGAGTATAATTTTTATATTAGAAAAATAACAAGCATCTTAAACTTCTACTTGAATCACTTGTACACCTTGCTTTTCGATTTCTCGAATCACTTCAGGTGATGCGAAGGTATCAGTAATCAAATAATTGATATCTTTAATAGTACCGCTCGTAAAATTAGATGAGAATCCAATTTTACGATAGTCTGCAACGACAATCACTAAACCATTGGTCCGCTCAATGATCAGCGAGTTGATTTTCGCTTCATGCAAAACAGGAGTTGTAATACCATTTTCGATACTCAATCCAGAGCAACCGATTATAGAAATGTCAGAGGACATTTTTGAAAAAGAATCGATTGCAATATCCCCAACCAAAGCTTCCTTAGGGAATCGGATTTCACCACCAGATAAAATAACGGTTGAATTTGGATTATGATCTAAATTAGCCACTTTGACGTTATTTGTGACGATCGTAACGCGTTTGTCTTCTAAATTTTTTAAAGAGGACAGAGCTGTCGACCCTGTATTGATAAATAAGGTATTACCGTCTTTTACAAACTCTGCTGCTTTTTTAGCAATTGTATTTTTTAAAACTTCAATTTCTTCATTGTAATCCTCTGTTCCTATTTCCTGAACGATTTGAGCTTTTCCATGTGCTCGCTGGACTAATCCCATCTTTTCCAAAGCAATCAGGTCACGGCGAACAGTTATTTCTGACACTGCTAGTTCCCGACTTACTTCTTTTACAGGTAAGGTGTTTTCCGTTTTCAATAATTCAAGAATCTTATCTCGACGAGCTTTAATTGTTTTGTGCGAACTTTTCATTTTAATTCCTCCTTTCAAATCACTTGTGCAACCACAAGCGTATTGCCTAACGCTTTTGCTTCTTTTAATAAACGATGTCCCTCCGATTGTTCATTTAGTTTAAGTAAACATTGAGCTTTTAGATATAAAATATAAGTCATTTCCCGATTATTTAGTCGATTTTTGTCGATTAAATCTAATTCGCTTAAACATTTTTTATTCCTACCTTGCCGAAAATAGTTTATTCCAGCAATTTCATGCCATGAAAATAAGTGGTGCATTCGTTTCTTTTTAACCTGTTTTAATTTAAATAAATTTTCTAAACAAGTAGCCAAATTCTTTTCATCCTTTAAAAAAAAATAACAATACATTTGCGTATGATAATAGATGAAGAGGTAATCCAATGTGGAATGGAAAAAATGTTGGTTCACATGTAAGTGCTCTAAGCAAGTATCATATTTTCCTCCGTCTAGTAAAAGTAAGCTGTCAAAAATAATAATAGACTGTTTAAAGCCATTAAACAAATCTTTTTTCTTCAATCGTGTTTTTAATTCAATCGCTTTATTCAAATCGCACTCAACAGTTAAAGCATAAATCATTTTTTCATATAGATTTTTTAGATATTCAAACAATATAGAAATACCCAATAAGATGAATCCTAAACTCCCGAAAATCAATTTTGCACCTAAATCCTGAGAGTTTATAACTAAATTGCAGATATAGAGGGCAAATAGTATATAAATTCCCCAAAGTAACCCTTTTTTCCCGACATAGATTCCTTTCCAAACAAAATTTCTCATCATTATCACCTCATCGAAACTATATCATAAAAAAGTTTGTATGAACATAAAAAAAGAATATATTCTTTTTGTTTTTCTTTTTTTGTCTAAAAACATTCGTAAAAAGGTTAAACGATCGTAAAAAAAGATTGAAAACGGTTTAATATGTTGTAAAATGAAAAGTGTAATCAAGATTGAGATAATGTGGAGGGATCATATGGCAACAATTCATGATGTGACAAAAGAAAGCTGGATTTTAAATACGTTTCCTGAATGGGGGACCTATTTGAACGAAGAAATCGAGCAAGAAGAAGTACAAGCAGGAACAGTCTCTATGTGGTGGTTAGGATGCACAGGGATTTGGTTGAAGTCACATGAGGGAACGAATATTTTATGTGACCTATGGTGCGGCACTGGAAAGCAAAGTCATGGCAATGGCAAGATGAAAAAAGGACATCAGATGATGCGGATGAGCGGTTGTGAAAACATGCAACCTAATCTTAGAACACAACCATTTGTTTTAGATCCATTTGCGGTTAAAAAGGTTGATGCATTGGTCGTAACCCATATTCACTCTGACCATTTAGACATTAATACTGCTGCGGCAGTTCACAAAAATTGCCCTGATGCACGCTTTATAGGTCCTAAAGAAGTAGTTAATACTTGGTTGAAATGGGGGATTCCAGAAGAAAAAACAACAATCGTAAAACCTGGTGATCGTGTATCAATCAAGGATGTGGAGATTGTAGCTTTAGAAGCATTTGACCGAACAGCATTAGTGACTTGTGAAAATCCAGAAGTAACACTTAAAGGAAAGCTACCTCAAGATATGAATGAAATTGCTGTTAATTATTTATTTGAAACAAGTGGCGGAAATATCTATCATGCAGGTGATTCACATTATTCTAATATGTTTGCCAAACATGGTAATGAATATAAAATCAATGTTTGTTTAGGTGCTTATGGTGAAAATCCCCGAGGAATCACAGATAAAGTAACATCGGTCGATATGTTACGAATGGCAGAGTCATTGAATGTTGATGTGGTCATCCCGGTTCATTATGACATTTGGGCAAACTTTATGGCTGATCCCAAAGAGATTACTGAAATCTGGAAGTTCAAAAAGGATCGTCTGAACTATCAATTTAAACCATTTATATGGCAAGTCGGTGGAAAATTTACGTATCCCAACGATAAGGACAAACTTGAATTTAATTTTTATCGAGGATTCGATGATGTATTTACGACGGAGAATGATACACCATTTCCATCATTCTTATAAGAAAGGAGCAAGTGAATGTTAAAGTATTTTTATGCTAATGATTTGATTCGATTTTGTGAAGAAACACCAGACAATTGGGAAGAAGCTATCATCTTGAGTTGTCAGACACTTCTCGAAAAAGGGATCATTACACAGCAGTATATTGAAGAAATTGTAGAATGTGTTCAAAAATATGGACCGTACATCGTGATTGTACCAGGTGTTGCGATGCCGCATTCTTCAGAAGAGAGCGCAGGTGTTTTAGGAACAGCAATTTCATTTACAAAAATGAGTCAAGATGTGGTGTTTGAAGCTGAAAATTCTGAAAAGAATGCTCGTTTATTTTTTACTTTAGCTGCAAAAAATAGTGAAGAACATGTAGAAAATATTTCAAAATTATCCGAAATGTTAATGACGGATGGTGTGATAGATGCATTGATGGCCGTAGAAACGATAGAGGAATACAAAAAAGTGATGGCTACTTTTGATATATAGAAAGAAGGGGAGTAAATGACACAAGTATTAGATTTTCTACTGGGGATTTGGGATTATTTTGCTGCAAATATATTGACACAGCCAGCGTTTTTAATTGGGTTCATCGTTTTGTTAGGCTACGTTTTACTTAAAAAGCCTTTGTATGAGAGTATTGCAGGTTTTCTAAAAGCAACTGTAGGATATTTGATTTTGACAGTAGGCTCAGGTGGATTAGTCAACAATTTTCGACCAATTTTGGTCGGCCTAAAGGAACGGTTTAATCTGGATGCGATGGTCATTGATCCTTATTTTGGACAAAATGCTGTGACTGCAGGGATCGAAGAGACTTTCGGTCGGACGTTCAGTGATACGATGATTTTATTATTGATCGCGTTTGTTATGAATATTTTATTGGTCCGCTTTAAAAAATATACAAAATTGCGTGCTGTTTTTACAACCGGCAATGTTCAAATCCAACAAGCAGCGACAGCATTTTGGATTTTGTTATTTTGTTTTCCAGATTTAGGCCAGATTCAAATATTATTGATTATGGGGCTTATTTTAGGCTGTTATTGGGCGGTAGGATCGAACTTAACTGTAGACATCACACAAGATTTGACAGAGGGAGCAGGCTTTGCAATTGCGCATCAACAAATGTTTGGTGTCTATATCTTTGCCCGATTAGCTGAAAAGATGAAAAAAGATAAAAATAATCGAAAATTAGAAGATATACAATTACCTGGTTTTTTATCGATTTTCAATGAGAATATGGTTGCAACTTCGATTTTAATGCTCTTTTTCTTTGGAATTATTTTAGTGGTATTGGGACCAGCTTATTTGATTGAGGCAGGTTTTATGGAAAAAGGGCAAAGTTTCCTGTTCTATATTTTACAAACAGCACTTTACTTCGCTGTTTATCTAGCGATTTTACAATTAGGCGTCCGAACCTTTGTTTCAGAACTGACCGAATCATTTCAAGGAATCTCAAATACACTATTGCCAGGTGCAGTTCCAGGGATTGATGTTGCTGCGACGTTTGGGTTTGGTTCTCCCAATGCAGTGACGATTGGATTCTTGTTTGGGGCATTGGGGCAATTTATAACGATAGGATTACTGATTCTATTTAAGTCTCCAGTGATTGTTATTGCTGGATTTATTCCATTATTTTTTGATAATGCGGTAATTGCAGTGTATGCCAATAACCGTGGCGGCTTTAAAGCAGCTTGCATTTTCCCATTTATTTCAGGCGTGATTCAGGTATTAGGTTCTGCTTTGATTGCTGCTTTTATCGGATTGTCTCAGTATGGCGGTTATATTGGCATGTTTGATTGGGCAACAGTTTGGCCAATGATGACATTAGTAATGAACTATTTAGGTTATGTTGGAGTGGGCTTAGTAGTGGTTTTATTGCTAGCAATTCCTCAGCTCCAATACCGAGCAAATCCAGAAGGGTATTTCTTGATTGCGGAAGATTATGATGAATATGTAAAAAAAATGGCGGTAAAAACCGCATAATTATCTAGTTTCGCAGGCTAGTCCCTTGAAAAAATAACATTTGATTGTGACGAAAAATATCACATTCCTATTTTTTACTTGGTGCTAAACGAGCGTGCTACACTTTTAAATTTAGGAGGAAATTAAAATGAGAGTATTAGTATCATGTGCAAATGGATCAGGAACAAGTTTAATGATGAAAAAAAGCGTAGAAAAAGCTTTAAATGAGTTGGGGTTCAATATTACAAATATTCACCATTGTGCTATATCAGAAGGGAAGAGTACAGCAGGGCAATATGATGTTGTTTTTTGCCCAATGAACTTTTTGAATATGTTTGAAGACGCTAAGAAAAAAGGGATCACAGTAATTGGGGTTAAAAATGTGATGTCAGCAAAGGAAATCAGTGAGCGTGTTCAAGAAACAGATTTAGGAATGAAATATAAATAATTTTCGTAAAAATAGAGGCTGGATAAAAGCGCCTAGTTTCGAGAAATAAGAAGGAATTCACGAAAATTGTTAAGCACCAAAGTGAGCATGAGAATAGATGTTAATGAGTATCTAACTGTTTTGTCAATTTTTTATGACCAAGTAGGTATTGTGCGACATCAGTTTAGTACATTCACTATGTTTTACAATAATTTCCACTTATTTCCGAAGCCTTCAAATCTTAGTGTTTTAGTACTTAGAATTTGAAGTGATCGAAGTATTGCGTAGTAGCTGCTTTTTACCACCATTTATTGATTTTTAGAAGGTGAGATATAACACAAAGAGTTGTGTCTCACCCTTCTAATCAAGGATAGGAGCGAATTAAATGAGTAGACCGAATTTACAGGTAGCATTAGACCATTCAGATTTACCGAGTGCCCTTAAGGATGTAATGGCTGTCGGTGATATTGTTGATATTGTAGAAGTTGGTACGATTCTTTGTTTACAAGCTGGTGCAGAAGCAGTCCGTTGTATTCGCGCATTGTACCCCAATAAAAAAGTAGTGGCAGACACAAAATGTGCTGATGCTGGTGGGACTGTGGCGAAAAATTGTCAAGAAGCCGGTGCAGACTGGATGACAGTTATTTGCTGTGCAACAATTCCAACAATGAAAGCGGCTGCAAAAGAAGTAGAAGAAGTTCAAGTAGAACTTTATGGAGAGTGGACTTATGAGCAAGCTCAGAATTGGTTGGATGCAGGAATTTCTCAAGCCATTTACCATCAAAGCCGAGATGCACTTTTGGCTGGTGAAACATGGGGCGAAAAGGACTTGACTAAAGTGAGAAAATTGATTGAAATGGGCTTTAGAGTTTCTGTTACGGGTGGTTTAGATGTTGAGACTTTAAAACTATTTGAAAATCTTGATGTCTACACGTTTATTACTGGACGAGGTATTACGGCATCCGAAAATCCTAAAAAAGCAGCACAAGACTTTCAAGATGAAATCAAGCGGATTTGGGGGTAATGTCCATGACTACGATAGGAATTTATGAAAAGGCACTTCCAAAAAATATGACTTGGAAAGAGCGCCTATTGCTTGCAAAGAAGTTAGGCTTTGATTTTGTTGAAATGTCCATTGATGAAACAGACGAACGGCTCAAAAGACTAGATTGGACTAACAAGGAGCGTAAGGAAGTACGGGAAGCAATCCATGAAAGTGGAGTAAAAATATTATCAATGTGTTTAAGCGGACATCGACGTTTTCCTTTTGGATCTGAGAATCAAGAAACACAAAAAATGGCTTTGATTTTGATGGAAAAAGCGATAAACTTAGCGTCCGATTTAGGAATCCGTACAATTCAATTGGCGGGCTATGATGTTTACTATGAAAAGAAAACTTTGGCCTCAAGAGAATACTTTATTGAAAATTTAAAAATAGCGGTAGCGATGGCTGCCGCGAAAGAGGTTGTTTTATCAATTGAAATCATGGACGATCCATTCATTAATTCGATTTCTAAATTTTTGAAAATCAAAGAGCAAATTCGTTCGCCATACTTACAAGTCTATCCTGATCTTGGTAATTTATCAGCGTGGACAGAAAACGATGTTGGCTATGAATTAGAAATTGGCATCGATCAGATTTCTGCAATCCATTTAAAAGATACTATAGCAGTGACTCAACAGTTTGCTGGGAAATTTAAAGAAGTTCCTTTTGGAACGGGGTGTGTGGATTTTTTAGGATGTTTGAAAACATTAAAACGTTTAGACTATAATGGTCCCTTTTTGATTGAAATGTGGAGTGAAAAAAGTGAAACACCTGAAAAAGAAATTGAAGAAGCAAAAGCATTTTTATTTCCTTATTTAAAGGAGGTTGGATATCTTGGTGAATAACGCATTGCTTAAAGAAATGAAAGAACGGGTTTTTGATGCAAACCTTGCTTTGCCTAAGTCAGGCTTAGTCAAACTTACTTGGGGGAACGTGAGTGAAATTAATCGAGAGGCGGGTTTGATTGTAATAAAACCTAGCGGTATTCCTTATGAAACGATGAAAGTTTGTGATATGGTCGTAACTGATTTAGATGGTAACTTACTGGAGAATGGTTTAAAGCCTTCGTCTGATTTAGCTACTCACGTTGAATTATACAGATCGTTTGAGAAAATTAATTCAGTCGTGCATACACATTCAAAAAATGCAGTAATGTGGGCGCAAGCAGGTAGAGAAATTCCTGCTTATGGTACTACCCATGCAGATACTTTTTATGGAGTCGTTCCTTGTACTCGTCAACTAACCGTAGAGGAAGTTACTTCCGCATATGAATTTGAGACAGGGCGAGTAATCGTCGAAACATTTCATGAAAGAAAGCTTGATCCTGTAGCAGTTCCAGGAGTCCTAGTGAATGGGCATGGACCATTCACGTGGGGACGGAATCCACAAAAAGCTGTTGAAAATAGTATTGTATTAGATGAAATAGCTGAGATGGCTTGTATGACAGAACTAGTAAATAATATTGTTCATCCAATTCCACAGTATCTTTTAGATAAACATTTTTTCAGAAAACATGGTTCAAATGCGTATTATGGACAATTATAAATTATATGTCTTTATTTTTATTGTGTAGAGAAGTCGATTATTGGCTTTATCTACACTTTTTTTGTTTTAGTAAATACTTGAAATTAAACTCAGAAAAGCTATACTAGAAAAATAACTTTAAAGAGAGAAAGAGGATGGGCATGGGAAAGAACAGTTTAAAGCGTGAAATTTCTTTATTTGGCGCTTTTTCAACAGTTATGGGAACTGTTATCGGGGCTGGAGTATTTTTTAAAACAGCAAGTGTAGTTAGTTTTGCTCAATCACCTAGTTTAACAATTTTTGCTTGGTTTTTAGGTGGTATACTTACATTGTGCGCAGGTTTGACAAGTGCAGAGCTAGCCACAGCAATTCCAAAAACGGGAGGAGCTGTCAAATATATTGAATACACTTATGGAAAGTTACCAGGATTTTTATTAGGATGGGCTCAAAGTGTTATTTACTTTCCGGCAAATATCGCTGCATTATCAATCATTTTTGCTACTCAGTTTATTCACTTATTTCATTTATCAAATGATTTTTTGTTGCCTATAGCGTTTTGTACTGGATTAAGTGTGACTGTGGTCAATCTATTGGGAACAAAAATAGCAGCAAATATGCAATCATTCACATTGATTATCAAGATGATTCCAATTGCATTGATCGTATTGGTAGGACTTTTTATGCCCGCTAATGTGGAAGTGTCATTATTTCCTGTTAAAGCTGGTGGCGATACTGGTTTTATCCAAGCACTTAGTGGTTCTTTACTAGCGACAATGTTTGCTTATGATGGTTGGTTAGGTGTGGGCGCTGTGGCAGGAGAAATGAAACGACCAGAAAAAGATTTGCCGAAAGCGATCTTTTTAGGATTGACATTTATTACGATTGTTTATATTTTGATCAACTTTGTTTTCCTTAAAACGTTACCAATCGAGCAACTCTCAGGAAATCTTAATGCTGCATCAGAAGCTTCAAATCAAATTTTTGGTTCGATTGGTGGCAAGTTAGTGACAATTGGTATTTTGATTTCAGTTTATGGCGCGTTGAATGGTTATACAATGACGGGTATTCGGGTTCCTTATGCGTTGGCATTAGAAGATATGATTCCCTTTAGTCAACAATTTCAGAAATTATCTACAAAGTTTGTTGTTCCTTATGTCGCTGGAATTTTCCAATTTAGCATTGCTGCTATCATGATGTTTTTGGGAAGTTTTGATTTGCTGACTGATATGTTAGTTTTCGTTATGTGGCTATTTAGTTTATTGATATTTAGTGCTGTATTGATTTTAAGAAAAAGAGAACCAGCGCTAAAGCGGCCCTATAAAGTGCCATTTTATCCGATTATACCGATCATAGCCATTTTGGGCGGGTTATTTATTTTGATTACCACACTGTTTGCACAAACAAAGCTTGCTTGTGTTGGGATTGGAATCACATTGCTAGGGATTCCATTCTATCTAGTGAATCAAAAAATAAAAGAAGGAAAAACCAAATAGGTGATTATTATTGTCAAAAATTAATGGTTTAAACGAATAGATTGAGAGAATCAAATCAGATTATTTGATATAATAAAGATGATCTAAGTCTTTGTCGTTAGATAAAGCGAGTGCTTCTACTCACCCCTTTTGAGTAGAAGCAACTTTTTCTCAAAAATTTTAGTAAAATTAACAATTTCTGAAAATTATTCTGGTCGATTTTTTAGTATAATGGATATATCAAAACGATAAACTATTTTGGGGAAGATAGTGCATCAGAACTCTTGGTAAAGCTAAAAGTGTTGATTTTTCAGCGCTTTTAGCTTTATTTTTTGTTTCTAAAGAAAATAATTGGTTATTTATTTTCAACTGATATTGATTTAACTTAGATTAATTAAGAGATATGAATTGGAAAAGTTTGAAAAATGATAGTGATAAGTAAGATATTTTTTTGAAGCTAAGGCAAAACGCACCTGTTTTGTTTTAGTTTTTTTTTCACTAGTTTTACATTTTAGTGCGTATATTACAGTAAGGAGGGAAAACAATGGATATTAAAGAACTTTCTTTGAAGTTGATTGAATGGGGTGTGAAGGAATACCTACAGGATATCTATATTTTGCCCATTGAAAATAAGATTCAAATCTTTACTAGAAAGGGGAAAAAACGAGTAGTTTTTCAAGAATTAAACGAACGAGAGGGTGAAAAACTGATTTTCCATTTTAAATTTATTGGGAGTATGGATGTTGGCGAGAAAAGGAAAGCGCAAGTTGGTGCTGTAACCTATACAATCAATAGAGAAGAGATACGATTACGTTTGTCAACAGTTGGCGACTTTAGACAAAGAGAAAGTTTAGTTATTCGCTTTTTGCATGTTTTTGGTAATAGTCGCGAAAATTATTTTTTACCACAACAATTAACAACGGTTAGAAGTCAGGTTAAACGTCGTGGTTTGCACTTGTTTTGTGGTCCTGTTGGTTCTGGTAAAACTACATTGATGTATAAATTGGCGAAAGAAACAGATCAATTTCAACAGGTGATTACAATTGAGGATCCTGTTGAAATTGAAGAAGAGACTTTTTTGCAACTTCAGACAAATACTAAAATTGATTTGACATACGATGTATTGATTAAGGCTTGTCTACGTCATCGACCAGATATTTTAATTATTGGAGAAATTCGAGATGGACTTACTGCACAAGCGGCAATCAGAGCGGCACTTACAGGGCATACGGTATTTGCAACGATACACGCAAGAAGTATTAGTGGCGTATATGAACGCTTAGCTGAATTAGGTGTACAGCAAAGTGAGGTTAGTGAATGTCTAGCAAGTATTATTTATCAGAGATTGTTACCCTTTCGAGGAACGAGTGATGAAGAAATCTGTGGACTGCTATTGGATTATAATTTTTCTAGAGAAATGGCGTCTAAATGGTCGCAAGAATTAAGAAAGGTTTGGGCGTATGGATTTATTGATGATCAAACATTTGAAGAAGAAAAAGAAGACTAAACTATCAAAATCACAACAACAATTGTTTATTCAATTACTTGCGGATTTATTAAGTAATGGTTTCACGATTCAAGAAAGCTTACTGTTTATGAAGAAATCTCGTTCAATGACAATAGAAATAATTGATTGTCTTATAGCTGGTATGGAGCGAGGAGATTCACTGCATGGCGGTTTGGCTCAATTAGGATTTCCTGGAACAGTTATTACACAAATTGAATTTGCTCAGGCGCACGGAGATTTAGCAGGAACACTAAAAAAAATAAAGCAACATCTTAAAATAATCGATAAGCAACAGCAAAATTTTTATAAAGTAGTTAGTTATCCTGTATTGCTTTTACTTTTTTTAACGGTTGTTTTAATTAGTATTCGCCAAATTTTATTGCCGCAACTGATGGCAAATGGAACGATTCAAGCAAACAATTTAGGAATCATGTTTATCCAACAAAGCCCATATTATATACTCTCATTCATATTTGTTGTCTTCATTCTAATCATTTTGACAGGCTGTTTTTTTAGAAAAAAGACGTATTTACAGCGGGCTGTAATTATTTCAAAACTGCCTATTTTTGGGAAGTTCTATCAAGAATATACTTCTGCTTTTTTTGCTCTAGAATGGGGGAAATTATTTTCGCAAGGCTTGGAAATCAAAACCGTTATTCACCTGATGCAAACGATAGATCAACGTTCACTAATGAGTGAACTTTCTGAGAAAATCGAAGAACAATCAATGTTGGGGCAAACTTTTTATGAACAGCTACCAAAATTTGCATTTTTTTCTCCAGAATTGTCTTTGATTATTCAACAAGGGCAAATTAAAGGGAACTTAGGAAAAGAATTGATTTTATATAGCGAGCTTTGCTGGCAACGTTTTTTTAATCGAATGGAAAAGCTGATTCAATGGATCCAGCCAGTCATTTTTTTAGTCGTTGCATTGTTAGTTGTTAGTATCTACGCAGCCATGTTGTTGCCGATTTATGGCGGAATGGAGGAATTTTTATGAAGATAAAAAAGAAAAAAATGAATTATGAAGGATTTACCCTGTTGGAAATGTTAGTTGTTTTACTAATTATATCTATTTTGATTCTTTTGTTTGTTCCTAATTTGTCTAAGCACAAAGAAGGTGTAGATAAGAAAGGCAATGAAGCAATCGTTAAAATAGTCGAAACACAAATGGACCTCTATACTATGGAAAAAAATCAATCACCAACGATAGAACAATTGTTAAATGAACAGTATATTACAAAAGAACAATATGATAAATATCAGGCTAGCAAGAAATGAGTCTAAAAAATAGAAGTGGCTTTACGTTGATAGAATCGTTGGTCGTTGTGTTTATTTGTACGCTATTTTTGTTGTTGCCAACACTCACTATAAAAAAGTCGCAACAAGTATTGGAAGTGAAGCATTTTTTCTCTTCTTTTGAAAAAAATATATTATTTACGCAACAAATGGCAGTTGTAGAGATGGTAGATACACAAGTTTTATTTTTTGAACAGAACCAGCAAATCCAGTTTTGGCTATCTAAAAGTGAATCTTCAACGGGGAAACATATTTTAAAGGTTCCAGAGTCATTAAAGGCTACAGGGCCAGATAAAATTATTTTTAAAAATAGCTCGGGAAATAACGGGAAACTAGCTAAATTTTCATTTTTATGGACAGAAAAAAAACAAGTAATCGAATTTCAATTTCAGTTAGGAAGTGGTCGGTATGTTAAAAAAATTAAGCAGGTATAAAGGCTATATCTTACTTGAAAGTCTCATTGCACTTGGTCTATTATGCTTAATGATTGGAAGTTATATTTCATTAAATACACTCTTACTTAAAAAGAATAATCAAGCGAATGAACAATTGCGAATGTATCGAGCATTGTATGAACAGGTGAAGGTTTATGAGAATTATGGAGGACAATCTTTTCAAGAAATCCATCTAGCTAATAGCAATTACCAAGTGCGCTTTGATAAGACCAATAACAAATTGACCAAAGTGGAGATTACGGATGGAAAAGAAAACATTATCCTTAAAAAAGAGTAACGAACAAAAAGAATTTTCAGGATTTACATTAATTGAATGTTTGTTTGCCTTGTTGTTACTATCAATTATTTGTATGCTCTTTTCTGCAACAATCAAGAATGCGACTGTTGTGACCACCCAACTAAAAAGTGAACGAGAGAAAGAGTGGCAAATATTTGTGATCCAGATAGAGAATGAAATGAAAAACAGTTCCTATGAAAAGACTCAGCCAAATAAAATAATACTAAGAAACAAACAAAATAATAAGTCTGTTTGGATTGAATTTAAGTTAGGGAAGATTGTAAAAGTAGAGAATGGCGGATATCATCCACTTCTCATGGAGGTTAAAGAAGCGAATTTTAGAGAGGATGGTAACTGTGTCATGATAGAAGTGATTTTTGAAAATGACTTGGCTGTTACAATGAAGTGGATTATTCCTAAGGAGCATAATTATGAATAAAAAATATAAAGGAGGTGTTCTACTTACCACATTATTATTTATTTTTTTATTTAGTTTTATTTTCGCCCTTGTTTTGGAAGAATTTCAATTAACCCAACGTTTTACGCATAAAACCAAAGAGTATTATATCGCTAAAACTATGGTAAGTATGCTGCTTTTTGATATCAAGGAGGGGCAAAAGGGACTCGAAAAAAAGGGACATCAGGATTTTTCAAGCGGAAAAGTACAGTATGAGTATGATCGTATAAGACTGAAATTTATTGTTCAGTTAAATCAGAAAACGTATCGATTTCAAGAAGACTATCGAGAGGATGAAAAAGAAAAAAATAAGTTGAAAAGTAAAAAAGGCGAGTAATAAAATTTGAGCTTTTTAAAATTTGTGAAACGTGTTTCAAACTTAGATTGAAAATAACTGATACAGAAGTTCATTTTGAAAAGGAATCACACTTGCAACATTTGATAATTTAAATAAAAATGAGACTAGTTCTGTGTTTTATAAATATTATTAGGAAATTGATTGATTATTGTCAGGTTTTTCGTTAAAATAGAACAGGTATGAAAATTGTTATATTATAGATGGAAATTGAGGTGTTTCTTTTGTTCCCTGAGAAAATAGAAAAGGCTTTCGGTTTAATGGAACAGTCTATCCAATTGCTTAAACAATCTTTAGACACATCTTTCTTGGATGCTTATACTGAAAATGGTGAGAATATCATTGATAATTTTCAAGTACGCGTCTTGGATGGCGTCCCTGATGAGCAAACTGCCCAAAAACTCAAAACTATTTATCAACAGCTTCAAGCAATCGAATTGGAACCAGAAGAAATTAGACGTTTGTCACAGTTGATTTTACTTAAAGGGAATAAAACAGAGTCCTTGCAGGCAAATCATCAATTAACGCCGGATAGTATCGGTTTCCTATTTGTTTATTTGATTGAACAACTATACAGTCCTGAACAATCACTAAAGATATTAGACATTGCAACAGGAATGGGCAATCTTCTCTTAACAATCACCCTTAACTTGAATATTGCGAAGTATACAGTTCAAGGGTTTGGTGTGGATATTGATGATACATTGCTTTCAGTTTCTGCTACTAATAATGAGTGGACAAAAGCTACTATACAATTATTCCATCAGGACGGCTTACAAGATTTACTTGTCGATCCAGTAGATATAGCGGTCAGCGATTTGCCAATTGGTTATTATCCAAACGATGAGAAGGCGAATGAATTTGATTCTGCTGCAGAGGAAGGTCATAGTTATGCACATCATTTATTGATGGAGCAGGCAATGAAGTTTGTTAAACCTGATGGGTATGGACTATTTTTGATACCAACCAATATTTTAGAGACAGAACAGAGTTCTTACTTCAAAAATTGGCTACAAAAAAATGTCTATCTGCAAGGCATGATTCAATTGCCAGATGAATTGTTTAAATCAGTACAATCAAGAAAGAGTATTTTGTTTGTCCAAAATAAAGGGGAACATAGTGAACAAGCACCAGAAGTTCTTGTTGCTAAATTAGGTTCATTGAAAGACCCTACAAAAATCACACAATTTTTTCAACAATTTGAGGCTTGGAAGTCTTCAAATTTAAAATAAAACAACTGATAAAAGAGGAGAGTATTATGTCTAAAACAATTGCAATCAATGCTGGAAGTTCAAGTTTAAAATGGCAGTTATACCAAATGCCAACTGAAGAAGTCATCGCAAAAGGAATCGTTGAGCGAATTGGTTTAAATGATTCAATCTTTACAATTAAATATGGCGAAGATGAAAAATATGAAGAAATCGTTGACATCAATAATCATGATGTTGCAGTAAAAATGTTATTAGATAAATTGACTGAATTGAACATCCTAGCTTCTTATGATGAAATTACAGGTGTTGGACATCGTGTAGTTGCAGGCGGAGAAGACTTTAAGGATTCTGTTGTTATTGATGACGAAGTTTTAGCGAAAATCGAAAAATTAGCAGATCTTGCACCATTGCACAACCCAGCAAATGCAATGGGAATTAAAGCGTTCAAAAAAATCTTACCTGAAATTATCAGTGTTGCGGTTTTTGATACAGCATTCCATACAACAATGCCAAAACACAACTTTTTATACAGTATTCCAACTGAATACTATGACAAATATGCCGCTCGTAAATATGGTGCACATGGAACAAGCCATAAATATGTTGCTGATCGTGCAGCAGAAATGCTTGGACGTCCAATTGAAGAATTAAAAATCATTACTTGTCATTTAGGTAACGGTGCTTCAATCACAGCTGTTGATGGTGGTAAATCTGTTGATACATCAATGGGCTTCACGCCACTTGCAGGTGTGACAATGGGAACTCGTTCTGGGGATATCGATCCTTCTTTACTTGCTTACCTAATGGAAAAACTTGAATTGACAGATATCAAAGATATGATCGATATTTTAAATAAAAAATCAGGTCTACTTGGCTTGACTGGTATTTCTAGTGATATGCGTGATTTAGAAGCAAATATGGACAAAGAAGCTGTTCAAGTTGCTTATGACATCTTTACAGACCGTATCCGTAAGTATATTGGTAGTTACGTAACTGTATTAAACGGTGTAGATGCAATTGTCTTTACTGCTGGTATCGGTGAGAATGACTCACACGTTCGTAGTGAAGTAATCAAAGGCATGACTTGGTTCGGTTGTGAATTAGATGAAGAGAAAAATAATGTTCGTGGAAAACAATCAGTGATCTCTACGGATGATTCTAAAGTGAAAGTATTATTGATTCCAACAGATGAGGAATTAATGATTGCTCGTGATGTTGAACGTTTAAGAAAATAGTTTGTAATCAAAAAGGGGCTGAGATATAACTCAAAGAGTTATATCTCAGCCCCTTTTTGATCCGAATCAACATTGGTAAATCTAGTCTTCATCTTGATTAACAGGGATTTTGTTATCTAAATCAGTTCTTACAACTAATACATCACAAGCGGCATTGCGAATAACATATTCAGAAACAGAGCCAATGAATAATCGTTCGACAGCATTTAAACCAGTAGCACCTAACATGATCAAATCAACTTCCTGATCTTGAGGTAATTGTTTTGCAATCAAAGGCTTTGGAGAGCCGTATTCAATGACACTAGAGACCTTTTCACAACCATGTTCTTTTGCTTGTTTCTTGTAACCTTCTAGTGTTTGTTTGGCCATTTCGGTAGCTTGTTCAGCTAGGACCCCATCAAAAGAAGAAACGGATTGGAATGCTCGTGTATCGATAACATGAGCGAGCAATAATTCTGCATCATTTCTCATAGCAACATTCATTGCTTTTTGAAAAGCTAATTCTGCCTCAGAAGATCCATCAACAGCCACCATGATTTTGCGATAATTTTGTAACATTATAACCACTCCTTTTCAAATAATTGAAAATACATAGTTCTTGATAGTTTAATTGTAGAACAAAATCTTAAAAAAGCAAATAAAAAAGAAGAGACTGTTATAGAATCTTCTTGGCAAACATAACACTAAATACAGCTGAAATTACAAGTAAACTAAAAATATAGAACAAGGAAAAAAACTTCAAATTAAAGATTCCAACTAGGATACCAATAGCAGCTAAAATCAAATAAAAGACACCAAACTGATGTAAAAATTGCATATTCTCATCAGGTTCACCGTTGTGCATCAAGGGTAAAAAAATAGGTGCTTTTTTTAATAAATAGATACCAATAATAATCAATAATGCTACAGATACAAAAATAAGTACGCGAATCATGCATTGAACCTCCATCAAATAAAAAACAATTTGCAAAGTGCAAATTGTTTAAAAATCTAAAATAAAAAGGTAAAATCCGTCGATGCCGTTATTCGTCCTATAGTATTGAACCCGCAAACAAAGCAGGTGGGTTCCACGACTGACAGCTTCGAACTACCAAGTGATAAGGCATGTTACCAGCTTAGGTACCAGAAGGATCCCTAGATATCAATAAAATGTTCGGTCAACACACAAAAAAGACAACGCGTACATCACAGATTTACCATCTTTATAATAGCACAACATAGAGCAAACAGCAATGAGAGTGCTTTATATTGAAAGCGGATTATTTTGCATTTTTCTTACCTTTTTTCCAGTTTTGAATTCTTTGATACTGCTGGTGTAATGCCTGTTCATACTTTCCTGTGTCTATGGGCTCATAATAATGAGCATTTTTTATTTTATCAGGAAGATACTGTTGGTTTACCCAAGCATTTTCAAAATTATGAGGATACTGATAACCAATTCCTCGATTTAAATCTTTGGCGCCTGAATAGTGACTATCACGTAAATGATCAGGAACATCTCCAGCTTTTCCTTCACGAATATCAGCTAAGGCAGCATCAATTGCACTGATAGCAGAATTTGATTTTGGTGATAAGCATAAATCGATCACTACACTGGCAAGTGGGATACGAGCTTCGGGGAAACCCAGTTTCTCTGCTGCTTGAACAGCTGTAATCGTGCGTGCGGCAGCGGGAGGATTACCTAAACCAATATCTTCATAAGCAATCACCATCAAGCGACGACAAATAATCGGCAGATCACCTGCTTCGACTAATCTGGCTAGGTAATGTAGTGCTGCATCGACATCACTACCTCGGATCGATTTTTGAAATGCTGAAATCACATCATAATGAGCGTCACCATTTTTATCATGAGTCAATGCTTTGCGTTGCACACATTCTTCAATGATGGAGAGGCTAATCTTAATTTCTTTATCCTCGTTTTCAGGTGTTGACTTTACAGCTAATTCCAGACCATTTAAGGCACTACGCAAGTCACCGTTTGTTGCACGAGATAAATGCTGCAAGGCTTTTTCTTCTATGACAACAGGAAATTCGCCTAAGCCACGTTCCTTATCAGCCAACGCTTCTTTAATTGCTTTTTGAATATCTAGTTCAGATAAAGGCTTTACTTCAAAAATTTGTGTTCTGCTGCGAATGGCTGGATTAATCGTGATATAAGGATTTTCCGTAGTTGCTCCGATCATAATGATCCGACCACTTTCAAGGTGGGGCAGTAAAAAATCTTGTTTTGTTTTATCCAAGCGATGAACCTCATCTAGCAACAAGATTACAGTACCACTCATTTTTGCTTCTTCAGCGACGATTTGCAAATCTTTTTTTGTATCAGTCGCTGCGTTCAATAAACGAAAAGCATAATTTGTAGAACCCGCAATTGCACTGGCGATACTTGTCTTACCAGTACCAGGGGGACCATATAAAATCATGGATGAAAGCATACGTGCTTCGACCATTCTACGAATGATTTTTCCTGGTCCAACAAGATGTTGTTGACCAACGACTTCATCTAAATTACGTGGTCGCATGCGATAAGCTAATGGTTTTTGCATCGTTGAACCTCCTTATTTTAAACGTGTAGCAAGCTTACCTAGTCTCGCATAAAAATAAAAAAATCAGAGAGTGGCGTTTTTTGCTACCATTATATTCATCTATATGTATCTATTATATCATAAAGAACGTACGTTTGTACTAGGTGTTGGTTTGTCAATTAAAACAAGAAAAAAATCATAATTTATCTTACGAATCGTTTCTTATTTAAATGGATAATAGGGGTAGATTCGTGTATTATAGGAGGTGGTGAAAAATAATGAATGAAACAATACAATTTTTTAATACAAAGTCGACAGAAGAAATTGCTCAATTTTTATTGGGAATGTACTTAGAACACGAAACAGAATTTGGGATTCTTGCGGGATATATCGTTGATACAGAAGCTTATCTCGGACCAGAAGATGAAGCGGCTCATAGTTTTGGCTTGCGCGACACGCCTCGTCTCAAAGCAATGTATGAAAAACCAGGAACCATTTATCTATATACTATGCATACACATCTGATTTTAAATATGGTGACACAAGAAAAAGGGAAGCCACAGGGTGTGATGATCCGGGCGATTGAACCTGTTGAAGGCATTGAAAAAATGGAAATAAATCGCAATGGACGAAAAGGCATTGAACTGTCTAATGGGCCTGGGAAGTTAGTTGCTGCTTTAGGGATTGATCGAGCTTTATATGGGGAATCCATTTTTGATAGTGCGTTACGAATTGTTCCAGAAAAAAGAAAAACACCAAAGAACATCATCTCACTTCCTAGGATTGGGATTCCCAATAAAGGTATTTGGACAGACTTGCCTTTGCGATACGTCGTTGCAGGAAATCCTTATATTTCTAAACAAAGAAGAAGTGATGTCGATCAAAAGGCCTTGGGCTGGAAGGAAGAAACAAAATGAAAAAAGCAACAATGTTAACATACTTAGATCAACAAATCACCAAAAATATTACTGAATATGATGTCGCTCTTGACTGGAATACAAGAAACCATTCCATTGAAGTGGTTTTTCGCTTATTTGCTGAAAATCAAGCACACGAACAAATTGACGATGCGACAGGAATCGTTTCTGAAGAAGAAATCATTGAATTTGAAGATGGTGTATTATTTTATAATCCTGAAAAAACAACTGTAGATGAAGACGAGTACTTGGCAGTGATCCCTTATGAAGGAAAAAAAGGCATTAAACGATCTGTATTGGATGGTTTTGTCACGTATTTAAACGATGTACTAACTGAAGGTCAAAGCGACTTGCTAGACTTTTTGACAGATGAAAATCAGGAAGTGTTCGAGTTGAAATGGTCAAAAGAAGAGTTTGAAAAAGCAGTTCAACACTACCAAAAAGTAGATGGCGATGAATATATCGCTTATCCAAGCTATTAAAAGAGGTGATCGTATGAAATGGACAGAAGTAAAAGTTGAAACAGCTAGCGAAGCGGTTGAAGCAATTTCCAATATTATGATGGAAGCAGGTGCTAGTGGTGTAGCTATCGAAGACGCTTTAGATGTGGAAAATTTTCAAAGTGATCTTTATGGGGAATTATTAGATAAAGAACAATTTACACATATTAAAGATGGTGCGTTGGTAATGGCTTATTTTCCGGAAACAACTTTTTTACCAGAAATATTACCTTTTATCAAGGAAAGTATCACTCGTTTACCAGAATTTGGCTTAAGCATTGGTAAAAATGATGTAACTGTTAGTGAAGTCGCTGAAAGTGATTGGGCAACGGCGTGGAAAAAATATTACCATCCAGTTCGTGTCACTCGTTTTCTAACAATCGTTCCAAGTTGGGAGAAATATGATGCACAAGATGAGGGTGAAAAAATTATTACCTTGGATCCAGGAATGGCTTTTGGAACAGGTACTCATCCAACAACTCGTTTAACCTTGCAAGCTTTGGAAACTGTATTACGTGGAGGAGAAACGTTGCTTGACGTGGGAACAGGTTCTGGTGTACTGAGTATTGCTAGTAAATATCTAGGAGCTAAAGAGGTGTATGCCTATGATCTAGATGAAGTTGCTGTGTCTGCAGCTAAAGAAAATATGGATATGAATCCGATCGCAAGTGATGTTCACGTTTCAGCGAATGACTTATTAAAAGATGTATTGATTGAAGCTGATGTAATCGTCGCAAATATTTTAGCTGATATCATCACTCTAATGATCAAAGATGCTTGGCGTTTATTGAAAAATGATGGAACATTGATTGTTTCAGGGATTATTCATGAGAAAAAAGCGATGATTATTGAAAAAATGACTGAAATGGGTTTTCTTGTGGATCAGATTTTCCAACAAGGAGATTGGTATGCGATTATTTTAAAGAAAACAGAGGAAGAGTAAGATGCAGCGTTACTTTTTAGCAGAACCTTATGAAGCGAAAGATCATTATAGGATCACAGGAGAAAATTATCATCATATCGTTCGAGTAATGCGAATGGAGCCTGGTCAGCAAGTTTTTTTAGCGTTTAGAGATCGTTTGGCAATCATTGCAGAAATCACTGACATAACAGAAGAAGCGGTTGTTTTGAAAGAAATAAGTAAAGAGCTAGTAGAAAAAGAGTTACCAGTTAATGTTACGATTGCTTGTGGCTATCCTAAAGCCGATAAATTTGAATGGGTTGTTCAAAAAGGCACAGAACTTGGCAGTCATAAATTTGTGGGCTTTCCTGCTAAAGCTTCAGTCGTAAAGTGGGATCATAAAAAGTTAGCAAAGAAGACAGAGCGGTTGAAAAAAATTGCTACAGAAGCAGCTGAGCAGTCTCATCGCCAGTTTGCACCAGATATTTTATTATTAGAAAAAGAACAAGACGTGATCGATATTTTTTCTAGTTACGATAAAGTGTTGATTGCGTACGAAGAGTCTGCGAAAATTGGGGAACGCAGTCGCTTTGCAACAACACTTTCGGAGATGGTTGGTGGAGAGTCGATTCTATTTATTTTTGGTCCAGAGGGTGGTTTTTCACCCGCAGAAATAACAGAATTTCAAGAGCACGGTGGTATTGTTTGTGGGTTAGGCCCGCGTATTTTACGTGCAGAGACGGCGCCACTATACGTTTTAAGTGCAATTAGTTATCATTTTGAATTAGTGTAAGAGTTAGGGGGCTATTTATGGAGTTAGAGTTGCAAAGACTTTCAATCATGTTAATGGATCCAGAACTAACGGATCAACAGTTTACAGAAGAGATTCTGTTTCTAAAGGAATTTCCTGTACGTTCAATTTTTGTTTTACCCTATAATGTTGCAAGAGCGAAACAATTATTAACTGGAACAATGATCCAGGTGGCTAGCTTTGTAGATTTTCCGTTGGGTGGCGGGACGTTAGCCAAAAAGGCGTTTGAAACAGGACAATTATATAGAGATGGAGCAGCCGATGTTTTTGTGACAATGATTCCAGATCAGTTAGAAATTTATGGCAATGAAAGCTATCAAGCATTAGAACAACTGTCATTTGGACGAAATGCTCTAGGCTTCTTTTTAGATAGTAGCCAGTTAACAAGTAATCAAAAGCAGCAGTTGACGATGGATTTGGCAGAACTAAAAGTCAATGCGATTGCGCTAGGACTAAATTTAACGATGGAACAAGCAATCAATGATATGAGTATATTCCGAACAGGAAGAAGAAAACAATTGACCTTTCAAGTAAATGTAAAAGCACCAACATTACTTGAAATTGAACTTCTTTTTCAAGCAGGTGCTACGTATATTGGAATTAGTAATGGTCGTGAGATATTACCGTTAATATCAAAATGGAATTAAACCTTGAGGAATTGAAAATCCAGAAAAATGTTAGTATAATAAAAGATGTTGGAAGTGCTACTGTTTCAAGTGGTGCTTTTCTTTTTTTCAATGTTTGATTATTTACATAAATATAAGGGATACTTGACCCATAAGTTGAAGGAGTATTTCTATTTAGGAAGCGAATCTGACTTAGAGATAAAAAATATCCAACCTATAAGTAAAAGGAGTGAGGATCATGCCAAAAGAGGAAATTATGACTGGACCTGGAGTTATTAAGCTTGTGTCAAAATATATGGACCCAAAACATGTTGCTTTTGTTCAAAAAGCGTGTGATTATGCGGAAAAAGCTCATGAAGGCCAAGTCAGAAAATCAGGTGAGCCTTATTTTATCCATCCGATCCAAGTTGCGGGGATTTTAGCAGAATTACGGATGGATCCACATACAGTTGCAACAGGTTTTTTGCATGATGTAGTAGAGGATACGGATGTAACGCTTGAAGATTTAGCGAATGAGTTTGGTGCGGATGTTGCAATGTTAGTTGATGGCGTGACCAAGCTTGGAAAAATAAAATATAAATCGCATGAGGAACAATTAGCAGAGAATCATCGGAAGATGTTACTGGCAATGGCGCAAGACTTACGAGTGATTATGGTAAAATTGGCTGACCGTCTGCACAATATGCGTACATTGAAGCATTTGAGAGAAGACAAACAACGTCGAATCGCCCAAGAAACGATTGAGATTTATGCACCGCTTGCTCACCGTTTAGGGATTAGTCGCATCAAATGGGAATTAGAAGATACTGCGTTACGCTATATCAATCCAAATCAATATTATCGTATCGTTAATTTGATGCAAAGCAAACGGGATGAACGAGAAGCTTATGTTGAAGAAGCTGTGGAAGATATTCGTTTAGCTACAGAAGATTTAGATATCTATGCTGAAATTTATGGTCGTCCAAAGCATATTTATTCGATCTATCGCAAAATGAAGGACCAAAAAAAGCAGTTTAATGAAATCTATGACTTACTGGCGATTCGCGTTATCGTTGACTCCATTAAGGATTGTTATGCTGTATTAGGTGCGATTCATACTAAATGGACACCAATGCCAGGGCGCTTTAAAGATTATATAGCGATGCCTAAAGCGAATATGTATCAATCAATCCATACGACGGTTATCGGGCCAAAAGGAAATCCAGTAGAAGTACAGATCAGAACCCATGAAATGCACCAAATTGCTGAATTTGGGGTAGCCGCTCACTGGGCGTACAAAGAAGGCAAGACTGAAAAAGTTGATGAAGATAATGATACAAAACAATTAAGTTGGTTTCGTGAAATTCTTGAGTTACAAGATGAAAGCTACGATGCTTCTGAGTTTATGGAGAGTGTTAAAGGTGATATTTTCAGTGATAAGGTATATGTTTTCACTCCCACTGGGGAAGTCACTGAATTACCTAAAGGATCTGGCCCGCTTGATTTTGCTTACAGTGTACATACTGAAATCGGCAATAAAACTACAGGTGCCAAAGTTAATGGTAAAATGGTTCAGTTAGATTATACACTGAAAAATGGTGATATCATTGAAGTATTAACTTCACCAAATTCTTTTGGTCCAAGTCGTGATTGGCTGAAAATGGTAGCAACAAGTAAGGCACGAAACAAAATTAAACGATTCTTTAAAGTCCAAGACCGTGAAGTTAATATTATCAAAGGACATGATGCAATTAGTAAATATTTGATTGAACACGGTTTTACGCCAAAAGAATTTTTAAGCAAAGCAAAAATGGCAGAAGCGTTGGATCGATTTAATTTTCAAACAGAAGACGATTTATATGCCGCTGTAGGGTATGGTGAAATCAGTGCTCAAGTAGTCTTTAATCGTTTAACTGAAAAAGAACGAAAAGAACAAGAAATTGAACGCCAAAAGCAAGAAGCAGAAGAATTGATGACACAACCAATCAAAAAAGAATCGGATAAAATGAAAGTTCGTCATGAAGGTGGCATTGTCATTCAAGGTGTTGAAAATCTACTTGTTCGTATTAGCCGTTGCTGTAATCCTGTACCAGGTGATGAAATCGTAGGGTATATCACAAAAGGTCGTGGTGTTTCAATTCACAGAGCAGATTGTCCTAATGTACAACATCAAGAAGAACTCGCGCAGCGATTGATTGAAGTTGAATGGGAAGATACGGATAATTCTCATAAAGAATATGATGCTGATTTAGAAATATATTGCTATAATCGCAGTGGATTATTGAACGATGTTTTACAAGTGATTAGTTCAATGACCAAAAACTTAGTCAGTGTGGAAGCAAAACCAACAAAAAATAAAATGGCGATGATTCATGTTACTGTAAAAATTCAAAATCTGGCTCATCTAAAAACAATCGTTGATAAAATCAAAAATATACCAGACGTTTATAATGTTCGTCGAACCAATGGCTAGGAGGTACAAAGCATGAGAGCAGTCATTCAACGTGTAACACAAGCTGAAGTGATGATTGACCAAAAAAGTGTTGGGAAAATCGACCAAGGATTTATGATTTTACTGGGAATTCATGAATCCGATGATGTAGAAGATGTTGCCTACTTAGTGCGCAAAATTAGTAAACTTCGAGTATTTGAAGATGATGAAGGTAAAATGAATCTAAGTATTCAAGAAATTCAGGGAAGTATTTTAAGTGTTTCTCAATTTACCTTATATGCGGAAACTAAAAAAGGAAACCGTCCAAGCTTTACAGCTGCGGCTCGACCAGAGAAGGCTATTCCTTTATATGAGTTATTTAACGAACAGTTAAAAGAACGAGAGATTCATGTAGAGACGGGTGAATTCGGAGCTGATATGGCAGTGTCATTGATCAATGATGGTCCAGTAACGATTATTATTGATACACGAGATAAATAGTAGAAACATCATTCCTGTTGCTGAGTGCTGCAAGAATGATGTTTTTTGCACAATATTGAAAAAAGGTTAAAAACAAGGCAATGAATCTTTGAGAGATTTAGGGATGAAATACATAAAAATACTGGAAATAATGAACAGGACATCTGTTATGTCTTATCGTTATTCTCAGTATTTTTTTGAAATGTATATCTTAGTTAGAGCTCGGGACAAAACTAAAAAGCAGTTTTATTTTGGGCTTTAAATACGAATAAACGGTGGGATCAGAAGCAATCCCTTCGGAAATAAGCCGAAATTGCTGTAAAACACAACGAGGAACGAGTTGATGCTTTCTCGCTAAAGACTCGTCGCAGATAAACATTGTTGCACAGTACCTACTTGGTCACAAAAATTTGAAGAGCACCGATTAGGAATCATTCAACATCTGAATGAAAAATTCCGTGTTTCTTGTCATTTTCGTGAATTCTTTCTTATTTCTCGGGATTAAACACTTCTGTCCCATCCTCACTTCGATTATATTGTTGTAAATCCCAAAGAACGAAGTGCTTCGAATGATGCACCATACAAGATGTCTTCATTTTCAAGTGCGAAAGCACCAAGAATTGAAGGCTTCGGAGCTAAATACGTTTGTCTAGGCCTTGAACAAGGTGTCAATATGTTGATAATCTGCCTCAGTCAAATGGACATCTAGTGCGTGTACATTGTTGATCACTTGTTTTGGTTCTTTAGCACCAGGAATAACAACATCTACAAAAGGGTTTTTGATATACCAAGCAAGTACGATTGCTGCAACACTCACATTATAGTCAGCGGCGATCAATTTAAGTTGGCTAACTTTATCGATAATAGATTTAAATCGTTCCCCTTGAAAATCTGTTTTTTTACTACGTAAATCTTCAGGTGGGAAAGTAACATTTCTGTTATATTTTCCTGTTAACAAACCTGAAGCTAAAGGAAAATAAGGTACAAAAGAAATCTGATTTTCTTTTAGATAAGGAAATAATTCATTTTCAGCTTCACGGTGAATTAAACTGTATTCATCTTCGACGATGTCGATGAAGCCTTCTTGGTTCGCCTCTTTAATTTGTTCTAAAGTAAAGTTAGAAACACCGATTGCATGAATTTTTCCTACTTCTTTTAGTTTTTGTAAGGCAGCTATCGCTTCATTTTTAGGCGTTGTTTTATCCGGAAAATGAATATAAAAAATATCAATATAGTCTGTTTGCAATCGTTTTAGGGCATCTTCGACGGAATGTGTCAAAAACTCAGGTGTATTATTAAATGCACCGTCTTTAGCTGGATCATGTGCAGCTTTAGTTGCAATAACGACTTTATTTCGGTCAAACTCTTTTAAAACTTCACCAATCAATTCTTCGGAACGCCCCATTCCATAGGCGAACGCTGTATCGATCAGGTCAATACCATGAGTCAATGCTGTACGAACGATTTCTTTGCCCATGTCATCATCTAAGTTGGGGAATAAATTGTGTCCACCCACTGCATTAGAACCTAATCCAAGTGGCTTTGAGTAAACAGTTGTTTTCCCTATTTGAATAGTTTCTGTCATTATGATTCCTCCTAACTTTCTAATTCTAGTGTAGTTGATTGAAGAGAAAGAAGATAGTTTTTCCACTTATTATGGCAACAGATTAACAAAATGTCTTAAAAAGCAGAAAGCTAAAGTTTTCTTACGTATCTATAGTATAATGGGTGCAACTGAGTTTATCAGTGACTAAACAGATGAAGGATGGGAGCAAATTGGGAAAAATTAGAATCAATAACATGAAGTTTTACACTAAAAATGGAGTCTTACCAGAAGAACGAGTTTTAGGACAACAATTAGAAGTTGATGTTGAGTTAAGACTGTCTTTAGACCAGGCTGGTAAAACGGATGATGTGAACGACACCGTTAGTTATGCTGAAGTGAATGATCAAATTGCTGAACGTTTAACGACACATTCTTACAACTTAATAGAAGCTGTGGCTTCAGCTATTTTAGATGATATTGAAACAGAACATGGCAAAAAGTTAGAAAGTGCTCTTGTTCGTGTTAGAAAATATAGTGTACCGATGCCAGGAGTATTTGATAATATTGAAATTGAAATGGAAAGAGATTTCATATGACGATTAGTTATTTAGCTTTGGGCAGTAATTTAGGAGATCGTTTAGAAACACTGCAAAAGGCAGTGGAATTGCTGGATCAAGAAAACGATATTCAAGTAATGAGAAAATCAAAGCTTTACGAAACATTACCTTATGGAGATGTTCCACAAGAAAATTATTATAATGCTGTGATTCAAATCAGCACAACTTGCGAACCTCTTCAATTACTCGAAAAAACACAAGCAATTGAAAAAACTCTTGGTAGAGAGCGCTTGATTCATTGGGGACCGCGAACGTTAGATATCGATATTTTATTGATGGGTGATGAACAAGTAGCAACAGAACGTTTGACAATTCCTCATAAAGAAATGCTTAAGCGTTCATTTGTGTTAACTCCACTAAAAGATGTCTATCCAGAAGCTACATTCCAAGGAAAGTCTTTTGATGAGCTGATTACAAGTACAGGGAATCAAGCTGAGGTTTGGCTTAGTAAAGAAAGTTGGTAAAAAGATGGATGAAAAACAACTAGCAGCAATTGAGCAGGCAGTAAAACAAATCCTAAATGCAATCGGTGAGGACCCCGATCGAGCGGGTGTTAAAGATACGCCAAAACGTGTAGCCAAAATGTATAACGAAGTATTTTCTTCTTTAAGAGCGCCAGAATTTGACGATTATGCTCTATTTGACAGCCTGAATGAAGACGATATGGTGTTAGTCAAAGATATTCAATTTTATTCTATGTGTGAACATCACTTGTTGCCGTTTTACGGGAAAGCACATATTGCTTATATTCCTGATGAAAGCAAAGTCTTAGGCTTAAGTAAGTTACCACGATTGGTAGAATATTGTGCCAAACGTCCAAGTGTTCAGGAAGATTTAACGATTATGATCGCAAACAAACTTGTCGAACATGTACCTGTTAAAGGTGTGGCAGTTGCAATTGAGGCGGAGCATATGTGTATGACAATGCGTGGTGTTAGATCACCGCACAGTTTAACAAAAACCTTCCATTATCAAGGGGTGTTCAAAACGAATCGAGAGTGTAAGGATGATTTTTTAAGAGCGATTGAAGCGTAAAGGATGAATGGAATGGATATTATTGTCGGCACAAATAATCAAGGGAAGCTACAAGAAATACAATCTGCCTATCCTAAAGAGGAAATTACGTTTGTTCCATATACGAACTACACGAAAAAAAGCTACGATGTAGCAGAAACAGGCAAAACATATACAGAAAATGCACTGATCAAAGCGCAATTTTATGCCAAAATGCTTGGAAAACCAGTATTGGCAGATGATGGTGGGGTAGAAATGGAAGCTTTTCCTGATCTTTTGGGAGTTGAGACTGCGAGATTTTTTAAACCGAATATGACAGATTCAGAAAAGAACCACCAGCTGTTTACATTATTTGAAGGACAAAAATCATTGACACGAGCAATTAGTCTACATGCTGTATTAGTTTATGCTTGGCCAAATGGAGAGTACCTTATTTCAGAAGATGAGCTGAAAGGGGAACTAACAACAAAGGAAGTCGGCGAAATGGGCTATGGTTTTGATAAAATTTTTTATTTACCGAAAAAAGATAAAACCCTTGCTCAATTAACAAAAGGACAACGTAATCATTTAAGTCCAAGGGTGTCAGCCTTGAAGCGATTGATTGAAAAGTTAAAGGAGCAGCAAAGATGACAGAAAAAGGATATTTTGCTAAAAAATCAACTCAAATCATGGGGATTTTAAACGTGACACCAGATTCATTTTCAGATGGTGGGCAATTTAATGCGCTAGATAAAGCGCTAGCGCATTGTGAAGAAATGTTGGAGGCAGGCGTTGATATCATCGATATCGGCGGACAATCCACCCGTCCAAACTATCAAGAAATTTCAGCTCAAGAAGAAAAAGAGCGGATCTTGCCAATAGTAGAAGTTATCCGAAACAAAACAGACAAACCTATTTCTATTGATACGTATTTTCCAGAAGTTGCAGATGCGGCATTAGCAAAAGGCGCCAGTATCATCAATGACATCAAAGGTTTGGATACAAAAGGAATGATCGAAATTGCGCAAAAATACCCAGATAGTGGTTTGGTAATCATGCATTCTCGTAAAAGGCGTAGTGACCTGTCAGTAGAAGAGGATATTCAACAGTTTTATCAAGAAAAAATCAACCTCTGTCAAAAGGCCGGGATTGAGTCGAAGCGGATTTGTTTTGATCCAGGTATCGGTTTTGGCAAATCACAGGAAGAAAATATTGAGATTTTAAAATATCCTGAAGTGTTTCGATATAAAGAGTATCCCTTGTTGTATGGCGTATCTAGAAAAAGAACGATTGCTGCATTAACAAATGAAAAAGATCCATTAGAGAGGGACTTTGGCTCGATTTCCGCTTCATTATTTGCTGCCAATAAAGGAGTAGAAATTGTCCGAGTTCACCATGTTAAAGGAATGCGGGATGCGTTAAATGTTTGGGAAACCTTGAGTAGTCAGTAATAATCGTTGCTCGCCTTACATTGGTTATTGTAAACTAAACTGAAATTCTGCTTGACTTTATTTACAATTTCTAGTAATTTATAGATACTATAAAAAAATCGATGAAAGAACGAGTAGATTTTAAACTGATCGTAGAAGAGAAAGTTGCCGTGGCTGAAAGCAACTTCGTTAGAGAAATCGAAAGACATTCTGGAGATGAACGGAGGAAAAGCCGTTCCGTTGCGAGCGTTAATCGTTGGAGGAAAGAGCAATCTTTCGAACTTAGGTGGTACCGCGTGTGTCTATTCACTCGCCCTTGTATTTATACAAGGGCGAGTTTTTGTTGTGAATCACCACGATTGGCTCCGCCAGAGTAGATGATGAACAATACTTGGCGAACGAAGAGAGCGAAGTCACCGTACTAGTGAATCACCAAACGCCTGAGGCAAAAAAAGAAGCGGATATGTATCTACAAGATGCTTACTAGGTCTTGAAGAATCACGATTGGCTCCGCCAGAGTAGATGATGAACAATACTTGGCGAACGAAGAGAGCGAAGTTACCGTACTAGTGAATCACCAAACGCCTGAGGCAAAAAAAGAAGCGGATATGTATCTCCAAGATGTTTACTAGGTCTTGAAGACTCACGATTGGCTCCGCCAGAGTAGATGATGAACAATACTTGGCGAACGAAGAGAGCGAAGTCACCGTACTAGTGAATCACCAAACGCCTGAGACAGAAAAAGAAGCGGATATGTATCTACAAGATGCTTACTAGGTCTTGAAGACTCACGATTGGCTCCGCCAGAGTAGATGATGAACAATACTTGGCGAACGAAGAGAGCGAAGTCACCGTACTAGTGAATCACCAAACGCCTGAGACAGAAAAAGAAGCGGATATGTATCTACAAGATGCTTACTAGGTCTTGAAGACTCACGATTGGCTCCGCCAGAGTAGATGATGAACAATACTTGGCGAACGAAGAGAGCGAAGTTACCGTACTAGTGAATCACCAAACGCCTGAGGCAAAAAAAGAAGCGGATATGTATCTCCAAGATGCTTACTAGGTCTTGAAGACTCACGATTGGCTCCGCCATAGTGAATCACCAAATAGCGTAATCCAAACAAAAAGCAATGATCTAATGAAGGAAAAGCATAATCTAATCATACAACCAGCTCTAAAGCTATTTCAAACCAATCAATCTTTACCAAAATAAAATACAAACAATGAACAATAATTAGGAGATGAAAAAAATGAGTTATCAAAAACCAAAAGGAACCAATGACTTATTGCCAGGAACTTCAGAAAAGTGGCAATTTGTTGAAGAAACAGCTCGTTTGATTTTTCGCGATTACCAATATGAAGAAATCCGCACGCCGATTTTTGAACATTATGAAGTCATTTCTCGTAGTGTCGGGGATACGACCGATATCGTTTCAAAAGAAATGTATGATTTTTACGATAAAGGAGATCGTCACGTAACACTTCGTCCAGAAGGAACAGCACCGATCGTTCGTTCGTTTGTTGAAAACAAATTGTTTGGACCTGAATTTGCAAAACCATATAAAACATATTATATGGGACCGATGTTTCGTTATGAACGTCCTCAAGCTGGACGTTTAAGACAATTTCACCAAATTGGAGCCGAAGCTTTTGGCAGTGTAAATCCAGCTGTGGATGTTGAAAGCATGGCAATGGCTCTAGACTTTTTCAAACAATTGGGAATCAATCAAATTCGATTAGTGATCAATTCTTTAGGAGATAAAGCAACCAGATCGGCTTATCGTCAAGCTTTGATCGATTATTTAGAACCGAGATCAGCTGAACTAAGTGAAGATTCAAAACGACGTTTGCATGAAAATCCTTTACGAGTTTTAGATAGTAAAGATAAAAAAGATCAAGCAATCGTAGCTGATGCACCATCGATTTTAGATTACTTAAGTGCTGAGTCAAAAGAGCACTTTGAAACAGTTCAAACAATGCTGAATGAATTGAATATTCCATTTGAAGTGGATAGCAATATGGTTCGTGGGCTAGATTATTATACGAACACGATTTTTGAAGTCATGAGTGAAGCACCAGGAATGGGCGCTCAAGCGACGATTTGTGCGGGTGGACGCTATGATGGTTTAGTCGAAGAATTGGGCGGCCCTGCGACTCCTGGTTTTGGTTTTGCAATGGGAATCGAACGTGTCTTGATTACGATGGAGGCAGAAGGTGTTGTCGTTCCAGTCATCAATGAAATCGATGCTTATGTGGTTGGTATTGGGGAACAAACGAATATTGCGTCCCTAAAACTTGTTCAAGCAATCCGTAACTTTGGTTTTTCAGCAGACCGTGATTTTATGGATCGCAAAGCAAAAGCACAATTTAAAACAGCGGCCAAGCTCAATGCGAAACTTGCCTTGACTTTAGGAGAAACGGAACTAGCAGAAGGCGTTGTAAATGTAAAATCAATGGCAAGTCGTAAAGAAAAAGCATTTCCACTCTCAGACATTTATGAACGATTTGACGAAGTCTATGATGAAATGATGATTGTGATGTTTGATGAATAAATAGTAAAAAATGAAGAGGAGCAAAGACTAATGACAAAAAGAACAGTATACTGCGGGGAAGTCTCAGCAGATTTAGTAGGTCAGGTAATCACATTAAAAGGATGGGTCCAAAAACGTCGTGATTTAGGCGGAGTTATTTTTATCGACTTACGTGACCGTGAAGGAATCGCACAAGTTGTGTTCAACCCGGCACATTCAAAAGAAGCGTGGGAAATTGCGGATAAATGCCGTAGTGAGTATGTGATTGAAATTACTGGAGAGTTGACTTATCGTGATAAAGAAGCCATCAATCCTAAAATGAAAACTGGTGAATTTGAAGTGATGGCAACAGCTATCACAATTTTGAATACAGCGAAAACACCACCGTTTTTAATCGAAGATGAAAATAATGTCGGCGATGAAATTCGTATGAAATATCGTTATTTAGATTTACGTCGTCCGCAAATGACAGCAAATCTAAAATTACGTCACGAAATCACAAAATCGATTCGTCACTATTTAGATGACACTGATTTTATCGATATCGAAACACCTTATTTTGGTAAATCAACACCAGAAGGCGCTCGTGACTATTTAGTTCCTTCACGTGTGCATGCAGGACACTTTTACGCATTACCGCAATCACCGCAAATTTTCAAACAGTTATTGATGAACGCTGGTTTTGATCGTTATTACCAAATCGTTCGCTGTTTCCGTGACGAAGATTTACGTGGCGATCGTCAGCCAGAATTTACTCAAGTGGATTTAGAAACAACCTTCTTATCACCTGAAGAAATCCAAACAATGACTGAAGAAATGTTAGCGAAAGTGATGCGTGAAACAAAAGGTATTGAAGTAACACTGCCATTCCCACGTATTAGCTATGACGAAGCAATGGCTCGTTACGGTAGTGATAAGCCAGATACTCGCTTTGATATGGAATTGATCGATATCGCTGATGTAGTAAAAGATGTTGATTTCAAAGTTTTCCAAATGGCTCTAGAAAATGGCGGACATGTGAAAGCTCTGAATGCTAAAGGTGCTGCAGATAAATATTCAAGAAAAGATATGGATAACTTAGGTACTTATGTAAGCCAATTTGGTGCCAAAGGATTAGCTTGGTTAAAAGTGGAAGAAGATGGTCTAAAAGGCCCAATCGCAAAATTTTTAACAGAGGTTTCTGACGAATTGATCAAAGCAACGAATGCTGAGGTCGGTGACATTTTAATGTTTGGTGCAGATAAACCAGAAATCGTTGCCGCAGCATTAGGTGCCGTGCGTTCTCGTTTAGGGAAAGAATTAGGCTTGATCGACGAGTCTAAATTCAACTTCTTGTGGGTCGTTGACTGGCCATTGTTTGAATATGATGAAGAAGCAGGTCGTTATGTTTCTGCTCACCATCCATTCACGCAACCTAAAGAATCTGATATTGAATTACTTTCAACAGACCCAGCGAAAGTTTATGCTGAAGCATACGATATCGTTTTAAATGGTTATGAATTAGGTGGCGGTTCATTGCGTATCCATAAACGTGAGTTACAAGAAAAAATGTTCGAAACATTAGGGTTCACTAAAGAATCAGCGCAAGAACAATTTGGTTTCTTATTAGATGCTTTAGATTATGGTTTCCCTCCACATGGCGGAATTGCGTTAGGTTTAGACCGTTTAGTAATGTTGTTAGCTGGGGAAAATAATATTCGTGAAGTAATTGCTTTCCCTAAAAACGGAAAAGCAGCAGATCCAATGACAAGTGCACCAAGTGTGGTTTCACCATTACAATTATTTGAATTGAATATCGACGTAACAGCGATAGATGAATAAATGTTGACATAGTTAGATAATAGGGTGTGGGACAAAAGTAAAAAATACTTTTGTTTCACACCCTAAATGCGAATAAACGGTGAGATCAGAAGCAATCTTATCGGAAATAAGTTGAAATTGCTGTAAAACACAACGAGGAATGAGTTGATGTTGCACAGTACCTACTTGGTTCTCGGGATTAAACACTTCTGTCCATCCTCTTTTTCCTATCTCACAAGCACAAAATAGCCCTTTCAATAAAAGAATAGTTCCTCTATACTTAAACTAGGAGATTGGTTAAAGGAGTGAGTAAACTGAAAAATAAACAACATGCACTTTTTTTGATTATTGTTGTCGTATTAACGGTTTTTTCGGGATTGTCTTTATATATATTCAGACCTACAAGTATTGAAACGTATAATAAGGAAATCAAAGGGATACAAGAAGCAGAGCAAAGCGATCGAGAAGAACAAAAACAACCACCCAAAATCACGGTCGAGAATAAAATAGATGTATTGGTCAAGGGCGAAACATTATATGTTACCTATGATTCAGGTGAGAATTGGGTGAAAGTTCCTGAAAGCTTAGAAAAGATTCAATTTGGCGAATACACGCCTTCTTATGATAATGACTTGATGGAGAAAAGCTATTATTTAACAAAAGAAAATACTTCATTTCTATATGAAAATCTAGGATTAAAGCTCCTGCAAACGCTGGATCAAGGAAAAACGTGGCAAAAATATGAAATTTCTCAAGAAAATGTAGGCATTCGTTTTAGAAAAATTGACTTTCTAAGCAAAGATTTTGGCTATGTGATTTACTCTGGTGGTCGAGTTGCTCGTCAAGAAGGAACGATAGCATATTTGACACACGATGGTGGGAAAACTTGGGAGGAAACGGCAAGTACCAATCAAACATCATTGGTTCAAGATGGTGGTTTTGTTGATGAAAATATAGGCTTTTTGTCTTTCGGAGCAGCACCTAATCTACAAGTCACAAAAGATGGTGGGGTTAGCTGGCAAGCTGCGACGATTCAGGTGCCGGAAGAGTATAAAGCTATTTTTTTAGTGGCTGAAATGCCATCTAAAACTGGGGACCAACTAGAACTTTTACTGAATCAAGGAGAAGTTGGGGACTACAGAGGTGGCTTAGTAAAAGGAAAATTTATTTCAAAAGATAATGGTGAAAATTGGGTTTTTGATCGTGAGGTAGAGGCAGATGAGGAATAAGAAAACGATAAAAAAAGTTAGTGGGATCATATTTTTGATTTTGATGATTCTATGTCTGCTGTTTTTAGGTGGATTTATGGTTATTTCTTCTAAAGGATTTGATTTAATTAGTGATTGGCTTCTTTTCGTTGCAATAATAGGTAGTTTCTTGTTTTTAGGCTTGACTGTCCTATGTTTGATTGATCTGGATAAGAAAAGAAAAATTCAGATAATTTGGATTGAGATCGGCGTGATCATCGTGGTAAGCATTTTGTTTGGTTTGGTAAAGCCAAAAGAAAAAACAATTATGAGTCTTTCACCAGATGCAAAACAGGTTTTTTTAGTGAAGGAAACAAGTAACGACCATGCCTTGTACTATTTCAATAATTATTATCTGATAGTTGCACGCTTAAAAGAAAAATTACCAGTTGGGGAGATCACTGACTATCAACTAACTTGGCTAACGAATGAAACCTGTGTTTTGGTGTATCGTTCAAAAGACCAAGCATTACATCAATATATTGGAACATATGGTGGTCGAAAAATAGCCTATTCATATGTTTTATCAAATTTGACAGGTTCTTGGGTATCAAAAGATGGAAAGACCAGTCTAACATCTAGTGGGGCAACAGGAGTTGTGATCAAAGCGGACGGGGAAGTAGAAGAATATCCATTCGAGCAAGCCAAGCAATTTGGCACTACTGCCTTAGCTTTAAACGATGATAAAAATGCTAAATGGTCGATTAGTTTAAACTCAGAAAATGAGTATAACGATCAAGGAGAACTAGTTAAGAATGCTCAGACAAAAATCATTCTATTAAAAGCTGGGCTTGAGGATCCACAAAAAATAGAGTTGTATTTTCAACAATAAAATGAAAAAATGGGGATACTGTCGCTAGACAGTACCCCCATTTTTTTTTGGTTTATTCCAGTTAATGGTCATACCTTTGTACAAAATTAAAATAAGCACCAATCAAATTTGCATCATTTCCTAACGAACTTAAAACCACAGAAGGCGAGATGATTTTAGTAAGGGGACTCATAGCAAGACCATCCAGAATTTTTTGTAAATCTTGTTTTAAATAATCTAGTAAAATAGGTTGACTGCTGATACCGCCACCGATAACAATTTGTTCTGGATCTAGAATCGTTTGAAGATTCCAGATCTGAATGGCTAAAGAATCGCAATAGTCATGTAAAATACGATCTGCAACCTGATTCCCTGCTTTTACAGCTTCAAAAAAAAGTTCACCGCTCACTTCACCTGTTTTTTTATTGATTGATTTAGCAAACGGTTTTAATAAGCTATAAACACTATTTTTTACAGCGAAAAAATCCGTCATCGTCATGGATGAATTTGTTTGGACTAATGATAATTCACCAGCAGATTGATGCGCTCCTCTAACTATTTGACCATTGATAAGTAAACCACCGCCAACACCAGTACCGAGTACAATCATAATAGCGTTGTTTACACCTTGTAGCTGACCTAACCTCATTTCGCCAATAATAGCGCATCTCGCATCATTTTCTACCGCAACAGGACAATGAAAGATAGACTTGTAAAATTCAAGTATATCCAGTTGTCTGATAAACTCAAGTGAACCGCCATGGATAGCAAAACCGGTATCCGCATTGATGATTCCAGGCATGGAAATAGAAACCCCATCAATAGGTTCTACTAATTCATTGAGTATCTGTTTTAAACATTTTTCAAAAGCATCACTTGTTTTAGGTGTTACTTGCTTTTGAACATGTTCTAGTTTTCCGCTAGTCATCAATCCATATTTAATAAATGTACCGCCTATATCTAAAACGAGAATTTTTTTCATTTGATTCTACCTCCAAAATGTTTGAATGTACATAGTGAATTCGGTTACTTTACTTATACTAATGGCTCTATTATAATGGACACATAAATTTTAACATAAGTAGGTTAAGCTAATGCTAGAAAAAATATCTTCAGTCAAACAGTTTTCTGATGCTGATGAAGTGCTGCAAAATTATATTTTTAGAAATCTAGAAACTGTTTTTACACTTTCTGCTCGAGAAATTGCTGTTCAAATTCCATGTTCTCCTTCAACTGTGACACGCTTTGTAAGAAAATGTGGTTTTGATTCTTATCACGATTTTCAGCGCTATGTCAAAAATGAAGTGAGTCAACTCGCTGGTAAGGGGATGACCGATACGATTTCACTTGAGCAAATCTTTGTGAATCAAGTGTTTGCTGAAGATGTACTTGAGCAGGTAGAAACAGTGAGTAGTTTACTAAAACAAGCAAGTTTTATTTACTGCGTAGGTATGGGTTCATCTGGAATTATGGCTAATTACGCAGCTCGAAAGTTTAACACAATTGGTTTTAAAGCGATGTATTCGAATGAACCATACGCACCGTTTCTTTCTACTCAAATGAAAGAGGACAATAGTATCATGATCATTTTCTCTAGTTCAGGTGAAACGACAGAAATTATTGAGATGGTTCAACTTTTAAAATCTAGCAGCAACCAAATTATCAGCATCACCAATACCCATGATAATACCTTAGCCAGACTGTCAACAATCAATATTCCATATTATATTGAGAATCAACGGTTGCCATATAATTTTGATTTATCCTCTCAGATACCAACAGTGGCTTTAATTGAATATTTGGTGGCTTTTTGTTTTAACAAGAAATAATAGTTCATCGTCCACTTAGCGGGTAACGTTTATAATTTGTTTATATTTATCCTTTATACTAACTGTAAACGTAGTTAAAGGAGGAGCACTATGACTAAAATGTTTTTCAAAAAGGTATCAGTTGTGTTATTTACTTTAATTATTTTTTCGGCGTGCCAACCTAAAACAGCTGATACAAAACAATCGGTAAAGGGGAGTACAAGTATGACAACTGAAAAAAGTAGTACAAGTCAAACAAATGAATCAGGAACAGTTTCAACGAATAGTACACAACAAGTTAATCAAACCTTTCCAGCAGGAACACTGATTCAAGCTGTGACGGACAATGATTTTGAAAAAGTAAAAACAATACTTCAAGATAAACATTATCCAATTGATGAAGTGAATGCTAAAGGCGAATCCCCACTACTCATATCAACACATGAAAACTTTATCGAAATCGCCAAACAACTGATTGATGCAGGTGCTGATATTAATCTACAAGATCACATTTCGGATAGTCCATATCTTTATGCTGGAGCCCAAGGAAAAACAGAAATTTTGGCTTATATGCTAGAAAAACAAGTACCAGATCAGCAAAAAGTGAATCGCTTTGGCGGTAACGCCTTGATTCCAGCTGCTGAAAAAGGCCATCTTGAAAATGTTAAACTGCTATTAAAAGATGGAAGAGTAGCTATCGATCATCAAAATAATTATGGCTATACCGCTTTGATTGAAGCAGTTGCATTAAGAGATGGATCTGAAATCTATCAACAAATCGTCAAAGTTCTGTTAGAAGGCGGCGCAGATAAGACATTGAAAGACAATACTGGACGAACAGCTGAAGATTATGCTAGAAGTTTAGGTTATTCTGAAATGTTGCATACACTTAACGCTTATTAATAATGGCCAAACAGCAGAGGATTAAACCTCTGCTGTTTTTGCGTTTTCTTGTTCTAACAGATACTCTTTTTTGTCAGCCATTTTAAAGAATGGATACCAAACAAGTACATTCACAATCAATAAAACAATAAAGATCAACAGGTAATTAAATCCACCTTTTAAGGCCATCGCGATTGGTGCTGGTGTTGTCCAAGGCAGAGCAATCAATGGATTGTATTTAGAAAAATCTAAAACCGATAACATGCCCCAAGCAATGCCGCCCATTAATAAAGGAGAAGCGACCATTGGCACAAAGAAGAATGGGTTGAGCATCAGCGGCATACCGAAAATCAACGGTTCATTTACGTTAAAGAGAACTGGCGGACCTGCTAATTTAAATAACGATTTATAGCGTTCAGATTTTGCAGTAAACATGGAAATCACTAAGCCGTAGGTACTTCCTTGACCCCCAAAAGCATTTCCGCAAACATAAGAAACAACAGCCATCGCAAGATACGGTAGTTCTTGGTGTTGCTGATAGGCTGTCATATTTGCCAGCATGTTTGCGGTCATAACTGGCATTACGACACCATATACCATGTTTGGATGAATCCCGAAAAACCATAGCATATTTGCTAACGTAAAAATAAGAATGATAGCAATAGGAGAGCCAGTCAAGGATTGTAGTGGTGCTTGAATCAAGGTTGTAATAAAAGCAAAAATATTGTCAAATGGTGTAAATGAGAAAATTATTCTCACAATGAAAAAAACGGCTAAAATAACACCAGATAAAATGGCAGGACTTAATGATTCAGAAACATTTGAAGGAACTGTATCAGGCATTTTGATCGTTAGATTTTTTCTGATCAAAAATCCATATAAAACAGCGGTAAAATAGCCAACGATGATTGCAACAAATAAACCAGTACCACCTGTATATTGACTTGCAAAAGCTTCCACATTATTGCTTGCTGTGACAACCGTTTGAGCAGGAAACTCTGTAACGCTTTTTTCCAATGTATAGGTTTGAATCATTTGTGGCATTAAGATGAAAAATGAACCAATTGCTAAAAGTCCAGCTGGCAGTGGATCGTGTCCTTCTTTTTTAGAATAAATATAAGCAAAGTTAAATGTTACATAAACTGAAAGTAAGTTGATCGTAGCACCCAAAGCTGCATTGAAGTGTGCGGTCATACCAGTTTTAGCTAAAAATTCGATCCATTGAGGAATCGGAAAGTTCCCAACGATCATGAGCAAAGCGACACCTAACGTAATCGGTGTTGTCCGCATAAATGCTTCGGCCAATGCACTGAAAAATTTACTATTATTCATTTTTTGAGCAACCGGACCAATAAATTTATTCAGAAATTTTTCTAAAGCTTCCATTATTTATTCCCCATTTCGTTTAAATGCTCACCGTTTGTTTCAATCACTTTTTGATACCAATAAAAACTATCTTTTTTATAACGATTTAAAGTACGTTCAGAAGTTTCATCTCGGTCAATGTAGACAAAGCCATAGCGTTTTTGATAGCCATTCAACCAACTAAGTAGATCAGTAAAACTCCAAGTGCAATAGCCTAACACTTGAACACCGTCTGTGATTGCTTCTTGGATCTCATGTAAATGTTTTTGTAAGTATTCGATACGGTAAGGATCGTGGATTTCGCCGTTTTCTAATTTATCATATTCTCCTAAGCCGTTTTCTGTGATCAGAACAGGTAACTGATAACGACTTTCGATCGTTCTTAACGCTACTCGAATGCCGATAGGATCAATCGTCCAATCCCAATTTGTTTGTTCTAGATAAGGATTTTTGACAAATTTGCTCACTCTAGGAATTTCCATTTCTGTACTGGTTCCTTTTTTACCAGAGTTGTTCATTTTCATTTCTCCTGAGAAGAAATCTGTGGTACTAGCTTTGACCGTTGCGGTTTGATAATAATTTAAACCGATGAAATCTGGTATACCGCATGCTAACAATTCTTGGTCGGCTTCGGTAGTAACGGGCGCTAGCTGTAATTTTTCTAATTGCTTGATAACGGTTCTTGGATATTTGCCAGTTGCATAAACATCTAGCCAGAAAAATCCCATCAGTTCTTCCGTATCAATTTTAGCTAAGACATTCAGTGGATTACTATCAAAAGCATAAGCAGGACCATAATTGAAACTTGGGCCGATCTGTCCTTTATAACCACCTTTTTTAAACGCTTTGATCACAGACGCATTAGCAAGATTGGCAATATGATTGGCCGCAAACATTCGTTTAACATCATGAACTGCCGGTGGATGAGTGCCAAGTAGATAGCCGTGAGTGATAAAAACATTCTGTTCATTCAAACTTATCCAATAGTTTACTCGATCAGAAAAGGCATCAAATAATACCTTGGCATAATTGGTAAAATCTTCAATAATTTGACGAGATTCCCAACCGCCGTATTCATCTTGCAAAGCTTGGGGAAGATCCCAATGGTAAATTGTTACGATCGGTTCAATGCTGTATTTCAAAAGCTCATCGATCAGCTGATTGTAAAAATCGAGACCTGCTTGATTGAGGTCGCCGTTACCGTTTGGAAAAATACGTGACCAAGCAATAGAAAAACGATAAGCTTTTAATCCAAGTTCTGCCATTAAGGCAACATCTTCTTTAACCCGATGGTAGTGATCTACCGCAACATCTCCATTGGTATTTTTAAAGGTTGTGCCAGGCTGTTTGACAAAAGTATCCCAAACAGAAAGCCCTTTTCCATTATCTTGATACGCTCCTTCGACTTGATAAGCAGCAGAAGCACTACCCCATAAAAAATGTTTAGGAAACGAATCTAATTCTGAGTGACGCATAATCATTCCTCATTTCAATATTATTTTGTCTAATTCGATAATAATGGAAGTAGTTAACAAATGTAAGCGTTTTTCTTTAGTGTGCAACGTGTTGCAAGATTATGAAATGCACAAATTAAAATGAAAAAATAGCAATACTTTTCTTCTATTTAAGCGATTGTGCTTTTTTTCTTACCCCAAAGCACGTATAATGAGAATCAAATGAATCAAGTAAAGCGAGGCTATTTCCACATGAAAAAATTCTTTGAAAGTTTACCTGTCCATGATTACACGACAAAACTTTCTGTAGCGATCGTTTATGCGATCTTAGCATCTGTAGCGATGAACTTCTTTTATCAACCAGGCAATATTTATTCCAGTGGGATCACTGGATTGGCACAAATTTTGACGACTTTATCAACAAAGATTGTAGGGGTTAAAATACCTGTGTCGATCACCTTATATGTGCTGAATATTCCATTGTTTTTTGTCGCTTGGCTTAAAATTGGAAAAAAATTTACGGTGTTTACTTTTTTAACCGTGACATTAACATCAATTTTTATGCAAATCGTGCCGCAAACGACTCTTTCTAACGATCCGATAATTTGTGCGATCTTCGGTGGAGCAGTCATGGGTTCTGGAATTGGCTTTGCTTTGAAAAATGGATTATCCTCAGGTGGATTAGATATTTTTAGTATTACGATCCGTAAGAAAACAGGACGCTCTGTGGGTTCGATTTCTATGTATTTTAATGGCTTGATCATTTTTGTTGCAGGCTATTTGTTTGGCTGGCAGTACATGTTTTACAGTGCCTTATCCATTTTTGTGAGTGGAAAAGTAACGGATGCCGTTTACACGAAGCAAAAGAAAATGCAAGTCATGATCATCACAAAGAATCCAGATGCTGTAATAGACGGGATTCAACAAAAGATGAGACGTGGGATTACGATTATCCATGAAGCAGAAGGCGCTTATCGCCACGATAAACAGACACTACTTTTAACTGTTGTGACGCGTTTTGAGTTACCAGCTTTAGAAGCTGCCATGAAAGAATCAGACCCATCAGCGTTTGTAAGTATTTCAGATAATGTCAAAATACTTGGTCGTTTTTATGAAGAGGATCTATAAAAAAGGAAGTGAGTGGGATATGACTCGAATCGTTATGTCCCACTCACATGGAATCTGGATAGACGGTGGGAGCGAAGCTATCCCTTTAGAACTAAGCTGAAATTGCTGTGACACACAACGAGGTACGGGTTGATGCTGCATAGAACCTTTTAGTTATTGGAGCTAGGTGTTTTTCTCCCCCTCTATTAGAGTGATACGCAGGTATGAACGATGCTTTCACGTAAATCAGTAAAGTGTAAATGTTCTCAAAGAATAAAACAGTGATTTCAAAAAAATAATCTCTTTTTCTTGAAAAGAGAAGTGAAAACTGTTAAACTATGTTTGTAAGATTGAGGGACGCTTTTATGACTGTTAAAGAACTTAACAATGAAAAAGAAGAACGTCAATCCTATTTTTTTAAAGTTCATAGGTCGTTTTAAGTCTAACTTGGACGTTTTCAGACCAACGAAGGAGCGCATCATGCTAAATGAATTAAAAATGATTGAAGCAGTTGCTCCAGATTTGCTCGATGTAATGCAAGAAAGATTTCATATTCTTCGTAATATTTACTGGATGCAACCTATTGGACGTCGGAGTTTATCAGATAGTATGGGGGTTACAGAACGAGTCTTGAGAACGGAGACAGATTTTCTGAAGAACCTACAACTGATAGAAACTTCAAAAAGTGGAATGACCTTAACTGAAAAAGGCTTAGAAGTCTACCAAGGATTAGAAACAGTTATGAATCAATTGCTTGGCATGCATCAAGTCGAAAAGGAAATCAGCCAATACTTTGGAATCAAACGTTGTATTGTTGTTGCTGGTAATAGTGACAATCAGGAAAAAGTTCTTTATGAATTTGGAGATATTTTAACCGATTCATTGGATTTGATTTTACCTGAAGGTGAGAATATTATCGCCGTGATGGGCGGAACGACAATGGCGATGACTGCAGAACATATGGGGTCGTTAGAAACAGAAAAACGACACAATCTATTTGTTCCCGCTCGTGGTGGAATCGGTGAAGCAATGACCGTTCAAGCTAACTCGGTAAGTGCAGTGATGGCTAGTAAAACGGGTGGACATCACAGAGCGTTATATGTTCCAGAGCAATTAAGTCTTGAAACGTATAATTCACTATTGCAAGAACCGTCGATTCAAGAAGTTTTGTCACTGATTGAGCAAAGTAATTGTGTTGTTCATAGTATCGGTCGTGCATTGCATATGGCAGCACGTCGAAAAATGTCAGATGAAGAGATGGTTATGCTAAAGCAAAACAACGCTGTAGCAGAATCTTTCGGCTATTTCTTTGATGAAGAGGGCGAAGTAGTCTACAAAATCCCTCGAATCGGACTTCAGTTAAAGGATGTACAAAAAATTCCGAATGTCGTTGCAATTGCTGGCGGTAAAACTAAAGCTAAAGCAATACGGGCATATATGAAAAACGCACCAAAGCAAACGTGGCTCATCACAGATGAAGCTGCTGCCAATGAGATTTTAAAAGGGGCAACCCTTTAAAATAAAAAAATTTTTGATTTTCATAAGGAGGAAATCTTTAATGACAGTTAAAGTAGGTATTAATGGATTTGGACGTATCGGACGCTTAGCATTCCGTCGTATCCAAGATGTAGCAGGAATCGAAGTAGTAGCAATCAACGATTTAACAGATGCTAAAATGTTAGCTCACTTGTTAAAATATGACACAACTCAAGGACGTTTCAACGGAACTGTTGAAGTTCATGATGGATCTTTCAACGTTAACGGTAAAGAAGTTAAAGTTCTTGCTAACCGCAACCCAGAAGAATTACCATGGGGCGAATTAGGCGTAGATATCGTTCTTGAATGTACTGGATTCTTCACTTCAAAAGAAAAAGCTGAATTACACTTAAAAGCTGGTGCTAAACGTGTTGTTATCTCTGCTCCAGGCGGAAATGACGTACCAACAATCGTTTATAACACTAACCACGATATCTTAACAGGTAAAGAAACAGTTATCTCAGGTGCTTCATGTACGACTAACTGTTTAGCTCCTATGGCTAAAGCTTTACAAGATAACTTTGGTGTTGTTGAAGGTCTTATGACTACAATCCACGCTTACACAGGTGACCAAATGACTCTTGATGGACCTCACCCTGGTGGAGACTTCCGTCGTGCACGCGCTGCAGCAGAAAACATCGTACCTAACACTACTGGTGCTGCTAAAGCAATCGGTCTAGTTATCCCTGAATTAAATGGTAAATTAGACGGAGCTGCTCAACGTGTTCCTGTAGCAACTGGTTCATTAACTGAATTAGTAACAGTTCTTGACAAAAACGTAACAGTTGAAGAAGTAAACGAAGTGATGGCTAAAGCTGCTAACGAATCTTACGGATACAACGAAGATCAAATCGTATCTTCTGATATCGTAGGTATGACTTTCGGTTCATTATTCGATGCTACTCAAACTAAAGTAATGACTGTTGGCGACAAACAATTAGTGAAAACTGTTGCTTGGTATGACAACGAAATGTCTTATACTGCACAATTAGTTCGTACTTTAGAGTACTTCGCTAACTTATAAGATTCAGTCTTATCAGTAGTGAAATTTGAACAATTGTGAAATAATAAGCGGGGAAGCAACGCGCTTCCCTGCTTTTTTTATAAGTTTAAGAAAAACCATTCTTTTCAAAATCAAAAATAGATAGGGGTAACTTTTAATGGCTAAAAAGACTATCAAAGATGTAGACTTAAAAGACAAAAAAGTTCTTGTACGTGTTGACTTTAACGTGCCTTTGAAAGATGGCGTGATTACGAACGATAATCGTATCGTAGCGGCACTTCCAACAATCAAATACGTAATCGACAATGGTGGGAAAGCAATTTTATTCTCTCACTTAGGTCGTGTGAAAACAGAAGAAGATAAAGCTGGCAAATCATTAAAACCAGTTGCTGAGCGTTTAGGCGAATTATTGGGCAAACCTGTAACTTTCGTTCCTGAAACTCGCGGTACTGAATTAGAAACAGCTGTTAACAACATGAAAGACGGCGACGTTTTAGTGTTTGAAAACACTCGTTTTGAAGATATCGATGGTAAAAAAGAAAGCGGAAATGACGCTGAATTAGGTAAATACTGGGCTTCTTTAGGCGATGTATTTGTGAATGATGCATTTGGTACGGCTCACCGTGCGCACGCTTCTAATGTAGGAATTGCTTCAACTGGGATTCCAACGGTTGCTGGATTCTTAATGGAAAAAGAGATCAAATTCGTCGGTGAAGCAGTAACTGCACCAAAACGTCCTTTTGTAGCTATCTTAGGTGGCGCAAAAGTTTCTGACAAAATCGGTGTTATCGAAAACTTGATTTCTAAAGCAGATAAAATCCTTATCGGTGGCGGAATGACTTACACATTCTACAAAGCAAAAGGGATCGAAATCGGTAACTCACTTGTTGAAGAAGATAAAGTTGCTTTAGCAAAAGAATTGATCGAAAAAGCTGGTGACAAACTAGTATTACCAATCGATTCAGTATGTGCTAATGAATTCAGCAATGATGTTGAAACAGTTATCACTGATGGCGAAGCTGTACCAGAAGGCTACATGGGCTTAGATATTGGACCTAAATCAATCGAATTATTCTCTAAAGAGCTAGCAGGCGCTAAAACAGTTGTCTGGAACGGACCAATGGGTGTATTTGAAATGAGTAACTTTGCTAACGGTACAATCGGTGTATGTGAAGCAATTGCTAACTTAGAAGATGCAACAACAATCATTGGTGGTGGAGACTCTGCTGCAGCTGCAATCCAATTAGGCTTTGCTGACAAATTCACTCACATCTCAACTGGTGGGGGCGCAAGCTTAGAATTATTAGAAGGTAAAGAATTACCAGGATTAGCGGCAATTAACGATAAATAAAGAGGTTGTGAAAAAGGCGTTTAAACTTGAGTAGGTAAGGAGAATTACCGAAAATTTGCCTTTCGAACACCGTTTAATCAATCCATACCATAATAAGAAAAGGATGTGCTTCTCCATGCGTAAACCAATCATCGCTGGTAACTGGAAAATGAACAAAACTTTAGCAGAAGCGCAAAGCTTTGCTGAAGCAGTAAAAAATGCTGTTCCATCAAAAGATGTCGTTGATTCAGTAATCGGATCTCCAGCATTATTCTTAGCACCACTTGCTTGGAATCTTAAAGATTCTGACGTTCAATTATCTGCACAAAACTGCTACTGGGAAAACTCAGGCGCATTCACTGGTGAAAACTCACCTGCTGCTATTGCGGATTTAGGTGTTCAATATGTGATCATTGGTCACTCTGAGCGTCGTGAGTACTTCCACGAAACAGATGAAGACATCAACAAAAAAGCCAAAGCAATCTTTGCAAACAACATGACACCAATCTTCTGTTGTGGCGAATCTTTAGAAACATACGAAGCAGGCAAAACTGCTGAGTGGATCGAAGGTCAAATCACAAACGGTTTAGTTGGTTTATCAAATGAGCAAGTATCTTCAATGGTTATTGCTTATGAACCAATCTGGGCCATCGGAACTGGTAAATCTGCTGATGCGAATATTGCGGATGAAATCTGCGGCGTTGTACGTTCAACTGTAGAAAAATTATACGGTAAAGAAGTATCAGATGCTGTACGTATCCAATACGGCGGTTCTGTAAAACCTGAAAACATTGCTGAATATATGGCGAAAGAAAACGTTGATGGAGCTTTAGTCGGTGGAGCAAGCCTTGAAGCAGATTCATTCTTAGCCTTGTTAGAAGCTGTTAAATAAGACACGCTTATAACAATATACGCAATAAATAGAAAAATCATTGAATAATCTATGAATTATGCAAAAAATGTTTGCATAGCACGCGTTTATTCACTACAATCATAATTAAGGGAATCGAATCCCCTTAGTATAAAACAAACTCAAAGGAGAGACAAAACATGTCAATTATTACTGATGTTTACGCACGCGAAGTCTTAGACTCACGCGGTAACCCAACAATCGAAGTAGAAGTATACACTGAAAGCGGTGCTTTTGGTCGTGGAATGGTTCCATCTGGCGCTTCAACTGGTGAATACGAAGCCGTTGAATTACGTGATGGTGACAAAGCTCGTTACTTAGGTAAAGGGGTTGTTAAAGCAGTTGACAACGTGAATAACATCATCGCTGAAGCTATCATTGGCTACGATGTACGTGACCAAATGGCAATTGATAAAGCAATGATCGATTTAGATGGAACTCCTAACAAAGGTAAATTAGGCGCAAACGCTATTCTTGGTGTTTCAATCGCTGTAGCCCGTGCTGCTGCTGATTACCTAGAAGTACCTTTATACCACTACTTAGGCGGATTCAATACAAAAGTATTGCCAACACCAATGATGAACATCATCAATGGCGGATCTCATGCTGATAACAGTATCGACTTCCAAGAATTCATGATCATGCCTGTAGGCGCTCCTACATTCAAAGAAGCTTTACGTTATGGTGCTGAAGTATTCCACGCATTAGCTGGAATCTTAAAAGCTCGTGGCTTAGCTACTTCTGTAGGTGACGAAGGTGGTTTCGCTCCTAACCTTGGTTCAAACGAAGAAGGTTTTGAAGTAATCATCGAAGCAATCGAAAAAGCTGGCTATGTACCTGGTAAAGATATCGTTCTTGCTATGGATGCTGCTTCTTCTGAATTCTACGACAAAGAAAAAGGTGTTTACGTTTTAGCTGATTCAGGCGAAGGCGAAAAAACAACGGAAGAAATGATCGCATTCTACGAAGAATTATGTGCGAAATACCCAATCATCTCAATCGAAGATGGATTAGATGAAAATGACTGGGATGGTTTCAAAAAATTAACAGTTGCTTTAGGCGACAAAGTTCAATTAGTTGGTGACGATTTATTCGTTACAAACACAACTAAATTAGCTGAAGGTATTGAAAAAGGAATCGCTAACTCAATCCTTATCAAAGTGAACCAAATCGGTACTTTAACTGAAACATTCGAAGCAATCGAAATGGCTAAAGAAGCTGGCTACACTGCAGTTGTATCTCACCGTTCAGGTGAAACAGAAGATTCAACAATCTCTGATATCGCTGTTGCAACAAACGCTGGTCAAATCAAAACTGGTTCTCTATCACGTACAGACCGTATTGCTAAATACAACCAATTATTAAGAATTGAAGACCAATTAGGCGAAGTTGCTGAATACAAAGGTTTGAAATCTTTCTACAACTTAAAAAACAAATAATTTTAGTTGACTATAAAGCAAAAAGGGACAACTGATTTTGAATCTTTTCTCCTTATACACTCATACGTAAAAAACTCCTCTTGTGAAGACAAGAGGAGTTTTTTTTGTAATTTTTTTCCACTGTTAAGAGTTGTATTTTTTCTTTATAGTGATAAAATTAGAATTAATTGAAACAAAGAGAGGAGAAACTCAGTGATCGAAAGTCTATTTGACTATATAAAAAGTATATCTGATATTGTTGGAGATAATGAAAAGATGTTTGTCTATAGAGGTGAGAATAAAGAATACCCTATTCCATGTGTTCCAAATATTTTTAGAGAAAGCCGAAGACTTGAATACATAAATTTCGAAAAAAATATTATTCATAAGATTAGATCCGAAGGATTTGATAACGAAACATCATACTTGTTGACTGCAATTGAAGCGCAACACGGAGGATTTCCTAGTAGATTATTGGATGTATCTTTTAATTCATTAATTGCACTCCATTTTGCTGTTACTCCATTTTACAATGAAAAAGAAGATGTTTATGATCGTCAAGATGGGAAAGTATATGTAATTGAAGCAAATAATTTATATTCCCCATCATCATTGGAAATAGAGGAACTGTATTCCAATGAACTATTGAATAATCATTCCTTTAAAAATGAGTTTCCACTATTTTCTTATAGTTATAAAATGCTAGATTATCACACCAAAAATTCCAGAATTAAAGCGCAACAAGGCGGATTTATTATGTTCTATGGGAATGAATTTAGACCATTACCAAAATCTGTTGTTAATGAGTTGACAATTCCATGTTTAAGTAAAAAAAGAATTCGTATTGAATTGGAAAAGCTATTTGGTATTTCGAATGCTTTTGTTTATCCTGAGATGAATAATGTGGCTAACAGATTTGTAAATACTTTAGAAAAATACTCACAGACAGGGTTATCCGACAAAGGTGATTTGAATAATATATTAGAGTCATTCTATCAAAATATTGATTATTGTACTAAAAAAATTGTTTATGAATATAATAAATATAAAGGACATCTAAATAGATTATCAGTTTATAAAGAAGAAAATAATATCAAGGGAATGACGAAATATTGCAAACAAAATAACATTTTAATTAATTTTGTTGATCTAAAAAAAGATGGGTCTCCCAAGAATAAAACCAAATTTTATAAAATTTGGGAAAAAGAAATATCAAGATCTCTTAAAAATGATACGATCATTCCAGAAGTTATTGCTCTAGAAAGATATCTTATTGAAGTGACAATGGACATAAATTTATCCAAACGATATTTAGTTGATGAGAATAAAAATAAACCTTTTGATGAAAAATATTTTGATGCTAAAGTAAGTAAATTTTTTGAAATGCTGTTATGCAATCAGTATGAAATACTATCGCTAGTCTTGGGAAACATTGATATTGAATTAATGGATTGGACAAATATTTTTAAAGAATATGGAGATGTATAATGGAAAAGTTAGCGTTTGACATAGAAAGTTCTGTGAAAAATATTATGGAAATAGCTGGTTATGATGAATCATCTATAGAATTATCTACATGTATTAAAAGAGAGATAATCAAACTTAGTTCACCAGATGAATTTATGGTTATATCAAATCAAGATTTTGACTTTGATACTACGGTTGAGCTTGAAGAGAAAAGAAAGGAAAGTGAGCCTCCTCTTTATGTATTTTGTATTAGTAAAAAAGAAATATGTTATACAAATTCTACTGATATCATAAAAGAAATTGCATCTAAGGTAGAAAAAAATCATGGAGATGTTTATGTACATTTTCTGTTTGATTCAATTGAGAAAAGAATTGGATCAAGTACATCTGATCAGATAACAAAAGATAGTATTCAGAAGAAACTTAAAGAACGATCAATTTCATTAAATAAAGTAAATCTCTCCTTATCGTATGGAACTATTAAGAAAGGTAATTTACACACGCAAGATTCTGAGAAAAAAGAATATAAGATACAGGTTTTGAGTAGGATTGGAATCAAAGCTAAAGCTTTGGAAACTCCTAAAACTATGGGACATGTTTTTACCGCAAGTCTTTATGATCTTGTAATGTTGTATAACGACAAGGAATCTGATCTATTTTCAAAAAACTTGAGACTAGGTATTAAGGATGAGCTAGATGTAGATAGTTCAATCAATAATACGCTGAAAAAAAATCCGACAGAATTTTGGTATTTAAATAATGGAGTAACTATTTTAATTGAAAAAGGGAATTTGTTTTTGGATAAACCCAATTCAATTATTCTTAAGGATGCACTAGATAGAAAGACTGAGATAACAGTAATTAACGGTGCTCAGACACTAAATGCAGCTGCAAATTTCTTTTTTTCCAGTGTAGTGGAAGATAAAAATAAAGAAGAAGCTAAAAATAAAGCATTTGTTATGTTAAAAATAATTTCTTTATCAAGTGAATCTAGCGATAGCGAACAGGCGGATAGGATTTCAATCTCACTTAATAGACAGAAACCAATCGTGATAGATGATATAGCATATACAATGGATATAATTAGTAAAATTAATGGTTTGCACGATAAAGTGAAAAATTTACCAGAAGAACATTCAGAACTTGATCCATTCGTTTTTTCAATAGTTAGAAGAGGTGAACTTTCTGCTGTTACTCAAAGAACATACAATTTAAAAGTGTTACCAAGAATACTGTATTCTATTTTATTGGATAAACCTGGCACGGCTAGATCTGGTGCTATAAAAAGTATTCTGAAAGTAGATGTGGATAATAAGAAATTTGAAGAGACTGGCCTCTTCCCAGAATTAAGTGAAGGAAATGAAGAGGAAGATTTTAAAAATTACTACCAAGCAGTTAACTTCGCTATGGCATTATTTGATGAAATAACTGAAATATCTAAAAATCTATCTTTAGGTGAACATGAAACTAATGAGTCAAGTATAGATAAATATGGTAAGTATCTGATTATCTATATTATAATTAATGTATTGAACTCTCGAAAAGAAGCGAAGCCAGAAGAAAGCATAGATTACTCTAAATGGACTTATAAAGTAGAAGATGTAAAAAAAATGATTACTAATGAGTCTTATTGCAAGTTATTAGAAGTGTTAGCATCTGATTGGGATAAGCTATTAGACAATGATGAACAAAAGTGGGATTCTAATGCATTTAAAAAGAATAAAGAAATTATTAATTTACTAAAAGAAGTATATAGTAAAGTAGAAAATATTTTAGATGTAAAGTGATGTATTTTTTACTTTTGCAAAGTACTATAGTGAGATTATTTAATAGTAAAATCTAAATTAAATAAATGGTTGTAGAACTCCTCTTCTCAAAGTAGTAGGAGATAATTATTAGAAAGTTAGTACTAATTTTCTAATGAAATAGTTTTTCTTTGATTCAAACTATTTCTTTTATTATATTTAGCAGAATCTATTCAAAAGTTAAGTAAACGAATGGTAAAATGCATATGTTTTCTTTTAAGATGATTTATTTGTTATACTAAAATTAATGAAATGAAAGGAGGGAAATTTCATGAAAACAAGAGCTGAATTAAAAAATGAAGCGAAAGACGTTTTACGTGGACGTTGGAAAGACAGTGTATTGATGTGTTTGGTACCAACATTGATTTCCATTGCAATTGGACTACTTGTATTTTTTCTACTATTATTACCAACTATTACTTTTGTTCAAAATAACCCTGATTTTGTAAGTGGTACTACAAGCTATGAAGGGAGTTCTGGCAGTGGCGGAAGTGGCTTCTTTGGTGGTGTTATAGGTGCGTTATTTAGTGCTGGGATTTCTTGGACATTCCTTGATCTTTTAAGAGGAAAAAGACAAGAAATCAACCCCTTTTCAGATGCATTCCGCGGTTTTGCTGGACCTGTGATTTTAGGCGTGATTTGTATTAGTTTATTAACACTTGTCTTTGTTACGCTATGGTCATTACTATTGATTATCCCAGGAATTATCAAAGGTTATTCTTATTCACAAGCATATTTTGTTTATTATGATGGTTATGAAGAAACTGGTGTACGTCCAGGCTTTTTAGACTCGATCACTCGCAGCAGAAAGCTTATGAATGGCTATAAAGGTCAATTATTTTTATTAGATCTAAGCTTTATCGGTTGGCATATCTTAGCGATGTTAACGTTAGGAATCGGTTATCTATGGTTAACACCATACATTACTGCCACAAAAGCTGCATTCTATGACAATTTACCGAAAACGATAACTGCTTAAAAAATCAAAAGCCCGAAACAAAACGGATTGTTCGTTTTGTTTCGGGCTTTTTAATCTGACTAATTATTTAAGTAAAATGATGAGCGAATTGAATTGTTTATAATTTGTTTATTTTCTTGTTAGCATCTGTTTACATTGGCTCTTTATAATAAAGGTAAGCAATAAGAAGATTTACCTAATTATAGGAGGGAGCAAAAAATCATGAACAATAAGAAAATCATCGTAGGTGTTTCAAGTTTAGTTTTACTATTAGCAGGTTGCAGTGTTGGAACACAAGAGTCTCTAGGCGCAAAAGGAAGTAGCCAACCGCAAACAGAACAATCAAAAAATAGTCCGAACAAAAATAAAGGGGACAAATTAACTAAAACTTTAGGTAAAACCGATTGGCAAGGCACAAAAGTTTACGACAAAGACAACAATGATTTAACAGCAGAAAATGCCAATTTTATTGGCTTAGCAAAATATGATGCTGAAACAGGACGCTATGAGTTTTTCGATGCTAAAACAGGAGAGAGCCGTGGCGATCGCGGCACATTTTTCATTACAAATGATGGAACAAAACGGATTTTGATTTCTGAAACGATGAATTATCAAGCGGTTGTCGGTTTGACTGAGCTGACTAATAAAAAATTCACCTACACAAGAAAAGGCAAAGACAAAGCTGGAAATGAAGTAGATGTATTTGTTGAACATATCCCGTATAATAAGACTAAGTTAGCTTTTACAGAGAAAGAAAAACCATTGGATACAACAACAGGTAAAATCGAGACGAAGAAACCTGGTGCTGAAATCTTAGGACAAACCTTATGGAACGGCACAAAAGTATTAGATGAAGCTGGCAATGATGTAACGGAGTTTAATAAAAACTTTATCAGTTTAGCTAAATTTGCGGCTGATACAAATAAATATGAATTTTTCAACTTAGAAACAGGCGTTAGCCGTGGTGATTTTGGTTACTTTGATGTATTGAATCATAATAAAATCCGAGCGCATGTATCAATTGGTCAAAATAAATACGGGGCAGCGTTAGAATTAACCGAGCTGAATAACAAAAAATTTACGTACAAACGCATGGGGAAAGATCAAGCGGGCAATGATATCACAGTATTTGTAGAACACGAACCTTATACTGGTGACTTTAAACCTGAATTCAGTTTCTAAGCTGTTCTGACTAAACGCAATTGATCCCCTAATAAATGAACCAAAGGAGAACGAAATGACAATAAAAAAACGATTTCTCATTTCATATATTGGGGGCATTGCGATTGCGTGCCTTTCGCTTTTTTCAATCATTTGTATAGTGTTTTATGTGACAACAGGAAGAATTCCTAGTCCGAGTACTTTATATAAAACCTTTACAGAGCAACGCTCGTTGAGTCCAGAAGAAGAGTTAGCCTATATCAAATTACGTGGAATAGCGAAAACTGATCCAGATCAGTTACTTGGACCACAGGAAGAATTAAAGAAAACCATCAGTCAATTTGAAAGTGAATCTCTAGGTGTTGTTGTACGCAAACAAGAAAATATTGCCTATTATTCACAAGATTTGGTAGAGAAATCATTGATCGTTCATTTTCCTAAATTCGATGACAATAATCTTGAAACAAAAGGCACCATCGATAATGCAGGTCGTTTGTATCGCTATATGAAATTTGATTTTTATTTTAGTGATCAAGTACCAGGCAGTCTATTGGTCTTGAAAAAAGAAAATAATTTTTTAGAGTTTATGACAAAATGGGGCGTATTAGTTATTGTAACGATTTTACTTGTGGCACTTAGCGGCTTACTTTTTCTCAATCATTTATTGAAAAAAACGATTATTAGTCCTTTAGAAAACCTAGGTGTAGGAATGTCTGCGATAAGCAATGGTCAATTAGAAGTGTCGATGACAAAACCTGTTAAACAAACAGCAATGGAAGTAAAGCAGTTGACGGATGATTTTGAAAAAATGCGGGAAGCGTTGATCTACTCAACTGAAGAACAAGCAAAACTTGAAAATAACCGTAAAGAACTAGTTGCAAGCATTTCTCATGATCTAAAAACGCCGATCACTTCAATTATTGGCTACGTTGAAGGCTTACTGGATGGAGTAGCTGACTCTCCTGAGAAACAGGATAAATATCTGCAAACGATCCATACAAAAGCTATTTCATTGAATGAGTTGATCGAAGAACTATTTTTATATTCTAAATTAGATGCAGCAGCTATTCCTTTTCACTTTGAACGAATCAATATCAATGAATTCTTGAAACATATCATTGAAGAATTTCAGTTGCAAGATAACCAAGTTTCGTTCCAATTATCTAATCAGCAAACGAACGCAAGTTATGTTTTAGCAGATCGAATGCAGTTAAACCGAGTTTTTATCAATTTAATCGAAAATAGTCTAAAATTTAAAGCAATGAACCGCCCACTTTTGATTGAAATCGGCATCTCTGAAAGTGCTGGAATAGTGAAAGTCAGCGTATCTGACAACGGACAAGGGATCTCGGCGGAACAATTACCGTTTGTTTTTGATCATTTTTATCGGGGCGAAGAAGCGCGGCCAACAAATACTGGCGGTAGTGGCTTAGGCCTTGCCATCGTCAAGCAAATTATCGATATGCATGACGGTCAAGTCGAGATTGAAAGTCAATTACATCATGGAACGACTGTCACGATTATATTAAAAAAAGCCTGAGGAGGACAGCCAAATGTCAAACGAAGTATCACGCGTTTTATTGATCGAAGATGATGCAAGTATTGCAGAATTACAAAAGGATTATTTAGAAATCAATCATATAGAAGCAGAGATCGCAAGCGATGGATTGGTTGGGCTAAATCGGGCATTAAATGAATCCTTTGATTTGATCGTGATTGATATCATGTTGCCGTCAATGGATGGCTTTGAGATTTGCCGTCGTATTAGAGAAAAGAAAAATATTCCACTGATGATCGTTTCAGCTAAAAAAGAAGATATCGATAAAGTCAGAGGCCTAGGGCTGGGTGCGGATGATTATATGACCAAACCCTTTAGTCCGAGTGAATTAGTTGCTCGGGTCCAAGCACATATTAAACGTTATCAGTTATTGACTAGAACAGATCAAGTGAACGACACGATAGAAATTGGTCAAATTAGGATCGATAAAAGTGCCCGTAGAGTATTTGTGTTAGGGGAAGAAATCATTTTTACAACGAAAGAATTTGATTTACTCCTATTTTTCATGGAACATCCAAATCGAGTTTGGATGAAAGAGCAATTATTTCGTCAAGTTTGGGATATGGATGATCTTGATAGTGATATCTATACGGTCGTTGTTCATGTTGGGCGCATCAGAGAAAAGCTCAAAAAAGGCAAATTATCAGAAATTCCAATAGAAACAATTTGGGGTAGCGGTTATCGCTTCAATACCTAGTGAAAAATTAAAAGGAGAAAATTTATGAAAAAAAGCTATCTACTTGCTGTTTTCATTTTATGTAGTATCGTAGGTCTTTCTGCCTGTAAACCAGATCAAAGAAAAGATACAGACAAATCCAATACGCCATTAAGGGCACCGTTGGTTAACTCCTCTTCATCGGAGACCATTCCATCAAGTGAAGAGACAAAAGAAAAAGGCGTGAATGATTTATCTTTTGAGAATACTTCTTATAATTATGACGTTGTGACCGGTGCCACTCAAACAACCTTTGGCTCAAATCCAAAACCTCTTTATACTTATGAAGAGAAACTCGAGAAAATGTTTTGGTCAAATCAGCCTCCGTTAGGCTTGATGGAAGGCAATTATTATACGAATGATGGCTATTTTGATGTTGGTAATAAAGGCATTGTTGAGATCGTTACCGATGATACGCATAAAATCATCAACGTTGAATTTAACGAATACGGAGCTGAAAATTATTATGCTTCAAAATATGCAGGAGCTAATAAACGTCTTTCTGATTATGCTTTCTTTCAAGCACAAAATCCAAGAACAGATACTACTTTAGTAACGGTCGTTAACGGAATCACGTTTGTAGAAAGACAAATGCGTGAGGAAAATCGGATAACAGGGAATTTTGAAACAGTCAAAGGTTCCTCAACAACTGCAAGAGAAGGGTTAATGGCGATTGCTGCTGAATTAGCAGATGAAATCAAACAACCATCAAAAACGAAATATATCGGCTATGCTGAAGATTTTGGTAATGGCTTAATCGGCAGAATACAGTTGACTGTGACGGATGGAAAAATCGACAGCGCACGTTATGATGAATATTTTGCAGATCAGCCTGAAAAAATTGTGGCGGATAATCTGAAAAAATATTATCGGCAGTCAAAGTATTTCTCTTTAGAATATAAGGAAGAAACAAACGATGATTTTGTTTCTTTTGCGGATAGTTTGACTAAAGCAATCATTGAGCAACAGAAGCTAGTGCTTGAAAACAGTGAACTCGCAAAGCATCCTTCATTTGACTCTTATCAAAAATTGATCCAGCATATTGAACTTTAAACAGAATCCGCTAATTTTTCGACACACTTTTGACATATTTTTATTTTATACTAAATAAAAATATGTTAGGAGCGATTATAGATGGGTTATTGTTCAAGTTTTTTCAATGGAGGACGTGGCATGATGCGAGGAGGGATGTTTGGTATGGGACTTTTTTGGTGGATCTTGATAATCATTGTGATTATTGGCGCTGTTTATTTTATGAGAAATAAAACGAATCAACAGGAAAATATAAGCAATAGAACACAACCGGAGGTACCACATCAACCAGTTCGTCCTTCAGCATTTGATGTGCTAGCTGAAGAATTCGCGAAAGGAAATCTTACAGAAGAAGAATACTTGCATAAAAAAGAAGTGCTAAAAAAATAATCGTAAAAGAGGGTGTGATAGAAGCATTTAGCTCCGAGAAATAAGAGGGGGTACTTCTGATCACACCGTTTATTTGGATTCCTCAAAGCTGGGATGTGACTCGTAGAGTTATGTCTCAGCTTTTATACTATGATAAAAACATCCCTGTTACGGAATTAGAATCATGGATAGCATCTGTAGGTCTTCCTTCAAAAATCACTTGACCACCCTTTTTTCCAGAGCCAGGGCCAAATTCGACCATCCAGTCTGCTAGACGTATCAGCTCTAGGTTATGTTCGATTACTAAAAGAGTATTATTATTTTGAAGTAGTTCATCAAACACAGTCAGTAATGATTGGACATCTTTCGTACTTAGACCAGTAGTAGGCTCGTCTAAAATAATTCCTTTATTTTTACAGTCAAGATGACAGGCCAATTTTAAGCGTTGTAATTCTCCACCAGAAAGAGTATCTAATGTTTGTCCCAAGCAGAGGTAGCCTAAACCAATCTTATTGAGCCACAAGAGCTGCTTAGCAATTTTTTGTTGCGTTGAAAAAAAATGACAACTGTCTTCAACTGAGAGGGCGAGCAATTCTACAATATTTTTCCCATTATAAGAGTATTGAAGAATGTCTTGGTGATATTTGCTCCCATGACAAGCTTCGCAAGTACTCCGAATTGGATCAAGAAAAGCCAATTCTGTTTCGATAAACCCTTTGCCTTTGCAAACGGGACAAGCTCCTTTTCCGTTGAAGCTAAAATAACTAGCTGCAACATGATTTTTTTGACTATATAGCTGACGAATCTCACCGAAAAGACCGATTGAAGAGATAATGGTTGAACGACGACTTGCTCGTAACGTTTTTTGAGTGACATAAAAAATCTCTTCATTATATTGTTCCTGCAACGCTTTTGCAAAAGAACTTTTTCCAGATCCAGCTACTCCTGTAATCGCGATCAACCGTTGTGTTGGAAGTTGCACAGATACATTCGTAACATTATTTTTTGAAATATTCTCTGCTGTAAAAAAATTAGGCTGTGTGCTTTCCTGTTGCTTTCTAGTCAGCGGTTGTTGTGCTGCTTGTCGCTTGTTCCACTCTTCAAAATGACTAATACTAATCAGTTCGCCGCCATGAATACCAGCTTTAGGACCTAACTCAAAGACAGTATCTGCTAATTGAATGATAGCTGGATCATGATCAATCAATAAAACTGTGTTTCCTTTCTCTTTAATTGCTCGAATTAACTGTCCAATCGCTTGAATATCTTGTGGATGCAGCCCAACACTAGGCTCATCAAAAATATACATCAAATCTGTAAGGCTACTTCCAACTGAACGAATCAATTTGATTCGTTGAGATTCACCACCAGACAGCGTTCCTGTTTCTCGAGCTAAATTAAGATAAGCGAGTCCTACCTGACAAAAATGATCCAGCTGGTGTAAGGTGTTGTCCAACATCGGTTGAACCCCTTGTTGTGATAAACTACGCAAAAAATCTCTTAATTCATCTAACTGCATCTCTAAACATTCACCAAGATGTTTTCCTTTGATCTTGCACGATAATGCTTGCTCATTTAAACGATATCCTTTGCAAGCAGGACATTTTTCTTGTTTAGTAATACGTTGAACTTCAGGTAAGTAACGTCGATAGCTTTTTGATGGATTTTGGATAAATGTCTTAGTAATCCTAGGAATCAGCCCTTCGTAGGTTGCAGATTTGTACCATCCAGTTTTTGGAGTTGGTGATTTGAGTTCAGCTGAGTATAGCAAAAGTTTCATTTCCTCTTGAGTAAAATGTTTCAATGGTTTGTCATTATCAAATAAACCTGAATCTACATAGCGTTTCCAGCGATAACTATTAGGTTCAAATGTCGGAAAACGAATAGCTCCTTGATTTAATGACCGTTCATAATCAAGCAGCTCAGCTAAATTGAACTTAGTAGCAATGCCTAAACCTTCACATGTTTTACACATACCAGCGGGACTATTAAAAGAAAATAAATCAGAATAGCCCATAAAAGGCTGACCAAAGCGTGAGAAAAGCAAACGCAAGGTTGGATTGATATCTGTAGCAGTTCCTACTGTTGAACGTCGATTATCACCTAAAGCTTTTTGATTGATGATTACAGCAGGTGAAAGATATTCAATCGAATCCACAAGTGGAGCTTCTAAATGTGGCATGCGATTGCGGATATAGCTAGGATATGTTTCATTCATTTGACGTTGTGCCTCGGCTGCGATTGTATTAAAAACTAATGAAGATTTACCCGATCCAGATACACCAACGAAAGCATTGATTTTATTTTTTTCGATAGTGACATCAACATTTTTTAAATTTCGAGTACGTGCTCCATGAATTATGATTTGACTCATGATCATTCCTCCTTTATCTTAAGTATAGCGATTAAATATGACAAGATTTGTCAGTTTATAGAAAGAAGTGAGAATGATCAAAAAAGAAAAGCTCCTTTACGATATGCTTTGGTATGTTCAAAATAAGCAAGAATTTACAGCTCAAGAATTGGCAGATGAATTTCAATTGTCTGTGCGTAGTATTTATCGATATATCTCAGATTTAGCAGACTTAGGTTTGTATATTGAATCAAAAAAAGGGCGTAATGGTGGTTTTGTTGTATTACCTAATCAAGTCTTGCCACCGGTTTTGTTTACTGAGGCAGAACTATTTTCACTGTATTTTGCCATTCAGTCGCTGACAAGTTATGAAGATTTTCCGTTTAAGGTCAACACGATTACAGCCAAAGAAAAATTATTGGAAGTCGTGTCAAAAGAAGTGAGACAAAAGCTTCTTCAACTATCTGATCATTTTCAAATTTCTGTACCAAAGCAGGCCGTTTCAGCTCTCTACTTAAATCAGTTGATTACAGCATGCTTAGACCATAAGGTACTCACTATAGGGTATCAATCAGTAAAAAAAGTTTCACAAAAAAGCGTGGAGCCAATTGGTATATATACTAGCAATGGCTTTTGGTATTTGTTTGCAATAGATCAAGCAATTCAAGAAACACGACATTTTAGAGTCGATCGAATCCAACAATTGAGTATAAGCAGCCAAACATTCGATGCTTCGATTACATTGAAACAAATTGAGGCTGAATACAAACCCAAAGAACCAGTAGAACTTTTTGCTTATTTGACTGAATCTGGTGAGAAGCAATGTTTAGAAAATCGTTATTTACACAAAGGCGTTCAGAAAAATGAAAAAGGTCAAGCAGAATTATCAATGCTGATCGATAAGTCGGATATTGTGTATACTGTGGATTTTTTTCTATTGTTGGGAAAAGAAGCGCACGTGACAGCGCCAAAGGATTTAGTGAAATTATTAAAAGAAAAAGTAAAAGAATTAGGAAAGAAGTATTTGTAAAAAAAACAGATAGACGGCTAAATAAATACAACGAACTTTAACAGTTAAAAGTTGTAACACATGTAACACGCGTTTGGAAGAAAGGGCTTCCAATGCAATAGGGAAAAGCGAATCGTTTGTATACTATTGTTGATATAATAAATTGAAAGGAGCGGTAGCCATGAAAAATTTTATAAGAACCTTAGCACAAAGGCATTTATTAACATATAGTGCTTTTTTTGCTCTATATTTGTATTTAAGTTATTCACTGGAGCGTACACCATCGGCACTAATGTATTTTATTTTTGCCTATATTTTTTTATTTATTCTTAAGTCAACATATGAGCAAAAACGTGAGGCTAGAATAACGGGAAAAAAGAAACAAATCCACTTTTATCTATTCCGTCCATTATGGAATCAAAGAAAATGGACAATGTTTTTCTGAGTCTCATTATTTTATCCCTAAACGTATTGGTCATGGAATTGAAATCAACATGTATAATATCTGGGGATTTTTTCCGCTATTTACTATAGGGTCATTATTTTTATTCTTAGATTTTTGGATACACTGATTTTAACACTTAGAAAGTGTATTCTTTGCGCTAAATAACGAGGATCTTGCTTAATCAGTGTTCTTTTCATTATTAGAATCATCTCCTTTTCAAGGTGTTTTGATTAATGTTCGATTCATTATTTTCTCATTTTATTCTTCTTTTTTGCTGGGTAATATATTATACTAAACTAATAGTAAGTATTTAAGCGGTAAAATAGGATATTTTTTACCCATTGTGCTCTGTTCTAATTTCATCCATTTCTAAGTACTAGAATGCTATGGATTGAAGGCCTTCGAAAAAAATGAAATCTGTATGTGACAAAAAACGTCACAATCATATTTTCCTATTTTTCACTGGAGCCTAAGAGAGCCCATTCCGCTTTTAATTTAAGGAGGATTTATGGAAAAAAAAGAAACAAAGAATACTGGGTTATTGTTAGTTGCATTATTTTTAGGTTATACCATGGTTTACATTGATAAGCTTTCAGTTGGGTATTCATTGATTCCGATATCAACTGAATTTGGTTTAGATCCAGCTGCAAAAGGAATGATCATGAGTGCCTTTTTCCTAGGATATGCGATTATGCAAATTCCAATGGGATTGGTGATCAATAAAGTAGGGTCACGTATTGTCTTGATCGGGTCTGTTTTAGGGATGGGGCTATTTTCCTTCTTATTTGGATTTGGGACCTCATTGATCATGTTTATGTCGTTACGTTTTTTAACAGGATTATTGGCTCATTCAGGCTATGCTTCTTCTGCAAGTAAAGAAGTCACTATGAATTTTCCACCAGAAAAACGGACATTTGCTCAAGGAATTTTGCTATCATCTTCTGGTGTAGCTGGATTTATCGGACCGTTAGCGTTGTCGCCGATCATTACCAATGCTGGGTGGAAAAATGCGTACCTTATTTTAACGGCTTTAGCTGTTGTGATTGCTATTTTTCTGATTATTGCGATTCCTAGAAATGAAAAAACAAAAGAACAAGCTGATGCGGTTGCAACCAAAACAGATAAAATCTCCATTTTGGTGATTTGGTCCGATATTCGAGTTTGGATATTATTTTTGAGTTCATTTTTCATCAACTGTTTGTTATATGGACTTTCAAGTTGGGTACCTAGCTTTTTGACGGGAGAACGAGGCTTAGATTTAAATGGTGCAGCTGTGATCAGCAGTGTGGGTGGTTTATTCATGCTAATCGGTTCAATTGGCGGCAGCTATGTCGTAGGACGTTTTTTCCAGCATAAAGAAAAAGCAATCGTTGCAATCACCGCTGTTTTAGGAGCAATCTCAGCATTCGGCTCATACTATATTGGCAATCTAGTTTTATTATCAATTGTTATGGGCTTAGCGAATTTCTTTTTAATCATTTCGTTCGTTACAATGATGAGTATCCCATTGAGAATTTTTGAAGGAGCTAAATTTGCTCCAAGTTACGGAACATTAGCTACGGGAGGGATTTTAGGCGGATTTGTTTCACCAACACTTATCGGAAAATTAGTGGAACTGTCAAATGGCCAATATATTTCAACATTTATTTTCTTTTTGGTTGTTGGATTATTGACTGCAGTGACGATTATGTTTATTAAACAAAAATAGGCGATTTTAATAGCATAGGATAACTTTTCGGAGAAGATAGCAATCGACTGTGGCAAAAAGTATCATAGTCAGTATTTACTAATTTCCTATTTCTCTACGAAGTTGAACAAGCCTACTACATTTTTAAAATAAGGAGGAGCTTAAATGACAAACATTCAAGAAAAAATGCCCCAAAAGGATATGGTGAAATGGAGAAGACACTTACATCGTCATCCAGAATTGTCTTTTCATGAAGTCGAAACGGCGAAATATATTCAAAAAGTGTTAGCCGATTTTCCTAATTTAGAAGTCAGCTCATTAACTGAGAATAGTGTGATCGCTACCTTAAAGGGAAACAAACCCGGAAAAACGATCGCTTTAAGAGCAGATATTGATGCATTGCCGATCATGGAAGAAGCAGACGTGGACTTTCCTTCTGAAAATCCTGGGGTGATGCATGCATGTGGGCATGACACACATACTGCGATGTTATTAGGTGCTATCAAAGTATTGAGTGAGATGCAAGATAAAATAGTTGGCACAGTAAAATTTATTTTTCAACCAGCCGAAGAAGAACCACCAGGCGGTGCAAAATTGTTAGTTGAAGCAGGTGTGATGGACGATGTGGATATGGTTTTTGGGTTGCATATTGCACCGAATATTCCAGTTGGGATGGTTGGAACCAGAAAAGGACCAGCTAGTGCAGCTTCTGATGTCTTTACATTAAAAATTCAAGGAAAAGGTTCGCATGGATCAACGCCAGATCTATCTATTGACCCAATCATGATCGGGGTAGAAATTATCAATAATTTGAATAATATTGTTTCAAGGAATATTAGTCCTTTTGATAATGCGGTAATTTCGATCGGTGAGTTCAACGCTGGAAAAACAGCGAATGTGATTCCTGATACAGCCCAAATCCAAGGGACTGTTCGTACGAATAATAAAGAAGTTCGTCTGTTTATCAAAAAACGAATTGAGGGAATCATTGAAGGAATCTGTAAGATGTACGATGCGACTTATGACCTAGACTACTTACTAGGTTATAGTGAGGTCAATAATGATAGTGATGCAACAGATTTAGTAATAGCAGCGGCTGAAAAAGTTGTCGGTAAAGAAAGAATGTTTGAAGCACCCAAAATGATGGGAGGCGAAGATTTCTCTGCCTATACAGATGTTAAACCAGGATCCTTCTTTATTTTAGGTGGCGGAACAGCAGCACAAGGATGTGGGTATATGAATCATCATCCGAAATTTAAAATCATGGAAGAATGTTTCCCAATAGGATCTGGTATGCATGCACAGATTATTTTGGACATTTTAGGACAAGCTTAAAAAGAAAAAAGAACTTTAGCATGATTGTTAAAGTTCTTTTTAGTCCAAAAAAACTGGTATTTACTTGGAAAATTTGGCAAAATAGGAGAAAAGAAGGTGAAAAGGATGTTAGAGTTGATTATGATCCTGATGTTTATACTCTGCGGGATTCAACTTTGGCGAGGGAAATGGCTATGGTTGATTGCTGGTTATAATACTGCAACAAAACAAGAAAAAGCAAAATTAAATGGAAAAATGTTAGGGAAAGCTGTAAGTGGACTGCTGTTTATTTCTGCAATATCGATAGGCTTAACGAGTTTCTTTCCAGAAATAAAGCTAGTGACTATCGTAGGAATCATCGTACTAGTGGGTATGATGATTGCTTACGTGAATACTTCACCAAAATTCAGGCAAAAATAAGGAGTTGAAATGATATTGTTTATCATCATTATTGCGATAGGACTATTCTTTTTTCTAGTGCTACGAATAGATAAAAATAAAAACAAACAAAACAACCCTTTACCACAGAAAAGGAACGTCAAAAAAACACAGTCGCTAGATCAAAAAATCAAATTAGAGAAAGTGGAAGGCATACGCCAAGTGACTTCGGTAATCACCTGCGTAGAAAAACAAAAAGTGAATCAATTAATTGCTGTGATAAATAACTTGAAGGAAACGAAAGTAAATCCCTAAGTTTTAATTATAAGCAAATGAAAGATATAATGGTATACAATCATACAAAAAGGTGGGAGAAAAATGGAGGCAAAAAAGCCAAAAATATTTACTATGTCTTTTGCTAGTGTTTACCCGTTATATATTAAAAAAGTAGAGAAAAAAGGTCGTACAAAGCCAGAAGTTGATGAAATCATTTTCTGGCTAACAGGTTATGACCAAGCTGGATTACAAAAACAAATAGAGAATCAAGTCGATTTTGAAACTTTTTTTGCAGAAGCCCCGAAAATAAATCCTAATGTCTCATTAATCAAAGGTCTAATTTGTGGCTATCGTGTAGAAGAGATAGAGGATGAACTAATGCAGAAAATTCGTTATATGGACAAACTAATTGACGAATTGGCTAAAGGGAAAAAAATGGAAAAGATCTTGAGAAAATAACGAATTGTTAAGGAATAAAAGCGGTCTATCAGAGTATGACTAGTCATTGTCTAGTTTGAAATGATATGACCGTTTTTTGTTTTCACCATAGATAATTGAATTTCCTTATTGATATCAATACATTACATAATCAAAGTTGTTATCTTATTTCAAATTTTCGTTAAGTGAAAAAAAGATGACAAATAATAACGGTAAATACTCAAAAAATCATGAATAGAACATGATGTAACATCAAAATTGCTTTTTAAATCTGCCCTAATATGTGATATTTAAGATAACACAAACGGGAGGGACAGCCATGAAGAACTATTTTGTTTACGATTGTTGGGGAATTCGCTTCTTTGATGAAGAAAGTTCCTCAACAAAGGGAATGGTGGAGGTAGCGACAAGCGTATTCGTTACGTAGTTTTTTATGTGAAGTGATTTTATCACTGTACATATAAAAAACACTTTGAAGGTAGGAAGACACAGTATGGAAATTGGAAAATTGTTAAAAATCCGCAGAGAACAGAAAAAATTAACGCAGCAACAAGTAGCTACTAAATTTCATGTCACAAGACAAACAGTTTCACGTTGGGAAAATGAAAAATCTTATCCTAATATTGATACATTAGTTGAACTCAGTTTTTTCTTTGACTTTTCATTAGATTAAATTTTAAAAAGAGATGATGTAATAGTGAGTGAGGAGAACAAAAAGGATGAGTAGCTCTAGCAGAGGAAAATATAACTAAAGTTAAACGAATTGAGAAAAGAACCAGCATGTAAGATTCATAAATCTTATCTGCTGGTTCTTTTCAATTTAACATCAGTTATTGTTCATTTTTATAGCCATTCGGATGACTTGTATGCCATTTCCAAGCACTATCAATGATCGAATCCAAATCTGTATATAATGGTTCCCATCCTAAAACCTCTTTGATTTTCTTACTTGAAGCAATCAAAGAATGAGGATCCCCTTCTCTACGACTGCCGTATTTTACAGGGATTTTTTGTTGTGTATACTTTTCGACGGATTGAATGATTTCTAATGTTGAAAAACCAGTCGAACTACCGACATTGAAAATAGTACTGTCATTTCCTGCAAGTAAATAATCCATTGCTAGTAAATGGGCAGTTGCTAAATCTACAACATGCACATAATCACGCACCGTTGTTCCATCTTTCGTATCATAATCGTCTCCAAAAATGGTGATAAAATTTCTTTTTCCCAGAGGAACTTCTAAAACGATTGGAATCAAATGCGTTTCAGGATGATGATCCTCACCGATTACCCCAGCTAAATCAGCACCTGCTACATTAAAATAGCGTAACACGACATACTTGATATCATAAGCAGTATGGCACCATTGAATGATTTTCTCCATCATTCGTTTACTTTCTCCGTAAGGATTTTTAGGGGTAGTCTCAGTATCTTCTGTGATTATCTCTTCTGAAGTATCGCCATAAACTGCTGCAGTGGAAGAGAAGATGATCGTTTTTACAGCAAATTCATTCATGACTTCTAAAAGAGCAATCAAGCCAGAAACGTTATTATCAAAATAAAGTAAAGGATCCTCCATGGATTCTTCTACAGACGAATTAGCAGCAAAGTGAAATACAACATCGAAAGAAGTCTTGGAGAAAAGTTCCCTAAGTAAAGCTTTATCTTTTACATTACCTTTAATGAAAGTTGCTGGTTTGGTCACAGCTTCAGCGTGTCCTGTTTGTAGATTGTCTAGAACGATGACTTTGTGGTTTGAGTCAGTTAATTGTTTGACGATATGTGAGCCGATGTAGCCAGCTCCTCCGACGACTAAAATGTTCATGAATTACCTCCTGAGTTAAGAGTTTAGTGAGCTTAATCAGCTCCGATAGAAAAATAGTGTTGTATCTGCTTTCATTATAGGTTATCAAAATTTATTTGGATAGATTCAAGCCTTGTAGTTATGAAATGATTAATAAATTCAGTTGAGTAATAGAAATAATTTTAGTTGGTTTTGCAAATGGTACTCCTTTCAAAATGTTTCTGAGATATTATTTTGTTAGGTGAAAAAACTTTTTTAAAGTGAAAATTTACTATATTAATTTTATTCACCATTTTTTATTCATACAATTAGTGATATAATTATAACTGAAATTTAAATGATACTTAAAATTCGTTTGGATTATCTAAAAGAAATGGAGTGATATTTTGAAGAGAAAAATATTGGGTTGGACTGTTTTGTTGGTTTCTGTATTTACAGTTAGTAGTATCAAAGTAAATGCTGAAGGTGATTCAGAAATAATTTCTGGGGTTGATGTATCTGTAACTAGAGAAATAAATGGTGTTGATCCAGCATCATACACTTCTCCAATAATGACAAGAAGTGGGCTACAGGAAGTAAAGGTTGACATTGACAAGTGGGAAGAGGAAATAAAAAAAGATTATTTAAATGACAATCCTAACTTTGAAGGTGATGTATCAATTATTTCCATGGAAGAATATGAAGATGGAAAACAACCAGAGGAATATAAAAATAGGAAACTTGAAGAGCTTCTAGAATCTGAACAAGATAATATCGTGCAAGCAAGAGGAGCGGCTCAGACAGGACCAAATTTGACTCACGGAGCTATCGCTAAAGCATACTTATTTTTTGATAACGGCAGGGGTGGTTTGATTATGGCTGATGGAAGTGGTTTTAAAGTTTCAGGTACAAAAGCCGGAACTGCTGGACACTGTGTTTATGATAAAGAACATGGATTTGGTTGGGTTAAAACTGCTACTCTGAATTTTGGATTTAGGAAAGACCCTAGAGTTGGATGGATTGCGTCTTCTGTATATAAAGTCAATAAAATGACTACTAACAATGATTGGATCAAATCAAAAGATCATACGCAAGGTATTCGTTCAGATTTTGGATCTTTTCATATAAGTCGCTCATCTGGGAGTGTACCACCGAATGTAGCAATGTTGACAACGCCACCAAATAGTTTGAAAAATGCAGTCTCTTGGGGATTTGAAGCTAAAAGTAGATACTTGACTCGTTCTACGGTTGATGTAACCACTAGTTACATAAGAAGTGACTGGTTCAACTGGGTTTATCAAGATAGACTGGGTATTATGTATGGCGGTATGAGTGGAGGCCCTTTATTTGACGGTGCTGGTCGCGTTATTGGAATCAACTCATCTGAAATGAATGATGCTAATAGAACAAAAGTATATACTAAAATAAATTCATCAGCATATAATCAGATAATCGCAAATTAGAAAAAAAGCAGCCATGCATGTTAGTGGCTGCTTTTTTCAAATTCATGAAATACATCGATTGGCTTATCACGTTCAATAGGATTTTTAAAATAAGTATAATGCAATCTGTATTTTTCTCTTACATGTAATTTGGAAATATCAATAGGCATGATATCAGGTATTGTAGAATTAGCAGGAACCTCAAGGTCCATGCCAATGGCAGCAGAGCCTTTGATTTCGTCACCATCATTATTTTTCCAATGTCCATCTTTGTAGATTTCTATCGTTGTGTTTGGGGTGTCAATGTATATAGGTGAGTCTGCATTGTTTGTTATCAGTATTTCTAATGAGTTTTTTGCTTCTTCTCTATACGATAAAGTAACATCTAGAGAATTATTATTGTTTGATACGCTAGCATGTTCATTATGATGGCAAGCAGCCAATATAATTAGTAATGGGATTAATAATAAGTATTTTTTCAAATGAGATCTCCTTAATGATTTTCTAAATTTATGTATTGCATTATTAACAATAAGCGTGTTTTATTCTGGTGTCAATACAAAAATTCGTACGTAGATAAGATATGAAGTCGATGATTCAACAACTGAATATGTCTCTGCTTTTACATCTGAAGTCGGTGCAACTGAAAATCAGTTGGATACAGATCATTTAGAACGATTAAAATCAGAATTAAGAAGCCTACAAGCTGAGAATGATATTTTGATGGAAGCAGCGGCGAAAGCTTTTGAAAATGTACCGTTTATCAATAAGTTTTTCATGGAACGAAGTATGCTTGGAAAAGCGAGAGAGATCGAGATTTTAGAAAAGTATCAAACCTTTGAAGCCACACACGGAAGTGATTTTTCAGAGGTTCAAACAGTGATTTCTTTGTTTGAACAAGGTTTAACGGTATTGGGAAACGCTTGCAATTTTGTTGGTGGTGTCAATGCTTATAAGTAAATTTCATGGAAAGACGAAGACATGTTTAAAAACATTCAAGCATTTAATGAGAAGAATAAAGAAGAACGCTATGAGATCGTTGTGATTCATGAAAATCAAGATGGAAAACAGTTTGCGATTTATAAAAATGAAAAACTTAATGAAGGACGAACACTTGATTATAATAAGTTGTTAGGGAAACAAGATTGGGAAATATTGATGAAGCTTGGACCTAAAACGATAAAAATGTTTCTTAATTTGGATGATGTGGAAGTTTTGTTTGAGGATGGATCAAGTACTGGGCAAAAAGTGAAGTCTAGTATTTTTCTTATTTTAGCAGTTACGCCGGTTGATAAAGTTAAGGATGTTATTAAAGCGGTGAAGTTGATGAAAAAAGGGGATCACTTGTTAGAGGGTGTGAAGTTAACTGCCAAAGAGTTGGATATGTTAAGGTATTTGGAAAAATCTGGTGAACGGGTTAAGATAGTGGAGAAGGGGAGAGGTCTTAAATTTGGAAATGCAGTGAAATTAGAAATTCATTTTTCAAAACACGGCACCGAAATTAAACAGGCTTTAAACAAAAATAATTATACAGTAGTCGATTATTTAAATGATGCAAATCATGTAATTAAGGAAGGACAATTTGTTTCCGAAATGAACGGTTACATTACGCTTATTGGTGGTGAAGGAAGTGTTAAGTATGTATTTATGGGATTGGATAGAGCAACGGAAAATATAACCATTTTACATTCGAAATCTGTAAAAGAGCTAGCCAAAAAAGCACCTAGTTTGGGTTTGAAACCATAGGAGGAGATAAGATGGTTATTGTAAAAAAAGTTAACTGGATAGATGAAGACTCAGGAGAGGCGGACGTTTTACTTTTTGATGGAATGTATTCTATAGAAAGTTTTTGTAGTGATTGTAATATATCAGAAGGTGATGTATTTTTAGATACCTTATACGGATTTAATGTTAGAGATATTGTTAAAAGTTTCAATAAAGAATATGAAATAGGTAAGGAAAATAATGGTTATCATATTCAAGGTCAACTTGTAGATAAGGAAAGAAAAATTCTACAAATAGGTGGATTTAAAATAGATTTATCTGAGGGTGATATTCCTAAGGATATTAAACAAAATGATTATATAGAAGTTGATATTTCAAGAGTTGATATTTATTAAGGGAAGTAAAATGCTTGGACTAGTGATCTAGAATTTTACTAATCAGTTTATCCGAAACATTGTGACCAAAGCATTATACGGTAAGAAAGAAGCATATTGATGTAAATACAGGAACTTGAGCGAACAAAAAAATGAATATACCAAGAACTACCCCATATTTAGAAACCATGTATAGAATAAAATAGCATTAAAGAACATCAAAACAAGTAGTGAAAAACTTGCTTTGATTTTTTTAAATTTCCCCTATTTTGATTTTTGCATTTTAGAAAATGGCTTTTTGCCATTAAATTTGAAGAATAATCCTCTTATATGTAAATAATTTATCTTTTTTTCTGAAAAATTGGTATACTATAGTTGATAATTTGTGTAAAACAGGAAGGAATAAATAGAAAATGAATGAATTGAACCGTAATTTACAGACTTCAAATAATGTACAAAAACAAGCAAATTTAATCTGGAATGTGGCAGATATTTTAAGAGGACTGTACAAGCCTCATGAATACGGGAAAGTGATCTTACCAATGACAGTGATCAAAAGATTACATGATACATTATTACCAACTAGAGCAAAGGTTCTTCAAACGGTAGAAGAAACAAAAGCAATGAACGATCAGATGAAAGATAAATTTTTACAAAAAGCTTCAGGTTATTCATTTTACAATACAAGTGATTTTAATTTTGATAAATTACTAGCAGATCCAGATAATATTGAAGATAATTTTCGAGTTTATTTGAATGGATTTTCTGAGAATATGCAAGATATTTTAGCAAACTTCAAATTTGATATTGAAATTTCAACAATGGCGGATAATGATGCGTTGTTTTATGTGATCCAAGAATTTAATAAAAAGGAATCGTATTTAGGCGCAGATAAAGTGACGAGTACAGATATGGGGTACATATTCGAAGAGTTAGTTCGTAAGTTTTCTGAAAGTTATAACGAAGAAGCTGGGGCTCACTTTACGAGTAGAGATATTATATATTTGATGACTGATTTACTTTTAAATGAAGATAAAGAAGCCCTCTCAGGTGAAAACGTAGTAAAAACGGTGTATGACCAAACGATGGGAACGTCTCAAATGCTAAGTGCGATGTCAGAGCGGATTCATGATTTTAATAAAAGTGCAGAAGTAATAACTTTTGGACAGGAATTGAATCCTGAAACATTTGCCATTGCAAAATCTGATACAATGATTCGTGGTGGAAATCCTGATAATATGGGATTAGGTAGTACATTATCAAATGACCAATTTGTAGGGTATACCTTTGACTATTGTATTTCAAACCCGCCTTTTGGAATTGATTGGAAAAAAGATAAAAATGCAGTTCAAGCGGAACATGATATGGGAGAAATTGGACGTTTTGGTGTCGGACTACCTAAAATTAGTGATGGCCAGTTGTTGTTTCAATTAAATGGTATTTCTAAGTTGAAAGAAACTGGAAGAATGGCAATTATTCATAATGGTTCGGCTTTATTTTCTGGAAATGCTGGTAGTGGAGAAAGCATGATTCGTCAATATGTGATTGAAAATGATTGGTTAGAAGCGATAGTTCAGTTACCAAATGATTCTTTTTATAATACAGGAATTTCTACGTATATTTGGATTATTACTAAAAATAAAGTAGCGGAGCGTCAAGGAAAAGTACAGTTAATTGATGCAGCTAAAATGTTTGAAAAACGTCGGAAAAATATTGGGAATAAACGGGTAGATATTTCAGAAAAATGTCGTGAAATGATAGAACAAGCTTATGGAGAATTTGAGAATAAAGAATATTATCTAAACGACAAAGTAGTTGAATCTAAAATTTTTGAAAATGAAGAATTTGGCTTTACCAAAGTTACCGTTGAAACGCCTCAAAAAGATGAGTTTGGTAACTTGATTCTAAAAAAAGGAAAACCAATTGCGGATGTAAGTTTGCGTGATACAGAAGATATTCCTTTGAAAGAAGATATACAAGTTTATTTTGAGCGTGAAGTATTGCCTTTTAATCCAGATGCTTGGATAGATCGTAAGAAGGATAAAATCGGGTATGAAATTCCGTTTACGCGTTTATTCTATAAATATACTGTACCAGAGCCATCAGAATTGATTGCGGAACGAATAAAAAAGTTAGAAGCTTCTATTGTTGCTAGTTTTGAAAATTTGTCTGGAAAGGATGTTTCAAACATTGACTAGGGAAATGAAAAATTCTGAGGTGGAATGGATTGGGGATATACCTAATGATTGGTACGTGGGGAAAGTTCAACAAGGCTTTAGAAACAGAAAAAGAATTGCAGGAGAAAACGAAGAAAAATTTCCACGTCTTTCTTTAAGTAATGCGGGAGTTATTGAGCGAGAAAAGTATGATGGTAAAGGAGAATCCCCAGCAGATTATTCGACTTATCAAATAATACCTAAAGGCCAATTTGTGTTTAATTTTATGGGATTAGAGCAAGATGCAACATATAGACGAGTAGGAATTGCACCTATAGATGGATTAGTATCAGCTGGATATATTGAAGCAGATTATCACTCGGATAAAGTAGATCCAATGTATTCTTATTTTTACTTTCGATTCATGGAAAGTGATCAGTTATTTAAGCAATATGGTACAGGCATAAGGAGTAACTTAAATAAACAACAATTTGCTAAGATGCCATTTTTATATCCTCCTCTAGATATACAAAATAAAATTGGAAAATATATAGAAACAAAAGTTAATATAATTAGCAAGTTGATTGATAATGTACAGCAATCAATTTGTGAATTGAAAAAATATAAAAGATCAATAATAACCGAGTCTGTTACAAAAGGATTAAAACAAGATATCGAAATGAAAAAAAGTGAAATATCATGGATAGATTCTTATCCAAAAACATGGAATATCTTAAAAGGAAAGTATTTATTTAGGAAAATGGATAGAGAGATTGTTGTTGATGAAACAATAACAGCTTTTAGAGATGGACAAGTTGTACAAAGAAAAAAAAGACGCACAGATGGATTTACTAATTCTATCAAAGAGATAGGTTATCAAGGTATAAATAAAGGAGATTTAGTAATCCATTCTATGGATGCCTTTGCTGGGGCGATTGGTGTTTCGGAAGACAATGGTAAAGGAACGCCTGTTTATATAGTTCTTGATAAATTAACTGATAGTGTAAATAATGTTTACTATTCCTACTTATTACGTTCTTATTCAGAATTTGGATATATTGAGTCTATGGCAAAAGGTATTCGTGTTAGATCTTCTGATTTTAAATATCAAACGTTTTCTAATACTTTATTATTGGTTCCACCGATTGAAGAGCAAAATAGAATTGTGGAATTTTTAGATAATAAAATAAAAAATATTGATTTATTAATTAACGAAAAAATGAGTATTATTTCTGAATACAAACAATATCAAAAATCACTAATCTACGAATATGTAACAGGAAAAAAAGAAGTCTAGGAGGTGTGTTTGTTGGTAGAAAATAAAGAAATTCGTTTTGAAGAAGATATAGAAACTCATCTAACAAAATTCGGTGGATGGATTAAAGAAAAGTTCAGAGATTCTCACTTTGATCCTTCTAAAGGTATTGATCTAGAAAAGCTTATTACCTTTATTGAAAAGACACAACCGAAAAAATGGACAAGGTACCAAACGATTTATCGAGAAGATTCAAAAGAAAAACTATTAAAGCGTTTGGAAGAAGAAGTCAGCACTCATGGAATGTTGCATGTTTTGCGTAATGGGATCAAAGATCGTGGTGTTAATTTAAAAGTAGCGCAATTTAAACCAGTTTCTGGCTTAAACGATACACTACAAGAAAAATATGAAGCAAACATATTTACCTGTACTAGACAATTTGCGTACAGTCCTAACAATAATAATACGATTGATATGGTGTTGTCAGTTAACGGTATTCCCTTAGTAGCATTGGAATTGAAAAATCAATATACAGGTCAATCCGTAGAAAATGCGAAAGTTCAATTCCAAAAAGATCGCGATCCTAAAGAACTTGTTTTCAATTTTAATCGAAGATTCTTAGTTTACTTTGCAGTTGATCATGTTGATGTCTATATGACCACTCGCTTATCTGGTAAAAAGACTTACTTCTTGCCATTTAACCAAGGCTCAAACGGACCTGGAATTGTTGGTGGAAAAGGAAATCCTGCAAATGATGATGGTTACCCAACATCCTATCTTTGGGAGCAAGTATTACAACGAGATAATTTGATGGATATTATCCAACGGTTCATGAACTTAGAAATAAAAAAAGAAAAACAAGGAACGAGAGAAATTACGAAACAAACATTAATCTTTCCTCGTTACCATCAATTAGATGTTGTTAGAAAGCTAATAGCAGATGTAAAAATCAACAAAAGTGGTAAAAATTATCTTATTCAACATAGTGCTGGTTCAGGAAAATCAAATAGCATCGCTTGGTTAGCCTATCATCTAGCCAATGTTCACGACAATGACGATCAACCTATTTTTACTTCAACCATAATTGTAACGGATCGAACTGTCTTGGATAGACAACTACAAAGTACGATCATGAGTTTTGACCATAAGGTGGGACAAGTAGAAATAATCGATGATAAAAAAACATCTCAAGATTTGAAAAATGCTATCAATGATGGTAGAAAAATTATTATCACTACCCTTCAAAAATTTCCTATCATTTATCAGGATATAGACGAAATTAGCGGACAAAATTTTGCTGTAATCGTTGATGAAGCACACACTTCCCAAACTGGAGACAGTGCTAAAAAACTTAAGACCGCATTGGCTGATAAAGAAGCGACATTAAAAGAATACCAAGAAATCGAAGAAGAAATAGAGAATAGAACACCTGATGAGCAAGATAAATTAGTCCAAACATTGGTTTCGCAAGGTCAACATAGTAATTTAAGCTTTTTTGCCTTTACAGCAACACCCAAAAGGGAAACATTAAATATGTTTGGGACAAAGCAAGCAGATGAAACATTTAAACCATTTCATATTTACAGTATGCGCCAAGCGATCGAAGAAGGATTTATTCTTGATGTATTAAAAAACTACATGACTTATAAAACTTCTTATCGTATTGCCAAAGAAATTGAGGATAATCCAGAATTACCTAAAACAGAAGCCGTGCGCGCAATTGCTCGTTATCAATCCTTTCATCCTTGGGTCTTACGTCAAAAAACGGAAGTCATGATTGAACAGTTCAGATCAGTAACAAAGAGTGCGATTGGTGGAAAAGCAAAAGCGATGGTCGTAACACCTTCTCGATTACATGCTGTTCGTTATATGCAAGAGTTTAAGTCTTATATTGAAGAAAAAGGGTATACAGATTTAGATGTGCTAGTTGCCTTTTCAGATTCTGTTGAGGATGATGGCGAAGAGTATACAGAATCAAAAATGAATGTTACTAAAGATGGCGAACGAATTAAGGAAAGCCAATTAAAAGAAGCCTTTCATGCAGAAGATTTCAATATTCTCATTGTCGCTGAAAAGTATCAAACTGGTTTTGATGAACCGTTACTGCATACAATGTTTGTTGACAAACGTTTGAAAGGTGTAAAAGCTGTTCAAACCTTGTCTCGCTTAAATCGTACAATGTTTGGTAAGAAAGATACATTTATTTTGGATTTTGTAAATTCAGAAGAAGAAATAGTAGATGCGTTTCAGCCATTTTACGAAGAAACAACGCTAGAAAATGATATCAATATTAATTTAATTTATGACGCACAAAGCAAGCTTAGAAAATATAATGTTTATAGTCAAGAAGACATCAACCAAGTAATGGTATTAGTCCGAAAAGCACAAACAAAGCAAGATGAAAGACTTTTAGGACGAATTTCAAGTGTCTTCAAACCTGTGATTAATCGCTATGAGGAACTTTTGAATGATACTCAGTATGAATTTAGAGTAACGATGAGAAGCTTTATTAAGTGGTACAATTATATCTCTCAGCTGGATCGTACATTTGATATGGAGCTGTTAGAAGAAAGCATTTTTGTCAGTTATCTTTTAAGCTTTATACCAAAAGAACAGCGAGAAAAAGTGTCAATTGAAGATAAAGTGAAGCTAGAATATTATAAGTTACAAGAAAATTTTTCTGGTGAAATCTCATTGATTGCTGAAGATAGTGAAAGTGGTAGACTTACCAATCCAGAAGAAATCAATACTGGAATCAAACCGCCTGATGACCGTGATTCGCTAGAAGAGATTATCCATCGAATCAATGAACGTTTTCCTGATGATTTTACCGATAGTGATCGTGTTCTATTTGAAAACTTATATCGTTCATTTACGAATGATCCAGATCAGAAATTAGTAAATATGGTTAAAAATAATGATGCTCAAATGTTTGAACGCTCTTTATTCCCTGATGTTTTCCAAGAAAAAATTATGACGGAATATTCGCATAATCAAAAAGCCTATGAAAAATTATTAGGTTCAGATGAATCATATTATAGATTGGTTTATTCATTACTAGCAAAAGATTTATATAAAACGTTGAAAACGACTGTTTAGTATTATGTTCAGTAATAGTATCTATTGCTAAATCAAGACATTGAGAGGTAAAAACATGAACACTGATTGGAATAAACTAAAACAATCAAAAGACGGCATACCAACGTATGATTCTTTAATTCCCTACATTTTGAAAGTGCTTGAAAATGGAGAAGAAACGACCACGTCAACCATTAGCAAAAAAGTAATTCAGTTTTTAAAGATTCCAGATGAAATTCGGAATATAAAATACCCAAAGTACCCAAATAGTGATGGTGTATTGATTAATCGTTTTAGTTTTGCTCTAAGTGATTTATTTAAAGCGGATGCCGTAGCAAGACCAAATAGAGGGATTTATCAAATTACGGATTCAGGAATAGCTTTGTTAAACGAATACGGTGATCAACTTAATAAAAAAATATTGAAAAAACAGCCAGCCTATATTAAGTACATGCAAGAAATGAATGAACGTAATAAACTTGCTGGATTAAATGAAACTGACGAACTATTAGAAGAAGATGATGAAATCAATCCACGGAAAAAGATTGATGAATTAGCGACAACCTTGAACAATGAAGTAGCTACTGAATTACTAAGCAAAATTAGAAACAGCGATCCCTATTTCTTTGAACGTTTAGTTGTGGATTTACTTGTGGCTATGGGATACAGTGGTGAAAATGGGACAGCTAAAGTAACGAGTAAATCGAATGACGGTGGAATTGATGGCGTTATTAATCAAGATCCACTTGGAACAAGTACCGTTTATATACAAGCAAAACGATATAAAGAAACAAATGTGGTTCAACGGAATGATATTCAATCATTTTATGGTGCATTAGCTGGTGTCAATGCTGATAGAGGCGTATTTATTACAACTTCTAAATTCTCAAAAAGTGCGATGGAATTTGCCAAAAATCAAGGTATTGTTTTAATTGATGGAATTCAACTAACTGATTTAATGATTGATTATCAAGTCGGTGTTGAAACGGCCAAAACGTATAAAGTTTTCAAAATAGATAGTGACTATTTTGATTTTGAATAATCGCATATTATAAACTAGGAACACTCAACGAAGTGAACCTAGTTTATTTTTTTATAAACACGTCACTTCCTCAAAACTTCACTCGAAACCTTCCTCTCCCCATCCAACTTCCTCACCTTCACCTCCTCAATCGCCATCAACCTCAAAAACTCCTCAAAAAAAGCATGAAACAAATGCCCACAAGCATAATACTCCTTCACAACTTGCTTCTTATTAATCGGCCCTTTCCGAAACTGAAAAAAATGATCCAACACAGCAAGCGGCTCTTCCCAAGACTGCAACCGATCCAATGTATGCTGCAAATCCGTAATATCCTGATAAGGAATCATTTTTAAACTCTGACCTTCTTTTTTCATAACCCATTTCCTCCCTATTTTAAAAGCGTAGTGGGCTCGTTTAGCTCTGACAGAAAAATAGGAAAAATTGATTGAGGTGCTCTTTACCTCACTCCATTTTTATCTTTTTTCCGAAGAGCTAGCCCACATAGCTAGATAACACGAAGTGCTGAACAACAGCATCCAACGCCCCATATACGTAACTCATTTATCTGCATATTGACTCAGGCAACTGTTAAACAAACCAGTGATAAAAACGACTTGTGTATGATTTTTCTAAGCCTCATGATGTCCCTATCACTTTCTTCTCAAAGCAAAACAAAAAACGCTATTGTAGTAATCAGTGAGAAAAAGCTGCTTTGAATCACAAAGAACGTAGTGATTTGATGATGAAAAGTACAAGGACTGTAAAACAGTCGTTGCTCCCTTTGTATTTAATCAAATGTTCAATGTGTCTTATAACTTTTTATCATCCTAACATGACCACCAATACCGTCATCAATCTCCTAGATAAAGCCCAATCCCTCCATAAAATACAAAATCCCAACCAAAAGTTTCCAGACAGACTAGAAAATCCCAGTAAAATTAGGTACAATAAAAAGAGCTAGTGCTTTTGTGCTAGCAATTGGCAACTTGTATAGATAGTGTTCGCTGTCTATGCAAGGCTTCATCATGTGATTGCTGTCAGATGATGAAGTGCCTTTTTGTTTTGCATAACCACAACTGACCAAAGAACAGAGTGGATGATGCAAAGTACAAGGTGAACGAAGTGAACGTTCTCTCCTTGATTTTATATCTATCATTGATTGTTTGTTTTACTTTGAAGGAAACCTCCTTTCATTAAAGTTGTAGAATAGAAAAAACGATATCAGGTAACATCACCCAATATCGTTTACAATAGTCCCAAAGAATCATCTACCACTTTTTCAGTATAACCCAAAGAGAATCCAAGAAACCTATAGAAAAATAGGCACACTTTGGGTACAATGAAAGAAGCTAGTACATGTTGCTAGCACTATTGGCAACTTGTTTGGGCAGTGTTCGCTGTCTTTACAAGGCTTCAATTGTCTGGTTGCTGCCGGACGTTGAAGTGCCAATTTATTTTTATATTTAGATTTGAACAGTTCATGTCACTATGAACTGTTTTTTTGTTGCACATCACAACGATTACTTGAAGAGCTGATGATGCGCAATACTTGGCGACCGAAGGGAAGATGTTTCCCTCGTTCTATTCTACCTCTTAAGTATATCCGAAAAGAATACGAACACGCAACATAATTTTTCTTACAAATACCATTAAATAACACTTAAAATCGTTCCCTGTATATATAAGGAAAAATAACAAAAAAAATTTTCTAATTCTTTATAAAAAAATCGCAATAATTAATTAGCAACGGCCATAAAAATATAACTTTGACTAAATGAGTAAAAATGAAGTTAATTTTAATCTTGTACTCATTATTATTAATTATTATAATTAGTAAACTATTTTATTTCAAAAGCTATTTAAGGTAGGATGATGGCGATAAAGGAGAAAGTAAAATGAACTGGAAGAAAGTAATTGTAATAATTTCAATATGTATCGTCTGTCTATTTCTAATCTTAACTAATGAAAGGAAGGCTAGAGAGGAGGAGCAAACGGTGAGTAGCGATGAAGGATATGCTAACACGATACCACCAAGAATAATTTCTGGAGTAGTAAAAAAGGTAGAGATTGACAAAATGAAAATAGAACTAGAAGTCACAAATACCCAGCTAGCACAAATAACTGAATCAGAAGATTTAACGTTAGATTTTTCTAAAACTGTGATTGATCATAGCTCAGATGACCCGACAAATCCAACCGATGAATCGAGAAAGAAAGAGGTTGAAAAGTATACAGTTGGTGAAACAATTTCTATCAGATTACGTGAAGATATACCAGTTAGGAACAATAGTCTTTATATTGAAAATCCACAAGATATTAATTAGGAAGGAAAAAAATGAAAAAATTAAGAGTTGTTAAAAAATTTGGCGGTTACATGTATGATACTGTTTTCCATGGTTGGTAATGGATTACATCACACGCTTCAACTTATTTTAATGATGAAAATACAGAAGAAATTACTGAAAATAAAGTTGACGTAACAGATGAAGTTATTGCCAGAATTGCGTTGGATTTTGCTGAAAGTACACTTCCAGAGAAAAACTTATCCGTAAATTCGATTACTCCAATTAAAAATATAGAGGAGGAAATTACGGGTTACGATGTTGGTTTTGAATGTCAAAATAAGGAGCATGGGTATGTAATCATTGATTTACGCTTGGAGGGTGATTATATTGCTGAATTCAATCTGGGCGAAGGAGTTCTTGATTTTTATACTCAGATGTTGAAAAGATCAAATACTGTTGATTCGATTCCAGAAAACGAACAGGTAATCGTAGAAACAATACCAACAGAATACAATGTAGTTTTAGAGGAAGAAGTAATCAATAGCAATGGTAAGGATATGACAGTTGAAGAATTTTCAGAATATGAAGAAGAAATAGCCGACACTGCTGAAAAGTTGGTAGAAGAAAATGAAAACTATTCAACAACTGCAACTTATGAACATACTGGACATGTATTAAGAAACTATCCTTGAACTGAGTATTCGATTACATCTCAAAATTATTTAAGTTTTTTTAATGCGATTTCTGAACAAAGAATAGAAAGTTTAACTGGTAAGTATGCTTGTTCTGTACAAGCAATGACGACAATGGCAAGTTCTTTGAGGCTTTTTGATGATTGGAAAAACGATGAATTAAAAGGTGCTTATAACAGAATCTGGGCTTTATCAGGTACAACGAATGATGGAGCAAGACGAGAAGGGATTTTGAAAGGTTCTCTTATTCAGTATGGAACAACACCGACTAATAAAATAGGCTCAACTATAGTAAATTTTGCTAGAGAGAAGAAAAAAATAAATTTAAGTTACAACACTAGAAAATCGCCTACCTTTATTTCTTTGCAAACAGATATAAAAAATAAACGAGCTGTTGCCTATTCATACTGGGTAAAAAATAAAAAGGGTCAAGTGAATGGTCATACAGTTTTTGTTCAGGGGACTATGACAGGAAAAAAAGGGAATGCCACGCATAATTTTATTGTGTTAGCAGATGGATGGGGTTATGATGCTAGATATATGAACTATTCAACAATACCGCAAACTTTGAATGGAAGTGAAGCAACTGCAATTTATGGGAAGGCAGTATAAAATAAATACTGTATCTAACGTTGATCCTAAGCGTTGTTACTTTTATCATCGCTTTAATTCGTTTAGTTTTGGAATTGCTTAAAAACGACAAAAAGAAATAACCAGTCATTAACTTTAGCAGGTTAACTGGTTATTTCATGACCTAAAAAACTCGCTACCGTCTTAAACGGCTCTACATAGGAGAAGATATGTTAGCGCATATCTCTCTTATCACTTGTAATTATAGCATACAACAAATTTTTTTGCCATATCCTTTGAGATGCTCTCAAAAGATCAAACAACATAATTCCTTATGAGAGCTAGTCTAAGTTAAAAGAAAAAACTATAAAAAAATTATACTACAAAATATAAGTAATAAGTGTGATCCAACATTACCTTAGCTTTCTGGTTTTAAACCAAATCAGAGTATCAAAAATTGAAATAGAGAATATACAGCAGTACGTATAATACTATGTTGAGCCCGCTTACATGGTATACTTTATACAGACTAATATACTAAAAAGTCTCAACAAAAAGATGCAAAAGGAGGATTTCCAATGAAACACATCAAAAAAGAATTCTTGCTTAATTGTACTCCAGAAAAAGCTTGGCAGCTTGTCGTTGATCGTAGCAAATATGAAAAATGGGCTGACGCATTTCAAGAAGGGTCAACCTATTCTGGTGAGATGAAATTGAACGAAACGATTTCATTTGTTGATGAGACAGGGAATGGTTTGGTTTCTAAAGTGGTCGTTTTTGAACCAGAAAAAGAAATTAAATTTGCCTTCTTAGGAGAGGTTACAGATGGTAAGTATGTGGAAGTACCTGGATTTTCGGAGATGCTTGAGCACTATCTATTTGAAGCGATAGGTAACCAAACGAAAATGTTCGTGGATGTTGCGATGGATGATGACTATTATGATATGATGAATGAATTATGGGATAAAGCAGGAACGGAATTGATAAAATTAAGCAATGAGTAATCAAAAAGACAGTAAAAAAGAGTAGAATAATAGTCAGCAAAACTGATTCTTATTCTACTCTTTTTTATGATTATACTATTAAAGTGACGAAAATCAACAAGAAGGTATAGAAGTTGATTCTATGAATTTGTCTAAAATAATAGAAATATGCTTGTTTTTATATGATTTTTCTAAAAAAACTGTTAAATTCTGTATCGGTTTGTTAAACTAAAATAGTAAAAAGATTATAAAGGAGAGTACAAAATGAAAAAAAAGGTAAGGGCAATGTTGTGTGGTATGCTTTTAATCGGAGGGATCACGTTTGGAGGTTTCTACGCTTATGCTAGTGGTTGGATCACTGTAGGAGATAATGGAGAGATGATATACGATACGCTTGATCAAGCAAGTATTGAGTTATATTCAGAAGTATCACATGTAAGAAGTCATGATGATGGTGAGTGGGTATCGGTTCTTAAACCAAAAGATGTTGTGAAAAGCGTGAAAAATAGAGCTGGTGACCAAGTCGATTTTTCTGAATTAGAAATTTCTTATAAGGGGTATGATGATACGTTACGTACCTTTGTCGATGTTTCTGAAAAAGAGGCGCTAAATGCTAATGGTACATTTAATTTCGATAAATACAATGTTTTTCATGTTACATTCAACTATACTTATGATAGTATGCCGTATTCGGGTGCAAATAAGACCCTGTCCACAATCAGTAAAACAATTGAAATCTATGAAGCTGGTGCGTAAAAGCGACATCAGTAATATAATGGATTAAAAATATACTCTTGATGACATTCTGTAAGAGGAAATCAAGTAACTTATTTTTTGTAAAGGATTCTAGCCAGAACGTTGAGTTCTGGCTTTTTATGCGGTTTGTTTATCCTTTATTTTGATTGAGTGATTGAAGGCTAGAAAGAAGGAAAACTAATGATAGAAATCAAAAAAATCCGCTTAGAAGACCTAGCGGAATTGAAAGCATTAAGTATCAAAACATTCACGGATACCTTTGCAAAAGACAATACTCCCGAAGATTTAAAAAATTATCTTGATCAAGCGTATACGGATGAAAAACTAACCAGTGAGCTTCAAAATAAACAATCAGAATTTTATTTTATTTATTCTAATAAAGAAGTTGCAGGATACTTAAAAATAAATATTGATGATGCACAAACTGAAAAGATGGAGAACGATGCACTTGAAATCGAACGGATTTATATCGATTTGAATTTTAAGAGATTGGGTCTTGGTAAGATGCTTTATAAAAAAGCGATAGAACGAGCAAAAGAGTTAAACAAGTCTTCTATTTGGTTAGGTGTTTGGGAACGTAACTTTGCTGCGATGAAATTTTATCATAAGATGGGTTTTACTCAGGTAGGAGAGCATTCTTTTTATATGGGCGAGGATGAACAAATCGATTTGATCATGAAGAAGGAGTTATTGAATGTTTAGTATCCTAGTAGAAGGGTAAATGATAAATGCTAGAAATATTTTTGTAGTATTCAATCTGTCTACTAAATTGAAAAATATAATAGTTGAATAAAGTAGAGCAGGGAGACTTTCAAAAAAGATAGATTTTGAAAAGTAGCGTCAATTTTTGAATACACCCAAATCTAAAAGGTTTAGAATTAATAAGCGAGTAACTAGGGGGACGAACCTTCCTGTTACTCGTTTTTTTATATCGGATTTTTTGTATTTTACTGAGTATAGTTCGTCATCTCCAACTAAGAATTCAAGTCTACTACTACAGTTAGGACCATTAATATAGGTTAAGTTCATGCTATAGGCGTTCTCTATTAAGACGATTATTTTCCAGTTAACATTTTTAGGAGTTCAAGACTACACCTAATGCATGGATAAAATAGTGCCTAATGAGTGTAACAAAAAAGAACATTTTTTTAGAGATCATATAACTAAAAATACATAAAGGATTTGAAGGAATTGGGATTATTTACCTGGGAAACTAATGATAGATGAGGAAATTATTAAATTAAGTAACAGTTGTTATTTTTTGTTGAAATCGCATTAGAATTTGTTGTGAAAAAAACTGTATAAAGGGATATGATGATTTTTTTTATTTAACTTTTATAATTTACTTGTTTTTGTTTTGGAATTTTCTTGTTATATTAACAAATAAGTAATTGTTGGTTGATGGTATATAGTACTTGTTTTATATAGCTTATGATAGAATATACTTCTTATATTGTCAATACTTTTTTATATTTTTTGGTTTTTTAATCAATATATTCTATTTTATATCTAGTTATTTATAGGTGTTGTGGAGTGGAATCTATAAGCCGTCAAATTGCCGTCAAAACGAAGGAGGAAATGTTTTATGGTTAAAAAAGGAGAGAACATTTATAAAAGAAAAGATGGTCGTTGGGAAGGGAGATATATAAAAGGAAGAAAAAAGGATGGGAGTGCTATATATGGCTATCTATATAATAAAAAATATCTGGATCTGAAAGAAAAATTATTGACAATGAAAGCGCTGTATTCTCATAATTATGCGTATAAAACGGTTGCCTATCAAGGGACATTTAATGAATGGGTGACTTGTTGGCTGAAAGAAGTAGAAGCACAGTTGAAGCCTAGTACTTTTGCTGGCTATACAAATAAGATGGCAAAACATATCCAGCCATTTTTAGGTGATATACCTTTACAATCTATCACAACCTCTATTTTGAATAGCTGGATAAAAAAGATAGAGCAGCATCTATCGCCAAATTCTGTTCGAATCGTTCATCAAGTGCTGACATCATGCTTTATTGGGGCAATAAAGAGAGGATTGATCAAAGAGAATCCTTGTAAATATGTGATTTTGCCTAAAAAAACACCAAATAAGGTAAGCGCGATTACCTCATACGAACAAAAGCAATTAAAGAAGCAAGCTGCTGCACATCCTAAAGGATTGGCGATTGTTATCGCCTTAGAAACTGGTATGAGAATCGGTGAAATTGCTGGATTGAAGTGGGAGGATGTTGATTTTTCATCGAATATCATTACTGTACAGCGGACTGTTCAGAGGATTCAAACGATGAACAATGAGAATAAAAAAACGCAAATTATTGAGGGAACACCTAAAAGCATGTCTTCGAAACGTGTTATCCCGCTTTCTAAAAATTTGAGTAAACTTTTAACAAAACAAAAATTAAAAAGTACTGGCGCCTTTGTACTGGGTGGAATGAAACCGGCAGAACCTCGTCTGATATCGATTTGGTTAAAAAAAATCTGTCAAAGTTTTAAGTTTGCGAATATTCACTTCCATCAACTTAGACATAGTTTTGCTACTCGGTGTCTAGAAAAAGGGGTAAACATAGCAACTATTAGTGCGTTGTTAGGGCATCATTCGTCAAAAATGACCTTAGATATTTATTTAAGTTCATTTATGTCAGAAAAGAGAAAAGCAATTAAATTAATAAGTTAGTCTATCTATTTTTCAAAAAAATTATGTAATTTGGGAAGAGAGAGACTTTGTTTCGCTTTTCAATTAACGAACCTTTTATGAAGAAACAGGTGATAGGTATACTTTCACAGGTAGGTACTTTTGCATAGCGTTACATTATAGGATAATTTACGCCGTCAAATTTACCGTCGTATAGTCTTTTAAATGCCATTAGGAAGGGTCTCAAGAGGTTTATCCTATTTGTTAATAAAACAAGAAGCAAATATAAAAAATCAGAATGGAGGGACGAGTATATGGAAAATATAATTGGTTTATTACATATCGGAACGGATTTTGAGCAGAACAATAATAAAAGGTTATTTATTAAAGAGGCTCTTAATGACCCAAGTTATTCATTGGTCGAGATTACAGAAAAGAAACAAATGAGCGTATTAGATGGGTTGATCATTAATTTGGAAAAATCTTCTGACTCCATCCAAGTGTTTCAATGGTTGATTCATTTGCAAGAGGAATATTCCTTATTTATCTGGATACTTTGTGGAGACGAAGAAACAGAATTAACCAAATTTTATCCTCATCTAAGCAAAAATTCAGTAATAGAAGTGTTCCAATCGAATCAAGGTTTTGAGACATTGAGCATCGTAGTAAAAAATGCACTCAATTATAAAAATCATTTATTAAATCAAACAACAGTTAAAAAGAGAATTGAGGATAATTTTTTAGATTCATCAAAGCTAAGTTTTGTCGTGCATAACAAAAGCATACCACTAACAAGAAAAGAATTCAAAATCGTTTCATTATTGTATAAAAATATGGGAAATGTCGTCACTTATCATGAAATCAATAAAGAGATCTATGGGGATTTAACTGATACAACTATAGGAAAGTATAGAGTGGCTAATTTTATTTTTAGTATTAGAAATAAACTAAAAGAACAAAGTTATTTTGAAATTGAAATCGTGCGGACTAAAGGATACATTCTTAGCTGTTCAGAAAATGAGAAAGACTTTTTCGAGAATACAAAGGAAATGGTTTTATAATCCTTATTTTATGGATAATTTCCAAGAAAATTCGAGCTAGCGATAAGTATTATTGAGAGCAGAATCTGGGTAACCAGAGTAATTATGCAAAGAAATGGATGGCAAAAGTTGTGAAAGATAAAAAGAAATATTATGAAAAGTATAGAAATTATTATTTCTGTGAAATTGTACTTTTGGTTGGATGGATCACTAATTTTATTCTTTTTTCAAGGTTTTATAAGGAGAGTATATTCTACGTTGATAAACAGGCCAAGTTGGTCATACAGATATTGTTTATGGTGAATTATTACTTAGAAGATGTATTACTATATTTATTTGTTTCATTTTTAGTAATGACCTTAAATTTACTGCTTATTCTGATGTTTTATATCAAAAGCAAACAATCGATGGTTAGGCAAAAAGAAATGAAGTACTCAATGATTTTATTTTTGATTATTATTGGAATCAATGCAATCGCACTGTTAAACACGATTATTTGGCCGTTATTTCTATTAGTATTTATTTTTTCATTAACTGTTGTTTATATCATTTACGTTATTACAAAGTATTTGTATGAAGGAAAAGATGAGTTATATGAAGACAATGAATTAATCAAAATAGAAGTAGGCTTCCAAACAAAAGAAGAGGCGGAAAAATATACCGAAGAATTTTTGACCTATTGGGCAGATGATTTTGAAAGGAAGGGTTATCGTTTAGTTGACAGTATAAAAAAGGACCCAAAAAAGGAATGGTACGTTGAATTTTTTACGCAAATAATTAAATGAAAATGGATTTAGGAGGACATTTATTCATGAAAAAAATGAATCTATTATATGCTGCGTTGATCTGTGTTTTTTCATTATTTTTTTTTTCAGAGCAAGCCAGTGCTGTAAGCGAAAAGGATAATTTAGGATACACAGTGAACCTAGTACAATCAAATACCCAAATAGATCCCAATAAAAGCTATTTCTATGTGAAAACAACTCCTGGAGAAGCCCAAACATTGGAAGTAAGAATCAAAAGTACCAAAAAAGAGGAGGTGCGCATAAAGATTTATGGAACCAATGCAATTACAGGGGATGGAGGAACGATTGAGTACAGTGATGACAAAACTTATTACGATAAGACATTAAAAGAACCTGTAACGTCAATGGTTAAAATCCCAACACCGAGTATGACAATTGGCAATTATGAAGAAAAAACGATGAAAATCCAATTAACACCTCCTCCAAAAAGTTATGATGGTGTGAAAATGGGTGCCTTGGTGTTTGCCTTAGATCAAGATCAAAAAGAAAAAAGCGGTGTTTCAACGGAATTTGCCTATCGAGTTGGGTTGATTACTTCACAAACGGGAGATGAATTTAATAATGCTCAAACACTGAATTTAAATTCAGTGAAGGCATCGATCAAGCGTGGGAAAAAAATGGTGTTAGCCAATTTACAAAATCCTGAACCGAAAGTATTAGAAAATTTAAATATCGTAGCAACAATGACAAAAAAAGGATCAGATGCAACTGTAAAAAGAAAATCTGTAGAGAATTACACGATGGCGCCAAACAGTGTTTTTGATTTTGAAATAGATTGGGGAATTGCAGATTTACCAACAGGGACGTATACCTTGAGATTGGATGCATCAAATGATTATCAAGAATGGCAGTTAAGCAAGGATTTCACGATTACTAATCAGCAAGCAAAAAAAATGAATGAAGAAACAGCATTTAAAATTGTCACACCAAATTGGATCAAATTAACCACTATTTTCTTAATGGTACTCGCATTATTGATTATGTTCATGACTCTTATTAGAAGAATAAAATGGGAGCAAGAATGGAAGAAAATCAAAATTGCCAAACGAAAAAAGCAAGGTAGCAAAACGAAAAAAATGAAGAAAAAACATAAAAAAGCAGGTGAGCACTGATGAAAAAGCCTTACTTTATTTGGTTACTGCTGATGGGAATATGTACTTTTTTGGTTGTGGCTGATCAAGTCACTGTCGCTTTTGCCGATCAAGAAGAAACGGAAGCTGGTATTTCGTTCAACCAGTTTGTCGAACAGGATAAGCAAAAGCCACCTCTCTATGAAACAAAACCGATTACAGATCCTACACTAAATGGGGCTTTACCCCATTTAGGTCAAATGATGACCTCGTTTATATTGTTATTACTCGGTGTTGCCTGCTTAATCATATTTTTAGGTGTCGTAAGTTTAAGGAAAGTCTATAACATAAGGATGTAGGAGGGAATATGAAAGATTATTTATGGGTTTATATATTAGGCGGAGTAGCAACTAGTTCGTTGTTGTATTTTTTAGCAACACTTTCTAGAGATGTCTTTTTAGTCAGAAAATTAAGGAAAAAAAGAAAGGACTTGGCGTTCAATTTTAGTTTATTGGCACTAGCTATCGTAAGTGTCGCATTGATTATTTATTTGTTTATCTTATTAAAAGATCAAATAAAATTAATCGGGTAACAACGCTAGAAATGTATTATTCTGTGAACAATTTATAGCAGTAGCTATCACCAATTTTATTTAGGTTAAATACGAAAGGTGATTAAATTTTGAAAAAAATACTATTTACAACATTACTTGCTTCATCAGCACTATTAATTTTTGCTAAACCTGCAAATGCAGAAGAAGTTAGCAGTGAGCAAACAGATTTGGGGATTCGTTTTGATACGGATGGACCAGTAAAACCTGGACCAGGACCGTTCAAAGATAACTTAGCATTGGTATGGACACCATCTAAATTCGATTTTGGTCGCCAATCAGCAACAGCAAATATTGCTACATACAGCAATACTTTAGCTGGAGATCAATATGTAGTCGTAAATGATGACAGAAAAGGAACGGTAGTTGAAACGCCAGAAGAAGGCGAAACTAGAGCTGAAACAACCTCTGCTTGGAAAGTCACTGCCACAATGTCTAAACTAGTTTCTAAAGACAGCTCAGCTACTGAGTTGCCATCAAAACTAACATTTACTTTAGGCGATCCTCAAGCATACGATATTGGTGAAGTTGATCCAGATACAAATGACTACTTACCAAATCCAGTTGAAGGAAATTTGAGTGCTCTTACAAATCCTAACAACATTGTTATTGGTAAAAGTGTAACGTTAGAAGCCGGAAATAAAACGGGAACTAATATTATTGCCAAAACACAAGCTGATGCTGCTAAAGGCGGGTTTGCTACAAAATTAACAGATACTAAATTAACTGTAACAACAGGTACAGGTGCTGCTGGTAAATCATTTAAAGGCAGTGTCAACTGGAGTTTAGATAACACTTACTAAAATAAACGGTTAACAAGGAAAATTTTTAAGTAGGTTGGTCGATAGTTACTGTTATAAATTATTCACAGAAAAAATGATTAAATTCAAGTCTTTATTGAAGAAAGGTAGAGAGGTAAATGAAAAAAATTCCTGTATATCTCTTATTATTATTAGTTAGCCTTGTCTTTTTGTTTGATCCAGTAAGAAGTTTTGCTCAACAAGATTCAACCAATTTGATCAACGGATTATCATATGAAGTACTCTATCCTGAAAATCAAAAAGAGAAGGATTTAGGCTACTTTGATCTCCAAATGGAGCCTGGACAGGAACAAACGGTTGCGCTTAAACTGTACAATTCATTATCAAAAGAATTAACTGTACAAGTAAGTCTGAATACGGCTAAAACCAATAGCATCGGTAAAGTTGAGTACGGACCTAATAATCTAAAAGCGGACTCATCCTTAACAAATGATTTTATAAACATAGTTAAAGGTCCACAAAAAGTTGTAGTTCCTCCAAATAGTAGTAAAAAGGTAGACGTTTCAATTGGTTTACCAAAAACAGCTTCTAAAGGATTAATCGCAGGAGGTATTCAACTGAAGCCTGTCAATGAGACTAAAGCGAATAATCAAGGTGGTAAAGATACTGTCATCAATGAATTTGCTTTTTTAATAGGAGTCCTAGTGAGAGTCGGTGATACTAGTAAAATACAGCCAGAACTTAAACTCAATAAAACATACATAGCATTTAAAGACGGGAAAAGCCATTTGTTTGCCAATATCTCCAATATTCATCCAGTCTATACTGAAGGAATGAGTATCGTAGTTCAGGTAAGAAAAGCAAATAAACAGAAAAACTTATTTGAATATCGTAAAGACAAAATGCGAATGGCTCCAAATTCAATTATTGATTTTCCCATTGAATTAGCAGACAAAGGAATAACTGCAGGAAAATATACAGCTCAGATCAATATCTCATCTAAAAATGCTGCTCACTGGTCTTGGACAGAAGATTTTACGATCAATACGTTAGAAGCCAACTCACTTATTACAACGCGTGTTGAGAAGAGAGCAACTGGCAAACTATTTTTTGGGTTCCTTTTTTTCATTTTGCTTTTAGGACTGTTTATTGTTCGTGTAGTGTATAAACGAATCAAGTCTAAAAAAATATAAAGTGAAGAGAACAAACGAATGAGTTCATCTTTCGGAAACAAATAAAGTGTCCTCTTTTTTCATAGGAGAATAGGTTGATGCTTTTAAGAAAGAAACGAAATATAATCAACGCAAAAAACTTTTCTTATTCATCACTTCTTTGAGCGCCCCAAATAAGTGACAGTAATGTAAAGGAGGTGTTGCGATAAGAAAATATTTGCTATGGGATTAAAAATAAGAAAGAAAGGAGAAGAAAATGAAGGACCCAAAAAAGAGAATGAGCTCTAAAAGACTATGGGGACTCGTAGGATTAACTCTGTTTAGTATTGTTTCTGCTACTGTTCTATTTACTAAAACAACTCCTCTACTGGCTAAAACGGAAGATAGCGCGGAAACATCTGAGATTAATACACCAAATCAACAGTTAGATTCATCTATAACTGACTCGCTAGGAATACAAACTCAAGCAAATGATTTAGGGCGAGCGCTTGATCCAATAGAAAATGAATCAGGGTTAAAAGTGACTCCGAAGGTTTTGAAATTGTCACAATATGATTATTTTCCTGATCTTAATAATGAAGAAGATCTTAAGAGGCTCTTTTCAAAACGAGTGATACCTCATCCAGATTATGGAGCAACATATGAATATGTGGATGAAGGCGGCTACCCTACTTCTTTTTACAGTGATCAAGTAGGATTTCAAATGATTTACGTAAAGGTTACCGAAAATTATGATGGGACGAGTGTTCAGGTGCCTATCCCAGTAACTGTGACCGATCTAGGAACATCTTTCCTATTGAAAAATCAAGTAGCCCTTCAAATAGACAATGTGAATGGAAAAATCATTTTATATCCAGAGGAAACAGTCAATAAGACAGAAGAGCAGCTGCAACAACTAGTAAAAGAAAAATCAATGGTACGCGCATGGAATGTGGAAAATGGGACAGAAGTTTCGGCAAATGTAATCAAAACAACTATTTCAGTCACTTCCGTTGGTACTTACAAGGCAGAGTTTGAAGTCACTATGGGCTATGGAGCAGAAGAACAAAAAGCATCAGTTCAAAAAACAGTGATTGTTTTTGGTGCTAATCCTAAAGCATATGTCACGGTTGCTCAGTATGATACGTTGGAATTTGACTATCCTCCGAAGAATTTATTTTCAAAATTTCAAACGCTTGACAATGGGACTGGAGAAAGCGCTACTTACCAATTTGTTGATGAAAATGGAAATGAGATAGACACTTTTGATACAACGGTAGTTGGTTTTCAATGGGCGTATGTAAAAATGACGGAGTCTAACGATGAATCGATTTCAACGATCATCAAGGTTCCAATCAATGTAACCAGTGAAGATACGACAGCGTTGTTAAAAAATAAAGTCATGGTCAAATCGGACGCTAAGGTTCTTTTTTACCCAGATGAAACACAAGGTAAAAGCAAAGAAGAAATACTTGAGATGATTAAATACAGGGTAGAGTTGAGTGCTTGGAATATGAGTACAGGAGAAGAAATTCCAGCGTCCTTCGTTGATACGACTACTGTTAATAATTCTGTGGGCTCCTATACTGGAACCATTAGAGTCGAACTAAACGGAGAATCTGCAACTACAACGCGAAAAGTGATTGTCTTTGGTGCTAATTCACAACCATATGTAACGATTGGTCAAGATGAGTATTTAGAATTAATTCCGACCAATCTATTTAAAAAAATTCAAACAGTTAATGACGAAAGTGAAGCAAATGCTTATTTTGAATTTGTTAACGAAAATGGTGAATATATAGGAAATGTTGATACGCAGACTGTGGGTTTTCAATGGGCCTATGTAAAAATGACTCAAGTAGATGACGATAACGTCTCAACGATCATCCAAGTTCCCATCAATGTAACGAGTGAAGATACGACAGCGTTGTTAAAAAATAAAGTGATGGTCGAATCAGATACGCAGACTCTCTTTTTTCAGCATGAAACAAAAGGAAAAAGCAAAGATGAACTGATTGACTTGGTAAAGTCACGAGTACATGCAAATGCTTGGAATATGAGTACAGGTGAAATGGTTCCAGCTTCGGTTACGGAAACGACTATGGTCAATAATTCAGTGGGAACATATACTATAACAATTAAAGTGGAACTAGATGGAGAAGTTGAGACTACAACACGGCAGATTACAGTTTTTGGTGCTGACTTGAAATCACCTTATTATGCTAAAGTAGAGCAAAATGAATTGTTGGATATGGGGAACAATGCTAGTAACCTATTTTCAAAATATCAATCGGAGACAAGCAATACTGCTGATTCCGCTTATTTTGAATGGGTCAATGAATCTGGTGAACCAACTGAAGATGGTAATTTTGATAGCAGACAAGTGGGATTTCAATGGGGTTATATTAAAATGTCAGAAATGTATAACGATGAAATCTCAACGATTATTCCAATTCCGATTACTGTGACTTTTGAAAAACAAACAGTTATTGTAGAATCAAAAGCAGGGCTTAGTTTTGAAAAGAACAGACCGTTTACTCCAAATGAATTTAAAGATAAAACAGACCAAGAAATCAACGAAGTATTAACAAAAGCGTTATCGCCAAAAGCGTGGGATTTGACTTCAGGAGAGAAACTAGAAGCTCGGATTACCCAAACAATGATTGATGAGTCTAGTTCAGGTTCTGTAGAGGTATCTGCAAAGGTTACATTGAATAATCAACAGTTAACGTATAACTTTAAGATCTATATTATTCCTGCTCAAATATTTGAAGATGACGAGATCGATAGTTGGACAAGTATCCAACTAGGTTCCATTGAAGGTGTGATTACTAATCCAATAAACGGCTCTCAAATGGGGTTTCCCAAAAGAGGTATCTCGACAAATTCAGAAGAAGAGGCCGAGCATGGATTCATCATCAAAGATGCCAATAATGTCGGCTACGTTTTTAGTGGTGGTGAAGGACGGGTCTCAGATATCCCGGGAGTGAATAATAAAGCTTTATATAATAGTGGCAGCGAGTGGTCTACTTGGGATGGCTTAGGACAAGCGGGAATTACTCCGCATATAACCTTTAGCTACTACCTACGAAAAGACAATAAACTAAAGCAAATTTTATTGGACGAAAAAAATGAGATTCTCTATGTGTATGATTTATCTTTGAATAGAAACTTGAATTTTAGTATTCATTTGAATATGTATAACATGGGGGATAAAGCAAAAAAATTTTCAATGCTAGAGTCTGTAGATACAGATTATTATACGGATAGTGTGCCGATATACGCTTTGGAAAATAATAGCGGTTTTTATATGGAACCGTCATCTGAATCAAGGTTTTCAATTAAATTAAAAGATTCTAACGGTAACTGGTTATCTGGCTATACAAAATATATAGTTGGAGGCTATAGTAGTATTGGTGTAGCTGGTTCAACTAATTATTTTGGAAATGATTTTATGAAAACAGGTGATGAAAGTCAAAATTACGCGGCAGGAGAAGTTATTATATCTGGTGTCGATTCTGCTTATCAATTGGGTGCACCTTGGAAAAATATTGCCCCTAAAAAGGCACTTGAAGCAGGATATGAGGTTTTTGCTGGTGATGAAATTCCTTATATGCAGATGAAAGCGAATCCTGAGGTCTTTACTGTTTATCAAGACCACAACACAGATTTTGATATTAAGTACAAGTTAAGTGAGATTCCTTATGTTGGTGATCGTGGTACCGTCTATATAACGTATCCTAACGGTAAAGAAGTGACAATGCCATTTACTGCAAATAGTAATAAAGAATTTAATGGGAAATTTAAGATACCAAGAGCTGAATTGCCAGAGAAACTAAATGAAGAACCAGGCACAATAAAAAGTTATAAAACTGGATTGCTAGCGATTAATGATACGGAAGGCTCCTATAAAGGACTTCCATCACAAGACTATTCCATTACAATCAAAGCATATAACCTTGGTGCAAAACCAGTTCCCCAGATTATTCAAAAAGGGGAAGAATTTAAGAAAAAAGCATCAGAATTAATACAGAATGCGGTTATACTACCTGGTCATACCCCTTCATATGAATACGAAGGAGATATGCCGGATACTTCCGTTACTGGTTTAACAAGTGTAACTGTGCGGATGACCGATAGGGATCAACCAGAAAAAACAACTTTAATCAAAGTGCCGATACAAGTAATAGATAAAACGCCCCCAACTAGTGGGCTTTATCTAGTGGCAAATGATTTCAGCAGTAGTGGAGAAAGTTTTCAAGAATTGCCAGAGAGCGAGCGAGACGAGTTGATTCTTAAAAAATCAGAAGCGATAGCTTGGGACATAGAAACTGGCTCAATGGATAAAATCAAGCTGTCTGTCGAATCAACGACTCTTCCAGTGAATCCTGCACAAGGAAGCTACAAGGCAACGATTAAAGCAACTAAAGACACAGAAACAATTAAAAAGACGATTACGATCGACATTCAAAGCAATCAGAAAGTCAATGTTGAATTTGTGGATGAAACAGGAGAGTCTTTACATGACAAAATTACGTTCGATAAAACGATTGGTACGACGATTGATTTAACGAAAGAAAAAGAAGTCCAAAAAGCACTTGAAACGATTCTGGCTAAAAACTATCAATTAGTGAAAAAGCCAGATAATGAGACACAAATTCCTGTCACAAGTGAAGAAAGTACCGTTCAATATCAATTTAAAGGCATGTTATATATACAGTCTTCCCCAAATTTTCTAAACTTTGGACGTAAATCATTAGGACTCCCATTTATAAAAGTAGAAAAAGCGAAATATGACAAACCACTAATTGTTTGGGATAATCGCAAAAATGGCGGCGCTTGGGATTTAACAGCAACACTAAAGAAACCATTGACGAGCCAAGAAGATCAAAGTAAAATTCTACCTTCTGCTATTCGTTACAAGGTCAGTGATTCGGAAACGATTATCTTATCCGAGAATACAACACAATCTATAGCGGAAAGAACACATGAATCCAAAGGACAGTATAACGTTAGTAATGAGTGGGATAAAAATGAAACCGGCTTATTATTAGAAGTACCTTCTGGTGAAGTGTTACAAGCTGGAGGATATAGGGCAACAATTCTTTGGCAAGTGCAATCTACACCATAATAAGCTAAAAAGAGACTTCCCTAATCGTAAGTAAAGTTGCGATTGGGGAAGTTAGTTGTTTTTAATCAATAAAACCAGAATTATTTACTGGAAAGAGTGGCTTTCAGTCGGAAGTTTCTATTATTTAAAAAGAAGATTGGAAATATTAAAATTACGTCAGCTATAAGCAAAATAACCTAAAAATTCCTCACGACCCTGTATAATAAGTTTATCGATTTATTAAGGGGGATGATCATGAAAGACGGTTTGTACTACGCAACACAATTTCGCGAGAAAAAACTGAGTGTGACAGAATGGATCGATGAGCGAGCGCAACAAGTAAAAAAGCTAAATCCTGAACTAAATGCATTTGTGGATTGGGATGCTGAATCAGCTAAAAAACAATATGAAACTAGAGGAGCAGAAAGTGGTCCTTTTTTTGGCTTGCCTATTCCTTTGAAGATGTTAGGACAAGATAAAGCAGGCATGAAATCAACGTCTGGTTCTCGTTTATTCACAGAAAATCGAGCTGCTTCTACGGATAATTTTGTAAAAGGTTTAGAGAAGTTAGGCTTAATACCATTAGGAAAAACCAATGCGCCTGAGTTTGGGTTTAAAAATATTTCCGATCCAACGATTTATGGCCCCACTAGAAATCCGTGGAATCTTGAGTATTCGCCTGGTGGTTCTAGTGGCGGTGCAGCAGCGGCGGTTGCTAGTGGTTTGTTTCCGATTGCTGGGGCAAGTGATGGCGGCGGTTCGATTCGGATTCCTGCATCGTTCAGCGGTTTGATCGGATTAAAACCAACACGTGGTAGTATGCCAGTTGGACCTGATGGCTGGCGTGGTTGGCAAGGCGCTTCGATCGATTTTGCATTGACTGTTTCGATGCGCGATACAGAAACGCTGTTCTATCATTTACGCGGAACGGAAAAAGCAGCACCGTATCAAGCACCAAAAGCTGAGTGGAGCCATCAATCAGCAGCAGATAAAAAAGTCTTAAAAATCGCTTTTTTGACAGAGTCTCCAGTTGGGACACCTGTTTCAGTAGAGGCGGTAAAAGCGACGCACAATGCAGCACATTTTTTAGAACAACAAGGACATGAAGTAACTGAAATTCCTTATCCAGTAAATGGTCGTCAATTGATCGACAGCTATTATTTAATGAATGGAGCAGAAACAGCTGCCATGTTTGAAGGGATTCAACAAGTTATTCAGCGACCTGTTACTAAAACAGATATGGAATTAATGACTTGGGGCATTTACCAATATGGGGTACAGATACCAGCGAGTCAGTATACACGTTCCCTGCAACTGTGGGATCAAGCGGCGTATAAAATGGAGCAATTATTTGAAGAATATGATGTATTGTTATCGCCGACAGCAGCGAATATCGCATCTAAAATAGATGCGGAGTTACAAAGTAATCAAATTCGTAAAGATTTGGCACAAGCAGATTCGTTATCGATTTTACAATTAAAAGATTTAATCTATGATATGTTTGAAAAAAGTTTGACGATCACCCCCTTTACTCAGCTTGCAAATTTAACAGGACAGCCGGCAATCAGTTTACCTACTCATGTAGCAGAATCTGGTTTACCGCTAGGTATTCAATTTATGGCATCAAAAGGCAGAGAAGATCTACTTTTCCAAGTCGGAAAGTTATTTGAACAAGAGCAGAAATTTTTACTACCAAAATATTATCGTGAATCATAGGAGGTTCAAATGAAGAAAGTATTAGCTAGTTTTAGTATTGTTGCATTAAGTTTAATGTTAGTTGCGTGTGGTGGAACTCAAGATAAGTCAGCTGGAAAAGATGAAAGCTGGAAAAAAGTAGAGGAGACGAAGAAGTTAACTGTTGCCACTTCTGGAACGTTATTTCCGTCATCTTATTATAATGATAAAAATGAATTGACTGGTTATGATGTGGATATCATCAAAGAAGTAGGCAAACGTTTAGAGCTTGATGTTGAGTTTAAAGAATACAATGTCGATGGGCAAATCACTTCAGTGGATAAAGGGGAATCGGATTTAGCGGCCAATGATTTCGGTTTATCTGGTGATAGAGGGAAAAAATTTATCTTATCTTCGCCGATCAAGTATTCTTTTGACAGTATGATCGTCAGAAAAAGCGATGACTCTGGGATTGCTTCTCTTGAGGATTTAAAAGGAAAGAAAGCAGCTGGAGAGCCAAATACAAACTATATGAAAATAGCCGAAAAATATGGTGCTAAGCTAGTAACCTACGATAACGCGACAAATGATCAATATTTGACAGATGTAGCGAATGGGCGGACAGATGTTATTTTAAATGATTATTATTTACAAAAAATGTCAGTAGGTGCATTGCCAGATATTCCAGTCAAGATTTTAGAGGGTGTCTACTTTAACGCGAACTTCACTGGATTTTTAATGAGAAAAGATAGTGTGGCATTAAGTAAAAAAATTGATGAAACACTAAAAGAAATGCAAAACGATGGGGCAATGAAAAAAATCTCTGAGAAGTATTTCCAAACAGATGTTTCAGTTGAACCAAAGGAAAAAGTGACAGAAAGTGTGTCAGCAGAATAGATGTATATACCAAAAATCGATGTTCAGTTAATGATTGATTCTATTCCCTTTCTTTTGACTGGTTTGCCGTATACCTTAGGCATCAGCTTAGTGACGTTTTTGATGGGGAATGTTTTAGGCATTCTTTTGACTATCTTAGGAATGTTGCCTTCAAAAGTCATCAAAGGATTTGTGCGTTTTTATATTTCTTTTTTACGAGGCGTTCCTGGTTTGGTGTTGTTGTTTCTTTTGTATTTTGGTTTGCCGTATCAATTAAGTGCGTTGACTGCAGCCTGTATTTGTTTTAGCTTGACGAGTAGCGCTTTTATTGCTGAAATTTATCGAGGTTCGATTGCAGGTGTTGAAGCAGGTCAGTGGGATGCGGCTTATGCGTTAGGATTACCGTTTGGAAAAGTGATGCGTAAAATTATTTTGCCACAAGCGTTTCGGATTTCGATCCCAGCACTAGGGAATGTTGCAATGGATTTGCTAAAGGGAACATCGTTAGCTGCGATGATTACCATTCCCGATATTTTTCAAAAAGCCAAAATCGTCGGAGGAAGAACGTTTGACTATATGACGATGTATATATTAGTGGCAGTGATTTATTGGCTGCTTTGTGTGGCAATCGGTTGGGGGCAAGGGCGGTTAGAGCAACATTATGCTAACCGTTATAAAATCAAGCCTGAAGTGAAAGTGTAAATGATTCTGTGTAAGTAGCCGAGTATTTTAAAGCTGCTTATACAGTTTTTTTTATCGTCATAATGTCTACTTATCATTCTTTTATTCTTAAAAACGAGTATAATCAATAGAAAGGGATTTACGAAGACAAAAAAGAAAGTAGGAAAGAAAATGGATATGAAAGACATAGAAGAAACAAGTCAGTTTTTAGTGACGGAGTATAAGGATAGTCTTATCAATGGGTTCGTTGAAACGCCAAGTCAATTTATGATACGAATGAATGTAGAACCAAAAGTTGAAAACTATCTACGGCCATTATTAGATCAAGTAGAACAAAGATATAAAAAAAGTTCGAAATAATAGAGCATTATTTTGAAAAGAGAAAAGAAGCTATTGGTTTATAGTTGCTATCAGTGGGAGTATCTAGAATCACTCCATGATTTGCTGAGATAGTTTGAACCAGAGTATCATGATCCCTTTTTCCTTTGATATGTGTTTTATTTGGCATATTTGTAAGTTCATTTAAAACGGCATCATTTTCTGAACTCGAACAAAAAGTATCTTCAAAATAGCTTACACGAATATCCTGAATATGTGAGTTTGTTAAAGCAATACCCAGAATAAATTCTAAGGGAATGTCGTGAAATAAAATAAGTGAGACATAACATGACGAGTTATATCTCACTTATTTTGGTGAAGTGCCAATCCCAATTCACTAGAAATAGTCAAAAAGGAAAACAAAAACTTGCTGGAACATTAGTGAGTTTTTGTTATTTTTTAGGATTTCTCATAAATTTTAATAATGATCAAAGGAATTGAGTGGCCGTAGTAATAGATTACAAGGTATAATTGAAGTAGTATTAAAATACATGGTAACTTCTATACGGAGTTAAAAGGAGAATGAAATTATGAGTTGGAGTGAGTTGAAAAAGAAAGCTCAAAGACATCTGCATGGTTATTATGGAAACTGGAGTTTGTTTGTTATTATTCCAAGTGCGGCCTTATTTATCTATTTTTTTTGTATAATGATTCTGTTTCAAGTAGTAAATAGTACGGTAGATAATTCAAATAATTATCAATCTTGGCAAAATGATTATTCGCAAAATTCCAATCGTTCTAATAATGAGTATCAAAAGGGATACGATGATGGTTATTTTGATGGCTATGATGAAGGGTATGATGATGGTCTTTATGAAGATGATTCATATGAGGATGATGATTTTGGTGGAAAAAATCTGGATTCTATTTCTCACAAGTCGATCCTCTCGCCAGTGAAAAATACGAATCGAACCGTTACGTATACGCAGACAACAACAATAGAAACTCGTTTTAGTGGTTTTTATGCCTTTTTATTTGGTCTGTTGCTAGTGATCGTGACTATTTTATATCGTGGTATGGTACAATGGGCCGCTATTGAGAATGTGGAAGGACGTCATTTTAATTTGAAGTCAATTTTTACATCCTTTATTAAAGAAAATGGTAAGCGGACAGTGAGTGCGAATCTATTGGTAACGATGTATACTGTTTTATGGTCATTATTGTTTGTTATTCCTGGTGTGATTAAACAATTGTCATATGGTATGACGAATTATTTATTGAAAAAAGATTCTGAATTAACCCCTAAAGAAGCGATGGAGCTTAGTCAGACATTGATGCAAGGCTACAAATTGGAATATTGGTTATTTTCGTACTCATTTATTTTTTGGCAGTTTGCTACAATGTTTAGTTTTGGTCTAGCAGGAATTTATGTTATTCCTTATTATAATGTGTCTGAAGTGTTATTTTTCGATCAGATTATTGCGGAAAAGCATCATTTGTTTTCTCAAGAAAAAGAAGCGGGATTTGCGGATTTTTAGAAGAATAAAGAGAAGTGAGTGGGACTTAGCTAGAATAGTTATGTCCCACTCGCTTCTCTTTATGAACCTGTACTAACAAAAGGGCTGATCAAACCAGCTAATCCTTCAATGTTTCTTGTTTGGATCATGATTGTGCCTGTACCATGAAATTCATTTACAACACCTTCACCTGTTGTAAAACCGAAAATACCAGAAGCCACTTTAATGTTGTAATCTAACGATTCTGACCAAGCGACAACGTGTTGATTGTCTACGACAAATGGCTTGGTTCCATCTAGTTGGATTTCCACGATGTCCCCGTAGCTATTGATCAATAATGATCCGGAACCGGCTGTTTCCATTACGAATAATCCACCAGTGCCACCAAAAATCGCCCCACTTAGTTTTTGACGTTTCATATTATAAGAGACACTTGCATCACACGCTAAAAACGCGCCAGTATTTAATCGCCAATGTTCACTTCCTACTTGAAGTTCTTTGATAGCTCCTGGTGTTGCTGGTGCTAAAGCGACTTTGGCTGTATCTGTTAGACCAGATGCTTTTGTGATAAAGAAGCTTTCTCCACTAGACATTGAACGACCGAGGGCACGAATTGCCCCGCCTAAGCCAGATTTTCCATTGCTATTCATTTTTCCTTCAAGAGTGATCTCACCATTGTGATAGACCATTGCACCGCTTTCTAATTGAATGCTTTCACCTGTACGTAAATCCACTTCTACTAATGGAAAAACGGTATTTTCTGTCATCTTGTATTGCATATTGCAAACCTCCTTTGTTATTTCATTTACTAGTATACCTTATCAGGAGAATGATTTCTTAGAAGTTTTTGATTTTTATACTCTTCTACTAAGGAATCGTTCTTAGTATGAGGTGTAGGTCAAATAAACGTAAGAAATAGTAAAATAATAATTGACTTGTTGAAAGGATGTTCTATAATAGAATAAAAGTTGTTGCTAAAAAATATTTTTTAGTGTTGAATATTTTTTAGTTAAGGTGATAATCAATGTGAGGTGTTTCATGAAAAAGCAGATAACCAACTGTACCGCAGTTGTATTGTGCGGTGGGAAAAGTTCACGAATGGGGTTTGATAAGTCTTTGTTGCAGGTGGACGGAGAATTTGTGCTATTAAAAACGGTGAAGCAGTTGAGAAAGCTCTTCTCAGAACTTCTGTTGATCACAAATAAACGAAGTAAATTTCCAGCCCCTTTTTCTCAAGTCGAAATACTAGAAGATCATTATCCAGAAAAAGGCCCTCTTGGTGGTTTAGTCACAGCATTAGAAATGAGTAAAACAGAGTATGTATTTTTACTTGCATGTGATATTCCGAACTTGCCTATTGATCTGATACAAGAAATGGCCAAATTTATTGGGACGCATGATGTTGTTATTTGTAAAAAAAATCATCGTTTTGAACCTTTATTTGCTTTTTATCATCGTTCTTGTTTACCTATTTTGCAGCAGCAGCTTCAGACAAATGACTGGCGTATTAGAAAAGAATTTGCTCGATTTTCAGTAAAGACGGTAGAGCTGGATGCAACTAGTGCATTAGAAAATGTGAACGCACCAAAAGAATTAACGTTATGGAAACAGCAAGAATCAACTAGATGAAAGGAGTTTCAGATGGATTTTGAAAGTAGTCAAGATGTTGTCACAAGTTTAGGAGATAAAGCAGTAGCTAAAAGTCAATTATCGTTTGTTACGCTGAGTGTATTAGGAATTATGGCAGGTTTTTTTATCGCTTTAGGGTATGTATCGTTTATTAGAATTTCAGGAACTGTACCTAAAAGTTGGGGCTCGTTCTCAACGTTTTTGGGTGGTTGTTTGTTTCCAATTGGATTGATAGCGCTTACTTTTGTTGGTGGAGAATTGGCTACAGGAAATATGATGGTCATGACGTTAGGTCTGTTACAAAAAAAAATCAACGGTCAAAGCTTAGCCTATAATTGGTTGGTCGTTTTGATCACAAATTGTATCGGTGGTATTTTAGTTGCTTATCTCTTTGGTCATATCGTTGGGCTAACGGAAGGTGCATTTTTAGAAAAGACCCTTTCGGTTGCAAAAGCAAAAATCGCAGATCCACCGCTTGTGGCCTTTGTTTCAGGGATTGGTTGTAATATTTTTGTTTGTTTAGCTGTTTATTTAGGTGCAATGGGAAAAACATATCTTGGCAAAATGTTTGGTCTGTGGTTTCCAGTGATGGTTTTTGTCGTTTGTGGTTTTCAACACGTGGTCGCAAATGCATTTATCATACCAGCTGCCATTTTTTCAAATGTTAGCGGGATTCAATGGTCTGATTATCTTATGAATACAGTATTCGTCTTTTTAGGAAATGCGGTTGGAGGTAGTTTATTTTTGGCGGTTCCATTGATGTTTGTGACGGCGGAGAAGAAGGAAGCGAGTGAGCCAGATGGTATTTACGAAAAGTATTGAGGTTCATAATATGGTTCAAATTGGTTCTACTGGACGCAATAGTGGAAAAACAACGATTGCGAAAAGAATCATTGCTGAAAATCAGGAACGTTTCACGATTTATGGGTTAAAGATCATTACGATTAGCGGTGCTCGTGGCAAATGTCAGCGGGGAGAAACTGGTTGCGGTATTTGTACGAGTATTGACGAAGGCTATGAATTGATTGAAGAACGCAATTGTAATGGAGTAAAAGATACGATGCAATTATTAAAAGCGGGATGTAAGAAGGTTTATTTACTAAAGGTATTCCATGATCATCTATTAGAAGGGTTTTTGTCTTTTCTTCAATTTGTTCCTAGAGATACATTGATTGTTTGTGAGTCAAATTCTATTCGTGAAGTTGTTAAACCAGGCTTGTTTTTGATGATGAACAATCAAAAAAGTCTTAAAAAAACCGCAGCTAATGTGATTGATCAGGCAGATATTATTTTGGAAACATCTAAGTTAGCCAATACGTTTAACCTTATCAAAACTAAAAACGGTATTCGTTTTTCAGAGAATAGCGTAGAAAATAGGAGAGTAAAAATATGAGTTCATTAAGTTTAGCAGAAAAGGAAGCGATTATTTTAGAAAATGATTCAGACCCACAACGTATTTTGAACATGTTGATTGCCATGCAATTTGCCTCTGAAGAAGGATATATCGATGAGGAAACAGCCCAATTAGTGGCAGATCGATTGCATTTGTCTCTAGCCAGAGTCTATGAGATTCTAAGTTTTTATGCCATTTTGAAAACAGAACCGCAAGCAAAATATGTACTTAAAATCTGCAATAGTACGCCATGTCTGTTTACTGGTGGGGATATGTTGTCAGAAGTGTTAGAAACGATTTTGGAAGTACCTGCAGATCAACCAACACCAGATGGTCTATTTATGTATCATAGTATTCCATGTATCGGAGCTTGTGACAAAGGACCCGTAATCAAAATCAAAGATACTGTATTTGCTGATTTGACGGAAGCGAAAGTTTATCAATTGATCGATGACCTCCAGCACGGATGTTATCAAGAGCTATAGGAGGAAGAAAAATGATCAAACGAAATCAACCAGTTTTATTAGAACGTATCAGCAAAATGAAACAGGCAACAGATGTTGAAGAGTACCAGAAATACAATGGATTTTCAGGTTTGTTGAAGGCGACAGAGATGGATAAAGAAGCTATTTTGTCAGAATTGGATTTAGCCCATTTGCGCGGTCGTGGTGGAGCCGCTTTTCCGTTGGGGAAAAAATGGCGGCATTTATATGGTGCTAAAGGGGACACGAAATACATTGTGTGTAATGCCGATGAAGGAGAGCCTGGAACGTTTAAAGACAAAGCGCTACTGGAACATGATCCGTTGAGTGTGATCGAAGGTATGGTGATTGCTGGATATCTTTTTTCAGCTAAAGCAGGTTATATCTATATGCGCGGAGAATATCGCAGAATTCAGAAAATTTTTCAAGAAGCATTGGATAATGCAGAAAAAGCTGGTTTCTTAGGAGAAAATATTCTAGGTATTCAAGGCTTCAATTATAAAATCACAATTATTTCTGGTGCTGGTGCATATGTTTGTGGTGAGAATTCAGCACTTTTAAATTCAATCGAAGGCAAAACTGGCAGACCAAGAGTAAAACCACCACACTTAGCAGATGTTGGGTTGTATTTGCAACCTACCTTAGTAAACAACGTAGAATCATTTGCAGGGATTCCAGTTATTTTACGTGAAGGAGGACAAGCGTATCGTGATCTTGGCACCGAAGATGGGGGTGGTACAAAATTGATTTGTTTATCTGGTCATATTAAAAATCGTGGATTGTATGAAGTGAATCTTGGCACCTCGCTACAAGAGATTCTTTATTCAGAAGAATACGGTGGTGGCTCATCTACTGGACGTCCATTAAAGTTTATTCATTTCGGTGGACAATCTGGACCAATCGGAGCCGTTCAAAATCTGGAAGACTGTGTCTATTCTTATGAAGGGTTGTGGGATAAAGGATTATCTATCGGTTCTGGAGCAATCGTTGTGATGGATGACCAGGTAAGTATCGTTGACTATCTAGTGAACGTAGCAGCTTTTTTTGCACATGAATCTTGTGGAAAATGTACCCCATGCCGTTTAGGAACAACACGAATTTTAGAACTTTTGACAAAATTTAATACCCAAACCGCTGTTGAGGGAGATATTGAACGTTTGGAAAACATGTTGACACATGTGACAAACCTTTCTGCTTGTGGGTTAGGCCAATCAGTTGCCAATCCAATGAAAAGTGGATTAGTTTATTTTTCTGAGGAATTTGAAGAGGGGATTCGTGAGACGGTAGCACCAGTAAAAGGGGGGCTTTGGTAAGATGGAAACAACAATAAAAACAGCAACGGTAACAATGTCGATCGATGATCAGTCGATCACTGTACCAAAAGGAACAACAATATTAGAAGCTGCCACAATGTTAAACATTGATATCCCAACACTTTGCCATCTAAAAGAACTGGCGCCGGATGGGTCATGCCGGATGTGTACGATTGAAGTCGAAGGCGGCCGAAAAGGTGGTTTGACCACAGCTTGTACAGCTCATTGTCAAGAGGGAATGGTAGTTTATACAGCTTCACCAAGAGTCAAGGATTCTCGTCGCTTCGTTTTAGACTTATTACTAAGTAACCACAAATTAGACTGCTTCTCTTGTGGTAAAAATGGCGATTGTAAGCTTCAAGACTATTGTTTGGATTATGAAATTGAAGAGACCAGCTTTAAGGATGGGAAACGGATGCCTTGTCATCAAGAAGATACGAGTAATCCCTTTTTTGATTATGATCCAGAAAAGTGTATTATGTGTAGGCGTTGTTCCAAAGTGTGCCAATTACGTCAAGGGCGAGATGTGATCAGCATTTCTAGACGTGGTTTTGATACGAAAATGACACCAAGTTATGGAGCAACTTTTGATCAGTCACTTTGTGAGTCTTGTGGAAATTGTGTTTCTGCTTGTCCCACAGGTGCCTTGGTTAGTAAAGACCATAAAGCATATCGAGAATGGGAGACGAAAAAAATTCCAACAACCTGCCCTCATTGTGGGACAGGTTGTCAAATGAATCTCGTTGTAAAAAACAATAAATTAGTTGGAGTAGAGCCGATCAATGGTGCTGCAAATAAAAATCTTTTATGTGTTAAAGGTAAATTTGCTTCTTATAAATTCGTTGGCTCAGGCGACCGATTGACTGAACCGTTGATTAAACGTAATGGTATTTTTGAACCTGCGACTTGGGACGAAGCGTTGACCTTAGTGGCAGAGAAATTTAGTCAACTGAAAGCGGATCATGGTTCGGATTCCTTAGCTGGATTCTCTTGTTCTCGGTCAATCAATGAAGATAATTATGTCTTCCAAAAAATGATACGGGCAGCCTTTGGGACTAATAATGTAGATAATTGTGCTCGTGTTTGTCATTCTGCTTCTGTGCATGGTTTAGCTCATACACTGGGATCTGGGGCCATGACTAATCCAATCGCTGATATTACGACCGATGTCGATGTGATTTTATTAGTTGGGTCAAACCCAGAAGAAGCTCATCCTGTGATCGGTTCACAAATTCGTCAAGCGATGCAGCGTGGTACGAAAGTAATTGTCGTTGATCCTCGTAAAATCGATTTGGTGAAAAACTGTGAACTTCACTTACAAATTCAAGCTGGAACGAACGTAGCATTCGCCAACGGCATGATGCATGTGATATTAAAAGAAGGGTTAGCTGATCGTACTTTTATCGAAGAGAAAACGGAAGGTTTTGAAGCACTAGAACAAATTGTCGCAGATTATCCTCCTGAAAAAGTAGCTGAAATTTGTCATATCGAAGCAGAAGATTTGATTAAAGCAGCCAGATTATATGCGAAAGCTGAAAAAGCACCAATCATCTATTGTCTAGGGGTAACAGAACATTCTACAGGAACTGAAGGTGTTATGAGCATGTCGAACATGGCAATGCTAGTTGGAAAACTCGGTAAGCCAGGTTGCGGAGTTAATCCATTGCGTGGACAAAATAATGTACAAGGTGCTTGTGATATGGGCTGTATGCCGTATGATTTTCCAGGTTATCAAAAAGTGGCCAATCCAGAAGTGATGAAGAAGTTTGAAGAAGCGTGGGGCGTTACGTTAAATAAAAATGTAGGCATGACTTCCACACAAGTCTTACCTGCTGCTGCCAAAGGAAAGATTAAAGGCCTGTATATTTTTGGTGAAGATCCGATCGTAACGGATCCTGATACGAATCATGTACGTAAAGCGTTAGAGCATTTGGAATTTTTTGTCGTTCAAGAATTATTCATGACTGAAACAGCGGCATATGCGGATGTGGTGCTGCCAGGAATCAGTTATGCTGAAAAAGACGGAACCTTTACGAATACGGAAAGACGAGTTCAACGAGTGCGGAAAGCGATTGAGCCAAGAGGTGAGGCAAGAGAGGATTTCGATATTTTCTGTGATGTAATGACCCGCCTAGGTTATCCCTGTCATTATGATTCAGCCAAAGAAATCATGGATGAAATTGCAGCCGTTACCCCAACCTTTGGTGGAATTAATTATGATCGATTAGAAGAAACCGGAGGGCTGCAGTGGCCTTGTCGAACAACAGAAGACCCTGGGACACCGATCATGCATGTTGGTGAATTTACCCGAGGAAAAGGCTTGTTTATGGCGATTCCATATAAGAAAGCGAGAGAGCTACCCGATGAGAGCTACCCATATTTAATGTCTACGGGCAGGATGCTCTATCATTACAATACTCGAGCGATGACAGGTCGAACAGAAGGAATCAATCAAATTGCTAATCGTTCGTATATTGAGATCAATACAATAGACGCTAATCGGCTAGGGATTCAAGAAGGCGACAAAGTCACTGTTAAATCTAGAAGAGGAACGATTGAAACCTATGCTGCTGTTGGGAATCGGGTCTTTCCACAAGAAGTCTTCATGACCTTCCATTTTCCAGATGGAAATGTCAATGAATTGACCAATGCTGAATTTGACGACATCGCAATTATTCCTGAATACAAGGTATGCGCTGTTGATATTACACCTATTAGGTAAAGGGAGTTGGTTCAATGATCGAAGTGGAAGAAGCCAGAGAAAGAATTCAACAAGTTTTGGCTCGACAAAAAGAAGTAGAATCTGTTTCTATTTTAGAAGCAGCGGGACGAATATGTGCTGAACCTGTTTATGCAAAAGTAGCGGTACCCCATTTTCCAAGGGCTGGAATGGATGGCTATGCGGTTGTTGCTAGTGAGACGCATGGGGCTAGTTTAGAAAAACCTATTAGTTTAAACGTAATCCATTCTATTTTTGCTGGAGACCCAGAACAAGAGAGCACAAAAATGCCTGGTACAGCTGTTAGAATCATGACAGGAGCATTGATTCCAGCACCTTATGATGCAGTAATCAAACAAGAATGGACAGATTGCGGCAAAACAGAAGTCAAAATTTATCGAGAAATCATGGCAGGACGGAATTACGGTATTATAGGAGAAGATGTCCATGCCGATCAGAAAATCTTTCCAAAATATCAGTTGATCAACAGTCGTGTGGTTGGTATTTTGGCTGCCCAAGGAATTGAAACAATCAAGGTTTTAGTGCCGATGAAAATTGGCATTTTAGCGACTGGCAGCGAATTGATTTCTTTAGGAACTACTCTTACTTCAGGTAAAATTTATGACAGTAATTTGTATACTCTGGCTTCTTTCATTCAATCAAGTGGTAGTAAAATCATTTTTAAAGAGCATTGTTCAGATGACAAGCAGGAGATTTCCCGGATTATTCGAGACAGAATAACTGAAGTGGACGTATTGATTACTACGGGAGGTGTTTCGGTAGGGGAAAAAGATTATGTTCCTCAAGTAATCAACGATATAGGAGGAACGCTACTGTTTCATTTTGTGAATATGAAACCAGGAACGCCGATCATGGCAAATGTTTATCAAAATAAGGTTATTTTAAGCTTGTCAGGGAATCCTTTTGCAGCTGTAGTCAATCTTCATTTGTTTTATTGGTCACTATTGGCTCATTTTATGAATTGCCCTGAATTAAATCTAAAAAAACGTAAAGTTCAATTAATGGAAGAGTTAAAGCTATCAAATATTCGTCGATTTATTCGGGCGTACGAGGAAAATGGTGTTGTTTCTTTAAACACAAAAGTACATTATTCTTCAGCATTCCATAACACTCTTGAAACAAATTGCATAATTGATCAACCAGCTAAAAAGAAATTGAAAAAAGGCGATTATGTGACGGTTTACTATTGGAAATTTTAGTCAGTTAATAAAAAATATGATAGGATTGAAGTGCTTAAATCAGAGAACCGAGAAGGTACGGTGGAACATCTATTCATACTTTGTTGTGTTTTACAGCAATAGGAGGGAAGCCACAAAAATCATTTTTTTAATTTTAGCATACTTCTAAAGAGAGGGTTCTGCTTCTCTGAGATTGGAACGTGACTCGTAGAGTTGTGTTTCAGTCTCTTTTTTTTGACTAAAAAAAATTATTTATATCAGATTGTTTTTTTTTAGTTAGAGTGCTAAACTTAAAGGAAAGATCGTGAATTTTATAACTATCTAGTTGAAAATGAAAGCGTTTTAAGGAGGGCTTAAATGAAGGAAACGTTGCAATTTACCCACATCACTGACCAAGGGCAGGCTCGTATGGTAGATGTTTCAAAAAAAGAAGCGACTGAAAGAACAGCTATAGCTTATGGAGAAATTCATATGAATAAAGAGGTCGCATTAGAAATTAGAAATCAGACAATAAAAAAAGGGGAAGTACTGCAAGTCGCTAGGATTGCTGGGATTATGGCGGCAAAAAAGACCTTTGAACTGATTCCACTTTGTCACGTATTAGCTTTGACGAAATGTGAGGTAGATTTCAATTGGAAAACGGATCAGATTTTATCTGTACATTGTGTAACAAAAACAGTAGGACCTACAGGCGTTGAGATGGAAGCTTTGACTGGAGTAAATATTGCTCTTTTGACGGTTTATGATATGTGTAAAGCAATGGATCGTGAGATGAACGTCACGAATATCCGTTTAGTCGAAAAATCTGGAGGTAAAAGCGGACATTTTATTTCAACAAATCAAGACATTGACTAATGTTACAGGAAAGGCGGATTTAAAATGAAGGACTCTTTTAATCGTGAAATTGATTATGTACGTCTATCTGTAACAGATCGTTGTGATCTTCGGTGTACTTATTGTATGCCAGCGACAGGCATGCGTTTTCTAAAAAAGGAGGCTGTTTTAAGCTTTGATGAGATTTTATTTTTGATCAAGACTTTGGCAACACAGGGAATCAAAAAAGTGAAAATCACTGGTGGTGAACCGTTAACAAGAAATGATACGGTTGCTTTGATCAAGGCAATTAAAGAAATCAAAGGAATTGAAAAAGTAACCATAACAACTAATGGGATTCAACTGGCAAAGTATGCAAATGCGTTAAAAGAGGCCAAGTTAGATGGTATCAATATCAGTATTGACACGCTGGATCCAGAAGAGTTTCGTACGATTACCAGAGTTGGTGAGTTGAAACGAGTGCTATCAGGATTGGAAAAAGCAGTTGAAGTAGGTTTACCTAATATCAAAGTTAATACAGTATCTAGAGGAGAGCTTACAGAAGAGGCTATTTATAAAATTGCGGCACTTGCTAAAACAAATCCGATTCATGTCCGTTTTATTGAGTTGATGCCGATTGGTTTAGGAAAAGGGTGTCCAGGAAAAACGCAAGAAGACATTTTTTCTGTACTGGAATCAAGGTATGGAAAGCTTGATCCATTCGAACAACGCTTAGGAAATGGCCCAGCAAGTTATTATTCTTTAGCAGGGTTTAAAGGGAAGGTTGGGTTCATCAGCGCTATAGGTCACTGTTTTTGTGCTCAGTGCGACAGGATTCGGATAACAGCAGATGGATGCTTAAAAACCTGCCTACATATGGATGGAGGGTGCGATTTAAAAGCTGCTTTACAGACAAAAGACGAGGAACTATTATTACAACAAATTTTTTCAGCGATACAGCAAAAACCAGAGAAACATCATTTTCTAGAGAATCAGGGTGATTCTCGATTGATGTCACAAATTGGAGGGTAATCATTATGGCAGTAGGAGAAATTATTGGAATCAATATTAGTGAACGACGAGGAACACAGAAAAAAGAAATATCAGAAGTGGATTTAGTCAAAGGTTTTGGGCTAGAAAATGATGCTCATGGTGGAAATTGGCACCGCCAGGTCAGCTTACTATCTTTTGAAAAAATCACAGAGTTTAATGAACGAGGTGCTCGTGTAGGCAATGGTGCTTTCGGTGAAAATATCATTGTCTCTGGGGTAGATTTACGCCAATTACCTGTTGGCAGCCAAATTCGTATTGGGCAGGCAGAATTAGTTGTTACTCAAATCGGGAAAGAGTGTCATAAACATTGTCAAATATATGCTCGTGTGGGGGACTGCATTATGCCAAGAGAAGGGATTTTTGCAGTTGTCGTAGTAGCAGGACATATCAAAAAAGGGGATAAATTAGAAGTTGTATAAAGTAGGGATCGTCACATTAAGTGATTCAGGATATCAAGGTTTACGGGAAGATGAATCTGGACAAATCATAAAGCAATTGATTCAAGATCAATTTCAAGTGGTGAAGCAAACGATCTTACCAGATGAGATGGCTCAATTAAGTTCATTGCTGATTGAATGGTGTTCAGTTTGTGATTTAATCCTAACAACAGGTGGGACCGGACTAGGAATTCGTGATATTACGCCAGAAACGACGTTAAAAATAAGCGAAAAAGAGATTCCGGGTATTAGTGAAGGAATGCGCATGCAAAGTATTCAAAAAACGCCATTCGCTATGTTAAGTAGAGGGGTCGCAGTACAACGTGGGCAAACTCTGATCATCAATTTACCAGGCAGCCCTAAAGGTGTGACTGAAAATTTAACCTATTTACGCCCGATTTTGCCTCATGCCTTAGATATTTTAACAAATCGAAAAACGGAGCATTAAGTGGAGGAAACCAAATTGAACATTATAAAAACAGTTGATGCTGAAGGGGTAATCTTGTGTCAAGATATTACTAAAATTGTAAAAGGTGAGTTCAAAGGGGCACTTTTTTCAAAAGGACATCAGGTTAAGGCAGAAGATATACCAGTGCTGCTTAGGTTAGGGAAAGAGCACCTATTTTTGAGCTCGGAAGAGTCTGAAATGATCCATGAAAATGAAGCGGCCGACTTTTTATATCATTTGATTGCAGACAAATTTATGCAGCCAACACCTATTTCGGAAGGGAAAATTGAAGTAGTGGCTAAAGTAGAGGGATTATTGAAAGTCGATCAAGACTTGTTACTGGCGCTAAACTCGATTGAAAAAATTGCTGTTGCGACTCTGAAAAGCAATCAAAAGGTTTGTGCAGGACAAACAGTAGCAGGGACACGAATCATCCCTTTAGAAATTGCACCAGAAACGTTATTTCAAGCGGAAAAGTTGGTTGGGCATCAAACGGTTTTATCATTGATTCCGTTTAAGCCAGTAACAATAGGGATTGTTACGACTGGAAGTGAGGTGTTTAATGGATTGATCACAGATTCTTTCACCCCAGTTGTTAAAGATAAGTTGTCTGATTATCCAACAGTTTCGATCAAATTTCATGAAGTCGTCAATGATGATCCAGTCTTGATTACAAAAGCAATCGAAAAAATGTTAGCAGCAGGTGCAGATATTGTTTTTTGTACTGGTGGGATGAGTGTGGATCCAGATGATCGTACACCCTTAGCGATAAAACAAACGGGAGCGGATATTATTTCTCATGGCACCCCAGTTATGCCAGGTTCGATGCTGTTGCTCGCTTATTTGGACGGAAAAACAATTGTAGGATTACCAGGTGGAGTCTTGTTCTGTGAGCGTACAGTTTTTGATATATTATTGCCACGCATCGTTGCGCAAGACACGATTACGAAACAAGAAATTGCGGCTTTGGGATATGGCGGTTATTTATAAAATAATGGTGAAGGAGAAGCAACGATGAAACTAAATCACAAAATGGCAATCATAGGACTGGTGTTACTGACATTTTTGTTGCTAACAGCATGTGCATTGAATAAACAAGGTACAACAGTTTCTTCTAGTTCAAAGGCGCAAACGGAAAAGCATCATTTATTGATCGCAGCAGCAGCCAGTTTGGAATCAGTCATGGAAGAACACATCATCCCAGCTTTTGTTAAAAAATATCCAGAAGTTACAATTGAAGGGAATTATGATAGTTCTGGAAAGTTACAAATACAAATTGAAAAAGGCTTAGAAGCAGATGTATTCTTTTCAGCATCAACGCAACAGATGGATGCCTTAGTTTCACAAAATTTAATTGCTAAAAAAAGTGTCGAACCATTAGTACAAAATCAACTAGTAATGATCATTCCGAGTTCCTCAGACGTTGATTGGAAAGATTTTAGTGATTTAGAGAAAGCGGAAATGATCGCAGTAGGAGATCCAGCAAGTGTTCCAGCAGGACAATATGCTGAGAAGGCCTTGAAAGCTTTAGGCAATTGGGCGTATGTAAAAAAACACGCTAGTTTCGGAACGAATGTTACTGAAGTCTTAAATTGGGTAGCTGAAGGCAGCGCTCAAGTAGGATTAGTTTATGCAACAGATGCTGCATCAAATGACAAAGTAAACGTTGTGGCTACTTTACCAGAAGGTACTTTGAACGATCCAATTATTTATCCAGTTGGTTTGGTTGAAAAATCGAAAGAAAAAGCAATAGCAGAAGAATTCATCGCCTTTTTAAAAAGCGATGAAGGGGCAAAATACTTTGAAAATGCCGGTTTTATTCTAAAGAAGTAGGTGATGTTAATGGATTTGAGTCCAATTATTATTTCGTTTCAAACAGCAATCGTTGCAATCCTGTTTACCTTTTTTTGTGGCACATTCATCGCTTACCTTGTATTTCGTTTGAAAAATCAAGGACTTAAAATCTTCTTCAACAGTTTATTGACCTTACCGCTGGTATTACCACCAACGGTTTTTGGTTTTTTTTTACTGGATATATTTGGCGTTCAGCAACCAATAGGTAAATTTTTATTGGATTTTTTTGCTGTGAAGGTCGTTTTTTCTTGGGTAGCCACGGTAATTGCTGCACTTGCCGTATCGTTTCCTTTGATGTATCGTTCCGCGATTGCTGCATTTGAGCAAATTGATCCAGATTTATTGGCTGCAGCTCAAACATTGGGTTTTTCAGAAAGAAAAATTTTTTTCAAAATTGCATTACCCTTAGCAATCAATGGGCTTTTAGCAGGAGGCGTGCTAGCTTTTGCTCGAGGCTTGGGGGAATTTGGTGCAACAACAATGTTAGCAGGGAATATTGCTGGAAAAACCCGAACACTCCCATTAGCAATTTATTCAGCAGTGGCCGCTGGTAATTGGTCCTTGGCACAAAAATATGTTGCAATCATTGTGATGATTTGTTTACTGATTTTATGTTTGATGGAACTATTTAGTCGAAAATCTCGGAGGATGTAAGGATGAAACTTTTTGTGGATATTCAAAAAAAATTACGAGATCATCAGCTAAAGGTAAAATTTGAAATCGAATCGACTACATTCGGGATTTTAGGCGCATCTGGTTGTGGGAAAAGTATGTTGCTTAAATGTATCGCTGGTATCGAAACACCTGATTCAGGTCGGATATATCTAGGGGATCGAGTGTTGTTTGACAAAGAAAAAAAAATTGATTTGCCACCTCAACAACGTAAAGTAGGGTTACTATTTCAGCAATATGCGCTGTTCCCGCATTTAACGGTGTATAAAAATTTGAGCAGTGTGACAAAAAATCATGCCTTGATTCTAGAATTGCTAGCTATATTTCATTTAGAAAATGTTAAGGACAGTTACCCCAGACAGCTTTCTGGGGGACAAAAACAACGAGTTGCTTTAGCTCGAATCTTGGCATCCGATCCTGAGTTACTGTTATTAGACGAGCCTTTTTCTGCTTTGGATACTTCTTTAAAAGAAGAACTTCAACTAGAAGTTCAAAAACGCTTATCCAACTTTAAAGGAAACGTATTGATTGTTAGTCATAGTCTAGATGAACTTTATCGACTTTGTCCGCTACTTGGTATCATGACCGAATCAGGTCTTGTAAAAGGGGAAACTACAGACTTGTTCAAGCAACCTCAAACGGTTGAAGCTGCTCGATTGACTGGTTGTAAAAATATTTTTCCTATTAAACGAATCGATTCTCACACAGTGCAAGTTTATGGGGTGAAAACGCCTTTGATCGTTACGGCAGAAGTTCCTGTGGCGTGTCGTTATATTGGCATTAGAGCACATGATATGTTAGTGAATGATAGTGGAGTCAATCGATTGGACGTAAAGTTTGTTAGTAGTCAGAAAACGCCTTTTGAACAAAATGCTTGGTTTGTTTGGAATGAACTTGATCTTTGGTGGAAGGGAAGCAAACAGATTGAAGCGAATACCATTAAGCATTTCAGTCTTTCACCAGAGGCAATTATGGTATTGAAATAAGGAAATAATTTGTTATTTAAAGTGTAAGTGGTTTTGTATCTATCTATTTTACGTTACAGCTGACCAGTTGGGTCTTTACTCTATTTAGTCAAGACAACCTTCTAACTTTATTCATATATTGTTCATTGAAATGACAAGTCTAAGACTCCCCCTTAATGATAAAATAGTAGATGGAAGATTGTGGAAATACAGAGCAATCAAGAAAAATAGGAGAACAATAAATATGGGGACAATTTTAGAAATAACGGGAGTGACCAAATGTTTTGGTGAGCAGAAAGTTTTAGATGAACTTGATTTTTCGTTGAATGAACCTAAAGTTATTGCCTTAGTGGCACCAAATGGTACAGGGAAAACAACGTTATTAAATAGCATTGCAAATATTGATCAGATAGATTCAGGGGCGATTCAAATATTTGAACAGCCAAATACAGAGTATTCTTTGTTTTATAGAATGTCGTATTTACAGGATGCCTCTATTTTATATGATCATTTAACTGGTTGGGATCATTTGGAATTTGTCCGTAAAGAACAAAAAAAATCCAAAGAAGAACTTCAGCGATTGGTTGTAGAGCTGGAAATTGCAGATTTCCTGAAAAAGAAAGTTAAACATTATTCGTTAGGAATGAAGCAACACTTACTATTAGCGATATCTTTGATCAATCAGCCTGAGTTAGTTTTAATGGACGAACCGTTAAATGGTTTAGAGCCAGATAGGATTATCAAAGTGCAAAATAGTATTCGAGCGTTGGCTGATAAGGGTGTGACGGTGATCATTTCTTCTCATAATCTTGAGGAAATAGAAAAAGTGGCGGACCAGGTGCTCTTTCTTTATAAAGGAAAATTGATTGGGAAAGAAGAGAGCATGATCGATGCGATAGAATATACAATCGTTTTAAAAGATATCGAAAAAGTACTTTCTTTTTTATCGAGAATCGATGTTTTATGTACAAAACTATCTGAATACAAATTAGTTGGAACATTTTCCAAACAACAATTTACTGTTTTTCAATCTTTTTGCAAAGAGCAGGATATAGAATTATTTGATTGTCAGATGACAAATAATCAGTTAAAATCGATTTATTTTAATTTGTATGGGCAAAAACAGCGAGGCTCACTATGATTTTTGAATGGAAAAAATGGATCAAAAATCCTAAGAATGCTATTTTAATAGGATTTATGCTCCTGTCCGTTGTTGTTTCCTTAACGAATCTTTATTATAAGAACTTAGGAGAAGAGCAGTCGGTTTTTGAACACTTAAAAGCAATCAATGATGAAATCAAGCCACCTCAAGGTTATTCTGGACCACGGGAAAAGTATAAATTATTGATGGTTTTAGATGAAAATGGAAAGCTGGCCTCTAACAAAGAACAACAGCTGCATAAAATTTTGGTCGATATCATGTATCTGTTAGAAGAGGAACGTACCGCCCAACTGGAGAAAAATTGGTTTGAAAAAAATAAGATTCAATTAGAGCGCTTAACCTTGCAACAGAACTATCTAGATCTGGGTGGTGAACCATGGCGCAATGAATCCCATATTGTCGAACAGATAGCTCGAAATCAGTGGCTTCTTGAACAAAAAATTCCTACTACAAACTTAGAAGCCGGACAACAAGGTTTTTATGTTGTCTATCATTTGCTAAGTTATTGGATGAATTTTTTTATTGTGATTATGATTGGTTTGTTCTTTTTCGACTTTTTAACGAGAGAATATGAACAGAAACATTATTTATTTATGGCGGTTCAGCCAATCAATGGTAAACAATTTTTTCAGCGTAAATATGTTGTAGCTGTCAGTATTTTTATCGGTGGTTTGACGACAGTACTCGTTTTCTCTTTTATTGTGGCAAGTATCTTACATGGGACAGGCTCATTGATGTATCCAATCATAATTTATCAAGGAACAACCTTTAAATTGATTCCGTTATGGAACTTTTTAGTCAAAACGATCAGTTTACAGTTGCTCTTTATCTTATTTTCAATCAGTTTCCTACTGCTTTTATCGAAGTGGTTGAAAAAATCCTTAGCAGTATTAGGAGTATTCCTAGTGATTATGCTTGTTCCATCTATTTTAGAATCATTGATCCCAAAGATTCAGAGAATCAGTGTTGTTCTACCTTTTTTCTATATGGATACGAATACTAAAGTAGCGGAATTTAGTGACCGTTTTTTCACCTCTTATTTGATTCAATTGCTCGTTTTAATGAGCTGGAATCTGGTTTTGGCTCTGATTTGGCGGTTGAGCTGGAAGTAAAAAACTAGTAGGCGTATAAAACGTATTTATTTTTACTGTTAAGTCTTTTTTGACCATGACTTTATTTTTAGTTAATGAACCTTTAGGACAAAAAAGAGCTTATGAGTAATTATTTAGCAGGGAGTGAGTAGTTAGTGAATGAGGAAGAGTTTATTTATTATGTTACTGTAGCACTTAAAAATTTAGGGTATAACAAAGCGGGGATTTTTAATGTTGAAGGAGAAATCAAGAGACTTATCAAATTATATTCTACTGAAGAGATCAAGGCAAAAGTAGCAAAAATGAAATGAATGAGGTGCTGATTCCAGCATTTATTTAGATTTAGAGCCCGAAGCAAAACTGATTTTTAGTTTTGACTTGGGCTCATTTTTTTGTCTTAATTTGTACGGATAGCATAAGAATCTAACAGGATTCTTGCCATGACAGAGAGCGGTAAGCGGGAACGAACTTCGTATTCTGGAAAATAAGAACCTTCTGATTTAAATCCCGTGAAGACGATTTCAGATAATTGTGCTAAAGAACTACTTGAATTAGCCGTTAACGTGATTGTACTAACTTCGTTTTTTAGACAATTTTTTACTGCTGTGACTAATTCTGCTGTTTCACCATTTAAAGAAATTAGAAGTACAATATCATTTTTGGTGATTTTTTTACTCATACTCGTGATAATATTTGGGTCTGCATGCAGTTCACAATATTTTCCTAAAAGTTGAAATTTTACTGTCATTTCTTGGGCAATTAGTTCAGAAAAACCACGGGCAAAAATAACAATTTTTTGAGCAGCTTTGATTTTTTGAATCGCATCTTCGATACTCCCACTATCCAACCGATTAATCGTACGAATGACCTCTTGTTCATTTTTTAAAATCGCTCGTTTGATTTCTGCATCTATTTTTTCAACACCAGAAAAATTGATAGTCGTATTTGATTGGTCTTTTAGATAATGTTTAAACGAAGTAAAGCCTTCATACCCCTTCTTTTTCATGGCGCGAACGATCGTTGCAGTAGAAACATTGGCTTTTTCGCTTAATTTGACGATAGAATAATTTGGGATATCAACAAGATGTTTGTCGATAAAATCCCATAAATATTTTTCCGATTCACTTAGCGCTTTTTCCATGATAATAAATCCCCCAATCTACTCCTATTCTTCTTATCATCTTACCATTTTTACGACAGATAAATAAAGATTGTATCGTTTTTCAGAGGATTCTTATGATTATGAAAACATTTACATATAAAAATGTCCGATAATACAAGTGTGATGAAAGGGGGAGCAAAATGGTTCAACTTTATACTTGTACGATGAATTTAGCAATTGATTTATTTATTGAAACAGATGAAATGAAACCTCATGTGGTCAACCGTACGATTGAAGATGATATCCAAGCAAACGGGAAAGGAGTCAATGTCTCATTGATTCTAAAAAAATTGAAAACGGATAGCACAGCCCTTGGCTTTAGTGGAGGATTCACGGGTCGATACATTGAGGATTATCTACATGAACAAGGAATCGCTACACAGTTTATTCATGTGTCAGAAAACACGCGAATCAATGTTTTTACTCAAGTGAATCAGGAACAAACAGAATATAAACTTGTCAATAAAGGTCCGAAAATCCCTAGTGAAAAAGTCCGCGAATTATTAAATAGGATCACAGAAATTGAAGCTGGTTCTTATCTCTGTGTTTCTGGCAGCTTACCACAAGGAATTGCTGAAACAATTTTAGTTGAAATAAGTCAAATTGCGCAGAAAAATAAAATCAATTTAATTGTGGATAGCAGTTATAACAGTGTGATGGATTGTTTGAAGTATCATCCTTATCTGCTTAAGCCAAATGAAGATGAATTGGCTAACTGGTTTGGTCAAAAAGAAATTTCTTTAGAGGAAAGTCCAAAGTATTTACAGCGTTTGATCAATCAAGGAGCGCAAAGAGTCTTACTATCGTTTGGCGGAAAAGGGTGTTTTTATGCAGATAAGGACAGAATTATTTATGGGAATGCTCCTAGAGGAAAAGTGGTAAACACAGCTTGTGCTGGCGATACACTACTCGGTACTTTTCTTAGTGGTTTATTAAAAAATGAAGCATTGGATGTGTGTTTGAGACACAGCATTGCTGCGGGCAGCTCGACTGCTTTTAGAAAAGGACTAACCGATTTTAGTGATATAGCTGTTTTAGAAAAACAAATTCAAATTCAAACAATAGAAGGGAAGAGCTAATATGACAAAGTACCAATTGATTGCGGCAACTGGTTGCCCTACAGGAATTGCACACACCTATATGGCGCAAGAAGCTTTAGAGCAAGCTGCAAAAGCCAAAGGCATCACGATCAAGGTTGAAACGCACGGACAGATCGGTATTGAAAATGAATTGACAAAAGCCGAGATTGAAGCAGCGGATGCAGTAATTATCGCAGCGGATAAAGATGTCCATTCAGAGCGGTTTACAGGAAAGAGAGTGATCGAAGTACCTGTCAGTAAAGGGATCAAAGAAGCTGGGCAATTGATCGATGATGCATTAGCGGGCAAGGGAAAAATTCTTGGTGGTAATCAATCGCTCGATGTAGATTCGCTAGAGGAAAAAGAGAGTGAAGTAAAAGGGATTGGACATAGTATTTATAAAAATTTGATGAATGGTGTTTCTCATATGCTGCCTTTTGTTGTAAGTGGTGGGGTACTGATTGCTATTTCATTTTTATGGGGGATTTATTCAGCTGATCCAGAAAGTGCGCAGTTTAATCAATTTGCAGCGACTTTAAAAGAAATCGGTGGATTAGCGATGGGCATGATGGTACCGATTTTATCAGCCTATATTGCAGAAGGGATCGCAAAACGCCCAGGTTTAGTAGTTGGATTTGTGGGTGGATTAGTGGCAAGTAATGGTGGGACAGGCTTTTTAGGTGGAATCGTTTCAGGTTTTTTGGCTGGATATATCGTTTTAGGATTAGTGAAAATATTTAAAGTTTTACCAAAATCGTTAGATGGTTTAAAGGCAATCTTTTTATACCCAGTTTTGGGTGTTGCAATCACTGGATTGATCATGTACGGAATTGCAGGACCAATGTCAGCAATCAACGAAGGCATGATGGATTTTCTTGCAGGTTTTGAAAACTCAAGTCCTTTAGTTTTAGGAATCATTGTTGGGTGTATGTGTGCATTCGATATGGGTGGTCCTGTGAATAAGGCGGCATATGTTACCGGAACAGCACTTTTAGCGCAAGGAAATACCAGCTTTATGGCTGGCGTTTCAGCAGCTTGTATCGCACCGCCATTGATTACAGGCTTTGCAGTTTTATTTTTCCGCAAGTATTTTGATACAAACGAACAAAATGCAGGACTAGTCAATTTCATTTTAGGTTCGACCCATATTACAGAAGGAGCAATTCCCTTTGCAGCAAAAGATCCATTACGGGTCTTACCAACGATGATGTTAGGGTCATCAATTGCGGCTGTTTTGACTTATCTGTTTAAAGTTCAAGTGCCAGCTCCGCACGGTGGATTTTTAGTCTTACCTGTTGTGACGCATGGCTTGCTTTGGGTACTCGCAATATTAGCTGGTTCGATCATTGGCGGCTGTTTATTAGGACTCATCCAAAAACGCCGAATCACAAAAATAAACGCAACAATTTAATTGATAGAAAGAGGTTGGAGCGAAATGGTTTTAGTAAGTGCACAACATGTTTTTATAGAAGTAGCATTGGATACAAAAACAAGTGCTCTGCAATTTTTAGCAGAATCTGCAAGGAAATTGCAGCTCACAACAGATAGTTCAGCTGTACTAACAAGTTTTAATGATCGTGAAAAAGAAGGTAGTACAGGCATGATGGATGGTTTCGCAATTCCACACGCAAAAAATCCAACCATTAAAGAAGCAAGTGTATTGATCGTAAAAGCTAAAAAGCCAATCGAATGGGATAGTTTAGATGGTCAGTTAACAGAAGTAATCATTGCCTTATTGATTCCTGAACATGAGGCAGGAACGATACACCTTAAACTATTATCAAAAGTTGCTCGTTTATTGATGAAAACTGAATTTAAACAACAATTGAAACACCTAGAATCGAGTGCGGAAATCGCAACATATGTAAATCAACAATTAATTGAGGAGTGATGAATGACAATGAAAAAAATGACAGAATCCAAATTAGCTTCAATGAAACGAATGTGTAATGAAGCTGGGATCATCGGGGCACTTGCGATCGATCAACGAGGCTCTCTAAAAAAAATGATTGAAAGTGCTAGTGCATCAGAAGTTGGAGAAGAAGCCATTATCTCCTTTAAGGAAATTGTTTCTCGTGAGCTTACACCGTATGCTTCCGCAATTCTTTTAGATCCTGAATATGGACTACCAGCTGCAAAAGTTAGAGATAAAGAAGCCGGTTTATTAGTTGCATATGAAAAAACTGGTTATGATGCCAGTCAACCAGGTCGGTTACCTGATTTATTAAGTGAGTGGTCAGTTAAACGTCTGAAAGAAGCTGGTGCAGATGCTGTGAAATTTTTATTGTATTATGATGTGGACGAACATAACGTGATCAATGAACAAAAACATGCTTTTATAGAACGAATTGGTTCAGAATGTGAGACTGAAGGATTGCCCTTTTTCTTAGAATTAGTTTCTTATGATGCGGTAATAACAGATGGATCAAGTAAAGAATATGCCAAAATAAAACCGCATAAAGTCATTGAAATGATGAAAGAATTTGGTAAACCACGATATAATGTCGATGTTCTAAAAGTAGAAGTTCCTGTAAATATGTCCTTTGTAGAAGGCTTTGGAGAAGAAACGTGTTATTCAAAGGAGATGGCTCAACAACTATTTAAAGAACAAAGTGAAGCAACGGATCTGCCGTTTATTTTTCTAAGTGCAGGAGTTAGTAGTGAATTGTTTCAAAAAACACTATATTTTGCAAAAGAAGCAGGTTCGACATTTAATGGTGTCTTATGTGGAAGAGCAACTTGGAAAGATGGCGTAATACCATTTGCTCAAAACGGAAAAACGGCTGCTGAACATTGGATGAAAACAGTAGGAAAAGAAAACATCGAATCGTTGAATCAGGTATTGAAAGAAACAGCAACACCTTGGATGGACAGATAACATTAATTTAGGTAAAAAAACGAGCCGATACACTCGCGGCTCGTTTTTTTGCCTAAATCAGTTGTAAATAATCAAAAGTTTGATAAAGTAAATGGTAAGAGGAACACTTGGAGGCAAAATATGAGCATGTATTTAGAACGACCAGAATTTGAAGGGAATCTTCTTTTTAGAGCGTTTACGAATGATGGGATGACGATCGTTTATCCTCATTGGCATAAAGAAGTTGAAATCATTTATTCAATACGTGGAACGGTCAATATCGGCGTAGGTGATGAAATTCTACATGTAGCAGAAGGAGAAATCTATTTTTTTGCCAGTGGGGAACCACATTATTTTTTAGCTTCTCCCGATAGTGAACGCATCGTTTATCAGTTTGATTTAAGTCTGTTTGACGAGAAAAATTTGAAATTAGCGAAAGATTGTTCATTGATCGAATTATTCGAAACAGGGGAAAAACACAGTTTAAAATGGTCAAAGTCTTTAATAATAGATACGAAGAAACTACTACAACAATTATTTGAGGAATATGGGAATCAACACGTGGGAAAGAACTATGCGCTTTTTAGCTTGTTATTTCAGTTGGTCACAACCTTTTATAGAAGACTTCCGCAAACGCAAACGAAAGTTAAAAAAGGGGCCAAAGCTTCTACTATAAAGTATAAAGAAAATTTAGAACAGCTAGATCGGATTTTTACCTACGTTGAAAATCATTATGAAGAATCGATTACATTAGAAGAAATCTCAAAATATAGTGGCTTTAGCTCTTATTATTTTACTCGTTTTTTCAAAGCGAATACAGGTACAACTTTTATGAGCTTTTTGGCAGAGTACCGAATCAATCAAGCAAAATTTATTTTAGCGAATGAAAAAGTTCCTATGATCGAAGTGGCTGAAAAATCTGGTTTTGCTAGTGTGAAGACGTTTCATCATGTGTTTAAAGAGCAAGTGGGGATTTCACCTCTGAAGTATCGAAATAAAATTATAGAATAAAAACAACCGATAGACGGATTATTTAGTCTATCGGTTGTTTACTTTTTGATGATCTATTGCGTTATAGGGTAAGTAGGGCTAAAAAATGATTTCCACTAGACTGAAGGGAAAAATCGGTTTCGTCATACTGATGAACGATTTTTATTACCGTGCTAAGACCGTTTTCTTTATAGTATTTTTTGGGAATTTTTAATGGTTCAGTCACTTTTGCTACTTTATTTTCAGGCTGAGTTGTATTTGTTAATTCAATATAAAGTACATTAACTTCTTTTTTTATGATCATATATAAACTTTTTTCTTTGCCGTTTTTGGTTTCTTTCACAGCAAAATCAGATAAGTCTGATAGACAGTGGAGAAAATCAATCAAGCGAATCGAAATGTCATGTTCTTGAATTATATCAGGTACGACAAGATGAAGTTTGATTTGTTCTTTATTACACATTTCAATGAGATAAAGCAACAAGCCTTGCACGGATGGGATAGGTATATTTCCCAGATCTTCATAAGAATCATCATCTAAAAAATTTCTCGAATAATCAGTGATTGAAGCAATGTAGTTAAGGGCTTTTTTATTTTCACCTTGCTCAATATAATCGGATAAACTCAAAAGAATATTTCGATAATCATGTCTAAATTCATCTGAAATAGTAATTTTTTCCAATTCCTGATTATACTGTTCAAATAAAACTTCTTTTTTTAATTGTTCTTGATAGTACTTACTATATAAATAAGCAGTACTATAAACAATAAGATTTAAAGTGAGCAGTAAAATGGTCAGGTAAAAAAAAGATTCTACAAAAAAATGAGTAACGGCAATTTGTTTAAGTAAAGCAAAAATAGCCAGAAAGAATAAAGCAATCATTGATTGTAGCTTGTAGCTTTTGCGAATATGCAAAATAGAATCAGAAATCATATATTTTTTATCGACCTTTTTAACCACTATGATTAATGAAAAAAGACATACTTGTTGAGCAAGCAGTGAAAATGGAACCAAAAACTGTCGTTGAACTGCATCGATATAATGTAATTGAAACATAATATCCAACAAGTTATAAGTAAATAGCCATGAAATAATGACTAATGAATTAATCAAAAAAGGAGTGAGGGCCATCAAGATCCAACTGCCTGTACGTTGTACAATAAAAATTGCTGAGGTGGCAAAAAAAGTGAACAGTAGTAAAAAGACATACGGCGTTCTAATAAAAAAACTAATAATGATGACTAAAATCAATAGACAAGATAATAGAATCGATTGTTTTTTATCAATATATTTTTTATTTAGAAGAGCCCAAACAATTTGAAGATAATTTATAGCATATAATTCTGTTGCTAAGTAAGTTTCCATAAATTTGTATGCTCCTTTTAGTAGAAAAAACATAGCTTTGTATTATCATATCAAAAAGTATTAAAAGGCACAATTTATAGCTAGTATAATGAAAAAATATTCTTTTTTTTGTAATTTTAGACGATAAAGATATGAAAAAAAGAGAGTGTAACATAACTCTTCGAGTCATATCACACTCACTTGTAATCCAGATAAACGATAGCATCAAAAACAATTCTCTCTTATTTTCCAGAGCTCAGCACTTTTGTTTCATCTTCTTTTTTTAGTAAAGAATTGTTGTTTTTTAGTTTGGGCACTGAAAAACTGGCGATAAAATAGTTGTCTTTTTTAGCGACTTGATAACTGGCTTTTTTGTATTTATCAATCAATTTTGCCAGAATAAATAATCCTTTTCCCTGGTGATTTTCTTTGGTTGAAAAATTATTTTGCAAAAGTGACTGAAAAGAGATATTACGATCATCCTTATACGTATTTTTAACCGTTAATTTTACAAACTGTGAATCACCAGTAATAGTAATCTCAATCAGTTGCAAATCGGATTCTTGAACTGCTTCATACGCATTATCTAATAGAATAGAGAAGCAACGAATAAAATCAACGATGTTCATATCAATATCTGTAAGCTTTTCAGTTATTTGAATTTTTGGCTGGATATTTATTTCTGAACATCTTTTAAGAAAGCTAGTCAAAAGACCTTGAATCGGAGGATTATGAATCACAGCGATTGTTTTATACAGATTAGGTGTAAGCAGTGAGTTTGAATAATCAATAATCGAATGAAGCAAACCAAGAGCTTGTTTCGTATCGTTTGTCTCTAAATATGAAGTCAGTCCAATCAAAAGCTGTTTATAATCATGACGAAACTCATTGGAACGTTCAATTTTTTCTCGCTCTTGCTCATACTTTTCTTTAAGGATACTGATATATTGTTGTTCATTTTGCCGCTTAACGACAAGCAAAATATTCCAGCTAAGAAAAGCTGTAAAGCAAATAATCATGAAGGTACTATAAAAAAAAGAAGCTGAGAATCCTTCTAAAACACTAAGTTGCTGTAATCCAACCGTAAAAAATAAGAAAAATAGAAGTAAAACAGATACAAATCGATATTTCTTAGGTAAAAGATGAAGAGTAGCTGTCACACCAAATCGCTTATTTAAATAGTTAGCAAAAATCACAAGTAAATAAAAAACGAATTGCTGCAAAAAAATCACAAATTTTAAGTATGTCGAGTGCGTTTCAGCTGTTATCCAATGATTGATAAACAAAATATCCCAAAAATCTAATGTCAAAAGCCAAGAGAGCAACACGATCGCATTTTCAAAGCTTAAAAATAGAGCTGGTGTCAACCAATTTTGGACTCTTTTTACAGGGAATGAAAATTGCAAAAGAAAAAAAGGAATCAACAGTAAAATCACAAAATGATCATCAGTCAATGTACCTACGACAAACTGGATAATCAAAATAATGCTTAATAACATGGTTTCTCGAAAAGACAATATCTTTTTATAGGCGAATAGCCAAAGAAGTTGTAGTAAATTTAGTGATAGTAAAGAAATGAAGAATGGTCTATCTAACATATTGATACTCCTGCAACCCTTTTTTGACTTTATCAATGATCCTAGTTCCTACAAAAAGATCTTTGTCACCAGTGAAAGTAATTGTACCGTTTTTACGATTGATTGACGAAATATTTTCAAGATTGATCACATAAGATTGAAGAGATGTAAAGAGATAGGGTTGTTTTAAGTTCGTTTTGATTTTACCAATTTTTCCTTCTATGATTAACTCTTCTGAAAGAGTTTTGATTAGCACTCGGCTTTTTAACCCCTTTAATGATTCAATATATAAAATATCCTTACAATTCAGATAAATTGCTTCATATCCATTCATAAACGTCGTGATGTCTTGATCTTGCCTCCAGGTCGCTTTAGTGAGACTTTCAATTTTCAACAATACATTTTCAATAGTGGCTTTTAGCTCAGTTGAATCAACTGGATTTTTTACAAGATAGCCAAGTGGAAAAATCTCACTATTGATAATGGAAATCGCCTTATCTTCAAAACTAGTTAGAAAAATAATCGAACATTTTGAATTGATTTCTCTGATTTTATTAGCTAAATCAATACCTGAATATTGCATTTTTAAATCAATATCTAAAAAGAAGACATCATTATCAGAGATGTCCAATGTTGGAATATCTTCCATAAATAGTAAATGATTGTCTAAAGGAGATATTTTGTAATGAAAAGAATTGGAGTGGTAGTTTTCAAGATAATGAATAATTCTTTTTCTATAAAGATTATCATCTTCAACTACATAAATCGTTGTATTTACAGTCATTATTTCCCCTCCTAGAAAAATAAATATTTAAAAAAAATAATTTTAATATATTTTAGAATAGAATGATAGAAAAAGAAAGGTTTAAATAGATTAAAAACGAAAAAGACTGTATATGTAACAAGACAGCGCTTACTTGAAACTTTTAAATAGAAGAAAAATAAAATTTCTAAATAAAAAAGTTAAATGTAATTTGTTAGCGCTTACTTGTTGTTTTATTTGTTATGAGGTAATTGTACTATGAATGAGTTCATTGATAAACAAATATGAATGCCTTGTACAAAAAATGTATGAGCTATTCGTTTAGTTAGCTGAGTTTACACTGTGTTTCTAGTTGATTTCATTATTGTAAATCGCAAAAAAACATAAGTTGAAGATTGCTTCTTGTTGTGATCGACAAACTCAATTTTTAATCGTAACGAAACGAACTCACGTAGTTTTTATGCATAGAAAGGAAGTTAAAATGATTACGCATTTTAAAAAAATCTCAAACTATTGTCGATATGTCTTATTGGCGAGTGTTTTACTACTTATCTTCCCAAACCATTCATTGGCTGCTGGGAAAGAGCCTGATCCATTAGGATTTGTCGTGCAAGCAATTAGACCAGATACACAACTTGAAATAAACAAATCCTATTTCTTTATCGAAACGAAACCTGATGAATCCCAAGTGTTGAAAGTAAAAGTCAAATCAACGCAAAATGAGCCAACTAAAATAAAAGTTTTCGTTTCAAATGGTACAACAGGCTCAACTGGGAAAATTGAGTATGATGAACCGACAAAAGAACTAGATGCAAGTTTAAAAGATCCCTTAACTGAAATTGTTCAAATAAGTGAACCTGAAATAGAGTTAGCGAGTTTTGAGGAAAAAATAGTTGAACTAGTAGTGACACCTCCTAAACAAAGTTATGAAGGAGTTAAGTTAGGTGCTGTTGTCTTTGAAACGGTTGAAGATCAAGAGAAAACCAAAAAACAAACGATTTCTAATAAATATCAATACAAAATCGGCTTGGTCACGACTGAAACTGGAGAAGAATACAAAAACGCTAAAAATCTAGAACTAGCATCAGCCAAATTAGGATTGCATTTAGGGCGTAAACAAGTAGCAGCTGTCATACATAATCCTGAACCAAAAATTGCTGAAAATCTAAAAATTGAAGCAACAGTTACTAAAAAAGGTTCAAAAAATATTCTGAAAAAACAAACAGTAGAAAATGCTCGAATGGCCCCAAATAGTACTTATGAATTTTCGGTAGATTGGGGAGTAGACGCCATCGAATCTGGTGACTATACATTAAAAGTTCATACACAAAATGATGAAGAAGATTGGAAATGGGAAAAAGACTTTAGCGTTTCAGGTGAAACCGCAAAGAAAATGAATGAAGAGACTGTCTTTAAATTAGAATCACCTGATTGGTTGCCATATGTTGTTATGCTTGCTATTGGATCACTTATAGCAGTCATAGTAGTTTTGTCCGTTAGAAATAAACGTTGGAAAAAAATGATTCGCGAACGAATGAGAAAAAGAAAAGCGAAACAAGCAAAAAGAAAGAAGGCTGAACAAACAAAGAATAAAAAGAACAAACGAATGAGGGAGTGAAATAAATGAATCGGGGCCTAAAAAAAATCTCAATGAAACGATTACTTCTACTAATAATCGTTTTCGGTTTCACTTCTGTTTTTGCACCAACCGCATCTGCTAATCAACTAGGTGAAGGAGATGTGGGCATAACATTTAAAAAAACAGAAGATGACACACCGCCACCACCACAGCCACATGATAATACACCTACAGCGGATGATGATCAGCCCATCAATAAACGTGTTCGTTTACCAAATACTGGAGAAGTAGTGAAACAACTGACCTTCTTGGTTAGTGGCATGATCCTAATCGTAATCAGTTTTGCGATCGTTTTAGATAAACAAATTAAGGCTAGCAGTGATTTATGAACTTGAAAGAAAAAACATTATTTTAAAAATGAAAGAAAGGAGAACGTTTTATGAGAGTCTATCTTTGGCTGTATATATTAGGAGCTTGCGGCACAATTTCTTTAGGAATGTTCCTCTTCTCCTTGAATCGAGACAGCATTTTATTAAAAAAATTAAAATTAAAAAAATCTAAAATATTGGTGAATTGGCTATTATTAGCCGTATCAATCATCTGTTTTCTTTTGATGATTTATGCCTTTATATATATACAAAAGCAAATCAATATTTTTAATCAAAGTTAAATAGGTATCGGTAGCTTCAACAGCTTACTACGACAACTTCCTTGCAGGTAGAATATGTTAGGAGAAATTAAATGAATAAAAAAGTATTTGGAACATTAATTTTAGGTTTATCTGTTGGGGCAGTATTGTTACCAACGACTGCTAAAGCAGCAGAAAGAGAAACAGATACAGGAGTAGGGATTGGATTTAGCACAGATAATCCAAGTACAATTGTTCCTGGACCGTACGATGAAGCATTAAGTTTGATGGCTAAACCTACAGCCTTCAAATTTGGTACAGAAAACGAAGCAAGTGCACTAAGTTCAGTATACTATCAACAACTGGCTGAAAAACAATACATCGCAGTATATGAAGATCGTGAAGCAGATCAACAAACAAATTGGGAATTGTCCGCTAAAATGTCTGATCTTGTTAGCACAACAGATGCATCGAAAAAATTACTTTCAACACTAACTTTGAACTCAGCAAATATTTCTACGTTTGATTTGGATAGTCAAAGAGATAAAGAGACTGGTAAATTGCCAAGTACTATTTCTACGCTACCAGATTTAACAAAATATGCTGAAGATAAAGTAACTGGTTTTACTAAGGTATCTCTTGAAGCAGGTGCTTCAGGTAGCCAAAATATCATGGTTGGGAAAAAACCAGGATCTAAAGGATTTGCTGCTGAAATTAGAAATGTTCAGTTAGCTGTTACTTCTAAACAAAAGGACAAAATAGCTGGTCAACAATTTACAGGTACAGTTAGCTGGTCTTTAGCAGACGTAGAGTAATTAGAACATATAATACAATACAATAAAAAAAAACACAATAAATAATATTTAAGCTTGAAGGAAGTTGTCGTAGTAAGCTGTTGAATAAAAAGTAATGGGGGAATTTTATATGAATAAAAAAATAATATCTAGTTTAATAGTATCACTATCGTTTGGTACCGCACTTTTACCAGTTACAGTAAAGGCAGATGAGTTAAAATCTGACGTAACAGTCTCTATTGATGCTGGAACAGGAGCGGGACCTGCAGAAGAAGAAATATCAGAAAAAACACCTCGTGATGGAGAATTTATCATCAAAGCAGTGTCAGACTTTAATTATCCTTCTGTTCCTTTAGGAGAAACAAGAGCTGCAACGATTGCCAAAGATAAAGCATATGGGATTGAAGTCGTTGATGTAACGGGAAACGGCACTGGTTGGAACGTCAAAGTAGCGATGGACTCATTCAAAGTGAAAGGCGGAGTAAATGACGGAGAAGACTTGAAAGGCTGGGAATTAACGATTCCAACAGCTGAAGTTACCTCAAAAAGTGCGTCTATCCGTCCTGAAAATACACCAGTTGGAAAAGAAGCAAAGATATCAGGTACTCTATCAAGCGTAGTGTTCAAAGCTGATGAAGGCAAAGGAATGGGCCGTTATACAAATATTTTTGAACGATATGCAGATAATCAAGAACCAACAAGAACAACAGGTGTTCAATTATCAATTCCTAATACAGCACGTAAAGCAAGCTATATCGGGAAACTGAACTGGACATTAACAAATACACCAAATTAAAGCAAAGATAAGGAGTGTTTGTTGGTAAATCAAAAATGGAGGATAGATAATAGTGAAATCAAAATATTTAAAAGTTGCTTTAGTGGGTTTAGTTATATCACCAGTTTTTGTAGCAGAAACTGGATTAGCAAAAACCAGCGACGCTTTAAAATCAGATATTGATGCAGTCATTATCGAAGGGAAAGAGAGCCCCGTTCCTCCATCGTTTGGTCAAGATCCAGAAGATCCAGCAAACAACGGTACGAACAGTTCGGGCTTGTTAAAAATCGATCGAGTTCCAAACTTTAGTTTTGGGAAAGTCGTTAGAAGCGGGTTGTATCAAGAAGAATATGCAATCAATTCTAATCCATATATTCAAGTGTCAGATTTAAGAGGCAACTTAAGTGGATGGTCACTTTACGCGAAGATTTCTAACTTTGTTTCCGAACCCACATCAAAAGATCAAAAAAGATACTTATTGAGTGGCGCAAATTTAACAATACAAAAAGGAGATATTCAGGAACACAACTCTGAGTATGCAGCTCCTCCCAAAAGCCACTCTGTTTCTTTGAACAAAGATTTACAAAAAGTGATGTCAGCAGATCAAAATGCTGGTCAAGGGGTTTGGGCAACAAGATGGAAAAGTGAAAAAGGGGTAAATAAAAAGATTAAACTGGATATTTTGCCTAATACTGCTAAGGCAGGGAGAGATTATACTGCAACAATCTCTTGGAAATTAGCAGATGTTCCAAGTGCAGAAAATTAGATGGAGAGTAATAAATGACATTTTTTAAAACAATAAAGTATTGCCTGACAATAGTTTTTATGGTGACACTCATAAGTATTTGTGATCGCGCATATGCGGATGGAATGGGCTATTCAGTTCAAGCGGTCATTCCAGAAAACCAAATCGATCAATCGAAAACGTACTTTGACTTGAAAATGACCCCTGGACAAACCCAGAATATAGAGTTAGAAATAAAAAGTTCTAGTGAAGAGACATTAAACTTAGCTGTAGTACCATACATAGGCACAACCAATCAAAATGGAGAATTAGAATATAGTGTTGAACCTGAAAAAAATGACTCAACCTTAGTTTATCCAATTACTAGGCTCATCTCAGGGCAACAAAAAGTGACACTAAAACCGAAAGAAACCAAAAGAGTGACTTTTACTTTAAAAATGCCGAAAAAAGCATTTGAAGGAAAAATAGTTGGAGGATTTAACGTTTACGATGAGGCAAATGATGCAACAAACGAGTCAAAATCAAAGAAAAATGACGTTCAAATAAAGAATGTTTTTTCTGTTGTGATTGGGATCCAATTACGGGAAAATTTGGATAAAATCAAACCAGAACTCAAACTAAATACAGTTAAAGCAAGTTTATTCAATTACCGAACCGCAATTACTGCAAATATTCAGAACATCAAATCTGATTTTGTTAAGGATTTAGCGGTCACAGCAAAAATCAGAAAGAATGGTTCAAGTAAAGTCCTCTATGAAGCAGAAAAAACGGAAATGGCAATGGCTCCTAATTCCAACTTCAATTTTCCAATCTCATTAGAAAACCAAGAATTAGCCGCAGGAAGCTATGATTTAGAAATTGTGGCCCATTCAAATGAAGATGAATGGGCGTTTACTAAAAAATTTACAATCTCTGATGAAGAAGCTGCTCGTTTGAATGAAGAAGCTGTTGAACTTGAACATGAAACGAGTAATAAATTGATATGGATCATCAGCCTAGCAGTAGGCTTAATTACTATTCTTTTATTAGTAATTTTCTTCTTAGTGTGGCGTCGTAGAAAGTAAGAGTAATCAAAATTGGTGGTGAATAAATAATGCAAGGGAAAAAAACATGTTGGGTTTTATATGTTGCTTTATTTACGGCAAGTTTATTAATTTTACCGAAAATAAGTTATGCGGACATTAATGTGACTGGATGGAGCCGGTTTGGATATTTATCAAATGAATATATTCTAAATAATCAGGGAATTGCTTCTAATCTGACGACAGGAGAACAAATTGATCTTACATCGAATGTTGTTAATTTAAACTATTTTGGGAAAAATATAGAAGACGATGCTAGAATTCAAAATTCTGTACCGAAGTTAGACCAATATATTCCTTTTTCTAAAGGTCAAGAGTTACGGCTTAAAAATATAGGTATCTATAAAGGAAAAGATTTGGAAATTAGAATTAAGTCCTTAGATACCTTGTCTGTAATGATATCCTCTAGGGAAAAGAGTAGTATGTTATTGGATTTTCAGAACTCGAGTTCTTCAAAGGTGAAAGATACACCCAAAATAAGTTATTTTTTGGTAGATCAGGAATCGGGACAAGTAATAAATGATAACATTAACGCCATGATGCCTATCAGGACAACCTCAGGATGGAGGAACTATATAGAAGCTATGGTTATCCAAAAAAATATTGCGTTAATCGTTTCAGATAAAGGCCAAGAAAAAAATTTACTTAGATCTAAATATAACGGTGATTATAGTAGCATTGCTATAGGAGGAGCGATGGTTAATGCTCAAGTATTTGATATGAGCATGCTACATCGTCTAAATAAAGAGATAGTGTTAGGCTCATATGTGGATGAAGGATTTTTTAGTACCAGTTTTAGTTTATTTGATTCTAAGGCTAAAATAATCAGCCCTCAAGATTATAATAAAGTGTCAGTTAGATCAACTGACACTGGATCGGGTAATTCAAGTTATATAATTGAGCAAGAACTTCCTGAACAAGAAGTTACAGCCTATTATCCTGAAAAACTTGAACTAGATTATTCTAAAGAAGCAAGCGATTTAAAATTGTCAAAACCAACAGTTTATTTTGGAAATGAGGCAATTGCAGAGACTGAGTACAATTATTTTAATAATAAAGTGACGTTTCCAAAGAGCTTTTTACAAAAATACGCAGGAAAAAATATTCAAATAAAATTCAAAAGTGCAATCGATTATTCAACGAAACAGATGTTATCGTATTACGACAAAACTAAGCAGAAATTCAATTTTCCGCTAACACTGAAAAGTACCAGTACAAAAAACGCTGTTAGTAAAACAGAAATGGAAGTGACCAATGATGGAATAGTTACATTTCCTTTAGTATTAACCGCACAAGGGGCTAATAAAACGGTAGCGGTTAAAAGTTCTACTGATAATTATAATGTAGCTGAGTTTATCAAGAATTTGTCTAGTAATTTTCCAAATGATACAGTTATTCCAACGTTTAAAAATAAAGTCGAGTTTAAAACCATAGGTAATGTGAATATCCCCATAATGTTGAAAAGTGAGTTATTAGGAATAGAGAAAGAAATAACAGTTCAAGCAAAGGTGGAACAAATTGTTATCTCATCGTTTTTTGAAAATCAGGCATGGTTGATTGAAGAAATAAATCGACAACTTGCGCCTAAAGCAATAGATAAAGATTTGACCATGGCCGATTTACTAGAAATAAGGTCAATCTCAAATCGAACGGACGCGAGCTTTGCAGGACAACATATCCCCAAGACTATTACGGCATTAGCAAATTTAGAAGTATTAGAATTAAAAGATAAGCATCTTAGTGGGAAATTACCAGATGAGTTAGGCGACATGATAACGTTGAAGAAATTATCAGTATTCGGAAATAGTTTTTCCGGAGGAATTCCCCAAACGTTAACAAAACTAGAAAGTCTGGAATTTCTGGCGCTAGATGACAACAAACTGACAGGAACAGTTCCTTCTGGACTTGAAAAATTAACGAAACTAAAGCAAGTGTATATCAATAAAAATGCACTCGTTGGGATTCTACCTACATTTAATTTAGGACCATTTTACAATTTTAGCATACGAGACACTCAGTTAACGTATAATGAAAAAAATAGTCCAAGTTTCATTAGTAATGAAACTCAGTACCAGCAAACATTTGCTGTAGGGAAGAATAGTCTATCCTTGACAGGCATTAAGAGTTTTTTAATTTCGGATGACGGAGCAATCATAAAACCATTTGATCCGACCAATGAAGGTTTTCTTAACCTCCGTGCACAAAAAAAGGATATGACAGAGGTTGAGCTGTATTCAGGACATACATTTAAAATTCTGAATAAAGAAGATGGCCAAGTACTGTATGATGGGCAAGCAATTAAAAATACGGAAATTAAAATTGACTCTGATACAATCTATCAAGTAGTGATGGATAATGCTGAGAAAAATCCAAACAACATTACCGAATTCGAGGCAAAACTTCGCGAATATAAGCTTAGTGAAGTGCCTAAAACGTTATCGTTGGATTTGACATTAGGTGATTTAGCACATCAACCAGTAAAAATTTCAAGTAAAGATAGTTTAAGTGTGTTTGATAATCGCCTGAATAGCCAATGGCAATTAAAGATTAAGCCGAGTGAACTGAAAAGCCAAACGAGAACGATGTTGGGAAATTACTTTTATAAATCAAAAGAAGGTAAACCGGTAGAAATTCTAGCTGGAGACTCGTTTACAACAATTGAAAGTGGAATAAGCGATTCAAAAGCAGGAATAATAGATATATCAAAAGAGTGGAATGATCAAAGTGGATTATTTTATAAACAGTCAATAAATGGCAACTATAAAGATAGCTATACTGGAAGAATTGAATGGCAATTAGTAGATGCGCCAACAGGTTGACAAATGTGAAAGAATAAAGTAAAACTGTCGAAATAAATAGGAAGAGCTTAGAGAAAAGTTTCTCTGAGCTTTTCTATTATGATGACATTATCTATAAAGTTCGCATAAAATATATAATTGTCGTTTGGCAGCGCATTCAAGTTGTTTTTTTTATCTTTAAATAAGTGTAATATACATATAATGAAATATATTTTATTTAAAAAACATAATTGCTATTTTTTTATTTTATAATTTTTAAAACTAAAAATATAAGTACATTAGAAAAGGGAGGGCAAATCATGTATACGATTGGATACTTGATGGAGAAAAAGCTAGAAGAGAACGCACACCTAAATTATTTAACAGGTAAAGGGTGGAGCTTGTCGGAAATTAATATAATGGAACAAAGTTATCCAGATAATTTAGATGCTATCGTTATTTTTGGAGAGACGATGTCAGAAATATGCTGTTGTTTAATGGAATTAAAAAAACATGTAGAAGTGCCTATTTATTTACTATCTGTAAGTGATGAATCCCGTTCAAATATAGTATACCTACAATTAGGTGTCGAAGCTTGTTTTCCTATGAAGATGGAGGCAGAGGAACTTTATTATACGTTATCAAATTTACTTACTCCCTATGCAAATAAAAGTAGCCATTTTTCAATGAATACATCAAATTCATCTCAAAAAAAGGAAATTGAGCTAATCCCTAGAAATTTAAGTGTACTGATTGATGGGAAAAAGGAAATTTCTTTGACCAAAAAAGAATATTATGCATTAGAGTTATTATATAATAGTCCAGGTCAAACCATTTCTTACGATGAGCTTAAAGAAAAACTCTGGGCTTCAGAATCAAACAGTGAAGATAAAAATTATCGAGTTGCAAACTTAATGTTTCATTTACGCAATAAAATAGAGACGAGTAAAATGAATCCACGTTTTATCAAAACAGTTCGTTCTAAAGGATACATGTTGGATATGAAATAAAAAAGAGTCCTTGCATTTTATCTTATTTGATGTTATTCTTATCACTCTTAAAATGTAATCATTACGATTTAGAAGGGGTGAAAGAAAAAATGGCTAAAAAATCAAAAATTGCCAAAGCAAAACAGCAACAAGCATTGATTGAAAAATACGCTGAACAACGCATTGAGCTAAAAGCCAACAAAGATTACGAAGCTTTAGCAAAATTACCAAAAGATTCAAACCCAAATCGCTTGAAAAATCGCGATTTGATCGATGGACGACCAAGAGCATATATGCGTAAATTCGGCATGTCACGAATTAATTTTAGAACGTTAGCACATCAAGGACAAATTCCTGGTGTTCATAAAGCAAGCTGGTAAAGAAACCGACAAATTGACGCAAAGAGGTGATTGGATGGAAAAACAAGATCTTTCAAGTGCACGTAGACGATTGAAGTGCACAAATCGAAAAACTAGAAAACGAGCATTGAAAATCATTCAGCAATATAAACGGGAGCAAAGACATCGAGTGATGACTTCTGGTAGTGTTGGCTGAGTGTTTCACGAATCGAGTAAAAAAATGAAGTTCTTCCTTTTTATTATAGAAGGGAAGAGCTTTTTTTGTTTTTTAGTGGGGTTATTAAGATTACATTTTATTCGATTATTTAGGCAGTCTGCTTTTATTTATGTGATTCATAATTAAGAGAACTTCTCTGCAATTTTTGGTAAAGTGATGGAAATTATCCGTTTTTGTGATTCACAAGTAATGAAGCTTCGCTCCCTTTGGTCGCCAAGTACAGTTCATCATCTGCTCTGGCAAAGCCAGTCGAGGTGTTTCACAAGTAATGAGACAACGCTCCTTTTAGTCGCCTTGTACTGTTCAACATCTATTCTGTCTACTTTGTAGCCAGTCGAGGTGTTTCACAAGTAATGAGACAACGCTCCTTTTAGTCGCCTTGTACTGTTCAACATCTATTCTGTCTACTTTGTAGCCAATCATAGTGTTTCACAGCAATATCCAGGAATTTTTCAGTAACAATCTAGGAAGAAAGCTCTTTCAAATTTTTGTATAGTAATAGTGTAGAAGTGGAACCGTTTTATTTTTCCACAAAATAATATAAGTAGATTACTGGAGGTTTTTGAATGACGTTGAAGGTCGGAATTATTGGTTGCGGCGGGATTGCGAATGGCAAACATTTACCCGCGCTTGCACAAGTGAAAGAAGTGGAGCTAGTTGCTTTTTGCGATTTGATTAGTGAACGAGCAGAAGAAGCCAAAATGCATTATGGAACGTTGACTGCTAAAACATTTACAAATTATCAAGAGATGCTTGAAGAAATGGAGTTGGATGTGGTTCATGTTTGTACACCAAATAGTACACACGCAGAATTATCAATTGCTGCAATGGAAGCTGATTGTCATGTGATGTGTGAAAAACCAATGGCAAAAACAGCTGCTGAGGCGCGCAGTATGATCGAAGCAGCCAATAAGACGGGAAAAAAATTGACGATCGGGTATCAAAATCGTTTTCGAAAAGATTCGACGTACTTGCATGAAATTTGTGATGAAGGCGAATTAGGCGAGATTTACTTTGCCAAAGCACATGCCATTCGTCGTCGTGCAGTGCCAACTTGGGGTGTTTTTCTTGATGAAGAAGCGCAAGGTGGTGGACCGTTGATCGATATCGGGACGCATGCCTTGGATTTGACACTATGGATGATGAACAATTACAAGCCTAAATATGTTGTAGGGAAAGCGTACCATAAATTAGCTGAGACAGAAAATGCTGCGAATGCTTGGGGGTCTTGGGATCCTAAAAAGTTCACCGTTGAGGATTCAGCTTTTGGTTTTATCATGATGGAAAATGGTGCAACGATCTTTTTAGAATCTAGTTGGGCATTAAATAGCTTAGATGTAAAAGAAGCTAAAACCACGTTACATGGCACTAAAGGTGGTGCAGATATGAATAATGGTTTAACGATCAACGGAGAAGACCACAGCACACTTTTTGAGAAAAAAATTGAATTAGAACCTGGTGGTGTTGATTTTTACGATGGTACAGGGGACAAACCAGAAGTTTTAGAAGCACAATCTTGGATCGATGCGATCTTAAATGATACAGAACCTATCGTTAAACCAGAACAAGCTTTAGTTGTGACAGAAATTCTTGAAGCAATCTACAAAGCATCCGAGACAAATCAGCCTGTATATTTCAATTAAATCAAGATTATCTAGCTTCATGAGCCAGCATCTCGGAAAAAAGATAAAACCTGAATGTGACAAAAAACGTCACAGTCATGTTTTCCTATTTTTCATCAATGCTAAACGGCCCATTCAGCTTTTAAATTATCTAGCTTCATGGGCTAGTACTACGTTTTGCTTCGATCACATCAATTCCTAAGAGCTAAAGCTCTAAGGATTGAAGGTCTCGGAAAAAAGATAAATTATGAATGAGGCAAAAAGCGCCTCAGTCATAATGTCTTATTTTTCAGTCGAGACTAAACGAGCCCGCTACGCTTTTAAATTAGGAGGAAAAAAGATGATCCAAGTTACAGTATGGAATGAGTTTCGTCATGAGAAAACAGATGAAGCTGTAAAAAAAGTTTACCCAGCTGGTATTCATCAACAGATAGCTAATTTTTTAAAAGAAGAAGATTTTTCTGTTCGAACGGCTACCTTAGACGAACCAGAACATGGTTTAACGCAAGACGTTCTAGCGAATACCGATGTTTTGATTTGGTGGGGACATGTGGCGCATCAAGAAGTATCTGATGAAGTGGTTCAACGTGTCTATCAATGTGTGTTGGAAGGCATGGGGCTAGTGGTTCTTCATTCAGGTCATATGTCGAAAATTTTTATGAAACTAATGGGCACCTCTTGCGATTTAAAATGGCGAGAAGCTGAAGAACATTGCCGCATCTGGACAGTAGCACCGAGTCATCCAATTGTTGAAGGTATTGGGGAATACATTGAGCTAGAAAAAGAAGAAATGTACGGCGAACATTTTGATATTCCAACACCAGATGACTTGATTTTTATTAGCTGGTATCCTGGCGGAGAAGTCTTCCGTAGTGGTTGTACCTATCATCGTGGCAATGGAAAAATCTTTTATTTTCAACCAGGACATGAAACGTATCCTTCTTATTATAATAAAGAAATTCAAAAAGTCATTAAAAACGGCGTTCGTTGGTGTAAACCAACACAAAATGCTTATCCAAATTACGGGCATCACGAACCATTAGAATCTATTACGAACGAGAAAGGAACTAAACAATGAAATTAGGTGTATTTACTCCATTATTCAATAATTTAAGTTTTGAAGAAATGATTGATACAGTCTCAAAAGCAGGATTAGAGGCAGTTGAAATCGGAACAGGGGGATCTCCTGGAAATGCGCATTTAGATATTGATAAATTATTAGCAAGTTCTGACGCTAGAAAAGAGTATTTAGCAAAACTGGCTGACAAAGGTCTAACGATCAGTGCTTTGAGCTGTCATAATAATCCAATCTCGCCACTGAAAGAAACAGCACAAGAAGCAGATGAATTAGTACAAAAAACAATCAAACTTGCTTCATTAATGAACGTATCAGTTGTTAACGGTTTTTCTGGTATATCAGGAGGAAATTCGACGGATACCCAAGTCAATTGGCCTATCTTACCTTGGCCAATAGAATACGATGATAATTACAATTATCAATGGGAGAAAAAATTGATCCCTTATTGGAAAAACATTAATACGATCGCAGAATCTGCTGGTGTGAAAATTGGGATTGAATTGCATGGTGGGTTCTTATGTCACACACCTTATACAATGCTAAAATTACGTGAAGCAACGGGTAAAGCAATCGGCTGTAATTTAGATCCAAGTCATTTATGGTGGCAAGGAATCGATCCAGTCGCAGCCGTGAAAATTTTAGGTGAAGCAGATGCAATTCATCATTTTCATGCGAAAGATACGTATTTAGATCAAGACAATATCAATATGCATGGACTAACGGATATGCAGCCATATGGCAACGTTAAAACTCGTGCATGGACTTTCCGTTCAGTAGGCTGCGGTCATGATTTAAACGTCTGGTCAGATATTATCAGTGCACTGAGAATTTACGGCTATGACTATGTTTTAAGCATTGAACATGAAGACCCAATTATGTCTACAGAAGAAGGGTTGAACAGAGCAATTACTAATTTGAAAAGTATCATGATCAAAGAACAACCAGCGGAAATGTGGTGGGTATAGTCAAGGAAACAACGCTTCATATAGTCGCCTTGTACTGTTTAACATCGATTCACTGTGTTCTTCGTGGTTCACAGCAGAGCTGAACGAACTCGTTCAGCTCTTGAGCAAATTAAAAATTTTTCCAAAGAGGCTTTTTATCTTTGAAGAAAATTTGTCTATTTGCCGAAAGAACTAGTTCGTGAAGCTGGGTGTCAAAGAGAAGAATACAACAGTTTCTGAGCACCTTTTTCACTAAGCAAAACCAATCATTCTCAAGACTAGAAAGGACGCAAAACAATGACAGCAATCAATTTTGCCGTAATCGGCTATGGTGGTATGGGCTCCTACCATATCCACAATATTATGCCCAACGAAAACGAACGGATCCATGTCGTCGGAACGTACGACATTTCTGGCGAACGACAAAAAATCTCCAGTCAGCATAATCATAAAATTTACCACTCGCTAGAAGAAGTGCTTAAAGATGAAACCATTGAAGCCATACTGATCGCGACACCAAATGATTCCCATAAAGACTTAGCGATTCAAGCATTAAAAGCAGGAAAACATGTCGTCTGTGAAAAACCAGTGACGATGAATGTAGAAGAATTAGATGAAATCCTAAATGTTGCCAAAGAAACAGGTCAAACCTTTATGGTTCATCAAAATCGTCGTTGGGACCCTGATTTTTTAATCACGCGGGAACTATACAAAAATCAACTAATCGGAGAAGTATTCCAAATCGAATCACGTGTTCAAGGAGCTAACGGAATTCCTGGTGATTGGCGCCATGAATTAAAACACGGAGGCGGAATGCTTTTAGACTGGGGTGTTCATTTATTAGACCAACTATTATTTCTAGTCGATAGCCGTATCGAAAAAGTCTCTGCTGATTTAAGCTATATTCTTGGGGGCGAAGTTGATGATGGTTTTATCACCTATATTATTTTTGAAAATGGCATCCGAGCAATTGTTGAAGTGGGCACAACCAATTACACTAAACTACCACGCTGGTATCTAAAAGGAACCCAAGGCACGGCAATCATTCACGATTGGGATTTAACGGGTGAAATGGTGGTCGAATCAGGGAAACAAGATATTCAAGCACCAAAACCAATTCAAGCAGGTGTCGGTCTAACGAAAACGATGGCACCGCCATCAGAAGAGGCAACAGAAACAAAAGCTTTACCACAAGCAACTGCTGAATACGATACATTCTATAAAAACTTTTACAATGTTGTAAGAGAAAAGGCCGAACCTGTAGTTAAAAATGAAGAAGTTCGGCAAGTAATGGTGCTGATTGAAGAAATTTTTAAAACTGCGAAAAGATAGATAAGTCTAAGGTAAAGTTTCCTAGAAGAGGGAGCTTTACTTTTTTTTCGTCTAAGCATAAAATATTAAAGGACGCTTTACGAAAGAGAAAAGGGAGAATGGTGTGAAGAAAAAATTACAAATACTCAAGAAAAAACCAGTCAAGTATTCACTGATAGTCATAGGATTACTGTTACTGGTTTTAATTAGCAACTTATATTTGCAATGGTGCCAAAACGAATTGTCGCTAGACTTAATGTTTAAGTTTGCCTTTTCATGGCATACAGAAAAATTTATTCTAGGTAGCCTAGTCTTACTGATCTTTTTACTATTCTTATGCAGTTTAGCAGGATCACTGATTCTTGGAAGTGTGCTTTACGCAATTATGATCGGTATTTTAGGTTTTGCTGATTATCAAAAAATGTTTTACCGCACAGAACCGATTTATCCAGATGATCTAAAAATGATCACTGAATTTGGTCTATTAAGAGAAATGATTGGCACGATTCCTTTCGTGATTATTTTATTGATTGCAGGAATTGGCTTATTCTTTTTCGGAAGAGCTATTTACAAAAGTCGCTTATTGTCGAAAAAAATGCAGATTATTCGAATTTCAGGTTTGATGATTACAATGGCGTTATTGATGTATATCAGTAATTTTAACAACCCCAATAATCTATTAAGGAAAGCGTATAATGAAACTGCTTTGTGGATTCCATATAGTCAAAAAATGAATTATTATAATACCGGCTTTATGGGCGGTTTTTTATATAACTTAAAAGTTGATGCTATGGACAAACCAGAAAACTATTCAAAAAAGACCATCGAAGATATCACAACAAAATACACAAAAACAGCTCAAAAGACAAAAGATTCATTAGAAGAGCAACCGAATATTATCTTTGTAATGAGCGAAAGTTTTTCAAATCCGCAACATTTAAACGGTGTGACCGTCAATAAAGATCCATTAAAAGCCTATTACGATATTGCTAAAACAACGTATAGTGGTCGAATGCTCTCACAAAATTATGGTGGTGGAACCGCAAATATTGAATTTGAAGCTTTAACCAGTTTCTCTATGGAATTGTTCAATCCTCAACTGACGACACCTTATACAATGTTGATCCCGAAAATGAAAGAAATTCCGTCGATCGTTTCACTTTTAAATCAACAAGACTATCGGACAACAGCTATTCATCCGTACAATACATCAATGTATAAGCGCAAAGATGTCTATCAAACAATGGGCTTTAATCAATTTATCAGTGAAGAGACGATGAAATACACACAAACACTTGAAAATAATCCTTATATATCCGATGAGTCGGCCTATAAAGAAGTACTAGATTTATTAAAAGAAGAGCAACATCCACAATTTGTTCATTTAGTGACGATGCAAACCCATATGCCATACAGCGATAAATACAAGACTTCCGATTATTCTTCCCGTAGTCTAGGCAATAAAAAAGCAATCGACAGCTATATGCAAGATGTTGCCTATAGTAGTGAAGCATTGAAACAATTTACAAACGCATTGAAAGAGCTGAAAAGACGAACCTTAGTTGTTTTTTGGGGCGATCATTTACCTAGTATCTATTCAGATGAAATCAAGGCAGACAACGATGAAGTAAACCTGCATCAAACGGAATTTTTACTGTATGACAATCAAGGGAAACTTAGTGAAAAAAGCACCCACGATGCTATTACCAGTCCTTTTTACTTTGCTCCTTCATTATTTGAACAAAGTGGCATGGAAATGCCTGGTTTCTATCAATTATTATCGGAATTAGAAAAACAAGTACCTGCTTTTGAAAAAAGCTTCTATTATAAAGATAAAAAATGGAATAAGTCACTTGCTCTTAATAAAGCGCAAGAAGCATTGTATGAAGACTATCGTTTGATTCAATATGATATTGTTTCTGGCGAGCGTTACAGTTTAAAAAATGATTTTTTTAAATAAAAAAAGGAGTACGCACGATGAGTTTTAAAAAGAAAGACAATCAGACTTACTATAACCCTATTCGACGAGCTGTCTTACAGCATCAAATGATCCAACCAGGAGATAAAGTAGCGATTGGCATGAGTGGTGGGAAAGACAGCACAAGTTTATTGTATTTTTTAGATATGATCAGTAAACAGCAACGTTTAGGATTCGAATTTGAAATTGTTCCAATCACATTAGCAATGGGGTTTGATATGGATATCAGCCCCTTGCAGGAATTTGTAGAAGGATTAGGCTATGAACTAGACATTGTGCCAACTAATATTGCCCAAGTTGTATTTGATATTCGAGAAGAACGCTCACCTTGTTCTCTTTGCGCTAAATTGCGTCGAGGTATTTTGTATAAGCGTGCCAAAGAAGTTGGATGCAACAAAGTGGCTTTAGGTCATCATCTGGATGATGCCATTGAAACGTATTTTATGAACTTTTTATTTCATGGACAAATGGCAAGTTTTGACCCAATCAGTTATCTATCAAAAACGGATATCACATTAATTCGACCACTACTTTATGTAGAAGAGAAGCAGATTATTCAGTTTATTCAAAGAGAAGAGCTTCCAGTCATTTTTAACCCGTGTCCAGTTGATAAGAAAACCAAACGAGAAGAAATCAAGCATTTGGTTAATGAATTAGCTCAAACATATCCTGATATCAGAGAAAAATTTATTATGGGCATGGAGCAAGGAGTAGCTGAGAATTTCTGGACGAAATCGTTGCAATCAGTTGAAGACTAATTAATGACAAAAGAAAGGGAGCAAATGAAAAAATTAATCGTGTTGTTTTTGTTGGTATTGGTAGGATGTTCAAAGGAAAAAGTACCTAAAGAGCAAGAAGAAACGGCTAAAATTGATTTTAAGTTTGAAGGAAAAAAATTAATGATCGCTAATGATTCAGAGAAGGTATTAACCGTTTTTGAATCTGAAACAACGTTTTTAATAGAAAAAAATAAAGAATGGGTTTTAACCGATAGAACGACAGGACTTCTTGCAAGATCAGGTGGTGCTTTGAGTAAGTCTGTTTACGAATATGATTTAACAAATGAACTTTCTGAAATTGATTCAAACAAAGTTAAAGTAACGGTGTACTATACACTTGGCTCAAGTGGAGCAGGTAAAACATATGCAAAAGAACTTCTCTATGAAGAATAATTCTTACATTAACGAAAAAGCAGAGCACCTCACGCATTAACTGCTAGGTGTTCTGCTTTTATACTCAATTATTCAACACATTTTTTCAAGGTTTCTTTTATAGAAGCAACCACATCAAAATGTGTTACATTCAAAGTAGGGAATGTATCATTAGGATCTAAATACAAATCATATTCTTGCATCATTGCTGTTTTTGTGGAATGAATCCCATGTTCCAAACCTGCTTTAGCCGCTTCAGCGTCAATGCCTTCATAAATCGCTCGGACATCATCGTAAGAAACGACAGGGACTGTTGTTTCTTGTCCTAAAGCTTCTACCATCATTTGATAAAATTCTTGATAGCTCATATTAGTATCACCAATTGCGTAGGTGCTGCGATGTGTCCCATTTTCCATAGCGCCAACAGCTGCTTGCCCTACTTGCTCTACTGTGACCATTGCAGTGCCTCCTTTTAGTGCAGGGAAAATCGCTTGTCCTTTGATTTGATCTGTAAACATTTTCCATAACGGTTCACGGCCAGGCATGGTACCGAAGATATAAGGTAAACGTAAAGAAGTGACAGCCATACTACCGTCACCTTCAGCGAAAGCAACTTGTTCTTGTAATAAGCGCATCATCGGGTAACCTTCTAGTTTTAAGTCAGTTTCAGGTAAACGCTCAGCAAATTCTGCAAAGTAAGAACCAAAGACAACGAAATTTTTCACACCTGCTTCTTTAGCTAAATAAGCTAAACGTTGAGTTGGTAACACATTTTCTTCATAGAAAAATTTAGAAGCAGGACTTTTTGGAACGACTCGTTCATCTGCACCAGCTGCATAAATAAATCCTTCACAACCTTCAAGCATCTTCAAAACAGCCTCATCTGTCATGTCATTGATATTTCCCAAAGTTACGGAAACATCACTAGAAAATAAATCTTCTGCGGGCATCGGCGGTAAAGAAATCGTAGCTACTTCATAGCCTTTTTTCAATAATTCTTCCGTAGTATAATACCCTAAAAAACCAGTTCCACCTAACACAAAAATTTTTTTACTCATGAGTAAAACCTCCTGAAATATAATTGTGATATGAATCACATGTACAATTATAGTATAATCGGAATGAAATGGAAATGTTGGACACAAGAATTATAATTCTTATCCTATTTGAACAAAGGAGTAACGCTATGAAAAACAAGCTTCCTTATACGGGCATTAATTATTATGGTTTTGAATTAACAAAAGCTGATTTTATCGTAAGAAACGAACGCTATAAGACTGAGACGACTAAGACTAGCCGGATGTCTGTACAATTCTTTTTTATAAAAAGCGGCTCAGGAAAGATCCAAATCAATAACCAAGAATATGTTCTACGAAAGGGCAGTGTTCTTTGGTTATTTTCATATCACGTGTACCACTTTGTTGAAATTTATGAAGAAATCCAAGCAATCACTTTTGAGCTGTCTTTAAATGTTTTGATGTTGTCTTCCTTGACCACCCGCTCAGTAGAACAACATATGAATTTTTTTGAGTATTGGGATACACCTGTACTTGAGTGTGAAGAAGCAGATTTTTCTTATGTCCTAACGATCTTTAACCATGCGCTTAAAGAATATGAACAACAAGAGCGACTCTATGATGTATCGTTGCTTGCTGATCTGTATCAGGTAATCGTTTGGTTTGAAAGAACTGCAAGACATCATTGGAACCGTGAAAAACCAATTCGTGAAATCAGCTCAAAAATTTTGTTGTATCTTCATTTTCATTATAGAGAAGAGTTGTTACTCAATGAAATAGCCGCTAAATTTAAAAGTACCCCTCAAACAATCAATCGAGGCTTAAAGAAGCTAACAGGTAAAACATTTGGAGAAAATCTTATTGAAGTTCGTATCAATAATGCTTTAGCAATGCTAAAGTTTGAAGAGTTAGATATCGCATTTATTGCTGACTTTATTGGCTATCGGTCAGTTCCTAGTTTTAACAAACAATTTAAGGCTATGACAGGTTATTCACCTACAGAAATGAAACAAATCCGATCCTCTGACAAGAAAATAAATTCATTTCGTTTTCAAAATAGTTTACCCTTTGAGATTTATACGTATATTAATCAACATTACAGCGAACCTATTTCGCTTCAAACTGCGGCTAAATATTTTTACTCTAGTCCGACTAAAATCGATCAAATTGTTTTAGATGAATTTTCGATGACCTTTAATGCGTTGGTAGAATATAATCGAATGCTATTTGCCCGTTCACTTTTGCTCAGTTCCTCTAAAAAAATTAGTGACATAGCTGAAGCTTGTGGGTATCGATCAATCCGAACGTTTAACCGTAACTTTTTGACCTTTTGGGGAAATACACCAAGAAAATACAAAGAGTTATTAACGATGAAAAAGAAATAAGGATGAAGCGAAAAAACAAGGAGGGATTGTGCCATTTGTCATTGATATTTCAAGGAAATAAAAGTAGGTAGTGTTGAAAATAAACTGACTATCTTACGAAAAGGGATGAGTGATTATGGAAAAAGTGAAAACAATTGTAATCAGTCTTCTTGGACTAGTTGGTGCGATTCGTTTGTTTGGAGGAGGTGTCCTTTTTGCGTTTCTTTTTATTCTTTTATTTATATTGTCCGTTTTATTAGAAGCTATCACAAGCCGAAGCAAGAAAACTTCATCTATTTAACGATCAAATCATCTTCCCCTGATTGGTCAGTAATTCTAGAACAATTAGGGGATTTTCTTGCTTAAATAGAATTAATAGAAGCTACTCCATGATGAATCAGCTAAGTCTTTTTCAAACTAAACAGAAATTTTTCTGAAAATCAATACGATTTCATTTGAAAAACACTAAAAGAACAGGTATAATTAATTCAGCAATAATTATTGGTGAAAGACTTGTCCGTAGCCATTTTATTATTTCATGAGGGAGTAACTGGCGGCATCAGCTGCGACAACATCACCAACTCCGAAAGAAATTTCTGGTGTTGTCTTAAACGGTGAGACTTATGTATGTTCTATTTAGCATACAGAGGTCTATTTTTTTTCGTTTTGCTACGAACCAATAAGTTCAAAAACGTGTTCGTTTCGCTATAATGAAGTAAAATAGATTTAAGTAGCTGCAAATTATAAGGAGGAAGAACATGTCAGAAGAGAAAAAGGTTCAATTATCTGAAGCGTTTTACACGCAATCGGATGAAGAGGTCTTACAAAAGTTTGATACGACAGTTGAAGGATTGTCCGATCAAGAAGCCAAAAAAAGGTTAGAGAGTTATGGCGCCAATGCGTTAGATGAGGGGAAAAAGAAATCGATCGTTGTTAAATTCTTTGAACAATTCAAAGATTTCATGATCATCGTATTACTATTTGCCGCTGTCATTTCAGCAGTCTTCTCAGGGGACTTTGTTGATTCTATCATCATTTTACTTGTGGTGATCTTAAACGCTATCTTCGGTGTGATCCAAGAAGCCAAAGCGGAGCAAGCAATCGAAGCGTTGAAAGAAATGTCTTCACCAAATGCGAATATTCGTCGTGATGGTCACGTAATTACAGTGAAAAGTGACGAGTTAGTACCTGGAGATATTGTTTTATTAGAAGCTGGAGATGTTGTACCAGCAGACTTACGTTTGTTGGAAGCCGCTAGTCTTAAAATTGAAGAAGCAGCTTTGACTGGTGAATCTGTACCAGTTGAAAAAGAAGCAACTGTTTTAGAAGGAACATCTGACGATATCGGTATCGGTGATCGGATCAATATGGCTTATTCTAACAGTAATGTTACTTACGGCCGTGGAATCGGTGTAGTTGTCGGTACAGGAATGAACACAGAAGTTGGTAAAATCGCTGGCATGTTAGCCAACGAAAAAGAAACAGAAACACCATTAAAACAAAACTTAAACCAATTAGGTAAGATGTTGACGATTGCAATCTTAGTGATTGCAGCTGTGATGTTTGTTGTGGGTATGATGAATGGTCGTACATGGATCGATATGTTATTAACATCGATTTCATTAGCTGTTGCAGCGATTCCAGAAGGATTGCCAGCTATCGTTACGATTATTTTAGCTTTAGGAACTCAAAAGATGGCGAAGAAAAATGCTATCGTCCGCAAATTACCTGCAGTTGAGACATTAGGTAGCACAGACATTATCTGTTCTGATAAAACAGGTACTTTAACTTTAAACCAAATGACAGTTGAAGCACTTTACACAGACAATGAAGTAAAACCTGCAACAGATGCCGTTGCAATGGACAATATGGCATTAAAAATCATGAACTATACAAATGATACAAAAATCGCGCAAGACGGTTCGTTGATCGGTGATCCAACCGAAACAGCGCTTGTGCAATATGGTTTAGACCATGACTTCAATGTAACAGAAAAAGTTGCGGCTGAACCTCGTGTGGCTGAAATTCCATTTGATTCAGATCGTAAGTTAATGACAACTGTTCACCAATTAGCAGATGGTACATTCTTAGTCGCTGTAAAAGGTGCACCAGATGAATTACTAAAACGTTGTAAGGAAGTTTTATTAAACGGTCAAACACCAGCAATGGATGACAAACAACGTCAAGAAATTTTAACAACCAACACAAAATTAGCCAAACAAGCATTACGTGTTTTAGGGATGGCATACAAAATCGTTGATGCAGTTCCAGCTGAAATGGATTCTGATTTAGTTGAAAAAGACCTAGTATTCGCAGGGCTTGTCGGCATGATCGATCCAGAGCGTAAAGAAGCAGCGGAAGCTGTTAAAGTGGCAAAAGAAGCGGGCATTCGTCCAATCATGATCACAGGTGACCACAGAGATACAGCAGAAGCAATCGCAGCTCGTCTTGGTATTATTAAAGAGGGCGATGATGATGCCGTAATCACAGGTGCAGAACTAAACGAATTATCTGACGAAGCATTTGCTAAAGTCGTTGAAAATTATTCCGTTTATGCACGTGTTTCTCCAGAACATAAAGTACGTATCGTTAAAGCATGGCAGCAAGAAGGTAAAGTTGTAGCCATGACAGGAGACGGTGTCAATGATGCCCCAGCTCTGAAAGCAGCCGATATCGGTATTGGAATGGGGATCACTGGTACAGAAGTATCAAAAGGTGCCTCTGATATGGTTTTAGCGGATGATAACTTCTCAACAATTATCGTAGCGGTTGAAGAAGGGCGTAAAGTCTTCTCAAATATCCAAAAAACGATTCAATACCTACTTTCTGCCAACCTTGGGGAAGTATTAACACTATTTATCGCAACAATGCTAGCTTGGGATACCTTACTACCTGTTCACTTATTGTGGATCAACTTAGTAACCGATACCTTCCCTGCAATTGCATTAGGTGTAGAACCTGCTGAACGTGACGTGATGAGCCATGCTCCACGTGGGAAGAAATCAAACTTCTTCTCTGGTGGTGTCTTGAGTAGTGTGATTTATCAAGGGATCACGCAAGGTGCATTGACTCTGATCGTATACAAAATGGCGATCGAATTCCCAGCTCATACAGCAGCCAATATGCCAAACTTATCTGCAACAGCATTGTATGACCTACAACATGGTGATGCGTTGACGATGGCCTTTGCAACATTAGGCTTGATTCAATTGTTCCACGCATTTAACGTGAAGTCTATTTACCAATCAATCTTTAAAGTTGGCTTGTTTAGAAACAAATCATTTAACTGGGCTATTTTAGTATCGTTCCTATTACTTGCAGCAACGATTCTAATTCCAGGATTCAATGACTTGTTTAGCGTAACGTCGTTAGATGCTTACCAATGGGCCATTGTTGCCGGAACATCATTTGCGATTATTCCAATCGTTGAAATTGTAAAATTTGTTCAACGTAGAATGGGTAAGAGCTAAAATAATAAGCCTGAAGTAGGAATGTATCTAAGGATACGTTCCTGCTTTTTTTGTTATAGTAAAATAACTTACAAAAAAATAATTTTTTAAGGTCAAAACAAGTCAAAAAAGTGGACAAATTTTCAGATTGCGGTATTATTAATATAGATATTTAGCTTTAAACTATGGAGGTTACAGATATGAACTATTTAGATGAAAATGAAGAAACAGAAGAAAAACAACAACCTAATGCGTTTATGAAAAAACTTTTTGAAGAACGAACAATTTTGATTTATGGCGAAATCAATCAAGATTTAGCACGAGAAGTGACTTCTCAATTACTGTTGCTTGCAGCAATGGGGGATGAACCAATCAAAATTTTCATTAATAGCCAAGGTGGACATGTTGAAGCTGGCGATACGATCCATGATATGATCAAATTTGTGAAACCAGAAGTGATCGTAATCGGAACAGGTTGGGTCGCAAGTGCTGGTATTACGATCTATTTAGCTGCGGATGCGAAGAACAGATACAGCTTGCCAAATACACGCTACATGATTCATCAACCAGCTGGTGGAGTCCAAGGGCAAAGTACAGAGATTCAAATCGAAGCCAAAGAAATTATCCGTATGCGTGAACGTGTAAATCGCCTGATTGCTGAAGCGACAGGTCAAACATACGAAAAAATCGCGAAAGATACAGACCGTAACTTCTGGATGTCAGCGGATGAAGCCAAAGAGTATGGTATGATTACTAAAATTATCAAAACGAGCGACGAAATTAAATAAAACGGCAAAAAAACTGCAAACAATTTTTTGTTTACAGTTTTTTTGTCTGAAAATTTAGCAGTATACTCTACTTTTGCAGATTTTTCTTGTCATATACCACTGAAAAAGTGTAAAATTGAGTGATTACTAAAAGAAAGTAGGAAAGAATGTGAAACCAAATTTAGGGTATTATGTGCAAAATATCAATGATATTGTAAAAGAAACAGAAGAAGTCGGCGAAAAAATGAACGACTATTACGAAGAAGTTCGTAAAGCAATTGATGAAGGAAAAGCATCAGATTTATCGCCAGAAAGAATTGCAGAGATTCAACGCATCTTTCAAGATGGAACAAAAGAATATACAACGATGTTGGAAAAAGTTTCTCAGTTACGCCCACCAGCACGAGTAATGGGCATCCATAAAAAATTCGAACGTTCATATATCGAATATTTAGCTGGATGCAACGAAATGATTTTATCTTTAGATCCTGAAAAAGGTGTGGATATCGATTTATTCAATCATTCAGAAGAAAAACAAGATAAAGCGACAGATGATATTTCATTTGCCATCACGCGAATGAGCAATCTTTTGCTGAAAAAATAAAAAAATAAATGAAAAAATGACGAAAAAAAGTCGAGGTTAATTTGTTTTTAATGTTATTTTTAGTAGACAAAACAAAAAAAGTGTTGTATTATGTATTCATACCAACAACAACCTTTTTATTTTTCATTTTACTCTTATTGAGTAATACTCCTTTTCCATCGGCCTCTTCAGCCGGTGGTTTTTTATTGTTTTTACTTTTTATTAATTGTTTAATATAATTAATATGATTTATTTTTTATATAGATTGTTATATTATTTTTTTGTTTTTTATGGAAGAATTTTTTATTAAATAGAAAAAGGAATCAAGCAAAACGACAAACGTTTTGCTTGATTCCTTTTAGAATATGTTACAGTCGTGTGGCTTAATTTTCTACGTTACGAACATAATCATCAAAATACTGAACCAAATCTGATTTGATCTTTTGATATTCAGCTTCTGTATACTCACGTTCTTCAATCGTTCCATTAAAAAATGGAATCTCCAACTCTTCGCGTAAGCGATCTACAACTTCGCTTTGATCCATTTGGGCACCTTCTTTACCTGTTGTCTACTCTATTATAAAACATTAAAATCATTCGTCAACTGCTCAAAAGATTCTTTCATAGCAGATAACTTACTGTAAAGTATGGTGCTATCGTCGTCTTCAAGGAAAAAGACTTGTTTTAATTCAAAATAAAAATCTTCAAAAGCTTTAAAAAAAGGTTGAACCTCTGAGGCAGCTAGTTCACTGTTGCTATAGTAAAAAACACGTACACTATGATAATACGTAAACACCTCATTGACATTCAACAGAATGCGCGTGTCCTCAGGTCGTGGACGACTAGTGACTAGATCATATAAAGATAAACTTTTCGTATGGATCTCAGATAGATAAGATAAAAGTAACTCTACTTTTTCATTGCTTGCTGACATTAAATCGACCTCCAATTTCTCTTATTATAATAAAAAATGGAAAGAAAGAGAAATGGGACACTCAAGTAAAAAGAAAAATTTGCGAAAAATGAAAATAAAAGAAAAATGTTGACAAAAAAATGAGGATACTCTAATATTAGTTTCAATAATAAAACTCATTGAAAAGAAGAGTACACAAGCAGACATTAAACTCTAGCTGTTACTGGCTAGAATCAGAGAGCTTTCATTTGGTGAAAGAAAGTAATGAACACTTGTCGAAAATGATCTTGGAGAGGAAAAGTCAGTTTGATTTTTACGGCAGCTACCGTTAACAAGGCACCAAATCAAGAAGCAATTCGGCGTTTGGATCGAGATGGAAATATTTTCCAATAAAGGTGGTACCGCGACAGTCGCCCTTTACTAGTCTAAAGCTAGTAGAGGGCGGCTTTTTTATCCCTTTTTAATGAGAAGAAATAGAAAGAGGTGGTCATTATGCAAGAAGATGACATGTGTATCAGCAGTGTAAAAACAATAAATAAAATAAAAAATAGAAAAGGAATGAAGCATAATGACAAACACTAACTATCAATTCGAAACGATCCAAATTCACGGTGGACACACACCGGATAAAGAGACGAATTCCCGAGCGGTTCCAATTTACCAAACAACCTCTTATACATTTGATGACACACAAGATGCGGCTGAAAAATTTGCGTTATCTAAAGCAGGCAATATCTATACAAGGATCACGAATCCTACAACAGCAGTATTGGAAGATCGTTTGAACGAATTAGAAGGCGGTGTTGGTGCTGTTGCAGTAGCATCGGGGACAGCGGCTGTTACGTATGCAATTCAAAATTTGGCAAGTGCAGGTGATCATATTGTTTCAGCATCAACATTATATGGCGGAACATTTAATCTATTTGCACATACATTACCAGAATTTGGAATCACAACCACATTTGTTGATCCAGATCAGTTAACAAATTTTGATGAAGCCATCAAAGAAAACACCAAAGCAATTTTTGTAGAAACGATTGGTAATCCAATCACGAACGTAGCAGATTTGGAAGCCATCGCAGAAATTGCTCATAAACATGAGCTACCACTAATTGTGGATAATACATTTGCAACGGCCTATTTAAATCGTCCTTTTGATTTTGGCGCGGATATAGTTGTGTATTCAGCGACAAAATTTATTGGCGGACACGGTGTTGCTTTAGGTGGTGTCATCATTGATTCAGGCAAGTTCAATTGGGCGAATGGCAAATTTCCCAAGTTAGTTGATCCAGATCCAAGTTATCACGGACTTTCTTATACAAAAGACATAGGCGCAGCCGCTTATATTACACGTTTAAGAGTTTCTTTATTAAGAGATACAGGTGCAGCCATTTCCCCTTTTAATAGTTTTTTGCTGATCCTAGGTTTAGAAACATTATCTTTAAGGCTAGAACGTCATGTAGAAAATGCCCAAACAGTAGCAGAATTTTTAGCGAAACACTCGAAAGTTGAATGGGTCAATTATCCTGGTTTAGTGCACAACAACTATCATGGACTGGCAGAAAAATATTTACCTAAAGGTGCAGGATCAATCTTTACATTTGGTGTGAAAGGCGGTGCGGAAGCAGGAAAAAACTTGATTGATCATGTTGAATTATTTTCACTACTAGCCAATGTAGGTGACGCAAAGTCATTGATTATCCATCCCGCTTCAACCACGCATTCTCAATTAAGTGAGGAAGAACTAAAAGCATCTGGTACTTCTCCAGAGCTAATCCGTGTATCCATCGGGATCGAGAATATTGAGGATATCTTAGCTGATTTAGAGCAAGCCTTGGATAAATTGTAATCGAAAATCAAGTGCCAAAATAAAACTAAACATCAGTTTTGTTTTGGGCTTTAAATCTGAATAAACGGTTGGAGCAGAAGCAACTACTACGTTCTACTTCTGTCACATTACTCCCTCTATTTCCTGAGTGCTAAAGCACTAAGCTTTGAAGGCTTCGAAATAAGAGGAGTTAAAAATTTCTGTTCTAACCTCTATCTTAAAAAATTCTCATAAAACTATTGACTTTGATTAAAAAGTTCTGTATCTTTAACACTATAGTTTGAATTATTAAAAAATTCTGACAATAAAGGATGTTGAAAATAATGAACAAGCAGACAACGACAATTACATTCTTATTATTACTGAAGGACTCATCACACTGATTCTAGAAACCAGCTGCCATATAGCTTTTTCTTATCAGACGTTGAGAGTCCTGTTTTCGCATTGCATGAACGGGATGAGCAAACATCCCATATTCGTGGGATGTTTTTTTATTGCAAAACATGCTGAGAAATACAATGAATGAAGTGAGTTGATGATGAACAGTACAAGATTTGCAAAGCAAAGTTTGCGTCCAAAGAGCCAGTGTTACGCAATACTTGGCGAACGAAGAGAGGGGTCTCATTCGTTTCATTTAACCAAATAATTAAAAAATGAAGATTGTAGAAGGGATGTATGAACATGAACACTATCCAATTTTTTGACACCACTTTAAGAGACGGCGAACAAACACCAGGTGTAAATTTCAATACCAAAGAAAAAGTCCAAATTGCCAAACAACTAGAAAAATGGGGGATCGATACGATCGAAGCGGGATTTCCGATTGCATCCGTTGGTGATTTTGAAGCGGTCAAAGCCATCGCAGAAAATGCTGAAAAGATGACCGTTGCAGGACTTGCTCGTTGCCAAAAAGCCGATATCGATCGCGCCCATGAAGCCTTGCAAAATGCTAAACATCCGCAAATCCATGTGTTCTTAGCGACAAGTCCAGTTCATATGGAATACAAACTAAAAATGACACCAGATGAAGTGATTGCTTCTATTAAAGAACATGTCAGCTATGCTAAAACAAAATTCGAGAAAATCCAATTTTCACCAGAAGATGCAACCAGAACAGAAAAACAATTTCTATTAAAAGCCGTTCAAACCGCAATCGATGCAGGTGCTACGATCATCAACGTTCCAGACACAGTTGGCTATTCTAACCCAACGGAATACGGGGCACTATTCAAATTTTTGATTGAAAATATCCAAAGCGACCAAGAAATTATTTTCTCTTCTCATTGTCACGATGACCTAGGAATGGCGACGGCCAATGCCTTAGCAGCTATCGAAAACGGCGCTCGTCGAGTGGAAGGAACAATCAATGGTATCGGTGAACGAGCGGGTAATACCGCACTTGAAGAAGTAGCGTTGGCACTATATATTAGAAAAGATTTCTACGAAGCCCAAAGCAACATCACACTGAACGAAACTAAAAGAACCAGCGATCTCGTCAGCCGTTTATCTGGTGTGGCAGTACCAAGAAATAAAGCCATCATTGGAGCAAATGCTTATGCACATGAATCTGGCATCCACCAAGATGGCGTATTGAAAAACCCAGATACTTACGAAATCATCACACCATCACTTGTTGGGGTAAACGAAAACTCATTGCCACTGGGTAAACTTTCAGGACGACACGCGTTTGCTACAAAAATGGATGCACTTGGTTATCAACTAACAGAAGAGGAACTAAAAGATGCCTTTAAACGTTTCAAATCACTAGCGGACAAAAAGAAACAAGTTACAGAAGATGATCTAATCGCACTAATGGTTGGACAATCTCAAGAATCTAGTGAAGATTACCGCTTAGAACGTGTCCAACTACAATACGTTTCTGATGGTAGTCAAGGAGCTATTGTCTCCATTAATACAGGAGAAGATGAAAGTAAAACAGAATCAGCGATCGGATCTGGTAGTATCCAAGCGATTTATAACTCGATCGATAAAATATTTGTTCAAAAACCAGAACTACAAGAATATTACATCAAAGCCATTACAGGTGGTGAAGATGCACAAGCAGAAGTACATGTAACAATAGCAGATAGTGAAAAAAATAAACAATTCAACGGCATTGGGATCGATTTTGATGTCCTACAGGCTTCAGCGAAAGCTTATGTCAAAGCCAGTGAACAATTTCAAAAAGAAGTGGGGAAAAACAAATGAGTAAACGTATCGTAGCATTACCAGGAGATGGCATTGGAACAGAAATCATGGATAGTGCACTAACCATTTTAGAGGAAATCATGGTTCAGGATAATCTTGATTTTGACATTGAACATTTTGCTTTTGGTGGTGCTGGCATTGACGAAAAAGGTGATCCCTTACCAGAAGAAACTCTGAATGCTTGTGAGAACGCAGATGCTATTTTACTTGGCGCTATTGGTGGGCCAAAATGGGACAATGCGCCAAAGCGACCTGAACAAGGTTTACTGGGTCTGAGAAAAGCCTTAGGACTTTTTGCCAATATCCGTCCAATTTCCGTACCTGATGCAGTGATTCATTTATCTCCATTAAAAGAAGAAAATGTTCGTGGTGTTGATTTTGTGGTCGTACGTGAACTAACAGGTGGTATCTACTTTGGTGAAAAAAAACTAGGGGAAACAGAAGCCTCAGATCTTTGTACCTATTCAAAAGGTGAGATTCAACGAATTATCAGAAAAGCTTTTGAAATTGCTCGTACTAGAAAGAAAAAAGTCACTTCTGTCGATAAAGCTAATGTCCTAGCAACAAGTAAATTATGGCGTAAAACAGCAGAAGAAGTGGCACAAGAATTTCCAGATTGTACATTAGAACACCAATTAGTCGATTCAGCGGCAATGGTCATGATCCAAAAACCAAAAGCCTTTGACGTGATCGTTACAGAAAATCTATTTGGCGATATCCTAAGTGACGAAGCATCAGTGATTCCAGGCTCATTAGGGATGATGCCAAGCGCTAGCCACAGCGAATCGGGCCCCTCATTATACGAACCAATTCACGGATCAGCACCTGATATTGCGAATCAAAATATCGCCAATCCAATGTCGATGATCTTATCCGCAGCAATGATGTTACGCCAATCATTTAGCTTAGAAAGTTCAGCAAAGAAAATCGAAGATGCCTGTGATCGTGTCATGAATCAAGGGATCCTAACAACAGACTTAGGTGGTAAAGCGACAACTACAGACTTTACCGAATCCGTACTAAAAGAATTGAGAGGTGCTTAGCATGGGAAAAACACTATTTGATAAACTTTGGGAACAACATGTGGTATCAGGCGTCGCTGGAGAACCGCAACTACTTTACGTCAATCTTCATCTGATCCACGAAGTAACGTCGCCACAAGCATTTGAAGGACTAAGAGAAGCAGGGCGAAAAGTTCGCCGACCAGATCGAACATTTGGCACGATGGATCACAATGTACCCACACAAGATATCTTTAATATCACCGATTTGGTAGCAAAAAAACAAATTGAAGCTTTGCAGAAGAACTGTGAAGAATTTGGCATAACTCTTTGTGATAACGGCAGTGATCGTCAAGGAATTGTGCATATGGTAGGACCAGAAACAGGCTTGACACAACCAGGAAAAATCATCGTTTGTGGGGACTCTCATACGGCTACACATGGCGCATTCGGAGCGTTGGCATTTGGTATCGGAACAAGTGAAGTGGAACATGTTTTTGCCACACAATGTATTTGGCAAAATAAACCAAAATCAATGGGTGTGAAAATTACTGGAAAACTTGCAAAAGGCGTGTATGCCAAAGATATAATTCTAGCCTTGATCGCAAAATATGGCGTTGATTTTGGTGTGGGACATGCGGTTGAATTTTACGGCGAAACGATTGAAAATCTAACGATGGAAGAACGCATGACCATTTGTAACATGGCCATTGAAGGCGGCGCAAAAATGGGGATGATGGCGCCAGATGAAAAAACTTTTGAATATGTACGTGGCAGAGAATATGCGCCAGAAGATATGGAAGCGGCAATCGCTGATTGGAAAAAACTACCCAGCGATCCAGATGCGGTTTACGATGCCAATTTAGAACTAAACGCTGACGAATTGGTCCCATTTGTAACATGGGGCACAAATCCGGAAATGGGCATCCCGATTACAGGAACTTTCCCTGAAATCAAAGATATGAATGATGAACGTGCGTATAACTACATGGATCTAAAACCAGGACAACGCCCATCAGATATCGAAATCGGCTACGTTTTTATCGGCTCATGTACCAACGGTCGACTATCCGATTTGGAAGAAGCGGCTCGTATCGTAAAAGGCAAAAAAGTCAAAGAAGGTATTACCGCAATCGTAGTACCAGGGTCAAGACCTGTAAGAAAAGCCGCTGAAAAAATAGGGTTAGATAAAATTTTTACCGAAGCAGGTTTTGAATGGCGTGAACCAGGTTGTTCCATGTGTCTAGGCATGAACCCCGACCAAGTCCCAGCTGGCGTTCACTGTGCCTCAACGTCCAATCGAAACTTTGAAGGACGCCAAGGCAAAGGCGCAAGAACGCATCTTTGTAGCCCAGCAATGGCGGCAACCGCAGCAATTATTGGAACATTTAAAGATATTAGAGAGGAGCTTGGTGCATAATGGAGGCATTTACACAACATACAGGAACCACGGTTCCACTAATGAACGACAATATCGATACCGATCAAATCATTCCAAAATCATTTCTAAAACGAATCGAAAAAACAGGTTTTGGTGAGTTTCTATTCGATGAATGGCGTTACTTGCCAGACCGTACACCAAATCCTGAGTTTACGTTGAACGAACCACAATACAAAGATGCGACAATTTTGATTTCTGGTGATAACTTTGGGTCCGGCTCATCGAGAGAACATGCGGCTTGGGCGCTTGATGATTATGGTTTTAGAGCAATTATTGCAGGAAGTTTTAGTGATATTTTTTATATGAATGCCACGAAAAATGGCTTGCTGCCGATTGTCTTGAAACATGAAGAATTGGATGCCTTGGCTGGACTTGGAGCGGATGAAACGATCACAATCGATTTACCTGCCCAACAAGTCATCACGCCGAATGGGACGTATTCATTTGAGATCGATAGTACTTGGAAGCATAAGTTGGTGAATGGGTTGGATGATATTGCGATCAGTTTGACGCATGATGATGAAATTGCAGCTTACGAAGCGAAGATTCCAGCTTATTGGCGATAAGAAATAGAAAAAGTGCTACATCGATGAATGATTTCGATGTAGCTTCTTTTCATTACATCGTTAGGAGCGTGAAATCAATGGAATGGGATGCAAAGAAATATAACACGACACATGATTTTATTTTTAAATATGGGGCGGGTTTGTTGGGATTATTGCCGAAAGAACCGAAAAAAGTATTAGATATTGGTTGTGGGACAGGCGAATTGACGAATCAAATGGCGGAACTTGGGCATGAAGTGACGGGGATCGATCAATCGGTCAATATGATCAATCAAGCAAAAGAAAGCTATCCTGATTTGATGTTTTTGCAGGAGGATATCTTAAATCCCTCTGATCAAATTGGATTGTATGATGTTGCTTTTTCAAATGCCGTTTTTCATTGGATATCGGATCAGGATTTATTAGTGAAAAATATCAGTGAACATCTAAAGCAAAATGGGCAGTTGATTTGTGAGTTTGGTGCTGTTGGAAATGTTCAGGCGATTAGAGAAGTTTTTGGGCGTGAGTTAAATGCGTTGGGCTTCCCTTTCGTGGAGCCGTTTTGTTTTACGTCAGTTGAAGACTATCGGGTTTTACTTGAAAAGAATCATTTTGAGGTAGTCGAGATTTTAGAATATGAACGGCCGACACCGCTTAAAGGTAGCGAATCTGGTTTGAAAGAGTGGATGGAACAGTTTTATGCTGTTGAGTTGGGGGAATTGTCAGATGGTCAGAAAGAGAAGTTACTGGCGAATATGGAGCGAGATTTGAAGCCAAAATTGTGGAAAGAGGATCATTGGGAAGCGGATTATCGGAGATTGAGGATAAGAGCTTGCAAATTATAGGTAACAGTAGTCTTGGAGATTACAGGAATGCATTTAATATAAGTAATGCGAAAAAACGTTTTCATTTTTTGTCTCTTATGGTAAGATATAATTAACAAAAACAAAAGAGTGATTCAAATGAAAAAATTTAAAATGTTGTGTGTTGTTATTATGATGGTATATTATGGGACTTTGTCGGTAACCAATGTTTATGCTAATGAAGCAGAGAAGACTCAAGTAAAGTCTCAACAGTTATCAGAAATACAAAAATAAGAAGTGATTCAATTAGCACAAGAATTAGGCGTTAAAACAGATACCGATGAAATAATTATAACAGACAGTCAAATGGTTAAACTGCTTGAAAAAAGCGGTGTTGATACTAGTCAAATAATGTTACCTAGAAGAGATGGCGTTACGAAAATCATATCACGAGGTAGGGGTTCTTGGGATGTGTATATTAGTGCTACATGGATTCAAAATTATTATTGGGTGTTGGGAGCGGCTGCGGGTGTTATTGCAGCAATTGCACCAGGAATTGGATGGGGATTAGCCTATTCTATAGTAGCTTCTGTTGCAGGTCTTGTTGGACAGAATAGCAAAAATGGTGTAATTGTTCGTGTAAGAAATTGGGGAATTTCTTCTATGTCTTATCAATAAAAAAGAAAGAATGTGATTGATGATGACGATGAATAAGCAAAAAAGATTTATAGGTGCACTATTTGTGTTTGTCATTTATGTAGGAGCAAATTATTTTTTGATTCATGGGAATATCGAAAATAATTATTTGGTAAGTTTGTTGATGGTTCTTGTAAATAGCATTTTTATTATAATGTTGAGAATACTACTGAATGGACTTTTTGAAGTTAGCAAAAGTTTAATCGTTATTTCGATTATAGTATTATTGATACTATTAGGAGTACCTTTATTGTTTGTTGTTTTGAATTAGTCAGTAACTTAGGTTATGGGTGTTTTATAAATAAAGTTTCTATAATAATATGTAAGAAAAAAATACTATTACACTAGAGATACAAACAGAAACATGCAAATTTGTCAGCGCAAAAGAATTCGTAATCAAAGCCTATAAAAACAAAAACTGAATGGCTAATTTCAATGGAACGATAACAGTTTATCTTTTTCCTAGTCATTGGTCAATGACTAGGAAAATGCGAATGATTCAGAGGAAATCAGACAGTTAACACAAAGTATTTTAGATCAAGCAAGGGTAGTTAGTGTGAATGTAGGGAATCCAAGAGATGTGATGGATTTGATTAGGATGCAAAAGTAAATATATGTACATCAACAAGACAGATAGTTTGGGAAATGATAATTTTCTAGGTTATCTGTTTTTATATACAATTTAGAAACTAAAAATAGTACTTAAACTGGTATTGATGACTGAAAGTTATAATTTTTTCAAAACTAATCATATTAAACATTTAAAATATATATATTTACATTTAGTTATTTAAGAATTACAATTGAGTGTATATACTATCATGCAATCTTAGTAGCTAGACGTTCACTTTTAACCACGGGAGGATAAAAGCTGCTAAAAGAACGATAATTAATGGATTGTAGATATGAGGAATTTAAACACAAACAAGCATCTGGTGATTGGAGTAGTACTAATTATTTGTTTAACAATGGCAGTAGTAGAGGGAAGTTATAAGAACTCCAATACTATGTTTGATCCGACAAAACAAATTACAAGTATGTTATAGTTTACTTATTAATGATGAGGTGTAAGGGATGATTACAAGAAAATTTATAGTAATAGGAGTAGGAATAGTTTTAGTTATTATTCTAGGTATCGGAGGGAAAGTGTATATGGATAACAAACGATTCAATGATGAAATGGTAAATGTGGTAAAAAGTGGTCAAGCAAAAAGGGAGATAGAAATAGGGTTAAAAAACTTGGATTCAAAAGCTTTAACACCAGAGGGAATTATCAAATCTTATGAAATAGATTATGAGAGTATAGAACACAATCCTATGGGAGGAATTATGTTTGACGTAATTATAAATGATGATGAAAAACTTAGAGTGTATAATCTTTTAAATAAAAATACAGAAGATGGCACTTTAGAAAATTCTGGTGGTGGAAATACAGCGGAATTAGAAGAGTTGTTAAAAAAAGGAAAGAATTAGTATGGGATATTCTGATAAAGAAAATGTCGATATAGCGCAAATGGAGTATCGTTCATATAAAGAGGGTGACCCAGTTAAAATAAATAATAATGGTACTACGATAGGCTATGTATCAAAAGTAGTAAATGATAAAAAAACAGGGGAACAGTCTTTTATCATCACTGACGGCAATCCCAAAGTACAAAAACCGTCAGAAGTGAATAACGTAACGGTACTGTATCAAGGTTCTACAAGTCCAGAGAAAATAGGCAGTCAAGCTGGAGAAGTGAAGCGTGATTGGTGGGATAACAATAAGCAAATACTAAGTAATATAGAGAAAAGTTATAAGAATCCTAATACTATATTCGATCCGACACAACAAATGAAATCTTCTGCTAAAACGTTGAATAATGCGATGGACAAGTATTTAAATGCTCGTTTTGATGTATATGGTCATTCCCAAGCTTCTTCAAATGCACAATATGCTTTAGGAGCATTAGATTCAAAAGATAAGTTGAACCGAGTGAATGGTGCCTTTCTTTATCAAGGGCCGAATGCGTATTGTATGATGACAGAAAAGCAACGAAAACGAGTAGCTCAGTTAAAAGACCGTATCTTTAATTTCGTAGATGAAAAAGATATTGTTCCGATTGGATATAGACATACGGATTGGAACATTAAATTGCGACATGTAGGAACGCTTATTTTTATTGATTCAAAGAAAAAAGGAATGATTGACCAACATATGTGGGGTGGGTATCAGTTTAAAAATGGACAATTACAAGTAACGAAGGAATCGTTAGTACAATTCCAACAAGCAAAACATGTCTATAATAGGTTGATCATGCGTGATCAAGTAAAGAACTTGGAACAATTAAGGAAGAAATTTACTGCAAGTGGTGGCAGTTTATCTGCGGGTGAGCAAATTTATTTAGATGATAGTCAAGCCTTAGCAGTTGTGAGTCATGCTTCCTCAGAATTTGAAACGGCAATGTTATCAGTTGTGATGGTGTATCAAAAAGGCATACAAAACGCAGAAAAATTATGGACAGAAACGTTAACGGATGCTCGTTCGATCGGAGTAGAGTTATCAGAAAGTGAAATCATCTCTGCATTAGCAAGTGGTGGTTGTACGAAACAAAGTATTGTGACTGAACCCGTGAATGAGTATAAAGAAAAGATAAATAAAGCAAAAAAAATGGCTGAAAAATTCCAACAATTAGCAAAAGAAATACGAGGTAAGATTACCGAATTAGTCCAACGAGACCAAGAATTAGCAAAACAATTAAAAGGGCTTGTGTCGTAAATAATGGAAGCAGAAGAATTACTACGAGATTATCAAAGAAATAGGGCAGAATTAGAAGAACGAGAAGATACCGTGAAACGATATATGCGAAATGGACAAGACTATACCCAAGACATCTTTTTTCAGGTGCGTCAGTTGCTAAGAAAAAGAGGCACTTCTGTGGAATCAATAATGGAAACCCAACGAGAATTACAGCGAAATGAAGACCATTATTTAGAAGAATTAGCACAGGAGCGCAAAGAGCTTATGTTGCAACAAGAAGAAGTCGAACAATTTTATCGAAAGAAACGTCAAGAATTAAAATAGCAGGAGGAAAAAGTTGTTGGTAAAAGCTGAAAAAAAGCGAAAGGAACGAGAAAAAGCGTTCCGAAAAGAGAGTCAGCGACTCGCAATAAAAGGGCTTGGAAAAAGTACGAATGAACAAAAAAATAAGGACAAAGAATCAATAAAAACACAAGGAGAAACCGAATTGAAAGAGGCAACTGCGATGATAGGGACGACAGGAAACTCATTTCAAGAATCGGTAAAAGGACAATTCGGGAAAAAAGTGACAGAAGTGTTTGAGCAGCAAAAACAAACACTGGATAATTTTTAAAAAGATGAATATTTTTGTTCTTTTAGAGTAGGTTCTAAAGTATAGATATTTTTTTCAAGGCCCGACATTACTTTTGAAATAGATAAACGTGCAACATATTTACTGATGACTTTATGGTTGTTGACTCTTTCTCTATACGGGATAATATATATAGTAAAATTTATGTAAAGTCCTTAAAAAAGACATGTATATATTTATTTCTCTTTGTTAGTATATAATTACAAAAGAAATCATTTCGCGGAGAGGAAGACTATTATGTCAACAATTATTCTTGTAATAGCTCTTTTAGCCCTTTTTTTAAATCGATTTTTTCTGCAAAAAATGTAGTGAGTTACTAAGCTCTTATAAAATTGTTTTAATAATCATAGTCATCTTAGAAATACTGAATGGATGCTGTAGCACCCATCTATTCTTTTTATCGATTTGAAATGGAAGAAATACACCGATTTCTAACTCTAACAATAATCCATGTTTGATTTCACCCTTAATATGATTTGCGGTATCTGTAACTGTACTTGCAGATAAGTCAAGTAATAATCCTCCTGAAAGTATAGCAATTGCGACGATTAACGCACAGCCTAAAATAGTTGCACCTCAATCATACCTTCTTAAAAAGTACCGCTAAGAATATATCCCATGAGCCGAAACCTTTTATCAGTACAACTATTTAGGTATAAGAACGGTATTGTTTTTTTGTTGAGAAGAGTAAGTCTGTATAGATAAATCATATGCGTTGATAATAGAGTGAACTTTTTTCTGTGCTATAATATGAGAACAGTAATTTGTTGATTGAAAATATGAAAATTACTAGTATCTTATTTTTAGCGTTTGGAGAGTTGATTACTAATGGTTTTAAAAATGATAGATTTGTGTGCAGGAATTGGTGGCATTAGGCGAGGATTTGAACTAACAGGGGAATTTAAAAATGTTTGTTCTGCAGAAATTGATCAATTTGCAATAAAAACATATAAGCATAATTTTGGTGATGATCCTACAGGAGATATAACTTCTAGACATTTTAAGGATAAATTAAAAAAAGTAGATTTTGATGTTTTATTAGCGGGGTTCCCCTGCCAAGCATTTAGTAGAGCTGGAAATCAAAAAGGATTTATGGATGCAACACGAGGAACAATATTTTTTGATATTGCTGAAATAATTGAAGAAAATAAGCCGTCAGTATTTCTTTTAGAAAATGTGGATAATTTATTTTCTCATGACAAGGGTAATACTATTTCTACTATTATGGAAGTATTGGTGCATGAATTGGATTACACTATTATTGGTGTTGAAGAAGATGATTTAGGAAATTTAACATGGGACCGAAGTTCATTTATAAGAAATTCTCGAAATTTTGGAGTTCCTCAAAATCGGCCTCGTGTGTATATAATAGGATTCAATAATAGAGTTTATGGACGAGATAATTTATTGGAAGCTGTAGAAGAACTACCAAAAAGAAGAGAGGATATAAATTTGTATAATGACTTAAATGATTTGATTGAAAAAGGGGCTCCTGCTAAATATTATCTAGCAGAAGGGATGTTAAATACTTTGGAAAACCATCGTAATAGGCATTCAAAAAAAGGAAATGGATTTGGTTATATGGTTGTAAACGATCCAGCCAGAAATTCTCCGCTTATATCCAATGCTGTTTTGGCTACAGGTGGATCGGGAAAAGAGAGAAATTTAATACTTGATAGTAATGAGTTTGCAGGAGTACATGTTAGTAATAAACAGACACCAATCAATTCTAAAGGAATTAGAAATATGACACCTAGAGAATGGGGGAAACTCCAAGGATTTATTAATTACGCTTTTGTAGATAAAAAAGGTCACGATCAATTTGAGTTTCCAAAAGATATATCTGATACTCAAAAATATAAACAGTTTGGAAATGCAGTAACCATCCCTGTAATTGAGAGTATGGCCAAGCACATAGTTAAAATATTACGTAAATTAGGAGATATATAATGAGTAATCTAAGAGGTAATAAGGGCGAATGGAGTGAACTATACGTACTTCTTAAAGTATTGGCAGACGGAAAAATTTATGGAGCAGATGAATTTTTAAATTTAAGAGAAGATATTTTCTATAATATATTAAAAGTTATGAGGTTGGAAAAGAAAAATGGTGTTTTTGAATATAATAGAAACTTAAAAAATATTCAAATAGTAGACATTGAAAATGAAATTAGTATAGAAGTTGATATATCTAAATTCATTTATTATTCTAATTTTTTATTTGACGAAATTAAAAATATTAAAGGTAGAGAAAAGAATTATATTACTGAAATTGATAGCTTTTTGAAAAGCATAAAAGTAAACAAATTAACTGCTGATAATAGTACAAAGAGTGATATAACCATTCAAGTTAGGGATTCAAATACTGGTTCTGAACCTATACTGGATTTTAGTATTAAATCTCAATTAGGCTCTCCACCAACACTATTGAATGCAAGTAAAGCGACTAATTTTAAATACGAGTTATCTGAAGTTTTGGAATTTAGTGAACTTAAAAGAATTAATAGTATAGAAGGGGGACCAAAATTTAAATTAAACGAGCTAGAGTCAAAAGGAATTAGTCTAGAATTTAAAGAATGCATGAATAAAAATTTTCAGTTTAACTTGCAGATGATAGATTATGAGATGCCTAAAATAGTGGCTGATGCATTATTGTATTCAAATTCAAAACAAGTTACTAAAATATCTGATATTTTTACAGATGAACATATCGAGGATAAAGATGATTTATGTCTGTATACACATAAATTCAAACAATTGTTAATGAATGTAGCTCTAGGAATGATGCCCAGTAAAAAGTGGAGTGGTGATGATGAAGCAACGGGTGGCTATATTGTTGTTAAACGGGATGGTGACCTAGCTTGTTTCCATTTGTACAATAGAAACTCACTTAAAAATTATTTATTCATCAGTTCTAAATTTGAAAGTGGCTCACAAAGTAGACATGATTTTGGAAAGTTATATAATGAAAATGGCAAAACTTTCTTTAATTTGAATTTACAAATTAGATTTGTAAGTTAGTGCTATTTGAACTATGATAATGTTAGGTGAAATTTAAGATCTCATAAAACAGAAATAACTCATAGAGGGTGGAACATTGCTTCCATCCTCTTCTTACATATAAGCAAATCACCTCAAAAATAAAGACGTACTTAATTTATTCAATCTGAAAGGACTGCAGCTTAAATTGCTAAACAACCTCATAGAAATAATGACAAAAAACGATTCCATTTTCGCCAAAAAAGAAGACGGAACAAATGTAAATTACTACATCTTTCCAGAATTCGAAATCCATCTAAACTCCGTCCCAGGAAACACAACCCAAGGATGGCACACCCACCAAAGCATCGAAGAAATACTAGTAATAACCGATGGACAAATCAGAGTTGAAACAATAGCAGACGGTAAAAAATCCCATAAAGATTGTCAAAAAGGTGATGTAATCCGCATGAATAACAGTCTACATAGAATCCTAAATCTTCAAAATACCGAAGCAACATTTGCCGTATTCAGATTTGTCCCTCAAGGAATGGATAATCGAGAAATAATAAAAAATGACAAAAAAGAATATAGCGATAGCGAAGTAGCAACCATTTTAAATAAGGAATAAAGCAACATTCAGAGGATGGATCATCTCCATCCTCTTTTATAACATACGCACTCTATTCCAAATCCATTTTCCTAACCTCAACCCCAGTCCCAACCTTCTCAGCCCTAACCATCTCCATCACCAATTCATCCCCCAACTCAATCAACCGATTATAATCCTCATAAAAAGCATGAAACATCTGCGCCCGAGCATAATACTCTTTCACAATCCGTTTCTTATTAATCGGCCCAGACCGAAACTGAAAAAAATGATCCAAAATCGCTAAAGGCTCCTGCCAAGAAGCCATCTTCTCCATAAAATCCCGTAACTCAATAATATCCTGATACGTAACCGCCTTTAAATGCTGTCCTTGTTTATCCATTCTCCTGATCTCCTTTAAATAAGGCGGAGAAAAGCCGATAAGCGCCAAACGAAACCCAAGCTCAAACCCAACTTCTCCCGCCAGTTTTTCCACTGAATTTCTGAATTCAGCGACTTTTTTCTATATACGCATTGACGAGGCAAACCTATAACCCAGCGTTACAAACGACTTTCAAAGCCTTGCGGTATTCATAACGCCTTTTCCCAGAGTAAAACAAAAAACGATACCGAACCAGTCAATACCGTCATCAATCAGCCAAACCAAACCCACAATTCACTCCTAAACAACCATCAACCTCATGAAATTCCCAAAACCAACTAGAATTTCAAAAGAAAATTAGGTACAATAAAGAAGCTAGTGCTTCGGTGCTAGCAAATTGGCAACTTGTATAGATTGGCTCTTAACTTTCTATGCAAGGCTTCATCGTGTGGTTGCCGCCAAACGATGAAGTGCCTTTTTGTTTTATCCAGTTTTTCATCGATTTTTAAAACGTTCCTCCTTTCAAACATAGTCGTAGGACAGAAAAAAAACGGCATTGAGCAGATGCCCAATACCGTCGACAATAGTCTAATCCCATATACACAACAACCAATCACGCCCAGAAAAAGCAAAGATTCCCTAGAAATCTCACCCTATTTTAGGTACAATAAAGAAGCTAGTACATGTTGCTAGCACTATTGGCAACTTGTTTGGACTTGCTCTTAAAGTCTTAACAAGGCTTCGATCGTAAGGTTGCCGCCGAACGATTGAAGTGCCAATTTTTATTTATATGTTTTGAACAGAGATTGAGAAAAAAACGTCTAGCTCCGAGAAGTAAGAAGGAATTCACGAAAAAAGTTCTTCAATTTTTTGTGAATTTCAGCTTATTTCAGTAGGAGCTTTTTTTGTACCACCGTTTATCCCAATCTCGATCCGAATTTCTATCCTACACAATTTATTATACAGAAAGCCAATCCCCACCGCAACGAAATTCAGCATTTCTACCCATTAAATAACATCAAAAACAGCTCTCTTATATATAAGAAAAAATAACAAAACTTTTATATTTTTCAACAATCAAAAATACGTGTTTTGATGCTAAGATAAAAAAATAATTTGCGAATCTTGGTCAAATCAAGCGTGGGTTTTTGTAGTTTATTGATAACAAGATTACTCTGTGTTAGTTTTTATATTTAAATTGTAAAATATGATTATCAATTATTGATGACAATCAAAAATATATTTGCTAAAATTATAACTAAAAAAGGAGTAAAGTGATGAGAAAGAAAAAAATAAGCTGGGGAATTTTGTTTAGTTTTTTTGTTGGTAGTCTAGTGTTTATGAATCCCCAAACGACAGTAGCACAAAGTAATTATGATTTTATTGAAGTAGATTTTAAAACAAGAGAGGAAAAACGTGTTTCGTTTGAGGAAGTCATGTATGAAGGAATGCCAGAAACCTTAGATGCGTATGATCCATCAAATCCGACAGGAAGAAAGATCGGTATCATTGGTGAAGACGATCGAAAACGGGTTGAGGATCCAACTCTATTTCCTTATTCACCAATTTCAACTGTCTTAACTTATAGAAATGCGGAAGGTACAGGAGGGGCTGGCCAAGGTAGTGGTGTTTTGATTGGTAAGGATACTGTATTAACTTGTGCGCATGCTGTATGGAGCAAAGAAAATGGTTTTTCTAAGCATACGAAAGTGACACCAGGAAGAATTGGTTGGAATAATTTGCCATTCGGAGAAACGACCGTTAGAAAAATGTATATTATGGCAAACTATGTAGAGAAGTCCAGTACGGTTGATTGGGATATCGCTATCCTGAAACTGGATAAATCGATTGGGAACCACACAGGTTGGTTAGGTGTCAATTACTTGGAAAATGAATCTGATGTATTCACACTGACTGGTTATCCGGGTGAATTTAGTGCGACAATGTATACAGATTCTAAAACGATTCCTGAATTTATCGATGGTAAACTTGCATGGGGAAAAGATGCGGTAGCCACAAAATTTGATGCTACAGGTGGTAACAGTGGTTCGCCAATTTATGATAGCAATAAACGCGTAAACGCAGTGATGTCTACAATTTATGGCACTGCAGGATGGGCGGAAACCGTTTTATCAAAAGGAAGTAGAATATCGAAAGAAAAATTTGCCATGATTTATCAATTTGTAAACGAGGCAGCTGTTGCTTCACCTGAAAAAGTTCAAATTCTTGATAAAAAAGAATTAGACAAGGTTTTATATAAAAAACCTCAAATATTTCAAGCTAAAATTTTACCACAAGAAGCCGATCAATCGATCAAATGGGAAAGTGCTGATCCAAGCATTGCATCCGTTGATAAAACAGGAAAAGTGACAGCACATAAAGTGGGTAGAACAGTGATTACTGCTCGTTCTGAAGAGAATCCTGAAGTATCAGATCATTTTACTGTGGTGACAGATGATCATTCTGATTATTATAGTGGTGAAGCAACGGCTGTTCTTTTAGGCGAAGAAATGACAGGCTATTTTGATTACGACTCGAGTGAGAGTATCGATTTAACTGGAAAATATGATGGAGATCAGGATGTATTTCTTTTTACAGCACCAGAAGATGGAGAATACAGCTACTATGATTATTCAGCAGCATCTCAATGCATGACACGCTTTATGTGGTTTTACGATACAGGAGAAAAGGGCTGGTCTAATTTTGGTTCGTTTCAAACATTCTCAATGAAAAAAGGGGAACGATTATTTATTGAGTTAGAAGAATTTAATTTATATGGACCACGTATGAATGTAGGTGGAAAATATAATTTTATCATTGATAAGAAAGAAAATGTTCATTTAGGAAACATAACAATCAAAGATGCACGAAATCAAGTGGTAACAGATCAAGTATTGGCTGGAAAAATAGGAGACAGCATTCAATTGCAACATGAGCTAGTAAATACAACAATTTTAAATCCGACATATAAAAATATTTTCTGGAAAAGTAATGATGAGTCAATTGCTACGGTAGATAAAAACACTGGACTTGTCACAGTGAAAAAATTAGGACAAGCAACAATTAGCGCCTATAATAGATATAGTTTCCTGTGGAATTATTCGAATCTTGAAGCTAAAGTACACTTAACAATAAAGTAAAGGACTAGTAAGTGGATTGAATTTGAGTAAATTTTTCAAGTTCATAAACAGTAAATTGTGCCTGAAGTTTATTTAATATATAGTCAAATTCCTCGGAAACGCCTACTGTAATTGACCGTTCTTCAAAATTAACTGATAACTTTTTAAATAGAGTCATCACTTCAAATTTTTGTTCAGTTTCTTCGTAATAGGTCAACTGAGCAATTTTATTGCTACATTTTTCATTGTCAATTCCCAACGTTGTTGGTGCTTATCAGAAAATTTAGCTAAATCTTTTAAATCATCAGTATGGAATAAAAGAGATCTCCCGCCTAAATATGCTCACTTTTTACCTCAACGAGGTTCGCGAAGATTAAACTTGGAAAATAAGACCTCCAAAAAAGGAGTGTGAGAATACCCCTCATACATTTTACTTGCAGCGGTCGCCTTTGGCTCCCTCGCTAAAACCTAAAACAAAGAATTTAAAGAGGTCATTGGAAGCCTCTCATCACTTGTGTAAGCCGTTTTAACTGTTTGCTTTAGTTATAATTATTTTCTGGTTACGGAGCCTTACAGGCGGTCAGGGAAAGCCCTAACAACCCTGTTGAAATAAGTCTTTTTTTTTAGCATTTCTTTTTTGACAAGCCAAAAACAGAACTAGTAGAATTAAATGCCGTTTAAAAGCCCTGAAATTCGATTTAAGGACTTTTGTCATCAGAATCGGCTAAATTTTCATCAGTCAGAAATCAAAACCGTTTAAAATGACTTTTAAACGCTATTTTTAGTGTGTGAGAAATTACATTCGTTATGCCGAGAAAACAATCGATCAGGATAAATTAAATAGGTGTTTTATAGTAGTTCAGGCACGTTTTTTTTAGAAGATTTTCAAGTTTAGATCGGTAAACACAAAAAAGGACACTCTCATGAGTATCCTAAGATGTCTTTTGACCGAATCACCAGAAAAAGACAATGAGCCGGAAAGAAAACGCTTGCTTAAAGTGAACTATGGTAAAATAGCATTGTAGTGAGAACTAAAAAAAGGATATGAAAATCTCTTTTCAAGTTTTTTCTTGTCGCTAGGCTCAAAAAATGATTATTGCGAGAGCATAAGGTAAAAATGGGTCCAAAAGCGGACCCAACCCGACAATGTCGGGATTTTTTTTGGTACCATGAAACGGATTGTTTTTACAGATTTGGTGCAACCATTCACATTTCTTTTAGCATGCAAAAACATTAAAATTAATTGGTTTACTTCTGAATTAAAAAAATACCTTACTAAATTTATCTATTCTCAGTTTTCTTTTAAAATCAAGTTGTTTTTGACCCATATTTTTCTTTCCATAAGCTCATTCTAGCGGAAGAAGACATAGTTGTTTTTTCCTCTGCTTCTATTTCAGAAACTGATTTTGTATCTTGTCCAGGAAATTTATAATTTTTTTCAAAGAAAGGATCAGCTAAACCATTTACATACTCAATATCCGATTCAAGTGATGCAGGTACAGATATTTTTAAATTTTTATTCTCATTAACATATCCTTTAATTGAGAATCCACCCATTGGATTTTTATTAGCTTGCGTTAATGTAACTGATTTAATATTGTTATAATTATATTTTAAAAACTTTTCAATTCTTGGTTTCTGTTCTTTCATGTAATAATTCATTTCGCTCTCTTCCATGCTTTTACATCCTCCAAACGCTAGTATAATTGTCAATATTAAAATACTTAACCATATATATTTTTTTCTTATCATAACACACCTCTTGTGATAGTATAGTTATTAATTACTAAATGATAATATAAGGAGGACTCGATGTCTAATAAAATTAAAGATGAAACTTTTTCAAAGTTATCTTTCGATAGTTACGAAGATGAAAATTTAACTATGGGAGCGGTGCTAAAGACAAATCTCAGTTTTCTTTTAAAATCAAGTTGTTTTTGATCCGTATTTTTCTTTCCATAAACTCATTCTAGCGGAAGAAGACATAGTTGTTTTTTCCTCTGCTTCTATTTCAGAAACTGATTTATTGTTGTTTGATTTATTATTTTTTTTATCAAAGTCAATATTGAGTCCATCAACATATTCAATATTTGTTCCAACTTCTCCTTGAACAGATATTGATAGATTTTCATCTCCGTTAATATATCCCTGTATAAAAAAACCGCCCATAGGGTTCTTTTGAGTACCTGTTAAAGTTACAGAATCGATGTTATTATAGTGATATTTTAAAAATTTCTCAATTCTTGGTTTCTGTTCCTTCATGTAATAATTCATTTCGCTCTCTTCCATGCTTTTACATCCTCCAAACGCTAGTACAATTGTCAACATTAAAATACTTAAACATATATATTTTTTTCTTATCATAACACACCTCTTGTGATAGTATAGTTATTAATTACTAAATGATAATACAAGGAGGACTCGATGTCTAATAAAATTAAAGATGAAACTTTTTCAAAGTTATCTTTCAATAGTTACGAAGATAGTCTTTTAAAAGTAGGTAGTGTTATTAGAACTGTAGATGGAAAGTTTGTTGTAATTAATTCTATTGATAAAGAATCCGGATTACAAGCAGTTGCGGTAGTAGATCAAGCTGATTATGACAAAATCCAAAATGGTGGACAACCTGATAATATTATCTTTGTTTCTCGTGGCTCTTCTGAACTAAAAGATTGGACGACAAATTTTAATCAATTAGGAACAAACCTATCAATAGATAAAATAAAAGAGAATTCTTCCAAAACGCAATACGTGAGATTTATTGCAGAAAATGCATCGAATACTATTAAAAATCCTATCCTTTCTCATTCATTAGCTGGCTGGAGTAAAGGTTCTGCCAGTGATAATCATCAATTTATTGAATATGAAAAATGGGTAAATAAGGTAGTAAATAATAGAAAACCTGCTGATTATAGTTTTACAGGTCATAGTCTAGGTGGTGCATTAGCTCAATTTATGGGCGTTATGAATAATAAAAATGCGACAACTTTTGCCGCTGCTCGCTGTTATCGTATTTTACCTAAAAAATACCGAGATTTAGTTGATCAAGGGTACTACAATAATAGAATTAGAGATTATAGACATGAACTTGATCCAGTGGGGTTTGTTCCTTTAGGAAAAACAATAGGTAAGCGTTTTTTAGTGCAGTCAAATTCTGCAAAATTTCCAGTAGTAGGCCATATGAATAAGTCATTTTCAGGTATATTCAATTCTGATGGGAGTATTAAAATATTCTATGATCCCTCTACTTTAAATGCATCAGGAAGAGATTTTATAAATCTTTCAGAATCTCTATTAAAGACATTACGACAACTTCAAAATTTTGAAGAGCGTGAAGGTATGGCTATTATGAATTTAATGAAATCGATTCAAAATGGACTGAATGGTGGCTGTTATTCTGAATTATCTGATTCAGACGTGAACGAAGTTATTCAATCAGTTTTCCCGTTTTGCAAAGGAAATACTCCAAGTACTTACAATACTGACGTATCACTTGAATTAAAAGCAAATATAAAAAAAGCAAGTCAAAATATTAGGAAAATAGGCATTGCTATGCAGAATTCGGCTACAAAAGCTGTAGACGAGGATAGAGCAGAAGCCAATTCATTCAAACTATAAAGAGGTTATTGACTATGAAGTTAGACGCATCTTATCAATCAAATATAAATTATTATCAGAGAAAAATTGATGAATACAATAGAGAAGCTCAGAAACCTAGTGATAAACAAAGCTTAACACACAAAACTACGAATGTTACTCTGTTGAAGATAGAGCTCGATTACTACAAAAAACAAGAGAAAAAGAGAGTACAAAAATTAGCGTTAATACAAGAATGTAAAACCGTCTGCAACGAATACAAACCTGGAGCTAAAAAAACTAAAAAAAATCTTAATTCAGATGCACAAAATGCAAGTAAAAAAGTTGTTGCGATAAAAGGAAAACAAATGATTAAAGGGAAAAGTGGTAAAAAATTGGAACAATCCTTGGTTGCTGTCCGTAACTCAGTTAATACCATTGAATTTAACAGTAATTCTTTTAGCTAACGCGATCATCTATAAAAAAGAAAGTTATGAAATAAAACTATAAATATTGAATCAAAAAAGGAGAGAATCAAAAGGTAGGAGCAATTTCAGTCACACCCGAACAACTAAAATCGCAAGCAAAGGTTTACACTCAATCTCAACAACAAATTCAAGATGCAATTTATAAAGTGAATTCTATGAATCAACAAATCGCGCAAGAATGGAAAGATCAAGCATTTCAATCGTATTTAGAACAATACAATCAATTAAAAGGAAATGTAAAAAAATGGAAGAATTACTGATTAGTATTAATAGTCAATTGAACAAATACGCGGATACAGTGGCGCAACGTGACCAACAAGACGCAAGCTCTTTTGGTTTGAATCAGACGTTATTTAATCACTTAGTAGACATAATCCAGATTAACCTTAGCAGCCCGCCTATCAACCGATAAGCGGGCTTTCTTTGTGAATTTCAATTGGTATAGGTAAAGAGGGCGTATGAGCACTAACTTTTATCAGTCAAAAACTTTGTGAAAAAGAACGTTAGCAGAGCGACTAGCGTGTTATATTCACACGTGCTGTTTGTCAGGATAACACGTGTGAAAGAGCATAAGGGAAATCTGTACCCACATGTTTAGGTATTCTAGCAGTGCTAGGTGTTTTGTGCGGGTACCTGAAAAGAGAGTGAGGAACACAATTCGAACATGTTTGGGACACGTTAGGAACATAGTAAGAACATATTTGGAACATAAAAAGAGCTTAGATATCTTCTGATAAAATGACCACTAAAATTTATAGTGCCCAAATATACCCATCTTTTCAAAAGGTGGAATTTTTGCGTGCAGTGACTTTCCATTGATCAAACCAAAAATCAAGAATCTCTCCGGAGAAAATGCCACCACTTTTTGTCCGGCATCAAATCAGGATCAGTTTTTGGTTCTTCAGCTGAAGGCTGTTTCTCTTCAGGATATTGAGATCCAATTTGCAATTGAGCTTCTAGCTGCTCGATTTGTTTATTTGACTGGAGGGTGAGTTGTTATTACTAATCGAGTAGTTTTTGCATGGTAACCAGTTGTTCATCTTTATTTGCGAGTTGAGTATTCTTATCTTCAAGTTCTTTTTTCAAAATATTAAAAGTTGAATCTGTCAAATTTTGGGTATGTGAAGCCGCGGAAGAGGATGGGACAGAAGTGTTTAATCCCGAGAAATAAGAAGGAATTCACGAAAATTGCTCTTCAAATTTTTGTGAATTTCAGCTTATTTCCGAAGGGATTGCTTCTGCTCCCACCGTTTATACGGATTCCACGTGAGTGGGATATGACTCGAAGAGTTATGTCCCGCTCACTTCTTCTAAAATTTTTTTATATCCGTTATTTCTAAGGCATGTAATTCCATTTTTTTGGTACGTAAAATTCCGTGGTAATTTCCCCGCTCTGTAGCGTGCCTTATCTTTAGAAATTCCGAGCTCATCAGCAATTTCTTTTATAGTTTTATTAGCCAATATTCTCACCTTCAGACTGGGCATCATTAAGAACTTGATCCCAATATTTTTCTAAGTCAAAATTTATAAGGGTAGCTAAGGTGTCTAAAAAATGTGTAGCATTTGGCATTCGGTAAGTATCAACTTCTCTAGCTTCAGAAAACAACTCAGCTTGTACTTCAAAAGAGAGATCACGGAATTTCATCGCTTTTTGAAAAAACTCTTCTTGAAGTTTTTTCTTTCTTCATCTTCTCTTTCAGCAGCAAGAATATCTTCTGGTACAGATTCTGAACGAATAGGTTTCGTTTTTTGATACCCAGAAGCACTAGATGAACTAAATTAACTTGTTAGTAATGGAGCGTAGAGGCTGATACGCTATCAAAATTATTTTGGAACATAAAATTATTCAATATCCATCAAAAAGTCAATAAATTCATTCTTTTTCTGCCAATCCAAAAATGATACGATAAAAGAGGTATAAATAAACAAAAAGGAGAAAAAAATGGAGTTGGGAAGGGTATATTCCGATGCTTATCGGAGAGGAATTTTGTTGGGGTTATTCTTTTTAGTGCCAGCAATAGTGGTGTATGGATTTATTCTATTTGGCAATGCAGACCAATTAGGGATACAGATTGGATTAGTGATTGGGACCGTTTTTACGGTCTTAGCGATTTTTCAATTTATCTTTAGAAAAGATGGGCTATACCTATATGAGGTTGGTTTGGAGCTAGTTCATTTTAAGCGTAAGAAAGTTCTGATGTATGAAGAAATCAGCTATTTTACGATTACCAGCAGTTGGAATCTAGCAGGGATTGGTTCAAGTTTTATCTCTTTTCGAAAGTCACCACATATTGTGATTTGTCTAAAGAATGGGAAAATGATCAAAACTTTTTTTGAAGCAAATCAGTTTGCTGCAAGTGAGTTAGGAAATAAAGTAACTTATGTAAAATCATAGTGTTTTAAGGTAAAAAACTGTCGAGAAGTTGTCGACAGTTTTTTTACGATTGTATAGAAGTATTTGATATCTTAAACTAAAAAATACACATACTGAGGATGGACAGAAGTGTAACGTAGGAGTTGCTTCTGTGCGTTACTGTTTATTCGGATAGGGTATGACTTGTCGCATTATGTCTCAGTTACTTGGATCCTATTATATTTTATATTGAAGTGACTTTGAAATTTACTATACATCAGCACTTGAAAACTGTTTTTCTATTATTTCACTATTTTTTTATTTTAACTATTTGTTATTATGTTTTTTTGTAATAATTATCATTTTATACCACAGATTTGCAATTTTTTTGTGTCACAAAGAAATATTTGATAGCTATAAGACATGTAAATGTGTCAAAATGGAAGTTGAAGTATTATAAGCTAGAAGACCATAATAGTAGGTAGAGGTGTTCGAGATATGTCAGGTATTAAAAGGAGTCTAACCATGGTGGGGAGCGTTTCAGCTCGATTTAGCCAAGTTGCTAGCGAATTTTTATCGGTAAATGAGGCTGTACACAAAGCAGAACGAACTACGGTTAGTGGGAATAGTAATGCAAAAAATAGCTTAACTAGTATTTACAGTTGTGGGCAACGTGTTTCCAAGATAATTGCTCGTGACAATCATACTATCCATTCGCTAACAAAAGAATCTAGCAAGATGGATCAAAAAATCAGAAAAGACGATGATTTTGCTCCATTCTCTCTAAAATTTGGAGGTGACAAGCACAAATGATTAAAGAAAAAGAACGCATAATCAACCAACGCTTACAGCAGATCAGTATTGATCAAGAAGAAAAACGCCAAGAGATATGCGAATTGGAAGAGTTGGAAGCGGATTATTTTTCAATCCATTATCAAGAACAACGCTATTACCAAGAACTGATCGGTAATAATCAAGGCTCACAATTTATCGATTATTTTATGGAATTAGATGATCAAGCTAATCGGTTACATCAATATGAACGCCAGCGTTTAGAAGACATAGCGGAACGTTTGGTAGATGAGGAAGTCCAGTTAAGGGATAGAAAAGAAGCGTTATTCCTTGAGAGGACTAGATTGTTTGCTGATAAGACCGTCGTGGAGGAGAATTGTTATGGCTATTGATTTTTATATAAGCGAAGTAAAAGCTCAAAGTGCGGTTGCAAAACAAATGGCCAAGGAATATATCCGATTTTGCAATATGCTGACAGATAGCGTTAATACATTCATGCATGCGCCGTTATCCAGTGAAACGTATGACTCAGCAAAGTTGTATTTCTCAGTTGTTTATCCTTCTTTAGCAAAGGGATTTATATTAGCATGTGAGGCTTTAATTGAAGCGCACAGTAAATTCCCAGAATCGTTTCAATCGTCGGTTGACACATGTGATGTAATCGAAGAACAAATAAGAGCTGAAATCGCCCAAGGACAAGCTTTATTGCAAAATATAGCACACGCGATGGCTAAAGAAAAAGAGCCTAACCCACGCATGCAGCAACGCTATCTAGGGGTACAAAGTTCGGTTCAGAAAAATGAAGAAAAACTACAGAAATTATATGAGTTTAATGCAAGTTCGCCCAATTTATTTTCAGAATTTGAAACACAGTTAGCTAATTTAGATGCAGGATTGGCAGAAGTAGAAAAAGGTGTGGCGTGGAATCCTGTTTCAGGAACTTTTGAGTTGTCTAGGATGAGTTTAACTTGGACGAAATCGATCGGGAAAGAGTGGGATAAACGGCAGAAAAAATTAGGTTCGTTTAAACATACTGAGATGCAAAAAAATTGGAAGGTTTACAGAATGGAGTCGGATACACGAGAACCCAACTTGAATTAATAGTGGGGAACTGGAAGAAGTAGTGCTAAATGAAGTTCTGTTAAGAACGAATGGTGAGCTTGAAGAGATAACTTTTATATGAAAAAAATTCGAAGAAAGAAGGATTGAAAGAATTAAAAATATTATAAAAGAGAACATAAAATAAACGCCAGCAGTGATGAAACAGACTGCTGGCGTTTATTCCCTCTTTAAATCTTTTCCCAAACTGGAGAACTTCCAGGCTGATTGCCTTGCGTCCACCATTTTGCTTTAAATGTTTGGCCTTGGAACGTCACAGTATCACCGCCACTATAAGCTTTTTTCGTTTCCCATTCCATAACAATAGTGGAAAGTGTTTTCCAAGCGTCTGATTGATCAGGGCGATTTCCTTGTGTCCACCATTTTGCTACGTACTCAATTCCATTATAAAGAACCTTATCACCTGCCGTATAAACCTTATTGTTTGCCCACGCAGAAAGGTTATTATCAGCTTCTTTGGTTTTTATTGTAAAGCGATCACTTTTGCTGGATTCTTGATTTCTATTATCAAATGCTGCAATTTGATAGGTGTAGGTTGTATTTGATTGCAATTGAGTGTCGCTAAATGAAGGTATTCTGACAGTGCTGATTTTTACACCATCACGGTAAATAGTGTAGCCAGCAATACCAATGGAGCTGCTTGAAGGAGCCCAATGTAACGTAAGAGAATCTTGGGTGATGTTGCTGGAAACAAGATTCGTTGGCTTACTTGGTGCAGGAGTTTCAACAATTGGTGCTGATAGTGTTTTTACTTGTAGATTTGCACTGTTAGCAGAAGTTTCTCCTGCTGTATTGACTGCAGCAACTGTATAGGTATAGGACGTTGCTGGCTGAACTGTTTTATCTATCAGTTCAGTTGTAGCTGTTCGAGCAACTTCTTTGCCATCGCGATAGACGATATATTCTTTTATGGCGGAGTTTCCTTGACTAGCCAACCAGTTCAATTTTACTGCATCATGTTTTACATCAAGTACAGAAAGGTTAGTGGGTGCTGCTGTTTTTTCTGGCTTGGCTGGGTCGATTGGACTGATTGGATTTTTTAGCTCATCACGGTATTCCCAAATTTTATGGGTCAATGCTGGGTATTTTTGAACGGCTTGTCTTGTTTCAGCTGTGCTAGGTAAGCCCCACATGTCAAAATAAGGGAGTAAATTTTTATTGGCAATTTTTGAAGCCGAAAGGATCAAGTATTGTTGTTTTTCTACATCACTCTTTAGATTTTTTGCTTCTTCTCTATATAATTTGTGTAGTTGAGGATAGAAATTATCTCCAAACGCTAATTCTAATTGCCAAAACATCCCTAATTTTACAAAAAGATCCGTGTTGCTATCGTAGTTTTTATTAGGTTGTTTAAAGTAGGTGAAGATTTTGTCATAGACATTGTTTCGCTCTAAGCGACTTCTAACCCCTAGTTGTTTTTCGCTACGCAAACTATAAATATTTACAGTTACTTCTGTTTGGTTTTTCCAAGTCATCCGATTCATTTGATAGGTATGACCTAATTCATGCATCGGGCCCCAAATAGAATCGATGTTAGCCGCGAGAAGGTTTGTCATTCCAGTACCTTTAGAATAAGCAGTGTGACTAAACCAAGCATACATGTAATAACCAGGTTCTTGAGTTTCACGCATATGTTGGATTAAGCCACGGTTTTTTCTGTGTAGAGAAGAACTGTCATCTAAGCCTGCGGTCTGATCATGAAAGGTAATCACTTTATCGTAAGTCTCTACGATTTGTTTTGGATTTTTTACTTTGTCTATGGTTGCTTTAGAGCCTGTGATCAACATACGTGTTCCCAATAGTTCATATCCTGGTGCATTGGGATTTTGCTGTACTTGTTTTTGCCAATCAGCTTCTGTTGTTTTTCCTAAAATAAATCGAGGAAGCCGAACGCCACCATCGACTGATACAACCAACTTTTGTTGGGCAGTAGCAGTAGTAATGTTTTGTAAATGAATAATCCCTTCATTGGTATTATTGATCGTATTCTTTCCTTTTTTCAAGGGGATTCTTTGTGGATTCCCATCTCGGGATTGTGTTAAAGTAATTGGCGAAATCGTATAGGTTGGCATCTGTGTTTGATCTGTGTTTTCGTCAATATAGATTGTGATAGTGTCTGTACTTCTTTTGTAAACCCCAGTTGATTGGTTATTACTAGGACCAAACGTATTGTCTAATTGATTTTTTCGATAAATAGCTGTGTCTTCTGATTGCAAAAGTTCTGATTTAACACCTGGCTGTTGCTCACTAAGTTTTAGTTGATTTTGTACAAGTGTTTCACCGTTTACAGATTGAGCATAGACATCGGGTGTTTGGAAAAGGCCAGTTGCAGCCAACGCTAACAGTGAAGTCCCCAGTGAAATATAATATTTCTTCTTTTTCATTTTATTTTTGCCCCGCTTTCTTTTTAATTAAATTCAGTATAAATTAGTGTTTTCTCATTTTTTAGCCAAAATTAGTCAAAAAAATTCTGTTTTTTGATCGCCAGCTACTGTTTTCTAAACAGTAACATGACGAAAGATGTGATTAGGATGAAATTTGGATTTGATTTCACTGAGTGGAGTTCTTCGTTTTTGACCAGTAGAAAAATATCTAACCAAAAAAGGGCGTAAAAAGCTCTCTTTTTGGATGACTAAAATAGTTGTTAATAGGATTCTCTTATTTTTAGGAATTTAATATCATTTAAAATTTTAGGGGTGTATATATTTAATCCTTTTAGATTAAATATATACACTTTTTTAATTTATAAACTATTTTTTTGAAATATTATTTCGTTTTTTATTTAAAAATGTTGAAAAAAAGATTCTTTAAATGTATGATGAGGGTGTCGATAAAAGCAAGGTCTGACATCGATAGATTTCTGCTTACTTTATTAATGAACAAAACGAACAACAGAAGGGGAGGGAACGGAAGAGAAAGTAGGTTGATTCGTAGTAGACAGTGTTTAGTTTGTCGGAATAAAGAGGCAGGTTTGTGCAGGTATGCAATAGTGTAGGTTTTAGTTTGAATTTTTTTGTAAGGGCTTTTATACGAGTTGAATGTGAAATAGGAGATGAGAGCATTGAAAAAGTTTACTGAATTTATTGAAGAACATTTAGCGGGTCCTATGGCGAAATTAGCGAATCAACGTCATTTGCGTGCAATTAGAGATGGGATCATCGCAACATTACCATTGATTATTATTGGTTCTTTTTTCTTGATCATTGCCTTTCCACCGCTGCCGGCAGATTGGGGAATTACACAGTTTCTAACGTCAAATGCCGCAACGATTTTATTGCCATATCGAATGACAATGTTTATTATGACTCTTTATGCAACGTTTGGTATTGGAGCAAGTTTATCTAAAACGTACAATTTAGACGTTATTTCAGGCGGGATTTTAGCGACGATCGCCTTTTTATTGACGTTTGTTCCAGTCAACATTCCAGAGGAAGCATTAGATGTAGCTGGTACCACTGGGTTTGTACTGCCGATGGCTAATTTAGGTGGTGGCGGGATGTTCGTTGGTATTATTACATCCATTTTGGCTGTTGAAATTTATCGAATCACAGACAAGTCAAGATTTAAAATCACCATGCCTGAACAAGTACCACCAGCCGTGGCTCGATCTTTTGAAACCTTGACACCCACGTTGATTGTTATTTTAGGTATATCAACACTGACTTACTTTATTGGGTTTGATTGGCATTCAACAATTTCTAAAATTGTAAGCCCTTTAGTAAGTGCAGCAGATAGTTTACCAAGTGTTTTATTCCTGATTTTTATGATTACATTCTTTTGGTCTTTCGGAATCCATGGCGTATCGATCGTAGGGTCATTAGCAAGACCATTATGGTTACAATTGTTAGATGGAAATACTGCAGCAATGGCTGCTGGTAAAGAGTTGCCAAATATTGCAGCAGAACCGTTTTATCAATGGTTTATCTGGATCGGTGGTTCAGGTTGTACGATTGGTTTAGCCTTATTGCTAGCGTTTAAGACAAAATCTCAATTTGCTTCAAAACTTGGAAAAGCAACCTTAGCACCAGCTATTTTTAATATCAATGAACCATTGATTTTCGGAACACCGATTGTGTTAAATCCGATTTTGATTATTCCGTTTATTTTAACTCCAATGGTTACAGCGACGATTGCTTGGTTTGCGACACAATTAGGTTTGGTAAATCGTGTGATTTTTACTGCACCTTGGACATTACCTGGACCAATTGGTGCATACTTAGCAACGGGTGGTGACTGGCGAGCAGCTGTATTAAATGTTATTTTGATTATTATTTCAATTGTGATCTATTATCCATTTGTTATGATTTATGATAATAATGAACTAGAAAAAGAACATGCTATCGTAAAATAAAGCGAGTGCAAGAGATTAGAAAGAGTGGAGCGAAACCGTCTCTAAACGAGTTTTCGTTCCTCATTTCGTTTAAAGTTGGAAGATAGGAGGAAATAAAAATGACGAAAATCTTGTTTATGGCAGTAAGTATTTTGTTTATCATCGGTGGGTTGATGTTAACTCATTATTTAAAAAAGAAGAATTTATTGCCTAATCGTTGGTTGATCGGCTGTTCTGTTTTTTTGATTGCATTAATACCGACCCTGATGTTTCCAACTATGTCAGAAATAATCAAACAGGTCATTTATGGGGTTAGTGGGCTATTGGCAGTCGTCTTTTTTGAAAGCAACCGTTTGCAAGTAGAAAAAAATAGGACAACGCAAAATCGATAAAGAAAGTAGGTATTTCAGTTTACCAAAATTCTAGTAGTATAGCCGAAATCTAAACGGAGATGAATTTAATAGCAAAATAAATTTTTAAATGAATAGTATTAAATTAGTAGAATAGAGGAGAAAAGATGGTGTATGCAATTGGTTTAATGTCTGGTACTTCATTAGACGGTATCGATGCAGCATTGGTGGATATTTCTGGTAAAAATGAAACAACAACCGTCAAGTTGATAGACTTTTTAACAGTGCCTTTTGGGAAGCCAACACTACAAAGAGTTCGTGAGGCTTTATCATTGGAGCATTCGGATGTAGAGAAAATTTGTTCGTTGAATATTGAGTTAGGTCAAGCTTTTGCTCAGGCTGCCTTAGATGTTTGTAAAAAATCAGGCATTTCTTTAGATGATTTAGCATTCATTGGTAGTCATGGGCAAACCCTTTTCCATATTCCCTTTGCTCGAGATACATTTTATGCTTCAACATTGCAAATTGGAGATCCAGCAATCATTTGTGAATGGACGAAAACGACTGTAGTTTCGAATTTTAGAGAGCGGGATATGGCTGTCGGAGGTCAAGGTGCGCCGATTGTTCCATATTCCGAATATGTGCTATATCAAAAATCGGATACAACAAGATTATTACAAAATATTGGTGGAATCGGTAATGTGACAGTGATTCCTAAATCAGGAGAAATCACAGACATGATTGCTTTTGATACTGGTCCAGGCAATGTTATCATGAATGAATTATGTTTGCAGTTTTATAATGAAGAATATGATAAAGGTGGAACCTATGCCAGTCAAGGGAAAGTAAGTCTAGCCTTATTAGATGAATTGATGGCACATCCTTATATTCAAAAACCATATCCAAAAACAACCGGACGGGAAGATTTTGGCAAACAATTCACTACAGCTTTGCTTGAAAAATGGCTGCTTGAACCAAATGATTTTATCGCAACAGCCACAATGTTTACTGCAAAATCAATTGCTAAAGCGGTTCAACCTTTTATCGCAGGACCAACTGAGTTGATTATTGGCGGAGGAGGCAGTTATAATCAAACGTTAATTGGAATGATCAGAACAGAACTTCCTGAAGTTCATGTACTGATTCAAGAGGACCTAGGCTTTTCTTCAGAAGCAAAAGAAGCAATTGCTATGGCGGTTTTGGCAAACCAAACATTACAACGTTGTTCAGGAAATGTACCCAATGCTACAGGTGCTAAAAAATCTGTCCCCTTAGGTAGCATTACCTATTATTGATAGTATCTTAATCGATGGGCGAGTAGACAAAATTCGCCCTTATTACATACAATGAAATGAATGAAGAAAAAGGAGCTGAAACAATGAGTGGCGAAAATATCCAAGGAAGAATTGTCAGTATGCTTGATGTATTACCAAATTCTGAACGAAAAATTGGTCGGACCATATTAGATAATCCATCAATGGTGATCGATATGACTGCTTCTGAGTTATCAAACTATGCTGGAACAAGTCCGGCAACAGTGATTCGTTTTTGTAAAAAAATCGATGTCCCTAGTTTTACTCAATTAAAAATCCGCTTGTCAGCTGAAATCGAAGCGCCTATTTATGAAGGATACTCGGATATCACGGCAAATGAATCAGTAGATGAAATCAAAACCAAGCTATTAGGTAATGCGTATCAATCAATGCAAGAAACAGTAGCTCTATTAAAAGAACAACGAGTTGAAACAATCGTGGATGTATTAGTTGCTGCTCCGATCATTTATGTTTTTGGAATCGGCGCTTCTTATTTAGTTGCCGAAAATATTGCGCAAAAATGGAATCGGATAGGTAAAACGGTTGTCTGCGTTCAAGACCCACATGTATTAGTGACGATTTTAGTTTCAGCACCAAAAGAAGCCGTGTTTTTCTGTATTTCACATTCGGGAGAAACAAAAGAAGTAGTAAGATTGCTTGACGTAGCAAAAAAGCATCAATTGAAAACAATTGGGTTGTCACAGTTTGGCAATAATACGTTGACAAATAAAGCGGAATACATGTTGCAAACAGTTCGTTCCAATGAAGCTGCATTAAGAAGCGCCGCAACGACTTCCCTGCACGATCAATTTATTGTGGTAGATGTTTTGTTTTATGCATATGCTTCACGAAATTTTGAACAAACAATAGAAATGATTCAAGAATCAAAAGCGGAAGTGAGAAAATATGAACATTAGAGCAGTGATTGTATTGTCTCTCTTTTTAATTTAGCAAAAGAGAAAAGGCTATTATCAAAGTTGTTTTATCACTTTGATAACGGCCTTTTATATTTTTTTCTAAATTTTCAAAGAAAGTGACGCAAAGTAAAAAACAAGTGCGGTGGCGTTCTTTCTATTTAAAATATACACACACACATTCAGGTGCATAAACATCTTTTTGAATCATAGTCAAAAGACCGGTTGCTTCATCACGACGATAAAGCGTTAAGTTATCGGTATTTTGATTTGCTGCAACGACAAATTTACCTGTAGGATCTAAATCAAAATCTCTAGGAATCTCGCCTTCTGTAGCAATCAATTGGATACGTTCTACATTACTGCCATTTTCTGCTACTGCGAAAACCGCAATCGAATCATGTCCACGATTTGATGCGTATACAAAGCGTCCATCAGCTGATATCCGAATCGCAGCACCACCATTGAATTCATTGAAACCATCTGGTAAAGTGGATACTTTTTGCACTTGTTCAAAGGAACCATCTGCTGCATTGTATGCTAAAACAGTCACTGTGCTGTCCAACTCACCAAAAAGATAGGCATATTGATTATTTGGATGGAAGACTAAATGACGAGGACCTGTTCCAGGTTCAGCGATATATTGAGCTACCTCAGATAATTTACCATCTTCGCTAACGTCATAGGTATAAACACGATCGGTGCCAAGATCACAAACTGCTAGCCGACGATCTGGCGTTAAGTCTGTATAATGAACATGCGCATTGTCTTGATTTTCATGAGGTCCAGTTGGCTCATCATGAACGATTTTATCAGTATGTTCCAACTGTCCATCCGCTAAAATACGATAAACATGAACAATTCCTTGGTGATAATTTGCACCAAAAACGAATTGTTTTTCTTCATCAATCGCCACATAACATGGAGGAGCGCCAGCTTCCGTTACTTTATTAAGTAAGTCAAAGTGCCCATTGTTATGTTTGTAAGCAGCCATACCACCTTCACCATCAACGGAAGTGACATTGAATAAGTCGCCTTTTTGATTGAGTGCTAAGTATGTTGGGCTAGTTTCTTCTACTAATAAAGTTGCGTCTGAAAGTGTTTCTTTTTCTGTATCCAGTGCTATCTGATAAATCCCTTTACTTTCTCTACGTGTATACGTCCCTAATAAAATTTGTTCCAGCATGAAATTCCCTCCATTTTTTACTGAATGTTTATAAGAATCAGCAATTGATTTAACTCTTTTAGTATACCATAAGAATTCCTTTATTTAGTAAATCTTTATAAATCCAATGTTCGCATTTTCACTTGATTTATGCTATTATATTTTAAGACTGTAACGACAGTCATTTTTAATTTTAGAGAGGTGACACGCATGTACGATAATACAAATAGCAACAATGGTGCAGTTCGCTGTTCATTCTGTGGTAAAACACAAGAAGAAGTGAAAAAAATCGTTGCTGGACCTGGTGTCTATATTTGTAATGAATGTATCGACCTATGTAAAGAGATTATTGATGAAGAATTTTACGATGAAGCCGTACGTGAATTAACGGATGTCCCGAAACCTCAAGAAATTTTGGATGTCTTAAACGAATATGTCATTGGACAAGATCAGGCAAAACGCTCATTAGCAGTGGCTGTCTATAATCACTATAAACGTGTAAATCAATCAGAAAATTCAAGCTCTGAAGATGTAGAATTACAAAAGAGCAATATTTGTTTAATTGGCCCAACAGGTTCTGGGAAAACATTTTTAGCCCAAACATTGGCTAGAACTTTAAATGTACCATTTGCGATTGCTGATGCAACTAGTTTGACAGAAGCAGGATATGTAGGAGAAGACGTAGAGAATATTCTATTGAAACTATTACAATCTGCTGATTTTAATGTGGAACGAGCTGAAAAAGGCATCATTTATATTGATGAAATCGACAAAATCGCCCGCAAGAGTGAAAATGTGTCGATCACAAGAGATGTTTCAGGTGAAGGAGTACAGCAAGCGTTACTTAAAATTTTAGAAGGAACAGTTGCCAGCGTGCCACCGCAAGGAGGACGCAAACATCCACATCAAGAATTCATCCAAATCGACACAACGAATGTCTTATTTATTGTCGGTGGAGCTTTTGATGGTATCGAAACAATGGTCAAAAATCGTTTAGGCGAAAAAACAATTGGGTTTGGTACAAATAACAGTAAGCTGAACGAGGATGAAAGTGTGATGCAACAAATCATTCCAGAAGATTTATTGAAATTTGGTTTGATCCCTGAATTTATCGGACGCTTACCAGTTACAGCTGCATTAGAGAAGTTGACGACAGATGATTTAGTTCGTATCTTAACTGAACCTAAGAATGCTTTAGTGAAACAATATCAAAAATTATTGTCTTTAGATGACACGGAACTAGAATTTGAAACGGATGCTCTTCGTGCGATTGCGAATAAAGCAATCGAACGCAATACTGGGGCTCGTGGTTTACGTTCAATCATCGAAGAGATCATGATGGATGTAATGTTTGATGTACCATCTGATGATACAATCGAAAAAGTTATCATTACTGAAATGGCTGTAGAAGGTACAGGCAAACCGGTAATCGTTTCAAATAAAAAAGATAAAAAAGCTGGTTAATTGAGGTTGGGACAGAAGTGTTTCGTTCCGAGAAGTAAGCGGGAATTGATGAAAAGTGTTTGTCAACTTTTTCAATTTCAGCTTAGTTCAGAGGAGTTGCTTCTGTTCCGCCGTTTTTTATTGAAATCAATCGGATCGGAGGTTAGAATATGAAGGTTCATAACGCTGAAATTATTATAAGTGCTGTATCACCAAAGCAATATCCAGAAACAGAACTTCCAGAAATCGCTTTAGCAGGACGTTCAAATGTTGGTAAATCATCATTCATCAATACGTTGATCAATCGCAAAAATTTAGCTAGAACCTCTGGAAAACCAGGGAAAACCCAAACATTGAATTTTTACCTGATTGAAGATGCATTGCATTTTGTGGATGTTCCAGGATATGGTTATGCCAAAGTTTCTAAGACAGAACGGGCTAAGTGGGGCGAGATGATCGAAACTTATATGACGACCAGAGAACAATTAAAAGCGGTCGTATCTTTAGTTGATTTACGTCATGCACCAACACAAGAAGATATTCAAATGTATGAGTTTTTAAAATACTATGAGATTCCAGTAATTATTGTGGCAACGAAAAAAGATAAAATTCCTCGTGGTAAATGGAACAAACATGAAAGCATCATCAAAAAAGCGCTGAATTTTGACAAATCTGATGACTTTATTCTTTTCTCTTCACAAACTAAAGAAGGGAAAGAAGAAGCATGGCAAGCCATTGAGAAATATTTACCATAAAAAATAGCGCCGACGACTTCATTGAGACGTCAGCGCTATTTTTTATTGTTCTTTTTTCTTCTCTTCTTTTTGTTCGGCTTTTGCTGCTTGCTTTTCTAATTCTTCTTTTGGCATTTCGACTTTTTTAGGATCAACTGCAAAAGAATCGAATAATTTATCTAGGTCGTCTGTGCGTTCAAATTTCAAGCCCATAGTGATTTGCTCCATTTCATTTTAGATTGGATAGAAGCTTATGCGACTGATTAGCGCTCACTTCTTTTCTCTAGTTTAGCATCCTTTCAGAAATTTGAATAGTTTTCTTTTTCAAATTATAAGAATTTATCTAGAAATAGTTCTACTTTCAATTTGTAAACTTGCATTCGATTATAAAACAGGGTATAGTTTTTTCGAATAGAGAAAAGAGGGACGAAATGGCAGGAAATATTTTTGTAGGTATGGTGCGTGGCTATCAGCGTTTCATTTCGCCTGGACTTCCAGCTAGTTGTCGCTATCATCCAACATGTTCACAATATATGATTGATGCGATTCAAACACATGGCAGCATCAAAGGTGTAACGATGGGAACGGCGAGATTTTTACGATGTCATCCGCTAACGAAAGGCGGTATTGATTACGTACCGTTGAAGTTCAGTTTAAAGAGAAATCCGGATCAAGAATACCATGGTCCTTACAATTATAGAAGAAACAAACACACTAAATAGATGAAGGCGGGCTTATAGGATGGCAATTTTAGCATTTGATTTTGGTGGTTCGGCAGTAAAACATGGAATTTGGGATGGTCAAGACATGACTAATAAAGGTAAGTTTAAAACACCAAAAACATGGGAAGAAATGAAAGCGTCATTATTAGCAGTATTGAATGAAGTAGAGCAAGAGTTGGTAGGTGTGGCGTTAAGTGCACCAGGAGTGGTAGATGTCCAAAAACAAATGATTAACGGAATTTCCGCTATTCCTTATATTCATGGTTTTAATATTTTTAAAGAACTAGAAGAACTATTCAATCTTCCTGTTACGATCGAAAATGATGCAAATTGCGCTGGTATAGCTGAGATTTATGAGGGAGCAGCGAAAGGCAAAAAAGAGGTTGCTTTTGTAGTTGTTGGCACTGGAATCGGTGGGGCAATTTTTCATAATGGACAAATCGCTAAAGGAGCCCATCTGTATGGTGGTGAATTTGGACTGATGTATCTAAATGAAGGAAAAACTTTTAGCAAATTAGGAACAGCTGTGCAAATGGCGTGGCGTTATTGCGAACGAAAAGGTGTGGCAAAGGAAACCTATTCAGGAGAAGAAGTCTTTGATTTGGCTGAGTCGGGTGATAAATTAGCAATAGAAGAAGTCAATAATTTTTACGAGTATTTAACACAAGGATTGTTTAGTATTCAATTTTCACTTGATCCAGAGATTATTGTTTTAGGCGGGGGTGTTTCTGCTAAAAAAGGCCTATTAGATGAAATTAATCGTCGAATGAAAGAAAAACTAGCGCATTTTGAATTGAATGATTTTGTACCTGAAATTGTAACGTGTAAGTATGAAAATGATGCGAACTTGATTGGAGCAGCTGCAAACTTTATTACGATTCAAAATAACAAGTAACGAATACGATGAAAACGTCTCATTGCTGATAACGAGGAGACGTTTTTTTTTGCTAAAATAACAAATAAAATTAAGAGGTTTAAGGCAGGAAGGATTCTTAATAATTTGAATTATAGAAATTTTCTGAAAATTCGTTGACATTTCTTAAGGAATTGATTATATTTGTATACATACTTCTTTAATAATTATATACGCGAAGAAAATTATCTGGCTTTACGAATTCGTTTAGCTTTAAAATCATCTAGCTTTTTGTGCTAGCTCTTTAAGAAAAAGATAAAAATGGATTGTGATAAAAAGCACCACATTCTGTTTTTCCTATGTTCAGTCAGAGCTGACCCGCACAACAAGCTTTAAAACCAAGGGGGAAACAAAATGAAAAAATTTAGCTTTTTATTTGCTAGTCTATTTTTATTAGCAGCATGTGGTCCAGCAGCTGGCGGAGGCGCAAGTGGTGGTGGAAATAAGGTTGACGGTGATACGATCAAAATCGGAATGAACATGGAACTTTCTGGAGATGTTTCAGCATATGGGAATGCTGAAAAAGAAGGAATCACATTAGCTGTTGAAGAAATCAACGAAGCTGGTGGTGTGTTAGGGAAAAAATTAGAATTGATCGAAAAAGATAATAAATCTGAAAATGGTGAAGCAACATCCGTAGCAGCTAACTTAACAGCAAAAGATAAAGTTGTTGCAGTCGTTGGCCCAGCAACATCTGGTGCAACAAAAGCGACAATTCCGAATATGACCAAAGCAGCAGTTCCTGTGATTACACCTTCAGGTACGGATGACAGCATCACTGTTGTAAACGATAAAGTTCAAGAATATATTTTTAGAGCATGTTTCCAAGATACATTCCAAGGTGTTATCTTAGCAAACTTTGCTCAAGACAACTTGAAAGCGAAAAATGTTGTGATTATTGGTGATAACTCAAGTGATTATGCAATTGGCTTAACGAAATCATTCAAAGATACGTTTAAAGGTAAAATCGCTAAAGAAGAAACATTTACTGCTGGAGATAAAGATTTCCAAGCCATTTTAACGAAAATCAAAGATCTTGATTACGATGCCATCTACATTCCAGGTTACTATGCAGAAGCAGGATTGATCATCAAACAAGCGCGTGAAATGGGGATCAATAAACCAATTCTTGGTGCTGACGGATTTGGCGATGAAAAATTAGTTGAAATTGCGGGCGCGAAAAATGTTTCAGAAGTTTATTACACTGGACACTTCTCAGAAAAAGCACCTGCAACAGACAAAGTAACGCCTTTTGTAGAGGCATTCAAGAAAAAATATGACAAACAACCATCTGCCTTCAACGCTTTGGGATATGATTCAGTTTACATGTTGAAACAAGCAATGGAAGATAAGGATTCAGCAGATTCAAAAGACATCACAGAAGGTTTAGCTTCATTAAAAGATTTTGTTGGTGTAACAGGAAAAATGACGATGGACAAAGATCACAATCCTGAAAAATCTGCAGTTGTATTAGGATTGACAGAAGGAAAAGAAACATCTGCAGATGCTGTAAATCCTTAAAGACCAAAATTAGTGAGACGAAAAAAAGAGGGTGAGACAAGGTTCCACGTTTTGTCCATCCTCTTTTTACTTTAAGCGAACAGCAATTATTCTAAAATATTGGACGTGATAAACATGGAAGTAGTAATCCAACAACTAGTAAATGGACTTTTTCTAGGGAGTATTTATGCGCTATTAGCGTTAGGGTATACAATGGTTTATGGGATTATTAAATTGATCAACTTCGCTCATGGAGAAATCTATATGCTAGGTGGATTTATGGGGTATTTCTTCATCAACAAGCTAAGTTTAGGATTTTTCCCGGCTCTGATTTTATCAATGGCAGGAGCAGCCGTGATAGGAGTTGTGATTGAATTTTTGGCTTACCGACCACTAAGAAAATCAACAAGAATTGCAGCCTTGATCACAGCGATTGGTGTGTCATTTTTACTACAAAATGGAATGATTTACTGGTTAGGACCAGAAAAAAAATCATTTCCTCAAGCAATTGAATTTAAAAATTATCAACTTGGTTTTATTCAAATATCAAACATTCAAGTTCTTATTTTAGTTATTTCACTAGTATTGATGATTGCCTTGCAAATGATTGTTAAAAAAACAAAAATGGGGAAAGCGATGCGGGCAGTTTCAGTTGATGCGGATGCAGCACAATTGATGGGGATCAATGTTAATCGTACGATTTCCTTTACGTTTGCATTAGGTTCAGCTTTGGCTGCGGCAGCTGGTATGTTGATTGGGCTGTATTATAATTCCATCGATCCAATGATGGGAGTTGTTCCAGGACTTAAATCATTTGTCGCTGCAGTTTTAGGTGGGATTGGCATTATTCCTGGAGCGGCACTAGGTGGTTTTGTAATTGGCTTATTAGAGACTGTTACAATTGCTCTTGGTTTTTCAGATTATAAAGATGCAGTTGTCTATGCATTACTGATTATTATTTTATTGATTCGTCCTGCTGGGATTCTCGGCAAGAATATCAAAGAGAAAGTGTAGGTGGCATACATGAAAAAGAATTTAAAATATAATCTCGTTTGGCTTTTGATTGCTGCGCTAGCCTATGCTTTTATCTATGTATTGTATGTGACGGGGGTCATCACACCGTTTACCGAATATACCTTGATTACGATCGGTATCAATATTATGTTGGCGCTAGGATTGAATTTAATTATAGGTTTTTCAGGTCAATTTTCTTTAGGGCATGCAGGTTTTATGGCGATTGGAGCGTATAGTGCGGCGATCATGTCTGTCAAATATCCAACAATGGGTGGATTTTTTAGCGGGATTTTACTAGGAATTGTTATATCAGGTATTGTAGCGCTATTAGTTGGAATTCCCACATTGCGACTTAAAGGAGATTATTTAGCAATTGCAACTTTAGGAATTTCGGAGATTATTCGAATTATTATTATTAATATGAAAGAGCTAACAAATGGACCAGCGGGGATTTTTGGTATTCCTCCGATGGTTAATTGGGTAATGGTCTTTGGTTTTGTTGTCGCAGTGACATTGGTCATCGTCAATTTTATCCACAGTGGTCCAGGGCGTGCGACAATGGCAATTCGAGAAGATGAGATTGCTGCCGAATCTATGGGGGTAAATACAACGAAATATAAAGTAGCTGCTTTTATCATCGGTGCGATTACTGCCAGTGTTGCAGGAGCTATCTATTCAAGTTATGTTCAAACGATCGCACCAAAAGATTTTGGTTTCATGAAATCAATTGATATTTTGATTATTGTGGTCTTTGGTGGAATTGGTAGCGTGACGGGTACTTTTATTGCCGCGATTGTATTAGGCATTTTAAACATGTTTTTACAAGATGCGGGTGCATTAAGAATGATCATCTATGCGTTGGCATTAATTATCATTATGATTTTCAAACCAGGTGGACTGCTTGGGACATGGGAATTTTCTGTAAAGAAATTATTCGAGAAAAAGGAGGACAAATCAAATGCCTCTATTGAAAGTTAATCATTTAACCAAAAACTTTGGTGGACTTGCTGCTGTTTCAAATGTCAATCTGTCTTTAGAAACGAATGAACTGATTGGATTGATCGGACCCAATGGTGCTGGAAAAACAACGTTGTTTAATCTTTTAACTGGTGTTTATGAACCAAGTGAGGGAACGGTCACATTAGATGTTTTAGGCAAAGAACATGTGTTAAATGGTATGAAACCATACAAAATTGCAGATATGGGACTAAGTCGAACGTTCCAAAATATTCGTTTATTTAAAGATTTAACAGTAATGGATAACGTATTAATCGCCATGAACAGTAAAAATAAAGAAGGAATTCTTACTAGCATTTTACGTTTCCCATCTTTTTATAAAAAAGAAGAAGAAATGGAAAAAAAGGTGCTGGAACTACTTGCGATTTTTGGTTTAGAAGACAAAGTTCAAACACTGGCTAAAAATCTTCCTTATGGTGAGCAAAGACGTTTGGAAATCGTACGTGCTTTAGCGACACAACCTAAAGTATTGTTTTTAGACGAACCAGCAGCTGGAATGAATCCACAAGAAACAGCTGAATTAACAGAATTGATCAGAAAAATTCAAAAAGAATTTCAAATCACGATTGTGTTGATCGAACATGATATGAGTTTGGTAATGGAAGTGTGTCAGAGAATTTATGTTTTAGAATATGGCAGAATCATTGCTGAAGGAAAACCAGAAGACATTAAAAACGATCCCCGTGTGATCGAAGCTTATCTTGGAGGTGAACTATAATGTTGACAATTGAAAATTTATCCGTCCATTATGGTGTGATTCAAGCTGTACGCGATGTAAATTTTAATGTAAAAGAAGGCGAAATCGTATCCTTGATCGGTGCTAATGGAGCAGGGAAAACGACAATTTTAAGAACGATTTCTGGATTGAATCGACCTTCGAACGGAACGATAACTTTCGAAGGGCAACAAATTCAAAAAATGGTTCCGCAAAAAATCGTTGCATCAGGATTGTGCCAAGTTCCAGAAGGTCGGCATGTTTTTGCTGGATTAACCGTTCAGGAAAATTTAGAGATGGGCGCTTTCTTGAGAAAAGATGGCGAATTAAAACAGGATTATGAAATGATTTTTGAGCGTTTCCCTATTCTAAAAGAACGAAAAAATCAAGATGCAGCTACTTTATCGGGCGGAGAACAACAGATGTTGGCTATGGGACGTGCATTGATGTCTAAACCAAGATTACTATTATTGGATGAACCATCAATGGGCTTGGCACCAATTTTTATTCAAGAAATTTTTAATATTATAAAAGAAATAAATAAACAAGGAACAACTGTTTTGTTAATTGAACAAAATGCTAAAATGGCTCTTTCCATTGCAGATCGAGGTTATGTTTTAGAAACCGGCGAAGTTGTTTTGAGCGGTCCAGGAAAAGAAATACTAGAAAGTGAAGAAGTGAAAAAAGCATATTTAGGAGGCTAATAGCATGAGTGTAAGTGATTTTATGACAAAAAATTTAGTCGTTGCACAACCAGAAATGAAAATCTTTGATGCCGTAGATTTGATGAAAAAAAATAATATTCATCGTTTACCCGTGGTCAAAAATGATCGACTGATCGGATTGATCACAGAAGGAACGATTCAATCTGCAATGCCCTCAAAAGCAACAAGTTTAAGCGTTTATGAAGTAAATTACTTGCTAAATAAAACCACTGTCGAAGATGTAATGGTCAAATCGGTTCAAACAATCAAGCCGGCAGCCTCTTTAGAAGATGGCATATTTAAAATGCGTCAAAACAACATCGGTGTATTACCGGTAGTGGATACAAATGAGACACTTGTTGGCATTATTACAAATAATGATATTTTTGATGCATTCTTAAAAATTACTGGCTATAATGACGGTGGGACTAGAGTGCAATTGCGAATTTTAGAAGATCACAAAGGAATTTTAGCTGAAATCACGAAACTGTTAGCAGAAAATAATTTTAGTATCTTAACGGTCATTGTTAACCGAAAAGAGCTAGAAACAGTTGTAGAACTGCAAATTGAAAGTCGTGAGACAGATAAAATTGAAAAAATTTTAAAAGAAGCAAATTATGATGTTTTTGAAGCTATATTTATGTCAAAAAAAGGATAAAAAAGAGAAAAGTGGCAAGAAATCACGATAAATTTTTTCCCGAAAAAGAGTTTGACTATTAGATTGGCATGTGATAGTTTTATATAGTGAGGTAAGCAACAATGCTTTTACTCACACCTGAATATTAAAGTATTCAACTCTTTAATATTCTTTCTTTATGTCCTCAAACAATAGGGGTTATTGTTGGTATAATTATTACAGATCATTCTGTAATTGATTATAAATATTTAAGATGGGAGGAAGAAAAATGAAAAAAGTTATTGGATTTATCGTTGCTGCGGTTGCAGTGTTTTGCTTTACTACAACTGCTTCTGCTGACGGTGCTATTTCAGCAACAGAACAAACTGTTGTTAATGAATTGAATGCCGGCTTAACAATCGGAGGTAAAACTTTCCATTTCGCAGCATCTGAAACAAATGCAGTTGAAAATCACTTGAAACGTGTTGATTTAACACAAGGTCAAGCAGATGAAGCTGTAAAAAATATCCAAGCAGCTCGTGCATTAGTTGGAGGCGTATCAGTTGATACTTCAAGAGCTAATTCTCTTGCAGGTGCAATTAAATTATTGCCTGCTAACGTAATTTCTCAAGTACAAAATTATGTGATTGCTGCTGGAAATGCTGTTGGTGTGAAAATCACTTTTGGTAGCAATGGTAACTTAATTATTACTGATGCTAATGGTGCGCCTGTTTACAATGCTGGAACTCCAGTGAAAAACACAGGATCAAATTACGCATTAAGCGGCATTACTTTTGGCTCATTGATCGTAGCTGCAGCAGGTGCAGTATTCGTGAGCAGAAAAAACAAACTAGCTTAATATGAAACAATTAAAAAGAGTAGGGGCATTTATTTACGTGCCTCTTCTCTTTATGTTTTTTGGCTATCTTATTATTTACATAATTGGCGCACCTGTCATTAATTTTGCTACGTCAGCGGTCGACTTAATTTCACTAAACGATGCTCCTTCTTTTGAACAAAAAGGAACAAATCTCTTTGAAAAAAGAAGTGAAACGAAAGAGCAAACCGCATCGGAAAAAGTAACCGAGAAAACAGCAGACCAAACAACTAATCGAACGGATCAAGGGTCAAAGCAAGTAGCTGCAAATGGTATTGAAATGACTGAAACCGGCGATTTAGCTTCTTCAAGTATGATTTACCCAGTAGTGGGAGATCAATTTGGTGAGGTAGTGATCGATAAAGTTGGAATTAATGAGCCTTTATATTATGGAGATAGCGAAGAAATTTTACGCCTAGGCGCAGGACAATACATTGGCAGTATGATTCCAGGAGATCTTGGGGCAACGTTGATTGGTGGGCATAATTTGCCTTCTTTTGGAAAAATCTATTACTTAGAACCTGGTGATAAGGTTGAGATTCACACTCATTACGGGAATTATACGTACCAAGTCACAGAAGTAAAAGTTGCTGACTATAAAGATCCTACAATCAACACAAAATTAGGCGATCGCTCAAAAAGATCACTGATTCTTTATACTTGTTATCCATTAGATGCGATTGGGTTAACACCGGAACGTGTTTTTGTTTCTGCAGATTATGTATCTGGACCGATCATCGATGAGAAGTCGTAAAGGAGGAGAATCAGTTAAATGAAAAAACGTGGTCAATTAATGAAAATTAGTTCTCGCTTTTTTATTGCTTTCTTATGTTCTGTATTTTTATTTGCGTTTTTGATCTTATTGACTTTACGCTTGACGTTGTTTAGTGAAAGTTATATTGAAAAACAAGCAACAAAAGCAGAGTATTATTCTAAATTGACAGAAGAAATCAATAGGCAAGTTGAAAATAGTTCTTTAGGAAGTAATATTCCAGAAGGGGTTTTAAATCAATCAATTAATCAATCGTTGGTGAAAACAGACGTAGATGCCTATTTCAAAGCGATGTACAATGCAGGAACAAAATACGTGATTTCTAATGAAGCAGAGATTCGAACGGCTGTTTCTAAGTCGATTACGGATTATATGAATGAAAAAGGAATCCAGGCGACACCAGAATCAGAGTCTGCTATAACAGGGATTTCAGATAATGCAGTTAAAATCTACAAAGGGTACGTTGAGTTGCCTTTTTTAGTTTCTTATGGACGGAAAATTATGAATTATAAATCCACCTTGGTTCTTTTTATGGGAATTTGTGGTATCTTATGGGCATTATTAAGCTTTGCGCTCTATTCTTCATTAAAAGGCTATTTTCATCGCTTATTTAGATATTGGTCTTATATTTGGGTAGGAAGCGGCTTGATGATGGTTGTAGTTCCTGCAATTATCTTAATGCAAGGGAATTTAAAAAGATTGGGAATTCAGTCTAAAGCGATGTATGAGTTTATCCAGACATATTTATCGAGTTTCTTATGGTTATTTATCATTGTAGGAGCAGTTTCGATCATAGTAGGGATTCTCTTTGGTGTTCTTAGCGAGGTCAAGAGAAAGCAATTATTTAGTGCTTGAATGAAAAAAGAAAGTGGCAAAAACGACTCTCGTTTTGCTCGACTTTCTTTTTTTCTTGTAACGTGCTAACATAGATAGTCGGAGGGATGAAGATGTCAAAGAAAAATAAAGATATAGAAGTAAAAATCGAAGAAACTGAAAAAAAAGTAAATGGTGAAACAATCACAGTAAGTACCTTGACGATCGGTAAAAAAGAAATCGGTCAAGTGATGGCACAAGAGACAAAAAAATTTGTTGTTGTGATTGATGGACGGAATGAAGCGACTATGAAAACGCTTGATGAAGCGATAGAATACATTATTCGCCAATGGAATTTAAACGACTAAAATAAATAACAACTTTTTTTCGAAAAAGGCTTGCTTTTTCTTCAAAAGTTTTGTATTATAACTAAGTCAGGTTGTTACTTAAAACCTTCTGGAGGAATAGCGAAGTGGCTAAACGCGACGGACTGTAAATCCGTTCCTTAGGGTTCAGTGGTTCGAATCCACTTTCCTCCATTTCAACCTTTGGGGTATAGCCAAGCGGTAAGGCAACAGGTTTTGATCCTGTCATGCGTTGGTTCGAATCCAGCTACCCCAGTTTTTTTACTAGAACAACTCATTGAGAGTTGTTCTTTTTTTGCCTAAAAAATGATGATGACTTTTGTTCTCTTTTTTTAGAATATATGATAAAGTGGATAAAAAGCATGAGGAGTGAACCCAATGAATATCAAAGAGAAAATAACTGAGACAGCGGAAAGAGTCTATGATTTAGCACGAGAAGGAAAATATGATGTTAATGTCAATCTTTTTTCAAAAAAGAAAAATAGTGATAAGGTAAAGGGTATCCAAGTAGTATCTGCTCGAGATACAGCACATACAAAAAAATGGCGTTCAAAAAATCGCTAAAACGATTAGCAAATAAAAATAGCCTGAAACAACATCATTAAAATGTTGTTTCAGGCTATTTTGTAGTATAGAGGTGTTATTTATCAATTTCTAGTCCTAAAACAGTCAGATGACCGTTTCCTACTAGTTTAATAACAAGTCGAGCCAAATGGTTTGGCGACATGTCTGTGTCACTTGTAATCCACCAGTGGAGGGTTCCTATAAAAATCGAAGTCATATACTCAATAATAAAATCAATCGGTACTTCTATATCATTCTCTGTAATTTTTAACTTAGAAAAAATATCAGCGTATTTTTCATAAATAATATCGGCTAATTTCTTTCGTAATAACTCATTGGAACTGCCATCCATGATTGTCAAAAAGAAACTTTTGTTTTTTTGAATATTGATGTAAATATTGGTAAGTAAAAATTCAATTTGTTTTACTTTGATTCGATTACTGACGATTATTTGTTCAGTATCAATAACAGAAGTAAATGCATCAATCGCAAAATCAAAAATTTGTTCATAAAGGTCTTGTTTGTCTTTAAAATGAGCGTAGAAGGTCGCACGATTGATCATTGCTTCGTCTGCAATGTCTTGGATTGTTATACAGTCATAGCCTTTTTCGTCCACTAAATGAAAGAAAGCTTCGATAATCATTTTGTGTGTTCGCATTACCCGTAGGTCGGTTTTCTTTGACATAAAAAATTCCTTTCGAAATAATCAACAGTTTTAGAAAGTTTGTTGCTTATCTCACAAATTTGGGTGTTTTGCTAGTTGCAATTACTTTAGAATCTTTCTAAAATATACATAAGTATTATATCAGACACCTTGTAGGATAATCAACAAAGTGTTGCGAAATAAAAGGGTTTGGAATTTAAGGAGATCAAGTGCATGACAATAAGAGCAGGAATAGACGTGGGTTCGACAACTGTGAAATTAGTAATTATTGACGAAGAAAATCATACGAAATTCGCCAAATACGAACGACATTACTCAGATGTAAAAGCAGCAACTGAAAAAGTATTGAATGAAGCGATGAATGAATTAGGTGAAGAGACACCGATCACAGTGACGATCACAGGATCAGGAGGGATGGGATTAGCGGATGTTTTGAATATTTCGTTTGTTCAAGAAGTGATAGCCTGTACGAAAACTGTGGAGAAAATCATTCCAGAAACAGATGTGGCGATTGAATTAGGTGGTGAAGACGCTAAGATCACTTTTTTTGAAGGAGCTTTAGAACAACGGATGAATGGGAGTTGTGCTGGGGGAACAGGTGCTTTTATCGATCAAATGGCGGTCCTATTGAAGACAGATGCGAATGGTGTCAATGAGCTAGCTAAAAACTATCAAACAATTTACCCAATTGCCTCAAGATGCGGAGTCTTTGCAAAAACAGATGTTCAGCCGTTGATCAATGAAGGCGCTGCTAAGGAAGATATCTCAGCTAGTATCTTTCAAGCTGTAGTCAATCAAACAATTGCAGGACTTGCCGCTGGTCGTAAAATCAAAGGAAAAATAGCTTTTTTAGGTGGGCCGCTTTTCTTTATGTCGGAACTTAGAAAGCGATTCATTGAAACATTAGATGTAAAACCAGAAGACGTGATTTTCCCAGAAAATCCCCAACTATTTGTAGCGATGGGGGCTGCAATCTACTCTGAAGGTGCAAATTCAACTACATTGTCTGATTTGATTCAACGTTTAACTAAAGGGGATCAAGAGCAATTAAAACCAACAGACACGCTGGAACCATTATTTCAAAATGAAGAGGAATTAGAAGCATTTAGAGAACGTCATAATCAAGCTAAAGCACAAGAAAGGTCATTAGCTGATCATCATGGTGTAGCGTTTTTAGGTATCGATGCAGGATCAACAACAACAAAAGTTACTCTGATTGACGAAGAGGGGAAATTACTATTTTCATTCTACGGAAATAATCAAGGGCAGCCATTAGAAACTACAATGCGTGTTTTGAAAGAGTTATACAAACAATTGCCGAAAGATGTCTTTATTGGAAAATCAGCGGTTACTGGTTATGGCGAACACTTAATCAAGAATGCATTAAAAGTTGATATTGGTGAAGTTGAAACCATGGCACATTACAAAGCGGCCAATCATTTTCAACCAGGTGTTGATTTTATTTTAGATATCGGCGGTCAAGATATGAAGGCGATGACCATCAAAGATGGTGTATTGTCTTCAATCCAGTTAAATGAAGCCTGTTCTTCAGGATGCGGTTCGTTCATTGAAACTTTTGCTAAATCATTGAATTTTGATGTTAAAAATTTTGCAATCGAGGCATTGAGTTCTAAAGCACCAGTTGATTTAGGTTCACGTTGTACCGTGTTCATGAATTCCAAAGTCAAACAGGTCCAAAAAGAAGGCGCATCAGTTGGGGATATCTCAGCAGGATTGTCTTATTCCGTGATTAAAAACGCACTATATAAAGTAATCAAAGTTCGTCGTCCAGAAGAATTAGGCAAGAAAATCGTGTGTCAAGGTGGAACTTTTTATAATGAAGCTGTTTTGCGTGCCTTTGAGATGATCAGTGAACGTGAAGTTGTTCGTCCATCTATCGCAGGGCTGATGGGCGCTTACGGCGCTGCCTTGATTGCGTTAGAAAACTATGAAATAGGAGAAGAAACGACAATTCTGGGACTTGAAGAGTTAGATACTTTTACAGCCGATAAAGAATTCACTCATTGTGGTCTTTGCGAAAATAACTGTATGATGACAGTGACGATTTTTTCTGATGGACGTCAATTTGTCACTGGGAACCGTTGTGAACGGGGTGCCAGAATCAAAGTAAAAAGAGAAGACCGAAAAGTCAATTTGGTTGATTATAAATACCGAAAACTCTTTAAATATCGACCTTTGAAAGAAAAAGAGGCAGTATATGGTAGAATCGGAATTCCTCGTGTTTTGAATATGTATGAAAATTATCCGTTATGGCATACATTTTTCACTGATTTAGGGTTTAGAGTAGAGTTATCACCACGGTCAAATAAGGAGTTATATGAACAAGGGATGGAAACAATCCCAAGTGATACAGCATGTTATCCAGCTAAAATTTCTCATGGTCATATTCAAGCTTTGGTTGATTCACAAGTGCCGATGATTTTTTACCCTGGTGTCGTTTTTGAACGTCAAGAATCAGCAGAGGCGGATAATCATTTTAACTGTCCAATCGTACAAAGTTATCCTGATGTTATTCGCAATAATGTCGATGATATTCGTGATGGGAAAGTCGATTACCGTAATCCTTATATTAATTTAGCTAATGAAGCCTCCGTAGCCAAAGTTTTAAGCGAAACATTTGCAGATTTGGGAATCTCGGCTGTACAAGTCACTCAAGCATTACGCCATGGATATGAAGAATTAGATGCGTTCAAAGAAGATATCCGTAATAAAGGAGAAGAAACACTTGTGATGCTGAATCAAAAAGGAGAAAAGGGGATCGTTTTATCTGGGCGCCCTTACCACTTAGATCCAGAAATCAATCACGGTATTGCGGATGTAATCACACAAGAAGGGTTCCATGTATTGACAGAAGATAGTATCTCTCATTTAAGCGATGTAGGCAATTTGCGCGTCGTCAATCAATGGGTCTATCATTCACGATTATACGCCGCAGCCCGTGTCGTCGCAAAGTCTAAAAACCTTGAACTCGTACAGCTAAATTCATTCGGTTGTGGTTTAGATGCGGTCACAACGGATCAAGTGGAAGAAATCATGACTCAATATGGGAAAATTTATACGGTCTTAAAAATCGATGAAGGGTCTAATTTAGGTGCAATACGGATTCGTTTGCGTTCTTTGAAAGCAGCAGTCGGTGAGCGAGAAAAAATGAATTTTAAACCAAAATTACAGCATGAAGAACCGGAGAAAATAATCTTTACCAAAGAAATGAAAAAGACTCACACATTATTACTACCAATGCTTAGTCCCATCCATCAATCAGGGCTAGTTGATGTGGCTTTAAAAGCTTCTGGGTATAATGTTGTTTGTTTACCAGCAGATGATCGTGAGGCTGTAAATGTGGGATTGAAATATGTTAATAATGACGCCTGCTATCCAGCAATCATTTCAATCGGACAATTAGTTGAAGCTTTGGAAAGTGGCGAATATGATTTAAATCATGTAAGTGTGATGATGACGCAAACAGGCGGTGGATGCCGTGCAACAAACTATATACCGCTTTTAAGAAAAGCGTTGAATGATGCTGGTTTTCCTCAGGTGCCGGTAGTATCAGTTTCAATGGGAAATAAAGGTGTAGAGTCTAATCCGGGATTTAAGTTTACTTTGCCTATGTTGAAACGTGTTGCCGTAGCTTTTTTATACGGAGATTTATTTGAACGGGTCGTTTATCGAACACGTCCTTATGAAACAGAAGTCGGAATGATTGATGCGCTTCATACGAAATGGTTGAAACAAATCGAGAAAAATGTGCGGAATGGTTCATTGACCTTATTCAACCGCAATATGAAAAAGATCATCAAGGAATTTGATGAGGTACCGCTAAACGAAGTCAAAAAAACAAAAGTTGGTGTTGTTGGAGAAATTTTGGTGAAATACTCACCGACCGCCAACAATGATATTGTTCGTTTACTAGAGGCTGAAGGAGCAGAGGCAGTAGTGCCTGATATTGTTGGTTTTATGAATTACTCTTTGTATAATCAAATTTGGAAATACGAGAATATGGGCATGTCTAAAAAAAGTAAAAACTTAGCTCAATTTGCGATTCGAATCATCGAATATGTTGAAAAACCAATGGACAAGGCCCTTAAAAATTCAAAACGGTTTGAAGGAATAAGTTCTATTCATGAATTAGCAGAAGATGCAGGTAAAATTCTTTCAATCGGAAATCATACTGGAGAAGGTTGGTTCTTAACAGGAGAAATGATCGAGTTATTGAAATCAGATGTAAACAACATTGTCTGTATGCAACCGTTTGGGTGCCTGCCAAACCATGTTGTCGGAAAAGGTGTCATCAAGGAGTTGCGACGTCAATATCCAAAAGCAAACATTGCACCGATTGATTACGATCCGGGCGTTTCCTTAGTCAATCAACTAAATCGGATTCGTTTGATGATGGCAACAGCAAATAAAATGTTGGATGAAGAAAAGATCGTTCATAAATAATGAGGTTGTAACAGAAGTATTTAGCTCCCGAAAATAAGAAGAAACTAAGGAAACTTGTGCTTCCAATTTTTGTGACCAAGTAGGTACTGTGCAACAATGTTTATCTGCGACGAGCCTTTAGCGAGAAAGCATCAACTCGTTCCTCGTTGTGTTTTACAGCAATTTCAGCTTATTTCCTAAGGATTACTTCTGCTTGCGCTGTTTATTCAGAATTAGGGTGTGAAACAAAAGTGAAGGATACTTTTGTTTCACGCCTTTTTAGTAGTAATTGATTTGAACTAGGAAACTTTATTGGGATTTTACTTTCTTTATTCGTATGTTTCGTTATACAATAGACTTAATGACCAAAAAACATTCTCATTTTAAGCATACCAAATTATTATTCTGAAGCCTTCCTTTACTGGAATTTGGAACTTTGTGGTTGTTTGTGAGGTATATACCAGTTATAATGGAAGGGAATAAAAAGGAGGAAATAAGATGGTGTCAAGTTTACCAGTTTATATTCAAATCCACGATAAAATTAAAGAAGATATTGAACATGGTGTTTGGAAGATCGGAGACAGGCTTCCATCAGAGCGTGAATTAGCGATTCATTTCAGTGTTAGTCGTATGACATTGCGGCAAGCCATTCAAACACTTGCTGATGAAGGGATTTTAGAGCGTAAGATTGGGTCTGGGACCTATGTTGCCCGAAAAAAAGTTCAAGAAAAAATGACAGGAACAACCAGTTTTACCGATATTATGTTGTCTCAAAATCGGGTACCCTCCAGCCGGACAGTTTCCTATTATGTAGCCAAGCCAAGTTCTAGTGAAATGGAAAAACTGAATCTAAAAGAAAATGAACAAATCGTACGTATGGAACGAGTTCGTTTTGCCGACGATTTACCAATCTGTTTTGAAGTGGCTAGCGTTCCATATTCTTTAGTTGATCAATACAGTAAGGCAGAAATCACAAATTCGTTTTATAAAACCTTAGAACAAAAAGGCGGAAACAAAATAGGTCATGCGAATCAAACGATTTCAGCAATGTTAGCGTCAGAACAAATCGCCGACTATTTAAAAATTAAACGTGGAGATGCGATTCTTCGCTTACGCCAAATTTCTTATTTTGAAAACGGTACACCATTTGAATACGTAAGAACGCAATATGTGGGAAATCGTTTTGAATTTTACTTAGAAAAATAATCGAAAAAACTGAATGTTTCTGACTCATTGGATTTAAGAGTTAGAAACATTCAGTTATATTTTTATTTTGTTAAATCGATTTTTTTATGGATCCAATAAAGCAGAATGCCACCAACAGACATTGATAATAACTCACCAATTCCAACCGTAAGCCATGTATAAAAAAAAGGCAGTTGGTAAAAATAAGTCAATTGTGCAGCAACTGTAAACATTGAAAGCGAACAGATCATCGCAGTTATAACCATTTTTTTAATCGGACTTTTTAGGTGCTTAGTGATGTAATAAGATAAAAGTAAAACGACGAGCGTTGATAAGCTGCCGATAATAACATCAACTAAGCCTAGTGGTGAAGCAAAATTGGAGATAGCTACACCTAAAGTTACGGCGCCAATATAACGCTTATTAAAAAGCGGTAAGTAGTTGAACAGCTCCGAAAACCTAAGTTGAACTGCCCCAAAACTAAAGGGTGCTAAAAAAATAGTGACAACAACATAAAGTGCGGTGATTAAAGCCATTTTCGTCAGTGATATGACAGACCAGGCTTCGGTCTGAGAGTTTGAATGATTCATTTGTATTCTCCTTTGTAAAACAGACATCTGTTTTAGTAATAACTATGACCAAAGGAAGTGACAGAAAGGGACTGCCAGCTGAAGTGTCATAGTGTGAATTGCTTCACTGAAATTCATATTAATGGAAATTATGTTATTTGTAAAGTAAGGGATAAAATTTCATGGCGATTACTTTTCTAGCCAACCGCCATCGATTGTCATGACAGTTCCATGAATATAGTCTGCCTGCTCACTAGCCAAAAAGAGTGTTAGAGAAGCAACTTCTTCAGGTTTGGCCCACCGTCCAGCAGGAGTTTCATTGGCAACCCATTTGGCCATTGTTCCATCACCAGCAAAATCAGCAGCGTTCATAGGCGTTTGGATCGCACCAGGGGCAATTGCATTTGCACGAATTCCTTTTCGAATGTAGTCATGATCTAATTGCTTAGTGTAGCCGATAATAGCATGTTTTGAAGCGGTATAAGCAGCGCCGCCACCGCCAGCTACCATGCCGGCAATTGAGGCCATGTTGATGATCACACCCTGTTTTTGTGCAATCATTTGCGGTAAAATTTGATTAGTAATTAAAAAAGTTCCCTTTAAATTAATGCCTAAAACACGATCCCACAAAGCTTCTGTCGTTTCCAATGTCGGTGTATAATCATCTAAAATGCCTGCTGTATTCAATAAAATTTGAATCGTGCCAAATGATTCGTTTGCTTTTTTCACCGCAATTGAAATCTGATCTTCTTTTGTAACATCACCTGTACAAGCGATAAATTTTCCAGAGGCTGTTTTTACATGTTCAGCTGTTTGGCTCAGACCCATTTGATCCAAGTCCATTCCTAAGACATTGGCGCCTTGTTTTACAAAAGAAATTGCTTGAGCTTGTCCTATACCAGAAGCAGCTCCTGTCACAAAAATCGTTTTTCCTTGGTACTCATCGAAGTGCATAGTGATGCTCCTTTTCTTTATAATCAAAGAAAAGCTAGTCCAACTTGTTTTAAGTGTTCTAGCTTCTTATCCATTTGTTAATCAGCGTCCACAAGTTTCCAGTCTTCTGCCAATACATCACAAGGGGTTGGTGAAAACATACTATATCCTTCGTCAGATGTTTTGATTAAAAAATAAGGAGTAACTGGCAGAAAAGTGCCTTCTGAGGTACCAATTTCATCTCTAAGTTCAATATACAATTCAAATCCGCTCCAGCCTTCTCTTATCGCTTTGGTCCCATTTTTAATATGTGGTAATACTTCTTCAAATGTCATTTATTTGCTCCTTTTTTGTGATTGGTAGTTCATGATATGAACATTCGCCTTCTTCAAATGTAACCTGTCCGTTTAATAGTTCGATGATCTCCGCCATAAATTTTTCAGATTTTGGTTCATCAACAAGGCAAATGACGTCAACCTGCTCCCCGTAAATCGTATCTTTTAAGGTATAAGGTGTATGCTCCATAAAATTTTGAACACTGCCTAAATTGGGGTAGCTAATTGCTAAACGAATTTCTTGCTGCAATTTGCCTTCGACTAAGCCGATATCAGCTAATGCATGTGAAACGGCATGACTATATGCTCGAATCAGTCCGCCAGCGCCTAATTTAGTTCCACCAAAGTAACGGGTAACAACGGCCACAACATTAATCAATTCCTGCTTTTTCAAAACCTCTAGCATCGGAATACCAGCTGTGCCACTTGGCTCACCGTCATCATTGCTACGCTGGATATCATTTTGCTCACCAATCACAAAAGCGCTACAATTATGATTGGCTTTCCAATGTTCTTTTTTCTTTTGAGCAATAAATTCCTTTGCTTCCTCTTCTGAGTAGACTCGTTTAAGAGAACAGATAAATCGCGATTTTTTTATCTCGATTTCACTTTCTCCATCAGAGCGGATGGTAAAATAACTTTCAAGCATTTGCTCAGTCCTTTACTTCATAATAGTTTAAGTATAGAAAAAATAAACAAGAGAAGCAACCATTCTCTTTATGATTGACAAGAGAGCTTCATTTGCTTCTTGGAAATTTTATGAGATAATGATAAAAAAGCATTATAATATGTTTAGAGAAACTAAATTTTTTTCGAGTAGAGCTGATATAAAGGAGTGAATGATTTGGTAAAAGAACGTCAAAAGAAATATGATAGCGTTACCCATTATTTAGCGACAAATGGTGGTTCTCAAGTAACTCTAACCTTTACTCAGTTTGACGAGTTACTTTTTCCTCACTCAGGACTTCCTAGAACAGCACGAACAGATGGGGATTGGTGGGCAAATGATCATAAACATCCTGAAAAAGGGGCCTATGGCTGGCTCAATGCTGGTTATCAAGTTGCACAAGTCAACCTTGAAAAAGAATATATAGTTTTTAATAAACTACTTAAATCAAATTGGCTTTTTTAAACCAAAAGATAACAATTTGACAAAAGCAGGAAGCGTTGACAAAAGCTTGCCTCTTACTATATTATGATTAGATAGAATACAAAGATAGGATTAGAAAAAGGAGATGGAGAAAATGGCTAAAAAAACAATTATGCTTGTATGTTCTGCAGGGATGAGTACAAGTTTACTGGTAACGAAAATGCAAAAAGCCGCAGATGCACAAGGATTGGATGCAGATATATTTGCAGTTTCTGCTTCTGATGCAGACAATAATTTAGAGAGTAAACCTGTAGATGTATTATTATTAGGCCCGCAAGTTCGTTTTATGAAAGGCGACTTTGAGAAACGCCTAGCACCAAAAGGAATTCCACTAGAAGTAATCAACATGGCAGATTATGGTATGATGAACGGCGAAAAAGTTCTACAACAAGCCTTAAACTTAATAGGAAATAATGAATAAAATGGAAGTGTTTAACGCCGAGAACCAAGTAGGTACTGTTTAACATCAATTCGTATCAGAGAGCAATGTATCTTTCAGACACATTGTATTGTGCATCATCGAATCATTTTGCTCTTCGTGATTGACAACAATGTGATCGAAGTGCAACATAGTAGTTGCTTTTTCTAGCCACTTATTCAGATATAAAGCCCGAAGCAAAACGAATGTTTAGTTTTGTTTCGGGCTTATTTTTGTATTCTTGAAAAAAGTATTCACCTTAGTGAAATTTGAGCAATAGTATAAGCTCAGTTGTTCTGTTCAAAAAGTAGTACAGTTGAGTTTTTTCGTAATCCCTCCAATGAATTTTGCTATTTTGAAAAAAATAGAGCAAAAAAGGCGTAGATTAATTATGGAGGGGAAAAATGCAAGAACTATGGGGAAGAAAAGTTTTAAAAAAAGAAATTAGGGATAGCGAACGAATCAATGAAGAAGGTCTAACTCTACCAACAATGAAAGAGTTAAATGAAAGGGAGATACAATGTTTACGTTGTGGTCAGGTCCAACTGAAGCAGCGTGTACAATTAATGAATCAGCACTACTATTGTCCTGAGTGCATTCAACTAGGTAGGGTAGATACTGGACAGTTTTTTTATCATTTACCAGAACCAGATTCTATTACAAGGAAGGTCCACTTTGCTTGGCAGGGCACATTAACTAGAGGACAGCAACAAGTCTCAGATGAGTTACTAGCTTCAGTAAAAAAAGCAGAGTCTAGAATGATTTGGGCAGTTACTGGTGCTGGGAAAACAGAGATGTTGTTTGAAAGTATTCACTACTCTTTAGAGTGTGGGTATCGGGTTGGCATTGCCTCACCTAGAGTGGATGTTTGTCTGGAGCTTTTTCCAAGAATAAAGGCTGTCTTTCCAGAGGAAGCAGCGCTTCTTCTTCATGGAAAGATGGAAGAAGGCTACCGCTATACAAAGCTAGTAGTTTGTACAACACATCAACTACTACGATTTTATCAGGCTTTTGATGTGTTGATCATTGATGAAGTAGATGCTTTTCCGTTTGTGGATAATCCATTATTGCAATTCGGTGTAACACAAGCAATTAAACAAAAAAGTTCACTCATTTATCTTACAGCGACACCAACCGAAGAATTAACTAAAAAATCAGATCAAAAGGAACTCGAAATAAGTATTCTACCTGCTCGTTATCATAGAAGAGTGTTACCAGTACCTAAAATAAAATGGTGTCGTCATTGGCAAGAAAAAATCAAGAAAGGCAAGAGTCCTAAAACCTTAGTAGATACAATTCGTACACTTGTAAGTAAAAATGATGTCTTGATTTTTTGTCCCAGTATTTCTTTGATGGAGCAGCTGAAAGAAGCGGTGGAAAAAAAATTTCCAGAAATACCATCAGCTAGTGTTCATTCGCAGGATTCCTATCGGCTAGAAAAAGTTCTAAGAATGAGAAATAAAGAATACAGAATCCTTATGACTTCAACTATTTTAGAACGTGGTGTGACATTTGATGGTGTTTCTGTGATTGTGTTGGGTGCTAACCATGAGGTCTTTGCTACTTCTGCTCTTGTTCAAATTGCTGGCAGAGTAGATCGTAGAGAGGAATATACTGCAGGTGAAGTCTGGTTTTTACATGATGGTTGCACAAAAGCGATGAGAGAAGCAATCAAGCAGATTAAAAAAATGAATACTTTAGGAGTAGAGCGAGGATTGATTGATGAAATGTAATTATTGTAAACAAACAATCACTAGGAACCTAACTATGAAAGAAATATTTTTACCTAAGAAAATTTTATCAGAACAATTATGTTCTCGATGTGCTAAAAAATTTCAATTGCTTGAGAAAAAAGAAAGCTGTCAAGGGTGTCAACGTCAAACGAAAAAGGCGTATTGTAATGACTGTTTAAGGTGGCAGCAACTTTATCCAAATTATGATTTTCACCATGAAGCGCTTTTTTCGTATAATCAGGCGATGCAAGAGTGGTTTGAAGAGTATAAATTTAAAGGGAATTATCAGCTTAGATATAGTTTTGTTTCTTTTTTACAATCTTATTTTAAACAAAAGAAGGAGTTTATAGTCATTCCGTTACCCATTTCAAAAGAACGGATGAACGTCAGAGGTTTCAATCAAGTTGAGGGGTTACTTGGGGCTGCTGGAATTACGTATCAACCTTACTTGGTCCGTTTTGCCGATGGAGTTTCTCAAGTGACGAAAACAAGAAATGAACGACTCCAGTTAACACAACCTTTTGAGTTGACCAAAGAAGGTCAAAAAGCTGTCTCGAATCAAAACATTCTGTTAGTGGATGATATCTATACAACTGGGCGGACAATTTTCCATGGAGCGCAAGTTATTTTAGAAAATCATCCTGCAAAACTGTATACGTTTTCTCTCGCGAGATAAAAGGACAAGTAAAATAAAAAATCGACCGCAATTTTGTTGGCAAAAGCAGTATAATTCGTTATAATGGAAATAAGAAGAAGGATAACAGAGTGGTCCTTTTATTCCTTCTTTAGTGGCAGATGAAAGGGGTAATCGTTATGTTTAGATATAATGTGCGTGGAGAAAACATCGAAGTTACTGAAGCAATTAGAGACTATGTAGAGAAAAAAGTTGGTAAACTAGAACGTTATTTCAGTGATTCACCTGAAGCAACAGTTCATGTGAACTTAAAAGTCTACACTGAAAAAACAGCAAAAGTCGAGGTTACTATTCCTCTACCTTATTTAGTTTTACGTGCTGAAGAAACATCACCTGATTTATATGCAAGTGTTGATTTAGTTGTAGATAAATTAGAACGACAAATTCGTAAATTCAAAACAAAAATCAACCGTAAATCTCGTGAAACAGGGATGAATACTGCTAAAGCAGCAATTTTCTTAAATGGTGAAGAAACACCAGATGAAACGCCAGAATTAGACATTGTTCGTACAAAACGTCTTTCACTTAAACCAATGGATAGTGAAGAAGCTGTACTACAAATGAACATGTTAGGACATAACTTCTTTATCTTTGAAGATTCAGAAACAAATGGTACAAGTATTGTTTATCGTCGTAAAGATGGTAAATATGGTTTAATCGAAACTGACTAAACTTAGAAAGGAAAATAAATTTTCTTGATCAAACATTTGAAATGTCTAGTTGATTACAACATAGATTCTTTTGGAAAATGGTGTGATTGTGGTTATTTATTTTCGGATAGTAGATATCTAATAGACTGTAGCAGGACGGCACTCGTTTTGCCGCAGTCTTTTTTTCTTGGTTTAAGCCTATGTACATAAAAAATGATATAATATATTGTTAATATTAAGAGAAGTTATTTCCTTTCTTGGCAACTAATGATAAAATAGAAAGGATGATTGTGCATTTAGTGCAAAAAATAATAGAGTTTACTGAAAGGAACACTTAAAAACATGGCAAATTTTTTGAAAAAGATGATTGAAAACGATAAAAAGGAACTAAAACGCTTGGATGGTATTGCTAGCCAAGTAGAATCTCATGCTTCGGCAATTGCAACATTGAGCGATGAAGAATTAAAAGCAAAGACTGATGAATTCAAAGCTCGTTACCAAAAAGGCGAAACATTAGATCAGTTATTACCAGAAGCTTTTGCTGTTGTTCGTGAAGCCGCGAAACGCGTCTTAGGACTATATCCATACCGTGTTCAGTTGATGGGTGGTATCGTTTTACATGATGGGAATATTCCTGAAATGAGAACCGGTGAAGGGAAAACGTTGACCGCTACAATGCCTGTGTACCTAAATGCATTGACAGGAGAAGGCGTTCACGTAGTAACAGTTAATGAATACTTGGCAACACGTGACTCAGATGAGATGGGTGAATTATATAATTTCTTAGGCCTGACAGTGGGTCTTAATATCAATTCAAAAACATCAGAAGAAAAACGTGATGCTTACAACTGCGACATCACATATAGTACAAATAACGAATTAGGTTTTGACTATTTACGTGATAATATGGTTGTTTATCGTAATCAAATGGTACAACGTCCGCTAAATTATGCAATTGTGGATGAGGTGGATTCAATCTTGATCGATGAAGCGCGTACACCGTTGATCATTTCAGGACAAGCAGAAAAATCAACAGCCCTTTATACACGTACAGACAACTTTGTTAAACGTCTTAAAGAAGAAGAGGATTATAAAATTGATGTTCAATCTAAAACAATTGGTTTAACGGAAGCTGGAATCGAAAAAGCGGAAGAAAACTTTGGGTTAGATAACCTTTATGATATTGAAAACACAGCATTGACACATCATATGGATCAAGCATTGCGTGCGAATTTTATCATGCTTCGTGATATTGATTATGTAGTGCAAGAAGGAAAAGTTCTAATTGTTGACCAATTTACTGGTCGGATCATGGACGGTCGTCGCTATTCAGATGGTTTACACCAAGCAATCGAAGCCAAAGAAGGCGTAGAAATCGAAGATGAAACAAAAACAATGGCGACAATCACATTCCAAAACTATTTCCGTATGTATAAAAAATTAGCTGGGATGACAGGTACTGCCAAAACGGAAGAAGAAGAATTTCGTGAAATCTATAATATTCAAGTGTTCCAAATTCCGACAAACCGTCCAATCATTCGTGATGACCGTGCAGATTTACTTTATCCAACACTACAAAGTAAATTCAAAGCAGTGGTTCAAGATATCAAAGAGCGTTATCATAACGGACAACCTGTCTTAGTTGGTACAGTTGCGGTTGAAACGTCAGAATTGTTATCAGAATTATTGAATAAAGAAAAAGTTCCGCATGAAGTATTGAATGCGAAAAATCACTTTAAAGAAGCAGAAATCATCATGAATGCTGGTCAAAAAGGTGCAGTTACGATCGCTACCAATATGGCTGGTCGTGGTACCGATATTAAATTAGGTCTTGGCGTTATTGAACTTGGCGGTTTAGCTGTAATTGGTACTGAACGTCATGAATCACGTCGTATCGATAATCAATTACGTGGACGTGCAGGTCGTCAAGGAGATCCTGGGGTTTCTCAATTCTACCTATCACTTGAAGATGACTTGATGAAACGTTTTGGTTCAGAACGTATCAAAGCGTTCTTGGATCGCATGAACATTGAAGAATCAGATGCAGTGATCCAAAGTAAAATGCTAAGTAAACAAGTAGAATCAGCTCAAAAACGTGTTGAAGGTAACAACTACGATACACGTAAAAATGTATTACAATATGATGATGTGATGCGTGAACAGCGTGAAGTTATTTACGCTCAACGCCAAGAGATCATCATGGAAGATAAAGAATTGACAGAAACATTACTAAATATGGTAAAACGTACGATCACTCGTGTTGTTGATAGCCATACACAATTAGAAAAAGAGAACTGGAACCTTGAAGGAATTGTGGATTTTGCCTCTTCCACTTTGGTTCACGAAGAGACAATCTCTAAAGCAGATCTAGAAGGAAAAACACCAGAAGAAATCAAAGCATATTTAGTGAAACGTGCTCAAGAAGTCTATGATGTCAAAGTAGAACAATTAAATGGACCTGAACAAATTCTTGAATTCCAAAAAGTTGTTATCCTACGAGTTGTAGATACAAAATGGACAGATCATATCGATGCAATGGATCAATTACGTCAATCAGTTGGCTTACGTGCTTATGGACAAAATAATCCATTAGTAGAGTATCAAACAGAAGGTTACAATATGTTTGAAGAAATGATTGGAGCAATTGAATTCGAGGTAACTCGTTTATTCATGAAATCAGAAATTCGTCAAAATGTTCAACGTGAACAAGTAGCACAAGGGGAAGCTGTTCATCAATCAGATGATGATGAGGCACAAAGTAACACAAGTGCTAAAAAACAACCAATTCATGTTGATGAAAAAATAGGCCGTAATGATCCTTGTCCATGCGGCAGTGGTAAGAAATACAAAAATTGCCACGGTAAAGGTCAGTAACAATTAATGAAGGTGAGGCGTTGGTCTCGCCTTCATTTGTTTGCCGATAAAGTATTGAAAATGAAAGGAAGAATAAATCATGGAAAATGCTGAAATACGAACTCTTTTAGACGAAATGAATCAATCAATCACAAGTTTCAGGGGGTCTCTTTGACTTAGATCAGCTAGAAGAGGACATCGCAGAAGCTGAAAGTAAAATGGCTGAGCCAGGTTTCTGGGATGATACAGAAGCTGCGCAGAAAGTAATTAATGAAACCAATTCTTACAAAGAAAAATATCAGCAATTTCATCAATTTGCCGATGAACTAGAAGAATTGGAAATCATGAATGAGATGCAACAAGAAGAATATGACTCAGATACTCAAGTTGAATTGGAAGAACGCTTATTGGCTCTAAAAGAAAAGTTAAGTATTTATGAACTGTCTTTATTGTTAAACGAGCCTTATGATAAAAATAATGTTATCATGGAACTTCACCCAGGAGCTGGTGGTACAGAGTCACAAGATTGGGGAAGTATGTTGCTTCGGATGTATACTCGTTGGGCTGAAAGTCATGGGTTTCAAGTCGAAACATTGGATTACCAGTCAGGAGACGAAGCAGGAATTAAAAGTGTTACCCTCTTGATTAAAGGATACAATGCGTATGGTTATTTAAAGTCTGAAAAAGGAGTTCATCGCTTAGTGCGAATTTCACCTTTTGATTCTGCTAAACGTCGCCATACTTCTTTTTGTTCCGTGGATATCATGCCAGAGTTAGATGAGAATGTTGAGATCGATATCAATACAGATGATTTAAAAGTCGATACGTATCGTGCTAGTGGTGCTGGTGGACAACATATCAATAAAACAGAATCAGCAGTAAGGATTACTCATATCCCAACAGGAACTGTCGTTGCTAGCCAAGCCCAGCGCTCACAATTAAAAAACCGGGAACAAGCAATGGGCATGTTAAAAGCCAAACTTTACCAATTAGAGATGGATAAAAAAGCACAGGAAGCAGCCTCGTTACGGGGAGAACAACTAGAAATTGGATGGGGTTCCCAAATTCGTTCGTATGTTTTCCATCCATATTCAATGGTCAAAGACCATCGTACGAATTATGAAACAGGAAATGTACAAGCGGTAATGGATGGAGAGTTAGATGGATTTATTGATGCCTACTTGAAACAAAAATTAAATTGATCAATTCACAGAAATGAAACAAAATTGTAAACTGTTGAAAGAGCCTTGAAACAAAGTCATGTTATAATGATTGATAGTCTAGAAAACAGAGATGGAGAGAATACGCCATGATTGAAATGAAAGATGTAATGAAGAAGTATTCGAATGGCACAACGGCTATCCGAAATATTTCAATAGAAATAAAACAAGGTGAATTCGTTTATGTTGTTGGACCTTCCGGAGCCGGAAAATCAACGTTTATTAAATTGATGTACCGTGAAGAAAAAGCAACAAAAGGTCGTTTGAAAGTTGCGAGTCACGATTTAATGAAAATAAAAAATTCAGAAGTTCCGTATCTTAGAAGAGAAATCGGTATCGTCTTTCAAGATTACAAATTATTGACGAAAAAAACGGTTTATGAAAATGTTGCGTATGCGATGCAAGTTGTCGGACGTAAACCACGAGATATCAAAAAAAGAGTCATGGAAGTTCTTGATCTAGTTGGCCTAAAACATAAGGTTCGAGTATTTCCAAGTGAATTATCTGGTGGAGAACAGCAACGTGTTTCAATTGCTCGTGCAATCGTAAACACACCGAAAGTTCTTATAGCCGATGAGCCAACAGGAAACCTTGATCCAGAGAACTCATGGGAAATCATGAAATTGTTAGACCGGATCAATGCGCAAGGAACAACAGTTGTGATGGCAACACATAACAGCACGATTGTAAACACGATCCGTCATCGCGTAATCGCCATCGAAAATGGTCGTATTATTCGAGACCAAGCGGAAGGAGACTATGGCTACGATGATTAGAACGTTCTTTTCTCACGTCCTAGAAAGTATCAAAAGTTTAAAACGTAATGGGTGGATGACAATTGCTTCTGCTAGTGCCGTTACGATTACTTTAGTCCTTGTTGGGATTTTTATGGCAGTAATTTTCAATGCAACAAAGTTAGCAAAAGATATTGAAGAAAACGTAACAGTTTCCGTTTTTGTAGACATTGGTACAACGCCAGATGAAATGCAAAAACTAGAAAAAGAATTGAATAAAATCGATAATGTTGAAACAATTTCTTATTCTAATAAAGATAAACAATTGAAGAAAATTCAAAAACAAATGGGAGAAGCTTGGAACCTATTCGAAGGTGATAGTAATCCGTTATATGATGTTTATTATGTGAGTGCCAAAGAACCGTCAGATACGAAAAAAATCTCTGAAAAGGCAGCAAAACTACCGAATGTATTTAAAGCAGACTATGGTGGTGTTTCTTCAGATAAAATTTTCAGTATTGCAGGAAAAGTTAGAACATGGGGACTAGGGGCGGCAGTATTGTTATTATTTGTCGCAGTATTCTTGATTTCTAATACAATTCGAATCACGATTCTTTCTCGCCAAAGAGAAATTCAAATTATGCGTTTAGTTGGTGCGAAAAACGGTTATATTCGCTGGCCATTCTTTATTGAAGGGGCTTGGATTGGCTTGATTGGAGCAATTATACCAATCTTAGTCTTAACTTTTGGCTATCAACAATTTTATACACTATTCAATCCCCAACTGCTAAGTTCAAATTACTCATTATTAAAACCTGAGTCGTTTGTTTGGCAAATTGATGTATTGATGATTGTTATTGGGATGACGATCGGGTCGTTAGGATCAATTATTTCAATGCGTCGATTCTTAAAAATTTAACTATGAAAAGCAGACGTTCTTGTCTGCTTTTTCTTTACTTATTTTCATAAGTTCGTTATGCTTTATTGGGGGATATTTGTGAAAGTGATTGGGGTGAATGAATGAAGTTTTTATATGATAATTTATTTGTTATTATTTTTATTGCCAATATGCTATTATCGTTAATTATTGTTTTTCGTGAAAGAAAACAAACTGCACAAACTTGGGCATGGCTATTGGTTTTAATGTTCATACCAGTTTTAGGGTTTATTCTTTACGTTTTTTTAGGTAGAGGTATTTCAAAAGATAAGATATTTGATATGAAGATGCAGGCGAAAATCGGTATGAACGCCGAAATAGAATCTGAAAAACAAGCGTTATTAAGAGGATTATTTCCGCATCCACCAACAGGAGAAGTGGATTCTAAGCAACTGATTTATATGTTGACTTTGTTTGAAAGCTCCTTATATACAACCAACAACGAGGTTCGCTTATATACAGATGGAAGAGAAAAGTTTGACGGCTTGATTGACGATATTCGTCAAGCGAAAGATCATATTCATATGGAATATTATATTTATCGTGGAGATACTCTAGGAAAAGAGATTCGTCAAGAATTAATCAATGCTGTGAAAAGAGGCGTAAAAGTTCGTTTGCTTTTGGACGCATGGGGCTCTACACAGGTCAATATGAAATTTTTTGAAGAGCTAAAGAAAATGGGAGGAGAAATTGCTTTTTTCTTTCCACTTTTTGTTCCTTATTTAAATCCAAGAATCAATTATCGTAATCATCGAAAGATTGTTGTGATTGATGGGAAAATTGGCTACACAGGTGGTTTTAATGTAGGGAATGAATATTTAGGTGAAGTTGAAAAATTTGGTTACTGGCGAGACAATCATTTGAGAATTCATGGAGAAGCTGTTTATAGTTTACAAAATCGCTTTTTGATGGATTGGAACTCACAGCATAGAGAAGAATTAAGCTATGATGATGCGTATTTTCCACCGATTCAATCTGATGGAAAATACGCAGTTCAAGTTGTAACGAGTGGACCAGATTCAGAACATGAGCAGATCAAAATGACATATCTTAAAATGATTTCAATTGCTAAAAAAGAAATCTTGATTCAAACACCATATTATATACCAGATGCTTCAATTCATGAAGCTTTAAAATTAGCGCTATTATCAGGCGTCAAGGTTCGCATGCAAATACCGAATAAGCCAGATCATATGTTGGTTTATTGGGCAACATATTCATTTTCAGCTGAATTATTAGAATATGGAGCAATAATCGAAACCTATGAGCATGGATTCATTCATGCTAAAACGATGATCATTGATGGCGGTATTGTTTCAGTAGGATCAGCCAATATCGATGTTCGCTCATTCCGTTTGGATTTTGAAGTCAATACCATCCTTTATGACCAAAAATTTTCCGAAGAAGTCAGGAATGCATTTTACGAAGATTCTAAATTATCGAAGCTTTTAACAGAAGAAATTTATCGTGATCGCGGTCTGTTCATTAAATTGAAAGAAGGATTAGCTCGGTTAATTTCACCATTATTGTAATCATGAATATAAGAGGTTGAGATGTGACTCGTAGAGTGATATTTCAGCCTCTGTTTTATTATCAAAATGATTATTTTTGTTATTTTATTCTAAAAAATGGCTGAGTTCGAAAACTTATAATTTTCAACTGAAACAGTTAATGTTAAAATGAATTGATTGAATTGAGTTTGGAGGATTATTAGATAAATGAAAAAGAAAATGCTATTATTTTTTAGTTTAGTTGGACTAGTAACATTATCAGGCTGTGCTAAGTGGATCGATCGAGGTGAATCAATCACAGCTGTTGGCTCATCAGCGCTACAACCTTTAGTTGAAACAGCGGCTGAAGAATTTCAAAATCAAAATCCAGGACGCTTTGTTAATGTACAAGGCGGTGGGAGTGGTACAGGACTAAGTCAGGTACAATCGGGTGCTGTAGACATCGGAAATTCAGATTTATTTGCTGAAGAGAAAAAAGGAATTGATGCAGCTAAACTAACGGATCATAAAGTTGCTGTAGTCGGAATCACACCAATCGTCAATAAGAATATTGGCGTATCAGATATTTCGCTAGAGAATCTTAGAAAAATCTTTTTAGGTGAAATAACCAATTGGAAAGAGATTGGTGGAAAAGATCTGCCGATCGTTATATTGAATCGAGCGGCAGGTAGTGGGACTCGGGTAACGTTTGAAAGATGGGTATTGGATGGCAAAACAGCGATTCAAGCTCAAGAACAAGATTCCAGTGGGATGGTTCGCTCAATCGTTGCTGATACACCTGGAGCAATCAGTTATACAGCTTTTTCTTATGTGAATGATGAAGTCAATACGTTAAGTATTAATGGCGTAAAGCCAACAGATGAGAATGTTATCACAAATAAATGGGTTATTTGGTCCTATGAACATATGTATACATTAGGCAAACCTAAACAATTAACAGAAGAATTTTTAGCATTCATGCTGTCTGATGATGTACAAGAAAAGATTATTGGACAATTAGGTTATATTCCAGTTTCAAAAATGAAAGTAGAGCGAGATTGGCAAGGAAATCTCATCAAATAAGTACCTTTACACAAAATTTACAAACTTAACATAAGATTTACATGTTATTAAACGCAAATTTATGTTGGAAAGTTAGACTAAATTTATTGTGATAAGTGTTGAATAAATTGGGCATTATCTGAAAAAGATAGAATCAGAATGAGGTGAAAAAGCCTCATTCGTTTTTCCTATTTTCAGTCGAAGCTGAAAGATCTTGTTCCACTTTTCATGCTATTTAGCTTCGCAGTCTAGCATTGCGCTCTGCTTCGATCGTATCAAATCCTAAGAACTAAAGTTCTAAGGATTGAAGCTCTTTGGGAAAAAGATAAAAACTGAGTGAGGTAAAAAACACCGCAATCATTTTTCCTATTTTCCTGTAATAGTCAAATGAGCTCGTTACGCTTTTAAAATAAGGAGGAATTTTCTTGGAAGATGTACAGAAAACATTGTTAACAAAATCTAAGCGAGCAAGAATGGAACAGCGGGGAAAATTGATTAGTTTTCTTTGTATCGCTCTGATTGTTTTGGTTGTTCTATCAATCTTTTATTTTGTGGCAAGTAAAGGCTTAGCTACTTTTTTTACAAATAAAATCAAAGTCTCCGACTTTTTATTCGGTACGAATTGGAATCCAAGTGAAACTGGAACTGACGGTAAACCGATGGTTGGCGCTTTACCGATGATTGCGGGATCATTTATTGTAACGTTTTTATCGGCAATCATTGCAACACCGTTTGCAATTGGTGCAGCTGTATTTATGACAGAAATTTCACCTAAAAAAGGTTCGAAAATTTTACAACCGGTTATTGAATTATTAGTTGGGATTCCTTCTGTTGTTTACGGATTTATTGGATTATCTGTAATCGTACCCTTTATTCGTTCGATTTTTGGTGGTACAGGGTTTGGTATTTTGGCTGGAACATTTGTTTTGTTTGTTATGATTTTACCAACGGTTACAACGATGACTGTCGATGCGTTAAAATCAGTGCCTCGTCATTATCGGGAAGCATCATTGGCTTTAGGGGCAACTCGTTGGCAAACAATTTATAAGGTTGTTTTAAGAGCAGCTGTTCCTGGCATTTTGACAGCAGTTGTTTTTGGAATGGCGCGTGCTTTTGGTGAAGCGTTAGCGATTCAAATGGTTATCGGAAATGCAGCGATCATGCCGTCAAGTTTAACGACACCAGCTTCTACTTTAACTAGTATTTTGACAATGGGGATCGGAAATACAATCATGGGAACTGTTGAGAATAATGTATTGTGGTCACTTGCGTTGATTTTGCTGTTAATGTCGTTGTTATTCAATATTATTATTCGAATCATTGGTAGGAAAGGAGCCTTGAAATAATGAATGCAAAAAAAGCAGATAAATTTGCAACAGGTGTCCTATATGCTATTTCAGGTGTGATTGTGCTGATTTTAGCAGCATTGCTACTTTATATTTTGATACGTGGTATTCCGCATATTTCTTGGGACTTTTTAACGAAACCTTCTAAAGCATATCAAGCAGGCGGAGGTATAGGTATTCAATTATTCAACTCGCTCTATTTATTATTGATTACGATGCTGATTAGTTTCCCTATTTCATTAGGGGCCGGTATCTATTTATCTGAATATGCAAAGAAAAACTGGTTGACAGATGTAATTCGCACATCGATAGAAATTTTAAGTTCTCTTCCTTCAGTCGTTGTTGGTTTGTTTGGATTCCTGATTTTTGTGGTTCAAATGGGCTATGGGTTCTCGATTATTTCAGGTGCATTGGCCTTAACATTTTTCAATTTACCATTGTTGACTAGAAATGTTGAAGAATCATTAAAAGCGGTTCACTATACACAACGAGAAGCTGGCTTATCATTAGGATTATCACGTTGGGAAACGGTTATGAAAGTTGTTGTTCCAGAAGCTTTACCAGGAATTTTGACAGGTGTGATCTTGAGCTCAGGAAGAATTTTTGGGGAGGCCGCTGCGCTGATCTATACTGCAGGACAAAGTGCTCCAGCTCTAGATTTTAGTAACTGGAACCCGTTAAGTGTATCAAGTCCAATTAGTATTTTCCGTCAAGCTGAAACTTTAGCAGTCCATATTTGGAAGATCAATACAGAAGGCACGATGCCGGATGGTGCAACTGTTTCAGCAGGTGCTTCTGCCGTTCTGATTTTAGTCGTTTTACTCTTTAATTTCGGCGCACGCTTTATCGGAAACAGATTATATAAAAGAATGACATCAGCCTAATGTTAGGGGAATCAGAATGAAAGAATATAATTTAAATGACACCAATATTATTAAATTACCAGAACCGATTGCTTTGCATACCGACGATTTACATGTTTGGTATGGTGAGAACGAAGCCATCAAAGGAGTCGATCTTGAATTTGAAAAAAATAAAATTACAGCGTTGATTGGACCTTCTGGTTGTGGTAAATCGACGTATCTACGTTCCTTAAATCGAATGAATGATGGGATTGCCAATACGAAAGTCACTGGGAACATTATGTACAAGGGAGTCAATGTTAATACTAAAGAAGTCGACGTGTATGAAATGCGTAAACGTATCGGCATGGTTTTCCAACGACCTAATCCGTTCAGTAAATCAATTTATGAAAATATCACATTCGCATTAAAACAACATGGTGAAAAAGACAAGAAAAAACTAGATGAAATTGTTGAAACAAGTTTAAAACAAGCCGCACTTTGGGAACAAGTCAAAGATAACTTAGATAAAAGTGCCTTGGCCTTGTCTGGCGGACAGCAACAGCGTCTATGTATTGCTAGAGCAATTGCGATGAAACCTGATATTTTACTGTTAGATGAGCCTGCAAGTGCTTTAGACCCGATTTCAACTGGTAAAGTCGAAGAAACACTTGTAAACTTAAAAGATGATTATACAATTATTATTGTTACGCATAACATGCAACAAGCTGCTCGTATCAGTGATTACACTGCCTTTTTCTACTTAGGTAAAGTTATCGAATACGATGAAACTAGAAAAATCTTTACACGACCAAAAATTCAAGCGACAGAAGACTACGTTTCTGGACATTTTGGTTAGGAGGAGTAAGATGACAAAAGAGATTATTTCATCAAAAGATTTGCACTTATATTACGGTAAAAAAGAAGCCTTAAAAGGCATTGACTTAAGTATCAATCAAGGGGAAATCACAGCGATGATCGGACCTTCAGGTTGTGGTAAATCAACATATCTACGTTCGTTGAATCGGATGAATGATTTGATTCCAGGTGTAACGATTACTGGAAGTGTCGTATACAAAGGTAAAGATATCTATGGACCAAAAACAGATATTGTAGATTTACGTAAAGAAATTGGCATGGTTTTTCAACAACCCAACCCTTTTCCGTTTTCCATCTATGAAAATGTGATTTATGGTTTACGTTTAAAAGGCGAAAAAGATAAACAAGTTTTAGATGAAGCAGTGGAAAATAGTTTAAAAGCAGCTTCTGTTTGGGAAGATGTGAAAGACAAATTGCATAAAAGTGCATTATCTTTATCAGGAGGACAACAACAACGTGTCTGTATCGCTCGAGTTTTAGCCGTTGATCCAGAAATTATTTTACTGGACGAACCAACGAGTGCTCTTGATCCTGTTTCAAGCGGCAAAATTGAAAATATGCTTTTAACATTAAAAGAAAAATATACTATGATCATGGTAACGCACAATATGTCTCAAGCATCTCGAATTTCTGATAAAACGGCTTTCTTTTTACAAGGAGAGTTGATAGAATTTAATGATACGAAAAAGATATTCTTAAATCCTAAAGAGAAACAAACAGAAGATTATATTTCTGGAAAATTTGGTTAAAAAAAGGAGGAACACACATGTTACGTAGTCAATTTGAAGAAGAACTATTAAATCTCCATAATCAATTTTATGAGATGGGCATGATGGTAAGTAATGTCGTACACAAGTCTGTACGTGCATATATCAACCACGATAAAAAAATTGCAAACGAAGTAATCGATTATGATGTAGAAATCAATGATATGGAAGTCAAGTTAGAAAAGAAAAGCTTTGAAATGATCGCATTACAACAACCAGTTACAACAGATCTAAGAATGATTATCACCGTTATGAAAGCTAGTTCTGACCTAGAAAGAATGGCGGATCATGCTGTATCGATCGCTAAATCAACGATTCGCTTAAAAGGTGAAACGAGAATTCCAGAAATTGAAAAAGAAATTTCAGATATGTCTGATTATGTGAAAAAAATGGTTGACAACGTATTGATTGCCTATGTAAAAACGGACCAGAAAGATGCACGAATGATTGCTAAAATGGATAGTCGAGTAAATGAGTATTTCGATAGTATCTATAGTCACTCAATTAAAGCGATGCAAGCTAATCCAGAAACTGTAGTTAGTGGAACTGATTATTTGCATGTGGCAACGTATTTGGAACGTATCGGTGATTATGTAACAAATATCTGTGAATGGATTGTTTATCTAGCAACAGGTAAAATCACAGAGTTGAATAGCAATCACGATGAATAAATCTATAACTATTAGAAATAGAGAGCAGGATATGACTCGTAGAGTCATGGCCTGGCCTCTATTTTTTTGTGCACTATTTTATTACGTTCAAAAAGTTTAAAATATTTTTTGAACATAATTTCAATAACGTATTTACATTGGTTCTAGCCTCGTGTATGATACAAGTATATTGGAAAGCGCTAACCATTATAATTAAAATTTTGGGGTGAGTTAATTTGGAAGAAACGAATGCAGTTGTTGGTAAAATGAACCGACCAACCTTGTCGGAACAAAGGAAGCAATGGTTCAAGGAATTTATGAAACCGTTTTTGGTCGTAGTGGTAATCTACATTACAATGTATATGATTCGTAATAACTTTAAAGCAGCACAGCCATTATTAAAAAGTCAGTTAGGTCTAACAACAACAGACTTGGGTTATATCGGATTTGTTTTTTCTATTGTATATGGATTTGGTAAATTTATTGTTGGTTACGTTGTTGATGGTAAAAATACAAAGAAAATTTTATCTATTTTATTATTGTTGTCTTCAATTACAGTTTTATGTATGGGCATACTTTTTACAATGAATAATGTTCCTATGGGCTGGATTGTGGTGTTATGGTCATTGAATGGGTTATTCCAATGTGTGGGAGGACCTAGTTGCGCTTCAGTTATTACACAATGGACAACGAGAAGCAATCGTGGTAGATATATTGGTCTATGGAATGCTTCTCACAATATTGGTGGGGGTTTTGCTGGAATCTTTGCTGTTTGGTGTGCAACAACTTTCTTCAAAGGACAAGTAGCTGGAATGTTCATTATTCCTGCAATCGTAGCAGCTGTCGTTGCCATTGGAACATTTTTCATCGGAAAAAATCGACCTGAAGACTTAGGGTGGAATTCAAGTGAAGAGATTTTTGGTGAACCAGTTGAAGAAGCCAATGTTGATGCAGAAAACTTAACAAAATGGGAAATCTTTAAAAAATATCTATTAACAAATCCGTATATTTGGGTCTTATGTATTGCAAACGTATTTGTGTATATTGTCCGAATCGGTATCGATAACTGGGCGCCATTATACGTAACCGAGCATTTGAATTTTTCACAAGAAGCTGCTGCTCAAACAATCTTCTATTTTGAAATGGGTGCTTTGATTGGGTGTTTAGCGTGGGGATATATTTCAGACTTGCTAAAAGGACGTCCAGCTTTAGTTGCCACTGTCAGTACCATATTGTTACCGATCGGTATTATTGGCTACCAACTTGGCACGACAGAATTTGTGATCAATGCCTCTTTATTTATGTTAGGAATGATGGTTTTTGGGCCACAATTGTTGATCAACTTATCTATGTTAGGCTTTGTGCCAAAAAAAGCAACTGTCGTTTCAGGAGGACTGTTAGGGGCTTTTGCGTATCTGTTTGGTGATTCAATGGCAAAAATTCTTTTAGCTAAAATTTCTGATCCCGCAAAAGATGGTGTGAACTTTTTTGGACATACTTTACATGGCTGGAATGACACATTTATTATTTTCTATATTTCAATTGTAATTATCGCAGTTCTTTTAGGGATTGTTGCATTGGCAGAAGAAAGAAGAAGAAAAAAAGTAAGCGTATAAAGGTGGAATAGGGAAATGAACGTACAAATTACAAATTTTAGAGATTTAGGCGGTATCAAAAATAGAGAAGGAAAAACAGTTAAAGCAAAAAAATTACTGCGATCTGGTCATTTAGTGAATTTAGATCAAGCAACGCAAACGGTGCTAGTTGATCATTTTAATTTAACAAGAATTATTGATTTTAGACGTGGCTTTGAGATTAGTGAGTCACCAGACACACCGATTGAAGATGTTGAATATGTTAATTTAGATTTGCTTGGAAAAATGAATGCAAAAAACTCTGGTTTGGCTGATTTTGCTAAATTACAATCCATTGAAGCGGTTGATGCCCATATGTTAGGTGTATATGAAGACTTAATCTTAAATCCTGGCGCTCAAGAAGGATTTACAGAATTTATGGAATATATTTTAGCAAATAAAAAAGGGTCCACAATTTTTCATTGCTTTGCTGGAAAAGACCGTACGGGCTATGCTTCGGCCTTATTATTGTTATTGCTAGATGTAGAAAAAGAAGAAATTTATAAAGATTTCTTAGTGACAAATACAGAAAGAAAACAAGCTAATGATGAACTGGTCCAGCAGTTTAGAGAGCAAGGCTTTAGTGAAGAGCAATTAGAATCTTTAGCAACGGCACTTTATGTAAAAGAAGATTATTTGGATCATGCATTCCATTTAATTGAAGAACGTTTTGGGACTGCAGAAAATTATGCAGCGGAATGTTTAAACTTTGACAAAGAAAAACTCGAAGAATTTCGACGTATTTATTTAATTGACTAAGGAAGTGTAGTTTGTTTTCCTAATTTTTTCTTGCTATAATTGAAGAAAATAAAAAGAACGGACTATATAATATGGATAAACAAAAACAACAGCTTAGTATTGAAGCGGCTAGATTATATTATCAATCTGGTCTTGGTCAGCAGGAAATTGCAAAAAAATTAGATGTTTCCCGTCCAACAATTTCTAGATTGTTGAACTATGCTAAAGAAAAAGGATATGTACAGATCACGATCTCAGACCCTTATTCCGATTTGTTTGAGCTTGAAAAACGACTGAAAGAAAAATATGACTTGTTAGAAGTACATGTTGTATTTTCACCTGAAACAAATTATCAAGTGATTACAGAATACCTTACATCATATACAGCAGAGTATTTGGAAGAAACAATCAAAAATGGTGATATTTTGGGCGTTAGCTGGGGGACGACGATGTATGAAGTTGCAAGAAAACTTCATACTCAGGAGAGAGTTGGAGTAGAAATTGTTCAATTGAAGGGTGGAATCAGCCATTCTAATGTGAATACATACGCCAATGAAACGTTGACATTATTTGAAAAAGCTTTTCAAACTGTAGCGATGCAACTGCCATTACCAGTTATTTTTGACAATGCAGAAGTTAAAAAAATGGTGGAACAAGATCGTCATATCCAAAAAATCATTACAAAAGGAAAGCAAGCCAATATTGCGTTATTCACAGTAGGAACTGTTAGAGATGAGGCGCTGTTATTTCGTTTAGGTTATTTTAGTGCTGAAGAAGAACAACTTCTTAAAGAACAAGCAGTTGGCGATATCTGTTCTCGCTTTTTTGATAGCAGTGGCGAAATTTGTAGTCAGAAGATTAATGAACGGACGATAGGGATTGAATTATCCGAACTGAGAGAAAAAGAAAAGGCGATCTTAGTCGCTGGTGGTTCACGAAAAATCAAAGCGATTGATGGTGCGTTGGCAGGGAAGTACGCTAATGTACTAATTATTGATCAAAGCGCTGCAGAAGGTTTACTGAAGCTATAGAGGCGAATAGAATAGAGTGAGAGGGTCAGAAACGTTTATTTCCGAAGGCGTTGCTTCTGATCCCTCTGTTTATTTATGTGACTGGGATACGATACACAATGTTATCTCTCAGTCACTTTTTCTTTTCATGCATGAACATAATTTCAAGATGGTGTTTACAAATGTTCTGGCTGAGTGTATAATACAATTATCAAAACTAAAGGAGAGTTATAATGACTATTGCAAAAATGATTGACCATACAGCATTAAAACCAGAAACAACAAAGGATATGATTGTAAAACTTTGTCAAGAAGCTAAAAAATATCAGTTTGCTTCAGTTTGTGTGAATCCTTATTGGGTTAAGCTATCAAGTACTGAATTAAAGGGAACTGGTGTCGATGTTTGTACTGTAATTGGATTTCCCTTAGGTGCAAATACAACTGAAACAAAGGCTTTTGAAACAAAAAATGCGATTGCTAATGGTGCTACAGAAGTAGATATGGTAATCAATGTAGGCGCATTGAAGTCTGGTGATCTAGAAACGGTTGAAGCGGATATCCGTGCGGTTGTGGAAGCATCAGGAGATGTTCTTGTAAAAGTTATTCTTGAAACATGTTTGCTTACAAAAGAGGAAATTGTCACTGTTTCCGAATTATCAGTTAAAGCAGGTGCAGATTTCGTTAAAACATCAACAGGATTTTCAACAGGTGGGGCAACAGCAGAAGATATTGCTCTAATGAGAAAAACTGTAGGACCTGATGTTGGTGTTAAAGCTTCTGGTGGCGTTCGTACAAAAGAAGAAGTAGTGTCAATGATTGAAGCAGGTGCATCAAGAATTGGTGCAAGTGCCGGCGTTTCAATAGTTTCTGGCGAATCATCAGATCAAGGTAGCGGTTATTAAAAAGAAATAAAGTAAGCAACTTGCTTACTTTTACAAGTTAATGTAAACGAGTTCAATTGGAGGATAAGATGAAGTATTTAATTGGTTGCCTAGGTTTGTTATTTTTTATCGGAGTAGCATGGTTAACGAGTAATGATCGAAAAAAAGTTAAAGTGAGACCGATTATTGTCATGTTAGTTTTGCAATTCATTTTAGGTTTTGTATTACTAAATACAAGTGTTGGTAATTTCGTTATAGAAGGAATTGCCAAGGGATTTGATAATTTACTGCAATATGCTGCAGAAGGTGTGAATTTTGTCTTTGGTGGTCTGATCAATCCAGACGAAAGCTCATTTTTTATTGGCGTTTTATTACCGATCATTTTCATTTCTGCATTGATCGGAATTTTACAGTATTTTAAAATTCTTCCGTTTATTGTGAAATATATCGGTCTTGCTTTAAGTAAGGTGAACGGCATGGGGAAATTAGAATCCTATAATGCAGTTGCCTCAGCTATTTTAGGTCAATCAGAAGTCTTTATTTCTGTGAAAAAACAGCTAGGCTTATTACCAAAACATCGTTTATATACATTATGTGCTTCAGCGATGTCTACTGTGTCAATGGCAATCATTGGTTCTTATATGTTTTTATTGAAACCACAATACGTAGTGACTGCTATCGTTTTAAACTTATTCGGAGGCTTTATCATCACATCTGTGATCAATCCGTATGAAGTGACAGCAGAAGAAGATGTTTTAGAAGTAAAAGATGAAAAAAAACAATCCTTTTTTGAAATGTTAGGGGAATACATCATGGATGGTTTCCATGTAGCAATTACAGTTGCCGCGATGTTGATTGGGTTTGTGGCTGTTATTACGATGATCAACGCAGTTTTCAAAGGAATTTTTGGAATATCATTCCAAGATATTATCGGCTATCTAGTTGCACCTTTTGCGTTCTTAATGGGGGTACCTACAAATGAGATTGTAGATGCTGGAAGTATTATGGCAACTAAGCTAGTTTCAAATGAATTTGTTGCAATGACGAACTTAACGTCAAGTGCGATAGAATTCTCTGGCAGAACGACAGCAATCATTTCTGTTTTCTTAGTTTCTTTTGCAAATTTCTCTTCAATTGGTATCATCTCAGGAGCTGTAAAAAGTTTGAATGAAGAACAAGGAAATGTTGTGGCTCGTTTTGGTATAAAACTATTATTTGGTGCAACGTTGGTTAGTTGTCTAACAGCGACGATCGTTGGCTTGCTTTATTAATGTTCAAGTTTAACTGGTGAGGTGAAAAGGAATGAACGAATTTAAAAGAATACATGTTGTTGTAATGGATTCAGTAGGAATTGGCGAGGCACCTGATGCAAAAGATTTTGATGATTTCGATGTAGATACACTAGGTCATATTGCTAGAGAAATGAATGGGCTAAACCTTCCCAATATGCAAGCACTGGGTTTATCTAACATTAAAAAAATTGCTGGTGTAGAAAAAGTAGAAGTGCCTATCGGCTATCATACAAAAATGCAAGAAACCTCTGCTGGTAAAGATACAATGACTGGTCACTGGGAAATTATGGGGTTATATATCGATAAACCGTTTAGGGTTTTCCCAGATGGATTTCCAGATGAGTTATTAGAAAAAATCAAAGCCTTTTCTGGAAGAGAAATTATTGGCAATAAAGCTGCAAGCGGAACTGAAATTCTTGATGAGTTAGGTGAAGAACAACTTAAAACAGGTGCATTGATTGTCTATACGTCTGCAGATTCTGTTTTACAAATTGCAGCGAATGAAGAAATCATTCCTTTAGAAGAGTTATACCGTATTTGTGAATATGCGCGGGAAATTACGAGAGATGAGCCCTATATGCTAGGCCGTATTATTGCTAGACCGTTTGTTGGCTCATCAAAAGAAACATTTACGCGTACAGCTAATCGCCATGATTATGCCTTGAAACCTTTTGACAAAACTGTGATGGATACACTAAAAGAGAGTGGACTGGCTTCAATTGCTCTAGGAAAAATATCTGATATTTTTGATGGTGAAGGGGTCACTGAAAGTATTCGTACAGTTTCGAATATGGATGGTATGGATAAATTTATCGAACTACTAGATAGAGAATTCCATGGCATGAGTTTTTTAAACTTAGTTGACTTTGATGCAGTATTTGGGCATCGGAGAGATCCATTAGGGTACGGACAAGCATTACAAGAATTTGATCAACGTTTGCCAGAGGTTTTTGCTAGATTAAAAGAGGACGATTTATTGATTATTACAGCGGATCATGGGAATGATCCGACGTATAAAGGAACAGATCATACTAGGGAGTTTGTACCATTATTAGTGTATTCTAAGCGTTTCAAGCGTGGTCATGAATTAAATGTGAGAAAAACATTTTCTGATATAGGTGCAACTGTTGCGGACAATTTCAACGTACGTATGCCAGAATATGGGACTAGCTTCTTAGGAGATTTAAAATAAAAAAAAGGAATGGTGAAAAAAATGAGAATGGTCGATATTATTGAAAAAAAACGAAATGGATTTGAATTAACAAAAGAAGAAATTAAATTTTTTATTGATGGCTACACTGCTGGAACAATTCCTGATTATCAAGCAAGTGCGCTATTAATGGCTATTTATTTCCAAGATATGACAGATGAAGAGCGTGCCGATTTGACATTAGCGATGGTTGACTCAGGGGATGTGATCGATTTATCAGGAATTGAAGGCGTAAAAGTAGATAAACATTCTACTGGTGGTGTTGGTGATACAACAACATTAGTTTTAGCTCCACTCATCGCAGCATTAGATATTCCTTTTGCAAAAATGTCAGGTCGTGGCTTAGGTCATACTGGTGGAACATTAGACAAATTAGAATCATTTGACGGATTCCATATCGAAATCAGCGATGAAGAATTTATAAATATTGTTAATCAAGATAAAATTGCTGTTATTGGACAATCGGGTAATCTAACACCAGCTGATAAAAAAATCTACGCACTACGTGATGTAACTGGAACAGTAAGCTCTATTCCTTTGATTGCTGGATCTATTATGAGTAAGAAAATTGCGGCTGGTGCAGATGCGATTGTTTTAGATGTAAAAACGGGTGCTGGAGCATTTATGAAGACAGAAGAAGATGCTGAAAAATTAGCTGAAGCAATGGTTCGTATCGGAAATCTTGTGGGCAGAAAAACAATGGCAATCATTTCTGATATGTCTCAACCTTTAGGTGCTGCAATTGGGAATTCTTTAGAAATTAAAGAAGCAATCGATACGCTAAAAGGAAATGGACCAGAAGATTTAACTGAATTAGTCCTAACTTTAGGGAGTCAAATGGTTGTTCTTGCAGGAAAAACAGATTCTTTAGATGAAGCACGTAAAATGTTGTTAGGCGTAATCGAAGATGGATCTGCTCTAGAAAAATTCGCTGTATTTGTTAAAAACCAAGGTGGTAATCCAGAGTGGGTCAAAAATCCAGAACTATTACCTGCAGCACAATATACAGTTGAAGTAACTGCAGATAAAGAGGGAATTGTATCTGAAATCGTTGCTGATGCTATTGGTGTAGCCGCTATGAAATTAGGTGCAGGTCGAGCAACTAAAGAAGATGAAATTGATTTAGCAGTAGGTTTGGTTTTAAACAAAAAAATCGGCGACAACGTTAAAGTTGGTGATTCTCTTGTAACGATCCATACAAATAAAAAAGATGTTGCAGAAGTAGAAGCAATGATCAAAGACAATATTCAAATTGGTGATACAGGAAAAGCACCTAAATTGATTTATAAACAAATTTCTTAAAAATAATCGGTTATTTACTATTATAGAAGCTTTCTGAATGATAGATTGTTTAGTGTAGCAAATTTAAAGGAAGAGGATATACTCAAAGTGAGTGATCTTCTTCTTTTTTGCTTTTATGCAATGATTTTTGATACCCTACGGAAGTACAGGTCAAAATTCATTCTTAAGTCCTATGACAAACAATTAAAAAGAAGGCATAATAGGTACATAAGGAAAACACCCTCGGGTGAAAAATTTGCTAAGGAGGCAATTTCCATGAAAGAAAGAGAAAGAGTATTAGACTTAGTTAAAAAAGGTATCCTATCTTCAGAGGAAGCTTTAGTCTTATTAGAAAACATGGCGACAGAAAAAGATGAAAAACAAATCAAAAAAGCTGCCGACCAAGTAAACGTAACAAATCCAACGGTTGACACAAAAGAAAATGACAAAGTCGTAGATTTATTAAATAAGTTAGAAAATCAAACAGAAGAGAAAGTAGAGCCTGAGATTTCTGAAGAAGATGTTAAAGCAAAAGAAGCACAAGATCATGAACGTCTAGAAAAAATTTTAGATGATTTAGCAACAGAAGCAAATCGTACCTCAGTAGAATTAGATGAAATCAATGCTGAGATCGCTGGTGTGAAAGAAGAAATTAAAGAAGCTCAAGAAAAATTGATGGAATTAAACACAAAAGAAGAGTTAAGCGAATTAACGAGTGAGGATTTAGAAGTAAGAGCGTCATTAGAAGCTGAAATCAAATCATTAGAAGACGCTTTAGATGAACAAATTCAAGAAAAAATCGCTCTAGAAGCAGAATTAAAAAATATTCGTAAAGAACAATGGTCAGAAACAAAAGATCGAGTTGCATCAAAATTTGATATTCCTGATGACTGGAAAGATCAAGCAACAGACACGATAAACCAAGTTGGAGAAAAAATGAGTGAAGCTGGTTCACAATTAGGCTCATTCCTAAAGAAAACATTTAACTCATTTTCAGAAACAATGAATGACAATATGGAATGGAAAGATGTAAGCTTCAGAGTTCCAGGAGTTGCGACAACAAAATTTGATCATGAATTTAATTATCCAGCGCCCCTTGCAAGTTTGATCGATGTTAAAGTAGCAAACGGAAATATCGTATTCAAAACGTGGGATCAACCAGATGTTAAAGTAGAAGGGAAAATCAAACTTTATGGTAAAATGGATGCTGAAACACCGCTTGAAGCTTTCTTAGAAAGAAGTCAAATCGATGTGGACGATGAAGTAATTTCATTCCAAATCCCAAATAAACGCGTTCGTGCAGACTTGATTTTCTACTTGCCTGAGCGTACATTCGATCACGTATCAATCAAGCTGTTAAACGGAAATGTATCAATTGAATCATTAAAGGCAAAAGATGTGTACACTAAATCAACAAATGGTTCAATCACATTCAATAAAATCGATGCAACAATGCTTGAAATTGAAGGGGTGAATGGTGATATCAAAGTCTTAGATGGTGAAATCTTAGACAATATCATCGAAACCGTCAATGGTACCGTAACAATTGCAGCAACACCTCAAACGATTGGTGTTTCATTGATCAATGGAGATGTTCGTATTACAGCGAAAGAAAAAACATTACGTAAAGTTGAAGCAAGTTCTGTTAACGGCAATGTAAAAATCGCATTACCAACGGAACTTGGTGTCGAAGGAACGGTAAAAACTAGTTTAGGCAGTATCAATAGTCGTTTGAGTGATTACGAAGTGATTCGTGAGAAAAAAGAAAGAACAAACCAATTACTACAATTTAGACGATTGAATGATGAAGATATGGCTCAAATCAATGCTTCTACAACAACAGGAAACATTTATTTAAAAGACACAGATAAATAAATGCGTAGAACTTGATTACTTGAACAAGTGTTGATTTCTATCTTGATAGTTGAGAGTATTATTCTTAACTATTGAGATAGAAATAAGTAAAAAAAAGATGATTCTTCAACCATTCTATTGTAAAATCTAAGAGATGAGAGGTGAAAGAAATGAGAAGACGATTGACGAAATCTCCTAATAACGTGGTATTAACAGGAACTCTAGCAGGAATAGCGGAATGGTTAGGCATTGATCCAACGATTGTACGTGTGATTTATGTGGTAGCTAGCTTTATCTTTATTGGCAGCCCCATTTTATTATATATTGTGTTAGCTGTATTGATTCCTTCTGGTAGAGACAGAAATAATAGTTATGGTCATCAAAACCCATACAATAGAAATACCCGTAACGCAAACCCGTATGCTAATGAACAAAAACAAAGAAAACAAGCTGAAAAAGTGAATGACGATGACTGGAGTGACTTCTAATGACTTACTTTCAACGTTTGATTGTTAATACGTTGACATTTGTTTCACTCTCAGTGATTTTTCCAAATATGATTTTTGTAAGAAGTATCTGGATGGCGATCATCGCAGCATTTGTTTTATCTATCTTAAATATGTTGGTGAAACCAGTGTTGACGATTTTATCCCTTCCATTTACTTTACTTACATTTGGTCTATTTAGTTTTATTGTGAATGCTGCGATTTTAAAGATGACTTCTTCTTTTGTTGGGGAAATGAATTTTGGTTTTTCTAGCTTTGGAGCAGCAATCCTAATGGCTGTGATTATGTCTTTGGTCAATATGGTTGTTAGTGAACGAAATTTGGATAAGTACAAAGAATAAAGGATAAGACCCAAACAAATGTGTTGGGTTTTATCCTTTTCTTTTATTTATTCAAATGGATCTGCAATGTCGACTAACTGACATTCTTTATGATGATTGATATAGTTGTATAGAATATTGATAAAATCAACTTGTTCTTTTGAAAATTGCTGAATACTTTTTGGTTTTTTTAAGGGCAGTTTTTTTTTAGCTAATTCATAGGGGCTGTACTTGGTAAATGTTTGCTTGGTTAGTATTCGTTCATGAATAACGAGTCCTTGATAGAGTAAATAGTATTTTACTTTTGTACCAATTGGCATAGATAAGAGTTGCCAAGTAGTCTGACTTGCAAGCATCAGTTTTTTATTTTGATTGAAAAAGCGAGTAAGAAACTGCCAATCTTCGCGTAATTTTAGTGCTTTTTCAAAGGAATGATTTTCTGCTGCTAACAGCATTTTTTCTTCTAAACGTTTTTGCGGTAGTTGGTTGTTTTGAGTAAATGCTCCTAATAATTCTGTGACAGCGATAGTTTGATCTAATGGATCGATAGAATAGTCGGAAAAGGATTGCTGCCAGTAATTATTTGAGTTTAATTCATATAGGTTTTCTAAAATTTGTTTCAATTCAGAGAGTTTTCTATTGATTGAAAAAGGACCAAAGCAGTTTTTATTTGTCGGGATAGACAATATATTGATTGAGAGGTGTTCATTATCTGTATTGATTTCAAGATATTTATATTTTTCAAAAGAATTCATTTGACGATTATAAAATGGACGATATTCTTGTATCAGACGGCATTCCAGTAACAACGCATCAAGCTCCGTTGCTACTTCGATAATATCAAAATCTGCTAACTGATGCATTAATTGTAGTGTTTTACTGGAATGCTGCTTGCTTTTAACAAAGTAGCTACTGACACGATTGCGTAATTTCTTTGCTTTGCCTATATAGATAATTCGTTCATTTTTATCCTTCATTAGATAAACACCGGGGCTCAAAGGCAGATTTCTAGCTTGTTCTTTTAAATTGATTTCCATTAGAAACACATCCAATAAGTTGTTTTTGACTAGATACAAATTAAGTATACAAAGTAATTTAAGATAGTCAAACATTCGTTTAAAAATAACTTAAGAATCAATTTATCATTAAAACTTAGCCATTCTTCTTAATAGCTAGAAACTTCCCACCTGAAATGATAAAATGGAACGAGTAGAGAAGTCGAAAGGAATGGATGAACATATGGAAGAAGTTGTAAAAATTCATCAACTGGTAGAAAAGCTTTCTTTAGAAGTCGTATATGGCGATGAAGAAAGTTTAAATAGAGAGATCACAACTGGGGACATCTCACGACCTGGACTGGAATTAACTGGATATTTTAATTATTATCCTCATAATCGTTTACAGTTATTTGGGAGTAAGGAAATCACTTTTTCGGAGCGAATGATACCTGAAGAACGACTGATGGTCATGCGTCGTTTATGCGAAAAAGATACACCAGCATTTATCATTTCTAGAGGACTAGAAGCACCAGAAGAAATGGTACAGGCAGCGAAAGAGAAAGGGTTGGCCGTTTTACGTTCACCCATTTCGACTTCAAGGTTGCTAGGAGAGTTATCAAGTTATTTAGATAGTCGTTTAGCTGCCAGAACTAGCGTTCATGGTGTTTTGGTTGATGTTTATGGTCTAGGTGTTTTGATTCAAGGAGACAGTGGAATCGGGAAAAGTGAGACAGCATTAGAATTAATCAAACGTGGACATCGATTGATCGCAGACGATCGCGTAGATGTTTATCAACAAGATGAGTTAACAGTTGTTGGCGAACCACCCAAAATATTACAGCATTTGATCGAAATTCGAGGTATTGGAATCATTGATGTAATGAATTTATTTGGTGCAAGCGCAGTTCGTGGCTTTATGCAAGTTCAACTTGTTGTTTATTTAGAAGCTTGGGAAAAAGATAAAAAATATGATCGTTTAGGTTCAGATGATGCAATGGTTGAAATTGCTAATGTAGATGTTCCGCAGATTAGGATTCCAGTAAAAACTGGACGAAATGTGGCGATTATCATTGAAGTTGCAGCCATGAACTTCCGGGCGAAAACAATGGGCTACGATGCAACGAAATCATTTGAAGAACGTTTAACAAGATTGATTGAAGAAAATTCTGGTGTAGAATAGTAGTAGGGCAAGTTCCTCTGGAAAAATAAATGTTGAATGATGAAACAAACGCTACAGTTAACATTTCCTATTTTTCGGTCAGAGCTGAACGAGCCCGTTCCGCTTTTAGTGTTATCTAGCTGCACGGGCTAGCTCTTCGGAAAAAAGATAAAAATGGAATGCGACAAAAAACGTCACAGTCAATTTTTCCTATTTTTCAGTCAGAGCTGAACGAGCCCGTTCCGCTTTTAGTGTTATCTAGCTGCACGGGCTAGCTCTTCGGAAAAAAGATAAAAATGGAATGCGACAAAAAGCGTCACAGTCAATTTTTCCTATTTTTCAGTCAGAGCTGAACGAGCCCGTTCCGCTTTTAGTGTTATCTAGCTTCAAGAGCTAGCCTTTCGGGAAAAAGATAAAAAATAAAAGAGGCAAAAAAGCGCCACAGTTATTTTTTCCTATTTTCCTATCAAGGCTGAACGAGCTCTTTCAGCTTTTAGAATAGGAGGAAGCCAAATGTTAGGTCAAGTAAATCCAGTAGCGTTTAATCTTTTTGGGATAGCTGTTTACTGGTATGCAGTTATTATAGTGTCAGGAATCGTACTAGCGGTTTGGCTAAGTAGTCGAGAAGCGGTTCGCGTCGGCTTAAAAGAAGATGACGTGATTGATTTTATGTTGTGGGGATTGCCAAGTGCTATTATAGGCGCACGTTTGTATTATGTGATTTTTCAATGGCAGGATTATGTAGATAATCCGATTGAAATTATTTTGACTAGAAATGGTGGTTTAGCGATTTATGGTGGACTGATCGGTGGAGGACTTGCATTATTTTTCTTCACAAGGCATCGTTTTATTTCAACTTGGACCTTTTTAGATATTGCGGCACCTAGTGTGATCTTAGCTCAAGCAATTGGACGTTGGGGAAATTTTATGAACCATGAGGCATACGGACCAGCGACTACAAGAGGATTTTTAGAAGGGTTACATTTACCAAAATTTATTATCGATAATATGAACATTGATGGAACTTATCATCAGCCTACTTTTTTGTATGAATCTATTTGGAATGTATTAGGATTTATTGTATTGCTTCTTTTGAGGAGAAAGAAAAATTTCTTAAAAGAAGGAGAAGTTGTTTTAAGCTATGTTATTTGGTATTCTTTTGGTCGCTTCTTTATTGAAGGGATGCGGACAGATAGTTTGTATGCTTTTGGAAGTATTCGGGTTTCTCAACTATTTTCTTTAGTTTTATTTTTCGGAGCAATTATCATTTTGATTATTCGACGTAGAAATAGTTCAGTAAAATTTTACGATCGTGAAAAAGGAACTGTAAAAAAAGCGGATTAAAGTGCCTATTCTAGTTCAGCTATGTTAAAATATTAGTTGGATATACTATTAATCGCCTAGTTTGTTTTTTAGAGGAATGTAAAGTTAGAAGGATTCAGATGTCAAGTAAATTACGTGTTATTTGATTCGTTCAGCTGTTCTTATTTTGAAAGGAGTTTTTCACCAGTGAAACAAAAAGTTGCTGTTTTAGGTCCTGGTTCGTGGGGAACTGCATTGGCTCAAGTTTTAGCAGAAAATGGCCATGAGGTTCGCATTTGGGGGCATAATAAGGCACAAATTGATGAAATCAATACTCAACATACGAATCACCATTATCTTCCAGACCTAGTTATTCCAGAAACAATTCAAGGAAAGATGTCGTTAGAGGAGTGTATTGTGGATGCAGATGCAGTTTTGTTTGTTGTTCCCACAAAAGCGATTCGAACAGTTGCACAAGAATTTACAGAGAAATGTAAAAATCAACCATTAATTATTCATGCTAGTAAAGGTTTAGAGCAAGGGAGTCATAAACGGATATCAGAAGTTTTGCTGGAAGAGATTCCCTCAGAAAAAAGGCGTGGTGTGGTTGTTTTATCTGGTCCAAGTCATGCAGAAGAGGTGGCTGTTCATGATATTACAACGATCACAGCTGCAAGCGAGGATTTAGAAGCTGCGATCTATGTTCAACGATTATTTATGAATGACTATTTTAGAATCTATACAAATGATGATGTAATTGGTGTAGAAACTGGAGCTGCGCTAAAAAATATTATTGCTTTAGGCGCGGGTGCGATTCATGGTTTAGGCTTTGGTGATGATGCAAAAGCAGCAATCATGACACGTGGTTTAGCAGAAATCAGCCGTTTAGGTGTAGCAATGGGCGCCAATCCACTGACATTTATTGGTCTTAGCGGAGTTGGTGATTTAATCGTTACCTGTACGAGTGTTCACTCTCGGAACTGGCGAGCTGGAAATCTTCTTGGAAAAGGTCATAGCTTAGACGAAGTTCTTGAAAATATGGGAATGATCGTTGAAGGAGTTTCTACAACCAAAGCGGCCTATGAATTATCACAACAATTAAATGTTGATATGCCGATTACAGAAGCAATTTATAAAGTACTTTATGAAGGTCAAGACGTAAAACAAGCAGCAAAAGAAATTATGTTACGCGATGGTAAAATGGAAAATGAATTTTCTGTATAATAATTAAGGAGGCCGAAGGGCATGAAAGTAAAAAAAGCGGTAATCCCAGCAGCTGGTCTGGGAACAAGGTTTTTACCGGCAACGAAAGCGATGGCAAAAGAAATGTTGCCGATTGTAGATAAACCAACGATTCAATTTATCGTTGAAGAAGCGCTTGCATCAGGGATTGAAGATATTTTGATTGTTACAGGTAAAGCAAAACGTCCGATTGAAGATCATTTTGATGCAAACTTCGAATTAGAAAGTAATCTTCGTGAGAAACATAAAACTGATTTACTAAAATTAGTCGAAGAAACAACGGATGTCAATCTTCACTTTATCCGTCAATCTCATCCAAAGGGATTAGGACATGCTGTTTTACAAGCAAAAGCATTTGTTGGGAATGAACCATTTGTTGTCATGCTTGGTGATGATATTATGGAAGATAAAATCCCATTATCAAAACAATTAATGAATGATTATGATGAAACACATGCTTCAACGATTGCTGTTATGAAGGTTCCGCATGAAGAAACATCAAAATATGGCATCATTAATCCAGAAACTGAAGTTTCTAAAGGTTTGTATAATGTAAATAATTTTGTTGAAAAACCAAAACCAGAAGAAGCACCTAGTGATTTAGCAATTATCGGTCGTTACTTGCTGACACCAGAAATTTTCCATGTGTTAGAGTCGCAAGAGCCAGGTGCTGGCGGTGAAATTCAATTAACGGATGCTATCGACACCTTGAATAAAACACAACGAGTATTTGCTAGAGAATTTACTGGCAAACGTTATGATGTAGGGGATAAATTTGGTTTTATGAAAACTAGTATTGAATATGGGTTAGTTCATCCAGAAGTGAAAGATAACTTACGTGAGTATATTATTGAATTAGGTGCTGAACTAGCTAAAGAGGACACACCTAAAAAGAAATAACGTAAACGATTCATATGATCTTTTCATTTGAAGACAGAACAAGAGTGATATGTTCTGTCTTTTTTCTATAAATTACACTCAGATTTTTTGTAATACTGTATAGAGACTTAGCGTGTAAATTGTTATAATTAAGAGAGCTGAGCCAACTGAATAATTTGTTAAAAAAAGCAGTTGGTGTTATTCTAAGAACATGGAATATTTGATGGAAGGAGCAAGAATATGACAGGTGGAGAGGTTGCAGCGATTATTGCTGCAGTGGCATTTGCTGTATTAGTAGTATTTATTGTTTTAGTATTGATAAAAATCGGTAAAACAGTAGAAAGAGTTACTACCACGGTTGATGAAGCCAACAAAACGATTGAAGTTGTAACAAAAGATGTAGATATTTTATCTAGACAAGTGGAGGGGCTTTTAGTAAAAAGTAATGAGCTGCTTGATGATGTGAATAAAAAAGTAGCAACGATCGATCCACTATTTGCTGCCGTAGCGGATTTAAGTGAGAGTGTTTCTGAATTGAATTATTCAAGTCGGAACTTACTTGGAAAAGTCGGATCTGTTGGTAAATCGACAGCCAAAGCAGGTGTGGTAGGAAAAGTAGGAGGAGCAGCATTTAGAGCATTTCGTCCTAAAAAAACATCAAAAACAAGTGAAACAGTCAAATAATAAACGATAATGGAGGAATAAAACATGGCGAAAAAAGGCGGATTTTTTTTAGGTGCAATCATTGGTGGAACGGCAGCAGCGGTGGCAGCGCTTTTGTTAGCACCAAAATCGGGTAAAGAACTACGTGAAGATTTAGCAAATCAAGCGGATGATTTCAAAGATAAGGCAACCGATTATACTGATTATGCTATGCAAAAAGGCTCAGAATTATCAGAAATAGCAAAAGATAAAGCGAATGTATTAGGCGAACAAGCTGGAGATTTAGCCGGTAATGTGAAAGGTAAAACGAAGGATTCCTTAGATAAAGCACAAGGTGTCTCTGATACCGTTTTAGAATCATTTAAAAAGCAAACAAGTGATTTGTCTGATCGCTTCAAAAAGACAGCTCAGGATGTAAACGATCAAGTTGATGAGTTAGGCGATATCGTAGAAGATGCTTCAGATGATATTTTTATCGACGTTAAAGAATCAGCGAAAAAAGCTAAGGAAACTGTTTCAGAAGGTGTTTCAGAAGCAAAAGAAGTCACAAAAGATGTGCCAGAAAAAGCAGAAGAAGCCAAACAAGATACAAAGAAAGCTATTAAAGAAACAGTAGAAGCTGTTGAAGACAAATAAAGACTAAAAACCAAAGAGGCCGAGAAAAAAAGCGTTTATTCGGCCTCTTTGGTTTTTTATTAGTCGATAATAATTAAGTCTTTTGCTGTTTTTGTAAAAGCTTCACAACCTGTTTTAGTTACATGAAGACAATCTTCGATCCGTACTCCGACTTTGTCTGGAATATAAATTCCAGGCTCAATTGAAAAACACATGCCTTCTTCAATCACTAAATCATTTCCTGTCACAAGTGAAGGGTATTCGTGCACAGTTGTTCCAATACCATGACCTAAACGATGATTGAAATATTCTCCGTACCCGTATCCACTGATAACACCACGTGCAACTTCATCTAATTCTCCAGCAGTAACACCTGGTTTTACCGCATCCATCGCTTTTAACTGCGCTTCTAAAACGATTGAATAGATTTCTTTTTGGAAATCAGTTGGTTCTTTATAAGCAACTGTTCGCGTAGCATCACTGCAGTAACCGTTATAGACAACACCAAGATCAAATAAAACTAAATCTTGTTTAGCAACGGTTGTACCTCCAGGATTACCATGAGGGCTAGCAGCATTTTTTCCAGTTAGAACGAGTGTATCAAAGCTCATTGAACGAATACCTTGACGTTTTAGTTGGTATTCGATTTCTGCTAAAATTTCTTGTTCTTTAGCACCTTCTTTGATTGCTTTAAACCCGATCTCAAAAGCAACATCCGCCCAATTTCCTGCTTCCATTAGTTTAGCTATTTCCGATGGTGTTTTTAATAATTGTAACTTTTCAATAACTGGTGTAACGCTGGCTGAAAAATCACTAGTAGGAAAATAGTTGTTTAAAATATCGAAACGAGCAACAGTTAAAGCTTCTTTTTCAGTAGCTATTTTGTTTGGAGTTCCCATTTTTTTAATTAATTGGGCAATTTTTTCCCAAGGATTTTCACTATCAAGATAGCCGTGTACAGGGTAGATCCATGAGCTTTTTTCTGCATCTTCAACTTCCAAAGCTGGTGTGAATAAAAAAGGATCATCCTTTAATGAGACAAATAAGGCTAATACACGTTCATGGGGATCACTTTTGTAGCCAGAAAAATAGGCAATATGTCCAGGATCACTAATATAAGTCAATTCGATATTTTCGCTAGCCATCCATTTTTTTAATTCATTGATTTTTTCTTGATTCATAGATATCCTTCTTTCTTTTAAACGCTATTTACTGTAAAACGTATCTTTATCATACCACGAAATAGTATAAAGCGCTTTTTGAAATATCGAGTAAATTTTCATGAAAATAGGATAAAACGGTTGCAAAAACAAAATAATTCTGCTATCCTTAGTGAGAAATGTAAACAGCGTTTTCAGAAAATGAGAACAACTATAAATATTTAGGAGAATAAACATGGAAAAACAAACAATTACGATTTATGATGTTGCTCGTGAAGCAAATGTATCCATGGCGACTGTGTCTCGTGTAGTTAATGGTAATCCCAATGTAAAGCCTGCTACACGGAAAAAAGTATTAGAAGTAATCGACCGCTTGGATTATCGTCCTAATGCTGTAGCTCGTGGTCTAGCAAGCAAAAAAACGACAACAGTAGGAGTTATTATCCCTGATGTTAGTAATATCTTTTTTGCTTCTTTAGCTCGAGGTATTGATGATGTTGCCACAATGTATAAATACAACATTATTTTAGCAAACTCTGATAGTAATGATCAAAAAGAAGTGAATGTGCTAAACAATCTTTTAGCAAAACAAGTTGATGGGATCATTTTTATGGGTCATCATATTACAGATGAGATCCGAGGCGAGTTTTCTCGATCTAAAACACCTGTTGTTTTAGCTGGTTCAATCGATCCTGATGAGCAAGTTGGTAGTGTAAATATTGATTATACTGAAGCGACAAAAGATGCGACAAGTATACTGGCTAAAAACGGCAATAAAAAAATTGCTTTTGTTAGTGGTGCCTTGATCGACCCAATCAATGGCCAAAATCGTATTAAAGGCTACAAAGAAGCGTTAGCTGAGAATGGTTTAAGTTATAATGAAGGGTTGATTTTTGAATCTGAGTATAAGTTTAAAGCAGGTATCTCATTAGCTGAACGGATTCGTAACAGTGGAGCAACAGCTGCTTATGTTACAGATGATGAACTAGCAATTGGTTTGTTGGATGGAATGATCGATGCTGGCGTGAAAGTACCAGAAGAATTTGAGATCATAACAAGCAACAACTCGTTATTAACAGAAGTTGCTCGTCCACGTCTTTCAAGTGTGACACAACCTTTATATGATATTGGTGCTGTAGCAATGCGTTTGTTGACAAAATTAATGAATAAAGAAGAAATTGAAGATAAAACAGTTATCTTGCCATATGGCATGGAACAAAAAGGTTCAACTAAATAAAATAGTATAGCTGTAAGCATTACCGTTTACCAGCCACACTCCCTATAAAGTAGAAACTAGAGCTTAAAGCTAGTATACTTAGATTAAGGGAGTGTTTTTTTTTGAAAAAAACGGATGTTTAGAAGGTAAAAAGATAAGGGGAAATTCTGATGCTATCATCTTATATAAATGAAATAAGAAAGGAGTAGTTTTAATGAATATGAGAGAAAGAATCATTGCGGGGAAATTATTTTTAGACAATTGTGAAGGCTTGCCAGAAGAGCGATTGCGGGCAAAAAAAAGAATGATGGCTTTTAATCAAACCTCTCCTGATGAAGTAGAACGAAGATTTCAGCTTTTAGATGAAATTTTTGGAATAAGAATAAATGCGTGGATCGAACCACCATTTTATTTTTGTTATGGTAGCAATATTGAACTTGGAGAAGAATGTTACATAAATATGGGGTGTAGTTTTATTGATGATGCTAAGATTAGGATTGGGGATAAAGTGGCTTTTGGTCCAAGTGTAACAATCGCCACTGTAGGGCACCCTGTACATCCTGAATACAGACGCTTGATGTATGGTAATCCAGTAACGATTGAGGATAATTGTTGGATTGGAGCGAGTGCGACGGTTTGCCCAGGTGTAACGATTGGCGAAAATAGTGTTATTGGTGCTGGTAGTGTTGTGACAAAAGATATTCCGAAAAATTCGGTTGCTGTGGGAAACCCTTGTAGAGTAATTCGTGAAATCAATCAAAGAGATCGTGCATTTTATTATAAAGATCAACCTTTTTTAGCAGAAGATTTAGAAGAGGTATATCGTTTAAATAGTACTAATTAAATTAGAAAAGCCTCCAACAAAACGGTAATAGGTTTTGTTGGAGGCTTTAAATGCAACTTGAAGATATTAGTTATTATTTTTTTCACTTGAAGAAGGGGTTGAATTTTCTTTTTTCTTATCTTCTTTCTTCTCAGAAGAAGGTGTCGTTGTCGAACCTGCGTTTGAAGATGGAGGTGTTGTTGTTGCATAGCGTCCCCAATACGCACTATAGTTTGCATCTGATCCGCCATAACCAAATTTGTATTGGCTTTTTGGGGCACCATCTTTTGCATAGAAGGATTCAACATTTGGACCAGGAGCGGTATAGGTTCCACCGTTATAAGTGAAGGTGCCTGGTTTTTCTCCTGTAAAACTTGATACATTTGACTTGATTACGTCTTTTGAGAGTGTGAATTTTTCGCCAACACCGAATAAATCAGGTCTGACTGAATAGATTGCGTTTGCTAAGTTCGCTAGATAGGCGCTATTTTGATCACCACTATTTGGGCTCATTGCTGTAGGGATATCATAACCTGTCCAAGAGCCTAGTGTGATCGTTGGTGTTGAAACAACTAACCAAGCATCTTTATAAGCATCTGTAGTTCCTGTTTTACCAATCCAGTCAACATTTGCAAAAGCAGGATTAAGTCCTATAGACATGTTTTTAAAGGGCGTTGTTATTTTAGAATCTAATACAGAGCGCATCATGTCATTCATGATTGATGCTGTGGCCTCAGAATAGACTTGAACTGGTGTATTTTTATGTTCGTAAATCACTTTGCCGCTATTGTCTGTAATTTTTTCGATCATATAACCTTTTTGATATTGTCCTTTGTTTGCTAATGTTTGGAAGCCATTTGTTTGAGTAAGCACAGTTGCTTCAACAGAACCTAAAGGAGCTGATTGATAAGCCCAAGCATCGCTAGCGGGGTAATTCATTTTGCTTAGATAATTATTGTAAGAGAAATTGTCGTCACCCATTTGCGCTTTCATTGCTTCATTTAGGTGGTAGACAGGAATGTTATATGACCACTCTAATGAATGACGGACAGTATCAAATGTATTGGTTCCAGAGTTAGTCGCATTGGTCAACTCTCCGCCACCTTTATAAGAAGTCGGATAATTAGCTAAACGACTTTCTGAACCAATCATACCTTGGTCGATAGCTGGTCCATAGACAGAAATCGGTTTAATCGTAGAACCAACTTGGCGGACTGTATCTAGTGCATGATTACTTTGACTAACGTTAAAGTCACGCCCTGCTACAAAGCCGATGATTTTACCTGTTTTGTTGTCCATCAACACATTCCCAGTCTCAACAAATCCAGCGCCATAACCATCATCTAGCATATAACCAAAGTTTGCAACAGCATTTTGCATGGTATCGTAAACGGTTTGATCGATTGTAGATTGAATCGTATAACCACGATTTTGAATTTCATTTCGGGCTTGATCTTTGTATTGAGAAAGACCAATGCCATCCAGTGTTTCTTTTTTTATCCCAGCTTTTTCTATATTGATATCCATCACGACATTCGTTGCTTGTTCTAAAACAGCATTATATAAGTAGCCCTCAGTATTTTGATTGGACTCTTGCTGTGGTTGGAAATCTTGCTTCAAGTCATAGCTTTTAGCGGCTTCATATTCTTCTTTTGTAATCGCCTTTTCACGATACATACTGAACAACACAAAGTCTTTTCGTTTCATGCCATATGCTAGGTTTTCATCAGCTTTTAGTGCCCCTGTGTTGCTATAAGGTGTGTAAATGATAGGGCTTTGTGGTAGACCTGCAATAAAAGCGGCTTGAGGTAGTGTTAAATCATTTGCACTTTTACCAAAAAGCCCTTTTGCCGCTTCTTCTACGCCTGCAATGTTCTCCCCTTTATTGTTTCGACCAAAAGGGGAAACATTCAGGTAGGTAGTAACGATCTCATCTTTTGAAAAATACTTTTCGATACGATAAGCCAGTAAAATCTCGTTTGCTTTTCGTTTGAAAGTTGTTTCATCTGTTAATATCTGTTGTTTAACTAATTGTTGTGTCAATGTTGAACCACCAGATGAACCACCCATACCTGTTGCCTCGGAAACGAGGGCCCGAATCACAGCTTTTGGAACAACTCCTTTGTGTTCCTCAAAATATTCGTCCTCAGTGGAAATGATTGCTTTTTTTAATAGTGGAGAGATATGTTCTCCATCGACTCTTGTCCTAACAAGATCAGATTTGATCATAGCTATGTTTGTGCCATCTGCATATGTCATTTTAGAAACTTCAGTAATGTCACTGATTTCTGTCTGAAGTTCTTCTTTTGTGGGCGGTTGGGTGTCTTCAACTAGAAAAGCAAAATACCCCATACCGATTCCCATACCTAAAGCTCCGCCTAAAAGTAGGAGAACAACTGCAAATACAAATAAGGATTGCAGCACACGAATCGTGACATTTATAATTAAAAAAATTTTTTTCTTTTCTGGTACTTTATTAGAATGTTGCTCTGTGCTACGGGAATTATTCTGATTGTCCAAAAGCTTCACCTCAATATAATGATACATTCCGTGATATTATAGCAAAAAAACTCTATAATGAACAGTTGTTCAGGTATTTATAAGTCTTTAATCAAAAAAACTTAATAAAAATGAGTGGAAAAAGTTAGTTTGCGTTTTAGTTTATCTGTATAAAATCACGGGTGTATGAATAGTGATTTCATCATTTTTCTGTATTTTCTTCTGCTCTAAATAATACGATTTTTTTGATCAAGTCAATTGGTAATTCACGATCTAGAGGGAATTGAATAGCGCCTTTGCTAGTTTTAAAATCCTTCAGTTCATGTTTAAAAGTTTCAATAGCACTTGGGGTAGGATAAAAACCAATATGATTTTTAGCATTAGCAAAATGAACTAAATTACCATTTAAATAGAAGGTGGGCATTCCATAAGACATTTTTTCTGTGGCTTGCGGGACAAGTAGTTTGATTGTTGTATAAAGTTGTTGTAATTTTGCTTGGCGATCTTCTGGAATAGTTGAGATATAGTCTTCAATAAGTGTCATAATAATCGTTCCCTACTTTCTGATTGGATAATAGGTATAGTATACCATGGTATAAAGTATGTAAGAGTTATTTTAATTCAGAAAAAACATAGAGTGTGAAAGAAGTAACCGTTTTATGGTACACTATCAGTGCATCGTAGAACAGGATGGAAGGCTGAAAATAATGGCAAAATCAATTGTTGAAAAATTAAACTTAATGAGTTATTCAACTAAAGCAGTTGTGAATCGACCAACGAAAGAATATTTATCGGAAATAGCAGATTCGAAAACCCAACTCCCTATAGAACCGGTAGATTTACTCTTTATTTTTGTAGAGACGATGGAGGAATTTAAACAAGTTGTTTCAGAGGTGATCAAAAAGCAATTACTTAATAAAAATGGGGTGCTCTTTGTTGCCTATCCTAAAAAAGGTAATAAAAAGTATTCAACATTTGTTCATCGCGATGAAATTTTTCCCGCACTTCAAGTGGATGATAGTGATGGCTATATAGGGAATAGTACGTTAAAATTTAATCGAATGGTAAGTTTAGATGAGACTTTTACAGTAACTGGTATGAAAAATATCGAACGAAAAGCCAAAACTAAAGCTAGTAGTAGCGCTCGTGTAGATGACTATATCCAGTTTATACCAGAAGTAGAAGCGTTTATTGAACAGCACAAAGAAGCAAAAGCATTGTTTGATCAATTAACGCCTGGCTATAAAAAAGATTGGGCCAGATATGTTTATAGTGCGAAACAAGAAGTGACGCAAGAGAAACGAAAAAATGAAATGATCGATATTCTGACAAAAGGTTTTAAATCAAAGGAGTTATATCGTCAATATTTAGCAAAATAATGGAGGACATACTATGGATAAGATACAAAAATATGTAGAGAATATCGATGAAAAATGGCAAGATTCCTATCAACGATTGGCGACAGTTATCGCAAAAAATATACCTGAAGGATTTGTCTTACGGTTGCAATATGGGATGCCGACCTATGCTGTCCCTCTTAGCGTGTTCCCAGAAGGATATTTGGGTAGGAAAGATGAGCCGTTGCCGTTTATCAGCTTAGCTTCTCAAAAAAAGCATCTATCGTTGTATCATATGGGGATTATGGGAGATAAAGAATTATTGGCTTGGTTTCAGGAAGAATACCAAAAAGTGGTTCCAACAAAACTGAATATGGGCAAAAGTTGTATTCGTTTCAGTAATCCAAAAAATATTCCTTATGAGTTGATTGGGGAATTAGTCAGTAAAATTTCAATGGAAGAATGGGTTGCTAGTTATACTCGTTTTACAGAGAAAAATAAGAAGTAGATTGTGTTTTAATAGAAGAGGCAAAAAGATTGTTTTTTCTGATTGTTTCACGTACTCTTTTAAAGGATAGGAAATAGCGCAGTTTATAGAATTTTAACTGAAAATAGGATAGCTCTTTGGAGAAAAGATTCTCTTATTTTCATTCGGAGCGGAATGCTGTTACTGTATGTTATCTAGCTACGCAGGCTAACTCTTCGGGAAAAAGATAAATTAGGAATGTGACAAAAAGCGCCACAGTCCTAATTTCCTATTTTCCAGTCAGAGTTAAACGAGCCTGCTACGCTTTTAAAATTAGGAGGATCATTATGTTATTAGGTTCACATGTTAGTATGAGTGGTAAAAAAATGTTATTAGGGTCAGCGGAAGAGGCTGCGAGTTATGGTTCAACGACTTTTATGATCTATACTGGTGCGCCGCAAAATACACGCCGTAAACCAATTGAAGAGATGAATATTGAAGCAGGTCAACAATTTATGGCTGAGCATGATTTAAGTAATATCGTTGTTCATGCGCCTTATATTATTAATTTAGGTAATACAATCAAATTAGAGAATTTTGGTTTTGCAACGTCATTTTTACGTCAGGAAATTGAACGGGCCCATGCATTAGGTGCAACACAAATCACCCTTCACCCAGGTGCCCATGTCGGAGCAGGGGTGGATGCTGGTTTGAAACAGATCATCAAAGGGCTTGATGAAGTCTTATGGAAAGAACAAGTACCGCAGATTGCACTTGAAACAATGGCAGGCAAAGGAACTGAGTTAGGGCGGACGTTTGAAGAGTTGGCAACGATTATTGAAGGGGTTAAGTTGAATGAAAAATTATCTGTTACGATGGATACTTGTCATATCAATGATGCTGGCTATAACGTGAAAGATGATTTTGATGGTGTTTTAGACGAATTCGACAAAATCATTGGATTAGATCGTTTGAAAGTAATTCATGTCAATGATTCTAAAAATCCGATGGGTTCTCATAAAGATCGCCATGCAAATATCGGGTTTGGAACAATTGGATTTGATGCACTAAATAAAGTTGTTCACCATGAAAAATTGAAAGAATTACCAAAAATTTTAGAAACACCTTATGTGGGTGCCGATAAAAAAACAAGCAAAGCACCTTATGGTTATGAAATTGCTATGCTGAAAGCACAAAAATTTGATCCAGATTTATTGGAAAAAATAGAAGGGCAGTAACATATAGGGTATAAGGTTTGATTTTACTATGACTTGTACTTTTCAATATCGACTCACTTTATTCCCTGTATTTCAGTAGAAAAGTATAGCAGGCTTATATAGAGTTGACTGGAAAATAAGAAGAAAATAGTCTTTCGTAAATTTCTTGTGAGGAATATGACAAAAGACCTTTTCTTTTTGCTCTATTTCTAGTAAAATGATTTCTTGAGAGCAATTTAGTAAATCAGGGATAATTAGTCCCAACAAAAAAATTAGAACTTTAAGTTTAATAGGAATAGTGACTGCAACTTTTAACCAGCAGAAGTTCTTATTCAACTTTTCTAGTAGGAAGGAGAGATTTATATGTCAACAGGTTTAGTAGTGTTAATCGCAATTATCGCTTTATTAGCAGGTGCAGCAGGCGGATTTTTCCTTGCGCGCAAATATATGCAAGACTATTTTAAAAAGAATCCTCCCGTTAATGAGGAAATGTTACGAATGATGATGATGTCTATGGGACAAAAACCTTCTGAAAAGAAGATTCGTCAAATGATGCAGCAAATGAAGAACCAAGGAGACAAATAAGGTTTTTTCATTGCTATTCAGAATTCAAGAGCACAAACGGGCTGATTTTTTCAGCTCGTTTTTTTTGCACTTATTTTTAATAAATGAAAGGAGTTGTATTGAAATGGGAAAACAACAAACGAAAGATGTGAGCGCAAAGTAGTCAATTTAGAAAAGGAGAATGGTACATGTCTATATTTAAAAAATTAGGGTGGTTTTTCAAACAAGAGAAAAAAAGTTATGTTATTGGGGTCTTTTCATTAGTGATGGTTGCACTTGTTCAGTTAGTACCACCTAAAGTCATCGGCATCGTTGTGGATAAAATTGCAGATAAAAATCTGACAATCAAACCTATTTTATTTTGGATCGGTATTTTATTAGCGGCAGCTGTAGCACAATATATTTTTCGTTATATTTGGCGAATCTATATTTGGGGAAGTGCGGCGAGACTGGAGAAGGATTTAAGACGACAACTATTTCATCATTTTACTAGAATGGATAGTGTTTTTTATCAGAAGTATCGAACAGGCGATTTAATGGCGCATGCAACTAATGATTTGAATGCAATTCAAAATGTTGCTGGAGCGGGGATTCTAACCTTTGCAGATTCATTGATCACAGGTGGTGCGACGATTGTCGCGATGATTTTATTTGTTGATTGGCGTTTGACGTTGATTGCCTTGATTCCGTTACCGTTGTTAGCTGTGACGTCAAGAGTTTTAGGATCGAAGTTGCATGATGCTTTCCGTGATTCTCAAGCGGCGTTTTCAACGATCAATGATAAAACACAAGAGAGTATTACTGGCATGAAAGTGATCAAAACATTTGGTCAGGAAAAAGAAGACATCCAAGATTTTACTGAAAAAATCGATGATGCGATTGTTAAGAATAAGCGAGTAAACTTTTTAGATGCCTTATTTGATCCGTTTATTACGTTGATTATTGGAATTTCTTATGTTCTGACAATCATTATGGGCGGACGTTTTATCATGGAAGGCACGATCACGATCGGTCAGTTGATTTCATTTATAAGTTATATTGGGATGCTTGTTTGGCCGATGTTTGCCATTGGTCGTTTGTTTAATGTATTAGAGCGAGGTAATGCAAGTTATGATCGTGTGAATGAGCTGTTACATGAAAAAACGCATATCATTGAGAAAAAAGATGCGATCCAAACACCTGCTAAAGGTCAGTTATCAATGGAAATTGCTCAGTTCACCTATCCAAAAGATGATCATACGACCTTAGAACAAATCAAATTTACTGTTGGTGTTGGTGAAACATTAGGAATTGTTGGTAAAACGGGTGCTGGGAAAACAACGATTTTAAAACTATTGATGCGTGAATATGATCATTACCAAGGTTGTGTAACATTTGGCGGTCATGATATCAAAGATTATTCATTAGATGCCGTGATGCATTCAATCGGGTATGTTCCTCAAGATCATTTTCTGTTCTCAATGACAGTACGGGATAATATTCGTTTTGCTAATCCTGATTTTACTGGGGAAGAAGTGGAACAAGCTGCTGAAATGGCCTTTATCAATAATGAAATCAAAGCATTTCCTAAAGGATATGATACCTTGGTTGGAGAACGTGGCGTTTCATTATCTGGTGGGCAAAAGCAACGAATCTCGATTGCAAGAGCGTTAATTGTTGATCCTGAATTGTTGATTTTGGATGATGCTTTGTCAGCCGTCGATGCGAAAACAGAAGAAGCCATTCTTTCTAATTTAAAAGAAGCAAGAAAAGAAAAAACAACGATCATTGCAGCACATCGACTAAGCAGTGTGATGCATGCAAAAGAAATCATTGTTTTAGATGAAGGAAAGATTGTTGAGCGTGGTACTCACCAAGAGCTATTAAGATTAGCTGGTTGGTACAAGCGTATGTGGGATAAACAACAATTAGAAGCGAAAATTGAAGGGAGTGAAGCATAATGGAAGAAAAATATGAATCAGAATGGACGAAATCGGTTCCCGTAAAAGAACAAATTTCAATTGTGAAACGATTGTTAAAATTTGCTCGTCCATTTCGGGGGACGTTTTTAACAGCAATTTTATTTGCCTTGGTTCTCGCGATTATCAACATCGTTTTGCCAAGGATCATCCAAACATTTATGGATGACTACCTGACACCAAAAACAGCAACGAATGAAGTGATTCTCTTTTTTGCGGGTTTGTATCTTTTTGGGGTGATTGTTAAAAGTATTGTCTGGTTTTTCCAATGGTTTTTATATTCAACAGCTTCACTAAAAACCTATCAGTATATTCGTGTAAAATTATTTGAAAAACTACAAACTTTAGGGATGCGTTATTTTGATCAAACACCAGCAGGTTCAATTGTTTCCAGAGTAACCAACGATACTGAAACGTTATTTGAATTTTGGTATGTCTTTTTAATGGTATTGACGGGGATTTTTGCTGTGACTTCTTCCTTTATTGCGATGTTTCAAATCAGTGGGAAAATTGCGTTATACAACTTGATTTTTCTGCCGATTCTATTGATCGTAATTTGGTATTATCAAAAATTCAGTTCTAGAATTTATAGAAGTATGCGGGAAAAATTAAGTCAACTGAATACAAAATTGAATGAATACATTTCTGGGATGCAAATTATTCAGCAATTTAGACAAGAGCATCGTTTGGAAAAAGAGTTTGAGGAAACCAATAACGATTATTTACGGACGCGCTTTTCAATGATTAGAACGAATTCATTGTTGTTAGGCCCAATCATTAACTTCCTCTACACGCTTGCAATTGGTTTAACGTTGACTTTATTTGGCTACGATGCGTTGCATTCTCCTGTAGAAGTCGGGTTGATTTATGCTTTTGTGACGTATGTACAAGCATTCTTTAATCCTATGACACAAATGATGGACTTCCTAAGTGTTTTTACGGATGGAATGGTTGCTGGTAGCAGAATTTTAAAAATCTTTGATAATGAAGAATTGACGCCACAGCAAAATGTTGGCGCAAATGCAGAAGTTATTCGTGGGAAAATTGAATTTCGTAATGTTAGTTTCTCTTATGATGGAAAGAATAAAGTCTTGAAGAATATTAGCTTTATTGCAAATCCTGGTGAAACCGTTGCATTGATCGGTCATACTGGTAGTGGTAAAAGCTCGATTATTAATGTTTTGATGCGTTTTTATGAGTTTTATGAAGGGGAAATTTTGATAGATGATCGAGATATTCGTGATTATCCATTACCAGAGTTAAGAAAAAAATTAGGCTTGGTTTTACAAGATGCTTTTATGTTTTATGGTGATATCGCAGGGAATATTCGAATGTTAAATCCAGAGATTACTGATGAGCAGATCAAAACAGCCGCTGAATTTGTACAGGCAGATAAATTTATCGAAACATTACCTAAAAAGTATCATGCCAAAGTGATCGAAAGAGGTGCAAGTTATTCAAGTGGACAGCGTCAGCTGATTTCATTCGCCCGCACGATCGTAACGGATCCTAAAATTTTGGTATTGGATGAAGCAACTGCGAATATTGATACTGAAACAGAAGGAATGATTCAAGAAGGTTTAGCCAACATGCGTCAGGGGAGGACGACAATAGCAATCGCTCATAGATTGTCTACGATTCGTGATGCCGATTTAATTTTAGTATTGGATAAAGGACGAATTGTAGAACGTGGCAATCATGAGCATTTATTGACCAAAAATGGTCTGTACGCAGATATGTATAAGTTACAAAATAGTGAAGGTTAAAAGAAAAAAAGAGTTAAAACGAACTTTAAGTATTCGTTTTAACTCTTTTTTTCTTGCTTGATAAAGTTTATATTCGAGTTTATATAAAATTTAATATAAACAATTTATAAAAATTTTACTCTTTTTTTCTAATTTAGTTAGAAAAAAATAACGTATATTATTTTTTCGCTCATATATTTCTTATTTTTTACGATTTATGAACTTTATCGGTTGAATAGTTCTTATAAAATTACAGGTAGATACAAAAATGATTTTGGGAGGAATAAAGTGTGAAAATTCAGAAAATAATGGCGTTTTTATTATGCGGTGTTACTTTATCAATGATTTCATTGAATGAGTATGGCTATGCAGAAGTAAAGGTGCCTGAAAAAAGAGCAATCCTTGGGAAAGATTCTCGTGTAAAAGTGACGGATACAACACAGGCGCCATACTTGAGTATTGTTTATCTATCAAAAGGAGACGGAGGCTTTGGTTCGGGGACTGTTATCGGAAAAAATAAAGTGTTGACGGCTGCACATGTAGTGACTAGTTTAAAAACAAGTACAGATATTCGCCAAGCAACTGTAAGCGCTGCTCGAAATGGTTATTACTATCCGTTTGGCTCATTTAAAATTGAATCCGTTGATATGCATACTGGCTGGACTGTTCAAAATAATCGAGACCATGATATTGCAGTCGTGACATTGAAACCAAATGCTGACGGAAAAAATATTGGGGATGTCGTGCCTATAATTCCAGTAAATAATGTATCCAGTCTACCAGTTGGCACTAAAGGGAAATTACCAGGATATAGTCAAGATAAGCATGGAGAATTGTGGGAGTCTAAAGGATCTGTCCTTTCACAGACAGCTTCCCGGGTATACTATGATATGGATTCTGTTGGAGGAACTTCTGGTGCGCCTGTTTATAATGAAAATAATCAATTGATTGCTGTTCATACATCTGAATATCATATGGGAAGTGTTGCCTATAAAAACGGCGGCTCAAAAATTACTGGTTCTAATTATGCGTTTATTGCTAAACATCTAGATCACAACGAAAGTGACACACATATACCAAGTCAAGTGACTGGGTTGAAAGCAATCACTATTACGACGAATTCGGTACAACTAGTATGGAATCCAGCAATTGCTAATGTTGGTGTAGATAGGTATGAAATCTATTGTAACGGCTCAAAAATTGCTGAAAGTCGGGCAACAACTGTTGAGTTAAGTGGATTAGAAACGAATACACTATATAAATTTGCTGTTGCTGCGATAGATAAAGCAGGCAATCGTTCGATTTTATCAGAAAATCTAAATTTATATACAGAAAAAGAAGCAGAAACACCTTCTGAAAATCATACAACTTGGTTACAATCAAAAACATATGTAGCTGGAAATAAAGTTTTCTACAATGGAATTGAATATGAAGCAAGATGGTGGACTCGAGGAGATAAACCAGGAATATCAGATGTATGGGAAAAAGTAAGCGCAGGAGTTGCTGGAGTATGGGAATCACAATTAGCTTATTCTGGTGGTGACATTGTTACTCATAACGGAACAACGTTTAAAGCCAAATGGTGGAACCGTGGTGAAGAGCCAGGGAAATCATCCGTTTGGGAAAAAATATAAATGAATCCAAAAGAACATAATCAGTTGTAATGCAATGAAAATAAAATGATTTTAAGCGGAAGATGAATGGAAAGCTAGATATTAGTTGTAATGAACTTGTTGAATACCATGTAACGCGGTGGACCCAAACAAACTAATCAACTGAATGAATGTTTAGTTGATATAAAGAATAAAAAATGAAGGATGGTAAATCAATGAAAATTCAAAACTTCGTTACAGTGCTACTTTGTAGTGCAGTTTTATCGACTGCAGCAATAGCAGCAGCACCTCAAGTAGAAGCAGCGCATCCAGTAAAAGAGACATTAACTAACAATAAAATGAAAGTTAATGATACAACCAAAGGATATTTCCAAAGTGTTACTTATATCGACGCAAATGGAGTGACTGGTACAGGAACAGTTATTGCTAAAAATAAAGTAGTAACATCATACAATGTCGTTGAAGGTTTAAAAAACAGTGGAAACATTGAAAAGACCTTTGTTACACCAGCAAAAAATGGTGACATAGCTCCTTTTGGTTCGTTTCAAGTTGAATCCGTGGATTTTGAAGAATCTTGGGGAAATTTAGCTATTTTAACATTGAAATCAAATGAAAATGGTCAAAATATTGGCGATGTAGTTTCAGTTGTTCCAGTTACTAAAAATCCATCTGTTTTAGTTTGTGATACAATAATGATGCCTGGTTACGACGGTAACAAAAATGGTGAAATGTGGGAAAGTCAAGCAACAATCAGCTACAATGTCGCTTCTCATTTTTGGTTTAATCAAGCAAGCCAATCTGGAAACTATGGTGGACCAATTTTCAATCAACAGGGTAAATTAATTGGAATTCGTACCTTTGAGAAATATTCAAAAGGTGTTCAAACAAGTGCTGCTAAATTATCAGAAAATAACTATGAGTTTATTGTTAAACATCTAAACTAGTATTTTAGAAAAGTAATGAGATAATCACGTAACAAATTTGTTTTTGATTGAGATGTTTTTAAAGAAATCGGGGAAGTAGAACATGTCAATATCAGTGCATCTTTATTAGGAAAAAGTTTGGGTCTACCGCTTTGCATGGTATTTAACATTGACTTGAAATCAATCTGTCTCGTTGAGGTTGTTTAAGGAAAAGAAGAAAGAGAGTACGCCAAAAAAAACTGGCGACAAGCTTTTTTCTTTTCCTTTTTTTCTTGTTTAGAATGATGAAAAAAATAGATAGTTACAGCTTAAATTTGGGCAGAAATATAGACAATCACTCTTTTAAGTTGTAAAGTAAATGTACTTGAAAAATTCGGAGGGTGAAAAAATGATATATGATGTAATTATAATAGGAGCAGGACCTGCGGGAATGACTGCTGCACTATATGCGTCACGTTCTAATCTGTCAGTGTTGATGATTGAACGCGGAGCTCCAGGTGGGCAAATGAATAACACTGCTGAAGTAGAAAATTATCCAGGTTTTGACTCGATCATGGGACCTGAGTTGGCTTATAAAATGTACGAAAATGTTGAAAAATTTGGTACTGAAAATGCATATGGCATTGTGATGGATATCAAAGATCAAGGTTCTTATAAAGAAGTGATTTGTGACGATAAAACGTATCAAGCTAAAACAGTGATCATCGCTACAGGTTGTGAACATCGTAAATTAGGTGTTAAAGGCGAAGAAGAATTTGCCGGCCGTGGTGTTTCTTACTGTGCGGTTTGTGATGGTGCATTTTTCCGTAACAAAAAACTTTTGGTGATTGGTGGTGGCGATTCAGCTGTTGAAGAAGCCATTTACCTAACACAATTTGCTTCAGAAGTTGTAATCGTACATCGTCGTGACGAATTACGTGCACAAAAAATTATCCAAGATCGTGCGTTTGCCAATGAAAAAATTTCATTTGAATGGAACACTGTTCTAGAAGAAATTATTGGAAATGATATGGTTGTGACGGGTGGACAACTAAGAAATGTTTTAACAGACGAAGTGAGAGAAATTCCAGCGGATGGTATCTTTATTTATGTTGGACTTGATCCATTAACAGAACCATTTAAAAAAGCAGGGTTGACGAATGCTGAAGGTTGGATCGAAACTGATCAAGATATGAGAACAAGCATACCAGGTGTTTTTGCGATTGGTGATGTTCGGGAGAAAACGTTGCGACAAATCACAACAGCTGTTGGTGAAGGCGGAATTGCTGGACAACAAGTCTATAAATATATTGAAGATATGGCAGAAGTCGAAGAGGTCAAATAGAGTTAAAACTATCTTATTTATTTAAAGGCACATAATAATTTTTACCAACCATGATCTAGGTTAAAGCTTGATAAGTTTTGACCTAGGTCTATTTTTATAGTGTTTGCTACTGAAGGAACCTCTTGGTTATGTTTTTTAGGTACATTTTCTTGGATTTTTTATGTCACTACAATCTCTTTTTCTTTATTGAATTTTTTCTGACAATCGGGGCATTTAATGATAAAATAAAAGAAAAATTAAAATATAATGAGTAAGAGTAGGGAATAGTTGAACAATGATTGAAAAGGAGTGGATCGCAATGATGGAATACGAAAAAGATTGGTTTATGAGGCAAGTCAAAGCTGCAGTATTTAACCCTTTTAAAAAAGTGTCAGAAGTTCAAGTTATGCCAATGATTCTAGTGACAGATGAAGGAACTGGAGAAAAATACTCGGTACCGATTCAAAGTTACCTTTCAGAGCTAATTTTGGCATTACAAGTAAACCAAGCTGAAAATATCTTATTTTCAGAGACTAACCAAATGACAGATGCTCAATTGATGGATTTAGGTAACTGGTTTTATGACCTTGTGGAGAATTTATCTGATGAAGAATTAGAATCAGCAAATTTCTCAAGAACAGAAATCGCTCAAGGAAGAGCTGATCTTGGAGAGTAAAGAAAAGTGATTTGTTGTATTTAATTTATTTTCTTTTGACAATTGTAAAAATATGAACTATGATAGGTAAGGATTAAGAACTGAATAATTGTTAGGTGAGGCTCCTATTTGGACACATGCTGCTGCCGCGAAAGAATCGAGAGACTCTTAGTTGGTTGAACAGGAATGATCGTGAAGGTCATTCATAACGTAGCTGATAAGAAATTATCTACGCCCTATAGTGCTAAAGCTCAACGATAGAGAAACTTTTATTTAAGTTGCTATTTTACGCACACTCTATTGTTGAGTGTGCGTTTTTGCTGTGAATCACAGCGACTGTCTTCGCCAGAGCTGATGATGAACAGTACTTGGCGACCATAGGGAGCGAAGTTCCGCAAAAAAAACAAACAGCTAGGAAGAAAACCTAAGCCAGCAAATCAAAGCTCTGATATTAGGAGTAATGAGCCTGTCTTCGCCAGAGCTGATGATGAACAGTACTTGGCGACCATAGGGAGCGAAGTTCCGCAAAAAAGAACAAACAGCTAGGAAGAAAACCAAAGCCAAAAAAACAAAGCTCTGATATTAGGAGTAATGAGCCTGGCTTTTCTAGTGCTGAAGCTGAATCGTATCAGAAGTTCAAAGAGAGCCATATTTTTTTTGAAGTTGCCCCCTAACGATTACTAAAAAATCCATCGTTTTAAAATAAAATAAAGAGAGGAAGATTTACATGGAAGACCCCAGTCATTCGAGAAAATTAAATGTAGCCTTCATCTTAGAAACGATGGAATTGAGAGAATGTTTCTTTTCCTATTCTAGATAAGATGAAGTGAGCTAGAACTAGGAGGAAAAGAAAATGATGAACAAAAAAATAGCAGATATGAAGAAAACAACAAAAGATCAAGAATTAAGAAAATTAGCAATGCTTTCTGAACGTGAATTGATGATGGAATTACGTACATCAGAAAAGGGCTTATCTGAAGAAGATGCTAAACATCGTTTAGAAGAATATGGACCAAATGAAGTATCAGCTCAAAAGCCAACGCCCGGAATTATTATGTTTTTAGAAGCATTTAAAGATCCATTTGTTTATGTACTAGCTTTATTGATGGTGGTATCAGCTGCAACTAAAGATTTTGAAGCAGCGCTTGTTATGGGAATCATGATTTTAGCTAGTGTGATTATTGCATTTATTCAAGAGTATCGTTCCCAAAAAGCGAGTTTGAATCTAAAAGAACTCATCGAAAATACAACAGCTGTGACACGTGCTGGTCAAACCAAAGAAATTCCAATGGACGAAGTTGTGCCAGGAGATATTGTAACGCTGGCAACAGGGGATATGATTCCCGCCGATGCTGTGTTGATTTGGACAAAGGATTTGTTTATCAATCAATCTTCTTTGACAGGTGAATCAATGCCAGTAGAAAAGTTTGTTGATGCAGGAATCGATAAAAATTCAGAATCAGTTTCAGCGTTAGATATGCAGGATTTGATTTTTATGGGTACAGATGTATTAAGTGGGCAAGGAAAAGCGATTATTTTAAAGACTGGACAAAATACTTTCTTTGGAGATATTGCTAAAAATGCGACAACACAACGAGGAAAGACTTCTTTTGATATCGGTTTGACAAAAGTTAGCAAGTTCTTGTTAAGAATGGTTATGATTTTGTTTCCAATTGTTTTTTTAATCAATGGACTGACAAAAGGTGAATGGGGAGAAGCGTTTTTCTTTGCGATTGCTGTAGCAGTTGGTTTGACACCAGAAATGTTGCCAATGATCGTAACCAGTAACTTAGCAAAAGGTGCGTTAAGTTTATCTAAACATAAAGTAATCGTGAAAGAGTTACCTTCTATTCAAAATTTAGGTAGTATGGATATTCTTTGCACGGATAAAACTGGAACAATTACTGAAGACAGAGTTGTTTTAGTACAGCATCTAGATCCATTAGGTGAAGTCAATGACCAAGTATTAGATATGGCTTTTTTGAATTCTCATTACCAAACAGGTTGGAAAAACTTGATGGATATTGCGGTAATCAATTTTTACGAAGAAAACAACAGTCAAAGTCCGTATCACTCAGTGACAAAACTGGATGAAATTCCCTTCGACTTTTCTCGTCGTCGTTTAACTGTGGTTGTTAATGCGGATGGTCATCAATTTATGATCACAAAAGGTGCCGTTGAAGAAATGGAAGCCGTTTGTACACATGCTGAAATCAATGGTGAAATTGTACCGCTAACACCAGAATTACAAAAAAGAATGCGTGAAGTCAATATTCGAATGAATGAACAAGGTATGCGGGCGTTGGCCGTAGCTGTCAAAAAAGATGTTCATAGTGAAGCTGTTTATAGCGTAGAAGATGAACAAGGAATGACATTGATCGGTTTTATGGGCTTTTTAGATCCTGCGAAAAAATCAGCGATCACTGCAATCAAGTCCTTACACGAGCATGGCGTCAATGTAAAAGTTTTAACAGGTGATAATGATATTGTTGCGAAAAAAGTTTGTAGTGATGTAGGAATCGAAGTGTCCCATGTCGTACTTGGATCGGATATTGATAATATGTCTGATGAGCAAATGAAAGAAGAAGTAGAAAAAACGAACTTATTTGCAAAATTGAATCCTATGCAAAAATCACGAATCATCGAAACGCTTCAAGGGAATGGACATACTGTAGGTTTTATGGGTGATGGCATCAATGATGCACCGGCTCTTCGCAAAGCAGATGTTGGTATTTCAGTTGATACCGCCGCTGATATTACCAAAGATGCCAGCTCAATCATTTTATTAGAGAAAAGTCTGAACGTTTTGGAAGATGGTGTGATCGAAGGTCGAAAAGTTTTTAGTAATATGATGAAATATATTAAAATCACGATCAGTTCTAACTTTGGGAATGTATTCTCAATATTGATCGCAAGTGCCTTTTTACCATTTTTACCAATGTTATCCATTCAATTATTGATTCAAAACTTGATTTATGATATCGCACAATTGGCTATTCCTTGGGATAATGTGGATGAAGAAGATTTATTAAAACCTGTCCGTTGGGAAACGAATGGCTTGATGAAATTTACTTTGTGCATTGGTCCTGTAAGTAGTATCTTTGATATTATGACCTATCTTGTGATGTGGTTTGTCTTTAGTGCAAATACAATTGGTAGCCAACATTTATTCCAAACAGGTTGGTTTGTCGTTGGTTTAGTGAGTCAAACGTTGGTTGTTCAAATGGTGCGGACTCGAAAATTACCATTTATTCAAAGTATCGCATCACCTGCTGTAATCCTTTCAAGTCTAGGAGCAGTTGGTTTAGGATTATTGATTGTCTTAACACCAATTCGGGAGGTTTTCGACTTTGTGAAACTTCCTGCTAATTATTGGGGTTGGTTTATTTTGATCATTGTACTATATTTGATTACAGTAGAAGTTGCGAAACGATTGTATATCCATATCACCAAAGAGTGGATTTAATTTAGAATTAAATTATTTTCCGTTTTATAGAAAAGAAGATTTCACAAAAAAACTGTTTTGATTCGTTTTTTTAAAATTATTTTTTAGGCGTAAATAACGAAAATTTTTTCAGGGATATATTTTGTTATTCGTAATCAGTATATAAAAAAATTTTTTCAACCTTTAATATTCGTTTTTTGTAGAACAAAGACAAAGTGGTTAAATAGTTGTCTTTGTTCTTTTTGTTGTATCTGGAAAAAGTCTGTTCCATTTTTTGCAAATAATTTCTAACTTCTAATTTTACTGTAGCATAACAATGATAATGATGACTATAACAGACTGTTGTCAAAAGATATGATTAGGAAGGGGTTTTGTAAAACGGTTTCTTGTTTGTGATTTTAATCACTAACCTTTGGTACGAAAGGTTTCGGGTATTTTAATCAAATTTAAAGAAATGCTCACTTTTTACTTGCTCTTTTATCTGTTTAGTGATAATTTGTAAGTGTAGTCGATAAAAAGTAATACAGTTTTTAATCCTGTTTTACTTTTTTCGAAAAAAAGAAACGTAACAGAGAGGATTGTGTGACAAAATGGCAAAGGCAAAGAAACAAAAACCTATTGACTTTAAAGCACTTATGGAAAAAGTCGATGCTGATTTCCCAACATTTCAAATTTTAGATAAAGATGGGAAAATCGTAAACAAAGACGCTGTACCGGATTTATCAGATGACGAATTAGTAGAATTAATGACTCGTATGGTTTGGTCACGTGTATTAGACCAACGTTCAACTGCTTTGAACCGTCAAGGTCGTCTAGGCTTCTTCGCACCAACTGCTGGACAAGAAGCAAGCCAATTAGCAAGTCAATTTGCGATGGAAAAAGAAGATTACCTATTACCAGGTTACCGTGATGTACCTCAATTAGTTCAACACGGCTTACCATTAACAGAAGCATTTTTATGGTCTCGTGGACATGTAGCAGGTAACCACTATGCACCAGAATTAAATGCTCTACCACCACAAATCATCATTGGTGCGCAATACATTCAAGCAGCAGGGGTTGCTTTAGGAATGAAAAAACGCGGCAAGAAAAACGTTGTCTTCACTTACACAGGTGATGGTGGTTCTTCACAAGGTGATTTCTATGAAGCAATCAACTTTGCAGGGGCTTATCATGCAAACGGCGTGTTCATTATCCAAAACAACGGTTTTGCGATTTCAACACCTCGTGAAAAACAAACAGCGGCTAAAACATTAGCACAAAAAGCAGTAGCAGCAGGAATTCCAGGAATCGTCGTTGACGGAATGGATCCATTAGCAGTATATGCAATTGCTAAAGAAGCACGTGAATGGTCTGCAGCTGGAAATGGTCCTGTATTGATCGAAACATTAACTTATCGTTATGGTCCACATACATTATCAGGTGATGATCCAACTCGTTACCGTTCAAAAGACATGGATGACGAGTGGACACAAAAAGATCCATTAGTTCGTTTCCGTAAATATCTAGAAGACAAAGGCTTATGGTCTGAAGAAAAAGAAAACGAAGTAATCGAAAAAACAAAAGAAGAAATCAAAGTAGCAATTGCAGAAGCAGATAAAGTTCCAAAACAAAAAGTATCTGATTTCTTGAAAAACATGTTTGAAGTTCAACCTCAAAACATTAAAGAACAAATTGCATTCTACGAAGCGAAGGAGTCGAAATAATCATGGCACAAAAAACAATGATCCAAGCAATTACAGATGCCTTAGCTCTTGAAATAGAGAAAGACGAAAATGTACTGGTCTTCGGTGAAGACGTTGGTAAAAACGGTGGAGTTTTCCGTGCAACTGAAGGATTACAAGAAAAATTTGGCGAAGATCGCGTTTTCGATACTCCTTTAGCAGAATCTGGAATCGGTGGTTTGGCTTTTGGTTTAGCACTAGAAGGTTACCGTCCAGTTCCTGAAATCCAATTCTTTGGATTTGTATTTGAAGTCTTTGACGAAATCGTTGGTCAAATGGCTCGTACTCGTTACCGTATGGGCGGAACTCGTAACATGCCTATTACTGTTCGCGCGCCATTTGGTGGTGGTGTGCATACACCGGAACTTCACTCAGATAACTTGGAAGGGCTAATTGCTCAATCTCCTGGTATCCGTGTGGTTATTCCATCAAATCCATATGATGCAAAAGGACTATTGATTTCTGCAATCAGAAGCAATGACCCTGTTGTTTACCTAGAGCACATGAAACTTTACCGTTCTTTCCGTGAGGAAGTGCCGGATGAAGCATATGAAGTACCATTAGATAAAGCCGCTGTAACACGTGAAGGTACTGATATTTCTATCATTACTTACGGCGCAATGGTTCGTGAAGCAATCAAAGCCGCTGACAACTTAGCGAAAGACAATATTTCTGTTGAAATCATTGACTTACGTACTGTCGCTCCTTTAGATGTTGAAACAATCATTAAATCAGTTGAAAAAACTGGTCGTGTGGTCGTTGTTCAAGAAGCACAAAAACAAGCTGGCGTTGGTGCTATGGTTGTTTCTGAAATTTCTGAACGTGCAGTATTATCATTAGAAGCGCCAATTGGCCGTGTATCTGCTCCAGATACAATCTTCCCATTTGGACAAGCAGAAAACATTTGGTTGCCAAATGCTAAAGATATCGAAGCGAAAGCTAGAGAAATCGCAGAATTTTAATTAAAAACTGAATAAATTTGCTTTAAGCGGCATGCCTGAATTTTCACATGATATTTTTCATGTGAAAATTTAGGGCTGTTGTTTTCCGCAATTTGCGAGTTAGACAGATACGATAAAGGAAGGGAAGGCTTAAAAAATGGCTTATCAATTTAAATTACCAGATATTGGTGAAGGTATTGCAGAAGGCGAAATCGTAAAATGGTTCGTTAAAGCAGGAGATACCATCAATGAAGATGATACACTATTAGAAGTTCAAAACGATAAATCTGTAGAAGAGATTCCATCTCCAGTGACAGGAACAGTTAAATCAATCGTAGTACCAGAAGGCACAGTAGCAAATGTTGGAGATGTATTGATCGAAATCGATGCACCAGGACATCCTGAAAATGATGCCGCACCAGCAGCTGCTCCAGCTCAAGAACAAACACCTGCACAACCAGCAGCAGTTCCAGAAGCACCAGCGGCTGACAATGGCGGCGGCGTGTTCCAATTTAAATTACCAGATATCGGTGAAGGTATTGCAGAAGGCGAAATCGTAAAATGGTTCGTTAAAGCAGGAGATACCATCAATGAAGATGATACTTTATTGGAAGTTCAAAACGACAAATCTGTTGAAGAAATCCCTTCACCAGTGACAGGAACAGTTAAAAACATCGTTGTTCCAGAAGGTACAGTAGCAAATGTTGGGGATGTATTGATCGAAATCGATGCACCAGGACATAATTCTGCACCAAGTTCAGCTCCAGCAGCAAGTGCGCCTGCTCAAACAGAACAAGCAGCACCAGCACCTGCAGCGTCAACAGGCGTAGTAGCAGCGGCTGATCCAAATAAACGTGTATTGGCTATGCCATCTGTACGTCAATTTGCTCGTGAAAAAGATGTTGATATCACACAAGTTGCACCAACTGGAAAAGGCGGACGTGTCACAAAAGCAGACATCGAAGCATTTATTTCAGGTGGCGGACAAGCAGCAGCGCCAGCACAAGCTGAACAAACTGCAGCAACACCACAAGCAACAGCTACAACTGAATCAGCAGCACCAAAAGCGCCAGCTAAACCATTTGTTTCTGATTTAGGCGAAGCTGAAACTCGTGAGAAAATGACACCAACTCGTAAAGCAATTGCTAAAGCGATGGTTAACAGTAAACACACTGCACCTCACGTTACATTGCATGACGAAGTTGAAGTATCTAAATTATGGGATCACCGTAAGAAATTTAAAGATGTTGCGGCAGCTAACGGTACGAAATTAACATTCTTACCATATGTTGTTAAAGCATTGACAGCAACTGTTCAAAAATTCCCAATCTTGAATGCATCAATTGATGATGCAGCACAAGAAATCGTTTATAAAAACTACTATAACATTGGTATCGCAACAGATACTGATCATGGTTTATATGTACCAAACGTTAAAAATGCGAACACTAAGAGCATGTTTGCAATCGCTGATGAAATCAACGAAAAAGCAGCTCTTGCAATCGATGGTAAACTAACTGCTGCGGATATGCGTGATGGTTCTATCACAATCAGTAATATTGGTTCAGTTGGCGGCGGCTGGTTCACACCAGTTATCAACTACCCTGAAGTTGCGATTTTAGGTGTTGGTACGATCGCTACACAACCAGTTGTAAATGCAGATGGTGAAATCGTTGTTGGACGTGTAATGAAACTTTCAATGAGCTTTGACCACCGTATCGTTGATGGCGCAACTGCTCAAAAAGCAATGAACAACATCAAGCGTTTATTAGCTGATCCAGAATTATTATTAATGGAAGGATGATTATCACATGGTAGTAGGAGATTTCGCCATTGAATTAGATACAGTCGTAATTGGTTCAGGCCCTGGAGGATACGTTGCAGCGATTCGTGCTGCTGAAATGGGTCAAAAAGTTGCGATCATTGAACGTGAGTTTATCGGCGGTGTATGTTTGAACGTTGGATGTATTCCTTCTAAAGCATTGATCGCAGCAGGACATCACTATCAAGAATCACTAGACTCAACAATGTTTGGTGTAACAACTAAAGGTGTAGAGCTAGATTTTACAAAAACACAAGAATGGAAAGATAACCAAGTTGTTAATTCATTAACAACTGGCGTTAGCTTCCTTATGAAAAAACATAAAATAGAAGTTATTGAAGGAGAAGCGTTCTTCGTTGATGAAAACACATTACGTGTGATCCACCCAGATTCAGCTCAAACTTACTCATTCAATAATGCAATCGTAGCAACAGGTTCTCGCCCAATCGAAATCCCAGGATTTAAATTTGGCGGACGTGTCTTAGATTCTACTGGTGGTTTGAACTTGAAAGAAGTACCTAAGAAATTTGTTATCATCGGTGGCGGCGTTATCGGTGCAGAATTAGGTGGCGCTTATGCGAACCTTGGTTCTGAAGTAACGATTTTAGAAGGTAGTCCTTCAATCTTACCAACATATGAAAAAGACATGGTTAAACTAGTTACAGATGACTTCAAGAAGAAAAATGTAACAGTTGTAACGAAAGCAATGGCTAAAGAAGCAATCGACAACGGCGACAGCGTAACTGTAAAATATGAAGTAGACGGCAAAGAAGAATCAGTAACTGCTGACTACGTAATGGTAACAGTTGGACGTCGTCCAAACACGGATGATCTTGGTTTAGAGCAAGCAGGTGTTGAAGTTGGCGAACGTGGTTTAGTTAAAGTTGACAAACAAGGTAGAACAAACGTATCTAACATCTTTGCTATTGGTGATATCGTACCAGGCGCAGCGCTTGCTCATAAAGCAAGCTACGAAGCTAAAATTGCGGCAGAAGCAATTTCTGGTAAAAAAGTAGAAGTAGACTACAAAGCAATGCCTGCTGTAGCCTTCACTGATCCAGAATTAGCAAGCGTTGGTATGACAATTGCTGAGGCTAAAGAAGCGGGATTAGAAGCAACTGCCTACAAATTCCCATTCGCTGGTAACGGCCGTGCTATTTCTTTAGGTAAAACTGAAGGTTTCGTACGTTTAGTAACTACTAACGAAGACAATGTGATTATCGGAGCACAAATCGGCGGAGTTGGCGCAAGTGATATGATTTCTGAATTATCATTAGCAGTTGAATCTGGCATGAATGCTGAAGATATTGCATTAACGATCCATCCACACCCATCTTTAGGGGAAATTACTATGGATGCTTCTGAGTTGGCTTTAGGTTTGCCAATTCATATTTAATAGCATATTTGTCACACAAAGAAAGACCGAGCTGGCCAGGCTCGGTCTTTTGTTTGGATATAATGCAAAAACGTTTAAAAGTTGTGAAAACACACAAACTTTTAAGCGCCTTTTTCACATTTAACGATGAAGCTCTTTATCATCTTGTTCATCTATTCTATGGACCATTTCAAGCAGTCCGCCATTTCCTTCATCTATAATTCGTTTCACTCTAGAAATCGTTGTAGTACTGCTTCCAGTCGCTTCAGCGATATCACTGTATGTTTTATTTAATAATAGTAATTTTGCGACTTCAAACCGCTGTATCATAGAATCCAACTCTTTTAATGTCATCAAGTCATCAAAATAATTGTAACAATCTTCCAATGTTTCTAAAGCTAATAGAGAACGGAAAAACTCATCGCCGTGGCCGTCTTGTATCTTGTCGATTTTCATAAGTTCCTCCTAAATTTAAAAGCGGAACAAATCGTTTAACCCTGTAGAAAATTAGCATTGAGATGCAATTTATCTCACTGACAATTTATCTATTTTCCTAAGGATTGATTTGTGCAGCTAGATAATACAAATGATCAACACTTTCTTATGAAAGTCTTGTACTGTTCATCATCAACTTAAATTCTTTCGTTGTGATTCTCAGCAAAAGTGGAATGAGCCCATTTAGTCTCGACTAGAAAATAGGAAAACATGATTGAGGCGCTTTTTGCCTCATTCAGGTTTTATTTTTTTCTCGAGGGACTGGCTCATGCAGCTAGATAATACAAATGATCAACACTTTCTCCGAAAGACTTGTACTGTTCATCATCAACCCAATTTCTTTCGCTGTAATTCTCAGCAAAATAGGAAAATATGAAGGTGGCACTTTTAGCCACAATCATATTTTATTTTTTTCTTAGAGACTGTATAGCAACAACGTTTCACATTACTACGTCGTATACTTTCTAACAAGCATTTTTTATTATAAAACTTTTTTGTATTTTGTCCAGTAAATTGAATAAATAAATGCAAAAGGGTGAAGTAAAACTGACAATCAGCTTTACTTCACCCTTTAAAAATCGGTTAACTATTTTTTACTTAGAAAGTAATTTTACTAAAGTGTATTGTTTTTTCCCTTTGCGAACAATAATGAATTTTCCGTCAAAACTGTGTTCTGCTGTAACAACAAAGTCCAACTCTTTAATCCGATCACCATTGATCGAAATCGCACCGTTTGTGATGTCTTCTCTCGCTTGGCGTTTAGAAGGTTCAATGCCAAGTTCGATCAACCAATCCACCAGGTTTTCGTCAAGTGTTTCAGTTTCAATAGTAGGCATGTTTTTAAAGCCTTCTTCAATTTGTTTTGAAGTTAGATTTTTTACATTACCTGAGAATAGGGCTTCAGAAATTGCTAAAGCATCGTTTAAATCTTCTTCACTATGAACAAATTTTGTCATTTCTGCAGCTAGTACACGTTGTGCTTCGCGTAAATGTGGTTCTGTTTGGACTTTGACTTCTAGCGCATCGATTTCATCTTTTGTTAAGAAGGTAAAGAATTTCAAGTATTTGATTACATCACGGTCGTCTTGGTTTACCCAGAATTGGTAGAACTCGTAAGGCGTTGTTTTTTCTGGATCAAGCCAAACAGCACCACCAGCTGTTTTCCCAAATTTTGTTCCATCAGCTTTTAGCATCAATGGAATCGTTAAACCAAAGGCTTTTGCATCAGCACCTTCTTTTTTACGGATCAAGTCAAGACCTGCTGTGATATTGCCCCATTGATCAGCACCGCCGATTTGCATGCGAACGTTGTTGTGTTGGAATAAGTGTAAAAAGTCCATTGACTGTAAAATTTGGTACGTAAACTCTGTAAATGAAATCCCTGTTTCTAAACGGCTTGCTACGATATCTTTAGCAAGCATTGTGTTGATATTGAAGAATTTACCGTAATCTCTTAAGAAATCTAAAAGAGTCAGGTTGTGTGTCCAATCGTAGTTGTTTACAAGCGTTAAAGTGTTATCTGTATCTACAGCAAACAATTTTTCCATTTGTCTTGTTAAAGAATCAACGTTGTGTTGAACTGTCTCCATTGTTTGTAATTGACGTTCTGTTGTACGTCCACTTGGATCACCAATTGTTCCTGTTGCACCACCAATTAAAATAAATGGATGGTGTCCAAATGCTTGGAATCTTTTTAGCATCATAAAGGGAATCAAATGCCCGATATGCATACTGTCTCCTGTAGGGTCAACACCGCAATATAGTGAAATGCTATTGGTTTCAACGTATTCACGTAAACCTTCGCTATCTGTTTGTTGGTTGATGGCGCCACGCCATTCTAATTCATCAATAATGTTTGTCATGTCTCTTCTTCCTCTCCTAAATAAAATAAAAAACGCCCCATAGGCTCAATGCCTATGGGACGAACTTCGCCGTGTTACCACCCAAATTGTATATGAAAAACTCACATACCTCTCAAATCTGTATCGTAGATAGACGCCTACTTACGGTAGGAAACTAAAAGTGTAATTCACAAAAAATGTATATGCCAACTCTCACTATATGTTGACTCTCTGAAATAGGGACATTTTTGCTACTTCGCTTTATTAAAGTTTGATATGTTATTTTGTAGCAATTCTACGACAAATAAGCCGACTTGTCAAATACTTCTTTTTTTCTTTTATTATTTTTAAATGAGGGATTTCTCATATAATCAGCTTTCACTTTAATCTAGGTTTTTCGAAAGTCGGAAGAGGCAAATAGAATTTCTGACAATTGCGAACGACCATTTTACAAAAAGCTGTTTTATGCGATTTTTTTCACATAAATGCTTTAGCGTAGTGCAGTATTGACGCGCTGTATAGAGTGAAAAAATCTTAAATAACGGGCTTCTTTTTTAATTCTACTCTTTTTGACTTGAGGCTAAAAGCTACCTATACTTTGGGAGTGATTTCACATGTGGGAAACAAAAAATAATTTTTAATCAGGAGGTCAAACAGAAACATGAATAAGAAATTATCATTATTTGGATTAATTGGAATTACCATGGCCTTTTTTGGAACGGTTCGTAGTGTTCCAACATTAGCTTCAACAGGGTGGGCACAAATCTTCTATATGTTGATCGCAGCTTGCTGCTTTGCTTTACCAATTGCATTGATTTCAGCTGAGCTTTCAACTGGCTGGCCAGAAGAAGGCGGCCCTCAAGTTTGGGTACGTAATGCTTTTGGAGAAAAATGGGGTTTTGTTACTTCATGGTTATTATGGGTACAAATGTTTTTCGGAATGGTAATGGTTGCTTCGACTGTAGGTGTACTACTTGGTTACGTGATCGACCGTCCAGACCTTGGACATAATAATTTATTTATTTTTATCATGATCTTGATTTCTTATTGGGGTATTACATTGCTTAATTTGAAATTTGATATGGTAAAAATTGCTGGTGACTGGGGCGCTGTGATTGGTGTTTATATTCCTTTTGTTGCTCTTGTTATTTTAGGCATGATGTACATGGCAAAACATGGTATCAACCAAGAGAGTTACTTAGGTCATTTTGAAGCAAGTAAATTATTACCTGACTTTAGCGATTTAGGTAGTTTACCAACTTTGACAGGGATCATCTTCATTTTTGCTGGAGTAGAAATTTCATCTGTTCATGCAAACAATATTGATAATCCAAAACGTAATTATCCAATCGCTGTCATTGCTTCTGTTTTACTATTAGTTGTGTTTAACTTAGCAGCTGGTTTAAGTGTAGCAGATAGCGTACCGGCTGGAAAAATGGAACTTGCCAATATCACACAACCATTTGTGATCATGACACAAGATCTTGGGATTCCAGCAATTTTCAATAACATTATTTCCTTGATGATTCTAGTTGGGGTATTAGTTCAATTAAGTGCTTGGGTTTTAGGCCCAAGTAAATCAATGATCAAAGTTGCAGAAGAAGGAAACTTACCTCCATTCTTCCAAAAACGTAATGCCAAAGGAATTCCAATTGTGTTTGTCATGATTCAAGCGATTGTTATTTCACTTGTATCATTCTTATATGTTGTTGTGCCAGATATTAGTGCAGCATTTTTGATCATTACGATCACAACAACGATTCTTTATTGTGTGGTGTATCTACTGATTTCACTTTCAGCGATTAAGCTACGCTACAGTATGCCAACTGTGAAACGTCCATTTAGATTAGGAAGTAAAGGCAATGGTTTGATGTGGTTTGTCTCAATTTTAGCAATCGTTAGTGTGATTGTAACGATTCTAGTCAGCTTGATTCCGCCAACCTCTGTTCCTCAAAGTGGACATATAGCCTATATTATTTTCCAAGTGGCGGCAACTGTTATTATGATCGGTATTGCATTGTTCATTTATAAGAGAAAGAAACCAGAATGGAAGAAAACAGATAGATAAGAAAGAACGATTAAAACTAAACGTTTCAGCATGATCAATTATGAAATTATTGGAGGAAAATATCATGAAAAATTTCAACACTGACGACACAAATTTAAAAGCATTATTTATAGGCGACAAAGGTGAAAACGTAGATTTATTCAAAGAACTATTAAACAAAATGATCGATGAACATGTTGGCTGGAGACAAAACTACATGCCGCAAGATTTACCAGTTATTTCACCACAAGATAGAAGCTCTAAAAGTTTCCAAGAAACAGCAGACAATATGAGAAGTGTTTTCAATGTGTTATCTTCTCGTTTGCGTACAGAATCACTTCCATGGCACTCAGCAGGTCGTTTCTGGGGGCATATGAACGCTGAAACATTAATGCCATCAATTATTGCCTATACAACTGCAATGCTTTGGAACGGTAATAACGTGGCGTATGAGTCATCACCTGCAACGTCACAAATGGAAGAAGAAGTCGGACTTGAATTCGCTACATTAATGGGCTATGAAAATGGCTGGGGTCATATTGCAGCAGATGGTTCGATCGCTAACTTAGAAGGTTTATGGTATGCACGTAATATGAAATCATTGCCATGGGCTATTCAAGCCGTTGCACCAGAAATGGTTGCAGGCAAATCTGATTGGGAATTACTAAATATGCCTACTTCTGAAGTTTTGGATATTTTAGATCAATTACAAGATAAATTTGATGATATCAAAGCTAACTCAGCTCGCAGTGGTAAAAACTTAGATAAATTAGGTAAATGGATCGTGCCCCAAACAAAACACTATTCATGGTTAAAAGCCGCTGACATCATCGGTATTGGTTTAGATCAAGTAATTGCTGGTGAAGTAAATAGCGAATACCGTATGGATATTGATAAATTAGAAGTACAAATCCGTGATCTGGCAGCACAAGGAATCCCTACTCTTGGAGTAGTTGGTGTTGTCGGTTCAACAGAAGAAGGACAAGTTGACCGTATCGATCAAATCATTGCTTTACGTGACAAATTAGCTAAAGAAGGCATTTACTTCTATGTACACGTTGATGCAGCATACGGTGGTTATGGACGTTCAATCTTCTTAGACGAAAACGATCAATTTATCGAATGGGATAAAATCGAAGAAGTTTATGCCAAACATAACATCTTCCAAGAGAAAAATGATTGGTTGACAAGAGAAGTTTATGACTCTTTCAAAGCAATCGAACAAGCTGAATCTGTAACAATCGATCCACATAAAATGGGCTATATCCCTTATTCAGCTGGTGGGGTTGTCATCAAAGATATCCGTATGCGTGACGTGATCTCTTATTTTGCAACGTATGTATTTGAAAAAGGCGCAGACATTCCTGCTTTACTTGGAGCGTATATTCTTGAAGGCTCTAAAGCTGGTGCAACGGCTGCCGCTGTTTGGACAGCACATAAAGTATTACCGCTTAACGTAACAGGTTACGGTAAATTGATGGGCGCAAGTATTGAAGGAGCCTATCATTTCTATCACTTTATCGACGGATTAGAATTCAAAGTTGGCGATAAAACAATCGAAATCCATGCGTTAACAAAACCAGATTTTAATATGGTGGACTATGTATTTAACGAAAAAGGCAATACAGATCTTGTGAAAATGAACAAATTAAACCACGATTTCTACGACTATGCATCTTATGCAAAAGGTGGATTATATAACAATGAATTCATTACTTCACATACAGATTTTGCTATCGAAGAATATGGACACAGCCCATTTGAATTTGTGAACAGCTTAGGATTTTCTCGTACTGAATGGGAACGTGCAGATAAAGTAACGATCTTACGTGCTGCAGGTATGTCACCATATATGAATGATAAAGAAGTATTTGATGAATATGCAGAAAAAATCAAATCAGCGATCCAAGAAAAATTAGAAGCAATCTACGCTGAATAAGAGAAAAGGATGGTCAAGGTAGAAGTATCTAAAAGCTGCGCAAGATATTAAGAACATAAAAATTCCTGATAAGTAACTTTTTATACGACTGTGATTTGACCACTGTGGGTGCGGTAAAGCGTTTATTCAAGCTTTTCCGCAGCTGCAGATTTTCTTTAAAAACAAATAAATAGGAAGGGATGAAAGGAGTCTTTCATCGGTTTCTACAAAAATGTGAGGTACAATGTATGAAAAAATATCAAGTGAATTTTAACGAAGCTGTGTTCTTATTAATAACATTATTGTTGATGATCGGTATCAGTATTATTGGTTTTGGTATTCCAGCTCATGTTGCTATATTGATTGCTATTGGTTATTTGCTTTTGTTTGCGGTGTATAAAAATTTTTCTTGGGATTTTGTTCATGATGCCTTGATAGAGGGTGTTTCTTCTGGTATCATTCCTATGCTGATTTTCATTTTAATTGGTGCGTTGATCAGTGTTTGGATCGCTGTTGGGACAATTCCGACGATCATGGTTTTTGGTTTTTCTTTCTTATCAGTAAAATTTTTTATTCCAACTGTTTTTATTGTTTCCGGTATTGTAGGCGGCGCTGTTGGTAGCTCTTTTACAACGATTTCAACGATTGGAATTGCTTTTTTAGGAATGGGTAGTTTGATCGGTGTCAATCCAGCATTGACAACAGGGGCAATTGTTTCTGGGGCTTTTTTAGGCAATACGATTTCGCCACTATCAGATACAGTGAATTTAGCTGCAGCGATTTCAGAAGTCGATTTATTTGAACATTTGAAACATACATATAAAACAGCGATTCCTGCAGCGATTCTTTCGTTTGGCTATTTTTTAGTTATGGGATTACGTTATGACGGTGCGCTAGATAGTACAAGTATTCATGATATCGTTCAGACATTAAATAACAATTTTACGATTTCTTTTGTGGAGCTGATTCCCTTAGCGATCTTGTTCGTTTGCGCTTGGAAGAAAGTTCCTGCGATTCCGACCTTATTATTGAGTATTTGTGCATCTCTTGTTTTGCTGTTCTTTACAAGTGCTCATTTCTCTTTTGGAGAAACGGCTGAGATTATCCAAAATGGATTTGTTTCTCAGACTGGGAACACACAAGTGGATGAACTACTTTCTAGAGGTGGGATTCAAAGTATGATGTGGTCAGTATCATTGATCATTTTGGCTTTAGCCTTAGGCGGGTTAGTAGTAAAAATGGAAATTATCGATTGCTTACTACAACGCTTTGAAACGGTGATTGATTCTCGTCAAAAATTGATTTTTATTACAATGATGAGCTCGATTGGAATCAACGTCTTAATTGGAGAACAATATCTTTCAATCATTTTACCTGGAAAATCATTTATTACTAAATTTAAAGAAAAAAAAGTTCCATTGGCAATGTTATCTAGAGGCTTGAATGATGCAGGATCAGTTGTCAATCCGTTGATACCTTGGGGTGTGAGTGGTGTCTTTATCTCAGGAACCTTAGGGATTGCAACAATCGATTATTTACCGTATGCAGTATTTTGTTACATCTTACCTATATTGTCGTTGTTCATCACGGCGGTTGGAAAAAAGAAAACAAAATAATAAACAAAAAAATACAACATGTTCCGTAAAAGGAATAGTGTTGTATTTTTTTTACACTTATTCTCCAAATGTTTTAAGGTGTTCACTGTATAAAAGATCATCGATTTCTGTAAGCGTTAAATGATGAGTGATGCCATAGATCACAACAGCGTCCCAAGGGAGTTTAGGGTAAAGTTGGGCATAGCCTGTTTTTTTCATTAACTCGTTGGTTTCTTCTAAGTTCAATTCTAAGCCAATTGTTAAGGCAACTATTTTTTCTCTTGAGGGATTTCGTTTGCCATCAAAATACTGATACCCCGTTGCTTCGGTGATCCCTGCTTTTTTTAGCACAGTACTTTTCGTTATATTTTTGCTGCACAACCAATGATTCAGATAGTCTTTTAGACTTTGATTGATGGCATAGTCCCGAGTTTCGGAAAGAGCAGTTTGAAAATTTTCTGCTTTTTTTAAGGAATGAAGTAATTTATCCGTGTCTTTTTCTTGCATATTAAATTCTCCCATATCTACAATATCATATGGCTATTATACATTGAATTTAATAAAGTGAGGACGTATTTTATTGATTTATTTGCTATAATAAAAAAGTAAAGTAAAAAATGGAGCGTAAAAATGGGCGATATAAATAATTTAGGTGTATTTTCCTATAAGGAAATTGAGCCATTAACAGATCAATTAAATGGACCAATTCTTGTTCGGAAAAATGATACAAAAGAATTTTTCGTAAAAAAATGTTATCCGCTTTATTTGAAGGAGAACTTGATAACACTTCAAAAAATCACACATCTCAATTTACCTAAAATTCAGGAAATTGTGATCGAAGAGGGGCAACTTTATTTATATGAAGAATTTATTCATGGCAAAACATTAGCAGAGATCATCAAGTCTTCAGACGTAATGGGAACAAAAGCTATTTTAACGTTAACGCTAGAAGTGTTGGAGGCTTTGACTGCGCTTCACAGCAAGGGATTAGTTCACCGTGACGTGAAACCGGGGAACATCATGTTAACGAATGACGGAGTGTTAAAGTTAATTGATTTTGATGCAATACGTGTCGTTGATGACGAGAAAGAAACAGATACTGTCCAATTGGGAACAGTGGGATTTGCTTCGCCAGAACAGTTTGGTTTTGCGCAAACAGATGCAAGAAGTGATCTATATGCGCTAGGAGTTGTCATCAACATTTGTTCAATCAAAGAATATCCTAAAGATCAGTTAAGTTCCGATCCATTTCTGCATGATATTATTGTGAAAGCAACAAACTTAGATCCGAAAAATCGTTATCAATCAGCGGTGGAGATGAAAGCAGATATCATTGAATCAGAGAAGCGTTTTAAAAATACAGCTAAAAATGCTAAGGTCAATATTGAATTAGCTCGTCCAAAAATAGAGGATGAGATCTCTTTAGATAGTAGGCAACAAAATGCTAAGCTCTCTATTGGATCATTTTTCAGAAAATATATGCCAGGGTTCCGCACAGGGCAACCATGGAAGATGACATTGGCAATCATATACTATGTGTTTGTAGCAATCGGTTTACCAGGAAATATCTATGAGGGTGAAACAGTTATTGAAAAGTTGCTGTTAACACTGGAAGGAAGTATTCTTTTTATTTTACCTGTGCTATTATTTATGAATTTTATGAACTTTCATGAAAAAATTCCATTGCTTAACTCAAAAAAAAATGTAATGCGAGGAATCGGCTACAGTTTGTTGATCGTTAGTTGGCTGGGCTATTATGGACTATTTTTATTTGTTACCCATGGTGGTGCTAAAAGATAATTGAATCGTTGTTTTATCAAAGTTATGCAAAATGCATAAGATTCTCCTTTAGCATTTTAGTATGATAGTCATGTACCAACGGACTAAATGACAAAGGAGACAAAAAAATGATGAAGAAAATTATTTTGATAGGAGTCGGTATTTTAGTAGTAGGTGGTGTTCTAGCCAATATGGGCTCTGATTCTAAAGACGAAGCAAAGTCTAAAAAAGAAATCACAACTAGTAAAGTAGCGAAACCGAACGATAAAACAACGACCAGTAAAGTGGTACAAAAAGAAGAAAGTAAAACACCTGTTGAAACAGATAATGGTGACTTAGGTGACTATCACGTAGCGATCAAGGAATTGACTTTTGCCAAAGATTATAATGGGGAAGATGTTGGTGTAATTGATTATGAGTTTACAAACAATAGTAATAAAAATGCAATGTTTTTAACTTCAATCACAACGAAGGCTTTTCAAAACGGTATTGCCTTAGAATCAGCAATTATGACAGAATCCGGATACGTAGATTCCTTGACTGAGATTCAGCCAGGAGCGACATTGAATTTAAAAGTTCCTTATAAATTAGCAGATATGACTGCACCAATATCTGTTGAGGCAACCAAATTATTTAGTGATAAAGTGAAATTGAAAAAAGAGTTTGTTCTACAGTAAATTTGGGATAGAAAAAGGGTTGGAATAGGTGGTTCAGCTAGCTTTTCTTCAATAGAAAAATGACTAGTTTTTAGCTTCAATGGGAGCAAAGAAATGGAATGCTATTTCTTATAGAGGGCTGTATATGGAGGTTATTGGAACAGGTAGCTGTTAAGATGTAGTTATTTGGTCCGAAATCAATTAGTCTTTGCTATCTGACTGATTTTCCAGATATATAACGGCCAAAACCACAAAAAAATGAACGTTTGGAGTAATATCCAAACGTTCATTTTTTTTATTTTGTTGGTGGATCAGCAATTTTTTCGGTAACCGAGTGGATCGGTTTGACTTTTAGAATATCTAAAAAGAAAGTAAAAATAGGAATGCCCACAATCAAGCCCCAAACGCCAAACAATCGCTCGCTGATCAGCAAAATGACAAACGTATAAAAAATGGGCAAATCTGTTTTACTGGACATAAATTTGGGATTCAATACATAAGATTCAAATAAATGTACGATAATGATTACAGCTAAGATGTAGATTACATCGTTGATACCACCTTCTGAATAAGCGATAAAACTCAGTGGAATACAGGAAATAATCACACCAGCAACAGGAATTAAACTCAATATAAAAATCATGATCGCTAAACTTGGTAATTGGTGAAAACCGATCAAGGCTAAACAAATAGTTGTGATTCCGGTATTAACGATAGCAATAAAAAATTGGGCTTCCATCACGACACCAAACGTATTGACAAACTTATCTGCAAAAAAGTAAATATCTTGGAAAAACCAGTCAAAGTCACTTTTTAGGAACAACTTAGAAAATTCCGCCATTTGTTTTTTCTCGATCATAAAAAAGAAACTTAGGATAAAAGAAAGCACAAAGGAAAGACCAATCGATCCAATATCTTGAACATAACGCAAAAGAATACTTGCGCCATTTTGGATTTGAGACATTAAGTTTGATTTTTCTAGATAGTTATCGATAATCACTAAAAGTTGATTATGATCATCCGTAGGTGTCTGATAAAAATGGATAACGGAATTATACATTTGAACAGATTGGTGAATCAGAATCGGTACATATTTTGTAATAGCCAGATAGACTAAAAAAACAATCAAAGAATACGTGGCAAAAACAAGAATGATAGAGGGAATCTTTAAATATTGTTGCACAAACTTCACAAAATGAAGTGCTAAAAACGTAAAAATAAACGTTAATAAAATCATTGTAATCATACTTCTAGCTAAAAATAAAATAAAAATAACAACAGCCAAAACAAAAAAACGCCGTAACCGTTCATTTTGGATAAACTTTTCATACATGGACACAGGCTTCGCTCCTTTAATACTTTACTTATTATCTTATAAGATAACTATAATGCTTTTTCACATTTTTGGATAGCAGTTTTATCTGTAATTCTAAAAAAATAACTTGTTTTTGAATCGTGATCGTTATTGAATAAAGTGTATACATATATTAGTTGTTATTTATAATTTATTGTTTCATTTCAAATCACATTAAACGTAGTGTTTTTGTAATCTACATGCATAAAATACTTTTTTATTTTGTTATTCTATTGAAATTGAAACCTCTTTTTGTTAAGTTTAAAATACAAAAAGGGGGTTTTAAAGTGAAAAGAGTTACAAAGTTAACATTATGTATTTTTTTTTATTTCAATTTTGTTCTTTACAGGATGTAGTAGTAAAGCAAATGAAGGAGATCTAGATAAAAAAATCTATGATCTGGAAACAAGTTTCAAAAAAAACTATCAATTGTGGGTAGACATGAAAAATATGGGAGAAATCAAGAATAAAGAGTATCCCAAAGATCTAAGAAAAGTAGCGACTGATTTTAAAATTATTGGGGATAAAGCAAAATTAAGTAGCTATCAAAAACTTCTGAGTGAAGAAGACAAAATGATTTATGAAACGTATCGACAATTATCACCAGAAATCAAGGAACTTGCAAGAACAATTGAAAAGTCGAATTTTGAACAAGCCAAAACACAATATGAAACAATTCTGGAAAAAGAAGAAGGGGTAAAGGAGTAGGGAGATGATGGAAAAGGGATGGAAAAGAAAAGGGATTACGTTGTTTGTTGCTGGAGTACAAGTTTTAGGCTTGTTTCCTTGGGGAGCACTCCAAAGTTTTGCACAGGAGAATGAAAAAGTAGAGACAGTAGGTTCAAGTGAAGCAATCATTACACCAGAAAAAGTGAAAAAAGAAGATCTTGATCAGCAGACGCAACAAAAACTCAAAAAAGCTGATGAACGTATAGAGCAAGAAAACGAACCAACTGAAAAACCAGATGATAAAACAGAAACAACTTTAGACGTTGCGCCACAATTAAAATCAGCATTTGAAACAGACGAAAAAAGTATGCTGGTATCGGTCAAAGATGACATGGCGAAAAAAGGGCTGACGGAAATCGTAACCGATCGTTCTGAGACAACGAAAACGTTTGTTCATCCTGAAACTGGAGTGGGGGAAACCATTGTTTTTACAGAACCCATTCATTTTGAAAAAGAAAAAAACAACTGGCAGGAATTTAATGGGACTTTTGAAGAGGAAAAAGATATTTATATTGCAAAAGAGCAGGTTGAAGTTCAAGTACCAAATGAAGTGACCGAAAAAGAAGTCCCTACCGTCAAGGTCGGTGACGCAACAGTAGGAATCGGTTTACCAGACAATCAATACGAAGTTCAAGCAGTTAAAGAGGACAAAGTCTTATTAGCTGCTGAAAATAATTTAGAACCTGTAGAAATTTCATATCAGCCAACTGGAGTGAAAGTTAGTCAATATATTTCTGAAGAAACTGATCTGACAACCATTAAATTTGCGTTAAAGCTACCGGATACCCTGCAAGCGAAAGAAGAAAAAGAGCAGGGGATTATTGGTCTTTATGACGGTGAGAAACTTGTAAGTGCTGTTCCTACACCAACGATTGAAACAATAACTGGCGATTTTATTTCAACTGCGGAGGCTGATTTTGACAGTAAAACGAATACCTTGACGCTAAAAGCTCATGATAAAGAAAAAAGTCCAAACTTAAAAGCGGCACGTGTTAATGTCCAATTTGTCCAAGCGAAAATCGAGCAAGGTATTGAAGCGACTAGTATTCGTCAGTATGATGACAAAATGAATTATTGGTTCCAAGATTATATGTATATTGGTTATGATGATGGCTATAACGGAACACTAGGCGCCGCACATTTTGTTACTTATGGGTTGATCAAGATCCCTGATGCAGAATTGAAAAAAATTGGGAAAGGCAGAGAAATCGAATCAGCAAACCTTTCATTATTTAGAACAGGAGCACCTGGTTTTTGGGGAGATCGTGCGAAAGACGGCAGTGGAAAAGTAGTCAATCGCCATTTTGAAGTTCATGGCTTGACTAAAGACATCGGAGCCTTTTCTAAAGCTACGTATAAAGGGTTTAGTGATGCAAAATTCCCTTATGGACCACCTGCCAATGAATCAGGCAAAGAAACCATGATTGGTGGCATTGATCCAAATAACCGTAGAGTTAATTTTGATATCACTAATTTGGCCAACGACTGGATCAATGGCGGCAGTAATTTCGGGATGATCGTTAAAACAAATAAAGTAACGTCACATGAATTGCCTTATTCTACTGCTGAAGTTTTTGCTGCACCAAAAGGCGGCGTAACGACTACCTCTCCTTATTTAGTGATCAAGCATCGTGAACGTCCGCCAATCGATAAAAACATGCCGCTTAAAGACACTACCTTGAAACTACGTCCATTTGTCAGTTCTGATAATGACGGTCTAGTTCAGTTTCAAGCATTAGGTATGGATGGTATCGGTCGACCAGATGCCAAGATAAATTATCGTGTGCTTGATACAAGTGACAAAAATAAAGTAACCTTCTCAGGAACAGATCCATCGATTGGGCGAGATTATATCTTCCCTAATTATCCCAAGCTATTTGAGCATGCTAACCGATATTTAGAACTATCGAGTAATTGGCAAACCAATACATTACTGACCAGCTCTTTGAAAGAAAACCATCTTTACAAAGTAGAAGCAACGATCACGCATGGAACGGAAGAATCAAAGCAAACCTATGATCAGTTCCAATTATACAAAGTGACCAGCCAAGACACATTACCTCGTCTTCTGAAATTCTACGGATTAGAAAAACAGCGAGCAACATTTATGCGGGATAATAACATGAAAGATGAATTATTGACTCAAGGGAACACTGTTTTTATTCGAAATCCAAAGAAAAATCAAGGGAAAGCCTATCAGTCACAGCCCCTTTCTAAAGCCGATAAAATCCGCTTAGATGCATTATCTGTTGGCCGAGGAAAGCATTGTAAATATGGCTTTGAACCAATCAATATTGGTAGTGGGAATTTAATTTACGAAATGACGGATAGTGTTTGGTATGATTTTGAAGAAGAGCAGTTTTTTGCTAGAACCTATAATTCTAAAGGCGGCGGTATGGATAGCCCAGTTGGTAGAAACTGGACACTAAATCAATACTTGACCTTAAATCAATTAGAAGACAAATCAATGATGTTGACAAAAGAAGATGGCGGTAAGATCTTTTTTGATCGTGGGAAAGATGGTCATTATCAAGTATCCGATGATTCGCCTTACACGTTGACGAAAAAAATCAAAGATGAAAAACGCAGCTTCGAATTAACGAATACGGAACAAAAGTTGACTTACCTATTTGATGCAACAGGACAAATAAGAAAAATTACTAATGCTTACGGTCAGACCAAAGAATACAGCTACGAAGAAGAAACTGGATTTTTAAAAGCAATCAAACAATTTAACGGCGGCAAAGTTCAATTTGACTGGGATGATAATGGACACATAAAAAAAGCCACTTTCCCAGATCAAACAACGAACACCTACGAATACGATGCAAAAGGAAACTTAACAAAAGTGACCGATGCGTTAGGGAAGAAAATAGCGTATACGTACAATGATAATCACTTTATGACGTCATATTCTGATGACGAAGGAACACTACTTTATCAAAACAAATTTGATAAAGAAGGACGTGTTATCGAGCAAACGGATGCCAAAGACAATACGGTTACGATCACGTATGAAAAAAATAAAACGACGACGATCGATGGAAACGGAAATAAAGAAATCACTACCTACAATGATCATTTCCAACCAACAAAGATTGAATACGCTGATGGTAAAAGCGAAACCAAACGCTATAATGAACGCTATCAGCTAATTGAAGAAATTGATCGAGCAGGCAATAAAACAATCTATGAAAATGATACAAACGGGAATGTAACCAAAACGATCTTCCCTGATGGAAGTACAGAGGTTAGTTTATATAATGCTAGTAATCAATTGACAGAACAAACAGATCGTTTAGGGAAGAAAACCACGTATCACTATAATGAACAAGGGAAATTACTACAGACCATACGTCCAGATGGAAAAACGATCACCTATTCTTATGATGGACAAGGAAAAGTGACGAGTAAGACCGATGCGGATGGAGCCACAGAAAATTATACGTATCAGGCTGGTAATCTAACATCAATCAGTGATGCTCATGGGACGAAAAATGGGTATGAATATGATGCAAAAGGCTTGATCACAAAAGAAATCGATGCAGCAGGAAACACTAAAACGTTTAAACGAAATAAGCGTGGTGAACTGATTGAAGAAACAGATTTCAATGGGAATAAAAAGACGTATTCCTATAGTGCAGAAGGATACTTGCTCTCAGAAACAGATTTTAACGGAAATCAAACAAGTTTCACGTATGATAAATTAGGCAGAAAAATTGCTGAAATCAACCCTGCCGGTGGGAAAAAAACGTTTGAGTATGATGCAAATGGAAATATCATCAAAGAAACAGATTATCTAGGAAATGCGAAAACATTCACTTATAACGAATTAAACCAATTAATCGAAGAAAAAACAGCCACAGGTTCAATTACACGTTATACATTGAATGCTTTAGGTGATCCTCTAACTGAGACCGTAGATGATAAGAAAAAAACGACCTATGCTTACGATAAAAATCAAAATCTAATCAAAAAAATCGATGCACTAAAACAAGAAACAACCTATGAATATGACCAAAAAAATCAACGAATCAAAGAACTATATCCTGATCAAACGACAATTCTTTATGAATACGATGAGTTGGGCAATATAACGGCTAAAACCGATCGTAATGGATTGAAAACCACCTATTCTTATAATGAGAAGAGCCAACTACTAAAGGAATTATCAGGTGATCGTGAAACCAACTATACCTATGATTTACGAGGCAACAAAACAACTGAAATCGATCCTGAAAATAACCAACGTTCTTTTGGTTTCAATTCGCTAGGCTATCTTTCAGAGCAAACCGATGCTGCTGGTAATAAAACAGTCTATGAAACCGACAATCAAGGGAATGTGACGAAAATCACAGATCCAGATGGCAACGTGTTAACCTACACGTACGATGGAGAAGGTAACGTTCTTTCACAAACTGATGCATTAGGAAATAAGAAGCTATCCACTTATAATTCATTGAATCAGCTAGCCACAACAGTTGAACCAACGGGGGATATTATCCAGTATCATTATGATGCCAATAGTAATTTAGTTGAAAAAATCGATGCATTAGGCAATAAGACAACCTATAGCTATACGAAAGATAATCAATTACAAACATCAACGGATCCATTGGGGCAAATAACGCAGCTCTCTTATGACGCTAGCGGTAATTTAGTTTCGTTTGAAGATACAATCGGTAGAAAAACAACGTATTCCTACGATTTATTAAATCAATTAACAAAAGAAGTCACACCAGGAAACGTCACGATCAATTATAGATATGATGTTCTTGGTCAGCGCATTAAGCAATCTGACAGCAACGGTAAAAGTGAAAGTTATACCTATGATAAAAATGGTCAGATGCTTACAGCAACGGATGAACAAAAACGAAAAATTTCCTACGAATACAATCTTTTTGGTGAAAAAATTGCTGAAACGGATGCTGCTGGCAATAAAACAAGCTATGCATACAATAAATTAGGGCAGCAAATTACAATCAAGCATCCACAAGAAACGAGTCAAACATTAATCTACGATAGTTTAGGACATGTTTTGGAAGAAGTGATGCCAAATGGTGGAAAATACGCCTATAGCTATGATAAGCGCGGTAATTTGATCAAAGAAACTAATCCATTAGGCGAAACACAAAGGTATGCCTATAACAAAAATAGTCAACTGGTTCAATCAATAACGGCTAAAAATGAGGTTACGACCTATAGTTATGACAAAAATAATCGCTTGATCGAAACCAAAGATCCTTTAGGAAATAGTCAAAAAATCAAGTATGATGCCAATGGCAATGTCATAACAGAAATCGATGCTGAAGGAAATCAAACAGCCTATGCCTATGACGGCAATAATCAGCTGATCCAAACAATCAATGCTAAAAAATTCCAACAAACAGTTAGCTATGATCCAGTTGGACGGAAAATTGCTGAAACAGATTTCAATGGCAATAAAACAACTTATGAGTATAATGTCAATGATCAACTCTTGAAAAAAATAGAACCAAATAAACGCATCACAACCTTTGAATATGATGCACACGGAAATCTTTCAAAAATCACAGATCCTAAAAAAGCTGTGACAGAAATGACCTATACTTCTGATGGCCAACTTGCTTCTGAAACGAATGCAAAAGGCTATAAACGGTTGTATGAGTATGACACTTACCGAAATCTACTTGCTGTAAAAGACAATGTTAGAAAAGACCCGCTTGAAACGTATCGCTATAATAACTATCAACAGCGTATAGCAGAAACCAATGCAGCAGGCAAAAAAACAACATACGACTATAATAAGTTTGGACAGCTTACAAAACTGACTTATCCTAACAAAACTAGTGTTGCCTATCGTTATGACTTACTAGATCGAGTTTCTGAAATAACAGATATTCGTGGCAATAAAACGAAAACAGAATATGATGAAAATGGTCAAGTGACCCGCTTTATCGCACCTGGTGAACAAGTTTCCACCTACGAATATGACAGTAATGGAAATGTAACCAAAGAACAAGATCCAATGGCATTTACTTCTAGTTACACGTACAACAAATTAAATCAAGTAGCAGAAGAAACCGACGAACTTGGACATAAAACAACCTACGCGTACGATCAATTACAACAAGTCGCAAAAATCACGGATCCTAGAAACCATCAAATAGCAATGGATTATGACGGTAATGGGAATCTAGTGAAAGAAACGGATGCAAAGGGCAAAGAAAAACATTTTGGCTATGATGCAAACGACCAACTGACTAGCGTTAAAAATCGATTAGGGAAAACAACCCATTATACCTACGATCTTCAAAGTAATTTGACCAGTGTCAAAGATGCACTTGGCAATCTGACGACGTTCAACTATTCGCCAACAGGTGAGTTGGACAGTATACTTTCAGCGAATGGGAAAAAAGAAAGCTATAACTATACGTTAGATGGACAACTAGCACAAACAACTACACCAAAAGAAGAGACGATTCAATATAAGTACGATGAAATGAATCAGCTTGTCGAAAAAATCACCAAAAATGCCAACTTCACGTATACCTATACGGATGAAGAAAAAATGAAAACTGCAGCTTATGAAACAACGGAGCCAATTTCAGCGATCGACAATGAAGCGTTGAAACAAGCTGTGCCAACCAAAGGTGAGGTGGCATTTGAATACAATCAATACGGAGATTTGACGAAAGCGACGGATGAAAAAGGTGAAAGCTTATCTTACGGTTATGATTCTTTAGGACGCAAGACAAGTGTGACATATCCAAGTGAACGGAAAATCACGTATGAATATGACAAGAAAAATCAACTAACCGTTGTAGCAGATGGTGATCAAAAAACGGTGTATGAACATGACGGAGCAGGTCAAATCAAAAAAATAAGCTATCCAAATGGCACGATCACACAATATGACTATCTAGCAACAGGAGAAATCAGCTCAGCTGAAACATTAGAAGCAAATGGAAAATCGTTAGCAAAAATGACTTATGCGTACGATGAAAATGATAATCTCCAAAAAGAAACGATTCAATACCCGAAATTAACACTTGAAAAAACGTATGAGTATGATGCCGAAGATCAATTGATAAAAGTCACTGAAGTCGAAGGCAAGAAAAAGACTGAAATCGAGTACTATTATGATGATGCTGGTAATCGAATTACTTATTCAGAAAAGGTCAATGACAAAAAGAAAACCTTCTATGAATACAAAGTCAATAACATGAATCAAGTCACTGAAATTACCAGTGAAAAAGGCGCTAAATTCGAGTATGATGCTAATGGTAATGTCGCAAAAAAAATCGCCATGACTGGTGAAGTGACAACGTATCTCTATGATGTAGAAGATCGCTTGATCCAAGAAACAAGCAGTAACGGTATTTATACCCTTTACGGATACGATGCACTAGGCAATCGTGTAATCAAAGGTACGGCGACTGAATATGGACGCCGAATCAAAACAGATCTAAAAGCTTGGATGAAACAAACTGATCGAACAGCCCAATTAGCTCTAAACAATCAAGATGTCACCTTACATGAAATCTTGACTGCTGTAGCGAAACAGCCAGCCATGGCCGATCGCTTACGCTGTTTACCAAAAGACCGTCCGTGGCGTAAAGACCATGATAAACCAAGAAAAACCGTTGAAACGGAGAAACTAAAAAAAGAACTGGATAAAAACCATTCGATCAAAATCGTTACGTCATTGAACGAATACAACCAAGAACACACTAGTCCTGCTAAGCTCACGCAAGAAACCTATGATAAAAGAGTCAAAACCACTCAAAGCCAAGAATTTACTTTTGGTGAAGAAACCGATATCTTAGGAGACCAAGAAGAGCAATACCATCGTGATGGTTATAGCAGTATTGGTACGATCACGAATCGACAAAGCGGTGAATTAATCACCAATACCTTGTATAATGAATATGGGGAAGCCGCATTGCGTTTGGAAAATGAGTACGGCTACCGCAGTGAATACCATGATCAGTCGAATCGGATCCATCTACGTGCCAGAGAATACAGCACCACAACGGGACGTTTCCTACAAGAGGATACCTGGTATGGAAAAGTGGAACAACCCCAAAGCCAGAATCGGTATATCTATGTAGAAAACAACCCGCAAAAATACCGTGACCGTAGTGGAAATGCAGGTTGGTGGTCCAAGGCATGGAATAATGTGAAGAAAACCGCTAAAAAGGTCTGGAACGGAGTCAAACAAGTAGCGAAAAAAGTTTGGAATGGTGTCAAAAAGGTAGCAAGTGCTGTTTGGAATGGCGCAAAAGCTGTCTGGAATGCCGTTGTGCCATCCTCACCTCGTGCTTCAAGTTCATGGGGTGGAATTCCACCAGGGATTAATTATGTAGGAAATTATGGTGGAAGAACGTATTATCCACAGCAAAACTATGTCAGTGTCAATTATATCCGAGGAAGAAATGGACAACCTGTAGGCTATCAAACGTACAATCAAGCGTTATACTATCAAAGTGCGGCTTATCGCTATCAAGTACAGGTAGCTAGAGCACAAGCGACCCGTGCCGCAGCAACCGTCCGAATCAAGAAAGTTTGCGATACGGCGGATAAGAAATGGATAGGAAGTAATTCAGGACTTGTTGTAGGAACGGCATTTGTAATTCCTATACCAAGAGTCCCAGTAGTCCCACCTGTAACGACGATACCGAAACTAGACATGGATGCAGGAAACTTTTCATTTCCATCTTTACCGAAAATACCAAGTGCAAGGGATCTTGCTAATGGGATAGTTGGCTGGTTTATTGGGGATTATATTCAGAAAATAGCGAAAAATAGAGACTTAGATGATGTTAAAGCTAAAGATTTGAAACGTCTACCGAATAATAAAGTAAAAGATTTAGGTGGTGAAGAATACACGCAGGATGTAAAAGGGAAAAGTGGTAAAAGTAAAGCAGACTTATACTGGAATCCTAAAACAGGTGATGTTTACTCCATTCCTAAAAAGGGAGGACCGCCAACCTACGTTGATACAATACCTAAAGGAAAATAGTAAAGGAGAAGAAAATGGATAATACAAGACCTAAAGAGTTAACTAATGGAAAAATGATTAGAGAATATAGTACTTCTTTTTCTCGAATACCGATGGTTAGATATGAAGAAATTGTAGAATATTATATAAAAGAACCAGCAAAAATTATTGTAGTAAGTGAGAGTAACAAAATAAAATGTGAGCTTATTTTTCAAGTGGTTAGAGAAATTCCAAATAGTGATTTAATTAGCTTTTCTATTTATTCAGATGAAAGAGAAGAATTTGATGAGAATACGTTTTTTATAATTAGAAAAGTTTATTGGAATAAAAAAGTAGATATTGCTGGAATAAGAGAAGGTGTAAAAGAGAGAGAAGAACTTTTAAACACGTACCCTTCAATCGAAAATAATAATATTTTAGTTTCAAATAATCCTAAAATAATTAGAATGTTAAAGCAGTTAGACAATTTAGTTTCTGATGGAATTGTTTTAAGTGATGAAATAAATCCAGATTGGTCAGGTGCTAACCAGCTGAGAGTCATGCGATGCTTTGATTGGGGAATAATTGAAAGTTTGTGGGGAAAGCAAAAGAAAAATATTGAACTAGAGAAGTTTCTACATGAAAGTATTGAAAAGTTGAACGATATTATTTTAAATGAAAAGCCAACTGATTTTGAAATAGATTTAGATTATCTTTATTCACCAGATAGTTTAAAATCAATTATTAATGGAAGTATTGTGAAGTAGAAAGAATAGTAATATAAATGATAATGGTTCAAATAATTCCCAAAAGTTGGAGTAAGTTTTTTATAGCTTACTCCAATTTGTACGTAAAATCTAGTGAAATAATTGATCTGTTTATTCAGTTTTGTGTTTAGAAAAAATGATGATGTATTGGAAACGCTGATTGGTGGTCTAAAGCTTGGAATAAAGGACAAGAACAGTAGCTACAGTCCGAATCAAGAAAGTTTGCGATACGGCGGATAAGAAATGGACGGGTAAGAATAGAGGGCTGGTTGTAGGAGCCGCATTTGTGATTCCAATACCAAGAGTCCCAGTAGTCCACCTGTAACGACGATACCGAAACTAGACACGGATGCAGGAAACTTTTCATTTCCATCTTTACCGAAAATACCAAGTGCAAGGGATCTTGCTAATGGGATAGTTGGCTGGTTTATTGGGGATTATATTCAGAAAATAGCTGAGAAGAATGAAGCTGTTTTTAATCCTAAAAACGGGACGACAATAAGAAAGGGTAATAGTAAAGCAAAAAAAGATACTGGATATTTACAAAAAGATGGTTCAGTTTGGTCGCAAGACGATGGAGCCAGTCATGGAGGAAGCTCTTGGAAAAAATACAAAAATAAAAGAGATTTTGAAAAAGGAAAGCGAGAGGGAACTTACGATGAAAAAGGAAATAAACTTAGAGATTAGAACTGAAGATGGTATCATTCCCAAAATACAGCCAATTAATAGTAATGCTGTGAATAATGATAGTGAGCTATGGGAGCTATATATTCAAGCTGATGATTATGATGAATTACTTATTGAGTCTGAAAAAAAATACGAAAAGGTTGTATTAGATGTTTTTAATAAACCAATGGTTAAAGAAGATCCTCGATTAGATTTGCTCTCAAACAACTATTTTAAATTAAGTCAAGAATCTAAATTTCTTTACTTTATAAAAAAAGTTTTTGAATTAAATAGAGGAAAATGTTATATCGATCTTGGAACTTTTGAAAATAATCAAGATGTAATAGAGTTTTTGATTAGTCAAGAGAAGTATGTTGATCAAATAGATAAATATATCATATTAAATCAGATTGAAATTCTAAAAAATAGTAAAGAACCAATTTATTTGATAGATAACCTTAATGTATTAAACATGTTTTTTAAATGTTTTTTACGAGAAAGTTTATGGAGTAGCTTGTACTTCAATACAGTACCCTTAATTATAAAAACGAATTATGATATCAGTGTACCTTTGATTTTTCAAAATGAAGAAGATAAAAAAGTATATGAAAAAATTGCAAATGAAAGTGAATTGTTTTTTTTATAACTTTGCATTGGACGTTTCTTACAAGAAGATACATGGTATGGAAAAGTGGAACAACCTCAAAGTCAAAACCGCTATATTTATGTAGAAAACAACCCGCAGAAATACCGTGACCGCAGTGGCAATGTAGGTTAGTGGTCTAAAGCTTGGAATAATGTGAAGAAAGTCGCTAAAAAGGTCTGGAATGGTGCAAAAGCTGTCTGGAATGCCGTTGTGCTATCCTCACCTTGTGCTTTAAGATCTTGGAGCGGGATGCTATCAGGGATTTATTACGTGGGAAACTGTGGGGGAAGAACGTATTATCCACAACAAAACTATGTCAGTGTCAATTATATCCGAGGAAGAAATGGACAACCTGTAGGCTATCAAACGTACAATCAAGCGTTATACTATCAAAGTGCGGCTTATCGCTATCAAGTACAGGTAGCTAGAGCACAAGCGACACGAGCAGCAGCTACAGTCCGAATCAAGAAAGTCTGCGATACGGCAGATAGGAAGTGGACAGGTAAGAAAAGTAGCGAAGAGCAGTTAAAAGAGTTTGAGAAGAAATATGGCAAATCTAAAATAATGAAAAATGAAATCCTCTTTATCCCTGGCGGAGGCGCAATAGGTTTACTAGGAAAAGCGAAGAATACGTTAGATTGGGCAAAGAATGCTATTGGTATTGGGAAGATATTCCAGTCTGCTAGTGAAGCACTAAGTGAAGAAAGCTCTGTAACGTCTAATCAAGGGAATACGTATGATGATACACCGTCTAAGAAACACAAAAAAGTAACTGGGTCAGCAGACAGAACTGGAGAACCTAATTCAAGCGTAGATATTTATGATAAGAGTGGAAAAATCAAGACACGTAGATGGTATGATGAAGATGGGAACGCGGTAAGAGATATCGATTATGATGACCATGGAAATCCAACAAGACATCCTGAGGTACCACATGAACATACTTGGAAAGATGGTGTGAGAAAATGATAGAAGCAATTGTAGTAAAACAATTTCCTTGTGGCTATTTTACAAATATGAAATATATATTTGAAGCAATAAAAAAAGATAACCAGTATAACTGGCTTATTACTGATTATGAATGTAACTATTATCCGGATGATTTGATCAAACCAAATGAAGATTATATTTGGTTAGATAACGAAAGCTTGGTGAGAATAGTAGAAAACAATGATATTCAGTTTATCTGGGGAGTATTTTCTGGGTTTCCAAAAAATATTTCAAAGAAAAAAATTCTTGAAAATAACTTACCCTATGCAAATGGATATGACGGTTTTTGGTCGCTTGAGACAAATATTCAACATCCGTTAGCAGAAGTTGAATTAGTTTCTTGGGATAGCAGTTTATTTTTAGCCATAAGCAAAAATAAAAAAATCATTACAGATATTCAGAAAAATTTCTTTCATACAGAAAGTCTGAAAGAATATGTTGATGAATAATGAAAGGAATAGTTGTTTTTAAACACAAAGAAAATTGTTCTCGATTATCTGATGTTTTCACAGCAATAGGAAATATAGAAAATGAGTATAACTGGTTAATTACAAATAGCGAGTTTGTATCACAAAATGATACACCTTTTTTCAATGAATCATATACATGGATAAAGGGAGAAAAACTTTCTGAATTAATAAGTAAGGATGATGGTTATTGGATTTGGGGAGTATTTTCTGCTTTTAAAAAAAATATTAAAAGAGAAGAGGTGCTAACTTATTCATTACCATTTGCAAATGGTTATAAAGGATTTTGGGAAGTACCGTTGACTTTACAAAATCCTCTGGCAGAGTTTGAGATAGTAGAATGGGATGGAAATACACTTATTGTAATAAGTAAGAATGATAAAATCATTGAAAGTTTAAAAAAATATTATTCATTCGCCTGTGATTTAGAAAAGTATAATAGTGAAGAATAATTTTAATATGTTCAATTATTTATTATTGAAAACTCTAATTTTGTGGATTGGCTGGAAAAAGAGAGTTTTGGCGTTAATACTAAAAAAGGTGTGACACATTATTGTATTTATACACCGAATGATGTTGTTGCTATCTTATATTTGAAGGAGCCTAAAATAAGAATAGAGCAGGTATTTTAAAAATTTAGTCAAGTAAGTGTAAGTTAGTTTTTTAATGAGCAGGTCATCCAAGGTTAGAGTAGCTATATAGTTATAGTCTACTCTAACTATATACATAAGATATTCATAAAGAATACCAACTAATAAAGTTAAATATACAAGAGTAAAATAATAATATATTATGACCACAGCATAATGATGTCAGTGTCAATTATATCCTAAGAAGAAATGGACAGAGCACGTAGGTTATCAGACTTACAATCAGGCATTGTACTATCAAAGTGCCGCTTATCGCTATCAAGTAGAGGATCAGCGAGCAAAAACCATTCGTATGATAGCAACCGTCCGAATCAAGAAAGTCTGCGATACGGCGGATAAGAAATGGACAGGAAGTAATTCAGGACTTGTTGTAGGAACGGCATTTGTAATTCCTATACCAAGAGTCCCAGTAGTCCCACCTGTAACGACGATACCGAAACTAGACATGGATGCAGGAAACTTTTCATTTCCATCTTTACCGAAAATACCAAGTGCAAGAGATCTTGCTAATGGGATAGTTGGTTGGTTTATTGGGGATTATATTCAGAAATTAGCAAAAGAGGTACCCGGACTTCCGAAACAAGGTGCAGTTGATGGTGATATTAAAAATGCTCCTTCTGTTGATGCTGGAAAACAGGGCAAACATGTTCCATGGCATAACAATAGCATAGATACAAAAACACAGTGGAAAAAAGGACAAACGGGAGTAAATGAAACACAAGAAGGTTGGGTAAAAGGAAAGTTATTAAATGATGGCACTAAGGTATGGGATGCTGGAAAAGTGATAGGTCCCAATGGAGAAACTGGAGTGAGAGTGCATATTGATGGTGCTGGACGAATACATGGTTATCCAGTTGATCCCAAACAGTATTTAAAATAGTAGGAGGACAGTTTTTATGTTGAAAACCCCATTAGGAAATATTCGATTATTTGAAAATAATATAGAAAAGAAATATAGCTATAAATCACTAAATGTTAATAGTAAAAATTATTTAGTTGATAAACGAATTAGTATTACATTGAAAATTACTCAGAATCTTGAAAATGTAAAGTTAATCTTAGATATTGATGAAAATGCAGTGATAAAAAGTGAAATTGAATCAGGAGAAGATTTATCATTAATAAGTTTTTTTAAAGGTAATTTAAAATTGAGTATAGGAACGGTAGGAGATATTACTGGTGTTGATTATTTCTATTTGGATAATGGAATGGACTTAACCCTCAATAAAGAGACTAATATTAAGGAACTAATATTTTATATAGCTTGGCTCAACATGGAAAATCCAGAAGAGGAATCTATTTTTACTTGGTTTGCTGCTGATCCAACATTAGATTAGTAGTAAGTTGAAATGAGCTAATAGAGGGTGGATAATACCTAATAAAGTCGATAGGAAATACGAAGGAAGAAATGAAGATTATGAAAGTAAGATGTTTAGCGACCACGGGAAGTGGTATTAATACGTTTACATTATCGAATATAGGAGACCTTACAAAAACAGAATATCCTTTAAAAAAAGATGAAATTTATACTCAAGTTCTTTTTAAAAATGTTCTACATTATTTAATTATAGGAACGTATGAAGATTTACCATCATGGTATCCAGCAGAATTATTTGAAGTAGTAGATCACCAAGTCTATTTAGAGTGGTACTATAATTATGAGGTGAATTCAGTTGTCAGTGGATTATGGGGATATAAAGAAATGGTAATGACAGACAATCATTATGATGATTTAATTGAAAGAATAGATGGAGCAATAGAAGTATTTTTTTAAAGGAAAAAGGAAATCGATGAGTTTATTGAGTATATGTAAATTAATTTGATTTCTAGTCTGTTATAAAAGTCAGAGTAACTACAGCAATTATAGTTTACTCTGACTGTATACATAAAAAAATTGTAATTTAAACAAAGGCATAAACTTATAGGATTGAATGGAAATCTTTTAAAAGAAAATCAGACATAAAAAGGAATTTTCTACAACGCAATTATATCGGTGTCAATTATATCAGAGGTAGGGCAGGGCAATCTTTAGGATATCAGATATATAATCAAGCAAGAGTACGAACTATTATCAGAAAAATGGATAATAGTTCGTACTCTTTTTACGTATTTTTTTTAAAACTTAAAAAGGTGTTCCCCTTCACAAAAGGAACGTACGTTCGTATAATTGGTTATGGAATAGAATAAGGAGAGGATCGCGATGATATTTGATTATGAAAAAGAACCTAGAAGAGTACTTTTTTGTATTGATGTAAAATCCTTTTATGCCTCGGTCGAATGTGTGGCTAGAGGGTATGACCCACTAGAAAAAATGCTGGTTGTGATGAGCCATGCTGAAAATACTGGTGGTCTTGTTCTGGCATCTTCACCAAAAGCGAAAGAAGTGCTAGGAATCACCAATGTAACAAGAAAATACGATGTACCTGATCATCCAGAATTAGCGATTGTACCACCTCGGATGAATGAATATATCAAAGAAAACATGAAAATCAATGCAATCTATAAAGAATATGTTGCAGAAGAAGACTTACATATTTATTCGATTGATGAATCATTTTTAGATGTAAGTGCCAGTTGGAAATTGTTTGGTCAAACGCCAAGAACCGTGGCTAAAATCATCCAACAAAGAATCAAAAAAGAGACAGGGTTAGCAATCACAGTTGGCATCGGTGATAATCCTTTATTAGCCAAATTAGCGATGGATATCGAAGCGAAGCATAATGAAGAACGGTTAGCTGAGTGGCATTATGAAGACGTTCCTGAAAAAGTCTGGAGTATTGAGTCAATGACGGATATGTGGGGAATCGGCCACCGCTTAGCCAAACGTTTAAACCATTTAGGCATTCGATCTGTGTATGATTTAGCTCATGCAGATGTAAACAGTCTCAAAAGGAATTTAGGGATCATTGGCGAACAGTTATATGCCCATGCGCATGGCATTGATCGCAGCCGCTTATCTGAAAAATACATACCGGAAGAACGTTCCTATAACAATTCTCAGATTTTGATGCGGGATTATATGAGACAAGATGAGATCGAAGTTGTGATCAGGGAGATGGCAGAACAAGTGGCAGCGCGTCTTAGAAAAGCTCATTGTCAGACAGAATGTGTTCATTTATCTGTGGGTTTTTCTAAAGCAGGTTTATCGGGTGGATCAGGGTTTTCAAGGCAAATGAAGGTCCCTTTAACAAATAGCAGCAAATTATTGATTGAATATTGTTTAACCATTTTTAGGCAACATTGGCACGGAGAAGAAGTACGACATATTGGAATTACGTATTCCAAACTGAATTACAATACTTATGTACAATTAGATTTATTTCATGAACCAGATGAGCAACTGAAGGAACTAAAACTAGACCAGTTGATCGACGAAATTCGCCAGCGCTTTGGCTATGTTTCATTGGTCCACGCAAGTTCTGTCTCATCTGGTGGCACAGCAATTTCAAGAGCGTCACTAGTCGGTGGACATGCAGGGGGAATGGAGGGCTTACAATGAGTAAAGAGCGAGATTATTATTTTGAACAGTACCAAGATCGAAAAATGAAAAAGTGGGCGGGCTTTTATTTATCTGAGCATACCGCGATTATTGAACAAGAGAAAAAAAGACAGCCAGCTGAAAAGAAAATACAAATGAGTTGGACGGAAATCGATGAAGTATTAGCTCAGGCATTTCAAAATCAGGTTGAAGTGAGGATTCAAAAAGAAGAACTAGATTGTGAAGGACATTATGGAGCAGATATTATTGGCAGGATTCAAGGACATGATGAGTTGGGGATTTTTGTAGGTGGACATAAGATTGGCTACGATGAAATTCGCCATGTCCAATTATACTAAAAAAACCATCTAACTTTATATACACTACTAAAGTTAGATGGTTTTTCAGGTTTAACGGTGGGTAACCAGAAAGAATTCAGCCAATGCCAATAGAATCATCATTAACGCAATTAGACTACACATGATCAAATGACGACGTTTGTGCATCATCACGATTGCAATAAACTCTCTTAAAAAGGCATTAGGTAGAAAATAGAAGGCTGTTCGAGCGCCAATCCCGTCAGCGTTTAGATTGGCCATCTTGGCAAAAAGACCAGCACGGAATAGATGGAAATTGTTTGTCGTAAAAATCGCTCGGAAATCAGTTCCCCCAAAATCTTGTTCCATGATTTCTTTGGAAAAGCGCATGTTCTCTAACGTATTTTTGGAATTAGTTTCAACTAAAATAGCTTCTTCTGGAATCCCTTTTCCAATGGCGTACTGTTTCATTGCAATACTTTCAGCGATATGTTCATCGTCCCCCTTACCACCAGACATCAGGATTTTAGGTGGATTTAACGTAGCATCAGACTGGGCTTTATAAAATTGCATGGCTTTTTCGATCCGCTTACCTAAAAGTGGCGGGACTGTTTTTCCATCGATCAAACCTGAACCTAAAACAATGATGTAATCTTGAGTATATTTAGGTTGATTAAATTGATAAATAATTGAGATTGTTAAAAAATTATAGAACACAATAGAAAAATAAAACATGATAAATGGTAAAATACCAAATAATAGAGACGCCCACTGTGGCAAGATTCGAGCTGAATAATAATTAAAAATCAGAAAAGCGGTCAAACCAATAGCTAAAAGTAAGGTCAATAAATTTGCTAAAGAATGCCCTTCTTTACGCAAAACGACGATTGCATTCCAATATAAGAAAGCAAGCAAGGCATAAAGTCCGATCAATAACAAGAGTAGCAAAACAATGCCTGTGATTCCTGCTAAAACAATCAGTAAAGGATTCATTGTCCTAACAAGTAAAGAACCTAAGTAAGTCATACCTACGATTAAAAACAAATTAAAGACTAATCCATTAATTAACCTTCGCTTTTCCTTAAAATAACAAAAAAGGAAAAGTAACAAGAAGGTTGATGGGATCAAAAAATAATAAGTATGAAGTTGTACTTCTAAATAAATGACATAAACAATAAAACAAATTGAAAACCAAAGCAATTCAAAAAATTTCCAATTTTGATTGAGCTTTTTTGCACGCCATTTTGGGATAATAAATACGCCAATAAGATAAATGATCCCAATGATAATACTAAAATAATTCCCCATAATAGAACTCCTTCAATAAATGATTTCATATTAGTATAACGAAAAATGAGCGAAAAAAAAACTACAAACTTTAAGAAGCTGTAAATATCTTATGGTTCAAGTAAGTCAGCTAGACATAGGATGAAAAATTAGGATGTAATGGGTCAACTCCAACTACATCCTAATTTAAAATTATTTAGAAGAATGAACTGGAAATGTGATGAAAAAGCTCGTTCCTCGTCCCTCTTCAGATACTAATGAAAGATGCCATTCATATTTTGCAACAATCGAGGTTACTGCGAAAAGTCCCAGTCCCGTTCCTTCATCCGCTGATTTTGTTGTAAAGAAGGGCTCAAATATTTTTTCTTGTAATTCTTCTGGGATTCCAGGACCATTATCAGAAATTTCCAGCGTAACAAACGTATCAATAGGCGTTGCTCGATGACTACTTTTCTTCAGCAGTACAGTCAATTCTTTTGAAGCTGGTGAAACAGTGACTTGAATCTTTTGTTGTTTATTTGAATTTTCTTTTGTAGCCTGATAGGCGTTTGTGATCAAGTTATAAATCAAATTTTGTAAGTCTGTTTCTTCTAATTTAGTAGTCCCAAGATTTTCTTGGATGGATAGGGATAATTGAACTTTTTTAGGAATAATTTCCCCAATCAAGTGGGTAGCAACTCCAATCGCAGCAGAAATATCTATCCATTCCTGAACGCTTTTTTGAGGTTTAGAAAAGCGTAAAACATTTGAAGATAGCTGTTTTCCTTTCTGGGCAGAATGAAGAATTTCTTCTAAATCTGCTTTTAATATAGGATCGTCTCCATGTTCTTCCAATAATAGTTGGGTGTTACCGATAATCGGAGTTAAAAAATTGTTCATATCATGGACGATCGATGTTGTAAGCAAACCCACTGTTTCCATTTTGTTTCGTTGATAAAGTTCTAATTCTAATTGATGTTGCATTTTTTGTTGCTTTTGTTTTTCGATTAACTGGCGATTTTCGGCTTCAATGGTTTCTTTTTTTCTAAAATTATGAATAAATAACGAACAAACAATAATCAAAAGTAATAATAAAACTAAGAGGAAAGACAAAACGATGACAAAATTGATGATATCATCATTTCGTTCGTTATAATCCGCATTGATTGCGACGACCCAATGAGCAAGGCCAACATCGATCCATTCGAAGGCACTGATTTTTAACACTTCAGTCGGTGTATCTTCATCCCACCAGTAAGATTTATAGGTCAGCTTTCCGGAATTGTGGTTTAGCTGATATTTTTCTAGTCGTTTTAAATCAGAGTAATCAAAGTCTGGATACAATTTTTCTCGTCCATTGATAATATCTAACCCAACTTGTTGGGCTACAGGGTGCATAACAACAGTCATTGACCGGTCTTTGATCATCGGATATCCTTTATAATCTAATTCAAAATCTTGTAAAAAATTCTTATAAAAAGCTTCCAAATTCAAAGGTAAAATCAAATAACCATCAACAGTACCAGAGGCCGTTCGGATTTCTTGATAAAAATTAACATAAGCTTTTTTATTGATAAAATACGAATCGCCATTTTGGGCGGTTGGTTTATCGAACAGTTGTTTTAAAGATAAATCATGACGAATAAAGGGACGAATTGTGTCAGGATCTACAATCAATACTTCTTTTTTCTTAGCGTCCCAATGAAAAGCATATAAAGGTGTACCCTCTGGATCAATATAAAAAAGTGAATCGGTTTCATTATTTAAGGAGTCAAAGAATGTGTTGAGAGAAGAGGCGCTGCTTTTTAAGTAAGTCGCTGGATCATCACTATTCTTTAAATTACCATCAATCGCTAGATAATTAAGAGCCTGATGCCGATTTTTCATAGAAAGCTGTATTACTTTACCAACATATTCTGTCGATTGTAGCAAAAAGTCCTGACCACTTGCTGTTGTTGTTTTACGAATGATAGAAAATCCCCGAATTGCAAAGAAAACGGATACAACAATAAAGAGGGTCATCGCTGCGATCATGATGTTTACAATTCTGTTTGTTCGTTTCATTGGTCTAGCTCCTTTTAAAAGTCTGTTCATATCATAACAAGTTCATGTTGAAATTTAAAGATAATTCCGCTATTGTATAGATAATGTAAAAAAATAATGAGGTGTGCACGTTGCGAAACGAAAAAATTTTAGTGGTAGATGATGATCCTGCAATTCGCCGATTGATTTGGAAGTCGCTTCAGTCAACGGGATTACTGGTCTATCAAAGTGATACGATCGAAAAAACGTTAGATATCATGAATCGAGTAGAATTTCAATTATTTCTTTTAGATGTCAGTTTAGAGCATGAAAATGACGGCTATCATTTGGCGCAATTGATTCGAGAACGCCAGCCTTTAACACCAATTATCTTTGTCAGTGGGAAAAAAAGCGAGCAAGATATCATTAGTGGTCTAGAATCTGGCGGTGATGTTTATCTTTCTAAACCTTTTGCGCCAGATGTTTTACGAGCACAGGTCATCAGTACCTTGAATCGAACAGAACAGTTATTGACATTGAGCAAACATCGTGAAGAAACGATGTTGAGAGATGGAATTTTTTCATTCGATAAAAATCAATATCAATTTAGTAAAAATGGCGAAATCGTGAATATGACATCTAAAGAAATCATGATGATTTTATTTTTTATGGAAAATCCCTATCAAGTATTTAGTAAGGAACAGATTTATGCTAGTGTCTGGAGTGATGGAGACATGGATAAGAATCTGATCACGGTGTACATTAACTATCTAAGAAATAAGATTGAAGATGACCCGAAAAAACCGAAATATTTACAGACAGTTTGGGGCATTGGGTATCTCTTTAATCCAGAAGGCAAAGAGGCAGGGAATACTGTGTAGTATAGCTATAAAAACAGGTAGTGATCCGTCATGGTCATCACCTGTTTTTATCGTTTTTATGTAAAACTCAAAATAAACCTTCTAATCGTCCAAAAAAGAAGCTTAATGCGACTAAATCAGCCGAGCCACCTGGGCTAAGATTTTCTTTGATCAGTTGTTGATCGAAAAGAACCAAAGCATGTTCTAATTCTTTTTCTGAGCTATTGATCGAGAGTGTTTGTAAAAGTTCAGTAGCTTGTTTTTTGACGTTTTGCCAAGCATAGATACCACCTCGATTGATTAAATTAGAGTCTTCAATCGTTGCCATTAAATGTAATAATAACATTAAAAACAAGGTACGTTGATCGCTGTTATAGTATTTTCTTAAAAATGGAAGTGCGCTATCTGTAAGTGTAGGATAGCCTAATTCTGCTTCACCGCGAATGCCAACGATACCATGCTCTAAATAAAGCTGTTCTCCATAACTCAATTGTTTCTTGTACGCCAAATCAGCAAAATCTTTTAAAAGTAATCCTTTTGCCATCTGTTTTACATAGTTAAAAACGGCTGCTGTATCTTGTTTTGTAAAGGGAATCTCTAACTGCTTATCGTTCATTAGTTTTCCTGTTGCACTTAGAACTAACGCAAAAGAGAAATTGGCCCCTTTATGAGTATTAACGCCCTTAGTTTTTCTCAGCATAGCAGCTTCAGCCTGTTGTCCAAGTGCACGGACTTTTTCAAACAAAGCAGAAGGAGACCCATTATGATTAAATCCTAAGTCAACATATTGTGTAAGAAATGGTGCAAGTGCAGCACTACTATCAATAAAAGTAGAATAATTCATGTCTGTATGCGCACCGCAACTTTTAGGATCGACCAGTCCTGGTTTAGGATAAAGTCTGGCTTCGTATAATAGTGATTCTAAAGCAAATTCACTGACTGATTTAAGTGTTTCATATTTATTTTGCTGTTTCATTTAAATGTTTTTCCATTTCTTTAAGAATAAAGGTTTGAGAATAATCTAAGTGCTCTGTAATGAGTAATTTTAATTGTTCTTCTTCTTGATTTAGCATACATTTATAAATTAACCAATGTTCATTCAATGCTTTATCCCGACGTTCTTTAGATCGAATCGAGATATCTCTAAAGTAGACGAGGTATTCACGCAGTTTCATGACGATCGATTTTAAGCGTAACATTTTGCTTTTTTCATAAATCAATTCATTGAAGTCAGAGAATTTTTGTAAAACTTGATCAATTTCATTTGCTTCATTTAACTGCTCTGTTTCTTCTAATAGTATTTTTAGCTCCTTAAAATCTTCAGAGCCCATTTCCTTCATCGCTGTAATCGTCGCTAAAACATCCAACGATTTTCTAATCGCATAAATTTCATTAGCATCATTGAGTGAAATTCCTCGAACGATGATTCCGACACCACGAACATGATCAACAAGTCCTTCTTCAACGAGCTTTTGTAAGGCATAGCGGATTGGTGTACGGCTGATATTCATTATTTCTGAAAATTCTTTTTCGTTGATACGCTGACCAGCAGGAATTTCACCTAGAATGATTGTTTTTCGGAAGGCTTTGTAAACAAGTTCTTTTAACGGTTCATTGGCGCTTAAATTTAAATTTTTTCCAACTGCTTCTGATATTGTACTCATCTGATTGCTCCTCTTCTGATTAAATAGTAGGAAAAATAAATGAATATTTTTATTCTATATTGCTAAGAAAAAGGGAAGAAAATCGTACAACTCTTTTTATGAATGTACGATTTTCAATGAACAAAAATGATTATTGCGGAATATATAGCGGCATATGACCAGTCAAAATGATCGTTACAACAAAGATAACGAAGATGCCCAACGCCCATTTTGCCGATTCTTTTTGCCACTGTCCCATATCCAAACCTGTTAAACGAAGTAATAGGTAAATGAAGGCAACTAATGGACTTAATAAGTGGAACGCTTGTCCCATCAATGAAGCTAAGGCCATTTGCATATCGGTGAAACCATAAGCCCGTCCAGCTTCTGCTAAAACAGGTAACACACCAAAGTAAAAACCATCATTTGAAATAAAGAAGGTACCAGGAGCGGAAATCAATGCAATAACTAAGCCCCAGAAACCAGCCAATTGATTTGGAATTATTTTTGTGAAACTTTGAGCTAATGCATCTGCCATACCAGTCCCTTGGAAAAGTCCCATGAAAACACCAGCGGCGAAAACTAAGATAACAACTTGCACAGCATCGCCACCATTTGCACCGATCCGTTTAGATTGATCTTTTAATACTGGATAATTGACCATCAAAGCGACAACAGTACCTGTTAAGAATAAGAACAACGGTGGTAAGCCAAGTCCAACAAATGAGTCTGTTACTAATAAAGCAATCAAACCAATGGTCAAAATCGCATTGAATAACCAAATTTTAGGTCGACGGATCGCCAATGTTTCTTCATCTGTAACAGTTGTCATTGCATCGATTTCTTCATCTGTCAATTGCTTGATGCCAAGACGAGCGCGTTCTTTTCTCCCCATAGAAGGTGCTACGATGAAGATCACATAGAGTAACGCAATGATCATGCCAGGAATTAGATAAGCCAAAATTTCAGCGCCGACATTCAATACGCTCATCGCACGAGCTGTCGGTCCACCCCAAGGAAGTAAGTTCATGATCGTGTTTTGTAAAATAACCAAAACACCTAGGTTCATTAATTTCATATCTAATTTTTTATAGATAGGAATAAAGGCAGAACAACAGATCAAGGTCGTAGTCGTTCCATCTCCATTAAGAGAAACGGCTGCAGCGACAACGGCTGTAGCGATCAATACTTTCATTGGGTCGCCTTTTGCAATATGGATCATTTTTTTCGTGATCGGGTCAAATAATCCAGCATCCAACATAATTGAAAAATAAAGAATGGCGAACAATAACATGATACCTGTAGTGGATGTTGTTTTGATACCTTCCATCACAAAGTCTCCAATAGAGCCTTCCTTAGAAACACCCGCAAACATCGCGATCAGAGCAAAAATCAGTGGAATCAAAACTAAAGCTGTAAACGGTGACATTTTCTTTTTCATGATGACAAACATGAATATGATAATCATCACATAAGACAAAACAGTTAATAACATTTTTTTCTCTCCTTCAACACTAAATTCGTTTTCCGAAACAATCGGGCGTCTCTTTGTGGTGTTGGGTCTATAGAAAAATAACAGTAAGGTAGATTTAGAAAGCCCTTTCTTGTTTCGTTAACAATGCTAAGTTTAATCTAAGAAAGTGTAGATAAATAGACGATAAGCAGAAAAAGAACACCAAAAAAACAGAGATGGTAGCGGTTTCTTAAAGAGATGTTAATAAGATATTAATAAAACCTTAAATGCTCAAGAACGTTGATTTATCAATGTTTGTGTATGATTTGGGCAAAGTAGTACAAAGAGGAACAGCGAAAGAACAATTTAGGCTTGATGATTTCATTTTATTGTAATCGTTTTTACCTATAATGAATTCATAAACAGAAAGGATGTGAGTTCATGGGTCTATTTGAACGGCTGTTTAATAAAGAAAAAACAGAAATAAAAACGAATGAAGCACCACTTTCTCCTACTATAGAAGAACAGAATGAATGGCAGGAAGTTGTTGGGTACATTCCAGCAGAAAGCAAAGAGTATCAACTTGTTTCGCTGATTGCAACAGCAATTGCTGCTGGAGATCAACCAGAAAGTGAATTTGTTATTAAACGCATTTCAAAAAGAAATCCAGAAGCACAATTAGTTTCTGTGATCGCTACTAGTATTGCATCGGCTGATCACACAGAAAGTCAGTTTGTCATTCGGTCAATCAAGGAGAAAAGAACGACTTAGCTTTTGGATTACTTGATAGCTTCGGTCAGTTTGTTGGAAAAAGATAAATTATGAAAGAGGTAAAAAGCACCTCAGTCATAATTTCCTATTTTTCAGTCGAACCTGAACGAGCCCATTACACTTTGCTTTGAATCACAGTGAATGAAATGAACTGATGCTGAAAAGTACAAGGTGAAGTGAAGTGGAACGTTGTTACAGATGTGTTATCTAGTTCCATGGGCTAGACTCTCGGAAAAAAGATAAATTATGAAAGAGGTAAAGAGCACCTCAGTCATAATTTCCTATTTTTCAGTCGAGCCTGGACAGCCCATTACACTTTAAATTTTAGGAGGAGAAAAAATGTTACGTAAGTTTAAAATCTCAATTGATGGAAAAGAGTATTTAGTAGAAATGGAAGAAATTGGTGGCGTGCCACAAGTCCCAGCAGCTCCAGTAGCACCGGTTGCACCAGTAGCTCCTGCGGCAGAAGCGGTACCAACGCCTGCACAAGCGGATACAACAGCTTCTGTAGCGAACACGCCGGCTGGAAGTGATGCAATGCCATCACCTATGCCTGGAACAATCTTGAGGATTTTAGTAAATGTTGGAGATACGGTTCAGGAAAATCAACCATTAATGATTCTTGAAGCCATGAAAATGGAAAATGAGATTGTAGCTGGTAAAGCAGGTACGGTCACAGGAATTCATGTTCAACAAGGTGATATGGTCAATCCTGGAGAACCATTAGTTACAATCGGTTAATAAGAAAAAAGTAGTTCAATTATAAAAGAGGAAGTGACGTTTGTGGAAACATTAATTGAAGGTGTAGTAGGAATGGGGCATGAGCCGGGACGTATTGTAATGATGGTCATCGGAGGCATCCTGATGTACTTGGGAATCAAAAAAGAGTATGAACCTACCTTACTTGTACCGATGGGATTGGGGACGATTTTAGTCAATTTTCCTAATTCTGGTGTACTAAGTGCTGGCGGAGAAGCTGGTCCGTTTCAAGTGTTGTTTGATATAGGAATTTCGACCGAGTTATTTCCGCTGTTACTATTTATCGGAATTGGCGCTATGATCGATTTTGGGCCATTATTACAAAATCCATTTTTATTGTTATTCGGTGCCGCTGCGCAATTTGGGATTTTCTTTACGATTATTGCAGCAGTTTTATTAGGATTTGATTTAAATGATGCGGCATCTATCGGAATTATCGGAGCAGCGGATGGTCCAACATCAATCTTTGTTGCAAACACGTTGAATTCGAAATATATGGGTGCGATTATGGTGGCAGCTTATTCTTATATGGCCTTGGTCCCGATTATTCAACCAGTGGCGATCAAAGCAGTTACAACGAAAAAAGAACGCAAAATCCGCATGACGTATCGTGCTGGTGAAGTATCACAAACAGCGAAAATTTTATTCCCAATCGTAATTACGGTTGTCGCAGGATTGGTAGCACCAGTTTCTCTTCCACTCGTTGGGTTCTTAATGTTTGGGAATTTACTGCGTGAGTGTGGTGTCTTAGATCGTTTATCTGTGACAGCGCAAAATGAGTTAGTAAACATTATCAGTATTGTGCTAGGATTAGCGATTTCAGTGAAAATGCAATACGAAGAATTTTTACAAATTGATACGTTAATGGTTATTGGTTTGGGGTTAGTTGCCTTTGTAATGGATTCAGTTGGTGGTGTCTTGTTTGCCAAATTATTGAATCTGTTTAGAAAAGAAAAAATCAATCCGATGATCGGTGCAGCAGGAATTTCAGCATTCCCAATGTCTAGTCGAGTGATTCAAAAAATGGCAACAGACGAAGATCCACAGAACTTTATTTTAATGCATGCAGCAGGTGCAAATGTATCTGGACAGATTGCCTCAGTTATTGCGGGCGGCTTATTATTAGCATTACTTGCGTAGCATTTGATAGAAGAAAGAGAAAGGAGCTTGTTTATGTCAGCTGATTTATTAAAATCATTAGAACTATTGGTTTTTGGTTGGGGTGGCGTGTTTGTTGTCATTTTCGTGATTTACTTTGCGTCGTTTATGTTAAATAAATTATTCCCACCGAAAAGCTAGGATGTGTTAAACAATGAACATCAGAAGAATTTGGCTTGATCGAGATTTTGCAGCAAAACAGCAGTGGTCAGATTTTTTGATTAACGCTGATCTTATACCAGATGACCAGTTAGACTATACGATTGGTATTTATGATCAGGAAAAACTGATTGGAACAGGATCGATTTTTCGGAACATTTTAAAATGTATTGCTATTGATTCTTCCTATCAAAATGAAAATCTGCTTTCTCAAATTGTTCAAGCTTTACGAGAAAGATTACAGGAAACAGGCTATCAGCATTATTTTTTATATACAAAACCAAAAACTAGTAAGTTGTTTCGCTCTTTAGGTTTTACTGAAATTGCGGCAACAGCTGAACTGGTTTTTATGGAGCAGGGCTTTCCTGATTTTGAAGACTATCTAGTGGAACTTAAAAAGCATCAGCAAATGACAGAACAAAATGCAGCAATTGTAATGAATGCTAATCCATTTACAAACGGTCATTTATATTTAGTGACAGAAGCGGCAAAATGTGCGCAGACTGTTTATCTCTTTGTTTTGTCTGAGGAACGCTCCTTATTTGATGCAAAGACGCGTTTTAAACTGGTAAAAGAAGGCGTCAAGCACTTATCGAATGTTGTCGTTTTACCAACAAGAGAATATATGGTTTCAAGTGCAACATTTCCTTCCTATTTTCTAAAAAATCAAGCAAAGGAAAATATTGCAAGAGTTCAAGCAGAACTAGATGCAACTCTATTTAAAGAGAAAATTGCGCCCGTTTTAAATATCACGAAAAGATTCGTTGGGGAAGAGCCGTTGTCACCTGTGACAAACATCTATAATCAAGCAATGGAAAATGTGTTTTCTTCTGCATTGAACCTGATTATTTTACCTAGAAAAAAAGTGGATGATGAAGTAATTAGTGCTTCAAGAGTCCGAGCTTTAATGAAAGAACAAGCCTATGAAGAGATAAAATCGCTTGTTCCTAATAGTACATTCAAAGAAATCATGAACCAAAAAAAAGAATAAGAGGTGTCCATTTTGGAAATTAAGCAAAACGCATCCGCTGGTACAACTGAATCAAGTGATATTTTGATCACGCTCGCTCAAAATGACGCAAAGGGGATTCATATCGATTTAGATAGTAGTGTTGAAAAACAATTTGGCCGTCAGATTCGAGCGAAAATACAAGAAACCTTAGAAAAGTTAGCGGTAACGAATGTGAAAGTCAATGCAGTAGATAAAGGAGCATTAGATTGTACGATCGAAGCACGCACGATTGCAGCGGTTTACCGTGCAGCTGGTGAAGAAATGATCGATTGGCAGGTGATTCAGTCATGGAACGTTTAAGAAGAACGATGATGTTTGTACCTGGAGCGAATGCTTCAATGCTAAGAGATGCGACGTTATACGGCGCTGATTCGCTGATGTTTGACTTAGAAGATGCTGTTTCTTTAAAAGAAAAAGATAGTGCCCGTTTACTGGTTTATAATGCTTTGCGGACTTTTGATTATTCGAGTGTGGAAACCGTTGTGCGCATCAATGGGCTAGACACAGTTGGCCGTCAGGATGTTGAAGCGATGGTTTTAGCAGGAGTGGACGTTATTCGTTTGCCTAAAACAGAAACAGCTCAAGATATTGTTGATGTAGCTGCAGTGATCACTGAAATGGAAACAAAATATGGCATCAGTGTCGGAACAACTAAAATGATGGCAGCAATCGAATCTGCTGAAGGTGTTTTGAATGCTCGAGAAATCGCATTAGCGAGTGACCGATTAATCGGAATTGCGCTTGGTGCTGAAGATTATGTAACAAATATGAAAACACATCGCTATCCAAATGGACAAGAATTATTTTTTGCCCGTAGTTTTATTCTGCATTCAGCTAGAGCAGCTGGAATTGCAGCAATCGATACAGTTTATTCAGATGTCGATAATACAGAAGGGTTCCTAGCAGAAGTTGAGCTGATTAAACAATTAGGATTTGACGGCAAATCAGTCATTAATCCACGTCAAATTCCTTTAGTAAATAGTGTATATGAGCCGACTGAAAAAGAAATCCAAAATGCAAAAGAAGTGATCTGGGGTATTCGTGAAGCCGAAGCAAAAGGCTCAGGTGTGATTTCAGTGAATGGGAAAATGGTGGATAAACCAATTGTTGAACGAGCTGAGCGAGTGATTGCGCTGGCCGTTGCAGCAAAATTAATTTCTGAGGAGGAAGTCTAAGATGAAAAATAATGTAGGCAAAGAAATTCCAGATAATTATGCTGAACAATACGGTTTATTTAAAGGTGAGCTAGCGAATATTCGTGAGTATAAAGAGTCTAGCCGTACAATCAATCCTGTTAGACCGAGAGACACGAAACTATTAGGTAGTTTAAAAGAAGCCATTGAAAAAACAGGCCTAAAAGATGGCATGACCATTTCATTCCACCACCATTTCCGTGAAGGCGATTTTGTAATGAACATGGTTTTAAAAGAAATAGCTGCACTAGGAATCAAGAATTTATCGATTGCGCCTAGCTCCATCGCAAATGTTCATGAACCATTGATTGACCATATCAAAAATGGTGTGGTAACGAACATTACCTCTAGTGGGTTACGAGATAAAGTTGGGGCTGCGATTTCTGAAGGAATCATGGAAAATCCAGTTGTGATCCGTTCACATGGTGGTCGTGCGAGAGCGATTGCTGCAGGGGATATCCATATTGATGTGGCTTTTCTTGGTGCGCCAAGCTCAGATGCTTATGGCAATGTAAATGGAACGAAAGGGAAGGCAACTTGTGGTTCGCTAGGCTATGCTATGATCGATGCAAAATATGCAGATCAAGTAGTAATCATTACAGATAGCTTGATGCCTTATCCAAATACACCAATCAGTATTCCGCAAACGGATGTAGATTTTGTTGTAGAAGTTGATGCGATCGGTGATCCTGATGGCATAGCCAAAGGTGCTACTCGTTTTACAAAAAATCCGAAAGAACTACTGATTGCAGAATATGCAGCAAAAGTGATTACACATTCGCCGTATTATAAAAATGGTTTTTCCTTCCAAACTGGAACAGGTGGGGCGGCATTAGCTGTTTCTAGATTTTTGAAGGAAGCCATGATCAAAGATGGGATTACAGCAAGTTTTGCCTTGGGTGGTATTACAAATGCAATGGTTGAGTTATTAGAAGAAGGACTCGTTGAAAAAATTATCGATGTCCAAGATTTTGATCATCCTTCCGCTGTTTCTTTAGGCAAGAATGAAAATCACTACGAAATTGACGCAAATATGTATGCTTCGCCATTAAGCAAAGGTTCAGTGATCAATCAATTAGATACTGCAATTCTTTCTGCGTTAGAAATCGATACGAATTTTAATGTGAATGTTATTACAGGATCAGATGGGGTGATTCGTGGTGCATCCGGCGGACATTCTGATACCAGTGCGGCTTGTAAGATGAGCTTAGTGATTGCACCATTGATCAGAGGGCGCATTCCAACAATTGTTGAAGAAGTCAATACAGTCGTAACGCCTGGTAGCAGCATTGATGTCGTGGTGACAGAAGTTGGTATTGCCATCAATCCAGAACGTCAAGACTTGGTCGAACATTTTAAAGCACTGGATGTGCCGCAATTAACGATGAAAGAACTTCAAGAAAAAGCCTATAGCATCGTAGGTAGACCAGATACTATCCAATATGGGGACAAAGTCGTTGCATTGATTGAATATCGTGATGGTTCTATTATCGATGTGGTCAGAAATGTCTAGAGTTTATTTAAAGGGAGAAACGATTACACTGATGAACATGCTGAATGCTCGAGAAAAGCGAGTAACCATTCAGCAAGAACTTTTAACAAAGCATCCTACGCGTACTCTATTAAGCGCTACAATGAATATTCCTGGACCTGTAAAGACGAATGAGCAGCTAAGACATGCATTTTTAACTGTCATTAAAGAGATCAAAACTCTTTTTCCTCCTGAAAAAATGGTTGCTCACAAACACCGAGAGTTGAAAACAGGTTCAGAATATTATCTAGTCCTTAATGAAACACCTGAAGAGCTGAAGAAAAAACTAATTGAAATTGAAGAAACGCATCTCTACGGTCGTTTGATGGATTTAGATGTTGTTTATCTAAAAGATCAAATCCTACGTTCTATCAGCCGCACCGAACTAAATCACAAATCAAGAACTTGTTTTATCTGTGAAGAAGAAGCAAAAATTTGTGGCAGACAAAGACAGCATAGTGTAGAAGAAATGCAACAAGCAATAAGTCAACTATTGAGAAAGGAAGGATAGAATGACAAAAAAAATCCTTTTTACCGAAACTGTGCTGCGTGATGGTCAACAAAGTCAAATCGCCACACGCATGCCGACAAGTGATATGCTGCCAATTATTCAAACATTGGATGAAGCAGGGTATCATGCTCTAGAAATGTGGGGCGGAGCAACGTTTGATGCCTGTATTCGCTTCTTAAATGAAGACCCATGGGAACGTTTAAGAACGATTCGAAAAGCAGTTAAACATACAAAATTGCAAATGCTTTTAAGAGGTCAAAATTTACTTGGGTATAAAAACTATGCCGATGATGTCGTAGAAGCTTTTGTGCAAAAATCAATTGAAAACGGAATCGATATTATCCGTGTTTTTGATGCGTTAAATGACACAAGAAATTTACAAACTTCAATTGAAGCAACAAAAAAATTTGGCGGACATTGTCAGCCGGCGATTTCTTACACGACTAGTGATTTCCATACGATTGATTACTTTGTCGGATTGACGACAGAATTAGAAAAAATGGGTGCGGATTCTATCTGTATTAAAGATATGGCAGGAATTCTAACACCAGATGATGCGTACCGTTTAGTTACAGAAATCAAAAACAAAATTCAAGTACCGTTAGAAGTTCATACGCATGCCACAAGCGGTATTTCCGAGATGACTTATTTGAAAGCTATCGAAGCAGGCGCAGATATTATTGATACAGCGATTTCTTCATTTTCTGGTGGAACAAGTCAACCAGCCACAGAATCAATGGCATTAGCATTAGAGAATTTAGGCTATAATACACATTTAGATATGAAGAAAGTAGCAGAAGCTGCCGACTATTTTAATCCGATCCGTGATAAATTTAGAGAAGAAGGCGTATTGAATCCTAAAGTAAAAGACACAGAACCGAAAACGTTGATTTATAAAGTTCCTGGCGGAATGTTGTCGAATTTGTTAAGCCAATTGACAGAACAAGGTCTAGCAGACAAATACGAAGAAGTCCTAAGAGAAGTACCCAAAGTGCGTGCTGATCTAGGTTATCCGCCACTTGTAACACCACTATCTCAAATGGTAGGAACACAAGCAGTAATGAATGTGATCAGTGGGGAACGCTATAAAATGATTCCTAAAGAAATCAAAGATTATGTTAAAGGACTGTACGGCAAACCACCTGTTGCAATTTCAAAAGAAATGACGAAATTGATCATCGGTGAAGAAGAAGTGATCACCGTTAGACCAGCGGATTTATTAAGTCCTGAACTTCAAGAATACAAAAAAGAAATTGAAGAATATGCAAAATCAACGGAAGATGTGTTGATGTATGCATTATTCCCACAACAAGGAAAAGATTTCTTAGGAAGAAGAGAAGATCGATTTTACGATGTTCCAATGCAAGAAGTGAACGTTGTGTTAGATATTTAATAAAAAGATTGGGTGGTAAAAAAGCAGCTAGCACCGAGAAATGAGAATCAAATAGGTGCTACACAATACATCATAGTTTTTGTTGTGTTTCACGGCAATTCTAGCTTATTTCTAGAAGTTGAACATGTCCGTCTAACACTCACTGTGAATCATTGAATCATTTCGTTCTTCATGATTGACAACAATGTGATCGAAGTATAATGTAGTATCAGTTTTTTTACCACCGTTTATTCAGGTTTTAAGAGCGCTAATATATAACTCGAAAAGTTATGTCTTAGCGCTTTTTTTGCTATTTTTTAAAGAATTTAGTAACTAAACTAAAATATTTTTGTCTTACATGAAAGCGGTAAAAATCATTCGAAATAGAGGAAATAGAGCTTAGTAAATGTTACTTGATTTAAGTAGAATTTTTGTTTTTTTATTATGGATTTTAAATTAAATTATAATGTGTGTTCTATGCTAATTAACTAATTTTAGTTTAGAAAAATCTTATTAAATAGGATTAATCGTTTATATAAAAGGATTTTCATACATAACACAAAGGTAACATGTTTGTGTTAATTAATATAACTTTTCTCATCGTTATAAAGGTTTACTTTTATTTATAATGCCGTTATAATGGCTAAAATCAAGTCATATATGAGATTGCGATTTTGCTTGTACATAGATATGGATTGAAATTATTGATTATACGAGCTAAAGTTCTAAAAATTAACGCCTTTCTGAAAAAAGATAAAGAATGATGGTGATAAAAAAGCCACTTTCCTATTTTTTATCAAGGCAGACCAAGTTCTTTTAGCTTTTATTATTATCTAGCTATGTAGGCTAACCTTTCAGAAAAAAGATAAAAATGGATAGTGGCGAATAAAGCCCCCTCAATTTTTCCTATTTTTCGTTCAAGGTTGACCAAGCCCGCTCAGCTTTTAAATTAGGAGGGATGTTTTTGATTACGAGTAAGCAATCTTCAGAAACTTTTTTTGAAATGAAGGGTCAGAAGTATCAGTATTATTCATTAGCTTCATTAGAAACGAAACAACATCAATTTGTTTCAACATTACCGTTTAGTATTCGTGTGTTATTGGAATCACTATTGCGTCAGGAAAATGGTGTCGGAATCACGCAAGAACATATTGAAAATTTAGCTAAATGGTCTTCAGACCATGAGAATAAGGGGGAAGTCCCTTTTAAACCTGCTCGAGTGATTCTTCAAGATTTTACAGGGGTTCCCGCAGTTGTTGATTTGGCTTCTTTGCGAAAAACAATTGCAGATTTTGGTGGCGATCCTACTACAATCAATCCCGAAGTTCCTGTTGATTTGGTTGTGGATCATTCTGTTCAAGTGGATGTAGCTGGAGTCAAACAAGCGCTACAGTTAAATATGAAAATGGAATTTCAACGCAATCAAGAGCGTTATCGTTTTTTAAGTTGGGCTCAAAAAGTTTTTGATAATTATCGGGTTGTACCACCTGCAACTGGCATTGTTCATCAAGTCAATATTGAATATTTAGCTTCTGTTGTGACTCAAAAAAAACTAGAAGACGATACGATTTTACTCTATCCTGATACCTTAGTTGGGACGGATTCACATACAACAATGGTCAATGGATTAGGTGTACTAGGTTGGGGTGTTGGGGGAATTGAGGCCGAGGCGAGCATGCTTGGTGAACCCTCTTATTTTCCAATTCCCGAAGTTGTTGGTGTCCGCTTTGTCAATGAGTTATCTCAAGGCGCAACAGCAACCGATTTGGCTTTAAAAGTAACGCAAGTATTAAGAGAACAAAAAGTGGTCGGAAAATTTGTTGAATTTTTTGGAGCAGGGGTAGTCAGCCTAAGTTTAGCTGATCGAGCAACGGTGGCTAATATGGCACCTGAATATGGGGCAACTTGCGGCTTCTTTCCTGTAGATGATGAAACCATTCGTTATTTGAGACTAACAGGAAGGGAAGAAGAAGCAGTAGCAGTTACAGAGTACTATTTGAAGGAAAATCAATTATTTTATGATCCTTTAAATGATTCAGAGCCGAATTATACTAAGGTCATCGAAATCGATTTAAGTGAGATCGAAGCGAATCTTGCAGGACCCAAAAGACCACAGGATCTCGTTCCCTTATCAGAAATGAAAACAGCGTTTGAACAAGCAATAACAGCACCAGAAGGTCTACAGGGATATGGATTATCTAAAACACAACAGGAACAAAGCGTTGCTTTAGATTTAGAAGGTGTCCACCATGAATTAAGACCGGGAGCAGTAGCAATTGCAGCAATCACCTCATGTACAAACACATCGAATCCATTTGTGATGTTAAGTGCAGGATTAGTGGCTAAAAAGGCTGCCAAGCTTGGATTAAAGGTGCCAAATTATGTGAAAACCTCTTTAGCACCAGGTTCAAAAGTCGTAACAGCCTATTTAGAAAAAGCTGGATTATTGCCTTACTTAGAAGAACTAGGCTTTCATTTGGTAGGGTATGGTTGTACAACGTGTATTGGTAATTCAGGTTCGTTGAAGCCGGAAGTGGAAGAAGTCATCAAAGAAAATGATCTGCTAACCGCAGGTGTTTTAAGCGGAAATCGTAACTTTGAAGGACGTATTCATCCATTAGTTAAAGCAAATTATTTAGCTTCACCGCCACTCGTTGTACTGTATGCATTAGCTGGAACGGTAGCTATTGATGTACTTCATGAACCGATTGGTTTAGGGGACAATGACATTCCAGTTTACTTCAATGATCTATGGCCAACTCGTGATGAAATTCAGGCGTTGATCGACGAATTTGTTACACCTGAATTGTATAAGCAAGAATACGCAAGAGTCTTTAGTGACAACGACGAATGGAATAGTATCGAGACTGACAACAAGCCGCTATATGGCTGGGAAGACACGTCTACTTATATTGCTAATCCACCTTATTTTGAAGGAATGACAAAAGAAAGAGAACCAAGGAAACCATTAAAACAATTAGCTGTCTTGGCTAAATTTGGTGATTCTGTGACAACTGATCATATTTCTCCAGCTGGGAGTATTCAAAAAAATAGTCCAGCAGGTCAGTATTTGATAGATCGAGGTGTATCAGTTCGTGAGTTTAACTCTTATGGTGCCAGACGTGGTCACCATGAAGTGATGATGAGAGGAACCTTGGCGAATATTCGGATTCGCAATCAGTTAGTTCCAAACGTAGAGGGAGGCTACACTATTTTTGCACCAACGCAAGAAAAGATGGCCATCTATGATGCAGCGATGAAGTATCAAAAGCAAAATACAAAGCTTGTGATTTTAGCGGGTGATGACTATGGAATGGGTTCATCAAGAGACTGGGCGGCTAAAGGCGTTCAACTTTTAGGTGTTGAGGCTGTGATAGCTAAAAGTTATGAACGGATCCATCGCTCTAATTTAGTTATGATGGGTGTTTTACCATTGCAATTTAAACCAGGTGAAGATGCAGATAGTTTAGGACTAACAGGAACTGAACTATTTGACATTGCGATTGATGAAACAAAAGGGATTTTGGACAAGGTAGCTGTTACAGCAACTAAGTCTGATGGAGAAACGATTCAATTTGATACGATTCTTCGTTTTGATTCAGCTGTTGATATTACCTATTATCAACATGGTGGTATTTTGCCGATGGTGATTCGTAAGAAACTTCAACGTTAGTTTGAGATAAGTAAAAAACATGAGATAAAACGACAGGAAGGTTGTTACTCTATGTTATCTAGCTTTACGAGCTCGTTCAGCTTTTAAATGGTCTAGCTTTACGAGCTAGCATCTCGGAAAAAAGATAAAAATGGAGAGAGACAAAAAACGTCTCAATCAATTTTTCCTATTTTTCATTCAATGCTTTACGAGCTCGTTCAGCTTTTAAATGGTCTAGCTTTACGAGCTAGCATCTCGGAAAAAAGATAAAAATGGAGAGAGACAAAAAACGTCTCAATCAATTTTTCCTATTTTTCATTCAATGCTTTATGTGCTCGTTCAGCTTTTAAATTAAGGAGGGACTTGGATGGAGATTCACAAAGGCTTAGCAGGTGTCGTCGTATCTGAAACAAAAATCAGTTCGATCGTAGAAAATCAACTGCTCTTCGCAGGATTTAATATTGATGATTTAGTTGCTGAGAATGTTCAATTTGAAGAAGTGATTTATTTATTATGGCATTTAAAAATACCGACAAATCAAGAATTAACAAAATTTAAACAAGAATTATCTGTACAAATGCCAATATCTGATACGATCATTACGTGTTTAAAAATTCAAACACGTCAAAATCTTCATCCGATGAGTGTATTGCGATCAACAATTTCGTTACTAGGCGTATTTGACCCAAATGCTGAAGCGACAGATGAGATTTCAGCATACCAACAAAGTATTTCTTTACAAGCAAAAATGCCAACGATTATTGCGGCGTATGCCCGTTTGAGAAAAGGGCTTGATCCAATTCCTCCACGCAGTGATTTATCAATAGCGGCAAATTTTCTCTACATGTTGACTGGTGTTGAAGCAGCTCAAGTGCAAGTGGCGGCTATGAATCAAGCATTAGTTTTACATGCCGATCATGATTTAAACGCAAGTACTTTTACAGCTCGAGTCTGTGCATCTACATTGTCAGATGTTTATTCATGTATTACGGCTGCAATCGGTTCGTTAAAAGGACCGTTACATGGCGGTGCAAACGAAAAAGTCTTTGATATGCTAAAAGAAATTGATTCTGAAAATCTAAATGTAGCAGACTATCTAAATCAAAAATTGGATCGTAAAGAAAAAGTTATGGGATTTGGCCATCGTGTATATAAAACAGAAGACCCAAGAAAAAAACATCTAAAAAAATTAGCAAAAGAACTAACGGCGATCACGCAGAAAGAACAGTGGTATTTTTTATCTTGTCAGGTTGAACGGTATCTGAAAGAAACTAAAGGATTGATTCCAAATGTCGATTTTTATTCTGCTACGGTCTATCATTGTTTGGATATTGACAGTGATTTGTTTACGTTGATTTTTGCGATGAGCCGAGTTTCTGGTTGGTTGGGTCATATCGATGAACAGAAAAAAGAAGATTGCTTAATTAGACCGCGTTCTCATTATATTGGTCCTAAGCAGTTGAAATATAGCGAGTTGAACACTACATTACATTCAGGAGGCATGGAAGCATGAAACACGGGGAGAAAGTTGTGTTGGAAAAAGGAAAATTAGTTGTTCCTGATTATCCAGTCATTCCTTTTATTGAAGGGGATGGAATCGGACCCGAAATTTGGCAGGCAGCTAAGAATGTATTTGATGCGGCAATAGCCAAAGCATATGAAGGAACACGAAAAGTAATGTGGCAAGAGGTTTTGGCAGGAGAAAAAGCTTTTAATGAAACAGGAAACTGGCTGCCGAATGAAACGTTAGAAATGATCAAAACCCATCTTGTCGCAATCAAAGGGCCATTAACGACTCCGATTGGTGGAGGTTTCCGTTCGTTGAATGTAGCATTACGACAAGAATTAGATTTATATATTTGCTATCGACCAGTTCGCTATTTTGATGGTGTTCCATCACCTCTGAAGCATCCGGAAAAAACAAATATGATGATTTTTAGAGAAAATACGGAAGATATTTATGCAGGAATCGAATTTTCAGCAAAAAGTCCTGAAGCAGTGAAACTGATTTCGTATTTAAAAACAGAATTTGGTGTCAATAAGATTCGCTTCCCAGAATCATCGGCGATTGGGATTAAGCCTGTTTCTAAAGAAGGAACGGAGCGTTTAGTACGTGGGGCAATTGAACACGCATTGAAAAATAATCGAAAATCCGTCACGTTAGTCCATAAAGGAAACATCATGAAATTTACAGAAGGTGGTTTCAAAAACTGGGGCTATGCTTTGGCTGAAAGTGAGTTTGCAGAGAAAGTATTTACTTGGAAAACCTATTTAGATATCAAAGAAAAAGCAGGGAAAGTGGCGGCTGATCAAAAGCTAGAAGAAGCAAAAGCAGCTGGGAAATTGATTATCAAAGACCGGATCGCCGATATTTTCCTACAAGAAATTTTACTGCATCCTGAAAATTACGATGTGATTGCAACGTTGAATTTAAATGGCGATTATATTTCCGATGCATTAGCTGCTCAAGTTGGTGGTATTGGCATCGCTCCAGGGGCAAACCTAAACTTGGAAACAGGACATGGAATTTTCGAGGCAACCCATGGAACAGCACCTGAATTTGCTGGTTTGAATCAATTGAATCCATCATCATTACTATTGTCAGGGGTATTAATGTTTGATTATTTAGGTTGGTCTGAAGTTAGTGAGCTGATCACGAAAAGTATTGAAGAAGCTTTAGTAAATAAAACTGTTACAAAAGATTTTGCGGACCAAATGGAAGGAGCAAATTTATTGAGTTGTTCTGATTTTGGAGAAGAGTTGGTACGCTTGATTAAAAAGAACTAAAAATGAGGGGGCTGCGGCAAACATCTATCAGTGTTTGCCGCAGCCCATTCATTTGTTTAGGATATAAAAAAACCTGACGACTAGTCGTCAGGTTTTGAGTTTACTAAAGTTAATTACGCTTTGTTAACGTTAGTAGCTTGAGGACCACGTTGGCCTTCTTCAACGTCGAAAGTCACTGCTTGACCTTCTTCTAAAGTTTTGAATCCGTCGCCTTGGATAGCTGAGAAATGTACGAATACATCGTTACCGTTTTCTGCAGTGATAAATCCAAAACCTTTGTCTGAGTTAAACCATTTTACTGTACCTGTTTCCATAATAAAAATCCTCCTTGTGATAGACACATATTTTGCAATTACTTGAAAGGTGAAAATGTGGAAGATGTTTATTTGAAACAGCTACACATATATTACCGAACAAAAACTACACTCTTAATATAGCATATTTAGACCCGTTTGACTAGTAATATCTCTCTTTAAAATAAAAATTTGTTAAGAAATAAAGATTAATTGTCAAAAAAAACTTATTTCTGTTATAGTATAGAAGTATTGAGCGTTAAATATGAAAGTAATGATAGAGTTATATCGTAGAAATCTATTCCGAAGGCGCAGCCTTGGAGCTGCATAGATTTGAAAGTAGGAAGGGTTCAGATTGTTTAGATGAGAATAAGGTTATCCTTACTAATAGATAGTTTTCACATGGTTTTATAGCTAACAAAATATTTAATCAACTTAATTAAAGAGCCACTCAACATTTTGTTGAGTGGCTCTTGTCCATTTTATCTACCTTGTCAGTAGCGTAGAACGGCTAATAACGTTTTTTCATCTGGGGAAGCTTTTTGATCTAATACAAAAACTTTTCCCCCAGTTCTAAGCACATTGTCCGTTACTTTATTTAAAACTTTTCGACGATCAAATTCTTCTGTCGACATGTCCGTTGTTTCATTGACAAAGTTTGAAGTAGAGATAAAGAAGTGGGAAACTTTTCCTTCAGCGGATGCAGGGACGATATCTACAAGCTGATCAGCAAATTTCTTATCTAACAACTGATTATAAGAAGCTGTTTCGATTGCTTCTAATTCTTGATTGATTTTTTGCGCTCCTTTTTCAATATCCTGGAAAGAAACTTGCGCAGGAGACAGTGGAATAGAGGCATCTGTTGTTAAAAATGGATTTTTCGCTATTTTTTTGAAAAGTGTTTGATTTTCTGGTAAAGCGTATAAACGGATCGGCAACTTATCAGAATTTACAAAGGTGTCTTTCAAGTAATTGTCAATAGCTTGATAGTAGTTTGTCCAATCGATTTTCACTTCTTCATCCTTTGTGTTGACACCGTGATAGGCAACGCCTTCTTTAGAAGAACCGTTATAGCCCGCTCCACCTTGAATAGAGTAGTTCATACTACCACCAGTTAGCTCATCACCTAAAGTGCCAACAAGATCAGTCGGTGCATCGGCAGGCAGATCAACCGTCTTCACTTGATTGTTTTCAACTAGATAAAGCTTCATAGAATCACGGTTCAACGTCATTAGATAATAACGATAGTTAAATTGATTATTTTTGATGATACCTAGGAGATAAGGTCGATCGTCAACATAATATTGATTGTCGACAGGTACATTTAATCGATGAATAAAAATGTCTTTTTCACTAATAATGATTGATACACTTTTTGAAGCATTCCGCCAGAATGAAGCATCAGCAAGTAATGCATCAATTTTATCTTGGAAAGAAGCCCAAGTTAAATCAGTATATTTTTTCTCAAAGCGGATTTTTGCAGCTTTCGCAAAATTTTTTAAAGCTAAGGAATCTTTTTCGACATCTTGATGAGCGACATGAGTATTTAGAATAAATGTTACAAAGGGACCTTGAACTTCGTCAGAGAATAGAACAGATAAGTTGTCTTTTTCTTGAGCTAACATAATACATTCCTCCTAAATTTTAACGTTAAATGAACCGCTTTAGACTTGACTGGAAAATAGGGAATTAAGGATGTGAGGTATTGGACCACACGTATACGTTCTCTTTTCTCCATAGAGCAAGTCAGTAGTAAAAAATAATACAGCGGTAACATTTCTTTGCTACTAATAAAAGTGTAGCACAGCCACAAAAATGTTGGAACTAATAAGGTTTGGAATAAACAAAAGTAAGAAAAACATAAAAAATAGAGTATATGAGGGTTTACTCATGATTTTTTTATGAAATACAAAATAGCCATTCATTTATATTTTAAGTGAAGGTGTTAACATGTCTTCATGCCAATTATCCCGAATTGGTTTTTCATACTTACTCCTACCAAGAGTAAATAACAACCTTCATTTCCACCACATGCGACGGCAAGTGGTGGTTTTTTTGTTCTTATAAAAGACTTATATAAAGGCTTTTTATTAAAAATACTAGTTATTTTATATGTTGGCATTCAGTTGCTGGGAAATTAGTTTTCCACAAATTTTCCACAGTTAAGTCTAAAAAAATTAAAGCTTATCAAGGATTTCACCAAACATATCACCTGTTTCAGTTTCTTTGTTTTTTAATAGGTGAGTATAGGTATCTAATGTTGTAGTGATTTTCTTGTGACCTAATCGTTCCGATACATATTTTGGATCTGCTCCTTCAGCAAGAAGAAAAGTAGCGTGAGTATGTCTCAAACCATGGATAGTGATATTTCTAATAACTGCTTTTTCAGATGAATCATTTATTGTAGTGATGATTTTGTCAAACGCATATCTAGCGTTAACTGGACTATAAGGATTATCGTATTCATTGTTGAACAAGTAATCAATTGAGTGAGTAAATCTAGTTGCAACTTTCAATTGTTTTAGTAAAGAAATTACGTTTTTATGAACTGAAATGATCCTCTTACTTGTATAAGTTTTTGTCTTACCCAATCCGTTGGCATTTCTAGATTTATTGATATCAATCTTTCGATTTTCGAAATCAACATCACTCCAGGTTAATCCCAAAGCCTCACCAATCCTCATACCTGTATTTAGGATTAATGAAAACAACGTCTTGTTAGTTATGTTTTCATTTGCCAATTGTGCATTAAAAAGTTTCAATTCTTCTTTGGTAAATGCTTTAATCACTTTTTCTTCGGATGGTAGTTTTATTCCAGTTAATCTGTTGCGATCTAGTTTTTCATGCTCTACCGCTGCGTTTGTCATTGTCATAAAACGTCTATGATAAAGACGGACAGTCGCTGGTTTGTATATCTCAAGTAGTGGATCAATAAATAATTTTTTATAAGTTACCTTATCTAACTTAGCATACTTTTGAGTACCTAGTTTTGGAACAATAGCTTTTTTTATAGCCTGCTTAGTATTTTGTAATGTGCTAGGAGACCAGGTATCTTTGTAAAAATTAAACCATTCGGTAGACCATGCTTCAACGGTCATATTTTTACTGTCGAATAATTGTATGTTTCCATTCTCAATCTGATTCATAACTTCTAATAGTTCTGCATATGCATTTTTTTCAGAAGAGAAGCTTGCTTTACTAGCTTCTACACGTTTCCCTAAAGAATTATAGTAAGGATATCTATAGCCCCAGAAAGTGCCCTTTTTATTTGAATAAGAGTAGATATGTTTAAATCTATCTGACCATTCTTTTTTTACCATCCTGTATCACTCCTAATTTCTTGACACAATAGACATGACTTAGTAAGCCTATTGTAGGTTTATTTTAAGCACCCGCTCATTTTTTGTGAGTGGGTGCTTTTAATTTATAGAGAAGAACCTTAAACTAGTCTTAGTTCCCTAAGTTTTGGATAGCATATTCAGCTTCTTCAGGAGTAAATTTTTCTCCGTGTTCAGATGTTAATTGATCCCTAACCGCTTCTTTAGACATAGACATCGACTCTTGATAACTTTTAGCTTTTTCTAGTGCATTTGCATTCCAATCAGCTTTTACATTATCAATAGCGTATTGCGCGGCTTCAAGTGGGAATTTTTCACCATACTCAGATGTTAATTGATCAAAAACACCAGCTTTTGACATATGCATTGATGTTGCATATGATTCAGCTTTTTTAAGTGCTGATTTAAATTCCGTGGAAACACCATCATCTTGTTGTTTCGCTTCATTGTTAGCAGGAGTTTCCGATTTTTCAGCTGCCTTATCTGATGGAGAGCTAGTGCTACTAGTTCCACATCCAGCTAACATCAGAGTTGCGACTAAAGACATACCAATTAAACTTTTTTTCATTTTTGTATTTCCTCATTTCAAGATATAATTTTATTACAATTTGATTATATCATGAAAGTTGAAAGTATTTTATACATTTTAAAACTAAAACATTCTATTATAAAAAAAATTTAATTCACTCATCACAGAATTAGTAAGTATCTTTGATTAGGGCGATTATGTATTCATTATTAGAGTCCCTACCGTTGTTATATGTTAATTTTTTTACTTCTTCTTTGACACTTTGAGCGTATGTCAAGTCACCAATGTCCTCTATGTTTTCTATAAAATTATAAACTTGCTTCATATATTTAGTTTCACCTTTAATAAGATAATTTGTAAGATTTTCAAGATACTTAAGATTCATTCTAAAGCTGTAGTTACTAGCTGATTTGTCTTGCTTTTGTGCAATTTTTATATATTTTAGAGCCCTTGTATAATCATTTTCGTGTAGACGAATTGAAATTAGATTGAGTAATGTATTATAAGCAAATTTCTTCGTAATATAATCTCTATCTTCCTCAAGTTCTATAGGGTAAGCCTTGCTGATAAGAATGTCACTTTGTTGTACAGAGAAGTAGGTAATTAAATTTGATAGTAAGACATAGTCATATTGAAAGTAGAACTTTCTTTGATTTAATTCATTAAACAAAGACTTCACTTCTTCGGTGCTAATTGTATTTACTTCATCCCAATGCTGGTGAAAGAAATTTTTTATGGCAATGTAGTTTGATATTTGTCTCAAACTTTTGCCTTTATTATTTTCTAAATCAAAATAGTAATCAAGTAACTTTTTCTTTTTTGTCTTATTGTCAATATGATTTCCACAATAATAAAATAGATTTCTAAATTGTTGTTGTTCGTGATCTAAAGAACTTAAACTGAAAAATTCATCAGGTGTTATAGATAGCCTATCTAGTATTTCCTGCAAATCATTAATTCTTATGGGTCTTTTTTGTGACTCTACGCGAGAATATGCAGAGGGATCAATATAATCAGGGAGTATTTCTTTTTGCGTAAGATTCTTTTTTGTTCTTATAAATTTTAAAGTTTCACCAGTATTCATATAGTTTACCATCCTTTCAATTGACATTATATCATTAAAATTAATACTTAAAAGATATAGATTAGGATATTTTGATTAAATATAACTATTTTATGACATATAGTCAATAATCGAAAATAAGACTTTTCTTTCTCCTGATTGTTTGATATTGTTGTCTTACAGATAATTATATGTTTGCAAACGTCTTTTGTCTTATAGTATATGTAGTTAGGAGGGAATAAACATGGTTAGCATACTAGTAGCAGCTGTTAGCGTAATTAGTGTTTTTGTTATTCAAGGTGGGGCATAGAAGCAACATTAAAAATAGAAATTAACATTTAGAATATGATGTATTAAATGAAAAGCGCGTAACACAAAAAAGTATAAAAAAATAAAGAGCTGACCTTAACATCCACGGGCTACCAACCTGTGTCAATCGTTAAGGCCAGACACTAAAGTTCGTACCTTCAGTGTGCTACTCTCATCTTGTAGCTATTGCTACAACATAAATAGTATAACAAACTATTATCTTAATATCATCCCTTTTTATCAATTGGAGTTGATTTAATGCCTATTTGTTTTACTTTTGTTGTTGATTGCTGCAATTAAAGAGCCAGTGCATACTAAATTTGCTCTGGCTTTTTTGGTACATATGGGATATCGATCTCATCTTAATTTACACACATAGGAGTGTTACTTATGGAAAATCAGAAAGAACTAATAATTGAGTTGGTAAATGAAATTCAAGATCAGAAAGCATTGTGTTTCCTCATAAAAATAATTAAAGAAGTTTTAACTTAAGAGCTGCATATCAGCTCTTATTTTTTTTTGAAATCATTACTTCAGCCATGTTACTAAGGGCCTGTATTTCATCATCATCTAATTGTTGTAACTTTTCTATCAGGTTCAAATAGTTACTATCTTTACCTTCATATATTTTTTTGATTGAGCCAATAGAAGCATCACTAAAATAATAGTTTTCTGGTGTTTCTACACGACCTAGCAAATAATCAGTTGAACACTTGAAATGGTCTGCTATTTTTTCAAGTGTTTCAGAGCTAGGATTTGTTCTTTTCAATCTATAAAGAGTATTTTTTGAATATCCCATCTCACGTTCGATATCATTAATTGATTTTCCTTGTTTGTTAGCCAAAGTCTTGATTCTATCAAATAAAGTCATAATATAAATCCTTTCAACAAACAAAAATTAAAACATTCGAATAATAATGGTTGACAAAATTACTATAATGTTTTAAAATTCTGTTTGTAAGCTAGTTTGTTAGCTAAATGCATAACTATAGATGGCATAACAAAAATCGCAAATATACCGTTGGGGAACGTGTAAAGTGATTATCATTAGACTTTTATAGTCTTGTTTAGCTATGTTTTTATGTTAAAACATTTGTATAAAAAAGTCAATAACTATTAAAAAACAGCTAACAAACTAGCTAACAAACTTTATATATGGAGGTGTATTTAATGAAGGAACTTAAAGTAATTGGAAAACAAGAAATCGGATCATTTGAGTTTATAGGCATTGAAGGTGGATTCGGAGAAGATAAAAAAGCGATGACGTTGAAGGATATTGCAGTTATTCATGGTCAACCATTAAAAGAGATCAATCGTAGAATAAATGATAACCGCAACAGATTCAGAAATGGCGTTGAAATTATCGATTTAAAAACCGTGGTGGGTCTGAGCCACCTCGAAAAATTCGGCTTTACTCAAAACGCCATCAATCGTAGCAACAACATCTATATTTTATCCGAGCGTGGTTATGCTAAATTACTAAAAATCTTAGAAGATGATATAGCTTGGGAAATATACGACGAGTTAGTAGACAACTATTTTTCGATGCGTGAATCAATCAAATTAGGAACAACGGAAAGTTTAAAACTCAAACGTCTAGAAATTATGGAAGTGAACGCAAAAACAAGACGCGCTGATTTGTTATTGAAATCTGCACTGGAAACAAGCTCTGAATCTGCCAAGGAACAAATCTTATCCGATTTAGTTTATGAACTAACAGGCGAAAGAAGAATTCCGATTATGAAACAAAAAGAATACACGGCTACCGAAATCGCCGACGAATTAGGTATTACTTCTATTATGGTAGGTCGCATCTGTAACAAATTAAGCTTAAAAGCTGAGAAGCCTGGTCAAAATAAATATGGCCGTTGGGCCAATGGGAAATCTAAGTACTCTTCTAAAGAGGTTCCACAATGGATATATTTTGAAGAAGGTGTTCAAGCGATTAAAAGAGAATTCTTGAAACAAAAAAAGAAGGTGCAACCTAATGAATAAAGACGGAAAAAACAAAGATCAACAATACTTCGATTTATCAGTAGGAGTAACAATTGTTGTCTCAATTATCGTTTCTGCTTTAACAACTTTATTTTTGATCAGCTGTACCTAAATCAATAGTTTGTTAATCCAGAATAAAACAATAGAGGTGACGGCAGAGACTAATATCGGGATGAAAATGCTTGTAAATAGAAATTGTTTAAATCTTTCTGCTCTCCAAGCAAAATACCGCAGGCCTTGAAATGTTAATGCGAAATCTACACAAATAGTTGTATCTGGGACTATGCGTAATTTTACAAGCCCTGCGCTATCTAATTCAGATAAATAAAGTCGGAATTCATCTTGAAAAAATATTTTTTCTATTGAAGTTGAATATGTGTGATTATAGCTCAATCTTGAAATTTTATTGTTGCTAATTTTAATTATTATTTTCAATAATTTTCTACTATTTCTAGTAATCATGATTATCACCTCAACTTATTATAGCAAATGAGTAGAGAGAAATATATTACAGATTTGAATGTTTCATTAGAAGATATTTTTCTTAAAAAGAAGGTAATGTGCAAGACGCAACTACTTAATTACTGGTAAAGGCCAAATGTATTTTGTAAACAAGTTTCTAAGTAGTCAGCTAATAACTAATAGAGTGAGGTGAGAACATGAAAGAAAAAAATATTCAAGAGCGTTTAGAGGATTCACTAATTGAGTTTATTGAGCGGGCGAGTAAAAAAGATGCAACACCAGAAGAGATTGCGATTCTTCCAAGTGTTGCAACGGTTTTAGTTAAGATTTTGTATCGGCTTTAATAAATGATTTTTGTACTGCTTCATGAATGGATAAATACATTTCGCCAATGTGTTTACCAACATCTGCATTGGTGGTGGTAGCTGAAGCGGAGTTTAATTTAGCGATTGTTAGTTCCTTAGCGATTTGTATTGATTGCCATTCAAAATCTATTGAAGTATTACTAATTTCTTTCATATTTTTTCACCTCACTTTCAGCTTTAAGTATATCAAGGTTAAACATTTCTAACAATACTAATATAAAGGAGTTGATACTATGCCAGAAACAATCAGTGGCCGAGAAGCAATTAGAACTTATATAAACGAAAAAAATATCTCTATCACAAGTCTTGCGACTATGTATGGAAAGAGTCGAGCGTACTTGCATGAAGTGCTTGAGGGAAAGAAAAAAACTAAAGCAGCCAATGAACTTGTACTAAAAATCATTGAAGACTTTCAAATCAGATAGGAGGTATTTCGAGTGGAAGAAACAGGGCTAAAGCGTGCGTTATATGATTTGGTCTATAAGATTTTAAAAGACATGCTCAGTGAGGCAATTAAACTTTCTGTTGAACGGTTCGATCTAGAAAAGGATATGTTTGATCGAAAAGAGATTGCTAGGCGTAATTCTATGTCAATGTCAACTGCTGAACGAGATCTTTTTAGCGATCCGAGAATGATTGCTATCGAACGTAAAAAAAAGAACGGGAAATGTTACTACGATGCTGAAAAAGCAAAGAAAGTCTGTAAAGAAATTATTGATGGATGGGATGGGTGAAAAAAATGAAACGATTAACAAGGTTGAATAGATTAACTACTGTTGCTTTTCTTGTTGGATTAGTAATCATATTTACAAATAATGCTAATCCCAAAGTTGCTGTTGCTTATGTGATGTTAATGACTATTTACATTTTATTTGCTGAATTGTTCGGCTTCCACTTATGGGAAGATGCAGCAGCAAAAAGAAACCAAACGAAAAATATCGAGAAGGGTGAGAGATGAAATGACAGAACAAATTACTGAAACAACTAAGGAAAAATCGAAATTTGAGAGTACGATTCACGTCTTCAGAGCTATGAAACGTATGACTCAACAAGAACTTGCTGACAAGGTAGGAGCATCTAGACAAACAATCATTCAGTTGGAAAGGAACAGATATAATCCTTCTCTTTTATTAGCGCATAAAATAGCGGCAGTTTTTGAAGTGCCAATTGAACAAATCTTTGCTTTTAAGGAAGGAGATGATGAAAATGTTTGATCAATTAGAACTGCATCTAATCCGAGATTTAGCTATGGATAGAAAAATGAACTTAGAGAAAGTAATAAATGAAAAGACAAGCCATCCATTGAAGCATCAGAACTTAAATGAGATCAATCGCTTAATGATCGAATCAAAGAAGTTTTCTGAGTTGCATCAAAAAGCTTTGATACTGGCAGGTGAATGAGTTGGATTTAACAAAGTTCTTTAAAGAACGTAAAGAAAAAATAATCTTAATAAATCCAAGTTTTGGATATACAGTTAACGGTTTTAGATACATTACTACTGATAAATGCGAGTACAAAGAAGACTCTAAAGGGCAGCTTCACAAATTCAACAAAGGGTTACTAGAAGAAGGGGTTGAAAGGTGGGAAAAGGTGCAATGAACGTGACTTACGACGAATACGGCCGCATGAACTATTGCCCAGAACTACATACCAAAAGAGGCGAGCCTTGGACACAAGAGGATCTTGATTACCTGAAAGAGTGGTACTCGGTTATTGGTCCAGAGGAAATGAGTTTTGCTTTAGAACGTCCTGTTAAAGCGATCATGACAAGAGCAAGTTCGATGGGTATTAAAGTTGTTGGAAACAACAAACGACTAAAAAAAGAGCCAACGTCGGTCGCACCCGAAGAAGGCCATTAAATAAATATCAAATCTAAGGAGAGTATAGCATATGGATGAAAAAAAGGAAATTAACGAAATAAGACAAGCAATCAAAGATTTGGGGAATCGCTGTAGAGAGTTGAATTTGAACTTAGCGGTCTCTTTTTCAGAAGAAAAAGGAAACGCAATTGGAACAATGCTAGTTGGAGATCCAATTGAGTTATTCATATTGCTTCAACACTTCAATGAAACATTGAAAAAGCGATCAAAAATGACATCAGACGAATTAATCAATGCATTTTTATTGAAGCAAGAAGGTTGTGGATGTCCGAGATGCAGAGCGAAAAGAGCAGCAGAGAATGAACGCGAAAACAGTCCGGCATCAATGGATGAAATCAAAAGCATGCTAATAAATATCTTGGGAGGTATGGAGTCATGACACAAATTTTGATTAACCGTGTCTCATATAAAAACTTTAAAGGATTCAAAAATTTCACACTAGATTTAAATGGAAAACCAGCAGTGGTAAGTGCACGGAATGGATTTGGTAAAACAAGTCTTTCTGACGGGCTACAGTGGCTATTCTTTGGCAAAGATACTCAAGGGTCAAAGCTAAACCCTAAGCCATTAGACGCTAACAATAATGAGCAAATCGGTCTCGAACCAGAAGTGGAAGCTGAACTAATCATTGATGGTAAAACAGTCACACTCAAAAGAATTCAAAAAGAGTCTTGGTCATCTAAACGAGGAGAGGTAGAGAAAACTCGTGGATCAGACACAACCAAATATTTTATTGATACTGTACCAACCAAGGAAAAAGACTGGAAAGCTTATCTTGAAGAAATCGGCGGCGAGTCTAAACTTCAAATGCTATCTAATGCATCGTTTTTCATGCAAATGAATTGGAAAGAACGCCGTTCGATCCTAATTAGTATGTCAGGTTTGACTGATGAAGATGTCATCCAAAACGATCCTGAACTTGCTGAGCTTGCGACAATTCTTGATGGACACAGTGTTGATGAAATGAAAAAAATACTAGCAGGACAAAAGAAGGAAGTCAAAGCAAATATTGAAGGCATTCCAGCTCGTATTCAAGAAAATACAGATGCAATCAACAACATTAAGAATGACAAAACACCCGAAAAGGTTCAAGAAGCTATTGCATTTTTTAGCAAAGAAATTGAAGACAAAGAGAAAAAGCTTTCTTCTTTTGTCGCAGGTGATCCTACTTTAGATCACCGTCAGGAATTATCGCAGTTACAGATAAAGCTTGCTGAAGCAAACAACCAGTTTTTAACCAGCTCCAACTTGGCGACACAATCTTTACAAGAGGATGTCAATGCGCAACAAGCAAAGGTGAATAATATCCGTGCTGCCAAACAAGAGCTGGAAAGCAACGAATATCGTTTACAACGAGCTATCCAAGAAAAAAATGAGTTTAGAGCCGCTAAGCTTGCTGAGTATAAAGCTCTAAACGAAAAAACATTTGATGATCATCAGACAACTTGTCCTACCTGTAATCAGGATCTACCGCTTGATCAAGTTGAAGAATTAAGAAATAAATTTAACAAAGATAAAGCTGAAAAAATAGAAGAAAATAAAGCAGCAGTCGAAGCTCAAAAAGCTACGAAGCAGGACATGGCAAGCCTCGATAAAGAACTACAGCAAGTTAGAACTGAGATCAATCGTTTAACAGGTGAGTTCTCGGCAGCTAATCAACAGCTGGATTTAATCAATAACGATCTTAATTTCCAACGTACAAAGATTGGATCGTTTGAACAATCTGATCAATATCGAGAAATCAATCAACAAATTAATCAGTGTCAACAAAAAATCAAAGATGCAACAGGTGACAAGGGTGGCGAGGAACAAGCCTTGCTGCAAGCAATCGCTGAGGACAAAAACAACCTTGCTGTCATGCAGGCTACTTTAAAAGAGTTTGATCTTATCAAACAGTTTGAGGATCGGATCAACGAACTTAAAAACAAGGACCAAGAACTCAAACAACAGAATCAGGATATTGAAAGAAAATTATGGATGATCGACGAGTTTACTCGCCGCAAGGTTAAAAAGCTAGAAGAATCAATCAACGATAAGTTTGAGATGGTTAAGTTTAAACTGTTCAACATTCTAAAAAATGGCGCAATCGATGAAGTATGTGAGGCGACTTATAAAGGTGTTGAGTACAGCAGCGGATTAAACAATGGTGCAAGAATCAACTGTGATTTAGATATTATCAACACTTTGTCACGAGAGTTTGGTATCCATTTACCAGTATTTGTAGATAATGCCGAATCCGTTAATCAGTTGATTGATGTTGATACTCAGATGATCGAGCTTCAGGTGACAGAAGACGAACAATTGAAAGTTGAGGTATAAATAATGGATTTAAAAAAAGTCGAACTTTATTCAGCAGAAATTAATAATTTGATGAACGAGATTGAAGCTTTGAATAATTGGTTAGAGATCATAACCAACATAAGTGGCATTCGTGTTTCGGGTAAAGGGTCAAGCGGGAATCAAGTAGCTTTTGAAATCAAAGAAAGTCGCTTTTTAAATTTAAATAGTCCATCAGTTAAAGCTTTTCAAGCTCTTGCATTTAACGAAATAGACGAGTTATCAGTAAAGAAAACTAAGGAACTATCTGAATTGCTAAAAAAAGGAATTGAGGTATAGAAAATGAATATTTCTGATCAGGAATTAAAAAAAATCGCTGAACATTTACTAGAAATGTCAGCAGAGTTGATTTCGTTTTCGAATCAATTAAGTAGCGACAGTGTAGTCCAAGACGAAAGTATTTCTAAGGTCGAATCGGATTAAATCAATATCAATTTGAGCTAAGCCTTTTTGATCGTAAGTCCCACTAGTCATCAATACTTTATTTTCGGTATTAGAGATGGTGAAGTAAAATTCACCTTTTGAATTTTTTCTTATAACAAAAAAGATTCCTTTGATATCTTTTTCCAAAAATCAACACCTGCCTTTTAAAAATAGTATAGCAAAGAAAGGAATAAAAAAACATGGCTAATCAAACACCAGCACTACTACAAAAAGATATTACGGATCAAGTAACACATAAAGTAGCAGCAATGCAAAAAGAGGGTTTAGCTCTACCACCCTCATACAGTCCAGCCAATGCTTTAAAAAGTGCATTTTTCGCAATGACTAATGCACCTGGAGGAAGTTTGCTAGAAAAATGTTCGAAAGAATCGATCGCCAATGCTTTATTAGATATGACGATTCAAGGTCTAAGTCCAGCAAAAACACAATGTTATTTTGTCCCTTATGGTCAAACGTTAAAACTTACACGTTCTTACTTCGGAACAATGGCAGTTGTCAAACGCTTGAGCGGAGTTAAAAATATTTGGGCAAACGTGATCTATAAAGGCGATGAATTTGAAATCGAAATCGATGAACACGGTCACGAAAAATTATCTAAGCACGGCACCTCGTTTGCTAACCGCGACAATGAAATCATTGGAGCTTATGCCATCATCGAAAGTAATGAAGGTGAACAGTTTTTAACTACCATGACTAAAAAAGAAATCGATAAATCTTGGAGTAAAGCAAAAACTAAAAACGTTCAAAATGATTTCCCGCAGGAAATGGCAAAACGAACTGTAATCAATCGTGCTGCTAAAGCCTTTATCAATACAAGTGATGATAGCGACCTTTTGATCGAAGCTATCAACAATTCAACAGCTAATGAATATCCAGATGCGGATGAAATCAAAGAAGCTGAGATTATCGAAGAAATTGACGAAAAGGCAAATAGTGAAGTTCTCGATCCTAAGCCTTTGCCAAAACAAGCAGAGCCGACCAAAGAAGAACAGCACCAAAAAGAACCAGAAGTCGAGAAGCCAACAATTGAACAAGCAGAGGATGAACCATATTGATTAAGATAAAAAGTTTTGGATCTGGAAGTTCAGGGAATGCATATTTAATTGATGATAGTCACAGTCAGTTAATGATCGAGTGTGGTGTCCCATATAAACAGATACAGCAAAACATGGGACACGATTTTTCGAAAGTGCTGGCATGCCTAGTCTCACACGAGCATCGAGACCATTGTCAATATATCAAACCTTTGATTGATGGAACAACATTAGATATATACGCAACTCATGGCACGCTTGATGGGATTTACTCGGACGATAAAATCAAGCTTTCTCAGTTTGATCATTATCGGATGAAAACTTTCGAATATAAAGAAACTACAAAAATCGGTACTTGGTTTGTCACTCCTTTTGAAACTCAACACGATGCAAATGAACCTTGCGGTTTTTTAATTGATAATACTGCCGGCGATCGATTAGTTTTTATCACTGATAGCTATTACGTCAAATACAAATTTCCTAACGTCACTCACATGATGGTTGAGGCTAATTATTCAAAAGAAATTGCGGATGAAAAAATGACTGAGGGTTATGATCTGAAACGCAAAATAAGATTGTTAGAAAGTCACTTTGATTTCGATCGAACTAAGGATTTTATCCAAGCGAATAAATCAGCAAAATTACAAGAAGTTTGGTTGTTGCATCTTTCAGACAGTAACAGCAATGAGAAGCAGTTTAAAGAAGAAATACAAAAATTAACTGGTGTTCCAGTTTATATAGCATGACACAGAAAGGGGGCGAAAATTTTTGGCACGAAAGAAAAAGCAGACTGTAGATTATTTTCCGCATATGGCAAATAGTGGGAAAACACTTTTTATTTTAGAAAATTCTTTTGGAAATGATGGTTATGCTTTTTGGTTTAAGTTGCTTGAACTTATAGCTTCCACTGATGGTCATGTTATTGATGTCGGAAATTCCGCTGAGTGGAGGTTTCTGTTAGCAAAAACTCGGGTGAACGAAGAAACTGCTAACAATATCTTAAATATGTTAGCAGAATTGGATGCTATTGATCTTGAGTTATGGAAAGAAAAAGTCATATGGGCAACTAATTTTATGGAGAATGTCGGTGATGTATATCTGAGAAGAAAGGTAGCAAAGCCTAGAAAGCCAGATTTGAAAAATAAATGTCAACATAATAGCTACTCACCCGCAATTATCGAAGCAGAAACCGAGCACAACAAACAAGATGTAGACATTAATCAACAAAGTAAAGTAAAGGAAAGTAAAGTAAATAAAAGTAAAGTAAAGGAGAGTAGTAATAAGGACGATTCAGACGACCTCAAAACTATTTTCAGATTCTACGAATCCAACGGCTTTGGAACATTAGGTCAAAAAACAATGCAAGATTTTGAGTATTGGATAAAAGACTTCATTGAAATTGGAGCAACAGAAGGAAATGCTATAAAAATTATTCTCGCAGCAATAAGTGAAGCTGTAGATTATAACAAGAGAAGTTACGCTTATATAAATAGAATCCTTCAAGATTGGGAACAAAAAAGATATTTAACTATTGATGACGTTAAGGCAGGTCAAAAGAAAATTCAAGCAGATAAAAATAATCAGCAACCAGAGACAAACACTGATTACGACGATTTGGATTGGGGGTAAACAATGCAAACGGCAAATCCTTTTCAAATGATGATCGCTAAGCTTTTATATATCACTGGTGACAGTTGCCCTCATTGTGGCCAAGATATGTACGCTTGGCGGCAGAAGAATAAAGATGGGAGTGACCGATGCCCTCCTGCTTGCATGCAATGTGGATATAAAATGCTTAAGAAAAAAGAAGTAGCAGCTGTCGAAAAAATGACTACTGACAGCATGAGAGGTAAGGTTATTAACTTCCTTAAACGTGGTTCTTTGCTGACTGACAAGCCACTCATGGATAAAAGGGTTGAGAGTTACCAAATTATTGATGATGAGACTAAACGTGCTAAGGAGCGGGCAAAATTAATCGTTAATAAAGTTCTTTTAAATGATCCAATCCATGGCATATTTCTTGGCAATCCAGGAGTCGGAAAGAGTCATTTAAGTATGGGTATCTGTTGGGAAGTCATCGAAAAATCGAATTACAGCAAGAAAGCTCTTTATGTCAGCTATCCATATTTATTGGACCAATTAAAGTTCGCGATGAATGACGAACAAGTTCGAAAAGCTATCACAGGTGAACTGATGTCAGACATACAGAAGGCTGATTTTGTTGTGATTGATGATATAGGGGCAGAGTTAGGTTTGTTCGATGGCAAAACAGCAAGTAGCCCATATAACAATGAAATTTTAACTAGAATTACTGATTCTAGACAAAATAAAGCCGTAATTTACACAACAAATTTAACGGTCGAACAATTAAAACAAGCTTATGGTGATCGCGTTGTCTCTAGGATGGCTAATAATTCAAACGGGTATGGCTTTACTTTTAGAACAACGAAAGATAAGCGAATAAGCGGAATTTAGGAGGGAAGAACTTGAAAGAGAATATTATCGTATCAAAAGAATTATACAAAGTTGCAATTCCTATGGAAGATACAAACGATTGGGGAATGGTGCATTGCCACAAAGTTTCAATCGGGGAATTTTCGTTTGTATTTATTCCTCTAGAGGCACAATGGGGAATTAAGCTCAATGTTACTGAAGAAACATCAGGTTGTAAACTGACTGAAATTTGGGTGAATCCTTTTGAATTTGCTGAATGTGATACAAAAGAAAAAACGATTGAACTATTTAAAAATAAAGCAGAAAAAGTTGTGGAAATGATTAAGGAAATCGGCAAGGAAAAACTCAAAAACAGTATAACGAAACGGACTGGAGAAATTATTGCTATGTGTGGACCTAGACCAGAAAGCGAAGTGGTCGAATGCCTTATGTAGTCAAAGTGTGGGCGTATCTTGATAAAGATGGGTTTCCAGTTGGTGATCTTTCAAGAGCATATCACCATGAGGATAAACAGCTGGCAAATTTAACAGCTGCAACAGCGGATGGAATTATGGTCAGGGTTAAGCGATCCGTAGATATGAAAAAGGTGAGTAAGCCTGAGAAGAAAATCAAAGTATCCAAGTCAAATCAAACTTGGATGAAAGGTGGCGAATGAAATGACTAAATGCATGACTTGCAATGATCACCGTGTTGTTTGGACTACTGGAGATTTCGGGCTAGCCACCGCCAAACCTTGTCCAAAGTGTAATCCAAACGGAAACTATGTTAGAAATCAGATTGATGAAATTGAAAGAAGTAGGAAGGAGACCAACCATAATGGCAAATAGCCCTACAGCCTTAAACAAAAGAGGGAATAAAGTTAAATTGGATGGTCATACGTTCGATTCACAAAAAGAAGCCACATTTTATGAAAAATTTGTAAAGAATTGCGGCTTCCCTTATGAAGTACATCCGAGATTTATTCTTAATGAAAAACATGAATTACCAGGTGCGAATATTTCGAGCATCGCTTATTCACCTGATTTTCTAATTAAGGATCACAAAGGCAACTGGTTACATGTGATCGATATTAAAAACAGCTTTGGCGCTTATGGGATTGATCAATCAAACAAGTTAAGATTCCGATTGTTCGCTATGAAATTTAATCATCCAGTTGAAGCAGTTGTTATCAGAGCAAACGATTTTAAAGTGATCACTCAAGGTGTAACGAAGCCGCTTAACGAAAAGAATCCATTTATTACAAGAAACTTTAATTATCACTGGCGACAAGCCACTAACTATTAGGAGGAAAACTGATGGATTTAGAAGTGAAATATTTAAAAGAGAAGATTGAATTCTTGGAAGCTTTACTTGAACTTAATTCAAACTCTTTACAAAAAGCAATGGAGAGCAACAGAAAATTAATTGATTATATAAAATACAAAGGGAAATGATTATTTCCCTTTGTTCAAAAGTTTTTCTGCTTCAAGTAAAGTCATTTCATTTTCAACATCACTTAAGAGAGCCTTAATGAAAGTTTTGATTGACTCAACATCGTGTTCTGGGTGTCGACGTGTGTAATGGGTTTCATCATTTCCTAGAAAAGAAATAGCTTTGGATAGTTTCTTGATCCGTCGGTTTTCTAATTTTTCAATCTTATTACCTAAAGTAGTTTTTGGATTGGTTAACCATTCTTTAGTAACATTTTCCGGAGGATAACAAAGTAGAAAATCGGTAACTAGAAATTCTAAAGATTTTCTGAACCCCATGCCAGCGATTTGATCAAGTCCATCATCTTGAGCTTTTTGAGATTGATTGTAAATATTGAAGAATTCTGGAAATTTATCTAACAAATCTTTGTTTTGGGTTATTGAGTTTTCAACTAATCTTGATTTTGGATGTACTTCTTTAGTTTCTAACCATCTATTATTAAGCCCACGTGATTGAAACTCCATATAGTGAACAGATGATTTTTTACAAAAGTAACAACTGAAAAAACAAACAGCGGCTACTTCGTCATCAGTATTATCTAAATATATTCCTGATATAAAAATTTGTTCTCCAACGTTATTGCAATAGTTACAGATTCTAGGTTCTTCTATATCTAACTCATAACTGTCATGATGTCTTTCGTCAAAATCATAGTAATTAAGTCTTTCTGTAATCAATATTGTTTCTCCTTTACGTTTTAAATTAATAATATCATACAAAAAAGAAAGAAGGAAAAAACATGTCATTAGAATTTAGACCAACAATTAAATCAATTAATATCGCTAGCGAGGATTTAACAAAAATAACCTTGGAAGTGAAAAACGGAACATTAGACGGTAAATATGATGATTTACGACGATTTTCAGGAAAGACGGTAAATATCACTATTGTTCCTGAATACTACAGTTACTCAATCCCTTACGATCGTTCAACTAACTCTCCTACTCAAAGATATGTTGTTAACAACGACGGAACAATTGACTTTATAAAAGAAGAACAAACACAATTAGAACTTGACGAAAACGGAAATGTAGATCTTGAAAATCAAGACTTTATGGTTACAAAGGAAATTGTAGATGAATTCATCCTTGCAGCTAGATCTCTAGAATTTCCAGGGAGAGTTAATCCTCGAGATGTGTTGCACCGTTTGAATGACGGAGAGTCAGCAGCTGATATCGCTGAAGACTACGAAATTTCAGAAATTAATCTTATTAACGGTATGGAAAACGCTAGAGCTTATTACGCTCCATATGCCGACGCTTGGAACAAGAAGCGAAATGAAGTCGTATTTGAAGAAAAAACAGAGGTTTCAGACGAAGAAGAAACAGCAGAGGATAATTACTCATCGGAAGAGCAAAACGTCACAGAGGACGAATCAGAGGGTGAAAACGAACAGTCAGAAATCGTGACAGAAGATGACGACGAAGACGGAGAAGTTGATCCGTATTGAGCAAGATAATCATTCTTGAAGATCAGAAATTCGATTGGACGCAGAAAGAAATTGATCAAGCTATTGGACTGTTCAATAGTGGAACAAAGCCAACAAAAGTTGCAGAAATTATGAACGAGAAGGTCATTGATATTGGCCTTCTGTTCATTCATCTTGCTGACAAAGGAAAAATACAACAGAGGTGAATGAAGTGGATAAAAAATACTATGAGTTTCCAATAATTGAAACAGACGACGATCGTCAGTTGCTTTACAAAGTCGGCGACCATTTGGAGGTGTTATGGGAATCAAACAACGAAGGGTACTGGAATCCTTATTTTACAGAAGAAGAGCTATTTCATCTTGACTGGCATTTTAGAGTTTTCCAGAGAGAAGTAGTTGATCCTGAATTTTGTGATGGTGAACCGAATGAATAAAAGAATCTTGTGGAAGAAAATTAAAAAACGCGGAGCGATATTACCAAGTAATGCACGATCAATCATGAGGGATGCAGGGAATCTGTATCGAATTAATGATGAAGGTGAATTGACTGACGAAAGCGTAGGTACTATGCCTAATACGTATTTATTTAACGGATGTACTCCTTATTATTCTTTTTCTGCTTCATATCCGACTGGTAGCAAGAAGGATCCATATGTATTTAGCTATTTTCAATTTGATGAAGATGAAGGGTGCAGTGATGAATGGATGGGGGAAGAAATTCGAAACCCACTAGAGTGGCAGACTGAAAACGAATTCCTTGAAAAGATTGGAGAGAAGCCGAATGAATAAGCCGAAGTTTAGAGCGTGGAAGAAAATACGTATCCAAGAAATGTTTAACGATGTAGTCAGAATTGATTGGTTGAACAATAAAATAGCAATTAAATATCCGAATCCAGGAGGCAATACTTTTAGGATCGATGAGGAAAGCTTAGATAATGTCATCCTCATGCAATACACAGGACTAAAAGACAAGAATGGTGTGGAGATTTGCGAGGGGGATATCCTCAGGAAAAAATATAAATCAATTAATTATAGCAACGTGGAACATACAATTGAGTATGCTGTTTTCCGAGATAACACAGGTGCTTGGAGGGTAAAAAATCCGAATAAAACATTAACTAATTTACTGCAGATAAGAAAAGCAGTAGAAGTAATCGGTAACATTCACGCAAATCCAGAATTACTAAACGAGGTGGAGAAATGAAATATATCATCACTACAGACAATAAAGAGCAAGGCTGGCTAGATGCATTTAATAGCTATTGCAAATCAAATTACAAAATGGAACAAACAATTGAGGAGCAAGAAGTTCCTGAAATAAAAATAAAGATTGACGAGTTTAACAATGCTGTCGCATGTGGACCAGCGATCGAATTAAACGAGGCGTAGTATATGCATGAAGATTGTTGCATACCAATTTGTCCAGATTGCGATGAAGAGCTAGAACGCCTTTACTATTGCGTAGATTGCAATAAAGAATGGACGCAAAAAGAATTGGATGATCATCAAGAAAGAGAAAACGAAGCATACGTGGAATGGTGTAAAGAACAACATCCAGAATGGTTTGAATAAGGAGGACACAACGTATGAAAATTGAGGAATTGATAGAGAAGTACGAAAAAGAAATCCATAATTACGAGAAATATATTGATGGTCAATGGGCATGTGAAATTGATCGTATCAGCGGCATGAAGATAGCTGTCGAAGTCTTAAAAGACATGGTAAAAGAACTACAACAACTCAAATCATCACTACCAACCCAACAGGACAAGGTTGTGGTGCCAGAGTTTATCAAAAGCACTATGGAGCAATACGGCTCATTGCAAGAAATGCTGACGGAGGAGTACTACAGCGACTGCACAGATGAGATTGACGATGACACAGTCGAATGTTGGATTGATGATAATTTTGATCTGTTATGTCGCGCTTGGTTGAATAAATCTGATAATAAACTTAAGTTGCAATTTCCGCAGGCGATTGTTGATTGGTTAGGGACACCATTAGAAGATGATCACGATGAATTATTGTCTTATATAATGCGTTATTACTGGAATGAAGATTCTGCGTATGATGACACAATCCCTAGTGAGGTTGGAGAATATTTAGCGGAAAGTCTAAGCAATGTTGTTAAGTTGTTGAGAGCTGTCGAAGGTGAGCCTTATACTGCGGCAAAAGAGCCATTGTATTATGTCAGAGTTGGTGAACTAGCTTTTGTCGATTGGGAAGATAGTATGTTGGCTAAAATGACGACAATGGATAGTCCAGGTTGGGTAAACGAAGCCAATCATTTTACTACAAAAGATGGAGCAGATAATATCGCAAGGATTGTAGGCGGCGAAGTTGTACCAGTAGAGGAGGACGAATAAATGGCAAAGTATAGATGTATTGATAATTTTAGTGTACCGTTCCTTGAAGATTTCGAAGGAAACGAAGTAGAGGGAAAGGAGCTGTCTGTTGAAAAAGACAGTATTTGGGAAGGTGTAATTATTCATGGAGATTCAGAAGTATTTCTTCAACAGGAAAATGGCAATTGGCTAGACATCAGCAGTGAACTGTTTGAACTGATGTTTGAGAGGGAGGAATTACAATGACAGAGAAAACAGAGCTGCTAAAACGTTGGGCAATAACGACGGCTGAAACTTATCCAGAATTATGGTCTGAGGATGATGAAAAGCTATATCAGTCCATTTTATCATCCTCAGACCACCAACCAACGTTTGCGGTCGGGGAGTATTATTATAGCTATTACGTATCGGAAAGTTTTTTTAAAGTTACAGGATTCCGAGAAAACTTTGCGGAAATCAAGGAATACAACAAAACATTAGAAAAAGTATCAGAAACAGAATTTAAATTAGGGTCACCTTTCGGAAATGAAGCAGCACCAGCCACCGCCGAACAGATAGCAACGTTTAAACGTGCAGAATACTTTGCCAGTAAAGGACGTAAGTTGGATGAGTTTCGGGTGGGGGATATGTGCGCGTTTGAAAATCAGGCAGCATTAGTCACCGAGGTAGGAGAGGACACCATCTATTTTTATTTAGCTGATTATGGTTCTGATTATGTTGATATTGATAATGAACTTACGTTAAAACTCATCCAAACAGCCGAAGAACTGCAGGAGGTAGGGGATGGCGAAGACAGAGAAAACTAAGCAAATAGAAGCTGTCCTCTGGAAGGAAAATAACAAACAGGGAATATTTGGATGTTTCGAAGTGACGATCGGTTGGGGCGGTCAAGAAATAGTTGATTTTATTACCTACAAAACAAACGGAGAGTTTCGCTGTTATGAAATAAAGGTCAGCAAGGCTGATTTTAAAAGCAAAGCCAAATTATCTTTCCACGGCGATTTTAACTATTATGTAATGCCAAGTGAATTGTACGAAGAATTAAAAATTGATGCTAAAAAAGAAGTAGAAAATGTTAAATACTACACGGAAAAAGAGAAAATCGAGCTTTTTGATACTCGTTTGAAAAATCAAAACCTCGGATTAATCACTATCTCACCACTAGGATATATGCGTACAGTGATTAAACCCAAGCGAAAATACCCTGATTTGTCGGTAAGAATGACACTTTTACAAAGTATGTTGCGGTCGTCGAATCGAGAAATAGAAAAGTTTTATAAAGTTCCTGGTCATGGATATTGGGAATAGAAAGGGATGAGTAGGGATGGAGCAGGCATACGGATACACTCAGATGCGAATCAATTATATAAAAGATCATGCTAAGACCATATACGAGCAGACTGTGCAACTCGAAAATACGTGGCATAATCGGAATAATTTTAATACAGATGATGAAACGATTAATAAATATTTTGAGAATCAGCGTAAACAGATTGAGGAAAATATTAAATATTTAAATAGTTATTTGGAGCCAAGAGATTAACCCAAGAAAGGAGCGGAGGTTTGTCGGCCGACACTAAAAAGCTTTTTACTCCTTTGTGACAAGAAATGAATTTATTAGAAGAGACAACAAAAAAGTTAGAAGAAAACGGTCACTCATTAAGTGACATCGTTTGGGTAGGGTGTCCAGATTTTAAAATGAATCTTGAACAATTCTTTATCTTAGCAAACAAAGCATATGACAATGGATATGGTGGTGAAGAAACCGCAACAGATTTATTGGTTGTGGGTGAAGATTGGTGGTTAGAAAGACACGAGTATGACGGAGCTGAGTGGTGGGAATATAAAAAAATACCAACAGAACCAGATACAATCGAACTAACTGAGTCTTTGTTTACAGGGTGGATGGGTCTGAGGAAAGCGGGTGATCACTAATGTATGCAATATACAAAGGTGATGACCTAATCGCCACAGGAACAAAACAAGAATGCGCTGAGGCGCTAAACGTTAAACAGTCAACGATTGAGTTTTGGGCAACACCTAGCAATGTAAAGCGTGACAAAGGCAAGAGGACGGTTGCTGTTAGATTGGATGGTGATAGCTGATGGATATGAGAAGAACTTGGGCGATGCCTAATAAAAATACTTTTACAATAAAACCGATTAATGATTTGTTAAATAAATACATTAGTCAAGAAATGACTGTGATTGATCCTTTCGCAAACGATTCTAAGTGGGGAACAATTACGAATGACCTTAACCCAGAGTTTGATACTACTCATCACATGGACGCTTTAGACTTTTTGAAAATGATCGATTCGGAAACGGCCGATATAGTGCTTTATGATCCACCGTATTCCGTTAGACAAGTATCTGAGTCATACAAAGGTTTTGGGTACGAGGTAACACAAGAACATACGCAAGCATCATGGAGAGCGAGGCATCTTGATGAAATAGGTCGTATCTTAAAACCTGATGGAATAGCTCTTTGTTTTGGGTGGAATTCTAACGGAGTTGGCAAAAAAAGAAATATGGAATTGGTCGAGTTACTTGTAGTACCTCATGGTGGTAGTAAGCACGATACTTTAGTAACCGTCGAGGTCAAGAAAGCAGGTGATAGCTGATGTGTGAGTATTGCATAAGAGGCAAAGCAATCGTTAAAGGAATTGAGCCTACGCCTTTTGGAGATCATGAGCAAGAGATATCAATATACAAATATTTGCTAGTATCTAGAGTGACATATCACGGTACAAGAGCGGTGCCGATAAAATACTGTCCAATGTGTGGCAGAAAGCTAGAGGAGGTAGACGATGTCCAACCAAATCAAAGTCGTTAAAAATGCCGAAGTAAAAGTATTCGACAATCAACAGCAAGCGGCAGACTTTTTAGGAGTGACTAAGCAAGCAGTTAGCAAAGCAATGCGTAAAGGGCATGAGTGCCAAGGAGCTAGGTTATCAGTACTCTATTATAAATGTGCTTATACTGACAAATCAAAGTGCCTAATTATTGACGGCAAGCTCATTGGATCGTATGACAAGATACAACGTAAAAATGGCAATGTGTTTTTAACTGGATTTGTTGCCAATGACTAAACGCAACGGCACCATGAGCAGGCGTTTGGCGGACTATTTAAATAATATGGGAGGGGTAGCGGATGGGAAAAACAAAGTCGAAAATCAAGAAGAAAAAACGCAGACTGGAACAAAAAGCAATTAATAACGGAACTGAAAAAAAGCGTAAATAAAAAAAGCCGAGATTCCTCTCAGCCCGACAGCTTATTATATCATAACAGGAGGAATCAAGGAAAATGGTGCTTTTTGATGTTAGTAGATACGAAATGCCGGATCAAAAGGACGTGGATATGGATCGAACAAGGCATAATATGGGAGTATTCCTTTCAGCTTATCTTTCCGCGCGTTGCAGGGTGGGACAACCAAGAGAACCAAAAGTTACAGCAAGTTTCTCTTTGATTCCTCCTTCAACCGTTGACAGTGGTCCAGAAGCTGAACAGATTTTGATACAACAAGAAGAAGCTAAAGAAGAATTTGAGTATTTACACAAGTTGTTTGTAAGAGGTTATGCGACAATCCAGCATCCTTTTAAACCAGATATTACAGAGCGAAGAAAGAAAATATTTTACGATCGGTATATCAGTGGTCATTCAGTATATGTAACAGCAGAAAGAAGTAATATCAGTGAGGATCTAGTTTCTCAAGAGTCATCAAAAGCTATGATTCAATTCGCTTCGGCATTGGAGCTAGTAAAATTCCGCTAAAAATCGGGTTCTTGTCGGTGCTTTATACTGAAAAGATACTGACAACATGCTGATTATCCATTGTATTATGATAGTGTCGAAAGATAAGGAAAGAGATCAGCAAACACAATTACACGATTAGTCGGTGACCTCCTTTCTTTATTTTTTTGGACAAACAGTTGATGGAGAGACTAAGAATAGACTACTCACATAGTGCCATTCTTATATCATGCCGTTAACTAAGAGGATTCACTCACAGGTAAATACCTAGTTTACAGCCTGTGGGTGTTTTTTAAAGACAGATATTATTGCTGGAGTGAAAAGAACAAATCATTGTGAGGACTTCGTAATGGTCGAATTCACCGATGGAACAGTTCGATCATTTTCTGCAGGTGAAGTTGATAATTCATTTGATGCTGATGTAGCAGAAGAGTTTAAAGAATATATTATCTCGCAAATTTGGTTATTAAACGACGAAGGCAAAACACTGAGACAACTAATTTAATATCCTGGTGCATTGCACCTATATAGTCATCGCTTATGCGGTGGCTTTTTATATTATAATATTTCTTTTTATTTGTCTTTGTGATAGAATTAATATTCATAAAGAAAGGAGTGTTTTTATGTTTAAAAAAAGTTTATTAATTGGAAGTTGTTTGGTAGTTGTAGGGATGTTCGGGATAGCTAATGCAGCAGAAGCGGAAGAACAAGCGCCAGAAGCGTTAAGTTTTTCGGTTACACGAGCGTTACCGCTTATTAAAGAAGCAGAACTTAAATCAGGACAGTTTGTTGAGTTTAATGTTGGCGGATTTTCTAGTGAACAACTAGCTTCGAAGTTCAAAGTGAAATTTAAACTTGACACTTGCGAACCTGAAACGATTGTCGTTGACAGGTTTGGTTACTATGATGGGCATATGCGTCGATTTAGCTCTTTTGTGGAATATGGTACTCATGGAACTATTATTTTTTCTGTAAATGATGATTTCCCAGGAGGGACAAATCATTTGGGAAATGAACGAATTAGGGTGATGAATGCATCGGCAACAACACTAAAAATAAAAGTAGGATTAACTTCGGGAATTCATGTGAAATCTCAGGAAGTCATTGACTACAGCGACATTGATTTTAATTTATAAAACAAACAAGGAGACAGCTTAATGGCTATCTCCTTTTCTTGTGCTTTGGTTTATACTGCTTATCCATATGAGGGTGATAGATATCATGCAGTATTTTAACCATGGATAAAGTTTTATACAGTAAATCTAATATGGCTGTACCTCCTTTGAGGTCGCCAAATCAATACAATAGTAATATAACATATTGAACTTAAGAAAAGGTTACAGAATTTAAAAGAGGACGAGTTCAAACTTAACTCAGTATCTGATCTAAAAGTTTTGATAGAAGTTGACTTGATGTTGAAAGAAATTGAGAACTGAGAGATAATCAGTGTAAAATTAATCTGGAGGTTTTATGAAAACAATTGATCAAATTAAAGAAGATTTTACATCAGTGCTTATCGAAGTTTTTAGAAAGAGTTCTTTAGAAGAGGTAGATACAGGAGTATACTTGGTTTCAACTGAGATCGCATATGAGGTATTCGATATCTTCCAGTCAGTGGTCGTATTAATACAAAACAACAGATTTGCAGGAGTAAAATCATTAATTAGAATAATGCTTGAGAACTATGTTTATTTACGATACATCTTGCTTGAGGATTCTGAAAGACGAAGTAATGCATATAAACTAAATATTTACAGGGAAATGGATTTTCAAAATAGTGAACAAAATAATAATTCAAATTTAGAAATTATGAAAAAGAAAGATCCTGAATTAAACTCATTAAACAACCTAGTGAATGATAATAAAAGTGAAATTGAATCATATATAAAAGAGCTAGACTCTATTTATGGACATAGACTTAAACCATGGTATAACGATGACAAAAAAACAAAAAGTATAAAAAGACTTTTCAGTCGAGTCGAAAAAAGTCATTTATATGATGGAATTTATAGATATTTATGTTTGGAGACTCATGGTGGTGATGGAATTAAACACATTGTTATGGAAGGTGAATATACTAAATTGCAACCAACTCTTTTGGATAAAATAAATATTGAAAATATAATTATAAACCTTTTAGAGTATGTAACTGAAGAGTTGAAAACTTTGCTTTGATAAAAACGAAACTCAACAAAACAATGATCGCGAGGTGGTGTGATATGGATGGCTAGACAGAGAGATCCTAGAAGGGACCAAGCAAAAGAGATCTGGCTTAAATCTGATGGAGAAAAGCTCTTGAAAGATATTGCCAAAGAAATAGGTGTGTCAGATTCTCAAATTAGGAAATGGAAATCAATTGATAAATGGAGTGCTGAATTGAAAGGTAATGTTACTAATGACAAAGGTAACGTTACTAATCAAGGAGGCGCTCCTTTGGGTAATCAGAACGCTAAAGGGAATAAAGGAAACAGCAGAGCATCGCCGCCAAAAGGCAACAAGAATGCTGTAACCACTGGTGAATACGAGAACCTATACAACCAATATTTAAATGATGATGAAAAGGATTTACTTCGAACTGAGGTAGATTCTTTTTTTGTGCTGCAAAATGAGATCAATCTTTTAAGGGTGCGCCAGTCGAGAATGCTAAAAAGAATAGCTGAAGCTGAAAAGGATCTTAATGAAAATGAGCAGCATCTACTCTATGAATTAAGAGGTCGGAAAAAGATTGTTGAATCTAAAGGAAAGCAAGTGGCCGTCAATAATCCTGAACTGATTGTCACTGAAAAACGAGTGAAGAAAACTCCTAAGATTGATCTGATTCTTAGAATCGAAGATGCGTTGACAAGGGTTAATAACTCGCTGACTAAGGCAATTAAACAGCTCAGTGATGTCGACATGAATAAGACCAGAAAGAAACTTATGAATGCTCAAATCGATTATACAAAAGCTCAAACGACTCGTGCGCTTATAAATAAAGATGGTGATGAGGATGAAGGCGGCACAGTGATAAATATTATTGATGATATACCGAAGGTGAATTAGATGGCTGAGAAAAATGTACAATTAACAGACGTTATCGCACCAGCTTTTTACCCGTATCATCAAGCAGTCAAAGACGGTTTGTTCTCGTCTTGCTGGCTCAAAGGTGGACGTGGATCTACCAAGTCTTCTGTAATCTCTGTTGAGATTATTCTTGGCATTGAGAAAGACCCTAATGCAAATGCAGTAATACTACGTAAAGTTGCCGAAACGCTCAGAGAATCAGTTTATGAGCAGATGCTTTGGGCTATTGATATTTTGGGTTTAACGGACGAATATCATGCATCTGTCAAGCCTTTAAGAATTACAAAAATAAAGACAGGACAACGAATAATATTTAAAGGTGCTGAGAAACCTAAAAAGGTGAAAGCGTCCAAGTTTCGTAGAGGTTACGCAAAGTTTATTTGGTATGAAGAAGTCGACGAGTTTAATTCAATGGCTGAGATAAGAACAATCAATCAGTCACTTGGTCGTGGTGGTCCAAACATTACTATTTTCTACTCGTTTAACCCGCCAGAATCAAATACCAATTGGGTGAACGTGGAAGTAGAACAACAAAAGCTTCGTAATGAGGTTTATGTCCATCACAGCGACTATACGACCGTTCCTCCAGAGTGGTTGGGTGAATTGTTTATTCAAGAAGCAGAACACCTTAAAAAGACTAACAGGGACAAATACGACCACGAGTATATGGGTGAGATTACTGGGACTGGTGCTGAGGTATTTAAAAACGTTACTGTTAGAGCGATTACGGATGATGAGATTGCATCCTTTGATAAAGTTAAACGCGGTCTCGATCATGGATATGCTGGAGATCCAATGCATTACACTGGTAATCATTTTGATAGCACTAGACGTAAACTATACATCTTCCAAGAAATTCAGAAAGTAGGTCTTAGCAACCTTAAAGCTACTAATCTAATCAAGGATTTAAATCCAGATAATGAGTCCATCACTGCTGATAGCGCAGAACCAAGAACTAATAACGAATTTAAAGAATTAGGATTGAAGATCTCAGCAGCTAAGAAAGGACCAGGATCAATCGAGCATGGTGTTAAATGGTTACAAGATTTAGAAGAAATAATCATTGATCCTTATAGATGTCCAAATACTAAACGAGAGTTCACTACTTATGAGCTTGAGCGAGATAATAACGGAAATCTCAAAGGAAACTACCCCGATCACAATAACCACAGTATTGATGCTGTCCGTTATAGTCGTGAGGACGATATGAAGAATAAGAAACCAGCGAAGGTTACTATAACACCTAACTGGATGAATAGGAGGTAAATTATGGCGATCAAAATAGATAGAGAATTGGCAGGTGATATAAATAATCCCTCGCTAGAATTAATAGCTTATGTCATTAAAGAACACAAAAAAGATATTCCTAGACTTCAGATGTTATTTGATTATTATGATGGAAAACCACATAAAATTGGTAAAGATGTGACCGATACACCTCACGATCGTGGTGAAGTATACGTGAATAATGCGAAATACGTCACAGACAATATGGTTGGTTTTACAGTGGGTTCTCCGATTTCATATGCTGCAGCAAAAGGAAAGAATATCGATCCAATTATTGATGCTTTTAATCTTATGAAGATAAAGAAGCACGATAAAGAATTAGAAAAAGACTTGTCTGTATTTGGTATTGGATACGAGTTGCATTACTTATCCGTTAAACCAGGAACAGCATTAGAAACAGTTTTAAAGATAACTAAAATAGACCCACGAGGAATTATTTTAGTGGTAGATGATACAGTTGATAATAATAAGCTTTTTGCGGTTAGGTTTATTGAAAAGTTTGATTTAAAAGGAAAACGCACTGGTTTTATGGTGGAAGTGTACACCTCAAAATTTGTAATCTACTATTTTACCAAAAGCTTGAATATGAAAGATGCTGTAATATCAAAAACTAAACCACATTATTATGGTGATGTACCAGTTGTTGAATATCGTAACAATGAAGAGAAGCAAGGCGACTATGAGCAGCAACTATCCCAAATTGATGGTTATAATAAGCTTCAAACTGATCGGATCAAGGATAAAGAAAACTTTGTTAAAGCCATCATGATTTTGTATGGCTTTAGCTTGCCAGAAGAAAAACCAGAAGAAGTAAACGGGTCATTGGTTATTCAAGATGCACCAGTTAAAAGTGAAGGGGCAAGTGCTGAGTATCTAACAAATACATTCCAAGAATCTGAGGTACAAGTGTTGGCTAAAGCTTTGATTGATGACTTTCATAAAACTTCGTATGTTCCTGATCTAAATGATGAAAAATTCGGTGGGAATATTTCTGGTGAGGCTATGAAATATAAATTATTGGGCTTACTTTTAGCACTGGCTACTAAGATTGGTTACTTTGAGGATGGACTTGTTCAGCGCTTGAAGTTAACTGAGAATATGTTGCGTGTGAAGGCTCAAAAAGTCGATGCAGAGGGAGCTAAGATTACATTTAAACCAAATCTACCTATTAATCGAAAAGACGTTATAGATCAAATCAAAGAATCACAAGAGTTTGTTCCGTTACTTATAAGCTTGGGATGGTTAGATGATATTGATGATCCAAAAGAAGCAATCGAATTATTGAACGAGCAAAAAGAGGAGAACATAAAGCTAGCTCAGAAGGCAGCTGGTGTTCAAAGCGAAGATAGCCACAGTGATTTAGATGATCCACCAGAGGAGGGCGAAGAGAATGATTAAAGCATCGTTTAAAAAAGACTACGATGGATTTTATGCATACGAAGTTAGTGGCCATGCTAACTACGCTGAGAAAGGGAAAGATATCGTTTGTGCAGCAGTTTCTTCTTTATATTTGGCTATCAGCAATTACTTAGTATCGAAAGAATATGCTTATTTCGGTGATGAGGAAGGACAAGTTGTAGAAATATCTGATATAGATGAATCACAGAAGCTTATCGAAGTTCTACATCAAGGTTTAGTTGATATCTCAAAGCAGTATCCGGAGTTTGTAACGGTTGCTGTTGAAATAAAAGATAGTCGAATTTTTAGAAGCAATCCATCTAGAATAACTACAGGCACTGTAAGCGCGGAAAATGTAAAAGTAACATCTGCAATAAACTCAGTTGATCAAGTGGAACACTTAAGACAGAAGTTGATGTAAATGGCTCAAAAGAAGTACAAGCCATCATATTGGGAAAAACGCTCAATTGATGCGGAGAAACGTGTCAATGATGGAGCAAAAGCATTAGAAAAGAAAGTTGCTTCTGCCTATCGTCAAGCGCAGTCCTATTTAACAAAGCAAGCAAGAAAGATGTTTGCTAGGTCTCAACAGCGAACAGGCTTAAGTGAAGAAGAAGCGAAGCGACTGCTAAATGAGACGGTACAGCCAGAAGAACTTGTTGAACTTAAAAGCCTATCAAAACAGATAAAGAATCCACTTTTACAAAAAGAAGCCAAACAAAAATTAAACGGGTTAGCTTTCAAAGAAAGAATAACCAGAGTTGAAGACTTGAAAGCCAAGTCTTTTTTTGTTTCTAAGCAAGTTGCCAATGTTCAATTAGATAAATCAACCGACTTTTATATTGATACAATTCATGATTCGTATAACGAAGCTACCTCAGAAGCTATCATTCGGCAGATGGAACATTCAAATCCTAACAGTATCATTGAGGTTTGGAATAAAAAAGAATATGAATCTTCGTTGGAATCTGAGTTGCCGAAACATGAGTTTAAAGAACTTTCTACCAGGTATACCAAGAACATCCTTGATAGTCATTGGAAAGGATCAAACTACTCTGAACGGATATGGGGAGATACAGAAGCTTTAGCCAAACGTCTTGAAGAATTATTTACAGTTGAATCAATGACAGGGATGTCTGAATTCGAGATGGCTAAGGAGATAGCTAGCGAGTTTGACCGCTCTATCGGTGTTGCCAGGCGTTTGATTAGGACAGAGGCAAATTATATGGCTAACCAAGCGAAACTTAAAGCATGGCAAGATAGGGGCGTTGAGCAGTACATCTTAATTGCCGTATTGGACTTGAGGACATCTAAAATTTGTCAAGGCAAGGATCATAAAATCTATTTAGTGTCTGAGGCTATAGTTAATGGCAAAGAAGGAACTTATCCACCTTTTCATCCATGGTGCCGTACTATCGCTGTTGCATATTTTGGTGAGAGAACTTTATCAGGAACTAGAACGGCTAATGATCCTATATCAGGTAAAACTATATTAATTGATCAACGTGATAGCTACAACGATTGGATGGATAAACTCAAAGAGATGTATTCAACAGAAGAAATCAATCGTCAAAAACAAAAGCTTAAAAATAAGAATTATGATGATCAAGTAAAGAAGATAAAAAGCAGAGCTAAAAAGGATGTATCTAGTCGTTTTAACGCGGTTAGAAAAGCTGGAGATGCCAAGGGTTCTAAAATACCATAAACACAAATTAGATTATGCCCATAACCTGCTTGGGGCTTAATAAATTAAGTGAGGAACAATAAAACGTGTGTGGATTCTAAACTAAATAATAAAAGATACAAACATCGTGTACGGGCTGATTAAGTGTGTATGGGGTGTTTTTATTATGGAATTTTCGAATGTGCATGGGTAGGAGGAAATTTTACAATGAAAGATTTTATCGAAAAGATGGCAAGTAGAAAGTCAATTAATTTACAGCTTTTTGCTGAAGGCGGAGAAAATGGCGCCGGGGATGGTGACCCTGGAAATAATGGCGGAAACGGAGATGATCCAAAACCAATTGTATTTGATAGTCAATCGGAATTTGACTCCGCTGTAGATAAACAAATTACCAAAGCCTTGAATACAGCGCAAGAAAAGTGGAAAGCTGAATCTCAACAAGCTATTGAAGCTGCTAAGTCTGAAGCTGAAAAAATGGCTAATATGACAGCAGAGCAACAAGCAGAAGCTAAAAGACAAAAAGATTCCGAAGAATTAGCCAGTCGCGAAGCTGACATTACACGTCGAGAGTTGCGTGCACAATCACTTGAGCAGTTAGCTGAAAAAGAGTTACCGAAAGAGCTTGTTGACGTTGTTGTTTTAACAGATGCTGAGTCTTGTTCTAAATCAATTGAAGCAGTTGAGAAAGCTTTTAGAAGTGCTGTAGAGGCTGGTGTTAATAAACGATTGGCAGCATCTGCGGTTGATTTGCCTGGAGGGACTAAAGGGTCCGGACCAGCCAGTAAAGAGTCAATCGGTAAACGGCTAGCACAAAATAATACAGCAAGCAAACCAAAAAGTAATCCATATTTCAAAGAAAACTAGGAGGTAATAATTTATGGGAATCAAAAGAATTAAAACACAGAATGTAAAACAGATCTTAGCAAACACAGAACATTTTTATTCAGTGGGAGCCATCATTGGTGATGCTGGTGTAACTGCTGTAAATGGCAAAAAGATTATCAAAGCAGGAACACCAGTTGGTGGCGCAACTAGTACGCTACAAGATTCCACAGCAGTATTAACTGTTGTTAGTGACGATAAAGTTCAAGGTGTTTTAATGCATGATGTAGATGTCACAGAAGGAAATGCGAACGGAACTTTATTAGTTTGGGGATTTGTTAATGAATTACGTTTAGATAAAGAAGTTACGATCAATGGAGCTGTTAAAACAGCTTTAGCTGGAAAAATCACATTCTTGAAAAGAAATAAATAGGAGGAAAATCAATGAAAAACTTATTAAATCTACATCAGAATAAATTAAAGATGAATTTACAAATGTTTACAGATGAGGTGCCTTTATTTGAGTTAGTGGCTGCTCCGGAAATGGCAACTTATTGGACAGAAAAGACACTAGAGCAGGCACCGTATTTGGGTGAAGTGCTTTTCCCGAATAATAAACAACTAGGGATGGAACTAGCTTGGTTCATTGGACAAACAGGAGCGCCTAAAGCATTACAACCATCAGCGCTTGATGCAGCAGCTATTCCTCGTGATCGTGCAGATTTCGAGAAACTAGTTACAGATATGTTCTTCTTCAAAGAATCTAAATATATTGATGAAAAACTACGTCAAGAATTATTAAAGGTTATGCAAAGTGGAAATCAAGGCTATATTGATGCTGTTATGAATAAAATCTTTGCAGATGTTGTTGAGCTAATTAATGGTGCGTCTGTTACTCGCGAGATCATGCGTATGCAGTTATTGACAACAGGAAAAATCAATGTATCTGGTAACGGCCAAGATTATTCATTGGATTACGGAATGAAAGAATCGCATAAAGGTCATGTAAAAGTATCATGGACTGATTCTGATAATTCTGACCCTGTAGATGACATCGAAACAGCAATGGATACTATTGAAGCTGATACCGGCGAACGACCTACGCGAGCTATTTTTAATTCTGTAGTGTTACGACAATTGCGTAATAGTAAAAAAATCGGCTTGAATTTATATCCAAATGGTGCTGGAAATATTCGAGTTAGCAAAGCGGATGTTATTAAATACTTACAAGACGAACTAGAACTTGAAGCGGTAGTTTATAGCAAGCTTTATACTGATGAAAATGGAAATTCTAAAAAGTTTGTTAGTGATAACATTTTAGCTTTGTTACCTGCAGGTGAACTAGGTTCTACATGGTTTGGTACAACTCCGGAAGAAGCAGATTTGATGGCATCTAATATTGCTAATGTATCTATTGTAGATACTGGCGTTGCTGTTACAACAACAAATAAAGTTGATCCAGTAAATGTTGATACCAAAGTATCTATGATGTCTCTACCGTCATTTGAACAAATTGAAAAAGTATTTATTTTAAATACAATCGCCAAAGCATAAGGAGGAATGACGAATGAAACAATATAAAGTGTTATGTGATTTTTATGATTCTCAAGATGAGGATCGTGTATATCGTAAAGGAGATTTATATCCTCATGAAGACAAAGAAACGGATGAAAACCGAATCAAAGAATTAGGTTCTGAAAATAATTCAACTGGTATCAAGCTAATTGATTTACCAATTGAACTTGAATCAGATGCTGAAATCAAGGCAGAACAAGCCGAGAAGAAGAAACAGCAAGAAGCCGATAAGAAAGCGGCTGCCGAAGCTAAAAAGGCAGAAGGCAAAAAAGACTAGCTAGGAGAATAGCTTATGAATCAAACAAATAAAGACGCTTTAGATAAACTCCAAGAACAGCTAGAGCGGAAGTTAAATATTACAGATGAGAAGGCTAAGCAGGTATTGTCAGATGACCTAGCCGACTCTCTAACGGATGTACTTGACTATTGTAATCGTGATACCTTGATTGGAAACATGATTACATCTGTCAAGGATTTATTTATAATCCGATACAATCAAGAAGGAAATGAAGGAGAGACGTCTCGATCAGAAGGAGGCGTCTCTCAAACTTTTGAAACAGGAATTCCTTTAAAGATTAGATCTAAGCTTAATAGATACAGAGTGGCATCTATGAGGTCCTTATTATGAGATTGAGAGAAAGAGACCTTGTAACTGTGTATTTAAAAAAACGGCATGTTGAGCAAGACGATGAGAGTAACGATATTGTTAGATATAGTGACGAGCCTATCGAACTCGACATGACCGTACAAGCTGCTGGTGGTCAAGTTGCTGCTGCGATGTATGGTAAACGATTGAAGTATATCAAATCGTGTAAGTATCAAGGGAATGAGCTTGTAGAAGGGAAAAATGAGCATGATGGTATTTGCTTAAAGGTTTCTAAAACATCAGAACCCGATTACCAAATAACTTCAATCCAAACTTTTTCAACTCATTTAAATGTGACCTTAGAAAGGATAAAACAGGATGGGAGTGCAGATTAAAGGATTATATAGTCTAAACAGAAAATTAAAAGCATTGCCTAAGCTCACGGAAGATGCTGTTTGGGATGCTACTTTTGATATCACAGAAGAAGTCGCTGCTAGAGCAGCAGGTAAGTTACAATCTAATATTAAATATGGTAGTGGAGAGTTAGCTGGAAGCATCAAAAATGAAGTTGTGATAAATGGTCAAGGAAATGTAGTTGGTCGAGTCTGGTCTGATAAAAAAGAAGCCTTATTCCGTGAAATGGGAACAGGTCCAGTAGGTGAAGCATCAACTAAGCAATTGCCTGAAGGGGTTAATCCCGTTTATACGCAAGAAACATGGTTCATTTCAGCTGATAAAGTCAGTGTTGACTTAGAAGCAGTGTACGGTATTCCAAAAATCACAATTAAAGGTAATGACTTTTACATGACTAAGGGGCAACCTGCAAGACCATTTATGTATCCATCTTTGCTAGAAGCAATGGAAAATGCTCCTGATGAAATTAGGGACAGAGTTCAATCCAAATTAAACGAGGGGTTGAAATAATATGATTGATATTTACAATATGAAATTCGAAACATCGAAGATACTTAAAAGTATTTCCGTTTTAAAAAAAGTATCAACTGATTATCCAAGCTCGTGGAACACTTTTCCGATAGCTATTTATCGAACATCACGATCGCCACACTTTATAGATGCGTTTCAACAAGAGTTACAAAGCTATTGGCAAATCACGGTAGAGGTTTACGGAGACAGTAAAACAGGGAATCTCACAAATATTGTCAAAGAAATTATGGAACAGTTTAATATAATCGGCTTTCAAGGCGATGCAAAAGATGCAAATACTGCGGGTTTAAACCGTGTGATTTGTGTCTTTTCTGCGATTGTCGATAACGTAACAAGGCAAGTTTCAAAAAAATAGAGGAGGATTAACATGAAAGAATTAAAAACAGATTTACAGCTTTTCGCAGCTGAACAGTTTGACGGTTTATTATCTAAAGGTACCGTTTTATCTTATGAAAAAGCGGGGGCAGAAACTGCAATTGCTGCAGTAAAAAGCATTCCAGCTATTGGATCTGACCCAGAAAAAGTAGATGTTACTCATTTGATGTCTGAAAAGAAAGCGTATATTCCAGGGTTGCAAGATTCAGAAAACTTAGAGTTTGCTATTGTGTATCAAGGTGGCAACTTTAATGATATCCATGCTTTAGTTTCAACTGGTAAATCACAGAATTGGACTATTACTTATCCAGATGGACTTAAAGCTAAATTTAAAGGCATTCCATCATATAAATTTGATGGTGCAGAGGTCAATGCTGCTATTGGTTTTTCCCTTGTTGTAGTAGTGAGTGAAGGACCAGATTTTACACCTAAAGCTTAGGTAAAAAATATTTACGACTGGCCTTAATCAGCTAGTCGTATTTTTATAAATTATGAGAAAAGAGGAAAATATAATGGGATCAATTATTAATACTAAATCAATCGAGTTCGGCGGAAAAACACTTTTATTAAGATTAGATGCAAAAACAATCGTAAACGTAGAGAAGCGTTTAGGCAAATCAATGCTCAGTCTATTCATTACTAATGGAGGTATGAACTTCCCAACTTTAGGCGAATTATTGCTTGTCTTACAAGCTGCGAATACAACAAGTGGTGTTAAAGAAGCCGATATGTATGAGCTGTATGACAATTATTTAGAAAGTGGCAAATCATTCATGGATCTATTCGAATTCGTAAGCGATTTGCTAAGTGATGCGGGGTTTCTACCAAAGGAAAAGACCAAGGAAGCAGGGCTGACAGATGGGGAATCTCAGGACAACAATCAAGCGTTAACCGATCTAGAAGTGGAGCAAGAAGGGGAACTAGTCTAAAGCAATTTAGTTGTTTAACTGAATTATTTGAAGAGATAGAGCCTTTAGCTATTGAATGGGGAATACCTTCAGATAAGTATTGGTCACTTACTTTTTTAGAGATTATGAATCAAGTACAGGCTAACAAGAAACGTCATGAGCTAGAAAGTAAAGAAAGAGCCATCTATGATTATAAACAAGCGCAAATGCTTGCTTATGCCTTTAACAGTCCGAAGAAGATGCCAGCACCCGAAAAGATGTATCCAATTCTTGATGACAACAAGAAGCAAGAGCAAGTGGTGAGTCAGGAAAGAATTTATACTCAAGAAGAAATGTTGAAAGAACAAGCGTTATTTAGGATGACCGCTGAAGGTGCTAAACGAGCATTACGTATGAAAAATAAAGAATCATAATCACGTTTAAACAGTAGGGAGGTGAGCACGTTATGGAATTAGAAACTTTAGAAGTGTTAATTGAAGCTAATATAGAACAAATCCAAGATCAAATCAATAAAGTTTTACCGACTATCAATAACATGATGTCAAAGGTTGAACAATTTACAGGACAATCTACTAAAAATATTGAAAAGAATATGGATTTTGAAAAAGGGACCAATCGAATTGTTGATCAGTTAGCAAAACTGAATACTAAGTTTGAACAACAAATGAATAAGATGGAAAAAGCTAGCGAACAGTCTTCAGCTAATGTAGGTAAAAATATGTCTAAGGGCTTTACACAGGCAAAATCTAAAGTAGGCAAAGATGTCGATGCAATTGTAAACGAAATTAACGCTAAAATGGGTCAGGCAAAAGCTCAACAAGAAAAATTAGCATTTTTACGATCTAAAAGACAAGGCGCCGATTCGTCCGGAGACACAGGTAGTGTGGTGAAATACGATGAGCAGATCGCGAGAGCACAAGCAGCCATGACTAAATATCAAGACAGTGCCAAAGCTCTTGCTAATAGCATACAATCCGAATTTAAGACTATTCCTAAAACTTTAGATGATATCACAAGTAAGATGGATGCCAATGAAGGGCAAATTGAAAGTTATAGATCGAAAATTAAAGCTTTACAAGCTGAGTATAATAATCAAAAGACACCGATTGGTAATTTTAATGATGGTTTTAAAGGTGCTAAAGATAATAAGGCTTCACTGAACACAAGTGATGCAATACAGAAACAATCTGAAAAAATGAATAAATTGATCAACGAAAACGATAAATTGCAACAAGCTTTTGCACAGGCAGAAGATCGAGCTCAAGCTCTTAAATCTGTTTTAGGCGGAGTTAACACGGAATTGGGTGAAACATCACTTAGAACGAATACAGCTGCAAACGGGTTAAAAAAGATGGCTCGTAACACGGATCAATCTAAGAGTTTCTTCTCACGTTTTGGTGGTTTATTCAATCGAGTTTCAAACTCTATTTCACACGGAACCAGACGTATGACCAATGGTTTTGGAAAGATTGGGAGTGTATTTCAAAGAAATTCTAATCAAGTGCATCGTGGATCACAAAGAATGACTAATGGATTAGGCGGTTTTAATAGACGTTTATCTAGTATGGTCAAACAAGTATTTGTATTTGGATTAATCTACAAGGGATTGAGTTTGGTAAGCAAAGGGTTATTTTCTGCTTTGCAAACCAATGATCAATTTTCAGCATCTCTAAATCAAATTAAGGTTAATCTGCTAACTGCTTTTTATCCAATTTATACAGCAATACTTCCTGCAATTAATGCGTTGATGAGTGCAATCGCAGAAGTCACTGGCTATCTTGCTCAATTTATCGCGATGCTCTTTGGTACTACATACTCAGCAGCTAAACAAGGGGCTCAAGGCTTGCAAGAAAATATTGAGGCGATGAATGACACTGGAACAGCTGCTGATAAAACAAGAGAGAAAGTTAAAAAATTAGAACGATCACTAATGGGATTTGACGAAATAAATAAAATAGGATTATCGGACGATAACAGTGATGAAGATTTAGATATTCCTTTAGTAAATAAACCTAAGCAATCGGGTAATGGAACTAATTTTGACGTCCCTGAACCAGCAACACCTAAGTGGTTAACTGATTTTGCTGATAAGTTTAAAAAGGTTCTTGCCGATCTTTTTGAACCAATAAAAGCTGCTTGGGATAAGCACGGGCAAAAAGTAATTGACGCTTGGAAATACGCACTTAACAACGTGTGGAGTCTTATTAAATCTATTGGCAAGAGTTTTATGGATGTGTGGACTAACGGGAGTGGTGAAAGGTTTGTTAGCAATATTTTAATACTACTTGCTGACGTACTCAACATAATTGGAGATATTGCTAAAGCTTTTAATAATGCTTGGAATGATGGTGGTAGAGGGACTGCTCTTATCCAAAGCATTTTTAATATGTGGAATGCAATTTTAGAGTTACTCCATGAGGTTGCAGTAGCATTCCGCGATGCGTGGAACAGCGGTGTTGGCGAAGCTATTATTGCTAATATCTTAGAAATATTGACAAATGTTAATAATACAATTGCTGAGATTGCAAAACGGTTTACTGAAGCTTGGACAAATGCTGGAACAGGCGAAGGAATAATTCGTACAATTTTGGAAATAGTCAATATCATACTGAACTCACTAAATGATATGTCTCGTGCTACTTTGGAATGGGCACAAACGTTAGATTTTACGCCATTACTAAAATCAATCCAAGGATTATTAGAGAGTATCAAGCCACTAACTAAAAACATCGGCGATGATCTGGCGTGGTTTTACAAAAACGTGTTATTACCATTAGCAAGTTTCACAATAACAAAATTAATTCCCAACTTTTTAGATGCATTATCAGCAGCAATCAAGGTTGTAAACTCTGTTGTAGATGCTTTAAAACCTTTTGGACAATGGTTGTTTGATAATTTCTTAAAACCGTTAGGGAAAATAACCGGTTTTGCTGTAATCGGTGTTCTTAAAACGTTAACAGCCGCCTTAACTGGTGTTAGCGATTGGATATCAAATAATCAAGAAGCTTTTAGAACTATCACTAAAGTTATAGGAGGGTTTTTCTTAGCTTGGGAAGGGATGCAAATAGCATCGTTTATTCAACAATCAGGAGGCCTTGTAACTGTTTTATCTAAAATAGCTACAGGAGTTAAGTCAGTAACTACAGCTAAACTTGCTGATAAAGCTGAAACAATAGCGCTTAATGCTCTTTATGCAAAAGATTTTGTTGTGAGTATAGCGAAAGGAACAGCCGAGTTAGCGAAACAGGCTGTTAAATTTGGTGTAAACACTGCAGCAAAAGCCGCAGATGCGTTAGCTCAGGGTGCTATGACTGTAGCAACCACCGCTTGGAATGTCGTTGCTGGAATAGCAACAGGAGTAACAACTGCTTTTGGTGCAGCTGTAGCTTTCTTAACATCTCCAATAGGTATTGCTATTGCAGCTATTGCAGCTATCATAGCAATTGGAGTAGCACTTTATAAAAATTGGGATACGGTTAAAGAAAAGGCAGGTCAATTAGGTAAATGGCTTGGTGAAAAATGGGATGGTATAAAAGAATGGACGGTCAATGTATTCAACAGCATTATTGAGTTCTTTAAAGAGTGGGGTGCTGAAATTGTCGGAGGCCTATTACTAGGACCTATCGGAATATTAGGTGTTGAAATAGTAAAACATTGGGATGAAATCAAAGAATGGACTAGCGAAAAATGGAATGCTATAAAGGAAACGATGGGCAACGCCGTAGACGGCGCAGTTACATGGGTGTCTGACAAATGGGGCGCATTAAAGCAAGGCACGTCAGAAGCTTGGGAAAACATCAAGTCATCAACTTCTGAAAAATGGTCAGCTGTTAAGGAGACAGTATCCAAAAAGGCTCAAGAAATTTCTGCTACTGCGTCAGAAAAATGGAAAAAAGTGAAGTCCGACACGTCAGAAGCTTGGGAAAATGTTAAGAAAACATCGACTGACAAATGGAATCAAACGAAAGATGCTATTGGTGGAAAAACTCAAGAAATATTAACTGCTACATCGGATAGATGGGGACAAGTTAAATCATCCACGTCAAACGCTTGGGACAATGTAAAAACCAATGTCTCTAATGCAGCTAGCAAAGCGAAAGATGGCGCAGTTGCTGCTTGGAATAAAATGAGTAGCGGAATTGGCGAATGGATGGGGAATATTAAAAATACTTCTCAATCAGGGTTTGATACCGTAGTTGGTTGGGCTAGTGGTTTAGGTAAAAAGATAGCTGATGGAATAAAAGGAGGCGCTTCGGCAATCGCAGGAGCTGCTAAATCAATAGCAAACTCTATTGTTGGAATAATCGGCGGTGCAGTGAATGGTGTAATTAAAGGAATTAACTGGGTTCTTGCAAAAGTAGGATCAGGATGGTCAATTACAGAGTGGAGCGTACCTAGATTTAAAAATGGTACAGATTATCATATGGGCGGTCCAGCTCTAATTAATGATGCCCCGGGTAGTGTTTTTAGAGAAGCTGTTAGGTTACCGAATGGTGAGGAGTTTATCCCTACTGGTCGAAACGTTATGTTGAATTTACCAAAAGGTACTAAAGTCTTGAATGCGCAGAAAACAGCGCAAACATATGGTAACATACCGCAGTACAAAGATGGCATCGGCGATTGGTTTGAAGAAAAATGGAATAGTATTAAAAATGCTGCAAGCGGAATGTTATCTTCTGCCGTAGCTAGTTTTACTAATCTTTCTGGCGTCCTAGAGCCGACACTATCAATTGCAACTGGTGGTATATCTATGATGACTCAAGGCGCGTTCTCATTTGTTCAGAAAAAAATTGAGCAACAAGAACGCATAGATCGGATAAAAGAGAGAATCAGAGCGATGAGAGAGAAGGCTAACAATCGTAGGAAAGAAAATGGAGGTTTAGTCACGGAAGACGGACTATATAGGTTGTCAGAGGGGAATAAGACTGAAATGGTTTTACCATTAGAAAAGCCAACAATTGCGATGCCGTTGATCGGTCAAGCTCTTGATTTTATGGGAATAGATTCTTCATTTTCATCATTACAATTACCAGAAATTTTCAGAACCGAAACCGGCTCGTTTAATTCTTCAAATTCTTATGAATCTCAGCAAAATGATTTTGTCGGTGGAGGATTAAATCAAATAACAGATGCAATTGTTAGAGCAATTACAACAGCAATGCAGAGTGGAAATGGAAGGCAAAACAACTCTCAACCAGTTGAATTGATTATCAATCTTGGCGGTAGCGAGTATGCACGTCATTTGATTTCTGAAATAAATGAATATCAAGAAAAAACAGGAAAAAACGAATTAATGATATAGGAGGTTTTGCGAAATGTCTGGATATTTAGCGATAAATGGGGCTGTTGTAAAGCCTCCTAAAGATTTCAAAATTAGCTATGAGGATATTGATGCAGACTCATCAGGGCGTAATGCTGACGGCACAATGGTGAGAGATCTAATTGCTAGGAAAGTGAAACTAGAACTTTCGTGGGGACCGATGAGTGATTTAGAAAGTTCAAATATTTTGAAACGTATTGATGGAATTTTCTTTACTGCATCTTATCCTGATGCTAAAGAAGGTCGGATAGTCACCAAAACTTTTTATGCCGGACCTAGATCTCTAGGCGCTTATTCATGGCATGAAAAGTTCAACGCTTTTAAATGGGAAGGGCTAACAGTTAACTTCATTGAGAAGTAAGCAAAGAGGTGATAATTATTTTAAACGTAACTAAATCTTTTAATGATTCATTTAGGTCTGATTTACGGGAAATATTTGTTAAGGTTTGGATTAAAGATGAATTGTACACAAGAAAAGAAATCAAAACATTAGATTATGACGGGGGAAGTATTGTAGGAGATAGCTTTGCTATAGGTTCCACATTTTCGAATTCCGTTAAAATCGTTTTTCCATTGATTTTGGAAGGCATAAATGAGCTTGATGAAGTAAAAATTGAGGTCGGCATAAAAACAAAAAATGAATCATCAATTCCAAATTTAGAAGAACCTGCATTTGTTAACCAAGCAAGAGTCGGTAAAGCTCAGTTAATGAGTTATATTGATGCCATCTATGAATTTGTACCACTTGGAACATTTTATGTGAAGTCAGTAGATCCAGATAGAAATGAGAATAAGACAACTTTAGAAGCGATGGACGGGTTTATATTCATGGGTGGTTTATACGAATCGAAACTAAATTACCCAGCTAAAATAAGAGATGTTGCTTTAGAAATTGCTAATTTATCTGGTTTAAGTGTAAATGAATCAGATTTTTCTCGACTCAGTGATTCTTTGATCGATAAAATGGAAGGTTACACATGCCGTCAAGCGATAGGCTTGATAGCTCAATTTGAAGCGGGTTACGTTAATTTTGATCGATCAGGTTTATTGACTGTGCGAACATTATTTGATCCTAATTACAAAGTTAATACAAGTGAATATTATTCTAAAGGGCTCAAGAAAAATGAATTACTTTATCGCTTAGGAGGAATTTCGTGTAAAATAGGAAACGAAGAAAATAGTGTTTTGACAGCTGGTTCTCCAACTGGTTCTCAAATATCACTTGAGAATAAAGTGATGACCCAAAGTTTACTAAATATAATATATGAAAAACTAGAAAATCTAAGCTTTTATCCAGGTACTCTAAGTTGGAGAGGTAATCCAGCGATTGAAGTTGGCGATTGGGTAACCTTAGCCGATACAAAAGGAACGCTGTTTAAAATGCCTATTCTTACGTATAAAATGTCTTTTTCTGGCGGACTGAAAGCAACAATAAGCGCAAATGCCAAATCATCTCCTCAAACTGTAACTCAATACAGAGGTCAGTTACAGCAAACAATCGAATGGATGAAAGATCGAATTTCCGCAGCAGGGAAAAACAATATACATTCTGGTTTGGATGCTCCTTTATATCCAAAAGAACACGATATTTGGTTTAGACCTAAAGGACCAGATATTGAATTATGCACATGGGAAAAAGTAGGTAATACTATATTCGATTGGGTTGTGCAAGCCTCAACGGTGCCTAATGAAGATTTGTTAGAAGCTATAGCAAATGCTGCCCAAAAAGGGAGTGATGCTCAGAAGGCGGCTGACAAAGCCAAAGAATTAGCCGAGAGCGCTGTAGAAGGATACATCCATGTCACTGATAAAACGATATTTGACCATGCAGTAATCAAAGAGGCGTATATTGTAGACGGAAGTATTACATCCGCTAAAATTGGCGAATTAGCGGTCAATACTGCAAATATAGCGAATGCAGCTATCACTAATGCAAAAATAGGGGAAATATCTGCAAATAAGATTACCTCTGGCAAAATTGATGCAGCAAATGTGAATATTATCAATTTGAATGCTGATTCTATTTCTTCTGGAACAATCAGCTCAATAAAAATTAAGGGTGGGACAATAGAAGGAACAAAAATTATAGGAACGGAAATCATCGGATCAAGAATTACTAGTTCTAGTAAGGATTTTCAAATGATTATGGATGTCGGATCATTTAAATGGTTTAATAACAACAATAAATCAGATGCTTTTGAAATAAAAGTAGAGCCGTCTTTAAACAACATTGGTCAAGCAAATATGAAATTGTTTAACATCGGCGAATTTGCTATGTCAAATGGTTTGACTGATAGAAAATATTTAGTAATTTCGAGAGTAAGCGATACATTGAATTTAGATGTAAAATATCTTTCCGTGAAGAATAGTTTCAATTTTAATGCTAATGACACAATGGAATTTTATTTATCTAGTTCATCGACTAAGGTATCTATGGTTAAAAATGATGTTAAGCATCTTTTCGATTTTAATTATTACGGATTATCTTATGATTTTACCAAGGCTGATAGCTTATCTGAAGTAAATTTTAACGAAGGAGGATTGTATTTAAAGTATAAAACGAACAAACTTTCAGAGTATATTTTTAGTGTTGGAACCACATGGGGGATTTCCTATAGTAGTAAGGGGAAAAATCTATTTAATTTGTACGAAGATAGTGCAACGATTGCCTCTACAAATTTTTATTTAACTGGTAAATCTGTAACTGTTAATGGCAATTTTCATGTGAGAGGCTCAAAAAATGCTATACATTTAACTAGAGATGGTGTTCGTGCTACGCCAGCTTATGAATTAGCAGAATCATACTTAGGAGACATAGGAAGAAATGTAACGGATGAGCATTGTCAAAAGTGGGTTCCTATAGATATTTTATTTAGTGATACCGTTAATTTAGATATTCCGTACGAAGTATTTTTACAATCTTATGAAAAAAGCGTAGTTTGGGTATCTGATTTTAAATCAGATGCTTTTTTAGTTTGTTCTGATGAACCATATACAAGATTTGGTTGGGAAATAAAAGCTAAAAGAATTGGTTATGAAAATGAGCGATTAAAAATGCAAGATTACGACAATGAAAAAATAGAAAAAATATGGAGGTAAGACATGGAACTAGATGCCGAAAAAATTATTAGTAAATTATTACAAAGAATTGCTGAGCTGGAACTCGAAAACGCAAAACTATCTGTTGCATTCGGAGAAAAAAATCTTGTAAATGAAGAGCAAGGTGATGAGTAATGGCTTATGTAAAACAAAATTGGAGACCGTTTGACGATACTCTTAGTGTTGAAGAGAATACTCTTAGAGGAGGGGTTGTTACTGCTGAAAGAGCTAATCACATCGAATCAGGTATAGAAATAACAGATAAAGATCTCACTGTACACAAAAGCGATAAAGTCATCCATGTAACTCAAGCAGATAGAACAAAATGGAACGGCATATCAGATGTACAAAAAGTGAAAATAACTACTGATAACGGAACAGCTTATTTAAACGTTGCTGACCACGAAACAATACTTGATCGGATATTGAAAGAGGGCGGGGGATTTAAAACTGGTTTAGCTAGTGCTAAAGTCAGTGACTCACCAAGCAATACGAGTGCGACAAGGTTTACATCAAATATGGTAGCTGCTACTGGCGGTAGCGTGTTAGCACAAGATGCAGCAGGCAACGTGTGGTCAAGGATTATATCAAGTAGCAAATGGCATACAGAGTGGCAACGGCTCGCAGCAACTAGTCAAGTACAAATGTCTAAAATTACTACTGATGATGGTAAGCCGATTAACACCATTACCAGTGGAGATATTTTATCCGTTGTTTTAGCTAATGCACCAGGAGTAAAATCTTATGCATCAACTAACGGAGCAAGTGACCACCCATCTGGTGTTGTGCCTTATAGATTTACTGCACAGATGACGTCAACGACTCATGGCAATGTTATTGGCATGACTGATACTGGAGATGCTTATCTAAGGGCTGTTGTCGGCGGTAAGTGGGTAGCCGAGTGGAAAAAAGTATGAAGTTTTTTAAAGGTTTAAGGAATGGCTGTTTGATGGTCATTCCTTTTTGGTTAGTTGTGATACTGATGGTACTCAAAATAATGAAAAGGTGGTAATTATGATAGTGTTTAAATATTTAGATCAGTTTGTGGCTGATGCGGATCACAAAGCAATTTACGTTTTGGCGTTAATTTGCATTGCGATGATTATTGATTTTTTAAGTGGGACTTTGTCAGCAAAGATAAATCCTAATATTGAGTTTAAGAGTAAAACAGGTATCAATGGTATCTTGCGAAAGGTAGCGAGCATGGTCCTGTTGATGTTCTTCATCCCTCTAGCGCCATTAATCCCTGGCGGTGCTGGCGTAGGTCTGATTTATGTTTTATACGTAGGTTATCTATTGATGGAATTGAAATCAATTCTTGAAAATTATAAAAAAATGGGAATCGGTACAGAGCTGTTTGAAGACTTTATCAAAAATATTAAGAATAAGGATGATAAACATGAGTAGTATTAACGCGATGATCAAATGGATGTCTGACCGACAAGGAAAAGTAAGCTACAGCATGAATAGTCGTTTAGGTCCTAATAGCTATGACTGTTCCAGTGCCGTTTATAACGCTTTGATTGCGGGCGGTTTTTTAAAAGCTGGCTCGATGGGTAATACTGATAGTTTGTTCAGCCATTTAGAAAATGCCGGATGGCAGCAAGTGCAACCAGTAGATGGTAATTATCCAGCAAAACGCGGCGATGTCTTTATTTGGGGTAACCGTGGTGGTTCTGGTGGTGCTGCAGGTCACACTGGAATTTTTGTAGATGATCACGACAATATAATCCATTGCAATTATGGTTTTAATGGTATCACGGTAAACAACCATGATTATATATGGGAGCTTAACGGACAGCCAGCAATTACTATTTATCGATATACAGATGGTAACTCAGATCCAAAACCAAGCGCGCCAAAACCAATTGATCCAGTGCCTCAAGCGCCAGATAAAAGGGTTATTATGAGCGGTGTATTTTATCCTGATAGGCCGCTGGCGGTAAGTGCTGACACTAATCCAGATGACGTAGCAAGCCCAGCGCTGGACTATTACAACGCAGGTCAACCAATCAAATACGATGGTTATATCATGGCTAATGGTTATGCGTGGATCAGCTACATTTCCGACAGTGGTAAACGTCGTTATGTTGCTGTTGGTCCAGATGATGGACGTATCGATACAACATGGGGGAGAGGTTTTTTTAATTAATAAAAAAGCCCTCCTGATAATTCAGGGGGGCTTTTTAAAGAATCATTTAATATTTTCCCAAATGAATGTCCACAAATCCTCAAAAGAACTATTCTCGGAATTTTCATCTGTTTGGACGTTGATTCCCATAGTAGTATCTGTATCATTTATCATTTTTTTGATAGCTTCATGTAAGCTATCGGATTCAAAATAGCCTAATTTTTGATATTGTTCTAAAATTAATCCTATTTTTGATAAAGGGATTTCCATTTGAGTTACCTCATTTCTTATTTTTTTATTTACCTAAAGTCACTCCGCCAGCAGTGGAAGTGACTGTGCCAGCACCAAATCCGTTGTAGACTTGAGCAGTAACTCTAACACCGCCGTATCCTTTAGAGCCAGAATGATTGATATAAACTCCGCCATTGTAATCAAATCTATTCGGGATATTAACGGTTGAATTAAATTTCTTCCCGCGATAGGTAACGCTAAACTCTGCTTTATACATCGCAGAATTTGACGAAACTAATGTATAGCTTGTGTAAGCCATTGTATTACTGATTTTTCTAGTGGCAGCGTGGAGTACCAGCGCATTTACAAGCCGCTGATTTTTTGCAGGTGAATTACCATCAGCTGGTTGTATAACGGTTGTCTGATAAAAATCATCGTTTTCGCTGAAACCATCCGAGTAAAAATGTGCTTTCACGTTTTCTGGCAAATCATTAAAATCAACTTCACTTTTTTGATCTGTTGTAATTTCGTTTGTTGTGGATTCGGCATGCGATTCCGGAGCGAAGTTTAAAGCAAAAACTAAACTTAATGATGTGATTAAAAGTGTCAATTTTTTCATAAATTTATACCAACTTTCATTTTTTCTCATCGCGATTGAGTTACTCCATATAATACATTAATACCCAAAAGTTGTAAATATATTTATGGATTATTTTTTCTAAAAACTCATTGTATGTTAATTTTAAGCATGGTTGAGACCGATAGGAAAATGCTGTAATATTAATGTTTATACGCCTATAGGCGTTTTATGTTTATGGAAAAAGAATTATTTTGGAGGTTTTTAAATGAGTAAGATTAAAAATGCATTGGTTTTTACAGTTGTATTAGTTATTTTCGTTTTACCAACTGTAGTAAATGCAGAATCTACGGTTAATGTCAACACTGCTATTTTGGATGAGTTAACAAAAATCACAGGAGTAGGTCCAGTCACAGCACAAGCAATTATTGATAGCAGACCATATGGCAGTCTGGATGATTTAGCAAACGCAAAAGGTATTGGTCCAAAAACGTTGGAAAAAATTAAGCAGCAAGGTATTGCGAGTGTGACTGGTACCTTACCCCCAGCGGTTGAGGATGATCATTGGTTGATACCTAATAAAATATTAAAGGCAAACGTAGAGTACTTTACAGGTGAGTATGACTACAAGTATAGGACAGACGATAAAGGACGGATAGTGGCTGTTGATATTGGTAAACTTAGTATGACAACACGCACTGCAAGATTGCCTCATAGCGCTGATACCTTGGATAAATTACAAGGAGATCATGCAGGGCATTTGGCTGGCGATCGTTTTGGAGGGTCACCCAAATTGGATAATCTTGTGTCTCAGGCTAGTCATGTTAATTTAAGTAGTTATAAAAAGTTAGAAAATAAATGGGCTGATGCTGTCGTAAAAGGTCAGCAAGTAAAGCTTAAAGTTACACTTAATTATGCTGATAACGCGCGCCCTACGTCTTTTGATGTTGATTATACAATTGACAGCACACAAGCTGTGGAGACAATACAAAACGTAAATCCATAGTTTTCCCCCATCTCATTTGAGGTGGGATTTTTTGCGTTAAAATAGCCCTACTTTATTTGGAGGATTTGTACATAGCTTTAATATTGGGAGAAACATGGGTGAATTTTGATACAAAAGTTTACAGGTTAGTTGTTATATTAGGTGTAGAAATAAATATAGCTTCTGTTTAAAAACCGGGTATAGAGTAATATTTAGTAATACTTAGAACTACTAAAAGTGTGAAAAAACAATGATTTGTATATTTTATATAAACTAATTGTAAAAAATAATTGTTATGATTGATTCATCATGGTATTATATAGTATATAAAGTACTGGAGAGAGGATCGATTATTTTTGCAGACGAAGGTAATTGAAGATGAAGAAAATATAGAAAATGACGTTTACAAAAGAGATAAAATCAAATCAGAAAATTTCATTTTCACTTTCGATATCATTTGGTTTATTTTAACTGGAGCAGTATCATTATGGAAGTTCGACAAACTGTATGTTTCATCTAAGTCAAATTCAGATGTAGCATATTTTGTATTAGTTTTTGCAATGCCGATTCTAATAAAGCATTTTCTTAGGATTAGTTTTTTTCAAACATTATCAGAATATACAAATAAATACATAGTATTTTTTTATAGAACAGCGAATACTTGTTTTGCGATATCGGGATTTTATTTCGCTATAATTTTTTTGTTGTTAAGCAATCATGGATTCGTTGTTAATGAACTTGTCTATATTAGTACTTTAGTATTTCATATTGTTGTGATTCTGTTAGGGTTATATGATAAGATAATGGTAAGATTGAAACCAAAAAAGACGGGAGGTAATTAAAATGTTATTAGCATGGATTGGTGGAGTTTCTATTTTAGTCCTATTGTTATTTGTTTTAGCTTTATTTATAGTCACTTTATCCTATACTAATGATGTTGAAATTAGTTACATGATCTTGGTTGATGAGATAAAAGATGCCTTCTTTATGAGGAAAAATAAAAAAATAGAATTTTTTCGAAATATAATTAATAATGAGCGTTTAAGAGTGTTGAAAAAAATTGTAAAAACGAAGGATAGCGATTTGATGAAGATTCTATCCATAGATAAAGAAAAGGCATCTGAGTTTAAGAGTATGGTTCAACAAGATATAAAAGAGAAACAGATATTCTTCATGTCTCACGAAGACGCAAAAAAGGTTATGGAACAAGAGGATATTCTCAGCTTTATGGGAAGCTATAAAGCTGCTATTGAGGTTTTTTCAATAGAGAAAAATAGAGTTGATTTTAAGCAAGAACTTAAGAAAAATAAATCAAAAAATGCAAAGAAATTTGAAGAAGTTTATGAATATCAAATTCATAAAGAGAATAATAGTATTACTGACTTGTTTAATGGACATTTCAAAGCTTGTTAGATTTTATACCGACCGGTTAGGGTCGGTATTTTTGTGCAAAGAAAAAACCCTCACGATTGTGGGGGCTAAAGTAGATATTTATTTATAGTAAAACTGAAATTCAATTGCTTCTAAGCGTCGACTTTGTCCTGTGGTGCCAACTATCAAACCGTCCCTTTTCCATTCTGTCCAACCAATATCTTGAAGGTGAGCTCTGTAACGCATCCATATCGTGGGATGTTGAAATGCCATTGCGACAGCTTCAATCCGCAAAGATTGACCAATCGTTCCGGACAAATCTGCATTCTTTTTTCCGCCTTGCCAACCTATGTCCTGCACGTGGGATTCATAAAGAATGTTTCCGGAGTAAGCGAAAAGAGCAAAGGCTTCTAGGCGTAATGATCTACCTGTAGTCCCCAAACGAAAAGTTTGGGAATCAACCTTGCTTAAGTTAACAAAGCCTAGATCCTGAATATGAGAGTAGCCGCTAATTGTTAAGGTAGATCTCGAACGTGAAGGTGCAGGATTTCCGTCTAATGAATCTGGAACAACCACAAAGGAAGGGTGGTTAGATAAATTCTCTTCAGCGCAGGAGATATTCGCTCCTATCCCCACAAATCCAAACATTGCCAACAACGCAACAAACAATTTTTTCTTTAACATTAAATTACTCCTTAATCATATTTATAAGATTAATTGTCCTATATAAATAACTATATGGTATTTTGTATTCGCTGTCAATAAATATTTTTATCCCACAATTCCGCAATCCTATCCTCAACATCTACGCTCAAAACTAGCAACCTGTACAATTCTTCCGCATCCTCTAAATCCTCAAACTCCCACCGAGCCGCACCTTCCTCGCTAACCAATCCTACTACGTTACCATCTAATATAATAATTTGATCCATAATAAAAACCCCCTTACATATAAATACGCAAAGAGGGGAGGGGATTATTACAATCCGACAAAATCAGTTGGATCTTTAGATAGTTTATAATTGTAATCAATCGTGTAACCTACGGGTGTAGGAGCAAGATTAGTTACTCTGGCAACAAGATAATCAGTACCGTAATCTGAGCTACCTGCAGTAGAACCAAAAAAGCCCTTTGAAAAATTACCTGCGACTACCTCTTCCGAAAGAACGCACTGTCCATCAGGAGAAACATGTTTTACCAAGAAATTTTCGTTATACAACGCAGAAGTGCGAATCTTAAAATGATAATTCACGTGATATCCAGATATAACTGGTAATTTAAGGATTAAAAAGTCGGCGGATTCAAATGACTTTATTAGCTTACTATTAGAAACACTAGCAAAATAAGGCTGAAAACTGAACCGTTGGGTGGTTACATCCTCTTTTGCATAACCGCTAGTACCAGATAACGAAAGAACTCCAAAAATTAAAGTGATAATTACTGCAAATTTCTTTTTCATAAAAAAACTCCTTTTGATATAAAATTTACTTTTACTAATTATAATATATATAAATCTCTATGTCAAAAAATATTTATATATTTTTTATATCAATTTAATAACTCTAATCTTATCAACAATACCTATAAAACTATTCTTCTTCAAAAAATTCATCTTCCTCAGCATTTAAGTAAAAAACAAACTTATCCAACCCAACGTCGTTAATCAATCGTTGGCCACACCCCCAGATGAACTGTTGGAATTCTTGATAGGTTAGAAGACCATTTTCATATTCCTCGATTAAATTCACTAATCTGCACGCTCCCAATCATCATAGATGTATTCAACTCGTCTTTTTTTCATTTTGAAGTCAGTCCTCTTGTATACTTTATTAGTTGGTAAAGTTAAATACTGATATGGATCTGTATACTCTAAAACAATAAAATGATCTATTTTTTCTAGTGGAAATGCGAGTAAATAATCTCGCTTTTTTATTTTAGGGATTGACCAAAAATTATATACAGTTCCCTCTATATTAACTCTTTTTGAGCTTACTTTGCGGAACGGGACCAGGTGTAACGAGTAAAAGTATTGCGCTGGTCGTATGTACTCATTAAGATATACAGTTTTTACATATCTCATTATCATCACCTTGAAAACATTATACGAACAATTGTTCTGGTTGTCCACAACAAGATACTTCACCTTATGATTATAAAATTAAAAAATTAACCACAGAATTTTCCACACTCCGCGGTTAATATGATGTTATTCGAAGCAGAGTAAAATATAAAAATCCTTATTTGACGGCATTTTACATCGTTATAATAGGTTAGGGAATAACTACCAAGAGTAAATAACAACCTTCATTTCCACCACAGACGACGGTCGTGGTGGTTTTTTATGCTTTCAAAAGATAAGTATGACGGCTTTTAGATATGTTTAGTAATGAGTTTACGTTTGTTTAGTTGCTTGTTAAAAAATGTTTTACCATGAAATTTTCGCAGTTGAATAAAAAATTCAAGTGTATCAAAGATTGACAGACAGGTCGTTTGAACGTTGCTTAATTAATTAGTTTGATATATTGCAACCATAGTAAAATAGAGACTATATTTTTGGTAAATGATTTGTTTGTGAAAAAGAAACGACTATTTAAGAGTGGTATTCTTTTTTTGTGGTTGAGCTCTAAAGTTCTTTTAATAAGTGATTTTTTTGAGCTAGGGTCGGTCCAGATAAAACATTAAGTATAGTTAGTAAAAGTTATAAATAAAAACGAACTATCTGTTTTTAGTTCAATATCAACAAATGAAAAAGAATACCAAGAATAGCCACTCCAGCACTAGTCAAAAAGTGGGATATAATCAGATTTTCTCTGACTATGTCCCACTTTCTTTCAATTATTGCATGGTGATTTTGGGTGTTGTATATTCGTTTGTAGCCCCTGGAAACCACCTATTTAAGCGAGTAGAAAGTTCATTTGCACGATCGAGACTTTCAATGTTTATCACATCTAAATAAAATTTCCCGTTACTTTGTTTTCCGTAGGACACTCTAGTAGATAAGAACTTTTGTGCATATTTTTCTCGTAAATTTTTTCTTAGTCTATTACTGATTGCTTGCCAATCTTTGGGCAGGTTGTCAATTTCAATCCAATCGTATTTACCATCAGCTTGTGTTACTTTTCTAACGTTGAATTCTTGATAATTTAATACCTGTCCTCTAGTAAGTCTTAAAGATTCAGACATCATGTAGCTTGTCCATTCATGTTTTATGCCCACAACTTTCATCATTAACCTATCAGGATACTCAATTAGAAACACATTTCCATTTGTTAACATATCCCACGTATTTTGGCGAGTAAACTCAGCCATACCTTTAGCCATCTGTTCATGTGGAATATCGTTTATCGTTACTTTTCTTAAATTTTTACCAGTTTCAATTGGATTATGATTATGGCGTTGATCCATGTAAGGTTCATTTGTAATGAATTTTATTTCATCATTGGGATCTTTTGTATTACTACCAATCCAGTTCTGAATTAAATTATACTTCTCTGTATTGATTCTAACAGCATAATTCATTGGAGAAGAACTGTATGCATTCACACCGACGATACGATTATTGGTGTTATAAATTGCACTACCACTTGAACCACCAGTATTATCCAAAGTATAATAAATTCTTGTAGCACTTAGATTGCCAATACTCCCTGATTCAGTTCGCATTTTATAATCATTAAAGTCACCATGATAGCCTGACAACGTTATAGACCCCATTGTGGATTTTGTTAATCCAAACCATCCAGTTGTAAGTCCAATATTTTTGTTTAATCTAATGATACCAATATCTGAGTCTGCATCTCTCGAGTTAACCCAACCAGATGTAGTACTTAATCCTACGGAGCTAATTTCTCCATAAGGTGCTCTATTATTTATTCCATCATAGCCAGGAAAAACAGAAACCTTTGTTGCCCAACCACCGTCATTTTTTGAGTAAATGACATGTCCAGCAGTAAGTAAAACATTTTGAGAAATTAGATTTCCGCTGCCTCGGTAAGTCAAACCATTTGGAAAAGTAGCTAACACAAGAGCTATCCTTCTGTAAGGGTTTCCTGTGGTATCTGAGACGACTGTTCTATTATCTGGTCCATGTATCAGATATGGATTGGCGTTTTTTTGATCATCTATTTCAAATTCCAAAGCGTTATCTGGAAGTGATGTAAAACTTTCCAGTAGCTCTTTTTTTCCATCGAAAGGTTCTAATTCGGTTGGTATTGATTTTAAAATAGTTTCATAAGGGAGAATAGAACCATCAGAATTTACGGTGTCTAAATCATGAGCAGAGACCTGCTGAGTGTTACTAATCATACCAATTCCTAATAATACTCCTAATGTTAATAATAAATTATTTTTCATAACAATCTCCTTTTTTAAAGTTAGTAATATATTATCATATATATGAAATGTTTTCCAACTTTAGTCATGTGATTATTGATATGAACATTGAAAAAGGGTGTGGGACAAAAGTAAAAATCACTTTTGTCCCACACCCTAAATACGAATAAATGGTGGAAGCAGATGCAATCCTTTCGGAAATAAGCTGAAACTCACAAAAATTTGAAGAGCAAATTTCGTGAATTTCTTCTTATTTCTCGGGATTAAACGCTTCTGTCCCATCCTCGTATTTTCCAGTTGAAAATCACAAGGCCTCAATAAACCGATTCGTTCGAAACAATCGTGCTTCCAAATTAGTTCCCAGCTCAATAGCTGCTTGTTGTCCTTTACCGCCAAACTTATATCGAATAGCATCTGCATTGGTTTTAGCTGCAATATAAGAAACACCAAAATTAGCCTGCATTGTATGAATCAAGCGAACATAAAGGGCACTTTCAGATATGCCAAACTGATTGGACAATTGGGATAAATTCCAGCCTTCCTTTAAAAAACGAAAGAAAACAACATCAGGTACAAGAATCGCGGAAGCACCAATATTTGCTTGGAATTCATGTAAAACTTCATTATAGGAATATTGTAGACTACGATCTGTATCAGTAAAAATAGTGTCACTTTCAGTCATATGGAACAAATAATGAGTAATTTCATGACTGATAGTGAAGTTTTTTCTTTTTTCACTCATGTTTTGATTATAGCCAATCGTTGTCTCTAAAGAGTCTTTAACGATCATACCAGAAATACGATCTCTTGCAACGCCATCGAATGGAAAACTGCGCATTGAAACTCCCTTAGATTTTACGAAATCCCACAGATAGGAACAGTCATAATTTTCATAACCGATATTATTTGCGACCATCAATGCCGAGATATAATCGTTTATTTTATCTGAAAAACTAAGATATTCATCAACTTGCTCTGTCATCCATTAATCACGCCTTGTCGTCTTGTTTTAGTTCTCGCTCACGTTCGATCTCAGATCTTCTAAAACGAAGAAAACGATCTACTTCATCTTTTAATTCATCTACTTCATTTTCAGATAACCCATCAGTATTCATCCGAAACATAATTTGGGAAGATAAATTCTCTTCCTGAGTAACATCTGTAATAGTAGGTATTTCAGATCTTCCTAATAAATAGTCCGTGGAAACATCAAAATAATCCGCTACTTTTTGAATATTTTCTATTTTAGGAGAAGAAGTATCCCAGCGACGAATTTGTCCGTTTGAAATACCTGTATTACGTTCGATTTCAGCAAAAGTAACTTTTTTCTTGTCAGCCAGTTCTTTAATTCTGTAAGTTAAACTCATGTTTTTCAACCTTTCATAAGCTTAATGAAAAAAACATTAGCTTTTAAGCTATTTTTAGTTGACAATTAGCTTTTAAGCTATTAAAATGTTCTTATAAGCTAATTTATCAGTAAATAGTTAGTCAAGCCATTCTAGTAGCCATTTCCAAATAAGGAGAAGCGGCAAAGGTAGAAGAGAGCTTATTTAACTATACTTTCATGATAGCGTAAATGCTAATTTTAGTCAACGATTTTATTATATATTAGCTAATTTACTAAAGAGAAGGTGTAAATAAAAAAAGAGTACCAGCTTACGATTAAAGAATGTACAAAAAAGGAGAGGATGTACAATGCTATTATTTCCAGAAATTGATCGAAAGAAAACAAAGAAAAAAGTCCATGATTTGTTAAATGCTTATCGTACTTTAGTTCGGATTGCAGGTGAAAAACATGCCCCTAAATTAACTACAGCCTATACATTTGAACTAAATAACGATGAAGCAGAAATTACCCGCAGGACAGGTCAGTTAGTTGATCGAAAACAGCTTGCTGAAATGGAACTGATTAAGATAGTAAATGCAATGAATCAATTGGATGCTTATGACCGACAATTATTATATGACAAATATATAGATCGCGATTTTACTACAAATATCGCAATTTATATGAAACATCATATGAGTGAAAGCAAGTTTTACAGAGAGTTAGATAAAGCCATGATTCGTTTTGCAGAAGCTTATGAAAGTGGACAATTATTGATAGAGAAGTGACATTTTTATGGGAGAAATTCGGCAGTTTCGTAACTTAAAAATAGAGTAGACTATAGTTGATCCAGTAGTTAAAGAGTGTTCAACAGAAAAAGAGAAAAGACATGTAGTTTAAACTAGCGGATTTATTATTAATCATTAAGCAATTAAGAAAAAAGAAAAAAGGTGGTAATTATGAAGATGTTTGCGTATTTAGATCGATTTTTAGTGGATGCAGATCATAAAGCAATCTATGTTTTAACATTGATTTGTGTAGCGATGATCATCGACTTTTTAAGTGGGAGCCTAGCTGCAAAAATCAACCCCAATATTGATTTTTTAAGTAAAGTTGGAATCAATGGAATTTTGCGAAAAGTGGCAAGTATGGTGTTATTGATGTTTTTTATTCCTTTAGCGCCGTTGATCCCCGGTGGAGCAGGAGTGGGACTGATTTATGTTCTGTATGTCGGTTATCTATTGATGGAATTGAAATCAATTCTTGAAAACTATAAAAAGATGGGAATTGGAACAGAACTCTTTGAAGAGTTTATAAAAAGTATCAAAAGTGGAAAAGAAGATGAATAGTGAACGTTGACTCATCTACTCTATAAAAAAAATGAAACTGATAGCAGAAGTTCCTGTCACAGTTTCATTTTTTTTAGTTATTTTCTTCTTGTTTTCAATGAACGAAATAAAGTTAAGCTTAACGCTGTAATGCACAAGATAAAAGAGCCCAAGAAGGTAATTCTCATCCCAAAAATAAAAATATCAGGTCGTTCACTGATGAATGTCGTTACACGTTGACCATAAAGGACACTCATTGCGTTGTATAAAATCGTGGTAGCTAAGGAGATCCCTAACACCATCCCTAGATTACGAGCAAAAGAGTTCATACTTCCAGCTACACCGAGATCTTCTTTAGCAACGCTGCTCATAACAGTTGTATTGTTAGGAGACTGGAACAATGCATTGCCTAACCCCATAATACCAGTTGCTAAAATATAGTACCAAAGTGGTGTTCCTTGATTTAAAAATATGTACATCAATGCGGTCACTGACAATAAGAATAATCCAGAAAACGTCAAAAGTTTCGTGCCGATTTTATCTGTTAAAAAACCACTGATTGGCGAACCTATCACCATTAGCAGAGGAAACACCATCATTAATAAACCCGCTTTACTGGCTGGTAAACCTCGAGCATTCTGTAAGTAAAAGGGGATTACAACATTAACAAAAAAGTTTGATGAAAAAATCAAAACAGCGGTGATCAAACTCATGGTAAACATGTTATTTTTAAAAATTGAAAACGTGATCAATGGTTGACTGACATGTTTTTCTACTTTAATAAAAGTAAGGAATGAAGCAAAAGCTAAAATAAATAAAAGGAAAGGCAAAAATGCATTGAAGCCAATTTCTTGACCGATAAAAATTGCTCCGAAAAAAGACATAATAAATACAGCAAATAAACTAAAGCCAACCATATCAACTTTTTTATCGCTTTTAATCCTATCTTTGGGTAAAAATTTTTCCCCAATCAAAATCGTAATGATTCCTACAGGAACATTGATCCAAAAAATATAAGGCCATGAGAACTGTGAAAGAATCAATCCACCAATCCCAGGTCCTGCAATTGAACCAAGGGAAACAAAAGCACCAATTGAGCCTAGCGCACGACCTCGTTCTTTAAAAGGAAAAACTTCTGTAATAATTCCTGAGTTTGTAGCCATTGTCATACTAGAGCCGATGCCTTGAATGATTCTGGCAAATAACAAAAATCCTAATGATTGATTAAACCCACATAGTAACGATCCAACCGTGAAGATGATTGTTCCAATACGATAAACTTTGATTTTGCCGAAACTATCTCCGATTTTGCCAAAAAGTAATAAACAAGCACAAACAATCATCAAATAAATGGAGACGATCCATTCTGACTGATTCATTGGTACATTCATATCTTTTGAAATCGTCGGTAATGCTATATTGACGATGCTGGCATCTAGTGTGGACATAAAAGTAAACATAGCTACGGAAACCAAAATCCACCAGCGATTTTTTTGAACAATAGGATTTTCTTGAAAACTAGTCACTGATTCCATATCTTCATCTCCTTAAAAGTGTAATTAGTCCGCTATCATCATACTCCTTTTTTTTTTAAAGTCAGTGTAAAAAATAAAATTAGCGAGAATCTCTTTTGACTAATCTTTACTTGTTTTTTTAAGTTGAGCATAAATACAAGCTAAATCAGTCATACTTATTTTTAACTTCTGTTACAATAAATTGAGAATAACTGTACTAAAATGTGTCATTTTTTGTTATACTTTTTAAGTAAAGTCAATCAATAGAATCGTTAAATCTGTCTTAGTATTGATTTTTAGTGAATTAAAACAGTTTATTTGTTTTGTAGATATTGTGATCAAGCTTAAACAGAGAAAAAATATAGATACTTAAGAACGTAGGTTGCTAGTCAGTTATACAAATCAATCCTTTCTAAAATAAGAAAGAAACGAAGGGTGAAACATGTTCCTTTTTTTACCTTATTTTTCAAAGAAACCATTGTTTTGTTACGCTTTTAAATCAAGGAGGATATTATGGCTACGAAACATGATCAAATATTAAAGTACATTGAAGGCTTACCAATCGGTGATCGTATCTCAGTTCGAAGCATCGCTAAAAATCTTGGTGTTAGTGAAGGAACAGCTTATCGAGCAATTAAAGATGCAGAAAACATCGGTTTGGTTTCAACGATTCAGCGAGTGGGGACGATTCGAATCGAACGAAAACTCAAAAAACATATTGAAAAACTGACATTTGGAGAAGTGGTTCGTATCATCGAAGGAGATGTGTTAGGCGGATCCGCAGGTTTAGATAAGGTTTTAAATAAGTTTGTGATCGGTGCGATGACAGAAAAAGCGATGACACGTTACATAACCCCAGGTTCATTGATGATTGTCGGAAACCGCCAAGGTGTTCAAAAGTTAGCTTTAGAAAATGGCGCTGCAGTACTGATTACCGGTGGTTTTGATACCGAAAGTGAAATAGCCGAACTAGCGGATGAATTGGAGATGCCAGTCTTAAGAACGACGTATGATACGTTTACAGTGGCAACGATGATCAATCGTGCGCTGAGTGATCAATTGATCAAAAAAGATATCATGTTGGTCAGTGACATCTATACCACATTAGAAAAAACAAATTATCTACTTTCTGCAAACACCATTGCTGATTACCAAAAACTATCTGAAAAAACACACCACTCACGTTTTCCAGTAGTCAATAAAAGTTTGCGCTTAGTTGGAATCGTTACAGCAAAAGATGTTCTAGGCAAATCAGAAACTTTGACGATGGATAAAGTGATGACCAAAGATCCTATCGTTGCCAAGAAAATGATGAGTGTAGCTAGTGTCAGTCATCAAATGATTTGGGATGGTTTGGAAGTAATGCCCGTTGTTGAAGATGATCTATCTCTAGTTGGTTTTGTCTCCAGGCAAGATGTCATGAAGGCAATGCAGTTGGTTCAACGACAGCCGCAAATTGCGGATACAATCTCTGATCAAATTTCAGGCGAAGTAATGCCGATAGAAGTAGATAGTAAAACAACAGATTCTCAGTTTAAATTTACGGTGGCACCTCAAATGGTCAATAGTGTTGGAACGATTTCGTTTGGGGTACTTAGTGAAATTATTGCAAATGTGACACAGCGTACGATGATCACCAATCAAAGAAGAAACGTCTTGATCGAACAAATGAGTTTGCATTATCTGCGTTTGATTCAATTAGAGAGTGAGCTCGATATTCGACCAAGAGTTTTAGAAATCGGTCGTCGTTCAGCTAAATTAGATATTGAAGTCTACTTGGAAAATGCGCTGGTGGCTAAAGCAATCGTTGTTTGTCAAGTAATGGAACGCACTTAGGAGGAGTTACAATGGATGTTATCAAAGAAATTTTAACAAAAATCAAAGCCTACCAAACCGTCATTATTCACCGTCATCAAAGACCCGATCCAGATGCAATCGGCTCACAAGTTGGTTTGGCAGAAATAGTAAGAGCTAGTTTTCCAGATAAAATGATTTACCAAGCTGGTGGACCTGTAGAAGGATTAGAATTTTTAGCTGAAATGGATGAGATATCCGATGAAATGTATCAAGGAGCATTGGTCATTGTGACGGATACTGCTAATTCACCTAGAATCAGTGACGATCGTTATAAATTAGGAGCAGAATTGATTAAAATCGATCACCATCCAAATGATGATCCATATGGCGATTTGGTTTGGGTCAATACCAAGGCAAGCAGCTGTAGTGAAATGATCACTGATTTTTACATGCTTAATCAAGACGAGTTAGTCATGAATGATAAAGCAGCTCGTTTATTATACGCTGGAATCATCGGAGATACGGGGAGATTTTTATATCCTTCTACGACACCGCATACTTTAGAAGTAGCAGCTGAACTGATGACGTATCGTTTTGATGCAGCTGAATTAAATCGTGAACTTGAACAAATTCCAATGAATGTTGCTAAACTGGCTGGGTATGTTTACCAAACGATTGAAGTAGATGAACATGGTGCTGCCAAAGTTATGCTACCTCAATCTTTACTGGATGAATATGGAATTGTAGATTCCGAAACTGCGGCAATCGTATCCTTACCAGGTGTGATTGACGAAGTAATCGCATGGGGAATTTTTGTTGAGCAGCCAGAAGGGTATTATCGAGTTCGTTTGCGCTCGAAAGGACCTGTGATCAATGAGCTAGCTAAAAAGCATCATGGTGGCGGACATCCCTTAGCTAGTGGCGCAAATGCAAAAAATCAAGAAGAAGTGAATGAAATCTACAGTGAGATGCAAGAATTGTGTGAGAAGTATAAAAAATAATCCGTGAAAACCTTTACAAATGGTAAGGCATCCGCTATACTAAAATTAGTTAAATAACGGATAGTGATTGTTTATGACAAGCTAAACCTAATTGTGCCAAATATATTTTATTTGGTATAGTTGGGTTTTTTCTTTTTGTCTGATCCAAAACATCCAGAAATTGTTTAACTAAAAATAAGGAATAGTCCGGAGGATAAAGTGTGATGAAATTGAAAAAAATGGTTGTTGGTGCAGTATTATTATTGATGGTTTTAGCTGGGTGTAGCAATGGAACCACCAAAGAGGAAGAAAAGAAAGCTGATACAAAAGAAAATTCAGAAGTAGTGATTTATCTAGCGCGTCATGGTAAAACGATGTTGAATACCGTTGATCGTTCTCAAGGTTGGATTGATGCTCCCTTGACACCAGCTGGCGTTGAGGTTGCGGAGCAATTAGGTAAAGGCTTATCAGATGTTAAATTTGACAAAGTAGTAACAAGCGATAGCGGACGAGCAATCGAAACAGCTGAATTAGTATTGAAAAATAACGGTCAAGAAAAATTAACGAAAGAAATGACAAAAGATAAACGTCTAAGAGAATATAATTTTGGTACGTATGAAGGTCTTATGAATGAAGAAATGTTAACAGCCGTAGCGAAAGAGCAAGGAAAAACATATGAGCAATACAATGAGTGGATGAAAGAAGTTGGTTTCTATAAAGGAATCATTGAATTTGCTGATGTATTATCAGAATTAGATAAGAAAAATGTTGAAGAAGGTGTGAATTGGCCAGCAGAAGATAGCAAGACAATTGTTGCTCGCTTAACTGATGGACTAGATGATCTTGTCAAAGATGCGGAAAAAGAAGGTGCACATAATGTATTAGTCGTTTCTCATGGCATGAGTATTATTACGTTATTAGGTGAATTAGATGCAGATGCGGATTTACCCGATGGAGGGTTGAAAAATGCGAGTGTGTCAAAAGTAACCTATAAAGACGGTAAATACACGATCGATAGCGTAAATGATCTTTCTTACGTTGAAAAAGGGAAAGAAAGTAAATAAATAAGATTAATTTTACTATTTGTAAACAGAATAATTCTTTTCTTTCGTTTAGAAGTACGCTAAAATGAAGTGATAACACTTTAAACGAGAACGATAACGAAGGAGAATTTAAATGGAAAATTTACCAAGTTGCCCTGAATGTGGCTCAACATATACTTATGAGGATCGTGGCATGATGATTTGTCCTGAATGTGCACATGAATGGTCACAAGCAGATGCTACAGAAGAGACAGCAGCTGTTATTAAGGATTCAAATGGCAATGTGTTAGCTGATGGTGATAACGTTACAGTTATCAAAGACTTAAAAGTCAAAGGAGCAAGTGGTGCAATTAAACAAGGAACGAAAGTCAAAGGCATTCGTTTAGTTGTTGATGCGGCAGATGGCCATAATATTGATTGTAAAGTTGATGGATTTGGTCCAATGAAGTTGAAATCAGAGTTCGTGAAGAAAAACTAAGAATAAAGTATTTATTTTATGCATGATTACCGAGTCGTTAGATTGTACATCTAATAACTCGGTTTTTTGTATGTTTTTGAAAAATAGTATGAATTTTCGCTTTTTTGTCTGATGTTGCTCAGATATCCATATAAGTGTTATGTTAAAAAATTAATTTGATTAGATAAATAAATAAGAAACGGCATTTTATGAAAAGAAAAATAACTTTTGTTTATAAGAAAACGAAATGTAAAACACATTAAAATTAAATAACATTTTTATGTAGATTTTGTTAAAATATTAATATAGAATTAAATTAAATAAAGCGAAATGCATAAGTTTTAAGTATGTGAGAGGAAAATACGAAACTATTTTAGTGTAGTTAATTATTTTTGTGAAATCAAAGTTATTTTAGCTTTGTAAAATTATAAAGGAGTTGCACAAAATGAAATGGAGAAGTAAATTTTGGGTTGGAATAGGTATGATAGGGGGAATACTTGGATTAGGCATTCATTCAGAAGCGAGTCCAGCGGACAATGAAATTGGTAGTTACAAACAACCAACTGGTCAGCAATTTGAGGCTCAAATTATTGGAGATGAATACCTAAGCTACACTTTAGCAAATAAGACAGGCGATTTGATTGAATTATCAAATGATGGATATTGGTATTATAGTTTGTTTGATGAAGAAACGAAACAAACAACACCCTCAAAGAATAAATACCTGATTGATGAGCGCCCTTCTGAGGCTTTAGGCAGTAAAGACATTGGAAAATTAAAACCAAAAAAATCGGAAGAAATAACAGCAAGAAGTGCAAAGACAATTCAAAAATGGAATAAAGAGCAGCCACTTTTAGTTGTTTTGGTTGAATTTAGCGATGTAAAACTGAACTATTCTGATGCTGATTGGGAAAAACGAGTGTTCTCACAAACAGAAAAAAGTTTATCTACTTACTACAAAGAAGCCACAAAAGAGCTAATTGATCTAAAACCCGTGAAAAAGAAGACTGGAAAACAAGACGGTATCGTTCGAATACAATTAGATAGAGAACATCCGAAAGCTGGGAACAAATTTGATTTAGCCAGACCTGCTTTAAAAGAAGCGATAGAGAAATTGAAGGATTATGTAGATATAACAGAATACGACCAAAATAAAAATGGAATGATTGAACAGAATGAAATGCATATAATGAGCATTTTTGCAGGTTACGAAGCGTCAAGTATAAAAATGACTGAAAGTGTTTGGGGGCATAAAGGAAGTTTTCAAGGACGACCAATTGGCTATCCGATAGTTGATGGGATTAAATTAAACAACTATACATTATTTGGCGAAACTATGGTCAAAAAAAATAGTAATCCTGCTAAGCAATATGAGTATCAGTCAGAATTAGGCTTGGTGGCACACGAGTTTGGGCATGATTTAAGACTACCTGATTTGTATAATTCTGAAAGAACGATTATTGAACATGATGGTAAATTTGTAGAGGTTTCCAATGGAGATGGATTAGGACAATATAGTTTGATGGCTAGTGGTTCATGGGGGTATCTTGAAGGTGAAGAAGCTGGGGCAACACCAACACATCTCGATGCCTATTCTAAAGTAATGTTAGGCGTTGTTGAACCTAAAGTTGTTGAGAAAGAACAAACCGTTACGGTCAATCATATTAGCACACCTGATTTTAACGTTTATCGTGTGAATACTGCGAATCCACAAGAATATTTTTTAATTGAAAATCGACAATTAGTAGGGTTTGATGCATCTTTGAAAAGTGTTATTTATTCTAAAGAACATGGCACTAAACCAATTGTTGCTTCAGGTGGAATTGGAGTTTATCATATCAATGAGGCGTTCTCAACCAATACATCGCCTACTTCTCAACTTGTGACTATGAAAGAGGCGGATGAAGGAATTTTAGGTTATTCAAAATTAAATGAAACTAGATATTATGCTACAAATAATTATGATGGTTTCTATTATAAGGGACAAGGTGGCCATGATAAGCCACAACAAAATACAATGTACAAAACAACAGTCCCATCAACTCAAGTAGCGAGTGGAGATTATGCATATTATAATATGGTTGTTGAGTCTAAACCAAGTGAAAACATGCGCGTTTCGTTTGTAGACGATCCAATTTCGGTTACAGGAGTTGTGATCACCCCTGAAAATAAAGAGTTGTTAGTGGGAGAAACCCAACAGTTAAAAGCGGAAGTTGCGCCTGCTAATGCAACGAATAAGAACGTAATTTGGAGTTCTTCGAATGAAGCGATAGCGACAGTTGATCAAAATGGGACCGTCACAGCGAAAGCCAAAGGTGAAGCGATAATCACAGTTGAGACAAAAGATGGTGGAAAAAGCGCTAGCTGTAAAATTGACGTTACCATAGAAAAAACACTTTCTGAGTGGTTTGAAGATCAGAATTTAGCTAAAATGGTTGGGTACAATTTAGATTTGATCCTTACAGATAAGATAACTGAAAAACGTTTAAACAAAGTAAAAAAATTAGATATGAGATATGATCGAGCTATTTCAGCTATTAGTGACTCAGATTACAAATATGACGCTCTTCCTTACTATCCAATTGGTTACAGCAAACGTATAAAAGATCTAAAAGGAATAGAACTATTTAACGGGTTGGAAGAATTGATCCTACCATATGATTTTTCATACGAAACGATTAACAATATCTCTTTAATTACCCAATTGCCAAAACTAAATAGTATAGGAGTTAGTGAAGTTGCTAATACTTTGTCAAAAGTTAATCTAGATTTATCTAAAATTACGACGCTGTATGCCGAATCCCTTGATGAGAAGGATACATCTTATCTAGAAAAAATGACGAACTTAAATGCAATTAAATACTATTCTTCAAATGGACAGGATCATAGTGACACTGGTTGGATTGAAGCATCAGTCATTTCTACCTTAGCAAAAAATACAAAATTAGAAAAAATTGATAGTTTCTATTTTACTGGAACGAAAGCACTGCAACAATTGCAAACAATTCCTAATCTAAAAGAACTAGTGATTTCTGTAAATGAATCCACTGAAGAAAGTGTTACGTATTTGAAGCAGTTGCCTAAAGTTGAGAAGTTAGCGATCAAAGAATGTGATTTGACTAGTTCTGAATCTTTAGATATTTTTAAAAACATGGGAAATCTATATGCTTTGTCTTTTGTGGCTTCGAATAAAAAAATAGATTTTTCCGTTTTATCACAGTTAGAAAATTTGAAAGAACTGACAGTATCAGCTAGTGATGCGAAGTGGGAGACGCTATCTAAGCTATCACACTTGAAGAAACTAACAATTAGGGATAACAACGTTATCAAAGATCTTACTTTTTTACAAACTATGAATACGTTAGAAAAATTAATAGTTGGAAGAGTAGATGATGCGAATAATTATTCAGCAGTGGGGGGATTAACAAACCTAACACAACTTTCTTTAACGATAGATAATTCAGAAGCTAAACTATTAGATGTAAGTGCATTAGCTAAACTTACAAAGCTGAGAGAACTAGAATTACATGGGATTTATTTCTATGATGAAGAAAAACCACAAGATAGTAGTTTTCTAAGGAAATTAACCAATCTTGAGAGACTAAATCTTGAATTTACACTTTTCAATGATATTGACACTATCCGTCTCATGAAGAATTTGAAGTATTTTAACTATGGCTATTGTATTCTTGATGAAAAACAAGTGTTGGAATTATTTGCTGATACAAGAGGTGTTTATTTGCGTCCAGGATATGATTCATCTTTAGAAGCTGAAAATCCAAATCTCTACTTTTTACACTAAAAAGCTAGGTGTTCGTTAATAAGCTTCTTTTATAGAAATGAAAAAACATCTGAAGATTAGCTGACATACTTCCAAATGTATGGGAGTTTTAAGGCTAGTCTTCGGATGTTTATTTTTTATGAGTAGATGTTTCACGAAAGGATTGTATCCTTTTGGTTCCTCTCCAAAGGTTAATAATGACTAAGATACCACCTAAAATAAATGGTGCCCACAATAACTCTGGAGAATAATGGAAATTAGCAAGTTGTTCGGATGACTCAGCATTGTCCAAACTCCAAAGACCTTGTAACACTTGAAAGCTAAATACCATCATAAAGCTTGCAATCAGTAAAAGAACAAATCCAATATAATGTAGCTTACTTTTTTTTCTGATTATAGCAAATACAATATATAAAAATAGTAGAAAGACAGGAACACCAAAAGCAAAGTAGGGATTTAACATAGAAAAGCCTCCGTATGTAAAAATTGAATTCTATAATTCTTTAAAATACTATAATTGATTGCTCGTTAGTTTCATCATACTGCAATTTTTTTAATTTGCAAAATATATTTTTTGTTAAAGTTATAGTTGTTAAAAATGACAAAGCTTTTATTTTCTACTACACTAAGAAAGAAGGAGTGATGTTAGATGTCAGCCTATGCTGCTCCAATCAAAACAGCGTTGATTGTTTTTCCTTTTTTAGCTTTTGCGATTTCGTTTATTCTTGTTATTCGTGAATATCGGAAATACGGTACTTTTTTGTTTAGACGAGCACTAATTTTATATTCATTTGTTTTTTATTTACTCTGCGCTTATTTTTTGGTTATTTTACCATTGCCACCGCGAGCAGAAGTAGCGCAATATACTAGCCAAATTTTAGAATTGCGGCCATTTTATTTTGTTAGTCGCTTTTTACAAGATACGGTATTGACTATCCATGATCCAAGTACGTTTATGCCAGCTTTAAGGCAAGGTGTGGTGTTGGAGCCAGTATTCAATGTTTTGTTGCTCGTGCCATTTGGAGTGTATCTACGCTATTACTACAAATTTTCATTAAAAAAAGTGGTTCTCGCAAGTTTTCTACTGTCGTTTTTCTTTGAGGTAACACAGTTGAGCGGATTATATTTTATTTACCCTAGACCGTATCGGTTAGCGGATGTGAATGATTTGATTAATAATACGCTTGGTGGGATTGTTGGCTATACGATAACACCGATGTTGACATTTTTATTTCCGACTAGAGATGAACTGGATGAAGTTGCGTATAAAAAAGGTCAGTCGGTCAGCTTATTTAGGCGCTTCGTCGCTTTTTTGATCGATTGGTTTGTGATTTCGATCGTTCAAATTATGGGGATGCTTCTACTAAATTTGATTCCAGAATATAAGCAATGGTTTATAGGAACTACTGGATTGGAAGAACGCCTTTGGTTTTTTGCTATGGTATTTTTAGTATTTATGTTGCTGCCGAAACTTACGAATGGAGAAACGCTTGGGAAGAAAGTTGTCAGGATTCGAGTGGTGGAAGAAGGCCGTGAAAAAATTCGTTTTAGAGCGTTAGTTATTCGCTATGGTTACTTGTATATTGTTTATGGTCTAATTAGTTTATATATGACCAATTCGGCTGACTTGCTTAATTCCAATAATCGCATGTTGCAGTTAGTGAGTTTTATGTTATTCCTGTTTTGTTCGTTTCTATTCGTACTATTTTTCATTAATGTTCTGTATGTATTGGTCAGAAAGAACCGTCGTTTATTTTATGAAAAAGCTAGTCGTACTTATACGATCAGCACGATAAAAGAGAAGAAAAATATAGAAAATCAATAAGGAATCGCAGTTTTTATGGTATAATGCATGAGGACTTACACAACAAGTTTGAAAGAGGTGAGGTAAATGAGTTCATTTAAACAATTTCAGTTCAACGATTTTATCATGGAAGCATTGACAGATAAAGGTTTTGAACAACCAACAGAAGTACAAGAAAAATTGATCCCTGTGATTAAAAAAGGCAAAAGTGTGATTGGTCAATCTCAAACAGGAAGTGGAAAGACCCATACATTTTTATTACCATTGATGAATAAAGTAAATCCTCAATTGGATGAAGTACAAATTTTGATTACGGCACCTAGTCGTGAGTTAGCGAATCAAATTTATCAAGAAGCGATCCAAATCGCAAAATTTAGTCAGCCAGAAATTCGTGTGACGAACTTTGTCGGTGGGACAGATAAGCAGCGTCAAATCGCTAAATTGAAAAATCAGCAACCTCATGTGGTGATCGGGACACCAGGTCGTATTTTAGACTTGATGAATGAGCAAGCATTAAAAGCACATACAGCGTTTGCTTTTGTTGTGGATGAAGCTGATATGACATTAGACATGGGCTTTTTAGAAGAGGTCGATCAAATTGCTGGGCGTTTGCCAGATAAGCTACAAATGTTAGTGTTCTCCGCAACAATTCCAGAAAAATTAAAACCTTTCCTGAAAAAGTATATGGAAAATCCCATTATTGAACATATCAAACCTAAAAATATTATCTCAGAGACGATTGATAATTGGTTGATTTCAACAAAAGGAAAAGATAAAAATCGTTTGATTTATCAATTACTGACAATTGGTCATCCTTATCTAGTAATTGTATTTGCGAATACGAAACAACGAGTGGATGAAATCAGTGACTACTTAAAAGATCAAGGATTAAAAGTCGCAAAAATCCATGGAGATATTTCTCCTAGAGAACGTAAACGTGTGATGCGTCAAGTACAAGATCTTGAATTTCAATATGTTGTGGCAACGGATTTAGCGGCTCGTGGTATTGATATTGAGGGTGTTTCTCATGTTATCAATGCGGAAGTGCCAAGTGATTTAGATTTCTTTATTCACCGTGTAGGTAGAACGGGTAGAAATGGGTTAGATGGGACAGCTATTACACTGTATTCTCCAGCGGATGAAGGAGCGATTTCTGAAGTTGAAGAGTTGGGAATCCATTTCCAACCAAAAGAAATCAAAAATGGCGAATTAGTGGACACATATGATCGTAATCGTCGTACGAAACGGGAAAAATCAAAAGATGCTTTAGAAGACCCTACGTTAATTGGTTTGGTTAAAAAGAAAAAGAAAAAAATCAAACCAGGCTACAAAAAGAAAATCGAATGGGCGATTTCAGCAAGCAATAAACAAAAACGTAAAGTTGAACGTCGTCAACAAACACGAACAGCTAAAAAATCTAAGAAGAATAGTTACAAATAAAATCAAGGTTAGGACAGATTTGTGTAACTCTGAGAAATAAACCAGAGTTACTTCTGCTCTCACCCTTTAATCAGATTCCTTGTGGCTGGGATGCGACTCATAGAGTCATGTTCCAGCCACGATTTTTTTGATCATTTCAACGCATAAAATACCATCTTCCACGTATTCCTTAGAGTTTACAGCATAATTTAATGCTTCATAAAAAGATAGTGCAGTTTTTTCTGCTGAAAGAATGCTGAGTGTACAACCATCTTTTACGGCTGTCTGTTCTAATAATAAAAGCAACTGTTTTCCAATGCCTTGATTTCGGTATTCCTTTCTTACACAAAAGCGATCAGGTTGGATTGTATGCTCATTTTTTTTCTGGTAGCGAATTGTAGCAATAGCTAAAGACTGCTCGTAAACAACAAAGTACTTGCGATCTTTAGTATCCAAAAAATCAAATTCGTCCTGCAAGGAAATTCCTTGTTCTAAAACAAACACATCATAGCGCAAAGAAAATGCTGCTGCTTGATGCCAAGGTTCGCAGCCAAAGTGAGTATGCATAGTATCCCTCCAGATAATTTTGTTAATGAAAGATTCATTCAGTGGTATACTTAATCATATCAGATAGTCTAGATATCATCTAGCCAAATAGACTAGTACTGAACATGTCTGTTCTAGTTGTAAAATACGAGGAGGGTTTGACTTGGACCTATTTGAACAATGTGAATGGTCGAATTGGAAGAATTTGAATGATAGTGAAAAAACGTCTTTATTGCAACAATTATTGATGTATTTTGTTCCACCGACGATAGAAGTCAGTACGATAGAATTAGTGAACTTTGAATTGTATGGCATCAAATGTCGCACTTTTGAATTAGAATTTGATGGTGAATTGTTTATTTTTATTCCTGGAAATAGTGAGGCGATTCTTGGCTGGGATTTGGGAGCGGAAGGCTTACGTGCGCATGAATTGTTAGGTTTTGATGTAGAAAGTCTAGATAAAAACACCTTTAAAACAACACTAACAAATGAAATCATTGATTCTGTGGCGGCTTTTAACGAAGCAGAAATGACGTATGATTTGACCTCTTTGGAAGGAATTTCTGATTACATAAATCAACATACGACCTGTTTACGAAAAGTCGCAATACCAGCGATGTTTGTTCAAAAATATGCATTACCTGCGGGAACTAATTTCTTGGGTATCTTTGATACAGTTACAGGAACGTTTGAAGGTGAGATCGAACAGTTTGCGCCATATGAAAGGCAAATCTGTGAAAAGCTTTTTCCAACATTGACGGCCGCTGAAAGTCTTAGCTGGTCTTTTCCTGAAACACTTTTGGAAAAAAACAAGTTTTATCTAGAATTTTTACCTGAATCTGATTACTATTTTGTCTATAACCATTCAGACTACACCCATGATGAATTAACATTAGCGCTAAAAAGAGAGGGATTTGGGTTATTGTCAGAAGATCAATGGGAATTTGCTGTTGGTGCAGGGACACGCCGCTTATTTCGATGGGGGAATGAATTGTTGATCCAAGAGAATGAATCCGGACGTCATGTCCAAAGTAAGATGAATGGGGCGAATATGTTTGGTTTAGTGATTGATACGCAAAAAAATCGCTATGAACTTACAGATGATCCGAAAAAATCAAAATTGATTAAATGTACAGAAACTAAAAATAGTTTAATTGAAGAAATGCTACCATTGTCCACTTATTTTAGCTCAGATCATGCTATTTTACCTGGGCAAAAGGTAAGTCCTTTAGATTATATGTATCGAAAAGTCATTCGAATTGAAAGTTAAATAGAAAACATTGACATTTTTTTGAAGATTCCTTATACTTTATAAGGAATATAAAGGATATGATTCGTTTTTTTAGTGCTTACAGAAAATTCTTCATAGCTGAGAGAAGAATAGGACAAAAATGTAATTGCTCCCTTTAAGTTGCTTTTGGTAGAAATACCAACGCTACTCAGCGTTAACGAGATTAAGAGGTAATGAATAGTTCAAGCGACTTCATTGCAAACAAGGTGGTACCGCGAATTTTCGTCCTTGTGTTGCAGTGAATGCCGCTTTTTTTGTTGCACAAGCTCAACTATTTTAGTGAAGAAAGTAGGAATAAAACAATGAAACAATTATCAAGCAGTCAAGTTCGTCAAATGTATTTAGACTTTTTCAAATCAAAAGGACATTCTATTGAACCAAGTGCCTCTTTAGTACCAGTTAATGATCCAACGTTATTATGGATCAATTCTGGTGTTGCGACATTGAAAAAATATTTTGATGGATCTGTGGTTCCAGAAAATCCAAGAATTACGAATGCTCAGAAATCAATTCGCACCAATGATATCGAAAATGTTGGGAAAACAGCTCGTCATCATACTATGTTTGAAATGTTAGGAAATTTTTCAATCGGTGATTATTTTAAAACAGAAGCAATTCATTGGGCGTGGGAATTTTTAACGTCTCCTGAATGGATGGCTTTTGATCCTGAAAAATTATACGTGACCGTTTATCCAAAAGATACAGAAGCAAAACGAATCTGGCATGAAGAAGTTGGTTTAACAATGGATCATATCATCGATATCGAAGACAACTTCTGGGATATCGGTGCAGGTCCTTGTGGTCCAGATTCAGAAATTTTCTATGATCGTGGTGAGTCATTCAACGATGTTGCCGAAGATGATCCAGAAAATTATCCTGGTGGAGAAAATGAGCGTTATCTAGAAATTTGGAATTTAGTATTTTCTGAATTTAATCATCAAGCTGATGATAGTTATGAACCGTTACCACATAAAAATATTGATACAGGTATGGGCTTAGAGCGGATGGTTTCTATCGTTCAAAATGCTCCAACAAATTTTGAAACTGATTTGTTTTTACCGATCATTCATGCAGTAGAAAAATTAAGTGGACAAGTGACGTATGGACAAACTCCGCAAACAGATATTTCATTTAAAGTGATTGCAGACCATATCCGAGCATTATCATTTGCAATTGGTGATGGCGCGTTACCTTCAAATGAAGGACGCGGTTATGTGTTACGCCGTTTATTACGACGTGCTGTTATGCATGGAAAAAAATTAGGCATCAATGAAGCATTTTTATATAAATTAGTGCCGGTTGTAGGGGAAGTAATGGTTAGTTACTATCCAGAAGTCTTACAACAAAAAGAGTTTATTGAAAAAGTTGTTCGTACAGAGGAAGAACGTTTCCACGAAACAATCAATGAAGGGTTAGACATTTTAAATGAGCTGATTGCTAAAGTGAAAGCTGATCATAACGATACATTAAATGGAAAAGATATCTTCAAATTATATGATACGTATGGTTTTCCTGTTGAATTAACAGAAGAAGTTGCCGAAGATTCTGGCTTAAAAGTTGATCATGCAGGTTTTGAAAAAGAAATGGAAGCCCAAAGAGAACGTGCTCGTTCTGCTCGTAGTAAAGCAACCTCAATGGGTGTTCAATCAGCTGTTTTGACTGACATTAAAGTTGAAAGCAAATTTGTCGGTTATAGTAACTTAAAAGCTTCAAGCAAGCTTTTGATCATTTTAAAAGACGAAGAAATTCTTAGTGAACTTTCAGAAGGAACAGCGCAATTAATTTTTGCTGAAACACCTTTTTATGCTGAGATGGGTGGACAAATTGCGGATAATGGAATTATTAAAGACCAAAATGGCGCGGTTGTGGCGCGTGTGGAAAATGTTTTAAAAGCACCAAATGGGCAATTTTTACACACTGTTCAAGTCACTGGAAAATTAGTTGAAGGTGCGCTTTACGAACTGCATGTAGACGAAACAATGCGTAACCGTATTTTGAAAAATCATACAGCGACACACTTACTGCACCGTGCATTGAAAGATATTTTAGGGGATCACGCAAATCAAGCTGGTTCATTAGTAGCACCAGGTCACTTGCGTTTTGACTTTACTCATTTTGGCCAAGTTACGCCTGAAGAGTTAGTTCAAATGGAGACAATCGTTAATGAAAAAATTTGGGAAGCAATCCCGGTTGAGACTGTTGAGACAGATATCGATACAGCCAAGAATATGGGCGCAATGGCTTTATTTGGTGAAAAATATGGAAAAGAAGTCCGTGTTGTCAATATCGGCGGGTATTCAATTGAACTTTGTGGTGGAACTCATGTAACAAATACAGAAGATATCGGTATTTTCAAAATCGTTTCTGAATCAGGAATCGGTGCAGGTGTGCGCCGAATCGAAGCTGTTACAAGTAAAGAAGCGTATGAGTTAATGAATGAAGAAGAAAAACAATTAAAAACAATTGCGGGAATTGTTAAATCACCTCAATTGAAAGAAGTTGTGTCAAAAACTGAGCAATTGCAACAACAATTGCGTGATCTACAGAAAGAAAATGAACAGCTTGCAGGGAAACTAGCAAACCAACAAGCAGGAGATATTTTTAAAGAGATTAAAGAAGTCGCTGGCACGACTTATATTGCAGCGCAAGTAAACGTAAAAGATATGAATCAGTTACGTCAACTAGCAGATCAATGGAAACAAAAAGAACTTTCTGATGTGTTGGTACTAGCAACAGCCCAAGATGAAAAAGTCAGCTTGTTAGCAGCAATGTCTAAATCAGCTAACGAAAAAGGGTTAAAAGCAGGCGACTTGATTAAAGCAATCGCTCCTAAAGTTGGTGGCGGCGGCGGTGGCCGTCCAGATATGGCACAAGCTGGAGGGAAAAATCCAGCTGGTATTGATGAGGCATTAAGTGAAGTAGAAAAATGGTTAGCGAAATAAATGAGAAAAGGTAGGTTCTAAAATAGGTTGGGGCGGAAGTGTTTAATTTCGAAGGCGTTGCTTTTGCTCCCACTGTTTATTGGGATTCCTTGTGGCTAGGATATGACTCATAGAGTTATATCCTAGCCACTTTTTTAGTGTACTTATTTTCAATAAAGTGACACGCAAAGTAAGCTCACATAATTATCTAAGCACTTTGGCCACCATCTATTACAATGGATGCTCCGTTAATGAATGAGGCATATTGACTACAAAGAAAAAGAATAGGTTGAGCAATTTCATGACTTTTCCCTGCTCTTTTTAATGGAATCATACTGTCGATGATTTGATCCATCGGGCCATTTTCAGGCATCATTTCGGTATGGATCAGACCAGGTAAAACACTGTTGACACGAATGCCACGTCCACCAAATTCTTTAGCCATCGAACGGGTCAATTGTAAAATTGCTCCTTTTGATGCACAATAAGTAGCAATACCAGGTCCACCATTTAATGCGCCAACTGAGGAAATGTTGATAATATTTCCTGAGCCTTGCTCTAGCATATGTTTTAACACCAATTTCGACAAATAGACATAGCTTCTTACATTAACAGTGAAAACCTCTTCATATTCCTTTACCATGTCAATTTGTTCAAAGGCAAATGATTTATAAATGCCAGCGTTATTTACAAGAACATCAATTTTGCCATACAGTTTGATTACTTCCTTTACTAAATGATCCATACTAGTATCATCACTTACATCTGTTTGGATAAATAAAGCTTTCCCACCATTTTTCTTAATTCTATCAACTACGGCAATACCTTTATCTGTTCTACGGCCACATACAATTACATCGGCCCCTTCTTTTGCGAACGCAATTGCCGTTGCTTCACCAATACCAGATGTTGAACCAGTCACAATCACAACTTTATTTTGAAACGAAATATCCATCAATACTCCTCCTTATATATATGTCTTGATAGGATAAATATATCACTAAAAGAATAGAAGTACAAAATAGACGATTAAGAGAAAAAGTGATAGCTCTAAATAGTGAAAATCAATCCTTCTTCCTTCAAAAAGAATGAGTAGTGTTGTTTTTGGCACTCATTTTTATCAGAGGGATATTTCTTTCTTTTTTTTTAGTTTGTTGTTAGATTAAAAGTAACCTTACTCAGATAGTTTTAATGTTGAGTAATCAGAAAATCTTTTTTAAATGTGGCAAGCTCAACTTGATATCTAAGGAGAGGAGTAAAAAGATGTCGAATGAAAAGAATCAACTAACGTTGTTTGAAACAGGAGAAAACTTTTATAGTCAACATTATTTTGGTTCTCATCCCGTTACACGAGGAAATCAAAATGGGTTTATTTTTCGAGTTTGGGCGCCAAATGCGCAAAAAATTTGGTTAGTAGGAGAGTTTAACCAGTGGGATCGTTCACTCCCTATGGAAAAAACTGAGTTTGGTGTTTGGGAATTATTTTCAACATTGCCGCAAGAAGGCGAATTATATAAATATTTGGTGAAGCAAATAGATGGCAGAGAGGTTTATAAAATGGATCCTTTTGCTGTTTTTTTTGAAAAACGCCCCAATAATGCGTCGGTCATATACAGAATACCTCAAAAAAATTGGCAGGATAAAACTTGGAAAAAGCAGAAAAGTCAGCAAACTCATTTCAAACAACCATTGAATATTTTTGAGGTTCATGCAAGTTCTTGGCAATGTGAAGAAGATGGAACGCCTTATACAATGAAAAAGTTAAAAGATACCTTGATTCCTTACGTGAAAAAAATGGGTTTTTCGCATATTGAATTTATGCCTTTGATGGAGCATCCTTTTGGGGCTTCATGGGGCTATCAATTGATTGGCTATTTCGCATTATGCTCCTATTATGGAAAACCAGAAGAGTTTCAAGATTTTGTGGAAGAATGTCATTTAAATAATATTGGTGTCTTGATTGATTGGGTACCAGGTCATTTTTGTATCAACGATGATGCTCTTGCTTATTATGATGGCACACCTCAATTTGAATATAGAGATCCGATTCAGGCTAAAAATGTTCGGTGGGGTTCACTTAATTTTGATTTAAGCAAGCCGCAAATTCAAAGTTTTTTAATTTCTAGCGCGTTGTATTGGATCGATACGTTTCATATTGATGGTATTCGTGTAGATGCTGTTTCCAATATGCTTTATCTTGATTATGATGAAGGCCCTGTAGCTTCTACTTTAGAAAATGAGAATCGAAACTGGGCCGGTTTTTATTTTTTACAAAAATTAAATGCGGTTATCAAGCGTATTTACCCGAATGTGCTGATGATTGCTGAAGAAAGTTCTTCAGAAACTCCAATTACTGGAGCGATTGAAAACGGAGCTTTAGGTTTTGATTATAAATGGGATCTGGGCTGGATGAATGATACTTTGCGGTTTTACGAGATGGATGCTGCATTTCGGAAATATAATTTTCGTCTCATTACATTTTCTTTTATGTATATGTGGAATGAACGATACATTTTACCGTTGTCTCATGATGAGGTCGTTCACGGTAAAAGAAGTTTGATGCATAAAATGTGGGGGGATCGATATAAACAATTTGCTCAGTTGCGTAATTTATATGTTTATATGATGACCCATCCAGGGAAGAAGATGTTGTTTATGGGGAGTGAATGGGGACAGTTTTTAGAGTGGAACTCTGATAAAAGTTTAGAATGGATCGATCTTGAGGATGAACTGAACGCTCGGATGCACTATTTTACACAGACTCTTAATCAGTTTTACAAAAATGAAAAAGCGTTGTGGGAATTGGATCACTCATCAAAATCAATTGAAATGATTGACGCGGATAACCATGAAGAGACTATTTTAAGTTTTATTCGTAAAGGAGAAAATCCCAAAGACTTTTTGATTATTGTTTTGAATTTTTCACCAATTGAAAGACAGAATTTTACAATAGGAGTCCCTTTTCCTGGAACTTATGAAGAGATACTAAATAGTGAGATGCAGGAATTTGGTGGAACGTGGGTCAAACCGAATCAAGTCAGTACAACTAAAATAGAACCATTTAAACAATTTGCTTACCAAATCAAAACAATAGTCCCTTCACTGGGCGCAATTATTTTGAAGCCTAAGGAGATCATTATCTAAATGAAAAAGGAGTAACTGGCACGAAGTAAAAAATACGGTTTTTAAAAGGAGGTAGGGTGGATGTTCACCCGTTGTATATGAGAACAGAAATGCTTGCAATGATTTTAGCTGGAGGACAAGGAACCCGTCTTGGCAAATTGACGAAAAGTATTGCCAAACCTGCTGTACCATTTGGGGGACGTTATCGGATTATTGATTTTACGCTAAGCAATTGTATCAACTCAGGGATTAAAAATGTTGGAGTGGTCACACAATATCAGCCATTGGCTCTAAATAATCATATTGGAAATGGTTCAAGTTGGGGATTAGATGGTATTGATTCAGGTGTGACGATTTTACAACCTTACTCTAGCTCTGATGGAGAAAAATGGTTTGAAGGAACTGCTCATGCGATTTACCAAAATATTGCCTATATCGATCAGATGGATCCGCAGTATGTATTAGTTTTATCTGGTGATCATATTTACAAAATGAATTACGAAGAAATGCTTGAAGAGCACATTGCCAATAACGCTTCTTTAACTGTAGCCGTCATTGAGGTACCACTTAAAGACGCATCACGCTTTGGTATTATGAATACTGATGAGAATGATCGAATTACCGAATTTGACGAAAAACCTGCAGAGCCTAAAAGTAATCTAGCTTCGATGGGGATTTATATTTTTAATTGGGGTCGCTTACGAAATGTTTTATTGAATAGCTATTCAAAAGATGGTCAAATGCTTGATTTTGGCAAGCATGTTATTCCGAATTATCTAGAAGCTGGGGAAAATGTATATGCTTATCATTTTGATGGCTATTGGAAAGATGTAGGGACGATTGATTCTTTATGGGAAGCCAGCATGGAATTTATTGGATTGGAAAACGAACTGAATATACGAGATAAAAGCTGGCGCATGTTTTCTAAGAATACGATCTCACCACCACATTTTATTACTGAAACTGCTTCTATCAGCAATTCATTGATCGTAGATGGGTGCTATGTTGCCGGAACTGTCAAAGACAGTATTCTATCAACGGATGTTCAAGTAAAGGTTGGTTCAAGGATCGAAAGTAGTGTGATCATGCCTGGGGCTACAATTGGTAAAAATGTCACAATCAAAAATGCAATCATCGGTGAGGAAGCAATCATTGGCGACAATGCTGTGATTTATACTGAAAATGAAATCGAAGTGATCGGCTATTCTGAAGTGATAGGGGTGCAAAGTGATGAAGACTAAAAAAATGTGTGCTATTTTGGGGAATGTCACAACATTTCCAAGATTATTACCATTGACTGAAAATCGACCATTAGACACGCTGCCTTTTGATTGTAAATATCGCTTGCTAGACTTTCCACTTTCAAGTATTGCGAATGCGAATATCAACTCAATTTTTATGGTATTTAACGAAGGTGAGACACGATCTGTTTTTGATCATATTGGAGGTGGTAAAGAATGGAATTTAGATTCCTTACAAAATCGCTATTTTGTTTATTTCTACCAAGACATTCTAAAACAAAAGGCACAAGGCCAACCTTATTACGATTCAGTAATTGATTATCTAGAAAAGTCTGAATCAGAATATACCGTTTTTATGGGAAGTAATATGTTATGTAATGTTGATTTGCGAGCGGTATTGAAAAGTCATCGAAAACAAAATAATCAAATGACAATTGTTTATAAACGAATAAAACGTGAAGAAATTTCTTTAAACGAAGGGCTTCTTCGCGTAGATGGCGAGGGTAATGCAGTATGTATTCAGCAATTTAATCCAGAAAACCATACGGAGGAACAGCAGAATCTGTGTATGGATATTTACATCATTCAAACGAAATGGCTGATCCGACAACTTGAACATGGTCAAAAAAGCAATGTTTCACCAAGTATTCACCAGTTTTTACAAAGTAAAATAGCTGAAGAACCAACCACTGCGTATGAGTATACCGGTTATTTAAGTAGTATTCATGATGTTGTTTCTTATTACCAAGCTAATATGGATATGCTGGAACCAAATAAATTTAATTCGCTCCTATATTCAAAACAAAAGGTGTATACAAAACTAAAAAATGAGGTACCAACGTACTATTCCAATGATTCAGTAGTAAAAAATAGTCAATGTGCGACAGGTTGCATCATTGAAGGAGAGCTTGAAAATAGTTTGATTTCAAGAAGAACAGTCATTAAAAATGGAGCAAAAGTAAAACATTCAATTGTGATGTCGAATGCAAAAATAGCTGAAAATGCTGTCATTGAATATGCAATATTAGATAAAAATGTAACGATTGAAGCGGGAATCAAAGTCATTGGCACCAGTGAAGTTCCAATTGTGATCAAAAAAAATCAAGTCGTTTCAGCCAATGTTATAGGAGGAGAATAATCATGAAAGTATTATTCGCATCTGCAGAGTGTGCTCCATTTTTTAAAACAGGTGGTTTAGGGGATGTTGCAGGTGCATTACCAAAAAAAATAGCTGAAAATGGAATAGAGATTTCAGTCGTTTTACCTTATTTCACCAAGATGCCAGATGTCTATAAAGCACAATGTGAAGAGCTGGTTGGGTTTTATGTCGAAGTTGGCTGGCGCCGCCAATACTGTGGAGTCAAGCGTTTATCGTTAAACGGGATCGTCTATTACTTCATCGATAATTTGTATTATTTTGACCGTGAAAATTTATATGGCTATGAGGATGACGCAGAACGTTTTGCTTTCTTTTCTTTAGCAATCATAGAAATGCTAGGAAAAATTGATTTTATGCCTAATCTGATCCACGTCAATGATTTTCATTCGGCAATGGTGCCGTTTTTACTAAAAGAAAAATACCAAGAAAATGAGGCTCTGCGTTCAATCAAGACAGTGCTGACAATCCATAATATTGAATTTCAAGGATCGTATAGTCAGGATTTATTGCCTGATTTGTTTGGAATGGGATCGGAACGGTTTTATGATGGTGCGACACGTTTTCGTGACGGGATTAATTATTTAAAAGCGGGGATTTTATATGCGGATCGGGTAAATACAGTTAGCCCAACTTATGCTGAAGAAATCAAAACATCTGAGTTTGGTTTTGGCTTAGATGGAATTTTACGGTTAGAGCAAGGCAAATTAAGTGGTATTTTAAATGGCATTGATTATGAAATGAATGATCCGGAAACAGATAAGTTGATTCCAGCTAATTTTTCTATCAAAAATTTGTCAGGAAAAATGCAGAACAAGCAAGCATTGCAAAAGAAACTAGGCTTACCTGTGAAAGCAGATGTACCGATGATAGGAATCGTCAGTCGTTTAACGTTTCAAAAAGGGTTTCATTTAGTTTTAGATGAATTGTCGAATCTCTTGGAAAAAGAGGTACAACTTGTTTTACTAGGTACTGGAGATAAGGGGATCGAACAATCATTTCGTTCTTTTGTCAAACGGTATCCAGATAAAATCAGTGTTAATATTACATTTGATGTGTCATTAGCACAGTGGATTTATGCGGGAGCTGACTTGTTTTGGATGCCTTCTGCAACAGAACCTTGTGGCTTATCCCAGATGATTGCGATGCGTTATGGCACCTTACCCATTGTTCATGAAATTGGCGGGTTGAAAGATACGGTGATTTCCTTTGATCCAATTACGAAGACTGGGACAGGCTTTGGTTTTTCTGAATTTAGCTCATATTATTTGATGTATAGTACACTTATAGCAATCGAACTTTATAGAAATGATCAACACACATGGCAGCATCTGGTAAAGACTGCGATGGAGAAAGATTTTAGCTGGGGAAAATCGAGTCAACTTTACCTAAATCTATACAAGGATGTTTCTCAAGCCTAATCAATTAAACTATCTGATTCTATAGATTGACGATGAAGAAAAATCAAGGTATACTTTTAATGAGAAATGAATAGCCAAAGAAAATTATGAGGTGTTTTTGTGAGTGTAAGTATCTAACCTAAGGAAATGAATAGCTGAAGAATTAATGTCCATTTTTAGATGGCTTCTTTAGTATACCTATGTTGATACCTATCTTAACTCATAAAAAATAGCTGATAGATCGTGTATATCTATCTTTATTTATCGATTATTGAGGGATGAAAGGAAGACTTCATCCTTTTTTTGTTATCGTTTTGCAATAAAACTCTTTGACCATTCAAAAAAGATAGGTATCTCTTAAATGAAAAGGAGATACGTATGAATCAAGATACTTATAATAAAACCCAATTTACGACAATCAAAGAAAAACTAATGACGTATGCTATCAGTTTTTACGGAAAAGAACGTATCAAGAATATGCGTCCAAGCAGTCAGTTAGATATAGTAAAAAAACGCCTGCAAGAAACAGCAGAAGCAAAAGCCCTGCTCTTAGCTAATTTGCACGTTCCTTTTATGGGACTGAACAACATTGAGCATCTGACAAATCAAGTGGAAAAAGGGTTTATTTTAGAGCCAAGTGAATTAGTCAGCTATGCGGATTTTCTTAGAAGTAGTCGTTTAATTCAGTCATTTATGCAAAAAAATGAATTTATTGCGCCGCTTTTAGCTAGATACAGTGAATCGCTACAGCTATTTTCTGACATTGAAGATGAAATCTATCAGGTCATTCGGAATAATCAAGTAGAGAATGATGCTAGTCGTGAGCTTCGAAAAATTCGTAGAGCTATTCAAGAATGCGAAAAAGAAATCGAATCAAAACTGAATTCATTTCTTCGAAATACCCAAAATAAGCCAAAAATACAAGAAGCAATTATCGTTAAGAAAAATGATCGTTATACAGTGCCAATCAAAGCAACATATAAAAACCAAATTTCAGGAACGATCGTGGAAGCTTCTTCTAAGGGAACGACTGTTTTTATTGAACCTGCAACAGTAACGAAGTTAAATGATAAATTATATCAATTGAAGATGGAAGAAGCGACGGAAGTCTATCAAATTTTATCTACATTAACAGGGCTGATTGCAGAACAAATGAGTTTGATTCAATCAAACTTAGAAGTGGTTGCGCAATATGATATGATTTTTGCCAAAGCAAAATTCAGCAGAGAAATCAATGGTATCGAGCCTGAAATCAATCAGGAAGGAATTCTTGAGTTTGTCAATGTGAAGCATACTTTATTAGGGGAAGCAGCTGTTCCTTTAAACCTATCGCTAGGAAAAGACTATCGTGGTTTGACTATCACTGGCCCAAATGCTGGTGGAAAGACAGTGGTATTAAAAACAGTTGGTCTGATTTGTTTGCAAACCATGCTTGGTGTACAAATCGTTGCAGATGCAGGTACAAACATTGCTATTTTTGATCAGATTTTCGTTGACATTGGAGATCAGCAAAGTATTGAGAATGCCTTGAGCACCTTTTCAGGTCATATGCATAATATTTCTGAAATTTTAGCGAAAACAAAACAGAATAGTTTGATTTTGCTAGATGAAATCGGCAGTGGGACTGAGCCAAATGAAGGAGCGGCCTTAGCAATTGCGATCATGGAAGCTTTCTATAAAAAAGGCAGTATCATGATTACGACGACTCATTATGGTGAAATTAAACGATTTTCTGAACAACACGAAGATTTTTTAACTGCTGCAATGGCTTTTGATTCAGAACACTTAACGCCAAAATATCAACTGATCTTAGGGGAAACTGGAGAAAGTAATGCGTTTTGGATCGCCAATAAGATGAACTTAGATAAACAAGTCGTTATTCGTGCTCAAAACTATTTACACAACCGCAACTATTCAACAAAAAAAGAAACAACTCTACCAAAACTTAAAAAACAAAAAGAGCAAACTAGCTCTACAACCTATGAAAAAGGGGATAGAGTATTTTGGACGGAGAAAAAGCAAATTGCTTTGGTCTATGAATCGATGGAAATGACAAATGATGTGATTATTTTTGTGGAGAATAAAAAAGTGACAGTGCATAACCGTCAATTAAAACTAGACCGTAGTGCAAAAGAATTATATCCGCCAAATTATGATCTAGATTCGTTATTTGAAGATTACCATGATCGCAAGAAAATTCGAGATCTTGAAAGAGGATCAAAGAAGGCACATAAAAAATTAAGAAAAGAAATGCAGGAAAGACAATCAAAAAATAATCATCACTAAGATATTCCCAAATGTGGCGTAACAACAAGGACATAAAAACAACGTATCGTTCTGCTTTTATGTCCTTGTTTTTTTAGCTGATCAAAAAGTAGTACATATAATTTCCTTCTTTCAACGTTTTCAACCCTATTTTTCAATGGTATAATAACTTCGGAGGAATATGTCAAATGAATGAAAATCAATTATCAAAACGTTTAGCTCGTGTGGGAGAATTAGTCCCTGAACAAAGCCGTTTAGCAGATATCGGTTCTGACCATGCGTATTTACCAGTAGCATTAGTTTTACAAAAGAAACTTGATTTTGCGGTGGCAGGAGAAGTAGTCAAAGGACCTTATGAAGCGGCCCAAAAACAAGTGCGAAAAAATGATTTAACTGATCAAATCACAGTTCGTTTAGCAGATGGCTTAGATGCAATAGAGGAAACAGACAAAATCACAGCAGTCACGATTTGTGGTATGGGTGGTGTTTTGATCCGGGATATTTTGGACGCTGGTTGGACAAACCAACGACTTCAAGGAAATGAGCGCCTCGTTTTACAGCCAAATATTGGCGAAAAGCCGTTACGTGATTGGTTGACTGTTCACGGTTATACAATTATTGAAGAAGATATTTTAGAAGAAAATAACAAAATCTATGAAATCATTGTGGCTGCTAGACAAGAGACAAGAGTTGCCTATTCAGAAAAAGAACGTCTTTTCGGACCGATTTTGCTAAAAAAACAGTCCCCTATTTTTTACAAAAAATGGCATGGAGAAGTAAAACAACGTGAGGCTATTTTAGCGCAGCTAGCCAAAGCTTCAGGTGATCAGCAAGTAAGAATGCAACAATTAGAAAAAGAAATCACTGAAATCCAGGAGGTTTTATCAAATGAGTCTTGAGGGTACAACTTTTATTGAACATTTTGAAGCCTATTGTCCTCAATGGTTGGCTGAAGCGGGCGATTCTGTAGGATTACACATCGGTACACTGAATAAAAAACTAGATCGAGTGTTAGTCACTTTAGATGTTAGACCAGAAGTAGTTGCAGAAGCGATTGAGAAACAAGTGGACTTGATCATCGCAAAACACCCACCTATTTTTAGACCAGTAAAACGTCTGGATACAGATGATTTACAAACTAAGATGTATGCGGATTTACTGAAGCACGATATTGCTGTTTTTGCAGCACATACGAATATGGATATTATTGAAAATGGCTTAAATGATTGGTTTTGTGAACGTTTAGAAATTCAAGATACGACGTACTTAACCAAAACCCATACGGTTGGTTATAAAAAATTAGCTGTTTTCGTTCCTGTCGATTGTGCGGCAAATATGCGCAAAGTATTAGGACAAGCAGGCGCAGGTCTTCAAGGTGATTATTCAAATACAAGTTACTCATTGATTGGGACAGGAAGATTTACGCCTGGTGCTGGTGCTAATCCAACACTTGGTACAATCGGTAAAGAAGAAGCTGTTCAAGAGGCAAAAATCGAAGTGATTTTTCCAGAAACAATCGAGGCAAAAGTAATCAAAGCAATGTTAAAAGCGCATCCTTATGAAGAACCTGCGTATGATGTGTATCAGATAGAAAATATTACCAAAGAATATGGGCTGGGACGAGTAGGTAATTTAAATAAGCCAATTTCTTTAAAGGATTTTGTGAAGACTGTCAAAGATACATTTGATTTAGATGGTTTAAGAATCGTAGCAGAAGATGAGAATAAACTGATTCAGCGTGTTGCAATCTGTGGCGGTAGTGGTGAAAAATTCTTCCGTGATGCGATTAAAAAACAGGCAGATGTTTATATAACAGGAGATGTTTATTATCATACAGGACATGATATGCTGACAGAAGGCTTGTCCGTGATTGATCCTGGGCATTATATCGAGCAATTATGCAAACCGAAGTTGGTGGAACTATTCAATCAATGGAAAAAAGATTATAATTGGGACATAACGTTTATCGAATCAAAGGTAAATACGAATCCGTTTAAATTTAGATAAACTGGAAAGAAGGAACTTAACTATGTATGAAAATTTATTACCACGTTTTTTACGCTATGTAAAAACAGAAACTCGCTCTAACCCGAAAAGTGAAACAACTCCTTCAACTCAAACCCAAGTTGCGTTTGCGCAAACGTTGAAAAAAGAATTGGAAGAAATTGGTATGAGTGATGTGCTTTATAACGAAACAAATGGTTTTGTGATTGCTACTTTGCCAAGTAATGTAGACAAAGAAGTTCGCTCAATCGGATTTATTGCTCATATGGATACTGCAGATTTTAATGCGGTAGATGTCAATCCGCAAATCATTGAAAACTATGATGGGGAATCAACGATCAAATTAGACAAAGAAGGAAAATTCACATTAAATACAACTGATTTTCCTAATCTAAAAAACTATGCAAATCAAACTTTGATTACAACTGATGGCACAACACTTTTAGGTGCGGATGATAAGTCTGGAATCGCTGAAATCATGACAGCAATGGAAATTTTGATCAAAAATCCATCGATCAAACATGGAACGATTCGTGTAGCGTTTGGTCCTGATGAAGAAATCGGTGTAGGTGCTGATAAGTTTGACGTAGAGCAATTTAACGTTGATTTTGCATATACGATGGATGGCGGCCCCGTTGGTGAATTACAATATGAAACATTCAACGCAGCGCAAGCAGAAGTTACGATCCAAGGAAAAAATGTTCATCCTGGAACAGCAAAAGATACAATGATTAATGCGTTACAGTTGGCCATCGATTTCCATAATCAATTACCACAAAACGAAGTACCAGAGAAAACAGACGGTTATGAAGGGTTTTTCCACTTAGCTCAAATGGGTGGAACACCAGAAGAAGCTCAGATGACCTATATCATCCGTGACCATGATCGTGAAAAATTTGAAGCTAGAAAAGCACTGATTCTTAAAATTCAAGAAATAATCAATCAGCCATTTGATCAAGAGCGGGTTCAAATCGATTTATTTGATCAATATTATAATATGGGTGAAGTGATTGAAAAAGATATGAGCATTATAGAATTAGCTAAAAATGCGATGATCGAGCTAGATATCGAACCTCTGATCGAACCTGTCCGTGGCGGAACAGATGGTTCTAAAATTTCTTATCTAGGGATTCCAACGCCGAATATTTTTGCAGGCGGCGAAAATATGCATGGACGCTTTGAATTTGTTTCATTACAAGCGATGGAGAAAGCCACAGATGTTATCGTTAAAATTGCGGAAAATAACGCTAAATAATACGTATCTACTCAAATAATAGCCAAAATTGAAAAGAGGGAGTACAGTTACAAGGAGTGACTTACTTCCTATTTTTCTGGTTAAAGTTAGGTGTTTCACTGAATAATTTAATTGAAAGGAAACGTGATGATAATGGAAAATGTAATGATTCTTTTTAATAAGACGTCAGGTAAAGATAAGGGCAAAGAATTAGCGGAACAGTTTGTAGAGTATGCAAAAAATCATGGTCAAACATCCACGAATTTTTTATTAGAACAAGTTGGCCCTGATTGCGATAGTAGTAAAACGCTTAAAAAGGCGAAAACTAAAAATGTTGATACCTTGATTTTCATCGGTGGAGATGGAACGATCAATCATAATGTGGACGATTTCAAAGAAGAATTACCACACTTAAAAGTAGGCTTATTGCCTGGCGGCACAGTAAATAATATGGCTAAGGTCTTAGGTATTCCTATGAAGTTTGAAGATGCTGCTGATATAATTTTAGGTGGTGTTACAAGAAAAATCGATTATGGAATGATCAATAAAAAAGTCATCATTAGTACAATGACAATTGGTATTTTAGCAGATACTGCTGCGAGAATCAGCCAAGAAGATAAACAAAAATATGGAAAACTTATTTTTGTGAAGAATTTTTTCAAATTACTCGCTAAGAAAAAACGCTATCGTTTAGAGATCAAAACCGATAAAGAGCAATGGCAAGGGAAAACACAATTAGTAACCGTGACGATGACGAATTCTGTTGGAGGTTATACCAATTTTGATGCTTCAGCGTCACCAGATGATGGTTTGTTTCATTTGACGATCTTACCCAAATTAAACTTTTTCAAATTAGCCTTTTATCTACCAAAAATTATTTTAGGCAAGGTTTATGAAATTCCCGGATTAAAATATATGACAGCAGCTGAAATAAGTATTAAAAATACATCCGAAAAGAAAGTAGGGACACGTGTTGATGGAGATCCGAGCGAAGATTTGCCAGTTCAAATGAACGTCGTCAAACATGGTCTTACAGTTTTTGTACCAAAATCTTCGAGCTGATTTTGATTGGATTGTTAAATTTCCTTTACAATTCTTGTTCTTTAAGGGTATCCTAATAAGAGAACGATATTGGAGGAAAAAGTATGACAGAGTTTTTGAAGCATTTACCTTGGGTGTATTTACTTAGTCTAAATGTGATTGAATTTTTTGCAATGTATATAGACAAACAGCGAGCTAGAAGAAGAAAATGGCGGATACCAGAATCCAATTTGCTCTTTATCGGAGTGATTGGCGGTGGAGCTGGTGGTTTACTAGCTCAGCAATTATTTCATCATAAAACAAGAAAGTTACGCTTTTATTTTGCTTTTATTTTTGGTACACTTGTAGCTATTGCAATTATTTATTTTAGTTATAAAAGATAATCGTGAATACAAATTTAGTGGGGAGAAACTATGAAGAGCAATTCCAAAACAAAAGTTTTCCTAAATATCAGTTTGTTGGCTGTTTTTATCGGAGTGATCATCTATGTCATGGACAATTCTCTCAGTGATATTTTTGCTCAGCTAATGAAAACAAGCTGGGTCGTTGTTGGTCTGGTTATTTTATTGGGAGTAGTTTATCAAATTGTAGAAGGTCGATCGATTAAAGAGATTGCTTCTTATTTTCAGAGAGACTTCACGACGAAAGATGGTTTTTTTACTTCATGTTATGTTGCTTTTTATCGGGTGATTTCTTTTGGGACAGGGACACTACTTTCTGAAATTTATTTTTATAAGAAAAAAGGTTTAGCTGTTTCTCAGGGAGTCGGTGTTACTGCGTTGCATATGATCATGTATAAAGTAGCTGTTATTTTTTTATCTATTATAGGATTGATATTTCAGTTTTCTTTATTTTATGAGCATTCGCCAAAAATGATTCCTTTTATTTTAGTAGGTGTTGGGCTGACGTTTGTCATTATTTTTTCGTTACTGATTCTTTCAAGTAGCATCAACCTACAAGTACTTCTAATAAAATGGACCGATAAACACTTTAAACGCAAAAAATTACGTGACTGGGTAGATAAGTGCAATCTACAAATTTATTCTTTGAGAGAAACGGTTCAAACGATTACGAAAGACCGCTCTGCAATGATTCGGATTTTCGGCTGGAATGTAGCAAAATTACTTTTCTGGTATGTGATTCCTTATGTTGTACTTGTTGAAAATCATCCAACAATTGATTTTCTTTTAGTGGTTTCTTTTACAAGCTTTTCTGTTATTTTATCAGGTGTTTTTCCAACCCCGGCAGGTATTGGACCATTTGAATTCGTTTATTTATTGCTGTTTAAACCGATTGTTGGAACAGTTGATGCGGTATCGTCCTTGCTATTGTACCGTTTTGGTAGCTTTGTTTTGCCTTTTTTGATTGGTTTTGTTTATGTGTTGATCCAAAAAAGAAGAGACATCAAAATGGATCTTTCCGCAGCTAGAAAAGAGAAAAAAGAAACATGATGTTTATCAGATGGTGGAGACAGAAGTGTTTATTTCTGCAGGAATTGTTTCTGTTCCCACCGTTATTCAAATTTCTTGTGTCTGGGATTTGACTCATAGAGTTATGTCCCAGACACCTTTTTTTATCGACTTAAAAAAATACTATGGTATACTTTAGATAAGTACTAGGGGAGTCATTTTGACTGAGATGTTCACTTGAACGGACCCTTTGAACCTGTGAGTTGATACTCGCGTAGGGAAGTAGTCTAAGAAATAGAATAACCTGACGAAACTCTATGAAATGGTTCTTTGACATTTCATGGCGTTTTTTTCTGTTTTTAAGATTCTTCTCAAAAATTATGAGGAGGAATTGTATGATATTTACCGAAGAAGTAAGAAAGTCTGCTGAAAGGATTTGGCGAAAAAGTAAGGAACATGCGTTTATTTCAGAATTAAAAGCAGGGACGTTGCCACCTGAAATTTTTCGTTTTTATTTAATCCAAGATCGCTATTATCTGGAACAATTTAGTAAAATCCATTTGAAAGCTGCAGATATAGCAGTAGAAAAAGAGCTTAAAACAATATTTTTAACAGCTGTAGAAAGCTTAGAAGCAGCCGAAATTTCAGTTAGAAATACATTTTTTAAAGAATTAGAAGTAACAGATGAGCAAATTAGTCAAACGCCAATTGCGCCTACCGCTTATCATTACACTTCGCATATGTATCGAGAAGTTGAGAGTAAAAGTTTGGCTAGAATTGTAGCTGCTTTATTACCTTGCTATTGGTTATATCAAGAAATTGGAGATGAATTAATAAAAAGTGGTTCTCCAAATCCGTTATATCAACGATGGATCGAAACCTATAATAGTGATGGTTATCGGGAATCTGTTCTTACACAAAAAAGACTGACAGATTATCTGGCTGAACAAGTTTCAAAAGAAGAGCGTGTACTGATGAAACAAGCATTTATAATCAGTAGTTATGAAGAATTAAGTTTTTGGGAAATGGCGTATACAAAACAACAATGGGGGGGAAAGCATGCTTAATTACAAATTAATCGATAAGTTACGTACAAAAAATCCACTGGTTCACACTATTACTAATATTGTTGTCGCAAATGATTCTGCTAATGGTTTGTTGGCAATTGGCGCTTCACCATTTATGTCTAGTACACTTGCCGAAATGGAAGAAGTTGCAGCAATTGCAGAGGTTGTTGTTTTGAATATGGGGACTTTGGATGATGAACAATTAGCTGCGATGATACTTGTTGGTAAAAAAGCGAATGAATTAGGAAAACCTGTTGTTTTAGATCCAGTAGGAGCTGGTGCCACGAATTATCGTAAACAATCGGTTGAACAACTGCTAAGACAAGTCAAACCAACTTTGATTCGAGGAAATGCTGGAGAAATTGCGGCGTTAAGCGGAATTACTTGGGCATCTAAAGGGGTTGATGCTGGAGAAGGTTCAGGAGACATTAAGAAAATTGCAGAAAAACTAGCACTTGAAACAAACTGTTTTATCGCAGTAAGTGGCAAAATCGATTGTATAACAGATGGTAGTCGAACGTACTTTGTAAAAAATGGTACGCCAGATTTTACGAAAATGACAGGTGCAGGATGTTTACATGGTTGTGTTTGTGGTGCTTTTTTAGGAGTTGATGAGAAGCGTTCATTAGAAAGCGTTGTCGTTGCTAGTACAATGTATGCTTTAGCAGGAGAACTTGTTGCAGAGCAGTTAACAGGTGTTGCGGTTGGATCGTTTAGGACGTATTTATTGGATCAATTATCAGGATTAGATAGTAAGCTCGTTCAGGAAAAAGCTATAATCGAAAGGATAGATGAAAAATGAATGAAACGATTCAAGCGTTGACGATTGCTGGGTTTGATAGTGGTGGTGGTGCTGGAATGCAAGCGGATCTAAAGACATTTCAAGAACGATTTGTTTTTGGTACGTCTGTTTTGACAGCATTACCAATTCAAAATACCCAAGGTGTAAAAAAAGTCTATGATATTTCGTTAGAAGCGATTCAAGACCAATTAGATGTTGTGAATGAAGACTTCTCAATTTCAGCAGTAAAAACAGGTATGCTGTTTAATACTGACATTACACAATTAGTTACAACATTTTTGAAAACGGCTGATTTTGGTCCAGTAGTTGTAGATCCTGTAATGATTGCTAAAAGCGGCCATGCGTTACTAAAAGAATCTGCAGTTAAAGCTTTGATTTCAGAACTTTTACCTCAAGCATATATTGTCACGCCCAATATACCAGAAGCTGAGGTAATTACAAACATGACGATCTCTACCAAAAACGATAGGATTACCGCAGCAAGGAAGATTCAAGCTTTGGGTGCAAAAAATATTGTTATCAAAGGTGGACATCATCTTGAAATGGAACAATCTTCAGATTTGTTGTTGCTTGAAGATGGTCAAATAGAGTGGTTGTCTGCACCAAGAATCAACACTAAAAATACGCATGGTACAGGCTGTACTTTTTCAGCCTGTATCACAGCAGAATTAGCTAAAGGAAATACAGTTAAGTCAGCTGTTCATACCGCTAAAGGATTTATTCAAGCCGCAATCGCAAATGAAATTCAAGTAGGACTTGGTAACGGACCGACAAATCATTGGGCCTATAGAAAAGGTAGCGAATGATGAAAAACAGTAAAGAAATAGTATCTGTTTATTTTATTGCTGGCACTCAAGATATTCAGTCTGGGCATTTGTTGGATGTCTTGGAGCAAGCTTTGAAAGCTGGAATCACTTGCTTTCAATATCGAGAAAAAGGCGAAGGGAGTATCGAGAACCCAAACGCCAAGATGCGGACGGCCAAACAGTGTCAATTACTGTGTCAACAATACAATGTACCGTTTTTGATCAATGATGATGTCGCTTTAGCCCTAGAAATAGGGGCTGATGGAATTCATGTGGGGCAAACAGACCAAGCAATCAAGAATGTGCTAAGTTTGTTCTCTGGTAAAATCGTTGGTTTGTCTTGCCACGATGAAAAAGAAGTGAAAGCAGCTAATAAACTACCAGAAATTACGTACTATGGTATTGGACCTGTATATGGCACACAATCTAAAAAAGATGCCCAACGGCCAATTGGTTTAATGAAGTTGCAAAAATTAGTAGAGCTAGCCGAAAAACCGGTCGTTGCGGTTGGAGGAATCAGTACAGAAAATGTTCATAGCGTATTAAAAACAACTGTAGATGGTGTTTCAGTAATTTCAGCGATTACTCAAGCAAATCAGATTGAAGATGCTGTTAGGACATTAAAACGATAACAGTTATAAAGAAAAATAGAACAATTAAAGAGCAAATGAAATCAGTTCTGTTGATTTTGTTTGCTCTTTAAAAATAGATTGGATTTTTTTTTAGCTGAGGTTGCTTCTGATCCCATCGTTTATCTGCTGTGATTCCAGAACACCAATGGTTGAAATGGAATCCATTTAATATGTTAAACATTGAAAATACAATCATGGAAAATGTGGATGTTCAGAATAGTGACCTATCATACTTGAATTTCTGGTAAATGACTGAAGGGATTATCGTCTATAGTGTGATTATTTATTTAATGATACAACTATTATTTAAGAAGAGAGAGATCTTGTTGAATTGATTCTCCAGTCCCAAGATTGCTCCTTTTCTGAAGGTTAATTACCAAATTTTAATATGGATGAGAAAAAGCAAAAAGAGGATGGCTTTGAAATAGAGGCTGAAACTTTGTACTATAAGGCTTTTGGTCCTTTTTTTTTATAAAGATAGAAAAGATTTATTAGAGAACCTTAGTGTTTGTATTTTTAATCTAATAAATTGCTAATAAAACCGATATTTATGCATGTGAAAGCTTGTTTAAATTCTTAAAAATGATTATGATTAAAAAGATATTTTATACTTAATTATGATTAGGAGTGTTTCGATGGAACAAAAGCAATTGCGATGGTTTACCGTTGGTTTGATTGCCTTCAACATGGTTTGGGGGTTGGGGAATGTCGTGAATAACTATGCACAACAAGGTATTTCAGTTGTGACATCATGGATCTTGATCTTGGTCTTATATTTTATTCCGTATGCTTTGATTGTTGGACAACTTGGCTCAACTTTCAAAGACAGTAGTGGTGGTGTTAGCTCATGGGTTCAAAATACAAGTACAAAACGTTTGGCTTATTATGCTGCATGGACGTATTGGGTTGTACATATCCCTTACTTAGCTCAAAAACCACAATTAGTTTTGATCGCTTTTGGTTGGGCGATCCAAGGGAATGGCGATATCGTCAATAATTTCTCTGTTGTGGGAATTACGTTGATTTCGCTAGCTATTTTCTTGATTTTCTTATTACTATCAACAAAAGGTTTGATGACCCTTAAAGTGATTGGTGGAATGGCAGGAACAGCTATTTTTGTTATGTCAATGTTGTTTATTCTGTTGGCAGTAGGTGCTCCAATGATGAATTCTACTGTTGAATTTGCGACACCTCATATGGATAAAATTAGTACGTATATTCCTAAATTTGATTTTAGTTATTTTACGACGGTCTCCATGTTGGTCTTTGCAGTAGGTGGAGCAGAGAAAATTTCACCATATGTTAATTCAATGAGAAATCCAGCGAAGGAATTTCCAAAAGGAATGATTTTCCTTGCAGCAATGGTTGGTGTTTCTGCGGTATTAGGTTCATTTGCAATGGGGATGTTGTTTGCAAGTAATAATATTCCTGAAGATTTAATGGCAAATGGTGCATACACAGCATTCCAATTGTTGGGTGAGTATTATGGTGTTGGTAACTTACTGATGATCATTTATGCAATCACAAACGGTATTGGACAAATTTCGGCGCTAGCATTTTCGATCGATGCACCGTTACAAATTCTTTTAGCAGATGCAGATCCAGAATATGTTCCAGCAGCATTACGTAAAAGAAGTAAAAAAGGAACATTGGTCAATGGCTACTTGTTAACAGGTATTTTAGTAAGTATCATTATTGTGTTACCGATGTTTGGTATTGACAATATCAAAGAATTAGTAAAATGGTTGACCAACTTGAATTCTGTTGTGATGCCGATGCGATACCTATGGGTCTTCTTTGCCTATATGATGTTGAATAAAGCATACAAAAATTATACCTCTGAATACAAATTCATTAAAAACCCTAAAATCGCGTTTGCCTTTGGCTTATGGTGTTTCCTATTTACAGCATTTGCATGTATCTTAGGAATGGTGCCAAAAGTTGATTTTGCGGCAGATCCTAAAGCATGGTTCTTCCAATTAGCGTCTAATATTGTTACACCGGTTGTACTAATATTGTTAGGAATGATTTTACCAGCGTTAGCTCGTCGTGATAAAAAGAACGCATAAAAAACGAAATCAAAGAGGTTGTAATCGAAGCGTTGATCTCTAAAAGAGTTGCTTTTGATTACACCACTTATTCGGATTCCTTGAGGTTGGGATATGACTCCTAGAGTTATATCCCAACCTCTTTTTTTATACTGGTTTAAAGGGTAAAAAGAAGCAGAATAAGGAATGTTTCGTGAAAATATCCGAGAAGATTTGAGTATTCGTTTTAGGATGATTAAAAGCTGGAACCATTATCGAAGACTTAAAAAGATGGTTAAGTAGACTAGTAATTAAGTCAGCAGTTTTACATTGAGTGACTTTTCGTTTTTGAAAAAAGAATCAGCTGTATATAAAGGAATCATGCTAAAAGCGATAGTACCATAAAAAAATTAAATCTGACAATTTACTTTATTTTTTTCGTATTCAATTGGGGCGATTCTGGCGGGCGATTATTTGGAGTAGTCTGGCTTGAAAGAAGAGGCTCGGTTGTACTATTTGTGTAGTTAAAACTGACTACACTCAAGTTATTATTCGTTTAATTTTTGTGTAATATTTCAAAAAAGGAAAATATAGAACTGTATTTTTTCTTTTAATTTAGTATATTTGTAAAAAAATGAGAACATTTATTCCTTTTTATCGGTATAATGGAGGGGAAGTCTGTTCTTTTTTCTAAAAAAATGATACGATTTATACAGGAAAAAAATTGAGGAAGTGAGAACGATTAGTAAGCGACAACGTCAACCAGAAAAAGAAGAAAGATCAACCTATCTTTGTAAAGAAGTTGATCCCAATTATCTTGGCCGTGAAATTTATGCCGATAATGTAGATACGCCTTATTCATTTTATTTAGTTCGGAAGTTAAGTTTAGCCAAAGATTATCAAAATTTAGCGGAAGGTGAAGCTTTTTTTGATGCAATCTGCGATAGTTGGGATGCAACGGAAGAATTTGAAGAATTAGTAGTTAAAAAGATTTACATGTATGTTGAAACGGAAATCATGTACTATACGTTGATGATGGGAAGTTTTGAACCAACTAGAAGAGTGCTCCGCATGAATCTAAAAAAATGGTTTGAAGAAATTACATTGGAAAAACAAGAACGTTCTCTTGCTTACAAAGGTGATTCTGGGCTAAATGCTGGAGAAATCCAAGGGATGATGAAGCAAATGCTTGAAACATCCAATGAGATTTTCCGCTTACGTAAGATGATCACCGATTTAACAGAGACGATCAATCATGCGAAAATCGATATGTATACAGCTAAAAAAGATCCAATCATCTCTAGAAGTATCCAAACGATTCATCTAAAAAGAGCACAACCATTAGTGATCGAAGAAAATCAAGCCGAGAATCTGACAGGAAAAGTGTCTGATGTAGAGGAATCAGTAGACCTTGAAGCTGAACTAGTTGATTCTGTTGAGCAGGACGAAACAATTGCAACAGAGCAAGTAGACCAACAGGAAGCTGTAGGAGAAGTAGCAGAAAAAAAGTCGGAGAAAGAATTGGCGGAAAAACCAATTCAAGAAGATTTCCAAGTAGAAGAAGAGCGTATAACTTCTCAAACCAAAGAATCAGAAAATAAAGAACGGCCAAAAAAAGAACGCACATCAATCAAATTGAAACGTAAACAAATGGCTGAGGAAGCGGTAAAATCAGTTGTTGAACCTGATGGAACAGAAGAAAGAAATCAGGAAGCGGTAAAAGTTGAACCATTAGATCTTGCACTTTTAGTATTTAAAAAAAGAAGAACAAAGAAAGCTACGCCAAGTAACTGGCCACGTTTTTCTAAACAGTTGAAAGCCAGCAAAACGTTTGAAGCACCAGCAAAGATTCCTAATTTCTCCAAGAGTGAAATGGAAAATCTAGAAGATGAAATCTACTTGTGTTTCATGAACAAGCGCATGCGTTTAGGAACAAAGAAAAATGCAGCACAAAAGAAAAGTGTCTTACGTTCTGATTTGCTTGCTCAAATTAGTCAAGCAGAATATTTAAATTATTCATGGGGACAAGTGCTGAGACAACGCAAAGAAGATGTTCTGATTTGTGGTCGTTTAAGTTGCGGTGGCTTAGTCTCTTCTCTAGATGGCTTTTTACAAGAAATGCGTGGAATAGCTTATAGCCGTTCGTTATTCGGCAAAAAAGTTCGCTGTTCAGTCGACTTATTACGTCGCTTGGAAGGCTATATTTTAATGGATCAGTATATGCAAAATCTAAGTTTGATGCCAGTTGAGAAATAGTTTAAAACATAAAGAGAAGTGAAAAAAGTTAACGAGGTTAGGATAAAAGCATTTAGCTCTGAGAACTAAGTCACTACTTTACAATATCAAGTCGTACCTTGTTGCGATTTACAGCAAATGGAGCTGTTTGTTTACCACCATTTATTCGGATTTTAAGAGGCTGAGACATAACTCAAAGAGTTATGTCTCAGCCTTGTTTGTGTTTTCTTTTATATTGATTTGGAACAGTACTATTAGATTAAAATGGATTAGTGCTAACTTTGAAGTGATCATTATTGGTTAAATAAGCGTTCTACTGTATGATTAGCTTATAGAGAATTAATCATTACATGCCTAGTTTATTTGTTTTTATAGTGATGAATTATGGAGGGAACTACTATGAAGAAATTTTTTAAAAAGGAACCTACAGAAACAAAAAAATCATTTTTTAAAAGAGCAGGACAGAGCCCTAAACAAAAAGAAAAGCAAACGTTAAGAATAAACGACAACGAAGAAAAAGAATTTGACTCTTTTTTTGCTGAAGTAATTAAAAGTTTTCCTGAAAAAACGTCTTCCATTATATTAAATAGTTACGGAAAATCAAAAGAGCGTGCTGAAAAAGTTCTGGCTAAAAGTAAAACACAATTTGATGGTATTTTTGATGAATTTTTACAAGGTGTGGATGCAAAAACACGGAAAAAATGTCACAAAATAGTTCACGCTGCGTCCTTAACTGCTGCTATTATAGGATGTTCTCCAATTCCTTTTTCGGATGCGATTTTACTTGTACCTGTTCAATTAACTATGATGGCTCGTTTACATAAATTATTTGGGCAATCATGGTCCGAAAGTATGGGGAAAAGTTTAGGCAAAGAAATTGTTGTGGTTGGACTGGGGAAAAGTGCTGTCGGAAATATTATAAAATTAATTCCAGCTGTAGGTACCGTTACAGGAGCTGCAATCAATGCGACTGTTGCAAGTACAATTACAGAAACACTGGGCTGGGTTACTGTAAAAATGCTGAATGATGGAGAAGATATTTTTGAGCAAACGATGACCTTTAAAGGTCAATTTCAGACGTTGTTTAAAGCTGTCCAACGTTCTGGTAAAAAATCAAAATAGAGCATAAGACTGGATCAGGTGATAGTTTGGATAGTACAAAACCTCGGTTAACAATTTCTCAGCAAGGTGGAAATTATCCTTCCGATACCTATTATTACAAACAATAACAGTATGACAGATTTCTATAAAAAAACGATTTTAAAAGTTAAGTAATCATTCTACTAGCTGCTAGAGGAGGATTACTTTTTTTACAAAAAAATTAAAGCGTAAATGCTATGAGAACAAGTTAAAAATCAGCTAAAACGCCCTGCCTTTACACCCTTTCAAACTAACACTAAAAAAAACTTCAGTTTTGTAGTATAATTTTCAAGGATAGAGGAAAGGCGGGGAAGGCAATGAAAAAGAAACAGACCTATGCAGTAGTTGATCTAGAAACGACGGGAACCGATCCAAAGGTTGACCGTATCATCCAGTTTGGCTGTGTATTGATCCAAGATGGAAAAATCATTTCCCGTTTTGCTACTGACATCAATCCCAATCAGGCCATCTCTAAGCAGATTCAACAGTTGACAGGAATTAGTAATACCCGTGTTCAAAAGGCTCCTTATTTTGAAGATGTGGCGTTGACGATTTACAATCTACTAGCAGATACCGTATTTGTTGCGCATAATATCTATTTTGATTATTCTTTTTTAACGCAGGAATTACTTCGTTGCGGTACGCCTAAATTAAAGATTCCTGGAATTGATACTGTTGAGTTAGCGCAGATATTTTTACCGACAGAAAAAAGTTTTCGTTTAGGTGACTTGTCTGAAAGTTTAGGACTGATTCATGATAATCCTCACCAAGCAGACAGTGATGCGCAAGTAACTGCTGAACTTTTGTTATTGATCGAAGCGAAAATGCGCCGTTTACCATTGATTACAATGGAAGCAATCGATCGTTTGAGTCAGCAAACAGGAATGGATACGAGCAGTTATATCCATCACATATATGAAGAAATGAAGCAGAACATTCAACCATTAGCAAAAGAACAGCATGTTGTGTCTGGAATTGCTTTGAGAAAAAAAGAAGTGACACTGTATGAAGAAAAGTTATACGGAGAAGCGATTTTCCCACATAAGAAAAAAGCGAAAGAAAAAGCTTTTGCAGACAGAATCGGTTATCGTTCAGAGCAAAGTCGGATGATGAATTTAGTTTATGACCATTTTACGAAGGACGAAAATAAAAATTTATTTATTGAGGCAGCTACAGGAACAGGAAAAACACTCGGATATCTATTCCCACTAAGCTACTTAGCGACACCAGATAACCCGGTCATTATCAGTACTGTCTCGATTGTTTTGCAAAATCAATTAACTGAAAAAGATATTCCGTTAGCAAACCAGATTTGTCCAAAACCAATTCAAGCTGTGATTATTAAGAGTCATCGTCATTATATTGATTTACAACGGTTTAAAGCGACACTTAAACATCCGATACAACAAAAACAATATGCGTTATATCAAATGGGGGTTTTAGTTTGGCTAGTGGAAACAGAGACAGGTGATCTTGATGAATTGCAATTAACAAACTTTAACCATATTTTTTGGCGCGATGTTGCCCATCGTGGGATTGATTTTTTATCTGATCAAGATTCGTTGTACCAAGAAGATTTTGTTCGTTTTCTTTATAAAAAAGTCAGACAAAGCAATGTATTGATCGTCAATCATGCATTTTTGGCACAGGAGACGCTTAGAGAAGTCCCTCTTCTACCTAAAAGTTCGTACCTGATTGTTGATGAGGCGCATCATCTACCTGATATTGCTGGAAAGATTGCGAATCGTCAATTTAATTATGTTTCTTTTAAAAAGCAGGCAAATCTTTACCTAGAAGAAGAACAGCTGTTTGATCAAGTCAATCAAATCTTTAAATCAGAAACCCAAGAACAGCGATTGTTACGTATTTATTCTAAAGCGTTGAGTGATTTAGTGGAAGAGTTCAGTGATTTATTTTACGAAATAAACCAACTGTTTAAAAATGACAAGCAACCGAATTTGGAGGCAATGTTGTTGACTAAGCCACTATTCGATCACTTATCATTGAATGGAGAAACATCGATTCAAAAGATTGAGATTCTTTTAACTGAAATGCAGGAAATTCAAAATAGATTGCAGCAGTCGATTGTTGAGGAATTGGAAAAGTATGCAGTGTCAGAACGAATTATATTTGTAAGCTTGTTACAATTTTTTGAACGGATCGAATTTCTATATGAATGTTTTGATATTTATGTCAATAATTGGCATCCACGCTGGATCAAAGAATATAGCATCTCACCTCAAGGATATGGTCTACTTGCAATAAATGATTTAGAAGCGAGTATTTTGCCGGAGACGACTTGGTATGACCGTTATGAGCATATTTTATACACAGGTGGAACGTTGAAATTTGGTAACGATAAGAAGTATTTGCCCAATAAATTAGGGTTGACAGACGTTTTGTTTAAAACGTTACCTGATCCTTATGATTATGAGAAAAATGCTCGCTTATATATTCCAACAGAAGCTATTGCAATCAGCCAAGCAAATGCTACAGAATTTTCAACGTATATCGCCTCTGTGATCCAAGAATTGACAGAGGAACAAGATGGTTCTATGTTGATCTTATTCACGTCGCATGACATTTTATCCAATGTTTATTATCGGTTGCATCCTCAATTATTGAATGGGGGAAGAGAGCTTTTAGCTCAGGGAATTAGCGGCAGTCGGGAAAAAATTCTAAAACGTTTTGCTCATTCAAAAAATAGTGTCTTATTAGGTGCTGATAGTTTTTGGGAAGGTGTTGATTTACCAGGGGAAGCATTATCTCTGCTGATTGTGACACGTTTACCATTTGAAAATCCCAAACGACCTTTTGTCAAAGCACGCTATGACTACCTTGAAGAAAAAGGAATCAACCCCTTTACACATGATGCTTTGCCAAAATCAGCTTTACGCTTACGACAAGCTTTAGGTCGCCTGATTCGTTCTGATAGTGACAAAGGAGCTTTAGTTGTTTTGGACCGACGTTTAGTGACGGCTAAGTATGGCAAGCGTATGTTAAAAGCATTACCGAAAGATTTATCAGTGAAAGAAGAACCATTAGCGCAAATAGTATCCGAACTAAAAGAATTTTTAAATAAATAAATTTATCTACTATCTATTAAATCAAACCGATTTTCTGCTATAATGATAGCCAGTAAGTTTGGAAAGGGCGAGGCGGTTGCAGGAACAAGAAGAACGAGATGAGACAAGAAAAACCAAGATCCTTTTAAGCATAATCGCAATTTTATTAGCGATTATTGTGATGATTGCTATTTTTTATATTCGCTCAACGCATCCAAGAACACAAGCAAAAAAAGAAGCGACGGAAATTGCAAAAAAATATGCACATTTGGAAACAGTTGATCACTTTTATTGGTTTACTAGAAAAGATACTTATTTTAGTGTAACAGGTAAAGATAATAAAGGGGAAGAATTGGCTGTAATTATCCCGAAATCGGGAGACAAAGTGACTGTTTTAAATCAAAAAGATGGCGTGGAAGAAGGTCATATTCGCCAAATCATTGAAACAGATTACAAAGAAAAAAATATCCAAAAAATTAGCTTGGGATTGTATAACGATAAACCTACTTGGGAAGTCGTTACAAAAAGTGATGATGGTTTACTAAGCTATTATTTACTATCCTTTGCAAATGCTGAAGAAATCATGATCATTAAAAATGTCTGACGAGATAGGTTTAAGAGAATTAGTTGATTTTAAAGTAGCTATAATAATGATTTTATTTACTTGATAAAACAAGGATAAAAAATGAATGGAGTGAAAGTATGGAGATATCAAAACGCGCACAAAAATTAGAGCCTTCTGTTACGCTAGCTGCTTCCGCTAAAGCCAATGCGCTAAAGGCTGCTGGAAAAGATGTTTTAAGTTTAACGGTTGGAGAACCTGATTTCACCACACCTAAAAATATACAACAAGCAGCAATCCGATCTATTGAAAGTGGAAAAGCTAGTTATTATACACCTTCAGCAGGAATCAAAGAACTGAGAGAAGCGGTTGCAGACTATATTAAAACGTACTATCAGTTAGATTATCAAGCAAACAACGTGATCATAACAGATGGCGCAAAATTTGCGTTATACCTTCTTTTTCAAGCAGTATTGAATCCATACGACGAAGTGATCATCCCTGTTCCTTATTGGGTGAGTTATGGAGAGCAAGTTAAATTAGCAGAAGGCGTCCCAGTTTTTATTTCTTGTGCACAGGAGAAAGAATTTAAAGTGACGGTGGAGCAGTTAGAAGAGGCTAAAACGGATAAAACGAAGTTGTTGATTTTAAATTCACCTTCTAATCCGACTGGAATGATTTATTCTGAAGCTGAATTACGTAAAATCGGTGAGTGGGCCGTGGCAAATGACATCTTGATTGTATCGGATGACATCTACGGCAGACTAGTGTACAATGGGGCCAACTTTACGCCCATTGCAACATTGTCACGAGAAATCCAAAAACAGACGATTATCATCAATGGTGTATCCAAAAGTTATGCGATGACTGGGTGGCGCATTGGATACGCAGTTGGGGATGAAACAATTATCTCCGCTATGAACGACATTGCGTCGCAATCAACTAGTAATCCTACTGCAGTTAGTCAATATGCGGCGCTGGAAGCTTTGACTGGTGAACAAGATACAGTGAAAATCATGAGGCAAGCATTTGAAGCTCGTTTAAATGAGATTTATCCTTTATTTGCAGCATTGCCAGGTTTTAAATTAGAAAAGCCTCATGGGGCATTTTATCTGTTTCCGAATATTAAAGAAACGTTAGCGATGTGCGGGTATACTGATGTCACAAAATGGGTAGACGACTTGTTAGCAGAAGCGCAAGTTGCACTTGTAACGGGAGCCGGATTTGGCGCACCTGAAAATGTTCGAATTAGTTATGCAACGGATATTGACACATTAAAAGAAGCGGTTAAACGGATTAGAACATTTATTGAAACAAAATCAACCAAATAAAAACACTTAATTCGGGATAGGTAAAAGACTAAAATGAATGGAGAGACGATCGTGGAACAAATTCAAATTATCGATTCAAAAAATCATGTGGGAGAAACAGTGAAAATAGGGGCTTGGATCGCCAATAAACGTTCAAGTGGAAAAATTGCATTTCTACAATTACGTGATGGAACAGCTTACTTTCAAGGAATTGTTGTAAAAAGTGAGGTTCCAGAAGAGGTCTTTCAGCTAGCGAAAAGTCTAACACAAGAAACATCTGTTTGGATCATTGGTGAGATTAGAGAGGATAGTCGTTCAAAATTCGGTTATGAGATCGGTGTTACAGGCATCGAAGTGATCGGTGAAAGCCATGAATATCCAATCACACCTAAAGAACACGGAACTGATTTTTTAATGGATCACCGTCATTTATGGTTACGTTCTTCACGACAACACGCAATTATGCAAATTCGTAACGAAATTATTCGTGCAACCTATGAATTTTTTAACAACAATAATTTTGTTAAAATTGATCCACCGATTCTAACTGCAAGTACAGCCGAAGGTACGACTGATTTATTTGAAACGAATTATTTTGATCAAAAAGCGTATTTATCTCAAAGTGGACAACTGTACATGGAAGCAGCAGCATTAGCTTTTGGGAAAGTGTTCTCATTTGGACCAACGTTTAGAGCAGAAAAATCAAAAACACGTCGTCACTTAATCGAGTTCTGGATGATCGAACCAGAAATGGCGTTTATGCATCAAGAAGAAAGTTTAGAAGTGCAAGAACAATACGTTGCTTTCTTAGTTCAAAGTGTATTAGACAATTGCGATCATGCATTAGACGTGTTAGAGCGTGATAGAGAGGTCTTGAAAAAATATACACAATTACCATTCCCACGTATTTCATACGATGAAGCAGTTGAGTTATTGAAGAAAAATGGCTTTGATGATATTGAATGGGGCGATGATTTCGGTTCACCACATGAAACATTTATTGCCAATTCATTTGATCGTCCAGTTTTCATTTTAAACTATCCAAAGGCAATCAAAGCGTTCTACATGAAACCACATCCTACTCGTGACGATGTTGTGATTTGTGCAGATATGATCGCACCAGAAGGCTACGGAGAAATCATCGGTGGATCTGAAAGAGCGATCGACCATGATTATTTATTAGAACAAATTCGTAACCATAATCTAGATGAAAAAGAATATTCTTGGTATTTAGATTTACGACGTTATGGATCTGTGCCACATTCTGGATTTGGTTTAGGATTGGAGCGGACTGTTACTTGGTTGGCTGGTATCGAACATGTTCGTGAAGCAAGTCCATTCCCACGCTTATTAAACCGTATCTATCCATAAAAATAGTTATTCAGTAGTCGTTGGAAGAAGCTTTCTGCTTTGTTTCAACGACTATTTTTTATGAAAAATGCGTAACTTAACAAAATAGCTATAAGAAAAAAGGAAAAAGTAAGGCAAATTGTTTAGAATTCCATTTTTTTATGGTAAAATTGACAGAAAGTAGAATAAAGGAATGACTCGAATGGAAAACCCAACACAAGTTAAAAGAAAACATTTTCGTTTTCCAGCCTATGACGATGAATTAGGCGTGAAATTAGTTTCTGAAAATAAACGTACATTATTTCAAGAAGAGCCGATGCTGGCTAAAACAACAATGCAACCACAAGCTAGTGCACCAGTTATAGATCCAATAAGTGTTCAGCCAGTACTTCAGAAACAGCCAACACAAACGAATAATAAGCATGTATCTCATAGTCAAGAACAAGTAGCAGAATTAGCGCGCCACAAATCTAATCTGCCAAATTATATGATGACCCATAATAAAACGGCATCACCAAAGCAAAAAAATAATTTATTTGGTAATATGCCTAAAAGAAGCTCATATGGTTTTGGTTCACAACCTGCTCCTAATAAAAATAAAGCAGCGTTCTCAAAAAATTTTACGTATGATACGCGATCATATTTCGTACCCAAGTATATTCCAGCATCCGTTATTCCCGAAACAACTGCTCCGGTTTTGACAGAGCAAGAACTAGCTGCAGCTATGAAAAAAGAAAAAAGTTCCTATTTACTCTTTGACGATGAACCAGCTGCATTTCAAGCAAAGGGGAATGAAGATCCAACGGTTCAAAAATTTAATATTCCTAAAGAGTCACCTGAAATCCCGGTAACTAGACGACAGTACCAACAAATCAAACCTGAGATGGAGCGATTTGGTAAAGAAGAGGATATTAGTCACACTTTGCCTCGCTCTAGAAAAGAGTTGAAGACGGCAAAAGAAAACGCAAAAAGTCAAACAGCCTATGGACAAAAAGTAGCTGAAGCGGAGCAAGAGAAAAAACGTGGAATTTTAGATAAATCATTAAGTGGCATTATTGAAGATTCTAGTGATGAATTGAAAAATAGTAAGTATTTTGTATAATGTTACACTAAAATTAGGTTAGAAATAGTTAGGTTTGAAAATAATTGCTATTAAATCTAGATTCTGATTTGGATAGTAGAATAATCTTATTTCCAAAGACACTACTTTTTTACTAACGTTTATTTGGAATTTAAGGGACTGAGCCATAACTCTTAGAGTTATGGATCAGTCCCTTGTTTTTATATCAATAATTCATGTATATAAAAGCCTGATATTGCATATCATCATTATAGTGAAGAGGACTTGATCAATAAAATGTATAGTTAATTATTTCTTTCATTATCCTAAGCTGGTTAATAATATGACCACAGATTGATTTTTTCTGAAAACGTTCTTTGAGTATACTATAGTTAAGCGTATTTTAAAAAATAACTATAAGAGGATATGAGGAATTTGAGGAAAAAAATTTTTTGGTCTTTTTTCATTTTTGGGATAGTTAGTATCGTTTTTTTGAAAGATATAAATACTAGTTTAGCAAATGAAACAAATCAAACTGAGAATTATACTATTGTAAAAGATGATGAAACATTGATGAAATACTCACTTTTAAAAGGGGATCAATGGAGTCCCATGTCTGCTAGAAAAAAAATCTCCACAATTCCTGTTTTAACGGAACCACAAGTAATGTATAAAGGGGATGGAGAGAAAAATTCTGCAAAATTTCTATATGATCGTGAAAAGAATACGGTCGCGATTGAACAATCAATAGACGCGAGAGTGAACATGGGAGTAAGACAACAGATAGCAACTGTTAAAGGACGTTCTTATCAATTTTCAGTTAAAACAAAATCTGCAGTCATCAAAACAACTGGCAAAACTTACAAAGCTGTCGATGGATTTGATATTTTAGATGGTGGAATATCTGAGGGAGATCAAACTTCACTTATTCCTGTGGAATATACTCGGGTAAACAATTCTTTTACGGAGAGCGATGCGGCCAAGGGGAAGGATAGAACCGATCGAGTAACATTTAAAGCGAAATCGGATAAAACGACAATTGAACTCTCTGCTCTAAGTAACGATCAGATAAATGCGAATGGGGCTTATTGGTCTGATATATCATTTATTGATTTTGAAAATGGTATCGTTGAATCTAAAAAATTAGTAGAAGATTTATTTACGGATACAACTCATAATTCAATCAAGTTAAGTACTACACAAGCAATAATTGATAAGGCAAAAGCAAGAGTAGAAGAATTATTTGACGAAAAAACGAAAACGGCATTATTAGCAGAAATCACCAAGGCCCAAAATTTGATGGATAAAATACAATTAAAATTAACTGTAGAAGAATTAACAGATGATCGAACAACCTTATCCAGTCAAACTATTAAGGGGACAACTTACCCAGAAGCTTTTCTGTATTTTTCAGGGCATGAGGGAATTACAGAAGGAACGCTTTCATCTGGGGTGGTTGATGATAAAAGAAAATATTTAATTCGAGCTGATAGCAAAGGCTCTTTTGAGTTTAAGCTTACTAAAGGAAACTACTTTAGAGGAGGACAAGTAATTACGATTATAAGTGCTTTGAATGGAAAGGAAGAGACTGTCTCAAAGACAGTAACTGACAAGGTTGCTCCATTTAAACCTACGTTGAATCCGTTGAAAGATACCGATACGGAAATTTCAGGAAGTGCTGAAACCGATGCTACCGTTAAACTCTATGATGCCTCTGATGATAAAGAAATCACTTCCGTGAAAGGAAAAACGGGCGATCAATTCACACTAACCGTACCAGACGGATATAAACCTTACAAGCGGTATTATGTTACTGCAACCGATGCAGGAAAAAATGTGAGCGAAAAATCAGATATACAAGAAGTAAAAGATACACTTCCACCTAAAGCAACACCAGTAAAGCAACGAATTAAACTAGGCGATCCGTTGCCGGAGATTACTGAATTATTGACAGACATTGATGATAATGCTGGAGTCGATCAATTGACAATGACAATTACCAAAGAAGCGGATCTATCAAAGGTAGGGGCAACACAAGTCGAAATCACTCTGACAGATAAAGCCAAAAATAAATTAGTTGTCACTGTACCGATCTTTGTTTATACAGAGGGAATAATCGAAAATGATCAAGATATTTTCTTTGCAGAGGACTTTTCTGTTTTGGCGATTGATTTTCCAAAAGATTTAGAGGATCAAAAAAAATACATTTTAGATAAAAGTAAGGCTACCGTATGGGATAAAGAGGATTGGTCAGTAAAAGAAACGACATTTCAAATTGAAGTTGGATCATTAAAAAGTGAACCGGGGGTTTACTCTGTTACAATTAGCGGAAACCAGTTGAAGAAAACGATCCATGTTGAGTTATTAAAAGGAGAATTAACTCTTGAAAAAATTCCTACACAAGTTTCTTTTGGAGAACCAATCATTAAATCAAATACTCAATATGTAACAAGCAAATTAGGAATTGATTTAACGATGAAGGATAGTCGATTTCAAAGAAGTTCTTGGCGTTTAGTAACGAAACTGAAACGTCCATTTCAGAATAACAAGGATGAATCAACTACTACAGGGTTGGTTTATAAAGATGAAGATCAACTGCTACCGATTACGACGAAAGATACTGTAGTACTTTATGAAGAAAAAAAAATAGACTCAAATAGAGACGTCAAAGTGACGTTGAATCAACAGGAGGGACCACAAATTCTATTGAAAGTTTTACCAGGAAGTGTACGAGCAGATACAGATTACAACAGCGAAATTATGTGGATTATTGAGGATGCGCCATAACATTTTTGGATGGTTCGATCAAATACCATACAGTCAAACATTGGATCGAATCATAGGAAATAATGAAAAGAGAATGGGTGAAACAAGCTTGATTTCCAGAGAGTAAGAAGGAATTCGTTTTGCTTCTACCATTTATTTAAGATAAGAGATAAAAGTAATGTTTACTTTTGGCTCTTATCTTTTTTTCTGTGAATTAAATAGTTAAAAAGTAGGTGAGATAAGAAAAATACTGCGGATAATTTTCTGAATTTTTGATTTTCTTTTTTTTTAAGGATCATTTTTTATATCCTTTAATGTTCGATCATTTTGGGTTGATTATTTTTAGATTTTATACGATAATTGGAAAAGTATGATTTTAATAAAATAGCGAATTAATTGTTTTATATAGGGAATAAGAAAAGAGGATTAGAATGAGCAATTTAGAGAATAAGTTACATCATTTTGTTGGGATAAAAGGTTCAGGAATGAGTTCATTAGCTTTGGTATTATTTGAAAAAGGCTATAAGGTACAGGGCTCAGATGTGAAAGAATACTTTTTTACACAACGTGATTTGGAAAAATCTGGTATTACGATTTTACCTTTCAATGCTGATAACGTTACGAAAGATATGATTATTATTGCAGGCAATGCATTCCCAGACACGCATGAAGAATTAGTTCGTGCCAAAGAATTAGGTGCTGAAATTATTCGTTATCATGATTTTATTAGCCGTTTTATTCAACCGTATACAAGCATTGCAGTAACTGGTTCTCATGGGAAAACAAGTACAACAGGTTTACTTTCTCATATTTTAACAGGGATTGCACCAACTAGTTATTTGATAGGTGATGGTACCGGGCACGGGGATCCCAATGCTGAATTTTTTGCTTTTGAGGCGTGTGAATATCGCCGTCATTTTCTCGCTTATTCTCCTGATTATGCGATTATGACGAATATTGATTTTGATCATCCAGATTATTTTAAGAGCATTGAAGATGTTTTTTCTGCTTTTCAAACAATGGCTGAACAAGTGAAAAAAGCTATCTTTGCTTATGGAGATGATAAATACTTACGCCAATTGAAAACAGAGGTACCTGTTTATTACTACGGATTAGCAGATGACGATGATATCCAGGCTAAAAATATCCAACGAACAACACAAGGCTCGTCATTTGATGTTTATCATGATGAGAACTTGGTGGGGCACTTTGTTTTACCTGCTTTTGGGCAACATAATATTATGAATGCCTTAGGTGTGATTGCGGTAGCTTACTTTGAAAAATTAGATATGAAAAAAGTTGCAGATGAAATGTTGACTTTTGAAGGGGTAAAACGTCGCTTTACCGAAAAGAAAGTTTCTGACATGATCATCGTAGATGATTATGCACATCATCCAACTGAAATCATTGCAACGATTGATGGTGCTCGCCAAAAATACCCAGATAAAGAAATTATTGCTGTTTTCCAACCGCACACATTTACACGGACGATTGCATTGATGGATGAGTTTGCGGAAGCATTGGATCTTGCTGACGCTGTTTATCTTTGTGATATTTTCGGTTCAGCAAGAGAACAACAAGGCGATGTCAAAATTGAGGATTTAGGCAATAAAATCAAAAAAGGCGGACAAGTGATAAAAGAAGACAATGTATCGCCTTTATTAGATCATGAGAATGCTGTGATGGTCTTTATGGGGGCAGGCGATGTTCAAAAATTCGAACAGGCATATGAAACCCTATTAAGTAACACAACAAGGAATGTTTTATAAAAACTTTAACACTTACACTTTAAAAAAGTGACGACAACAATTCATTGCTTTGATTTGTTGTCGTCACTTCTTTTTAACTTGCCTTTTGTCGTCATTTTGGTACAATTATCTTATCATTAGTGGAGGTGTACTAATTTGAATATCGGAAAACCGAGAAAATTAGGCAAAACCATCGAAGATATTGAGGAAGGCGATTCGCTGTCTTTAACCGAATCCATCGAAGATAAAGAGTTGCTTCTTTATTTGGGCTTAACCAACGATGCCAATCCTTTATATATCCAACATGATTATGCCCAAAAAACAGAATATGGCAAACCAATTGTTCCATCCATCATGTTGATGGGAATCATTACCAGTGCAATTTCAAAACATTTACCAGGACCAGGTTCTCATGTGGTTAACTTTTCCGTGAACTTTGTGGAACCAGTATTTCATTATGAGACATTGACGTTTCAATTTGAAGTAATCAAGGTAGATAAGATGAAAGATGTTGTAACGATTTCGATTGAAGCTGTTAACGAAGAAGAAGATCGAGTACTTGATGCGGTCGTAATGGTACAACCCCCTCAAGTAACAATAGCTGATTTAGAGGAGAAAGAAGGAGATATAGATGAATAATGGAGCAGTAGTCAATGCTGGGATAAACAAGTTTTATTCAAAAATATATGCATTTTTAGCGATGGGAATCGGTGTTAGTGCATTGGTATCTTATCTGATTTTAAATGTTTTTCCAATAGTTTTAGTAACATTATTAAGTTCTACAGTGTTATTTTTCGGATTATGGTTGTTGCAGATTGGCTTAGTTATATTCCTAGGTGTTAGAGCACAAAAAAATCCGACTTTAGCAATCAGTGGATTTTTAGTTTACTCTATTTTAAATGGTGTGACAATCTCGGCAACATTGTTATTATACGCCCAAGCAACTGTAGTAAGTGCTTTTGTGAGTGCTGCAGCGACATTTGGTGCGATGGCATTAGTTGGAATGTTTACAAAGAAAGATTTATCTGCAGTGGGACATGCAGCATATAGTGCCTTGATCGGGATTATTATTGCGATGGTCATCAATTTCTTTTTCTTACGTAGTAGTGCTGTGTCATTTTTCATTTCTGTCTTGATGGTGTTGATTTTTGCAGGAATTACAGCTTATGATAATCAAAAAATCCGTCAAGTTTATAATGAAACAGGTGGACAGGCAGGCACTGGGATTGCAGTTTTCTTTGCTTTACAATTATATCTTGATTTCATCAATTTATTCTTAGCATTTTTACGCATCTTTGGTAAAAATAATTAATGAACGAATTGAACGTAGAACATCCAGTATTTGCTGGGTGTTTTTTTTGTGGGGAACATCTTTTTCGTTACATTAATATACGCAAACGGCTTTATTGTTTGTATAAAAATTCTTTTTAAAGGTGTTTTTTGATAAAAAATCCATTGACTATCCTCTGTCTTTGCTTTATACTTTTATAAAATTAGAGAAATTCGACTCTTTATAGAAGAATTAAAGATCATGTACAGGAAGGTGTTATTGATGAGAAAGTATGAAAAGGTGCCTAAGGGATTTAAATTTTACGGAACTCATGTTGGGATCAAGAAAAAAAGAAAAGATTTTGGTTTGATTGTAGCAGATGATATTTGTCATGCTGCTGCTGTATTTACAAAAAATACATTTTGCGGTGAATGTATTCCAATTGGGAGAGCACATGTCGAAAATGCAGAACTGCAAGCTGTTGTAGTAACAAGTGGTATCGCCAATGTTGCAACAGGCAAAATAGGCCGGGAAAATGAATATAAAATTTTAGAGTGTTTGTCTAATAAATTGACAATTGAAGAAGAAAATATTCTACCTTCTTCTACAGGAGTGATTGGACCGCAATTACCAATTGATAGTATCAAGGGCTTTTTAGAAACAGAATCAATTATTCTAAAAGAGGACTACCAAGATTTTGCTCATGCCATTTTAACCACAGATAAACGCATCAAAGTTCGTAGTTTAAAGATAGGAGAGGCAACGATTTTAGGTATCGTCAAGGGTTCTGGTATGATTGAGCCGAATATGGCAACAATGTTGGCTTACATTTTAACTGATGCAAAAATAGAAAAAGATCAGATTTATTCTGCGTTGAAAACAGCCGTTGATCAATCATTTAATACGATCAGCATCGATACAGATACAAGCACGAGCGACACTGTAGCACTTTTAGCTAGTGGGTACTATGATGTTGAACCGTCAGCATTACAAGTTGGTCTGAGTCAAATCTGTAAAGAATTAGCGCTGGATGTGGTAAAAGATGCAGAAGGTGCGACAAAAACAATGTTTGTAACCGTCAAAAACGCAGCAAGCCAAGAACAAGCTAAAAATGCAGGGAAATCAATCATCAATTCACCATTAGTTAAAACGGCGTTATTCGGAAATGATCCAAATTGGGGTAGAATTGCGATGGCACTTGGAAAAACAGAAGGACTGCTTTTTGACTTAAATAAGGTAGAAATTTATTATGGTACATTTCCGATTTTTTCAAATAGTAATGAAGAAAAACAAAACCTTAAGCAAATTGCAGATTACATTGAACAAAACGAAGATATCTATTTAACAGTAGATTTACATCAAGGATCAGAAAGTTTTGAAGTGATAGGCTGTGATTTAAGTTATGAGTATGTCAAAATAAATAGTGATTATTCGACATAATAGTTGATTTAAGGGAATAAGTATTTATGGATGGTAAAAGTGGAATGAGGGAAAAAAGGAACACATTCCACTTTTAATTTGCGAATGTATGTTCTATAATGGAGGAACGACAGGTGGGAAAAACATGCAGAACATACAAAGAATTGCAGTTCGTAGACTAGTGGAGTTTATTTTACGTAAGGGCAGTATTGATGCAAGGCATACAAGTGAACATACCGCTTTAGAAGGAGCTAAGATTCATCGGAAACTGCAAAAAAAAGCCGGTGATGATTATCAAAAAGAAGTCAAATTGGCGATCGACATAGAAATGAACCAACAAACATACATAATTGAGGGACGCGCAGACGGTATTTTTAGTGATGCTAAAAACAGGACTGTGATTGATGAAATCAAAACCTCAGAACCGGCTTTTTCAGAATTGCGAAAAGAACAAGTTGACATGTATTGGTACCAAGTAATGTGTTATGGACACATTTACTGCCAACAAGAAGACATAGAGACTATCGTTTTACAATTGACTTACTATCAAACAACGACAAAAGACATCACACGACAAGAAAGAGAGTTTACAAAAGCAGAATTAAAAGAATTTTTTGATAGTCTAACGCAAAAATATGAACAATGGCTGATTTTTAAAGCAAATTGGCGCAAGATTCGTAATCAATCATTAAAACAATTACCCTTCCCATATGGGGACTATCGATCTGGTCAAAGAGAGTTGGCTGTGGCAGTTTATAAAACAATTTTAAGTGATCAAAAGCTTTTTGTTGAGGCACCGACAGGAACAGGAAAAACGATTTCGACGTTGTTTCCATCATTAAAGGCAATTGGAGAAGAACAAGCGGAAAGAGCGTTTTATTTAACAGCTAAAACTATTACACGGCAAGTTGCAGAAGATGCAGTTGAAGCGATGAAGCAAAAAGACATGCAGCTTAAAAGTGTAACTTTAACCGCAAAGGATAAAATCTGTTTTTTAGCAGAAAGAAACTGTACGCCAGAAGCCTGTCCATTTGCTAACGGGTATTATGATCGTTTAAATGAAGGGTTATGGGATTTATTAAATAATGAAAATCAGTTTACTCGTGAGGTAATCGAAATTTACGCACGTAAGCACACTTTATGTCCTTTTGAGTTATCATTGGATGTGAGTTTGTGGTGTGATTTAGTGATATGTGACTATAATTATTTGTTTGATCCAGTTGTTTATTTAAGACGTTTTTTTGAAGAACAGGCAGAAGTGAAAGAAACCATTTTTTTAGTTGATGAAGTTCATAATTTAGTCAATCGTTCGCGGGAAATGTATTCAGCTGTTTTGTCCAAAAGTAAGGTATCTGCTTTAAAAGAAACGCTTGGTAAAAAACAAACAAAACTGATTCGAGCGCTTAACAAAATTGAAAATGAATTCGAGAAAATCAAACTAGTTTGTGATGAGGAAGACAAAGAGTTTATTCATCAAAAAGCACCAATTGATTCATTGGTCAAAGTAGCCTATTCGTTGGTTGAAAAAATCAAAGAGTGGCTTCCAGAAAATCAAGATCATACTGAAATAAATCAAATCTTGGCTGTTTACTTTGATGTGCTGAATTACACGAAAATCAGTGAAGGATACGATGATCATTACTGTACGTATGTGAATTGTCAGAATCATGATATTATAGTGAAACAATTTTGTATTGATCCAAACTATCTTTTACAGCAAAAATTAGATAAAGCAAAGGCGAGTATTTTATTTTCAGCAAGTTTGACACCACTGGATTATTATCAAGACATTTTAGGTGGTGGAGAAGATAGTTTACGCTATCGAATTCCGAGTCCCTTTCCTAAAGAAAATCAATTATTAATAAACGAAACGTACATTCAGACAACGTATAAAGAACGTGAAAATAGTTATGAAAAGATTAGTGAAAGTCTGGCCAATATGATTCAGCAAAAAGCGGGGAATTATTTCGTGTTTTTCCCATCTTATTCTTATATGGATATGATTTATGACCTGTTTCGTCAAAAGAATCCTCATGTCAAAACAAAGCTCCAGGCAAGTATGATGGATGAAACAGAGCGAGAGGCTTTTTTAGCTGATTTTGTTTTAAATCCTACAGAGACACTTGTTGGTTTTTGTGTCTTGGGAGGTATTTTTTCTGAAGGAATCGATCTGAAGGGGAGTCGCTTGATTGGTACTGCAATTGTAGGAGTTGGATTACCGCAAATCAACCATGAGCAAGAATTGATTAAAGGTTACTATGACCAGGAAAAAAATCAAGGATTTCAATTTGCTTACCAAATTCCTGGGATGAATAAAGTGTTACAAGCAGCAGGTAGAGTTATTAGAGATACGACTGATAAGGGGATTGTTTTACTTTTGGATCAGCGTTTTTCAACGAGAGCTGTACAACGCTTTTTTCCGCCTCACTGGAATCAGATTCAGACATCGTATTCGCCTGAACGAACAAAACAGTTATTACAGCAATTTTGGCAGGGAAATGGAACAGAATGATAGTAGGAAAAAAGGGCCTATACTGGTATACTAAAACAAGCAGTGTTGCATCTAATTTTAAGTGAATAACAAGATTGTAAAAAGCCGAAGTTTTAGATATCGGCTCTTTTTGAGCGAAAATAGTGACGGAACTACCTAAATATAAAAAGATAGGGAGAGTAAAAATGAAAACAATCCTAGTATTACATACAGGCGGTACCATTTCGATGTCAAAAGAAGTAGATGGAAATGTAACGACAAACAGTATGAACCCATTGCTTGATCAAGAAGAATTATTAGCAGGAAAAGTCAATTTAATCGTGGAACCGATTTTCAACATTCCTTCCCCTCATATGACATTAGAGCGGATGTTAGAATTAAAGCAGCGTATCCAAAAAGCGTATTCAGAAAATATTGATGGAGTAGTGATTACTCATGGCACAGACACCTTGGAAGAAACTGCCTACTTTTTAGATATTACACTAGAAAATAAGATTCCTGTTGTTTTGACTGGAGCAATGCGTTCAAGTAATGAGATTGGAACAGATGGGCTTTATAATTTTATCAGTGCGGTTTGGACAGCATGTTCTGACGAATCATACGGCAAAGGGGTTCTCGTTGTGATGAATGATGAGATCCATACTGCTCGTTATGTGACAAAAACACATACGACAAACGTTGCAACGTTCCGAACACCGACATTTGGTCCAATTGGTATGATCGCTAAAGAACGAACTTTTTTTGCAAGTGAAGTTGCTCCACAAGAAGTGTGCGATATTCAAAAAGTAACAGGTGAGGTTTATGTGATTAAAGCATACGCTGGTATGGACGGTAGTCTATTTGATTTAGTTGATAATGATCAGACAGATGGTATCGTAATTGAAGCGTTGGGAGCTGGAAATCTTCCGCCAGAAACCTTGCCTGCGTTAGAAAAGTTGTTAACTCGAAACATCCCGATCGTTTTAGTTTCACGTTGCTCTAATGGCATCGCTGAAGATATTTATGACTATGAAGGCGGTGGAGTTAATTTAAAGAAAATGGGGATTATATTTTCTAGAGGATTGAATGGACCAAAAGCTCGAATTCGTTTGATTGTAGGGCTAAATAGTGGCAAAAATTCCCAAGAGCTTTCTGATTTTTTGAGTGAATAGAGTATAGTAAGTTAGTTCAGTTTTTTCTCAATGAGGAAACTGAGCTATTTTTGCTGAAAACAGCTGTTTTGTTTAGAATAAACTTGATATAATTAGAGAAGAGTTCGACTTTCACTCTGAAATTTAATGTTTCTTGAGATAATAAGCGAGAAAGTTTTAACCTAAGTAATGAAAAAAAGGAAGGTTGTGTTGGTATGAGTTTTAAAGAAGAATTAATGCAAAGGCTAAATGAAAAAGAAGAACGAATGATCGAAATTAGAAGGTACTTGCATCAATATCCCGAGCTATCTTTTTGCGAAGAGAAAACGGCTAAGTATATTGCGGATTTTTACGAAGGTAAACATTGTACAGTTCGAACAGGAGTAGGAGGAAATGGGATTGTTGTGACGATCGATAGTGGAAAACCAGGTCGTACATTAGCGTTGCGTGCTGACTTTGATGCCTTGCCGATCCAAGAAGAGACTGGCTTAGCTTTTTCATCGAAAACTCCTGGAGTAATGCATGCTTGCGGTCATGACGCACACACTGCTTATATGTTGATATTAGCGGAAACCTTGAGCGAATTACAGGAATATTGGCAGGGAAAAATTGTGATTTTGCATCAGCATGCTGAAGAATTGCCGCCAGGCGGTGCTAAAGCAATGATTGCAGATGGTTGTTTGGATGGTGTGGATAATGTATTAGGTTTACATGTCATCAGTAGTTTGAAAAACAGTACGGTATACTATCATGCAGGACCGATCCATACAGGTCAATCAGGTTTTAAGGTTGTGATTCATGGACGTGCTGGTCATGGATCAATGCCTCATGAAACACACGATGCTATTTTAGCTGCGTCAGATTTGGTGGTTAGCTTACAATCAATCGTTAGTCGTCGGGTCAATCCATTTGAAATGACTACACTGACAGTTGGTCGTTTTGAAGCATCAGGTGCATCCAATGCAGTCAATGGTCAGGTCGTTTTAGAAGGAGATGTGCGAACGTTATCTAGTGAGGTACAAAGCCTTGTCGAAATTGAGTTTAAACGTATTTTGGATGGGATCGCATTGATGTATAATGTGACGTATGAATTAGATTATCGGCATAATTATCCAGTAACAGTCAATGATGAAAAATTAACTAATTTTGTTGCAGATAGTTTGAAAAAAAGTTCTATTCCTGAAGTGATGGAAGTCCTCGATTCGGGCTCACAAGGACCTTCAGAAGATTTTGCCTATTACGCAGAGGTAAAACCTAGCTGTTATTTTCATGTCGGTGCTGCACCTAAAGATGGTCAGTTCTATCCTCATCATAATGGGAAATTTACAATCGATGAAAATGCTTTGTTGATTTCCGCTAAAGCGATGGGAGCAGTAGTAGCTGATTATTTAGAAAAATATCAATAAAAAATAGTGGCTAGGATAGAACTCTTTAAGTTCTATTCTAGCCACACTTGGTTCTAAGAGCTAAGCGCTTTTCTCCCAACCACCTATTTTTTAGCGGAAGTTAGTGAACTGTAGTTCCACAGGTAAATCTAGATTTCTAAGCAAAGTAATCACTTTTTGCAAGTCATCTCGGCTTTTTCCAGTGACTCTGATTTGGTCTTCTTGAATTTGTGACTTAACTTTGAGACCAGAGTTTTTGATTGCAACATTGATTTTTTTTGCATTATCTTTATCGATTCCGCTAATTAAATCTCCGTATTGACGGGCAGAACCACCAAGTGCTTTTTCACTTGATGAGAAGTGAATGTTTTTAATCGGGACAGCCCGTTTGACTAATTTACTGAACAAGACGTCTTTTACTTGTTCAACCTTATAGTCATCTTCGGCAATTACCACTAATTTATTATTTTCCAGTTTTATATCTGCAATGGATCCTTTAAAGTCAAAGCGGTTTTTGATTTCTTTCAATGCAATCTGAATCGAATTTTTGACTTCTTCCATATTCATTTCAGATGTTACATCAAAACTTGCTTCTTTTGCTGCCATATGTCCAGCTCCTCTCATTATTTCTTACTTTTATAGTACCATTAAATGGGGAAGAAACAAGTACAAATACTATTTTTAAACAAAATATAGCTAAGTAACGAAGAATGATGGAAATAGAAATGTATAAGAATAAAAGAATCCTCATTTTCTGCTTTTTTTCTTTTCTTTTTTAGAGCGACCTGTTATTCTAATTCGAGGGATTTTATGTAGGAAATAAAAAAATAAAGCTTAGGGAAATGCGAATGGCTTTTTATATAATGGGGGAGAATTTAGATGAGTAATTGGGTTATCACATATAAACGAAGCGAGACGCTGAAAAAAATTGCTGTTATTTTTGTTACAGGTATTGTAGTAGCAATCAGTTTGAATTTCTTTTTAATTCCCGCAAAAGTCTTTTCGGCAGGGATGAACGGGGTTGCTCAAGTTATCGCAACATTATTGCATACACATTTGGGGATTACGATAGACACGGGTCTTTTTATTTTATTATTAAACCTTCCGATTTTTGTTTTAGGCTTTATGAAATTAGGAAAAGAATCAACAATTTATAGTTTTTTAAATGTGGCATGGATTTCCTTGACCACGATTTTGATTCCAGTCGAAGTGATCACAACGAATCCTTTGATGAATGCGATTGCTGGAGGTGTATTGATTGGAATTGGTGCTGGATTGTCGCTTAAGATGGGGTTCACTACTGGTGGAATGGATGTTATTTCATTGGTTCTATCGAAAACAACAGGCAAGACAGTTGGCAATTATATGTTTATGCTCAATGGAATCATTGTAGCAATTGCAGGTTTTGTGTTCGATTGGGAGAGTGCATTGTATACGATTATTTCGATTTATTGCATGACTCAAGTTGTGGACACGATTCATACAAGTCATCAAAAAATTACAGCAATGATCGTAACAGTTCAACCAGAAGTTGTAACACAAGCCATTTCAAAGCAGATGATTCGTGGTATGACATTGTTGCCATCAATGGGCGGATATTCTGGTGTTGAAGGGCGGATGATTATGATGGTGATCACACGGTATGAGTTGTATGATTTAGAGCAAATTGTTTATGAAGTCGATGAGAATGCGTTTATGAATATCATTCCTACACATTCCGTTTTAGGGCGATTTGCCAATGAAGATGAACAGCGGATATTTAAAAGCACAGGGAGCTTTCCAGAAGTGAAAAAGCATAAGAAAAAATAAAAGCATCTAAAAAACAAACGCCTTTTAAGTATAGGTTGTTTGTTTTTTTTTGATGCTTGGAGAAATAATTAGGTTAAATGATTGTTTTTGGTTGATTGTTCTAATTCTTTAAACGCCTCTTGTAACTTCTGAATCCTAAGTTCAACTTTTTCTGCAGATTTATCCAAAGTATATCCTTCATCTAAAAGCTCTTTAATCAAAATAATTTTTTTTATTTCATAGTAGTCAAATTTACGAGTTTTATTGAGTCCTTCATCTACACTATGAATAATATTTTTGCTTTCCCAATATCTTAACTTTCTTACAGAAATTCCTGTGATATTAGAGGCTTCACCAATCGTTACAGACATTTTTTTAAGTAAATCTATATCAATTATATCCATAATTTCCTCCTGTAAATTGTTTAATCAATTATACAATAAAAAGAACATATTGACAACTTGTGTAGATATTGTATAATGATTGTAGATTATCTACAAAGGAGGTTGGTTTTATAAATTATTTGAAGAATTGGAAAGCGACTGTCAGCATAGTTTTTTTAGTTGTTATTGTCATCTCTGTTTTTTATGGAACACAAAGTAAAGGAATCGATCAGTCGAAGAGTAAAAAAAAACAGTCGGACAGAATTGAAACAAAACAATCCGTTGAAGGAGAGAAAGAAATGTTAAATAAAGGCAAGGAACTTAGTGTTGAGCAAGAATTAAAAAGTAAGTACAAGGATTACCTAAAAGTAATAGAAGAAAAATTATCTGTCCCTATTGAATTTGTGTTAAAGGATGTGACAGAAAATCTTAAGCAAAATGAACAAGATGTTCTTTTAGTTCGATATGCATCAGAGGGTGTAAATAATGAATTATTTGGAGAACATTTTTCAGTCACTATTGAAAAAGAGTCAAAAGAAATACTTGGTTTTACGAATATGAGTCAAAAATATGTTTTAAGTGAAACAAATCAATTATTAAGCAAAGCAGAAACTGCAAAAATTGCTAAACGATTTTTAGATCAGTTTGCACCAGGATATTTTGAAACGTTGAATAATTTATGGATCGATCAACATGATGAAACTATTCAATTAGAAGGCTATGAAATGAAGGTTTCGGGAATGAAGTACAAATGTTATCGTCCGATTACAGATGACTACGCATGGTTGATTATTGGCGGAGACGGTGAAGTAATCACTTTTGAGAGAGGAATTATTTGGATAGAGGGTAGAGTAACCGAAAAATGGTTACATGATTCATACTTAAACGAGATGTTATAAGTAGGAACATGCCTGAAAGTGAGGATAGGACAGAGATTTACGCTTAAGCATAAAGAAGGATGATACATGGCCTCATAATAGGTGGCAGTACTTGTTAACGTACCACTAGATTCCAAGTGACAAAGGTATATAACTCTAGGAGTTATATACCTTTGTCACTTTTTTTCTTTCTTGGTAATTTTCCCAAGTGTTGACACTTTTTCTCTGCTTGAAAACTGACTTCCCAGAAGCGTACTAAAGGATTGATAGCGCATTCATTGGGTGGTATAACTAAATTGTAAAACAACTAAATAGAAGGAGGGTGTTTCACTAGTGATGGAGAAAGTACAACGGTTTGGAGGAGCGATGTTTACCCCGGTATTATTATTTTCTTTTTCGGGAATTATGGTAGCGCTTGCGATTATATTCAAAAACCCGATGATCGTTGGGAGTATTGCAAATGAAGGAACTGTTTGGTATGGCATTTGGTCTGTTTTAGAAAGTGGTGCTTGGACTGTTTTCAATCAAATGGAATTGTTATTTGTGATTGGACTACCAATCGGGTTAGCAAAAAAAGCCAATGCTCGTGCAGCAATGGAAGCATTTGTAATTTATCTAACCTGCAATTATTTTATTAGCAGTATGTTGGAGTATTTTGGTTCATTCTTCGGTGTTGATTTTACCCAAGAAGTTGGGGGCGATAGCGGAATGAAGTTGATTGCAGGGATCAAAACTTTGGATACAGGTATTATTGGAGCCATTTTTATTTCAGCAATCGTGGTTTGGCTACATAATCGTTATTTTGATACGAAGTTGCCAGACTTCTTAGGAATATTCCAAGGATCGTCACTGATTGCAATTTTAGGTTTTTTCACGATGTTGCCGATTGCTTTTCTGATTTGTCTAATTTGGCCGAAAATTCAAATGGGTATTGGCTCAATGCAAACGTTCTTGGCGAGTGCTGGAACGTTGGGTGTTTGGTTGTACACATTTTTAGAGAGAATTTTGATTCCAACAGGGTTACATCATTTTATTTATACGCCGTTTGTCTTTGGGCCAGCAGTCGTTGAAAATGGTATTACTAAATATTGGATGGCGCATCTAAATGAATATGCACAAACAACAACTTCAATCAAGCAGTTATTTCCGCAAGGTGGTTTTGCATTGCATGGAAATTCAAAAATCTTTGCATCGCCAGGAATCGCGGCTGCCTTTTATTTTACAGCGAAACCTGATAAACGAAAAAAAGTGTTGGCCATTTTGATTCCTGTTACATTAACGGCTGTTTTAGCTGGTATCACAGAACCATTAGAGTTTACGTTCTTGTTTGTAGCACCGCCATTATTTGTTCTACATGCTGTATTGGCTGCTTCAATGGCTGCTACGATGTATTTCTTTGGTGTTGTAGGAGATATGGGTGGAGGTTTTATTGATTTATTAGCGAAAAACTGGATTCCATTGTTTGCGAATCATAAAGGAATGATTTTCACTCAGTTGATTATTGGTTTATCGTTTACATTAATCTACTTCGTCGTATTTAGGTCGTTAATTTTGAAGTTTAACTTTGCTACGCCTGGAAGAGAAGAAGAGAATCAAGAAGTCAAGTTGTATAGTAAAAAAGAATATAAAGAGGCGAAAAAAGCTGGATCATTAGGCGATGTTGCGATTGCAGGAGCAAATCAATATACAGAACAAGCAGCAGTTTACCTAGAAGCTTTTGGTGGCAGTGATAATATTGAAAAAGTAACCAATTGTGCAACACGTTTAAGAATCACGGTTAAAGATGAAGGTGTCGTTTTACCAGATGGGGCTTTTAAAGACGGAGGGGCACATGGAGTTGTTAGAAATGGGACAGCATTTCAAGTAATTGTCGGTCTAGATGTTCCTCAAGTAAGAGAACAATTTGAAAATTTGATAGCAATAGGAAATGAAAATAAATTAAATGAATAAAAATGAAGGAGCTGGATCAGAAATGAAGAAATTTTCAATCGTAATTGCAGGTGGAGGAAGCACGTTTACACCAGGAATCGTTTTAATGTTATTGGACAATTTAGAAAAATTACCAATCAGACAAATTAAATTTTATGATAATAATCCTGAAAGACAAAAACAAATTGCGGATGCCTGTGAAATCATTATTAAAGAGCAAGCACCAGAGATTAAATTTTTAGCCACGACCGATCCTCAAACCGCTTTTACCGACGTTGATTTTGTAATGGCTCATATTCGTGTTGGATTGTATGCAATGCGCGAAAAAGATGAGAAAATTCCGTTGAAATATGGTGTAATCGGACAAGAAACTTGTGGACCAGGAGGTATTGCTTATGGGATGCGTTCAATCGGTGGAGTTTTAGAATTAATCGATTACATGGAAAAATATTCACCAGATGCGTGGATGTTGAATTATTCTAATCCAGCAGCGATCGTCGCTGAAGCAACTCGAACGTTACGTCCAGAAAGTAAAATCATCAATATTTGTGATATGCCAGTAGGTATTGAAGAACGAATGGCTAAAGCAGTTGGGTTAAGCTCTAGAAAAGACATGGTTGTTCGTTATTACGGCTTGAATCACTTTGGCTGGTGGACAGACATCAGGGATAAAGAGGGTCATGATTTAATGCCGAAAATCAAAGAGCATGTGAAAGGATACGGCTATTCACTGAAAGAAGAGATGGAAGAATCTCAACATACAGATGCCAGCTGGATGCACACATTCGCCAAAGCGAAAGAAGTGTACGCAGTCGATCCTGAAACCTTACCGAATACGTATTTAAAATATTATTTTTATCCTCAAGATGAAGTAGCTCATGCGAATCCGGAATATACAAGAGCCAATGAAGTGATGGCTGGACGCGAAAAACATGTATTTGGAGAATGCAATCGGATTACAAAGGCTGGCACAGCCAAAGGTATGACCTTAGAAGTAGATGAACATGCTTCTTACATCGTTGATCTAGCAAGAGCCATTGCCTATAACACACATGAAAGAATGTTATTGATCGTTGAAAATCAAGGAGCAGTTGTTAACTTTGATGAAACTGCTATGGTAGAAGTACCATGTATTGTGGGAAGTAATGGACCAGAACCAATCGTTCAAGGAAAGATCCCTCGTTTCCAAAAAGGACTGATGGAACAACAAGTAGCAGTTGAAAAATTGGTTGTTGAGGCATGGACAGAAGGGTCTTATCAAAAACTCTGGCAAGCGTTGATGCTATCAAGAATTGTTCCAAATGCTCGGATCGCACAAGAAATTCTAGATGATTTGGTGGAAGCTAATAAAACGTTTTGGCCAAAATTATCATAAGACAGTTCAGTTAAATTCCTTAGTTGATTCCCTTAGTATCGTTTTATTTTGTCATCCTTTATACTAAGGGAAGAAAACAAAGGAAAAGAGGGATCGAATATGAACTTAGAAACACTAATGCAAAAACACCAAAGAAATTTAAGTGAGATGGATTGGGCCATTTTAGGGTATATTTTAGAAAATGAACAAGACGTTATGAGACTTAGCATTGTTGAATTAGGCGAAAAGGTCCATAGCTCAAAATCATCTATTTTACGTTTGACTAAAAAGTTAGGATTTTCTGGTTATTCAGAATTTAAGTATTTCATGCGTCAGCTGAAGCAAAACAATATTGGTACAACTGAAATGGATTTAATTGATTTACAAACAAAGGATATTGAAAATACGGTTAAATTGGCACAGCAGACAGATTTCACTGCTTTAAGTAAAGCAATTCAAAAAGCGAATACTGTTTATTGCTATGCAACAGGCTATTCCCAACGGAAAGTAATCGAAGAATTCTCCAAGATGCTGATGATATGTGACAAACGTTCTATTATTATTCCTGTTAAAACAGAACTGGATATTAGCATGTCAATGATTACAAAAGAAGATATTGTTTTGTTTGTCTCTTTAAGTGGGGAAACGGATGATGTCAAAGAAAATATTCTTTCTTTAAATGCCCGAAAAATTCCAGTTGCAGCGATTACTGCTTTTTCGCATAATTTTTTTGCAGAGCATGCTCAATATGCTTATTTTTATTATTCCACTCCGTTTACCGTTTCTGGGAAAGAGCATATTGCACAATCTTTAGTTGGTCTGAGTGTATTGGTTGACTTGATTTACCGAAAATATGTGACATATTTAAATCAACAATTTGAGGAGGAAAGGTGATGGCAGTACTTTTACATCCCACGAAAATCAAACGAGTCCTTTTTGGCTATTGGTTAGGTGTTCCGCTATTATTTGGTTTGTATATTTTCATTTTAGCAGCAGTAAGAAATGTATCAGCAGTTACTATTTTTACTCGTATTCCTAGTTTGACTCTAGCAAGTATTATCGTTTTTTTATTATTTTTTCAGCTTTTTGGTTTAGCGGTGATAGGTCATTCTAGTGACTGCCGTCACTCTTTACTCGGTTTATATGTAAGATTCAATATGTTTCAGCAATTGTGTACCTTCAATATTCCAGGATTTTTTCTATGTGTATTATTCTATCGAAGTCTACTGGATGGGAAAGAAGAGGTTGCCTTAACCAAACAAGCCCAATTGGTGATGTATGTGTTGATGGGATTTGTTGGTTTGATGACTATTTTGACGGTTTGGCTCCGTTTATCATTATAATGTTACAAAGGGTGATGCTGCTGTGTTACTCTTTTTTGGACAAAAAGGAGTATGTGTCTACAGTTTTGTGAAAGTCTGGACAAAAGTTTTCTGAAAAAGTCAATTTTAGTAGAAAAGTACTAAAAAGTCTGCTAAAATATAACTGTTGGTTAAGGATAGCCTTAACAAATAAAGTTTTTTTAAAACTTAGGAGGAATTTTATTATGCCATTAGTATCAGGAACAGAATTTCTTAAAGCAGCTCGTAAAGGCGGCTACGGTGTCGGAGGATTCAACACAAACAACCTAGAATGGACAAAAGCGATTCTTGAAGCTGCAGAAGCTAAAAAAGCGCCAGTTTTGATCCAAACTTCTATGGGTGCGGCTAAATACATGGGCGGATACCAAGTATGTTACGATTTAGTAAAAGACTTGATCGATTCAATGGGCATCACTGTACCAGTAGCTCTTCACTTAGATCATGGTGAATACGAAGATGCATTAGAATGTATCGAAATCGGCTACACTTCAGTTATGTTTGACGGATCTCACTTACCATTTGAAGAAAACATCGAAAAAGCAAAAGATGTTGTTGCAAAAGCTCACGCTAAAGGCGTTTCTGTAGAATGTGAAGTTGGTTCAATCGGCGGAGAAGAAGATGGAATCATCGGTTCTGGCGAATTAGCTGACGTTCAAGAATGTGTACAAATGGTTGCTACAGGTATTGATTACCTAGCATGTGGAATTGGTAACATTCACGGTTCATATCCAGATAACTGGACTGGTTTAGCATTTGACCATTTACAAGAAATCGCTGACGCTGTTGGTGACATTCCATTAGTATTACACGGTGGATCAGGTATTCCTTTAGAACAAGTTCAAAAAGCAATCTCAATGGGCGTTTCTAAAATCAACGTGAACACTGAGTGTCAAGAAGTATTTGCAGCAGCAACTCGTAAATACATCGAAGAAGGCAAAGATCTTGAAGGTAAAGGATTTGACCCTCGTAAATTATTAGCACCAGGAACAAAAGCTGTTACTGAATTAGTAGAACAACGTATCGAATGGTTCGGTTCTGCTAATAAAGCATAATTAATTTCTAGACTATCAAAAAAGCTGAAACAACACATTGGCTGTTGTTTCGGTTTTTTTTTAATAAAATAGCGTACTTTAATATTTAAAATCTATGTTCAGTTCTAAGATTCATCTACTGAATTTCTTTCGATTTAATATGAAAAGGGGATAAAAAATAAATAAAGAATGAAAAACAATTAGAAGTGAATGACTGTTGGCTTTTTTATTGTTCCTGAATGTGTTAGAATAGTCTGGGTATATTACAAAAAAATAAAACTATTTGTTTTACATAGATAGGTGAGAATAATAAATGAAAAAAATCATAATCAATGGCAATCGTCCATTAACAGGAGAAGTATCGATCAGCGGAGCAAAAAATAGTGCAGTCGCATTGATTCCAGCCGCTATCTTAGCTGATTCACCAGTAACATTAGATGGTGTACCTGATATTCAAGATGTTCATTCATTAATAGAAATTTTAGAAATCATGGGTGCTAAAACAACCTTTACTGAAAATACGTTAGTTATCGATCCAACAGAAATTGTTTCTGTTCCGATGCCTAAAGGAAAGATCAACAGTTTGCGTGCATCCTATTACTTCATGGGTTCATTATTAGGAAAATTTGGCGAAGGTGTAGTTGGACTTCCTGGTGGTTGTTATTTAGGACCTCGTCCAATCGATCTTCACATCAAAGGGTTTGAGGCACTGGGAGCTAAAGTAACCAACGAACATGGCGCGATGTATTTAAGAACAGAAGATGGTCTGCATGGGACAAGAATTTTCATGGATATGGTTTCTATTGGTGCGACAATCAATGTGATGTTAGCGGCTGTAAAAGCAAAAGGTAAAACAATCATTGAGAATGCTGCCCGTGAACCAGAAATCATTGACGTAGCTACTTTATTGAATAATATGGGTGCAAACATCCGTGGAGCTGGGACAGATATTATCCGTATTGAAGGCGTTGAAAGCTTACATGGCTGCCGCCATTCCATCATTCCTGACCGTATCGAAGCTGGAACTTATTTAGCATTGGCAGCTGCAATGGGTGAAGGTGTAAAGGTTCGCAATGTGATTTATGAACATCTAGAAAGTTTCATTGCTAAACTCCAAGAAATGGGCGTTAAAATGACGATCGAAGAAGATATGATCGAAGTTCACCCGTCTCATGATTTGAAAATGACTACTATTAAAACCTATCCTTATCCAGGGTTTGCGACAGATTTACAGCAACCAATTACACCATTGATGCTAAAAGCTAAAGGAACAGGTGAAGTGATTGACAGTATCTACGCGCAACGAACGAAACATATTCCAGAACTCGTGCGAATGGGTGCGGATGCCTCAATAGAAGGCAATATGATCGTCATTAATGGTCCAACACAATTACACGGGGCAGAAGTTGTTGCTTCAGATCTGCGAGCAGGTGCTTGTTTAGTTATAGCTGGATTGATGGCAACTGGCACAACGACTATTTATAATGTCGAATACATTTTACGTGGCTATGATCATATCATTGAAAAGTTAACTGCACTAGGTGCTGATATCCAAATGATCGAAACAGAAGAAGAAATCGAGGTGGCTAAATGAGTGACTATTTAACGATGGCAGAACTTGAAAACAGTACGTTAAAAGACATTTATTCTTATGCTAAAGAGTTCAAGATCCCTTATTATAGTCAAATGAATAAAAAAGAATTATCTTTGGCTGTTATTCGAGCACAAGCTGAGAAACAAGGATTTTTCTTTATGGAGGGAATCCTTGATATTGTTTCTCAAGATGGCTATGGTTTTTTACGTCCAATCAATTACGGACCGAGCGCAGAGGATATCTATATCTCATCTTCTCAAATTCGTCGATTTGGTTTACGTAATGGCGACAAAGTTGCTGGAAAAGCTAGACCCCCAAAAGAATCAGAACGTTATTATGGCTTGATGCATGTTGAAAGTGTCAATGGGAAAGATCCAGAAGAGGCAAAAGAACGTCCTCATTTCCCAGCCTTAACACCGCTTTACCCCGAAAAACAAATCAAACTAGAAACAACTCCTGGTAGATTATCTACACGTATGATCGATATTTTTTCTCCTGTTGGTTTTGGGCAGCGTGGTTTAATTGTTGCACCACCTAAAGCAGGTAAGACAAGTGTGTTAAAAGAAATTGCCAACGGTATTTCAGAAAATTATCCTGATGTAGAATTGATTCTTCTTTTGATCGATGAACGACCAGAAGAAGTGACAGATTTAGAACGCAGCGTCAAAGGCGATGTGGTTTCTTCAACCTTTGATCAGCAACCACAAAATCATACACGAGTTTCCGAATTGGTTTTAGAACGTGCTATGCGTTTAGTTGAAGATAAACGCGATGTGGTTATCCTAATGGACAGCATTACTCGTTTAGCTCGTGCGTATAATTTAGTGATTCCAGCAAGTGGACGTACACTTAGCGGTGGGATCGATCCAGCTGCTTTTTATAAACCAAAACGTTTCTTTGGTGCTGCTAGAAATATCGAAGAAGGTGGAAGTTTAACGATTCTTGCTACTGCTTTGGTAGATACAGGAAGTCGAATGGATGATGTTATCTTTGAAGAATTCAAAGGAACAGGGAATATGGAACTTCATTTATCTCGCGATTTAGCAGATCGCCGTATTTTCCCAGCAATTGATATTAAGAAATCTGGAACACGTAAAGAAGATCTATTAATGTCAGCTGAACAATTAGAAGAAACATGGAAACTGCGAAACCATATGTCAGGTGATTCTTTAGAATATACAGAACAATTTGTCAAATTTTTACGTAAAACGAAAAATAACGAGAAATTTTTTGAAGAATTCCATGATGTTTCCTTTGGCAGACAAGCGAAAAAAAATACTAAAAGATAATTGCAACAATAAACGAATCATGCTATTATAGTACTGTTGTATATCGACAAATAAACTCTGATACAGCAAATGGATCAGGGCAAAGGAGCGAAAAGACTATGAAACAAGATATCCATCCAGAATATCACCCAGTAATTTTTATGGACTCAACTACAGGCTTTAAGTTTTTATCAGGTTCTACTAAGCACTCTGAGGAAACAGCTGAGTGGGAAGACGGAAACACGTATCCAGTAATCCGTGTCGAAGTTACATCTGACTCTCATCCATTCTATACTGGACGTCAAAAATTTACACAAGCAGACGGACGTGTGGACCGTTTCAACAAAAAGTATGGTATCAAAGATGCCAACGCCAACCCAGAAGCTTAATTCAACTAGCAATGGTTACAATAAGACCCAACTCATTTATGAGTTGGGTCTTATTTTTTATAGATGTCGAAAATGAAATAGGGTTGACGCTTAAAAAATCAATTTTTTAATTAGCATGCTTTTTGTTATGAATTATTCCTCTAGTTTTGTACACTTTAATAAACTATGAAGTAACTATTGAGGAGGAGTCGCTATGAAGTGGTACAAGATGACAACAGAACAAGTGCTAACAGCATTACAATCGGACCTGAACGGACTCGACAGAACTCTAAGAAAACGGAAACAAGACGACGGTAGTAATGTTCTTTCTAAAGAAAAAGAGGCAAGTAAGCTGCAAAAGTTTTTTCATCATTTTCATGATTTACTGATTTATGTATTGCTTGTATCAGCTGTATTAAAAGGTGTCAGTGGTCATTTTATTGATATGGCGATCATTTTATTGGTAGTTATTATCAATGCAATTATCGGCTATGTGCAAGAAGCAAAAGCAACAGACTCTTTGGAAAGTCTCGCATCTATGATGAGTACGGAAGCAGTAATTTTAGTAGAAGGTGAAAAAGAAACCGTCGGAGCAGAATCTTTAGTTACAGGTGATATCGTTTATTTAAGCCCTGGTGATATCATTCCAGCGGATCTTCGAGTGATTGAAGCATATAATTTAGTGATTGATGAGGCTATTTTAACCGGCGAATCAACTCCTGTTGAGAAAAGTAATCATACACTTGAAGGGGATGCAGACCTGGGGGACCATATAAATATGGCTTATTCTGGCACCTTGGTCAATAGTGGGACTGGAAAAGGAATCGTTGTTCAAATCGGTGATCAAACAGAAATTGGAAAGATCAATCAACACTTGAAAAACGTAGGCAGTAATGAAACACCATTGATCAAAAAGATGAAACAATTAAATAAACAGATTTTTCTGTTTTTAATGGGTTTGATCCTTTTCCTTGTCCTGTTTAGTGTGTTTTTCCGAGAATTGTCAGCAAGTGAATTACTTTCTTCCATGATTGCGTTAGCTGTTTCAGCGGTGCCGGAAGGATTGCCAGCAGTTTTATCTATTATTTTATCTGTTGGTGTCACACGAATGGCACGTCAACAGGCTATCATCAAGAAAATGCCAGCTGTTGAAACGTTAGGGAGTATGGGGGTGATTTGTTCTGATAAAACAGGAACACTGACCAAAAATGAAATGGAAGTTGTGGCAATCATTACATCGAAAGAAACAATCGACACGACAACAAAAGAAGCAGAATCAGAAACGATCCGCCAAGTTGAACAAGATGGCACGTTAAGAAAAATGGCAGAAATCGCTTCTTATTGTAATGATACCAAGATTACTTATAAAAATGGTGTAAGAGAAGTGATTGGGAATCCAACTGAAGGAGCGTTACTGGATTGGGCCAATCACACCGTCCTTGTGGAAGAAGAACATGATATTAGTAAAATACCTTTTGATTCAGCGTATAAATATATGGCTACACTAGTTGATATTCGAGATAAGCGTTATATTTATTTAAAAGGTGCGCCAGATGTGTTATTAAATATGGTTGACTATCAGTTCACTAACGAAAAAGCAGAATCCTTTGATGAAGCTTATTGGCAACAAAAAATCAGCCAACAAGCTACTAAAGGACAAAGGATTTTGGCCGCTGCTTTTAAAGAAGTAACGAAAGCTCAGACAACGCTGGCTCATGAAGATCTAGAAAGTGAGATGACCCTCGCTGGTTTATTCGGGATTATCGATCCACCAAAAAAAGAAGCAATAGAAGCAGTTCGAATCAGCCGCAAAGCAGGTATCTCAGTAAAAATGATTACAGGGGATCACAAAGATACTGCGGTGGCAATCGCAAAGGAAATTGGTCTTGAAAATTATAAAAATGCCTTGGTAGGAAAAGACATTGAACAACTTAGCGATGATGAATTGGCGAATGTTGTCTTAACGAATGATGTATACGCAAGAACAACACCTGAGCATAAACTACGTTTAGTGAATGCAATTCAAAAGAATGGACAAATCGTTGGTATGACAGGTGATGGTGTCAATGATGCTCCTGCGCTGAAACAAGCAGACATTGGAATTGCAATGGGGATAAAAGGGACTGAAGTGACTAAAGATGCAGCAGATATGGTCTTAGCAGACGATAATTTTGCCACTATCACGGTTGCAATTAAAGAAGGTAGAAGAGTTTATGAGAACTTGAAAAAAACGATTTACTTTTCTTTACCGACGGCTTTTGCACAAGGATTATTAGTAGTAGTTTCCTTATTGTTGGACAGACCATTACCGTTGACTTCTGTTCAAATTTTATGGCTGAATATGGTTACCACGATTACGTTGTCCTTTGCCTTAGGCTTTGAGCCGTTAGCGAAAAACGGAATGGATCAGTCTCCTCGAGATCCAAAAGAAACTATTTTAGATCGATATGCTGTTTTCCGGATCGTTTATGTTTCTCTCTTATTAGCTGCTTTAGGCTTTTTAGTTAATGGATTTTTAGCGGATCGTAATGCATCCGAAGCTGTGATGCAGACGACGTTGATTACGACCATCGTGTTTGGACAAGTTTTTTATATGATCAATTGTCGAGAAATTTATCAGTTTTCAATCAATAAAAGCATACTAGCAAACAAAGTTCTTTGGTTGTCTTTATTGATTCTATTGCTTTTACAAGCATTGTTGATTTTTACGCCAATCATGCATCTTGCTTTAGGAACAGCAGTTATCGGTTGGTCTTATCTAAAACTGGCGTTACTTTCAGGAATTGTTGTCTTTGTAGTTGTAGAGATTGAAAAACTAATCACACGAAAACTGAAAAAATTATAGTAATCGAAAAAAAATTAACGAGGTGTTCTGTTTAGTCAAAACGGAACACCCTTTTTTTATTTAACCAAAAAACGGTTACATTACCAATAGAGAATAGCTTTTTTAGGAAGTGCAACCTGACAAAAAAATTGTAAATATAAACAAAAGTAGTTTAAAATGAAGTTTGAAGAAAAAAATGCTGTGAAAGATGATAAAATAGTTTTAGTTCACTCAGTTGAAAAAATCGATTTCAAATGGAAGAGAGATGGAAGTATTGAAAATCAATAAACAAGAATTTGGAGAAACAGCTATTTTGTATTCGCTTACAAATGATAATGGTTTGACAATGAATGTTACAAATTTAGGAGCTAGAATCGTTGATTTGATCGTACCTGTTAATGGAGAAGAGCGAAATATTGTTTTAGGATTTGAATCTGCAGAAGAATATCTAACAAAAGATATCTATTTTGGTGCAACAATTGGACGTGTTGCGGGAAGAATTAAACATGGATCATTTTCACTAGATGGTAAGAGCTATCAATTACCAGTTAATCCTGAAAATGGACATACCTTGCATGGGGGAACGGAAAGTTTTGAGACAAAACTTTGGGATGCTGAAATAGAAGAAACAACCAACCAAGTTTCTGTGACCTTTTCTTATGTGAGTCCTAATGGCGAAAATGGTTTTCCAGGAGAATTAAAAGCTTATGTCAGATATTCGTTAACAAATGAAAACGAATGGATCATTGATTATCAAGCTGAAACAGATCAACCAACGTTGTACAATCCAACAAATCATGTTTATTTTAATTTGACAGGAGATATGACACAATCAGTTGGGGAGCATGAGTTATTTGTATATGCTGACCGATTTGCTGTGGTTGATGAAGATACGACAGTTACAGGTGAGTTGCGCTCAGTTGAGGAGACACCTTTCGATTTCAGGAAAACAAAGAGCGTGGAGCAGGTGTTTCAGACAACTTATGAGCAAAATAGTTTAGTCGATGGATTGGATCATCCCTTTATGCTGAATCAAACAGGTTTTGAAGCTCCTCAAGCAATTATTACAGCGCCAGAAAAGGATCTTACAGTTGAGATGTATACTGATCGACCAGCAGTTGTCATTTTTACAGCACAGTTTGGCAACGAAGGTCCAGAAGTTCGGGGACAAAAATTAGCCAATCATGGAGGGATTACGTTAGAAACTCAAGTTAGTCCTGGAGCGGTTGAATTTGAAGGTTTTGGCAATATTGAATTATATCCAGATGCGCCATACCAAAGTCGAACAATTTTTAAAATCAAGTAAATAAATTATAAACATATTTTTGGTAGTATTGATACAGGCAAAATAAATCTTGTATATGGTATTGTTAATGTGAGACTTGAAAGCGTTGAGCATATCAGTCTGTCTAGGACAATACTAGAGGGAACGAAGGCTTTGGCGACGAAGGATTTAAGCGCATGACGAATCCATTTTCATAAAAATTCAACTATCTCTGCAGTTTAATGGATACGATGAAACAAAAATATGCTAACAGAGCTCATTGTGAATTTGAGAAACTGATCAATGGTTATATCAAAATACCACCATTGGAACAATAGATTGTGACAACAACAAGAGCTGACGATTCAAAGAAAAAACTTGTTTAGTATTAGCCAAAAAAGAAGCAATTAGGAGATGAAAATAGTCCTGATCGCTTCTTTTTAATTAAGTTCTATTTAATTCATATAGCTATTTTTGCTTAGCGGATACGAATTATTATGAACTAATTTAAACGTGGATCATGCATCAACTGAATGTGCACCCCAAAAGGATCCTCTACAATCCCGTAAGCACCACTGAAACTATTTTGGTTTAACGGTACAATGATTTTGACACGATCATCTGATGTTAGATTAGAATAAAAAGTTTCAATCTCGACTAAATCGGCACTTTGAATACACAAAGAAAAGTTATTACCTACTTTAAATGATTGGGTTGGATCCATTGAATCTTCTGCAATCATTAGTTTCGTTTGACCAATTTGTAAAACTGAATGGGAAATAAACTGTTTATTTTCTTCTGTCACTTGGAAATGTTCATCTCTTTTAGCCATGTCTTCGTAGGTCACTACGAGTAATTCTTCAGCAGCTAAATGTTTCTTATAAAAAGCTAAAGCTTCCCCAGCTTGTCCATTCATGGATAAAAATAGGGCGATTTCTAAAGTCATATAAATTCCTCATTTCTTTTATTCTTTTAACAAGTTTAGTATACTGCTTAAAGGTGTCAAAACATGATACTTTTAGGAGGGGTTATGAAAAAAGCAGAACGCATTAATGATATGATTCTTTTTTTAGCCGATAAAAGTAGCTTTAATTTAAAAGAATTGATGGAACGATACAATATTTCAAAAAGCACAGCGTTGCGGGATATACAGTCCCTTGAAGAGATTGGTTTACCGCTTTATTCGGAACTTGGAAGATATGGAAAATATCAATTATTGGATACACGGATAGTGGCTCCTGGTTTATTTACTGAAGGTGAAATTTATGCTCTTTATTTTGCGTTGTTAACACTTAAAGGCTATCGGTCTACGCCTTTTAACATGGAAAGTAGTACCCTAGAATTAAAATACAGTCACGTATTGCCCGAGAAGTTGCGGCAACAGCTGTTATTAATGAGGAAAATCATTACACTTGAAGAAGTCAACCATAGCAATGTTAGTCTGCATTTAAAAGAAATCGTTCAAGGTATTCTTCTGGAAAAAGTCTTTACTATTGACTATATAAAAAATCAAGAACAAGTGTCAATCAAAGCTCAATTTGTGCAACTTTCGTCTAAATTTGGACAATGGTATGCTAGAATTTGGAACGTTGAAACTAAAAAGATTCGAGTGATTCGTTGTGATAAAATCAAAGCTTTAGAAGAAGAAAACGATGAAGAATCTCTGTCTCTGGAACTGTTACTGAAAAAAACAGAAACCTTTTATCAAAGGGAGGAGTTGATTTCATTTTCTATCAAAGTGACTGAAAAAGGCAAAGATCTATTTTTTAAGGAGAACTATCCATCAATGAAGATTGAAGCAAGTGGAAAAGATTATGTTATTACGGGGAGCTATCATTTTAATGAAGAAGAATTTATTGCCAATTACTTACTTCGTTTCGGGCAATCGATTTTGAAGATAGAACCGATTCAGCTAAAAGAATATGTGACAAAAAAAGTGTATAAACTTGCCGATTATTGGGATCGATTATAAAGTCTTGAGAAGGTGACAAATAAAAGGGGAAATGTTAGAATGAATAAAACTTACTAAAAGTAAGTTCTGATAGGTGGTTCATTATCCTAAAAAAAATGAAAGGTTGTGCTGGAATATGCATTACATATTTGAAAAAGGGAATCCACAGGGAAAAAAATTACTATTACTGCATGGTACTGGTGGGGATGAAACTTCATTACTTGAGATTGCTCAGTTCTTGGACGAAGATGCTACAATACTTTCTTTTCGGGGAACAGTTCAAGAATCTGGTATGAATCGCTTTTTTAAGCGAAATGGGTTGAATCAATTTGATCTAGTTAGTCTAGAAGAAGAAAGTGACCGCCTGCTCCAATCGATCACATCGGTTAGTGAAGAAAAAGGTATCCCCTTAGAAGAATGGGTCGTTGTTGGGTATTCGAATGGTGCGAATATTGCGGCGCACATGTTGTTGGAACGTAAGACCGTTATCAAGCATGCTATTTTGTTGCACCCAATGTCTTTAGGTGTCGATACCCAAGATTTCCCACTTTCTGATAAGGCACTCTGGCTATCAGTGAGTGAAAATGATCCCATCGTGTCTAAAGAAGCAGCTGATCAACTTGTTCAACAATTAAAAAATCGTCAAGCCGCAGTTACAATTGCAAAAACTTATTCAGGGCATCAAATCACCATGGATGAAATCAATCAGGCCAAACAATGGTTAAATGATGTAGAATAACCTTCTTATAAAAATCAATGCGAATCGTTTGTAGCAAGTTAAAAAGGGTGCTATGCTAGTTATGTATTATAAATTAACTAGGAGGGATTTTCACATGGCAGATTTAAATGGACGCATAAATGATGCAAAAGACAAAGTTGAAGGAACAGCTAAAGAAGTTCAAGGTAAAGTAACAGATGATAAAGGCAAAGAACTTGAAGGCAAAGCGCAATCAGCTTTTGGCGATGTAAAAGATAAAGCTCGTGATGCCGGTGATGATATCAAAGAAGGCGCTGAAAAATTAGGCGACAAAATCAAAGAAGGCTTTGAAGATATCAAAGAAAAATTCCATAAACATGATGATAAATAAATAAAATATGAAAACAGCAGCTGCGCAAAAAACGCAGCTGCTGTTTTTTTAATGTTTCAATAGCTCTTTCAAAACAGGCATATCATGAACTTCATATTTTTCTTTAAAGGCATTGATTTCATCTTCACTAAATTTTTCAGGATCTAAAACCAATTCCTCAACAGGCAGCGGCCGTGTATTTCTAATTTTTACATCGATCACTACAGGACGTTCACTATGCTTAGCTGCTTCAAAAGCAGGTTCTAACTGACTATATTCTGTAATTGTAAACCCTTTGGCACCAAGAGCTTCACCAACTTTTCCGAAATCAGCTCCTTCTAAAAAGACACCGAATTTCTTTTGTTCACTGTCTTCTTGTTCAGCTTCGATGAACCCAAAAGAGTCGTTTGAAAAGACAACATTGATGATTGGTAATTTGTATTTCACTTGGGTAATGATATCTTGCATGACCATAGCAAAAGCACCATCGCCACTCAAGGTAAATACTTGTCGATCAGGATAACTTAGCTGAGCTGCGATGCCACCAGGTACGCCATTACCCATGGTAGCAAACCAACCCGAAGTTGTGAATTTTTGTTTGCCGTTCATATCCAAAAGACGAATGGCATGAATAGTCGTATTTCCAACATCTGTGACAAAAACGGCTTCCTTATCAGCGATTCGGCGGATTTCTTTAAAAACAGGCTCGACACGAAGAGGTTTATCTGACTTATCATCGAAGCTTCTTAACCAAGCAACCCAGTTTTCTTTGTTTTTTTGATTGGCTTTTAGCCAGCGATCTTCTGGGCGTGCCTCACCTAATTCAACCATTCGTTTTAAGGCTTCTCTAGCATCTCCTAAAATCGCAACATCTGTTTTGTGTCGTCGTCCAAATTTTGTTGAATCAATGTCAATTTGAATAAATTTAGCATCAGGGTTAAAGAAATAAGCAGCAAAAGGGAAATCACTTCCGGCAAATACAATCAAATCCGTTTCAGCTAACGCTTCATTTGCAGGTTTAGTCGCTACCCGAGCAGCAAAACCGAGGAAGTTTTCATACGCATCTGGAACAATGCCTTTACCTAACACAGCCGAAATGATCGGCATAGAAAAGTGTTCAGAAAAAGCGCTGATTTCAGGCCAAGCACCACGAGTTCCTTGTCCAATATAGAGAACGGGCCTTTCCGCAGTTTCAATCAAAGAAACGGCCTTTTTTAAGTCATTATAGTGTGGCATAACTAAAGCTGTTCGATGATTTTTTGCGGTCGAAACCTCCTGAACAGGAATTTCTTTTGTGCCAAAATCAACAGGAATCGTTACGACGGCAACGCCCTTATGCTTATATGCGGCTTTAATGGCTTCATCCACAACATGAGGCAAACTTTCTGGGGTCATAACAGTTCGATTGTACACACTGACGTCCGCAAACATAGGATTTTCATTTAATTCTTGGAAGGAATTATAGTTCATAGAGCTTGAAGCAACTTGACCTAAGAGCGCTAAAACAGGAACGTGGTCCATCTGCGCATCGTATAACCCATTGATCAAATGAGTAGCACCAGGTCCAGCAGAACCAAAAGCCACTCCAATTTTTCCAGTCAATTTAGCATCTGTGGCTGCAGCTAATGCACCGACTTCTTCATGGCGAACTTGAATGTAATGGATTTTATCTTTTTCTTGGTATAAGGCATCCATTGTGGAGTTGAAGGAACCACCGGGGATTCCGTAGATATGATCGATGTCCCAACTTTCCAAGACCTTGACCATTGCAACAGCAGCATTGATTGTTTCAGTCATTTTGCTCACTCCATTTCTCAATTTTATTTCTATCTAAAGTATACTCGTTCTAGATTTTTGTACCAAATGAAAGCATTTTTTACTTTAGGCGTGGTCATAAAATCGTGGGTGTGATAAAGTGAAGGAAAGAATAGAACGTGAGAAAGATGGGGTGTTTCTGATCGTTGATTGGGTATTATCTTTGGAAGCTTGGCAGCAAGCGTTAGTGGGGACAAGTTTTACCTATTTTATGACAGCTTTAGGAGCAGGATTGGTTTTCTTTTTTAAAGATATCAAAAAAGAAGTTTTAAATATGATGCTAGGTTTTGCTTCTGGTGTAATGATTGCGGCAAGTTTTTGGTCTTTGTTAGATCCAGCAATCAAGCAAGCGGAAGAAAATGGCAGTATTGCTTGGCTTGTGGTAAGTTTTGGCTTTGGCTTGGGTGGGTTATTTTTATATGTCGCAGATAAAACGTTGCCTCATATGCATTTTGGTCCAAATCATGAAAAAGAAGGGTTTCCTAGTCATTTAAAGCGGACGATTTTATTGGTATTTTCGATTACATTGCATAATATTCCAGAAGGATTGGCTGTAGGTGTGGCATTTGGGGCAGCTAATTCGGCAGATGATCCTAAAAAAGCGGTGTTAGCAGCAATTTCAGTGGCATTGGGAATCGGTATTCAAAACTTTCCAGAAGGTGCAGCGGTTTCGATACCGTTGAGACAAGAAAATTTGAGTCGTAAGAAAGCGTTTATTTATGGTCAAGCTTCAGGAATTGTGGAACCAATTGCAGGAATCATTGGCGCGGTTTTAGTAACGAAAGTTACCTTATTATTGCCATACGCATTAGCATTTGCAGCTGGTGCAATGATCTATGTAGTTGTTGAAGAATTAATTCCAGAAGCGCAGCAAACGGTGACGAGTAAGCGTCATTTTGCAGTATTCGGTGTGATGCTAGGTTTTATTATTATGATGATTTTAGATGTAGCTTTAGGATAAAGAAAAAGGTCAAACCTGAATGATACGGCTTTGACCTTTTTAATATTTTATAAAACGCGCTCAAAAGGATCTAAACTGATTCCTTTTTCTAAAACAATCTTCGCATATTCTTGTGCAGAAAATAAAGAATGGTCTTTATAGTTTCCACACTCTTTAGCAGAAACAGCAGGAACGAAATCTGTCTCAGCGATAAAGTTCAATACTTTAACCAACGCATCGCGAATTTCTTTTGGTGAGTGTTCATTCCACATGATCATGTAAAAACCAGTTCGACAACCCATTGGAGAGATATCGATGATGCCTTCTAAATGATCGCGCAAATTCACTGCTAATAAATGTTCCAATGTATGAACTGCTGCTGTTGGTAATTCGTCTTCATTTGGTTGTAAAAAACGTAAATCGTATTTTTCGATTAGGGCCTCACCATTTTTTTCAGTACCCGCTAAACGAACATAAGGGGCTTTAACTGTATTGTGATCTAATTCAAAACTTTCAACACGTGCCATATTATTCACTCCTTCAAATTAAGTAAATGTCGCTTTTAACTATAACAAAATAGTATAGAAAGTCAATAGATTCCGTCTTATCAACGGTTGTTCTAAGAATTTTGTTTTGCAAAAATTTTCGCTAGTTTTTTCAATAACTCAGGTGCATCATCTTGAGCCATTACAACTTCGATCCATTGTAATCGTTTTGTATCTTTTCTAGCGGTCTTCATGACTTCATCTAACTCGATTGCTGTAGTGACTTTATAGGTTGCAACTGTTTGGTTATTTCCACCAAATACTAACGGTAAGTTTTGATAATCCCACATAGGAATATCATTGTATTGTTCTGTTGCACCATGGATTTCTCGTTCCACTGTATAACCATTATTGTTGATAACAAAAACAATTGGTGTCAGTTTTTCTCTCAAAGCAGTCCCTAATTCTTGCACAGTCAGTTGCAGTGAGCCATCTCCAATAAACAAAAGATGTCGACTCTCTTTATTGGCAATCTGACTCCCTAATGCAGAAGGAAATGTGTACCCAATCGAGCCCCATAAAGGCTGGCCGATAAAATGCATATTCCTTTTTAACGCAACATTTGTTAAGCCAAAGAAAGAGGTGCCTTGTTCGCCGATGACAGTATCGCCTGGAATAAGGAAGGTTTCAACCATCTCCCAAAATTGTTTCTGTGATAGTTTTTCATCTTTGATTGCTTGATTAGAGATTCGAGTTACTGGCTGTATTTCATCTTCATATCTTGAAAAAGAAAGAGTTGTCAAAGCCGAAACAAAACGATCTAACTGAACGGCTTTAAACGTTTCGCCATAAAACAAAACTTCAGTGCTGCCAATCGAAATAATTTGTTGATCTGTAAAGCCAAAACTAAAGCCAGACGTAGCAGAATCTGTCAACTTAGCACCTAATAGTAAAACTAAATCTGCTGTATCAACACGAGTTTTCAGTGGTTCTTCGGTTGTGGAACCTGAGTAAGTGCCTAAATAATGTGGGTCTTCTTCATTAAATGCCCTCTTTCCAAGTGGTAAAGTTGTGATTGGCAGATTAAATTTTTGGATAAATTCGTCCAATTGATGTTCGATATGGTAACTTAAAATCTCATGACCAGCAATCACAACTGGATTTTTTGCTTGAGATAATGCTTTTTCGACTTTATCTAAAATAGCTATTTCAACATCCGTCAGTTTTTCCGCTGATCGACTCAATGGGCTTAGCGGAGGAGTTGCTTTGAATTCTGCAATATCAATTGGTAAATTAATATAAACAGGGCGTTTTTCAATCATAGCAATAATGAGTACACGATCGATTTCAGTTAAAGCATTTTCTGCTGTTAGATGAGCAATAGCCGCCGTTACTTCTTCATGCATTTTTTCAAAGTGTAGAAAGTTGCCGTCACCTAATGTATGGTGGACAAGTTTTTTATCATTTTGAACGGTCGTTGTTGGTGAACCCACAATTTCAACAACAGGCACATTTTCTGCAAAGCTTCCTGCTAAACCATTGATAGCACTTAATTCGCCAACGCCAAATGTCGTGACAAACGCTGAGATTCCTTTTGTTCTAGCATAGCCATCTGCCATATAAGCAGCATTCAACTCATTCGCATTGCCAATCCATTCAAGGTCTTGTCTTGCGGTTATGTGGTCTAAAAATTGTAAGTTATAGTCTCCAGGAACGCCGAATAGTTCATCGATCCCTAATTCTTTTAAACGGTCGAGCAAATAATCCGCTACAGTGTACATCTGATCATCCTCTTCTTAAAATTGTATTGCTTAGTCAGTATAAATCTGCAAAAAAAATTAGTCGACTATGTTGCATGGATCATAAGAAAGGCATTAAAGAATGATTTGAAATGTATTATCCCTTTTTTTCTGAAAATAAAACAAAATCCTTTTACTTCCTATGTAGTATAAGTCAATAGTATGGTAAAATAGAAAAAGCAACTTTCTTCAGGAAATTGAGAGGAGACGAATGAGTATGAAAAAAATGTATAATGTTGCCGTGGTAGGTGCAACGGGTGCTGTTGGCACAAAAATGCTTGAGATGTTGGAAGAGACAACATTACCCTTAGGACAAGTAAAGCTTTTAGCTTCAAAACGTTCTGCAGGAAAACAAGTCACATTTAAGGGAGAGTCTCTTACAATTGAAGAATTAGTCCCTGAATCCTTTACAGATGTAGATATTGCGTTATTCAGTGCTGGTGGGAATATTTCAAAACAATTTGCACCGGAAGCTGTTAAACGTGGTGCGGTGGTTATCGACAATACTAGTCATTACAGAATGGATCCAGCTGTACCATTAGTTGTTCCAGAGGTCAATCCAGATGCATTAAAACAACATAAAGGAATTATAGCAAACCCTAACTGTTCAACGATTCAAATGATGGTGGCGCTTGAACCGATTCGTCGAGCATATGGATTGGATCGTTTAATTGTTTCAACCTATCAGGCAGTTAGTGGGGCAGGAATCAATGCGATGGAGGAGCTAAAATCACAAGCGTTAGCTTACATCAACGGCACGCCTGCTGAACGATTGCAAGCAAATATTTTACCTAGTGGTGGCGACAAGAAGCATTATCCAATTGCTTTCAATGCTTTACCTCAGATAGATGTTTTTGCAGATGCTGACTATACGTACGAAGAGTGGAAAATGATCAATGAAACGAAAAAAATCATGAATGATGACAGTATTAAAGTTGTGGCAACTTGTGTACGGATTCCTGTTTTATCTGGTCATTCTGAATCGATTTACATTGAAGTCAAAGAAGACGGTTCTGATGTAAGGAAAATCAAAGAATTGATTGCAAACGCTCCTGGTGCTGTTTTACAAGATGACCCAAGTCAGCAGCTTTATCCGCAAGCTTTAACAAGTATTGGTCGTAAAGAAACCTTTGTTGGAAGAATTCGTCAAGATATTGATATTGAGAAAGGCTACCATATGTGGGTTGTTTCGGATAATCTATTAAAAGGTGCTGCCTGGAATTCAGTTCAGATTGCAGAAACGCTGCATGAGATGGATTTGGTGAGAGTATAAAGGGATAAGTATAGAAAAAACTTTCAAGTCTGAATAAGGCGTTGTGCGATATGTTATCTAGTTATGCAGGCTAGCTCTTCGGGAAAAAGAGAAAGGATGAATGAGGCAAAAAGCACCTCAGGTATCATTTCCTATTTTTCATTCGAGCTTGAACGAGCCTGCTACGCTTTTAAATTAGGAGGTAGTTAAGTATGAATTTAAAAAATGCAACGATCATTACAGCAATGGTTACACCTTTTGACGAGAGTGGGGCAATTGATTTTGCTAAGCTGCCCCAATTAGTGAATCACTTGCTTGATCACCATACAGAAGGGATTATTTTAGCAGGAACAACAGGAGAATCACCAACGTTAACACATGATGAAGAAATCGATTTGTTTAATGAGGTGATTCGTTTGGTTGATGGTCGAGTTCCAATCATTTGTGGTGTGGGAACCAATGATACGCGAGACTCTGTTGAATTTGTGCAAGAAATTTCGGCTATTAGAGGAATTGATGCTGGATTGGCTGTAGTTCCTTATTATAATAAACCAAATCAAGAAGGATTATATCAACATTTTAAAGCGATTGCTGAAGCAAGTGATTTGCCGATTATTTTATATAATGTTCCTGGAAGAACAGTGGCAAGTCTTGATGTATCAACAACTTTACGCTTAGCAGAACTGGATAATATTATTGCAATCAAAGAGTGTTTTGGTCTAGATGCATTGACTGAGTTGGTAGAAAAGGCGCCAAAAGACTTTTTAGTGTATACTGGAGAAGACTCCTTAGCTTTTTCAATAAAAGCAATAGGCGGACAAGGGGTGATTTCGGTTGCCAGCCATGTGTTTGGTACTGAAATGTATGATATGTTCCAGGCATTAGATCATGGAGAAATCAAAACGGCTGCAACTATTCAGCGTCAGCTATTACCTAAGATGAATGCCTTATTCTCGGTTCCTTCACCAGCGCCTGTAAAGGCAGTGTTGAACCATATGGGCATTTCTGTTGGTGATTTACGTTTACCTCTTGTATCATGTACTTCTGAAGAAAAGGCGAAAATTTTAAGCATACTGGATCTTTGATTCCGTATGAGAATATAGAGAGGTGAAATAAGTGAGTACAATAAAAATCGTTCCATTAGGCGGCGTTCGTGAAAATGGTAAAAATATGTACATCGCAGAAGTGGAAGATGAAATTTTTGTACTGGATTGTGGATTAAAATATCCAGAAAATGAGCTATTAGGGATTGATGTAGTGATTCCCGATTTTACGTATTTGGTGGAAAATATCGACCGTGTGGCAGGGATCTTCTTAACGCATGGTCACGCCGATGCAATCGGAGCATTACCATATCTTTTATCGAAAGTTCATGTACCAGTATTTGGTACGGCATTAACAATCGAGTTAGCAAAATTAAATGTTGGAGATCATGCAGATTCAAAAGATTTCAATGACTTCCACGTGGTCGATGCCCATACAGAAATCGACTTTGAACATGCGACGATCAGTTTTTTCCGTACAACGCACACGATTCCGGATTCTATCGGAGTCAATTTGAAAACGAAAGAAGGCAATATTGTTTATACTGGAGATTTCAAGTTTGATCAAAGTGCGATCCCAATGTATGAAACAGATTTCGGTCGTTTGGCAGAAATTGGTAAGGAAGGCGTTTTAGCCTTATTAAGTGACTCTTCTAATGCTGAAAATCCTGCTCAAGTTGTTTCTGAACTGCAGATTGCAGACGAAGTCTTTGATACGATTCGCTATTGGGAAGGACGCATCATCGTAGCGTGTGTCGCGAGCAATCTCCAACGTGTGCAGCAAGTTTTAGATGCAGCACATCGTTCAAATCGTAAAATTGTTTTGACAGGACAGGACTTCCAACGAATTATCAATACAGCGATCAAACTAGATAAATTAAAATTGCCTAGTGAAGAGTTGATTATTAGTGTGAAGGATATGAAAAAATACCAGGCGGATCAGTTAGTGATTTTAGAAACGGGCACGATGGGTGAACCAATCAAGTCATTACAAAAAATGGCAAACGGGACACATCGAGTGGTTAAAATCAAAGAAGGCGATTTGGTCTACATTACGACAACACCGACAACTGCGATGGAAACAGCTGTTGCTAAAACAGAAGACATCGTTTATCGTGCTGGTGGTGTAGTAAAACAAATCTCTGATAATATGCGGGTTTCAGGACACGCTAATCCAAATGATTTGCAGTTGATGTTAAATTTGATGAAGCCAAAATACTTTGTTCCAATTCAAGGTGAGTATCGACAATTGGCAGCACACGCTGATTTAGCTCATGAGTTAGGTATTCCATACAAAAATATCTTTATTACCGGTCGAGGAGATATCCTTGAATACAGCAAACAGAAAATGAATGTTGCTGGTAGTACGACGGCAGAAAATATCATGATTGATGGTATCGGTGTTGGTGATATTGGAAATATCGTACTTCGCGATCGTAGAATTCTTTCTGAAGATGGAATTTTTGTGGCAGTCGTTACAATCAATCGCCGTGAAAAACGGATTGTTTCACCTGCTAAAATCACATCAAGAGGTTTTGTTTATGTTAAAACGAGCAAAGACTTGATGAAAGAAGCTAGCGTTATCGTAACTGAGATCGTTGAAAAACATCTTGAAAGTAACGATTTTGAATGGAGTAAATTGAAGCAAGATATCCGTGAGCAATTAAGCCGTTACTTGTTTGAACAAACCAAACGTCGTCCTGTGATCCTTCCAGTCATTATGGAAGCAACACAACGAAAAGGACGTAAAGCAGCAAATTAACAAATAAAATCGCTCAGCCAATTTTAAAAATGGTTGAGTGATTTTTTGCTTAAAGAATTAAGGAATGAAAGGATTCTTTTTTTACAGATATTGTTTTTTTCGTTACAATAAGATAGTAAAGTAATTTAATTTTACGGGTGGATGCTATGCCGCGATTCGACCTCCTTCATTAAGGTGGAAAGGAAAATGGAGAAGCTGACTTAATCAAATGTTCAGGCGATCCTGCGTAAGCCCGTTAGACTTTCGAAGTAAGGAGGATAAGGATGGAGAAGAAACAAGAAACACGTTGGATCAAATTTCTTGGTGGAAAAAATTTATTGTTCACTTTGGTTGCGCTGTTATTGCTTGGCGCAGTGATCTTTATTTTTCATCAAGTTGGTTTTATTTTTGGCCCAATAGGAGTTGTATTTAAAACAATCATTGGACCGACGATTTTGGCATTGATTTTGTATTATTTATTCAATCCAGTAGTTCATTGGCTGGAAAAACATAAAGTAAAACGTGTGTATGGCGTTTCAGCTATTTTTGTTGTATTGATCACATTGATTGTTGTGGGCATTATTCTAGTTGTTCCAATTTTACAAAAACAAGTGGATGGCTTGGTCAGAAGTTTTCCACAGTATATGAATGATTTAAATAAGATGGTCACTGATTTTTTCCATAATTCAGCATTAGAAAAACCTTTGGCGAATGCGTTGGCTGGCATTCAAAAATGGTTTGACAATGTATCAGATGGAATCGGTAGTTATTTTAGTAAGGCAGTGGAAGGAGCTTCTACGGTATTTTCTACTTTAACGGGGTTTGCTTTGGTGATGGTGACAGCACCTATTATTACTTTTTTCTTATTAAAAGACGATCAAAAATTTTTCGCGTTTGTACTGAAAATCATACCACCACGCTTTAGAAGTGATGCTAAAGAAATCGGCGCAACCATGAGTAGTCAAGTGGGGGCTTATTTAAAAGGACAAATTTTAGTTTCGATTTCGATTGGAATTTTAACATTTATAGGTTTTTGGTTAGTCAAGGTTCCTTACTCGGGTACGTTATCGATCATTGTTGGTGTGACAGCAGTGATTCCCTACATTGGACCAGTGATTGCTTTTATTCCAGCAGCAATCGTTGCTTTGATGGTTTCCTTTGGAATGTTTATTAAAATGTCGATCGTTTGGATGATCGTTCAAATGCTGAACGGCCATTTGATTTCCCCGCAAGTAATGGGGAAAAAACTTGTGGTTCATCCATTGACGATTGTGATCGTATTATTAGTGATGGGAGACTTATTAGGGATGTTTGGCCTAATTTTTGGAATTCCGATCTATGCGATTGTAAAAGTTTTAGTCACGTATATCTTCCGTAAATTTAAACAACGTTATAATCAATTTTATGGTGATAGTGGTGAATATGAGGATACTGAATTTTCAAAAGAAGAATATCTCGATGAGTAGTTAAAATAATACAAGTGGGTGCATACGATTCAGCAAATAGTTGTTGAGATGGTATGCACCCACTTGTGTTATTTCTGTCTGAAAAAAATCGTATCTTTTGTAATACTTTTTTTTAGGCGTTACAATTTAATCAACAGGAAAATAAAGAGTACATAAGGAGGGAAGTATATGAAACGATTACTTAAACTTATTTTGGCACTGATTATCGTTCTATTATTTAGTGGGACATTAGGTGTGCTCAGCCAATTGATTCCGATTCCTTGGTTGACGAACGAAGTGGATTGGCTTTTATACAGGTATCCTTTTGGGTTCTCACTTTTGGAATGGATTTTGCTCATTTTAGGTGGGGTATTGATTCTCAGTCTGATCATTGTTCTTTCTGTTTCAGGACGAAGAAAACACTTAGTAGTGAAATCTGGGGGAAATCGAATTGATATCCCAAAAAGTACAGTAGAACAAATTGTACAGGAATCATATAGTAAAATCGTTCACCCAGATAAAACAAAGATGACAGTTAAAATAAAAGGAAAAGAAAAAGTTGCTGTAAAAGTAAGGGTAGACGTTAGAAATAAAGAGCGCTTTCGTCCACTTGCAGATGAAATCAAAGAACAATTACAAGAATCCTTGTCTACAGCACTCGAATCGATAGACTGTCGTGTAGCTGTCCAATTAAGGGAAAAAGAACTTACAGAATCGTCAGCATTCGGTAAAAAACAATCACGAGTGATTTAGGAGGGGGAAGCTATGGATCAAGAGAAAAAAGACTATTGGATGAAAGAGCTAAAACCTTATCGTTTCCGTATTATTTGGACAACGTTGTTTTTTCTACTCGCATTATTGTTACTGTGGATCGGTTTTGGTAAAACACTTGTCTTGCTGATTTTTGCTACAGTAGGATATATGATCGGAAAAATGCGAGACGAAGATTTGGATATTTATTCCTTAATAGATTCAGTCAGGTCTATGATCGGAATTTAAACATTATTTTACAAGGAGTGAAGGCAAATGACAGAAGCAGTACAAAATAATTTAGGTGCTTTAAAAGCAAAGCTAACGTTTGATGATGTAGTCATCAAAAAGATTGTAGGTGTTGTGATATCTGATATTGATGGGATCTTAGGGTTAAGCGGTAATCTTTTTACCGATCTAGCTGATCGTTTTAGAGACAACGAAGATATTACAAAAGGAATTGCTGTTGAAGTTGGTACAAAACAAGTCGCAGTCGATGTATCCGTGATTTGTAAATATGATGTAGCTATCTCTGAAGTATTTGATCGAACTGTAGAAAAGGTGAAAGAAGCAATCCACTATATGACCGGACTAGAACTTGTGGAGTTTAACATGAATGTGGATGATGTAATGACAAAAGAACAATATTTAGAAAAATACCGTGGCAAAGATAGTGAGGACAACAAGGATAATAACTAATTATTTTTTAGAACGACAATTCATTCTATTTAAACAACATTAAAATCAACGGAAGACCAATGTTACTTCTCTGGTCTCCCGTTGATTTTTTTAAATTGAAACGTTTTCTACATGAAGTAGAAATTTTTTTATAGCAAGTCCTGCTTGTTCTGTGCTTCCAGAGTAACCTGTTAATTTACCATTTTTACCAATAACTCTATGGCATGGAACGATGATTGGAATTGGATTTTTACTATTTGCCTGTCCAATTGCTCGAACAGCTTTAGGAGAATCAATAGCTTGAGCGATCTCTAGATAGCTGCGAGTCTCACCATAAGGAATCTGGTCAAGGGCCTTCCAAACGTTTCGTTGAAATTCAGTACCGCTATGAACAGATAATGGGACTGTAAAACAAATGCGTTTACCGGCAAAATATTCAGTCAGTTCTTGAGCTGCTTGTTCTGTATATTGGTTTGTTTGGTGCTGTGCTAGCTCAGAAAAAGAGACGGTAGTAAGTCCTTTGTCATCAGCATCTAACCAGATCGAGCCAAAAGGGACATTAAGTTTCATTTTTTTCTCCTTTATGATGTAGTTACTTTATTATACTTCATCTGGATGGAAGTATGGTACTATAATTTTATATACAGAAATCGGGGGCGATAAAATGGAAGAAATCGTCATCTTTCACACGAATGATTTACATTCACATTTAGAGAATTGGCCAAAAATTAGAAGATACTTGATCAGTCAAAAAACAAAATATAAAATGGCAGGGAAAACAGTTTTGACATTGGATTTAGGCGATTTTGTCGATCGGTGGCACCCCTTGACAGAAGCAAATGATGGTCAAGCAAATGTGGAACTGATGAATCAAGTAGGGTACGATGCTGCTACGATTGGTAATAATGAAGGCGTGGGGAATTCTAAAGAGCAGTTGAATCATTTGTACGATCACCGGAATTTTGATCTGTTAATAGGGAACTTGTTTGATTTAAAAACAGGTCAAGCACCTGACTGGGCATGTCCTTATAAAATTATAGAAACCAATAGCCATACCAAAATTGGTTTGATTGCCTTAACCGCTCCATTTCCTTTGACCTATCGTCCTAATGGTTGGGATATTCGTTCTACCAAAGAAAGTTTGCCCACATTAATCAGAGAAGTTCAGTCAAAATGTGATGTGTTGGTTTTAATGAGTCATTTGGGGATTGATGAAGATATTAAAATTGCAAATGACTTTCCAGAAATCAATGTTTTATTAGGCTCTCATACCCATCATTTGTTTAAACAAGGAGAAAAAATTAATGGCACCCAGCTTTCAGCAGCGGGAAAATTTGGTTACTATGTTGGAGAGGTTCATTTAACAATCGATCAAGGCAAGATTATTCATAGCGAAGCGAAAGCGATTGCGACAGCTGAGCTACCTGATTTATTAGAAGATCAAAATGAAAGTGATCAATACTTGGCATTAGGGCATCAACTATTGAAAGCAAAGAAAATCGCTGAGATCCCAACGCCATTGTTGGTTGACTTAAATGCTGAACATCCATTGATCGTAACGACACTAGCTGCGTTAAAAGAAAAAGGAGAAACCGAAGTTGCGATAATAAATAATGGCTTATTTTTATCTGATATACCCAAAGGAATCGTTGATGCAGATCAACTGCATCAAACATTGCCACATCCGATGCATTTAATTCGTGTCACGCTAATGGGGGTGGATTTAATTCGCATGGTCAAAGAAATGGAAAAAAATCGTCACTATTTACGAAAGTTTCCAATTACAGGTATGGGCTTTCGGGGCAAAGTTTTTGGAGAGCTTTACTATGATGGGTTAACGTATGATAAGCAAAAGCAACAAGTATTGTGGAAAAATCGTCAGATTGAGCCAATGGGCAAGTACTCATTTACTACCGTTGATCATTTTATGTTTATACCATTTTTCCCAACGATCGAATTGGCTGGTGAAGTCAACTTTATTTTTCCCGAATTCCTCCGAACTGTTTTAGGTCGCTACTTGAATGTACACTACCCAATCCAATAAAAACAAGGTATAATAAACTTTAGGCGGTGAAGAAATGACAGAAAAAGTAAAAAAACCATATAAATCAGCGAAACCAGCTAAACATAAAGAAGAATCGACAGCGACGTTAACTGAAGAAATCACAGCTGTCCTTGAAGAAATAAAAGAAGAACCTGTTAAAGAAAAGAAAAAAGGGGAAATCGTCACTCTTGTAGACGAGGTCCATGTGACGATCGGTGAAAGGCAATATCTTTTGGTGAAGAATCATCGTGAAGCGTTTGATGGTGAACGATTAGGCGAACGTTTTAGTGATGTTCTTTCCAGATACGATTATATTGTCGGAGATTGGGGCTATGATCAGCTTCGTTTAAAAGGTTTTTTTAAGGAATCCAATCGAAAAGCAGCACCGGAGCAAAGAATCGACACACTGGAAGATTATTTATATGAGTATTGTAATTTCGGGTGTGCTTATTTCGTAATCGAACGAGTTGGCGGAAAACGTGAAAAACAACAAATGCGCCGCAAAAAACCAAATAAAAAACCAGTGCATCAAAACCAAGCTCATACAGATGAAAAACGTGTTCCAATGAACAACAAAACAAAACCGGTGATTAAAAACCGTAAAGAAAATGAACCCCAAAAAGCAGTTGTTGGAAAATCTAAGAATAATACTGCTAAAGGGCGCTCGTTTACTATTCGTCAACGTGAGGAGTAATCATTTGTGGAAAAACATTATCAAGGATATTTAATTGATTTAGATGGTACGATTTATTTAGGGAAAGAAGTGATCCCAGCAGGTAAACGATTTATTGAGCGTTTGCAGGAACTGGAACTGCCTTTTCTTTTCGTGACCAATAATACGACTAAAACACCCGAGGCAGTTGCTGACCGATTAGCAAAAGAATTTGATATTCATGTTGGAGCAAATACTGTTTATACTGCCAGTCTTGCAACCATCGATTATATGAAAGAGCAAGACAAAGGCAACCGCGTTTATGTGATTGGTGAATCTGGACTTGTAGACTTGATTTTATCTGCTGGTTTTGTTTGGGATGAAGAAGCACCGGATTATGTGGTAGTCGGGCTGGACACAGCTATCAATTATGAAAAATTCGCAACGGCAGCTTTATGTATCAGAAATGGAGCCACTTTTATTGGGACAAATCCTGATAAAAGTATTCCAACAGAACGTGGATTATTACCAGGAGCGGGCTCATTTATTTCTTTAGTTCAAACAGCTACACAAACTGATCCAATCATGATCGGAAAACCAAATGCGATTATTATGAACGAAGCATTGAAGGTGATGCAGCTAGAAAAACCACATGTACTGATGGTTGGTGATAACTATGAAACAGATATTCAGTCTGGACTTCAAAACGGTATTGATAGTTTATTAGTTTTATCTGGTTTTACCACAAAAGCTGCAGTTTCTACTTTACCTGAACAGCCGACGTATGTTGTAGACTCTTTAGATGAATGGATTTTTTGATATGAAGGGTAAAGAGAAAAGCTGGATTTGGCGTGAGCGAGCAGGAATCGTTTGCCTGATCTTAACGATCATCTCTTTGAGTATTACTCTGACCATTAATTTTCGACTATTATATACAATCGACATTGATGTGCTGAATATTTTGGATTATGTTTCAATGGATAAAACCACATTGTTAAAAAACTATGGGGAATTGATGTCGTATTTAAATAACCCATTGAATCATACATTACAATTGCCTGATTTTCCCGTATCCAAAAGTGGAGCCTTTCATTTTTATGAAGTCAAAAGACTCTTTTTACTATGCTATGGAGTATTGATTTTAACGATCATCCCAAGTGGTATTTTTATTTGGCGTTTGATGAGAAACAAAAGAGTCTGGCGTTTGATTCGCCCATTTCAGTGGGGGATGATCATTCCAGTAATTTTTGGAGCAGTGATGGCTATTGGGTTTGACCAGTTCTTTGTGGCTTTTCACGGTGTGTTTTTCAATAATGATGATTGGATGTTTGATCCGATGACAGATCCAATCATTAATGTATTACCGGAAGAATTTTTTATGCACTGTTTTATTTTGTTTTTTGTTTTACTAGAATTATTTTTCTTTATTGGAATCATTTTTGGAAAACGAGAACTTAAAAAAATGTAATGAAAGATCAAGTTACTGGAAGCAGACTATAGAAGCTGTTTCTAGTGACTTTTTTTGATATATGTATCTGTATAACTTTTTTATTTCTAATCTAGTTATAAAAACTAGATTGAATGTTTATCGAAAAAATGTTAAAATGTTTTAGTAAATAGAAGGAGGGGTCTTGTGAATGATATAAAATCCTCTTTACAAGCTTGGGGAGAAGAGCTTGTGGATGTCCACCTACCAAGATGGCATGAATTACCTGAATTAGAATTATATATGGACCAAGTAATTACACTTGTTGAACGATACTTATCCCCAGTTATTTTAAAAGAAAAACACACACTGTTGACTTCATCGATGGTGAATAATTATGTGAAATTAGGGCTAATCCCTGCGCCTAATAAAAAACGCTATAATCAAAAGCACTTGGCTTTTTTGATTGCAATTACCCTATTAAAGCAAGTACTAACAATTCCCGAAATCAAGCAGGGGATTCTTTACCAAGGGGCAGCAGTTGGGATTCGTGAAGCGTATAATTTATTTTGCGATGAGCAAGAGCAAGCTATAGCCGTTGTGGTGGCTCAAGCTTTGGGGAATGAACCAGTAGCGGCATTTGCTCAACCAATACCAGTAGACTATCTGATTGTAAAAGGAGCAACATTATCTTTTGCAACAAAACTATTTACTGAAAAAGTCATTGAATTAGCACAAAAAAACTTAGAAGAAGATGGGGAACAAACGAATGAATAAAGAAAAAATTGCTCTATTAGTAGATTCAGGAACCGATGTGCCGCAAGAATTAGTGGAACAATATGGAATGTACATGATTCCATTGCAAATTATTTATAAAGATCGTATCTATACAGATAAAGTAGATATCACGCCAGAAGAAGTGTATGAGCGTTTACCCATTGAAATTCCTAGCACGTCATTACCAGACGGCGAAACAATCACGAAAATTTTTGAAAAGATCAAAGCAGACGGGTATGAAAAGGTCTTAGCGGTTACGATTTCTAGTGGTTTAAGTGGAACATTTAATGTAGTTCGTTTGATTGCAGAAGAGTTTGAGGGGCTAGAGACATTTGTATTAGACACAAAAAATATCGGAATCGGTAGTGGTCTACAAGCAATTGAAGCAGCTAAGCTGATTGAAACAGATCATTCGTGGGATGAAATTAAAAAGAAACTAACAAATGATGTAAAAAATGCCAAAGTCTTCTTCAATGTTGCAACGTTGGAATACTTACAAAAAGGTGGCCGGATTGGATTGGTTGCTTCAATTTTAGGAAATGCTTTGAAACTGAACCCAATCATTTCATGTAATGGTGACGGTGTATACCATACTGTGGCAAAGGCACGTGGTAGAAAGAAAAGTTTAGAGAAGACCTTTGAATTAGTAAAGGCATTTATTGGGGAGCATCAAAAATTTGTATTAGCAGTAGCTCAGGGACAAGCTGTAGAAGAAGCAGAAGCCTTTTATAAAAAACTGAAAGAACACTTTCCACAAGCGGAAAAAATCTATTTTGGAACGATCAGCCCAGCCCTAGTCGTCCATACAGGACCTGGTCTTTTAGGAATCGGTATTCAGCTTTTGGACTAATGGATTCGTACCAACAAACAGGCATTTATTAGATGCTTTTTGTTGGTATTTTTTTTATTTTCCTCTTATCATTATGTTTATCAACCAAATTGAGATATTCTCATTGAATTTTCTCTCAATTTTAGTTGAAACTATCACGAAAATTTTCATGAATGTGATAATCTTTTAAAAATAAAAGGAAAGGAGGAAACGTGATGAAAAAAGCAATTGCAGAATGTCTTGGAACATTCATCTTAGTTTTCTTTGGTACAGCAACCGCAGTGTTAGGTGGCGGGATGGAAGGAATCGGTACAACAGGAATCGCTTTGGCTTTTGGTTTGACGATTATTGCAGCTGCATACAGCATTGGGACGATTTCTGGAGCGCATTTGAATCCAGCAGTATCATTGGGGATGTGGGTCAATAAACGAATTTCAACGATGGATTTGATTTATTATATCGTTGGACAAATCATTGGTGGTTTGATCGCTTCTGTTGCATTATTGTCAATCTTAAATGCTTCAGGCAAAGAGACAACCAACCTAGGCCAAAATGCTTTTGGTGATTTAAGTGCTTTCGGTGCTTTAACGGTAGAAATTATTTTAACCTTTATTTTTGTTCTCGTTATCATGACGGTTACAAGCGCTAAAAAGGGCAATGCGAAACTTGCAGGAGTTGTGATTGGTTTGACGTTAACAATGATTCACCTTGTTGGTATTCCACTAACTGGTACATCAGTTAACCCAGCCAGAAGTTTAGCACCAGCGATTTTTGTTGGTGGTGAAGCACTATCTCAAGTTTGGGTATTTATCGTTGCGCCACTGATCGGTGGGGTACTTGCTGCTTTAGTTGGCAAATACTTGCTTGATACTGAAGAATAAAAAAGTATTAAAAAATCGTCTGTTGGATTGAATCTAGCAGGCGATTTTTTTGTGATGTTATATATTTTTAATCCCATCGTGTCAATGATCAAAAATCGGTCCAGATAGAGTAAATTGAAACGTATTCCGGTCAACGTGGCCAACGACTTCTTGACTTTGATAAAGTTCAATGAGAAACTGTGCCATTTCTTTTGCAGTATGGAAAGTCGTAAAACCTTTCGTGTAATCATAGTCTTTAGAATCATTAGCAATTTGAGCAAATTCAGTTTCAGTAGCAGCTGGTGCTAAGACTTTTGCTTTCAACTGGGCACCTTTTGCTTTTAATTCCAACGCAAGACCTTCTGTAAAGGCACTAACATAAAATTTTGTAGCGCAATAGGTTACCGCATTAGGAACATTCTTATATCCGCCAGCAGAGGATAGATTGATCAATTGTGCATGTTCTACCTTTTCGTAATCTGTCACATAAAGTATAGAAAGCAGTGTCAATGCTTCGATATTCAAATGTAGCATTTGCGTTACTTTATTTAAGTCCTGATCAGTAACTGAATGGTAATAACCAAAGCCAGCATTGTTGATCCAAGTCTCGATATCATATTTTTTTAGCGTCTCATATAACGCCAGAACAGCTTTTTCTTGAGATAAATCGGCAATTGTAACGACAATGTCTAAAGTAGGAAACTCAGATAATATTTCTTGTTTAAGTTGTTCAAGCCGAAACTCTCTTCGAGCAATTAAAATCAAATTTTTTCCTAACTTACTAAATGCTTTTGCTGCTTCCAAGCCAATACCAGAACTTGCTCCTGTGATTACTGTATACTTCATCCTATTTCCTCCTAAGGGGTCATTTTGGTGGTACAATCAAAGTATAGAGATTAGAGTACGCTCTATAGCAAGCACAAATAAAAAAAGAGGTGAAAAAGGTGTATACAATCAGAGAATTTTCAAAAAAAATAGGTATTAGTGAATACACATTAAGGTTTTATGAAAAAGAAGGCTTGATCGAACCTTGTCGAGATGATCACAATTATCGGGTATATGGAGAGGAAGAGCTTGAGTGGGCAATTTTTGTAATTAAATTAAAGAATACAGGGATATCATTGAAAGAAATCAAACAATATGCCGATTTAAGAAAAATAGGGGATTCAACCATTACAGCGCGAAAAAATTTACTATTAAAGCATCGAATAAAAATTTTAAGTGAATACGAAAAGGTTAAAAACCACCTTGAATTGTTAGATGATAAACTTGCGCTATATGACAAACTGGAAAAAGAATATAAAAAATAAGCCTCAATGAGTCCTTCACAAATAAGTGGAAGGATCATTGAGGCTTTTCGTTTAAAAAAAGGTGATTTTTTTCTGAGTAGTATCAACTGTAGCTTGATCACCAATCGGAATCGTGAAAATAGGTTGGGTATGTCCAAAGTTCATATCATAGATCACAGGTATTTCTCGTAACAAAGGATATTTTGCTAAAATAGCCAAAAGTCGCTCTTCGGTCATTTCGGTCTTTTTAGGAAATCGACCAATCAGTAATGCTTGTGGATGTTTAACCACTTGAAGTAAAGCGGCTAAACCACGAGCAAAATCATGATAATCATCTTCTTCGGCATTTTCAACAAATAAAATCGATCCTTCAAGATCAGGTAAGAATCGTGTTCCAAAAAGCAACTGGAAAGTACCTAAATTTCCACCATAGCAAATACCAGTGACAGGGGTTGAATGACTATAAATTTTCCATTCATTCGTGTGCAATGTCCGTTTTGCTTCAGGTAAGTACCATTCATCTTGACTCCATGATTTAGAAGCTGTTACTTCAAAGGGATCTTCAGTTGCAGTGGCTTGCAAAAAGGCTAAGGTCTGATAAGGCTGCAATTCCTCCATTTGAAAACTGGAAAAATGAGGACCAACATAAGTCAATAACTTAGTCTTTGTAGTAATCGCATTGCATAAGGCGGTGATGTCGCTAAACCCGCAAAAAACTTTTGGGTGGCGTTTGATTAATTCAAAGTCCAAATAAGGCAATAATTCATTGCTGTTGAATCCGCCGATGGCTGTTAAAATTCCTTTGACACTGTCATCAGAAAAAGCTTCATGAAGGTCTTTTACTCGGCTCATGATCGAAGAAGAGCCAAGGGCATCGTGTTCATTTGTATGTTCTGAAAAAGTAACTTTGAAGCCTAGTTCTATTAATTTTTGCTCTGCCGCTTGAACACCCAATTCAGTGAGACGTGAAAAACTGCTAGATGGGGCAATGACTCGAATCTCATCGCCAGCTTGTAATCGCGGTGGTTTCATTTTTATCGCTTCCTTTAAAAAAACTTATTCTTAATTATAGTCAGAAACCTGACGTTTTTGCAAGATATAGATAAGAAAGCGTAAGGTCTCTTTATGTCAGAGATGAAACAGTGGACAAAATAAGGTATAATAGTGGAGAATATGATTAATGAATCAAAAGATGAAAGAAAAAAGAGGTGCCTCTTATATGAAAAAAATATTAGTTGTAGATGATGAAAAACCGATTTCAGATATTGTGAAATACAATCTTACTAAAGAAGGATACGAAGTGTTTACCGCGTATGATGGCGAAGAAGCAGTTGAGAAAGTTAAAGAAGTTGAACCTGATTTAATTATTCTTGATTTAATGTTACCAAAAATGGATGGCTTGGAAGTTGCTAGAGAAGTTCGCAAAACCTATGATATGCCGATTATTATGGTAACTGCTAAAGATTCAGAAATCGATAAAGTTCTAGGACTAGAATTAGGTGCAGATGACTACGTAACAAAACCATTTTCAAATCGTGAATTGGTAGCACGTGTCAAAGCGAATTTGCGTCGTGGTGCAACTAGTGCCAAGGAAGCAGAAACAACGACTCAATCAGAGTTGCCGATTGGAGACTTAACGATCCATCCGGATGCCTATATGGTTTCAAAACGAGGAAGTAAAATTGAGCTGACACACCGTGAGTTTGAGTTGCTTTATTATTTAGCAAAACATATTGGTCAAGTGATGACTCGAGAACATTTATTGCAAACGGTTTGGGGATATGATTATTTTGGAGATGTTCGTACCGTTGATGTGACAGTCCGCCGTTTGAGAGAGAAGATTGAAGACAGTCCAAGCCACCCAACCTATTTAGTAACACGTCGCGGGGTTGGTTACTATCTTCGAAATCCTGAACAGGAGTAGTGACGTATGAAGAAAAAAGTTCACTTTTTTCAATCGGTAAACTTTAAGATTGCGTTATCGTTTATTTTGTTATTGTTGATTGCAATTCAAATTATCGGAGGTTATTTTATTCGAGAATTAGAATCAACAACGATTCGAGATTACAAGAAGAATGTTGACTCTCAAGTAAACCAATTAGCAAGTACCTTAAGCACAAAACTAGGTGAAAAAGATCGAGATCGAACTGAGATCGATGCGAATTTAAAAAAAATATTGAGTGACTTTTCCGCCTCGGATACGATTGAAGCTCGTGTTGTGGATGACAAAGGAATAGTGAGAGCAACTAGTGATTTAAATCAACAAGGGATCATCGGCAAAAAAAATGATTATCGTGACTTAAATGATTTCAGTGCGAAGAAATATTCAGCAGTAGATAAAGATAAGCGAGTTTATATCAATGTTCAGCCTATCCAATCCCCGACTGGCGACACAGTCATCGGGGTTCTTTATGTTAAAAGTAATACCGAAGGAAAATACAAAGAAATCACTGATACAGCCCGCATCTTTTTTACAGCCTCAGTTATAGCTGGTGCGATTTCGATTATTGTCACATTATTGATTGCGCGATCGATTACCCAACCGATTGGCGAAATGCGGGAACAAGCTCTACGAATTGCCAAAGGCGATTATACTGGTAAAGTCAAAGTCTATGGAAAAGATGAACTAGGACAATTGGCTGAAACATTCAATCAACTTTCTGAGCGTATTGAAGAAGCCCAAGAAACGATGGAAGCAGAACGTAATCGTTTAGACAGTGTCCTTGCTCATATGACAGATGGAGTCATTGCGACCGATAGACGAGGAAAAGTCATTACAATCAATGAAATGGCACTTTCCTTATTGAATGTAAAAGATGAAGATGTAATTGGTTCCTCCTTATTAGAACTGTTAGACATCGAAACAGATTATACGTTGAGAAAATTATTGGAAGAACCAGAAGAAATTTTGATTGATCGCTCACTTTCTTCAATGGAAGAAGATCAAATGATCATTCGTGTTGATTTTGCGATGATTCGCAGAGAATCAGGTTTTATTACAGGGTTAGTTTGTGTCCTTCATGACGTAACAGAACAAGAGAAAAATGAACGTGAACGTCGAGAGTTTGTTTCCAACGTTTCTCATGAACTACGGACGCCGTTAACTAGTATGCGTAGTTATATTGAAGCGTTAAGTGAGGGCGCTTGGGAAAATCCAGAAATAGCACCTAACTTTTTAAAAGTGACACTGGAAGAAACGGATCGAATGATCAGAATGATCAATGATTTACTGAATTTATCACGGATGGATTCAGGTAATGGAGAATTACAATTGGAATACGTAAATTTCAATGAATTGATCAATTTTGTATTGGACCGTTTTGATATGATGGTTGAAGCAAACGACAAAAATTATACCATTCACCGTGAATTTACGAAGCGCGATTTATGGGTAGAATTAGATACAGACAAAGTGATCCAAGTTTTGGATAATATTTTAAACAACGCAATTAAATATTCTCCTGATGGTGGAGCAATTACTTGCCGTTTACTTGAAACCCATAACAATGTAATTTTTAGTGTCACCGATCAAGGTTTAGGTATACCTAAAAAAGACGTCAATAAAGTATTTGAACGCTTTTATCGAGTGGATAAAGCTCGTGCACGCGAACAAGGTGGAACAGGGCTAGGACTTGCTATTTCAAGAGAAGTCGTTAAAGCGCACAATGGAGCCATTTGGGTGGAAAGTCAGGAAGGTCAAGGATCTACCTTTTATATATCCTTACCTTATGAACCTTATGAGGAGGATTGGTGGGAATGAAAATAGTAGAAAAAATTGTGCGGATTGGCCTAATATTTTTGGTATTGCTCAGTTTATATTTTTCATTCACGATTTGGGTCAGCTCTTCCAAAAAAGGACTACCAGCCAAAATTGATCCACAACTTGCAACGACAGTGATCAATGAAAGGGTTGATACAGACGTATTTTTACCATTACGTTTGGTTCGTATGCAAGATGGAAAATCAGAAATGAACAATAGTGAAAATTTAATCACAAACGTTCAAAATGAAATCAAGCATAGCTCATTTGGAAGCCTAACTCAAATTGTTAGTGGAAATTCAGAGCAATTTGAAAGTTATTTATCAATGGATCAAGGGTTTGAGTTACTTTACGAAGGAACTTTCTCATTAAATGAATATGTTTCTGTTTATGATTTGAATTTAAAACTAATAGAAGTGAGCGCTGATGAAATTTTCTTCACATGTGTCCAAGTTGATTTGATTCAAAATAGAATTCGTTTTCTAGATTTTAATCGTAAGAATATTTATGAAGCACCAATTACGATCGATAGTGAAAAAGTTCAAAACCTTATGAACAAAGTTGGCGTAAGATATAACCAAATTTCTGAACAGCAAGCAGTTGCAGGTAAACATTATTATCTGTCAGAAGAGCTGAAAATGAAAAAATATAGTTATATTTTGGCATCCCAGCCTGTAACTAAGTTCAGAAATGCTTTCTTCTCTAACGCTGAAGATATCCAAACGAATGAAGATAGTCAAGACTTGTCTTATACAAGCGGTAATGAACGCTTGACAGTGGATGAAAAACTTGGAACGATCTATTTTAATGGCGATTTGGAAGCCCGGACTGCAAAGGATAATATTTATTCTGATAGCTTTAAGTATATAAAAAAATTAGGAACAAACATGGGGAATATTCGTTATTTTGACCGGACTAATTCAGAGATTAATTATCGAACTTTTGTAGAAGGTTTTCCAGTGTTTAGTGAAAATGACAAAGGACAAGTTCGCATTAGGATTGGGAATGATCAAGCAGAAAAATCAAACGTAGTGATTGAAACGAGCGTAGATACGATTCAAGTACCGATTCCTTCTGAAGAAGAAGTCGATTTAAAAGGAACCGAGAGCTTATTGGAAGAATTGACGATTAATGGTGCTGATCCCGCGAAAATCAATTCGATGGTGATAGGATATACTTGGCATAAAATCGAAGAAGTAACTCAAGTGGTCGATCTAACTCCGGAATGGTATATTCGCTATGAGGACAAATGGTATCCAGAACAAGAACTATTGGAATATCTAGCGAAGTTGGAGGTGGGATAGTGGACTTCAAACGAATCGAATGGATTTTTTTCCTCGTATTTTTAGGGTTGAACATGTTCCTTTTTGGCATTTATCAAGAGGGCTTGAAAGAAGAAAATAATGTCTCCTTCTCTGATCAGACAGACAGTATTGAAAAGCGACTTGCTAAAGATGGCATTACTTACAAAGGCACACTTTCAGGTGAAAAAAAAGAAGGCTATTATTTAAGTGGAGAACAAACTAATTTTTATGATGCTATTCAAAAAGAAAGAGAAACAAGAGATCGTAATTTTTTTAAAACGGGTATCGAACTGATCGATAACTCAATAACTGTTTATCCTCAGATGAATTATGCACAGACTAGTTATTTTATTGATGAAAAAAATGTAGAAAAATCCCTAGAAGCCTTCTTGAATGATAAAAATAGTGTGCTGTTTGGTGGGCAATACCGTTATTTATCAGATTTTTCTAGTTTGAATGGAGAATTTCCTGAAATCATTGTGTCTCAAAGGTATAAGAATATTCCATTCAAAGATGACACTGCTCAAATCTCATTAAAATTAGAAAACTCAGATGAATCAACAAGTATTCACAAGATTTATAAGTATACTCAAACTCATATTCAGGGAATTGAAGAGCTAAGAGATAAAACTGATTTATCATCTGAGCGTGACGCAATTGAAACATTGTATATCAATAATAAAATTCCGAGCAATGCAAAGATCACATTTATGAAATTAGCTTATACAAGAATTTATAAAATTCGTGAAAAAAATGTCTATGTGCCCGTTTGGTTTATCGGGATCAAGTCGAGTGGTAGTAATTTGCAGATCGAACAAGTAAATGCCATGAGTAATACGATCATCACAAATAATATTGTACCAAAGGTGGAAAACCAGTAGGGATGGTTGTATAATAGGTAGCTGTAGACTACTGAAGGGAAGCGAAGAGAAAATGAGTCAAGAAAAAGCGTTTAACATTAGCATTCTTGCCAGCGGCAGTACCGGTAATTCCCTTTTTATTGAAACAGAGAATAAGAAGCTACTTATAGATGCAGGGCTAAGCGGGAAGAAAATCACTTCATTATTGGCAGAAGTTGATCGCAAACCAGAAGATTTAGATGCTATTTTAGTGACACACGAGCATCGAGATCATATTCATGGAGTTGGTGTACTGGCTAGAAAATATAAATTAGATGTTTATGCAAATGAAAAAACATGGGCGGCAATGGACCCGTTGATTGGAAATGTCGCGCTTGAACAAAAACATATCTTTGATATGGGGAAGGTCTTGACCTTTGGTGACATGGATATTGAGAGTTTTGGTGTGTCTCATGATGCAGCTGCACCACAGTTTTATCGATTCTATAAAGACAATCGTTCATTTGTGATGTTGACGGACACAGGTTATTGTAGCGATCATATTCGTGGGACGATCAAAGATGCAGATGCTTATCTTATTGAAAGCAACCATGAGTTGGAAATCTTGCGGATGGGTCCTTATCCATGGAGTTTAAAACAACGAATTCTAGGGGATAAAGGCCATTTATCTAATGACGACGGAGCCTTAACAATGGCTGATGTGATTGGAGATCATACGAAACGTATTTACTTAGGTCATTTAAGTAAAGAAAATAATACCAAGGAACATGCTCGAATGGCGATGGAGTCGATTTTAACTGAAAAAGGTTTAGGTGTAAATTTTGATTTTAATGTCTATGATACAGATCCTGAATCGGCGTCAGAACTATTTGCGATTTGATAATGTAAGAGAGGATGGAACAGAAGTGTTTAATCTCGAGAACCAAGTAGGTACTGTGCAACAATGTTTACCTGCGACGAGCCTTTAGCGAGAAAGCATCAACTTGTTCCTCGTTGTATTTTAAAGCAATTTCAGCTTATTTCCGAAGGGATTGCTTCTGATCCCGCCGTTTATCCAGATTCCAAGTGAGTGGGATATGACTCGAAGAGTTATGTCCTACTCACTTTTTTTGTTATCCAATCAATATATTATAGATGTTTTAATATATTCTAACGGAACTTGTTTTTTTATAATAGGTGCAGTATAGTTAATTATATTTTGGAATGGTAAAAAAACATCCGGAAAATATAGGATTACCGGTGTTATTTTTAGTAGTAGGAGGAATTAGATGTTTCAGTTTTTACCTCATTCAGTTTTGCAAATGGGTACAATTTTTCTATCGATCGTGATTGAAGCTTTGCCGTTTGTTATGCTAGGTTGTGTGATATCAGGCGCTTTACATGTGTTCTTAACACCAGAAAGAGTCAAAAAATTATTGCCTAAAAATAAATTTTTATCGATCGTAGTAGGAAGCTTACTAGGATTCTTTTTCCCTTCTTGTGAATGCGGCATCGTACCGATTGTTCATCAGTTTGTAAAAAAAGATGTGCCTACTTACACGGCGTTTGCATTTATGATAACTGCACCAATCATTAATCCAATCGTTCTTTTTTCAACATATATTGCGTTTGGCAATGCTATGAAATTTGTTATCTGGCGTGTTGTTGGCAGTATGTTGGTTGCATTGGTTGTTGGGATTTGGTTGGCGTATATCAACAATGAGCCTATTTTGAAACAAGCAGGACTTGATACGGCGTGTACGATAACTGAAGAAGAGCATCATCATGAAAAAGAGGGATTCTGGCATAAGTGTTGGTCTGTTCTGACACATGGTATCGATGAATTTTTTGATACAGGGCGTTACTTGATAATTGGTTCTCTTTTAGCAGCGGCGATGCAAACCTATTTACCAACAGGAGCGATTTTACAGCTAGGACACACGAAGCTTTTAGCGATTCTGGTGATGCTTGTGTTGGCAGCGACTTTGTCGTTATGTTCCGAAGCGGATGCATTTATTGGTTCATCTTTATTGAGTTTATTCGGAAATGGACCAGTTGTTGGTTTCTTGGTTTTTGGACCGATGGTAGATATTAAAAATCTGCTCATGATGAAACGCTACTTTAAAACATCGTTCATGTTAAAATTTGTGGGTATCGTAACCGTGGTTGTCAGTCTTTATGCGCTAGCGATCTAAGGAGGATAGAGTAGATGATTCGATTTTTAATTTTAGTTGGCTACACGACTTTAATGATGTATTTACAGGTGTCAGGTAGATTAAACCAATATATAAATGTTCATTACCGTTATTTAGCCATTTTATCGATGGTGCTTTCTTTTGTTCTGGCAATCGTTCAGCTGATTTTGTGGAATAAGGAAGAGGATAAAAAAACGCATGTTCAGCATCACCATCATGAACATGATCATGGGTTAAACAAACCTTATCAACGCGGAATTGCCTATCTTTTATTAGTGTTGCCTTTAGTTGTAGGGTTCTTATTTCCAACGGTTAGTTTGGATACTTCGATTGTTGAGGCTAAAGGATTTAATTTTCCATTAAGTAAGGAATCTGTGGGGGATCCAGATGTTGAGACGCAATATCTAAAACCGGATACTAGTATTTACTTTGATAAGACAGAGTATGATAAACAAATGAAGCAGGCTTTAACAAGATATATCAAAGATGACCATGTAGCCGTAACAGAAGAAAACTACTTGGAAGTGATCGAACTGATTTATAATTATCCAAGTGAGTTTATTGGTAAAACGATTTCTTATAAAGGTTTTGCTTTTAACTCTGCAAAGGAAGAGCAAACCGAAGTGTTTGTATTCCGTTTTGGGATTATTCATTGTGTAGCGGATTCGGGTGTATTTGGATTATTGACTCGTATGCCTAAGGGTCAAACGTTTAAGAACAATGATTGGGTAGAATTGACGGGAACGATTCATTCTGGTTATTATGCCCCCTTTAAACGAGAAATTCCACTAGTGGATGTTACGAAAGTGAAGCATGTTGAGGAACCGAAAAATCAATATGTTTATCGTTCGTTTTAAAAGAGATAATAACAAATACCCATGAAGGCGATTGCCCTCATGGGTATTTGTTATTATCTCTGATTGTTTATTTTTTCCAATCAAGCTGATACTCTAGCTCGCCTGTACTTTCGTCCGTGTGTTCGTTTGTAAGTTGAAACCCATTATTTTGATAAAAATCATAGGCTTTTTGATTTTTAGCATAGACTGAAAGACGCAACGTATCTTGACTATATTTTGCTTCAGCCAACAATTGTCGGCCAATCCCTTTATTGCGGTAATCACTCAAGACAAATATACCCGCAATATAAGTATCCTTCATCCCCAAAAAGCCAACGATTTTATTCTTTTCATAATAAACATAAAGCTCAGCTTGAGGCAACTGTTCTTTTACAAGAGCAAGATTATCTTGCCAATACGCTTTAGCAATAAAAGAATGTGCGTCGTAATTAGCAGATAGCCAAATCAGTAATAGTTCTTCTAATTCCGTACTTGTTAAAGTATCTATTTTTTTGATCATTTCCTTTATCCTTTCTTATTTCGGATGTGAAAGAAGACCGATCGCACTCATTAACTCACCTCTCTATATGTTCTTTAAAAAATTACTTTAGTTTTCTTCTTTTTTTCTAATCAAACTCACTACATCTCGTTTTTCCCTAAAGTTGCGGATATTATGATTCAAAACTTCTGATAAAACCAAGCCTAAAGCAATTGCGCCTGCAATCATAATCGCTTGTACCATAGAAGCAATCGCTGTTTCGTAGTTACCAATTACTAAATTTCGAACAGCTTGATAAGCTAGCCCGCCAGGAACTAAAGGAACCATTCCAGGAATATTAAAAATAGTAACAGGTAATTTTAACTTACGTGAACAAACGAAGCTAACGGCTGCAACACTTAGAGCTCCTAATAAAGAACCTAAAGCTGCATTAGCACCTAATTGGATCGCAAACCAATAAAACATCCAGCCAGATGCACCAGATATACCACAAGCGATTAGTGAGCGTCTAGGTACATTTGTAATAATAGCATAGGCTGCTGCTGCTAAAAAACTAAAAGAAAATTGGGTCAGTATACTAGCCATTTGATCACCTCCAAATTTTTAAAATGAACTGCTCTACTTTACGAAGAGAATTTTAATAGAATAACTGAAAAACAAATGCAATAGCAAAACCAATCATAGAGGCTGTCATCATCGCTTCGGTTCCTCTAGAAACACCCGATAGATAGTGACCAGCTAATAAGTCCCGTAAAGCATTTGTCATTTGAACACCAGGAACCAAAGGCATAACACAGCCGATAATAATCATATCTTGATTAGCTCCTAATCCGATTTGACTACTGAGAATTGCGGCACAACCGATAAAAAATGCAGCTAGAAATTCTGAAAGGAACTTGATTCTTAGCACTTTTAAACTAGCGTAATAAAGAATATATCCTATTCCCCCGATCAAACAAGTCAAAAGTAAATCAGCCCAAACACCGCCAAATAAAATCATGATCGTTCCACTCACTACAGCTGCGCTGATAAACCTCAGCCATAAAGGAAAAAACTTCCGTTCTTGTTCTAACGCTTTTAAGTGTTCTAAAAGTTCCTCAAGGGTCAAAAAACCTGTTACGTATTCTCTAGAAAGTTGATTGATTCTGGAGACTTTTTCTAAATTGATCGAACGATTTAAAATTTGTACCATTCGGATAGTTGAAGTGCCGTCTAATCCTACGAAAAGCCCAGTTTGTGTAACATAGCTGACGAGTCGATAATCACCTGATGCCAAAGCAATTCGACTCATTGTATCTTCAACACGATACATTTCTGCGTCACTTTCCAGCATAATTTTACCTGCAAGTAAGCAAGTTTCTAAGACTTTTTCGATATCTATCTTTGTCATTTAGTTTCCTCGCTTTTTCGTTCTATTATATATCTATGATTAGTATAGTTGATTATGGTTAGAAAAAATAGCATGGAATAGTAAAAATACTTTTTTCGATAAATCATGTTGCACAAATAGTTGAGTGTTTATTAATTGTAAGAATATTTAGAAAATAAATTATCACTTTATCTTAACTTATCGTATAATAGAAAAAGTATCGAAATATTAGATGATGGGGATGAACAAATGATTTTAATTGGTTCTTTGATCAATGGGGTGGCAATTGTATGTGGTAGCTTGTTAGGAGCTGTTTTACGAAACATTTCAGAGCAAATGAAAGATACTGTGACAAAAGGAATTGGTCTGGGTGTGTTGGTATTAGGCATTCAAATGGCTTTCAAAACAGACTCATTTATCGTGATCTTGATCAGTTTATGTTTGGGTGCCATGGTAGGAGAAGCTTTTGGGATCGAAAATAGCATGAATGAATTTGGATTGAAACTAGAAAAACGTTATGCAAAACCAGGTAGTAATTTTGCTGAAGGTTTTGTGACAGCTTCATTGATCTTTTTAATTGGTTCGATGGGAATCATCGGTGCGATCGAAAGTGGTGTTGCAAACAATCATCAAACACTGTTTACAAAAGCCGTGATGGATGGATTTATGTCAATTATGCTGACGGCTACATTAGGGATAGGCGTTCTTTTTTCAGCAGTGCCCGTGTTTCTTTATCAAGGAATTATTGCATTGTTTGCTAGTGTGTTGATGCACTATATTCCTAAAGAATTGTTGGATTCATTAATGGAAGAGATCAGCGCGATCGGCGGATTGATGATTTTAGGGATTGGTTTAAATATTATGGGGATGACGAAAATCAGAGTTTCTAACTATCTGCCGGGAATTTTAATTTTAATTGGAATTATTACGGTACAGTTTTATGTATAGAGAAGAGAAAAAATTCTAAGAATCAAACAAAAATGATGACAGCTAGATGTCATCATTTTTGTGTTATGCTCATTTTAGAAAGCCCAAGGAGTGATAAAAATGACAATTCAATTAACCGAAAAAACAATCAAAGGCAAGAAAATCCGCACAAATAATCAGTGTTTAGATGACATTATTTTTTTGTGGAGCAAAGTTCCAGCAATGCAGTTGATAGGAGAGTTTTATGCTGTTTATTCAAACTATGACAGCAATTTTAAAGGTGATTATGACTTATTAGTTGGAAATGAACAGGCAGAATTCCCAGATACTTCAGTTCTTCAAACAGGAGAATATGTGGAAATTCCGGTAGAGGTTGCCAGTCCAGAAGGAGTGGGAGCTACTTGGCAGAAGATATGGGAAGATACAGCATTAGAACAAAGGCGGACTTATCAAAGTGATGCTGAACACTACAAAGAGGATGGAACGATAGTAATTTATCTTTCTGTATAAATTATAAAATCAGGATAGCGCATTGGGCGTTGTTCCTGATTTTTTAAGTTTTAAATATGCATAAATATTTATTATATTTGTATAAATTAATAAAAAACCGTTGACTTATAAGGGTGGAAATCATATAATATGAAAAACAACACTCGTTAAAAACAAAATAAATAGAAAAGAAGTGAAGTGTATGAAAGTCTCAATTGTTGGTGTGACAGGTTATAGTGGATTAGAGCTATTACGATATCTTAGACAACATCCATATGTTGAAATTGTTTCAATTCATAGTCATTCGATGAATAAAAAATCATTTGAGTCGAGTTATCCGCATTTGAAGCAACTCATTTCACTCCCTTTAGAAGAAATGGATCCAGAAAAAATTATGCAACAAAGTGATTTAGTCTTTTTAGCAACGCCGTCAGGAATTTCTAAAGAATTAGCGTTACCGTTTATTCAGGCAAATTTTCCAGTGATCGATTTATCGGGGGATTTTCGTTTAAAAGAAATAGGTGCATATGAAGCGTGGTACGGATCAGCTGCGGCACCAATTGAGATAATCCAAAAATTTGATTATGGCTTAGCAGAATATCGTGAAAAGCCTCAATCGAACTGGATCGCTAATCCAGGTTGCTATGCTACAGCGGCAGAATTATCATTAGCTCCATTGTTAGTAGAGCGTAAACTGGAGTTAGATTCTATTGTGATGGATGCAAAATCAGGGATATCAGGTGCTGGTAAAGGACTCTCACGAATGACTCATTATTCCGAAAGCCATGATAATATGGCGTTATACAAAATGAATAGTCATCAACATATTCCAGAAATTATCCAGCAGTTAAAGAAATGGGAACCAACGCTTAACGCAATTCAGTTTTCAACATCGTTGATTCCAGTGACAAGAGGTATTTTTTTAACAGCTTATGCCAAGCTAAAAGAAGCGATGACTGACGAGGAATTAGTTCAATTATATGACAATCATTTTAAACATAATCCTTTTATCCGAATCCAAGAAGTTGGACATTATCCAGTAATTAAACAAGTTATTGGCTCAAATTTTTGTGATATTGGTCTGGCATACAATCCACAAATGAATATGATTACGATCGTAACCGTTATTGATAATTTAGGAAAAGGGGCTGCTGGGCAAGCTATTCAAAATTTGAATATTTTTGCTAGTTTTGATGAACGATGTGGATTAGAACTTTTACCAATTTATCCATAATAACTATCTAGTAACTAAAAAATGAAGAATTGAAGAGCAGAGGGAGCGACAATCATGAAGAAGGTTATTGTTATAAAAATGGGTGGAGTAGCCAGTGATAATTTAACAAAATCATTTTTTGAACAAGTCCAACATTGGCAAAAAGAAGGAAAAAAAGTCGTGATCGTACATGGGGGTGGGCATTATATTTCTGAAATGATGCAACGGCTGAATGTCCCTGTAATGATTCATGACGGGTTACGGGTCACAACGGAAGAAACACTAAAAATCTCTCAAATGGTTCTCATTGGTCAAGTTCAGCCGATGATCACAACGTATTTTCAACAAGAAGGTTTCTCAGTTGTTGGATTAAATGCATCATGTGGTCAACTTATTACGGGAACGTTTCTTGATAAATCTACATTAGGAGCAGTAGGAGAGGTCAAAGAAGTAGACACTGAATTATTGGAGCATTTACTTGAGGCAAAACATATTCCGATCATTGCACCATTGGGATTAACAGAAACAGGAGAGTGGTTAAATATTAATGCAGACCACGTAGCGTGTAAAGTAGCAGAAGAATTACAAGCTGAAAAATTGTATTTATTGACAGATGTTCCTGGCGTGAAGAAAGAGAATCAGTGGTTGAAAGAAATTACGACGAATGATGTTTCTAAGTTAAAAACAGCAAAAATCATCAAAGGCGGTATGTTACCTAAACTAGAAAGTGCTGTAGCAGCCATCAAAGGTGGAGTAAAAGAAGTACATATCACAAACAAACTACAACATGCTGGCACACTGATCAAGTCCAAGGAGGTATATGCATGAGTTATTTATTTCCAAATTATCAAAGAAAAGAACTGGAATTGATCGAGGGTTCTCATTGTACACTGACTGATCATACCGGAAAACAATACCTAGATTTTACCAGTGGTATTGGCGTCATGAATTTAGGTTACAATGATCCTGAATTGAATCAAGTACTGTTGGATCAAGCTAGTCTTTTATGGCATACCCCTAATTTATATGAAAACGGTCTACAAGAGAAAACAGCTGAGAAATTAGCAAATAACAAAGAGTATGTCAGCTTTTTTTGTAATAGTGGAGCAGAGGCCAATGAAGCAGCAATCAAATTAGCACGTAAGGCAACAGGGAAGAGCAAAATTATTACCTTTACAAATTCGTTTCATGGTCGAACATATGGGGCGATGAGCGCTACGGGTCAAGAAAGTATTCACGTTGGATTTGAGCCGTTAGTACCAGAGTTTGTTTACGTACCTTTTAATGAAATCGACCCTTTAAAAGCGGCGATCGACCAACAGACAGCAGCTGTGATGCTGGAATTGGTTCAGGGGGAAGGGGGGATTTTGCCTGCAGAGGAATCATGGGTTCAAGCTGTACAAGCACTTTGTGATGCGTTTAATGTGTTGTTGATCGTGGACGAAATTCAAACTGGCATCGGTCGAACAGGCACTCTTTATGCGTATGAACAGTATCAGATTGAACCTGATATTTTTACCTTGGCAAAAGGGTTAGGAAATGGAATTCCCGTTGGTGCGATGCTTGGTAAGGCTAGCCTAGCAGAATTTTTTGGACCTGGCACTCACGGTTCTACTTTTGGAGGAAACAAACTGGCGATGAGTGTAGCATGTAAAGTTGTAGAGCGAATTAATAAGCCAGCTTTTTTACACGAAGTGCAAGCTAGAGCCCAGCAGTTATTTAGCGGCTTACTCAAAATGACAGAAAAAAATCAACTGGTCAAAACTGTTCGTGGTAAAGGTCTAATGATCGGTATTGAGTTAGCAGATCAACAAACATTAATCTATGTTTTAGATCAGTTAGAGGCAAATGGACTGCTCGCATTAAAAGCAGGTCAAACGGTTTTACGATTGTTACCGCCATTAACAATTACAGAAAAGGAAATGAGTCATGGTCTAAATATTATTGAAAAAGTGTTAAATGAGTTAGTTTCACAGGACAGCTTTTTTGAAAAAGGAGAAGGAGTAAAATGAATTCTATGTATGGTAGAAATATTTTAAACTTAACAGAGTTAAGCAAAGAAGAGATTTTATCGATCATCAAACTAGCGATAGAGATAAAAGCTAAACCTGAAGCTTACCGAGGTATTTTAGCTGGGAAAATAATAGCCATGATTTTTGAAAAAAATAGTACCCGGACACGTGTATCGTTTGAAGCAGGCATTATTCAACTTGGTGGGCAAGCAATCATTTTAGATTCTAAAAATACACAAATGGGACGTGGAGAACCAATTAAGGATACTGCTAACGTCATGTCTAGTTACGTAGATGCAATTATGATTCGTACTTTTTCAGATCAAATGGTTACAGAATTAGCTGAGGCGTCATCAATTCCAGTGATCAATGGATTAACTGATGATCATCATCCTTGTCAGATTCTCGCAGATTTCCAAACGATTTATGAGCAAAAAGGGCAGTTGGAAGGAATTAAATTAGCTTATATCGGTGATGGTAATAATATGGCTCATTCATTTTTGATAGGTGGAAGTTTGGTTGGAATGGACATAACGATCGCAACGCCTAAAGGGTATGAACCAAAAGCAGAAATTGTTACACTTGCAAAAGAAAATGCTAAAGTAAGTGGTAGTAAAATTGAAATCTTAACAGATCCAGAACAGGCAGCAAAAAATGCTGATGTTCTAGTAACGGATGTTTGGGCGAGTATGGGGGATGAATCAGAACAAAAAGAACGAGCAGAAATCTTCAAATCATTCCAAGTTAATAATCGATTAACTGCTCAAGCCAAAAAAGACTATCTATTTTTACATTGCCTTCCCGCTCACAGAGGGGAAGAGGTGACCACAGATATTATCGATGGGATCCATTCAGCAATTTACCAAGAAGCAGCTAATCGACTTCATGCGCAAAAAGCCTTAATGGTCAAAGTGATGGCTAAGCTTTAAAAAGTGAAGAAGATTGTGACAGAAGTGTCTAATCCCGAGAAATAGGAAGGGATTGCTTCTGCTCGCACCGTTTATCTGGATTCCACCTGAGTGGGATATGACTCGAAGAGTTATGTCCTACTTTTTTATTTTATACAGAGTCCATTGATTCGTCGTACGATGATCAGCTAGTGAAAAGCCGAGTGTTGATAAATATCTTTAGAAATTCGCAGTATCTTTAAATTGGGGTAAAAAATAGTTGCGTTTCGCTGTCTCACAGGCAAAAATAATAAGACCATTCGGCTTAAGTACGCAATAAATTTTATTTAAGGCTTGGTCTAGATCATCCCAGTAAAAATGTGTTTGAAAAGCTGTCACTAAATCAAACGTGTCCGAAGCGAAAAACAAATGATGAATATCCATTGTTTCAAAATAAATTTTATTATCTGGGTATTTTTTTGTTTGCTTGTGAAATCGCCGCTTTAGGAAAATCAATACCTGTGACAGATGAGGAAGTGATTTGTTGTAAAAGGTAAGCGCTTGAAGCCTCATTCCCAACGCCAATGTCCAAAATAACAGAATGCATATTTAATGAAACGTTGCTCATCGCCCACTTGACTAAAGGTAGATAAGTAACATTCCACAAAGACATCATCAAGATACCAATAAAACCCGTTGGCTTTTTGATTGTCTTAATAGTAGCCGAAATAAACAAATCAATAACATTACAATTAGTATAATTCCCAAAATCAACATAAAAAACTCCTTTATTTTATCTTTAACCTTTTAAAATGAGTATACAATAAAAAAACAGAGCTCAGGAAAAAATAGCGGTCCGCTTTTTTCATAATTACGTATAAAACTAAATTATTCCCTTAATAACCAGTCGATTCTGTTAAAATTAAAGGAAATCTTTAATATATGGAAGAAATTGTTAAGTTTTGTTTGTAGTTTTGGCTTGTTTTTAGTAGAATGAAACTGTATGAATAGAATATAAGTGAGGTGTAGATAAATGGGTTTTACAGATGAAACTGTACGTTTTGATTTTGATGACAGTCGTAAGAAGGAAGTAAGTGAGACTCTGGCTACTGTATACAAGGCTTTAGAGGAAAAAGGATATAATCCGATTAATCAGATTGTGGGCTATTTGCTTTCTGGAGACCCGGCCTACATTCCTCGTTATCAAGACGCTCGAAATTTGATTCGTCGTCACGAACGAGATGAAATCATGGAAGAGCTAGTTAAATATTACTTATCTGATCACGGAATCACTATTCGATGAGAGTAATGGGACTTGATGTCGGGTCGAAAACTGTGGGAATCGCTGTCAGTGATCCATTTGGTTGGACGGCACAAGGTGTTGAGATCATTAGGATCAATGAAGAACAAGAAGAATTCGGCTTTGAGCGCTTAGCAGAATTAGTTAAGGAATATGAAGTAACTCGCTTTGTTGTGGGATTACCAAAGAACATGAATAATTCGATTGGTCCAAGAGCAGAAGCATCAATGGCTTATGGCGAGAAAATTGAAGATATGTTTCAAATCCCTGTTACCTATCAAGATGAACGTTTGACTACAGTTCAGGCGGAACGGATGTTAGTGGAGCAGGCAAACACTTCCAGAGCAAAAAGAAAAAAAGTAATCGATAAAGTAGCTGCTGTCATGATTTTACAAAATTATCTAGATGGCGCTGGTAATAAAATTTAAATGACTTGTTTAGAAAACAAGTGCAGATAAAAGGAGAGCATAACAATGGCAGAAGAGCATAACCATGATCATGATCACGAAGGACATGAACACATCACTTTAGTTGATGAGCAAGGAAACGAAACATTATACGAAATTTTATTAACTGTTGACGGACAAGAAGAATTCGGCAAAAACTACGTGCTTCTGTATCCAGCTGGCGTTCCAGAAGAAGAAGATGTTGAATTACAAGCCTACGCTTACATCGAAAACAACGAAGGAACAGAAGGCGAATTACAACAAATTGAAACAGACGCTGAATGGGACATGATTGAAGAAGTGTTCAATACATTCATGGCAGAAGAAGAAGAATAGAGTTAAAAGAGTAGCTGAACCCTTGATACATAAGGATTCAGCTTTTTCTTTTGTTTTGGTGAATGGTGTTTTGAATAGGTTTGTTTTAATAGTTTAAGTGCTTTACTATTTTTTTAGATTCTTATGCTAGCTGGCTAATAGTTATACTTTCGGGGTTATGAATTCTTTAATTAAATAAAGAGAGTAGGACATAACTCTTTGAATCACGTCGGACTCTCTTGGAATCCTAATAAACGGTGGGAGCAGAAGCAATCTTATCGGAAATAAGCTGAAATTGCTGTAAAACACAACGAGGAACGAGTTGATGCTTTCTCGCTAAAGGCTCGTCGCAGATAAACATTGTTGCACAGCACCTACTTGATCACAAAAATTTGAAGAGCACCAAGTAGGTACCAATCAGCATCAGTTCGGTTCAATACCGAATTCATACTAGCCAATTAGCTGGGTAATTTACGTACAACTTTTAGGTCGCATCTCATTCTGTCCCAATCTATTATAAGATAGCTGTATGAATTTATTCTATTCCAGTGGCTTTTGAAAAACATACAATAGACACTATAAATGTCAGTAGCGCTGTTAAGATATCTATAATATTTTTTGATAGAGTGTTTTCCAATGAAAATATGGAATATATATCCCAAATAGCTAATATTAGTAGAATAACGGATAAAATTAGATAGAACGGTGATTTAATTTTCATACAAATAAACGTCCTTTCATGAATTAGATAAACAACATAATGGTTTTAGTGACAAAGTTAGCAACCCCAGTTGGCATTCCAACTTTTTTACATGCGTTAAAAATAGCGTTTTCCAAAGTTCCAGTGTAGTGTTCAATTAAATTTAAAAACCCATTTATGCCTACGTAACCACTAATAGTATTTCTAACTCCTGCAGGCAATTTATTCCAAACTTTTCTAATAGCTTTAACTGCCCATGTAAATTTCCCGCGTTGCATATCTAACTGTTCTACACCGTTAATAAAGGCTTTTCCATTTTCCAAATAGATTCCAGGTGATTCATAATTGTTAAAGGCTTCAATTTCTTTACTAGTAAAGCCATTTTCTTCTAAAATAGACCCATTAATTTGAAAATCAGGATCAAATTGTTCATCGTTTCGTTGTTCTGAATTAGTAATAGAATCGGCAAATACGATAGCAGTTGGAGAAACGGCAGAGGCAAGTAGCCCTAATGCACAAAATAAGATAATATTTTTTTTAAGAGTCATTATAACACCTGTCCTTCATTTTTTCTCATCGCGATTGAGATAAACATATAATACGATATAGTCATAAGGTTGTAAATATTTATTTAATCAAAATCACTTTTATCTTTCTTTTTAATTTAATATATATTTCATTTTAGGTTGTAAGTAAGATACGTTGTTATCCCGAAAAAGATAGATTTAGACTCTTACAATAAAAATGCAGTTATATTAAAATAATGTTTTTAAGAGGAGAAAATGAAAAAATTATTTATATTGAATTTGAACTCTAAAAAGCAATCTATCTATAAGTTAAGAGCTGAATCTCAAAACAGAGATTCAGCTCTTTCCCTATAACTTATCCACTAATCTCAGTTTTCTCATTCTGATAATACATAGAAAGTACTAAACCAACCCCAATAAAATTAGCCAAATAAGCTGTACCACCCTGACTAATAAAAGGCAGAGGAATTCCAGTTAAAGGAAGTAAACCAATATTAGACCCGATATTTTCGAGAATATGGAACAAGAAATACATAATTACGCCAGTCGTAATATACGCATAAAATTCACGCTTAGCGTGTAATGTACATATCAACATTTGATAAATCAAATAAAAGAATAACAGAATTAAAGCACACGATCCGACAAACCCGAAAGCCTCACCGATTACTGTAAAAACCATATCAGACTCTCGGACGGGGACATAGATTTGTAAATTTGTTAGTCCTTTTCCTATCATTTCGCCTGAACCGATAGCCGTTAAACCATGAGCCTGCTGAAACGAAATTGAATCAGCGTATTCAAAAGGATTGAGCCAAGCGTGGATTCTATTAAATTGATAGGGTTTAAAATGGAGAGAAGAAAGAATTTTTTGCCCACGCTCAGTCAATACCAATAAAATGCCGCTGACACCAAGCAGTCCTGTAATACTAAACCCAATAGTTAAAATTTTCCAAGAACAACCAGAAACAAGAATTATACCAAGCAAAATCGAGATAAAAACTAAACTCGTACCAAAATCTTTTTGATAGAACATCAAAAAGAAAACAGGCAAGCTAACGGTAAATAATTCCCCCAACAAACGAAGATCTTCTTTTAATGTAGAGGGACCTTCTGATCGTTGTTTTCTTGTAACAATATAGGCTAACATCAAAATATAGCCGAGTTTCATGAGTTCTGAGGGCTGAAACGTAATTGGACCTAATCGAAGCCAACGTTTTGTTCCTGTAGCAGCTGCCATGACAGGATCATGAAATTTGATAAGCAATGCCATTAAAAAAAGGGAGAGGCTATAAAGAATAGGAGTTGATTTCCATAAATATTTTATCGGAATGAACATCGTGACAAACATTGTTCCAAGCCCTAATAACGTCCATAAAAACTGTTTTTTTAATAACGGTCTCACCGAGTCAATAGCCGGATCGGCATGGAACGCTCCGTATTGTGCAACGAAACCAACCAGTATCAAAAGAAAGACAGGTAAGAGGAGGGCGTAATTCACCGAGTCACTTTTTTTTGCTAACGCATTTCTCATACAAGCCCTCCTTGTTTCTTAAAGGTTTCCCTCTGCTCGGTCCCCCGTGCGTTCAAGGCAATGCCAAGTGTAATGCTTAGAATTAGCAAACTAGAGCCGCCATAGCTGATAAAAGGAAATGTTAGCCCGGTCATCGGGATATAGCCTAACAAACTACCGACATTTACAGCAACCTGAAGGAATAACAACATCCCGCAACCGATATAAAGATAAGAGTAATAAAGGTGTTTTGATTTAATGGCTAATAAAAATAACCGGGCAACAATAAAGAAGACAGCAAATAAAATACCTAAAGCAACAATCAAGCCTAGTTCTTCGATGCAAATCGCGAAAATAAAATCCGTATCAGCGGCTGGAAGAAAGCCTTTTTTCTGAATACTGTTACCTAAACCCAATCCAAAAAATCCGCCATTATGCATTGCGTAGTATGCATTTGAAGTTTGAAATCCTTTGCCTGTCGGATCAATGAATGGATTTTGCATTACTTCAAAACGTGTGACTAAATAGCCAAATTTTTGAGGCATCCAGTCAGTTGGAATTGATAATAAAAGAACTGTCCCCAGTCGTTTTAGTACAACGAATCCAACTAAAGCTATTGATGTAAATAAAGGAGACAAACCACTGAACAAAAACATAACTGAAACCAAGATGAAAATCATTGAAGCGCCAGCGATATTTGGCTGTAAAGCAACAAAGAACATAAAGAACATCGAAACCAACAATGAGCGCTTATGATTCTTTAGGGTAAAAGGAACTAGTGTATCATTTTTTGCTAAGTTTAACGCCAAGTAAAGGACAAGAACTAAAGGAACTAACTCGGATGGTTGGAAAAGCAGCACACCCAAATTGATCCAGCGTTTTGCACCACCAACACTTGTTCCGATAAAAGGCAATGCAACAATAGATAGAAATGTAAATGTTAATAGGCAATACATCATCTTAGAATTACGAAGCACACTTAAATTAATTCGATAGGCAACACTCATACAAACTAAGCTGAAAAGAAAATACATGGTTTGCTTGATGGCTTTACTAGCAGTTCCCAAGTCACTATCTAACAATTGATAGGAACTTGAACTGTAGACCATTAGTATGCCAATGATACATAAAATCAAATAAGGGATTAAGATATAAAAGTCGATATAATGCAGCTTGGATAATCTTTTTGGCCAGCTCATTGTTTTGCTCCATTGTCCAAAAAGTCATGAATGATTTTTTCAGTTTGTTTTTGATCAATTTTAAAGGTGCTGTTAACGTTAGTGCAATCGTTAAAAGTCCAGATCCCTTTTACTGGTACTGATAACGATTTTCCTGTGAAAAATTTTTGTGTTAAAGTCACAAGAAAATCACTAAGAATAGTAGTATTTAAGTGCTCGTCGTTTGCATCGACTTCGTGCTTGTTGACACTGATCGGTGTTAGCGTAATTTTATTATAATTATTCTGTTGATTACCAAAATAATTATTGTTGACTGGAGATAGAGCTATTTTTTTTCCATTAAGAAAGCGGACTGTACTATAACTCCTGATACTGGCAAAAAGCAAGTTGGTACAGCGAATCACGCAGATTAAGAATTTCATTCCTGTTTTCATTTTTATTCCTCGCTAATCATTTTTAATTGATCATCAAATAAAGTTCGGCTATAGGAATTGTTTCAGATGGGAATAAAGAGTTCTTTTTGCTAAGAGTAATGAGTGACAGGCAGTTCTAGTCCGCTTTCTTCAAACTGTAAATATAAATAGTCACCTCCAAAAATCAATTGTTCTGCCAACATTATTTCTCAAAACAAAAAACCTTCGCATAAATAACTCAGCGAAGGGGGATTGATTTCAGCACAAATAGAGCTTCTTCATCATTCTCATCGTTGAGTTTTAGCACTATGAAACGTAAAAAGCTGGCGCTTTTAGCTACTTTGTGAAAAGCCTTAATTCGACAATTCCTGTCCTACCCATTCCTGTCTTTCGACATTTTTGAGCAGTAGCCTGTGTTTCCATAGGAGCCTCACCTAACAAGTTATTCAGATCGCCCTAAATATAATGAATATCTCCTTTAAAGTCAACTAGCTAAGTATTAATTTTTTTATAATTAAACGTTGTGCAATAAAAGAACGATTGTTGTTATATTATTTGCAAAATGGAAGCCTGTCACAGATTCGTTTGTTTCTAATTATCTGAAAAACGCATACTTTTTCTAAGTTTTAAGTTAAAGAAGCAACGGTCATGTTCTTTACTCTTTCTTAAACTTATATGGCAAAGTCTGTGCTGACATAAATGATAATCAACTGGAATCTAAGATGATTCAAAGTAATATATCAACTAACGCTGAAAGTCTTGAAACGAGTAAGACAATAAAAAAATTGCAGATACATTGATTGTTGTTTCTCCTAAGAAGAAACATCTCGCGATTATCCAAGTAACTGCTTAGAGGTGGGGAAATGCTTGGATGATCTAGAGTAGATTATTGAACAGTTGTGAGACGCAAAACATTGTATGCTGCTTTGTTTTTGGACAAACAAATTATTAAACAAAAAAAAGATTGCGTGCTATAATCATAAGAGTGATACAGGTTTTTAAACTGTATTATAAAAATGTGTTTTAATATATTAGGACATGATTTTTTTTTTTTATATTAAGGTTTGATTTGTAATGAAACATGATTTTAAAAGGAGTGTAACACATGGCGGAAAAAAGCAGAAATGGCGCTGAAGTGATTGTAGAAAGTTTGAAAAATCATGAAGTTGAATATGTTTTTGGAATACCAGGAGCGAAGATCGATGGTCTGTTTAATGCATTAGTTGATGATGGTCCAGAATTGATCGTAACACGTCATGAACAAAATGCAGCGTTTATGGCAGCAGCTGTTGGACGTTTGACTGGAAAGCCTGGTGTAGTCGTTGCGACGAGTGGTCCAGGCGCTAGTAACCTTGCGACAGGATTGGTCACAGCAACAGCAGAAGGTGATCCTGTACTGGCTATTGGCGGCCAGGTGAAACGTCGTGATTTATTAAAATTAACACATCAAAGCATGAACAATGCCGCTTTGTTTGAGCCAATTACCAAATACAGTGCAGAAATTCAAGACCCAGAGACTATTTCTGAAGTTTTAGCAAATGCTTATAGACTAGCGAAATCTTCTAAAAAAGGAGCTAGTTTCATCAGTATTCCTCAAGATGTGGTAGACGGACTGGTTGAATCAGCTAGTATTAAACCATTAAGTGATCCTAAAATTGGTTCTGCTTCGACTGAAGATATCGCGTACCTTTCACAAATGATTCAAGCAGCCGAGTTACCAGTTTTATTAGTCGGCATGAGAGCATCTACTGAAAAAGAAGCAAAAGCAATTCGTAAAATTGTTGAGAAAACTAAAATTCCAGTGGTTGAAACGTTTCAAGCAGCTGGAGTGATTTCAAGAGAATTGGAAGCTCATTTTTTTGGACGGATCGGGTTGTTTCGTAATCAGCCGGGAGATATGTTATTAAAGCGCAGTGATTTAGTCATTGCTGTCGGTTATGATCCGATTGAGTATGAGGCAAGAAATTGGAATGCCGAAGGGGATGCTCAAATCATTGTGATTGATGATACGCCAGCAGAAATCGATCAGTATTTTCAACCTCAACGAGAATTGATTGGCGATATTGCGGAGACATTGAACGTTCTTTTGCCAAGTATTGAGGCCAAAACCTTATCAAAAAAAGCGATAGAGTATTTGAATGTATTACAGGAAAAATTAGTCAAACGGGATGATGTAAAAGAGCAAGTAGAAAATGGGTTGATTCATCCTTTAGAAGTTATTGATACTTTGCAAACTATTGTAACAGATGAAATGACTGTTACAGTTGATGTAGGGAGTCACTATATCTGGATGGCGCGCCATTTTAGAAGTTATGAACCTAGACATTTGCTTTTTAGTAATGGGATGCAAACGCTGGGTGTGGCGCTTCCTTGGGCAATTTCTGCAGCGTTGGTTCGGCCAAATACACAAATTATCTCTGTATCAGGGGATGGTGGATTCTTGTTTTCTGCCCAAGATCTTGAAACAGCGGTCCGTAAAAAACTGAATATCATTCATTTGATTTGGAATGATGGACGCTATAATATGGTTGAATTTCAAGAACAACTAAAATACCATCGGATTTCTGGCGTTGATTTTGGACCAGTTGATTTTGTGAAATATGCTGAAGCCTTTGGAGCAAAAGGATTGCGAGCAAATAACGTTGATGAATTAAGAACAGCCATTTTAACTGGAATCGAAACCGAAGGACCTGTTGTGATCGATATTCCAATTGATTATCAAGACAACGAAAAACTGGGTGAAACAATTTTACCAGATCAGTTTTATTAGAAGGGTGATAAGAATGACAAAAGAAGCAGTTTTATACCAACATGGAACGCTAGGTGCGCTGATGGCTGGTTTAATGGATGGGACTGAAACAATCGCTACTATTTTGGAAAAAGGTGATTTTGGAATTGGTACTTTAGCTGGTTTGGATGGAGAATTGATTATTTTAGATGGGAAGGCTTACCAAGGAAGAGAAGATGGTGCACTGATTGCAATCAGTGCAAAACAAAAAACGCCTTATGCTGCGGTAACAACTTTTAAACCAGTAATCAAGTTTCAAGTGGAGCATACTGTAAATAATTTGCAAATCAACACGTTGATTCGTGAACAATTGAAGAGTGAGAATCTTTTTCACGCAATTAAAATTCACGGGAAGTTCAAAGAAGTGCATATTCGAGCGATGCCAAAGCAAGAAAAACCGTATAAGCGATTAGTTGAAGTATCCAAAGAACAACCTGAGTTTGTCAAAGAAAATGTTATGGGGACAATAGTTGGTTTTTTTACCCCAGAATTGTTTCAAGGGGTTGCAGCGGCAGATTTTCATTTACATTTTATTGACGATGAGCAGACGTTTGGCGGGCATTTGATGGATTTTGAATTGGAAACAGGAAAGGTTGAAATTGAACCGATGGATTCTTTATTACAACATTTTCCTAAAAACGATGAAACGTTTATTCATACAGCGATTGATTATGCTGATTTGGATAAAGAAATTCAAGAGGCAGAATAGAAAGAGGGCTGGACAAAACGGATAGACAGTTTTGTCCAGCTTTTTAAATACGAATAAACGGCAAGGGAAAATCAGCTACTACGTTACACTTTGATTCTATTGTTGTACATCACGAAAAACGACGTAATTCATTGATGTACAATACAAGGGTCTTTCAAACACCTTACGCCCTTTATTTTCAAGTGCTAAAGCACTAAGCGTTGAAGGATTCAGAGATAAGCGTTTTTGTCTCGACTTCGTTCTATTTAGTAGCGATTTTTTTCGCTTTTTCAGTATTTGCAAAATGGAGTTTGACATATTTACTAAGTAAGGACATACCACCTTTGGCTAAGACTGCTGCTGCTACTTTATCAGAAGTGGCTCCAGCACCGGAAGGAACTTTCATACCCAATTCTTTAGACTCTTTCTCTAATTCTTCCAAAAATGCTGCTCGGCTAATAATTGAAGCGGCAGCAACTGCCACATGATACTGCTCACCTTTCGTAATAAAGGTGAGTTTTTCGCGGACTTGATTTTGTTCACTCCGCACATATTTTTTATAATTTGTTTCTGGTGTAAATTGATCGATCAAGATTGCTTCAGGTTTGGTTGGTGCTATTTCGTTTAAAAGTAGATAGATTGCTTGGTTATGCAAGGCGACTTTCATGTGAACGGCATTGTATTTAGGTTGAATTCGGTTGTATTTTTCTGGTTCCACAATCAATAATTTATATGGGATCAACTCTTTGATGACAGATGAAAGTTGAACGATTTGAGGATCAGTTAATTCTTTCGAATCTCTTACGCCGAGTGCTTTTAATTTTGCCACCATCGTTTTGTCAACATAAGCAGCACATACTGTGACAGGTCCAAAGTAACTTCCGTTACCAACTTCATCACTTCCTAAAACGGAAAGTTGACTGAAATTTGCTGGAAGTACACTGGAGTTTTTTGAAGACGAAATTGCATTGCTATTTTGAATAGGTCCCCATTTAGCAGCAATCTTTTCAGCGTCTGGCCCTTGAAAGACGATTTTTCCAGAGGTATACGCTGTAATCGTTGTGTTACCGACCTTTGCAACAAAGTCAGAATATGGAACGTTTCTATTTAAACGATTCTTTTCGTAGTATGATTTCATTTTTTTCATTGTATCTTTTGTTACTTTGATTACCTGAGTTTGAGACATAGTGGTGCTCCTTTCAAATCTTCTTATCTATAGTAAAACAAAAAAATAAAAAAGTGAAGTATGATTCTTTAGTACTAACTTAAAAATCAATTGAGAACAATCGCATTCTAATAACGTAGATTTGAGTTTTCAGACAATCTATGGTAGAATATATTATAAGTAATGATACTAGTTTGAGTGAGCGGATTTCTGCTCACTCTTTTTAATGGAGTAACCCAGGAAGAAAACATAAGGAAATGTTGATTTGTCTTGTGTTTTTAAGACCTAGCTGCATGAATCAGGTTTAAAAAAATCTAGTACGTTACATAAATCTCGAAGGAGGCGAAAATTTTGAGTAGTGTTGTGGAAACTGTTACCGAGTTAGTCACGCCGATCTTAGAAAAACAAAATTTTGAACTTGTAGAAGTAGAGTTTGTCAAGGAAGGAAGAGACTGGTTTCTCCGTGTCTTTATCGATAAAGAAGGCGGTATTGATATTCTAGACTGCGCACTTGTCAGTGAGCAGCTAGATGAAAAGCTTGATGCTATAGATCCTGACCCAATTCCCCAAGCATACTTTCTGGAAGTGTCCTCTCCGGGAGCTGAACGTCCGTTGAAAAAAGAAAGCGACTATGAAAAAGCAGTTGGAGAATACATTCATGTTTCACTTTATCAAACGATCGATGGTGAAAAGCAATTTGAAGGTATCTTAAAAACAGTTGATAAAGATCAGTTGACCCTGACAGTCAAAATCAAAACAAGAGTCAAAGAGTATACATTTGAACGAAAAAACATTGCAAAAGCTCGTTTAGCAATTCAGTTTTAAGTAAGTATGAAAACATAAAGCGAAACGTTATCGTTTTTGCTTATCACGAGATGCAAGTATCAGCCAGTAAAAGGTTGATCAGCTCCGTTCACCTTTCATTTAGATAGTAGGAGGAAATGATAAAAAAATGAGCAAAGAAATGTTAAATGCACTAGATGCATTAGAAGCTGAAAAAGGTATTTCTAAAGAGATCGTGATTGATGCGTTGGAAGCAGCGTTAGTTTCCGCATATAAAAGACATTATGGGCAAGCCCAAAACGTTGAAGTAGAATTTGACAGTAAAAAAGGCAACATCCATGTGTATGCTGTTAAAGAAGTAACAGAAGAAGTCTTTGATTCGCAACTTGAAGTATCATTAAAAGAAGCGATGGAAGTAAATAAAGCTTACGAGATGGGCGACAAGATCCGTTTTGAAGTGACGCCAAAAGATTTTGGCCGCATTGCAGCGCAAACAGCGAAACAAGTTATTTTACAACGTGTGCGTGAAGCTGAAAGAAATATTATCTACAATGAATTTAGTGAGTATGAAAATGATATCATGCAAGGGATTGTTGAAAGACAAGACCGTCGTTATATTTATGTAAACTTGGGTAAGATAGAAGCTGTTTTGTCTAAGCAAGACCAAATGCCAAATGAATTCTATCAACCACATGATCGTATCAAAGTGTACGTTTCAAGAGTTGAAAATACATCAAAAGGACCACAAGTTTTTGTTAGTCGTAGTCATCCAGATTTGTTGAAGCGATTATTTGAACAAGAAATCCCAGAAGTGTATGATGGAATTGTAGAAATCGTTAGTATCGCTCGCGAAGCAGGCGATCGTTCGAAAGTTTCAGTTCGCTCGACTGATCCAAATATTGATCCTGTTGGAACATGTGTAGGTCCAAAAGGACAACGTGTTCAAGCAATCGTTAACGAATTAAAAGGTGAAAATATGGACATCGTTGAATGGAGCGAAGACCCAGCGGTATTCATCAGCAATGCATTGAATCCAGCACAGGTTGTAGACGTTATTTTTGATCCAAATAACAATAAAGCTTGTACTGTAGTTGTTCCAGATTATCAGTTATCACTTGCCATCGGTAAAAGAGGTCAAAATGCTCGTTTAGCAGCTAAATTGACTGGCTTTAAAATCGATATCAAACCTGAATCTGAAATGGAAGACTATTATGCACAACTTGCAGAAACTCCTGATGAAGAAACACATGATGAGGCAATCGTAGCATCCGATATGACTGCTGATGATTATGAGAACGTTGAGTTTGAAAAAACAGCAGAAGACGAAGAACAAGTTTAACCATTTGGAGGGAATCAAATGAAAAAAAGAAAAATCCCAATGCGTAAATCTGTTGTTTCAGGTGAAATGAAACCCAAAAAAGAATTAGTTCGAATTACACGCTCTAAAGAAGGCGAAGTTGCGATCGATCCTACAGGTAAAATGCCAGGTCGAGGAGCTTATGTTTCACTTGAACCTAAAGAAGTTCAAGAAGCGTGGGATAAACACATTTTAGACCGTGTGTTGGAAACAACATTGACAGATACGTTTTACCAAGAATTATTAGACTATGTTGAACATCAAAAAGCACGTAATGAGTTGTTTGGCAATGGATAAAGAAAAAATATTAAGTCTATTAGGTTTGGCTATGAGAGCTGGAAAACTAGTAACCGGTGAAGAATTGACAATCGGAGATATTCGTAGTAACAAAGCGAAATTCGTTTTTGTTGCCTCGGATGCTAGTGAGAATACAAGAAAAAAAATTAAGGACAAATGTTCTTATTACAATGTTCCTTGTAATGAAACTTTTTTTCAAGCAGAGTTAAGCCATGCGATTGGCAAAACCCGTATGGTGATCGGCATTAACGATCAAGGCTTTGCGAAGAAATTCAAGGAACTAATCAAAGGTTAGGAAGGTGATTGCATGGGGAAAAAAAGAATTTATGAACTAGCAAAAGAAATGAATCAATCAAGTAAAGATGTTGTCGAAAAAGCACATGCTTTAGGTATGGATGTGAAAAATCACATGGGCGCGATTTCTGCTGAGGACGAATCGAAACTTCGTAACTCATTTGGAGGGAACAAGCCTGCAAATACACAACAAAAACCCGCTGCGAAACCACAAACACAAAGTGGTCAAGGGCAACCAAAACCAGCAAATCCAAAACCAGCTAACCAAAATGGAAATAGACCAAACCAAAATCAAAATAGCGGACAGCAAAATCGTCCGCAACAAAATAATCAAAACCGTCCTACACAACAAGGACAACAAAATAATCAAAATCGTAACAACCAAAATCGTAACATGCAAGGAAGCAGCCAAAATATGACTCAAAACCGTTCAAACCAAGGACAACAAAATCGTCCGCAGCAAAACAACCAAAATCAAAACCGTCCAGCACAACAAGGACAACAAAATAATCAAAATCGTAACAATAATCAAAATCGTCCGGCACAAAGCAATACGCAAAACGCAAACCAAAACCGTCCAGCGACACAAACAGGACAGCAAAATCGTCCGCAACAAGGACAAAATAGCAACAACACTCAAGGAAATCAAAATCGTAATAATACAAACTCTGGAAACAGAAACAACAGTTTCGGAGGCGGCGGTCAAAATCGTAACCGTAATGGTTATAACAATCAAAACCGCAACAGATTCAACAAAAAAGGTAAAAAAGGCAAGTACCAAGAATCAACAAAACCAGCAGTGCCAGCTCGTAAGTTCCGTGAATTACCAGATGTATTAGAATATACAGAGGGAATGAACGTGGCAGATATTGCGAAGAAGATTCACCGCGAACCAGCTGAAATCATCAAAAAACTATTTATGATGGGCGTTATGGTCAATCAAAACCAATCACTAGATAAAGAGACGATTGAATTACTAGCTGTAGATTATGGTATGGAGCCACAAGAAAAAGTTCAAGTAGATGTCGCTGATATCGATAAATTCTTCGAACCAGAAGCATTAGTTGAAGAAAATCTTGTAACTCGCCCACCCGTTGTGACAATTATGGGACACGTTGACCATGGTAAAACAACGCTTCTAGATACATTACGTAATTCACGCGTAACTTCAGGTGAAGCAGGTGGTATTACGCAACATATCGGTGCCTACCAAATTGATATCGATGGCAAGCCAATTACTTTCTTGGATACACCAGGACATGCTGCGTTTACAAGTATGCGTGCTCGTGGAGCAGGTATCACAGATATTACGATCTTAGTTGTCGCAGCTGATGACGGTGTAATGCCACAAACAGTAGAAGCGATTAACCATGCTAAAGCAGCAGAAGTGCCAATTATCGTTGCAGTTAACAAAGTAGATAAACCAGGTGCTAACCCTGATCACGTAAAACAAGAATTAAGTGAACATGGCTTAATTCCTGAAGAATGGGGTGGAGATACAATCTTCGTAAATATTTCAGCGAAATTCAACCAAAACATTGAAGAATTATTAGAAAACATTCTTTTAATTGCTGAAGTAGAAGACTTGAAAGCAGATCCAACACAACGTGCGATCGGTACAGTGATCGAAGCCCGTTTAGATAAAGGAAAAGGTCCTGTTGCTACATTACTTGTTCAACAAGGTTCATTACGAGTTGGAGATCCGATCGTTGTCGGAAATACATTTGGACGTGTCCGTGTTATGACCAATGACCTTGGCCGTCGTGACAAAGCAGTAGGTCCAGCAACACCAGTTGAAATCACTGGTTTGAATGATGTGCCCCAAGCAGGCGATCGTTTTGTAGTCTTTGAAGATGAAAAAACAGCTCGTCAAGCAGGTGAAGAACGTGGCAAACGTGCCGTTCTAGAACAACGTTCATCAAACAATCGTGTAACATTAGACAACTTATTTGAAAGTCTAAAAGAAGGCGAATTGAAAGATGTTAACGTGATTATCAAAGCTGATGTACAAGGCACAGCAGAAGCGTTAGCGGCAAGCTTACAAAAAATCGAAGTTGCTGGCGTTCGTGTGAAAATCGTTCACTCGGCAGTTGGAGCTATCAATGAAAGTGATGTAACACTTGCTGCAGCAAGTAATGCGATCATTATTGGTTTTAACGTTCGTCCGACACCTCAAGCGAAACAACAAGCCGAGCAAGAAGAAGTGGATATTCGTTTACACCGTATCATCTATAAAGCAATTGAAGAAATCGAAACAGCGATGAAAGGGATGCTAGATCCTGAATTTGAAGAGAAAATTACAGGTCAAATGACGGTTCGTGAACTTTATAAAGTATCTAAAGTTGGAACAATCGCTGGTTGTTACGTAACCGAAGGCTCTATCCGCCGTGATAGTGGTGTACGTGTGATTCGTGATGGTATCGTGATCTTTGAAGGCAAACTAGCTAGCTTGAAACGTTTCAAAGACGATGCTAAAGAAGTAAAACTTGGCTTTGAATGTGGTGCTATGGTTGAAAACTTCAACGATCTTAAAGTAGATGATGTTATCGAAGGCTTTGTTATGGAAGAAATCAAACAATAATAACAAATAAAAATAGAGAGAAGGAGAAACAGTATGGCAAATTATCGTGACCGCCGAGTAGGCCAAGAGATTATGCGTGAAATCAATGATATATTGAGAAAACGTGTTAGAGACCCACGTGTGCAAGATATTACGATTACGGATGTTCGCGTAACAGGTGATCTACAGCAAGCAACGATTTATTACAGTTTGTTATCTGATCTAGCTTCTGATCACCAAAAAGCGCAACAAGGATTGGATAAAGCCAAAGGATTGATCCGTAAAGAATTAGGTCAACGTTTAACATTGTATAAAACACCTGAACTGATTTTTGTAAAAGATGAATCCGTGCAATATGGTAATCATATTGATGAATTGATTCGTAAATTGAATCAAGAATAGAAAAAAGAAAGTATCTTCTTATTAAAAAGAAGATACTTTCTTTTTTATTTAGATCATATTGTTGTTTTATATACTTTATGTATACTATATTTAATAATGAAAGGAGGAATTAGATGATGAAAAAGAGTCGCAAATGGTTGATAGGTGTTGGGATGTTATCTTTGTTTGGCTTGGGTATTTTAGTTGGTAAATATGGAGAAGCGGATGAGAAAAAAGTTTATATACCATCTGCAGGAATTCGTGAACAAGTAATTAAAGAGATCAGTCATAGCGAAGAAAATAATAATGTAGAGAATGAATTGCCGACATCAACGCACTTGGCGCAAATAAAAGAAGATCATATCATTTTTTCAAATCAATATGAAGAATCCACTTCCCTAGAGGGACTTCAAGAAATTAAAGATGTTAAAGGGATATCGTTATTGATGTTTAATAACATTATAGATTATCGACCTCTTGGTGGGATGGAAAATTTACAATATATTCAGTTATATTATTTTCCTGATACTGAAGACCCAGTTAGTAAAAAAGCTGTAGATGTTTCATTTGTGAAAAATCTTAAGAAATTAAGAATTTTTGATGGGGGCGTATTACCTGTTTTAGATTTAACCCCCTTTCAATGAATTGAACAATGTTGAACAACTAAATATGAGTGGAGAAGTTGATGGAATGACTCCAATTGCTGTTTCGAAAAAAATAGAAGTGCAATTGTTGGAAATCCCGTAACGTATTCAAAACAATTCAATAATGCTGTTTTAAATGTTAAAGCTTATAATGTCGAAGGTGCAGAAATGCCCGTTACTGTTTCAGGTAATAACTTTTTTGTAAGTGATATTGAATCGGAAACCAACAAGTTTACTTTTGAAATTAATAAGGTGGATTCTAAAAACGAGTATATTAATCATTTTATTCGCTATACTGCTCCATTAAACTGGTACTAAGTTGATACAATATACCATCATGTAGATCGCTTTAAAGAACTGCCACGTAAAAGCTTATTAACTGGACTTTTATAAAAAGTCGATTTTGGATAATGATTCTGTTGTTAGACCCAAAAGTTAGACTTTTTTTATTATGCTAAAATAATTCAGTTATTTTGTAATGTACTTATTCTTTTGTAACCATATTGAAAGAAACTGTAATACTTTTATCAATCAAATCAATGAGATATATGCTATTATATTGTAGTATAGGACTGAATCGAGAAACTGTTGATAAAAATGGAGGGTTAATAGTGAAGAAAAAGAATTTATCATTACTAATCGTTGGCTTAGTCACAATTGGAGCGACTGTGGCACCAATTAGTTCTTTCGCCGAAACAACTGATAAAAAAATAGAACAACAAGATAAAGAAATTTCGGCATTGAAAGAGAAACAAAAGGGAGTAACGGCACAAATTAGCTCATTAGAAGAAGAAATTTCTTCGATTTTTGATGAAGGAGTTTCGCTTAATAAACAAAAAACAGAATTAACCAAAGAATCTGAACAACTAAAAAAAGACATTGCTGCACTAGATGTGCGAATCAATAAACGAACAGAAGCAATTCAAAAACAAGGAAGAAATGTTCAAGTAAATGGACAAGGGACTCAAATTCTGGATATGCTTTTAAATTCAGAATCGATTTCAGATGCAGTCGGACGAGTTCAAGCTATTTCTTCAATTTTAACGGCGAATAATGATTTAGTGAAACAACAAAAAGAAGACAAAAAACTTGTTGAAACGAAAAAAACGAACATCCAAACTAATTTAGCATCTATAGAAGAAGCGACTGCTCAACTTGAACAAGAAAAAGAAAATCTAGTTGCCAAACAAGCAGAGTTGAATGTGTTAAAAGCGGAAGTTGATTCTAAAACATCAGGTGCTGAAAGTTCAAAAAATGCATTGTTGAAACAACAACAAGAAGCATTAAAAGCACAACTTGAAACGGAAGCGAAAAAGAAAGAAGCCAAAAAAGTTGAAACTGTTAAATCTGATGCTTCAAAAGTAGCAGAAAAAACAACAGCTGAGAGTGAAACGGCTAATAGTGCAACTACAGCACCATCTAATAGTGGTGAGACCAACGAATCAATTGATACTCCTAGCGGTGGGAACAATGCTGGTAATCAAGAAACTACTGGTCCATCAGAAAAACCTGTTGATCCAGTCACACCACCTGTTACGTCTGGTGATGCAACATTCCAAGCTCTAAATTCTTTACGGGCGGCTCATGGATTGAATCCTGTGAGTTGGGATGCAGGACTTGCTGCTGCAGCTAGCAGCCGCGCGTCAATCATGCAGGATTTGCAAGTACCATCAGATCATTGGAACAGAGGAGACGAAGTGATTGCGTTTATGTTTGCACCAGGTAACTCTGTCATCATGGCATGGTATAATGAAACAAACATGACATCGCCATCTGGAACTGGTCATCGCGATTGGGAATTAAATCCTGGTATGACACGTGTTGGATTTGGATACGCAGGTGACGTAATTGTGGGTCACTCTGCCTAAAAAAGCTCTATTAAAAGAAATTCATTTTGAATTAATAAAAGGAACATGAAGCAAAACGTCATAATTTGTTTTGCTTCATGTTTTTTTGCCTTTGCTCAAGACAATTCATTTTAAATGTCAGTTTTGTCGATTCTGTCAGTCGCTGTTAAATCCCGTTTTTTAAAAATGAATTTTAGCTAGCTTCTATGCTATAATATATAAGTTAATAATCTAATGGAGGAAAACAATGGACGGTATTTTACCTTTATGGAAAGAAGCAGGCATGACGAGTCATGACTGTGTTTTTAAACTAAGGAAAATTTTACATACGAAAAAAGTTGGTCATGGTGGGACACTTGATCCAGATGTATCTGGTGTATTACCCATTTGCATCGGTAAAGGAACTAAAGTAATTGAATATATGGTGGATTCTGGCAAGACTTATGAGGGGGAGATCACCCTTGGTTTTTCTACAACAACAGAAGATGCCAGTGGGGAAATGGTTGAACAAGTTACTCTTGCTACCCCGTATTCAAAAGACGAAATCGACGCTGCGATGCAAACGATGCAGGGCGAAATCACTCAAATTCCGCCAATGTTTTCAGCAGTCAAAGTCAATGGCAAACGTCTTTATGAATATGCTAGAAATGGCGAGGCAGTCGAACGCCCGGTCAGAAAAGCAATGATTTATTCTTTTGAACGAACAAGTGAACCAGAATTTGACAAAGCAAAAGGAACGCAAAGCTGGCGCTTTAAAGTGGTGTGTGGTAAAGGGACGTATGTCCGGACGTTATCTGTAGATACAGGGCTTGTTTTAGGTGTTCCAGCACACATGTCTGATTTAACTCGCACTGCAAGTGGTGGTTTGACAGCAGAACAATGTCTGACGTTAGCACAAGTTGCGGAGATAATGGAACAAGATAGGATCGCTGAAACGTTATTACCGATTGAAACAGCGATTGAACATTTCCCGCGAATCAATATATCTACTGAATTATATCAAAAAGTTAAAAATGGTGTTCGTTTGACTCCAACGGAATTATCTCTAAAAGAAATGCCGAAAGATTTAGTCGCGCTATTTTATCAAGACCAAGTTGTGAGTTTATATATGGCACATCCAACAAAGCAGAATGTATTAAAACCTAGCAAGGTATTAAGAAATAATTAATAGAAAGAAGTTTTATCATGCAAATCATTCCAATCCGACATCCATATACCACAGATCAAATCCCACCAGATGAAGTTGTTATGGTATTAGGCTTTTTTGATGGTGTTCATCGTGGACACCAAAAAGTAATCGAAACAGGTAAAAAAATTGCACAAAAAAAGGGCTTAAAATTAGCCGTAATGACGTTCAATCAACATCCATCTATCGTTTTTCAAAAAGTTTTACCTGAAAACATGAAGTACTTGAATAGTTTAGAACAAAAGGAACGATTGATGGAAGGCCAAGGGGTAGATATTTTATATGTGATTGAATTTACGTCTGCTTTTGCCCATTTAGCGCCACAAGAATTTGTGGATCAATATATTGTTGGTCTTCATGCAAAAGTTGCCGTTTCGGGCTTTGATTATACCTATGGACCTAAAGACATCGCAGATGTTGCTCATTTACCGGTGTATGCCAAAGATCGTTTTGAGGTTGCTACTGTAAGCAAAGAAGAATTAGGTGGTACAAAAATCAGTTCAACACGGATTCGTGAGTTGATGGAACATGGTAGAATGGAAGATGTTACTGAATTATTAGGCTATGTCTATGAAACAGATGGTACAGTCGTTCATGGGGATGCCAGAGGTCGTTTGTTAGGATTTCCAACTGCCAATATCAAAGTGAAAAGCACTGTGCGTTTACCTAGAATCGGTGTCTATGCGGTGAAAATTAAAGTCGGTGACACTTGGCATATTGGTATGGGGTCAATCGGTCATAATGATACGTTTGGTGACGGTCGTGATCTTACAGTAGAAGTATATATTTTAGATTTTCATCAAGATATTTATGGTGAGCAAGTTACTGTTCGCTGGAATCATTATTTACGTGATCAAGTTAAATTTGATGGAGCTGAGAGTTTGATTGTACAACTTAAACAAGATGAACGAGATACAGTTGACTACTTTTTGTAAAAAATTTTCAGACGTTTCTTTTCGGGCTAAGTGTTAAAAATAAGCTAAATAAACAGCGAAACGTTTGAAAGCTGCTTATTTAGCTTTTTTAGTTAAAAGAGTAATAACACTATATCCTTTTAAGGATGGTTCACCTTGACTACTCTGACAGAATTGTTCCCAAGTAATAAAAATTAGTGAAATGAGGGATTAGTAAATAAGGATATTGTTTGTTTTAATTGCGTGCTCATATACTTATTTTTAAGGTAATAAATGGACATCGTCCTCATCGGAAGGCTTTTGTGATTGATTGCAGTAATATTTAAAGCATCTAAGTGGCCTTCTAAGTATTGTGGAACAATGGAGAAGGAATTCGAATTGCTGACCATATAAAGGATTAATTCAGTTGTATCAACTTGAATGTCATGTTGTTGAGACCGTGTAGGAAAGTTCTCCTGCATCCAATCGTAAATTATTTTTGTTTCAAGAAATCGTTGATTAAAAAAAACAAAAGGATAATCGTCAAATAAATCTAACGTAATAGTTGCATGTTCTAAAAGTGGATGGTCACGTCGAACGATCAATTGATACTCATTTGAATAAATGTCGAGTTTATGAATGGTTGATGGACTATTGCTTATAGATGGACCAATCCCGATATCAGATTCTAATGTAGTGAGTGAATTGAAAATATTATCTGAAATAATTGTGTTTACTTTTAGTTGTTTGTACTCGTGAAATAGGGTAGACAGGGTATCATTTAATTTAAATTCTAGATCATTTAAAAAAAGTGAGACATTGATTGTAGTTGAAATAGAGCCCTCTGTGGATGAAAGGTCGTTTATCTCCTCCTGAATATAAAACATTTCTTGTTTGATCCGCCAACAATGGGTTTCTAAAATTTTACCAGCAGGAGTGAGCTGGCAGGTGGAACCATTTCTTAAAAAGAGAGCCGTTCCAAATTCATCTTCAAGGTTCTTTATTTGTTTACTCAGTGCAGCTTGTGAAATTCCAAGTGAATTACTTGCTCTGGTAAATTGTTTTTGTTCGCAGAGTGCTAAAAAATAATTTAAATGTAATAGTTCCATTGTTTTTCCTCCTTTCAATAGAACGCTTAAAAGATAAATTGAAGTTGCGAAATTAAATATTCATGTGTTTTCGAAAGCTGACTATTTGAAGAATAGCCAATGGAAATATTTCTAAAAGGTCCATCTATTATTTCAACAGAAGTAATATCTAAATAAGTAGGAAGTGAATCTGCTAATGAATAAGGGAGAAATGCTACACCAAAATCTTGATCAACTAAATTTAAGATAGAAATGGTTGATGGCAGTTCATAAATAAGATTGTTTTTAAGTTCTGGCTGATTCGACTCGATCCATGAATCAATTATTTTTTTTTCATAGATTTGGTTTGAATAATTGATTAGAGGCAGAGTTTGCAAATGACTCGCTGATAATTCGCTCAAATCTGCCAGCTTATTTTTGATACTAGTGAAAACGACATAAGATTCAGAAAAAATCAATTCACTCGTAATAGTGGCATTTTCATCTGATAAAATACCAATTGCAATATCGATTTCTTTGTTTTCAAGCATTCCTTCTAAATCATTGTAATACCCATAATCAAGTGAGACAGATGGATAAGATCGATGAAAACTCGTTAAGGATCGAGCAATCAAATAATCTGTATCGGCCAAATTAGTGCCAATTCTGATTGTTGCTGTTTCTCCAGTATGGACAAGTAAGTCGATTGCAGTGACTGCCTTATCCAATTCCTGAAAAATTGTCTCTCCTCGTTTTTTTAAAACCAAACCTTCAGGTGTTAAGGTGTTGTTTCCATAATCTCTTGTTATTAATTGAGCGTTTAGTTCCTGTTCTAATTCTCGAATATGAGTGCTTAAATAAGGCTGTGAAATATCCAACTCCTCAGAAGTTTTTGTAAAACTCTTGTTTTTACATAATGCTAAAAAATAGTCTAAGTGTTTTAGTTTCATTTTCTCATCTCCTTCACACTGTTAAAACCTAACCTTATATCAAGATAAAATAAGTTTTACTGAAATAGTACTTTTTTTGAAAAATTATATAAAAAATTAATAGTAGATCAAATGAAAAGGAAAAGGCTCCTTCAACTGGTGATAGCAAACCAATTGAAGGAGCCTTTATCAGCCTATTATACACTGATAAGAAACGATGAACTTTTTTGCTTCTACACTGTAAACAAACAATTTACTTCTTTAGTATAAATGTGAAGGGAACGTTAAACCATACCATTTTACTTATAGTGTCATTCTTTTTTTGATTCAAGGAGAAAATAAATACCACTTCGTGGGAATACGAAGTGGTATTTATCAGAGTTTACATTGTAAAAAAGGAGTATGGATATCTATATAAACGAAGTTGGGAAGTTCGTTTATATAACTATCATATAGATAAAAGGCAAAATAGACTATTCTATTTAAGTCATATCACTATTCGTTTAACGACGGTTATCAAATAAAGAGTGCAGGAACATTCAAAAAAAGTTATAGCACTATCATTTTTTGGGACTATAAAATAATAATTTAAATCATTAGAATGATAGTGTAATTCTTCTTGTTAGGTGAGGCTCCTATACAAACACAGGCTACTGCCCAAAAATGTCGAGAGACGCCAATGGGTAGAACAGGAATTGTCGAACGAAGGCTTTTCTTAAGGTAGCTAAAAGCACATGCTTTTTACGTTGTATAGTGCCAAAACTCAACGATTACGAAGACTCACGGCAAAGCGGGCTGAGTTTTCAGTGCGCTCTTTTTCGTGGAAAGGATGTGGTTAACATGCCAGAAGATAGTTCGATAAAGCAGAAATCAACAAACAGAAAAGAGGACAATTCAGATGCAAAAAGAAATAAAGAACATGATCCATGAAAAAGCCTATCAAAAATTAGCAAATCTATCGATTGATAATGTCTTAGAAAGCTTTTCCTCTTCCTGGGATGGATTGAAAGCCAGAGAAGTTCAACGTTCAAAGGAAAAATTTGGTGTCAATAAAATCACTGATGACAAAAAGAAATCGTTTATTTATACAGTGATAAAATCCTACGTTACACCATTTACAGTTGTATTAATGATCTTGGCAACGATTACGTTTTTTACTGAGTATCTTTACGCAGAGCCAAGTGAAAAGGATCTAGCTGGTGTTTTGATCATGCTTGTTATGGTTTTATTAAGTGGGACAATGACGTTAGTCCAATCAGTGAAGTCCAGTAATGCTGTCAGCAAACTGCAAAATATGATCCAAATTACTGCAACAGTCACTAGAGAAAATAAAGAAATGGAAATTCCCGTAGATGAAGTTGTTTGTGGAGATTTAGTGAAACTTTCAGCTGGAGATATGATTCCAGCGGATTTGCGCTTGATTCAGGCCAAAGATTTATTTGTATCGCAATCAGCGATGACTGGTGAGAGCTTTCCTGTTGAGAAGAAAGTGAAGAATGTTGTTTCTACAAATAACAATCAAACTGATTTTGAAAATCTATTATTCCTAGGGAGTAATGTGGTCAGTGGTAGCGGTGTTGGGGTAGCAGTTCGTGTTGGAGACAATACATTATTTGGGAAGATTGCCCAAGATATAGCAGATGATGAGAAAAAAACCAGTTTTGAATTAGGTGTAAATAAAACGACTTGGTTATTGATTCGTTTTATGCTGGTGATTACACCAGCAGTCTTTTTAATTAACGGAATCACGAAAGGCAATTGGAGCGAAGCATTGATGTTTGCGATTGCGACAGCAGTGGGTCTTACACCAGAAATGTTACCCATGATCGTTACGACTAATTTAGTTAAAGGCTCTAGAGATATGGCAAAAGAGGGCACGATCATGAAAAACGTCAACGCCATTCAAAACTTTGGTGCTATGGATATTCTATGTACGGATAAGACAGGCACGTTAACACAAGATAAAGTGATTTTAGAATATCATTACAATACCTCGTGTCAAGAAGATCGTGAAGTCTTACAATCGGCATTTTTAAATAGTTACTTTCAAACAGGTCTTCGTAATTTAATCGATAAAGCAATCATTGAAGCCACTTCAAAAGAACTGTCTATTGATGAAGAAGACTATTTTAAAATCGATGAAATTCCGTTTGACTTTAATCGCAGAAGAATGAGCGTGGTCGTTAAAAATAGAAGGTCTAATCAAAGCTTCTTGATCACTAAAGGAGCTGTTGACGAAATGCTACAAGCGTGTTCTCATATCAATCAGCATGGAGAAGTTATTCCAATTACCTCTAAAATAAAAAAACAAGTATTAAAAACAGTAAACGAATTAAATGAAGATGGTTTGCGCGTTTTGGCGATTGCGGATAGAGAAGTCAACAATCAATTAGGTGACTATTCAGTTAAAGATGAAAAAGGACTGATCCTGCAAGGGTACCTAGCATTCTTAGACCCACCTAAAGAAACTGCATCAACAGCAATTAAAGCGTTGAAAAATAATGGCGTTTCTGTAAAAATATTAACAGGGGATAATGAGTTGGTCACCTGCTCAGTCTGTAAAGAAGTCGGTCTAGGATCTGAAAAAATAATCAATGGTTCAGCTATTGCAAAACTTTCTGAGATCGAATTAAAACAAACGGTCAATGAGTACAATATCTTCGCAAAGGTAACGCCAGATCAAAAAACTAAAATTGTTAAGGCGCTGAAAAAAAGTGACCAGACAGTCGGCTTTATGGGAGACGGAATTAATGATGCTGGTGCGATGAAAGTGTCAGATGTTGGAATTTCTGTTGATACAGCAGTAGACATTGCCAAAGAATCAGCCGATGTCATTTTATTGCAAAAAGACTTGATGGTTTTAGAAAAAGGAATTATATCTGGTCGCAGAGTATTTAGCAATACGATGAAATATATCAAAATGACAGCAAGCTCAAATTTTGGCAATGTATTTTCGGTTATCCCAGCTAGTATCTTTTTACCTTTTCTACCAGTAGCACCGATACAATCACTTTTTTTGAATCTGATTTATGATACATCGTGTATGTCTGTACCTTGGGATAATGTAGATGCCGAATATGTAGAAAAGCCTAGAAAATGGGAAGCAAAATCGATTGGTTCATTCATGAAATGGTTTGGACCAACAAGTTCTGTTTTCGATATCGTAACATATTTATTTATGTACTTTATTATTTGCCCAGCGATTTTAGGTGGTAGTTTCTTCTCGTTGACCGCTGACAAGCAACTACTATTTATTGCTGTTTTCCATGCAGGTTGGTTTATCGAGTCATTATGGTCTCAAATGTTGGTACTTCATGTATTGAGAACCCCTAAAATACCATTTCTTCAAAGCAGAGCATCTGGGATCTTAACCTTGGTAACGTCAATTGGAATTTTAGTTGGAACGATTTTGCCCTTCACATCGCTTGGAGCAAGTATTGGTTTTGCGCCATTACCAGGAAACTATTTCTTTTATCTAATGCCAACGATTATTGCTTATTTAGTTTTAGTAACAATGATTAAAAAAATCTATATCAGAAAATACCAAGAGTTATTATAGTTAAACTTTTGTTCAAAGCTGCATCATAAATGAGTGATAGCACCTTGGTTTCCTAAAAGACCTAAGGTGCTATTTTGTATAGGTATTCATGAAGAGGGTAGAGTAAGGAAGAAAAACTTTATTGAACCAAATTAGAACATTTTATGACGGTATATGGTAAGATAAGAGACGTCTTCTATATAAAGGTATGTCTATTTAGGAGTCTTTAAAATTGGAGGAATAAAAATTGAAAAACGATAATACTAAGATTTCAGCTTACATACATATCCCCTTTTGTGAACATATTTGTTTCTACTGCGACTTTAATAAAGTTTTTTTGGAAGGACAACCAGTCGATGAATATATCCAAAGGCTTTTGCAAGAAATTCGTTTGACAAAGGAGCAATATCCTAGCAAGACAACTGAAACGATATACATAGGAGGCGGGACACCGACTTCATTATCAGCGAAACAATTAGATGTATTGCTAAAGGGCGTGCGGGAGTTATTACCAATCGATGTCGCAAATGAGTTTACAATAGAAGCAAATCCAGGTGATTTAACGCAAGAAAAGTTGCGCGTGATGAAAGAGTATGGTGTGAATCGTTTGTCTATGGGTGTTCAGACATTCGACAATCAACTGTTGAAAAAAATTGGACGCAAGCATACGGCAGAAGATGTGTATGAAACAATGAAATTTTTAGAAAAGGAAGATTTTTTAAATGTCAGTATTGATTTAATCTATGCATTACCAGGTCAGACCTTGGAAGGCTTTAGAGATACATTGCGACGTGCAATTGAACTTGATTTACCTCATTATTCACTGTATTCTTTGATTTTGGAAAATAAAACCATGTTTATGAATTGGGTTCGCCAAGGACGTTTGCAGTTGCCAGATCAAGATATTGAGGCGCAAATGTTTGAAGAAACGATTATTGCGATGGAAAATGCTGGCCGTCATCAATATGAGGTAAGTAATTTTGCTTTAAAAGGCCAAGAAAGTCAGCACAATTTAGTGTATTGGAACAATGATCACTATTATGGATTCGGTGCGGGAGCTAGTGGCTATTTAGGGCATACTCGGTATAAAAATCATGGTCCGATCCAGCATTATTTGAAGCCGCTTAAGGACAATCAACTACCAACAGTTGAAACTGAGATTCTGACATTGAATAATCAAATGGAAGAAGAATTATTCTTAGGGTTACGGAAAAAAATGGGCGTTTCAAAAACGCGATTCAAAGAAAAATTTGGTTTGTCTTTAAATCAAGTGTATCAAGAAACCATACCGGGCTTGATTCAAAAAGGTTTAGTTCTTGAAAATGAAGAGTATATCCAATTAACAGAACAAGGGCTTTTTGTAGGAAACGATGTTTTTGAAGCATTTTTAATTGATAAAGAAAAATGATTTAGTTTTGAAGCGAAACTAGCGATTTGATTGCGCTAGCTTCGTTTTTTTTGCTTTTTAGCACTCTTAGATAAAGAGTGCTAAAAAAGTGTGTTTTTCTCTTGACAATTCAGGAAAATCTTGCTATATTAATAATTGTATTAGCACTTGGATAACAAGAGTGCTAATGAAGGGTGGTAACTATGATAACTGAAAGACAAAAGAATATTTTGCGACTTATCATCCAAGAATATACAAATACAGGGAATCCTGTAGGCTCAAAGAAATTGATGGAAGACGGAATTAAGTCAAGTTCAGCAACAATTCGTAACGATATGAAAGCTTTAGAAGAACATGGATTATTGCTAAAGACACATTCATCTTCCGGAAGAATCCCGTCAATGGATGGTTATCGCTACTACGTGGATCATTTATTGAGTCCTGCTGAAATCGAACGTGATGAGTTAGAAACGATTCGCCATTCGTTTGGGAGAGAATTTCATGAAATCAATGATATCATCGAACAGTCAGCAGAAATTCTTTCTGATTTAACAAGCTACACAGCTTTTTCATTAGGACCTGAAGTAAAGGAACGCCGATTGACTGGCTTTCGGATTGTCCCATTGAATGAACGACAAATCATTGCGATTATCGTAACCGACAAAGGAAATGTGGAAAGTCAAGTATTCGCGATTCCAGCATCCGTTTCAAGTCAAGATTTAGAAAAGATGACCCAGATCATCAATGATAAATTGGTGGGGCAACCCCTGTTGACCGTTTATCATCGTTTGAGAACGGAAATTCCGATGATTTTACATCGTTATTTTCAAACACCAGATGGTATGATGAAATTGTTTGATGCTATGTTAGGGCATGCTTTTGAGGAAAAAGTTTTTGTGAGTGGTCGAATGAATCTATTCAATTTCGGTGTTGAAAAAGACCTTGATCAATTAAAGTCAGTTTATTCCTTTATGCAAAATACCGATGCGATTACACACTTACTGACGACAGATGAGAATCGAGACACACAAATTGCGATTCGAATCGGTTCAGAGATCGGTAATGATTTATTAGAGAATATGAGCATGATCACTGCTACTTACGAAGTGACAGGGCATGGCAAGGGCACAATTGCATTGCTAGGACCAACAAGTATGCCGTATTCGAAAATGTTTGGTTTAGTAGATGTTTTTCGCGATGAACTAGCTTCAAAACTTGGTGCTTATTATCGTTTTCTTGACGAATAAGTAGCAAAATGAAAAATATAGAATTCTAATAATTCTACGGAAATGAGAAGGGAAGTTGCTAGAGTGAGTAATAAAGAAGAAACAACCGAAGAAATTCAAGAAGAACATATGGAAGCAATCGATGATTCAGGTGTTTCTGAAGTCGAAGCTGAAATGACAGAACTAGAAAATACCCAAGCTGAATTATCTGAAATGGAAGATAAATTCTTAAGAGCTCGCGCTGAAATTGCTAATATGAGCAATCGTTTCAAAAATGAACGTGAACTGCTCGTTCGTTATCGTTCGCAAGATTTAGGTAAAAAATTATTGCCTTCGATTGATAACTTAGAACGTGCGATGGCAATAGAAGTCGATGATGAACAAGGCGCAAGCTTGAAAAAAGGCATCTCGATGGTTCTTGAAAGTGTACAAGCTGCACTGAAAGAAGAAGGTATTGAAGAAATTCCAACAATGGGCGAAGTATTCGATCCTAATTTACATCAAGCAGTCCAAACGATTCCAGCAAGTGATGATACACCTGCAGATACAATCGTAGAAGTCTTGCAAAAAGGCTATAAGTTACATGATCGTGTTTTACGAGCAAGCATGGTTGTTGTTGCACAGTAACAACAAGGAATGTTTGCATAATATAAATTGAAAAAATTAAAATAGAAGATAGGAGATCATTCATTATGAGTAAAATTATTGGTATTGACTTAGGAACAACAAACTCAGCAGTTGCAGTATTAGAAGGCGGAGAAGCAAAAATCATTGCAAATCCAGAAGGTAACCGTACAACACCTTCAGTAGTATCATTTAAAAATGGCGAAATCCAAGTTGGTGAAGTGGCAAAACGTCAAGCAGTGACAAACCCACATACAATTGCATCAATCAAACGTCATATGGGCGAAGCTGGCTACAAAGTAGAAGCTGACGGCAAATCTTATACACCTCAAGAAATTTCTGCGATGATTTTACAATACTTAAAAGGCTTTGCAGAAGAATATCTAGGTGAAAAAGTGGATAAAGCTGTTATTACAGTTCCAGCTTACTTCAACGATGCGCAACGTCAAGCAACAAAAGACGCTGGTAAAATCGCTGGTTTAGAAGTAGAACGTATTGTTAACGAACCAACAGCTGCAGCATTAGCTTACGGTTTAGATAAAACAGATAAAGACGAAAAAGTCTTAGTATTTGACCTTGGTGGTGGTACATTTGACGTATCGATCCTTGAATTAGGGGATGGCGTATTCGACGTATTATCAACTGCCGGTGATAACGAATTAGGTGGGGATGACTTTGATAACAAAATCATCGACTACATGGTAGCAGAATTCAAAAAAGAAAATGGTGTTGATTTATCTAAAGATAAAATGGCTGTTCAACGTTTGAAAGACGCTGCAGAAAAAGCGAAAAAAGATTTATCAGGTGTTACTTCAACTCAAATCAGCTTACCGTTTATCACAGCAGGAGACGCTGGTCCATTACACTTAGAAATGAACTTAACTCGTGCGAAATTTGATGAATTAACAAGTGACTTAGTAGAACGTACAAAAACACCTGTACGTCAAGCATTGAAAGATGCTGGCTTGAACCCTTCTGAAATCGACGAAGTAATCTTAGTTGGTGGATCTACACGTATTCCTGCTGTAGTAGAAGCTGTTCGTAAAGAAACAAACAAAGAACCTAATAAATCAGTGAACCCAGATGAAGTAGTCGCAATGGGTGCTGCAATTCAAGGTGGGGTTATCACTGGTGATGTTAAAGATGTTGTATTATTAGACGTAACACCATTATCATTAGGTATTGAAACAATGGGTGGCGTGTTTACTAAATTGATCGATCGTAATACAACGATCCCAACAAGTAAATCACAAGTCTTCTCAACAGCAGCAGACAATCAACCAGCCGTTGATATTCACGTATTACAAGGTGAACGTCCAATGTCAGCTGATAACAAAACATTAGGTCGTTTCCAATTAACAGATATTCCAGCCGCTCCTCGTGGTGTGCCTCAAATCGAAGTAAGTTTTGATATCGATAAAAATGGTATTGTAAACGTACGTGCAAAAGATTTAGGAACACAAAAAGAGCAAACAATCACAATCAAATCTTCTTCAGGTTTATCAGATGATGAAATCGAACGTATGGTGAAAGACGCTGAATCAAATGCTGAAGCAGATAAAGCACGTAAAGAAGAAGTTGACTTACGTAACGATGTTGATGCTTTGTTATTCACTGTTGATAAAACATTGAAAGAATTAGAAGGCAAAGTAGACGCTGATGAAGTGAAAAAAGCAGAAGATGCTCGTGATGAGTTAAAAGCAGCTGTTGAGGCGAATGATATCGAACAAATGAAAGAAAAACGTGATTCATTAAACGAAATCGTTCAAAACTTAACAGTAAAACTTTATGAACAAGCAGCGCAACAACAAGCGCAAGAAAATCCTGAAGCTGCACAAGGTGGAGCAGATGATGTTGTAGATGCTGACTTTGAAGAAGTAGAAGGCGACGACAAATAATTATTGATCGTTAACAAGCTGGCAAAGACCAAAGTCATCGCTTTGGTCTTTGCCTATCTTTATTTGTAGAGAATATTAACAAGCAAATTAAGTGAAGCTATTTTGCTTTTGCGTGATTTGTGGTATGATTACAACGATGTTTTTATACAAATAAGTTGGCGTCGATCCTTTTTTGGAATAGATGGAATAATAGTTGGAGGGGAACTAATGGCTACGAAAAGAGATTATTATGAAGTACTAGGCCTTGCCAAAGGTGCTTCAGATGATGAAATAAAAAAAGCTTACCGTAAGCTTTCTAAGCAATATCACCCAGATATCAATAAAGAAGCAGATGCAGAAGATAAATTTAAAGAAGTTTCAGAAGCCTATGAAGTGTTAAGCGATCCTCAGAAAAAAGCGGCCTATGATCAATATGGTCATGCAGGTACTGATCCGAATTACGGCGGTGGTGCTGGTGGTTTCGGTGGCTTTGGCGGTGGCGGCTTCTCAAGCAGTGGTTTTGGTGGATTTGAAGATATTTTCGATTCATTCTTTGGTGGCGGTTCTCGCAGTGTAGACCCGTCAGCACCAAGACAAGGAGCGGACTTACAATATACAGTCAACCTTAAGTTTGAAGAAGCTATTTTTGGTGTAGAAAAAGAAATCAAATATAACCGTGAAGATAATTGTAGTACATGTGGTGGGAATGGTGCTAAACCAGGTACACATCCAGAAACTTGTCATAAGTGCCATGGATCAGGTTCGATCAATGTTGAACGTCAAACACCACTTGGTCGTGTAATGAGCCGCCAAACATGTGATGTGTGTCATGGTACTGGTAAAGAAATCAAAGAACTTTGTCCAACATGTCACGGAACTGGACATGAGAAAAAAGCGCATAAAGTGAAAGTCAACGTTCCAGCTGGAGTAGAAGATGGCCAACAAATGCGTTTGGCAAATCAAGGGGAAGCTGGTAGTAATGGTGGACCTTATGGTGATCTTTACGTTGTATTCAGTGTAGAAGAAAGTAATATTTTTGATCGTGAAGGATCTGAAATTTACTATGAATTACCACTAAGCTTTGTTCAAGCAGCACTTGGTGATGAAGTCAAAGTACCAACAGTTCATGGAGATGTAAAATTAAAAATCCCAGCTGGTACACAGACTGAAACGAACTTCCGTTTACGCGGCAAAGGTGCCCCGCGCTTGCGAGGTGGTGCTAATGGTGACCAACATGTGAAGGTCAAAATCATTACGCCTAAAAACTTGAATGAAGAACAAAAAGAAGCATTACGCACATTTGCTAAAGCTGGCGGTCAAACCGTAAGTGAACAGCAAGAAGAAGGTTTCTTTGATAAAATGAAAGATGCTTTTGGCGGTAAGAAAAAGAAATAACTAGAAAGCATCTCAGCATGTGCCATTTGAGGCATGTTGAGATGCTTTTTTTATGGTGTTTGATAGAGTGCTAATACATTTTCGATACGTCGTTTTAACTCAGCTCTGACATGAGGTGGGGCAAGACATTCACATTGATTCCCGAAGCCTAAAAATAAATTATAGCCAAACTCGTCTTCCATAAATGGAAACGCAACGATGAATTTCTCAGGATCGTCAGAAGGGAAAAGGGTTAATTGTCCAAATTTATCGACCAATTGTTCTTTGATTTTAGGAGTTACTTTTAGCATAGTGGTTGTAAAGTCTTTCCCATAAAAAGGTTGTTTGCCTAAAGGAGCAGGATGAAATTCTCTAGGAGTAAAAGTTGCCGATAAGAGTTCTAAATTGGTCATTCTGGAAATTTTGAATATACGAAAATCAGTTTTTTCTGTACAGAAAGCTTGTAGATACCAACTTATTTCTTTTAACACAAGTCGATATGGCTCAACGATTCTGACTGTTTTTCTTCCGTGATTATCTTCATAGTTGAAACGGAGTAAACGATCTTGATCCATGCCAGACTTCGCAATTTCTAAAGATGGTTGCAAGGTATGATTACTTGTCCAAGGGGTTAAATCGATGGCTATTTGGTTCGTTTTAAACTTGATTTCATCCAGAGAAGCAATAGGAATTAGTGTTTTTACTTTCTCAAATGTTTGGTTTAGCTGAATTGGAGAAACATTGTTGGAAAAACCTTCTAAAGCAATTAACAGTGAAGTGAGATCTGTTGATGTAAAAAAATGTTTGTCAATTTTATAATTGTCCATGATTTGGATACCCCCATTTACACCAGGAGAAGAGGTGACTGGAATGCCTGCTTCACTAAGGGAATGAATATCTCTATAGATGGTTCGAACTGAAACTTCTAACCGTTCAGCTAGTTGAGAAGCACTAATTTGTTTCTTTTCTAATAATATCATCGTGATAGCTAGGAGTCGTTCTGTTTTCATGAGGCACCTTCTTTGCTTAAAATAGTGAGTCGGTTCCCCTATTATAACGAAAAATTAGGTTATTTTGTGTAGTTAAAGATAAATTTTTTTGAGTTGTGTTGCTTTATAAAGAAAGATACTCGACTATCCGAAAGATTGACTTTCGTAATCTTGATTTATATAATGTTACTGTTGTTTAAGCTGATAAAATTGGTATTCAAGTGTTTTTGGAGATCGTTCCAAAAAGATTGTAGTATGCGTTGCGCAGAATGATCCAATGATAGTAGAAGCTATTTTTGTTGCGTCAAAAAACTAGTTAAGGAAGGACGTCTACTATGAATATGTCTTTTTTTAGGCAAAACCACCCGCTGGTCATTTCCTGTTATTATATAGTGGTTCTTTTGATGGTGATGAGTTCTACAAATCCAGTAATTATCGGTTCTTGTTTTTTGGGAAGTTTGTTGTTGCAGTTGTTTAATTTGAACGGAAAGTCGAAAAAATCAGTAGTTTATCCTTTACTATTTTGGGTGATTATTACGATAACGAATCCCTTATTTGTTCATCGAGGAGCAACAGTTTTATTTTTTTTATTGAATAAACCGATTACCAAGGAAGCATTTATTTATGGTTTTTTTATGGGAATGATGATTGCTACAGTGATCTACTTGTTTCAAAATTTTCAAACATCGGTTAACTCGGAGCAGCTTTTTTATCTTTTTGGGAAACATTTACCTAAGTCTACCTTGATTTTAACCCTTGTTTTTCGATTTATGCCATTATTTCAGCGTTATTTTCAAGAGTTAAATCAAGTGCAAAAAACGGTTCAACGGACACAAAAACGTCGTTTTAAAGAACGCGCAGTCTATGGGCTTGATTTGTTTGGGAATTTGTTTTCTTGGTCACTAGAAAATGCCATGGATACTGCAGATTCAATGAAAGCGAGAGGCTATGGTGTTAAGACTAGGAGCAGTTGTCTAAGTTATAGCTGGAGAAAAATGGATACATTGTGTTTGCTACTACTCATCTTTTCCGGTATTTTGTTCATTGTGGGAATGATACATAATCACTATCAATTCAATTATTATCCATATTATGATAATAGCTATGTTTTAGTTAAACAAAATTGGCCCTATTATCTGCTGATATTCATTATAGTATGTATACCTTTAATAAAGCGATCCAGGGAGATGATTGTATGGAGTATCTTGAAATCGAGAATTTAACTTTTCAATATGCTGGAAATAACAGAACTGTTTTAAAAGAAGTCTCTCTATCTATCAAACAAGGTGAGTTTATTTTGATTTGTGGGGCATCTGGAAGTGGGAAGTCAACGTTATTAAAGTTGCTAAAACCTCAATTGACGCCAGCAGGAAAACAAACGGGCACTGTTTTTTTAGATAATAAAAAGATAACAGACCTTCCAGAAATTTGTTCGGCTAGTAAAATTGGCTATGTCATGCAAAATCCTGATAATCAAATCGTGACAGATAGTGTTTGGCATGAATTAGCTTTTGGTTTAGAAAATATGGGAATCTCTTCCTCTGACATTAAGAGCCGAATAGCTGAAATGACTAATTTTCTTGGCATTCAAGAACTACTTGGGTGTAAAACGAGTGAATTATCTGGAGGACAAAAACAGTTGTTGAATTTGGCTTCTGTTTTAGTGATGAGGCCAGATATCTTGATTTTAGACGAACCGACAACGCAACTTGATCCAATTGCCTCGCAAAACTTTGTAGATATATTAGTACGCTTAAATAGAGAAATGGGTTTAACAATTTTATTAGTAGAACACAGTTTGGAATCAATTTTTACATTAGCTGATAGGGTGATTATTTTAGATCGCGGACAGCTTATTTTTGAAGATGAGCCAAGAGCTATTTCGGCTGAATGTAAGAAAAATAGAAGCAATCTAAGTCGTTTTATGTTTAGTTTACCTAGTGCGGTACAAATCTTTCTTGAGAGTGGGATAAATGATGAGTGTCCAGTCACAGTAATCGAAGGTAAACGCTTTTTGGCTCGCCATTTTGCAGCTGATACAATTATACAGGCGCAAAAGAGATCATTTACCAAAAAGCAAACAGCAAAAAGTATACAGTTGAAAAATTGTTGGTTTCGCTATGAAAAGAACAGCCGAGATATTTTAGCAGGTGTTGATTTTGAAGTCTACGAAGGAGAAATCTTTACTTTAGTTGGAGGCAATGGTACAGGTAAAACAACATTATTGAAAATAATTGCTGGTATCTATGACTGTTACCGTGGAAAAATTTCGATTTTAAATCAATCGATTAAAAAAAATAAAGAAACTATAAGCTTTTTGCCGCAAGAGCCGCAAATGTTGTTTATCAAAGATTCAGTTTTAGAAGATTATAAGCACTATTTAGACAGCAAAAAAATAAATGAAACAAAGCAAATGGAGCAGATACAAAAAGTAATTGCATTACTTGATTTAAATGAGAGTATGACTCAACATCCTCTTGATTTAAGCGGTGGTGAGTGTCAACGAGCAGCACTAGGAAAATTACTGTTGACTGATTCGAAAATTTTATTACTAGATGAACCAACGAAAGGTATCGATAATTATGGGAAAAAGCAGTTGATCAAAATAATAAAAGAATTATCCCGACAAGGCAAAACAATTTTGGTAGTAACGCATGATTTGGATTTTGCTGCAGAATTATCTGACCGTTGCGGGTTATTTTTCCAAAATAAATTATTGACTACAGCTGAACCAAAAACTTTTTTTAGCCATCATACATTTTATACAACGGCAGCCAGTCGCATATCACGGGATATTTTTGATAACTTGGTTACGACTGAACAAGTTATTGAAGCCTGTCAACTTGCCAAAGGGGCTTATGATGAGTAGGAGGGGTGCAGATTGGGGCAATCGATTATGGATTAAATCGGTGATCATAATTCTTTTGTTTGTTGCAGGAGTCAGACTGTTTCAAGCTAGCCAATATCAGATAATCTCTATGCTATTAGTCATCGGAGCTTGTTTTCCGATTTATTATCGCTATGAAAGAAAACAAATCAATATAAAAGAATTAGTTTTGATTGCTGTATTGATCGCAATTGCTGTGTTAAGTAGATTCTTATTTTATATGATTCCAGCAATTACTCCGATGACAGCGATTATCATAATTTCAGGCATCTGCTTAGGAGCTGAGGTAGGTTTTTTAGTAGGCTCTTTGTCAGCCATTACATCAAATATATTATTTGGGCAAGGACCATGGACTCCGTTTCAAATGTTTTCTTGGGGAATGATTGGTCTTGTAGCAGGAGTACCTTGGCTGCAGAAAAGGTTGAAAAAAAGGTATTGGTTTTTAGCGCTTTATGGAATTTTAGCCGGTTTTTTCTTTTCCTTTTTCATGGACTTATGGACGGTGTTTTCGATAGACCGGTATTTTTCTTGGCAAAGATACTTAGCATTATTATTAAGTGCTATACCTTATACTATTTCTTATTGTTTTTCAAATGCTTTTTTCTCTTGCTTCCTTTTTCGAACCATACAGAAAAAGCTTCAACGTATTTTAATCAAATATGATATAAAATAATTAAAACAAAGGTGGAACTAAAAATGAAAAAAATTATAAAAACAGTGATGATAATGACACTGATCTTCATACTCGGTGCCTGTGGTAAAACAACAGAGAAAAAAGACACAACCAAAGATTCACTTAGTATTACGATCATCCTGAAAGAAGATAATAAAGAGTTTGATAAAAAAGAATTAAAAATCAAAAAAGACGAATCACTTCAAACTGTTATGGAAAAAAATTATAAAGTAGAAATGTCAAAAGATTTTATCAGTGGAATTGATGGTCATTTACAGGATGAAAAGTCTAGCAAATATTGGATGTATGATGTTAATGGCAAGCAACCAAATGTAGGAGCCGTTGAATATTTTCTAAAAAATGGTGATATGGTTACTTGGACATTGAATAAATTATAGCATAAATACATTCCTGAAAAATAGTTGAGAAACCCTGACAATCAGTTGTCAGGGTTTGTTTGTTAAAATGAATTTGTCAGTCAGACAATTGAAAAATAAAGGAGCAAAAAGGTTATGAAAACAATAGAAGCATTTAAAAAAATAATGAACGAGCAAACAGAAATCGCTTTAGCAACAAGTGTTGAAGAAATACCGAATGTCCGAATCGTTAACTTTTTTTATGATGAAACGAAAAAATGTTTATTTTTCTCTACGTTTAAGGAAAATAAAAAAATTACTGAGTTCCAGAAGAATCCCAATGTAGCCTTTACAACGATTCCAAATGAGCAGGTCAATCATGTTCGGGTACATGATGCCCAAGTAAAAAAAAGTGAATTAAGCGTGTATGATGTTGCGGAACAATGGATTCAAAAAATTCCTAGCTATGAAGAAAATATCAAACTGGCAGGAGCAATGTTAGATTTATATGAAATTCATTTTGGAGAAGCAATCGTGATTTTAGGAATAGATAGTAGAGAAACCATTATATTATAGAGCTGAAGAGGAGGAGACACAATGAATTATTGGATTGGTGTAGCATCTAAAGATCACGTGAAGCTTGGTGTTGCAGGTGGTTTCTGTCAACTATGTCACGGAAAGTCAGCACCACTGAATAAAATGAAAGAAGGAGATTGGTTGATTTATTATGCACCCAAACAGAATTTAAAAACCAAAGAACCTTGTCAGGAATTCGTTGCACTGGGGCAAGTGTTATCAGGGGATGCATACTCTTTTGAAATGGCTCCAGGTTTTATTCCTAATAGGAAAAATATCCGTTTTTTGAAAAATATTCAGTCAGTTCCTTTGCAAGCTGTTTCTGATTTTTCGTTATGGCAGAAATATCGATCACGCTTGAGATTTGGACATTTTCAAATTCCAAAAGAATTATTTGACTTTATCGTTTCACGAATGAAAAAGATGTAAGTAATAAAAAAACAGGACAGAGAAACATTCTTCTCGGCCTGTTTTTTTCTTCTGTTTTAAAATTTTGCAGAATTACTCGTATCGTAAAGCTTCAATCGGATCAAGCTTAGCAGCTTTTCTTGCTGGATAAACACCAAAGGAAATCCCGATAGCACTTGAAAAAATTAACACGGCTACAATTGACGTTAATGTGAACTGAGCAGTGATATCTAGCGCGCTCGCAACCGTAACGGCTAAGATTGCGCCTAACGTCAAACCGATCAAACCTCCAATTAAACACAGAATCACTGACTCTGTTAAAAATTGGAATAAGATATTTCTATCGGTTGCACCTAAAGCTTTTCTTGTTCCGATTTCTCTGGTTCGTTCAGTTACTGATACCAACATGATATTCATCACGCCAATACCGCCTACAAGTAAAGCGATTGCCGCAACAGCTGCGATAAAGTTAATAAATAATCCCAAGACATTGTTGACTTGATCAAGTGCTTGTAAGAAATTAGTTGCGGTATAGACTTTGTCGCCAACTGTATTATGACGCACAGACAAGATGTTTACGATTTGTTTTGATACAGCATTAATATCATCTTTAGATTTAGCAATGACCGTTAAACTAGTGATTTTTGTTGCGTCAGGATTTAAGTTATTGGCTGTAGTTAGCGGAATTGAAAGATACCCCATCATTTCTTCTTCATCAAACGAGCCGACCATTTTTTCTAGGGTACTTTTTGTAACGCCAATAATTCGGGTACTGATTTGTCCTTTTTGTCCACGTAAGTTGATTTTCTCACCAACAACATTTTCTCGTCCATTAAAAAAATAGCGAGCAGTATCAGCACTGATTACAGCTACTTTACTACTTTCTGAATATTCGGTCGTGTTGAAGTAACGACCGTAGACAATAGCTTTATCCATTGTTTGATTGGTATATTGTAAATCAGGTGTTCCAGCCATGATCAATGTTGCTTTTGATTTGTCATTCGCTACTCCGACGGCTTGGATCGACACGGAAGGAGAGAGATGATCGATTTGAGGAATTCCATCTTTTAAGGCCTTAACATCTTTGCTCGTGATTTTTTGGCTATCAGTTGCATCACGACTCGTAGAAACAGAAATCGTAGAAGCGCCCAGATCGCTGAATGTACCAGTGATTTGACTCGTTGCACCATTACCAACAGCCAAAATCGCAATCACTGCTGCGATTCCGATGATAATTCCCAACATAGTCAAAAATGAGCGCATTTTATTTGCTAAAATACTATCGATCGCCATTTTAAAACTTTCAATAATTCCCATAGCAAGGGCTCCTTTCTACAGTGTTTTTCGCTCAATAACAGGCTGATCATCCAAGATCTCACCATCTTTAAAAGATACGATTCGTTTCGTGTATTGTGCCACATCGGGTTCATGAGTAACCATAACTACAGTTGTACCAGTATTGTTTAAATCTTGAAAAATTTTCATGATTTCTAATGTTGTTTTTGAGTCTAAATTTCCTGTGGGCTCATCAGCCATTAAAACAGCTGGATCATTGACGATCGCTCGGGCAATTGCCACACGTTGTTTTTGTCCACCAGAGATCGCATTTGGTCTATGAAATACGCGATCAGCTAAACCAACTTTGCTTAAAGCTTCTAGTGCGCGTTCTTTCCGTTCTTTCGCCGATATGCCAGAGTAAACCATAGGCAAAGCGACATTGTCTAAAAGAGACATACGCGGCATTAAATTAAAGGATTGAAAGACAAAGCCGATTTCTTTGTTACGAACATGTGCACTTTCATTGCTCGTTAAATTGGAAACATCTTGTTCATTCAAGTGATAGGACCCTTCATCAAAACGATCCAACAAACCAAGAATGTTCATCATCGTTGATTTACCTGATCCGCTTGGTCCCATAATCGAAGTGAATTCTCCTTCTGAGATATGGAGGGAAATATGCTTTAAAGCTTCTAATTCTTCGCCACCAGTCCGATAGATTTTTACGACATTTTTTAACTCGATCAATCATTTCACCTTCTATTCTTTGGTTACGTTCATGTTGTCTTTTATATCAGAGTTTGGAGAAAGGATTACTGTTTCGCCATTTGTTACACCTTTTTTTACTTCGATTAATTTATCTGACTGAATGCCAATATCAATTTTTGTTTCTTTCGCTTTCCCGTCTTTAACAACATAAACGATTGCTTCATTTTTGTCGTTATAAGTTAAAGCTTCAATTGGTAAAGCTAGTACATTTTCAACAGTATTTGTCGTGATATCAACATCAGCATCAAAGCCAGCAAACAGATTTTCTGGTGCCTGATCAAATGTTACGATTGCACCTAAACTGGCTGTAGTGCCAGTTGCTGATTGAGTACTTTGTGCGACTGGATCTTTTTCGGCTACTTTACCGGAAAACGTTTGATTGCCGCTAGTGATTTTCGCTTTTTGATTGATTGTAACGGCAGATGCTTCAGAATTAGATAATTCTAGTTTGACTTTTAAGGTGGAAAGATCATCTAATTGAATCGATGGTTTTCCTTGTTGGGCGTTGGTGTCCGCTTGCTTGGCCTTGATATTGACTTGAGTGATTGTGCCATCGATACCAGCAATTAATTGTAGACCATTATCATATGTTGCTAAAACATTGTCTTTTGCTACTTTATCTCCTACCTTAACGGTTACTTCTAGCACATTTCCAGTCCCCATAAGTGATTGGGTTTGATTTGGAATCAAAGTGCCGGTTGTTGAAAGATTTTCGATGATCGTATCTTTCTTGACTACCCCTGTTCGAACAATAACAGCATCAGATTTTTCTGAATTCCCTCGAACAAATAAGAAAATAACAACAGCAACCACTAAAACGGCAAGAAGCCCGAGAATGGTTTTCTTTTTCATAGATTTCAGCTCTTTTCTACTATTTTTTTTGTGACATAGTGTCATTTGTGTCATTTTACTCTCTTTTTTATGATAAGTCTAAGATTAATTTCAATTATTAAATGATTGCTAAATAAACAGAAATTTCAGGTCCTTTTGATTAATAATTTTAATCCTATCTTGATTCTTGCGTTATAATAAATGAAAAGAAGCGGAGGAGGGGTCTGAGTGATGAAAGATTTCATCTATGTAATCAGTGATATTCATGGAGAGTATGAACTATTTGAAGAATTGATCCAATATTACGATCCAACGATGCATCAGTTGGTATTGATTGGGGATTTAAATGACCGTGGTCCTAGAACCAAAGAGAGTTTTTTGCTTGGAAAAGAATTAGTAGAAAAATATGATGCGATTTACCTAAAAGGAAATCATGAAGAGTATTTTTTGCAGTTTTTAAAAAGTCCAGAAGATTGGTTTACTAGCTATGTGCGTAACGGTGGCAAAGAGACCATGGAAAGTTTACTGCATAAAGGGGCGACAGAAGAATATTCTCCTACAGAAATCGCAATGATGATCCGTAGTCGATACAAAGAGTTGATTGAATTTTTAATGGAGCGACCTTTGTATTTTGAATGGAAAAACTATATATTTGTCCATGCTGGTGTTGATTTGACCAAAAAGGATTGGCATGAAACCAGTCCTCATGATTTTATTTGGATCAGAGAAGCTTTTCATACAGGAAAAAATAATACAGGGAAAACGATCGTTTTTGGTCATACAATCACCCCCATGCTGCATGGTGACATGGAAACGACTGATTTGTGGTATTCAGATCATAAAATTGGAATTGATGGTGGTGCTGTTTTTGGTGGTTCCGTTCATGGGGTGATTTTTGATACCAATGGCATTGTACAGGATATTGAATATCAAAATGTAAAAGGCTCATGGCAACCTGATTTTTAGAAACAAGTATCTTTTATTTTTGAAAAGACCAGTAAAGTCTTTTTTAAGCTTTGTCCTCTTTCTATATTTCAAGCGGAAAATATGCTAGAATGAAATAGTATGTTAATGAAAAGAGGTATGTAAATATGGCAGAAGCTTATAACCAAGAAGTAGTTGATTTACTTCAGAAAGAATTGACAGAATATCGTCCAAAACAAATAACAACAGTGCTGACTTTACTGAGTGAAGGCAACACTGTTCCTTTTATTGCCCGTTATCGTAAAGAAATGACTGGTACTTTAGATGAGGTTCAAATCCGTGAAATCGAAGAACGGTATACTTATTTAGGTAATTTAGAAAAACGCAAAGAAGAAGTCTTACGCTTGATCGAAGAACAAGGCAAACTAACGGATGAGTTAGCCAAATCCATTCAAAAAGCGACAAAAATGCAGCAAGTTGAAGATTTGTATCGTCCTTATAAACAAAAACGACGTACGAAAGCGACAATTGCCAAAGAAAAAGGGCTGGAACCATTAGCGGATTGGTTATTGAGTTTCCCTAATCAAGCGGACGTGATAGCAGAGGCTGAAAAATTCGTAAATACAGAAAAAGAAGTTGATTCTGCTGAAGCAGCTGTACTCGGAGCACATGAAATCATCGCTGAACGCGTGAGTGATGAACCTAAATTCCGTTCTTGGATTCGTGATTTTACGTTTAATCATGGTCAATATGTCAGCACAGTGAAAGATAAAGAAAAAGATGAAAAGTCAGTGTATGAAATGTATTATGATTTTTCAGAACCCGTTAGCAAAATGGTTTCCCATAGAGTGCTAGCAACAAATCGTGGGGAAAAAGAAGATATCTTAAAAGTGGTTCTTTTGGTAGAAGAAGATAAAATTGCTTCATACTTAGAACGTCAATTGATCGGAAACAACAAGCAATCACCAACCGCAGCGTATGTTGAAACAGCTTATTTGGACAGCTACAAACGATTTATTGGTCCAGCGATCGAACGTGAAATTCGCAATGAACTCACTGAAAAAGCTGATGAACAAGCAATCAATATTTTTGGTGAAAACTTGCGTAATTTATTACTACAACCTCCATTGAAAGGAAAAGTTGTTTTAGGTTTTGATCCAGCTTACCGAACTGGTTGTAAAATGGCAATTGTTGATGCGACTGGGAAAGTATTAGCGATCCAAGTAATTTATCCTCATAAGCCCGCTTCAGGAGAAAAAAGAGCAGCTGCAGGCCCTGCTTTTAATAAATTAATTGAAGAATATCAAGTTGAAATGGTCGCAATAGGTAATGGAACAGCTAGTCGTGAATCTGAATTATTTGTAGCTGAACAATTAAAACAAATCAAACGCGATGTGTTTTATGTGATCGTCAATGAAGCAGGCGCGTCAGTCTATTCTGCAAGTGATGTAGCACGAACAGAATTTCCAGACCTACAAGTAGAAGAAAGAAGCGCAGTTAGTATTGCTCGTCGTTTACAAGATCCTTTAGCAGAACTTGTAAAAATCGATCCTAAAGCAGTCGGTGTCGGACAATATCAACATGATGTTTCACAAAAGCGCTTAGCAGAGCAACTGGATTTTGTGGTGGAAACAGCTGTTAACCAAGTCGGCGTTAATGTGAATACCGCTAGTCCACAACTTTTACAACATATTTCAGGTTTAAATAAAACAACGGCTCAAAATTTAATGGCTTATCGTGATGAAAATGGTGCATTCACCGCTCGCAATCAAGTCAAAAAAGTTCCACGTTTAGGACCGAAAGCATACGAGCAAGCAATTGGTTTCTTACGGATACCAAATGGAAAGAATATTTTAGATAATACGGGAATTCACCCAGAAAGTTATGATGTAGCCAAAGCTATTTTAGAAAAAGCGAACGTGACTTTAGCAGAACTTGGCTCACCTGATGCAGCTCAACAGATTAAAGGATTATTGCTAGAACAATTAGAATCAGAATTAGCAGTTGGTAGTGAGACCTTAAAAGATATTATTGCCGCTTTAGTTCAGCCAGGAAGAGATATGCGTGATGAAATGCCTGCACCTCTTTTAAGAAAAGATGTTTTATCTATGGAAGATCTAAAACCTGGAATGGAATTACAAGGAACTGTCCGCAATGTAATCGATTTTGGTGCATTCGTTGATATTGGTGTGAAACAAGATGGTTTAGTGCATATTTCTAAGCTGAGCTCAAAATTTGTTAAACATCCTACTGACATTGTGGCAGTTGGAGATGTTGTGACAGTTTGGGTGGAAGATGTCGATACGAAGAAAGGGCGCATCAGCTTAACGATGTTGCCACAAGCTGAAAGGAAAGAATAGTCTTGAGTCGTCTTTCTAAAGAAGGAAAACCAACAAAGCGAGCATTAACAGATGCTCAATTGCAAGCAATGGTTGAGGATATTTCATTGTCTTTTTTCGGAACAAAATTTCAACATCAAGCTTTTTTTAACCGACGTTTAAGAACGACTGGTGGACGCTATCACTTAAGCTCACATAATATTGACTTCAATCCCAAAGTTTTTGAACGCTATGGTGAATTAGAGTTGATCAATGTGATCAAGCATGAGTTGTGTCATTATCACCTTCATCTAGCTGGGAAAGGTTATCAACATAAAGATCCTGAATTTAAAACGTTATTAAAAGAAACTGGGGGAAGCCGCTATGTTCGTCCTTTAGTGGAACAAAAGCCGCAGTCCTATCATCAGTATCAATGTGAAAAATGTCAAACGTTGATTTTACGAAAAAGAAGAATTAACACCCAACGCTATGTTTGCGGAAAATGTCGCGGAAAGTTAGTAGAATTGAAGAAAAATTAGACTCTATTCACCGTGAACCCGGAACAAAACTAAAAATCAGTTTTGTTCCGGGTTTTAAATCCAAATAAACGGCGAAAAAAGCAATTCCTTCTGAAATAAGTCGAAATTCACAAAAATTTGAAGAACATCGATTAGGAATCATACAACATCGGAATTAAAAAATCCGTGTTTCTTGTCATTTTCGTGAAATCTTTCTTATTTCTTGGAGCTAAAGGCTTTTGTCTCGGCTTTATGATGATACGATCAATCAAAAGGAAAAGGGGAATACCATGATTCAACATTGGAATACAGTTATCGAGTATTTAGCTGAAAAAGAACAAACAACTGGCAATTATGATCTTGCGATCCTAGCGGGAAATAGTCTACCTTATCTTGCTGACGAGCTGATTCATTTGTACGAAGATGGTACAGTAGAGACCATGATGTTAGTTGGCGGTATTGGTCATGCTACTCCTTTTTTACAGAAAAATTTTAAAGATCTTGGTGTCCAAGTTTCAGGATCAAGTGAAACAGAATTTTATTTGGATTATTTTAAGCAACGATATCATTTAGATAAAGAGTCGTTCTTAATTGAAACAAGATCGACAAACTCTGGTGAAAATGCACGTTTTTCATTAAATAGTATAAGTGAAGCAAAGTTGAATCCTACAAGAGTACTCTTATTGCAAGACCCTATTTTACAAAAACGGATCAAAGCCACCTTTGAAAAAGAATGGCGTGCAATCAATCCTGTTTTTACAAACCATGTACCGATTATCCCGTATGTAAAAGCTGTTGAAAATTCGATCATCTTTGAAAACGAAGAGCTAAATGGTTTGTGGAGCAAGGAGTATTTTCTCTCTTTAGTTTTAGGCGAAATTCCGAGACTCAAAAATGACGAAAAGGGTTATGGACCTAATGGACTTAATTACATCGAAGCAATTGACATTCCCAAAACAGTCTATCAGTCATATGAAAAATTGTGCCAGGCTTATGATTACGATACAAACAGGTAAATGAGTAGAATTTTGAACGATTGACAAAAACCTGAGCCTATTTTATTATTGAGTAAGTAACGACGATAAAATTTGCGGTCATGGCGGAATGGCAGACGCGCCAGCTTGAGGGGCTGGTGGGGGCAACCCCGTGGAAGTTCGAGTCTTCTTGGCCGCATAGATTTCTGAGGGCAGAGATGCTTTTTTTACGCTAAATAGTGTACAAGTTTATTTTTTTCTTGTAAAGGTAATTTTTTTATATCTTATTGATAAGTCTAACTTTAAAAATGAAAGTGAGGGCTAAAGATGAAAAAGACCATTATTGTGAGTGTGTTTGGTATTATCATGTTGATTAGTGGCTTGTTTATTGGGAAAAATGTATTAGGGAGTTCTTGGGGCGGAACAAGAATTGGAATGTATTCGGAACATATTACACTGGATCGAATAGAGGATTCTTATCAACTTCCAGGGGAAAATTGGGAGCTTTTAGATAATAAAACCAATTTTGCAATTGATCATGAGGGCGTGGTTACAGCAAGCGGTGAAGGTTCGGCAAGAATTGTATACGAAATTGAGGGAAAGAAAGTTTATTCTGAAATCAAGGTAGATGAGTTTCCAGATTGGGGCGAGTATAAACAAATCGAAAGTAATGTTTCTGTTTTAGGTCAATTTGACCATGCTTATGATGTTGAACAAATGAAATTTACCGCTGCAAGCAATGACTACTTACTGCAATTGACATTACCTTCTAATTCAGGGGAAAGCGGAAGTTTTAGACTGTTTGGCGATGATGGATACCAGCTGGATTTCAGCTTTCGTGATATTCAGAAGAATGGAGATGTAGTAACTTTTGAAAGAACGCTACATTTGAAGAAGGGGGAAACGTACTACATATCTTTAGCCAATGATTTATATTTTGATTTGTTGACATCATACGCAATTGATATCACCCCACTTGATTAGAAAAGTATCTTATAAATGGTAAAAAACGTATGGGCATTTTCCATACGTTTTTTCTGAATATCTTATATAATGTAAGCAAACATAAAAAGTGAAGGTGAGTTGAATGACAATCAAGCGTACTTGGTGGAAAGAAGCAGTTGGTTATCAGATCTACCCAAGAAGTTTTATGGATACTGATGGTGATGGTATCGGTGATTTGAATGGTATTCGCTCAAAGTTAGATTATCTTAAGGATTTAGGAATTGGTTTCATTTGGATCACCCCAATCTATGAATCGCCTAATATAGATAATGGGTATGATATCAGTGATTATCAAAAAATTCTTAGAACTTTTGGAACGATGGAAGAATTTGATTTGTTATTGGACGAAGCACATGCATTAGGAATGAAAATTATCATGGATCTAGTTATCAATCATACCTCCAATCAACATCCGTGGTTTCTGGAGTCGAGATCTTCAGTAAAGGATGATTATAGAGATTATTATATTTGGGCGGATGGAAAGGTTGATGGTCCACCCAATGATTGGGTTTCAATTTTTGGTGGATCGGCATGGGAGTATGATGAGGGAACCAAGCAATATTATCTTCATGTCTTTGCTAAAGAACAGCCCGATTTGAATTGGGAAAATCCCCGAGTAAAAAGAGAATTGTTTTCAATGATCGATTGGTGGCTAGATAAAGGCATAGATGGGTTCCGCGTGGATGCAATCTCTCATATCAAAAAAGCGCCTTTAGAAACGCCCTCAACTAGTGATCCTTTTGAGTCATTTAAAAATGTACCTGGAATTGAAACTCACTTGGAAGAGCTAAGAGATGTGTTCAAAAAACGTGATATTTTAACAGTTGGTGAAGCTAATGGAGTTAGTGCTGATGAAGCGTATCAATGGTTAGGGGAACATGAAGGATATTTTAATATGTTGTTTGAATTTGACCATATTTCTCTTTGGAACAAAGACGAGCAAGAAACATTAGATGTTATCCACTTCAAACAAGCAATCACAAGGTGGCAAGAAGCATTAGCAGATGGAAAAGGCTGGAATGCCTTGTACATGGAAAATCATGATATTCCTCGATCCGTATCTAGCTTTGGTAGTGAAGAGTCAGTATTTTGGCAGGCCTCAGCGAAGGCCTTGGCGTTAACTTTTCTTTTATTGCAAGGAACGCCTTTTATTTATCAAGGACAAGAAATTGGTATGACGAATATGCCGTTTGCATCAATCGATGATATTGATGCAGTCGATACTAAAAATTTTTATCATGAGATGATCCATGCTGGAGTCAGTCCTTCAAAAGCAATGAATGTCATTCGCAGAACAGCAAGAGATAACTCAAGAACACCGATGCAATGGACTGCAGAAGAATATGCTGGTTTTTCAAAAAGAAAGCCTTGGATAGTCCTCAATCCTAACAAGCAGGTCATTAATGTATTGGATGAATCAATGGATTCACATTCCGTTCTAAATTTTTACAAGGAAGTAATCAAGTTGAGAAATCAAAGTGAAGCATTGATTTATGGGACATATAAATTGTATTTGCCTGACCATCCTCAACTATTTGTTTATGGTCGTCGTTTAGGAGAAGAGCGATTTGTAGTGATCATCAATTTGTCTAACGAATTTGCTTCTGCTGATTTACCAGAGAACGTTCAAATTGAAGAGTGGAATTTAGTATTGTGTAATCTCAATGACCATAGTATTCATCAACATACAGTGTTTGCTCCGTATGAAGCGAGAGTTTATAAACATAAATAAAGAGCCTGGCAATTTCTTTTACTGAAAAAGAAATTGCCAGATTTTTTATCTAACTATTTTAAGAAAAAGATGATGTGCTTACCTAGTTGTTTAAGAGGAAGATTCATTTTATAGAATTGTGTGATCCTTATTATTGTGGATGAATAGATCAGTTATAGAGTTGTAATAGGAAATTTTTTTAGGAAATGTTCAATTTTTCATTGCTTTTTTTTTCCAGGTGGCGTAACTTTAAAGATATAAATTTTGAAAATGAGGGATACAGTATGAGAAATTTTGAGAAATCTAACAAACTTGATGGTGTAAGTTATGATGTACGTGGTCCGGTTTTAGAAGAAGCCGACAGAATGCATGAAGAAGGTATTCGCATTTTGAAACTTAATACTGGTAATCCCGCCCCCTTTGGTTTTGATGCGCCGAATGAAGTTGTTCGCGACATGATCATGAACGTTCGTAATTCAGAAGGTTACTCAGACTCAAAAGGGATTTTTTCAGCGCGTAAAGCAATCGAACAATATTGCCAAATCAAAGGGTTCCCTAATGTTACGATCAATGATATCTACACAGGTAATGGTGTCAGTGAACTCATTTCGATGTGTATGCAAGGTCTACTGAATAATGGAGATGAAGTGCTAGTTCCGATGCCGGATTATCCATTATGGACTGCTTCTATCTCATTAGCTGGAGGTAATCCTGTTCATTATATTTGTGATGAACAAGCGGAATGGTATCCTGACATTGAGGATATCAAATCTAAAGTGACAACAAATACAAAAGCAATCGTACTAATCAATCCTAATAATCCTACAGGGGCACTGTATCCTAAAGAAATTCTTGAGCAAATCGTTGAAATAGCGAGACAAAATGACTTGATCATTTTTTCAGATGAAATTTATGATCGTCTAGTGATGGATGGATTGACCCATATCCCAATTGCAACACTGGCTCCGGACTTATTTGTGGTGACACTAAATGGTTTATCTAAATCACATAGAGTTGCTGGTTTTCGTTGTGGATGGATGGTGCTTAGTGGGAATAAAAAGCATGTTAAAGGGTATATCGAAGGGTTGAATATGTTGGCTTCAATGCGGCTGTGTTCTAATGTATTATCGCAGCAAATTATTCAAACGGCTTTAGGTGGTTATCAAAGTGTAGATGACTTGTTGCTTCCAGGAGGAAGGATTTATGAACAACGGGAATATATCTATAATGCGATCAATGATATTCCAGGGCTTTCTGCAGTGAAACCAAAAGCAGCTTTTTATATCTTCCCTAAAATTGATACAGCTCGCTTTAATATCTATGATGATGAAAAGTTTGTTCTGGATTTTCTTCATGAGCATCATATTCTTTTAGTGCATGGCGGTGGGTTTAACTGGACACAGCCAGATCATTTTAGAATTGTCTATCTACCAAAAATGGAAGACCTGAAATTTACAACAGAAAAGATGCGAGAATTTTTAAGTACGTACAAACAGAAATAAACGATTGGAAACGCAAAAAGAGTGACTCAAAACGGATAAAGTTTTGAGTCACTCTCATTTTTAAGAATGTAGACCACAGTATTATTCTGCAGTTTGACAATCTTTCTTACTAATTACCATACGATTTGTATATTTTTCTTCCATATCCGGACTTGGATCCGAAACAACAACCAAATAAGCATTTTCATATTCTTTTTCGATATAGCCTTTATAACTATTTTTATCCCAACTAAAGCTAATTCGTTTCTCCTGTGTCATGAGTAACACCCCTTATTTGTAAAGTAAAATGATTTAAAAATCGTCTCGGTTTAATAGTAGGTAATGTTCTTGCAGTATATTATGCAATAAAGTACAATAAATGCATAATGCGAATTCGCATATTTTGAGATTATAGATAGACAAGACTTTTTAAGCGTGATACAGAATTGAAATCGTTGTAGGAGTGAAGGCATGGATTCTTTTGGAGCTGTTATTAAGGAAATTCGTAAGAATAGAAAATTAACACAAAAAATGTTATCAGAAGACATTTGTTCACAAAGTGTATTGAGTAGGATTGAAAACAATGAGGAATTACCTAATGTCGTGGTGATGCAGCAAATTTGTCAACGTTTAGGTGTGACAATGGATCAAATTATGCAATTCAAATCAGACGAAGTTCGCTTGATTACTCAAATATTTGAAAAAATAGCAGATTATTTTCGTCATAAAGAATATGAAAAAATAATGACCTATATGAACGCAACTCAAATAGAAGAACGTTTACACTTAGATACAGACTGGCAACGCTATTATTACTATTTAGGGAGTTGTAAGTTTTATCTATGTAGCGATTTTGAACAAGCCATACTGGATCTAAAAAAAGGGCTCTCATACACCTATCAAGCGAATAAAGATAATTTATCTGATTTTGAAATACAAGTAATTAGTTGTATTGGCAGTACATACAATAGTATCGGGAAAGCTGTTGAAGCTGAGAAATATTTGAAGTTAAGTATTCATTATTTTCATAAATTACCAAATGAACGAGTAACAGCTGAATTAACAAAAATATTTTATAATTATTCAAAATTTTTAAGTGACCAAAATAGATTAGAGGAAGCTCAAATATACATCGATCAAGGAATCGTTTGGTCAAGACATCGAAATAGCTATTATTACTTAAGTGAACTGTTTCAGCTGAAAAGCGAATTGATGTTAGCCAAAGGAAGTTCAGATAAAGCAAATGAATATCAAGTTTTATCCGAACAAATTCGCCGAATCGAAACGATTAAAATCTAACGAAATTTAAATGAAAAAATCGAAAAGGTCTACACCATTCTTGACTTTGTTTGATTTTAAGAGTACCGTTAAAGTAGAAAAATTAAAGAAAGAAGGATGAAGATGAGAACGTTTATCTTTGCTGAAAAGTTCTTTTTAAAAAGTGATGTAAAAGGACCTGGATATTTAGAAATTACAGATGGTTTATTTGGAGACTTTTATAAAGAAGTGCCAGAAAGTGATGCAAAAGTGATTAAAGAAGCAGGAAAATGGATTGCACCTGGGTTAGTGGATACCCATATTCATGGGTATATGAATCATGATGTGATGGATAGTGATGCAGAAGGTCTAAAAGTAATGTCAGAAGGGTTATTATCTTGTGGTGTTACGTCATTCTTACCGACAACCTTGACATCAAGTAAAGAACGCTTAAAAGATGTTGCTAAAACCATCGGTGAAGTCTACCAAGAAGTTCCTGGTGCAAAAGTACAAGGGATCTATTTTGAAGGACCATTCTTTACTGAAGAACACAAAGGTGCTCAAAATCCTAGTTATTTTGGCGACCCAGATCTTGATACATTCAACGAATGGCAAGAAGCTTCAGGTGGTTTGATCAAAAAAATCGCTTTGGCGCCAGAACGTAAAGGGGTCAAAGAATTTGTCAAAGCAGTAACGGATGAAGGTGTCGTTGTTGCCTTAGGTCATAGTGATGCAACACTTGAACAAGCAACAGAAGCAGTGGAAGCTGGTGCTAGTGTTTTTGTTCATGCGTATAACGGAATGCGTGGGTTAAATCATCGTGAACCTGGTATGGTAGGTGCGTTGATGTCATTAAACCATGTTTTCTCCGAATTGATTTGTGATGGACACCATGTACATCCAAATGCAGCAGATATTTTAATGGAAAAAGCTGGACATGATCATGTGGCGTTGATTACTGATTGTATGATGGCTGGCGGTATGCCTGATGGAAATTATAATCTGGGAGAATTCCCTGTTGTTGTAAAAGATGGTACAGCTCGCTTAGAGTCAGGTAATTTAGCTGGTAGCATCTTGAAATTAAAAGAAGCAATCAAAAATGTTGTGGATTGGGAGATCGCTACACCAGAACAAGCGATTTTGATGGCGACATTAGTTCCAGCCGTTAGTTGTAAAATCGAAGATAAATGCGGTATGATCGCTAGCGGACGAGATGCTGACTTTATCGTATTGACTCCTAATATGGAATTAGAAGCAACTTACTTAGATGGGGTAGAACGTTACCGTGCATAAACAAAAAAACAGATTTTGGCTGATGAATGCCGAAATCTGTTTTTTTATTTTAGGGTTCCTTAGGCAATATTGATGAAATAATCGTCTTGTTAGTGTAAGCAATAAAGAAATCAGGTAGTTTAAGTTGATAGCTTTCAATATCTGCTTTATAAAGTGAAACAGGAATCACAAATGTTTGCTCATTTGTTCCTGCGATATAGTCCCCATCAATCGTTTGAGCCACGACTAAAAAGCCGCTTTCTTTCCAATTTGATAGGTCGTCTAATGAAATAGTGTCATCAGATGCAAGATACTGAATCGCTTGTTCAAATTGTTCTTCAAGTGTGTGACTGAAAATAATTGGACTGTTTTCATCTTGCTCATTCTCAAAAACAGTTTCTAAAAAGCTATGTGGATTGTTTTCTGTGAGTTCTTTTTTGATTTCTTGAAAGTCCATAGATACGCCTCCTGATTTAAACGCTGAGTATGCTTATCTGATATGATTACTCAGATGTAATAGTCTATCGTTCATTTAAAATCGTAACACGAAAATCAACAGTTGTATGTTTATTTAACCCTTTTGCCTCAAGGTCAATTTGCTTACATAATAACGCTGTTCCCTCATAAACAGGTATTACGCGATAACGGATGGTTTCTCCCTTATCTAACGCTTGACGAACTTGGTTTTCATATTTAGTCATATACGGTGTATTGACCGGCGTTTGGTACAGCGTAGTGAGATTGCGAGGATCATCGCCTGAACCTCCGAGTTGGCGTCCAATCAAATGTCCTCTAGAATGAAGTGTAGGCTCTAAACCAGAAACAAAACCAGGCGGGCGAATATCTTTGTTAGCTGAGGTTCCAGTATTCACCATGGTAGGTTTCAATAAGGCATCTGCACCTGTTGCACGACCAAGCGAATCTAATGGGTGATAATCGATCCAACCATTTTTACTATCCGTTAACTCACTCGTTGAAAAAGTCGCAGTGCCTAACTCTTTAGGACCGGGATTTGTAGAATTTATAGGTTTGGTTGTACTTGGTTTTGTTTGTTGTTGTGTGTGAATGCCAAATATTTCTTGGATATTTTCTGGAACTTGAACACCAAAGATGCCTAAAACTAAAATAATTAAAACTGCCACTAGCATAACTGCTGGACTAAATGGCGGTTTTTGTTTCTTTTTGACCATATTTTTTCTCCTAACTTAAATAAAGCTGACTTTTATAGGGAATTCTTTATAAGTCATCCTTCTATTATACGAAAAAAAATCAAAAAATCAAAAAGCTTTTGAGCTGTTAGAGGACTTGTTGGCATACTTATGATAAAATTTCTTTGAGAGGGGATTGAAACGTCATGGCTTATATCGAAGTAATTAATGAGTATAAAAGATATCATATGGGAGATACGACAATTGCTGCAAATGATGGGATTACTTTTTCTGTAGAAAAAGGAGAGGTTGCGGTTATTTTAGGTCCAAGTGGGGCAGGTAAATCAACGGTGCTCAATATTTTAGGGGGAATGGATTCTTGTGATGAAGGACAAATCATAATTGATGGGACTGATATCGCAAAATTCAATGAGAAACAATTAACCACCTACCGTAGAAATGATGTTGGGTTTGTTTTTCAATTTTATAATTTAGTCCCCAATTTAACGACGAAAGAAAATGTTGAGTTGGCTTCTCAAATTGTTTCAGACGCTCTAAATCCAGAAGAAGTATTGGAATCTGTTGGGTTAGGGAAGCGTTTAGATAATTTTCCAGCACAATTGTCTGGCGGCGAACAACAACGTGTAACGATTGCTAGAGCAATTGCAAAACGCCCTAAATTATTGCTATGTGATGAACCTACAGGCGCATTAGATTATGAAACAGGAAAACAAATCCTAAATATCTTACAAGAGACTGCTCGTAATACCGGGACAACTGTCATCATTATCACTCACAATTCCGCAATTGCTCCAATGGCTGATCGTGTCATTCGAATCAACGATGCGAAGGTCCGAAGTGTGACACTTAATGATGAACCAAAACCTGTATCTGAGATAGAATGGTAGGTGGTAATGTTGAAAAAAACAGCCTTACTCAAAACAAGTTTTCGTGAAATCAAACAGTCGAAAACACGGTTCATATCGATTCTAGGTATTATTTTTCTAGGTGTCATGGTTTTTGTTGGCCTAAAAGCTACAGGACCCGATATGACACAAACTGCATCGAACTATTATCAAAAGCAAAAATTACCAGATGCTCGAATCGTTTCGACACTTGGCTTAACAGATAAAGATCTTGGTAAAGTAAAACAGGTAAAAGATGTAGACACAGTTTTTCCAAGATATACAAAAGATCTCGCGATCAGTGAACGAAACGTGGCAGTTAAGTTTGTCAGTTATGATATAAAGGTCAAACAACCATTGATTGACTACAAAGTAGTGGCCGGTCGCATGCCTGAAAAAAGTGGTGAAGTTGTTTTAGATGATCTTGCACAACTGCGAGGGCATTATAAAATTGGAGAAATGTTGACTCTTTCAAAAGAAGACAACAAAGATAAAACTCTGAAAAAAGAACAGTTTAAAATCGTCGGATTTGTTCAATCACCTGAGTATATCGAAAATACATCAAGAGGCAATACAACAATTGGGAAAGGCTCACTAGATTTTTTTGCAGTCGTTCCAAAAGAAGACATGGACCTTTCAACCTATACAGAGATTCTAGTGTCGTTTAAGGGGTTAAGCGGGATCGATAGTTATTCCTCGAAGTATAAAGATAAACGTGAAAAAGGTGTTACATCTGTTAAAAACGTTATGAAAGAACGTCCTGAACAACGTGTAGAAGAAATTCGAGAAGAATCAAAAGCATCCTTAGAAAAAGCACAAAAAGAAATTACGGATGGTGAAAATGCTTTAAAAGATGCCGAGACAAAACTACAGGTTAGTGAACAAGAATTAGTATCAGGCAGGCAAGCATTAGCACAAGCTCAGGCTGACTATAGACAGCAAATCGCTACTGCAGAAAATGAACTTGTAGTGAATCAAACGGCGATTACAAATGGTGAGAACGAACTTGTGGTGCAAAAAAATCTTCTTGTAACGAAGCAAAACGAATTAGCGCAGGTGGCCAATCAAGTCACTGAAGGTCAAAATGCTTTACCAGGCTTACAACAACAACGGAACGAATTAGCTGCATCCAATGAATCATTGAATCAACTAGTTAATGGGTATCAAAGTTTAGGCTCTTCCATTGCCATTTTAGATCGTGTACCAGATGATTCATTAGCGGAAAGTATTGCAACAGCAGCTTCACAACTACAAGCGGAAGTTCAAGCTTTGGGTGCACCTGCTGAGGTTGCAGCGGCTGTCAATCAATTGATTGCTCAGCCGGAAAGAGGAAATATTGCGGTTGTTATGGGCGCAATTAACGTGGCCTTAGCGAATACAACATCCCAACAGGGGCAGATTGCACAAGGCATACAAACACTTGATCAAACGATCGGCACGATTAATCAATCAATTGCTGAATATACGCAAGGCCAACAACAACTAGCGCAAGCTGAGGCACAACTAGCCCAAGCCCAAGCGCAATTAGCATCTGGTAAAGAACAGTTAATAGCAGGTCGAGCACAATTGGAACAGTCAAAACTTGACGGTCAAGCAAAACTAAACGAGGCCAAAGTAAAACTAGATGAAGGTCAATCTGCCTATGATCAGGGGCTAGCTGAATTTCAAAAGAACAAGACAGAAACACTCCCTAAGTTGAATGATGCCAAGCAACAATTAGAAAAGAAACAAAATGAGTTGGCTGATTTAAAAACAACAGACTATTATTATTTTACAAGAGACGATAATCCAGGGTATTCAGAGTATGAAGATAACGCCAAGCGAATTTCTTCTCTTTCAACAGTCTTTCCAATTTTCTTTTTCTTAATTGCAGCGTTAGTCAGTTTGACAACGATGACGCGTATGGTTGAGGAAAAGCGTATGGAAATAGGTAGCTTAAAAGCACTAGGGTATAGAAATGGAGAAATTGCCTTTAAATTCTTAGTGTATGCGACTATTGCTAGCGTATGTGGCGCAGTTTTAGGTTTGTTTGTTGGCTATTATCTATTCCCTACTATTATTTTTGATGCATATGGACAGTTATATAATATTCCTGATTTTGTTACACCGTGGTATTTAAGTTATAGTTTGATTGGTGTTTTAGTTGCAGTTTTATGTACAGCGGGTGCTGCAATGGTCGTTTTAAGAATCGATTTATTCAGTACCCCAGCGAGTCTTTTACGTCCTAAAGCCCCTAAAGTAGGACAAAGAATATGGTTAGAACGGATAAAACCAATTTGGAATCGATTGAACTTTATTCAAAAAGTTACAGCGCGAAATCTATTCCGTTATAAGCAACGAATGTTGATGACAGTTCTAGGAATCGCTGGGTGTATGGCGTTGATCATTACAGGATTTGGCTTAAAAGACTCTATTTCTGATATAGTAGAAGTACAGTTTAACAAAATCTGGCATTATCAAGCAGTTGTTACCTTTAAAGAGGATGCTTCAGAAAAAGAAACTCAAAATTATCGTGCGGTATTAACTAAAGTAGATGGCTTGAAAGAAACGATGCCGTTATATGTAGAATCGTTAAAAACGACGAAAGAGTCGAATGCTAAACAAGATGTTTCGATTTATGTTCCTGAAAAAACAAACAAAATCGATCAATTTATTCTATTTAATGACCGACAATCAGGTGAAAAATATCAGTTAACGGACGACGGTGTAATCATCAATGAAAAGTTAGCTAATCTATTTCATTACAAAACAGGAGATACACTCGTTTTAAAAAATAGTGATAACCAAGAATACAAACTCAAAATCAAAGCAATTGCTGAAAATTATACTGGTCATTTTGCGTATATGTCACCAGCTTATTATGAAAAAATATTCCAAAAAGTGCCGCTCTATAACACAGAATTTTTACTCTTTGATAAAGCACCAAGCGAAACAGTAGAGGCGTCAATCGGAAAAGAATTGATGGAAAATAAAAATGTATTAAATGTTTCCTTCTTATCGATTTCAAGCGATGCTTTAGATGATACGATCCATAGTTTGAATATCGTTGTATGGGTCTTAATCACAGTTTCTGGTTTGTTGGCGTTTATCGTTTTATACAATTTAACGAACATCAATATTTCGGAACGAATCAGAGAACTTTCCACAATTAAAGTACTAGGATTTTACGATAAAGAAGTGACAATGTATGTGTATCGTGAAAATATTATTTTAACAGCTATTGGTATCTTCTTCGGTTGTTTCTTTGGAAAACTTGTTCATAGCTACGTGTTGACGACAGTTGAGGTTGACATGCTGATGTTCTCACCAACGATTCATTGGTTGAGTTATTTCTACTCAGCGTTGATCACATTATTTTTTACTTTACTGGTTATGATTTTCATGCACAAAAAATTGAAAAAAGTTGATATGATTGAAGCTCTAAAATCAAATGAGTAAAACAAATGAGTAAATGAAACGAATGGTCTTTTTCAAGACTTTTTCGTTTCATTCTTTTTTTGAAAACAAATACATTGTGCAGATGATTTTTTAAGATTCGCTATCCTTTTGTACGAAATATTGGTAAAATATAAGTATCTTCGGGAGAACGTTGAATGAGAATGGGAAGCCGAGTTAGCAAGGAACAATGATGAATGAAAACTCTTAGGTAGGAGAAAGGATGTGAGAACGTGATACAAGGTATCCCACTTGAAACGATTTATCTTTACACATTGATTGTTTGTGCGGGGATCGCTGTGTTATTGGTGATTTTTGGAGATGTTTTTGATTTTGATGGACCGATTGATCCCATGTTAGCAATACCCTGGTTGGCTTTTACTTCATTATTCGGTTATTTAGGAGAGCGCTTGCTGGAGTGGCATCACCTGGTGCTATTTTTAGTTAGTGGAGCAATCGCTTCAATACTTGTTTTTTTGTTGAATTTTTATGTATTGATGCCAATGAAAAACGCAGAATCAACCATCTCAATATCAGAGAAAGATATGGAAGGACATACCGCAACTGTTGTGACACCGATTCCAGTCGGTGGTATGGGGGAAATACAGTTGAAAAGTGTCACAGGATCGATCAGTCGACCAGCTGCTTTCTATGCTCCTCAAGAGCGAACAATCGAACGGGGAACACAAGTGTTGATTATTGAAATTAGAGAGCGTGTATGTTACGTGGTTCCTTACGAAGGAAGTTTACAATTATAAAAGAGAAGGGGTAGAAGAAAATGGAATTAGGGATTTTAGGACCAATTGTTCTGGTTGTGTTTATTTTATTAATGATGTTGATCGTGTTTATTTCGAAATATCAAACAGCTAAACCAGATGAAGCATTGATTATTAGTGGGAGTTACTTAGGGAGTAAAAATGTGCATGCGGATGAGCGAGGCAATAAAATAAAAATCGTTCGTGGCGGTGGAGCCTTTGTATTGCCAGTGTTCCAACGTTCAAACCGTATTAGTCTGCTCTCAAGTAAATTGGATGTATCGACTCCAGAGGTTTACACAGAACAAGGGGTTCCAGTGATGTGTGATGGAACATCGATCATCAAAATCGGTTCATCAGTTGAAGAAATCGCAACAGCTGCGGAACAATTTTTAGGTAAAACGCGTGAAGAGCTTGAAAATGAAGCACGTGAAGTGCTAGAAGGACATCTTCGTTCGATTTTAGGTTCTATGACAGTGGAAGAAATTTATCAAAATCGTGATAAATTTAGCCAAAGTGTGCAAGAAGTAGCAAGTGTGGATTTAGCGAAAATGGGTCTGATCATCGTATCATTTACCATTAAAGAAGTTCGCGATAAAAATGGCTACTTGGATTCTCTAGGTAAACCAAGAATCGCACAAGTTAAACGTGATGCAGATATCGCTGAAGCTGAGGCTTGGAAAGAAACACGAATCAAAAAAGCCGAAGCTGAAAAAGAATCACAACAAGCAGAATTACAACGTCAAACAGAAATTGCCGAAGCGTCAAAAGAAAAAGAATTAAAATTAGCAAGTTATAAAGAAGCGCAAGATATCGCAAAAGCCAAAGCCGACCAAGCTTACAATTTGGAAACAGCTAAAGCTCAACAAGAAGTTATTGCCCAAGAGATGGAAGTTAAAGTCATTGAACGTCAAAAACAAATCGAGTTGGAAGAAAAAGAAATCGTTCGTCGTGAAAAACAATACGATTCAGAAGTGAAGAAAAAAGCGGATGCTGATCGTTATGCAAAAGAGCAAGAAGCCCTGGCTCAAAAAGCTCGTGAAGTTGCCGAAGCTGAAGCAGAGCGTTTCCGTGTGGAATCATTAGCAGAAGCTGAAGCCAACCAAACACGTTTGGCAGGACAAGCTGAAGCAGAATCTATTTTAGCTCGTGGTGCGGCTGAAGCCGAAGCCAAACAAAAGATCGCCGATGCCTTCAAGGAATACGGCGAAGCAGCTGTCTTGAGTATGGTAATGGAAATGCTACCACAATTAATGAAAGAAGCTGCCCAACCGCTTAGCAACATTGACAAAATCTCTGTTGTCGATACAGGTAGTGGCGGTGAGAATGCGGGAGCTAACCGTATTACCAATTATGCGACAAATTTATTAGCAGGAACACAGGAAACATTAAAGGAAACAACAGGGTTAGATGTAAAAGAACTTATTGAAAACTTTTCTAAAAAAGGAACCAACAGTAATGTGAATTTCTATGGAGATGACGCATCATCTAGTGATAAAGAATAACAAAAAGTGGCTAAAATCCAGTGAGATTTTAGCCACTTTTTTATTTTTTTGTCTCATCTTGTTTTTTTTTCGCTTCAACTCGTTCTTGTACTTTCTTTTTAAGTTCTTCTAATTCTTTTTCTTTCTTTGCCAGTTCGATTAAATCTTCTTCGATCTCATGTTTCTCTTCGATTGGTTTTGGTTTGAAAAAGAAATTTAGTCCGATGCCAATAAAAGTCCCAATAAATGTATCAATTACTCTTGATAAAGCAAAGTAAAACGATTCTCCTTGAGGGATACTTAACGAAATCAGTAATAAAGTGGCGATCGCTGAGATGATTCCAGAATTGTTGTTCATCCCGTCAGAAATGACAATTACAACCATTACTAAAAAAGGCAGTAAAAATAATTCAACTAAGAAATCGTTGGAAAAAAGATCCTTAACTAAAAAATATATGATTGCTAAACCGCCGCCCAATGTGTTTCCTAGAATTCTAGATTTACCAAAAGTAAGGCTAGTCGTCAAGTCTTGTCGCAATGAAAAGACGGCAGCTAAGGCCGCAATCATGGGTGCACCCCGATCAAATACTTTAAATAAAATAATACACAGCATAACAGCTAAAGCTGTTTTGAATGTACGCATACCTAAGCGAAAAGGACCGACTTCCATGAGCTTTCTCTCCTATAATCAACATTTAATCAGTTTTCTATTTAATGATAACCGAAATAGAGGTAAAATTACTAGTATTAAAACAAAAGATTAATCATTTTGTGAGGAGTTGTCAAATGAAAATTGGATTAAGAACAGTCAAAACTGCCGTAAGTGCGACATTATCAATGATTGTTGCAGGGAGTTTAGGGTTATTATATCCAGCTTCTGCTGGGATCATTGCGGTATTAAGTGTTACAAATACAAAGAAAACCTCATTATTAACAGGATTTTATCGTCTCCTTTCTTTGGCATTAGCCACAGCTATTGCTTACCTTTGTTTTTCCATTTTAGGATTTAATGCGTTTGCATTTGGTGTCTTTTTACTTTTGTTTATTCCTGGGGCAGTCCATTTTAATCTTTCAGACGGGATTGTAGTGAGTTCGGTCTTGGTGACGCAATATTTAATTGAGCAAGATTTATCTTGGACGATTATTGGCAATGAGTTTTTATTGATGACGATCGGTGTTGGATTTGCTTTACTGATGAATTTATATATGCCAGATACTGAACAACATCTAAAAGAGGATCAAGAAGTGATTGAAACGATGTTTCGGAAAATTTTAAATAATATGGCTGCCTATTTAAATCAACCTAATAAAGAAAAAAACTTATTTGAAAAATGCAATGAACTAAAAGAATTTATCCGAACAGGTGAAAATTGGGCAAAAAATCATGCAGAAAACCAATTGATTTTCTCAAATCATTATTATATCGAATATTTTACGATGAGACGCTTACAAAGTAATCGTTTAAAAGACATGCTACGGATTTTAGAAAATATTACAGTTGAACCTGAGCAAGTAGAAAATATTCAAGGATTGTTGCAATATACAGCTGAAACGTTTGCAGAAAATAATAATGGACAAGATATTTTAGATCGAATTGATCAAGTGTACGATGTTTATCGTAAAAAGGAATTGCCGAAAACGAGAGAAGAATTTGAAAATCGAGCACAGTTATTTCAATTTTTACAGTTGTTTCAATCGTTCATTGAAATCAAAGCGGAGTTTGCTAAAAATCAGAATGAAAAGTAACTGCATGAGAGTTGCTTAAGACAATCAATAGTGTGAAAAGTTTTTTTGTCTCTTTAGTCAGAAATAAACTCTCCATGTTAAGCTTGAAGTTGACATTACTTGATACCAGAATGTTCTACAATTTATTTATAAGATTAACTTTCTAAATATAAAGCAAATATTAAAGTTTAGTTACGGAATCTAAAAATCCTAGTATTTGTAAAATCAAGGTGCTATACTTTCATCAAGTTCAAAAAATGACTTTTTCTTAATTTAAAAAATAAAAATAGTAAGTCTCTAAAAAGGTGGAACCAGAATTAATGACTGAAAAATGGCGTGAAGATCAAGAATATATGTCTTATGTGGAAGATTTGTTGGAAACTGAAGAAGTACAGCGTTTAGGAAACTATACGCAGCATGTTCACTCAACTCGTTTAGATCATTCAATCAGCGTTTCTTATTATAGTTATAAATTAGCTAAAAAATGGAACGGTGATGCTAGAGCAACAGCTCGTGCTGGACTTTTACATGATTTGTTCTATTACGATTGGCGTACAACAAAGTTTGATGAAGGGTCTCATGCTTATATGCATCCTAGAATCGCTGTGAAAAATGCGGAGAAGTTAACAGAGCTTTCAGATTTAGAACGTGATATTATCATTAAACATATGTGGGGAGCAACCATTGCTCCGCCAAAATACAAAGAAAGCTACATTGTTACAATGGTAGATAAATATTGCGCTGTCAAAGAAGCATCTGAACCGATGACAAATTCGGTAAAAGCAAAATGGCGTCAATATTTTCCTAGAAAGCAATCTGTATAATAAAGAAAGGAACTGAAGTATAACTCGAAGAGTTATGACTTCAGTTCCTTTCTTTATCTAATTTTGTAACAACTACGGTGTTTCGAATTCTTGTTTCATTTCTAATCGTTTTAATCTTTTGATTGCTTTAAAATAGGATGCAATCAAAACAATTACAGAACCGGCCCAAGCAAGCGGTGATGCTAAAGCTGCACCGACAAATCCTAAAGAAGCTGTCAAAATAATCGCTGCAAATGAACGCATGAGTAACTCCATGATTCCAGCCAATGTAGGAATGACACTTTGACCAAGACCTTGTAAAGTATAACGAATAATAAATAGGATTGCTAATAACCAATACATGCTACCATTGACATTGAAGTATAGTTGAGAAAGGTTTAACACTTCGGTTTCTTTTGCACTAATGAAAAGAGTCACCAAATCTTGACCAAAAAGAATCACAATTCCTCCAGCTAAAAGACTAAATCCAATACTCATAACTAGGCATTGATTGACACCTTGTAAAATCCGTTTATACTTTTTAGCACCATAATTTTGAGCTGTAAAAGTCGCCATCGCAATCCCAAATGACATCATTGGTTGAGTTGCAAACTGTTCGATTTTTCCAGAAGCCGCTTGCGCTGCTACTACATCGGTTCCTAAGCTATTTAGGGCGGCCTGTAAGATAATCGCACCGATAGCAATGATTGATGATTGAAAAGCCATAGGTAAAGCAATTGTTAGATGAGCTTTAAACTCATGTTTATCAATAGAAAAATCTTTTTTTCGTAATTGAAGGTTAGGTATTTTCCAATGAATATACAGTACACATAAGAGACTTGAAACAATTTGAGCTGTAACTGTAGCAATTCCAGCACCAGCGACTCCCATATGAAAATTAATGATCAAAATCAAATCTAGCACGACATTGATAATACTTGCAATTATCAGAAATAATAAAGGTGTTCTACTATCACCTAAAGCACGAATCACGTTTGAGAGTAAATTAAAAGCCATTGCAGCGAAAATGCCAGCAAAAATAATTGAGATGAAAACCTGTGCATCCTCTATGATTTCCAAAGGTGTTTGCATAAGCAATAACATCGGACGGACAAAAATCAAACTTAAAACAGTCAAAACAATCGTTACGATTGCACTGATGATAATACTGGTGGCAAAACTCTTTTTCACACCACGATAATCTTGTCCACCAAAGCGTTGTGAGGTCAAAATAGAAAGACCTGCCGTCAATCCTTGGGCAAATCCAATGATTAAAAACGTAATACTACCAGTTGATCCTACTGCAGCTAGCGCATCTTTTCCTAAAGTTTGTCCAACAATGATCATATCAGCCATATTGTAAAATTGCTGAAAAATATTACCTATTAATAATGGAATCGTAAAGAAAAAAATTAGTTTTGCAGGATTGCCATGTGTTAATTCTTTCAATGAAAACATCCTTTCAATTTGAGAGAAAATTATAGAGCGATTCATTTTGTCATTTTGTCAAAAAAAACAATAGTTCCAAACAATGGAGCAAACACAAGGAAGAGAATAAAAATTTCCTTTTTATAGTAGCATAATAATGGGCTTTTGCAAGTGCTTTATTCAGTCGCATTAGAATTATAATTTAAAGGAGTTTTTTCATTTTCAAGTCAAAGTAACGCTTATTTCTCCTCGTTTCTTTTTGAAAAAATTGGTATAATTGACCAGCACGGAATAAAGAAGTGGTATGATAGAATAGTTGATAAAAAGAAAGGAGACGACTATATGGAACGTGAACTAAATACACCCCTAAAAATCAGCATTTACATGCTCAAATGGCTAATGATTACCTCGTTGATTGGGTTAATAATGGGTGTGTTGTCTGCTTTTTTTCTGAAAAGTTTAGATACAGTGACGGAAATCCGACTAGATAACCCAGAATTGTTATTGTTACTTCCAATCAGTGGTGCTAGTTTTGCTTTTTTATATAAGAAGTATGGGGGCAGTGCGATTCGAGGAAATAACCTTGTTATCGATCAAGCCAATGGGAAACAAGAAAATATTCCACTGCGTCTTATTCCGTTGACGTTGTTTGGAACGATTACGACGCATTTATTTGGTGGGTCAGTTGGGCGTGAAGGTACAGCGGTTCAAATGGGCGGTGCTACAGCCAATGCTATAGGAAAGTTTTTTCGTTTAGATTCAATCGAGCGAGAAATCGTTATTATCAGTGGCATTAGTGCCGGATTTAGTTCTGTTTTTGGGACTCCGTTAGCTGGAACGATTTTTGGCTTAGAAGTTTTAGTGATGGGTCGATTGAGATCGGATGGTCTTTTTCCGAGTTTTTTTGCTGCTTTTTTTGCTAATTTTGTTACAGAGTCATTTGGTATAACACATACACATTATAGTATGGAGCAAATACCAAATTGGTCACTACTCCTATTTAGTAAAATAATGATTGCGGGTATCTGTTTTGGTTTAGCGGGATGGTTATTTAGCCGTTCGCTTGCCTGGATCAAAAAAGTATATGCTAACTGGTTTGGCAATGTAGTCTTACGCAATTTTGTCGGAGGCCTAGTTGTGGTAGGAGCGGTTTATATTTTGCAAACACAGCGTTATCTGGGCTTAAGTTTACCTTTGCTTAAAGATGCATTTAATGGAGAGAATCAGTGGTTTGACTTTCTTGGAAAGTTATTCTTTACAGTGTTATCATTAGGTGCAGGTTTTCAAGGTGGAGAAGTGACACCATTATTTGAAATAGGGGCAACTTTAGGCAGTAGTTTGGCGATGTTGTTACACGTATCCGTTCCGTTTTTAGCTGGATTAGGCTTCATCGGTGTTTTCTCGGGGGCAACGAATACACCTATTGCTTGTTTTATTATGGGAATTGAGTTATTCGGAAGTGATGCAGCACTTTTTTTATTTATGATTTGTTTGATTAGTTATATGTGTTCAGGCAATGCTGGAATTTATTCTGCCCAAAAAATAGAAATTGAAAAAGGTGTCTTGTTTTTACCAATCTTGACGAATTGGCAAAATAGAAAAAGGAATAAAAAAACTTATGCTACACTAGATGATGAGGTGAAAAAATGAAAGACTACCAATATCCGTTAGATTTAGATTGGACAATAGATGAAATGGTGATCGTGACTAATTTGTGGTCAGCCGTAGAACAAGCAAACGAAACTGGAATCGATACCGACGTTTTTTTAAAGGCGTACAAACGATTCAAAACAGTTGTTAAAAGTATTGGTGAAGAAAAACGTTTAGGAAATGACTTTCAAAAAGCATCAGGGTATTCGTTATATCGAACACTTCAACAAGCTAAAAAGCAAGAGTCAGGTAGATTGAAACTAGGAGCTGATTAAATTGACTTCAGAAAAAATGATTATCCAAATCAAAGAATGGTTAAAAGAGGCAGCAGGATATATTCAAGTTAGCTTGACCAATAAACTTTTGGTTTCTCAAAAGTCAAATAGAAAGGATCTAGTCACAAACATTGATGAAGAGACGCAAGCTTTTTTTATCAAGAAAATCAACCAGAATTACCCTAATGATCGCATTTTAGCTGAAGAGAAAGGCTTTGATACAATTGAGTCACTTGCTGGTCGTGTTTGGATTATCGACCCTATTGATGGTACGATGAATTTTGTCATGGAACAAGAAAATTTTTGTATCATGATCGCTGTGTACGAAGATGGTGTAGGACAGTTAGGATTTATTTATGATGTAATGAAAGATGAATTGTATTGGGGCGGCAGGAAACAAGGAGTTTTTCTCAATGATCAAAAATTACAACAGCCAAAAGATACCGCTCTATCAAAAGGATTATTAGGAATGAATGCGTATATGTACGGTAAAAATATTTATGCTGCTGGTGAAATCGGTCATGCAAGCATGGGGATTAGAGTTAGTGGCTGCGCAGGAATCGAACTGATTGCGATGCTTAAGGGCAATCATATTGGCTATATTTCTAACTTAAGTCCATGGGATTATGCTGCTGGTTTAGTGTTACTTAATGAGTTTGGTTATAAGTATTCTAATATAGAAGGAAAACCACTAGCTTTTGCTAAACGTGAATACTTTTTGGCAGCAACTCCTACAGCATATGCTCAAATTCAGAAAGATTTTATTCGCAATTAGTACGTATTGCCTATTAAGATAGAAGAGAACGAGCGATAATTCATCAGAAAATGTTGCTTTTTTTCAGTAAATATGGTATTTTTTCAGAAAAAGGCAATAAAATATGAAGTTTTCACAACTTTTGAAAGCTTTAGACTATATTTCATGAAAAAAATTTGGTATAATAAACAGTCGGATTTAATGAACAAGTGACGTAAGGCAAAAGGATAAGGAGCAATTACATTGAAATACAGAGAAGATATTAGAAACGTGGCCATCATCGCCCACGTCGATCATGGTAAAACAACATTAGTAGATGAACTTTTAAAACAATCAGATACGTTAGATGGACACACACAATTACAAGAACGTGCGATGGATTCAAACGCTATTGAAAGCGAACGTGGAATCACGATCTTAGCTAAAAATACAGCAGTTGACTACAAAGGTACTCGTATCAACATTTTGGATACACCTGGACACGCGGACTTCGGTGGTGAAGTAGAACGTATCATGAAAATGGTAGACGGCGTAGTTTTAGTTGTCGATGCATACGAAGGAACAATGCCTCAAACACGTTTCGTATTGAAAAAAGCATTAGAACAAAAAGTAACACCAATCGTCGTTGTAAATAAAATTGATAAACCTTCTGCACGCCCTGAGCATGTTGTAGATGAGGTCTTAGAATTATTTATCGAATTAGGTGCGGATGATGATCAATTGGATTTCCCAGTTGTCTATGCATCAGCATTAAACGGAACTTCAAGCGATTCTGATAATCCTGAAGATCAAGAACCAACAATGGCTCCTATTTTTGATCAAATTATTGAACACGTACCTGCACCAGTTGATAACTCAGATGAGCCTTTACAATTCCAAGTATCATTATTAGACTACAATGATTACGTTGGACGTATTGGTATCGGCCGTGTGTTCCGTGGAACAATGAAAGTCGGAGATCAAGTTGCTTTAATGAAATTAGATGGTAGCGTGAAAAACTTCCGCGTGACGAAAATCTTTGGTTTCTTTGGCTTGCAACGTGTTGAAATCAATGAAGCTAAAGCGGGCGACTTGATTGCTGTTTCAGGTATGGAAGATATTTTCGTTGGTGAGACTGTTGCGGATGTTGCGCACCAAGAAGCTTTACCAATCCTACACATCGATGAACCAACATTACAAATGACATTCTTAGTAAACAACTCTCCGTTTGCCGGTCGTGAAGGTAAATATGTCACTTCTCGTAAAATCGAAGAACGTTTAATGTCAGAACTACAAACAGATGTATCACTACGTGTAGAACCAATTGGACCGGATTCTTGGACTGTATCTGGACGTGGTGAGTTACACTTATCAATTTTGATAGAAAATATGCGTCGTGAAGGTTACGAACTACAAGTTTCTCGTCCTGAAGTTATTGAACGTGAGATTGAAGGCGTAAAATGCGAACCGTTTGAGCGTGTTCAAATCGATACTCCTGAAGAATATATGGGTAGTGTTATTGAATCATTAAGCCTACGTAAAGGTGAAATGCAAGATATGATCCACACTGGTAACGGTCAAATTCGTTTGATTTTCTTAGCACCAGCTCGTGGTTTGATCGGTTATACAACTGAATTCTTGTCAATGACTCGTGGATACGGTATTATGCACCATACCTTTGATCAATATCTACCAATGATTCAAGGAACAATTGGCGGACGTCATCAAGGTGCTTTGGTTTCGATCGATACTGGTAAAGCAACTACTTACAGTATTATGAGTATTGAAGAACGTGGAACAGTCTTTGTAGAGCCTACGACTGATGTTTATGAAGGTATGATCATCGGTGAAAATAACCGCGATAATGACTTGACTGTAAACATCACAAGAGCAAAACAAATGACTAACGTTCGTTCTGCCAACAAAGACCAAACGTCAGTTATCAAAAAAGCAAAAATCCTTACATTAGAAGAATCATTAGAATTCTTGAATGACGATGAATATTGTGAAGTAACACCAGAAAGCATTCGTTTAAGAAAACAAATTCTTAATAAAAACGAACGTGAGAAAGCTAGCAAAAAGAAAAAAGTAGCTGAATAAAAAAATAAGTGGGTGGAATAAGACTTGAAAAGTTTTGTTCCATCTTTTTTTTGTGGATAACTTTAATGAATAATGACAAGAAATACGTATCTTAATTTTAGAAACCTTCATTTATCAAGGTTTTGTTGTTTGGAGAAATTATAATAGTGTTTCACAAAAGACGAATTGTTTCACAATCTATAAATCCTTCCTTGAATTGCAGTATAGCGCATGCTAAAATAACAACCAGACACGAAGAACGGAGAGAATTTCATGATTGGCATCAAAGATCTACTAAAAGAAAAATTTGGATACGATGAGTTTCGTCAAGGACAAGAAGAAATCATCAATCATGTTTTACATAAAGAAAATGTTTTAGGTATTATGCCCACAGGCGGTGGTAAGTCAATTTGTTACCAGTTGCCTGCCCTTATGTTAGAAAATTTAACTTTGGTAATTTCGCCATTGATTTCTTTGATGAAAGATCAAGTTGATGCGCTAAATATGATGGGAATTCCAGCAACGTTTATTAATAGTACGATTTCTCAACAAGAAATGAATAAACGCGTTCAGATGGCAGTTGATCGTGAAGTCAAGCTTTTATATGTAGCGCCTGAGCGTTTGGAATCCTTTGATTTTCAACAATTACTCCTACACGTCCCAATTGATTTGTTGGCAGTAGATGAAGCGCATTGTATTTCTCAATGGGGACATGATTTTCGTCCGAGTTATCTGCGCTTGGCTGAAATCATCGAACAATTTCAGCAGCGGCCGGCGGTTATTGCTCTGACGGCCACCGCAACACCTCAAGTAGCGGAAGATATTCTGACACAATTGCATATACCTAAAGAGAACCAAGTACAGACTGGTTTTGCTAGAGAGAATTTATCTTTTCAAGTGGTTAAAGATCAAAATAGGGATGTTTTTCTTTTAGAATATTTAAAATTGAATCAAGGTCAATCTGGTATTGTTTATGCTAGTACTAGAAAAGAAGTTGAGCGAATTTATCATCTCCTTCAAAGTAAAAAAATCGCTGTCGGTATGTATCACGGTGGGATGAATGAGAAAGAACGCAATCATAATCAAGAAGAATTTCTATTTGATAAATTACAAGTAATGGTTGCAACCAATGCTTTTGGTATGGGAATCAATAAAAGTAATGTTCGTTTTGTTATTCATGCGCAGATACCAGGGAATATTGAATCGTATTACCAAGAAGCTGGTCGTGCGGGACGTGACGGCTTACCAAGTGATGCCGTCTTATTATACGCTCCACAAGACTTGCAAATCCAGCAATTTTTTATTGATCAATCAGAAATGACCATTGATTATAAACAAAAAGAGTACATGAAATTAAGAGAGATGTCTCAGTATGCTAATGCTCAAATGTGCTTACAAAAATTTATTTTACGCTATTTTGGAGAAACTGGTCATGATTGTGGCCGTTGTTCCAATTGTTTAGATGAGCGGGAATTAGTGGATATTACAGTTGACGTTCAAAAAGTACTGTCATGTGTAAAACGAATGGGGGAAAAATTTGGAAAAGGTTTAGTTGGTAAAGTATTGACCGGTTCAAAAGATCAAAAAATTGATCAATGGCATTTTAATCGTTTGCCTACTTATGGATTGATGAAAGATCGAACGCAAAAAGAAGTAAATCAACTGATTGATTATCTGACTGCTGAAAGATATTTAAATCCATCTGATGGACAATATCCGTTGTTATCAGTTTCGCCAACAGGGATTCAAGTACTTTTAGGGGAACAGACAGTATTTAGAAAAGAGGATCAGCGTGTTCGTAAAGTTGTGGTCAATGATGGGTTATTTGAAACATTAAGAGAGCTACGGATGGATTTGGCACAGGAAGCAGGTGTACCGCCATACTTAATTTTTTCTGACAGCACTTTGAAAGAAATGTGCGAAAAACTTCCTAAAAATTCAATTCAGTTGCTACAGGTAAAAGGAGTAGGACAGAATAAATTAGATAAATATGGAGAGAAATTCTTATCAGCAATTGAAAGGTTCAAACAAGCAGAAGAAAACGGGAACAGTATTCAGTAAGTTTGAACTGTCAAACAAAAAAAGTTAGAGACTTGCTCTAACTTTTTTTGTTCGATGGGCTTCCTTTATATAGGATAAACAGCAAAACGTTTGTCTTTTAATGGAATGATTTGGATTGGTTCAGCGTAAAAATCTGCGAATGTTTCCTCATTAAATAGTTCTGATTGGGTTCCTTTGGCAAAGATTTGTCCATCTTTCAATAACATTAAGTGATTAAAGCATGGTAGAATTTCTTCAGTATGGTGAGTGACATAAAGCAATGTAGGGTGATTTTTCTGCTTTGCGATATTTTGTATTTGAGACAAAAGCTTCTCTCTAGCGAATAAATCTAAACCATTACAAGGTTCATCTAGAATCAACAATTCTGGATTGGTCATTAATGCTCTTGAGATCAAAACCAATTGACGTTCTCCTTGTGACAAAACTTCGTATTTTTTCCCAATAAGTGTTTCTCCACCAGCATTTTTTAAGATTGTTTTAGCTTGTTCTAGTTCGGCGTCAGTATAGTGCTGATAAATTCCGATACTGGCAAATTTACCTGAAAGAACAATTTTTTCGGCAGTTTCCCAATTTTTCATCCGATATTGTAAGGCAGTGCTGACCCAACCGATTCGACGCTGTAGCTCAGGTATCGAAGCCTGACCAAATACTTGATCTAATACCTCCAAACGACCTTGGGATGGCCATAAATAACCACAAATCAATTGCAAAAGTAGTGTTTTACCAGCTCCGTTCAAACCAAGAATTGCCCAGTTTTCCGAAGTTCCGACAGACCAATTGACGTTATTTAACAACGTCTTTTTATCCCGAATAAATGAGACGTTATTAAACTCAAAAGCTTTCATACTAACTCCTCCTTTCCTTTATTTTACCATTAAAAATCAAGAATAAAATAGAAGGGGCTGAAAAAAAATGAAAGAAGAAAACACTGTCAAGAAAATTTCATTGACAAAGCTTTCAAACCCTTGTATAATTGCTTTTGTTGCGTTATGAGGTGATGAATATGAAATGGTCTTTACTAGAACTAAACAAATACAAAGACAAACCATGTGAATTTTCAGAGACACTTGATTTAAAAGAGTCTTTAATGAAAAGAGACAATCTAATTCTAGATGTTAGTCCTGTTAAAGCAACTGGGATATTAACAGTAGGAAAAGAAGAGTATTTGCTTCACTATAGAATCGATGTTATTGTAACAGTTCCATCTTCACGTTCTTTAACACCTGTTCCTCTTACTTTTGCGATTGATGTTGACGAAGTTTTTATGACTCCTGAACAATATCAGCAAAGAGATGAACGTTTGGCAGATGAAGAAATTATTTTGTTGGAAAAACCAACAATTGATTTAGATGAATCCGTCGAAGATAACATTCTTTTGTCTATTCCAATTCAAGTATTGTCAGAAGAAGAACAAACAAGTCAAGATATGCCAAAAGGCAATGACTGGGAAGTTCTATCAGAAGACGAGTATGAACAGAAAAGACAAGTTGAAGCACAACAAACAATGGATCCTCGTCTTGCGAAATTATCCGAATTATTCAATGAAACAACTGAAGATGACGATAACTAGTAAGATTGGAATATATCGTGCATTTTATGCACACATCTTTACAAGGAGGTGGAACACCAATGGCAGTACCAGCTAGAAGAACTTCAAAAGCTAAAAAGGGCAAACGCCGTACTCATTACAAATTAACTATTAAAGGTTTGAATGCATGTTCAAACTGTGGTGAAATGAGAAAAAGCCATCACGTATGTCCAGCATGTGGACATTACGATGGAAAAGACGTAATCTCTAAAGAAGCATAAAACATTTTTTTGAAAATGTTAAAATCCCCTAGGCTAACCATGGAGCCTAGGGGATTTATTTTAATTAGCGAGATTTTTTTAATCGACATTCCTCTGAAATTGTCCAAAATCTAGAAATAAACAAGAATAAATGAAATTAATCGAACTATTTTGTTTTCATATCAAGCATTCTACGTTATAATAATGTAGATTATAAGAAAATTCTAATGAACTTCTTTTCAAAGATAGTGGGAGGATACAAGATGACAAAACAACAATTTGGTGTAGTCGGAATGGCTGTAATGGGAAAAAACTTAGCCTTAAATATCGAAAGTAGAGGTTATTCAGTTGCCCTATTTAATCGTACAGGTTCAAAAACAACGGATGTCGTTGAAGAACATCCAGATAAAAATTTTAAAGCGACTTATACTATTGAAGAATTTGTAGACTCTATTGAAAAACCTCGCCGTATTATGTTGATGGTTCAAGCTGGTTTTGCAACAGATGCGACGATTCAAGAACTATTACCTCATTTAGATAAAGGGGACATCTTGATCGACGGCGGGAATACATTCTTTAAAGATACGATTCGTAGAAATGAAGAGTTAGCTAATTCAGGAATTAACTTTATTGGTACTGGTGTTTCAGGTGGTGAAGAAGGTGCGTTGAAAGGTCCGTCGATTATGCCTGGTGGACAAAAAGAAGCTTATGAATTAGTTGCACCTATTTTGGAGAAAATTTCAGCTAAGGCAGAAGATGGCGAACCATGCGTTACTTATATCGGCCCTAATGGTGCAGGACATTATGTTAAAATGGTGCACAACGGGATTGAATACGGTGATATGCAATTGATTGCTGAGTCGTATGATTTAATGAAAAATATTCTGGATGTTTCAGTTGATGAAATGGCTGAGATATTCAAAGAATGGAATAAAGGAGAGCTAGATAGCTATCTTGTAGAAATCACAGCAGATATTTTAACACGCAAAGACGACGAAGGAACTGGTAAACCAATCGTTGATGTTATTATGGACGCTGCTGGTAATAAAGGAACAGGCAAGTGGACTAGTCAAAGTGCGTTGGATCTAGGTGTTCCACTACCATTGATCACGGAATCTGTATTTGCTCGTTTCATCTCTGCATACAAAGATGAACGTGTAAAAGCTAGTAAAGTATTGGCCAAACCAGAAACACCTGCTTACCAAGGAGATAAAAAAGAATTGATCGAAAAAATTCGTGAAGCTCTTTATTTCAGTAAAATTATGAGCTATGCACAAGGTTTTGCTCAATTACGTGTCGCATCTGAAGATTATGAGTGGGACTTACCCTTTGGTGACATCGCTAAAATCTGGCGTGCAGGTTGTATCATCCGTGCTCAATTCTTACAAAAAATTACAGATGCATATGACAAAAATCCAACAATCGAAAACTTACTATTAGATGAGTACTTTATTGATATCACTAAAAAATATCAACAATCTGTTCGTGATGTTGTTTCGATCGCTGTTCAAGCTGGAGTTCCAGTGCCGACGTTTGCTTCAGCTATTGCGTATTATGATTCTTATCGCTCAGAGCGCTTACCAGCGAATCTGATTCAAGCGCAAAGAGATTACTTTGGTGCACATACGTATCAACGTACTGATAAAGAAGGTACTTACCACTATAGTTGGTATAACGAAGAATAAATATGTTGGAAAACCATGGGATTCAAAGGCTTCTCATGGTTTTCTCTCTGTAATATACAAAAAATAGGTTGTTACTAGCTTTTTGAGTTAAAAGTGGGTATAATGGGTAGGCTTTAAGATAGCTTTTAAAGAGAAAGGACAAATAACCAATGAGTAATATTCTAATTATTGAAGATGAAAAAAACTTAGCGCGTTTTGTAGAACTGGAGCTGAAACATGAGGGCTATACAACAGAAGTTCACTACAATGGACGTACTGGTTTAGAAGCGGCTTTAAATAATGATTGGGATGCTATCCTTTTAGATTTGATGTTGCCAGAATTAAACGGGCTTGAGGTTTGTCGACGTGTGCGTCAAGTAAAAAATACGCCAATCATCATGATGACAGCACGTGATTCTGTAATCGATCGAGTATCCGGTCTAGATCATGGAGCAGACGATTACATTGTAAAACCATTTGCCATAGAAGAACTATTGGCGCGATTACGCGCATTACTTCGCCGAATCGATATCGAAGGAGATAAAAACGTAGCGAAGCAAACAACGATCACATATCGTGATTTAACGATTGAAAAAGAAAACCGAGTTGTTCGTCGTAATTCTGAAATGATTGAATTAACAAAACGTGAGTATGAATTGTTGTTGACATTAATGGAAAATGTAAATGTGGTATTAGCCCGTGACGTGCTACTAAACAAGGTTTGGGGTTACGAAACAGAAGTTGAGACAAATGTTGTGGATGTCTATATCCGCTATTTACGTAATAAAATTGATGTTCCAGGCGAGGAGAGTTACATTCAAACTGTTCGTGGAACAGGTTATGTGATGCGCTCGTGAGAACGGTGAAAATGAAAAAAGCAGCAAAAAAAGAACTGAAGGGGCCTTCTTTGACAATCAAGTGGGCTTCTGCAAGTTCTTTCTTCATATTTGTAGTGTTTACGATTTTTGCGGTAATCACTTATAAATCTTCTGTTAGTCTCATTGTTGAAAAAGAACGTGAAAATGTTGAAAGAACTGTCGCGGAAGTTGGCAATCGTTTGGCGAACGCTGATGAAAATCTAACAATAGCAGGTGTTTATGAGAAACTAAAAACGCCTAGCATCGATGAAACAAGTTTAGATAACAAAAAGCTTTCCGTAGAAGGATCGTTGATGGAGATGGACACGATGCTTTCTGAGTTAGGACAACCAGCATTATTCTTATCTGTTTATGACAAAGCTGGAACATTAGTATTCGAAACGCAAAAAGTCCAAAGCAAACTAGTGAAAGAAGAAAAGCAAGGTGCTGAAATTAGAACGTTAAATGATAAAACTGGTTTTTTAATCATCCAACCAGTGTATTCGAAAGAGAATAGAGAACAGATCGGCTATATTCAAGCCTTTTACGAATTGTCTTCTTTTTATGATATTCGAAACCGACTATTGTTAACTTTGATAATTTTGGAAATCATTTCATTGATACTAAGTAGTATCCTGGGCTTTATTTTATCATCTTATTTCTTAAAACCGATAAAGGTGTTGAGAGATACCATGGATACAATCAGAAAAGATCCACAGTCAGATATCCATATGCCTGACATCCATTCTAATGATGAGCTAGCAGATCTTGCTGAAATTTTTAATGAAATGCTTGATCGTATGAGGCGTTACATTGAACAGCAAGAACAGTTCGTAGAGGATGTTTCTCATGAATTACGCACTCCTGTTGCAATTATTGAGGGGCATTTGAATCTATTGAATCGATGGGGCAAGGAAGATCCAGAAGTATTAGATGAATCTTTAGAAGCTAGTCTACAAGAAATTGTTCGTATGAAGAGTCTTGTCCAAGAAATGTTAGATTTATCTCGTGCAGAACAAGTAGATGTTCAATATCCAAATCACACAACAAATGCAAAGCAAGTGGTCTATCAAGTGTTTAACAACTTTAAAATATTATACCCAGATTTTGTTATTACATTAGATGATGACTTGATCCATGAAGTGACGTTAGCTATTTATCGGAATCATTTTGAACAGCTTTTGGTTATTATTTTAGATAACGCGGTGAAATATTCAACAACTCGTAAAGAGGTGCATATCTCTATTTCTAAAACATTAAGTGAGTTTGAGATTGCTATCCAAGATTTTGGCGAAGGAATTCCGGAAGAAGATTTGGACAAAATATTTAACCGTTTCTACAGAGTAGATAAGGCTCGAGCCCGCAATAAAGGTGGAAATGGCTTGGGATTATCGATTGCTAAACAATTGGTGGAAAATTATAAAGGAAGAATAGATGCAGAAAGTGTTGTACATCAAGGGACAATATTTAGAATTTATATCCCAATAGTAGTAAAAACAAAGTAGGAGCATACAAGCTCCTATTTTTTTGTGTAATAAGCCGAATGATTGAAACTGATCTCAAGTTGAATACTATAGTAAAAACGAATGCTTGATTGCTCGTTGGAAGATTTGTTCGCTATGAAAAAAAAGTATCAAAAATAGCCATTTTCTAGTTGCATTTTATGATAAGTATTGTTATATTTATACATGTTCTGATGATTGTACTTTGACTTTCATTAAGCAGATAAAAAAAGTTTTTTTCTACTTGACGAAACGAAGTTAATCATGATAGAATAACAAAGTTGTTAATTCAAAACAGCTTGAATGTTTTGAAAAAACAAGAAAAAAGTTGTTGACAAATAACAAACAACCTGATAAACTAATGAAGTTGTCGCGAAACATTCGATAACATCAAGCAGAAAAAACTTTGAAACTTTTTTTAAAAAAGTGTTGACATCAAATCGAAGATTTGATATGATATAAAAGTTGCTGCGAGGTAACACAGTAGACCTTTGAAAACTGAACAAAGTAAGACGAACCAAATGTGTAGGTTGTTTTTACAACGGTAAAAACAAACAACAATTTTTAACAAAGCGAAGCAATATGCTAGCAAACAAATGAGCTTAACAATCGCAAGATTGTGTTCAACTTTTATTATGAGAGTTTGATCCTGGCTCAGGACGAACGCTGGCGGCGTGCCTAATACATGCAAGTCGAACGCTTCTTTTCTACCGAGTGCTTGCACTCATTTGAAAAGAGGAGTGGCGGACGGGTGAGTAACACGTGGGTAACCTACCCATCAGAGGGGGATAACACTTGGAAACAGGTGCTAATACCGCATAATAGTCGACACCGCATGGTGTTGATTTGAAAGACGCTTTCGGGTGTCACTGATGGATGGACCCGCGGTGCATTAGCTAGTTGGTGAGGTAACG
>NZ_KE136474.1 GCF_000407145.1 Enterococcus caccae ATCC BAA-1240
TACTTCTTTGCCTTCTTTATCCGTTGCTGATACAAAATTATCTTCGGGATTCCAAGTTTCTCCTACTGTAATTGTAGAATTTGTTGTTTTAATGCTTGTTTGATCTTCAATATCTGCTTCTTTTACTGTGATTACTGCTTCTTGGGTTACTGAACCATAACTATAAGTCACGATATATTCTCCTGCTTTATTTGTATCTACGTTTCCTTCTACATTTATTTCTGTATAGGCTACTTCTTTGCCTTCTTTATCCGTTGCTGATACAAAATTATCTTCGGGATTCCAAGTTTCTCCTACTGTAATTGTAGAATTTGTTGTTTTAATGCTTGTTTGATTTTCAATATCTGCTTCTTTTACTGTGATCACGGCTTCTTGGCTCATTGAACCATAACTGTACGTCACCGTGTATTCCCCAGCTTTACTTGTATCTACACTACCTTCTACTTTTACTTCTGTAAATGATACTTCTTTTCCTTCTTTGTCTGTTGCTGATACAAAATTATCCTCAGGATTCCAATTGTCTCCTACTTTTATAGTTGAGTTGGCTGTTTTAAGGCTTGTTTGATTATGAGGATCATCTACCTCTAACCAATTATTTTCTTGAATTCGATAATAATAGGTATCCTTAGTTGTAGGAAGGAGTAGCCCATCTTTATAACGATTCACACGTTTGCTTGCTTCTTTGTGGGTTAGTTCAATAATATCTCCAATTTCTACTGGAAAATTATTTAATTCTTTCGCAATATCCGTACCTTTTGAACTGCCATAGCCAACTACTTCTTTTTTTACAGTATCCATTGTTTTGTTATAAATTTTGATATCTGGATATTTATTGTCAGGCAAATTCTCTAAGATTCTTTTTTCATTTCCTAATGCTACCAACTTCTTATTTTTTTCATCATAGCCCACAGCAGCGTAATTCCCTCTTTGTCCAGCCATAACATAAGAATTACCCGGCGTAATTTTTACCGATATATCCAGTTTATTTTGTATCTCCAAAGCATTTTTTAAATAAACAGAAATAATAGCATTATTCGTGAAATCAAATGATTCGGAGAATGAATTAGTTGAAACTGCAATCAGACTAGCTTCACTTTCAATAGGTGTTGAGTATAATTTTCTAAAAACTGAATCATAGCTTGAAAGTTTTTGTATTTCTTCAAAGGGAATTGAAGCATTTTCGTATAAGTCACCTGTAGGAACAGTGTAAGGTCCAACACTATCAGAAATACGATACGTTCCATTTTGTTCGTCTTCTTCACTAGCCAATATATCTTTCCAAATATCTTTTTCTAGTGGTTGAAGATTTAAGTCGGACATCTCTTCTCGTGTTTCATCTGTCACAGTAAAGCGCCAATAATCAAAAAACGGTAATAAATTTCTTTCAGCTACTTTTGATGTCATCAAAATAAACATCTGTTTCTTTTCTAAATCCGTTTTAGGCTTTTCATTCTCTGGCAGTGAACGGTAATTTTGACTTAAAACGGAATAAAAATCATAACCAAATACACGGGGAAGAGTCATATATAAACCAAGTACTGCAAAATGATAATCACTGCTTTCTAGTGTTTCTCGATCAAAAGTCCACGTTGGATCTTCCGAAAGTTTATTAAAATAATTAGCTACCGATTCACGACTGCCATTAGATACATTGACAGCATCATATCGACCAGTTCCTTCAGAATTCCAATTTTTTTGGGCATAATCCGCATAGATATTTACTGTTACTTCTTTCATATTTTTCCACAAATAACTATTATCCTGATAAATATGACCAATCTCATGACTTAAGCCCCAGTCTGGAGTATCTCCATCTGAAGCAAATATTATTCTATCTTTTGTTGTCTTACTATGCAGTCCTACAAAATAATTAGTAGCAAACAGAGTTCCAGCACCAAATGAAGGATTTACAATGTGAATACGTTGCTTTGATTTTTTAGCGACACCAAAAGAATCATCTGCCAAACCAGCTACATGATCTGATAGCATCTTTACTTTTTTTACTGTATCTATAAATACCTTTTCTTGACCTTTTTTTAGAAAAATGTCTTTAGCACGATCAATACGAATAGTTGCAATGACATTATCATTCTCCATTTCCATAAAAGGAACATCTTTATATGTCTCTAACTGTGTTTCAAAATCGTTAGTGCTAGTTATTCCTTCAATATAATGTGGAACCTTTACACCGCCTTTGATCGTTACATTTTCAGGTCTTGTTTCAGAGTAATTTACAAGATAAACCATTCCACCAGATTCGTCTCTTTTAACACGATTAATTCCTTTATGAAGAGAAAATATTCCATTAGTAAATGGTTTTGTTTGCGTTCCATTCAAAATATAGGGAACATCATTGTAACCACCCCATTGACCAATACGTACTTCTAATTTTTCAGGTTCGTCTTTAACATCAATTTCAAGTTCTTCTCCTTGGTATAGGAATAAGCCTGTTGACTCAAAAGATGTAAATTCTTTTAATCGATTCTCCATTTCTTTGGTCTTAGTTGGATTTCCTCGTGGTTCAATAATCATTTCTTTTTCTATATTCCGTACACCATCATATGTTTCTGCAAAAGCAACTTTTGATGAAAATACTGATATAAAACAAAGTAACATAAATAATAATTTAATCTTTATTTTTTTTGATTGACGCATTCATTTCACTCTCATTTCCATTGGTTTAACAATTATACTCCAACTATTCTTCAGTTATACTAATAAGTAGAATACTTCATTTAGATTTTTCCATTACATATTAAATTGACTCCAGAAAAAATACGCTTATAACTGTAATAAACAACTGAGCGAAAAAAATTAGAGAGTCATGCCAATAAACTAAAAGCCACTTGCCTAATATCAGGTAAGTAGCTTTTAGTAACAGTTATGCTTTAAACTACATTGTTTTGTTCTATAGATATATGGCTATAATCATTTGGTCATTTGATCAGAAACTTCTGCATGAAACTCTCTAAGCGTTCCCGATGGATCATATCCCACAGCTATTTCTTTCAAAAAGTCCTTATCAGTGTTTAATCCTCTACTTGTAGAGACAACTGGAAGGTAGTCCGTTGTGATAATTGATTTTGTTTCTTTAACTTGTTTTTCATATCCTGCCAAACCAGAATTTATTTCTTTCTCAGATATATTCATATTTTTTCCAAGTACCTCAATAAGTTCGCTCACGTTCTTATTTGGTAATTCACCTTTTACTGGAGCTATGTTTATATTGATGATTTGTGATTTTAAATAGGCTTCTTTTCGATCAGCAGAATAGGTATAGGTGAGCACAACTTCCGCAAATACTTGTAATTCCTTTTCTTTATAGAAAGGATACAATGTTTTAAACACTAATTCCTTATTTTGAGAAAAAATAGAGTAAAGAGCCTCTTTTGGGATTACTGTTTTTGAAGAGAGTTCATCAAGTAGTGTTTTTTTTGTTATTTCATAATACTCTGGTACCTGTACTTTGTATTTCTCTTGAAGTAAATCTAATGCCTCTGCTTCAGTTTTAATTTTGGAGTAATCAAAATCACCAAAGGGGCGGCTACGCTCACCAGTCCACATCAACGATTGATCCTTTTTAGAAAAATCCGCATAACGCTCTTTTTTCCCGCAACCACTAAAAACTATTAATAAAACAAGGACTAGAAAAACAAGGATTCGCTTATTTATACTCATTGGGGAATCACCACCTCAACAGCCTTTTCACCTGGAAAAGCGTCTTGAGAAAAACTTAATTCAATATTACTCATATCTTTTAATTCATAAAGTACAGTAGTTTCAATTGCTTCACCACGTTTTACTTCTTTCGATTGATTATTTATCAGCTCTTTTAAATCTAATAGATTAGAGTCTGCAGATAATTTTCCTATACTGAGAATATTTCCATTTTGTTTTGCCGTCACATAATCGTTCCAAACAACTGGTTGGATCGGCGTATCCATTAAATTAGTAAAGGTATAGCGAATTGCTAATAATTTTTTCTGGTTTTCTCCCGTTACTTGACGTACACCAGTAGTTTCCATCTTGATATCGTGGTTTATAATTGAAATCACGTCACCTTCTTCTTCTCTCTGTTCATTTTTTGCTACTTCTGCCGCACCTTCATCAAAACCTGTTTCTTTAAAAGTAGCGACGGATTCATCAATTATTTTTGAACGTTTCTTATAAGAATTATCATCCGCTGAATAATACGTTAGTTGAACAAATCCGTGTTTCGTCCAAATATAATATAGATGGGCCCAAACACTTTTCTCTTTATAAGTTGTATTTAATGTATATTTATATGCGGGAGCCTTATTTACAGTGATTTTTTTCATGTAGATTCCTTCGATATCCTTGTAATGATAACGTTTCTTTAATTTTTCTCTAGTTTGTTTGCCAAAATCTTTTTGCGGAACATCTTTAACTGGTACACTGCTTATAAATACATAAGAGTTACTTTTTTTATCTTCCGCATTAAACGCAGCTTGAAGCCCATATTCATTATATCCAGCTTTAGATGTCTCCCAACCTGCTGGTAATTGAAATTCATAAGATATACCTTTATCTTCTATCTGTTGCTTATTTTTCGCCAATTTTTGTGTACAACCAATTAAGAGAAAAATACTTAAGCCTAATAAACAAATCACATGAAAAAATTTTTTCATTTGACTTTCCCCTCCTTTACTTTTTTCTTCAGCCAATAGATATAACCTGTGAATGCTAAAAAGCAACTTGCAAATAAGAAACATCCAACTTTCATTCCTTCTGGGTAATAGATTAGCTTAATCTTATGCTTTCCTTCTGGAACCTTTACTGATATTAACGCATCTTGAATAGCTTTAATTGTCACGATTTTACCATCGATCGTTGCTTTCCAGCCTGCATCATAAGGAATTGTTGTAAAGACGAGTTGTTCTTTTTTTGCGTTCACTTCTGCTTCCACTTTGTTGCCTTTTACATCAAATACAACCTCTTTTTGTCTGATTGATGCGATGGCTTGGTCTAATGCTTCTGTTTTCAGTAAAAGAACAGATGGGCGAACAATCTTGATTATTGTATTTCCAGTAAATTCAGCTGTAACTTTGATGGTTTTCGCCTTTTCATAATAACCAAGATTATGATAAATACCCGTAGAAGAAAGTGGACTGATTGTCTTCTGCCCAGAAACACTTATTTCAACAGTGCCATCATCTAATCCCTTAGAAGCTCTGGTATCTAAAGTTAAATAGGCTTGGCTTTTTTCTGGAATGGAGACTTCCCATGTAATTTTTCTACTTTCACCATCGGATGTTTCCTCTGAAAAATACGTATAATCTCCCTGTTCACTTACCACTAAGTTGTTACGACCGACTTCTTTCAAACTAGTGAACTGAAATAATGTATCTTCTCGTCTAGATAAATACTGGATCAACGCAGTCTGATTACTATTATTCTTTGGCTGATAAATTCCTTCATCGGTAAGTATGCCTAGTGGTAATGCATATTTATTTTCGTAAAGACTGTAGTTTTTCTCAGAAGCAATTTTTTTAAAGCCATATTTTCTTGGATCATTTTTTGCTAGATTATATTTCACTCCTAATAGCTCATCCATTAAAAGTGTATTATTTTGATAATGAATATTAAGATTCGTGTCTGGCGAACGATAACCCAATCGATCCATATATTGGGATGAGTGACGATTGCGTATAGACGAAAACATGGTGATGCCTGAATAGTTATAATTAAAGCTATCTGTTCGACTGATTGGATCTAAGTTTTCCATACGATAAAAGCCTTTAGTATGTTCTTTGGTTTTATTCACTAGAGGACTGATTTGCTGATACGCTTTTGTATAATACTTTCTATTTACATATCCCCACTCTCGATCGATTCCAATTGTCATCTGTTGTGTATTAAAATATAACTCTCCACAGATACATAAAAATAAAAGAACAGATAGAAGAGCTGTATATTTTGGATAATTCACTTTTAACCCAATAATCAAAAGATAGATAAGTAACAACACAGCAGACACGATCAATGACTCCTGCGTAATATAACCATAACGTTTTTTATTCGCTACAATAACAATTAAGATAAACAGCCCGACCAAAGACAGGGTAATATTACCTAGGATATTTAAATCTTTTTTTTCAAATTTTTCTAACCCATACCCAGCTAAAATCAAAACTAGTGTGGAATAAAGGAAACTATAGCGAAATAAAAACATATTTGGTGAATGCAGACCTTGCCAAAATAAATTCAATGGTTGAATATAGACACTTGCTACTATCACTAAAAGTAAACTACCGTACAGTAATTTGTTTTTCAAAGGAACTTTATTCGTCACAAAATAGAATATAGCAAACAATAATGACAATAACCCAATATAAATAAAGGGCGCACTTTCAAACTTCGATGTATCATAAACACCCGACATGCTTTTCACAATAAAGTCCCATGGACCCACATCCTCTGTAAAAAACCGTTTAATTGTATCCATTTTTTCCCCATTCATCCGCAAATCCATTACTGAAGGTAATATAATAACCATAGATGCCCCACCAGCAAGTAAAGAGGTAACAAAATAATGAGGAATCGCCTTTTTATAACGTTCCCAAATTGTCAAAGTTCGTACAAAGAAATATATGCAACTAAATACCCCAACCATAAAAGCCATATAATAATTTGTTATAAACAACAGAAAATAACTAACAAATAATAAAATTGGCTTGCTCTTATCCATTACTCGGTGAATCCCTAATAAAATCAGAGGTAGATAAATCATAGCATCCAACCACATCAGCATAATCGAATACGCTACAGTAAAACTCATTAATGCATAGAAAATACTCAAACTGACCTTTAGCAATTGGGGTAAATGGAAGGTTTGTTCGGAGAATATCCAAAACGTAATCCCCATAGTTCCAATTTTCAATAATAAAATTAGATACATTGCATCTGGTATATATAAATTATCGAAAAAAAAGACAATGAAAGTAAATAAGCTATTGGTGTAATAACTCATCAATGACACGAAATTTAATCCTAATGAGCTAGACCATGTATAAAAAAAAGATTGTTGTCCATGTAAAAAATTATTAAATCCTGAATAAAAATTAACTAGTTGTCCAAAACCATCACTTGCTAAAATCGTGCGATCACTTGTTGGATAAATTCCTAATTGAAAGTAGCAAGTTGCCATTATTGCTACAGGTATAACAAAACTAAGTCCTATAGCTAAAACATTCTTTTTCAAAATATGTTTCTGTTCTTGTTTCATTTGTTTCCTCGCTTTTCTTTAGTTGACCACTCCAAAACGAGTGAACGGATAATATCGAAAGATTACTTTCCCCTTCACTGCTTGCTTATCAATCAGTCCCAGCTCCCTGCTATCAGTGGAATGCCTTCTATTATCGCCTAAAACAAAAAACTTATCTTTTGGAATCACTGAAAGCCCCGCTAGTTGCGCTGCAACTTCCCATGTCACTCGAACCTTTAACGTTCCGTCTGGTAACTCGATCCCTGATAAATTACTATTGTTAGAAGGTGTTGAATTATTTGAAGCCATTTGAGCATTTAAATAGACCATATTTTGATCCAACCAAATCCGATCGCCAGGAAGTCCTATAACCCTTTTGATATAAGAATCATCTGCGTTTACTTGCGGCTGAAAGGTAATCAATGAATAGCGAGTCAAAGTAGCCGTTTTTTTTATGAACAGTCGATCTTTATTTTGAAACGTCGGCTGCATAGATTCTCCATTTACTATGTATGTTTTTACTTTAACTAAAAATAGAATGCTCAATAACACAAAAAGAAAAAATACACTCTTTCTAAGCCATCCGTTTTTTCTCTCTACTGGTTCTATGTTTTCCGCCTCTTTCTTTTTATCTACTGATTGTTAAAATTGTTTAAGGTTTTGAATAGGTAAAACTCTCATTTCTACGATCCCCACAATATTTTTTTCATCAACGCAATCATAGTCACGACTATCTATCCCATAAGGCCGATTATCACCCAAAATAAGGTACTTTCCTTCTGGAATTACCTGTTGTCTAGGTGTCCAGTCAGCTGTGTATAAACTCTTACTCTGTTTTGCTCGTTGTACCTCAGAATCTATAAATCGTTCGTATACTTCATGATCATTGACATATAATTTATCTTTTTTATAATAGATTTTTTCTCTCGGCAATCCAATCAATCGTCTTACTGAGGTTTCTTTACTTTCTGGATCTTTATAGAGAATTAATTTAAAGCGCCTACGTTTGGCTAATTTATTCACGAATACCCACTCACCATTTGTTATAGTCGGTACCATTGAATAGCCTTCGACCTTTACAAATGAAAAAGTAAAAAGCGAAAGGATATAAATTACTATCGTTAATGTTATCAAGCTGGCTCCTAGCTCAAAAAGAATTTTTTGACGTCGAGTTGCTTGCCGCTTTTTTGCAGCTTCTTTTTGCTTGATATAACGGATATGTTTTTTTGTCTTTCGCTTTTTAGAATGTATATTTTTTGGGGTTTTGTTTTTGGGTCTTTTCTCAGGGCATGAATGAGTTTTTTTTATTTGCTTTCCACTCATAATAAAATCCCTTCGCTTACAGTTATTTTTTTTGTTTCAACGCCTGCTCGTTTATTTTAAATCGTGTAAATACTTTCTTTTGTGTTTCCTTGATTTTATTAATATCTGCTACATACGCTTCTATCGTATCTGAGTCACTCAATTGTTCTACTTTTAATGAATAGAGATTTGTTCCAAACTCACGCAATTGAACATAGTAACGATTCAATAATTGCTGGCCGTCTTTTGACAAACTATTAGAAGCTGTGGAGCTTCCATATGATGCTAACAGTGAACTTAATTCCATTAATTTTTCTTTACTGTCTTTTACATCTTCTCCATTTTGGAGCGCATGCAATTGTGTATTTACTTCATTAGTTATAAAATATGTTTGGGCAATTACAGTGCTATCCACAGAGGAAAGATTTGTTTTCTCGTAGTAAGTAGTGTACAAACTAGCACATAACAGAAATACACTGCTGACAATTAAGATAATTCCTCTTTTTAAAAATTTCTGAACTTTATTTTCCAATTTATGTTTGATTCTAAGCCATTTTTTTCTTTTCCGTTTTGCTTTTGGCCTTTTTCGTTTGAGTACACCCAACTGTTTTTTATACGAATTAAAGAGTATAAACTGAAAAATACTTAAACAAAAAGCAATTAAAAATGCTGAAAAAAAGCATACAAAGAGCCAATTTAGTATTGTCATGGTCTACATCTCCTCTTTATCTTTTTCTCCGCCTTTTTTTCGCCTTTTTTACTTTATTATTAGATATACGATGAATAATCAAGTAAATCACTAGAAGTGTTCCTAAAACGCCAACAACAATCATTACAATGATCTTCCAACTGATCCCTCTATCTTGTACTAATGAAACATCTTGCGCATTGTATTTCTCGGCTTCTTTTTGAGTAACCTCAAATTCTTCTTGCCATTCCCATTTTTTATCTCCTGCAGTTACTAAAATATGACCAACATAATTTCCTGCCACAAATGACTCTCCATTTAAATTCACAGGAAATGTTATTGCAGAATTTGGTGCCATTCGATAATTTTCTTTTTTTGATTCATATAAAACTTCATCTGATCCTTTTTTGAATATCTGCACATCAACAGTCATTCCTTCTACGTAAGTTGCTTTGGTATTGGAAAAATTGGTTAGAAATGCATTACGATAGTTCGTTACACCTGCATTAATTTTATTAAAAACTAACTCTGGCTGTACCTTGACATCTGTTTCACTTAAAAGCATCCCTACGATAAACGCGTATTTATTTACTACACCTTTTTCAGCTTCATCTGCTTTTTTTTCTTCATTCGTCTCAGTTTTTTGTAGATATATACCACCTGAAATATAGCCATCAAATTGTTCTTTTGGCATTGTGATGTTCACAGGTATATTTTTCGTCTCTTTAGGTTGTAATGTGACTTTTTTTGGTACTTCTATAATATTTTTCATATCATAAACTAAAGATGGATCATTCTTTAGTTTTGTTGGTCCGTACTCGATTACACCGTTACTGTTTGTTTTAGCGCTATTGACTGAAAGGTCAACAGATAATTCTTTATCTGTCATATTATAAAATTCAATCTCTACAGTTTGCTTTTGCTCTGGTGTCATACGTAAATCAAAATAACCAGCATTACCTATTTGATTTTTTGGCTTAATTATTTTATAGGTATAGCCGATACCAGCAGGATTCTCTTGCGCACATACAGTTTGTGGAAGAATAAGTAGTAAACTGCTTATATAAAATAATGAATATAACATGTATTTAAACGATAATTTCATAGTTAATTCCTTTCCAAATAACATTTAATTCACTCGAGTTACAGATAAAGTAACCGATATGTGCGTGTTCTCATGCTCTATAACAATTAATCACAGTACCCATTGACAAACCAAATTGTCTACTATGTAAGAAAAAATCTGACCTACAATTTAAATCCTTAAAATACTTTTATCACTTTAAGATTTAATCACATCTTTTATCGGATTTAGAGTGTGTGCTAAAACTGATTAGTCGTTTTAGCACACACTCCTTCACCCTATTTGTAAATAGATAACTCAACTATTTAGTAGCTGATAATACCCAAGTTACTTCACCTTTATATTGGCCTTCAAAGATTGTTTGATCTTTACCAACTGTTAATTTTACTGATTTATCAGATGCAGTATCGCCTGCTGCATTTAATTTACCAAATTGAATATATGTTTGACCTTGACCTTTGTCTGGAGTAGCTGCGTTTGTGTTATTAACGACTGCTTCTGGAGCATCTTCTTTTACAGTTACAGTAGGTGCCACTGCATCTGGTGATAAAGCAATCTCATCCGCTACATTTGTTTGACGTTGAATATTTGAGTAAGTCAATGTTGCGCCTTCCAATTTACGTTCTACAGATGTATTTCCTTCAGTCACTGTTGTTGTCATTGGTTTAGTAATTTGAGCAGTTAGTGTATAGTTGTGATTTAATGTGCTGCGGACGTCTTTGATTACAACGTTATTAGCCATTTCTCCATTTGTTTCTTTATAGTTTTTTGCCCAGAATTCACGAGTATTCCCATCTGTAACAATCGCATGTTCACCAAAACTTAATGGTGTCACATCTTGAATCCCAAAAACTGCTGGTGTCAATGGACGAGTAACTGTGCCTGAAGTAAGATCAGTTACTGGAGTACCATCAGAGTTAGTAAGCTCTGGTCGAGTGGTATCCGTATCATCAGCTGTATTACGTGTGAATTGAATGTCCATATCTCCTTTATTAGTCGAGATAGCTTGTTCTGGTTCCTCTGCTGCTTTTGTGATACTTGGTAGTGCTATTGATACCCCAACTGCTGCTAATAATGCTGCACTACATAATTTGTTTGTTAATTTCATTTGTGTTTCCTCCTACTATTTTATCTACTATTTATGGTAGCTCGGATATAATCCAAGTTAACACCGTTGCGTAAGTGCCTGGTTTTTTTTTCGTTTTACCAGGCAAGGATAAACGGACTGCATTATTCATATACAGTGCTTGATTTTCCTGTGGATCAGAGATAATGTTCCCATTTTTGTCTAAACGTGGATTTATAGTTCCTGACTCATCTTCTGGATTGTCTTTAGATGCACCAAAAACAATACTCCACGTTCCGTTTCCTGTCCCCTTTGGAGAGTGGGCCAAGGTATATGTTTCTCCTAAGTTGTCCAAGCGAATTACTTCTTTTGATACATCCGGTTGTCTACTTGCACCATTACGTGTACTGACCCAAGAATTGTCAAAAGATAACACAGCGCCATCTAATTGTGTCTTTGAATCTTTTATATTGGTAAACTGTGTATCTTGACGAACCTGTAAGCTCCAACCAGTTTGTCCTTCTCGATAATCCGATATTTGAATAAATTGACCTCTAGGAGCTATTTCACCTTCAAACAGTAATGCATTTGCAGAATAACTCATATTTGAAAGATTAATTGCACTGCGACCAAACTGGAAATTTGGAACAAAATCAATTCGTAAAGGCCCCGATGTTTTTCCATAATCGACTCCTGGATTCAATGTTTTTTCTGGATGCTCGGGATCCAATATACCGTATCCAGGATCCAACATTCCTTTAAAAGAAATATCCATATCTCCTTGGTCTTGTGACTCAGCTTGAGCAGAACTAGGTGCTAGACTGCTAACGAAACTTATTGAAAAGAACAGCAATACTAGCAACCAATTTTTTTTTTGCATTCACTCATTGCTCCTTTCTATTTTTTTGATGATGTCTTCTCAGACCATAAACCAAACAAATAGTTACAACGAGCAAACTACCGCTTATCGCTAAGCCATTTTTTACAAGTTCACCTGTTGAAGGCATTCGCCCTTTAGGTTTAGAAATAGATATATTTGACGTGCTAGTTGACGTTTTTGTTCCTCCATTACTGGACGTACCCTCATCAAATAATGTGATTTCTCCTTTAATCGAAACTTCTGCTCCTTCTTGAGCAATAACTTTTCCCGTAGGTACTATTAAAAAAAAGAGTAAAAGAAAAGAAACAATTAGATACTTTATAAACTTATTTATTTTCATTCTTTTTCTGCTCCTTTTACTTTGCGTTCTCTAAAGTAATCGTTATTTGTGCTTTATACTTTCCAAGCACTTTAACGGCACCTGGTTGTAGGTCAAGCATAAATCCATCTCCTTTAGACCAGCGCTCTTTTGTCACATTATAGCTTCCTGAATCTGTATTTAAGTGACTAAAAATAACTGTATCTTGGTCTGTCAATGTCAATTCATCATCTTGATATTTATACTTGATTGCATCGGGGATTATTATATCTCCTTGCACTTTATCAGAATGAGTTAGTGGCTGATCTATCCTTGCCTTTAGATTCCATTTCACTTTATCAGCCCGTGTATCCGATATAACTAATGGTTCACCAATGATTGTAGGATTCGTATATTTAACCGCATCAATGGTTGCTTTTTTCGTTTCAAAATCTAGTATGTCAGGAGCTGAGCTGATTTTTAAAGTACCACTAAATTGGTAGGTAAAATCATTTTTCCCATCAATTATTGTAATCACTTCATTATCTGGCTTTTTTGCTAAAATATAATTATCATTAGTTAATTCTTTTATGGTCTCTGTAACCCCCGTCAATTTAGTTAAATCTATTGGCGTCCCCACATTTTCTTCTGATGTGTATGGATCATGCAATTGATTCCCTTTTTCATCTAAAAATTTAACATTTAATTGTGCAGTATTCGGTTTTACTATAACGTCTTGAGAAAAGTCTTTTAAAAATTGATTATTAAAAGCATTATCCATCGTAATTAAACTAAATATAAATTTATAATCTGAATTGGCAGGTTGTTCACTTGAAACGGTCCCGTCATATTTTAAATATACTTCTGTTCCCACCGGTACATCTTCATTTATTTTCCCTACCATTCGACCAGGTGGATCTCCTTGCTGTTGATAAAGAACTGTTCCGACAGATTTCCCATTTTTATCTACTAATTTCATATTGCTTGGTTCATCTTTAAATACGTTTTTAGGAAAAGTAGTTATAATTTGACCACCTTTAAAAGTACTATCTTCCATAGCTCCATTGTAAATTGTATTAAAACTGACCGTTATCTTATCATCATATTTCAAAACATTATTCTCTAGTAACTGCTCATTTTTATAAAAATCAATATTTCCGTCAAAACGTTTGTCTTTAAGAATAATTTTTACCGTAGCGTCTTCTGGCGTCTGACTTCCTTTGATATTGTCACTAACCGAAACAAGCGAAAAACCCCAATCATTCACTTCGTCAAGGAGAGCTGTATTGTCATACTCATTTCCTACAGTTTGCACTATTGATTTTTGGAAAACCTGCTTATTATTTTCATCCCTAAAATCAAATGTCAGTGATGATTGATTTGTAAATACAACAGGAGTTTCTGATTCACTTTCTCCTAATAAACCTCCAAAATCTTTTGAAAAAAGCGTCACTATCCCATTCACTTTGATTAATTTACTATTGTTGCCCTCTCCATTTGGATCATTTTCCGCATAGGCACTATAGTCTTTGGTAAAATCAATTTTCACAGGAACAGTAATCCTAAAAATATTAGAATATAACCCCGAACCATTTGATAGATTACTGTTTAAATAAGCTTCTGTTGCACTAATTTTAAGCATTTGTTGCCCATCTGATCCTACCGTGATCGTTTTATTAAATAGATCGTTAGTAATAGCTATACCATTCTGATCTTTGATACTAATGTCTTCAGTATTTATATTTTTAAAAACAGCGGGCAGTATTATCGCTAAATCAAATTGTTCGAGTACTTTACTCGGCTGAGACGGAACAACTTGGTAGATTGTGTATGCACTACTATCTGCTGCTTTAGTCACGGTATTCTCTCCACTCATAACTGGTATAGGAGGCTTAATAAGTAATGGTGGTGTAGCACTTAATATTTGAGTAACACTTGAACTAGTTTGGTTCATACAAATCCCTACAGCTCTAGTTGCTAAGTCTTCATACTGTTGAACTATTCTATTTGTTGCTAGATTCGAGTTAGCTTCAGATTGAAATGTATAGACTGGGTTTCCATTATTAATTGTCATAGTTGAATTTGGATCATACGTAACAATGCTATCGTTTGGTGTATATAAATTAGAAATTTGATCCCTTTGCAATATTAATTTTTTTGCAATGGTTATTTGATTATAGGTCACCACACCCGATGTTTTTATTTGCTTTGTTGTATCACTTTTTACTGTTGTGATTGCGATATTTATTTCTGTATCAGTTTTACCTGACATATATAAATTCAAGAAATTGCTTTTCTCCACACCTAATTCAAATTTTGCAGGTGTTCTTATTGTTCCCCATATATTAGTATCATTTACTTTCTTTATATAAGTAACCTTAACCAGCAAGTCTAGATTAACTCCGTTGTACATTCCAACGTTAGTAACTCTCAATACTCCTGGGGTGGTATCATCAGTTATTGGTACCACATCTAAATTCACATCACTTATAGTTCCTTTTGAGGTTTCGACTTTCTTTTTACTTGTTGCATACGTCGATTCGTAATACCATTTTGAATCATCATTCATTCTAGGAAAAAAAGAATACTTTGAATCCAAAGGAGTGTTATAATCAGATGTAACTCTTGGAAATGTAAAAATTGAATTATTAGCATATGTTTGAATAGACGTCCTTGCATTTAGTGGGTTCTTATTAGTTTTATCTGCACTAAGGTCAGTTCCATTTAATGGGCTGATTACTTTTTTGTCCTCAGTAGAGGCCTTCATAATTTGATTTTCTTCCATCTTATCTGCCAATATAGTATTCGGTTTTGCAACGGAGAACAGTACACAATAAAATAAAACTAGCATACTGAAGATAATTAAATACTTTTTCACTTTCCCAACTCCTTTTCAAGCTTCTTTTTTTCCTATTTCAAAAATATTCACGACATCACTAAATCTCTAATTTTTCTTGTTGATTTTTGTATAATGAGCTAAATCACTCTACTTGAATTCATCCAATTAAACGATAACCTTTAGTTCGAACAGTTTGAATATATTGTTCCCCCTGCATCCCTAGTTTTTTTCGCAGATGAAAAATCAAATTTGCAACTCGATATAAATCATCGTTTGCCTGTTTATTCCAAAGTGTTTCATAAATAGTTTGATAACTTACTGTTGATCCTTTCTGTTTGTACAATATTTGGAGGATTTGGTATTCAGAACGTGTTAATGGAATTTCTTTTCCTCCATTAATCACTGCACACATATTAGTATCATTTAGAACTATGCCTTCTCTTTTCTTTTTTTCTTCTTCAGGGTATCCAGAAAAAATACGACTAAATGTGTTTTTGAGCATTAATGGAAGCTCATTCGTTTCATTTTCTTCCAACATGCATCCGTTCATGCCCAAATGAAGGTACATATTAATTTCACGTATATTGATATTAGGCAAAATAACCCATATAAATACCTGTGGTGCTATTTGACAGTGAATCAACCATTCACACACTTGTGAAAAGCAATTATCTTTTCCCACATCCAAAATGATTCCATCCAAATCTTTTATTTGAGACTTATCTGATATTTTAACAGCTATGTAATTACTTTCATTTAGTAATTGATGTATCGCTTGACTATTTTCTTTTTCTAAAGTTACAACTCCGATTTTATGCACTATGTATCATCTCTTTCTTAATTTATTGGAACATCTGTTATTTTTCCTAATTCTCTATATTAATAAATGGTTAAACTCTAGCTGAGCATATATTTTGATTTTTATCTTAATTTTTCTACAATTGAGATAAATAAAACATTATTTCGATATTCACAACTGTTTTTAGCTCATATGACCATTTTAATGACGTCTTACATTTCATTTACTAATAGTTTATCAACTGTAGAAATCGCTTTTTTTCTTGTTTCGAAAAGGGAGCCTGTATACGTGTCCAAAGTCATCTTAATCGACTGGTGTCCAAGTATTTTACTAACACTTGCAATATCTGCACCTTTTTCAATGCACCGTGTAGCAAAAGTATGTCTTAATACGTGGAATTTAAAATCTGGTAAATTAGCGGTTTTGATTGTCTTTTTGAATTTGTACGTGATTGCTCTTGGTTCCATCAATTCAGATCCTGTACCGATAACATAGACTGATGAACTATCAGCTTTTTTATTCATTAAATACTTTTTTAGATTTTTTGCTAAAGGAATCTTCCGAATAGAACTTGCTGACTTGGGCGTTCCAGCTACTAACTTTGTTTTAGAATCAATTGAGTTTTCATTAGTTATTCTCGAAATCGTTCTTCTCACATGAATCACATTAGATTCAAAATCAATATCAGACCATTTTAATCCGCTGATTTCGCCAATTCTTATCCCTGAGTACAACGATAAAATGATTGGAGAGCAACCAAGCTCTTGCAAAGCAACTTTTTCAAGCTTACGTTGTTGTGGAATAGTCAGCACATCAATTTCTGCTGTTTTTAATTTCGGTAATTCAAGTGTTTTATACAGATTGCCAGTTACATATCCTTTTTTATGCGCCTCGCAAAACGCCTTTCTTAACAGTGTTATCACATTCCTAACAGAACCTGGAGAAAGACCTTTGTCTTGTAGCTCGTAGATAAAATTTTGAAGATCATTCGACCTAATTTTGGTTAAAGGAGTTGATCCTATAGATGAAAAAATATGTTTTTCAGCTAAGCGTACATAATTAGAGTAGGTCGTTGGTTTTACCCTGTTTTTTACATCCACTGTTAACCAGAAAACAAGCCATTCTTTTAAGGTTCCTTCATATGGTACAAACCGTTCATTCGTTTCTAAATGTTTTGCTTTTAAATGAATCAATTGTTCTTTAACACTTGCATAGGTTCTTCCATAAATAGAACCATATATAATTTTTCCGTTTTGTGTTCTTCCTTTTATATATCGTCCTTCCCAGCGACCATCTTTGCGCTTGTAAATATTCTCTCCTTTGCGTGTCATAAAATGACCTCCTTCTTTTGACAATTTTTTTGACGGCTTTCTTGAGAAAATAGCAATGAAAATGAATATATTCTATCCTTAATGTCTAATTGTCCGATGAAAAACAAATATTATATAAAACCATATTGACATTTTTCAAAAAAAAGATAGAATTACCTTATAAGATTTATTTCATTCCAAAGCTTTTATCTATCTCAATTGTAGAAAAATTAAGATAAACATTTATAGAGATATTCTTATAATAATTGTTATTTTCTATCAATTATTTTTTAATACTTAGTTATATTAATTCAAAATTTAAATGAATGACTTGCCTTTCAAACAAAAAAAATGCTTTTTGTGTAAAAGGCATTTTTTTTTAATATTTTTCTATTTTTTAGTATAGTTAATTAAAATACTTTTCTAGAGGATAAAACAATGACAATGACAATCACCTGCTTTATCGTAGAAGACGAATTGCAACATGGAAAAATAATTGCTGAAAGTATTGAAGACTTTTCTACCACTAACTCTGCAATTACATTTCAGCCAAAAATCATAAGTGAATTTATCCATTTCTATGAAAATTTAAATGACTTTGTCTTTGCAGATAAAGATATATTTATTATTGATATACACCTAAATACATATTTTTCAGGTATAGAGCTTGCGAAAAAAATTAGAGCTTTAAACCAGAAAGTTCCGATTATTTTTCTCACCAATGATGAGCATAGCGGCATACAAGTGATTAATGCACAAATCTCCCCCTTAGGATACGTAGTGAAGCATATCTTGCCAAATATTATTTTTAAAGAAGAATTATTTTCACTGCTTGAACAAATCAGATCACAGCTCCTAGTTAATCTAAATAGTGGAGAATTACTCGTTTTTCGATCTGGAAATAGACAAATTATAATTTATCCAGAAGAAATATTTTATATTGCAACCATTAAAGGCGTTCGTGGGAAAGTGCTTATTAAAACACAAAAAAGCGAAATCACCTGTACAGAACAACTTCACCAAATAAAGAAAAAAGTTAGCCATACTCACCTTTTTACAGAGCTAAAGTCCTACATTATTAATCTTGCTCACATCAAGTCGTTCTCTAGATTGGAAGGGATTATTCTATTTGATCATGGACAAGAACTTTATGTTGGAACGAAAATTATTGATAAGATTTCTAAAAAATTGAAATAATAGCCATGGAGGTGATTAATCATGTTCTCATTTACCATCTTATTTACTTTAAAAAATTTGTTGTTTTTATGGTTGATAGAATACAATATTGTCTTAAAAAGAAATCAAGTTCTTTGCTTATCCAGTTTTTTATTTCTAATCATTTTTTTAAGTTTTTTTGTTACTCAAACATTTACTTCCTTATTAAATATTATTTTTGTGATATTAAAAATTTTTTTATTGATTAAAATCTACAAAAATTGGCTAGTTCCTGTTCTTTCTTTTTCATGGATAACATTTATTCTACTGATAGTATGGACAATTACTTATGCGCTCCCCACTCAGCTATTTTCATTCTCACGTACTTCTGTGATTTTATTATTGATATCCCAACCCTTTTTATTAATAGCCATTTGTTTATCCATGAGGTTCTATATAAAAAAATATGATTTCTTTCTTATCCTTAAAAGTATACAAAAAAAGTACCGGCTTTTATCATTAGCGATTTTTTTGTTTTTTAGCATTATTTTTTATATGTATCAATCTATTGTCAATTATATTTCCCCACAACTACTTGCACTTTTTTTCTTATTAATTTGTCTTAGTGGCTTTTTGTTTAGTTTTTTCTTTCATTTAATTGCTTCATCTTATAATCAGCGACAAGCTTATGTAACCATGGCAAAATCAATGAATTCTGTAAAAGAGAAATATGAAACTACTCTGGAATTCAGACACGATTATAGAAATATATTAACTAGTGTTAATGGATATCTTAACGATGGTAAAATTACTGATGCAAAAACGTACATACAATCTATTATTAATTATTCATCCTCTGTCATAATTCCTGAATACTATTCACAGTTGCTCAACCTGTCTATTCCACCAATCCAAGCTATTTTGCTAGCTTTTTTTGAACAAGCCTCTTCAAAGGGAATCAATTTATATGTTGATATTCCTCAAAAAATTTATCAGATTGATATGGACTTAATTGATCTGACACGTTGCTTGTCTATTTTATTAGATAATGCTCTAGAAGCTTATAATGAAGATAAAAACTATACAATCCAAGTGTCAATATATCAAGAAAATGATCATACTCTTTTCCTTATTAAAAATCCTTTTACTTCTGATACTCACCTTTCACTAGATAAGATGCTTGAAAAAAAATATACCACTAAAAAAGGACATCTTGGAAAAGGCTTGCCAATAGTAATCAAAATTACATCTGAATATACAAATGTTGTAATGGACTTTTATATTGAAAATGATTTATTTACTTCTAATTTGGTAATAGGTACCCTTACTTGATATACTAAATTTACTAGTCGATTGATCCTGTTTTATAAATTATCATTCTTAAATATTGAAATGAAAGAAGGGATACAATGAAAGACCCAGTATCTATTCGTCTAATTAAAGAAAGCGATTTCCCTGAATTACTTGAGATAGAAAATACGATTTGGAACACTCGTAATTCTCCTGTACTTCATTATTATGAATCGGTTGATGAATACAAAGAAAAGATTCAAGGAAGACTTATTTTTGTTGCTGCAGATGAAGACAACGTTCACGGCTTTGTTGATGTACATCATCCTACTCCTTTACTCTCCCATAAGAAACAATGGATGCTAGGTATCGGAGTTCATCCAGATAGCCAATCATTAGGGATTGGTCGGAAATTACTGGATTATGTAAAAGATGAAGCTGCCAAAGAAGGCATTCGCAAAATTGCTTTGCGCGTCATGGGGCCTAATACTAGAGCAATCCAGTTTTATCGTAAGAATGGGTTTGTCCAAGAAGCATTGTTCAAAGATGAATTTTTTATCAATGGGGCATTCTGTGACGATTATCAATTTGCTTATTTTATCGAGTAATCTCAGATAGTTTTAATATTTTCAGAAAACATCGGTTCCTTTCTGAAAATACGCTTGCTGTAGACTCTTTATTCTGTTATTTTAGTTAAGGATAATGTTTAAGGAGTGTTAAATTATGACAAAGAAGTTAACATGGCGTGAGTATCTTTATGTAGGATCTATGCTATTTGGGTTATTTTTTGGGGCGGGAAATTTGATTTTTCCTGTTCATATGGGACAAGAAGCTGGAGCTACTATTTTTTTAGCTAACCTAGGTTTTTTGATCACTGGGATTGGATTGCCATTTTTAGGCGTAATTGCCATTGGCATATCCAAAAGTAATGGTATTTTTGATTTGGCTACTCGTGTAAATCGGCGTTATGCTGTTATATTTACAGTATTATTATATCTGACGATTGGGCCTTTCTTTGCATTACCTCGTCTAGCAACGACATCTTTTGAGATTGGTTTAGCACCATTCATACCAAGTGAGCAGCACAAATTGATTTTAGCAGTCTTTTCAGCGCTATTCTTTTTGATTGCTTGGGCTTTTTCTCGTAAGCCTTCTAAGCTGTTAGGTTATGTAGGAAAAGTTTTAAACCCATTATTTCTATTTTTACTAGCTATTTTAATTTTATTTGCGTTTATTTCTCCTTTAGGTTCTGTCTCTTTAGCGCCTGTTGCTAGTACTTATGAATCCAATCCTTTTTTTAAAGGATTTACAGAAGGTTATAATACTTTAGATGCACTAGCATCTTTGGCGTTTGGGATCATTATTGTTTCAACAATTAAAGGAATGGGTGTTGAACAACCAAATGATATTGCAAAAGACACCATAAAATCTGGTGCAGTTAGTATTGTTTTGATGGGCATCATTTATACATTTCTTTCTTATATGGGTACAATGAGTCTAGGTAAGTTTCCTACTAGCGAGAATGGCGGGATTGCTTTAGCTCAAATCGCTAATCATTATTTAGGGAATTTAGGCAGTATTTTATTAGCATTTATTGTGATTTTAGCTTGTTTAAAAACGGCAATTGGCTTAATCACTGCGTGTTCTGAAATGTTCAGTGAGTTGTTTCCAAAAGGAACCTATACATTTTACATTGCAATAGCCAGTATTTTACCTTGTTTATTTGCAAATGTTGGGCTAACGAATATTATTCAGTTTTCAGTTCCTGTTTTGATGTTTCTTTATCCTTTGGCAATGACTTTGATGATTTTAGTCATCATTAGCCCACTGTTTCACCACCGTAAAGAAGTTTACCGTATGACGACTTATGTCACAGTGTTTGCGGCATTACTTGATGCATTGAATAATACACCTGATTTTATTAAAGCAAATACTGTCGTTTCATCTATTTTAAAAACTGCAGAGAATTATCTGCCTTTATTTACGATTGGTATGGGATGGGTCGTTCCGGCGGCACTTGGCTTTTTAGTTGGTTTAATCTGGACTAAGCTAAAAAAATAGATACACTTATGTAAGATATGAACTGAGGTGAACCTAACAAAGGTTTATCTCAGTTTTTTTAATTTGTTATACTCTTATCTATCACACCAATACTTTTTCTAACAAAAAACAGGGTAAGGGGTATCTCTTATTCCTTTCATCCCCTTCTAAAAAAGATATCTTTTTGTTAAATATAGATTTCTAACTGTTCGACGACCACCATCTTAGCTGACAAGTGCCCCTAAAGTACAGTAGAATAGAGGCAAGGAAGTGATTAGCATGTTATATGAAGAATTGATGATGGATTCAGGAATGCTTACAAAGTTTAAGCTTTTTAAACGAATCACACAAATCAATCAGTCAGATATTTCTATTACTCAATTAGCTGATGAATTGTCTTTAAACTATCAGCAAACATTTATTATTATAACTGAGATCAATAATGATTTGACTAAAATAATTTCAACTCATCCATCGATTTTACACAAAGCAGGAAAAATGGATAGTACAAGATTAATAGTGACTATAGATGAATATCGCTATTTTCTATTAAAAAAATCGGTTCCTTTTCAATATATCCTCTATTTTTTAAATCATGATTCTCCAAATATAAACGATTTTTGCGATCGCTATTACGTTAGCCGTTCGACAGTTTCTAGAAAGATGCTGCCTTTGAAAAAACATGTAAAGCAATTTAATTTGCGTTTTACATATACTGAAGCAAATTTGACTGGTGATGAACGGGCTGTTAGAGTTGCTTTGTTTGATGCACTCTGGTTAGGAACACGTGGAACTGTCTGGCCTTTTAAAAGTGTTGCTTTTGAAGATGCAGAAAAACTTGCCAACGCCTTTTCTGAATATTTCCCATTATCTAGAACTTATTTAGGTGCAAAAGAGCTGACCTATTTCGCAGCGATTTTTCTTTGTCGCACACGTAGAAAGATTTTTGTTTGTTATGATGATCGCTACGACTTTTTGATGATGGATAATCCTTATTATGATTTTGAGCGCCTAAACAAAGAGCTTGGCCCTATTCAAGCTTTGCCGCCTAAAGAAAGTAAAGGAGAAAGTAGTTTTATTTTTTTCCTAGCACACTATGCTCCATTTTATACGTTAGAAGATGATGCTTCATTGTTTCAGACACTGCACGATTTTTCGACACGACCGAATCCAGTATATGAATTAGTGCAGGAATTTTTAGATTACGCTAAAGTCAATATCTTTAAAAAGGAACCCGAAGCGCTGGATAAATCAATTATTATCGGGAATTTACTAAATATTACGTTTACTTTTTTTGTCTTGCGTCAACCTTACCCTAACCTACAAAAATTAGTAGAATTGCCAGGTAAGAGAAAAAAAGCGGATGAACTTTTAGAATCAAAAATCCAAACTTTTTTTGATGCGAAATCAAAAGAAAAAGAATATAAATTTATTTATACAATTAAGAATCCACTAGTCAAAGCTTTCAAAAATGTTTTGCTTCCAGTATATGACAAACCAAAACATTCTGAGCATCTGATAGTCGGTGTAGCATTTGAACATAACTTTCTTTTAGTTAGAAGAATTTACCAATTTTTAAATGATTTAGGCTTTGTCGATTCTGCCCCTTACCAAGAAGCTCTAACTGAGCAATATGATCTTGTTATCAGCTCCTCGTTGCTACCAAGGAAAAAATATCCCGAACTGCCGCTTTATTTCTGGGATCTATCGTATGGTGAAGAAGGGCTAGCTGATTTATATCGAACCTTACAACAACTTTTTGAGAATAAAAATATCATTCAAGATTAGAAAACAGGTTCTATTGTAAAGATACGCAAAAAGTTCTCAGCTTACATTTAAGCTAAGAACTTTTTTTAGATTATTCATATTTCACTTCAACTAAATACAAACCTTCTGGATGAGCTGTTGGTCCAGCCAAATTTCGATCTTTCGCGGCAATAATTCCGGGAATCGAGGTTTCATCCATCCGCCCATTTCCCATTTTAAGCAAGGTTCCAACTAAAATTCGAATCATTTTATACAAAAAACCATCTCCACGAAACGTGAATATCAGCTCATCTCCTGCTTCATTCATTTCCACTCTCGCTTCATAGATTGTACGAACTTTATCTTCAATCTCCGTACCTGATGCACAAAACGATGTAAAATCGTGTGTTCCTATTAAATCAGTCAATGCTCGTTGGATTTTTTCAGTATCAACTTGATAGGGAAAATAACTAGCATAAAATCGTTTGAATGGACTTCTTGGTTTTCCAATATCTACACGAAATTGATACGTCTTTTCAACAACATGATAACGTGCATGAAAATCATCAGAAACAATTTCAACACTTTTTACCGAGATATCTTCAGGTGTTTGGGTATCCAATGCATAACGCATTTTTTCCAGCTCTCTTGTTTGTGGATAATCAAAATGAATAACTTGCCCTACAGCATGGACCCCAGCATCCGTTCGGCCTGAGCCAAAAATCGTGATTGTTTTACCATTGTTCATTTTGCGTAATGTTTTTTCAAATTCTTCTTGCACAGTTCGTCCATTTGGTTGAATTTGAAAACCATTAAAATTCGTTCCATCATACGCAATGATTGCTTTATAACGCGGCATTTCACTTCCACCTTTACTTCTCTAGCTTCTTAAAAAAATCAATACTACAGTCAATGCTACAAATGCCAATATGACAGCTGTATCTTTTGAATGCCAATGTAACACTCGATACTTCGTCCGACCGTCACCACCTTGATACCCTCGTGCTTCCATCGCAGTTGCCAAATCTTCTGCTCGATTAAAGCTGCTAACAAATAGTGGTATCAACAATGGGACTACCGCCTTCATTTTTTGAACTAGATTTCCTTCACCAAAATCAACACCACGGGCACGTTGTGCATTCATGATCTTTTCTGTCTCATCCATTAAAGTTGGTACAAAACGTAAGGCGATCGAAAGCATCAATGATACTTCATGAACAGGAAAATGAACAGCTTTTAGTGGACGTAACAAGTACTCTATCGCATCTGATAGATCAAGTGGCGGTGTCGTTAGCGTCAATAATGTCGACATGAAAATAATTAACACGAAACGGCAGAAAATAAAGAGTCCATTGATCACACCAAATTCAGTGATTGTAAATATTCCCCAACTAAAGTAAACTGTTCCGCCTTGAGTAAATAGCATCTGCAAGGCAACCGTAAATAGAATCAACCAAATCAACGGCTTGATTCCTCTTATAAAGAAGCGGATATTTACTTTTGATAAAAAAATGGCAAATAACGTAAAAATGGCTAAAATACCATAGGTTTGCCAATTATTCGCTAAAAATATGATTCCGATAAAATAAAAGCTGGCAAGTAATTTTGCTCGTGGATCTAGGGTGTGTATAAAGGAATCTCCTGGTATATAACGACCAAAAATCAACTTATTCATCATTGATCTTCACCCGCCATTTCTAATCCTTTTAACAACTTATCTGCCAACGCATCTGCAGTCAATGGTAGTATATCAAAAGTCATACCTTTTTCCATCAATTTTTCTGCAAATGACGCAGCCGTGGGAACACCTAATTGTTTTTCTTTTAACCAATCAATATTTTGAAAAACATCTTGTGGTGTACCAGATTTAACGATTTTCCCTTTTTCTAATACAATCACATGATCTGCATAATTAGCCACATCGTCCATTAAATGTGTCACTAGTACGATTGTCATTCCACGTTTTTCATGTAACTGTTGAAACATTTCCATCATTTCTTTACGACCTTGCGGATCAAGTCCTGCAGTCGGTTCATCTAATACCAAGACTTCCGGCTCCATCGCTAAAACACCAGCAATCGCTACACGTCGCATTTGACCACCTGATAATTCAAAGGGAGAACGTTCTAAATAAGTAGCATCCAATCCAACTAAGTCAAGCATTTCTGCTGCCAATCGCTGTGCATCTTCTCCTGTTACACCAAAATTCTTTGGACCAAACGCAATATCTTTAGCAACTGTTTCTTCAAATAGTTGAGCTTCTGGAAACTGAAAAACAATTCCAACTTTTTTCCGGATTGGTTTTAAATTTTTATTATTTGTTTCTGGTACAATTGTTCGATCACCGATTGTGACTGATCCTTTCGTCGGCTTCACCAGCGCATTCAAGTGCTGTAGTAGCGTAGACTTACCACTCCCAGTATGTCCTACAATTGCAGTGTACGAACCATCCTCAATCGTCAAGTTCAAGTCGAATAATGCCCGTTGTTCAAATGGTGTGTTCGGTTGGTACGTAAAATCTACTTGTTCAAAACGGATGTCCATAACCAATCCACCATCCTTTCTTCAGTCAAATATTCAGTTGGCACATCAACACCACGCTCTTTTAAAGCAATTTTTAACTTTTCTGGAAAAGGTAGATCTAAGCCCATCTGAATCAATTCTGTCCCAGCAGAAAAAATTTTTTCTGGTGTCCCTTCGCTGACAAGTTCACCTTGCTTCATTACTAAAATTCGATTTGCATTAGCCGCTTCATCGATATCATGTGTAATTGAGATAACCGTTAAGTTGCTTTCTTCTTTGATTTTTTTGATTGTTGTAATAACTTCTTCCCGTCCCTCAGGGTCAAGCATACTGGTCGCTTCATCCAAGATGATAATATCTGGACGCAAGGCCACAACACCGGCAATCGCTACTCGTTGTTTCTGACCGCCTGATAATCGAGCTGGTTCTCGTGTGGCAAAAGAATCCATACGTACTTTCTCTAGTGCATCTCTAACTCTAACAAGCATTTCCTCACGTGGAATTCCTTGATTTTCCAGACCAAACGCAACATCATCTTCGACAGTTGAGCCGACAAACTGGTTATCTGGATTTTGAAACACCATTCCGACCATTTTGCGGATGTCCCAAACATTGGTCTCATTCAGTTCTTTACCACCTACCGCAATACTGCCAGAGGCCGGTAAGAGTAGTCCATTGATTGTTTTTGCTAACGTTGATTTACCTGAGCCATTATGTCCAATGATTGCAATCCACTCACCTTGTTGGATGGAAAAAGATACATCTTTCAAAGCGGGAGAAGCATCTTCTGGTTGATAGTTAAAATCAATATTTTTTAATTCAATTATCGGTTGCATCGCGTACTCCCTCAATTATTTAGTCTTACTAACACTAACAAAAAATCAGTGTTTTTTCAATCATCTCTTCTTAACTTTGCACTAATCTCTATTATAACAAAATATTGCCTAATATGTGAATTCTTATCTGTCAAGACAGAAAGTTTTTTCCTTTAAAAATAAAATGTGTCTGGGACATAACTCTATGAGTCACGTCCCAGACACAAGAAATCTGAATAAACGGTGAGAGCAGAAGCAACACCTTGGGAAATAAGTTGGAATTCACAAAAATTTGAAGAGCAATTTTCGTGAATTTCTCTTATTTCTCGGAGTTAAACACTTCTGTCCCATCTCTCGCTGATAAAAAAATTACGACTATTTATTTAAATACTCAAATGCATACTGCGCATATAACTCTGCTCCAATTTCCATCGCATCTTCATCCACATTAAAACGTCCGTGATGATGTGCCCACTGCGTATCTTTTTCAGGATTCCCACATCCGACTAAAGCAAAACAACCAGGTGTATTTTCAGTGAAATAGCTGAAGTCTTCTCCTCCAGTGGTTGGCGGTTCTTGAATAAGTGCTGCCTCACCAAAATTTTCTTTGATGATTTTTTGTGCAAATAAAGCATCTTCCTCATCATTGATTACAGGAACAGTACCATAATTATATTCCACACTAGCTGTACCGCCATACATCGCCGCAGTTTGCGCAGCATAACGTTTTAACGCTTTCTCTACACGATCACGGGTTTCAATGCTAAAGCAGCGTACAGTACCTTCTAATCGAGCATTTTCAGCAATTACATTAAATCGTGTTCCCACATCCATTTTCCCCACAGTCACGACAACAGGATCTAAAGGATTTGTTTCTCTAGAAACGACACTTTGGACATTCATCACAAACGAAGAAGCGATCATAGCAGCATCAACACATGCATCTGGCATTGCTCCATGTCCCCCTCGCCCTTTAAAGTCAATAGAAAAAATATCAGCGGATGCAAATGATGATCCTACCACACATGAGACTGTTCCAGAAAGCATCTGAGACCAAATATGAATCCCAAAGACATCATCTACACCTTCCACTGCACCTTGTGCTACCATTGCTTTGGCTCCCTGTGCGTTTTCTTCTGATGGCTGAAAAATAAATCGAACGGTTCCTTTAATTTCTGACTGCACCTCTTTTAATGCTTTTGCAGCAGTCAAAAGCATCGCTGTATGAGCATCATGCCCACAAGCATGCATTTTCCCCTCTTCTAAGGACTTATAAGAAATGCCATCATTTAGCTCTTGAACAGGTAACGCATCCATATCAGCTCTCAAAGCTACTGTTTTTCCTGGTTGACCGCCAACTAATTCTGCAATGATTCCTGTAGGTTCAGTCTTACGATAAGGAATACCGATTTTATCTAACGTCTCAGCAACCTTTTCTGTTGTTCTAAATTCCTCAAATTGTAATTCTGGATGTTGATGTAAATCTCTTCTAAAATCAATCATTTCTTCTTTATACTTCTGAATCAATTTTTTTAATTCTTTCATTTTACTCCCTCATTTCTATAAACTCAATAAAATACTTGAAAAGATTCCAGCTAGTATAACAGATACGATCGTAACCGTTATAAAACCAGCAACTAACATCGGTGGCATCATATGACTTGTCAAAGCTTCTCTTTCTTTTTCATCTTCCGTCAATGACTGAATGACTTCATTAGTGATAATATAATCTGCTGGAAAGCCATATAGAGCAGTCAAGGAAACAGCAAATGCCATTTCTTTACTAACTCCCAGTAATCTTCCCACAATAGCAGAGAAGACATACATTCCAATCACGCCAATTACAATAATGCCAACCATCGGTAATAATAATGTTTCTAGCATTTCTGGTGTTGCTTTTTTTAATCCATCAAAAATAAATAACATCAATCCTAAAATTGCAAAACCAAAACTATTTGCTTTTTTTAATGGCTGTTTCTCTAGAAATCCTAATGAAGATGCCACAACACCAAAAAACAAACAAAGAACGAATGGGCTAATTGATACAAATGACGCACACCAAACTGAAACATAATAAGCTAATAATGCAACAATGGCTAAACGAAAAATTCTTGAAAAATCAGTGTGATATTTTTTAGGCACTGCCTTAAACAACCTTGGTATATCTTCATCACTTGCTTCTACTTGATTATCTTCTTGTTCATGAACTGGTGTCCATTCACCACTGCGGTATTTTTCAAGCATTCGCTGCCCTTCTTTTTTTAACATAATCGACGTTAATGGATACCCAGCAAACCCTTGCATCACATAGATTAAAATAGCTAGTACCGAAAGCGAAGTAAGACCTGCTGTTTGGGCGGCCTCAGACATAATTAAGGAAGAAACAACCCCTCCAACTAAAGGCGGAACAGCTACTAGAACTGTTTGGAGATCGAAAACCAAAGATCCAACTGTTAGTAATAATACAACGATTCCTAAAATACCTGATAGTGTGATAACGATCGTCTTCCATTGATTCGCTAATTCTTTGATTGATAGCAAAGTCCCCATATTGGTAATTAATAAGTACATCAATAATGTCGCAACAACTGGTGGAATCCCAGCAATTTCAACAATGTTTTCTGGAAAAAAAGTCCAATAACCAATAACAAACAGTACTGCACAAACAAAAACCGATGAAATCCATGCTTTTGTTTTGCTTGATACAACGTCTCCAATGTATAAAATTCCCATTAGTAACGTAAAAGCTGTCATTTGTGCCATGTTACTCCCCCTTAAAACCTCTCTTTTTTGTCAGAAAATTCCGACTAATAAAAGTATACTAAAATACACACTGGGATGCAATAACATAACAAAAATAATCAGAGGTACTCCTATAAAACAAAAAAGCCCTAAGAATAAATTCTTAGGACAAAAAAATACACCTTATCTATGATGAGTGCTTCCCTACCAGACAAGTCTGGCAGGGAAAGCGTTGAGCTAGACTAGGAGTCGCCTCCAACATCATAACACTCTAAAAGAATCATCTATAAAGTGACGGTATAGTTTGATTATTTAACAAATTCGATAATTACCATTGGTGCTGCATCTCCGCGTCTTGGTTCTGTCTTCAAGATACGAGTGTAACCACCTTGGCGTTCAGCGTAACGAGGTGCAAGGTCATTGAATAACTTTTGTAAAGCTGATTCAACAACGATTTTTTCGTCTTCTTCACGAACGCTAGCAACTTCATTACGTACAAAAGTAGCTGCTTGACGACGAGCATGAAGATCTCCACGTTTGCCTAAAGTAATCATTTTTTCTGTAGTCGAACGAATTTCTTTCGCACGAGCTTCAGTTGTAACGATACGTTCATTGATAATTAAATCAGTAGTTAAGTCACGCAACATTGCCTTACGTTGGCTTGATGTGCGTCCTAATTTACGATAACCCACGTTGGTTTTCCTCCTTCGTAAAAAGTATTAATCGTCTTTACGTAAGCCTAAACCTAAATCATGTAGTTTTAGTTTAACCTCTTCAAGAGATTTACGACCTAAATTACGTACTTTGATCATTTCTGGTTCAGATTTATTTGTAAGTTCTTGTACAGTATTAATACCTGCACGTTTTAAACAGTTATATGAACGAACAGACAAGTCTAGTTCTTCGATGGTCATTTCTAGCATTTTTTCTTTTTGTGTTTCTTCTTTTTCAACCATGATTTCAGCGTTTTTCGCTTCGTCAGTAAGGTTAACAAAGATGTCTAAATGCTCCGTCATAATCTTAGCAGCTAAGCTAAGGGCTTCTTGAGGAATGATTGAACCATCAGTCCATATTTCCATTGTTAATTTGTCAAAATCATCACGACGACCAACACGAGTGTTTTCTACTTGGTAGTTAACACGGCGAACTGGTGTATAGATGGAATCAACAGGGAGAACACCAATTGGCATATCTTCCTTCTTGTTTTCGTCTGCTTGAACATAGCCACGACCAGGTTTCACTGTTAAGCGAGCATGGAAAGTAGCTCCTTCAGAGACACTACAGATAATTAAATCTTTATTCAAGATCTCAACATCGCTGTCGACGATAATATCGCCAGCAGTTACTGTAGCAGGTCCTGTAATATCGATCTCAAGGGTTTTTTCTTCTTCTGCATAAAGCTTTAATGCTAAGCCTTTGATATTCAAAATAATTTGAGTTACGTCTTCTCTTACACCTTTAATGGTAGAGAATTCATGCAACACACCATCGATTTGAATATTGGTAATAGCAGCTCCTGGTAGAGAAGATAATAAAATACGACGTAGAGAATTGCCTAAAGTAGTCCCGTAACCTCTTTCCAGTGGTTCAACGACGAACTTGCCATAATCTCTATTCTCATCAATTTTTTCGATTCTTGGTTTTTCAAATTCAATCATTCTTATCTATACCCCTTTCAAAACGAAAAGTGTCTTGTTCAATGACGTTCTTAATTCAAACTCAGAATGAGTGGCACTCATTAAACACGACGGCGTTTTGGAGGGCGGCATCCATTATGAGGAACTGGAGTCACGTCACGAATTGCAGTCACTTCTAAACCTGTTGCTTGCAATGAACGAATCGCTGCTTCACGTCCAGAACCAGGTCCTTTAACTGTTACATCAACAGTTTTAAGTCCGTGTTCTTGTGCTGCTTTAGTTGCAGCTTCTGCGGCCATTTGAGCTGCAAACGGTGTTGATTTTTTGCTTCCTTTGAAACCTAATGAACCTGCAGATGACCATGCTAATGCATTACCATGACTGTCAGTGATCATTACAATTGTATTATTGAATGTAGAATGGATATGTGCAATCCCAGTTTCTATATTCTTTTTCACACGGCGTTTACGACTAACTTTTTTTGCTGCCATGAAGATCTAACCTCCTTCACTTAGGAATTATTTTTTCTTGCCTGCTACAGTACGAGCTGGGCCTTTACGAGTACGTGCATTATTTTTCGTGTTTTGTCCACGAGTTGGTAATCCACGACGGTGACGGATACCACGGTATGAACCGATTTCCATCAAGCGTTTGATGTTCAAGTTCACTTCACGACGAAGATCACCTTCAATTTTTAACTTATCAATTTCCGCACGGATAGCATCTGTTTGTTCGTTTGTTAAATCACGAACGCGAATATCTTCAGATACGCCAACGTTTGCTAAAACTTTTTTAGCAGTAGTGTTACCAATACCAAAAATGTAAGTAAGGGAAATCACTACACGTTTATCACGAGGGATGTCTACTCCTGCAATACGAGCCATTCTACGTTACACCTCCTATTATCCTTGACGTTGTTTATGTTTTGGATTTGCTGGGCAAATGACCATAACACGTCCTTTACGGCGAATTACTTTACAATGTTCACACATTGGTTTTACTGATGGTCTTACTTTCATGATAATACCTCCCTGAATTTTACGGAGTACAATTATTTAAAGCGATAAGTGATTCGACCACGAGTTAAATCATATGGAGATAACTCTACAGTTACTTTATCTCCAGGTAAAATACGAATATAATGCATACGAATCTTACCGGAAACAGTAGCAAGAACTTGGTGTCCATTTTCTAGTTCAACTTTAAACATTGCATTCGGCAAAGTTTCGACGACTGTACCTTCGACTTCAATCATATCTTCTTTAGCCACGCACAGTACCTCCTTGTACTTGTTTCGCATTTTCACACGATAAAATGGCGGAAACTTCAGCTCCCACCCAGAATTTTCAATTAAACTTCCACAAAAAGGTAGAAGTCGGACTGATATATTCTATCATAAACTATTCTATTTGGCAAGAGAATCTGAATCAAACACAAATGGTAAGCTTGCGGCAAATCAGAAAACTATTTTTTTTCAATGATTTCTTTCACTTCTGAAAAAACAGTATCGATCTCGCGATTCCCATCTATTGTATGCAATACGTTTTTAGCTTTATAAAAGTCTAAAATTGGTGCACTGCTTTTGATGTTGACTGCCAGACGGTTTTTGACCGTTTCAGGCTTGTCATCTTCTCTTTGATAAAATTCATGTCCGCCGCAACGATCACATGTTCCTTCTACGGTAGGAGGATTGAAGATTTTATGATAAGTTGCCCCACACGAACGGCAGATAAACCGACCGGCTAAACGTTCAACCAAAATTTCTTCTTCTACATGGATGTCGATGACAGCATCAATTTTTTTATTTAATTCTGTTAACATTTTATCTAATGCTTCTGCTTGATCCAAAGTTCGTGGAAAACCATCTAATAAAAAGCCTTTATCAGTATCAGGTTCCGCCAAACGTTCTTTGACAATTCCATTTGTTACATCATCAGGAACTAAAGCACCTTTATCGATATAAGATTTCGCTTCTAAGCCAAGAGCAGTTTCGTTTTTCATCGCAGCACGGAACATATCTCCTGTAGAAATATGAGGAATACCGTACGTATCCACGATCTGTTCTGCTTGAGTTCCTTTGCCTGCTCCAGGCAATCCCATTAAAATGAGGTTCATTTCATTTCCTCCTAATTTTAAAGGCTGGCTTTTGAAGCTAGCCTAGCGAGAGAATGGTGCTGAGGATGATCCTCAACACACGACTCCTACTTATTGATAAAGCCAACATATTGACGTTTCAACATTAAACCTTCTAATTGTTTCGCTGTTTCTAAAGCAACACCAATCACAATCAGTAAGCTTGTTCCTCCCAGTCCAATAGATTGCGGTAAGTTCCAAATCATTTGAGCAATGATTGGAAGTAACGCAACTAGTCCTAGGAATATAGAACCGACAACACTTAGTCTCATTAACATTCCAGAAATATATTCTTCTGTCCCTTTACCTGGTCGCACACTTGGAATATAACTTCCTTGCTTTTGTAAGTTTTCCGCTAATTTCTCAGGGTTAACTTGAACAAATGCATAGAAGAATGTGAAAGCGACGATCAGTACAGTATAAATAATCGCACCTGGAACGGTATTGTAACTAAAAATTTGTGTCATTACATCATACCAACCTTCACCAGAATAATTCTTAGAGAAGGCTTGTAAAACAGCATTCGGCGTTGCGATCAATGAACTAGCAAAGATAACTGGGATAACCCCTGCAGCATTTACTTTTAACGGTAAATAACTACTAGTTGGCGCACCAGAAACACGTTTTGTATATTGGATTGGAATTTTTCGTTCTGCTTGCTGGAAGAATGTTACTAATGTAACAATAACCAAAATTGCAATAATTAAAAGAGCAATAAAAATAGCAGACTGCCAAATTTTAGAAGACTCAATATTGATAAAGTAATCGTCAACGATCTCTTTGATTCCTTCTGGTAACCGAGAAATAATCCCAGCGAAGATAATCATTGAAACCCCATTACCGATCCCTTTTTCAGTAATTTGTTCTCCTAACCATGTAACAAACATTGTTCCACCAGTTAAAATTACAGAAATCATCACAAAAGTGCTGATGTTAGGATTTTTTACGATCCCAACTGAACTTAATTGGTTAAATCCAGCAGTAATCCCAATAGATTGAGCAATACCCAAGACAATCGTTAGATATCTTGTTGCTTGATTTAATTTCTTACGTCCAACTTCACCTTGCTTCGACCATTCTACAAATTTTGGTACGATATCCATTTGTAATAATTGGATGATGATCGATGCTGTAATGTACGGCGAAACCCCCATCGAGAAGATAGAGAAGTTTTGCATCGCACTACCACTGACCATATTCAACATATTTAAAAATGGTAAATTGCTCAAGTCTTGCAAACCTTTTGCATTTACGCCAGGTACAGTTATATGCGCACCTAAACGAAATACAAAAAGAATGAATACAGTAAACAAAATTTTTGATCTAATGTCTTTGACTTTAAAAGCGTCTTTTAATAGTTTAAACATTAGATCACCTCGATTGATCCACCAGCTGCAACAATTGCTTCTTCTGCTGCTTTAGAGAATTTAGCTGCTTTCACAGTTAATTTTTTAGTTGTTAATTCACCATTAGCAAGAACTTTGATTCCAGCTTTTTCGTTTTTCACGATTCCAGCTTCGATCAATCCTGCAGGTGTAACTTCAGTTCCATCTTCGAAACGATTTAAGACATCTAAGTTGATGACTGCATAATCTTTACGGTTGATGTTCGTGAAGCCGCGTTTTGGTAAACGACGGAATAATGGAGTTTGACCCCCTTCAAATCCAAGTCTTACACCACCACCTGAACGAGCTTTTTGCCCTTTTTGTCCACGGCCGGCAGTTTTACCATTACCAGATGAAGTACCACGTCCAACACGGTTACGTACTTGGCGTGAACCTTCAGCAGGTTTCAATTCATGAAGTTTCATTGGTTTGGCACCTCCTTAACAATGTACTATTGTAAATTAAACTTCTTCAACGTCCACTAAATGTGACACAGTGTTGATCATACCTTTAACTGCTTCGTTAGCAGGTTTGACAACAGAGCTGTTTAGTTTACCTAAACCTAATGCTTTAACTGTATCTTTTTGGTTTTGAGGACGTCCGATAACGCTGCGTTTTAATGTAACTTTTAATTCAGCCATTATTTTGTCCTCCTTATCCTAAGATTTCTTCTACAGATTTACCACGAAGTGCTGCCACTTCTTCGGCACGTTTTAATTGTTTTAACCCTTCAACTGTTGCGCGAACAACGTTGATTGGTGTATTTGAACCTAATGATTTTGATGTAATATCTGCTACACCAGCTAATTCCAATACGGCACGAACTGGTCCACCAGCGGCTACCCCAGAACCTTCTACTGCAGGTTTCATAAGGATACGGCCACCACCGAATACCCCAATCACTTCGTGAGGGATACTAGAACCAACCATAGGCACTTCAACTAAGTTTTTCTTCGCGTCTTCGATTGCTTTGCGGATTGCTTCTGGCACTTCTTGTGCTTTACCAGTCCCAAAGCCAACATGACCGTTTTTATCTCCCACAACAACTAATGCTGCAAAGCGTAGACGACGTCCACCTTTAACAACTTTCGTTACGCGGTTGATAGCAACGACGCGGTCTTCTAATTCCAAGTGTTTTGGATCAATATAAACCATGAATGGTGTTCCTCCTTCTCCTAAAATTCTAGTCCATTTTCACGCGCTGCTTCAGCTAAAGCTTGCACGCGGCCATGGTAAAGGTATCCACCACGGTCAAAGACTACTACTTTAACGCCTTTTTCAGCGGCACGTTCAGCGATTAATTTACCAACAGCTGCGGCTGTTTCTGTTTTGTTTCCACCTGAAATTTCTTTATCTAAGGCAGAGGCACTTGCTAGCGTTACACCCGCTACGTCATCAATGATTTGCGCGTAGATGTTTTTGTTAGAACGGAATACGTTCAAGCGTGGGCACTCAGCAGTACCAGAGATTTTGTTACGTACACGACGATGTCTCTTTTGGCGTGTTTTGTTTTTATCTGGTTTTGTAATCACAATTGTCACCTCTTTGTATTTGCTAGCTATTAAGCTGCGATAGACAACGGATCGTTATTTTTCAAACTGAATTGAAAAATAACTCTCAAGCTGCTATTATTTACCAGTTTTACCTTCTTTACGACGTACGAATTCGCCAACATAGCGGATCCCTTTGCCTTTATAAGGTTCTGGAGGACGAATTCCACGGATGTTTGCTGCTAATTCACCAACGTGTTCTTTGTTAGCGCCTTTTACAACTACTTGTGTATTCGAAGGTACTTCTACAGTTACACCAGCTGGTGGTGTAATTTCTACTGGATGAGAATACCCAACGTTAAGAACTAATTTAGTCCCTTGCATTTGAGCACGGTACCCAACCCCGATAAGTTCAAGACCTTTTTCAAAGCCTGTACTTACACCAACAACCATGTTGTTGAAGTTCGCACGAGTTGTTCCGTGGATTGTTTTCATATCTTTGCTATCGTTTGGACGAGTGAATGTTACTACGTTTCCTTCGATATTCATTGTGATATCAGCAGAAAATTCACGTGTTAATTCACCTTTAGGTCCTTTTACAGTAATGTTGTTTCCTTCTTGCTTGACCTCAACGCCAGCAGGAAGTTCAACGATTTTATTACCAATACGGCTCACTTAGAGACACCTCCTTGTGTGTTTTTTTAAATTACCATACGTAGGCGATTACTTCGCCGCCGATGTTTTTAGCTCTTGCTTCTTTATCAGTGATAACACCTTCAGAAGTAGAGATAATCGCGATTCCTAGACCATTCAATACTTTAGGTACTTCGTCAGATTTGACATAAGCACGTAAACCTGGTTTAGAGATACGTTTTAAGTTTGTGATAACACGTTCTTCGTTTTTACCGTATTTAAGGAAAACACGAATCACGCCTTGTTTGTCATCTTCGATATATTCTACATCGCGTACGAAACCTTCACGTTTCAAGATTTCAGCGATATCACGTTTGATTTTTGACGCAGGCACTTCTAAGCTTTCATGTTTAACCATGTTTGCATTACGAATGCGCGTTAGAAAATCTGCAATTGGATCTGTCATGACCATTGAACTATTTACCTCCTTTATGCGAGTTTACTTGTTTACCAGCTAGCTTTCTTCACGCCGGGAATTTGACCTTTATAGGCAAGTTCGCGGAAGCAAATACGGCAAAGATGAAATTTACGATAAACTGAATGTGGACGTCCGCAACGTTCACAACGAGTATATGCTTGTGTTGAATGTTTTGCAGGGCGTTTGTTTTTAGCAATCATTGATTTTTTAGCCACGTAGTTCGCCTCCTTTTATTATTTTTGGAATGGCATACCTAATTGTGTCAACAATTCACGAGATTCTTCATCTGTGTTTGCTGTTGTTACAATAACGATGTCCATACCGCGTACTTTATCTACTAAATCATAATCAACTTCTGGGAAGATTAATTGTTCTTTAACACCTAAAGTATAGTTACCGCGTCCGTCAAAAGCTTTTTTGCTTACTCCGTGGAAGTCACGTACACGAGGTAGAGAAACAGATACTAATTTATCTAAAAATTCGTACATTCTTTCTCCGCGTAAAGTAACTTTCGCACCGATTGGCATTCCTTCACGTAAACGGAAACCAGCGATTGATTTCTTAGCTTTAGTGATCAATGGTTTTTGACCTGTGATCAATGCTAATTCTTCAACTGCTTTATCTAAATTTTTTGCGTTTGAAACAGCGTCACCCACACCCATGTTAATAACGATCTTATCAACTTTTGGTGTTTGCATAACTGAACTATAATTAAATTTTTCCACTAATGCTGGAGTAATTTCTTTAATATATTTTTCTTTCAGGCGGTTCATTTAGTAAGCCCCTCCTTCCTTTTAATCTATTTATCTAAGACTTCACCGGTTTTTTTAGAAACACGGACTTTTTTACCATCGATTTCTTTGTAACCTACACGACCAGCTACACCTGTTCCGTCAATCACCATTACATTAGAAACATGAATCGGCGCTTCGACTTCTAGGATTCCGCCTTGCGGCGCTGCTTGATTTGGTTTTTGGTGTTTTTTCATGATGTTAACACCTTCAACGATGACTTTGTCTTTTTTAGGAAACGCTGCTAATACAACGCCTTCTTTATTTTTGTCTTTACCAGTGATAATTTTCACTTTATCGCCTTTTTTAACAAACATTACTGTTTCGCACCTCCTTTGATACGTGTCCTGATTATAATACTTCTGGTGCTAGAGAAACGATCTTCATGAAGTTGTTTTCACGTAATTCACGTGCAACAGGACCGAAGATACGAGTTCCACGCGGGCTCTTATCATCACGAATAATTACAGCAGCATTTTCATCAAATTTAATGTATGAACCGTCTGTACGACGAGCTCCTGATTTAGTACGAACGATAACGGCTTTTACGACTTCACCTTTTTTGACAACCCCACCTGGCGTTGCTTGTTTAACCGTAGCAACAATCACGTCACCAATATTAGCAGTTTTACGTCCAGAACCACCTAGTACTTTAATCGTTAAGATTTCACGAGCACCTGAGTTGTCTGCGACTTTTAATCGGCTTTCTTGTTGGATCACGATGTGTATCCCCCTTTCAGATTTTATGTTTCAATCTATATAGGAAAATCTCGTTTTTATTAGATAATAACTGCTTCTTCGACTACCTCTAGTAAACGGAAACGTTTTGTAGCTGATAATGGACGAGTTTCCATGATTCTTACGATGTCTCCAACTTTTGCAGTGTTGTTTTCATCATGAGCTTTGTATTTCTTAGAATATTTCATACGTTTACCATAAATAGGATGGTTTTTCTTTGTTTCTACGACAACAGTGATAGTTTTATCCATTTTGTCTGAAACAACACGACCTTGGTAAACTTTGCGTTGATTTCTTTCTTCAGTCATACGCGTTTGGCCTCCTTCCACTATTAGTTAGCTTGTTCACGCAATACTGTTTTGATGCGTGCAATCGATTGACGTACTTCTTTAATACGTGCAGTGTTTTCTAATTGACCTGTTGCTAGTTGGAATCTAAGATTAAATAATTCTTCTTTGAATTGCTTTTCTTTTTCAAGCATTTCGGCAGTGGTTAATTCTCTGATTTCTTTAACCTTCATTCGATTCACCACCCATTTCCTCACGTTTTACAATTTTGGTTTTCACCGGTAATTTGTGGGATGCAAGACGAAGTGCTTCACGAGCTACTTCTTCAGGTACGCCTGCGATTTCAAACATGATCTTGCCACGTTTAACTGGAGAAACCCAGCCTTCAGGAGCCCCTTTACCTTTACCCATACGAACACCGATAGCTTTACTTGTATATGATTTGTGAGGGAAAATTTTAATCCATACTTTCCCGCCACGTTTCATATAACGAGTCATAGCAATACGGGCAGCTTCGATTTGACGGTTAGTAATCCAGTGAGATTCAGTTGCTTGTAAACCCCATTCACCAAATGCTACTTCTTTTCCGCCTTTGGCTTCACCACGCATTTTACCTCTAAATTCACGACGGTGTTTTACACGTTTAGGTACTAACATGATTATTTCCCTCCTTTCTCAGTGTTTTTTTTCGTTGGAAGAATTTCTCCACGGTAAATCCACACTTTAACTCCTAATTTTCCGTAAGTTGTGTCTGCTTCTTCCCATGCGTAATCAATATCAGCACGCAAAGTGTGAAGTGGAACTGTACCTTCAGAGTAACCTTCTGAACGAGCGATATCAGCACCGTTTAAACGACCTGATACTTGAGTTTTGATTCCTTTAGCGCCTGAACGCATAGTGCGTTGGATCGCTTGTTTTTGAGCACGACGGAACGCAACACGGTTTTCTAATTGACGTGCAATTCCTTCGCCTACTAATTTTGCATCTAAATCTGGTTTTTTGATTTCAATGATGTTGATGTGAACTCGTTTACCAGTTAGTGAATTTAATGATTTTCTTAGGTTTTCGACTTCAGATCCGCCTTTACCAATAACCATACCTGGTTTAGCTGTGTGGATTGAAATATTCACACGATTTGCAGCGCGCTCGATCTCAATTGTAGACACAGCGGCATCAGCAAGTTTTGACGCGATAAATTTACGGATTCTTAAATCTTCGTGTAAGAACTCAGCATACTCTTTTTCAGCATACCATTTTGCATCCCAGTCGCGGATGATGCCTACACGCATTCCAATTGGATGTACTTTTTGACCCACTGATTGTCCCTCCTCTTAATCTTTTAAGGTTCGGTAGTCACTATCTTTTAATACTTAGGTATCAAAGATAATGATCCTCCTCTTATTAAGTGACGTCTGTTTAAAACAGATTATTTTTCTGATACTACTACTGTAAGATGACTTGTACGTTTATTGATTGGTGATGCTGAACCTTTTGCACGTGGACGGAAGCGTTTCATTGTTGGTCCTTCGTTAACAAATGCTTCAGATACTACTAAGTTTTCAACGTCTAAGTCAAAGTTATTTTCTGCGTTAGCAACTGCTGACATTAAAACTTTTTCAATGATTCCAGCAGATTTGTTTGGCATGAATTTCAAGATAGAAATTGCATCCGCAACGCTTTTACCTCTGATAAGATCGATTACTAAACGGGCTTTACGAGGTGAAGTGCGAACTGTTTTTGCAGTTGCCTTAGCTGATGTAATTTGTTCTGACATTTGCATTTCCTCCCCTCAAAATTAACGTCTAGTTTTCTTATCGTCGGCTCCGTGGCCACGATAAGTTCTAGTTGGTGCAAATTCACCTAATTTATGTCCTACCATGTCTTCTTGGATGTATACAGGAACGTGTTTACGTCCATCATATACGGCAATTGTAAACCCAACGAATTGTGGGAAAATTGTAGAACGGCGAGACCAAGTTTTAATTACTTTCTTCTTTTCGGCACCTTGTTGAGCTTCTACTTTTTTCATTAAATGCTCATCAGCGAAAGGTCCTTTTTTCAAACTACGACCCATGGTGAACCTCCTCTCAAAATGTACGACACATGGTCAAAAAAATTATTTAGTACGACGACGAACGATAAGTTTGTCTGATTTAGCTTTTTTATTACGAGTTTTCAAGCCGATAGCTGGTTGACCCCAAGGTGATACTGGAGCTTTACGTCCAATCGGTTGTTTACCTTCACCACCACCGTGTGGGTGATCGTTCGGGTTCATTACGCTACCACGTACAGTTGGGCGTTTACGCATCCAACGAGAGCGGCCTGCTTTACCAATGTTGATTAACTCGTGTTGCTCGTTACCAACAGCACCGACAGTTGCACGGCAAGTTGCTAAGATCATACGAACTTCACCAGAGTTCAAACGGATCAATACGTATTTGCCTTCTTTACCAAGTACTTGAGCACTTGTTCCAGCAGAACGGATTAATTGACCGCCTTTACCAGGTTTCATTTCAATATTGTGGACAACAGTACCTACTGGAATATTTTCCAATGGTAATGCGTTCCCTACTTTAATATCTGCTTCAGTACCGGAAACAAGGCGCATGCCTACTTCCAATCCTTTTGGTGCTAAAATGTATGCTTTAACTCCATCTTCGTAATGTACTAACGCGATGTTAGCAGAACGGTTTGGATCATACTCGATAGTTTTGACAACCGCTACAACGTTATCTTTATTACGTTTGAAGTCGATCATACGGTATTGACGTTTGTGACCGCCACCTTGATGACGAACTGTAATACGACCGTTGTTGTTACGACCGGCATGGTTTTTTAATGGCGCCAACAACGTTTTTTCCGGTGTTGATGTCGTGATTTCAGCGAAATCAGATGCTGTCATATTACGACGGCCATTTGTGGTAGGTTTGTACTTTTTAATCGCCACGTCTTTTTCCCTCCCATTTAATAGTTAAACATGGTCTGCTTATTCAGCAGCATCGAAAATTTGAATTTCTTTTGAATCATCTGTTAATGTCACAACAGCTTTGCGACGTTTTTTTGTATAGCCAGCGTGTTTACCCATACGTTTAAATTTAGGGCGCACGTTAATGATGTTTACGTTTTTAACTTTAACATCAAATGCTGCTACAACAGCTTGTTTTACTAAAGTTTTATTAGCACGAGTGTCCACTTCGAAAGTGTATTTCTTTTCGTCCATAGCAAGCATGGATTTTTCAGTGATCACTGGGCGTTTGATTACGTCTAGTAAGTTCATTATGCAAGCACCTCCTCAATTTGAGTAAGAGCAGTTTGTGTTGCCAATACTTTTGTATTAGAAACGATATCTAAAACACTTACGTTATCAGAAGTTACTACAGAAACGTTTGGTAGATTACGAGCAGATAATGCTGCAAAATCATTGCCTGTTTCTAAAACAACTAATACTTTTGTATCAATAGATAAGTTTGTTAAAACTTGTTTGAATTCTTTTGTTTTTGGTGCATCAAAGCCTAAAGCTTCAACTGCTACCAAGTTATTTTCAGCAACTTTATCTGATAATACAGATTTCATTGCTAAACGACGAACTTTTTTAGGAAGTTTGTAGCTGTAAGAACGCGGTGTTGGTCCGAAGACTACGCCACCTCCACGCCATTGTGGTGAACGAATTGAACCTTGACGAGCACGACCAGTTCCTTTTTGACGCCATGGTTTACGGCCGCCGCCACGAACTTCTCCGCGGTGTTTAACTGAGTGTGTACCTTGTCTTAATGAAGCACGTTGCATGATGATTGCATCGTAGACAACAGTTTCATTTGGTTCGATTCCGAAAATCTCTTCGTTTAAAGTGATTTCACCATTTTGAGTTCCATCTTGTTTAAATAATGCTACATTCGGCATTCCTTAGTTCCTCCTTTCCCTACGCTTATTTAGCTTTCACAGCTGATTTGATTGTGATTAATGATTTTTTCGCTCCAGGAATGTTACCTTTAATCATGATTACATTTCTTTCAGCGTCCACTTTAACAATTTCAAGGTTTTGAATTGTTACGCGGTTACCGCCCATACGGCCGGCAAGTTTTTTATTTTTAAATACACGGTTAGGTGCAACTGGACCCATTGACCCAGGACGACGGTGGTAACGAGAACCGTGAGACATTGGTCCGCGGCTTTGTCCGTGACGTTTGATAACGCCTTGGAATCCTTTACCTTTCGAAGTTCCTGTAACATCAATAATGTCTCCTGCTTGGAAAACATCTACCTTAATTTCTTTACCTACTTCATATTCTCCTAGCTCAACATTTTTGAATTCCTTAATGAAGCGCTTAGGAGCCGTGTTTGCTTTTGCAACATGACCTTTCGCAGGTTTGTTCGATAAAACTTCACGTTTGTCTTGGTAACCGATTTGGATAGCTTCGTATCCGTCAGTCTCAACAGTTTTCACTTGTAAAACTACGTTTGGCGTAGCTTCAACTACTGTTACTGGAATTAATTCACCAGACTCAGTAAAGATTTGTGTCATTCCCACTTTTTTTCCTAAGATTCCTTTGGTCATGAGTACACCTCCATCATCTTGATTTTATAGTTTGATTTCAATATTTACACCAGATGGTAAGTCAAGCTTCATTAAAGCATCAACTGTTTTTGGTGTTGGGTTCACAATGTCGATTAGACGTTTGTGCGTACGCATTTCGAATTGTTCGCGTGAATCTTTGTATTTATGAGTCGCACGAATAACTGTGTAAAGCGAGCGTTCTGTTGGTAATGGAATTGGTCCTGACACGTCAGCTCCAGTTCTTTTTGCTGTTTCCACAATTTTATCCGCTGATTGATCTAAAATACGGTGTTCATACGCTTTTAAACGGATACGAATTTTTTGTTTTGCCATCTTGTTCCCTCCTTCGCCTATTTTGAAAGTAGACATAGCTCCACGAAAATTTTTCCGTCACGCTCGTTCGTGGCAAAGCGTCCGGGCGTGTCGCAACCTCTCGTTTCTTAGCCGGTAGATCAAAAGCTTGATTTACCAATGCTTTTTACACTTCTGTAAATAGCACCTTTGTAATTATATTATAGAAACATAGTAATAGCAAGGATTTTTTCAAGAAAATGACATTTTTTTTCAGACTACTTTCCCCTGACTGCTCTCCCTAGTTTAGCAACCTTTGATAATCTTTATTTATTAATAGAAAACGACAGCTTAATTTCCTTCTTCGTATAATTACACCCAAGCTAATTCTTTAAAATTATCTTGACGTATATCGAGGTTCGATATACAATAACAATACGATATATCGAACCTCGATATAAAAAGGTGGTCTATTTAATGGAAGAAAAACTAAGAAAAATCTATGTACCAATGACCGAAACCGGTTTTTACATCCTATTCTCATTAAAAGAAGAACGTCACGGTTACAGTATCATTCAGTACGTAAAAAATTTAACGAATCAAGAAATTATCATTAGTGCAGGGACAATGTACGGTAGTCTTAGTAAAATGGAAAAAGATGGGTTGATCCAGGCAACAAAAGAAGAAAACAGGCGTAAAAGCTATTTAATCACAGAACTGGGAAATGAGATCTTACTCCATGAAATCAATCGAATTAATAGATTATACAAAAACAGTATAGGAGCGAAAGTAAATGAAGAATAAAAAAATAATAAAATGGTTCGGTTTAGCTGATTTTTCCAAAGAGGAAGTCTTTTTGCAGCAGCAACATGAGCAAGGGTGGAAAATGGTTGATTTAAAACTCCCTTTCAGTATCTATATTTTTGAAAAATGCAAACCTGAAGACTATGTATACCAACTAGATTTCAAACCAGAAGAAACAGATACCGACGAGTATTTGCAACTTTTCCAAGATTGCGGTTGGGAATACTTCTATAAATTTGGCTGCTGGTATTATTTCAGAAAACCAAAATCTGAAACGATAGAGGAAAACGTCATTTTCAGTGATGCGCCCTCTCGTGCCGAAATGGCAAAAAAAGTAGTAAAGTTCCAAAGTATATGCATTGCCGCTGTTTTGTTCCCTGCACTCTGCTTGTTCCCTACACTATTAAATAGAAGCGAAGAAAAAAGGAGTATGCCCGTTGTTTTCTTGTCAATATATGCGATTATTCTATTTCTTTTAATTGGGATTCATTTAACAAATTTTTTGAAGCTCAATCGCATTATCAGAAACGATAAATAGTTACCCGTCCCCAGATAAACACCTTCTAAAAAACGTTACTACTTCCACCCCACTCTATTCCTTCATAAATAAAAAAGCCGGAGGGAATTCCCTCCGGCTTACGTCCGAGTACGCCGATGTTTTACGTCGGTTTTATTGCTTTATATTAATCTGTAATTATTTAACGATTTCAGAAACAACGCCTGAACCAACAGTACGTCCGCCTTCACGAATAGAGAAACGAGTTCCGTCTTCGATAGCGATTGGGTGGATCAATTCAACGTCCATTGCAACGTTATCACCAGGCATTACCATTTCAACGCCTTCTGGTAATTCAACTACACCAGTTACGTCAGTTGTACGGAAGTAGAACTGAGGACGGTAGTTAGTGAAGAATGGAGTGTGACGTCCGCCTTCTTCTTTTGATAAAACATAAACTTCAGCTTTAAATTTTGTGTGTGGAGTGATTGAAGCAGGTTTTGCCAATACTTGTCCACGTTCGATATCTTCACGAGCAACACCACGTAATAACGCACCGATGTTATCGCCAGCTTCAGCGTAGTCTAATAATTTACGGAACATTTCAACACCTGTAACAGTTGTTTTAGATGTTTCTTCTTTAATACCAACGATTTCGATTTCGTCACCAACGCGAACTTCTCCACGTTCAACACGGCCTGTAGCAACAGTACCACGTCCAGTGATTGAGAATACGTCTTCGACTGGCATCATGAATGGTTTGTCAGTATCACGAGTTGGAGTTGGGATGTACTCATCAACTGCAGCCATTAATTCCATGATTTTTTCTTCATATGAAGCGTCGCCTTCTAAAGCTTTCAAAGCAGAACCAGCGATAACTGGAGTGTCGTCACCTGGGAAGTCATATTCAGATAATAAATCACGAACTTCCATTTCTACTAATTCTAATAATTCTTCGTCATCTACCATATCCATTTTGTTTAAGAAAACAACGATGTATGGTACACCAACGTTACGTGATAACAAGATATGCTCACGAGTTTGAGGCATAGGACCATCAGCAGCAGATACTACTAAGATAGCTCCATCCATTTGTGCAGCACCAGTGATCATGTTTTTAACGTAATCCGCGTGTCCTGGGCAATCCACGTGTGCGTAGTGACGAGCATCAGTTTCATACTCAATGTGAGAAGTGTTGATTGTGATACCACGTTCTTTTTCTTCTGGAGCGTTATCGATATCAGCATAGTTTTGAGCTTCACCGCCACCGTGTTTAGCTAACACAGTTGCAATTGCAGCAGTTAATGTAGTTTTACCATGGTCAACGTGTCCAATAGTACCAATGTTTACATGGGGTTTAGAACGGTCAAATTTTTCTTTAGCCATTTTAAATGTTCCTCCTAAAATATATGAATTTTATTTTATTTGATAGATAGTTTACAGCTACCTGATCATCTTTAATTAGTTTAACCGAAATCGGTAGAAAATCCTAGTCATAAATAAGCATAAGCCAATTTCTTAACTATTAAGCGTTGTTTCCGCCATTTTTCTTGATGATTTCTTCTTGTACAGATTTTGGTACATCTTCATAGTGGTCAAAGACCATCATAAACGTACCGCGACCTTGTGTTGCTGAACGTAATGTTGTAGCGTAACCGAACATTTCAGCTAGAGGCACCATCGCATTAACGATTTGTGAGTTACCGTGTGCTTCCATACCTTCAACACGTCCACGACGACTTGTAACGTGTCCCATAATATCACCTAAGTAATCTTCTGGTACAGTGATCGTTACTTTCATCATTGGTTCTAAGATAACTGGGTTAGCTTTCTTAGCAGCCGCACGTAGAGCCATAGAAGCTGCTACACGGAAGGCTGTTTCATTTGAATCGACATCATGGTATGAACCATCATAAAGTTTTGCCTTAATATCAACTAATGGGTATCCAGCAAGAACACCGTTGTTCATTGATTCAGCTAAACCTTTTTCAACCGCTGGGATGTATTCACGAGGAACCACACCACCGACGATAGCATTTTCAAATTCAAAACCTTTTCCTTCTTCGTTTGGTGTAAATTCAACCCAGACATGTCCGTATTGACCTTTACCACCAGACTGACGTACAAACTTACCTTCTGCCTGCGTTACAGGAGCACGGAAAGTTTCACGGTATGATACTTGTGGAGCACCAACGTTAGCTTCAACCTTGAACTCACGTCTCATACGGTCTACTAATACGTCTAAGTGCAATTCGCCCATACCAGAGATAACTGTTTCACCAGTTTCAACGTTTGTTTCAACGCGGAATGACGGATCTTCTTCTGCAAGTTTTTGCAGAGCTACACCCATTTTATCTTGGTCAGCTTTTGATTTAGGTTCAACAGCAACTTGAATAACTGGTTCTGGGAACTCAATTGATTCAAGAATAACTGGTGAATCTACCGCACATAAAGTATCACCAGTTGTTGTATCTTTCAATCCAACAGCGGCAGCGATATCTCCTGAGAACACTTTATCGATTTCTTTACGTGTGTTCGCGTGCATTTGTAGAATACGACCGATACGTTCTTTTTTGTCTTTAGAAGCGTTCAATACGTATGAACCACTTTCAAGGACACCAGAATAGACACGGAAGAATGTTAAACGACCTACGAATGGGTCAGTCATAACTTTAAATGCTAGTGATGCAAAAGGTGCTTCGTCATCAGCAGGACGAGTTGTTTCTTCGTCTGTTTTAACGTCGATCCCTTTGATTGCATCGATATCTAGTGGTGATGGCAAGTAGTCAAGAACTGCATCAAGCATTAATTGAACACCTTTATTTTTAAAGGCAGAACCAGCCATTACTGGGAAGAACTCAACGTTGATCGTTGCTTGGCGGATACCCGCTTTTAATTCTTCAATTGTAATTTCTTCACCGTCTAAATATTTCATCATTAGGTCTTCATCAGTTTCAGCAACAGCTTCAACTAATTTTTCACGCCATTCAACTGCTTGATCCATATATTCTTCTGGAATTTCAGTTTCTTGGATGTCTGTACCTAAGTCATTTGTATAGATTTCAGCTTTCATCGTAATTAAATCGATGATCCCTGTAAAGTTATCTTCTGAACCAATTGGCAATTGGATTGGATGTGCATTTGCTTGTAAACGATCATGTAATGAGTTTACAGAGTATAAGAAATCCGCACCGATTTTATCCATTTTGTTACAGAAAACAACACGTGGAACTTTATATTCAGTCGCTTGACGCCAAACTGTTTCAGTTTGAGGTTCCACACCTGATTGTGAATCAAGAACGGTTACAGCACCATCCAATACACGTAGTGAACGTTGAACTTCAATAGTGAAATCCACGTGTCCTGGTGTGTCGATGATGTTTACACGGTAACCTTTCCATTCTGCCGTTGTTGCGGCAGAAGTGATCGTAATACCACGTTCTTGCTCTTGTTCCATCCAGTCCATTTGTGATGCACCTTCGTGCGTTTCACCAATTTTATGGATTTTACCAGTGTAATAAAGGATACGCTCTGTTGTTGTTGTTTTACCAGCATCAACGTGAGCCATAATTCCAATATTACGAGTTTTTTCTAACGAAAATTCTCTTGCCATTCTAGGTTGTTCTCCTCTCTTTATTTAGATCGATTGTAAAGTGACTGTCTGTTGTAAAGTTAAATTACATACAGAGAGGATCTTACCAACGATAATGTGCAAACGCACGGTTAGCGTCCGCCATTTTATGTGTGTCTTCACGTTTTTTAACAGAAGCACCAGTGTTATTGGCAGCATCCATGATTTCTTTCGCTAGACGTTGTTCCATTGTATGTTCACCGCGTAGGCGAGCATAGTTAACAACCCAACGTAAACCTAAAGTTGTACGACGTTCTGGACGAACTTCAACTGGTACTTGATAGTTAGAACCCCCAACACGGCGAGCTTTTACTTCTAGTACAGGCATAACGTTTTTCATTGCTTGCTCGAAAACTTCCAATGGATCGTTACCTGTAGATTCTTTGATGATATCAAATGAATTATAGATGATATTAGCAGCAATCCCGCGTTTTCCATCAACCATTACACGGTTGATTAAGCGAGTTACTAATTTTGAGTTATAAATTGGATCTGGTAAAACATCGCGTTTTGTAACAGGACCTTTACGTGGCATCCGTAACTCCTCCTTCCGAAAATTCTTTATTATAGATTACCTTAGTGATTGTCAAATTATTTAGCTGCTTTAGGCATTTTAGTACCATATTTAGAGCGGCTTTGTTTACGATCTGTAACACCAGCTGTATCAAGCGCACCACGTACGATATGATAACGTACCCCTGGTAAATCTTTTACACGTCCACCGCGTAATAATACCACGCTATGTTCTTGTAAGTTGTGACCGATCCCTGGGATATAAGCTGTTACTTCGATTAAGTTAGACAAACGAACACGGGCATATTTACGTAAAGCTGAGTTCGGTTTTTTAGGTGTCATAGTTCCCACACGAGTACAAACCCCACGCTTTTGTGGTGAATTTACGTTCGTTTGAGATTTTTTGAAGCTATTATATCCTTTGTTTAACGCTGGTGAATTAGATTTCTCCACCTTTGATTTACGAGGTTTACGTACTAATTGATTAATTGTAGGCATTCCTTGTTTCCTCCTTCCTCATTTCGCATCTAGTCCCACACATCCAGGTGGTTCTTTTTTAGCGATAAAAAATAATGCAATCTCTGCACTCATTATCAAATATGCTTCGATAGACAGTCAGCACGTCTCCAACGAGAGACCTGTAGATAAAGCACCTTTGCTAGGATAGCATGATAATACGAGGATGTCAACCACTTGCCGCCTTTTTTCTAGTAAATTGAGCACTTTTTTTCTTTTTTAGTTAAGTTAATAATTTAATAGAAGAAAATTGACAGTTTCATAAATCATTCTATCTTTTTTTTCCATTTAACGGTACAATATCTTTGATTATTTGAAAGGGGTAAACAAGTAGATGAATCTTAAACAAATGGCAGGGATCGAAGCAGCAAAATATGTAGAAGACGGTATGATCGTAGGACTAGGTACTGGATCTACTGCAAAATTTATGGTAGATGAAATCGGGCGTCGTGTGCGAGAAGAAGGATTATCAATCATTGGTGTAACGACCTCAAAAGAGACTGAACGTCAGGCCCAAGAACTTGGTATTCCTTTAAAAGGTATCGATGAAGTTCCTTATGTAGACTTGACAATTGATGGAGCAGATGAAATCAGTGAAGATTTTCAAGGAATCAAAGGCGGTGGCGCTGCCTTATTATTTGAAAAAATCGTTGCGACGTATTCAAAAAAATGTATTTGGATCGTAGATGAATCAAAACTTGTTAAAAAATTAGGCAAATTCCCATTACCTGTTGAAGTGGTTCCATACGGTAGTCAACAGTTAGTTCATCTGTTCAAGGAACAAGGATACGCTCCCGTTTTAAGAACAACAGACGCTGGACAAATTTTAGTCACAGACGGTGGGCATTACATCATTGATCTTCATTTAGAAGAAATCACTGATCCCATCGCTTTAGGTACCTATTTAGATCAGTTAGTGGGGGTCGTTGAACACGGTTTATTCCTTCAAATCGTTTCCACTGTGATTGTCGGCGGAGAATCTGGCCCTAAAACAATTCATGTTCCATAACAAATTATTTGAATCTGATTTGAAAATGAAGGAAAACATTAAAATAAGATAAAAAAACAACTATCATTCCGTTCATTTTTATGCTACATTTTTAGTATCCTATTTTACTAGAAAGGGCGAACAATGAAAACAATTGGTTATGCACGTACAACAATCACTGATAATGATTTAGAGGCTCAAATCAAAACATTATCTGACTTTGGCTGCGATGAGATTCATCATGAATCTTTCGACATTACAAATGACAAGCATCTAATTTCTGAGCTTGAGACTGTTCTAAATCTTTTAAACGCAGGAGACACTTTGGTTATCTGCCGCTTAAACCGCTTAGGACGTTCAACCCGTCAATTAACGGAACTGACACAAAAATTCAAGGGATCTGGCATCAATCTGGTCAGTCTTGATGAAGAAATCGATACTCGTGATCCGATGGGGGAAATTTATTTCAAATTAATGAATGGTCTAGCTATGATGGAATGCGACCTGATTAAAGAACGGACTTTGGTCGGACTAAGTACCGCTCGCAAAAAAGGCAAAATCGGCGGACGACCTAAAATAGATGAACGGACAATCAAAAAAATTCGTTACTTATACCATGAAAAAAAAGAAACGATTCAGTTTATTTCTTCTAAATGCAATGTATCTGTTGGAACTTGCTACAAATACATCAATTTATCTGAAGTTGATTTGGCAAAGATTTCTCAAGAATAATAGAGATTCAGTAACAGTAATATCAACCGTGTGATCAGAAGCTGTTCCTTCGGAAATAAGCTGAACACTTCTGTCACCTCCTCTTTTATGTTCATCCTTTTTTCGTAAAACTACCGTACTTTTTAGAATTTAAACGAATTACTCGTTTCAGTATTTTTCACTAATTTACAATGGAAATCTATTTTAAAACGGTGTACAATAGAAAAGGAAATGAAAGTTTCAGAAACTACAACTCAAAGGAGAGCTATACATGCCAAAATTAGTATTTTCTCGTCATGGACTTAGTGAATGGAATGCGTTAAATCAATTTACAGGTTGGGCTGACGTAGATTTAGCACCAGAAGGTGTTGAAGAAGCAATCGAAGGCGGCCGTAAAATCAAAGAAGCTGGAATTGAATTTGATGTAGCTTATACTTCTGTATTAACTCGTGCTATCAAAACATGTAACTTACTTTTAGAAAACTCAGATCAATTATGGGTTCCACAAATCAAATCTTGGCGCTTGAACGAACGTCATTATGGTAAATTACAAGGTTTAAACAAAAAAGAAACTGCTGAAAAATATGGAGATGACCAAGTTCACATTTGGCGTCGTTCTTACGATACTTTACCTCCATTGATGGAAGCCACGGATGAAGGTTCTGCAGCAAACGATCGTCGTTATGCAATGTTAGACCAACGTGATATTCCAGGCGGAGAAAACTTAAAAGTTACTCTAGAACGTGCTTTGCCATTCTGGCAAGACGAAATCGCGCCTGCTTTACTAGACAACAAAACTGTTTTAGTAGCAGCTCACGGTAACTCTTTACGTGCTTTAGCTAAACATATCGAAGGTATTTCAGATGAAGATATCATGGATCTTGAAATCCCAACAGGTCAACCACTTGTTTACGAATTAAACGATGACCTAACAGTAGCGAAAAAATACTACTTATAAAAAAGTTGAGCCCGGGACAAAACTAATTTTTAGTTTTGTCCCGGGCTCTAAAACCGAATAAACGGCGAGAAAAAAGCAGCTCCTTCGGAAATAAGCTGGAATTCACAAAAATTTGAAGAGCAATTTTCGTAAATCCCCTCTTATTTCTCGGAGCTAAACACTTTTGTCTCGGCCTCTTTTTAGTTCTCTAAGTTTTCTTTCAAACGTTCAAGCCAATTGGCGATAACTTCTCGCTGTGTCACAAATTCAAAATCAGACATATTATATTGAACGTAGTAACGTCCATCCACAAAGCGTACCATGATCGAAGATCGTATCTTTTCCTCCAATGCATCCTTTTGCAATTCTTCACGGTAAAATATCCAACTTGTCGCCGAAACATCCTCAGAATTCTGTAAATCTGTTTGGATAATCTGACTAATCGTCTCTATTAAATCAATTTGCTTTATATCTTTAAAATAAGCATACCAAAGCGTCCGATTTTCAGAATACGTTTCATCAAACAACTGCTTCATAGAATCATCCCCTTCTTGAATTTTTAATTTCAGTTATAAAAAGCTAGATTCAGTCAAACATTCACGGTAAATCGCTTCAACATCTGATTCAGCTAACGGAACAAACGCATCCGTTTTGATTGTACTGTGTGCAACTGCTTGTTTCGCCATTTCACCAAATTTTTCCTCGTCGATTCCGACAGCTGGCAATGTCATTGGAATGTCACAAGCTTTGAAGAAATCATATGTTGCTTGAATGCCTTTTTTCGCTGCAAGCATGGGATCTTCTTCAGTGATTCCCCAAACGTTACGGGCAAACTGAGCAAATCTAGCGACTGTTTGTTCTGAAAGAACATAATTCATCCAGCGAGGGGTTAAAATAGCCAATCCAATTCCGTGAGTAATGTCATAAAATGCGCTTAACTCATGCTCCATCGCATGACAGGACCAAACACCATGTTTACCATTTCGCGTTAATCCATTTAACGCTAAACTACTTGACCACATCAAGTTCGCGCGGGCATCATAATTATCAGGTGTTTCTAATGCAATCGGGCAATTCTTGATTACCGCACGCATCAAACCTTCTGAAACAAAGTCTTGTACATCCGTTCCTTCCGTGATATTGAAATAACTTTCGAATAAGTGGCTTAATATATCAGCAGAACCTGCCGCTGTTTGATAAGCAGGTACAGTAAATGTCGTGGTCGGATCTAAAAATGACACTTTCGGCATCATCGCTGGCCCACCAACACCTAATTTTTGGTTTGTAGCTAAATTGGTGATTACGGCACCAATATTCATTTCACTCCCTGTTGCCGCTAAAGTCAAGATCGTAACAATCGGTAATGCCTCACCTTGAAATCCTTTGCGTCCTGCTATCACTTCCCATGGGTCTTCATCACTGTAAAAACCTGCCGCAATCACTTTAGAACAATCGATCGTCGATCCGCCACCTACAGCTAAAATGACATTGATCTCATTTTCCCGGCATAATGCTACGCCACGACGAACTGTTTCAATTCGAGGATTGGGCTCTACACCGCTCAATTCCACCACTTTATTTCGATTCTTTCCAAGTAAATCAATCACTTGATCGTATAAGCCGTTTTTTTTAATACTGCCTCCGCCATAAACGAGCAATACATTTTTACCATATACGTCCAGCACATCTGTTAACTCTGTGGTCAAACGGTCTTTCCCAAAGCGAATATCTGTCGGTACGTAAAATCTAAAATTATCCAATTTTTCTTCCTCCGTTCAATTTAGGTTTCTTATTATATGATAGTCCATCAAAAAGGAGTGTCAAGAAAACAGTTCTTTAATTCTGCTCGATTAAATCATAGTATAAAAACAGCTCCATCTATAATCAGGAGCTGTTTTACTTACTATTTTTATTAACTGTTGATTGCTGTTTCTAGACCGACTTCGATCATATCATTGAATGTTGTTTGACGTTCTTCGGCAGTTGTTTCTTCGCCTGTTACTAAGCTGTCACTAACCGTCATGATCGCCAAAGCTTGCACATCAAATTTAGCTGCTAAATAATATAACGCCGCAGCTTCCATCTCAATTGCTAAAACGCCTAATTTCCCTAATTCAAAAACGCCATCCATACTATCTTTATAAAAGACATCATCAGATAAGACATTCCCTACGTGAGTTACGAACCCTTTTTCTTTTGCTGTTGTATAGGATTTCAATAGCAAATCAAAATCAGCGATTTGCGGAAAGTCGTACTTAGGAAAATCATTGCGGATCATTGACGATGGTGTAGCAGCTGCTTGTGCAATCACTAAATCTCTTACATGTACTTTTTCAGAGATCGATCCGCAAGTACCAACACGAATCAATTTTTTCACGTCATAAGAGTTGGTCAATTCATGGGCGTAAATAGTCGCAGAAGGCATCCCCATCCCTGTTCCTTGAACAGAGACACGTTCTCCTTTATACGTACCTGTATAGCCTAACATTCCTCTGACTTGGTTATAACAGACTGGATTTTCTAAAAAAGTTTCCGCGATGTATTTCGCACGTAACGGATCTCCTGGTAATAAAATTTTATCTGCGATTTCACCTGGTTTTGCTTCGATATGAACGCTCATATTTTTTCTCCTTTATAATAACTCTTTTATAGTTCAGCTAATGTTGCTTTGATCAATTCTTTAAACTGAGCCTTAACACGTTCTGTTGTTTCAACAACTTCCGCATGGTTCAAGCTACTTTGCATACCAGCAGCTAAGTTTGTGATACATGAAATCCCTAAAACTTTCAAACCACTATGTGCTGCAACAATCACTTCTGAGACAGTCGACATGCCAACTGCATCGGCTCCCATCACACGGGACATACGAATTTCAGCTGGTGTTTCATAGGTTGGACCTGAATAGCCCATATAAACGCCTTCTTGTAATGGTACATTTTGTTCTTTTGCCACTTTTTTAGCAATTTCAAAGTAAGCAGGCGTATAAGCATGACTCATATCTGGGAAACGAGGACCCATCGCTTCGTCATTCTCACCAATTAGCGGGTTATCGCCTGTAAAGTTGATATGATCTGTGATCAACATCAAATTACCTGGAGTGAAGTTTTCGTTCACACCGCCCGCAGCATTTGTTACGACAAGCGAATGTGCTCCCATTGCCGCCATCACACGAACTGGATACGTCACTTTTTGCATTGAATGACCTTCATAATAGTGGAAACGTCCTTGCATAGCCAAAACCTTTTTTCCAGAAAGTGTACCATAAACTAATTTACCAGCATGTCCAACAACCGTTGAAACTGCAAAGTGGGGAACTTCTGAAAACGGAATAGCAATCGCATCTTCTACTTCATCTGCCAACTCCCCTAAACCAGAACCCAGAATCAAACCAAAATCAACTTCTCCAACGCCTTTTTCTTTTAAAAACGCTGTTGTCTCTTTTAACATTTCACCTAATTTTGTCATTATGTCTCTCCTATACCAGTTTATTTAAAAAGCTTTCGCCATTTTCTGTTTTTGGAACTGCAAAGTTTTCAGCCACAGTCGCTGAGATATCTGCATAATGACCTTGTGGCAAGCTGCCTTGTCCATTCATTTTTTTGCTGTAAACTAACAATGGAACATATTCTCTTGTGTGGTCAGTTCCAGGGAAAGTCGGATCATTTCCATGGTCGGCTGTGATCATCAACAAATCATCTTCTTCCATTGCATCGATGATTTCTGGAAGTCTTAAATCAAAAGCTTCGATTGCATGTGCATAACCGACTACGTCACGACGGTGACCATATAATGCGTCAAAATCAACCAAGTTAGTGAAACTCAAACCTTCAAAATCGCGTTTCATCACGTTAAGTAATTGATCTACTCCATCCATATTGCTCTTCGTACGAACCGAATCAGTAATGCCTTGACCGTTGAAAATATCATTGATTTTCCCAACTGCAATGACTTCTTTTCCATTTTCCTTCAACGAATCCAGCACAGTATGACCGAATGGATCTAGCGCATAGTCGTGACGATTGCTTGTTCTAGTGAAATTACCTGGTTCCCCAACATACGGGCGAGCGATGATGCGACCAATCATATAGGGTTCATCTTTAGTAATGTCACGGACATACTGACAAATACGGTATAATTCTTCTAAAGGAATGATTTCTTCATGAGCTGCGATTTGTAATACTGGATCAGCGGATGTGTAAACAATCAAGTCCCCTGTTTCCATTTGATGTTGTCCATAATCATCAATGACTGCTGTACCACTGTATGGTTTGTTACAAACAATCTTACGGCCAGAAAATTCTTCGATTTGTTTTAATAATTCTTCTGGAAATCCATCTGGAAATACTCGGAAAGGTTTTTGAATATTCAAGCCCATAATTTCCCAGTGTCCTGTCATCGTATCTTTCCCTACCGAAATTTCTTCTAATTTTGTCGCATACCCTTTATGGTCGGCTACAGCTTCAACATTATGAAGAGGAGCAATTGTTCCCAGGCCTAGGTTTTCTAAATTAGGAATCGTCAAACCTGCTTCTTTTGCGATATGACCTAGTGTATCACTACCTACATCACCAAATTTTTCAGCATCTGGCGCTTCACCAATACCGACTGAATCCATTACAACTAAATGCACACGTTTAAACATAACCATCCTTCTTTCCTATTCTTTTAAAAGCTTTACCTGTTCATTCTGTAAAACCAGAGTGCTAATTATTTATAAAAAGGGCACGACTTAAGATAACTTCCCATAGCCCGCCCTTTTATACTAACTTTATTTTGATTTGATATAATTTTTCCCAATCGCTTTTGGTCCAGAAGCTTTTCCTAAGAAAACGACTAAAACGATAATGGTCAACACATACGGTGCTGCTTGTAAATAAACCGCCGGAATTGATGAAATCACTGGTAAGTTTGATCCAGCAATACTGATATTTTGAGCAAAACCGAAGAATAAAGCTGCGCCCATCGCACCTAGTGGATTCCATTTACCAAAAATCATCGCTGCCATCGAAATAAATCCTTGTCCAGCAATTGTTGTAACAGCAAAACGTCCAGCAATCGTTTGTGCAAAGACCGCTCCTCCGATTCCGCCTAAAAATCCAGAAATCAAAACGCCAGCGTAGCGCATTAGATACACATTGATTCCTAACGTATCCGCTGCTTGAGGATTTTCCCCCACTGAACGAAGACGTAACCCAAAGCGCGTTTTAAACAACACAAACCATGAAAGAATCGCGACTAATATTGCTACAAATGCAGGTAATGTTGTTTGTTTGAAGAATAAATCTCCTAAAATTGGAATATCCTTCAAAATTGGAAATGAAAAATAACCAAACGATTCAGTGATTGTATCTGTTTGACCTTTTCCATAAATGACTTTGATCAAGAAAATGCCTAAAGCTGGTGCCATCAAATTGACAACCGTTCCACTGATAATATGATCCGCTCTTAAATTGATCGTTGCTACTGCATGAAGCAGTGAAAACAACATGCCCACTACACCACCGACTAAACAAGCTAGCCAAGGCGTTGCTGCACCAAATGTTTCAGCAAACGTCAAATTAAATACGACTGAACTAAAAGCACCCATAACCATGATACCTTCTAGTCCTACGTTTACAATACCACTACGCTCAGAAAATGTCCCGCCCAAAGCCGTGAAGACCAAAGGAGTGGAATAAACCAACGTTTGTGTAATAATCGGCGCTAATACAGCGATTAATGCAATATTCATTAGATTTTTCCTCCTTCTTGACTTGTTTGGTCTGATTTTCCATCTAATTCTTCAACGATTGCCACTTCTTTTTTATTGCCTGAAGCTTTCGCTAACACAAATCGGATAAGATAACTGATTGCCACAAAGAAAATAATCGCAGCAATGACAACATCCACTAATTCGATTGGAACACCTGCACGAAGCGGCATTCCTTGACCACCAAGTTTCAGTACACTGAAGAGGATCGCCGATAAGAATATTCCGACCGAACTTCCTGCCCCCAGCAAGGAAATCGCCATTCCATCAAATCCAATACTCAAGGAAGATCCTTGAACAAAGAAGTTGCCGAATGTTCCTAAACCTAGAACAACGCCACCAAGACCAGCTAGTGTTCCAGAGATCACCATTGACATCACGATTGTCCGTTTACTACTCATCCCAGCATATTCTGAAGCGAATGGATTCAAACCAACTGAACGAATCTCGTAGCCCAATGTTGTCTTCTTCATAAGGAACCAAATCAACACTAAGAAAATAAGGGCCATAAAAATCCCGATATTCAAACGAGAGCCACTACTCAACTCTTTCAAAAACCCTGTCCGCAAACTAGCATTTTCTCCAATTACTTTTGTTATCCCTTTATTAGTCATCAAATCTTTTGACATCACATTATTCACAATATGCGTACTTGTATAAAGAAAAACATAATTCAACATGATCGTAACAATTACTTCACTTGTCCCAAAGAAGGCGCGCAATAATCCCGGAATTGCAGCTGCCAAGGCACCAGCTAAAGCACCAGCGAGAACAGCTAACGGCAAAACAACCATCCGAGGAGCATCTGGCATAGATAAAGCCACCCAAATACTTGTCACCCAGCCACACAACGCTTGACCTGAAAGTCCGATATTAAAGAATCCAGCTGAATTTGCTACTGCAAATCCTAAAGCTGTAAAAATCAGTGGTCCAGCTGTTACGAAAATTTCACCAATACTCTTGGGGCTTTGAAAAGCAGTCTTAAGCATCGCTTGATAGCCCGTAATCGGATCTTGCCCTGAAATTAACATAATAATTGCACCAAGAATAAAACCCATCAACACTGATAATATAGGAACTAAAATATTCCGTAGTTTTTCTGATTGATTATTCAACTGCCTCACCTGCCTTTTGATTCAATTCGGCTCTAGCTTCTTCTAAAGAATAACCAGCCATCAATAATCCTAACTCATTTTCACTTGTTTCTTTTGGATCAACGATGCCGACGATCTTTCCTGCATGAATAACAGCAATACGATCCGAAACATTTAAAATTTCATCTAATTCAAAACTAACGACTAATACCGCTTTATCTTTATCTCGTTGTTCAATCAAACGTTTATGGATGTATTCAATCGCTCCAACATCCAATCCACGGGTTGGTTGAGAAACAATCAATAAATCTGGATTACGATCGATTTCTCGAGCAATGATTGCTTTTTGCTGATTTCCTCCTGATAATGCTTTAGCAGGAACCACTTCATTTACTGTTCGTACATCGTATTCTTCGATCAATCTACGTGCATATGAATTGATTTGATTATAATTCAATACACCATTTTTACTTAACGGTTTTTTATAGTATGTTTGTAATGCAATATTTTCAGCTAATGTCATATCCAGAACTAATCCGTATTTGTGACGGTCTTCTGGCACATGTCCAACACCTGCCTCTGTGATTGTACGAGGATTTTTATTCGTGATCGCTTCCCCTTTAAGTTCAACCGATCCGCTTTCTGCTTTCCGCAATCCTGTCAAAGCTTGGATCAATTCGGTTTGACCATTACCATCGATCCCGGCAATCCCAACTACTTCACCTGCACGTACATCTAAGCTTAAACTTTTGACCGCTTCTAACCCACGACTTTCTTTAACGACTAGATCTTTAATTGAAAGAACCACTTCTTTAGGTTCGGCCGCCTTCTTTTCTGTTTTAAATGAGACAGAACGCCCTACCATCATATCTGCTAACTGTTGCGAAGATACGTCTTTAACATTCACTGTATCGATACTTTGCCCTCGACGAATCACGGTACAACGATCGGCTACCTTTTTGATTTCATCTAATTTATGCGTAATCAAGATGATCGATTTGCCCTCTTGAACAAGCCCACGCATAATGTCAATCAATTCATCGATTTCCTGAGGTGTTAAAACTGCAGTCGGTTCATCAAAAATCAATACGTCCGCCCCACGATACAACGTTTTCAAAATTTCCACACGTTGCTGTGCACCAACCGAGATATCACGAATGTAAGCACTTGGATCTACTGACAACCCATATTGCTCAGAAACCCGTTTGATCTCTGCTGTTGCTTTTTTGCGATCTAACACACCAGCATTCGTCGGTTCGCTACCGAGAATAATGTTTTCTGTTACCGTAAAGGCATCTACCAACATAAAGTGCTGATGGACCATTCCGATTCCTAAACGATTTGCTGCAGTTGGTCCATTGATCGATACTTTTGAACCATTCATAAAAATTTCACCTGATGTTGGTTCCAGTAAACCTGATAAGATATTCATCAAGGTTGATTTACCTGCACCATTTTCTCCAAGCAATGCGTGGATTTCTCCTGGCCGGACAGTTAAATTAATATTATCATTGGCCTTAAAAGTTCCGAACTGCTTCGTGATATTGCGCATCTCAATTACATAGTTTTCCTGAGCCACATTTTTCACTTCCTAACAATTTAATCACTTACATTTACATCATCTATTAATACGGGACTTCTAAAAAAATTAAAGTAGCTTTTAGGCTCTTAAAGAAAGAAAATGAGTGATTTGATCATTCGTTTTCTTTCTTTAAAGGCTTAATAAAATCTTAGCGCTGCTACAAACGCAGCGCTAAGCAGTAAGTTCTATTCTTTTACGTCTTTTGGTACTTCTGGAACAGTGATTTTTTCAGCGATGATTTCTTCTTTCGCTGCATCAACAGCTTTTTGTGCTTCTTCTGACAAATATCCTTTTGTCAAATCAACACCGCCGTCTTTCAAACCGTATACTAAGTGTTCGCCACCAGGGAATTTATCTTCTAATGCACGATTAGAGATATCTTGTACCGCAGCTCCTACACCTTTAAGAGTTGATGTTAAAGTGAAGTTATCTTCTTTACCGTCTTTTGTTTTGTATTTACCTTCTTTGTCTTGGTCACTATCTACACCAATAACCCAGACTTTGTCTTTCGAACCAGTTTCATTCAAGTCTTTTGCTTCTTGGAAGACACCTTGTCCTGTACCGCCTGAAGCGTGGAAAATAATGTCTGCACCTTTTTGATACATAGAAGCAGCTAATGCTTTCCCTTTAGCAGGATCACCAAATGAAGCAGCATATTCGATTTCAACTTTGATTTCTTTGTTCAATTTTTTCGCAGTATCGACAACACCTTGGTGGAAACCAGCTTCAAAACGGTCAATAACCGCGCCTTCTTCACCACCGATAAATCCTACAGTGTTTGTTTTTGTTGTATGTGCTGCTGCTACACCAGCTAAGTAAGAAGCTTCTTGGTCTTTAAATGTAGCAGATACTACGTTGTCTTTTCCTTCTATAACACTATCTATGATACCGAATTGTGTATCTGGGTTCGCATCTGCTGCTGTACTGATAGAATCAGCTAATAGATAGCCAATACCAAAAACTGTTTTAAATCCGTTAGAAACTGCTGTATCAATGTTTGTTACATATTCTGAAGCATCGTTTGATTGAATATAATCAAATCCTTCTGCTCCTTTTTTAAGATCATGTTCTTTCCCCCAAGCTTGTAAACCTTCCCAAGCTGATTGGTTGAACGAACGGTCATCTACCCCACCAATATCAGTAACGATAACAACGCTATGATCAGCGTCCCCACCTGCTGATTTTCCACCTGTTGAATCTTTTTTACCTCCACCACATGCCGCTAATGCAACTGTTAATGCTAGTGCAGTCAAGCCAAAACCAAATAATTTTGCTTTTTTCATCTCTGTAAAGCCCCCTAAAATAGTTTTATATTTTCAACAGCCGGATGACTGAATGAAACAAGATAATAGTGAAACAACTCTCTCTTCGGTCGTCTTGTAGTTTTCAACATCAAATCACTTTGTTCATTGTGTTTCTAAGCAAAGCGGAATGAACCGCTCAGACCTCGAACAACCAAAGTAGGTACCTTTTTACATCAACTCTTTTCATTCGTTGTGTATCAAGGCAATTAGGAAAATGATAGAAAGATGTTTTTTATCTTTCTAGCATTTTGTCTATTTGCTGAGAGGTTTGGTTCATGTAGCTGGATCTTGCAATGCCACATGTACAGTAGTGTAGCTAGATCTTATAAATCTTTTTCCGTAAATGCATACGGCAATAACTCACCGACAGTCGTCTCTTTCGTTACGCCATGTTCGCCAACTAAAGTAACTGGCATTTCAGGCGCGCAAAATTCAGCCATCACTTGGCGGCATGCGCCGCACGGAGAGATCGGATCAGGTGTATTTCCTGCAATTACTAAATGATGGAATTCACGTTCACCTTCTGAAACAGCCTTGAATATGGCCGTTCGTTCTGCGCAATTTGTCAATCCATAGGATGCATTTTCGATATTGACGCCTTGATAGGTTTTGCCTTCTTTGGTAACCAGACACGCTCCCACTGGAAAGTGAGAGTACGGCACATAAGCTTTTGTTAATGCATTATCTGCGATAGCTAACCATTCTTGTTTTGCTGTCATTTGTCCGCCACTTTCTTCTTTAGATTAATAGCCTACTCCTGTCGATCCTTCCATGATCGCAACCCCAGCACTTGTTCCGATACGTGTTGCTCCTGCATCGATCATCGCTTTAGCTTCAGCCTCATTATGAATACCACCTGATGCTTTAACGCCCATATCTGGTCCCACAGTTTCACGCATTAATTTAACATCTGCAACAGTGGCTCCACCAGTTGAAAAGCCAGTTGATGTTTTCACAAAATCTGCACCTGCTTCTTTCGCTAGTTCACACACTTTGATTTTTTCATCGTCTGTTAACAGCGCTGTCTCAATAATCACTTTGACTAAAGCTTTCCCTTTAGCTGCTTCAACAACTGCTTGAATATCTTTCAATACTTTTTTGTATTGCTTAGATTTCAACGCACCTACATTGATGACCATGTCAACTTCTGTTGCACCATTATTGATTGCATCTGTCGCTTCGTATGCTTTTACTTCCGACGTGTTGGCTCCTAAAGGAAATCCAATTACTGTACAAACATCAACTGATGTTTCCGCCAAATGTTCTTTTGCTAGAGCAACCCAGCAAGGATTGATACAAACTGAAAAGAATTCATATTTTTTAGCTTCTTCAATAATCCGTAAAACATCCTCTTCTTTCGCGTCTGCTTTTAAAATAGTGTGGTCAATCATTTGATTTAATTCCATTATTTTTTACACGTCCTTTATGCTGTTATTATATCATGAATCAGCTCAGGTTCAGTCCCAGAACTGCCGATTTCGATATTTTTATATAAAAGTTCTTTTACATTCTCAATTGATTCTGAATTGGCATAAATAGTTAGCAATGATTCTCCCGCTTCTACTGGCATACCAACCTTTTTATGCAACTTAATGCCTACTGCATGATCGATTGAATCTTCTTTCGTTGCTCGTCCTGCTCCTAAAAGCATCGCTGCAATTCCAATTTCATTTGCTACAAGCTTTTGAACAACTCCAGATGTTTTTGCAGGTAGCTCTATCTGATAGTTCGCAGTCAGTAAACGCTCTGGTGTGTCGATGATACTGTCGTCACCACCTTGATTACGAATCATTTCTCTGAATTTTTCCAACGCTTTGCCGGATTCTAGCGCTTCTTTTAACATTGCTCGAGCTTCATCTAATGTCTCGGCTTTTTTAGCTAAAACAACCATCTGGCTCCCTAAGATATAGCACATCTCCATTAAGTCTTCCGGCCCTTTACCTTGAAGAGTTTCAATCGCTTCAACAACTTCTAAACTGTTTCCAATTGCTTCCCCTAATGGTTGGGACATATCTGAAATCACTGCCATTGTTTGACGATTGGCTAAACGTCCGATCCGCACCATCGTTTCAGCTAAGCGACGTGCTTCATCAATATTTTTCATGAAAGCACCTTCACCTGTTGTTACATCTAATACGATTGCATCAGCGCCTGCTGCAATTTTCTTACTCATAATCGAACTTGCGATCAACGGAATTGAATTGACTGTGGCCGTAACATCACGCAATGCATATAGTTTTTTATCGGCCGGAGCTAAATCACCAGATTGACCAATGACTGCTACATGACTTTCATTTACTAAACGAATAAACTCTTCATCTGGAATTTCAACATGAAATCCTGGTATCGCTTCTAACTTATCAAGTGTACCGCCTGTATAGCCAAGCCCTCTACCAGACATCTTAGCCACGCTAGCACCAACACTTGCAACAAGAGGTGCTAAAATCAATGTCGTTGTATCGCCAACTCCGCCAGTAGAATGCTTGTCTACTTTGATTCCTTGAATCGACGAAAGATCGATCATCTCACCAGAATTGGCCATCGCCAACGTCAACGTTGTAATTTCTTCATCCGTCATATCTTTGTAAAAAACAGTCATCAAGAACGCACTCATTTGATAATCCGGAATATCGCCTTTCGTGTAACCAGAAATAATAAATTGAATTTCTTCGTCTGTTAATACCTGTCCATCTCGTTTTTTCTCAATCAAATCGACCATTCTCATGCTTTTCTTCCTCCGAATCAATCCCCAAGGATGTATTATACACTAAAATCATTCAGGTTAAAACCTTTTAGTAAAACAGTTTACTAACGCTTTCATATTTTGAAAACGCTTATAACACGAACATTAAATCAAATTACTCCGATTGTCAATCGATTTCGTACTATTTCTTAAAATAAATGTTGTATCAAAAATTTTATTCGGTACTTTTTTCTCTGGATCGTTGATTGACTCTACCAAAAATTGTGCTGCATAAAAGCCAATATCAAAGCTTGGTTGATAAACGGTCGTTAAGCCTGGAACTAAATATTCCGATATTTCTAACCCATCAAAACCGATAACTGAAATATCTTCTGGGATTTTCTTACCGCACTCTTCTATTGCTTGATAAGCCCCCATTGCCATTTCATCATTTCCACAAAAAATAGCAGTAAGTTCTGGATTTTTCAGCACATTTTTAGCCGCTGTATACCCACCGCCTAAATTCAGATCGCCATTACTCATATATTCTTCTCTGACTGGGATACCATGATCCTTTAGTGCATGCTGATACGCAGTCACTCGCTCTGTCAACTGATAATAACCATCATTTTCTTTCAGCATAGCAATGTGCCTATGCCCTTGTTCAATCAGCGAACAAACAGCTTGGTAAGCGCCCTCATATTCTTTGACAATCAAACGACCATTTTCCCGAGGGTTGATCCCACGATCGACCAAAATCACTGGAACTTTACGTTTTTTCTTATTCCGCAGAATGTGATCCTCGGGTAAAATATTCGGTGTTGCAAATATAATCCCATCAACGGAACGATGAACTAGCTCTGTGACGTATTGCGTCGCCTTGTCTTCATCATGCTTAGAATTACATAGCAAAATCATATACCCCAAGGAATTCAAATACGTTTCCACTCCTTCAATCACTTTGGCAAAGAAAAAATCGGTCACATCAGGCACGACCATGCCAATTGTTTTCGAGTGTCGAGTGATAATGTTGGATGCAAAATAATCCGGTTTATAATCATATTCTTCTACCACGGCTAAAACCTTATTTCTTGTTTCCTCACTAAAACGACTACCTTTATCATTGATGATCTGCGACACTGTTGTTACTGAAACTCCTGCCATATCTGCAATTTCTTTAATCGTCAATTTCATCCTTCATTCTCCCTTTATTGACAAGACCTACCAAAAAATGTCAACGTTTTCAAAATAGATTTTGAATGACTCTAGTTTAGCAGAAATTTATAGAATAGAATAGCTTAACCAAAAAATCCCCACTACTTCGCGACAAAACAGCCTGATCACCCACCCATTCTCGACATCCACTCAACCTTTGTCAGCAAGCGAGTTAAACTATTTTTACCAGTTATTTGTCAACATTAAAAACCCCGGAATCCAACAAGTGACAACTCCTTCAAAAATCGCAAAATACAACACTGGTTTGCCTATTTTCTTTTTCAACACATACTCAATAAATCCTGTCAGCCATAAAATCCCCCAGGATAACCAAATCAAGGCAAAACGCCAATCACCATCTACAGCATAGGAAATATAAGCTGCCGGAATTGTATTTACTGCAACAAACAAGGCAAATATTCCATAGATACGCATATCCAAATCAAAGACATAGATCAAACCGACCATCAAATAAGTAAAGGCAAATAAATAGCCTGTTCCAGCATCATAATAAGCACCTCTGAACAAATAAATCGTATTAATGATAAATGATAAACTCCCTGTCATCAAATTGATCAAGCCTGTCGATTTTTTGTCTACCCCAGCCAATCCGCAATACCCATTACTGATCAACGTGATTGCGACGAACAATAACCCTACTCCTAACACAGCATTCCCTCCAATAATTTATCAAAAAGACAATTTACTACTGGATCATTTTACTTTAAAACATTGAAAAAAACCACCTTATTTGATAGATAGTTACTCTTTTATTGACAGAGCCTAACGCACATGTTAAAGTCTTCAAAATACTTACTGAACCTCGTCAAACTAGAAAGGATGATAATGTGAAACGGGAACTTGTTAAAACTCTCCCTAAAATTGAACTGCACTGCCATTTAGATGGCTCTATCCGACCTGAAACGTTACGAAAGATAGCTGAACAGCAAGAGATTTTACTACCTGTAGATGATGCAGCGTTAAAAGAGTTATTAATCGCACCCAAGGATTGCCAAAGTTTAAATGACTATTTAGAACGCTTTGATTTAGTTTTAACTTGTCTGCAAACCGAAGAAGCACTAAAAACAGCTGCTATCGATATCATCAGTCAAGCGGCAGAAGAAAATATCCAGTATATCGAAGTCCGATTCGCACCTTCTCTTCACACCGAAAAAGGACTCTCTTTGCCTCAAGTCATTTCTGCTGTTTTATCTGGGCTAGAATATGGCCAACAAGCATTTGGTGTAAAAAGCAACGCCTTATTGTGCGGTATGCGCCATGAAGAATTAAAAGATATCGAAAAGATCGTTCACTTGGCTGAAGAATTCAAAACAAACGGGATAGTCGGATTCGATTTGGCTGGCAATGAAATTGATTTCCCTCCTTACACTTTTGAAGAGACGTTAACTTTAGTGGATCACTTAAATATCCCGTTAACGCTTCACGCTGGGGAATGTGGTTGCGGCAAAAATGTTGCCGATGCAATCCATTTAGGCGCTAAACGGATTGGGCACGGGATCGCTTTAAAAGACACACCCGAATATTTTTCGCTGTTGCATGAAAAAGGGACTTTGATCGAAATGTGCCCTACGAGCAATTTCCAAACAAAAACTGTTACTCATTTAGAGGATTACCCTTTTCAAACATTTCTAGATAACGGTATTAACATTTGCATCAACACAGATAACCGAACAGTGTCTGATACAACCTTAACGGATGAATTTATGAAACTCCACGAATGGTACGGTATTACCTATGCCGATATGGAACAATTGAATCACAATGCAATCAATGGTGCTTTTATCTCTGATAGTGAAAAACAGATACTTCATGATCAATTGACGAATAGCTATTGAGTCAACTAAAAAAGGTAGAATGACGCGTAACTCGATCATTCTACCTTTTTGTTAAACCTTAAATCTACTAAGGTTTGACAATTCCCGTTTGATTCACTCCAATAATTTGCCAATCGTATATTCTAGCTGTTTTTCCATTTTGTTCTGCTTTTTCTAGCGATAGTTTGGCATATCTAGCTTCAACCAAACCGATTGCATCTTTACTACTATTGGATGTATTCCCTCGATGTTGAACAACTGTTAGCCAATTTTTTCCGTCACTACTCACAGAAATATCATAATCTCTGGTATTCCATTCTGGACTTTCACCGCCTGCTCCTGCATGAAATAGCTCAAAACCAGAGATGGTTTTTACTGCACCTAAATCAGCGATCATCCATGGTTTATCGTTGGCATTATCACACCACTTCGTTTTGATGTCTCCATCTAAAGCAAAGCGATAACTTTCTTGATCATTTGTATAACCAGAACCTTGAGTAGCAGTTGTTGTTGGTAATGTAGAGAGATTTTCTATTTTGATGCCAACATTTGGTTCATAGACATGGAGATAGTTTTCCTTGATCACCACAGTTTCCCCAGAAGCATTTGCAGCAGTTGCTTTTACGGTATAAACACCTGGTTCACTAAAAGAAAATGTGACTTCTTTACCTGATGCCGTTTGCGGCGTTGCTCCAATCACTTCCCAATTGACGGTTTCTGTTGATTTAGAAACAGTCGCTGACAAGTTGATTGTTTCCCCTACTGGAATCAACGTACTGCTGGCATTAACTGCTATTTCTGGTCTTTTCAATGCTTCAAATGTATAGACTGCTGAAACTCCTTTATGTTGCTCTTCTCGACCATAATAATCGACTGGAATTACCCGATAGATGGCATCCCCTCCCATTCTCTCTTGATTTAATACAGTATAAGAATGGTTGGCTGTTTCTCCTTCAAACTGTAATTGACCGTTGATTTCCCGATAAATACGATAAGAAGCTGTATTTTTCCCTTTCGTATCCCAAGTCATTCGAATGCTTTCAGTTAAATCATCTACCACTGTTTTTCCAGAAAAAACAAGATTATTAATAGCACTTACTGGTGTTGCCTTTTCCTTGCCAAGCTTTAATTGTCCTAAATAGATCGTAGCAGACCCACTTTCATTTTTTTTCACATTCAGCCCTACGGATGTCACGGTTTGACAGGCTGCAGGTTTTAGCGAGTAAGTTGTTTGTACCCAACCGTTCACTAAAGCTTGTTGCTGACCTTGAATGATTAGAGGTTGTTCTTTCCCTTTTAATTCTAAGACCAACGAAGCTTCATCGGCGCCTTTGGTCACCACTGTTGCTGTATCGGATGCGCTAGCTTTCAATTGGGACGCATATAATTTAACAAAGGTTTGTTGTTCCGCTGTCATTTCTCCAGATAACTTGATTGATGAACCGCCGTTAAAAGCATCCTCATGACTAATTGCGGCTTCAAGTTTGTTGCCCTCTTCATTATCGATGACCCAACGGTATGTCGGCAAAACATCTTGAATACTACGATTATTAAAAGTTCCTTCTTTCACTTTAGCTCCGCTTTGATAAACAGCATCCCCATTGCCCACATTAAAATTCGTTACAAAGGGTAGGCTTGTTACAGGTGTTTTTTCTACGTAATAGCGGGAAACCCCTTGCCACTCATTTTTAGGACTTTCCACAGCACGAGGATCGCCTTGAGGATTTATCCAAAGTAGTTTTTCATTCTCCCAGTATCGTTCAATATCATATTGACCACCATCGCGTAATGTCCAATCTGGACAATAAAGACCTAAAGAAACTAATGGCTGTCCGTTCTCCCCTAAAATACTGCTTGGTTTCCGTCGACTATTTACACCATTTGCTTGCACATCAATTCCAGCAAACAGATCATAAGGATCACGCTTCAATTGAACCGCTTTTTCTCTAGATGAAGTGAGTTCCTGCCAACGAAAATCAATAAACATCTTATCAGAAACTCGTTTTTTTCCTTCTTGGAAGTATCCTTGATTTTTGTCATTCAATGCACCTTGCCAGTTGACCTGTCCATTCGGAAGCATAGAATCATACCAAATAATTTGTTGATTTTTAGGTTTACGCGTTTGTAAGTAGCTCATGAATTCTTTCATTGCAGTAGCAGTTTGCGAATCAACATTGGTTTCTTGATTAATAAACCAGCCATCAAAACCATAAGCCGCCGACATTTCCAACAATTTATCGGCCATTGGAAATGCACCCTTTTGATCCTTTTGTACAAATTGCGTTACCCATTCCGCTTTACCACCATAAGCTTCAGGCGGAAAGAAAACCGTCCCAACTACTGGCACACCATTACGATGGGCTGAATCGGTAACATCACCACTCGGCGGAACAATAATTCCTTCCCCAGAAGACCCTGCCCAAGCCACCAATGTGTCTACATATTGCCAATTAGTAAAATTATAAACAGCTTTGTCTGTTCCTCCTTGAGACGGCGTTCCTTTCGTATGTCGGTTCACAATTGCAATCGATAGTACTTTGGCCTCCGTACTTTGATTAGCATTCATTTTTTTCCCTTGCACCCGAGCAGCTAAAGGAACAGTAGATACATTGAATGGCGCATCCGGATCGCTTTTGGGACTCCATTTTAACAATGTTTCTGGGAATAAAGCTGTAGATTCTGGTACCTGATCAAACAACGGTATGTTCGCTTCCCGGCTCGTCTTCAGCTCGACTGACTCTGCATACCCCTTTGGCATAAAAAGCACATTTGCTCCAAACGTAAGAGCAAGCACAGTACTCGATAAGCCAATCACACTTTTCCACGTTTTTCTTTTCAATGAATGAACCTCCTTAGTCATTTGCTCAAAAATTTCAGCATTTTTTATTCTCCTACAAAATGTTAACGCTTTCTTTCTGTTTTATAAATAGACAAACTATAGCATTTATATCAAAAAGTATAGATTTTCTTTGCACATTACCAACAACAGTTGAAGTACAAGTAGCTATTCAGCCTCACTCTATTTATTTAATTTCATGAAAATGAGAAGAAAATCCTTCCATTAATTTGGTAAGCTCTACTACAATGTCTTTTTCAGTTTTCGCCGCAGGCTTATCACACCAGACCGCTAAAGCGGCACCTTTCATTTGTGTTTGGTTTTCTAGTGGAACTTGCTGACCTGAAGAAAAAAGGTTTGGGTGCCATTGTTGCTTTATTTTTGCTGCAGTTGGATACGTATAGCCAGCATTTTCCCCCAACACATAATATAGATAATTATCGTTGAAATTAATTACTGAATAACCTTCATCCAAAAATATTTGCAGCGGTGCCATTTCTTTTTGCCACTTCGTCCAATACGTAATCTCGACTTCCTTCGTTAAAGTGGAGGTTTTACCCTTTCTGAAAAAAGCGTCATTCCAAACTCTGGGTGTAAAACCACGTGCTTTAACAAAATTGGCAATTGTGTTGACATAAGATTCAACTTTTTTAATTCCTTCATCCGCTAAGCTTGGGTACTGTTTAATTTGATTGAAATCAATAAATTCATCTGCACCGATATGAAAGTAACGACTATCCTCAAAAAGTGTCAAATATTCGTCGTATAATGAAAGCACAAATGCTACAGCTTCTTCATTTGTGATATCTAATGCAGAAGGAACTTTGGCTATTTCCATCTGAGACTTTTCTATTGTCAACTGCCACTCTGGATACTCTTTTAATAGCTGATCCATATGTCCAGGTGTATCAATATCTGGAATAATCTCAATCGATAAAAATGTAGCATAGGCAATCAACTCTTTTATTTCATTTTTTGTCAGAAAATTTTCCGAAACAAGTTGAGGATATTTTTCTGATTCAATCCGAAATCCTTCATTTTCCGAAAAATGTAACTGTAAAAAGTTAAAACCATATAAAGCCATTTGCTCCAAAATCTGGCATAGCGTTGGAAGGGAAAAGTATTTCCTGCCGATATCCAACATGATGATCCGATCGGTCAAACGCTCACAGAATTTACCGGATTGGATTTTCCTTCCTATTTTTACTTGCTGCACAACATACATCATCCCACGAAAAGCAATCAATGGATTATCCGCTGAAATCACAATTTTTTCAGCGGATTCAATCACAAATGTATCATCTAGCTCTGATAAAAATTTCAAACGAATATCTGCGAACTCAGTTTTCTCAACAAAACAAATCTGTTTACCGAACAACTTCATGTAAATATGCGCTATTCTTTTTTTTTCACCAAGAAAAGCTTCATCTAGAAAAATGTAGAGATCGTTTATGTCCGTTAAAGACACAGTGTTACGTGCTGCCCAATCACGCATATTGTTCCTGTGCCAATAACAGACACCCAAACGTTCCGCTATTATCGCCTAAATCACAACCGACAATGTACTCCTCCAACGCAGGCAATGCCACGTAGTTGCCTAATTGCTGTTCTAAAGATTCGCGAATTTTCGGTAAAAGGTGGGTCTGTTTCATTACGCCTCCGCCTAAAATAATTTTTCCAGGAGAAAGAACTAACGTATAGTTCATCAAGGCTTGTGCTAAATAAAAAGCTTCCACCGCCCAAACATCGTGATCCGGCTCCAGCAACTGCCCCTTAAGACCCGTTCTTTTTTCTAAAGCGGGGCCTGCCGCAAGCCCTTCTAAACAATGATCATGATACGGGCAAGTGCTTTCCAAAGTATCTTCTGGGTGACGTTGAACAGAAATATGCCCCATTTCAGGATGACTAAACCCTTGTAGAACAGTCCCATTTACCACGGCACCACCACCTACACCCGTACCAACAGTTAAATAGATACAACTTTGCGTATCTTTCCCAGCACCTAGATGCATCTCACCATATGCTGCCGCATTGACATCCGTGGTCCAAGCAATCGGGATATCATAACGTTCTTTTAATGCGCCCAGAAGGTTTACGTTTTTCCAACCTGGTTTTGGTGTGGACGTAATATAACCATACGTACTTGATTTGCGATTCACATCGATTGGTCCAAATGATCCTACACCCAAAGCCTTTAATTCATACGCATCAAAAAAAGTAAAAACTTGTGCTAATGTCGCTTCTGGTAATGTCGTCGGCAAACTGATTCGTTCAATGATTTTCAGTTCTTCATCTGCAACAGCACAAACGAATTTTGTGCCACCCGCTTCGATCGATCCATAATAAGCCATTTCAATCACATCTCCTTCTTATCGTTCAAATCCTATCGTGTGAATTTCATAAGCCTTCATTTTTTTCGGTATCTGCTCTTTCTGTTTTTCTTCCAGCAAATTCAATAAGTCAGGTTCATTACTATCCAGTTTCTCAATTTTCACTTCAGCTGATTTTCCGCTCATGTTAAACCCTCTAACAACCAGAGTTCGATTGTCTTCACTGTTTTTTAACGCCGTTACAGCAAATGTTTCTCCTGCAATCATTAGGTATGCATCTTTGGCTTTCAACGATCCTGAATGTCTACTTGTTGCTTTCACGCTAAACGGGATTTGTGCTGCATATGCTCGTTGATACGTAACATAGCGTTGCGCTTTTTCACCATGGAAATCAACACCATAGTTGAACGTATGTGTCCCTAAACATTGTGCTTCTGGTGTTGGGAAATAGCCCCAATCCCCCATTTCTCCTACAGCTCGTAAGAGCGTTAACGCAATTGTATTTGTTTCAGGTAGAATTTCGTATTCATTCAATCCAAAATTGGAAACAGTGATTCCTGACGCATCATCATGTATATTGACAAAGGCATGTTGATGTTGAGGGTTTGTTGGATTCTCCCAGCTTTTACTAACTTGATTCGGCCTTGTAACTACTTCATAAATACTATCAGCTTCGTGCGTTTCAGCTTGAATTCCAGTTGGAAATAGCATACGCAACCGGTGATCCTTCATTTGATTGTCTAGCGTTGTTTCAAAACGTAAATGAGTAGAATCTTTTTCCATTGTCACTATGGTTTCAATTGTTAGTTCTTGTAATTTTTCTGAACGTCCAGCGTTACGATAACGGAAATCCACTACTGCTTTTTGCTCTTTTTCTAATAAATCATCTGCTGATTTTGGAATCATCATGCGTTGAATGATTTTGATTTGTGCCATGAACGCTTCATCTTTTATAACGGATATTTCCGCTGGGCATCCGCTAGATAGAATAGGGCGTGCTCCTTCTGGTTGTTTAAAAATATATTCATTGCCAATATCACCTGTATTTTCAATCGTTAGCAGCTTGTTATAGATTCTACCTGTTGCTTTGTCTAACACGGCTAAAGTTCCATCTTCATTGATCGTTACATTCAAACAACTATTTTCTAATCGATATTTCTTCAAATCCTTGATCATTGATACGTTCTCTTTCGCTTTGGATCGCGTTTCTTGTAATGCAAAAGTATTCCATGAAAAGGCTGGCATATTTGCGATCCGCATTTCAATATCAATATATTTAGCCATATAAGGAATTCTAAAACGGTCTTTTGGTAAATCATAACCGAAATGAACTTCTGGTGTTGATATACTCGCGGGAATGACCTGCCCATGTGTATCGATCACTTCAAATATTGGTGTCTCACTTTCAGCCAGCGCTTCCCACAGTTCGTGAGGGGTTCCTTCTTTAAATGGTTTCCGCTCGATTTCTACTTTGACTTTTACAATTTCTGACTTTTCATAGCCAGATGTATTAAACACGACAAATGGATGACTTGTTTCAGGAAATATTTCTGTATCGATTGCTTCAACTAAATGCGTCAAGGCTTCTTCTGCTAAAAACTTCCCGACTTCATTTGCTTTTTCAAATCTCGGCATCATTTCTCGATGAACTTCATCCACGGAACAACCACAAATGCTATCATGAGGATGATTTTGTAGTAATAGTTTCCAAGCATAATCTAGTTGATCATGTGGATACTTTTGCGTTAAATCATACGCCATCGCAACTAGTGGTTCCGTTATATTTTCTAATTGCCGTTCCACTTTAGTATTCCATTGTTTTAAATAAACTCTTGCTGACGCTGTATTCGCTAAAGTAAACCAGCCATCAGTTTCTTGACTTGTCAGCTCTCCATGAACCATGCCAACTTTTTCTGGCAAGTCCTGTTGCATTTGTTTCAAATACTCATCAAAATTTGAGTGGATAAATTCATACTCAGGAAACAACTCATTCGCTAGCGCGATTGCTTTTGTAATGTTTTTTTGAACAGGTTGGTGATCTACGCCGTTCATCATCAGCAAATGATTTGTAGAAGCAAATTTTTCAGCTTCTGCTAATTTTTGTGTCCAAAAAGCTATAGCCGCTTCTTTTTCAGCTGGTATTTCATTACCATTACTATACCAATTAGCAAATAATAAGCCTAAAACGGTACTTCCGTCTGGACCTTGCCACCACATTTCAGAGTATTGAGATGTATAATTTTCATCATCCAACACTTCATTATTAAAGCCGACTGGTTTTACGCCACGACCAAATGCCGCTGCATCCAAACCAGCTTGTTGCATCATTTGCGGTGTTTGTCCCATGTTGCCAAATGTATCAGGAAAATACCCCAATTGAACTGCTGATCCCCACTTATCCGTCTCTTTTTTTCCAATCAGCATGTTGCGAACATTGGATTCGGAACTAATCAAAAAATCATCTTGAAGGATATAAAATGGACCGATTCTCAACTTTCCAGCCGTGATTGCTTTTTGAACGGCCGATTTTTGCTCCGGTCTAACTTGTAGATAATCATCTAAAATAATCGTTTGTCCATCCAAATGAAAGCTATCAAAATCTGGATCATTTTCAGCTAATTCCAGTACATCATCCATCAGTTCAACTAAACGCATATGGTGTTGTTCATAAGGCATGTACCATTCACGATCCCAGTGAGAATGGGAAATGATATAAACTTTTTTCTTCATGATTTTATACTCCATTTCATTTTTTATCGTGCTACTCGAATATCAAAGTAATCCATTACTAGCTCACAGAACATCATGTTTGCCCAAGAAAACCACTCACGTGTATAGTTTGAAGGATCGTCTACATCAAAGCCTTCGTGCATTAAGTGTGTCCCACCATCATTTGCCACTAAGGAATCCAAAATGCGGGCTTTCTCCGCCTTGTCTTGTGTCGTCATCCCTTCCATTGCAAGTGCAATCGGCCAAATATAATTTTCAGGGGTGTGGGAGCTACCAATTCCTTTCGCATATTTACCTTCGTAAAAATAAGGATTCTCTTTACTTAAAACCGTTTTGCGTGTCGCCTGATATACGGCGTCATCGATCGTCGTATATCCTAAATAAGGTGCAGAAAGTAAATTAGGAATATTGCTGTCGTCCATGATACTACTGTTCCCTAACCCATCTACTTCATAGGCATAAACCGTTACGCCTTGTTGATTATCCGTTTTTCCATACTTTTGGATGCCATCATTGATTTGATTTTTCAGGGAAACCGCTTGTTTAACCACTTCTGGATCAGACAAAATTTCTGTAAATAGTTCTTCAATATACCCTAAAATAACCACTGCAAACATATTCGACGGCACTAAATAACCGTAACAACAAGCATCATCACTAGGACGGAAACCAGACCAAGTCATCCCAGTTTTACCAACCACACTCCCTCTCCCTTCATTTGGAAGAGTATCTTCTAATCGAGTGGTATCGCGTTCAAACGTATACAGCGAAGACTGATGTTCTTGCTCCGTGGTAAAAACTGTCAAGATCTTTTTAACCCCTTCAATAAAATTGGTATCGAATTGTTTCGTGTACCCTGTATTTTTATATAATAAATACGCGAGTTGAACAGGATAGCAAAGTGAATCGATTTCATATTTCCGCTCCCAGATCCACGGGTCCATTTTCGTATGATCTGTTTGATGTCCCGCACTATTTGGTGTTTCATTAAACGCATTTGCGTAAGGATCGATCGTGATATAGAAAAATTGCCGTTGCACTAAGCCGCAGATCATCTCTCTAAGTTCTTCATCTTCTTTTGCAATCACTAAGTAAGGTCGAACTTGTGCAGTCGAATCTCTCAACCACATAGCAGGAATATCACCTGTTAGTAAAAACGTCGTACCATCCTCTTGTTTTTTTACAGTCGTAGTCAATGTATTCGCAAAGGCAGCATTGAAATTTTCAGCCCATCCAGCGTGATCTTCTCCGCATAAGTGTGTGATTTTATCCATAAACTGCTGTACAGAATTCGGTATTTTAGTATAAGTCATGATTTCCTCCTAAATAGTTGATATATCATTTCACAACGAAAGTATATGCTAATGAAAGCGTTTTGTCTACTGTTTTTATTATTTTTTTTAAATTGAACTCTTTTTCTTTCTATGGTAAACTACTAATAATGATATATCATTTTATGATTAGGAGAATGACAATGTCCAAACCACTATATAAAAAAATCATTGAGGACTTATTAGACGCAATCGAATCTGGTCAGTTACCAATAAATGCTCAACTTCCTACTGAAAAAGAACTCTCTCAAACATACAATGTTAGCCGCATCACCTCTAAACGAGCCTTAACAGAGTTAGAGAGTCAAGGGTTGATTTACCGTATCCAAGGAAAAGGAAGTTATGTCCAAAAACAGACGGCCAAAAATAAAAAAGTTTCCCGTATTTTGTTCTTGATTCCATTTGCAAACGATCTTTCACTTGGAAATTTTAACGAGGGCCTAGCCCCAGTAACAAGTCAACGTCATTATGAAGTTATTATGTCCTCGGCAGAATTTTTGATCAACAAACAGGCCACCGATATCATTGAAGATTTCGACGGTATGATTTACTATGCGCATAATACCGAAGACTTTTTAGATACTCTATTTGAGCTGTCTATTCAGCAATTTCCAGTAATTATTTTAGATAAAAAAATCCATGATCTACCTTATCCAACGGTTCAATCCGATAACTTTTCAGGTGGCGCCATGGCAACTAATTATTTAGCTGCCCAAGGTCACCAGCGAATCGCTTATATTTTTGGTGAATCAACCTTACCCCAATCAGTACGTCAACGTTATTTAGGCTATATCCATGCAACAAAAGAGCAGCACTTATCTTTTCATACAGCATTAACAGACAGGAATGCTTTTTTAAATGCCGATGTCATGACTTATCTCAAAGAAAATGATATTACAGGTGTTGTCTGTGAAAATGACCTCGTTGCTATTTCCCTAATGAATCAGGCCAAACGAGCAAACATTGATATACCAACTCAACTTTCCGTTATCGGCTTTGATAACATCCAAGCTGCATCCTTGATCGACCCAGCACTAACGACGATTGCTCAAGATTTTAAAGGGATGGGAAAACTTGCCGGTACAATGCTAATTGAATGGATTGAAAAGCAAGTGATTCCAACAGACCAACAAATACCAGTCAAACAAATTATTCGACACTCAACAAAGGAGAATTAATGCATGAACTCAACATTGATCGATACTAGACACGGAACTGATAACCAACACTCTTTTTCAAATGGCAACTGTTTACCATATACTGGTGTGCCATTCGGCATGAATTATTTCGCCCCACAAACCAACGGGGACAACGGCAGTTGGTGGTTCAATCCTCGTGATCGAATCTTTCAGGGCTTCCGTTTAACTCATCAGCCTAGTCCATGGATGGGCGATTTTAGTTATCTCGTTATGCTGCCTTTTAATGGCAATCTAAATGAGACAAACGTTTTTCACGCGCAGTCTTCTTACCGACCAGATGAAAGCGTTTTTAACCCTAGTTATTTAGAAATCACTGCACAACGCTATCAGCTAACCACTCGGATGATCCCTAGTATGTACGGTGGTGTATTGACGACAAGATACACACACAAAGATGCTAAGCTTTTACTCTCATTACCAGGAAAATACCAACTGACGATTGAAGATGCCCATACCGTTTCTGGCTCTATCATCAACTATGCAGGGTGTGAGGACAAAGAGTTTTCGTTTTATTTCACTATGTATTTCAAACAACCGCTAACGACTGAAACATCTTCAGAACAAGCAGGAACAGAGGATTGCCTCGCCTTTTCATTTGGAGATATCAAGGAACAAATAATCCAGTTCGGCACTTCTTTTGTCAGTTTAGAACAAGCCAAGTTGAATTTATCACGAGAACTTGACTGGCAACCAGAAGATTACCTTACACACTCACAAGAACAATGGGCATATTATTTAAATAAAATCGAGATTCAAGATAAAAACCAGCAACGTCGCTCAACGTTTTACCATAATTTCTATCGCGCCTTTTTATTTCCACAAACATTTTATGAGAAAAATTCTGATAATCAAATTATTCATTATGATACGTTAGCAAAGGAAGTAAAACCTGGATTTCTTTATACAAATAACGGATTTTGGGATACTTATAAAACAGTTTATCCATTGTATTCCTTGATTGCTCAAGAAAAATACGCTGAAATGCTGGAAGGTTTTTTGAATAGTTATCGAGAAAGTGGCTACTTACCTAAATGGCTCTCGCCAGATGAACGAGGGTTGATGCCTGGAACATTGATCGATGCAGTGATCGCTGATGCTGCTGTGAAAAATATTCGACCTGATTTGATACCTGAATTTTTAGATGCCATGATCAAAGGTGCAACGATCCAAAGTGAAAATCCTAATTACGGTAGACAAGGAACAAATGACTACTTAACTTACGGCTATGTTCCTACTACTTATCATGAGTCCGTCAATCATACATTGGACTATTGTTACAGTGACTTTTGCATCAGCCAAGTGGCAAAAGTTTTAGAAAAAAAGACAACTGCTGAACACTATGAAAAACAAGCAAAGAATTATTTAACTATTTTTGATCCCGATAGTGGCTTTATGCGCGCAAAGCAAACAGATGGCGCCTTTAAAGATGCTTTTGACTCGCATCGATGGGGTGGTGATTACGCTGAGGGAAGTGCTTGGCAGAGTAGTTTTGCTGTTTATCACGACTTTAAAGGCTTAATTACAGCTTATGGAGGACCAGATAAATTCTTAGAAAAATTGATTGATTTATGTAACCAACCACCTAGTTTTAACGTCGACGGATACGGATTTGAAATCCACGAAATGAGCGAAATGGCTGCGACTGAATTTGGACAACTGGCAATTTCTAATCAACCAAGTTTCCATCTGCCATACCTGTTCAGTTATCTTGGAAAACCTGAATTCGCACAGCCTTTGTTAAAACAATTAATGATTCAAGAATTTAATGATAGTCCCACTGGGTTCCCTGGTGATGAAGATAATGGTAGTATGGCTAGCTGGTATATTTTTAACTCGTTAGGATTTTACCCTGTCTGTCCTGGTTCAGGTGAATACGTGATTGGAATACCTTTGTTTGATAAAACCGTTCTTCATTTATCTAACGGAGAAACGTTGACGATTTCAACTAGTCCGAATCAGGACCAACAACAATTTATTGATCATATTCGTTATAACGATGCTTTACACGAAAGCTTAGTTTTTGAGCATGACTCATTAATGAACGGCGGTACAATCGACTTTACTTTAGGAACCGTGCCTAGACCTAGAAAACGCAAAGAAGAACAGCTTCCGTTTAGTATTTAACAGCGTAAAGAGACCTAGAAACGTACTTCTGGTCTCTTTTTTTCATCTGTCTATCATCATTATTCTTCTCCTACTGAATCATAATGATGTTTGTATTTTTCCCGAAATTCTTTTGGTGTTAAATCGTTCATTTTTTTAAAGATTTGAGAGAAATAAGTGCTATTATTAAAACCGATTTTATCAGCAATTTCATTAACATTATCATCTGTATAAAGCAATAAATTTTGTGCTTTTTTCATGCGATATTGATTTAAATATTGTGAAAAACTCTTCTTGGTTTCTTTTTTAAACAACTGTCCCAAGTACATCACATTGAGATGCAGTGATTGTGCTACACATTTCAATGTCAGTTCACTTGTATAGTCCGTACGTATCTTATCAATCACTTTTTGAACATTTTCTGAATAATCATAAGCGATTTTTTCTCGAGTAATTTGCTTAACCGTCGTGGATAAAATCTCTCGTAATTTATCAGCATTCGAAGAATGATTGATATCATCTAAAACTTGTTGATATTCCCCTTCATCCAAGTGATTAAAGCGACGGTAAATATCCATAAAAAGCATAAACGTAATATGGCGAACATCTTCAGGACGTGCACCTATTTTTTGTGTTTTAGTAAAAATCTCAGCGATCGTAGTCTCAATCGTAGTAAAATCACCCACCATCAATGTTTTGTTAAAATTGATGATATCTGCTGACAAATCGAAGTCATCTGAAAAGACAGAATATAGCAGATTTTTCCCAGTAGCTTCATAAAACTTGTAGCGCTGCAATGTTTGATTCGCTTTCTCATAACTATCTGGAACATCCTCCCAGTCACTAACCGTTTCGCCCACACTAATCAGCCAACTATCATCTTCATCTGTTTGCAACGGATTTGCTGTTAAGAGTTGATTCAATTGATATTTACCGCCTTTAAAGATATGTACGAGCACACTCTTATCCCCTAAATTACGTGAAAAGAATAAAGATTGTTGTTGTTCTTCCAGCCACTTAACAACTTGAGCTTTTTTTTCACGTGTGACTTCTACTAACAATACTGTCCAATCTGATTTTTCTGCCGTATCAACTAGTTGATTCAGTTCTTCAAAGTTATCTTTATCAATTTCACCGTTGACCCATTGTGACAATAAAATTTCACTATATAAGCCGTTTCTTGTTTCTTGCTGATTACGATTATCCAAACGTTTTTTAGCTTTTCTCACGCTTTTTAACAGTTCCAGTTTATCTACAGGTTTCATCAAATAATTGATTGCGCCCAGTTGTAGTCCACCTTTTAAAAAATCAAATTTCTGGTAACCAGAAAGAATCATAAATTCAAACTGCTTTGCTTCATTTTGAGCAGCTTCAATAAATTCTAATCCTGTCATTTCCGGCATCGTAATATCGGTTATTACAAGATCGATCGACTCCATTTCCATCAAGGTTAATGCTTCTTTTGCATTTCGGGCTGTCCCTTTGATAGAGAATCCTTCTGCTTCCCATGAAATAATCCTTTTCAAGCCGTTAACGATCATATATTCATCATCGACTAACAAAACATTGTAATTCATTTTCTCACTCCCTTATTACGAACTACTGTGACTGTTTGTGTTGATCTGATTTAATTTTGAGAAATGGACTCGTCAAATGAAAGTTCGATAGCGATTCCTTTCGACTCATTTTGGGTAATCGTCATCAAAAATGTCGGCCCAAAATAGGCTCGCAAGCGTTCATTCACATTTTGTAACCCGATGGAATCATGTAATTCAATCTGCTGAGTCTTTAATTTGCTTTCAATCAAAGCCAATTTTTGCGGAGATATTCCCTTTCCGTTATCTCGAATCAATATTTTTACTTGCCCATCAATTAAATGAGCTTTCACGCTGATTGCATTGTCATTGCGAGAAAAATCGATCCCGTGAACAAAATAATTTTCAATCAATGGTTGAATCGAAAATTTGGGTAAAACCAGCCCTTTCAACGCTTCATCAATTTCAAAATGATACGCTACTCGATCTGGATACCTCATCTGATACAAATAGACATACTTTTCACAAAAACTCAGTTCTTTTTCCAATGTTGTAGTTTTAGCCTGATCCGTATTATTCCGCAATAGCGTTGAAAATGCATACACTACATCAGCTAGCTCTTCACTGCCTTCACTTAATGCATACATGCGGATATACTCCAATGTATTGTATAAAAAATGTGGGCTGATTTGGGACTGCAATGCGCGCATATGCGCATCTTGCTGCTTGATTTCTAATTTATAAATATCCGCAATATACTGCTCAATATTATCCAACATCGTGTTGATTCCTCTTGAAAGCTCTTTTAACTCAAACTGAGTCTCTTGCTCATTGATCCGTGTATTCAAGTCTCCTTCAGAAACAAGCGCCATCGATCCCATAATAATATCGACTTGCTGAGAATACTTCGTAAAGGTTCGATAAAGCAAATATAAAAGTAATAAAATCAGCACCAAACCGCCCAGCATCAGAATCCGTAAATCAAAAAGAACTTGCGTCAGGACCTTTTTCTTAGAGATCGTCACTAAAATATCAAAACCACTCGTCGTTTTCAGATGCTCCAGTATATTATTTTCTGCCAACTTCTGAATTGGCAAAGCAGATGTTTCTTTCATTTTTTGCTGAATTAGTTGTTGGTCTAATACGTTGTTTTGTTCCGTATAAGTCAATAATTGATACCCTGTGTTTGAAAATACATACGCTGATAATCCATCGAATGTCGTTAGATGAGTCAAACTATCGATAATGTCTTTTTGAGAAAATTCAATATAAAAACTGCCCAACACTTCTAAAGTCACTGGATTTGTGATTGGATAGGCCAAATAAAATTTATTATTTAGACGTGGCGTTCCCTCTATCTTCTTACCACTCTTATTTTCAGCACTAGAAAGATAATAATCATTATAACTGTTCAATACGATGATAATCGATTCGATATTATCATACATCGTATAGAAATTTTTTACTTGACCAGGCAAAAATAGATAGTTCCCTGTTTCTAACTGTTGATCATAAGAATAATTCAAGTAATCTGAAATCGAAGTATCCATATAACGATTTAAGTTGTTGATTTTATCTTGGTTTTCTGTCAAACCATTCATCATTGTTTTTCCTTGCAAATTCTTATCATTAATTGAACGGCTAATCGTGTCTACAGCTTCTTGCGCTGTAATTTTCCCTCTTCCCATCGATTGCCAATAGGTATTCATACCAATACTGACCATGCCAATCAAAATCAAAGATACAAGAATCAACGCATAATTTTTCAGCAAACGGTTCAGTAATGTTTTTTCATTAAGGAAAGAAGGTTTTTGTTTACGCATGGAGTTCCAATCGTTGATCGATTGTTTGTCTCCACGATTTTGTTGCAGTGAAGCTCCAAATTTGAATCATGGAAAACGTACCAAATAAAATCAATCCTTTAAACTTCCACGTGATGAATAGAATCAAACATATGCCAATCGCAATTTTTAAAAGATTGGTAAAATTTGATAATGTCGAAATAAATGCTAACTTCAATAAATTTTTTAAATCGATTTCATAATAACTGTCTAATAATAATGTGTATTGAAAAGTCACAACTGCATAGATCATTGCAAAGACTAAGAGGAAGTCAATCATCAAAAATGCCAATCCTTGGATTTGAACAGATAAAAATAAATTATAGGCTAAACCTGCTAATACCAAAATAGTGCCATAAAAGAGAATATTTCCTCTGACAAAATTCTGCTTAAAAGAACTCCAACCTTCTTTTAAGGTAATATCTTTGTAATTAAATTGATGACTGATAAATAATTCATTGATTGTTTTCAGCGCTGGACCAATCCCCGCTACAAGTAAACCGCAACAGCTGAATAACCAAAAAAATAAATTTAACTTTACAATGACCCAGATTTTAATGAACAATGTTTCCAACGCTTTTCCGACCATCTAACTCTTCCTTTCTACTTCTCTATTAGTATAATAAATAACTATTCAGGATATTCCAAATAAAAAACTACTGCCTAAAATAATAGTACGCAGTTTAAGTCAACTATTTTTTTAAAAGAACCAAGTAAAAACGATGTAGTATCGATTCACTTGGTTCCAAGGGTTTATACTTGTTTTATTTTTTCAAAAACTCATCGTATTGTTTTTGCATTTCAGCTAAAACTTTTTCGTAACCAGCGTTAACAAGCGCTTCTTTTAATTTAGGGACTGTTTCTTCTGGGTCAACGGTTCCTGTATTTAAACCATCCAAATATTGACTCATAACATTGGCGATATTACTCATTTCTGTTTTCACATTTGATGTCACGAAGTTAAAGCCTAAAATCGGAGATGTTTCTGCTTTCGCAATTGATTCATCACGCTCTTTGATCATATCATCTGTGATCGTATCTTGGGTGTATAAAATTTTGTTATTTCCTGTATTCCATGCAGGTAAATGAGTGTTAGGTTTATAACCATCTAACAACTTGATTTTTCCCTCTTTATCAGGAATTTTTTCCCAAGCTTCGCCTTCAATTCCCCAAACTAATCCATTCAGCAATTCTGGATCACTATTGATTTGACCTAATACTTCTACAGCTTTTTCTTTATTTTTAGACGTATTTGAGACTACAAAGTTGGCCATTCTTGCTTGATCACTTGATTTAAGTGGTGTAGTAAAGGCTTTAGATACTAATTCTTGGCCAGCAGCATTACTTAAAATCGTATCACCATAATCGTAAGGACCTTGTGTTTCTTGACGAATAAACCATGTGTTTCCTTCTAATGGAAACTCCGTATTACTTGTTGCTGCATCAGATGGAATATATCCTGCTTGATACCATTTGTGCATTGTTTTCAGCACGTCCATAAAGTCTTTGTTTTCGTATTGGTTGATGATTTTTTTAGTATCCCCATTTAGATCGACAGCAAATGGATAGTCATTTCCAATCGGGAAATCAAAATCCCCTTGCGCTTTAAACCCTTGACCAATCGCAAATGCTGCGATATTCGGTTCTTTTTCATGGAATGTTTTTAACACACTTTCAGCATCTTTATATGTTTTGATATCATCGATCGATAAATTATATTTATCTAAATATTGTTTGTTAAACGTCAACACTTGTTGCGAGTATACATTGCCGTTCACTGGAAAGGCATATAGTTTACCGTCTACTAAATTCCCTTTGATATAGGCTTCATCTAATTGATCATAGGCATCTTTCGCAAACTTAGGTGCTAGTTCAGTTAAATCCGCAAAGGCTCCTTTTTGTGCATTTGGTACATAACTATCTGCAAATGCAATATCATAATTTTCACCAGAGGACACAATAACGCTCATTTTTTTCTTGTAATCGCCCCACCCAATATACTGAATATTTAGTTTAACACCTGTTTTCTCTTCAATTTTCTTGTTGGCAACGTCCATCAATGCATCATAATTATCAGGTTTATCCCCGATTTGATACATCAATAACGTATTTTCATCTGTTTTTTTGCTGCTCCCGTCAGTTTTTTCTTTACTCCCTCCGCCACATGCTGTCAACGCACCTAAAAGAACAACTGCTGCACTTAAACCGACTACTTTTTTCCACGTCTTCATTCCTGTTCCTCCTCGTAATTTAAAATAGTAACAACGTTCCGCTTCGCTTCACCTTGTACTTTTCAATATCAGTTCATTTTATTCACGGTGTTTCAAAACAAAAGCTGAATGAGCTAATTTTTTATTCCTTCACTCCGCCAATCGTTAATCCTTTTACAAAATACTTTTGGAAAAACGGATAGCTGATTGCAATCGGTAATGTCGAAATAACCACGATCGCCATTCGAGCTGATTCTCCCGGTATTGCTGCCATCCCACCAGATAATTGACTGCTGGCTCCGGCATTTTGGGTCAAGTATTGAATATTATTTTGAATCTTCATCAACAAATATTGCAGTGGAACTAAACTATCTTTTTGAATATATAAGAGTGCATTAAACCAGTCATTCCAATACCCTAAAGCCGCAAACAAACTGATTGTTGCAATTCCTGGCACTGCTAACGGCAACACGATTTGAATAAAAATCCGCATCTCAGAAGCCCCATCGATTCGTGCTGACTCAATGATCGAATCAGACACTGAACGTTTGAAAAAGGTTCGCATCACAATAATATTAAACGGACTGACTGCCATTGGCAAAATCAACGCCCAAATCGTATCTTTCAACTGAAGTAAATTTGTCATCACTAAGTAATTCGCCACCATACCTGGTGAAAATAACATGGTGATCAAACAAAATACCGTAAAAAATCGGCGAAACGGAAAATTAGATCTTGAAATCACATAAGCGTATAGTGAAGTCGCTGTACTGTTGATCAACGTTCCGACTACGGTGACTAAAACAGTCACAAACAAGGCTTGGAAAATTTTATCCTGCATCTGATCGAATAAATAAGTATAACCAAAAAAACTAAATTCCTGAGGCCAAAAACTATAGCCGTGAGCTGCTAATGCTGTTTCATTACTAAGTGAGATTGCCACAACAAATAGAAACGGCAAAACACAAGATAGAGCGAAAACGGCAATCAGCACATTAAAAAATAAATTGACAGGTCTATTAAACGAACGAATTGTTACTTTTGAAACTGGCTTTTTCCTCAATGTTTTCACTCCTTCTTAGAATAATGCCGAATCATTGTCAAAACGACGAACGATTCCATTTGTGATCATTAGTAAGACAAATCCAACTGTTGATTGATACAAACCAGCAGCCGCTGTCATTCCGATATCTCCTGTGGCAGTCAAGCCATTAAAGATATACGTATCCAAAACTGACGTGACCTGATACAGTGAACCTGAATTTCTCGGAACATTATAGAACAGACCAAAATCCGCTCTAAAAATATTCCCAACAGCCAAAATCGTCATAATCGTCATCAATGGTAATAATTGAGGAATCGTCACATTCTTGATCTGTTGCCACTTGCTAGCACCATCCACCATCGCAGCCTCATAATAAGTCGGATCAATTCCCATAACAGAAGCAAAATAAATGATACTATTGTAGCCGATCCCTTTCCATGTTCCGATAAAGACTAAGATAAACGGCCAATATTTTGCTTCACTGTACCAATTGATTGGTGTGCCTCCACGACTTGAAATCCACTGATTGAAAATCCCTTTATCTGGACTTAAAAAGGCATACACAAAATACCCAATAATAACCCAAGATAAGAAATACGGTAACAGAGACATTGTTTGATAGACTTTTACCAAACGCTTATTCCGCAATTCACTCATCACGATTGCAAAAAATACAGAAATGACAAGGTTTAATGTAATAAACGTCACGTTGTACAACACTGTATTTTTCGTAATCAAGAAGGCATCATTAGAAGAAAACAAAAACTTGAAATTATCCAAACCAACCCAAGGGCTCTCTTTTAAACTAGCAATGAACCCATCTGGCGAAATATGGAAATCCTTAAAAGCTACCACATTGGTCAATACTGGAATGTAAAAGAAAAAAATCATCCAGATCATCGCTGGAATCGCCATTAAGATCAAGGCTTTATATCGCCATATGTTCGTAAAAAAAAGCGAGCTCTTTGACTTCTTCTTCATTTCCCCAACTCCTTTCATCAAATTGTCTACAACAGAATTGTAGCGCTTTCAACAAAGAATAAAAATAAACAAAATATAGATATTCTTATAGAAAATATAGATGTTACGAATAATAAGGCATATACTCTATTGACCCAATAGTTTCTCTTCAATATGATACAATCACCTTATCAACTCGAACGGAGGAAATAACATGCAAATTTATCAAAATACCAAAATTGCCGGCAACCAGACTTTATATATTTCTGGTCAAACACCAAACAAAGATGAGTACACACCTCAAAATATTGAAGATCAAACTGAGTTTGTTCTCGAAAAAATCACAACTGCTTTGCATGAACATAATTTAACCGTAGAAAACCTGGTTAAAATCACGATATATATTACCGACGTTTCCTATCTATCAGGTGTTAGAAGTAAATTGGCAGAATTTGTAGGCGAGTCAAAACCTACTTCTACGTTAGTTGTTGTCGCTGGATTGATCGATCCAGCTTTTAAAGTTGAAATTGATGGAATTGCTGCCTTTTAAGTATCCGATTCATGCTGTTTGACAAGAACGAAACAAGGATGGGACAGAAGCTTATTTCCGAAGGGATTACTTCTGCTTCCACCGTTTATTCGCATTTAGGGTGTGAAACAAAAGTGATTTTTACTTTTGTCCCACACCCACTTCGTTTATTTATGTTTTTTTTGATACACAATATATCCTAGTAAGCCAACTAAGATAATGCCCATTCCAGCTACCACCCACGGCCAATAATTGGTTGGTTGTTTTACCACCTCTACAGCTTCTTTGTTAAATTTCTCTGCCTCTTTTTTCTCGACATCAAACTCTTTTGTAAATGCCCACTTCTCTTCACCACTTGTAACAGTTAGCTTAAGAGTATACTCTCCAGCGCGTATTTCTTCATTTTCTAAAGAGATATTATAATCAAATACAGAATGAGGAGCCATTGCTAATTTTTCCTTTTTTGTTGTATAAATTAGTTTATCTTTTTGATACACATTCGCTTCAACAGTAGCCTTTTTTAAGGTTGTACTTTGAACATTTCGTAATGTGGCTAAAAAAGCTGTTCGACCATTTACCAGACCTGCCTGAACATCGCCCAATTTGACTTCTGGTTTTATTGCGTTGTCTGTTTCGCTTAACTTTACACCAATCGTATAAGAAAACCGATTTGACAATTGGACACCAGAAACACTTTTTTGTTCTTTATTCGCCTCATTTGAGTTCTCAGAAGTCTCTTTATCTTTCACTTCTTGAACGAAAAATCCACCTAAGATTTCTCCATCGAAAGAATCCTTTGGCATCTTTAAATGAAATATAATCTCTTTTTCTTCTTTCGCATTCAAGGTAACGATTTGTTTCTTCGAAACTAAATCGGTAAAACTATGTTTCATTGTTTTATCTAACACAGGATTATCAACACTATAATCGACCATTCCATTATTATTCGTGAAAGCATCTCTAGGAGTGACCGCAATAGTTGATGGTTGATCTGCGTAATTTATCAGTTTTAACTTTAACTCTTGCTCTTCTGATGGGTTCATATGTAAATCAAAATAGCTAACATCCGACTTTTGATTCTCTGGTAAAACTGCTTGAACTGAGTAAGACATTTCTTCAGCAAAAGCTGTGCTTCCACAAAATAATCCCGCAACAAAAATCACACTTAAAAATGCTATTATTTTTTTCATTATAATTATTCCTTCCTATGTTCTAACGTGACTGGTTTATGTATAGATAAATTCGAAACAAAAAGCTGCTCTTTGTTTCAAATTTACCCTGCTATTTTGATAACGAACACTTGCTATGTCTAATTAGACTCTCTTTTATTCTTGTCCTGTTTCTGCATCAACTAAGTTCCAGTTAATTTCGCCTGCGTAATCTCCTGCAACAATTTTCTTATTCATCGTATAAGCAAATGTCATTATTGTATTAGAAAGCCCAATCGTATTAACTCCTAACCCTGTTGTTTCTCCGTCAGAAACAATATTAGTTCCCACTTGATCGATGATTATTGAATCATCTGACAATGTTTTAGGTGTTTCTTGACCTAGAATTTTTGTTCCTTCAATTATTGGTGATGTAAGTTTTTGTTCTTTATTTTCTGTATTCACAAACTCTGATAATTTCACATTTACTGTCCATTTTTCATTAGAACCTAGCAAGTCTACTACTTGTCCAAAAATAAGTCTACTACTTTTCTTTGAAGACTTGATTACTGAATTGATCGCTGTCATCCCCGCATCATCTGTTGTTACGACATCATTTAAATCAAAATCAAAGTTCACATTGTCTGTAAAACCTGTTAAATACAAATCCCCACCTTTAACAGATGCTTCCGCTTTTGTTGTTGCTTGTTTTGAATGTGTGTCTTCTTCTGCATGTGCTGTTACTGCAAACATACTTCCTACTGCTAATAGAATCATTCCTGCTGTTAATTTACTTGTTTTCATAATATAATTCCTCCTAATGTGTTTAACTACTTAATTATTTTAGCGATAGACATTAATAGTTCTATCGTTTTAAAACGATAATAATGAACACTTGCATCTTAAGGTACATCCATCAGATTCCAAGAGATCGTTCCTTGATAATGACCTTTCGTCATGTTTGGAGAAAGCTCAGCATAAATTTTTTGCTCGCTTTTTTCTCCAAAAGTCAAGTCTTTCATTCCTTTGTTGGTAATAACGATCCCGTCTTCCAAAGATTGTTTTTGATTCCCTTCTTCAAAGAACAGAGGTAATACATCGCCAGATTCATTTTTAACTTGACTCGATATTTGCAACGACCATGAATTATTACCACTGCGTGTATCTTGAATTTTTATACCTAAATCTTCTGCATACCTTTTTTGTTTTTCTCGTTTTAGCATCCATTCTCCAAAATCCAATCCTTCAGTAACATCTACAATAGTCAACATTTCTTTTGGTTGAATCTTAGGCAGTTGGATTTCTTGCTCAACTTCAACACTTTCTTCTGTCTTGTCTGTTCCAAAAGCTGAAGTATGGACAATAATTGGTTTATCTAATTTAGATGAATCTTTAGCGGCTGTTGCTTTCACTCTTATTTGATATGCTTCTTGAGGTAAAATATCCTTTTTAAAACGAGCAATCGCCATTCTACGATAGTTTTGTTTGACTTGCTGACCATCCGTTTCCGAAACGATCCCACATTCCACTTCGCTATCAGGTAAAGGCTGATTATTTTTATCAAGAACCTGAATTTCTTCAAGGTCGAGCCCTTCTTCTTCTGGAAAAACATATTGTACTTGTTTCCATGTACCAGAATCAGTTTCTTTGGCTAATGCAGTGTTACCAATCTTGCCCTCAAAAATAAGTTCTTCTTCTTCTTTGATTTCTTTAGTTAGTAGCTGCCCTTCTAAGTATGGTTTTGGAAAATTAGTAACCGTTCCTTCATTCGCTAAACTGATTTCACTTTTTACTAGAGGTTTTGTGCTACTGCCTTTTTCATAAAAACTTGCTTTGTTCACAATCGATGCTAATTTCACACCTAAACTTTCTTCTTTTACAATGGCATCAAAGCTAAACGTGATCACTTCATTAAGAGCCATTGCCCCGTCATAGATCATTGTATTCTCTTTGATTTGAACATTCGGTTTAGGATCTCGTTTATTTTCGATATGCACTGATGTTTCGTCTAGTGTTAAGTACTTAGAAAATTCATTTTTCCATTGAAAGTAAATGTTCTTCCCTCTATTTTCTAGATATATTTCATAATGTAATCGATCGCCCGGATGAACTTTTGAGAGCAAGCCATTCGTATTCGTGACCGTAGAATCAAAAACATATTTTGTATCCTTTGATACGATTCTAAACGTACGTGTGATTTTTTCAGACAAGTTACCATTACTATCCTGAGCTAGAAAAGTCAGTGTATGTTTGCCCGTTTTGTATACTGACAAATCGATTTTATCGAGCGACCATTCCTGTTTTTCGCCAGGGTTCTTGTTTCCAATCTCTTCAAACTTTGTATAGGGTTCATCATCGATTGCATAAAGCATATCAACGGTACTACTTCTAGCAGCTTCTACCGTACCGATTACTTTTTCAATGTCTTTACCTTCAAGTAAGCTGGCAGGGATATCTGATTGTAGACTGATTTTAGGTTTGTCTATTTCATCCAAATGAATCGTATAAGCCATCGTGCGTGTTTCTTGCGGTTTCACTTTTTGTTTGTTCCACATCATAGCAATCGCAGCATCTGAATAATGATCGACGATTTCACCAGGCTGACCGTTATTCTCTTCTAATCCATGAACCTCGCCACCGATGATTGATCGGCTCTTAAAGAAATCCCCAGGTTCTGCATAACGATACCACCAATGAATTCCAATGCTCAAATCTAAATATGTTCCTTTGGCTGCCCCCCATTTGTCTGGATTAGCACCATCATTAGTTGCCTCTCCAACTTTAAACATCAGCTGATACGGAGCATTTTCAATTGAAAGCCCACGACCATTTCCAATATACGTAACCTCTCCACTGTCTCTACCATTCAACTTAGTATCGACGATTTCCGAAAACCCAACATTCATTGGTTGTGGATCGCCTAACAAAGGTTTGTCCACGCGTTTCATCTCGAATTTTTTTTGAATGTCTCCAGTTACAGGATTTGAACTTAGCGTCACACGGACGACAACCTTATAGGAGTAGATTAGATTGTGATCAAGCGTGAATTCTCCATACCCTCTGATTTGGTTGTCTTTGACTGAAACTGCAGTCAATGCAACCTTCTCAATAGCTGAATAATCTCCTGCTTTTTCAAAAGAGTAAAAACGAATTCCTCTACCATTCGAAGAGTTACTTTCATTTCGGTAATCAATTCGCTGACCATTTTCATTGGTTAAAAAAATATTAGTTAAAAACAAATCCTCTTCTGTTGCAAAACCGTAAGACAATTGACTCCCTGATAACAAAGTAGTAGATAATGTTGTTTGCTTATCAAGTTGGAGCTTCCAACCAGCATCTCGATCTGCCGCAATTTCGCTCATCAAATCACCTGATCGTGTTTCTGCTTTGCGTGCTTGTTCCGTTGTCGTTGAGGACTCTGAGCTTGAATCTGAATCTTCTTTAATACTGTTCGGCGATTCTAAACTGCTTTCAGTTTCTGACGATTCAGTTGTTTCAACTGTTGAAGATGTTTGCGAACTTGTTTGGTCAATAACTTCTGTTTCGCTGCTCGTCGCTTCTGTCGTACTTGCTTCAGTAAAACTTTCATCTAACTCTAGTTGATAAGCGACCGTTTCTTGATTTTGTTCTATTATAATTTCTTGCTCTTTTACTTGGTTAGCATCAAAGAATAATTGAAAAGGTACTGTTCCTTGATAGATAAATGAAATACTATGATTGTCTTCATCGCTAGTCAAATTTATGATTGTTTGTTCCTGTTCTAAAGTAACAACATCAATTACTGTATTCGCTTTAATGGTTACTTCTTGCCCCGAAACAACTTGAGGTAAGGTAACTACGGCTTGTTCTTTTTCATTTTTATGTATTTTGAAAATGTTTGTTTGCTCACCTAGTACTTCGGCGAAAACATTGATTGGACTTTGACATAAAGGACTGACGACTAAAAACATAACGACTATCCACAAATTAAAACGTTTCATGAATCTCACTTAACCACCTCTTATTTGTCAAAATTTATTCTGCTTACAAAATATAAAAGAATCCAGCCCCAACTGCAAGATATTCTCGTATTACAATAATTTGCTTATTTTTAATTTTTTAATATGAAAAATATTTAAACCCGTTTATAATGACTACTATAAAGGTGGGATCGCTATGTTAATGACTCAATTAATCAAAAAAAATGAACAGATAAAATTGGATCTATTTACTAGGATTGTAAATAGCCCAATGATTGAAGGCGAGACGTTACAAACACAGTTGTCTCTAGCAAAAAATCGCCTCTATCATTTTGTATTACAACTCAACAGAGATCTAGCAATCTATCAAATACCAATAACCATTCATTACAAAGAAAATAAATATATAGCAGAAAAAAACGAAGGTAGCCATCATCCCTCTCTCTTAATTTATGAATTGATTCAACATTACTTAAATGCTTCTGCTATGTTTCAACTGACTTATCTCTTTTTACACGAGGAGCAAATCCCGATCACTGATATTGCTCAAAAATTACTATTTTCTCAGTCACACACCTATTATGTGATTCGTCAGGTAAATCCTTTTTTGAAGCAATTCAGTTTAGAATTGACGGTTGCGAATAAGACCGTTTTTCTGAAGGGGCGTGCTTCTGATATTTTTATCTTTCGCTTTTTAGTCTTTAGTTTCCTATTCTTTTATCGTTCACCGTATCCTACAATAGAATTAGAACGTCAAAAAAGTATAGAGAACGAGAAAACGCTCCCTTATGCAAAAGAAATGACTTATTCTGAGCTTCATAGTCTAAATTCTTTTTTCTATGTTCTAGAGCATACACCCACCGATTTAGATCGGTTAACAACAGAGATTCAATCATCCTCTGTCTTTCCATTAACAACCATTTTTGAAGCAAAAGAAAATGAGCTTGATCATGCTTTTTTACTATTTTTCTTACGGATCTTTATTCCTAGACTATGTACCTTTGATGAAATGATTCGCTTAGGTGAACATTTAGAAAATATGATCGATTTTGATTTAGCGATGCTCGCTAAACAGATGTTAGATGCTGTATTCGATACTTTTACATTGGAATCCTTACCACGTCTTTATAAAAACTATTACGCTAGCCTTTATATTTTGACCTTGCATCTAAGTTATATTCAGTTTTTTGGTCATGATTTAAAAAATATCTTTTATTCACAAGCCTTGACTACTAAGAGCATTCAAACTCATGCTGCTTTGTATGAACAGTTGGTTGCTTTTTATGAGCAATTCCAACCGGCAGTTCCCTGGTCGAAAAAAGAAGAAAGCAAGCAAGTATTGATTGATACGCTTTATCTGATCGTTCTAGGAGAACATCAGCAAAAAGTTATGATTTATATCGACTTTGGTGGGAATATCGTTGCTGAATTAGCATTAAAACGAAAACTGATGAAAATCCTCAACCCTGATACCTTCATTTTCACAACAGATGACACGATTGCGAATGTGATCATTGCAAATTATGTGGCACCGATTGAAAGACCCGACACTGCTTTTTTACTCGTGGAAAACTTTAATGAAGCAGGAACTTGGAAAGCTATTTATACTCAACTTTTACAGCTCGTTAAAGAATAATACGCAAAAAATCGAGACAATCATTTCGACTGTCTCGATTTTTTATTTTTCTATTCAACACTACGCTTCTTTAACACTTTTTAAAATATAATAGCCTTTGTCTTTTGTCACAATTTCTACATTACCAAAAACTTCTGCCATTTTTTTCTCAGCACTTGGTGCACCTTGTTTTTTTTGGATCACGACTGTCAGGGTTCCGCCGACTAAAAGTCTTGGATAAGCTTCACTTAAAATTTCGTGAACGACTTTTTTCCCCGCTCGAATCGGCGGATTGCTAATAATTGCAGCGTATTCCTTTTCATGAACATCGGCATAAATATTTGAGGTATGGATATCGACATTTTCAACGTGATTTTTCTTTGCATTCTCTTGCGCTAAAGCCACCGCACGTTGATTGACATCGATCATTTCTACCGGTCTACCACTTAATGAAGCCAACGATAATCCGATTGGTCCATAGCCACAGCCAACATCAAGTAGCTTGCCTTCTGGTAACTCTTCCCAATCAAAAGCATCGATCAACACACGGGAGCCAAAGTCCACTGTATTACGGGAAAATACTCCGCTATCCGTTAAAAATTGAAACTTCTTCCCTCTTAATTCAAACGACCACTGCTCTAAATCATGCGCTAGATCTGGATTTTCTGTATAATAATGATTATTCATTTTCTTCTTCCTAACTATTTTCTTTTGTCATCAGTCTACCTTTTATTTCACGAACAATCAAGGCAGCAAGTAAGTCATAACCCGTTTTAGAAAAGTGAAGTCCATCTGCTTGTAAAAATTCATCTGTGCCGGGGTAAACAACCATTGCTTTGTATACATCGATGACAGGAATTTCATATTTTGCTCCGATCACTTTTACTCGTTCTACGTATTCCCGAATGCGCTCATCATCCCGAGTGGGTTTTCTAGCACAATCCACATAAGGCGGTGTGAGTAGAATAACTTTTTCTTTTCCGATTTTAGTGATCATTGTTTCGATATTTTCTGCGTATTGCTCTAAAGGAACTAAGTTATCCGCGTTTGTGTCATTAGCGCCGAAAAAGATTGTTACAATATCCGCTTGTTCTGCTAATACTTCCTTTTCCAAACGTTTCATGGCATCTTGTGTCGTGTCTCCTTGCATCCCAGCATTTACGATCATGACTTCTTCATAGTTTTGCGCTGCTAGGTCTTCTGTAATTAGGTTTTGTAAAATCGGTGTGATAGCTTCATCACCATATCCTGCTGTGATGCTATCTCCAAATAAAACGATTTTTTTCATCAGTTATTTTCCTTTCTCGACTTGTTTTCTTTGTTTATCATACCATTGAAAAGGGCCTTTTGCCGAGGCAAAGAATTATTTTAGCATTAAAAATAAAACAACCTCTCCCCCTATCCAATCATACTATTCACATTTAACTACTATCCTTAGAAATTGACTAATTGTCACAATCATATTGAAACAGTAATTTTTCCATTATACAATAAAGTTAAACGAAATAAGATAGGAAAACATAAGTATGAATAAAAGAAGAGTACTAGGACTCGCCTCGCTATTATTTTTAATTGCGCTTGGCGGATGCCAAAAGACAACTGCACTAAAAACAAAAGAATACGATCTAGCTATCATTGATTCAAAAAACATCACAACCTTTCTTGAAAAAGACGATAAACTAGAAAAAGTGGAACAACTTAAACGAACAGACGGAAATCTAAATTTTTGGCGCAACAATTTCTGGGAAATGGATAATCATTACTACACAAAAACCTCTGAAAATCCCAAACTTGACGTTTCCTTAGCAAAAATTGGTCGTGACTTATCCATTAACCTTGTCAAAGCAAAAGGAAATGATGCCTATACTTCAAATGTGGATGGAGAATTTTTTTATACTACTGCCTGTTTTAGTGATCGAACAGAATTTTATAAGTATGATAAGAACTTGAAACTTCAGCTAAAAAAGGAATTCCGTAAAAAGGAAAGTATCCTAACCAATCAACTAATTCCTCTAGGAGATTATCTCTATGTTTTATGTGGCTATACTAATCCTGACGATGGATCAAGTAAAAATATGTTAGTGAAAATGACGAAAGAATTTGAAGTGGTCGAAGAAACTGACCTAGGTGATGAAACGAGTGCCTATATGAGAATGGCTCATTTTCAAAATAAACTTTATATTACAGAAGCCAATGCCAGCGTGGGGGCAAATGGTGAACCAGGAGAAGCCAATCGAGTACTTGTATATGATCTAGCGACAAAAAATAAAGAGTATCTCACTTTGACTTATCCTTATCCGATGGAAATATATGTAGATGAGCCAAACGAAAACCTGATCATTCGCCACTATGAGCTATATGTAAAAAGCTATACATGGACCGTTTATAACTTGAAAGAACAATCTGAATCGTTCATTCATTTTCCTGAATATGAAAAATTGGAACAAGAAAAACATATAAATCCTCCATTTTTCACTCAAAAAAATGGTTATTACTATTTTATGTTCGATGATCAACTCACTAAATATGATCCTAAAACGAATACACCTACCAAACTAGACTTGTCAGCCTATGATTTTGAAGATACAAGTGCTTTGATTATGAATAAATAAGAATACACAACAAAACTCTACTTTAACCACTCAGTAGGGTTTTGTTGTTTTATGAAAGATGCTATAATAAGCACAGAAATAAATGTTGGCTTTGGTGGAGGAACCGATGGACGATAAAATGAATTATTACCCCATTTCACGGAAGGAATGGCAGGGCTTCTATCATAACGGCAAAGCGCCGCTGACAGAAGAAGAATTAGAAGATATTAAAGGCTTCAATGATCAAATTTCATTGCAGGATGTGCAGGACATTTACGTGCCGCTGACCCACCTGATTCATTTGTATATGAAAGAATTTGAGTCTTTAACTGTTAGCAAAGGGCTATTTTTGCATGAATATGTACCTGTTCCACCTTTTATCATCGGGATCGCTGGTAGTGTGGCTGTTGGGAAAAGTACCACCGCTCGCCTGTTGCAGCTGATTTTATCCAGAACCTTTAAGCGCCGCAATGTCCAACTGATCACGACGGATGGATTTTTGTATCCAAATAAAGTATTGGAAGCAAAAGGCATCATGGATCGTAAAGGATTTCCTGAAAGCTATGACATGGAAAAGTTGATCGACTTTTTAAATCAAGTCAAAAATTGCCAAGAAGAAATCAAAGCACCACTTTATTCTCACAGCGTTTATGATATCGTAGAGGGCGAATATGAAGTGATCCAACAACCAGATATTCTGATCGTTGAAGGAATCAATACACTACAATTGCCAGCCAATCAGCAAATTTACGTCAGCGACTTCTTTGACTTTTCCGTCTTTGTAGATGCAGAACCGAAGCTGATTGAAAAATGGTATCTTGAACGATTTGGCGCCTTACTTGATACGGCCTTTCTTGATCCAGATAATTACTATTATCAATATGCGATCGGCAATCGTGAAGATGCCTTTGCAATGGCTAAAGAAGTTTGGAAAACAGTGAATTTGAAGAACTTAGAGGAATATATCTTGCCAACTCGAGGCAGAGCGGATATTATACTTCATAAGACTGAAAATCATATTATTGATGAGATATTTATGCGTAAATACTAGTTCGTGAAGCTAAATCACAAAGTAACACTTAATTTGATTCTAAAAAGGTCAAAAATTCTTTTTGACCTTTTATTAGATAAATCTAAATGGATAGGGGTAATAAATGTGACCAATGTTGCCGATTTGACAACTGTCGAAAAAATTATTGTTTTAGACTTTGGTAGTCAATATAACCAATTGATTACTCGACGTATTCGTGAATTTGGCGTGTTTTCAGAATTATTGAGCCACCGAATCACAGCGGATGAAATTCGCGAAATGGCACCAAAAGGAATTATTTTCTCTGGTGGCCCAAATAGTGTTTATGATGAAAATGCGTTTAGTATCGATCCTGAAATTTATGAATTAGGCATTCCAATTCTAGGGATTTGTTACGGTATGCAACTGATGATGCATAATTTAGGTGGGAAAGTTGAGCCTGCTGGCAACCGTGAATACGGCAAGTCAGAGTTATCACTTTTGATTCCTGATTCACCTATTTTTAAAGGAACACCTGAAAAACAAATCGCTTGGATGAGTCATGGTGACTTAGTCGCTGCCATCCCTGATAGCTTTGAAACGGTGGCAACTAGCGCAGATTGTCCGTTTGCAGCAGTTCAAAATACAGACCGCAACTTGTACGGTGTGCAATTCCATCCAGAAGTACGTCATTCTGAATATGGTAACGACTTATTACGTCACTTTACCTTTGATATTTGTCATTGCGAAGGCGACTGGACAATGGGCAACTTCATCGAAATGGAAATCAACAAAATCCGTGAACAAGTCGGCGATAAAAAAGTTCTACTTGGCCTTTCAGGCGGCGTGGATTCAAGCGTTGTTGGTGTGCTTTTACAAAAAGCTATCGGCGATCAATTAACATGTATCTTTGTGGATCATGGTTTATTGCGTAAAGGTGAAGCAGAACAAGTAATGGATAGTTTAGCTGGTAAATTCGGCTTAAACATCATTAAAGTAGATGCGAAAAAACGTTTCTTAGATAAATTAACGGGTGTTTCTGACCCAGAAGAAAAACGTAAAATCATTGGAAATGAATTTGTGTATGTTTTCGATGATGAAGCGACAAAACTTGACGGCATCGACTTCCTAGCACAAGGTACCCTTTATACAGATATCGTAGAAAGCGGAACTGAAACAGCGCAAACGATCAAATCTCACCATAACGTGGGCGGATTGCCAGAAGATATGCAATTTGAATTGATCGAACCGTTGAATACTTTATTTAAAGATGAAGTTCGTGCATTAGGAATCGAATTAGGCATGCCTGAAGCGCTAGTTTGGCGCCAACCATTCCCTGGTCCTGGTTTAGGGATTCGTGTACTTGGTGAAATTACTGAAGATAAATTAGAAATCGTGCGTAACTCTGATGCGATTTTACGTGAAGAAATTGCCAACGCTGGTTTAGATCGTGATATTTGGCAGTACTTTACTGTGTTACCTGGCATCCGTAGTGTGGGTGTGATGGGTGATGGCCGTACGTATGATTATACTGTGGGGATTCGTGCAGTGACTTCGATCGATGGGATGACAGCTGATTTTGCTAGAATTCCTTGGGATGTGTTGCAGAAAATTTCTGTTAGGATCGTGAATGAAGTGGATCATGTGAATCGAATTGTTTATGATATTACGAGTAAGCCACCTGCTACTGTGGAGTGGGAATAAAAAGCCAACATAATAAGGATGGGGAATGCCGATAAATCAACGTTTTTCAACTTATGAAATGCTTGATTTCCATTGAAAATGATATGGTTCCCTACCATTTTCCCTGCCAAGTAATCACTTGACAGGGATTTATTTTTTTGTTCTACATTTTATCTAGCTTTAATATTTTCAATACATATGAGGTAGCCTGCAAAATCTCTCCAGCGCTTCCTGTCTTCTGGCGAACCGAGCTTGTTTCTCCAGCTAGTGTCTAAGTCTAGCTGTTCACCCAACTTATGAAATACTTTTAAGTTGATCATAAATGTATTGTGATAGCTAGTTCTTAATTGATCCTTTTCGCTTTTCTCTTCTCTAGAAAGATAGTTCCAGTTAACTCTCATACTTACATAAATTAAAGCAGAATCTATGACTTCTTTCCATAACTCATGCAAGTATTCATCATCGCATTCCAGTACATAAAAAATAGAGTTATAAATACCTAATGCTTCTTCGAAAGATATTGAATCATTTTTTTTGTAGATAAACTTTATAATCAAACACCAAATCATCTCCTTTTTGTAATAAAATAACCATGATGATAAATTTGAACTTTTTTAACTACTTTATCTAATTAAAGTACTCCTTCTATATAGATGAAAAATCTCTAAAAGATGGGGGTATAAAAAAGGAAAGTAAAAGATAGTTTTAATACTTTAACTATTTCTAAAAATAAAAATTTAACTAATTTAATTTTGAGTATACTTCAAAATTCTGTAATTGCATTAATTCAATTACAACAGAAGCTTTATCATACTTCCATTGATTATAAATTGAGAATTTCAATATCTTTATTTTTAGATGATGCGATTTCCCTAATAACATAATTTGAATCCATTAAACTTCTTTCCAAAATATATTTTGCAGTTTTCATATCAATCTTCCATATCATATCCAATCCATGAATTAATTGGCTTTTCACATAGGAATTGTCTTCATTAATGATTCTTATAAATCTGGTGGTTATTGTTTCTACGTATTCTTCAACATTTAAAAGTGTTATCAATAGATGAACAGAATGCCAGCGGAGATTTAGAGATGTAGAATTAATCCATATTAATGAGAACTGGAAAAATATCCCCAACATACTTGATGAGGTTTCTAATTCGTCCTCTTTTACAAGGTAACTTTTAATTAATTTACATGCTTCTATTTGTGATCCTTCATCATCATATGAAGACAACTCATTTAAAATAGAAACCCATACATCCTTTTGAAATAAACTCAAAAGTAAATAGTGAGCAAATACTAATATCTGTTTTTGTACATAAGAAAGCATTGACTCATATGCATCAATATTTTCACCAATATCAACCAATGCCTCTACCACCTGATTATTCCTATCAATAATATTTTTATCAACTCTACACAAAGTATATAATAATTTATATGCTTGAATTTTATCATTCACCGTTTGCTTAGAATCAAGTATTGTAGTTGCTGTTGTTTTAAAGATATCATCTCTTATTTCTTGCGAAGAAATAGCTCCTTCAATAGAAAAAATATTTTTGATTATAAGGAATGGAGAATCCGAATAACCTGCGTAACTTCCATTTTCCCCTTGAGTTTTATTTCTATACTTTATAGTTGCTAATTGTTTCTCTAGAAATAGAGTATTAACAGATTCACTTTTTTTCGTTTCAATTAAATACTCTAATTTGTAAAACTCAGGCCATTTCTCTTGGACTTTGCTATTCAAATCTTGGAGTTCTTCACCACTAATTATTTGTCCAAGCTCACAACATAAAATTTTGATATAATGATTCTGAATTGAACTCGACTCATCTTCTAATAAATTTATGACATATTCATTTAATTTTTTTATTACCACATAATCTACGCTACTATAGTCCACGGAGCTACATAAAAATTCAATTGCACTATCATGGTACCTCACACTGTTACTTTTCAGAATGGAAAGACAAAACTCTGTTAGGTAATTTTGATCCACTCTATCTTTAATATGTTTTAATGCATGAAAAATATAATTTTCCAGATTTACAATACTTGATTCAGAGTTCTTCCAACCATTTAATTGAATTTCTAATTTATTCCATACATTAGAAAAGTCATGATCGTTTAGATAATACCCTATTTCTGATATTGCTAGTAATTGTGCAACCAATTTATGATGGTTTAGTATTTTATTCTCTGCGTAATCATATATTTCCTTAGCTTCTTCTTGAGTAAGTTTTTCCACATGGTTTGAAAACGTTCTAGCCATTCTGTGAACTTTCTTTTTATCTAATGTCATGATTGTATTCTTAAAATTTAATTTAAACATTCCCCATTCATCATTTCGAACAAACCACTCATAACTCAAATTTTGAATAATAGAGTGGAGACGTGTTAAATGAGTCATTGATCCAAAAATCATTGCTTCAAAAAAAATATCAGCTATTGAATTTATATAAAGAGATCTATCCCCTAAAAATGTTTTTGATGAGTAGGATTCAATATCCGACTTTTGCCTATCTTTTTCAAGTTGTTCTAATAAATTTTTTTCATGTCTATCTATATTCGGATAAAAAACGATAGTTTCCATCTTATTTAGCTCAATTTGCCCAAAATTTTGATCAGTAAACTCATTCCTCCTTTCATGATACAAGTTAATTTGATTACGTAAATCAATTAATACATCTTGAATAAACCACTCTTCTAATTTATAGGATACCGAATCTCTATAAACCTGCTTCAATATTTCTATACTTTCTGATAGATTATTCTGATAATATTCGCCGATCGCTCTCCATCTCAGTTTAACTACTTCAAAATAAGTTTTGGGTAATAAGTTTTGTAACATTTTTAAATACGCCGCTACTTCAAAATTATCATAACTGCTTCCTTCAAACATAATTGGAAGAAATGTTGAGCAATAATAATCTATATTCCTATTTGAAGATACATCTTCTGTTTGTTCTTTTTCACTTCCCAAAAACATACTAATAAAATATTGTCTGCATTTGTCTTTACTAATCTTTTTACCATTCATTAATAAAACATGCGGGACACTAATACTTTCATCTTTTGCTTGTTGATCACTTTCATCATTAGCTTCCTCTAGTAATAAATCGTTACTTGGATGAATCACATTTCCAGATCCATATGCTCTATATACTGATAAAATATCCTCAATCAAGTCTGTAGTCCCTCTCTGGATAAAATCCTCAAAAGAATGAATATTTTTATTTTTAGGAGCGTTAGCATAAAGTAACCTCTTTTGAAGTGATGTTTTTTCCTTTGAATTTTGCTCACAAAAATAATAAAGAGAAGGAATGTTATTTTTCAAAACTTCATCAACTTCATTTTGTACTCCTTCCGGTACTCCATCCCCGTTATCAATCAAGAAAATACAAACATCTGCACTTTTGAGACGCTGGATATAATGATTATAAGCACTAGTTGAAGAAGTCCCTGCTTCTTCAAATAAATATATTTGAAAAAGGCCTGTTAATTCTAACAGCTCTTTAATTGCCTTCCTAGCCAAATTATATTTTATAGAAGCTTGATCATCACCAGTTTTAGAACTAATAAAAACCCTTAATTTCTCTCCTATTTGAATCATTCATACCCCTCCAATTTTATCTATCTTAATCTTCCAATCTATCATAAAAAGAAAAACTGAACCATTAAGTTAATATCCTTCCTACTACGAAATGTCACCTGAGCAAAAATATAATTATTTAACATTTTTAACAAATATCCGTATGAACATAGATTTGGATACTTTAAGAACTAAGTTACTAATTTTAATTAAATTTTTTTCATTGAGTAGTTTAGTGCCAAAATATAGTGCTACTATTAAAAGGAGTGGGTTTTACCAGTAATATAGAGAAAGTCATAACTTAAAGCATTCAAAAAAAATTGATTTCGAACCTTATGTACTTAATAAATTAATTTATAGACTAAACTTTGTTTTTTTTTGCTCATATTCCTGGATACTAGATACAACTTTAGTTCTAGAATCATTTAGCTTATCATACAGATCAAGAACTTTTTTTGTAGGACTCCCCAATCCTTCTGAAGAGAGAAAAACTTGTTCTTGAACTTGGTTATTATATTCAACTCTATATTTTTCTAAATCTATGTCGCTGTTTACACCTGCAAAACGACCATAAAAATAAGTTTTAATATTATAACAATTTTTTTGAAATTCAATAAACCTATCATTAACATCCTTTGATAAAAATATCCTATTTTCAATTAAAGCATCATCAAAATTTTTATATGCTTTACCCCACTCTTCATCTAATCTATTCAATTCATCTATTGAAATAGGAAAACCTGCTGATAAATTTGATATAGTATTTTTAAATAATAAATCTGGATGTGTCCCCGTGTAAGGTGTTCCAGGATAGTTTGCTACTAATCTTTCTGTTGTGTTATACAAAATATTCATACATTTAGACATATTTTGTATAGATTTAGTAATGAACTCTCGATTATTCATAAGAATATCATGTTCATTTTTTTTATTATCTGCTTCACTTTTTCTGCTTATTTCTAACTTTAATTCACGAAATCGATTTTCATTGTTTAGTTTGGTTGTTTTAATCATAAAAAAATTCGTTGCCAAACTAGTGATCAAAGTACCTACCAATGCTATTACAGCACCAATTACCACGCCATCATTTTCCATAATATACCACCTTTTCTATATAGAAAAACATTTCTATCTTTACATTTGTTGAAAAATCAACTAAATATCAAATCAATTATATCAATAATTTTCCAATTAATATATAAACTTGTCGCATTTAGTCACCATATTTATACATTTCTAATTCTTAAACTGTTCCGTAATTTTTTTCTAAAAAGTTTGAATTTGTTACAACTTTTAAAACCATTTAGACTTAAAAAAACGATTTACGCTTTATTAAACATGTCACCTTCCCCTTTATTAGCACATACTCTTTTTCTTTACAAGATAATTCTTTAACCTTCTCTTGTTCGTTATCGTCCCTTCTATAATGCTCTTATAATATTTTTAATTAAAAAACTACGATTTATAAAAAATCGCAGTTTATTCATCATCAAATATTGTATTATTCATCTCTGGAAAATCCAACAATTCAGAAACTGTCATATCAAGTCCTGTAGCTAATTTATGCAAAGTTTTCAACTTAGGGTTTTTGGTCTTCCCTTTCATGATATTATCCACAGTAGACTGCGTTATACCTGATAAAGTCGCAAGTTTATTGATTGATATATTTCTTTCAGAACATAAATTTTTAAGCCGTAATCTAATTACATCAGAATAAGTCATAGCTCTCCTCCATTAACCTTGTATAGTTAACTCAAGTATAGCGAATGAAAATATACAATATTAACGTTACAGGGTTATTTTTAGTATTACTCATCATCAAAAAGCGTTTCATTCATTTCTGGAAAATCTAACAGTTCAGAAACCGTCATATTTAATCCCATTGCTAATTTATGCAACGTTTTTAGTTTGGGATTTTTAGTATTCCCCTTCATAATGTTATCCAGCGTAGATTGAGTCATCCCTGATAACGTTGCAAGCTTGTTTATTGAAATTCCTTTTTGTTCACATAATTTCTTAAGTCTAAAAACAATAATTTCTGAATATGTCATAATATCCTCCGTTAACCTTGTACAGTTAACTGAAGTATATAATATTTCCGTGTAACGAATTAACCGTACACGGTTGACACAGGATAATTCTTGTGATAAATTAACCTTATAAGGTTAAAAATATCATTAGGAGGTTCAACATGGCTCACCCAGTAAAAATGATCACCTACCAAGATCTACATAAACTAAATCATTCAATCCAACAATTAAAGAACTGGCACGAAACATTCAGTTTACTAAAAAACAAACCCCATACTCACTCTATTCCCGATAACCTCTTCTATGAGCATGAGCGAATACTAAAAACATTAACTCAAGAAACACACAAACTTAAAACCAAAGAAAAACTGAAAAACATTTTGATTTAAAATCCTAGCCGCAAAATGGGATTTTAAAGTTCATCAGTATTAGCCGAACTGATACTGATGAACGATAGATTTAAACAAGTAGTTGGCTATCTAACTACTTGTTTTTTGAATACATTTTGATTTAGAACGACGTCCATCTAATTTAATACAACTCAACAAAAAAACTACCAAGATTTTATCTTAGTAGCATTTTACTATTATATACTTCAAATAAAAAAACTAGTTTACTATTTACATCAGAAAGCCCCTAATCTATTATCAACTTTCCGCCATACACATTATGTATTCAAAAATTATCTAACGTTTTACCCTGATCGTCTAAAACTTGTGTCACTTTCTTTCCAAACTGACCTTTCACCGATTCCTGTAAACCGCTAGTCGCTGTTGAAATTGAAGCTTTCGCTATTTTCTCTTCTGCTTCGCCTAAACGTTTCACTTTCTTTTTCTCAGATTCCTTTTTCTGTACAAGCGCACGTCCAATTGCCCTAGCTGATACCTTTTGCATATTCTTTTTGTACTCTTTCCAAAGTTTTTCTACCGCTTCAAGCAACTTTTTTCCCCCTTTGTCTCTTAGGTATTTTTGAGTTCTTAGATATTTTTTCTATACATTCGTTCCGCTTCTTCTTCTTGCAGTAAAATCTTCTTTTTTTCTTGATTTAATGCCGTAAGAAACGCTTCTTCTAATTGTGCTATTTCATTACGCGCATGTTCAAAAGGTTCATTTGTCTCTGCAAAAAGTTGCACTGTATGATGTATTTCAGAAAGTGTATTTTCAGCTAATTGTTGTCCTTTTCGCTGGAAACTTTTCACTGCATCTTCTTGTTCTTCTAAGATTCGCCTTGTTCTCTGATAATCGTCCATATATTGTTCTTCTTTATCCATCAGGCTTCCCTTCTTCCATAACTATGCAAGTTGTCGAGCTAATTCTTTATCTCGTTGGACTAACTCAGCAATTTTTCCATTGATTTCTTTTGTTAAAGTATCAAATTTTTGTCCTATTTGTTTTGCTTTACTTATTTTCTCTTGGAATTCTTGCGTTGGAGCACTCACCATTGTTTGTTCTGTGCATCCTGCAGATTGTAGGGCTTCCATCATCTCTCCATGAGATAAGCCAGGTGTGCTACTTCTCACTCGTGATAGTCCTTCTTGCCAAGTCTGTTCTAATTCTGAAATACCATTTTTGTATATTTTGATGACATTTTCCATCGCCATATCAAACTTAGATGAGGCAAGTTTAACAATGGCTAGTGCTTGACTATCATCAAGGTAAATTTGTTCATTCCCTGAAAGCCCACCACCACTAGCTGTAAATTTCTTTCTTAATTTGTTCAACTTAGTAAAGCTATTTATTTGCATTTGTAACCATTCGTTTTCTTTTTTTAAACGTTGGTATTCGCCTTTACTACCACTATTTTGAACACCATATAATTCCAGTCGGCGCATTTCTCTTTTATTTGCAATAATGCTTTGTGCTAGAAGTGTTTGTTCGATTGAAATTCCACCATTTAAATCTGAGTAAACAGCTATATCTCCATATTTATCTATATAATTCCCATTTTTATCAAGCTTAAATTGATCTCGAGAATGCCCTGCAAGTTTCCATCCTGCATTATCAATCCCGATACTCAAAAACGGAATTTTATGCTTCCCTCCAGTCAAAAAACCACTTGTAACTGCATCGGAAGTGTCATATAGATTAACAATGAGTCCTTTGTAATTTTTCACTTGACTATCGCTCAACCCAGATCCTGCAGCGCCGTAAGTAAAGGCATTGTAGTTTTTCAAAACAGCTACATATATTGCTTCTGCTCCACCCAAAGAATGACCCGTAGTCGCTATAATGTACCCCTCACTTTTTGGAAAACGCTGTTCAATAATATCTGCGTAGTTTAAGGCGGATTGAAAAGCCCCGTTAGCATGTTTGTCATTTAAACCAATTTCACGAGCATCTGTTTTCATATCTTGCCAACCGTTCGTACCAGCGTATGCAATGGTTATATCTTTTTTTATCACTGATTCTGGATATCCTGATATTTCTTTTAACTGATTTATTTTTCTACCTTTATACTCATCTTTAATTTCTCCTACCACCATTGCTTGCATGCTGTTTTCTTTAGGCTCTTTTTCATTTCCAATCACATTTTTATTCGTATCTATTGTATCTAAAATAATATAGTTAGGATCTTTTGAAAGCTCATTAACTTTTACTGTTCCATTTTCAACATCGTAAACTTCCCCAGATAACGTTAAATTTTGATCCATTATTTGATTACCCCCTCATAATATACGATATCTTCTTCGGGCATAATTTTAGCTGTCTTTTCTGGCTTCTCTTCAATATAATAAGGACCATCACCAGAATGAGTACTTACGGTATACATTAGTTTGTTAGTTTCTGCAGATACTTTATCCAGAAAGATGTCCTCTTTATATACATCATTAATCACAAAGTACACTCTTACTGTATTCATTGGCGTAACAACAAATTTTGTAAATTCAACTTTATTAATTTTTGAATACTCTTTAAGAGCATCTAATTTCTCAAAATATTGGCTTTCGCTTAGACTACCGTTTCCCTTATTAAATTCTTTAAATATTTCTTGTTCTTTCTTTTCATCAACTGTATAAAGAACATAATTATTATAGAGATAATTTGCTAAATCGGCTTGAACAGCTAGTAACTCTTTTTTTTCTTTCTCTTTATCCATATACATTTTCCCTCCAATTCCTAAAACCAAAACAATAATAATGCCAAATAAAATAGTCCTTTTCAATCTATTTCCACCACTTCCGTTTTAACATATCGACTTGATTTCCTCCGTAGTATATAGTAAACAATCTAGTTGTTAATCATTTTTAACATAAAATAATTATACCATATCATTTCATTCTTAAAGCACAGTTATATATATATATTCAAATTTAAGTAGATTATATTATAGACATTAAGTTCCTACGTGAACATTTTAAATTCCATAAATTTATAATAATAAGATCATTTTTATTTACATGTTATAATATTAATAAAAAACTCTTTCTTTTCGTGCAAAACAAGTAGTTTATTTATTGATGTGATTTTAAAAAAATAGTGCTCTGAGAAGGAGGAACAAACATGAAAACGAAAATGCCTGAAATTCTTTCTTTCATTTCAGAAGAAGCTGTTAGTAGAAAAATGACCAGTGAGGAAATTGCCGTTCACTTTGGTTATGATAAACATCACTTTAGTCGGAAATTTAAAGAAATAAATGGATTCAGTGTTGCTGAATTTCTCTCTAGTTTAAAAGTTGAAAAGGCGATCTTTGAACTTGATGAAGAAAAGCGAATACTCGACCTACAAGAACGTTCAGGTTTTGAAAGCAGCGGTAGTTTTACGAATACGTTAAAAAAATATACAGGAAGTTCTCCTAGAGCGTATAAACGGAAATGAGTGAGCTTTTTGACGAAATGGGATTTTAAAGTTCATCAGTATTAGCCAAACTGTTACTGATTAACGATAGTTTTAAACAAGTAGTTGACTATCTAACTACTTGTTTTTTTTGCAAAATATCTGCAGACGGATGCGAATATCCTATGATGTTTACACAAAGCATTTTAATATATAACACAACTTAATTTCAGCTCAAAAAAGGCTAGAGAGAATTCCTCTAAACCTCATAACAACCATTTTTGCTACTTTATAAACAGTCCCTTCCGTGTTAACTATTTGTAACTAATCTGTTGAGAAAATCTAAAAAATGAAATTATACATCATCTTTAGAACCAATTAAATTCCATATTGAACGAAAAACAAATTGACAGAGAAAGCGTTTCATAATACAATTATTTTCCAATCATAATAATAAGGAGTTGTTACTTAATGAAAAAATTTATGTTGTTGTTGTTGTTTGTTGCCGTGTTTTTACTCCCCTCGTCAAAAAAAGTATATGCTGATGATTTAAGTAGTGTTATGGATCAGTATGCACTAACTGGAAAAGAGTTAGATGAATTTGAAAAAAATGAACGGAATGTATCACGTTCTTCTCGATCATCAGTCCCTCAAAAAACGGAAACTGAGTTAAAAGAGCAATACGCTTCTTTGCTAGAGAGCGGGTACTTAGGTTCTGATGTAACCTTTGAAATGTATAGAGAATTAGCCACTGCTACCCCGCCAATTGATCCTGTAGTTTCAAATGCACGCTCAGTTGCTGGAAATCCACAACCCGGAGATATTATGATTACAAATGGGACTTCATTCGGGGGACTAACTGGTCATGCTGGAATCTTTCTGAACAATGGAACTATTTTAAGTATACAAGGTGGGGGATACACGCCTGCTGCAATGTCCATTATTGATTGGGCAAAAAAATATATGAGTAAAAAAGGACAATGGACTAAAATTTATAGACCTGCCGCTAAATATAAACCCAACGCAGCTTATCAGTGGGCTATAAATAATTATAGAGGAAAAAATTATTCATATGGAATAAATACAAATATATGGTCTAAAAATCCAACCTATTGCTCTAAAATAGTTTGGCAAGCTTATTGGTATTCTTCTGCTGCCGCTCAAGTAGGAGGTATGAAACAACCATTAATAGTAAGTCCGTATGATTTACCAGCATATTTTAACTCAAGACCTGCTCATGTAGGAACGTGGTCTGCATAGTTTATAAACAATGTAGTTAAAAATAAGAATGAAGAAGGATAGTTAAACTATGAATATATTAAGATTTTTTTTTATTACAGTTTGGGGAGTTCTTGCTTTTTTAATTTCATTTAGCGTATTACGCATAATAACTAAAGCAAGTTATCATGATTTTTCTGGTAACGGTACAATTATTTATGCTACTACTGGTATAATTTATGTGATTATAACGATCATTTTATCTATACTCTATTCAAAAAAATATTTATACTTTTTAGTTTTGCTATCCATACTTTGCTTTGTTTCCCCTTTTCTATTAATTTATTTGCTCAACAATTTCAAAATGTAATATAAAACCAATCGTCTGAAATTATAGTTAAGTTAATCTCAGACGATTGGTTTTTGCAAAAAGTTAATATAATTTATTCAATATTTTTTTTAATTACAGATATCTGTGATGATAACACTTTGATAACAGTCTAAAAAAACTCTTGATTCAAAACAATTCAAACACCATCAAATCCTTTTATAATCAGTTAAATTACTTTATTGAATTTCGTTTATTTTTGAGTGGAATAAAGAGCCAACATAATATAAATGGGGACTGCCGATAAATCAACGTTTTTCAACTTAGAAATACTTGATTTTCATTAAAAATGATATGGTTCTTACCTTTTTCCCTACCAAAATAAAACCCTGCTAAGATGATTCTTGGCAGGGAATTTTCGAGCATATTCTTGGTCTTCATCAGAAAGATTATTGTTATAACCAACATAGCATTTTTCAATGGATTCTTTCTGTTGTAGATTTTCAAAAATGGGAATCATACATAACTGCTTAGACCAAGCATCATTGTCATGATTATTCACTGCTTTTAATAACCACATTAAATTTATTTCTGGTGAGTCTTCAAAATATGATAGTATGAATTTACATATTCACTTTTCGGATAACTAGGAAATAGCTTAAGAAATGTGCTTTTAGGATGTGCTGCTATACCTCAAGTTTCATCAATATAATGTGCTAAAAATTCTAGAAGTATCGTTTGATGATACTTTACCCTTAAAATATGCATGAACTTCTTGCATTAGTATGCATCAAGGCGAAAGTTGGTATCCTTAAATCTTCATTTTCAGGATCATCATAAAATTCAATTGTATATTCAGGAAATTTTTCATAGTACCATGACATCCCTTCATAACTACTTTTCATTTTTATCCAAGAGTCAGTATCCTTGATACAATTAAATACTCTTTCCTTTGGATAAGGGATTAAGCCAAATCTAAATTCCCATAATTTTTCGATATCCTGAATTTCAGCTTGTTTATTGATCGAAGTATTTTTCGCACTTTTTCGAACATAAATTTGATTAGGTTGTACGCTTTGAGATTTTTCTTTAAGATAAAAAGGTACGCTTTGAGATTTATGAACTACTAAAATGTCTAATTCTGTACCAACTCCATTGATTATTGTTCTTAACCCCAACGCTGGAATATAATCTCCTGCCCATTTCTTACTATGAATAAAATAGAGATAATTTTCCTAAGTCCACCTACCTAAATACTTTTCAACTCCTTTTATTTCAACAGGATTATCAGATATTCCCATTATTAAATAAGCTTCATGATTACTCAGATTATTTGCCATACAAATTATGTCATGTAATAAATCATTTTTCTTTTTATTTATCTCTGCCTTGTCTTGACCTTCATAAAAATAAGGAAACCCCTTTCGAAGAACAAAAGGTGTATATCCTCCTTCTAATATCTACATCCCGCTGTCACGCTTTTACTTTAGCGTTGTTTTGGGCGGGTGGTTCTGGTACACTGTTAGTAATTTCTTGGTTAAACTATTGCCGATAAGGTGAAGCGATTACATAGGATTATTTTGGAGGATAAAATATGAGTTCAACAGTTACTTTCTATATTACTCGACATGGGGAAACATTACTTAACCATTTACATAAAGCACAAGGTTGGGTAGATTCCCCATTAACTGAAAGAGGAATCCAAGCAGCCTCACAACTAGGACTGCAACTGAAAAATGTCCAATTTTCGGCTGCATTTTCCAGTGATACAAATAGAGCTTTACAGACTGGAAAAACCATATTAACTGCACAGGGGCAAAATGAACTACAAGTTATTACTGATAAAAGGCTCCGTGAGTGGTGTTTGGGCTGCTGGGAAGCAGAAAATAATGATAAGTTTATTTCCAGTATGATGAATGAATTACAGATACAAAATGATTTTTCAGAACTTAATTTCCGTCTGCCGGAAGTTCAGGAGATTATTTATAAATCCGACACAACAGGTATGGTTGAACCGTTTCATATGATTACGGATAGATTGGAACGTTTTCTCAAAGATACAGGTGATAATTTTATTCACTTGAATAATCCAAGCATCCTGATTGTTACTCATGCTTTTGCTATTAAAACATTGCTATATTTGTTTTCAAAAGAAATGTTGCGAAAAAAACCTAAAATCAAAAATGTCGATATTATTACTATTAAATGGGATGGTAAAAGTTTTTCTATCCTTACATGATAAGCATAATACGCCTTTGCGGCTCAAGGCGATAATACGCATTAAGAAAGGAACTGGAAATATGGCGCAAGATGTTTCCAACAGCCAATATGGAAATGTGAAATATATTGAAAAGGACAATGTCGCACTACTTACACAGAAACAGAAATGCAGTTATGATCCTTTTTAAGAGACTAGTCTTGAACATATCTACTTTTTATTAATTCAATGGACATAATCACATAGCCTTTTTTACAAATTCTTTTTCATGTTCTTTTCTGCCAAAAATACCCGCAATACTAGCAAAAACCATCGAACTAGTGTATTCTTATGCTTTTCTATCAAAACTTTGCAGTAATAACATGTCGTTAACTCTGTATGGCCTATCGTCTTGTCTAGTCTCAAACGTTCTATAACCTAGCCCTAAATCTCTAAAATATTCTGGATCTGTTTTTAATTCATGAACTATTCTTTGATTTTTGAATCATTTGTCATTCACTATCTATCCGCCCTCCTTCTGATCGTTATTGAGATACTCTAAGAACTCTAGCACTTCTACACCTTCACTTTTGCAAACTGCAGCAAGAGTCGATTTTATGTATCTGCAATAATGAATAATCACGAGGAAGGGTTATTATGGCATTTCAAATTGAACTAAATGAACAAGAATTATCCGTTCAAGGAGTACAATTTCAGACAAAAAAAGAATATACCATAATAAAGAACTCTTTAGGTTCAAGTATGTACGAAGGCTTCGAGAGACAACAAAAGACATGATTCAGCTTCTAAAAGACACTCCTGATGGAAAAAAATCTAACTTTATATTTCTGGGAATATTAACTCATGACTAACTCTTATAACTATATAGGTACAGAAAATCTTTACACTTCTCCTAATTCAAAGGTTTAAAAAAATTCTTCTACTATTACCGATTTAGAAAAATGACATGTTACTGAACATTTTTTTGCATCTAACAGTATAGCTGAATTAGCTGAAAAGCCTATTTTAGTCAATTTGGTGTGATTCATTCTAATCTTAAACTTTTGAAGAAAGTTATCTTTGAAAACCTAGCACCATTTTGATACTAGCTCTTATAAACTAACTGCTTTTTACACTATTCAAGTTAGCTTAAATCCCTTTAAACTGGTGATCTCCAGCTTATAGATTCTATTAGTTTATCGAGTGAGCGTGATACAAAAATCCTTGGAAATCCTTATTTATAGGGATTCTCAAGGATTTTTATTTAAAGGAGGAACAAACATGAAAACGAAGATGCCTGAAATTCTTTCTTTCATTTCAGAAGAAGCTGTTAGTAGAAAAATGACCAGTGAGGAAATTGCCGTTCACTTTGGTTATGATAAACATCACTTTAGTCGGAAATTTAAAGAAATAAATGGATTCAGTGTTGCTGAATTTCTCTCTAGTGTAAAAGTTGAAAAGGCGATCTTTGAACTTGATGAAAAAAAGCGAATACTCGACCTACAAGAACGTTCAGGTTTTGAAAGCAGCGGTAGTTTCACGAATACGTTCAAAAAATACACAGGTAGTTCACCTAGAGCGTACAAAACGGAAATGAGTGAACTTTTTGATGATATGAAACGTTTTGAAACGGATGATAAGGATCAGTCGATAGCGCATTTTGAAGAAAAGAGTCATTCTTTTTGCACCGTAACGATTGAAGTACCTGATGGATTTGAGATGGGGATCCTATTTATTGGGCTTTTCCGGACACTGATACCGAATCATATGCCTATATCCGGATTAGCTACAAAAAATTTAATCGGAAATAAATTGAAAAACATTCCAAGTGGAGACTATTATTTATTAGCTTGCGGGATAAGCCGTTCCAATAATATTTTCTCTTACTTTAACTTAGGCAATAGTTTACGAGGTAAAGAAGATGAAAGATTATCTTTCCCGAATTGTTCTGGAAATCATTACACGATTAAGCTGAGAGAACCAATACCAGAAGACCCGCCCATATTAGTGAATGTGGGAAAACTTTTGATCTCCCGTTTAAAGAACACAATCTAGAATAATATTATTCGACCGTGAAATGATAAACTAATCGTCAGTTGATGGAATGAACGAAACATTCAGTTCACTAAAAAACAACACCCAAAATCACTCTATTCCCGATAACCTCTTCTATGAGCATAAGCGAATACTAAAAACATTAGCTCAAGAAACACACAAACTTAAAAGCAAAGAGAAACTGAAAAACATTTTGATTTAAAATCCTAGCCGCAAAATGGGATTTTAAAGTTCATCAGTATTAGCCGAACTGATACTGATGAGCGATATATAAAGCTAAGTAATTGAACAGGCAACTACTTATCTTTTATTTTAATCTTTAGTCGTTCAAAAAGCCCTGCCAAGATTTTTTCTTAGCAGAGCTTTCACTATTAAAAAAATTATTCAATTTATCTAACACTATTGTTTATACTGAAAATTTCCCATATATAAAACATCGTAATTCCTCCTCAACTTAAATAAAAATTCTGCCTCATAATTTCATGTGAAGCGCATGAGTTTTACTATAGTATAAAATACACAAAATCGACTTTTTTCTATATAGTCTTTTTCAAAAATCGTTCAAGATATTTTTGATGGCTGTCATGAATATCTTGTAATTCAAGAACTTTTAATACTTTCAATACTTGATTTGCTTTTTCAATTCCTGCACTTCTTTCTCCTTCTGCGATTAGAAGAATTCCTTTCAAAAAATTCAATTTATTTTTCTCATAAATTTGCTCTGGTTTGTCCAATAAACTTTCTACTTTAACAATAAATTTTTTTGCTTGCTTGTACCCTTCATTTTCTATAAAAAAGATAATAAGATTGAGCAGCAAGAGTAACAATTCATTGGTATTTCTAAATATATGTAGTTCCGTTTCAAGTCTTTTTTGCGCACCTTTCACCAATAAGCTTACTTGCTCTACGCTGAAGCAAAAAAATACATTGTTAAAAAGTGACACATCATAATCAAACCACACATCAATATTGATTAAGTAATTCCAGAGAGAGTCAACGATTTTTCTAGAATACTCTTTTTGTTCTATTCTTTCTATGTGTAACTTACAAATACTTATATTATGTGCATGTCGAGTAATGTAATTGGTCTTATACTTTTTTTCTTCTGATTTGATGAGTGTATCCAATTCAATGACACTAGCACCACGGACAGCACTTTTCAATTCCTTTAAAAATTGACGTTGACAATTATCTTCCGATTTATCTTTCATGCTAAGAAATTCTTGATAACTCACACTTAACTTATTTAATAAATCATACAACTTTTGAGAAGATATATCCGAGTTACCTCTTTCAAACTTAGATATAAATGAAACAGATATCGTATCATCTGATAAGTCTGCTAAGGAAAGATTTCTTGATTTTCTAATATACCGAATTATATTTCCATTCTCCATAAATAACCCCTTTTCAGATTTTTTTTACACTATAGTGAAAAATACCAACTAAAGGAAATAAATACCTCTACTATTATAAAAGTACCTTGAATTAGGTGACTTGGCAACTAAAATTTAAAAGAAATGAGGAATGGATTTGCAAAAAATCATTACAGCAGAGCAACTTTGTAAGGAGTATAACAATGGTTCAAATACCGTAAAAGTATTAAAAAATATTGATTTGGAAATTTATGAAGGTGATTTTACAGTAATAATGGGAAGCTCAGGTTCTGGTAAATCAACTTTATTGTATTGTTTGAGTGCAATGGACAGTATCTCATCTGGTGAAGTGAAATATCAAGATCAAAGAATGAATAACATGAATGAGGTTGCGATTTCAAAAATTCGGAGAACAGAGATGGGATTTGTGTTCCAACAGATGAATCTCATTAGTACACTTTCTCTTTTTGAAAACATTATTATATCAGGCTACTTGAAGAAAGAGTCGAAAAAAACAGTTCACTCTAACGCGATGAGCTTATTAAGTCAAGTGGGATTAGACACATTTGCAAAAAGGCTTCCGTCTGAGATTTCAGGTGGTCAACAACAGCGAGTTGCTATCGCTAGAGCACTTATTAATAGTCCCAAAATATTATTCGCAGACGAACCTACAGGTGCTTTAAATTCAAAATCAGGTAAAAATATATTAGATACTCTTTCTCACTATAACAATAATGACAATCAGACTATCCTTATGGTCACGCATGATCTAAAAGCATCATTAAGAGCGAATAGAATTATCTATCTTAATGACGGAGAAATAGAAGGAGAATTAGCACTAGATAAATATGCTGCTGAAAATATAGATATGGTAGAGCGTGAAAAAAATGTATTGAATTGGTTACAAGGAATGGGGTGGTAAGAGCATGCGCACATTTTTGCTACTACTTAGAAAAAATCTATTCAAAAGAAAAGCCTTTGCGTTTTCGATAGTAGCGTTATCAACCATTGCTGTTATTTTTTTATTGACAACACTAGGTTCTTTGTCTGAGAATGGCAAAACTTATGACACTTCTTATGAAGCTTCCAAATCGCCAGACTTACTTTTTAGCTTTTCCCAAAATAATTATCGGAAGAGTTATACAAGTGAACTAAAAAAAATGGACAATATTAAAAACATTGAAACAATCGAAACATACTCTGGATTATTAGAAGATGAAAAAAATGGGGATACAAATGTTCTACTTCGTTCACAAGGAATTAACACTTTTCGAGTAGAGGATGGCGGGAATGGTACATTAAACGTCAATGAGACCTATGTCCCTATCTATTTAAAGGATTCCCTCTCTCTTAAAAAGAATGACACTATTGATGTTAAGCTCAATTCCCAAACTATTCAATTAAAAATTGTAGGCTTCTTTGAAGACACGGTGTTTGGCTCACCAATAATGAGATATAATCAAGTTCTTATTAATGATGGAACTTATGATCAGATTTCAAAAATGGATGCAAGTGAGAACATTATAAAAAACTTCTTCATCCAAGTGAATTTCAATAAACCACCACTTGACGAAGACTTCACAGCTTATGTTACGAATAAAATGGAAAATTTTGAAGGAACAGAAATAGCAGATTTTATCTATGATAAAACATTTACTAAAAAAGCCTATGTGATGATTCCAACAGTTCTCTCTTTAGTTCTTTTACTTGCAACAGCCTTTATTGTTTTGGTTAGTTTTTTTGTTTTAAGATACGCAATCTTAACTTCATTAGAATCTGACTATACTCAAATCGGTGTTATGAAAGCATTAGGCTTTACCAATAGAAAAATAAAGTATCAATTTATGATCCAATTTCACGTATTAATACTTTTGGGAGGAATTTTGGGACTACTAGTATCTACACAAGCCATCCCAAGATTAACGAGTGTATTTTTAAATTCAAATGGTATTATCGGAGATAATTCCGTTCCATGGGGACAAATGATTGTATTACTAGCTGTCTTTATTTTATTAAATTCACTCATCATACTATTTAGCTTAAGAAAATTAAAAAATATTACTCCTGTTAAAGCACTTAGAATGGGTCAACTTTCAGATGGAGATAAAGGAAAGAAGAGTATCTCTTTAGAGCGTCTAAGTATTTTACCGCTATCTATTAGCATTTCTATCAAACAATTATCTACAAGGTTTAAACAATATACATCACTAATGCTCGTTGCATTTTTCTTTAGCTTTTTATTACTAAGTGTTCTAACATTATCCAAAGCTTTTGAAAAAGAGAATGAAGTATTCAAACTTCTTGGCATGCCCAAAAATGATGTAGTATTACAGATTGCTGAAACTACAGAGGATAAAGAGGAAACAATAAGACAATTAGTTAAACAAATTGATGAAAAATATCCAGTCAATTCCTACAGTTCTTTTTTTCAGACAAGTTTAAAAGTAGAAAAACAATCAATGGTTGCTCTTGTATATGGTGATCTTAAAAACAAAGTTGATTTAAGTGCGGGGCGTTATCCTAAAGCTGAAAATGAGATTCTTATTACAAGTAACGTGAGCGAACAATTTAATAAGAATGTTAATGATACTTTAAAGGTATCCACTAAAAAGGACAATTCAGAGGACTTCAAAGTAGTTGGCGTGTACCAAAGTGTTAACAATGTTGGGTTTACTATTCATATGCTAGATACTGGGTATTCTAAGCTAAATAAAAATTATTCTCCTGTTCAATATGTTGTTGATTTAGAGAATGATTCAGATGTATCAAATACAATCAAACAATTTTCTACAAATAAGGACAATATTAATATAACAGATGGTTTAAAAAGTAATAAAAACTTGATTGAAACAATACAAACAGGTTTGTTATTAATGACACTGGTTGTATTGATTTTGAGTTTCTCTATTTCGTCCGTGATCATTCTCCTCTTGAGCACAATTTCAATTAATAGGGAATCATTAGAATTGGGGATCATGAAATCATTGGGCTATACATCGGCTCAATTACGTTGTCAATTTGCTACCAGATTTGTTATGGCGACAACATTTGGAACAACATTTGGAATCATTTCAGCCTTTCTTGGCGGAAACAAAATGTTTTCTACGCTTCTTTCAATGGCAGGTTTAACTAGTTTAGATCTAAAATTTTCAATTGGAAATTTAGTTTTTGTAGTATCGTTTTTCGTATTTGTTAGCTTCTTATTTAGTTATGTTTCCTCACGAAAAATAAAAAATGTAAATGTAAAAAATTTATTAGTAGATTAAAGGAGAGAATTTGGGTTATGTTGGGTTATTTAAAAAGTTTTTATACAAGGTTAGCATTTATAATGGGAGTAGTAATGTATGTTTCATATGCTTTGCCAACTGGTAATTGGCAAAATACATATTTAATATTTGTTTCGTTATTCGTTGCAATTTTCCTACCATTTTTTACTAAAATAAGTGAGAAATTAGAACGATTTGCAGTGTTACGAACTGGAAGTATGTTTTTAGGTAAAGTGATTCGCTTTCTATGGCAATATGCATTTAATTACTTTGCTTTGACCATGGTTATTATTGGCGGTATTGTAGATACTGCTAACCTACAATTTGTTGGAGGATTGTATGGTGCTATTGCACTAACTTCATTTGCTTCTCAAGGATTACAGTATGTAATGTTAGCATTAGCAAATAAAAATATTGGTGATCGCTATTTGAATATTACACTTGCCTTGAGTTTTAATGTCTGTATTAGTGCCATTGCGTCATTAGGATATATTCCAGTTCAACTATTTTTTGTGGTTACAGGTATTCTCTTAGGAATAATTGGTGCAGTATACAGTTTGGTTACAGATTTAAAAGGTATTTTTTCAAAAAAATCTGGAGTTGGTGTTTTCTTTGGAACGTTCAATCCTGCTCATGTTTCACATATGAAAATTATAGAACAATTTATTCAAGCGAGAAACTTAGAGAAGGTTTATGTACATCCAACTATCGTTCCAAAGCTTCACCAAGCATTATTGGATGAAGGGATTATTAGAATAGCTAAAATGAAAGATGGTATGAGAATTTATGAAAAAACTGAAAAAGCTGATTTTCATATTGATTACTTTCCAACTGGAAATATTTTCTTTGAAGCAGAAAATAGAATTGCTATGTTGCGAAGTGCTGTCTCAGATGCAAATCTAGAAAATAAAGTTGAAGTTTTAGCTATGCCTGATCTATATATTGATAAAGGTTTTCATGGAATTATTAAGCACATTAAAGATAAACATAAAGGCAAAAGAATTTATGGTCTTCATGGTAGTGATTACGGTGGAATGTTGGTGAGAACTATTTATGATGAAACATTCTTAACACCGTATACAATAGTGCGAAAAGACACTATTTCAGCTACAGCAATTAGAAATGGTGCCCAGGGTATGACTTCCAAGACAGTAACTGAAATACTGAATATTCTAAAGGATGATTCTCATGCAAATGATGGCGATATATTTGAATTTTCAGGTGTACGATATATTTATTCAACTTCAAAATTGATTGAGTTAGACTAGCTATGGAGGAAAAAATGACTACAACTAAAGAAATACTTCTACCAAATAATTACACACTAAAATTATATAAAAGAAAATATTTACCTCAAATTTCTGACTTCGTAGCAAACATTTATTTTACTCAACATCATTATCAATTTGATGAAGATATCGAAACCCTAACAAATGAATTACGAACTCAAGATGAAGAACTCAGTAAGCAGTCAACAATCTGTTGTATTTACAATATAGAAAAAAATATTTGTTGTACTGGACGACTTGTCAAAAGAGTTCAACAATTACCATTTGAAATAGAATTTGACATTAACTTAGACTTGTTTCAAGATAAATACTCTGACATCTATGAATTTGCAAGGTTAGCAAGTGGAGAAAAATCTTCATTTAGACTTGTTAAGATTCTTACAACGCAGCTATTTAGCAGTGTTGATTCAAATAGTACTATGGTTGTTGCTAGTTTAGATCAACTGGTTTATAAAAAGTTATTACGATTAAAGTATCCTGTGTTTAAGTTAGGAAAAGAGAGATATTATATGGGATCAGTAACTGTCCCAGTAGGATTTGATTTGTCAAAAATTAAAATGATGGAGCGAAGTAGATATGAAAATTGATTTATTCCATGTAGGAATTGCAACCTGCATATTGAGCATAAATAATCAGGTTAAAATTGCTATTGATCCTGCTCTATTTAAGAAAGGTACTAAATTAAAATTTAAGTCTTTTGAATCTGAACGCTTGGAAAATCCAAGTTTTGATAGTGATACTTTTGAGGATATTGATATTTGGTTGATTAGTCATTTTCATGAAGACCACATAGATATACTTGGAAAAGAAAAAATATCCCAAGACTCTTTGGTTCTTAGCAATAAAGATTCTCTAACATTTTTAGCAGATAAAAATGTTAAAAAAATTGGTTGGAAAGAAAAACATGTTTTTTCTAAAGATAATATCACTGTAGAAATTCAGGCTATCCCTGCGTATCATGCTAACTCGTTTTTAATGAGAAAATTAGTTGGTAAAGTCAATGGGTATCTATTAACTGTTACCATTGATAGTGTCGTACAAAAAATTTATTTCACTTCTGACACTGTATTTCATAAAGACATTATCAAAGCTCTTCCTCAAAGTATTGATATATTAATTGCAAATTTAGGAAATGTACAAGCAAACAAGACTGGAGGCCCTCTGACTATGAATATTTCAATGCTTGATAAATTTGTTGATATTCTTAGTCCCTCTGTCATTGTTCCTGTTCATATAAATGATCTATCCCACTACGAAACACAAGAAGTAAGTGTCACAGAAGCAGGGTACAAGGTACTTGAAACTGGAAAATGGCATACGCTAATCAATCAATATTCTATGTAATAAACAATAGTATTTTTCATTTTATTCAGCAAACATGTAGGTTTTTCATCAAGCATATTGAAATCTTGTAAGTCGTTCAACATTTGATTCTAGCTCATAGCAATGATTTTGTATGAAAAAATGACTATTATCGTACCCTACACAAAATGAATGATACATTTAAACAAGTAGTTAGCTAACTAACTACTTGTTTTTTGAATTAAAATGGATTCTATATCATTCCGCAAAGAATATACACTCTCAGCAACTTATCAAACTACTTTTCTCATTTTTTGAAAACAGCTAAAAAACATAGTATAATGAATAATCACGAGGAAGGGTTATTATGGCATTTCAAATTGAACTAAATGAACAAGAATTATCCGTTCAAGGAGTACAATTTCAGACAAAAAAAGAATATACCATAATAAAGAACTCTTTAGGTTCAAGTATGTACGAAGGCTTCGAGAGACAACAAAAGACATGATTCAGCTTCTAAAAGACACTCCTGATGGAAAAAAATCTAACTTTATATTTCTGGGAATATTAACTCATGACTAACTCTTATAACTATATAGGTACAGAAAATCTTTACACTTCTCCTAATTCAAAGGTTTAAAAAAATTCTTCTACTATTACCGATTTAGAAAAATGACATGTTACTGAACATTTTTTTGCATCTAACAGTATAGCTGAATTAGCTGAAAAGCCTATTTTAGTCAATTTGGTGTGATTCATTCTAATCTTAAACTTTTGAAGAAAGTTATCTTTGAAAACCTAGCACCATTTTGATACTAGCTCTTATAAACTAACTGCTTTTTACACTATTCAAGTTAGCTTAAATCCCTTTAAACTGGTGATCTCCAGCTTATAGATTCTATTAGTTTATCGAGTGGGCGTGATACAAAAATCCTTGGAAATCCTTATTTATAGGGATTCTCAAGGATTTTTATTTAAAGGAGGAACAAACATGAAAACGAAGATGCCTGAAATTCTTTCTTTCATTTCAGAAGAAGCTGTTAGTAGAAAAATGACCAGTGAGGAAATTGCCGTTCACTTTGGTTATGATAAACATCACTTTAGTCGGAAATTTAAAGAAATAAATGGATTCAGTGTTGCTGAATTTCTCTCTAGTTTAAAAGTTGAAAAGGCGATCTTTGAACTTGATGAAAAAAAGCGAATACTCGACCTACAAGAACGTTCAGGTTTTGAAAGCAGCGGTAGTTTCACGAATACGTTCAAAAAATACACAGGTAGTTCACCTAGAGCGTACAAAACGGAAATGAGTGAACTTTTTGATGATATGAAACGTTTTGAAACGGATGATAAGGATCAGTCGATAGCACATTTTGAAGAAAAGAGTCATTCTTTTTGCACCGTAACGATTGAAGTACCTGATGGATTTGAAACGGGGATTATATTTATCGGACTTTTCCGGACACTGATACCGAATCATCTGCCTATATCTGGATTAGCTACAAAAAATTTAATCGGAAATAAATTGAAAAACATTCCAAGTGGAGACTATTATTTATTAGCTTGCGGGATAAGCCGTTCCAATAATATTTTCTCTTACTTTAACTTAGGCAATAGTTTACGAGGTAAAGAAGATGAAAGATTATCTTTCCCGAATTGTTCTGGAAATCATTACACGATTAAGCTGAGAGAACCAATACCAGAAGACCCGCCCATATTAGTGAATGTGGGAAAACTTTTGATCTCCCGTTTAAAGAACACAATCTAGAATAATATTATTCGACCGTGAAATGATAAACTAATCGTAAGTTGATGGAATGGAGGAAATAGTTATGAGTTTAAATGTAAAGAGTGTCACAGTAGGTTTACCCGTAAGTAATTTGGAGGAATCTGCAAGTTGGTATGAAAAACTTCTTATGAGTGATGAGAAAATTAGCCCTGTTGAAGGCATTATTGAGTATCAAATTGGTTCGGTTTGGCTTCAACTTTACGAAGAAAAAATTAATGTTTCAGAGAACGGTTTCCGTATAGAAGTGGAAAATTTAGACAAAGAATTTGAACGTTTAAAAACACTTGGAGTAATAACTGACGAAGTGATTGAGGATGTACCAGGTGTCATTCGCTACGTTGATTTCTCTGATCCAGATGGCAATAAATTATCTTTCTTATGGTTGTATCCTCAAGAATAGATTTAAATAATACTTATTTAATGAATATCACACTAAAACGACGGATAGATGATTCGTCGTTTTTTAATTTTAGAAATAATGCTTGAGTGGATTAGTGCAAATGGTGACTATTTAGAATGAAGGTAAAGATCTCTCCTAACACTACTATGGAAATCTACGTCTTTTTAACTCTCTACCGTTTTCTCGCAAGTACGCACCACGTAGTGTATCTAAATGGATTAAAAGACCAAAATTTCTCAGCTTTTTCAACATAATTCACGACTTGCTCAGCAAGAATCATCATTTCCCACTTATCATCAGGGAAAAGCTGCTTTATTCCGTCTTCGTCAAAATAATGGTGAGGAACGCCTTCTTCTATTCCCATCTCTAACACAAATGTATCTTTTTCGATTTCTTCTCCCTTGCCATACAAATCCGCTTTTGTCGATTTGATCGTTCCTAAAAAATAGCCATTTGCTATAAGCGAATCGTAAATGCAATCAATCGCTTCAATTATTTTATCCAAAGTATTATGCTGAAGAACTGCCCAACTAAAAACACCATGCAAGAACTCCTTCTCGCTCCACGGATAGTTTTCCATCGAGGTTAAGGCTTCAGCATAGTTGATGTGATTTTCTTCTAATTTTTTCATTGTCAGTTCTATTGCTTTACTAGAATTATCGCTAATAAAAACCTCACAGCCCATTTTCCCCATCACTACACTGTGACGTCCTCCACCGCAACCTAGATCCCAAACCCGTAGCTCTTGCTGATTTGGAAATTCTTTTGCTAACAGTTCTATGAACTTAACGACTTCAGGCTCAGGTGCTAATTCTATGTTTTTTTGATCATAAAATAGTGTATTCCAATCTGCCATATTCTTCCCCACTTTCTTTAGATTTCCATATGTTATGCACTATAGCATATCATATTAGCTACTCATACTTTCCTCAAACTCTTTATTTTAAGTGAAATTTTCGCTTTTATAGAAGGTGATCTTGAGGCAGTCAGAGCCAAACGAGATAAAAAATGGGATCGCTGGAACAAAGCAAAAATCATTTTGGACTTTTCATTGGCAGCTGGTGTACTTGTTGCAATCAGTTCTTTTCTATAGATTTGGCTTTCGTAAAATTGCAATGCACTTATCATTATGGTTTTAGTATAACAAAAAATAGTTGATAGTTACTTAACTAACTTGTATCGCCCTCAAAAAAGTTAGACCATTGAAAGCCAAGCAATTACACTTAACTCTCAATGGTCCAGATTTATGGGGTAGGTACATAACATCAATAGTTTACGTTTTTTTTAATACAAACAAATGTCTAACGCTCTCTATTCCATTCGTTCGTAAAATAATTAAATCAATGTAAAATAATACGAATAAGATCGCAAAATAAGAACCCATAGAATCAATTGAAAGATAAGTAGCCCAATTTTTATCATTCTATTATTCCTCAAAGATATAAACGATAAATGATCAATTCTGGACTCTCTAAAAAAGAATTCAAAAACGACAAAAATCAACGGGAAAACCCAAATAATCATTTTCCCCCCCATATTATCAGGCTGATTGAATAAGTTTAAATGGATTGGTACTGACCGTGGAAGTCTAGAATAAAGATAAAAATTAAGCAGTAGCAATACTGCTGCGATTCCCCAGTTGAATTTTGTGATTAAACTGTACTTCTTTAATAATTTTCCAGTCATTTGTTACTCCCCCTTTCTAACAATCATGACAATACTTCACTCTAAAAATTCAGATAAATCTATCGTTGTATACTCATTATCATTCATAAATTGCTCAATATGACCATGATAAACAAAAATAGTTGTAATTTTTTGGTGCTTTAAGAAATGAAGTATATTTCTAACTACAGTATAGTCTAAATTTGCAAGAGTTTCATCTAATAATAATACATCTGGCTTGCTTAACAACGCACGAATCAATTTGATTTTCTGCAATTGTCCACTACTCAAATCCATAGTAAATGGTGTTACTTGCTTCGTAAGCGGTACATCAAATTGGAAAAGTTCAATATAATAGTTTACTTTATCTTTTTCCCACGTTCCTAAGCCTTTTGTTAGATTAGAAAGCACATCACCTTCAAACAAGAAATTTTCTTGTGGTACATATGCGATGTTCTCCTTCTGTTGTATAGCAATACTTCCTTGATAATTTTCATGATAGTAAAGTAAGCACTTCAATAAAATAGACTTTCCAGAGCCATTCGGTCCTACTATCCTAATAAAATCTCCCTCATATACATCAAAATTAATTTCTTTATTAAACAATGGCTTATTTTCAACATATGGAATCAATTCAGCTATTTGGATTTTTATCGATTTAGCTAACTTTAAATAATTATATTTACCTAACAGATACACTGGATTAGCAAAACTAGATTGTCCGATCCTCTCGATTGAAGCTCTCATTTGAGCATACATGGCTGGAAGATTAAGCATCTTTCCAATCGGAACAAATAACATAGAAACATAACTATTGAACGCGATTAAAGAACCAATAGTAAGCTGATTATTTATTACCATGATACTTCCTAAAAATAGTGTTAACAATGGGGTTACTACAGTTAATAGACCAGATATATTATTAAAAAAAGATAGAATAGTATTTGTGGATATATTACTTTTTTTTACCTGATCAATATTGGCTTTAAATACTTCTTGTTCTTCATCTTTCAACTTATACAAGTCGATCAACAATTTATTTCGAACATAGCTATTTAAAAATCCAACCAAAGTATCTCTAAAAGCTTGAACTTTTCTTGTTAATTTTAAAACCTTAGTTGAGGTCCATACTGAAGCTACTATAAATACAGGTATAACTAGCAATGCAATCAATGTTAGTTTAAAGCTCAATTGAATAAGTACAATTACATAGACAATGACTAACAAAAAATTTGGAATACTATTTAAAGTAATTGAGAGTAATTGATTCCCTATTTCCTCACAGTCATTCGTAATCGTATTTATAAACAATCCATTTTTCTTTGAATTATCTTTTTGAGCAAGGAATACTCGGCTTAATGATAGACGTAAATCATAAATCACTTGTTGCGTCCACCTTGAAGCATAATAGCTTACTCCTATGTTGATTGGGATCTGGATAGAGACAAGGAATAATGTCAATAATATGATGTACTTCAAATTATTTATATGTTGATTTATAAGGACATCATCAATAATAAATTTAGTTAAATACGGGTAACAAGTACTGACTATAATTTGTAATATGATCAAACCACTTAACAATAGCAATATTCCTTTATACTTAAACATAATTTTTTTCATATCAACTTCCATACTCTCACCCCTTATGAATGCCTATGTAGCTAAATCTTAAATCCGTATCCACTAATTTAATCCAGATTATATTACTTGAAAAAGAACTGCCAGAATCGCCAGTTCTTTAAATTTTTATTATCCTTCCACTATTGAAGATAGCGTACTTCCATTTCTAAATTTTTTTGCACCATTTTTCAATAACCTCTCAGGTAATTCCTTAATTTTACAACAAATATATTGGTCAACTTCTTTTGCAAACGTCTCTCCATAAAGGCTTTGAGCTAACATCACGATATTTAAATATTTAAGATCATACCTGATAGACTGTACGTTAAAGGTTATATTAGCATTTTCGAGGATTGGATCATCAGGTACAGGTACGCCCAATACATAAGCAACTGCCGCTATAACAGCATACTCTACAATAGCAGCAACATTCCCAGCAATCGCCACATTCACCGCTGCAATCATCCGTGGTTCCGCCTCTTCATATTTTGTTAAACGTTCAAACGATGCTGGCATTTTTTTATATTCTGTCAATAAATCGATAAATGCTCGAACGGATTTCGTTTTCGATATATTGGCTAATCGATCATCATTAAAAAATTTATATTCCTCATAGATATATCCTTCAGTGGATATTTGTATATTGAAATTATTTTCATTTAAAAACTTTTCCTTGTTTTCTAAAAAAGAATTAAAATCATTAGAGATAGCATCTGCCAAACGCTCCATTTTTTGAGTTTCTTTATTTAGCGGGATGCAAAATAGTTCCTTTTCTACCCCCATTTTATTATCTTGCACTAAAGACCTGTTCATTTTTTATTCCTCCTTTTATCGTTTTACTTTTCAAATAATACTTAATCATAACTTCATCAAAAACTTTATTATAATTTTTTTTAATAGTTGCTTGGATATCAGCATCATTGTAGATAAGTTGGCAAGCCTGACAAGGATGAACAATGTCACTATCAATAATCAAGTTGGCATTCCATTCCAATGATTGATATAGTATAAATTCAGGTCCATCTACCCAAATCCATATTTTAACAAAATCCATAAACTGCTTCTTATAAATTTCAGCTAATTGCCCATGTACATAGTGCTCTTCACGCAACTCTGGGATTGTTTCCATAGTTAATCCACAACAACTGACAATTTTTCCATAGGGATCAATACCTGTATTTGTAAATATGTTTTCACAACCAACAAACTCTCTTCTTTCTTTATTTTTCAAATATAGATTTTCACTTTGTGAAATTGTCTTATTTTCATGAAATGGGATCCACACATTCTGCATAATTCCAATAGGATTATTGGTAGCTTCGTTAAATTGAACGATCTGTTCATTTTCAACTAACTCTTTTGTTTTGAATATCGATTCCGTACTTCCTTCTACAATGACAACTGTTCTGATGCCGTTTGTTGCACAAGCAATTGCAGCATTAATAACAGATTGTATGGGGACAAATTTTTGATGATCATCTCCAGTAGAAAAATTAATTTCTGTTAATCCAGCATTACTAGCTTCTTTTGCTGTTTTTACAGCTTTTTTTAAGTTTCTTCCCCAGTATCCATTAGTCACACACCTAGTCATTAAATTAAGTTGAGTTGCATGCTGTATTGCACTTATTAGTGATTCACCTAGTAGAAAACATTCTCCTCCTGTAAAATAGACTGACTTAAGGTTAGGAAATATCTTATCTGACTCATCTATATAACTTATTATATCGTCATCGCTTAATCTTTCTTTTCGTGAAGGGTTACATTCATAGCAACATTCTTCACAAGCTGCTGTACATTTAAATGTCGTCATTATAGTTATTGCTTCTGGGAATACAAGCTTCATAAAACACCTCCGTTATAAACAAATACACTCTCAATCAAAATAGCGAGTAACCAACAATTGACTTGTCTTTCACCGACCTTTTAGGAAATACTCTACTTTTTAATACCTGTAGTCTCAACAATTTCCCAACCAAACAATTCAAGAAATAAATTCATGATTTCCCCTCCCTTTTAAATGTATTTACTTATATATATCAGTATAGTAAGATGTAAAGAAATAAGGTTTCTATGTCGGGTTTTTCGTCCTATAAGGAGATGATGCACATGCATTCAATTAACACTACATTTAAAAAATTACGAACTGAACGTACTATCAGTCAAGCTGATTTAGTCAAAAACATTTCTAATAGAAGCACACTTTCTAGCTTTGAGCAAAAAGGAAGCAAAATTTCATTTGACCTACTTAGAAGATACCTTCATAGAATGAACATTACTTTAGAAGAATTCGAGGATTTGATACACGATGAAGTACAATTCGAAAAAAAAGCCCTCTCAAAAAAGATGTTGTCCCTTTACTACAATAATGATTTTGAAAATCTGCAGACTTATTGTGCATTATGTGAAGAAAAGTACAATAAAAACAAAGACTTTTTCTACTACCATCTATATGCACAATACATTTTTATTTTGGATACTAAAGAAGTCATTAGCCTTTCTGACAGTAAAAAAAAAGACATACAAGCTCATATATATGCTTATTTAAACAAGATTGAAAATTGGGGGAAATTTGAGTTTTCATTATTTATAAATCTCATGTATCTTTTTGATGATGACTATATATTGCTAATCCTAAAAAATATAAAAAAATATGCTATAGCTCATCAAACAATAACAATAAATTATCAATTGTATTCAAAATTTATGATCAATACTTTTCATCTATTTGCATATAGAGGCTGTCTCGAAAAAATTATAACCGAGTTAGAATTTTTTTCGAAAGTATTAAACCATGACAATCTTCGAGAAAAAATTCTTTGTAATTATTTTAAAGGAATATATCTAGCATCTACTAGTGACACCACTCTTGGATTACAATTAATAGATTCAACTATAACTGTTTTCGAGCAAATTGGATTCAAAGATTATGCCGATGAATTAAAATATTCAAAATCAATCTATCTAGATAGAAATAAAAAACCTTAATAACATATTTTACAAAAAATATTATAAAAACATCCTACAAAGTAAATACTTTATTCATTAAGAAAATCAACACTATCTAAATATTCATAACTAGATTGCCATAAGTACATTTTTAGATCTCATCTTAGACAATTAGTTAGCTATTCACCCCCATACTAAAGTTGTTTCTTAAACAACCAGAGCAAAACAAGATAAAAAAGGGAGCGCTGGAATTAAAAAATCGTTTTGAGCTTTTCATTAGTAGATGGTGTACTTTCTGCAATTAGTTCTTTTCTATGGATTTGACTTTCGTAAAATTCTTTAGAAAAGTTATAGAAAAAACAACGGAGAAGACCATTGGTTGATTGGTCTTCTCCGTTGTTTTTTCGTATATGTTTTATCACAAATGTTTTATTCTCTTCTCTATCTCATTCCTAGTTTTTCTAAACATATTCATAACCTCTTCTTCTGTTCCTGTCGCTTTAGCTGGGTCTTCTAAGCCCCAATGAATGTGCTGAACAGATTTAGGAATGACAGGGCAATTATCCAAAGCATCTCCACATAAAGTAATCACTACATCTGAAGAATTTAGAAATGCTAGGTCAATGACTTCTGATTTATTTTGGCTAATATCAATGCCAATTTCTGCCATGATTTGAACCGCTCTTGGATTAAGTCCATGTGCTTCAATCCCTGCACTTCTAACTTCCCATTCTTTTGAATCTAAAATTGATTTTGCTAACCCTTCTGCTAGTTGACTGCGACAAGAATTCCCTGTACATAAAAAATAAATTTTTTTCATTATGATCATGTCTCCTCTTGAGTAAAATATTTGTTTTTCCATTTCAATGCTACGTTTACTAAGGCGATTAATACAGGTACTTCAACAAGTGGTCCAATAACCGCAGCAAATGCTTCTCCAGAGTTAATCCCAAATACTCCCACAGCCACAGCGATAGCTAATTCAAAGTTATTACTTGCTGCTGTAAATGAAAGAGAAGTTGCCACTGGATAACTAGTGCCCATTTTTTTGGATAGTAAAAATGATACAAAAAACATTAAAACAAAATATAAAAGCAGTGGTATCGCTATTCTAACAGCATCCATTGGCAATTCAATAATTTTGTCTCCCTTAACAGAAAACATTGTAACGATCGTAAATAATAAAGCAACTAATGTGATTGGACTAATTTTAGGAAGGAAGACTGTTTCGTACCATTCTTCTCCTTTTGCTCTTGTTAAAATAAAATGCGTAAGGAATCCCGCCATAAATGGAATACCCAAATAAAAGAAAACACTTTTAGCAATTTCTCCCATTGTAATACTCAATGTATGTGCTTCTAAACCAATTACCTTTGGTAATACCGTTAAAAAAAGATAGGCAAAAATAGGATAGAAAATAATTTGGAAAATAGAGTTAAACGCAACTAGCCCTGCGGTATATTCGGTATCGCCTTGCGCTAACTCACTCCATACGATGACCATCGCAATACAACGTGCTAAGCCAATCATAATTAGGCCCGCCATATACTCAGGATAATCTTTCAAGAAAATCACGGCTAATAGAAACATTAAGATAGGCCCCACGAACCAATTTTGAACTAAAGACAATACTAGCACTTTCCAATCTTTAAAAACGCGCCCAATTTCATTATACTTAACTTTTGCCAAAGGTGGATACATCATTAATATCAAGCCAATCGCTAACGGAATGGATGTTGTGCCATAAGACATGCTTTCCATTGCTTTAGGTATGCTAGGAAAAACGTAGCCGACACCTACTCCAATTGCCATTGCTAAGAATATCCACACGGTAAGATACTTGTCTAATATCGACATCTTTTTTGTTACACTATTCATTCTTATTCATCCTCCAACTTCTACCAACCGACACATAGATGAATATCTATGTGTTAGGCAAAAAAATATATTTTTCTGCTCTCTATTATTTTATAACGTACTAGCCATTTAATCATTCAGCTATATTATCACTCCATTAGAGCATGTGAAGCCTTAACAGCTAAATGATTTTCTGTTATACATTATTTTTCTGACAAATGCAATTATCTGAGTTAAAAAACAACTGATTGAATTCTGTCATGAATACTTTTAACTCATCTTGATTTAAACTGTAGTGATGCCACTTGCCTTTCTTCATCACCTCTACAAAGCCAGCATTTTCTAATATTTTCATGTGATGAGATAAAGTTGGCTGGGTAAAATCAAAATGGACTAAAATATCACACGCACACATTTCACCGCATGAAAGTAGATCAATAATCTTCATTCTTTTAGGGTCAGTTATTGTTTTCAATTTCACTGCATAACTTTCATAATTCAATTTCTTCACTTCCTTTTTACTTCAATTCTAAATCGTTAGATAAACAGCTACCATTAAAAAATATCAAATAGTCGAGCTATTAGTCGACAAATAGCTACATGATTTAAAAATATTCCCACTTCACATAGATACACACCTATGTATAAAGTTAATATAGAGGAACATCTATGTATTGTCAATAGATATTATCATTTTATACTCATAGCATTATTTAAACTACTAACGACAAAAAAACTACTCAGATTTTATCTTAGTAGCATTTTCTTATTTATATAATTCAAATTTAAAAACTGAATTACTCTATTCATGATTTATAACAGTGTTTGTGTCATTCATTATTAATTCGTCAAAATCAATTATCGTTAATGGTTTTATATTTAATGAGCCATGAGCAGTAATAATAAAGTTTGCCTCATCAGAATTCATTTTTTCTATAATTCTTAAAAGTTGTTCCACTTTTTCAGAATCTAGATTACTAAATGGTTCATCTAAAATATACCATGATCGTTTTAGGCTTAAGATTGACAAAACATACAATAATCTTCTTTCCCCTCCAGAAAGCAGCCCTATTTTTTTATTTTTGATAGCAGATATACTTAGTTCTGAGCGATATCTTTTTAAAAATTCATAAAAGCTTTCAACTGTTGAACCGTTTAATTTTTGAATAAATTTTATATATTCAAAAACCGTAAGGCGATTATAAAAGGTGAAATTTTGACGCATGTAAATCACACTACCGGAAATCTCAACATTGCCATTTTGTTTGGAAGGAATTCGTAACTTTGATATATAATCTAAAAGTAACGTTTTTCCACTTCCATTCTTTCCTTTTAAATAGTTAATACCTTTGTGAAATTCATAGTCGATAACTTCATCTATTTCTTTAATATATAGTTTTTTAATTTGAATCACTAAACTCACCTACTTTCCTTAGATAACGGTCTAAAGTATACAATACTTGGAATACTTATTAGAATTAAAACAAAACTTAGAACGACATATGTACTTGGAATTATTCCTCTTATAACTTCATCCATAATATTTCCCAGAATATTGAGAGGATTGAATTTGTTAAATGGTGTATCAAACCCTAAGAGTATGAAGAATAAAAAAATGCACATATTACATATAGAAGACACCGTGGTCGCATAAGCATTTTTTAAATAAGTGAGATTATAACCTAAAAATGCAATAGGTATAGTTACGATAAGGGAAAGCATAGATAATCCTAGTAATCTAAAATAACTAAATTGGAACAGTAAATAAGGAACAAAATTAAAAATTGCCAAACATACGATAGAATATATTACTTGAGTTAATAGCAATCCGAAAAAGAACTCAAATGGAATCCATTTTATAGAAAATATAATGGATATTACCCCTGAATCTTTTTCATTCAAAGCATGTAAACCAATCCCATAAATAAAAGAATTAAATACAATATATATCCACCAGTACGTCAGAACATATTCAGAATTAATATTTGAACCATTAATTACAAGCATGATACTGGGCAATGCTAAAGACCAAAAAAAAGATAATTTATCTTTAAGAAGTAATATAATATTCAATTTACATATCGTTAAACAGCTTAACATAGGGCCTCCTACTACTTATTATTTTATGGAAACGGAAGATAAGTGATTGATTTATCCAATGGTGTATTTATTACATCCGAAACAAAATCAATACTGCTACTTTTATAATACTCAGGATTTATGTGTGGGAACCAATTTTCATCATGAATCTTCACTACTTTTAAATGTGCAATCTTTTCATTTGGATAAAATACTGCAATTAAAGGCACCATCTTTAATTCAGTATTACAATATGCAATAAATGAATCGAAATCAAAACTACTATCTATATTTTGGTTGCTATCTTTGGCTATCTTTTTTGGAGCAGTTCCATCCAATAAGTAACTATATAGATTAATAAACTCCTTTGTTTGAAGAGAGTCAAATTTTGAGTGATATAAGTCTTTTTTGTTGTCAATACTATCAAATAGGCTACTATTAGAATTGTACTTACTAAAATCAGTCGCAAAATATTGTAATGCCTCAATTTGACTTTTAATTATCGCAGTTTGCATATTATCAGAAGTTCCTAAACCTATACATTTGTTATCACCATATCCGATACACAAAATCACATATATTCTATTGGATAGAGAGATATTAAAATATCTAATCGTATCCACATAATTTTTCAAATATATCTCTGTTTTTTCGAGAGTAATATCTTTCCCAAGTATTATTTCTGGGGATACGTTTTTTGATAAATAGCTAGTAATCAAGCTCTGTCTTTCAAAAAACTCAAAAAACGATGTTTTTATCACATCACTAGAATTGGTATGAGACGCCATACCACATGAGTCTACAAATCGATCTTTGGCAATAAATATTCCAGAAGGAAACTTTTTTGTTGCACGTTTCACTAGTGAACTCGTATAGATATCTAAATTTTTAGAAACATTTGTATTAATAAGTACTTCTCTTTCGAAAAATTCTCCAAAAATTTTCTTTAAGTTGCTGGATCTGTTTTCAAAACCAACCTCATATGCTTCTACTATTCTCTTTTCTTCCCTAACCATATAATTATTAAAATGATGATTTAGAAACATTCCTCTCTGAGAAAAAATTTCTGCAGAATTTTGTAAAAAACCTCGCACTTTTATCAAACCTCCTCAAATCAGCAAACAGTCCATTGGAGCACTATTAAAATCTATTCCCTTTAAAATTAATTGCTTTGTAGATAGTAATAAATATTCTTTCGACGGTATACAATTAAGCAAATACCTTGATACCAGTTTAACTGTTTTTTCATTATCACACTGACTTTTCCCCAAAAGGACAATTTCTGGTCTTTGTATTTTTTCTTCTAGAACTAAGTTTTGTGTGACTGAATCATAATTGTGACATAAATATTGTTGTGTGTGATTACTGAGATAGTTAATATAATCATAGATGGCTTCTATATTTTGACATGTATCAGAATAAAACTTTGAATTAGGATTTTTATAATGCTGCCATTCTGATAACTTGTTTTCTAAAATGGCTTTTTCAACAGCTACTTCTATCGAATTCTCGCATGCAATTCCACAACCAGTAATTTGTTTATTACTAAAGCTGATAACAATTACAGTATAAAAGTTTGATAAATTTCGGATTGCAAATATTTTATGCTCTATTGCTATAAAGTTTAAATCTCTAATTAGTTCTAATTCTTTAGGCGATAATTGGATTTGCAATCGTTCACCATCGCTGGTATACCAAAATAAAAAAAGTTCATTTTTTTCAATCAATTCACTTAAACCTTTATATATTAGTTGGCTTGACATTGTACCTGTTGCCGTTCCTGTTGTGTCAATATATCCATAAACATCGTTTTCACCATAAGTAATGTGTACTCCTGAATCAGTATAACCTCCAATACCTAGCCTGAAACGTTCTAAGTATTCACTATAACTTTTTCTAATGGATAGCTCTTTAGTTCTATTTATTGCTGTACCATCACTCGGAAAGTAGTAATTACCTATTTTTAGTTTCTTCCCATTTAAATAGAATAATTTCCATTTATTAATTTCAAAACTGTTAGAAACACCATATTCCTGATAAATTTTAGAGAATATATTAATCACCCTCCTAACCAATAATAGAATCTGATTCAATTAAATAAGCTAATTTTGGATTTATATTCATATCTTTTAATATTCTTTGATGATTTAAACAAACAGGAAGTAGTTTTTTTTTCACATTTCTGCAAGCAGCTTCCCTTACATTCATAACTTCCTTAATTCCCATAAATAAAGAAGAACGACCATATAGAATGATACTGGAGTCTATATCTAGCAACCAAAATATGCTAAATAAGCCTGCAGTATTTTCCGTTACAATTGGATCTTTTCCTATTTGTACTATTTGATTTTTTTCGAAGTCAAACATGTAAGAACCACGCTCCATATCGGACGATGAATTCCCAGCAAAATACATAACAGGGAAACATAAACTAAATTGATTAACTTCTATATATTTCCTTAAATTATAAAAAATCGATGTCAGCGCCTCATACTGACAGTCTACTACCTCAATCCTATTAAGAACAATATCTGGTGTTCTGATTTTTGAACCCTTTGACATTTCTTTTTTTTCATTGAGATCTATCTTTCTTTTTGGCAGTGAATATTGGTACATTTTCTGGATTTTTTTCTCTATCTCTCTATCTACTAACTGAGAGCCGAGCTCGTTCCAATAATTTTTATTCATAGCAATCACACATTTCCCACAAATAGCAAGTATCATAACTAAGAGTGTTACCAACTAAATCAATTTTTAATACATCATCAACTTCACTTATAACATCCTCTTCTAAATTAAAATCTTTGTTTAATTGGCTAAATACAGGCAACCAATCTTCAAGTTTTAGTAAGCCATTGTATTCATATGTTCCTTTTTCTTTGTAAAAAAGATCTACCATAACCTGAAAGTTCAAATTATCTTTTCCTGTCTGACTTCCTCTTAAGTAAGACTCAATACTATAGAAAAAACAGAGTGGACAGGGATTCCCCCATAATGGAGAATAATAATTACTAAGATACACTCCGTGACCATACGGAAAGATAAACTTATATATATTCGAACTATCTTTTTTTATCAGTGACACAATTTCTTTTAATTGTTTTAAACTAAACGGGTTTAAACTTACTATTACTAAATTATTTTCTTTATCAAATAGTTCAAATTCTTTTAATTCTTGTGAATCAACATTTCTATCTTTCCAAAATATATTTACTAGATCATTAAAAGAATCATCATTTGAAAAGAAAGTGATTTCTTCTTTTTTTGTTAGATACTTAGTCTGAAATGGTTTCAGAATACTATATGATAATAAAAATTCAATCGAACTTTGCGCTAAATCATGACTACCAAACATAGTTATCATGTCCTCAAAACTAATTTTTTCTATTTTATTAATTTCCAAATAGCTAAGAAATTCAATTAATTCGGCACTTTTAGTTGCAAAAGAACTTTCTCTAGTTTGTACAATTGTTGTTTCTTCTTCATTTAAGGAATAAATCAAGTATGGCTTAACTTCAAATTCCAATGATATCACTCACCTTTTAGACATAATGAACTATCTTAGTACAGATGTCAGCTAATTTTCATATATATAATTAAAACCAGAGAGAAGTAAAAAAACTTCTCTCTGATAATTAAATATCTTACTACTTACCAATTTCCTCAAGTGTAGCTGATCCTGACCCACAACAACAACAACAGCAACAGCAACATCCGCCGCCACCGCCACCTCCTCCGCCGCCTCCATTGCTATTACCTTTACTCAAACTAATAGATGTGGCAGAAAAGGATACGGAGTCAAAACCATGCTTTCTGAAACTTGAAAAATTATTTGTAGAAAAAAGTGTTTCTTGAATCTTTGATTTATTTTTGCTTGAACTTACCATATTAACTCTCCTTTTTAATCTCATTTTAACTAAAGCGCTTTCGTTGAAAGTAATATACCATAGAAAAAACAAAAAAAGTGATTTCTTACAAAAATGTAAGTTTTTCACTTCATTTGATTTGAATTATATTCATAAAGAGTTGTTATAAGTTATTTTTATTTGATTGAGGAAAAATATATAATTGAACAATTTTATCTAATGTATTACGCTAAAAAAACTAACCAAAAATGACCTATAAAATTCTTATTTTCACGGTAAACTATTAAATAGCATTTTAAAGTTAATCAATATTAACCCAATGAATACTGATTATCAATAAATAAAGACAAGTAGTTAGATATCTAACTACTTGTCTTTTCGATTAAATGTTAATATCTAGATTTCACCTTTAAATGCCTCCCTAGATATAATACAAATTCTCAGACGGATAAACCGCATCACTCGTAACATCCAAGCCTAACTCTCTTAACGTTTGCTCGTCATTCTTGCTCAACATCACGGTAGAATGTGCTTGGACACCATTCAATTCAGATAATTTGTCATAGGCTAATTGTGCTGTCGGGTTTGTCACAGCGCTGATTGCTAAGGCAATCAAAATTTCATTGGCTTTTAAAGCCGTTATTTTACTGTGAAGATCTTTTCGTTTCATCGTTTGAATGGTTTCAAGAATCACTGGGGATAGCAATAAAATTTCATCCGATATATTGGCTAATGTCTTAATAGAATTTAAAATAGCAGATGAACAAGAATCCATTAAACTGCTGGTTCTCCCTGTTACAATGCGACCATCTTGTAACTCAAACGCAATAACCGCAGGTGTATCATTGCTTTGGTTTTGTTCTCTTAATTGCTCTGAATACTCTCTAGCAGGAAGCACCGCTTTGCGGTCTTCTTTTTTAAGTTCGACTTCTTCCATGATCAATTTAATCCGATTGACTGTTTCTTCATCGATCAAGCCTTTTTTAAAGTCACATTCTGTGGCAAAACAGCGACGAATAATTTCTTGCTTAGAGGCTTCTTTTACAACATCATCGTCAATGATCCCAAAACCAACACGATTCACACCCATATCCGTTGGTGATTGATAGACAGATTCCTCACCTGTGATTTTTTCAATGATTCGTTTGATTACAGGGAATGTCTCCACATCGCGATTATAGTTAACTGCTACTTTTTGGTATTTATCAAAGTGGAATGAATCGATCATATTGACATCTTTTAAATCCACTGTTGCTGCTTCATACGCAATATTTAAAGGATGTTTCAACGGAACATTCCAAACTGGGAAGGTTTCAAATTTTGAATAACCAGCAGTCTTACCGTTACGGCTCTCATGATAAAGTTGATTCAAACAAGTGGCTAATTTCCCACTACCAGGACCAGGTGCTGTAACGACTACGATTGGTTTTGTTGTTGGAATATAATCATTTTTACCAAAGCCTTCTTCGCTGACGATTTTTTCAAGATTTGATGGATAATCTTCAATCGCCCCATGTTTATAGACTTTGATATCTCTTCTTTCTAACTTGTTGATAAACATTTTTGTAGATGGTTGTCCATTATAGCGTGTAATAACCACACTATTAACTGCTAAGCCGTATTCTCTCAACTCATCGATTTGACGTAAAATATCCATATCATAGGTAATGCCATAATCGCCACGAATTTTGTTTCGCTCGATATCGCCTGCGTAAACGCAAATTAAAATCTCAGCTTGATCTTTTAATTTCTGTAATAGTTTAATTTTTGCGTCTGCATCAAAGCCTGGCAAAACGCGTTTGGCATGCATATCCCCGATCAATTTACCACCAAATTCTAAATATAATTTATCATAGTGATCAACTCTTTCAAGGATATATTTTGATTGTTCTTCGATGTACTTTTGTGGATCAAAACCCATTTTTTTCACGTGAGAACCCTCCGATATTTGTATACTGCCATCTATTATAAACTTATTTACGGCTGATTACGATAAAGAATTTCATTTTAATTTTGAAAAAAGCCCACTATCTTGTCAGATATTTTCGATATATAAAACTTCCCACTAGAAACAAGATGGCCAACAGCTTAGATACAACACCACTATACAAAAACAAACAAACTGGAATCACAACACTGACTCCATAATAAACCCATTTAACAAATAACTTACCTGCAAGTCTTTCTGCCTTATTTTCTGGAGAACTTTCATAGCTTTTAGTATCTAGTGGATTTCTTGCTAAAAATAAGCCGTTTGACTTCTCAATAAGTATTGCAAATAACAAAACTACCAAACTAAATACAATTAAAAATAACAAGACTTGGTCCTTTGAAGAAAATAGTCTGTCCATCTTGAACCTCCTTTAACCTACATCTATTTTTACATTATTATACAGCAAAATAAACCTATGTACCTTTACTAGCAAAGGTGGCACAGGTTTATTTTATGATCGAACTTTTTATACTTTATTCCCTACTATATAATAGGAGGTGTTCCTTCCGCATTCCCAACAATGGCATCAATTTGAATCAACGCATCCTTCGGTAACTCAGATACGCCAACCACTCTTCGTGCAGGAACTCCATCTGAGAAAAATTTTGCATACACTTCATCTACAGCGTCCATATCCTCAATATTTTTCACAAAAATATTGACTTTCACTACATCAGCCAGTACATGATCTACACTTTCGATGATCGCTTTGATATTTTCCAAACATTGTCCTGTTTGTTCTTTGATACCACCTGAAACAACTGCATTTGTCTTAGGATCGATCGGCAATTGAGCTGATAGATTATTGTAATGAGAAAAAGCAACAGTCTGGGTTGAAAATGGACATTTTGGTGCCTTTTCAGTATTATTCGCCTCGATAATCAACCCATGTCGATCTTCGATTGCTTGGGGCGGCGTACCATCTCCGTGTGAAACGACTGCTTCAATTTGTACATCAGCGCCCATTGGTAAATCTTTTACCGACACAACTGTCCTGGCTGGAACATATCCTACTGTTCGAGCAATCGCTGAATCTGGGAAAAAGGTTGTATAAACCTTATTCACAGCATCCATTTTAGACAAATCTTTAAGGAAGATATTGATTTTCACAATGTCATCCAGAGGAACATCAATACTTTCTAAAATTGCTTTGATATTTTTTAAACATTGTCCTGTTTGCTTTTTCACACACCCAGCTACCACTCTACCTGTTTTTGGGTCGATCGGTAATTGAGCTGAAAGATTGTTATAGTGAGAAAATGAAACGGTCTGTGTTGATAATGAACTACTCGGTGCATTGGATGTATGGTTCGTCAGTTTGATCAAATCACCTGCTTGTGGTGCATTTGGAATCGTTCCTTCACCATTTGAAACAAGTGCTTCAATTTGAACTAAAGCGCCCGTTGGTAAAGCATCTACCGCCACAACAGTTCTTGAAGGTTGATAGTGTGTGAAAAATGATGCGTACACCTCATCTACCGCATCAACGTCTGTAATATGTTTAACAAATACGGTGATCCGAACAATATCACTCATTACATGATCGATGCTGTCTACAATAGCTTTGATATTTTTAAAACACTGATTGGCCTGTTCCTTGATACCACCTGCAACCAATTGACCAGATGCTGGCTCGATCGGTAATTGGGCAGACAAGTTATTATAGTGAGAAAAAGCGACGGTTTGTGAAGCTAGTGGATGTTGCGGTGCCTTTTTTGTATTTCTTGCTAGTACTGCGTTGTCATTACTCATATTCTTATGCCTCTTTTCTTTTCATTACATTCAAATAAAAACGATCCTACTTACAAGGGATTGTTTGCGCTTTCAATTCTAAAAGGCATCAATCGCTACTTTTTATAAGTGTACTATTTTTACTATCCTGCTTGCATTATAAAAATCATGACAAATTGACAAAAATGATATCACTTATTTCAGTCTACAATAATAGCGCTAACATTTCAATAACGTATTTTGAACTTTAGAGCGTCATAACTCTTACTTTTTTTAATGAAGGTTGATTTTCAGCCTTAAAAATGCAACAATTCTTCTATAATCAGAGTCACAGCTAAAAACTGACTCATTTTAAAAATGTTAGGAGCAACTTCTGAATGATAAAAAAAGAAGACATGCCGCTTTGCGATGTAGCAACGACGGTTCAATTAATAGGCAGCAAGTGGAAAACATTGATTATCCGAGATCTAATAACAGGTCCGAAAAGAAATTCTGAATTAAAGCGATCTTTAACAGGAGTCTCTCAAAAAGTGTTGACTGAAAGTCTAAATTCAATGATGCTAGATGGAATTGTGGAACGAATAGATTTTCAAAAAGTGCCTCCTCACGTTGAGTACCAATTAACACCATTAGGCGAAAGCTTACTACCTGTCATTGAATCAATGAGACAGTGGGGACAATTTTATAAACAACAGCTTAGCTAGATAGTTACAAATTAGTGCCTACTTAACATTTTTTCAAAAGTTGTCTATACTTTTATGAAAGAGAAAAACGATTAAGGAGGACTTTTGAATGAATAATGAAACAACAACTATCGAAGCAGTTCATACTACTGTTGAGCAAACTACACTGAACGGTGAATCGGTTTTAAGAGTCGTAAAAAAAGACAAACTGATGGAATTTGATGAAAACACTTATGCAAAATTAAATGATTCAACTTTTCATAACGGAATAATCGAAGTTAAAATGTTGAGCCGATTATTACCCGATGCACCAGATTTTGCACGAGGATTTATTGGCATTGCCTTTCGAATCAATGAGGATGATACAAAATTTGAATCTTTCTATGTAAGACCTACCAATGGTCGGATTGACGATCCTGTCAGAAAAAATCGTGGCGTTCAATATTTTTCCTATCCTAAATACACGTTTGATTATTTCCGAAATCTTGGTATTACTGATTTTGAGGGTCCAGCTGATATTGGTCTTGATGAATGGATCAGCTTAAAAGCTGTGATCAACGGGGCTAAAGGAGAATTTTATCTAAACAATAATGAAGAACCTGTTTTAGTCGTGGAAAATATGAAACACGGGGCTGATATTAGAGGTAAGATCGGCTTCTTTGTTGATATTGGTACAGAAGCCTTTTTCAAGGATTTAAAGATTACAGCACTTGATTAAACCAAATCGGTTTAAACACACATAAACCCCTTCTTTATTTTCGAATAAACAAACATAAAAACCGTGAATCCTTCGATACAACCAAAGGACTCACGGTTTTTTTTCATCATTACAAACTCATGCACAAAGCGAATTATTTCATTCCTATCTGTCCATTAGTTCGATATCATAGTGATACGTTGAGTATGGCTAAGACTCTGAATAAGGAGTTGATGCGATAAAGATATATCTGCATCGCTTTTGTCCTGCTTTGTTTTACAGAAAAGGCTCTCCTTGAAGGATTGGTTAAAATATATCGTTTCTAATATAGTAAAAAGACCGCTATCTTCTCGGCTAAAGTAAGATAGCGGCAATATCATAAACATTATTCGAGCTTTAATCAAAACTCAACTAAGAATCAGTGTTATCAGCACTGGCTTTTTCCATATAAAAATACGTACTTTACAAGATTTATTATAGCCAGCCACCAATACTATGTCCAGTCTGTTCATTACAGCCGCTACTATTATAACTTTCTAGAATGTGGGCAATCTCTTCAAAATCACTTTGACAACGCTTTCTTTTTAGTGTATATTTGCTTTGTAATGGATAGTGATTATTAAGTTAAGCTAAACCTAAACAACGCCTTTTTGGCTTTTGTTTGGGCTTTTTCTATTTTCAGTCCCTTTATTCAGGAAAACGGAGGTCGGCTATTTTGGAAATTCTAAAAATTTTAAATAATAATGTGGTCATCGTTCGAAATGAGGAAAGTGAAGAAGTGATTCTTATGGGTAATGGGTTAGGTTTTCAGATGAAAGCTGGTGCAGAAGTTGATGAAGCTAAAATCGAGAAGGTTTTTAAGCTTGAAAATCAGGTTGAATCAGAACAGATCGAACAATTATTTTCAGAAATTCCCGAAGAAATCATTGAAATCTCCTATAAAATTTTATCTCAAGCAAAAAAAACGTTGGATAAAGAACTGAATGAATCCTCTTTTATCGCAATTGCCGATCACTTACACTCCTCTATCCAACGGACGAAGAAGAATATTCAGGTCAAAAATTTTTTATTATGGGATATCAAACGTTTTTTCCCAGTTGAATTAGAAATAGCACGCTCGGCTATTCAAATGGTCAATCAGCAATTAGATGTAGCGTTGACCGATGACGAAGCGGGTTTTCTAGCTTTGCATATCACCAATGCTCAACTCGACAGTAATCATGAGGATGCAATCAGTCTGACGCAATTGATCGAAGAAATACTAACGGTCATTAAATATACACTTAGAATTAATTTCGCCGAAAATGATATTTACTTTCAACGATTTATCACACATTTAAAATTTTTCACTGAACGGGTGTTAAAAGATAACGCGGTTAAAACATCTGAAGATAAAGTTGAAAATGAATTATTCATACTTGTTACCAAACAGTATCCAGAAGCGTTTGAAGCTACAAAAAAAGTCGCTGAACTGTTAAAAAATCGACGCAATTATACAATATCAAAGGATGAACAGGTGTATATCACCATCCACTTAGCTCGAATCATCGATAAAACAAGTTAATTAGAGAGCTTCTCTCTTAATCTAAATTATATACCGAAAAGGAGCGTAGGAAATCAATCGCCTGTGGAAAGGTCCTGGATCGTGACATTAAGTTGGCGAGACCTCTGAATAAAAATAACTAAACATTTGGAGGAACGAAAATGGGTAAATATGAAGAACTTGCAAAAAAAATTGTCAAAGAAGTTGGAGGCAAAGAAAATGTCAATTCTTTAACCAACTGTATCACACGCCTTCGCTTTAAATTGAAAGATGAAAGTAAAGCAAATACCGAAGTCTTAAAAAATATGGACGGTGTTGTGACAGTCATGCAAGCTGGTGGACAATATCAAGTCGTGATCGGAAATCATGTGCCTGATGTTCGCAAAGATGTGGATGCTGTATTAGGTGTGCTAGAAGCTCCGACTGAGTCTGGGCCAAAAGGAAATTTATTTGATCAATTTGTTGATATGATTTCCTCTATTTTCCAACCGATTTTAGCACCACTGTCTGCAGCTGGTATGTTAAAAGGGGTTAATGCCATTTTAATTTTCGCTTTAGGGGCTGGCTTTGCGGAGTCGTCAACATCGGCTATTTTTAATGCGATGGGTGACGGATTATTCAAATTCTTGCCAATCTTTATTGGTTACACAGCAATGAAAAAATTTGGCGGATCACCCTTCCTTGGAATGTTGATCGCATCAAGTTTAGTCTATCCTGGATTTTTAGAAGGTGCAGCTACTGCTCAGTTTGCTGAAACAGGAGGGCTTAATTTCTTTGGTATTCCATTCTCTATTCCGCCTGCTGGTTATGGTTCTACGGTTATGCCGATTATTGCAGCGGTGGCTTTTGCTGCCTTTTTAGAAAAGCAATTAAGAAAAGTTATTCCTGACGTTATTAAGTTATTTATTGTGCCATTTTTAACAGCGCTTATAACGATTCCTTTAACATTCTTAGTGATCGGACCAGTCATGAATACTGTTTCTGACGCTTTAGGAAATGGCTTACTTTCTATTCAAAGTTTCAGTCCAATTTTATTCGGTGCTATTCTTGGTTTCTCTTGGCAAATTCTTGTTATGTTCGGTCTACATTGGGCACTTATTCCATTTGCCATTATCGCGTTATCTCAAGGTGACCCAACATCCTTATTAACACCATCAGGTAGTGTGAGTTTTGCTCAAACCGGTGCGGTATTAGCGGTTATGTTGAAAACTAAAAATGCGAAATTAAAAGAACTATCGATCCCCGCTTTTATTTCAGGTATCTTCGGTGTAACTGAACCGGCTATTTATGGTATCACTTTACCTAGAAAAAAACCTTTCTGGGCATCTTGTATTGTTGGGGGTGTTACTGGTGCCATCGCTATGGGATTAGGGATGCAAGGCTATCAAATGGGTGGCTTAGGAATATTCCGCTATCCAAGTTCTATCTCACCAGATGGCGATGTTAAGTTTGCGATTTACGCAATGATTTTGGATGCGTGTGCTCTAGCAGCTGGTTTTGCAATAGCTTGGGCTTTAGGTTTTAAAGATGATGAACCAACAATTCAATTATCAAAAGAAGAAGCAAAACTTGCCGCAACAGGACACAAAAAGAAATTAGCAAAAGATGATGTTTTTTCTCCTGCCAAAGGAAAAGTCCTTCCTTTAAGTCAAGCAAGAGACGCTGCATTTTCAGAAGGAATCATGGGTAAAGGTGTCGTGATCGAACCGACAAACGGCGAAATTGTAGCACCCTTTGACGGAACTGTGATGACGCTGTTTCCGACAAAACACGCGATTGGTTTAATTTCAGATGACGGAACCGAATTATTGATCCATATTGGAATTGACACTGTGCAATTAGAAGGTGAAGGATTTGAATCATTTGTTGAACAAAATGCACGAGTTAAAAAAGGCGACAAATTAGTAACCTTTGATATTACAGCGATCGAAGAAGCAGGTTACAGTACACAAGTACCGATTATTATTACAAATACACCAGATTATACAGATGTGATTGCAACTTCTGAGACATCGATCACGCAAGGGGACCTCTTAATCACTGCAATCATTTCAAATTGATTGTTTTGAATCAAGACCAATTTTATTTATAAAGGAGTAGAAATACATGAGTTTTCCAAAGAATTTTTTATGGGGCGGCGCAACAGCTGCCAACCAATGCGAAGGAGCATGGAATGAAGACGGTAAGGGGGACTCGATTTGCGATCATAATCGCGCTGGAAGTCGAACAGCAAATACACATCGGACATTCGATTTAGAGATCGATACAGATCAATATTATTATCCTAGCCATACAGGGATCGATTCTTACCATCGCTATAAAGAAGATATCGCTTTATTTGCAGAAATGGGCTTTAAAGTGTACCGAATGTCGATTGCTTGGTCACGAATTTTTCCTAATGGAGATGAAGAGACACCAAATGAAGCAGGGTTACAATTTTATGATGAGGTCTTCGATGAATTAGCGAAATACGGTATTGAACCGCTTGTAACGATTTCTCACTTTGAATTGCCTTTTCATTTAGGGAAAACTTATGATGGCTTTTTAGATAAACGGACGATTAGTTTTTACGAAAACTATGCAACGACTCTATTTGAGCGTTATAAAGATAAAGTAAAATACTGGCTAACATTCAATGAAATCAATTTTGGGACAATGGATCATGGCAAACGAATCAATGGTTTATTTAATCGTGAGTATACTGAAACTGAACAGTATCAAGCCTTACACAATGTCTTTTTAGCTTCTGCTAAAGCTGTTGTTGCAGGACACAAAATCAATCCAGACTTTAAAATCGGCTGTATGTTAGCCTATATCACCATGTATCCGAAAACTTGTCGACCAGAAGATGTGTTAAAAACGCAGCAAATCAATGAAAAGTTCAACTTTTTCTGTGGGGATGTACAAGTCAAAGGACAGTATCCTTATTTCATGAAACGTTATTTTGAAAAGAACAATATTCAGGTAGAAATAACAGAAGAAGATAAAGCCTTGTTGAAAGCTGGAACTGTTGATTATTATACGTTTAGTTATTACATGACCACTTGTATTACAGATGATTTAGAAAAAAGGAATGATAAAACAGGTGGCAATCTGTTTGGCGGCGTCTCAAATGAATACCTTGAAACCAGTGACTGGGGTTGGCAAATCGATCCCATCGGACTGCGTTATACCTTAAACCAAATCTATTCTCGCTATGAAGTACCGTTAATGGTCGTAGAAAATGGTCTTGGAGCTTTTGATGAAGTAGAAGCGAATGGTTCGATCAATGATGATTATCGGATCGATTACTTCAAACAACATATTATTGAAATGGAGAAAGCGATTGATGATGGTGTTGACTTAATTGGGTATACACCTTGGGGTTGTATCGATTTAATCAGCGCTGGAACTGGTGAAATGAGTAAGCGTTATGGGTTTATCTATGTTGATCGTGACGACGAAGGGAATGGTACACTAGATAGAAGCCGGAAAAAATCATTTTATTGGTACAAACAAGTGATTGAATCAAATGGTGAAAATCTCGCCTAGTGAACATTTTCTCTCTCTGATTTTCTAGAAAAATAAAAACTGTGTGAGTAGTTTTCCAAGCGAGACTACTTACACAGTTTTTTTAAGCACATCAATTGTAATTATACTAAAATCTGCTATCTTACACTTAAGGAGAGTGAAGGAAATGAAACAACCAGTAACGTTTATTTCAGTAACAGAACATGCTAAAAAGCAAATGGATTTTTATGTTGACGTTTTTCCAAACACTACGATTCAATCCACAACTTATTATGATGAGTATCCTGAACGTGTCTTGAATGGACAACTAGATTTAAATGGGACATTACTCTATTTTTTAGAAATGGGACCTGAAAATCCCGTTACGCTTGGTTGGAACCTCTCATTATTTGTAGAAATGGATACTGAAGAAGAATTTGACCGAATCTTTTCAGCACTTTCTGCTGAAGGTGTTGTGATTATGGGACCTGAAGCAGCTGGCAGTTTCAAAAAAGTGACGTGGCTGACAGATAAATTCGGTGTCACTTGGCAGTTCGTATTTGCTGATAAATAAAAAAGCCGTGGCTAGAACATAACTTTACAAGTCACATCCCAGCCACAAGAAATCCGAATAAACGGTGGGGCAAAAGCGTTCAGCCCCTCTACCTTATTTTTCTAATTCAACTATTTTTTTGTTTTAGTACATACGCGCCTATTAAAACTAAGGCAATTACTGCCAAACCAGCAATTATAGCCACATAACTATCTTTACTTCCGGTCTCAGGCAACTGCCCTTTTGAAGCGGCAGAATTATATTTTGAAGCAGTTAAAAGAATCTTTTTAGCTTGGGGTTGTTCCTTTGCTTCTTTTACTGGTATTTGTTCACCTTCTGCATACCCGTTTGGTTTAATATCCTCTTTTACAGGTTTGTTTTGACGTACATCTACCTCTTTACCAGAAATTGATGGTTCTAGTGATGGAACTTCTGTTACTTCAACAATTTCTGGTTCAATTGGTTGGATTTCTTCTAATTCAGTAGATTCATCGTCGATTGTTTCAACTTGTTCATCAACGTAGATTTCAGGATATTCTTCTTTCGCTTTGTTCCACTCTTCTTCTTGGCTCTCTTTCGCCTGTTCTTCCTCAATTGGTTGGATTTCGCCTAATTCTCCAGATTCATCTTCAATAATTTCAATTTGTTCACCAACATGGATTTCAGGACGTTCTTCTTCTGGTTTATTTAACTCTTCTTCTTGGCTCTCTTTCGCCTGTTCTTCCTCGATTGGGTGGATTTCACCTAATTCTCCAGATTCATCTTCAATAATTTCAGTTTGTTCACCAACATGGATTTCAGGACGTTCTTCTTCTGGTTTATTTAACTCTTCTTCGATAGTTTCGTTCGGTTGTTCAGGATCAAGAGGTGTGATTTCCTCTAACTGTCCTGATTCATCTTCTATAATCTCTTCTTGTTCCACCGGTTCTTTTATTTGCTGGTTTTCATCTCCTGTAGCATTACCATCTAAAAAGACATTCTTGACTTGATGCGTTGCCGTTTCATTTGACGCTTTTTCATGCAAAATTTGGTAATCGATTTGACAATCGTTCGTGAAGTTTTCTTGCTTTTTCCCTATTTCTGTTATTGTTGCCGTGTACATGATCGTAAATGAAGTTAAACGCGCTTTTTCGCGATAAAGACGGATAACAAAAGTATTATCTGCTCCAAATGCTACTGTGCCATATTGTTGATTTTCAAATTCTGTCAAACTTAGTGTCGTCTGGCCTAAATAATTATCAATAGTAAACATAAAACTATCTTTATTCAGTACCTGTCCGCCACCAGATTGATCTGTCAAAACAATATCATCAGCTAAATCACTTTTATTTAAATTTGCATTTAAAAACCAACGGATTTGACCTGATTTCCCTAAAAGGTCTCCTGTTTTATAAAAGAAAGGTTTCTCCCCTTCCACACCACCGTCTGTATGTCCTTTGACGACAATATTTGGTACAGTGATTGACGTACCAAGGTTTGCTGGAATCTCTTTCACCGTATTTTCTTCAACATTATTTACACGTACGCCAAAAGTAAACTCACCACGTACACGATCTAGCTGACTCACTTTCTCGTTAAATATGCAAATTACTTTATCTTTATAAACACGAGTTACACCTAACCCATTCAAATCAATTTCACGTGGTGTGTCATCAGATTCTACAAGTCCTTCAAGCTCTTTTGGCAACGCTAGAGTCAATGTGTCTCCAGCCTTTAGCTTTAAATCAGATTTTTCACTAAAAGACACACGAATAGAGGTCAATTCTCCATCCAATAACTCTGTTTTATCAAAATGGATCGAATCAACAAATCCGCTATTCCTTAATTCCGCTGCCGATGACTGTTGGCTAAATCCAACTAATCCTAAGAAACCTACAAATAGTACAACACACCATAACAATTTTTTTAACATCTTTTATACATCGTTCCTTTCTCGTGATTGATATAGACCAATATGTATTCTCTATTGCATTAAAAAGCAACTTTTCTGATGTTAAACAATAAATGACTTCATGTCAAAACATATCCATTTTAGATTAAATTATAATGATTGTTATTTTTAGCAAAGAATCTTACACGGTAGCATTTATTAACAGTTAGGTTCTATCGAATAGAAATATATACCCTTTTACTTTATTCCCTTGCAACTGACTGTATCTCTTTTCAACTCTTACCTGTTTAAAATACATCTTTAATTCTTCAAGCGCTGGTTTTAAGATTTTCTGATCGATTTGGCCGACTTGATAATTGTTAGGAATCCCTAGCAAAAAGGTCAACGTTTCAAGTGACACCTCCCAGTACCCTTTTTTTTCAACCTGTTTTAATAAGCGATAAAGATTTTTAGCATACTTCTTTTTCAGCGAAATAAATTCATCTAAAGAAAAACATGTAGCATTCGTATTGACCTGATTTAAAAGACAAGTGAATTTAGGGTTAAAAAAAGCTGAGATGGCTTTCTCTTCTTCCAGAAATGTAAAATCCTCAAAAATCGTAAAACGCTCTAAACCAACTTGGTCATCCTCTGTATACATATGAATATAATTAGATTCGATCAGTTTTTGATACATACTATTTAAATCCTTTAGAAATCTAGTATTGGATGTTGACGTATAGTGCGCTAACCGTTTTAATTCATCCCACTTCAAATAAATTTTTTCATATTGTTCCTCTTTTGTTTTACTGAGTATAGAAAAAAACAAGTTAAATTCATTGGCATTAAACGCCCCTAGCGAAACTGTATTTAATTCATTTTTATATTTTACATAGTCGGTCATCCCAATTCCTACTTCCCATTGCTTATTTGAGGGTTATTATAGTCAGTTTGACCTCATAAAGCAATCACTACATACAAAAAGGTACTGATTATCTATCAAAATCTAGCTATTTTCTCAAATTTAATTAGCCGAGAAACCTTTATATATAAGGGGTTTATTTCCTTAATCAATGTTCTTCACATTTAATTACGCAGACACAAATTATAAGTGATGCTATTCTTTGGTTGTAATTTAAACACACAACGGAAGGATGTTTTTTATGAGTAAATCAATTATTATCGTAGGTGCAGGTCCAGGCGTTGGCTATGAAACAGCCAAAAAATATGGTTCTGAAGGGTATAAAGTAGGATTGATCAATATTTTGGAACCTGTTTTAGTCGAGTTGAAAGAAGAACTAGAGCAAGATGGTATTACTGTTTATTATGAAACTGCTGACGCAAGCAACACAGCAGAATTAAACCAAGCAATCGATCGTCTAGTTACACAGCTCGGCGGTTTAACTACTTATTTCTATAATGTTCCTGGTCCTTTAGGTAAATCATACATGCCGATGACGGAGGCGCCCGAATCGTTATTTTCTTTATTTTTACAATTAAGAGTCACTTCTGTCTTAACTTCTGTTCAACATGTATTGCCTTATTTAGAAGAAAGCCATGGTTCTGTGTTGATCTCTAGTGGGCAATCTGATCGTATTGCTTACCCTTATACTGGTATCATGGGCACTGCCCAAGCTGCTTTGAAAATGTTGATGACTCATTTAAGTCAAGAACTAAAAGAAAAGAATATTTTTGTCGGCTACTTTCCACTAGATAATCCACCTTTGATCACGGATAAGAAAAAAGAGGCTAAAAGGGAAGATCTACCTGGTGGGTTTGAATTAACAAAAGAAATGAGAATCACTGCTAAAGATGTGGCAGAAGAAATTTTCAAAGAAGATATACTTAGAGAAAATTTTGATGTTCGGATCAAAAAAGCATAACTTTCCCTTACTATCTAAAAGTGTCCATTAAGTTGGATGCTTTTAGTTTCTAAAAAAAATACATAAGAAAGAAGCCTATAAAAATGACAAAAAAAAAATTAGCTCTCTCAGTTCTAAATCTCGTATCTGTTCGTGAAGGACAATCAACTAAAGAAACAATCCAACATATGGTCGACTTGGCTCAATACACAGAAACTTTAGGTTATGAAAGATATTGGATCGCAGAACATCATAACATCAATGGGACAATCAGCTCTGCAACCTCGATGCTGATCAACCATACACTAGAACAGACTAAAACGATTCGTGTCGGTTCTGGGGGCGTAATGCTTCCTAATCATTTTCCATTAGTCGTGGCAGAACAATTCGGAACACTAGAAACGATCCACCCAAACCGCGTTGATTTAGGAGTAGGACGTGCCCCTGGTGCTGATCCTCATACAGGAAACTCTTTACGACGGGCACTTTTGAATGGCGCTGATACTTTTCAAGATGATATTGCCGAGCTATTACGGTATTTCGGTCCAGAAGAAAAACAAGGAGAAATAAAAGCATATCCCGCAGTCAATACCAAGGTTCCTCTTTATATTCTAGGATCCTCTACCAGTTCGGCAAAATTAGCGGCAAAACTTGGATTACCTTACTCGTTTGCTGGACATTTCCCAAATAATGAAATGGGTGTCGCTCTTGCTACATACAGAAATGAATTTCAACCGTCTGAGTATTTAGACAAGCCTTATGTCATCATTGCATTAAACGTCATTGCAGCTGAGTCAACCGAAGAAGCTCATTATGAATTAACAACTATGCAGCAAATGTACCTTTACGCAATTAGAAACCAAATTCAACCATTGCAACCACCCGTGACTTCTATGGATGATTTATGGAGCCCAATGGAAAAACAATATGTAGACTCAATGTTTGGATTGACTTTAATCGGGGATAAAGACGCCTTAATACCACAACTACAGTTATTTCAAGAGCACTTCCAAGTCGATGAACTCATGGCTACTAGCTATTTGTACGATTTTAAAAAACAAAAAAATTCTTTTAAACTATTAAAGGAAGCTGTAGACGCGTTATAATTTTTCTTGTCTAAAACGATCATTCGTTAGTAAACCTTGTCTTATACAGCAGTGTTCAACGCAACAAAATAAAGGGGATGCACAAAATTGCTGTTCCAATTTTTGTGAATCCCCCTTATTTCCGAAGCCTTCAAATCCTAGTGCTTTAGCACTTAGAAAATAAAGGTACCCTGTATTGTGTATCCTATGAGTTGTTACTGCTCCACCGTTTATCCGAATTCCAAGTGGCTGAGATATAACTCTTCGAGTTATGCCTCAGCCACTTTTTTATATGGGATACTATTTACGTTTTTCCTTTGATAAAAGCTGAATTAACTCTTGTTGCTGTTCAATTACTTCTACCAGTCGTTCGTTCAATTCTATTTGACGACCTCTTTTCGTTCGACGCACTTTCATTTCTACCCATTGACTATTTTTAAACATACGAACCCCTTCGACTAGATGTCCCACTAAAATAATTGCAACGGCACTACTACTCAATCCAACCAGCCAATTCTTTAAGTTAATCAACTGTTCCCACGTTTCCTGAATAAGATTTGGAATGCTCGCAATATTTTTAGTTGATTGAATCAACTCTTTCAATTGCTCTAACAGCGAAAGCACGCTTGGAATCAACTGATCTAAAGTAAATGTGGATTGTCGGAAAATACTTGAGAGTTCCTGTTGAAAACGATTGAGCTCTTCTATACTCAAACTATTGATTCGTTTATCAATCACTATATATGTTTGATACGATTCCATTGTCATTTTTGTTAGGAGTGTTACAAGGACAACTACTAAACATAAATAACCACTCACAACTAATTTCTCACTCAAATGCCACTGGTCATTTTTTCTTAGTCGCCATAAAAAATAACCAATGAGTATTAAGCCAGCTAAAACAACAATACTTTGAAAAATAACCAACATCGTTAACTGAATAACTACCTGATTAACTTTGTCCAAAAGTCCTGCTTGCCAGTCTTCAGTTGAAAAAAAAGTTAATACATTATTGACGGTGATTCGAAAAGAGCTTCGAATGATCTTTTCAATAAAATGTTGTTGATTGATCACTAAGAATAGTATTCCCGCTAGATACATCAGACTTCCTAGATGAACAATCGCTCTTAATCGAACTTTTTTAGTAAAACGTTCTCCCTCTATCATAAATCCTCCTCAAATGAACAACTGAATAAAATATAATTCCACTATATTATTATAACAAAAAAACAAATACTAATATACTTTTTCAAAAATGCCTCTATCGAAAACGCTATACTATTTATTTGATTATAACTTTAAACTACGTTAAACTTTTATAAAGCTTACTTTAGCTTACTTTATTCTATAATTCTATTTTTTTAGATATAGCTTTTATTTCATAAAAAAGAAGGAGCGATAATTAATGTGCACAAGTATTACGATGGCAACGAAAGATCAGACTGTTTTATTAGCTAGAACCATGGATTTTGCAGTTATTCTGGATGGCGAACCAACTTTTATTCCACGAAATAAATTTGTATTCGTTAATGACGAAAATTATGATCAAAAAAACGAATATGCTTTTGTCGGAATGGCACGACAAGTCGATAAAGAACACTTCGTTTTCGCCGATGGCTTAAATGAAAAAGGCCTTTCTTGCGCCGCTCTTTATTTTTCAGGATATGCTGATTATAATAGTCAAGATACTACTAAAAAATATACCTTAGCACCTCATGACGTTGTCCCCTTTTTACTCTCTACATGTTCAACGATTGAAGAAGTAACTCGTACCATGGAAAATGCTCAAGTTGAAAATACAGCCTTAGATTTTCTAGGAATCGTCTTACCTCTTCATTGGGTCATCACGGATAAAACGGGGAAAAGTATTGTCATTGAATACACAGAACAAACATTACACATTCATGAAAACACGATCGGTGTTATGACCAATAGTCCTGATTACAAATGGCATACGACAAACTTAAGAAATTATATTGGGCTTCAACCTAAACAAAAAACAGAAGTTCATTTAAAAGATATGGTCATGAAACCCTTTGGAGAAGGAGCTGGGGCCTTTGGTCTTCCAGGTGATTTCACTCCACCATCAAGATTTGTCAGAGCGGCCTTCTTGAAAGCTTGCTTACAGGATGTCCAAACAGAACTAGATGGTGTTACTGCACTGTTCCATGTGCTTGCTAATGTTGATATCCCTAAAGGTGTTGTAAAAACAACGCAAGCTTATGACTATACGCAATATACTTCTGTTATGGTCAACAGCTCATTGAATTATTATTACAAAACATACAATAATCAACGAGTTCGCTGTATCCAATTAGAAAACGAAGACTTTGATGCTACTTCTGGAAAAATCTGGTCTAATGGTGATTCTGAAGATATTTTATATCGAAATAGCAAAAAATAATCGCTTTAAAAAAAACAATTAACGGGAGTGACACACCACACTAATTTAGTGATGTGTCACTCCCGTTAATCTTTTCTGGCTCTTTATCTATTTTTTATTCGGAAACCTAAAATCAAACTAAATAGAAACAAACTCAGCATTCCAGCCAATAAATTCACTGTATTTTGCTCTACTGCTCCCGTTTTAGGTAGCTGTGCTTGCGCTTGTTCTCGTTGTTGCGGTTGTGCTTTATTTACGTTATTTATTTCTGGCTCAATTGGATCTGTTTTTACTTTTTCATAAATATACGTTATTTCCTTAGGTTGCTCTGTAAAAATTCCTGTATCATCCCCAAGTACTTCTTTTAACTGATAACCTGCGATTTCCTTATCAACTTCATAGTTTGTTCCAATGTCTCCTGTTAAAGTAATACTTGGCTTTAACGTCGTTCCATCTTGATCTTTGAAATTGGTAGTAACACTTGATAGCGTAGGAACATGAATGATGGTTGTTGTCACACTGTTAGACTGTAATGTAAACGGTTGTTGTGCTAAACTAGTCACACCTTCTAAGGACACATTTTGATCAATTGATGCTTGATTGTTCCCAGTTACTTTTACTTGATAAGTAAATGTTATCTTTTCATTTTCAGGTATCTCAGTAAAGGAATAGGCAAACTCCCGACCATTCCAAGCACTATCGTCAATCGGAAGGTCATTGATCTTGGTCGTATTAGGAAGATAGTCAACTCCTTCAGGCAAACTGTTTTTGAGAACACTTTCTCCGACTTTTCCCCCGTTATTTTCTGCTGTTAAAGTATACGTCAAAATATCGCCAACTTTAGCTTCTGAATTACTAACCGTTAGCGGCATCTGAAAATCAGGTGCTACAAAAAGATTTTGTTCGGCTAAAGATAATGGAATCGGTGAGAATGGCTTGATGCCGCCAGCGCCATCTGAAGTCTCACCAGTGAACAAGCCTGGCAGATCAACATGACCAGTGATACTCCCTACTTTTACTTTAAAATAGTAGTATACCTCCATACTGCCTGATAATGACCCTTTAAAAGGAAGATTCATTTCATTTGGAAAATCAGGCATAATGCTAGAAAGACCTTCATCACTAAGATGGGTTGGAGGCAGATCGTTGGAACCAACATAAAATGATTCTGCCGCATACTCCAAACCTTCATTGAACCAAAAAATAATATTATGATCATAAATCTCTTGATTATTATCGAATTCTTTTAGTTGATATCTCATAGAAAAAAGATACGTTTCACCTATCTTTAATGGTGTATTCGCGTCTATTGGCTGACCATCTTCTTCGAGTAGTTGATACTTTACCGCTACTTCCCCTGGCATACTGATTCTATCTGCTCTTGCTAAAGAATCGGGTTGAGGCAATTCAAAAGCCGCTACATGGTCAACGTGAGTAAAAGTCATTAAGATAAACATGATTAGGACAGCTAGTATGCTCGTCCATTTTTTTTGTTTCATTTCTAATGTTCTCCTTCTAAAATACATTTTGATGAACATTGACTTTACCACACTAAACCTGTCTTTACAATTCAGTTTTTACCAGGTAACAGCTTATTTTGATTCATCGCTAAGTAAAATCATCAGCTAATGACTTCTTTTCTTTTCCTGACAGTCTCTTTCAGCAATTCTGTATATTCTTTTTGGTATTTTTTCAAATACGCTTTCAACGACTCTTCTTTTTCTTTTGACCAACTCGGATCATTTTTTATTCCGTTTCCAGCCTCATCCACTTCAACAGTTGCACCATATGTCACGCTTGGATCATTATCCTTTGCAATAATGACATATCGTTTATTGCCTTCTTTGACCTCAACAACGAGTTTACCTTTTCTAGCAATGACCCATGGATGACGCTCAGATAATGGAATAGGATTGAACCCTGTCTCAAGAATATACGTTGAATACAAGACATCTGCTTCTTTTAAAGCATAGCTCCCTGCGTATTTATAATCATCCTGCTTCCAAGAGTGTGCTGCAAGATTCTTTAAATAGCGTTGTTCATCCATTCTCAACTTACCGTTAAACCCTACATAAATCACAGCAAGTATTCCAATTACGATCAAAATTCGCTTATAGTATTTGTTCCATTTCACTTTTTTAGATAAATCTTTTGCCATTTCTGTATCCTCCCGTAATAAATTATCAAGAGAGATACCGAACAAATTACTGATTGCTACAATCGTTTCTAAATCTGGATAATTTCTTCCGACTTCCCAACTTGAGACAGTCGAACGCGAAACATTTAATAAGTCACTTAATTGTTCTTGTGTTAATTCTTTTTTTAGTCGTTGCTCTTTGATTTTATCACCTATGTTCATAGTATCGCCTCCTTCTTTTTTTATTATCTTGATAACTTATAATAAAAGATAGCCACTTTTCGTATCATACTGAAATGTTGCACTGATACAATTCGTATCATGTTGATTTATCAAGGTTTCAAGGAATCAGCACCTCCATATTATAGCAAATAAATACGCAGGCTATTTCCTGTTTAAATAAAAAAAACTACGATCAAAAACGTGTAAAATTCACCAATTTTTGATCGTAGTTTCTCTGTTTCTTACTATTCACTATTAGTCCCTTACACATTCATCTTTCTGCCAGCCATCCATTTGATCATCTCAGGATCTGCATGGGAGAAGAATTGGCTTTCCCCTTCATTTAATGTAGCAATTGCTGCTTTGTCTTCTTCTGACAGTTCAAAATCAAATACAGCCAAATTTTCAGCCATTCGCTCTGGTTTTACCGACTTCGCTAGAACAACAACCTCTTGCTCGATCAACCACCGAACAATAACTTGCGCTACAGATTTATGATATTTATCGCCAATGGTCGTTAGGATTTCATTTGTAAAAATCCCATTTTTGCCTTCTGCAAATGGCGCCCACGCTTCAGGGTGGATTCCTTCTGCTTTTAAGGCTTCGATATTTTTTGTTTGCTGATTGAACGGGTTGATCTCGATTTGATTGATTTGCGGCACTACTTTATTGAACTCAGCTAAATCAACTGCGCGATCTACTGCAAAGTTTGAAACACCGATTGCACGAATTTTCCCAGCTTCTTGCAGTTCCTCGATTGCCCGCCATGCACCATAAACATCATTATACGGTTGATGTAATAATAATAAATCAACATAATTCAGACCTAATCTGTCCAGAGACCGCTCAAAAGATTCCTTGACTCCTTCATAAGAAACATTTTCTACCCAAATTTTAGTGGTAATAAACAGTTCTTCGCGAGGAATACCCGAAGCTGCAATTCCTCTACCGACTGCTTCTTCATTCATATAAGATTGAGCTGTGTCAATGTGACGGTAACCTACCTTGATGGCATCAATCACTGCTTGCTCAGCTTCTTTAGAATCTGTGATTTGATACGTACCGAAGCCTAAAATAGGGATCTCTATTTCGTTATTCAATTTGACTGCTTGCATTTATCTTTCCTCCATCTCTTTTTGGTTCTATGAGTGTCTAACAACTTCACTATAAACTATGGAGTCAGCTTCATAGCAAGCTGTTTATTCTTACTTTTTATGATTTACCTTCCAAAGCTCTTCAACATTGTCTGATGTGACTTCTCCTGTTTTGAACTTGGCGATATGCTCATCATACGTATCGATTTTGTATTGCAATAAATCACGCGTTTTGGTCATTTCTTCTAATTTTCCAGTGATCTCTTGGAGTTGGTCTTGCAAAATCTGTTTTTGTGCCTGCTCAACATTTCCCCCAAGTTGAGAAAGTGTAGCGAATTCGATCAAAGACTCGATAGAGACTCCTGCATGACGTAAACTTTTTGCTAAATAAATCCAATTCAGGTCTCTTGTTGTATAGACACGGTAGCCGTTTTTATCCCGTTTGATTGGCGGAATAACACCCACTCGTTCATAGTAACGAACTGTGTCAGTCGTTAAGCCAAACATTTCAGCTGCTTCTTTACTGTTCAACTTGATTTCCTCCTTGCTTACTTATCCTAAACTTGAATAATCATGATTGATGATTTCTAATAATTTAAACGTATCATGCTCAAATTCAAATTTCAAAATACAACAATTTCCTAATCGGTCTTTTTGATCCACTTCACTAGTATGCGCCCAGTTTCGCATAAATTGACGGCAAGCTGCGCCATGAGAAACCGCTAAAACTGTTTCTCCAGCTTCGTTCATGATGTCCATCAAGGTTTCGGACACTCGTTGTCTAAATTGAACTTCTTCTTCTCCGCCAAATCCAGCGAAGAAATCACCATATGGTAATGGTGGATTCAGTGATTCACTCTCTGATTCAAATCGTCCAAAATTCCATTCTTTCAAGCCTTTTACCCTTTTATACGATTGGTCAGTAACTTGTTCCAACGTATCACTTGCTCGTTCAGAAGTAGAAGCGTATGCGCTATCAAAAGTAATGTTACGATCCTTGAAATAGATTCCTGCAATTTGTGCTTGTTTAATGCCTTTTTCTGTAAGTGGAGAATCACACCAGCCTTGAATTTTTTTCTGTTGATTGAATAATGTTTCGCCATGTCTCATCAAATATAATGTTTTGGTCATAACCTTGTCCTCATTTCTATTCGTTATGTTTACCATAAACCATGAAGTGAACTCCAAGGCAAGTAAAAAAGCTGAACTTTTCTTGTTCAGCTTTTTTACTTATTCGAGCAATCGGCCTTCATCATGCCAAGCGCCATACATTTTTTCTGCCTTTGTATTTTCCAGAAATTTATCCAGGCGTTTCTCAAATAATTCCGGCTGATGTTTATAATTTTGAATCGTATCGATGCGGATACGGCGATATAGCTCTGGAAAACTTAGGAAGATATCATAGACTTCTGGATTTTCTTTGAGTCTTTGTTCTATGATTTCATCTATTTGAAAAGAAGCTTCCGTCATATCTGGTAGAACTTTTCTACCTTGTTCTGTCATCAATCCTAGTCGTTCTAGACGACGGATGCGTTCTTTGTTTAATTCCGTCCAAGGACTTTTTTTCGCTCTGGGTGACAGACGTTGTGCGGTTTGGGTATCAGAAATTTTCTTTTTGATGCCATCGATCCAGCCGAAACACAACGCTTCTTCTACAGCATCTAAATATTGGATTTTATTAGGTTCAGGTTTGATGCTGACAATGACCCAGCAGTACTTTTCAGTTGTGCTGTTGGTCTTTAGCCAGGTTCTTAGTTCTTGTCTAGTGGTTATAGGTAACAGATTATCGATTTCCATTTAGACGACTCCTCTTAGTTGATTAGGAGTATTATACATGAATCTAACTAAAAAAAGAAAAGACTTAAGGCGTTGCAGCTACTTGCCATAAAATCGCGGCTTTATATTTCCCTTTTTGAATGATTTCATTGGAAAATATATTTAACTGCACGCCTGTATTCTTCGACTCCCAGCTTTTGCTGATATTGTATTCTCCAGATTCTGAAACTGTTCCAACTTCAACAGGTTGTGCTTCACCTTTGTATAGTGGCACTTTCGTTGTATCATTTACTTTATACCAAATTGCTCTTGATAAGACTTCACTTGGATTTTCTTCGCTTGTTAATGGTTGCTCTAATGTTGCAGTCAAAGTCCATGATGTTTTGCTATTTCGTGTATCGCCAATAATCAACGGAATATCGTATACAGGTTGTTCTTCTTTAATAAAGGGACGAGTTAAATAGGTATCACCAAAGTTTAAACTTGATGGGAATGATTCAATAAACAACTTTCCTTTAAACTTGTAATATACAGAAACACCATCGATTTCAATTGGAATGGACGATTCTGCACTAGGAGATTCTGTCAATTCATACTGTTTTTCCTTAATTCCTTGAACGGCTTTTTGGACGACAACTTCTTTCGTTAAATCTTTTATCTCCCCTACATTGCCCATCAACTCAATCGGCTCACGCAATTGTTTTCCTGCTTCGTTCAAAAATAGAATTCGAATCGAAGCATCATTGATCTCCATTTCAAGATTGAGTACTAATTTACTATTGGAAGTAGTAACTACCATTGAATAGATTTTAGATTCTGGAATAATGCCAGGCGTTGGTAGTTGAGTAAGGTTGACTAAAATCATGTTTGCATCCAATTTTTCATAATTGCCAGCCTGATCGAACATCCATAATTCTAACGCTGATTTATTTATGATTGTTGTTTTCAATTCACTCTCTGTTTTAGGATAATCCTTTTTTTTCATGCTAAAATGATTTCCTTTTAACAAAAACGTCCCATCCGTCACGACTTGATCGTTTTCCTTTTTAACAAAAATCGGTACTTTAATTATCGCTTCATTGCCTGCTCCATCTTTGGCGATCAATTCGAAATTAGCTGGCCCTAATTGTTTCACTTTACTTTCGATTTCTTGATCTGGTTTTAGCGAAACGGTTATTTCTTCTTCAGATGAATAATCATCACTTAATGCGCTTACGAATTGTTTATAGTCGGTCGCCTCTAAAATTTTTGAGGCGTCGCCTTGACCAAGTACGGTTAATTTTCCAACTCCAGCTGGTGGAGCATCGTCTATTGTATAAGAAACAGAAGAGCCTTCTATTTGCATATAGTTACTTCCTGAAAGATTACTGGTAACAGTTGGTTTAGCCAACGATTGGAACCCTTCATTTTTTATTTTAAAGCTCACTTCTACCTCTTTATTTTCAACCGAAAGATCCGCTAAGTTCACCTTTAGAGAGCTTTCAAAAATGGTAGGCGTCACACTTTGTCCATTCACAACAAGTGAACCTTCTTGATATACTTGACCACTAGTTAGACCGAATGTTATAACAGGTTTTAACAAATCTCTTATTCCACCATTGTATTCTCCTGAATAGTGTACCATAAGCTCTGAACCATTCCTTACTACATTGTCACTATTCATTACATTTCCTGCCAAATCAAGGACACTCAATGTATCTTCGTAATAGATTAAGCCAGGAACACTGGCAAATGAAACCATCGCACTTTCAGTTTTCCCTCCTGTAGATCCTGTAAAGCCCCAATAAACAGAATCCGTATCAAATGTTGAGCGGGGTATTATTGCCTTTACAGGTTCTAATCCGTCAAGTTGATATTCCAGCTGTCCATTATTTGATGCATCCCATGGTGACCAAATAATACTGAACTTTCTCCATGTATTATCACCCAACTTGAAGCTCGGATACTGTACTGAATGATGCTTCAACGCCAAAATCTTATCCCAACTGCCAAGTTTATATTCTTCTATTCGATCTGGAAATGTATATGCAACATGCCCAAAACCATTATTCAGGTCAATACCATTATCATAATAACCATCACCAATTTGATTATACGTATCAAATTCAACAGCCAAACTTTTTTTCATTGATTTAAGTAACTGGGGAGGATCATAATAAGAACGGATTATGTTAGGATATACGCCCAAAGCACCACCTAAATTTTTATCGAAAGTTATTGTTGCACCTATGTCATTATGCATAACAAACGTCACACCATCAGCATCACCGTCAATTTTTATAAACATCTCTGCAATAAATTTTTTCGTTAAATTCAATTTCATGTCATCTGTTGAAAAAATAGCCCCTGTTTGATTATTCTCATTTTCAGTGATAATTACTTTATTATCTACTATCTTACTTTTTGCTAATGATGGTATCTTAAAAAGTCCCTCTAACGGAATTCCTGGAACTGTACTATCAGAGAAATTACTTCTATTATGGATAAGGTCAGAGTGATTCTGTTTTTCTCCTGATATCGCTTGTATTTTCGTTGAAGGACTTGTAACGATAAATAAACACAAACTAAATAGCATACCAAATCCGCACATCAGCGTTATTTTTATTTTTTTCATGCACTGCACCCTTTCTATAAGGATTTATAATTTATCTCTTCCTTTTAAATATGAATAACCCTATGCTAAAACAGATCGTAAGTAGTGTTATTATTACTATGAGCCACCTAGCATTAAAGTTACGAGGGGTCTTTTTCTGAGTAGGTTGTTTAATTTTTTGTGCTGCTACTTTCGATAACGTAAAGTTTTTTACCCAAGTCCAAGTCCAGCCATTTTCAGTAGTGATTTGAATATTCGCTGTATATTCACCTGCGGTTATTTCTTTATCAGATAAAAAAACAGGCAAATTAATCATTGAATTCGGTGCCATTCTCATATTATTTTTCTGTAATTCAAATAAATTTTTTGTTTTTCCTTTTTCGTTGATACGGATTTTTGCTGTCATATTTTCCAAAAAAATCCCTTTTGTATTAGATAGATTCACAAATAATGTATAGCTTCCTTCTTTTAATTTTAGGGCGATATCATTTAATTTCAGCTCAGGTGTTACTTTTTTTACATCTGATTCATGGAGCAGCACACCAATCAAAAAGGCGAATTTGTTAACAATTGCATTTTGTTCCGTTTGCTCTTGCTTTTCTTGAAGTACGGGTTTCAACTGGATGCCACCTGCAACATACCCTTCAAAATTAGTTACTGGCATAGTTAGGTCAAATGCAATTACCTCACTACTATTTGCTGGAATCACGACTTCATCCGGTCCTTTGATAATTTCGGCTAAATCATATTTTAGTGACGTATCTTTTTTTAACTCATTCGGTCCATATTCAATAACACCATTCCCATTTGTTTTAGCACTATTGATTCGAATCTCGATGTTCATTGCTTGATCCGATGTATTATTTACTTTTAAATGGATCGTTTGAGTTTGGCCTGCTTTCATTAAAAGGTCATAGTAACCAACTTCTTTATCAACTTGATTTTCAGGAAATAGAATTTCATAGGAAAATCCACTGATCTCATTGGTCGTATCTTCTTCCGCAAAACTAATACTAGGATATAGAAATAGAAACAAAATCGCTAATAGTCCCAAATAGATTCTCTTTTTTTCCATTGATTCCTAACCTCTTAATTCATTTTTTAATGAACAACTTATAACAATAACTCTCTACCCAACCTATATTCATGCAGTTTTATTTTTTTCTAGTTATTAAGGTTGTAAATCATCTAACGTCCATGTTACATACCCTGTAAATGACTCTCCTGCTGCTTGATCTGCTTTGGCATCTGTTACAACTAATTTAGCATCTTTAATCAATGTTGCCACGCCGCCTTTAACATCATTCGCTGCTTTTTTCTCTAAAACAGCTTGACCAGTTGTTTCACCAGCTACTAAAGTCATTGCTTTCACTTTACCATCACCAAGTGTAATTCCTGCATTTGGATCTAGTGTTCCTAAACTTCCAGAAGCTTCTGGTTTATTTGGGATGTAGTCATTGTCTTCACCAATCGTGTCGCCGATCGTGTATGATTGTGCATCACTTAAAGCGAACGTTAATTTTGAAGCCAATGATTTCGAACCGTCTGTTGATTTCAGTTCAGATAAGCTAGCTTTTAACGCCCAAGGAGTGGATACCGTTTTTCTGTCATCATTGACAATCAAATATTGGTTACTTTGGATCACATTACTAAATGTTGCTGAATTTCCAACAGCTTTTTGTTCCCCAAATTGAAAACTTGATGGTTTCCAAACAAGTGCTAAGTTATCTTTATATGGTTTGTTTTCCCCTTGAACTGTTGGTTCATCCGATTTAAAATTGACCCCAACATCTGTTTTATCATCAAAAGATTTCGCATCCGCTGTATTTGCAAATAACAACAAAGTTGCTGCTGATAATAAAGTAATCATTACTGTTTTTTTCATTTTTATACCATCCTTTAATAGCATAAATATAGTTTGGTGACAGTTACTGTTATAAGTTGTTCATAAAATTATTTTAAAAGTTCTATTTGCTCTCGTAAGAGTGTGAATAAATAAGTAATCAAGCCTAAACTAGTTAATGTAATAAACAGTAAGCTGAAATTTAGAAGTAATCCTTGTTTCTTTTTTCTTAACTTTTTTATTAGAAATACATCTCTTGCCAAAGTGGTCAAAAATACTAATAGCGACACAATTGCAATGCCTCCCAATATAAAAATCCATAAATAATCAATCATTTTGTTTCCCCATCCTATAATTTAGTTAACATAATATTTTTCAAACTATAAACTCCGACTAAAATAATAAGCACTGAACAGCCTATAAGTGTCCAAATCAAGGAAGTGATTAAATCCCCTGTAGAAGGCAGCTTGCCTTTGTGAGTAATCGACAGATTTCCTTCTGGTAAATACAAACCTTCGATAATCGGTTCCTTAAGCGTCGGGGCTTCACTTTTAAAAAAAGTGATCTTTAAATCTGTTGTATCAGATTTACTAACTGCTTCTGCGGATCCCCACGTTTCACCTCCCAAGATTGTAGTCAGAAAAAATACTAATACAATATATTTTTTCATCTTACTTTCCTTCTTTCTTTTTTCTTTTTTTCCGTCTTTTCTTCCATGCTATTTCCATTTTTTTTCTTCTTACTAGAAGTGATAGCGTAATTATTCCCATTAGAATAAAACATAAGATCGTAGCTCCTTTAATCCAAATCGGTGTAATAATTTTAAAGCTACTTTCCTCATTCATCTTTTTTGCTTGTTCAGCTGTAATCTCGAACTCTTTTTCAAATGACCACTCAGAATAACCATTGTTTGCATTCATTGTTAAAATATACGTGCCAGCTTTAACTGAACGCGTTCCCCAATCCATTTCAAAATCAAATTTACTGTTAGGAGCCAACATATAATTGTCTACTTTCCTTTTCTTTAAAACAGTTTCTTGGCCTTTTTCTCTGACTTCGGCTATTATTTCCAACTCTGAAAGAATTTTCGACTCTGGATTTTGTAATGTTGCTAAGATCATTTTTTTCCCACGTTTAAGTGTTGATTTCGCATCTAAGATATTTAATGTTTTTGAATCTTTGTAATCATCGCCCGTTTCAGATGTAATCAGTCCGATTCTATAAGCGAATTTACTAGATACTTGTTTTTCATCGTCTGAGTCGTCTTTTTCAAAAACCAATGCGCCCATCTTGACGCCTTTATAACTGTCTTCCGGTGGCGTTACTTTAAATAAAACCTCTTTTTCTTCATACTTCTCAACGGTTAAACTAGGAGTTTCTACTTTGACTATAGAAGAAATTGGCTGCGATAAGGTTGTATCTAATAAGCGTTTATCCTCTGTATATTCAATCGTTCCGTTGTTTCCGGTAAAAGCATTGGTGGTATACATTTTCACCTTGATTGGTTCTTTTTGGGTACTTTTCACTTTTACTTTTAAAACTTGCTCTTCTCCAGGCACTGTTTGGACATAAAAGTAATTTTTGTTTGGATCAATTTGCTTTCCGTTTAAAACAGCTGAAACGGTATAACCTAAATTGGATGACTCTTCCGCTAAAACTATGTTAGGAAATAAAAACAGAAACCAGATTATCATCAAAGTTAGATAGATTAATTTATTTTTTTTCATGTACTTTTTAAATGCTCCTTACTTTAAATAGTTAACGTGTCGTTTTGTCTGTTGCTTCAATATACATATCCATGTAGTATTTTCCATCGGCTTCTAAATAGATTTCCTCCGCTAAATCAACACCTTCTTTTTCTGTCCATTCTCTCTTGAACAATTGACTCTCTTTTTGCGCCTCTTCTTCTGTGTCAAAAGGACCCTTTACTTCAAAGAGCTCCTCTTCCTCATCGTGCAGTCTATTTTTATAAGCTCCCCAATTCGCTAAAATGAAGATGATATAAACTAAACTTGCAGCTAAAATAAAGAGGATGAAAAAAATAATGCCACATAAATTAATAAATAAAGCCAAGCAGTAACCTACATTTAGAAACAAGAAAAACTGATAGTTCGACTGCTTTTTCTTCTGAGTTAGGTAAATAAAATAAGTAAAAAATAGTGTCAGTGACATGAATAAAAAGCTTAAAACAAAATAGAGAAATAATTCCTGCCAATTCTCATTCAAAAAAGATAGCAATCGCAGAAACATCGATAAACGCTTATCTATATAAAAGTATGCTTCTTTGTAAAAAGAATAAAAATCAACTAAATAGATTACCCAAATACAAGCAAGTAGCCCTTCTAGGAAATAGAATTTCCAAGGTATTCTCTTTGTTACGGCTGTTTTGTCCATTACTGCATTCAGTCCTTTATCGTTTTTTTTATTACATGTCACAACATCAAATACTTAACATATACCCTTTAGATCGTACGGTTTTTATAAAAATCGGTTTTTTTACATTTTTTTCAATTTTTCTCCTTAAGTGATAAACTATATTTGCAATTCTATACTGCTTATTTTCTTCAGAATCATCTTTCCACATTTCCTTGTATATCATGTCATAACTAACGGCCATTCCTGAATGACGTAATAACAGCTCAAGCAGTTGAAATTCTAATTTGGTTAAGACAACTTCTTTAGTCCCTCCTATCAATACACTGACATTAGTTGGAATCAACTTTAATAATTTATCGTTAGAATGAACTTCCGTTGTACTGATACCTTTCTCTTGCTTCTGATTGATTCGAAGTAACGCATTTTCCATAATAAAAGTAATTTCTTTTGGTCCTCTATTTAAATCAAAGACTTCGTCTGCACCTAATTGTAAATAAACAAGTTTGCCAACTGAGTTTTTGGAGACTGTCATGATCCAGATATAACAAGCCGATTTCCTTTTTATCTTAGAAATCAATTCACAAATCATACTTAAATGATTGATATCTTCTTCTAAGATAATAATTGCATGTACTGTTTCTAGCGCCTCTAAGTTCGCTGTCATTTCAATGATTTTATGTTTTTGGTTGATTTCCTCTATGTTGATGTTGTTTCCTGTAGCTTCTCCTAAAGAGAGCATTCCTATGTTGCACATTTTTATCCTTTGCTCCTTTTTCTATGTATTATGTCCAAAAAAAACTTTTTTTATATCGAATCTACAAAAATAATAGTATATTATTTCATTTTATTTTGTTTTCAATATCGTCACAGCCTGGAGAAGTTATTGAAATTCTACTTTTTTGGAAACAAAGATATTCTGATAGGCGCTCAGCAAACATCCATGTTATGATAGTGGCAAGATTTTGAAAGGGGTTGTTAGATACGACATGGAAACTATTTTTATGAAGAAAAATGAAACCCTTCGTTTCGAATTGTTAAAACAACTTCTATACGCTAAAAATGGGGCAACAACACAACAAATGATGAATTTGTTCACTATTTCCAGTAAAACCTTTTACCGTTATAAAAAACAACTTAGTGATGATCTAAACCACGTTTTTACACAAAAAGAAGTCACAATCAAAAAAAAGAAACTCCTTTATCTCATTGAATTAGCCCCTTCATTGACCTTTAGTTACGTTCTGGACACTATGAGGTTGTATTACATAAAAATTTCACAAAAATTTTCGATTCTTGAAGCTATTCTAAGAAGGCATTATATTTCTGTGGAATCACTAGCTCAGGATTTAAACTTAAGTCCATCCCATGTTTATTCAAATTTAACGTTTTTAAATAAACTTTTACGCCCATTCGATCTAAAAATTTCTTTCTCCTCTTCCCTTTATAAAACAAATATCCAAGGCGCTGAACAAAATATTCGTGTTATGGGGTTTGTGTTGTTCTGGATCGTCTATAGAGGGTTAGAATGGCCGTTTGTAAAAACTCCTAGTATTTATCAAAATTTGCCGTCGCCTGTAAATAATCAAAGGCTTTCTCCTTCACAACAAACTAGACTTAGGTATTTTCAAAATGTTACCTACTGGCGTGCACTATATAGAAAGGAACCTTTGACTCTTTCAAAAGAATTTTCGGATTATCTTGTCCATTTTGAGAAAGTAGCTCCAACTAGATTGTTTTCAGTTTTAGAGCACATAGATTTTGAACAAGTAAACGAGAAGGATGAAGCATACTTCTTTGGTTTCTTATCAAGATTTCTTATTGCTAATATTGACTCTGTTGAAGAAAAAAGACGGATTGCTCAAGCTTTGATTCACTCAAAATTGCCACTAGCCAAGTTGAGCAAACATATTTTAGATAAGCTTTTAACGACTTACAAAGTCAAATTATCTTCTGACAACTATTTAGAAAATTACTATTTCCTGATTATTTCTTTGCTCTACATCCGCTTTATTGGCATAAATTTCAGGCTATTCCTTGTTGATGATACTAGTGATTCTAAAGCAAAATGGTTTTCTTCAGATGAATCATCCTACCGTGCCTTTGTAAAAGAAACGCTTCTCAAAGAACCTTTGCTACGTAAATACATGAATGCTGGGCTCATCTCGTTTATGGCTAAATTTTTCCATTCTATTTTAAAAAGCGGAGAACGAGAGGCTACGTTACGAATCTTCATCCAGCATTCTATCAATCATTTTATTTATGACTTCATCAAGAATAATTTACTTATTATTTTTGGAGATTCAACCTTAGAGTTTACCTTTGATGTAAATGAAGCCGATGTGATTATTTCAGATGCTTTTGAAGGAGAAGAGTCTAACGAAAGAACATTTCATTTTGAACATTCACATGATGAATCCTCTTGGAAAGAGCTGATTCTTTTTATCAGCGGAAAAATCTATGCATTGCATAATACTTGATCAGATTTCACTGTAGAAAAACACTTTTTAGCCTAAATATAACTGGCGATTATCATAATGTTCGACAATTTTTTTCTCTATCTCATCAAGTAGCAATGCAAAGTCTGAACTATTCGAAAAAGAAGAAATAAAGATTTCTTTAGCTCTGGTATCCTTTTCCATTAGCTGAATGTCTGTAACGATAATATCTGGAGAGGCAAACTGATTTTTGACAAATTCTACCTTATCACTGAAAAGTAATTTGATTTTCTGATATATAATAGGACCTACAAATATTTTCGAATTCTGAATTAGAATTCGAACTTTTGGAAAATCGACTTGCGTAAACTTTACTAAAATCGTATATGTAACCAAATAAGTATAATCCGTCAATGTTTCTTGAGATGTATATTTTTTGATTGCTTTAAAAAAAGAACCATACTCTGTTTTTGTAATTAATTCGTCAATAACATTTCGAATTTTTAGTTGAATTTTTTTCTCAGTCGAATCAGCACAGAAAAAGGTTTTTTCATCATAAATATAGTAGAACATTCTCGGATCAATAAAACAGGTCTCCATTAGCAAATGCATCATATCTAGCTCTTTTCTGATTTTCCAATAAACAAGTGGTGTGCTGTTTCCTTGAAAAAATGTCTCAATCAGTTTTTCAGTTAACATCTGACTATATCTTACTAATTTGAAATTTTCTTCACTAAAAAATTTTTTATGTTCCTCTATCACGAATACCTCTTCATCTACCAAACGCTCTTTATAAAGCAGCAGTAAAGCGGCACTTGTTTCATTCCAGGCTTGTCTTTCTGGGCGATTTTTCTTTAAGTGGAAATACTCAAAAAATACCTTTGTATATTTTCCTTCCTGAAATTTTTCAGATAAGTCGGATAAGATGGATTTTTTCACGACTTTTTTTTGACTGATACGAATACTGCTGATATAAATCAGCAAACATATCTTCCTTTTATTTATACAACTCATTTTTTCCCAGTCTGTTATTCGCTCACTAAAATACTCACTGATCTCGTTATAAACATTCAGCCCAAATTCCCAAGTATTTGATGCATTAAAAAAGAAAAGAAAAAAGAAATTCCGAATTCTAAACTCCTCTCCTTCAATTTCATTGATTCGTGTCAAGCTTAATCCACATTGATTCAATATATTTTGAAGTTTTCTTCGATTACGCGAAAAAGTTGCTGGACTGATAAACTCCAAGTCACAAAATGATATCGCATCTATTCGCTCCATTAAGAAGATATGTCTAATCATTTTATACAGAATTGAGTTTTTTAACTGTTTATTGCTAATGCTGACTAAATCAAGATTATTGGCATATACTCCTTGGACTGTATTATGTATGTAAGTTACTTTGAACTGTTCTTCCGTAAGAGTCAGCTCTTGCTCAAATTGTCTAATAATAATTGAGACTGTTTTCTTTGAAAGTTGTGTTGCTTCCGCTATTTCTGATAAACTTACCTCCTTTCTTCTATTGGCAATAAAACTCAAGACTTTGATTCGTCTGTCGTATACATCATCTAAAAAAATTCGCATATCCACACCTCCTTTTTAACATTTAAATATCTTTTTTAAACAAAAAAATACATCGTCAATATCATACCTGTTTAATATAAGTTTGTTTTTCTTTCACTTCTCTCCCTTCAAACATTTATGAAATAACAACTATTTATATTAAATTATTTTTTATATTTTTTTTATTCAATTAAGACGATTTTTTCGACAAAAAAGTGGAATATACGCCAAATTAGCATCAAAAAAAAGAGTACCCAATAGTACTCTTCCAACTAGTTTTTACACTACACAATCTTTATAGACCATCACATTGATACGTTTTATTCAATTTGATAATTTCTTGTTTATGTAGTGCTTTCAGCTCTTCTGGTGCAATTACTTGCGCCCCATTACCAAACATCAATAAGAACGGTAAGATCGTTTTTTGTTGATTTGCATAAATTCTAATATCTACATACGTTTCTTTGATTTCAATTTCATCCTCTGTGTAGTAATCATATAGTTTTCCTAAGTCTTCTTTTTTAAAACGTAAGTGAATTTTATCCTCATTGTTTTCCATCAGTTGCTCATCCAAATGTTCCACAGGTTCAAAGGTTTCTTCTTTCATAACCAACTGACGGATTCTAGTTACTTTAAAATATCTAAACGCTTCACGATGCTCGCAATAAGAGTGAATGTACCAACTCCCATTCATTAACATTAATTCATAAGGCTGAATTACTCTATTTGTGTGTTCACCAAGGTTATCCACATATCGAATCATTATTTTCTTATTTCGTTTTAATGCGAGACTGATTTGATTTATTTTCGATTTGGTTTCACTCTCAATTTCTGGTCGATGCATGGTTGGTGACTTAAAGGAAAAGTGATTTTTTTGTTTATTTCTATAAGATGTTTTTACTTGTAGTTTCGTAATTTTTTCTTTGATGATCGTTTGGTCATCAATCATCCCAAACAAGCCTTCTTTGACATTTAATGCATTTAAAAGTGCGTCTTTCTCCGATTCACTATACGTATATGTTCGTAATTTAAATGAATTGATCAATGAAAATCCGCCATTACGACCTGGGTGTGATATAATCGGAAAACCTGCCATTTCAATCGTTTCCATATCTCTGAAAATCGTTCTTTTGGTGACATTAAACCGTTGAGACAATTGAGCGGTTGAAACAACATCATCATCCAAAAGAAGAACGATAATTGCTAATATCCGTTCGATTTTTTTCATGCTTGACCTCCATTTCCACTAAAAAAAAACAGAATAAATTTTAAATATTTCTCTTTCATTATACAGAAAAAAAACAAAACTGGCCTATTTGGCTAGTTTTGTCCTATTCGTTAGTCACGATATTTAATTGCCAATCCTTTTAGGAAATTTCTTGCATAGCGGTCACCACATTCTTTGTAATTTCGGTGACCTTCTTTTCTTAAAATGGCACTTAGTTCACTATCTGAAGCGTAAACTCCTGCAAGCCTAAGCACATCCAACATATCATCACTTGTAAGCGTCAATGCGATTTTTACTTTTTTTAGCAATACATTGTTGACGTTACTTTGGCTGGTGATCAAGAATGTTGGCTTAGGTGATACACCATTTTTCACAGGCGGTTTGCCTCTTTTATAAGTAATCAAGCCGTTTAAGAAAGCTTCTAGTGTACGATTGGGACAAACTGCATCCCGTGGTAGTTCATCTTCCTCATTTTGTTTTGTTAATAAAACCCGTAACTCTTCTCTTGTGATTTCTAAATCACCTAATTTAAAAATTTTGAGCATATCTATATCTTTAATATCTAATGCATAGCGTAAACGAATCAATATATCGTTATTATTCATCTTTCTCCTCCAGAAAATGTATCATTATTTCTTTAGTATAAAGCTTTCTTTCAGAGAATGCATCCATTTATTTTGATTTGTCAAAATAAATGGATGCCCGTTTTAACTATACTATGCACTAGGATATACTGTTATAGCCATCTGGAGTAAGAATAAATGCTACATAATCATCAGATTGCATTTCAAGTCGACCATTATCAGTCTCATTAGTAACATTATTAAAAACTTCTACCTCTTCTGAGGGAATCATCGCACCGACTAATCAACCTCTGATTCTTTTTTAGGCAACACATAGAGCGTTTCAAGTAGCTATAAACTGCCAATTCGTTAGTACTAAATTTCATAATAACTATCACTCTTTATAATACAGATTGAACTGACGAATAATTTAAATCTAAATCCGTTGCAACTGCCTGATTGGTCATTGCACCATTTAATGTATTAACACCGGCAAGTAATGCTGGATTTTGCTCCACAGCTTGTTCAAAGCCTTTATTGGCTAACTCTACTACATATTGCAATGTCGCATTCGCTAAAGCAAATGTTGCTGTTTGCGGTACTGCTCCTGGCATATTGGCTACAGCGTAATGAACCACACCATGTTTAACATACGTTGGATGTTGATGCGTAGTCACTTCATCAATCGTTTCAAAAATCCCGCCTTGATCGATCGCAATATCAATAATCACCGAATACTCAGGCATTAGAGCAACCATTTCTTCTGTTACTAATACAGGGGCCTTACGTCCTGGAATCAATACGGCTCCTATCACAAGATCTGCATCTTTGACTGCTTCTTGAATATTAAAATGGTTTGAAACAAGCGTTTTAACAGCCCCGTTGAACTGGTTATCGATTTCTTGTAGCTTCTTGATGTTTACATCTAAAATCGTAACATCCGCCCCTAAACCTAGTGCTATTTTGGCTGCGTTACAGCCTGAAATCCCCCCGCCAATGATTGTTACCTTGCCTTTTTTCACTCCTGGAACGCCACCGAGTAAAATTCCTTTTCCTTCCGGGACTTTTTCTAAAAACTGAGCGCCGATCTGCGCTGCTAAGCGTCCAGCAATTTCACTCATTGGTGCCAACAACGGTAGCTCTCCTGTTGTCAGTTGAACACTTTCATATGCAATCGTTTTCGTTTTTCGTTTCATTAATTCTTCAGCTAGTGGTTTGTTAGCAGCTAAATGTAGATAGGTGAATAACACCAAATCTTCTCTTAAATATTGATACTCTTCTTTTAAAGGTTCTTTTACTTTTAACACTAATTCTTGCGCCCACGCTTCTTCAGCTGTTTTTACGATTGTTGCACCAACCGCTATATACTCTTCATCTTGGATCGAAGCTCCTAGTCCGGCATTTGTTTCAACAAAAACTGTGTGACCATGTTTAATGAGATCCAAAACCCCTGAAGCAGGTAATGCTACTCGATTTTCGCCATTTTTGATTTCTTTTGGAATACCAATTTTCATTATTCAGGATCCTCTCTAACTCATTACTTATCATTTTATTTTATAAGCTACTTACTAGATTATAGTTTAATGAAAGTTCATCTGCAATACATAGCGAAAACTTTAATTTTCTCTCACTTTTTTAATTCTTTGTTTACATAGGAGACAGCACCAAAGCAATTCCTAGGTTACACTTCGATCGCATTCTTATATATCACGAAGAACGAAGTGATTCGATGCTACACAATATAAGGTGTCTGAAAGACACCTTGCTTTCTTTATTTTTCTAAGTGCTAAAGCACTAATAGTTGAAGGCTACTGAATTGATGTCGCACAGTTCTTATTCTCTATTATTATCCAACTTCAACTTTCAAACGCCAAGATGAACCACAACGATCGACTATTTCATTCAATGTCTCAATATTTTCTTTTCCTTGTGTAGCAAACCAATCACGCCCCGCTGCCTCACCTTTAGTAGCAAAGGGTTTTACGCCTTCTCGCCAAGTCGCACGTCCACATAAAACTCCATTAAACTTAGAACCTGCTTCTTTGGCAAATTCCAACGTTTCTTGGAATAATTTTGTTGAAACACCAGCGCTAAGAAAAATAAATGGCAATTCCGTTAGTTCACTTTGCTTTTTAAAATAACCTAATGCTTCTTTTTTACTATAAACCACTTCGTTTTCAGCAAATCCTTCCACATAGTTCATATTGACTGGTACTTCCATTTTTAAAACATCAATATGATATTGTGGCTTAGAAAATTCAATCATCGACTCTAACACTTTATGAGGTTTTACTCTGGCAAATGCCGCTGAGTTAACATCGGTAATTTCAGTATCATAGGTAACAATCTCTACAAAAAGAGGGATATCTTCACCCAAGCATTCACTGCCTAAACGCTCTACAAAAACATGTTTTACTTTATTGATTGCCGCAGGCTCGTCTGGATCATAATAAAGTAAAAACTTGATTGCATCGGCACCGGCCTCTTTCAAACGTGAAACAGACCAATTTTCTAGCAAATCTGGCATTCTACCAGGGGTTGAGGTATCATAGCCAGTCTTTTCATACGCTAATAACAAACCGCAGTTCTCATCACGAACTTTCGTTGCTGGCAACCCATACTCTGGATCAAGTAGAATAGCCGAGGCATGTGGTGTTAGTTCCTGCGATGCTACTTTTTTGAAATCAACAATTTCTTCCCCTGTTGCCATGGTACTAGCAGCCGCAATCATTTTCTTCAGTGAACCTCGTTGGTCTATTGCCAAGGCTTCAATCAAACCTTTTTCATTCGATAAACGATTTAATGCATCCATTTTAGCTTGACTGATTTTAATCATGTTAACAGCTCCTTTACTCTTTTACGAGGAATCCTTACTCTTACTTTTAAGTATACTCTCTGGTATTTATAAAGACAAAGGAGATGATGAATGAAAATAGATAAAATTTCTGCAATCAAAAAGCGAACCTTATTTTTATTTTTTCTAGGTGTAATCCATTTTATTTTATAGTTAATTCCGTCGCCAACATACTTACCTGATTTCCTGAAATGAAACAAACCAATCCATCCTCAAGTACATACAACAAAATAATTTAGATGATTTCTCTTGACCTGATACCCGTTTCATACTTTATAGTGAAAAAAAGACAGGAGGAATCAACTTATAATGAATAGTATGCTTGAATTGACAGATCGTTTGGGCTTAGATTATTACTTTGTTTCTTTAACAACTGGAGATGATTTACTCATCATTCGGAGTTTGAATAACTATTGCAAACCGATCGATAAAGCAGTAAAATTGGCTGACATAAAAGGATTGACGTTTGGCGCAGAAGGCGAGCTTGATTTTATCTGTTTTGATTATGAAAACGATCATTATCACTTTATTGATTATGGCAATCACTTAGTTCCTTTTTTAAGCAGTGTTCTACGGCCTAAGAGCGTTAGTTATTAAGTTTGAAAGGAGTCATCTATGGCAAATATACGCGATATTGCCAAGTTATCAGGTTATTCCGTCACGACTGTTTCACGTGTTTTGAATGATCATCCTTATGTATCGGAAGAAAAACGGGCTAAGATTTTAAAAATCATGCATGACCTTGATTATATACCTAATGCCAAAGCTCGTAATTTGAGTAGTGGCAAATCAAAACATATTGCGGTTATGATTCCTTATGCCAACCACCCTTATTCTGACAAAATCGTCAGTGGTATTTTAAGCGCAGCCTTTAATGAAGGGTACAAAGTGACCCTATTACCCACAAATTATGATCCTAAGGTTGAAAAACAATATTTAGATGACTTAGCTGCAAAAGCTTGGGATGGTATGATCATCACTTCGAAAAAAATTTCTTTTGAAATGATTGCAGGTTATTTGAAATATGCACCAATCGTTTGTTGTGAAGATACTGGTGATTTTCCGATTGCTTGCGTGTCTATCAAACGTGAAGAATCGTATATTAACCTGTTTAAACGATTGAAAATACAAGGCTATTCAAAGATTGGATTGACGGTTGGAAGATCAGAAACTATTAGCGCTAGCACGGCCTTAGTCCTTGAAGCCTATCAAACGATTTTTGGTCTATTGGACGATACGATGATTGTGAGAAATTGTCGTTCTTTTGAAGACGGACGACAAGCTGGAATTCATTTTTCCAACGTAAAAGAACTTGATGTGATCGTAACCAATGGTGACGATGTTGCAGCCGGTATTTTACAGCACATTGAAAAGGCTCAAATAACCGTTATCGGTGAGGAAAATTTATTATCTAGCCGACTGCTTGGTTTTTCCACTATAGATCATCATTTAGATCAGTGTGGAGAAGCAGCTTTTCACTTACTATTTTCAACATCAACTAACAGCATTACCATTCCTTATACTTTTATCCAGCGCACATAATGGTTTAATCACAATAAAAACGATAAAACATGTGTGGACAAAAGTAACTTCTTCGGAAATAAGCTAAAATTCACAAAAATTTTCGTGAATTCCCTCTTATTTCTCGAGGTTAAACACTTCTGTCCATCTCATTTTATCGTTTTTATTCTTATCTTTTATGATATGTTAGTGCTTGTTCAATACAGAAGCGTAGCTCATTGATTGGCAGTTCTTCAGCAGGATCAAGAACAATTGCTCGATTCTTAGAAAATTCAAAGGCATCACTAAATAATGCTCTAAACTCTTCTACTAAGGTTGTTTGGCAGTGAAAAAACAATGCAATTTTTTTATCACCAAAACGATCGATCCGAATTGGGCTGCCTGATTTACTGAATTTTGTCGCATAAGACGGCTGATTCCATTTCAAACTTTCTTCTAACTCACCTACGATTATCAGTCCTGCAGCTGTATTAAAAATCAACTCTCTTATCTGTAACAGCGGCTGACGATAATCCATTGGATATTGTTCAAAAACATTTGCTACGTTTATATCAACCATTTCTTTCATTCTAATCCCTCTTTTAGAACTATTATTTTTTTATAGGAATCCATAATTCGCACCGATAATCCTTAGCTTCCATATCGCCTAGCGGATAGCATTCCACTCTTGATAGTTCAGTATTCTCAGCCACTGAGTCATCGCTCCACAGAGCACTTTTTTGTAGTTTCAGTTTCATCAAGTTATTTGGTTCAAATGGTTGTGTTTCATCGATTGCTGTAACACCAGCTGAAATTGCACCAATACATTCAAACACTGCCCAATCTGATTTTGGAAATTGAATATGTACCCAAGGCTCTTTATTGATTTCCTGAGGTTGTGCATTCGTCCCAATCATATAGTTAAACGAGTCTTGTTGATTTTTGTTACTATTAGAAACACCTAGAATACCTTGTACAGTACCATCTGCAACAGACATCAACTGATTCATGTTGTGTTCTGTTAAATTTGACCAGAATTGTGATATTTCATAAAAATTTTCATTTTTTTCAATTTTAGTTATTTCTTGTGTGTATCCAATAACTCCAAAAGCTTCTTTTTTTTCGATTTTATAATTCATAGGCTCATCTCCATTTATGTGATGACTATAAATTAACAGATAAATGACGACATCTATATGTCATCATTTATCAAATTATAAGTCTGCTGAAGTGAACACCTCAGATACATCATCCTCTTCTTCTAACTTATCAATTAACATTTGAAGCTGCTCTTGTTGATCAGCATCTAGTTCAACTAAGGTTTGTGGAACCATCGTTAACTCTGCTTGAGCTAAAGTATAACCATCTTTTTCCAAAGCATCTCGAACCGTAGTAAACTCTTCAGGTGCCGTATAAATTTCAAAGACTTCGTCCGATGTTTCCAAATCATCAGCTCCTGCTTCCAATACATGTTCAAACATCGTATCTTCATCAACAGAAAGTCTGGAGCGCTCAATTGCAATATATCCTTTACGATCGAACATATAACTAACAGAACCTGTTTCACCTAAAGAACCACCATTTCTAGTAAATGCAACTCGAACATTGGTTGCTGTTCGATTTCGGTTATCCGTCAAGGCATACACTAAAATTGCAACACCAGCTGGTCCATATCCTTCATACGTAATCTCATCATAGTGTTCATTTTCGCCTGCACTACTAGCCTTTTTGATCGCGCGGTCAATATTGTCATTGGGCATATTAGCTGCTTTGGCTTTATCCATAACCAGTCTCAACGCTGCATTAGTTGCAGGATCTGCGCCTCCAGCTTTGGCTGCCATATAAATTTCTCTTGATAATTTTTGAAATATCTTGCCACGTTTTGCATCTTGCGCATTTTTTCTCCCTTGAATATTTTTCCATTTACTGTGACCTGCCATTTGTTATTCCTCCTACTCAACGCTTAGTATTATCCATACCTTATCTTTTTTCGAAAAGCTAGATAATAGTACTACTAAACAATTCATTTATCTTCTATTTTACTATGCTTCTTAATAGTTGCAACCTTTACTCTTGTCCTAAACGTTTGCTACACTAAAAAGAGATCAGAGCAAGAGCAGCCTTCATTGAAAATCCAGAGAAGGTAGCTAAAAGTCTTATCAATGAAGCCTTTAAATGCAAAAAAAAACAACTTATTTACATGGGGAACATTTTAGTATTCATCCACACACTCCTGATTTATCTTTCCCAAAATAGTGTTTTAACCATTTAAAATAAGCAAAGGAGAACAACTGCCTTTCAACAATTGTTTTCCCTTGCTTATCTGCTTTACTCTTTAACATCAAGGCAAAGCTTCACACCACGTAACATAAATACTTCGCCATTCTTCAATGGAATCGTACACTCTTCTTGATTGCCATTCAGCAGTTGAATATTGACACATGCTGTATCTGGAAATATCCGATAAGCCAACATTCCTAAACTAACGATTGTTGTCGTATCTCGTACCTTCCCTTTACTGATCGTTACATTCTCCATATTCAATCACTCCTCACTACTATTATAGAAGGCTTTCTTTTGAAATAACTGAATTTTTCATAAGTTTTTTTCATTTTATTATAATAACGGTATAACTGGTTCAGGTAATTCTCGCTGTTTAATTTCTTCCCAAGACAAAACATTTTGCCCTTTAACTCTTAATTTTAAGAACTTTCCAGGTGACAACTGCTTACCAAGTGAAACATATTCCAATTTTCTTGTCTCACCTTTTCTAGTATAACAAGTTTGAATATAAGCAAAATTTTCTATTTTACTGACTGCATCTAGATATTTATAGTCATACTTACTAGTTGTCTTAACGTATAGTGTATCGTTTTTAACAAGAGGATTTAAGTTATCTATCACAGCTGCAGCTAATGAAGTATTGTTGTACGTATAAATTCTAAGTCCGACAATCCCGACTGCGAAGACAATAATCGTTGCTAGTATCGCTTTACAGAAACGTTTCACAATATGTCCTCCACTTCTTTCATCGGTATTTTCATTCACTCTAGTTATCATAAATTTTTTTACATTGGTTTTCATCCAGCTTAGGGCTGATTTTTATAATTTAATTCTAAAAATAAAAATACCAATCCCTGAAAGTTAGATTTTTTAGTCTAACTTTTAGAGATTGGTTCACTAATCATAAAAGCATTGTGTTTTTTATTTTTTCTTCATTTTTTTGATACCTATTACAAGTAAGCAAAGAAGAACTGCTGTTAGAGCACCAATAGAGTCCAGCATAACATCTTGAAACAACGGTGTCCGTCCACCGGTCAACATTTGATGGTATTCGTCTAAACCAGCGTAACCAGTTGCTGTAAGCCATGCCACAACACCTATCAAAAGAGGTTGTTTGATTTTCATATTCAATCCGATAAACCAACTACCGCCTAATAAAAAGTATGTTCCAAAATGTGCGCCTTTACGAATAAAAAACTCTACAAATTTAGCATACCCTTTTGCTTGAATACTAACTTCACTTCCAGCATAGTTAAATGAGATTCCTTTTAACTGTTCTTCAAATGGATGATTATTCAATAGCTTATCCAGTAACCCAACTTGAGATTGTTGCTCATAGGTTTGAGAAGAACTATAAAACAAAACAGCCATAATCAAAAATGCTACGAAGATATAAAAATTACTATTTTTTAACTGTTTTTTCAATTCGTCACCTCTTTCCTTTTATTATAGTAGCTTTTTTAAACAAAATAAACAATCACTCATTCCTTTTTTCTTATGCTATACTAGAAGAAATGAATTTAAGAAAGAAGGAATCCTATATGACTTATTCGCTTGTTTGGGATCTAGATAGTATCTTCCCTGGCGGTAGCCAATCAGTACAACTAGAACAACGATTAACAAAATTGAAAGAACAAAGTAATCATTATCATCAATTGATTGAACAATGGACACCAGAAAATGATATCGAGTATCAAGAGCTACAACAAATTCTAACTTTACAAGGAACTATTTCTGACGGTTTTTCACAATGTAGTAGCTTTATCAACGCATTATCATCCGCTGATACAAACGATAAAAAAGCTAAAGTTTTATCTGGAGATCTTTTCTCCCTATTACCTGCAATTCAGTTAGCAGAAACTATTTTTACTAAAAAATTGACAGAAATTTCTGATGAACAATGGCAAGCTTTGATTGCCTTACCTGCTTTTGACGCTATTGCGTTTCGTTTAAGTGAAATCCGTCGTGATGGAATGCGACTATTATCTGAACAAGAAGAAAACATCATCAATACTCTATCTTTAGATGGTCTAAACGCTTGGAGTAGTCACTATGACACAATTGTAGCTAGTCTTTCTATTCCATTTAAAGACGGCGATCAAACAACGCTCCTTTCAGCTGGTCAAGCCTTCAATCGCATGATGAGTGATCCAAATACAGAAGTGCGTGAAGCATTATTTGTTGAATGGGAAAAAGCTTGGAGCGAAAAAGCTCCGTTATTAGCAGATACGCTAAATCATTTAGATGGTTTTCGTTTAAGTGACTACAAATTACATGGTATCACTGATTTCTTAGAAAAACCTTTAAACTATAACCGCATGCAAAAAGAAACTTTGGATGTAATGTGGGATACGATTCAAAAAAACAAACAACCATTTATTGACTTTTTAACCCGGAAAGCACAATTATTTGGAAAAGAGAAAATGGACTGGCAGGATCAAGATGCACCGATTATCTTAGGCGATTTAAAGGAAAAATCTTATAGCTTTGATGAAGCAGCCACATTCATCTTAGAAAACTTTGAAAAATTTAGTCCAGCTATGGCAACTTTTGCTAAAGAAGCATTTGAAAAAAGCTGGATCGAAGCTGAAGATCGCCCTGGTAAACGCCCAGGCGGCTATTGCACAGAGCTTCCTGAAACAAAAGAATCTAGAATTTTTATGACTTTTGGAAATTCTATCAATGAAGTAGCAACATTAGCTCATGAGCTAGGTCATGCATTTCATAGTAGCGTGATGTGGGATCTTCCTGCTCTCGATCGGGAATATGCAATGAACGTGGCTGAAACTGCTAGTACATTTGCAGAATTGATTGTAGCAGACGCTACATTAAAAAAAGCTGAGACACCTGAAGAGAAAATCAACTTATTAGATACAAAAATGCAAAATGCGATCGCAATGTTTATGAATATCCATTCTCGTTTCATTTTTGAAAATAGTTTTTATAACGCTCGTCAAAATGGACTGCTAAGTGAAGATGAAATAACAGAGCTGATGCTTGAAGCACAAAAAGAAAGTTATCAAGATAGCTTAGGAACATATCATCCTCATTTTTGGGCAAGTAAACTGCATTTCTTTATTGACGATGTCCCATTTTATAATTTCCCTTATACATTTGGTTATTTATTTAGTATGGGAATTTATGCTTATGCTAATGAACAAGGTTCTAGTTTTGAAGATCAGTATATTGCTTTACTTCGAGACACAGCATCCATGACTTCAGAAGATTTAGCCCAAAAGCATTTAGGCGTGGATCTAACGAAACCTGATTTTTGGCAGGCTGGAATTGATCAAGTGATTAAAGATGTAAATGAGTTTATGGAATTAACAGAGGCATATATTAGGTAGAAAAATTGAAGAGAGTGGTTAGAAGTAGACATACTTTTAACCACTCTCTTCTTTTAGTTTTCTTTACAAAAAAGAACCAGACATAGGTCTGGTTCTTAAACTATTAGATTACATACGTACAGCGAAACTTGGTGTAAATGAACCAACGTTGCTGTATTCAACGCCTGTACTTTCGTTACCAGCGTGGATATAACCACCGCCACCTGTAGCAATCGCTACGTGGTAAGAAGCACCTGGGCTACCCCAGAAGTATAAATCTCCAGCTTGAGCTTCAGCTACAGAGATACGTGTACCAGCACTTTCTTGTGCAACTGTATAACCACCGACATTGCGTCCAGTTGATTGCATGAATGCATAGTAGACTAAACCTGAACAGTCAAAACTATTTGGACCTTTAGCTCCCCAAACGTATGGTTTGCCAACTTGTGCTGCTGCAATACCAATTGCAGAAGCGCCAGTTGGTGGTGGTGGAGTTGGTGTTCCTGGGTCTTTAGGAACATCTGGTTGTTCAGGTTGTTGTGGTTGTTCAGGCTGTACTGGAGTTACATTACCAGTATCTGAAGTTCCCGTTGACGAACCTGTCGTTCCAGTTGTTGAACCTGTTGTAGATTCTCCCGTAGATGAAGCTGTTGTAGTACTTGGTGTTGTTGCTTTAGCCGCAGCTGCTTCTTCAGCTGCTTTTTTAGCATTTGCTGCTACTACTTTTTCTTGTTCAGCAATACGTGCTTGTTCTGCAATTGCTGCTTCTTTTTCTTTTACTAAGCCAGCTTTTTGATCTTCAGCAGTTGCTCTTTCAGCAGCTAATGTTGTTTGTAATACAGTTAAATCAGCTTCTGCTTTAACTAGTTCACCTTTTTGAGCTTCCAGTTCTACTTGATTATCTTGTAATTCTTGTAATTTTGCTTCATTTTCAGTTTTCTTTGTTTCTACTGCTTTTTTGTCTTCTTGTTGTTGTTTCACTAAGTCATTATTTGCATTAACAATCGTAGACATCGCCGTTACACGAGTAATAGCATCAGATACTGATTTTGCATTTAATAATGCATCCATATAGCTTGAGCTGCCACCGTTCACTTGTACGTCACGTGCTTGATTTTGAATAGCCACTTCACGTTTTTCAATACGTTTTGTTAATTGTGTAATTTCTTTTTCTAAGTTAGTAGAAGTTTTTCTTAATTTGCCTTGTTCAGCTAATAAAGTTTCTGCTTTTTCATTAATAGAAGCCACTTGTTCTTGTACAGCAGCTACTTGACTTTGAGCGTCAGCTTCCTTAGATTTCAATCCTGAAATTGCTTGGTCTTTTTGTTGAATTTTTGAATCCACTTCATCTGCCGATGCGATTGATGGTAATGCTACAGATGTAAGAACTAATGAGCAAGTCATTAATAATGGCAATATACTTTTCTTCACTATTCATTCCTCCGACTTTTTACTTATCATATAATGGTTCATCTTTTGAGTAATTTTCATTCTATTATTGACAACGAAATCATTGTATCATAACCACATGTCATACACATAAAAATAATGTTACAGGAGTATTTCATTTTTGAAAGTTAACTATGATAGCTCATCATCAAATTAGGTTGCAATTAAATAAAAACACTAAAATAAAACATTGGTTCTTTTACCATACTTCATTCAACGCCATATTACAAATAATCTCCACCAACAAAATCAACAGATTTTGCTAGTGGAGATTTACTCTTTTATCTAATAATTAGCCTGGAAAACGCCATACAACTGCTCTGAAGTTTGCTGCATATGGGCTTGGTGTCCAACCTGTAGTTGTAGACACATAACCAGAACCTGCTGGATTATTTGATTCAACGATTTGAACTGAACTACCGTTAACACCAACGACTAGAACTGTGTGAACGCCATCTAACCATGCATCTGGGCTAAGAGCATTCTCATATTGAACTACATCTCCGACCTGAACATCAGACCATGATACTTGAACTGCTCCAGATTGCGTATAGCCACTATGTGGACCTCCTGGAGAGAATCTAATTCCCGCAGCATTTAACCAGTTTTGAACAGCTACAATACATTCACCACTTTGTCCCCAACCTGTTGGGTTTGTTTGCCCTACAGCATTTAAGGCGATTTGTGCAGCTCTTTTCTTCGCTTCTGACACGCCACCAGTACCAATGCTACTACCACCACCAGAATTATTACCATTAGGTTTTTCTGGTGTTGGTGCAGCAGGTGCAGTTGTTGTTGTACCATTTTCTTCTACCATATTCGTTCTCGCAAGACCTGGATTTGCAGCTTGTGCTTCTGCAAGTTTCATAGCCGCTTCTGCTTCTGCTTTTCTTTGTGCCTCAGCTTGTTTTGCTTGCTTTGCTTGTTCTTCTTCTAGTTTCTTTTGAGCTGCTGCTTTTTGTTCAACATACTCTGTTTTTTTACTTTCCTCTGTTGAACGTTGTGATTCTAACTCATTTTTCGCAATTTCTTGCTCCAGTTTTAAAGTATCCAATGAAGCTTGTTTAGCAGTTAGTTCTTTTGTAGAAGTTTCTAAAACAGAAATTTGAGTCTCAACTGTTTTAGTCTTTTTTTCCACGTCTTTTTTATCAGAGTTTTGTTGTTCTAATAAATCATTGTTCGCTTTGACCAATGTTGAAATTCCTTGTACACGACTGATCGCATCTGAAATTGATTCAGAATTAAGGATAACATCTAAGTAACTTGTACTTGTCCCACTAACTTGAACATCACGAGCTTGATTACGCATTTGAACTTCTCTTTTTTGAATACGAACATTCAAATCTGAAATCTCACCATACAATGTCGTGATCTCATCTTTAAGTGTTTTTTTCTTGTCTGTTAGTTCGTCGATTTTTGTCGCTGTACTCAGCATATCAGATTCAATCGCTGCTAATTTACTTGCAGCCTCTGATTCTTTTGTTTTTAATCCGTTAATGATTTCATCTTGCTGCTCTATCTTTTTATCATAGTCATCTGCAACTGCCGCAATAGGCAATACAGCTGAGGTAAGCGCGATCGAACAAACCATCAGCGCTGATAATATACTTTTTTTCACTCTTTATTCCTCCGGCATTTACTTTTATGTATTTTATAATTTCTGTGTATTGTTTTGGTCTTAGTTTAATTTAACAACGGGCTAATTGTACCATAGCAGTATGACATACAGATAAAAAGGATATTACAAAAATATTTCACACAGCGAAATAAAATAACAACCGTAATAGGCTGTAGCGCGGTCAACTTATGATTCTAAGCAACACTGCTTGTAATAAAACTGACGTTTTAAAAAAGAAAAAAGACTATTCATTAGCGAATAGTCTTTTTAACGGATAAGAAAAAATAACAAATATCAACATGTTAAATAGTAATGTTGGCCCTAAAACTTTCGTGATAAATAATATTGGCGCTACGTTTGATAGATGAAAAACCACTTGAAGTCCTACCGCAATCAACTCATAAGTTGTCACAAAAATGATCATTCCAAAAAAACCAGTCAACAAATTCGTATGGACTACTCGTTGAAAACGATACATCATCATAACCGTTGCTGCTAAGGCAACCGTGTAAATTCCTATGATTCCAATATAGTAACTGTCACAAATCATACCTAAGACCACCGTTGTGATCAACAGGTACCGCTTAGACAAATTAGGAACTGCCATCAAAAAAGCCAGTAACATAAGATGAGCATTCGCAAAATAGACATTATCTGTTAAATTTATCGCCGCCTGAGTCAATTGACCATCAATCAACATCAGCAGAAAGAAAACGACTGGTGCGTAGTATTTAACATTTTCTTTACGTATCATTGCTTCATCATTCCCCCGCTCCAGCTAGTCGCTTGATGATTGTTACAACGGGTATTCCATACATATCAGCATAGGGTTTAACATAAACTTCTCTGTCTAAACCATAACTATCTGGTTTAACTTTTTGAACTACTCCAACTGGTAAGTTCGCTGGAGAATTTTGTCCTAGTCCAGAAGTTTGAACGATATCCCCTTCTTTGATATCCATATCCCCCACCAATTGGCTGATAATCAACGTATTTTCTTTATCGTCATAATTTTTCAAAAGGCCGTATGAATCACCTTTTTCAGAATTGATTTGAACTGGAAAATGATTGGAATTTTGATTTTTAGATGTTAATAGCTCTACTTTAGAGGAAGTCGCATTGACTTCGACTACGCGACCAATCAACCCTTTTTGCGCCATTACTGCCATATTTGGTTCTATCCCATCGTTTGACCCGCGATCGACAATCAACAAATCTTGCCACATATCAGGCGAACGTGAAACAACTGTTGCTGTCACTTTCTCATAATTCCCCAAAGTCTCGTTCAGCTCTAGTTCTTTTTTCAATGTTTCGTTTTCTTTTTTTAAATTATCATTTTGAATCGATAATTCACCGTAGCCATCGATTCGCTCTTTTAATCGTTGATTTTCATCGTAAGTGTTGAAAAGTGTACTGATCGATGATACACCACTACTGATCATCTTAGCTGGAAATGAAATAACTTTGTCAACAAAACCTACACTATCGTTGACTGCAGATTGACCAAGATTAGATTTTCCATTATTTGCTCTATGAGCTGCGGTCAAACTTATGATCGTAACCACGATAATCACTAGAATCAGCGTGATAATTATATTTTTATTTGGATTAAATTTTTTCACATCGACACCCCGAATAATCTTTAGACTGATAGCAATAATTTTACCACTAATTCTAAGCAAACAAAAGAGCTGTGATGCGTCTTTACATTTTTTTATTAAATAGTAGCCTTTTCACAAAAAAACAGAGTAGGCTGAACACCATACTCTGCTTTAATTAAATGTAAATTCAAAGCAAAATCCTCTTGCTTATTTTTCTTTATTTTCTTCAGTCAATAAAGCTTTACGTGAAACGTTCACACGACCTTGTTTATCGATTTCAGTAACTTTCACAAGCACTTCATCTCCAAGTTTCACGATATCTTCAACGTTGTTTACACGTTCATTCGCCAATTGAGAGATATGAACTAATCCGTCTTTTCCTTTGATCAGGTTAACGAAGGCGCCAAATTTTTCAATGCGAACAACTTTACCAAGGTAAACTTGTCCTACTTCAACTTCTTTTGTTAGCTCTTCAATGATCTTGATTGCTTTTTTGATCATATCTGCATCAGCAGAGGCAATACTTACATTACCTTCTTGATCGATATCGATCTTCACGCCAGTTTCATCAATGATTCCGTTAATTGTTTCTCCACCTTTACCAATAACATCTTTGATTTTAGCTGGAGCGATTTGAATCATTTCGATTTTCGGTGCATATTTGCTTAACTCTGTACGGGGTTCAGCAATTGTTGACGTTAATTCTGCAAGAATTTCCATACGGGCTTTTTTCGCTTGAGTCAATGCTTCTGTTAAGATTTGTTCAGTAATTCCTTGGATTTTGATATCCATTTGTAAAGCTGTGATTCCGTCTTTTGTTCCAGCAACTTTAAAGTCCATATCGCCTAAATGATCTTCTAGTCCTTGAATATCTGTTAAGATCGTATAGTTTTCACCATCACTGACAAGTCCCATAGCAATTCCGGCAACTGGTGCTTTAATTGGTACACCTGCATCCATCAATGCTAAGATGCCTGCACAGATACTTGCTTGTGAAGAAGAACCGTTAGATTCTAAAACTTCAGAAACCACACGAATCATGTAAGGGAAATCTGCTTCACTCGGAATAACTTGTGCCATCGCACGCTCACCTAAAGCGCCGTGTCCGATTTCACGACGACCTGGAGATCCTGCACGACCTGTTGAACCAACAGAGAATTGCGGGAAGTTATAATGATGAATAAAACGTTTGCTGTCTTCTACGCCTAAACCATCAATGATTTGATGTTCACCAAGTGGTGCTAATGTTACAACAGACAAAGCTTGTGTTTGCCCACGGGTAAATAATCCAGAACCATGAACACGTGGCAAAATGCCAGTCTCTGAAGCCAACGGACGGATTTCATCTAGTTTACGACCATCAGGACGGATTTTATCGATCGTGATCAATTCACGAACAACATCTTTTTCTAAGTCTTCAGCAATTTGTTTTACTTCTTTTGCTACTTGATCTGCATCTTCGTGGCCAGCAAATTTTTCAGCATACGCTTCTTTTAGCTGGTCTTTGATTGCATCAATGTTCACTTCACGAGCTAGTTTTTCTTCGGTCATTACCGCTTCTTTCATTGAAGCGTAGTAAGCATCAAAGATTTCTTTTTTCAAGTCAGCGTCAACTTGTAATAATTTGATTTCCATTTTTTCTTTGCCGACTGCGGCAACGATTTCTTCTTGGAAAGCAACTAATTCTTTGATAGCGTCAAAACCGAATAATAAAGCGCCAAGCATATCTTCCTCAGATACTTCTTTTGCACCACTTTCAACCATGTTGATTGCTTTTTTCGTTCCAGCAACGGTTAATTCGATATCTGTTTTTTCAGATTGTTCAACGGTTGGGTTCAATACATACTCCCCATCAACACGACCTACATCCACACCTGCGATTGGTCCGTCAAATGGAATATCAGAAATTGCCAAAGCTAAAGACGATCCGAACATTGCAGCCATTTCTGGTGTGCAATCTTGTTCCACACTCATCACTGTATTTGTGATTTGAACTTCATTACGGAAACCTTCCGCAAACATTGGACGAATTGGACGATCAATCAAACGAGCTGTTAATGTTGCACGTTCACTTGGGCGGCCTTCACGTTTGATAAATCCACCTGGAATCTTTCCTACAGCGTACATTTTTTCTTCATAATTGACTGTTAACGGAAAGAAATCAAAGTCGCGCGCATCTTTTGAAGCTACTGCTGCACTTAATACTACAGTATCTCCATAACGAACTAATACAGCTCCGTTTGCTTGTTTGGCCAATTGACCAACTTCAACTTGTAGAGGACGTCCGCCCCAAGTTGTTTTGAACACTTGTTTTTCTGTCATATATCTCTTCTCCTTCGATTCTTCGGAAAAGTTAGATTGCTACTAAACAAATGAAAAGATTCAAAAAAATTGAGTCCTTTTATTTGGTTAGTAGATTCATTCAAACTTTCCAAAGATGATGTTTTTTTGGTATTTTAAGGATACTCAACCTTTGCTTTTAAATAAGCTAAAAAGCGAGGTTCGTTAAGAATCTCGCTTTTCTAGTGTTTGATTAACGACGTAATCCTAAACGTTCGATCAATACGCGGTAACGTTGGATGTCAGTCTTACGTAAGTAAGCTAACAAGTTACGACGGTGACCAATTTTTTTCATTAGTCCACGGTAAGAATGATGATCTTTTTTGTGAACGCGAGCGTGTTCATTCAAGTGATTGATATCAGCAGTTAATACAGCGATTTGTACTTCTGGTGAACCAGTATCTCCTTCATGACGAGCGTATTCGCTAATGATTTCGTTTTTCTTTTCTTTTGACATTGCCATGTTTTTCACCTCTTCTTTAATAGTCATCTTCTTACTGAGTAACGCGTTGGTGATTCGCACAACCAAGTAAAAGACGGTATGTTGCCATACGGATATACTTTACAGGAAAGTTGTTAAAAATGCAAGACCAAGGCTAATTCAGATCCGTGTTTTTTGAACAATTTCTCCCCATTCTTATTGGTTTTATGATAAACTGTATAGGCATATACCTATATAAATGAAAAGTTTCTAGCTAAAGCTAGCCTAAACTTTTAACAATAAAGGAGGAATTATCCCATGATTACCATGAAGGATATTATCCGTGAAGGAAACCCAACTCTTAGAGCAGTAGCTAAAGAAGTCTCCGTACCGCTCTCTGATGAAGATATCAAATTAGGTAAAGATATGATGGAGTTCTTGAAAAATAGTCAAGATCCTGTCAAAGCAGAAGAACTAAAATTACGTGGCGGCGTGGGCTTAGCTGCTCCCCAGCTAGATATTTCTAAGAGAATCATCGCAGTTCATGTTCCAAATGGTGATCTAGAAAATCCAGAACCAACATTAAGTGCTGTGATGTATAATCCTAAAATTTTAAGTCATTCTGTTCAAGATGCTTGTCTTGGCGAAGGGGAAGGTTGTTTATCTGTTGATCGTGAGGTACCAGGATATGTGGTACGTCACAACAAGATTACACTTTCTTATGTAGATGCTACAGGTGAAAAACAAAAAATTCGGTTGAAAAATTATGAAGCAATCGTCGTTCAACACGAAATCGATCATTTGAATGGTGTTATGTTTTATGATCATATCAATCCAGAAAATCCATATGCGTTGAAAGATGGCGTTTTAGTGATTGAATAAACATATAAAAAACCTACGATTCTACTCTTCATCGTAGGTTTTTTACTATAGATTTTTTCTAAAATCAGCTTAACAGCCGTTTAATTTCCCTTTACTTATTCAAATTTTATCCTTAAAACTGGTTCCAATTCACCATAAATACTTACCCCTTCAGAATCAGTCCCCATGTATGTAATGGTGACAAATTTTTCTTTAAAGAAAGCGGCACTTGTCGTTGGAAGACTTTTTTGAGTTCCCTGAATTTCTCGATATGCTGCTTCTTTTGAAGTAGCATATGCCACATTTTCATCATAATAATCCATTCCCAGTACCTCTAGCAAATCAAAAATAAAGGTACTCTCTTCTTGTTTGACCGCATATTTCAACTTAACATTACTCGCTTGAAATATCACTTCTTTTTGGGTTAAATTCAGATCTAGAGTAAACTCCTTTTCATCTGGTAAAATTGTTATCAATTTGTCAATCGGCACTTCAAAATGCCCCAGTGTTTGCTCATCTAACACAATCATATCTGAATAGCTTGATGAAGCCATAGTAGGCAGAGGACCAATGACTTCTACATTTATAAATTTTTCTTTTATATAAGAAAGAGCAACGTTGACATTTTTCGGCACACTTGATACTAGGAAAACATTACTAATGTTTTTTCGAATAGATTCTGGTGGCAGTATAATTTTCTGTAAATCATCATCCGTCGCGCCCAGTAGTTCAAAATCAGTAACATTTATAGCATATTCAAAACCTTGCCAATTTTTCACCGCCAAGTAGTGCTCGCTATAACCTCTTCTGTAGATTGGGTTCCCACCACGACTTCCAAATGATCTCAATTCCTTTACACGCTCTTTGGTGATTTCTTTTACAGTTATTCCTAATGCATAAGCAACAGACTTCTGTAGATTTTTATCTGGCATCCATTGATCTAAAGGTTCATCTTTTTCGTAATTCAATTTAGTGTCCTTTGTGGCTAGTTCTGCTCGAACTAGCCCATCTTGATTAACACCTATCAATGTAAAAAATACAACAACAGCTATCAAAAAATACCCTTTTATCCTTCTACTTTTTTTCAAATTATTCCCTCCTTAACATCACTTACAATTGTAATAAAAAAAATACCAAAAGTAAATAAAAAAAGACGGGAGTAAAACTCATTGAGTTCTATCCCCGTCACATGGAATTTGGATAAACAATCAGACAGAAGTAGCGGCTTCGGAAATAAACACTACCACTACAGCTTCTCTTTCTATTTTCAACTGTAAAAATTAGAGAATCTTATCTTTAAATCGCCTTTAATTCTTTCAGCGCTTTCCAAATACCATCATTATCATTTGTATCAGTTACGATTGTTGCTTCTTTTTGAATATGAGGTAATGCATTGCCCATCGCTACACCGATACCTGCTTCTCGCAACATTTCACGATCATTTTCACCATCGCCGAATGTGACGATATCCTCTCGAGCAATCCCCACTCGGTCTGCTAAATTCAGTAATGTGGCTGCTTTGGAGCCATTTTTAGGGACAATATCCACACTTTCTGAATGCCAACGGATAAAGCGGAATTTAGAAAATTCACGATCAAACATACCATCTGCCGAATCATCGTAAAAAGCCAACGCTTGATAAACATCGTTTTCTTTTTGGAAATTAAGGTCATATTCAGGCGCTTCAAAATCAATCGACCCCATAGCTTCAACCATTTGCGCACGGCGATGATGGTTATTTTTCTTCACATCGTCTAGTCCAACATACGCCAAGCCAATTTCTCTTTTTTCCACTTCTGAAGCAAAGCGATTCAACTCATCTTCATCCAATAAGTTTTGATAATATTGCTCATGATCTAAAAACGCCGCCGCACCATTACATAGAACGTAATTAGAAAAATTTAAATCTAAAATAATATCTTGCGCCATAAATCGGCTCCGTCCCGTAGCAATAGTGACCAAATGACCTTGTTTTCTTAACATTTTCAGTGCTTCTCTTGTACTTTCTAACGGTTGTTTGTCGGTTCCAAGTAATGTTCCATCAATATCAAATGCAAAAAGTTTTCTTCTCATGGCGTAATAACTCGCTCGCTTTCTATGGTTTTGGCAAATATTTACTGCCTTCTCTAACAGCTAATGGGCTTAAATCGATCTCTTCAAACAGTTTTTGGACCCAACTGGGATCTATTTTACTATATTGACGCAAAGACCAGCCGATTGCTTTTTGGATAAAGAACTCATCTGTAGTTTTATCATAAATAATGGCTTTTTTCAATAACGCAGTGTTTGTTTTTTCTTTATATAACAGTTGCAGATTGATTGCAATTCGTCGATGCCAGAAATTTTTTTCACCAAAGAAAGCATCAAATAACTGAGGCATCTCTTCAAAATGGTCAGAACCCCAAAGCCCAAAAAACTTACGCCAGGCGTCCACGCTATCCCACCATGACTTCTCGACCACAAATGGTTTAAAGCGTAACAGCTCTTCAAAAGAGAAGCGCTTCACATTGACGATGGCCAAATCGATAGCTACGTATTGATATTCTCTTTCTGGTTTATCATAGTAAAACTTGATTAAGTTAAACAGCTCTTCAAACGGCAGTTTTTTACTTTCTTTTAAAAGATTTTTCTCTAACAAAGCCCGTTCAGGTGCACCGACACCTACAAAAGGAAAGAGATGCTTCATGTATGCAGCCATTTGCTCTGCTTTTGCTTTATTTTTCTGAAAAACAACTTCATTCATACTATTGCTCCCTTTTTTCCTTTATTTTACTCCAAATAGCCAATGACAGCAAAAAAGCTGAGAAGGAAATCACTCCATCTCAGCTGTTGATTTAATTAATCTAAATAATTTGTGTCTGCATTATTCAACCACGCATAACCCAAGCCCATTACTAAGCCACCACCGATAAAGTTACCGATCAAGGCAAAGAATAGATTGTGTGCTACGCTACCCACAGTCATTGCGGCCATAGTTCCATGAGAAGCAAAGTACGCTAAACTAAAGGCAGGGAAATTTGCGATAACGTGCTCATAGCCTAAGAAAGCAAAAATAAAGATAATAAAAATGATTGCTGCCACTTTGCCGGCATCATCTTTCATACGCATACTTACTAGAACAGCTGTATTTACAACAATATTGGCAAAAATCGCTTCTACTAAAATCTGTGTCGTCGTTTTATTTAATTTCCCAGCAATTGATGTAAAGAAGAAACTATCTGACGCTAAATCTTGATAAGGAACGGTCAACGAAATCAAGTAGCCAAAAAGAACACCACCGACTAAGTTAAAGAAAATACACGCAACTAAAATTTTTGCTGCAAAAGAGAGGTTGATTTTTTTACGATAAACGCCAACCGTCATGTACAACATATTCGATGTACCCAACTCAGCATTCATATAAAGAATCATCACAAGTGACCAACTGAACATAAAGGCATACAGCATCTTCCCTAAGCCATGTGCAATATCTTCACCTTTCATCGCAATCGCAAAAGCAACGGCCGTTCCTAGTGTTAAAAACATACAAGCTAGCATAGCCCGAAAAGCGTAACGCATAAAACTACTTTGAAATAAGTTCATCTTCTTATTGATTGATTTGTCGATCTGCTCAAATAATGGCGATACAGGTTTCATGTTTGTTTCTCCTTTTCAATTCGTTTTCATCTTATATTTTCAAAAATATCCTTTATCATTCTAAAGACCTGCAAGGATTTTGTCTAGTGCTTTTTCATAATACTTTCAAAAATACTGCTAATTCCAACTTGGTTATAACAATTTTTTGAAGTAGTGATTGACATTCAGACAGTTTAAGTACATCCGAGAGCCTTAGATAATAAAATAGACCTAAAATTAAAAGCATATCCTTATTGTCATTATGTTACAATAAAATTATAACATATTCACAACAAAAGGAGGTGCATCAACATGGACACTATATCGATGTTTTTTTGGGGAATTTGGGGTGGCGGTTCTTCAGGTGGTGGCGGAGCATCCGGCAAATGGTAAAGAGTAGCGTTTACTCAATAAAAAGCTTGAGTTATCCTCTATTTTGCGCTATACTATGCTTTGTGTAAAATAATGCAGCAGAAAAATAGTAAACTCGTCAACAGTCCATTGCCTTGATATTTAGCTGATAAAGCTTTTCAGGTTCAATTGTGTAACCACGGCTGCAAAGGTGAAGGTTGAAGAATGAACTGAACGAATATGAATTTTTCAGAAGATTATTTTACTCCAAAAAACTTATTTTATTGGAGGAATTTTTAATGTCACGTTATACAGGACCATCATGGAAAATCTCTCGTCGTCTAGGTATCTCTCTATCAGGAACTGGTAAAGAACTAGCACGTCGCCCATACAAACCAGGACAACACGGACCAAACAGCCGTGGTAAAGTTTCTGAATATGGTATGCAATTAACTGAAAAACAAAAATTACGTCATATGTACGGTATGAACGAACGTCAATTCGTTAACTTGTTTATTAAAGCAAGCAAAATCAAAGAAGGTAAACATGGTGTTAACTTCATGATCTTGCTAGAACAACGTTTAGATAACGTCGTTTACCGTTTAGGTCTTGCAACTACTCGTCGTCAAGCACGTCAATTAGTAAACCACGGTCACGTTACTGTAGATGGTAAACGTGTAGATATCCCTTCATACCACGTTGAAGTTGGTCAAGTGATTTCTGTTCGTGAAAAATCTCAAAATGTTGTAACAATCAAAGAAGCTGTTGAAGCAACTGTTGGACGCCCAGCATTCGTTAGCTTTGATGCTGAAAAATTAGAAGGAAGCTTCACTCGTTTACCAGAACGTGATGAATTATATCCTGAAATCGACGAAGCTCTTGTCGTTGAATACTACAACCAAAAACTTTAAGATTGGTATTAGGTTGGGTAAAAAGCCCCCAGCTCCGAGAAATAAGAAGGTCTTCGATAAAATTGATTTTCAACTTTTATCAAACTTCAGCTTATTTCCGAAGCCATTGCTTTCAGCCCATCGTTCATCTAATCTTTGCAAACCTTGCTCACTTCGTTGGGCAAGGTTTTTTTGTGAAAAAAAATAAAGATGTAGAGACGCATCCACACCTTTATTCATCTGGCTACTTTATTTTTGCTTCTCCAAAACACCATCTTGCATTACAAATACTTCATCACAAAAATCGAGCAAACGCTGATCGTGAGTCACCATAATTGTCGCTTTATTTTTTTCTTTTGTTTCTCTGGCTAATATTTTTACAACTTCAAAGGCTCGATCAGAATCTAAACTTGCTGTTGGTTCGTCAGCTAAAATGATTGATGGATCATTATACAAAGCTCGAGCAATTGCCGCTCGTTGACGTTCTCCTCCAGAAATTTCATCAGGATATTTATTCTTCAGTTTCTCAATCCCTAGCTCTGTTAGTAACTTATTGATTTTATCCACATTGGTCTGTTCATTCTTCACTTTATCGACCAGACGTAATTGCTTTTCCACAGTTAAAAATGGCACTAAATTAGATGCTTGTAAAATAAACCCAATTTCAGAAAAGCGGATCTTAGCACGGATTTTTTCATTTTCTTTGCTAAATGCTTCATTATTTATTTTGATCTCACCATTCGTTGGCGTTTGTAAGCCACCAGCAAGAGTTAAAAAGGTACTTTTACCAGAACCACTAGGGCCGATCACGGCAACAAATTGACCCTTTTCCACAGAAAAATCTGTGGATTTCAGCGCCTCAATTGTCGTATCTCCATCTAAAAACTGTTTATCCACAGATAAAAATTCGATTGCACTCATTTAACCTTCTCCTTTCTATCCAATTGCCTTCAACGGATCGATTTTAACAATCGTCCGAACTGAGAACAGTGCACCTAATACCGCAATGACTAACATTATGACGCCGATGGATAAGAAGAAGAACCAATTCGTTTGAAACGGAACAGCTGTTGGCAACACTAAAGAGGTTCCCACTGTACCAAGTAACCCTAAAGTTATCCCCAAAACAGCCAAAATAAACGTTTGAAGAATTACAGAAATAGCAATATAAAATCCAGAAATCCCTTGTGCTTTCATGATTCCGAAAATGGTTGTTTTCTGCATAGTCAAAACATAGATAAAAATGCCAATCACAATGGCTGCGATCACAATCAAAAATCCAATCATAAAACCAAAGGTCAGTACTTGAGCATTGTACCCTGGTAGTTTATTGATAAACGTTGCAATGCTATAGCTAGTTAGTCCGTCATCTTTTAAGTGAACATTTTTTAGCGATCCATTTTTGGCACGAAAAACGATTGCGTTTACACGAGCATTTTCTGAAGTATCTGATTTTTCAAAGCGTATTTGTTGAAAAGCTGCTGTAGATACATATAAAACTGGTGCAACATTAAATTTAGCATTATCCGTAAAGCCAACGATTTTTAGCTTTTTATTGCTACCTGCTAACTTAATAATATCACCAAGATTAATCTCCTTTTCTTTTTTCAAACTGTTATCTACAACGGTCTCGTCTTCATTGGTAAATGCTTTTCCTTCGACAATATTGGGCATTAAAAAGCCATCTTTATTAATACCAAAAAAGCTGGCATTGATTTTTTCTGCCCCCTTTTTATCTAATTGAATCACTGCTGCAGTTTGACCAAGTACTGCTTTTTCTTTTGTATCAATCTTGTCTATTGACTTAATGGGCATCATCGACATATTGATATTCGTGTTTGATTCATCTGAAAGTACAATGCCATCTGCTTGCCATTTATCCACAGCCGTGCGATTGTCTTCCGCCAACCCATACGCTAAGCCTGTCAAAAAGAAGACTAAATACGAAATCAAAAACATCACACTAATGATCAGTGCATAACGCAATTTTGAGCGGGTAATTTCATTCCAAGCTAAAAACATTCATCCACCTCCTCCTTATCAGTCGATAAGTTTCGTAAAAAGTATAACAAATTTTAGAACTTACAACAAAACATCTGCTCCACCCTTCACTAAAAAATCCACATATTTATCTATGTTTCTTCTTATCTATCCAAATTTTTCTGATATACTAGAATAAACAATACGTAATAAGGAGTTTAATTATGAAAAAGAAATACAGCACATTTCATACAGTACTACAATTTTCAATGATTTTACTATTTGTACTTTTTTTGCGGAAATTTATTTTGACACCTATAGAAGTTGTCGGCATTTCGATGGAGCCTACTTATCATGAATCGGATCGTTTATGGCAAACATCTTTAGTGACTCCAAAACGTTTTGATATTGCAACATTTCCGAGTCCTCGCGATGGAAAGCGAATTGTTAAGCGTGTGATTGGTTTACCTGGTGACACAATTCGAATGGAGAATGATCAATTGTATATAAACGATAAAAAATATGATGAACCTTATTTAGATGAATTCAAACATGCTTTGACAGATGGAATGCCTTTGACTGCTGATTTTACCTTAGCCAATAGTGCGGCCGGTCCTGCCACTGTTGTTCCAAAGGGGAAATATTTTGTATTGGGAGATAATCGGCGCAAAGCGGATGATAGCCGTTATTTTGGTTTTGTGGACGAAGATGCTATTGTAGGGGTTGTTTATTTTCGGTATTATCCACTGAATAAGATTGGTGTTCAATAAAAAAAAGTAGCGACTTCAGATTGAAAAAGTCGCTACTTTTTTTATTGTTCACTTGCTAGTTTATATAAAGGCAATAATTCCTCATACGTCTTCAACATATAGTCGCGTGCTCTTTCAGGTTCGTTCAACAAATCGTCCGTCTTTCGAATGATTCGACCAATTTGGAATTCCCCTTTTTTCACATCACGAAAACGAATAAGATGTTTCTTCAAATCTGCTTCATTCAACCGCTCAATTTCAGGTTGCGTATGATCAATCGACAAATAAAAATCATTATCTAATTGCTCGAATAATGCTTGATTCTCTAAAAAAGCTTGTGCGATTTCCTTTTCATTTTTAGGATTATCGATCAGTGATAGCCACATAAAAAGATAATCCGGCCAAATGCCTAATTGAAAATGGGGTTCCATTTTATAACCACGTTTTTTCTGGCTGAGCGCTGACCAAGTATTTTCTGGTGGATAAACGGTTCTACGGCGATGTTGCGCAATATGAACAAAAAAATCTGTTTCTAATGTTTCACCCAATTTTTCAGCAAAATAATCATCTAACTCTTGAAATTTTGGTTGGATCGTTGAACGAATACCAGCCATTCTCGGGTCTAAGCCTTCTATCTTGAAGACGTCAAAATCTTTTTCAGTAAACATCAACATGTTGTTATTTCCCCTCTGAACTGTTCTATAGTTTAACGGTGTACTTTCTGCCATTCCTCTAACGTGATGCCAAGCATCGCATCTGTCACGACTTTTCCTTTCCACATACGAGCATTTGGAATTCTGCCTTCCACTTTCATACCGATTTTTTCCATCACTCGACCAGATTTAGGGTTGTCGACATCATGGGTAGCAAAAATACGCATCAATTGTAACTCTTCAAAACCAAAACGCAAGATTTCACTAGCTGCTTCTGGCATGTATCCTTTGCCCCAATAGTTTCGATTCAACGCGTAGCCGATTTCTGCAATATTATGCTGATCTTCCACACGTAAATCGATCGTTCCGATCAGTTTACCCGTTTCTTTTAATTCGACACCGTATTTTCCAAATGGTGCTGACATAAAGTAATTAGAAATGCTGTCTTGTGTATCTTTCAAAGACTGATGGATTGGAAAAACGTGGGTAACTGTTTCATCATCGGATGCATATTCGTACATATCATTAGCATCACTTAGCGTTACAGGTCGCAGTTTTAAGCGGTCTGTTTCTAAATATTGATTTTGTGCAAAAACTAAATTGCGATTGATAAGAATTTCCATAATTACACCTACTTTTCATACTACTTTACAGAAAGAAGCGCTCAGAGGCAAGGGGCAAAATGAAAAAATCAACAATCTAAAACTATTTGTTTACTGCTTCTTCAACAAAGACTTTAACTTCTGCTTTTCTTCCCTCACTCAGAAGCTGAACAATTTTACTTCCAACAATGACACCAGCACAGCTTTTCCGAAAACGATCAACATGTTCTTTAGTAGACACACCAAATCCTGCTAGAACTGGCTTATCACTCACTTTTTGAATATAAGCTAAATGCTCATCTAAAGTTTCTTGATAGTTTCGACCAATTCCAGTTACACCATTGACTGCAACTGCGTAAATAAAACCTTCTCCTGCTTCTACTAATTCTGGAATTCGTTCTTTAGGGGTTGTCAAAGCCACTAAAGGAATCAATGAAATATCACTATCTTTTAGTAATGGTGTTAGCAACGCTTGATGTTCATATGGCAAATCTGGAATAATCAACCCTAAAACATTCGTCTCTGCTAAGTCCTGAATAAACGTTTCTAAGCCATAATGAAACATTGGATTGAAATAAGTCATAATCACTAGAGGAGTTGGTGTTTTGACCTGTTTTAGTTGTTGAATTATTTTTCGTAATGTTACTTTTTTTTGTAGCGCCTTTAAACCTGCCTGTTGGATGACTGGACCGTCGGCAACTGGATCTGAAAAAGGAATTCCTAACTCAATTGCACTCGCTCCCGCCTCTGTCAGCAATTGAATTTCATCGGCTAATTGCTCTAACCCTTGTGCCCCAGCCATAATATACGGCACAAAAATTGTTTCATCTGCTTGTTGCTTTTCCTTTAATAGTTTTGTTAATGATTTCATTGGTTTGCCTCCTGTTCAACTAATCCTTTGATTTGCTGTACATCTTTATCGCCGCGACCTGACAGACAAACAATGATTTGCTTCTCTGTTCCAAGTTTCTTCGCAACTTTGATTGCGTGACTAATGGCATGAGCACTTTCTAATGCAGGTATAATTCCTTCTGTTTGACATAGAATTTTAAAGGCTTCCAACGCTTCTTGATCGGTCACCGATTCATAGCTTGCTCTACGTGTTTCATTTAAATGACAATGCTCTGGACCAAGTCCAGGATAATCTAACCCAGCCGAAATCGAGAATGCTTCTAAAATTTGTCCATCGTCATCTTGAAGCAATTTCATCATCGCTCCATGCAGGACACCGGTTTTCCCCTTATTGATCGATGCGGCATGTGACTCTGTGTCCAATCCTAACCCTGCTGCTTCAACACCAATCAACGCAACATCATCATTGATAAACGGATAGAAAATCCCCATTGCATTACTGCCACCACCCACACAAGCAACAACTGCATCAGGCAGTTTATTTTCCGCTTCTAAAAATTGACGTCTCGCTTCGATTCCGATAATACTTTGGTAATCTCGCACAATTTCAGGGAACGGATGCGGACCTAAAACTGATCCCATCACATAATGAGTGTCTTCTACATTTGCAACCCAAAAACGTAATGCTTCGTTAACTGCATCTTTTAATGTCTCACTGCCAGAACTAACGCTTTTAACTTCCGCTCCTAACAATTCCATTCGAAACACATTCAACGATTGACGAGCTACATCAATTGCTCCCATAAAAATCGTACATTCCATCCCAAACAACGCAGCGACTGTAGCGGTTGCAACGCCATGTTGACCTGCTCCTGTTTCAGCAACAACTTTTTTCTTACCCATTTTTTTTGCTAATAAAATTTGACCGATCGTATTGTTGATTTTATGCGCTCCGGTATGGTTTAAGTCTTCTCTTTTTAGATAAATCTTAGCGCCACCCGCATAATCTGTTAAACGTTCTGCAAAATACAACGGATTCTCTCGCCCTACATATTGTTTCAAATAGTAATTCAGTTCTGTTTGGAATGCTTCATCTTCTTTCGATGCTTGATAAACTTCCTCTAATTCTTTGACAGCATACATCAATGTTTCCGGAACAAATTGCCCTCCGAATTCTCCGTAAAATCCTTCTTTTGGTTGATTATACATAACTTTCCTCCTTGTAATTAAAGCTGAATGAGCCGATTAGCATCGACGAAAAAATAGGAAAACATGGAAGTGACGCTCTTTGTCACATTCAGGTTTTATCTTTTTTCCGAGATTCTGGCTCATGAAGCTAGATAGTTTTTAAAGCTGAATGGGCTCGTTTAGCCTTGACTGAAAAATATGTTTGTGACGCTTTTTGTCACAGGCATATTTTATCTTTTTTCCGAAAGGCTAGCCCGTGAAGCTAGATAGTTTTTAAAGCTGACTGGGCTCGTTCAGGTTCGACAAGAAAATAGGAAAAATCGACTGTGACGCTTTTTGTCACAGGCATATTTTATCTTTTTTCCGAAAGGCTAGCCCATGAAGCTAGATAGTTTTTAAAGCTGAATGGGCTCGTTTAGATTCGACAAGAAAATAGGAAAAATTGACTGTGACGCTTTCTATCACTTTCTATTTTTATCTTTTTCTCGAGAACCTAGCTCATGAAGCTAGATAAATTTAAAAGCTGAATGGGCTTGATCAGGTTCGACAAGAAAATAGGAAAAATTGACTGTGACGCTTTTTGTCACTTTCTATTTTTATCTTTTTTCTCGAGAACCTAGCCCATGAAGCTAGATAGCGCTCTTCAAAAAAGTAATGATTTTTTTTAAATCTTTTTCCCCATTTGTCTCAACACCACTTGATACATCTACCGCATATGGATTAAATGTTTGTTTAGCTTTTTGGACATTTTCTGGAGTTAGACCCCCAGCAATGATAATTTTCTTGTTTTTAATGGCGCTTGTATCAAGATATTCCCAATCAAATACCTCTCCGTTGCCTCCAACAAATTGCTTTGGTGGCGCATCGAACAGTATGAATTCTGTTGCTGTTGCTTGAATCCGTTTTTCTTGTACTGCTCCATCTACTGGTATCGCTCGAATCAGTGGAACTGAAAACCGCTCTACTGCTAAATCTCCGTGAATCTGTACCATATCCAGACCAGCTTGTTGAATGATCATTTCGACATCTGACAAACGGGGAGAAACAAAGACACCTACTTTTTTAACTTTTTCCGGTACATGTTTTGTAATTTCTTTTGCTTTTTCAGGAGTAATTCGACGTTTACTTTCTGCAAAAACAAAACCAAGATATTCGGCACCATATGTTACTGCTGTATCTACTTGTTCTATTGTCTTTAGACCACAAATTTTCACTTTCATCGAAGGACCTGCAGTTCTTTGACTTTGGCTTTAGGATCGTTTTCTCGCATCAAGCCTTCACCAACTAAAATTGCTTGATAATTCTCTTTTACCAGTTTGACTTGTTCAGCATTTGAAAAACCTGATTCACTGATATAAATTGCATCTGTTTCTTGTTTTTCACCTAATATTTGGCTAACGCTAAGTGAAACTTTAAATGTTTTCAAATTGCGATTATTTACACCAATCAAACGCACTGACAATTCTTCTGCGATTCTTAATTCCTGCTCATCATGAACTTCCACAAGGACTTCTAAACCGAGTGCTGTAGCTTTGGTATACAGTTCTGCTAACTTTTGTTTAGATAATGCCGCAACAATCAATAGTACGATTGTCGCTCCAGCATTTCTTGCCCGAATTAGTTGTTTTTCATCAATGATAAAATCCTTACATAAAACTGGAATGTTCACTTGTCCAGCAACTTGACGTAAGTCTTCAATCGATCCTTTGAAGAAATGTTCGTCTGTCAATACAGAAATAGCTGTAACGCCTGCCTGCTCATATGCTTTGGCCTGCTCGATGACATCCACTGATAAATTGATTGCACCTTTAGAAGGAGACGCGCGTTTAACTTCTCCGATAATATGCATTTTTTCAGGATGGTCTTTGATTTGTTGATAAAATGAATACGTTTCTCGCAGTGGTTGGACTATTTCTAAAGGCATCTTCTTTACTTCTTGTTGTTTTTCATTGATAATTTTTTCTAGAAAATCCATCTTATGCAACCTCCTTTTGTACTTGTATCAATTGCTCTAATTTATCTAAAGCTGCTCCACTTGCCACACAATCTTTGGCTAATATAATTCCTTCTTGAATGGTTTCCACTTTACCATTACTGAAAAAACCTAATCCAGCATTCAGTAAAACAGTATCCAAGTATGGGCTTGCTTGATTTTTCAAAACTGACAATAGTGTATCTGTATTTTGTTTTGCATTACCTCCACGAATAGCTTCTATAGGAAGACGAGTAAAGCCAAATTCTTCTGGTTCGATCGTATGCATCGTGATTTTTTTCTCTTCCAGTAATGCAAAATGCGTCGTTCCTGCAAGAGATGCTTCATCCAATCCGCCTGCTCCGTTTACAACTATTGCGCGGCTTCGGCCTAATTCACTCAAGGTTTTTGCCGTTTCTTCCAACAAATCTCGACGATATGTCCCCATTAATTGCGAGTTCAAGGATACAGGATTTGTTAATGGTCCGATTAAATTTAAAATGGTTGGTGTTCCTAATTCTTTGCGGACGTTCATGACATATTTCATTTTTGGATGCATCTGAGGAGCAAATAGAAACGCTAATCCTACTTCATTTAGTACAAAACTTGTTTTTTCAGGTGAAAGGCTGATATCTACACCTAGACATTCAAAGATATCTGCACTCCCTGATTTACTGGAAATACTGCGATTGCCGTGCTTCGCAACTGTTACACCACCAGCTGCTAAAACAAATGCTGCAGTTGTACTAATATTGAAACTACCTGATTGATCCCCGCCCGTCCCACAATTGTCCATTACATTTTCTTTTTGACAATCGATCATCACAGCTTTTCTCTGAATCGTATCAGCGATTCCCGCCATTTCTTCTGCTGTTTCACCTTTGCATTTTAGCGCTGTTAGAAAGGCCGCAATTTGGCTATCCGTTAATTGACCTTCAAAGATTTTTTCCGCAACTTGCGCAGCTTCGATCCGTGTGAGATGTTCATTACTATATACTTTTTCAAATAGTTCATGCATAGTATGTTTCCTCCATTAGTTGGATAAAATTTTTGATGATTGCAGCTCCGCTTGGCGTTCCAATTGATTCTGGATGAAATTGAAGCCCGAAGATCGGGTAGTCTTGATGCTCGATTGCCATGATTTCCTGATCATCTGTAGCTGTTGCTGTAATCAAAAATCCTTCAGGTATTGTTTTTGGATCAATGACCAGAGAATGATAACGCATCACAGAAGGGTCAAAATCCCTCTCTTTAAAAAGCTTACTATCTTTATGCGTCGTAATGACTGACTGTTTACCATGTCGAATTTTTTTAGCTATTATCACTTGTGCGCCAAATACTTCTCCGATTGTTTGATGACCTAAACAAATCCCTAATAATGGTTTCTGTTGATAAAATTGTTGGATCACTTCTTTTACATAACCCGTTTCTGCTGGCGTTCCAGGACCTGGTGAAATAACAATTGCTGCAGCTTGTTCTGCTAGTTGAAAAATAGCATCTGAATCATTTCGAACGATCACTACTTCTTGTTCCTCCCCAATCAATTGGGCAAGATTATGTGTAAATGAATCATAATTATCAATTAATAAAATCATTTTCCCACCTCCAAAAGTGCTTTGGCTTTTTGTAACGTCTCTTCATATTCCTTTGTAGGCTCAGAATCATAAACAATACCTGCACCGGCTTGGACATATGCTTTATTTTTATGGATGACCATTGTTCGAATCGCGATAGCAAAATCCGCCTGGTCATTTTTCGATAAATAGCCCACTGCACCAGCATAGATGTTTCGTTTGACTGGCTCGATTTCGTAAATACGCTGCATTGCTCGGATTTTCGGTGCACCGCTAACTGTTCCTGCAGGTAATGTTGATTTTAATGCATCCATTGCAGTCAATTCTTGTTTTAGTTTTCCAGTCACGACTGAAACTAGATGCATCACAAATCGATATTTCTCGACAATCATATAGACAGGTACTTCAACAGAACCGATTTCACTGACTTTTCCTACATCGTTACGACCTAAATCGATCAACATCAAGTGTTCTGCACGTTCCTTTTCATCTGTGAGTAGTTCTTGTTCTAAGGTTGCATCTTGCTCCACTGTTTGTCCTCTTTTACGCGTTCCTGCTATTGGATTAGTTGTGACGAGTTGATTTTTCACACTAACTAAACTTTCTGGCGAAGAACCGATAACGTAAGTTTCACCAAAATCTAGGAAATACAGGTAAGTTGAAGGATTAGTAACACGTAATCTGCGGTAATAATCAAACGGCTCTTCTTCAAAATCAGCTGTCAAACGTTGTGAAGGAACCATTTGAAATAGGTCTCCTTGTTTGATATAGCCTTTGATTTTGGCGACGGCTGCTTCAAAACTCGCTTGTGTGAAGTTGCTTTGATAAGTTAAATTTTTTAAACGCAGCTCTTTTTGTTCGTCTTCACTTGGTGTTTGTAGTTCTTTTATTTTTCGAGTGATTGCTTCTTTTAATGCCTCTTCACTTCGATTTGAATAGCTATCAGCTTCGACCAAAAAGATTTTTTCCCCAACATGATCAAAGATCAAGTAAGAGTCAAACAAATAAAAATGAATATCAGGAACATTCAACTCATCAAAAGGAGGCTGCCCTAAGTCTTCATAACAAGCAATCACATCATAGCCAACATAGCCGATTGCCCCACCTTGAAAGGGTAATTCTTCTGAAATTTCTTCTTTTTTCAAGACATGTTTTTCGATTTCTTTCAGTGGATCTTTTGCTGTGACTCTTTTTCCATCAATCGTTAGTTCGTGACCATAACAAGTGATTTCAGAGACCGCATCCCAAGCAATGATCGAATAGCGTCCTTTGCTTTTATCTCTAGGAATGCTTTCTAAAAGGCATTTGTTTGTTCCTTGAATTCTTAAAAAGGCGGATATCGCCGTTAGATAATCTGCTTGGATTTCTTTGATCAATTGCATGTGATTTCCTCTTTTCTAGTTTTTTTGTTTTAGGGTTTGATAGGAGCGAAACTTGGTGTAGTGATTCGCTAGTACGGTTACTTCTCTCGCTTTGCTCGCCAAGTACTGTTCATCATCTACTCTGGCATTGCCAGTCGTTGTGATTCCTAGTATGGTTACTTCTCTCACTTCGGTCGCCAAGTACTGTTCAGCATCTACTCTGGCATTGCCAGTCGTAGTGATTCCTAGTATGGTTACTTCTCTCACTTCGGTCGCCAAGTACTGTTCATCATCTACTCTGGCATTGCCAGTCATAGTGATTCCTAGTATGGTTACTTCTCTCACTTCGGTCGCCAAGTACTGTTCAGCATCTACTCTGGCATTGCCAGTCGTAGTGATTCACAGCAAAAAGCCCTCACAAAACAGACTTCTATCTGTTTTGTGAGGGCGAATAATAGTATCCACGGTACCACCTCAATGAAAAAAATTCTTTTATCGTAACCTTGGAATCGCTGTTCACTATTGATCAGTTGGGATCAGAGTGTTTGGTGATTTCTAGTAAGGTTACTTCTCTCTCCTTAGCACACCTTTTACTGTAAACCACTTTTTTCATGCTTTACAATAAAATAAGCCCCCAAACCACACAAAATCTGTGGTTTGAGGGCGAATAATTCACGGTGCCACCTCAAGTTTGAAAGAAATTCTTTCCTCTTATCAGTCGTCTATCAACGACCTTACTCTATAACGGGAGTTCCCGAAAATGCCTACTAAGGTTCAACATTTTGCTCGAAAGTCCATTCACAACCCATCCCTTACTGATTCGCAGTCCCATCAGCTCTCTGAAAAGTTCCAGTGTTGTTACTCCTCTTTCTCAAAGCTTTACTATTGAGGATAATCATATTAGAAATTTCTAATTTTGTCAACTGTTTTTTTAATTTTTCGACTTAGCAACGTTTTCTTTGATGATTTCTACTATTGTTTTGGCTGCTAATTCCATCGATTCCAACGTAATAAATTCATATTGTCCATGGAAGTTTTCGCCACCTGTAAATAAATTAGGGGTTGGTATTCCCATAAATGAAATCTTAGATCCATCGGTTCCACCACGGAAAGGTTGAATATCAGGTTTTATGCTTAGGTTTTCCATGGCTTTGACCGCAAGCTCTACAGGCATCATATCTTTTTCGATAATTTCACCCATATTGTAATATTGGTCTAGAAACTCTATTGTAATTCGTTCTTTGTCCAGGGAGTTATTTAATCTATTAATGATCTCAACAAGTTTTTGTTTTCTTTTTTGAAATAATTTTTTATCGTGATCTCGAATAATATAGGTCAATTCAGCATAATCTAAACTCCCACTAAATTTCGTCAATAAGTAAAAGCCTTCATATCCTCGCGTTTTTTCAGGTACTTCCTCTTGTGGCAATTGGGCATCAATATTCTCGCCTAACTTGATTGCATTAACCATTACTCCATAAGCAGTTCCCGGATGAACACTGGTTCCTTCAACTTTGATCACCGCTTGCGCTGCATTGAACGTTTCATATTCAAAACAGCCTACTCTACCACTGTCTATTGTGTAGGCAAAATCCGCTGGAAAATTCGGCGCATCAAAACGATCAGCGCCACGTCCAATTTCTTCATCTGGTCCAAACGCAAGCAGGATTTTTCCATGAGGAATTTCAGGATGTGCCAATAAATATTCAACTGCATCTAAAATTTCTACGATTCCCGCTTTGTCATCCGCACCTAATAAAGTCGTACCATCTGTTGTAATCAAGGTTTGTCCGATATAATCTTTCAGATTGGGAAACTCTTCAACTTCCATGACGATTCCCAGATTTTTATTTAGCACAACATCTTGACCATCATAATTTGAAAAAATATTCGGTTGAATATTCTCAGCATTATAATCTGCCGTATCTAAATGAGCAATAAATCCAATCGTCGGTACCTCTTCTTTGGTTGTTGCAGGTAAAACAGCGGTCAAAAATCCGTTTTTTTCATTGTACTGAATATCAGAAAGTCCAATTTCCACTAATTCTTTTTCAATGATTTTTGCAAATACTACTTGTCCTTGTGTTGTTGGAACTGTCTGACTAGCTGCATCAGAGCGTGTGTTGACTTTGACATATCGGATAAATCGTTCTAATAATTGACTCATTATTTGCTCCTCCGTGAAACTGATTAATCTTCTAAATAGGCTGTTCTCAGATTGAAATAATCACCATATAAGTGATAGCTGATTCCTTTGATTTTTGAGTTGATCAAGTAGTTAGATGCACTTTGATAAAGCGGTACTTGCGCTGCATCTTGATCTAGTAAAATATCTTCTGCTTCTTTGTAGTTATCAAATTGTTTACTCGGTTTATTGGCATTCACCGTACGTGCATCTGTGATCAGTTTATCGTAGTCAGTATTTTTATATGACCCATAATTATAAGCAGATTCTCCAGCATATAAATTAAAGTAAGAATCTAAATCACTGCTACCTGCGATCCAACCAGATAACGATAGTTCGTAGTCTTTATCTTTACGCGTTTGTAAAACATTATTTTTTGGTTGCGCATTGATTGTGATTTCGATACCTTTTAAGTTTTCTTGCAATTGACTTTGGACATATTCTGAGATTTTCTTTCCATTATCATCGTCAGAAACTAAAAGCGATAACTTGATTTTATCTCCTAGATCAGCTTTGGCTTTTTCCCACTCTGCTTGTGCTTTTTTTACGTCATGAACTAAATGGTCACCACTAAATTTTCTAAAGTCTTCAGAAGTTTCAGGATTTTTGTAAAGGTTACTTGGAATCAAGCCATTTAATGGTTTTGATCCATCGTTTAGCACGTTTTTGGTTAAGGCATCTTTGTCGATTGCTTGGGCGATCGCTTTTCTAAGATGGATATTTGCTGGCGCTGTTCCTTCTTTTTTATTGAAATCTAAATAATAATTGGCAACATCTGAATGTGTGACATAGCCTGCATCGTCGCTATATTGTTGAACATATTGACCACTGATCCGAACTAGATCCAACTCATTTGACTGGTATAAATTAATCCCGGTATTCTCTTCTTTGATTGTATTGACTTTGACCTCTTCTAGTTTTACTTTATCAGCATCATAATATTCAGAATTTTTCTTTAATGTCCATGTATCTGATGATGCATCCCAGTCAGTTAAGATAAACGGTCCACTATAAATCAAATGGTCGCTGTCTGTCGCATAATCTTTGCCTTGTTTTTCAACATAAGCTTGATTTTGTGGTGCTAACCAACCAATCGATACGACTGTTAAAAATGATGGCTGTGCCTGTTCTAATGTGACCTCAAATTCTTTATCACTTGGTGCGGATAGACCGATTTCGTCTACTGATTTTTCACCATTGCGAATTGCCTTGCTATTTTTTACATTGTCTAACAAGTATGCATTTGGTCCGATTGTTGCTGGTGTTACTAATTTTTTCCACGAATATAGAAAGTCTTGAGCTGTAATCGGCTCGCCATTGCTCCATTTTATGTTATCTTTTAATGTAAATTTATACGTTAAACCATCTTCGCTGATTTCTGCTTTTTCTGCTAGTCCTGGAATTGGTGTACTGTCGTCATCAAAACGATACAGTCCTTCAAAAAGATGCTGAACGATCGTAAAGGTGTTTTTATCCATTGTTTGTGTTGTATCTAAAGTCGAAAGCGGTGCTGGTGAACTGATTTCGATTTTTTGACTTGCCGCGATTGTCCCGTCTTCGCTTTTAGTCGTTTCTTTTTTATCGTTGCCCCCACATGCTGTTAGTAATAATCCCGTTAATACTGCACTTACGACTAATAACTTTTTCTTCATTTTGTTTCCCCCTTCAGTATCTGTATACATTAACTACTCCTACCTTTTTGTGTAGATGTCAGAAAAGCTGAGTATTGTTTATCATCGAATCACTTTGTTCTTCGTGTTTTACAACAATGAGTTCGAAACGAAGGCCCGTGATTCACTAGTATGGTCACTTCTCTCCCTTTGCACGCCTTGTATTGTTCATCATCTACTCTGGCGGATCCCTGTCAGAGGCCTTCCATTCTTTAAGTTTTTGCTCTTAGAATTTGGGAGTTCGAAACGGAGTACCGTGATTCACTAGTATGGGCACTTCTCTCCCTTTGGTCGCCAAGTATTGTTCATCATCTACTCTGGCGGAGCCAATCGTAGTGATTCACAACAAAAAAACTCCCATCCTACTAAAAGGACGAGAGTTTTAAACTTTCGCGGTACCACCTTCAATTGACTTTATAAAAAGTCCACTCTTTCAGTACAACCATACTGAGGCGCTATAACAGGCGCACCTGAATTGATCTCAACGTATTCGATCAATTTGTTCAAAGGCCATTTTCTTTTCCAACTTCGCTATCTCTTCCCACCAACAGAGACTCTCTTTAAGCTATCTGAAAAATACTTTCCTTATCTTCACATTTAATTTTAATAGATAATGTATTACAAGGATTGTAGCATACAAAAATAGGGAGCGTCAACTGACGTTTTAGTTTTTTAGTTTTTTATCTCACGACTCATCCTATCTCCTTATGATATAAACACTATTTTACACTCCAAACCATGTAAAACAAACAAGACTTAGAGACTTCAATTCTTTTCTCCATTCTCTATTTCTTGGAAAAAAAATTGTTTTTTTGATAAAAACCTTACTCTTCTAAATGATATAATTTAAATAGTATTATAATATTTTAATACTAAAAAGGGAGGAAATGGGAAAATGAAAAGAAATAAAAAATTTGCTAGTCTAGCGTTGGTATCGCTACTAGCACCAACGTTGTTGAATGCTCAACAGGTATTAGCAGAGGAAACACAAACAGCACCTGTTGAACAACAAGAAGTCGTTCCTGAAAAAGAACAACCTGAAGCTGAAAAAGAGGTTGAGGTTGAGACACAACCCGAAGCTGACAAGGAAGTACCTAAGGAAGACGCTAAACCTGAGAGCAAACCTGAACAAGAAGTGCCCAAAGAAGAAGCTAAACCTGAAACTACACCCGATACTGAAAAAGACAAAACACCAAACAAAGAGGAAGCTGATACGAAAGTAACAGTACACGTTAGTGTTTTTGATGAAACCGAAGGCCTGATCAAAACTCTTTCTTTCACTGATGAAGCGGGTTCTACTCGTACTTATGCACTAGAATTAACACCAGGTGCGTATACTCTTGTTTCTACTTCAGATCCAATGGCGATTCCTGCTGCGGATGAGTTTGGTAATCTAGGTGTACAAATCACCATGCCAACGGCTACTTCAGGTACCCATTCTATTTCTGTTACTGTAAAAAAACTTGAGGGTACCATTGGTGGAAATGTTTATGTTGCTCACATTGATGATCGCGGCTTTGAGATAACGCAGGCAGTGACTATTATGGGTGGCTTTGTTGGAGATCGTTACACGACCACACCTAAAAATGTGCCTGGTTATTTCTTAGTAAATACACCCGCTAATCATGAAGGTTATTTCAATGAAACTAATCAAGAAGTCATTTATCGCTATGATCGTGTTCAAACAAATGTTAGTGTCGTTTGTGTTGATGAGAATGGTACACCTCTAGGAGAAGTTGTATCTAGATCAGGTAAATTCGAGGACACATTCACGATTACAGCACCTGAAGTGCCTGGTTATGAATACTTAGGTATTTCTCAAGCTGCCTACTCAGCAAATCCATCTATGACTTTTGAAGGAACATACGGAGTAGAAGATCAAAGCTTTGTTGCTACTTATAGAAAAATTGTAGAGGTTCCTGCGATACCTACTGCTCCAACGCCAGATATCGAAACAGCTGCAATACCAAATCTATTACCAACACCAATCAAAACAGATCTTGTCAAAAAAGAGTCTGTTAAAAAAGAGCATAAAAAATTGCCTGAAACAGGTGAAGCTGAAACAAGTTCTTTCGTAGCTTCAGTTGGGTTGACAATCATTGCAGCAGTTTATTTCACTAAGAAAAAACGCGAAGATGAATTTAGCCTATAATCGTTTTAAATAATACATTAAAAAGGAATATAAGTCAGCATATAGACTTATATTCCTTTTTTATTTCGATATTTATTTCAATGCTTTTTGCACATCTTCAATCATCAAGTGAGTAGACTCTAATCCTCCGCCACTCAAGTACCAAACATCTGGTTGCAACGTGATTACTTTGCTGTTTTTACCTGCATTTGTTTGCTTAACCAATTCATTATTCTCTACATTATCGTTTGTATCGTCTCCGCCGATTGCTTTTGTACGATCAACAACAAACAAAATATCCGGATTTTTTTCTAAGACATATTCATAAGAGACACTTTGACCATGAGTAGATGCTTCAATGGCGTCATCTGCTTGTTTAAAGCCAAAGGTATCATGAACGATCCCAAACCGTGAACCCTTTCCATAAGCTGAAAGTTGTCCTTCATTAACTAACACAACCAACGCTTTTTCATCACTTGCCTCTGCTTTTTCTTTAACAGCTGCTATTTCTTTTTCTAAATCAGTGATTTTTGTTTTCGCTTCATCCTTTTTATCAAAAATTTCAGCTAAAGTTTCAATGTTTTTCTTTGTAGAGTTCCATGTATCTTTAGCATCTACTGATAGATAAATCGTGGGAGCAATCTTGCTTAGTTTATCTTGGAAATCTTTTTGGCGACCAGAAATGATAATCATATCTGGTTTTAATTGGTTGATTTTTTCTAAATCCGGTTCTTTGATTCCTCCTGCTGATTCTACTTTTTTATATTCAGACAGGTATTTAGGTAAATTTTTCGTTGGTGCTCCGACAACAGCTTTTCCAACTCCCAAAGCATCCAGCGTATCCAATGAGCCGTTATCAAAAACAACCACTTTTTTCGGATTCTTCGGTACTTCAACAGAACCATTTGAATCTTTCACCATCAGTGTTTTTGCTTCTTTACTTACATCATTTGAGTTCGATCCGTCGGTAGTTTTTTTATCATTACTTCCACATGCACCTAAAGTAAGTAAGGCAATCATTGAAATTGATGCAATGGCTAAGAATTTCTTTTTCATTTTATTTCCCCCAATTATTATTTTTTAAATTTTTCCGTCATAATTTAACATGTTTGATCCGCTTCTCTTCTAATCTAGCTTCACGAACTAGCTCTTCAAAAAAGAGGAATACTATTTGTTCAAGAGCCAAACAATGCTCTCAACTTTTCTAATTAAAATACATACAAAATCGTTTTCCTTCAATTTCACAAATCCGGATATTCATATCGTAAAGCTTATTCAACACTTCTGATTGAATAATGTCATCTGTACTCCCATGGGTAAATAGCCGCCCCTCTTTCATTGCTACGATTTCATCTGCATAGCTCGCTGCAAAATTGATATCATGTAACACGATAATAACCGTTTTACCAAATTCATCCACCAAACGACGTAATGTTTGCATCATTTGAACTGCAAAATTCATATCTAAATTATTCAATGGTTCATCTAACAAAATATAATCTGTATCCTGCGCTAAAACCATCGCAATATAAACACGTTGTAATTGTCCTCCTGACAAAGTATCGATCAGTTCATCTGCTAAATCCAATAAGCCAAGATTTTTCATTGCTTCTTCGACTTTCTCATGATCCTCTTTCTTCAAACGACCTTTGCTATAAGGAAAGCGACCAAAATTAACTAGCTCTCTGACAGTGATTTTTAGATTGATTCCATTCGTTTGTTTTAAAATCGATAGTTTTTTAGATAATTCACTTTGTTTCCAGGTTTTCACTTCGTTGTGATCTAAATATATTTCACCCGTATCTTTTGGAATCAATCGGCTCATCATTGAAAGCAGCGTACTTTTCCCTGCCCCATTCGGACCGATAAAAGCGGTCAATTTTTGCTCTGTAATCGGCAATTGAACCTCTGAAACAACAATCTTTTCACCATATCTTTTTGATACATTTTTGATTTCGATCATCTGCGCTGCTTCCTTTCACTAATAATTTTTCCAACAAAATAAACGCCGCCGCCAAATTCAATCACAATACTTAACGTCGTATTCAATTGAAAAACTTGTTCTACAAGAAACTGTCCAAATACAAGCAGTAAGATAGACAACAAGCTACCACCTAAAAACAATGCTCGATGTTTATACGTCCCCATCAATTGATAGCTCATATTGGCTACAATAAATCCAAGGAACGTAACTGGTCCAACTAAGGCAGTTGACAATCCGATCAACGCACTAATCACAGTCAATAGGACAAACTGAAATCTCGGAACATTGATTCCTAAACTCGTTGCTTGATCATTCCCTAGATGAAGAACATCTAACGCATGACTTTTCACCCATAAAAAACCAGCTAAAAAGGCAATCAATATCCCTGCAATAAGCAGATGTTGGCTATTCACATTACCAAAACTAGCAAATAATTTCCCTTGTAGTAAGTCATACTCATTCGGATCCATCACGACTTGTAAAAAAGTACTAATACTATTGAAAAATGTTCCTAAAATAATCCCAATCATCAATAATAAAAATAGATCGTTTCCACCCTTTTTCAACAAGAAGCGAGATAATATAATACTGGCACTTACCATCAATAAAACATTTATAAGAAATGTGGCAATCGTTTCATTGCCTAAAAGCTGCTGCCCACCTAAAAAGAAAAACAACAAGGTCTGAATAAAAACATACAGTGAATCTAAGCCCAAAATATTTGGTGTTAAAAAATGATTTTGGGTCATTGTCTGAAAACTAATCGTTGAAAATGTAGCAGCGATGCCTACAAAAACAAAAGCAAGTAGTTTTTTCCCTCTAAGTTCCAGAGCAAAAGCCCAATTTCCATATGTTTTATAAGACAAATACAAAGCACAAACTATAATAACTGCAATCAATAATAACAAAATTTTTATCACTGATGAATGGAAGAATTTTTTCATGCTGTTTTCCTCCTCATCAATAATGCGATAAAGATAACGCTACCTAACACACCGACTACAACACTTACCGGAACCTCATAAGGTGCAATCACTACACGTGCTAAAACATCACATGCCAGCAAGAAAATACTTCCGCCAACAGCTGTGATCGCCAATGTATTTTTCATATGATCACCATAACGCATCGATACTAGATTGGGAACAATCACCCCTAAAAATGGAATATTGCCCACCATAATCAAAACGACTGCACTGGACAACGCCACAATCCCTAATCCGAACAATTGAATACGCTGATAATTTAGTCCTAGGTTGGTCGCCATATCTTCCCCCATACCGACTACTGTAAAACGATAGGCAAAAAGATAGGTGATGATCAATAATGGAATCGTCAGATAAAGCAGTTCATAGTTGCCTTTCATCACTGTGGAAAAATTTCCTTGCAGCCACGAAGACATATTTTGAACGAGCTGAAATTGATACGCAAAAAAAGTTGCTACTGAACCAATGATATTTCCAAACATCACACCGATCAGCGGGATCATAACTTGATTTTTTGCAGGTAAAAAACGTGTTAAATAAATAAACGCTAACGTCCCACCAAATGCAAACAAGAATGCGATAAAAGAGCGGAACAATAGTGGTGCACTCGGAAAAAAGATCATAACGACTAAAATACCCAATCGTGCGCTGTCCATCGTACCTGCCGTACTTGGCGAAACAAATTTATTTTGTGTTAAATGTTGCATGATCAACCCAGAGATACTGATCGTACTTCCGGCAATAACTAAACTGATCGTTCGAGGTATCCTCGTTGTTAACAATACTAATTGTTGCTGTGAATCCCATTGAAATAATTGTGTCAGAGAAATATCTTTCACTCCGACAAAAACCGATAATACAATCAAAAGGAGTAAGAGAACAAATAGGCCTATTTTTTTCATATACTTGCTCCATTTTTCTAGCTGTCTAGCTTTACAAGCTAACTTTCTAATTGAGAATGATTTTCATTCTTACTTATTAGTCTATGCGAAATTTGGGATAAAAGCAATACTTTTTTGCCTTTTATTCATACTCAATTAAAGAGTATCTTCTACTTTACCAAAGGTTTCAGACTTGTTCTATGCTATAATTTGAAGTAAGACTAGATGGAAGCAGGTTAGATAATTAATGGCACAAGATGACTTACAGAAACATTTAGATAATGCAATGTATGGCACCCCGCTGCTGAAACCCGAAGAACAGCGCAAATACATGGGCACCTTCCGTGAAAGATGTTATCTGACAATGACGATTGAACAAATGAAAAATACAGAAGATAAGGCGAACTTTTTAAAAGAGCTAGAGCAACATCCTAATGCCACTGTTTTATTAAATGGTGCAATGGCAATCGATTTACAGTCTGCTTATATTAAATTGATCAATGAGCGGCAAATAAAATTTACAGTGGTCAATGATTTTGTAGAAAATACGCCGGATTCTTTCGGGATCGTTTTAACTGCAAGTGAAGCTGTAAATGAACCAATTATCGATATTGAACAAAAACATCCTAAGCAAACTTCAACGAATCAAACAGAGCAACCTAAAAAAGGATTCTGGCATAAATTATTTCATTAAACAATAGACTTTGATTGGTTGTTGCAGAAATGATAAAAGGCTGATACAACAGCGTTTAGCTCCGAAGAAGTTGCTTTTTTCTCACCGTTTATTCAGATTTAAAGCCCGAAACAAAACTAATTTTTCGTTTTGTTTCGGGCTCTTATTTTATACTTATTCAAATACTTCTGGATATAACATTTTCAATACGTCCATTGTCAAATGACGTCCTTGACCTGAATGAGGATATGCATGCATATGCATCGCAGGATTAAAATTGGCTTCTATGATCCCATAGGTACGACTATTCTTCATTCCTTTAATTGTTTTATCAGGAACAATCAAATCGATCCCACAAATTTTTGCGCCTAAAGCTCGAACCGCTTCAATAGCGATTTGTTTATAGCTTTCGTCAAAGTTATCTGTTACATCGATCGAGTCGCCGCCAGTACTGACATTAGAATTTTCTCTTAGGTAAACGATTTGATCTTTTTCTGGAACTGATGTCGTTAAAAGATTTTGCTCTTTTAACATCAATCGCTCTACATCCCCTAGCTGGATCAACTCTAGTGGTGACCGATGATGTGTTCCTCTCAGTGGATCAAGATTTTTTTCCGCCACTAGTGCTTCAACTGAACGAACACCATCGCCTACAACATTTGCTGGTACCCGTAACATGATGGCCCGCACTTGGTCATCTAAAACAAAGAAACGATATTCTGTCCCAGGCAAGAATTCTTCAATCAAAACAGCGGAATCTTCTTTAAAAGCCAAATTCAGCGCTTCTGTGTAATCAGCTAATGAAGCCCCGTCTTTAAAGATCGTGATCCCTAGCCCATAATTCGTTGTTTTGGGTTTGATCACAAATGCTTTTTCTGAATATTTGATATAGGCTTGTTCTGCCCTTTCTATCGTATCAAATTCATCTCCTGCTGGGACTGTAAAACCAGCATCTGCTAGAACTTTTTTAGTGACTGTTTTATTTTCCATAATCAATGGCACAATATAGCTATCTTTACCTGTCATATTCGCATTTTTAACATATTCAATATGATCTTTGTGTTTAAGTTTTAAAAATTGTTCTTGTTCATCTAATAGTTCAACTTCCACACCTTTTTGAATGACATCAAATAAAAACAACTGTGTAGATAGTTCCATATTTCTAAAACCAGCTAATTGATAAGGTCGCTCAAACGCCATCCCTTGATATTCTTTTCCAAAAATAATCCCCAGTTCTTGATTCGAATTACTTTCAATGATCGTCCACATTTTTCCAGCAATGGTCAAATCTGGTGTTCTTAATTGCGCGCGATGAACTTCCAATGATTTCTTCAATCTAAACAACCCTAAAGATTCGATCATTTCATCCATTTCAGCAAAAATACGGTCCCCTTCGGCTAAAAGTTTTACTTGAGCAAAAGGATGTCCTAACGCGACTTGTTCATTTAAGAAATCGCCTGTCGCTACCCAATCATTCGGCGCTTCTTTTTCATCTGTCCATAATAAATACAACATAAACAAGTGAATAAATTCCAATGACTCTTCGTCTACCCCTAATGGCGCAAACGGGTTTAAGTCTAGATTTCTTAATTCGATATAGCGAATACCCGTTTTAGGTAAATCAGCCATTTGTTTACCGCCGCGCAGTCTGACAGCTGAATAAAATTCTTTTTCTTCAGATAAGATACCATTTTCAACCATTCGGTGAATGTCATTGATATAGTGTTGCAAAGATTCATAGGATACTTTGACATTTTCATTATTTTTATAGCCGAATGAACTGTTGCGCAAACTTCTCACTGGTTCTTTTGGTCGTTCTTCCCGCTCCGTAAAATATCCTGATTCGCTGACTGGCGATGCTCCAAATAGATAGGTAATCAACCAACGGTAACGTAAATAATTACGCGAAACTTTCATATAAAGGATGTTTTTGAACTCTTCGATCGTTTCGTATTCCGTTTGCTGTGAAAAAAGTTGTCGAACCAATTCTATATCATATTCAAAATTAAAGTGAATACCACTGACCATTTGCTTGCGTTTTCCGTATTCTCTCGCCAAATAACGACGGTACAAAATTCCTTCAAACTGATCCAATTTGGCAATTTTTATGTCTTCATCTTTTAACGGCAATTTTGGCGGCATACTTAGCGGCCAAAGCATTTCATGTTTATTCATTGAGCGCAATGCTACGTCATGGATTGCTGCTAGATAGCGCAACATTTCATGGATGGAATTTGCCACAGGCGTAATCAGCTCCATCTGCGACTCACTAAAATCTGTTTGAATATATGGATGGTATGAACGATTCCCCAAAACTTCTGGATGATCCGTCGTTGCTAATTGACCATCAAATGTCGTACGCTGACTTTCTTTCTCTAATCCAAATCGTGCCGCCATAACATAGGGACGTACACTTTTTTGTTGTAGTAATTCTTTAAATTTCATACTGTCGCCTTTCTTCCCTGTTTTTATTCCATTACTAATCATTATATAGAAAAAGAGAAGCAAAAAGAATATATTAGCTTAAATTTTGTCAAAAGGAACTAAACTTTTTAATTGGTCTAAAGTATCTCTGGCTATGTTTTTCTTGTTCCTAACGTAGATTCTTTTCAGTCATGTGACTTCGTTGTATACTAGAGAGAAAAAATAATTTAAATCAAAGGAGAACTTCATGCATCCTACTACAGCCTTGATCGTCATCGATCTTCAAAATGGTCTAAATCATGTTGGATCTGGTTTGTTCCAACTAACAGATATACTCACCGGTGTAAATCAACGTATTGCAGAGTATCGCAACAATCATCTACCCATTATATTTATTCAACATGAAGATGCTGATTTAGTGGTTGGAAGTCACAATTGGCAACTATTTAAACAACTTGATGCCCAATCAAAGGACTTCTACATTAGAAAAACACACGCCAATTCTTTTTACCAAACAAATCTAAAAGAGCTTTTAGATAAACTCTCCATCTCCGAACTTGAATTTTGTGGTGCACAGACAGAATACTGTGTCGATACCACCATTCGTATGGCCCATGGCTTAGGGTATTCTTGTTTTATGAAACGAGGCCTTAGTACTACCTTGAACAACGATTTTTTAGGCGCACAAACGATTATTCAACATCATGAATCATTATGGGACCGACGCTTTTTGACCTTTATTTGATTAAATATGTTCTGTTTTTCTATTCTCTATGATTTTACCATACTCAGCGAATAAAAAATTAAAATTATCTCATGATATCTGTTAGTCATTCATGATAGTATGACTAGGGGCTATTATTTTATGCACTTATTGATCGTTCAACAGGGATATCTCAACATTTTTAGAAACGGAGGAAGTAAATAGAAATGAAATTTACAAAACAACAAATCCAAGACACTTTATATGTGACAATTGGTTCGTTTATTTTAGCAATCTCAATCAATTCGATTTTATTACCAAATAAAATCGTAGCAGGCGGTGCTAACGGAATCAGCGTAGTGATCAACTACCTTTTCGGTCTTAATCCTGCTTTGGTTTTATATGCAATCAATCTACCTTTATTAGTTCTTTGTTTTTTGCTACTAGGAAAAGAAGTTGGGATCAAAACGATTTACGGTAGTTTAATTTATCCATTTTTTGTTGGAATTACAACCCACTTACCTGTATTGACTCATAATATTTTTCTAGCAACAATTTTTGGCGGGATTTTAACCGGGATTGGCTTAGGATTAGAATTTCGAGGAAATGCCTCAACAGGTGGAACTGCAATCATTTCTCAAATTGTCAATAAGTACTTTAAAGTTTCACTCGGTGTATCGATTTTATTTGTTGATGGTTTAGTGATTTTATCAGCCTTATTTGTTTTTAATACTGATACGGTCTTGTTCTCTCTGATTTGCTTATACCTGATTGGACGTGTAGTAGATATGGTTCAAGTTGGTTTTGTACGTTCGAAAAACGTGATGATCATTTCACCAAAATATGCGGAAATCAAAGAGAAAATTTTGGTCGATATGGATAAGGGATTAACGATGATTCCGATTGAAGGTGGTTATCAAAAAAATCCAAGTATGCTGATGATGACTGTTGTGAGTGAAAAAGATTTTTCTAGAATCAAAGAAAGTGTCTTAGCTATTGACGAAGAAGCATTTGTGGTGTCGATGAATGCCAGTGAAGTTTTTGGCCGCGGTTTTAGTTTAAAAAAAATAGCGGAAGACTATGGGATTGAAACAAATAATTTGTAAGTAATAATTGAAATAACGCTATTCATATCTCCTTATATTTTTAACCTCAACTTATTTCATATATTATATTTCAAAAGAAGATGAAACGAAGTATCCAGTTCTGAAAAAAGAGCCTGGGACGGAATAATGTGCCCCCAACAAATTGTACGTGAAAAATACAATTTGTTGGGGGTATTTTTTATGAAGTAGAATTCAAACTAAAACTAGTAAAAGAATACCTAGAAGGGCCTCTTGGTAGACACGCATTGCTAAAAAATATGAACTCTCGTCAAATACTTTCCCAAATAATTGGAAAAACACCTACTAAGCAAAAAAAGAAGGCGATAGAGGAACTGATTCAACTAATTGGCGCACATCATTCTGTCCCAACCTCTTATGTTTTTTAAATCGTTTTCTATACTATACGTTCTCTCAACTATCACAATTCAAACTAATCGCTTCACCATTATCAATCAAATGATTCGCATGTGTTTCTCCCCAAGAACAAAGTAAATCAAGAATTTCCCCTAAAGATTCGCCATAATCACTCAGGCTATATTCAACTTTCGGCGGGATTTGGTTGTAGGACTTTCGATCAACAATATTATCTTGTTCTAATTCACGTAATTGCTGCGTCAACATTTTTTGTGAGATATTTGGGATTGCTCTAAGTAATTCACTTGTGCGCATGACTTGATGCCTTAAATTACAAAGAATGATCGGTTTCCATTTGCCACCAATCACATCCATCGTAACTTCTACACCTATATTATATCTTTTTTCAATTGATTCCATAAACAACGCGTCCTTTCTTGATTTATTTAAACAAAAAAAGGTTGAAAAATCAATTAATTACTTTTTCGTTCGTATAGCACTTTAAAGTACGTACTAGTCATTTATACCTGCTGCTGTTACCATAGATTTACTTTAAACGTGAAAGGAAGAGAAGCGATGATTGAATCATTAACAGATACAGTTTTATTAAATAACGAAGTAAGGATGCCAGGATTTGGTCTGGGTGTCTTTCAAGTAAGCAACGAAGATACTGTTTTATCTGTGCAAAAAGCAATCGAAGCAGGTTATGTCAGCATTGATACCGCACAAATTTACGGCAATGAAGCCGGTGTCGGCGAAGGGATCAGACGAGGGCTAGCTTCAACTGGTAAAAAACGTGAAGAGTTGTTTATCACAACGAAGCTGTGGAATCATCATTTAGACTACGATCAAACTATTACTGAATTTAACGATAGCCTAGTAAAATTAGGATTGGATTACTTGGATTTGTACTTGATCCACTGGCCTGGAAATAACGAATTCTTAGAACCTTGGACAGCGATGGAGGACTTATATCTTAGTGGAAAAATCAAAGCGCTCGGTGTCAGTAACTTTGAGATTCATCATTTAAAAACACTCCTAGAAACCACCCGAATCAAACCTGTAATCAATCAAGTGGAACTTCATCCAAGAATGGCGCAAAACGAAATCCGCGCCTTTGGAAAAGAACATGAAATTCTAACGGAAGCATGGTCACCTTTGATGCAAGGTAAATTACTAGAAGATGACACAATTTTAAATCTTGCCTCAAAACACAACAAATCAGCAGCTCAAATCATTTTAAGATGGCATATCCAAAATGATATTATCGTTATACCAAAATCTGTTAAAGAAGCTCGAATCAAAAGTAATGCAGCGATTTTTGATTTTGAATTATCAAAAGATGATTTGGCTATGATCGATCAATTAGATGACGGAACTCGAGTTGGTCCCAATCCGGATACATTCTTTTTTGAATAAAATTTAGTGAGGAGATAGCATCATGGAAATGAATATCAAAGGAAAAACAGCTTTAGTCACGGGATCTACCAAAGGAATCGGTAAAGCCATTGCGATTGAATTAGCTAAAGAAGGCGTAAATGTCTTAGTCAACGGGCGCAATAAACAAGAAGTCACAGCTCTCGTTACACAACTAAAAGAACATTTTCCAGAAACCACACCGCAATCGGCTGTTGGTGATATTGTCTCACCAGAAAATCGCCAATCATTATTCGATACATTTCCTCACGTGGATATTCTTGTTAATAACATGGGTATTTTTCAACCAATGGCGTATGAAACTATTGAGGATGAAACTTGGGAAAAATTCTTTCGGACAAATGTACTTGCCGCCAATTCTCTCGTCAAATTTTATCTGCCTAAAATGTTAAAAGTAAACTTCGGCAGAATCATTTTTATTGCCAGCGAAGAGGCGGTCATGCCCTCAGGTGAAATGCCACAATATAGTATGACAAAAACCATGCAGCTTTCTTTAGCGAAAAGCTTGTCTAAGTTAACCAAAGGAACACAAGTAACCGTTAATACAATCATGCCAGGCTCGACCATGACCGAAGGCGTACGTGATATGCTCGAAAAAATGTACCCCGATCCAGCTATGTCTTTAGCCGATAAAGAGAAATTATTTATGGCAAACAACCGTCCGTTATCTCAAATCCAACGTTTGATCGATCCGAGTGAAATCGGACGATTAGCTGCATTTATCAGCAGTCCTTATGCCACAGCCTTCAGTGGCGCAGCGATTCGGATGGATGGCGGTATGGTTCCAACAATAGTTTAACCAATAAAAAACCTTTTGAATGTCTACTCAATGTAGTCACTCAAAAGGTTTTTGCTATTTCTTTAATCTTCGACTTTCAGTAAGCCTTTAAATAATCCAATTGCAAAATCGTTCGCATCAAACGGCTCTAAATCATCGATTCCTTCACCTAATCCAACTAATTTCACTGGCAAATGCAGCTCATTACGAATGGCTAAAACGATTCCGCCTTTTGCTGTACCATCCAGTTTAGTTAAGACTAAACCAGTGACATCTGTCGTTTCTTTGAATTGTTTTGCTTGTGACATTGCATTCTGCCCTGTCGTTGCATCTACTACAAGCAACACTTCATGAGGCGCATCCGGCAATTCACGCTGAATCACACGCTTGATTTTTTCTAATTCGTTCATCAAATTGACTTTGTTTTGCAAGCGACCTGCTGTATCGACAAGTAAGATATCCGCATTCTCCGTTTTAGCACGTTCTACTGCATCAAAAACGACTGCAGCAGGATCTCCTCCAGCATTGCCGCGAACAACTTCAACCCCCGCACGTTCGCCCCAGACCACTAATTGATCGATGGCTCCTGCTCTAAAGGTATCCGCTGCTGCCATTAAGACTTTTTTTCCGTCTTGTTTGAATTCATGGGCTAGTTTACCGATACTGGTTGTTTTACCAACACCGTTAACTCCCACGAACAACATCACGGTTAAGCCATTTTCCTGAATGTTCAAAGCGTTATTTTCTTCGATACCTTCTGCTTCATACAAATCAACCATTTTTTCAATGATCGTATTTTGAACGGCAGCTGGTTTTTTCACATTACGTAATTTGACTTCTTGGCGTAGAGATTCAGTAATTTTAATCGCTGTATCAAACCCAACGTCCGCACCAATCAAGGTTTCTTCTAATTCTTCAAAGAAGTCTTCATCCACTGAACGGAAATTCGCAAATAATTCATTCAAACGTTCGCCGAAAGTCTTACGAGTTTTTTCTAGCCCTTTTTCATACTTTTCTTGTACGATGATTTCCTCTTGTTGTTCCTCAATAATTTCAGGATCAACCAGTTCTTCTGCTTGGGTAACAGGATTTACTGTAATCAGAGGGGCGATTTCTGGTTCTTGTTCTTTTTCAGGCTTTTCTGTTGCTTCAAAAATCTCCTCTTGGACTTGCTCTAGTGATTCCGTATCAGCTTGTTTTTCTTCTGGCATTACTTCAACGGACTCGATGACTTCTTCATCTGTCTTGATTTCAGCTGGTGGTGTTTCTTTTTCGTTCATAAAAGCTTTTTTTATTTTATCGAAAAATCCCATTTAATTCCCTCCTTCCAATGGTTCTAAAACAAATTTTTCAACGGCTTGTGCGACTCCGTCATTGTCGTTTGTGTCTGTGATTACGTCTGCCAAGTCTTTCACTCTAGGAACGGCATTTTCCATTGCTACACCAAGACCTGCGTATTCGATCATCGGCAAATCATTTTCTTCATCGCCAATCGTCATGATCTCTTCTTGTTTAATGCCTAAATCTCTAGCTAATAATGAAATACCATATGCTTTTGTGATTCCTTTAGGCATAAACTCTAGTAGGTTACTTCTAGTTTTGATGATTTCATAGCGATCGTAAAACGGATCAGGTATTTTTTGGATCTGTTCATCTAGATACGTTTGATCTACTGCAATCACGGCTTTATTGTAGATTCTATCAGCAGTCAATTGAGCTAACTCGTGAGACTCATATGTCAGTAATTTATTTAGCTGACTATACAATGATTCATAATCCTTTGTCGTTGGTAGCTGCAACACCAGCCCATCAGATAAAATATCCAAAGGTACATTCAATGAGGAAGCTAATTCAAACAAATCATGGACATTTTCTAAAGGCATCGTTGCTTTTTCAATAATTTCACCTGTATCATTTTTTTGAACCAAACCACCATTGAAGGTAATACTGTAATCACCATTGTCACGTAAATTCAAGGCATCTAAATAAATACCGATGGCTGCCAATGGTCGACCTGTACAAATAACGATTTTAACACCTGCAGCTTTTGCTTGTGCCAAAGCTTCTTTGTTTCTTGCAGAGATTTCCTTTTTACTATCTAAAAGCGTGCCATCTAAATCAATAGCGACTAATTTAATCATTTTATTACTCCTATCATATACCCCTAAGTTTCAGCGACGATCGCGCCGCCTTCTTTGACTTCTTCTAAGCGAACCGAAACAATCTTCGACACACCAGATTCCTGCATTGTCACACCATACAGCACATCTGCCGCTTCCATCGTTCCTTTACGGTGAGTCACCACAATAAATTGCGTATCATCTTCAAATTCGCTTAAATAATGACCAAAACGAGAAACGTTCGCATCATCCAACGCCGCTTCAACTTCATCTAAGACACAGAAAGGTACTGGTCTAACGCGAATAATGGAGAATAGCAACGCAATCGCTGTTAAGGCGCGCTCACCACCAGAAAGTAAGCTTAGATTTTGTAATTTTTTACCTGGAGGTTGTGCTTCGATTTCGACCCCAGTATTCAATAAGTCTTCTGGGTTAGTTAAAATCAATTCTGCTCGACCACCGCCAAACATATTTGGAAATACCACTTTAAACTGGGCACGGATCGCTTCAAAAACTTCACTAAAGCGAGCTTTGACTTCTTCATCCATTTCACCCATTGTTTCGAACAACTGCTCTTTGGCATCTAACAAGTCATCACGTTGAGAAACTAGAAATTCATGGCGTTCATTGACTTGCTCGTATTGTTCAATCGCATTAAGATTGACTGGTCCTAAGCGTTCGATAGCCTGTTTCAAGCGTTTGACTTCGATTTTCGCTTGCTCTTTATCGATCGTCAGTTCATAGTCTTCGTTGGCACGTTCAAAGGTCAAACTGTATTCTTCTTGTAAATATTGCAAAGAATTGTCTAATTTGATTTCTGAGCGATTTTTCTCAACTTCGATTTTTGTTTGTTCCGTTAGTAAATGTTGTTGCTGCTTATTTTCTTCTGCTAAACCTGTGTCAATTTGATCGACTTGCTCTTGTAATTGTTGACGAGCTGTTTTAGCTTCTAGAATGCTTATTTGTAGTTGCTCTTTTTTCTCAGCTAATTGTTCCAGCTGAACCGCCAAGCTTTCTTCTGTGACTTGATGATCGCTTGAATTGTCATTCAATTGTTGTAATTGCTGACGCAACGCTGTTTCTCTTGCTAAGAATTCATCTAACTGGGTTTGTTTTTCTGCTACTTGTTCAGTTAAATGAGCCAATTGTTCACTGGCAACAGCTTTATCTGCTTGTACTTGATTGAATCGCTCAAATGCTTCTGCTCGCAACGTTTCCATTTGGCTTGCTTCTTGATCCACTTGTTTCATTTCTTGATCTAAACGGTCTTTGGTAGCATTTAGTTCTTGTTGCTGCTGCGTTAGTTCTTCTTTTCTTGTTTGGTATTCCGTTAAAAATTGATGCAATTCACGGGCTTCAAATTCAAACAGACGTTGTTCTTTCGTTAAACGAGTAATTGTTTCTTCTTGATTCGTTAGTTTGTTTTGTAATTCCTGCTGTTTCAGGCGGCTTGTTTCTCCAGTTGAACGCAATTGTTCTAGTTTTTCGTTTAGTTCTTTGACTTCTTCGGTCAACTGTTGGACTTCTTTTTCGTTGACTGTTAATTGTTTTTCAACACGTTCCATTTGTTCAGTCAGCGTTTGAAGTTCTTGTGTTTGAGAGAATAAGCTACCTTGATTGCCTCGTTTATTGGCACCACCTGTCATCGATCCTCCTGAGTTCATGACATCACCCTCTAAAGAAACGACGCGGTATTGGTAGTTTACAGCCTTCGCTAACTGATTGGCACTTTCTAATGTCGCTGCTAATAAGGTCACACCTAAAAGATTTTGGATTACATTGCTGACATCCTCTGAAAAGTGGACTAACTCGCTGGCAATTCCTAGAAATCCTTGAACATTGCTAACTCGATCACGAACTGCACTAGAAACGGTTCTTGGTTTAATTGTCGTTAGTGGTAAGAATGTTGCTCGACCGCTATGTTGTTGTTTCAAGAATGTGATCCCTGCACGCCCATCTTTTTCAGTTTCTACAACGACATGCTGTGCTGCTCCACCTAAAGCTGTCTCGATCGCTAAAGTATAGTCTTTCGGCACTTCAATCAACTCAGCAACAGCTCCAACGATACCAGTTAACTGATCTTTGTGTTTTAACACTGCTCGAACGCCTTGATAAAATCCTGAGTAATTCTCTTGGATTTCTTGTAAGCTTTTTTGACGAGCTTTCGCTTGTTGTACTTGATTCATCGCTTGATACATTTGCTTTTGCTTTACAGCTAATTGTCCTTGCTTTTGCTCTAGCTGATGTTTCAATTGGGTGTATTCTTCTCTTTGATCTGATAACGATTGTTCGGAGGAAACTACACTTGCTTCTAGTTGTTCTTTCTCCGCTAAAGCATCGCTCATTTGTTTTTCTAACGCTTCGTGCTTTTGAATGGATTGTTGGTTTTTAGCCGTTTCTTGTTGATATTGACGTTCTAAATACTTTAGATCATTGGTAGTATTGGCTTGTTCTTGCATGACTTCAACATATTGACTGCGTAGCTCTTCCAATAATTCTTTTGAAGATTTGCTGTATTTTTCAACCTCTAACTCAGACACTTTGATTGCTTCAACTAGTGATTCGCGTTGAGCTTTTTTCTCCGTAACTTTTGCTTGTAAGTCTTGAACTTCTTCTCGATAGCGAGTGATTTTTTCAGCATTCTCTTCTAAAGATTGTTGGTACTCACTGGTCGTTTGCATCGTATGTTTTGAGCGTTCAACTAAGACATTTTTTTGTCCTTCTGTTTGTTTCAACGCTTCTGTGATTTGTAATAGTTGCTGTTGTTCTGTTTCGATTTGCTCATCCAATTTATTGCGTTTACCCCGCAGTTGGAATAATTCATCCTCTGAATCACGAATTTTTTTGCTAGCAATCTGCAACTTTTCTTCAATTACAGTAAGTTCAGCTGCCTTGATTTCCCAAACTTCTTTGGCTGATTCGATTTCAGTTACTGTTAAACTAACATCAATTTCTGTCAAAGTCTCTTTAAGTTTCAAAAACTCCTTGGCCGCTTCGCTTTGTGCAGCTAGAGGAGTCAATTGATCTTCTAATTCATAGATGATATCTTGCACGCGGCTTAAATTATCTTCTGTTTCAAACAGTTTTTGTTCTGCTTTTTTCTTACGCTGTTTATACTTCAAAACGCCTGCGGCTTCTTCAAAAATTCCCCGACGATCTTCAGGCTTACTATTAAAAATCGCTTCCACTTTCCCTTGAGAAATGATTGAAAATGATTCTTTTCCTAAACCAGAATCCATAAATAGATCGTGGATATCTTTTAAACGGCAAGCTTGTTTATTGATGTAAAAATCACTTTCACCTGTCCGACGATAGCGACGTGTCACACTAATTTCAGTAAAATCTAACGGTAAAAAATGATCACTATTATCCAAGACAACCGTTACTTCGGCAATATTCAACGCTTTACGACCTTCAGAACCAGCGAAAATAATATCCGGCATTTTACCACCACGAAGACTTTTAGCAGATTGCTCGCCTAAAACCCAGCGAATCGCTTCAGTGATATTACTTTTTCCGCTGCCATTTGGTCCAACGACAGCCGTCACACCATTTTCAAACTCTATAACGGTTCGATCCGCAAAGGATTTAAATCCTGCGATCTCAATTCGTTTTAAATACACGAATAAAACGGCTCCTTCCAAGCTTACTCAGGATTTTGTTTCAGCGCTTTTTCAGCGGCATCCTGTTCTGCTAATTTCTTCGATTTCCCTTGACCTGTTCCGATCAACTTTTCATTGACATACACTTCAACAAAAAAGATTCGATCATGGGCAGGTCCTTCCTCATTAACTAAACGGTAGTCAATATTGACATCCCCTTGGCGTTGCAAAACTTCTTGTAAATGTGTTTTGTGATCCATCTCATGTGAAAAAGCACCGGCATCGATTTTAGGAAAAATGACTTCTGCAATAAATTTTTTGACTGCATCCACTTTTTGATCTAAGAACAAAGCACCTAAAAATGCTTCAAATAAATCACAAAGTAACGCTGGACGTGTTCGCCCGCCAGAATTTTCTTCCCCTTTGCCCAGAAGAATATATTGGTCAAAATGACATTCTTTCGCAAACTTGGATAAACTATCTTCACGAACGATCGCTGCTCTCATTTTTGTCAATTTGCCCTCTGGCATTTCTGGGAATTGTTTATACAAATATTGAGAAACCAATAATTCTAAAACGGCATCTCCTAAAAATTCTAATCGTTCATTGTCAGATAGTTTTAAGTATCGATGCTCATTCACATAGGATGAATGGGTAAAAGCCTGTTCTAATAGGTTGACATCATGGAAAACAATGCCGTAACGTTCTTTCAATTCGGTAGTTAACTGATTGTCCATTGGCTACATTCCTTTAAGTTTATTTACAACCTTCTCTATTATACTTTTTTTTGTTAGATTTTTAAATGGTTAGGTGGGAATTGCCCTAAATTGACTACTTAATTCATAGTATTTGAAGAATTTCCTAATGATTTTAGCGTATTTTTATCATAAACCGCGAAATCCCTCACATTCTTTCAACTTAAAAAGACAAAAAGCGTTCAAGATCGTTAAAAAATCTTGATACGCTTTTGGTTTAATTGGTTTCAGTAAAAAAATCGTTTGATTTCTACTTCGGCTGCTTCTGATGAATCTGAAGCATGAATAATATTTTCATAACTATTGGCACCATAATCTCCTCGAATCGTTCCCGGTTCAGCCTCTAAGCAATTCGTCGCCCCGATCATTTTCCGAACAGTTTTAATGACACTTGGTCCTTCTAAAACAAGATAAACGACTTCTGATGAGGTCATATATGTCATCATGTCTTCAAAGAAATCAAATTTTTTCACATGTGCATAGTGTTCTTCTGCTAATTCTCGGGACATTTTTGCTACTTTTAATTGGCTTAATTTTAATTGTTTTTTCTCAAATCGTTGAAGGATTTCTCCAACTAATTTACGTGAAACGCCATCTGGCTTGATGATAACGAGTGTTTGCTCCATTTGATTTCTCTCCTTGCTATTGTTTATCGTCTTATTGAAAGCGCATACTAGAAAGCGCTTAACAACAAGATTATCATTAGGAGAATCTACTGTCTAGTATATAAGTGACAAAAAAAGAACGTTCTTTGTCACTGTTAGATATAAGTCTTTTCAGCAGCGAGTGATAAAGAGGTTATTATCGCGAACTATTTGTCTATCTTCCGGAAATATACACATTCTAATTTTGTGGTATCTGTCAGTTCTTGGTTGTATTTTGATAAAAGATTCGTATAGTATTTCCAATGAATATCATACCAATTCTGGAAACGTTGATCTCCTTCTTTGACGGCAAAATCATTCGTTATTGAACCAAAAGTTTTGATTGTTACCTCATCAACTTTCACTTCACACACTTTTCTATTTTGACTATCTTGAATAATCCATTTGTCTCCCACTTTAGTTGGTTCTTTTACCCGATTTCTTGTAAGTATAACAGTGAAGATGTCGCAACTTTTATCCCACTATCGACGAGATCTGCAAGTTGGTCCTGTTCATTTTCTTTTTCACCAAATTTAATTACTTTGTGGCCCATTCTGTCATTCTCTTTAATTTTCGTTATAATCGTTCTTGTACGCTAAATATAAAAGCGAGTAGTTATGAACTCTACTTCATAACTACTCACTGTTTCCCTCTTACATAGTATCTCCACTAAAAATTATTCATCAAATAATGACTCTTTATTCTTCGCTATCATAGCGACGACAAATAATAAAATTCCCGATAAGACAAATACTGTTCTCACACCAAGATACTCTGAAACTAGTCCCATAGAGACCGAAGCCAAGGCAAATGTCCCTGTATAAAGCACATTCATCGAAGCATAAATCGAAGCAAGTTTATCTTTTGGAATCTTCTGTTGTATAGCAGTCGCTTGAGGAATATTTTTGATTTGAGAAAATATCCCTACAAAGACAGAACAAATCAAAATAAAAATGGGATGCCACCCTGGAACAACTAAAAAGGTTACAATAGCACCAAACAACGAACCTGTAATAACTGCTTTTGATTTATTTTGATTGATCCAATTTGAATGTCTCATCACAATAATACTTCCAAGCATAGCTCCAGCAAAGTAAGTGGCATTTATATACCCCCACCAACTTTCAGAAACGTGTAAAACTTCTTTCACGTAAACTAACACGATCGCTGAAACCCAAGCTGTATTCGCAATATTCTCAAGAATATCCATCCTAACAACCACACGAACAAGCGACTGCTTACGAATCCCTTGCCAACCTATAAGAAAATTTTCCCATTCATTTTTTTCTGATTCTACGCGTTTAGTAACTTTGGGCAACAGCCATAAAATAATAGCTGAAATCGCAAATACTCCTACATCCAACCACAAAAGATTCATCACCGAAAAAATAATCAATAATGACGATCCAATCGCCCAACTACCTATGCTGACAACTTGTAACATGGTATTAAAAATACTATTGGCTCGAATCAAATAATGCTCACTAACATAGTGTGGTATTAAAGCTGTACTAACTGGTTCAGCACATCCGTCTAAAAAAGCAATACCTGCAATAAATACGTATAAAATGGTTAAATCAAGATGCTCGACATTCAACTGTAAATAAGTCGCTAAGCCCGCTAAAATAATTGTCTTAAACAATTGGCTTACCTGCAAAATTTTTGATAGTGATACACGCACAACGATCAATGGTGTCAACAATCCTGACAGAACCATACTCCCTGTGATAATGACGGGGACAGTTGAGGCTGCTAATGCAGAATTCGTTAATGAAAAGACAGAGCTCACGATCGCAATCGTATAAATAGTATCACCAATATTAGAAATCATTTGACCTACAATTAGTTTGTTGAACGCTTTATTTTTATTCATTTTTCTCACCTTCACTTAGAAGAAACGAAAATTTCGTTCTTCATTTTTTTCGTTCTTGACCAAGTGAAGTATTTTAAATATTCATAGGTGATGTCCTCCAGATTTTATAAAAATTAGCATATCCTTTTATTTCTGCTAACTTTTATAATCATTTTCTCATATAAATGCTTTTAGTTCAACCATCCAACGTAAAAAAGACACTTCCAAATACTGATGGAAGTGTCTTTTTTACTATCTTCTAGCTCAATAAATTAACGTTTTTCAGCTGTCAATTCAATATCATAGAAGTCTCTTGTTTCTTCATAATTCCAAGTAAATGATTTCACACGATCATTAACTGGCATGATTTCGTTACGATATAATGTTGGAATAACTGGTGCTTGTTCAAACATATATTCTTGCCATGCATCGTATGCTTCTTTACGTTTTTTATCGTCAAATGACGCTTTTGAATCAATTGCTTTTAACAGTTTGTCATTTTCTTCTGAAGCAAAACGTGAGTAGTTGAATGCTGCGTTACGACTATATAATCCTGCCGGAGATGGCGCACTGTTGACACCCCAAGCAGCTTGGAATACGTCGATTTCTGGATCATCATTTTTGATTTTATCGTAGAACGCTTGGAAATCGATTAAACGGCCTGTTGCTAATTTCACATCTAAACCAATTTCTTTCCATTGTTGTAGATAGTAATCTGCTAAAGGTTGAGCTGTTTCGCCACCTGCCATTGAAGCAAAGTTGATGGTTAATTTTTCACCCTTAGGATTTTCTCTAAGGCCATCGCCATCTGTATCTTTATAACCAGCGTCATCTAAAATTTTCTTCGCTTTATCTAAATCATATTGATAGCCTTTAACATCTGTATTGTGCAATGTTTTGAAGATCGGTGGAATCAACGTTGTTGCACCAGTACGTAAGCCATTGTAGAATTTTTGTCCGATTGCATCATTATCCATTGCATAGCCCATTGCTTGACGTAATTTCACATCAGCCATTTTTGCATCTGGATTCATAATAACTTCGCCTTTTTCTTTATCAAATGTTCCTAATTTAAATCCAACATATGTGTATGCTAATTCTTCACGTCCTAGCATTTGGTACCCTTCTGAATCTTTGTATGTTGGATAGTTATCTGTCGGCATTGAGTAAACCATATCATATTTTTTCGCTTTTACAGCTTCAACGATAGATGCTGTTGGTACGTTTGTAAATACGATTTTGTCTAGTTTAAGTTTGCCTTTATAGTAGTGCTCATTCGGCAAGTATTCCACTGATTCTCCGGTTACAATCTTACTCATGTAGTAAGGACCAAATGTTACAGGATTTTTGCGGACAGCGTCACTTTTTTCTTGGTCTTTGATTGGAATATCTTTAAAGACATGTTTCGGCATTGCACTTGTATAAACACCACCGCTTAATTGCAACATGCCTGGATTCATTTCTTTATATGTTATTTCGATTGTTTGATCGTCTACTTTTTTGATACCAGAAATAGTATCGGCTTTTCCATCATGGTATTCTTCCATACCCACAACATTTGTAAAGTCGTCATCGTAACGAATCCCTGTATAGTCTTTATTCCCAATTACTTCGTATGGATAAACAAGATCATCTGCAGTTACGGCTTCACCATCTGACCATTTAACGTCTTTTTTCAATGTGATCGTTGCTTTTTTATTGTCAACGTCTAAATCTAATTTAGCAACCCCATCATCTGTAATCACAAAGTCTTCATCATACGAAAATAATCCTTCATGTGATGGACGCATATAATAATTATCATACGAATCTTGATAATAGACTTCTGAAAATAACCCTTTAAACTGAGTATCAGAAGCCACTGCTACATCCAAAGTCCCGCCTTTGATAGCCTCTTTGTCATTTTTGACCTTCATTGTAAATTTACTGATATCTTCAGTTTCTACATTCTTGTTGCCTGAATCTGATTTCTTGCCTCCACCGCACGCAGCTAATGTTACAGCTACCACTGCTGTTAATGTAATTAAACCCAAAAGTTTTTTGCTCTTCACACTACTTCCTCCTCTTCTTAACCTAAACGTTGTCTAGCATCTGCTGAACGTTTAAACGCTTGGCCAATATAATTTATACATAACATCATTACCAAAATCAGCACTGATGCAGGTACCCAAATCCATGTTTTATTTGCTAAAACATCACCATTGCTGGCATATCCGATCAACGTTCCTAAACTAGGTACATTTGTCGGCAAACCAAATCCTAAGAACGTCAATGTTGTTTCGATCCCGATATTTGCCGCAAAGTTGATCGTTAAGTTCGTGATGATCAACGAACTTAGATTTGGCATAATTTCTCGAAACATGATTTTAAAATCACTTGTGCCTAACGTTTTCGAGGCACTCACATAGTCTCTGCGAACCTCAGATAATGTTTTACTTCTAAACAGCCGGGCTTTTGCGACCCAATAAAAGGCACTCATGATCCCCACAAAAGACCAAACATTATAATTAGGAATGATTGTAACAAATACAATGATGATCATCATAATCGGTAAAATCATAATAAAGTCGACCACACGCATCACTGCATTATCAAACATTCCGCCATAATAACCTGAAACAATACCAATACCTACACCGATGATCGATGTTAGAATCGTGATCGCAAAACCGATCACAACAGAATTGCGAGCACCAATGATCAATTGACCAAGCACGTCACGTCCGCCTTCATCTGCTCCTAATATGAAATTTCCACCAGGCTCGGCATATTTATCTAAAATACTCACCGTCATTACTTTGTCTTGATCAGTCAATAGAGCACCAATAAAAACAACTAGTAAAATGGCGACTAACAATACAAGTGAGAAAATCGCTAATTTATCTTTTTTGAATTCTCTTGCGATCATTCGAAATCCCATCGGCGGGATTGTTTCTGGTACAGCAACTGCTACATTTTCTTTATTTTTATCCATCTCGTCTCTTCCTCTCCTTAAAATTGATTTTCTATTGAACCCGAATCCGCGGATCTACAAGACTCATCACGATATCTGAAATCAGATTTCCAACGAGTGTCGCAACTCCTAAAATCAATACTAAGGCGGTGATTACTGCGTAATCCCGTTGTCCGATCGAGTCGATAAATAATTTTCCAATTCCTGGATAACCAAAGATCTTTTCGATAACTACTGAACCACTGATTAAAGCTGTGATTTCGTAGCTAAGTTGAGAAACGATTGGTAAAGAAGCATTTCTGAAAATATGTCTTGTATAGACTTTATTGGTCGGTACCCCTTTTGAACGAGCCGTCCGAACATAATCCAGCGATTGAGAATCAATCACTTCATTACGTAAATATTGAATCGTGATTGCCGTTCCTAAAAGTGCTTGAGACAATGCTGGTAAAATCAAATGATAGAACCGATCCCAGATATAGGCACCCGTCCCCGGCTCAACACCACTGGAAATCGAACCTGTCGTCGGGAACCAATCTAAACGGTACCCAAAAACAAATAGCATAACAAGCGCAAAAATAAATGGTGGTACGGCAAAACTGAAAAAGTTATAGATTACAACAAATTTGTCTAGAATAGAGTTTTGATAACGACCTGACAAAACACCTAGCGGCAAAGCGATCGCATACATGATCACAACTGTTACTAAAGACAGAAGGATCGTATTAACTGCACGACTGCCGATCAAGGTTGAGACTGGTAACTTAAATATAAAACTCTCACCAAAATCACCATGGAAAACATTGACAATCCAACGAACATATTGTGTTGTCCAAGGATCATTCAATCCAGCTGATTCACGCATTTTCTCAATGACAGCCGGATCAGTATTTGGATTGATTAGACCAGTAAAAGGATCTCCTGGCATCATTTTGGCTAACATGAAAATCAAGACGCTTAAAATCAAGATTTGAGGAATCATAAAGAGTACACGTCGTAAAATCGTCTTCCACATTAGACTGCACCTCCATCTTTTAACGCGACTTGATGTGTATCACTGATCGTACGTAAGTCATACACACGACCATTTTGATCGTAATAATCTTTTTGATTCTCAATATACTCTTTCTCCACCAGACGACGTTGCGCTTTGTGCTCTTCACGATGTGCAACATCGATTTTAGGAATTGCAGATAGTAAGCGTTTGGTATAAATGTGCTGTGGATTTGTATAAATATCCTGACGAGTACCGATTTCGACAAATCGGCCTTTGTACATGATCGCAATATTATCACACATATGTTTTACAACACCTAAATCATGTGAAATGAATAAATAACTCAAGCCATATTCTTCTTGAATATTTTTCATAAAATTCAATACTTGTGCTTGAACAGATAAATCTAAGGCAGAAACTGGTTCATCTGCAATAATCAACTTAGGATTTGTCGCAACAGCTCTAGCCACGCCTAAACGCTGACGTTGCCCACCTGAAAATTCATGAGGATATTTATAGAGTGCATCCTCTGGCATTCCAACAATATCTAAAAGCCCTTTAACTTTTTTCTTTTCTTCTTGATCGCTCAAACGTTCAAAATTCCGAATTGGTTCAGCGATGATATCCAGTACTCGTTTCTTTGGATTTAAACTAGACATTGAATCTTGGAAAATCATTTGAACATCTTTATTATATTTCATGGCTTTACGATTGTGAGCTCTTGTCACATCTTGATCTTGATATAAGATACTTCCGCTGGTCACTTTTTCTAAACCAATGATTGCTTTACCTGTGGTAGATTTCCCAGACCCAGATTCACCAACTAAGCCGTATGTTTTACCTTTTTCGATAATAAAATCAACGCCATCAACTGCCAATACATGATCAGTCACTCTGTTAAAAAAGCCGCTACGGATAGGATAATGAACTTTCAAGTCTTTGATTTGAATGATTTCTGCCATTATACTTCCTCCTGATCGTCTCTAAAATGGAAATGCTGATAACATGTACAACGGACAAAATGTCCCTCTGACACTTCATGCAATGTCGGTTCTGCTTCGTGAGCATCTTCTGGAATCCAAGGAATTCTCGGCGCAAAGCGGCAACCTTCTCTTGGTAATTTGCTCAATGAAGGAACAACTCCTTCAATCACGTGTAGTTGACTATCATCTGAATTTTCTTGAGGGATAGACTGTAATAAAGAACGTGTATATGGATGCTTTGGATTGTTGAACAATTCTTCGGCAGTCGCAACTTCAACAAATTGCCCTGCGTACATCACAGCCACCTTATCTGCCATTTCAGCTACTACTCCTAAATCATGTGTGATCAAAATGATTCCTGAACCCGTTTCCTCTTGTAAGTCTTTTAGCAAATCTAAAATTTGCGCTTGAATCGTTACATCTAATGCTGTCGTCGGCTCATCCGCAATAATGATGGCTGGCTTACATGCAATTGCAATAGCAATGATTACACGTTGGCGCATTCCTCCAGATAGCTCGTGAGGATATTGTTTTCCTACTCGTTCAGGATTGGGAATACCCACTTGAGTCAATAGTTCGATTACACGAGCTTGTTTTTGCTCAGCAGTCATATCCGTATGGTAGGTTAGACTTTCTTTGATCTGATCTTCAATTCTCATCAATGGATTCAGCGCTGATAAAGGATCTTGAAAAATCATTCCAATATCGTTCCCCCGAACCTTATTATATAATTGCTCGTTGAACGTCGTTAAATTTAAGTCCTTGTATAGGATTTCTCCAGTTACACGTGTATTATTGGCATCGTGTAGCCCAATAATCGTTGTGGCCAACGTACTTTTCCCACAACCTGATTCACCAACGATCGCTAAAATTTCATTTTTTCCTAATTCAAATGATACATCATCAACCGCATCATAGTACTCGTCTTTGATACGAAAACCTGTATGCAGATGCTGAACGTCTAACAATTGATTGCTGTCACTCACTTCAATACACTCCTCCATGTTCAGTCAAATAACGTATTACAACAAGAAATCTTATTGAAAAATCGTTGTTTTTTAATAATTATTCTTTCTATACTCATTGTAATCGTTTTTAATAAACCCATATTCTCATTGTACTCATATTTAAGCAATTGTATATAAAATTTGTAAAAATTGCAACATTTTGGTAATGTAAATTTTTCCAAATAAGCAAAAAAGCAGAACAAAACAGGATTTGTTTTGCTCTACTTTTTTCATTTCAACTTATAAGTTATTCATAATATAATCTACAGCGGCACCTACTGTTTCAATTTGCTCTGCATCTTCATCAGAAATTTCTGTACCAAACTCATCTTCAAGCTCTAAAACAAATTCCATTACACTAATTGAATCTGCATTCAAGTCATCTTTAATGTTTAATTGATCTGTCACTTTCTCAGCTTCAATATCAAAGTGGTTTGAGATAATCTTCGCTACTTTTTCAAGTACTTCTTCACGAGTCAACTGTATTCACCTCCACTGCTTTTGAAAAGCGTTTCTCACGATTGAGTTAAACGCTATGATACATTGTACTCACATTTGATCGATTTGTCCATCTTTTTTTGCAAAAGCATTACAATGCAATTGCAAACAGGTTTCGCATCTGCTTATTCTTTTGCTTCATAATAACGAACTAATTGGGGTACAACTTCTGTTTTCAACATTGTATGAATCTGGCGGATCGTATAGCGAACAGCCTCTGGACCTGTCGATCCATGCGTTTTGATGACGGGTGCTTTTAAGCCAAAAAGAACGGCTCCTCCGTGTTTCGAGTAATCCATTTCATCTTTCATACCACGCAGTGCATTTTTTAAAAGCAACGCGCCCATTTTCCCTTTAAATCCTTCTGCAAGAATTGACGATTTTAACAGTCCCATCATATTCAAGGCTGTTCCTTCTATTGATTTCAAGACAGCATTTCCTGTAAAACCATCTGTCACAACAACGTCAGCTGCCCCACTAAGTAAATCACGTGCTTCCACATTACCAATAAAATGAATACCTTCTTCTTCTGAAAGCAATTCAAACGCTTTTTTCGTCAACTCGCTACCTTTAGTTTCTTCAGAACCATTATTCAAAAGCGCTACACGCGGCTTCGTGATATTTCTAACTTTTTCGGCATAAAAAGAACCTAGCACTGCATATTGAACAAGGTGCTCTGGCTTATTATCGGCATTCGCTCCTAAATCCAACATATCAAATCCGCCATCTGGTTGACCAATAACTGGCAACGTCGACATCAAACCTGGGCGTTCCACATTTTTGATTCGCCCAACGATAAATAGTCCAGCGGCTAGTAACGCGCCTGTGTTACCTGCAGAAAAAATCGCATCAGCTTCACCATTTTTCACTGCCTGAGCTGCTAACACCATGGAAGCTGTTTTTTTACGGCGGATCGCCTTCACTGGTTCATCATCACTATTGATTTTTTCATCCGTATGGATAATCGTAATGTTCGTTTCATCTGTTACATATTTTTTAATTTCAGACTCTTTTCCATAAAGTAAAAACTCAATCTCTGGAAAATCCTGTTTGGCTAACATCACGCCTTCAACAATTGCTTGGGGCGCATGATCGCCACCCATTGCATCAACTGCAATCTTCATAACATAGTCCCTCCTAGGTAAATTACAATAAGTAGTATAACATATCGAAAAGCGGAACAAAGCGTTTAACTCTCATGAAACCAAATCCTTCAATTCTTAGTGTCTTTGACACTTAGAGATTGATGAGATCGAAATGAAATGTAGTAGGTACCTATAGTTCATTCCTTGAGAGTTGCTTCATACAGTTCCAAATCTTTTTTAATCAAAAAATTGCTGCTCACCATCATTTGGTTTGATTTTATCTGCAACTCCACGATACTCCGGCAACACCCACCATTGTTCTTTTTTCCAAATAGCGCTAGCCTCTTGACGAGCAACTTCAAGAATATTGAAGTCCGTCACAATATCTCCTACAGCAAACTGTGGAATACCAGATTGCCTAGCACCAAATACTTCCCCTGGACCTCGTAATTCTAAGTCCTTTTCACTCAAGACAAAACCATTATTCGTTTCAGTCATGATTTTCATCCGTTCCACACCCATTTCATTTTTCGGGTTAGCAACTAAGATACAATACGACGCTTCTGAGCCACGACCGACACGGCCACGAAGTTGATGCAACTGGGCCAAACCAAAGCGATCAGCATCCATGATTAGCATCACCGTTGCATTAGGAACATTAACCCCAACTTCAATTACAGTTGTTGAAACTAAGAGCTGAAGATTATTTTCTTTAAACTCCTGCATGATCTCTTCTTTTTCCTGATTTTTCATTTTCCCATGAAGTAAACCAACCTGATAAGTAGGATTGAAAAAAGCTGTCATATGTTCAAAAATTTCTGTGGCGTTTTTAACATCTAATGCTTCGGACTCTTCGATCAGCGGACAAATTACATATGCTTGATGACCACGAGCCAGTTCTTTTTCCATCCACTCTAAAACTGTATCTAATTGCGGCGGACGAATCCAACGAGTTTCTATCGGAATACGACCAGCTGGCATTTCATCAATGATCGAAACATCCATTTCACCAAAAGCTGTAATGGCCAGGGTTCTAGGAATGGGCGTCGCTGTCATAAATAAGACATCTGGTTTCAATCCTTTTTCTCTTAAGATTCGCCGTTGATTCACACCAAACCGATGTTGTTCATCCGTGATTACCAAACCTAAGCGACGAAACAGAACATCTTCTTGAATCAACGCATGCGTTCCAATGATGATGTCAATTTCACCTGTTGCTAATTGTTCCAGAATTTCTCGACGTTCTTTCGTCTTAGTCGATCCAGTCAATAACGCTGTACGGACTTCTAAGGGATCAAATAGTTGCTGGAGACTTTCCATATGTTGCTGTGCTAAAATCTCCGTTGGTACCATTAAAGCCCCCTGAAAACCAGCTGTCATCGTTGCATACAGAGCAATTGCCGCAACAACAGTTTTACCACTCCCTACATCCCCTTGTAATAAACGTTGCATATGATTTGGGCTCATTAAATCTCGACAAATTTCATTTGTTACTTTTTTTTGGGCTGCAGTCAGTTCAAACGGTAGTTTTTGCGTAAACGTTTTAAGTCGATCCACATCATACTGAATGACCAATCCATTTTTCTCAGCTTTTTCTTGCCTCTTCAACCCTTGCATTTTCAATTGGAACAAGAAAAATTCTTCAAAAACAACACGCCGCTTTGCTTGGTGGCTTTCTTCTGGATCACTAGGGAAATGCATCGCAAACATTGCTTCTTTTCTTGGCATCAAACGATATTTCTCTAGTAACTCTTCTGGTAGAATTTCTTGAATAAGGTCACCATATTTTTCAAATCCAGTACGAATTAGCTGAATCAAACTACTTTGTCGAACTTTCTTATTTACATGATAAATCGGAGCAAAGTCTTCGCCATCATTTTTAGCTGCTAAAATCTTCATACCATTCAATGATTTGCGTTTTGCATCCCATTTACCATATACTGCTATTTCTTCGGAGAGAACGATTTTATCTTTTAAATACGGCTGATTAAAGAAGGAAACATTGATTACCGCATGGTCCTGCATCATCCGAAACATCATGCGACTTTTTTTATAACCATAACGGCTCACGACGGGTTCAGATACCACTAATCCTTTTAAGGTGACTTTTTCTTGATCTTGGATTTCATTTAGCTCTTTTTCTTGGATATCGTCATACCGGAAAGGGTAATAGGTTAACAAATCTTCAATGGTCTGAATGCCTAATTCTTTTAAATTTTCTGCACGTTTTGGACCAACCCCGGTCAAGAAACCTATATCATCTGACAAGTTCACCACTTTTCCTCCTCTCTTTACTAGATACGTGTTTTATTTTTCATTTAGTTATTTTCTATAGAAAAAGCCAAACAACGAGTGTCTGGCTTCGATAAGTCATTTATTATTCAGCTGAAAATAGGTAAGGATAAACTGGTTGTCCACCTTCGTGAAGTTCTGTTTCTAGATCCTCATATTCAGCAGTTAACGTAGCTGCAAATTTTTCAGCTTCTTTCATTGTACCACCATCGCCAACAATGATCGTAACGATCTCTGTATCTTCATCGATCATGCGTTTTAGTGTATCCAATGATGCTTCGTACATATCAGGTTCAGATACAACGATTTTGCCGTCGATCATTCCTAGATAGTCATCTTTTTTGATTTCAACATTGTCGATTGTTGTGTCACGCACAGCTGTTGTTACTTGTCCGCTAACTACGCTTTCAATCATTTCTGTCATCGTTGTTTTATTTTCTTCAAGGGTTTGTTGATCGTTAAACGCTAGCATCGCTGTCATTCCTTGAGAGATTGTTTTAGTTGGTACGACTACTACTGGAATATCTGCGACTTCAGCTGCTTGATCTGCTGCCATGAAGATATTTTTATTGTTAGGTAAGATAATCACTTGGTCAGCGTTAACTTCTTTAACAGCCTTCAAGATGTCTTCAGTACTTGGATTCATTGTTTGACCACCACTGATGATATAGCTTGCCCCGAGACTGCGGAATAATTCTTGAACACCGTCTCCAGCTGCAATTGCAATAACTGCATAAGGTACACGTGCTTTTTGTGCAACTGCTGCTTGCGCGTCATGTTCAACCAATGTTTCATGTTGTAAACGCATATTGTCAACTTTGATTTTCACTAATGAACCAAATTTTTGACCGTAGTTCATAACTTCACCAGGATGTTCTGTATGCACGTGAACTTTGATGATTTCATCGTCATTTACAACAAGCAAAGAATCACCTAATTCGTTCAAGTAATTTCTAAAGGTTTCATAATCGAAATCGCTGTCTACAGTTGGGCCTTCACCGATTTGAACCATGATCTCTGTACAATACCCGAACTTGATATCTTCTGTTGCTACATGTCCACTAACACCGCGATGATGTTCAGCATTGACCATCTCATCCATTTCACCTGGACTTGGTTCATAAACTTCGGATGCTAAAAATTCACCAGATAGCGCTTCTAAAAAGCCTTCATAAATAAATAACAAACCTTGGCCACCACTATCCACAACACCAACTTCTTTTAACACAGGTAAAAGATCTGGTGTTTTCGCTAACGCACGTTTGGCACCTTTCACAACAGCTTCCATCACTTCGATACAGTCGTCTGTTTCTTTGGCTTTACGTTCTCCAGAACGAGCGGCTTCACGGGAAACAGTCAAAATCGTCCCTTCTACTGGCTTCATGACTGCTTTATAGGCAGTCTCTACACCATGCGTAAAAGCTGCTGCTAAATCTTTTGCATTTAGCGTCACAACATCTGGAATTTGTTTAGAAAATCCACGGAATAATTGTGATAAGATAACACCAGAGTTCCCTCTAGCACCCATCAATAATCCCTTTGAAAGAATCGTTGTTAATTCTCCAACTTTTTCAGAACGAGAATCGGCTACAGCCTTCGCTCCACTAGTCATCGATAAGTTCATATTTGTTCCTGTATCCCCATCGGGTACAGGGAAAACGTTCAATGAGTTGACATACTCTGCATTCACATGCAAACGACTCGCACCAGCCTGAACCATCTCTTGGAACTGACTTGCACTGATTTCTGTTACATTCACCTAAAAAATCCTCCTTTGAGATTCACTGTTGCATAGAAAAGCGAAACGAACTGCTTAGACCTCGAACAACCGAGTAGGTACCTTTTTACATCAACTTATTTTTATTCGTTGTGTGTCAAGGCAATTAGGAAAATGCTGGAAAGATCCTTTTTGTCTTTTCGGCATTTTATCTATTTGTTGAGAGGGCTGGTTCGTGGAGCTAGATCAATAAAAAATGAAACGATCACATCCAGCTAAACTCTTGCTAACAGCTGGCTACCTAGTCAGGCAACACACGAACACCTTGTACAAATACGTTGACTGAATTAGCTGTCACGCCTAGTAGTGTTTCAAGGTTATATTTTACTTTTTCTTGTACATTACGAGATACTTCTGAAATTTTTGTTCCATAACTTACAATAGTATATACGTCGACCGCAACGCCATTTTCTTCTTGACGCACGACAACACCTTTAGAATAGTTTTCTTTACGCAAAATGCCATTTAAATTATCTTTGATTTGGTTTTTACTAGCCATACCGACGATTCCGTAGATATCTGTCGCAGCGCCGCCAACAACTGTGGCGATAACCTCATTGGTAATCTCAATGGTACCTGCTGGTGTTTTGATTTTTACAGCCATTGATGAAAGCCTCCTTAAAGAGCACAATTGCCCTATTTTCTTCTATAATATTTTAACATAGCCGTACCTCAATGAAAAGGAAGTTAGTCAGATTATTATAGAGCGTCTCATCAAATTTACCAATAATTGTATAATTTACATCGTTTATGGGAAAATGTCAAACAGATTTGAAAATCCTCTTGCAAAAAACTGCTTTCTATGATAAATTAAGTTAGTATGAGCTGAAAACTATCGCTCCGAGATCAAAGCAAAGGAGGAAACTAAAAATGGCAAAAGTATGTTACTTTACTGGTCGTAAGACAAGCAGCGGCAATAACCGCTCACATGCAATGAACGCTACTAAACGTACTGTTAAACCTAACTTGCAAAAAGTTCGCGTATTAATAGACGGTAAACCTAAAAAAGTTTGGGTGTCAACTCGTGCTTTGAAATCTGGTAAAATCGAGCGTGTTTAATAGAACGTAATCAAAAAGCTGAACGGCGTGCCGTTCAGCTTTTTTTATTTGTCGCGACTTTGAATCACCGCTATCATTCCTGTATCGAAAGAAAACGTAGCCGTTTCGCCAACAAATTCATTACTGGCATAAGAAGTCGGGATTACAACATTCACATGATCTAACGTATATTTACTTTTTGTTAAAGTCAGGTTTTTAATGGGTGTTAAACAGCAATAAGCTAAATAATCCATGCTTGCTTCTTTTTTCACCACATATTCTCCTGGAAGATAATAGGCGATACTATTTTGATGATCTTTTACTTTTATTTGATGCGCAAAATCTTGAAAACGTGGTTCCAATGGTAGCCACAGATTCGCTAAAAAGTGATCCAAGCGACCTCCTGTTGCACCGATAAGCATGATTTCCGATTCTGGAAATGATTGAATAGCCAGCCCCAAAGCTAGTTGGGTATCGGTATCATCTTTTTCTGCTTGTGCCCGTTTCAATTCTTTCGCTTTTTCTTGAATACGCTGCTGCTCGTCCATCGTTAATGAATCAAAATCTCCCACTGCCAAATCTAACGGCCAATCCCGCTCTACAATATATAGGCTGCCTCGGTCGATTCCTACAAAATAATCAAAATCAGCTGAGGAAAATTCTGGCCACTCATCAGGCGATCCACCTGCCACAAGAAGTATCTTCATTAATCCAACACAGCTCTCAATGCATCGATACGCTCTTTAGGACTTTCTGAATCATAGATATAAGAACCTGCTACAAAAACATTAGCACCCGCTTCTTTACAGCGTTTAGCCGTTTCAGGAATGATCCCTCCATCTACTTCGATATCATACGTAAAGCCTTTTGTTTCTTTCCACTCTTTTAATTGAGCAATTTTATCTAGTGAGCTTTCAATGAACGATTGCCCTCCAAAACCAGGGTTGACTGTCATGATCAAAACTTGATCCACTAAATCCAAAACGTATTCAATCGCTGACAACGGTGTTCCAGGATTGATCACTACTCCTGCTTTTACACCAGCCGCCTTGATCATTTGAACTGCTCGATGAATATGCGGTGTTGATTCTTCATGAACTGTGATAATATCTGCTCCTGCTTTAGCAAAGGCTTCAATATAATTTTCTGGTTGAACGATCATCAAGTGAACATCTAACGGCAATTTTGTGACGGGCCGAATCGCTGAAACTACATTAGGTCCTAAAGTAATATTGGGTACGAATTGACCATCCATCACATCCACATGAATATAATCTGCTCCCAATTTTTCAACTAATTGAATATCTCTTTCTAAATTGGCAAAGTCGGCACTTAAAATCGATGGTGCTAGTTTCATTAAAGTCACTCCTCTATTTTTTCTTATATATTGGTCTGCGATTTTCTATTTCTAGTAAGAATTGCAGATAATTATCGTAACGTGTCTGAGCGATCGTGCCAGCTTCTACACGACTTTTCACTTCGCAGCCTGGTTCTTTGCGATGCATACACTCGCGAAACTTACAAGATACCGAAGCTTCTACAAATTCAGGAAATTGTTTTGGCAATTCTGTTGTTTCCATTTCTAAAAAGTCTATCGAGCTAAATCCTGGGGTGTCAGCAACTAAACCATCGTATAAAGGTAATAATTCTACATGACGTGTTGTATGTTTCCCACGACCCAATGACTCTGAGATTTCATCAGTAGCTAACTGCAAATCAGGTGATATTTTGTTTAATAAAGTAGATTTCCCGGCACCTGATTGTCCCATAAAAACAGTTAAGCGTTCAGGAAAATATTGTTCTAATGCTCGAACTGCTTCTTCGTCATTCGCTTTCGTTGCTGCAATAACTGGATAACCAATTTCTCCATAAACTTTTTTGACTTCAGCCACACTGACTGCTTCAGTTCCCGTCAGTAAATCGACCTTTGTCAAATAAATAATTGGGGCAATTTCTTTATCTTCTAATGTAACTAAAAAGCGATCTAATAAATTATAAGAAAAGTTTGGTTCAACCATACTCATGACAACTACACCTTGATCAACATTTGCTACTGGCGGACGCACTAGCTCATTATGTCTAGGAAAGACTTCAAGTAAATAGCCATCCGTCGGGTTATCACTTTCAAACATGACTTCATCACCGACTAATGGAGTGATTTTGCGATTGCGAAAATTCCCACGCGCTCTGGTTTGAAATGTTGCACCCTCTGCATAAATGTAGTAAAAACCGCTTAACGCTTTTCTGATTTGACCTTTCAGAAATGCCACCTCCTCGTTTCTGTTGGTTTCATTTTACCATAGGTTAGAGAAAAGCTAAACGCAAGGCTAGAGAAATCAACATGATTTAAAAAAGTGTGTGGGACAAAAGTAAAAAGCACTTTTGTTTCACACACTAACTACAAATAAACGGTGGAAACAGAAGTAACCTCTTCTGTCCCATCCTCCTTAACTTATTTTCTAACTATTTCCATCACCTGTTGTGTCTGTTGCACTTGAAAAATTGACTGTAACAGATGTTCCTTTAGCAACACTATCCCCAACGCTCGGCGATACACTGATTACTTTCCCTTTCGAAGCATCACCAGATCCTTGAATATACTTCAAACCGTTGCTTTCGATTTGTGCTTTAGCTTCTGCTGGTGAGAGCCCTATAACGTTTGGAACACTAACGTTACTCGGTCCAGAACTAACCTTTAATGTAATTTTTCCATTTTTGAGATCGAAGGTTGCTCCTGCACCAGGATCCTGTGAAATGACGGTTCCTTTAGGTAAATCACTGGATTCATCCACTCTTGAAATTTGATTTTGCTTAATTCCTAAACTGGTCAAAGCATTTACAGCATTATCATACGTATAATTTTCGGCATAACTCCCTAAAACAACAGTGCTCGACTCAGAGCTTGTCGTTGTCGTTTTGTCAGGTCCAGAACTGACTATTAGCGTAATCTTTCCTTTTTTAGGGTTAAACGGATTGCCTGCAGCTGGATTTTGTTCCATAACTAAATCCTTCGCTACTGTATCACTTGGTTTATCTACCCGCGTGATTTGACTTCCTTTAATACCGTAACTTAATAATTCCGTTACTGCATCATTATAGCTATAGCCTAAGCTTGCATAATCAGCTAAATAGACATCATCCGGGCCTTTGCTGACCACCAAAGTAATTTCATCTGTTTTTGGATCAACCTCTTCACCTTTTTCTGGCGATTGACTAATGACCTTGTCTTCATCTACTTTAGAATCTGTCGCTTTCGTGATTTTAATTTGGCTTTCTTTGAAGCCTTGTTCTCCTAGCTTTCCGATGGCATCTTTATAACTTTCACCAGTAACATCCACTAACTTGATTTTCTTATTTCCAGAACTGATATATAGTTCAATTTCACGATTTTTCTTTACAGTAGAACCCATCTCAGGATCTGTTTTGACTACTTTTCCTTCTTCGATGTCATCACTTTGTATTTGCTTTGACTCTGATTTAACTTTCAGGCCCGCTTCTTCTAGCATACTGCGTGCTTGTGTTTCGGTTTTATCTGCTACATTAGGTATTTTGACTTCGCTGCTGCCACGACCCGCAAAATAGAAAATACCAACAACGATCAAAACCAGTGCTAATAAGCTCAAAAAAATGATCCATGGCTTCTTTTTTTTCTTCTTCGCAACAGCTTCTTGTTGCTCGATTTCTTCATGTTCATTCCGCTCTTCAGGTGGTGTTTCCATCGAATTGAAAGAAGAAGGCATCGCCATTTCATCCGTGATCGGGGTTAATATTTTTGTTTCGCCCATTAATCCCGTTGGTTGCCACTTTGGTTCGTTCAAACGGTTAGCAGCCAATACGGTATATAAGTCACGTGACATTTCTTCAGCCGTTTTATAACGATCTGCTGGATCTTTAGCCGTTGCATGTAACACCACATTTTCCAAGGATTGAGGGATATTAGGATCAATCGTTTTAACTGATGGCATTTCTTCTTGGAAATGTTTTAACGCGATCGTAACAGCTGATTCGCCATCAAATGGTACATTTCCAGTTAACATCTCATATAAAATGATTCCAACTGCATAAACGTCTGACTGATTGGTCGCCATACTTCCGCGAGCTTGTTCTGGAGATAAATAATGGACAGAACCTAGCATTGTATTTGTTTGCGTGATTGACGTTTCCGTTAAGGCAATTGCGATCCCAAAATCGGTGATTTTGACAACACCGCTTTCGTCCATCAAAATATTTTGTGGTTTTAAATCTCTATGAATGATTCTATGTTCATGCGCTAGTGAAACTGCTGATAAAATTTGCTCCATGATATCAACAATTTTTGCATATGGAATTGGATACTGCGTTTGGATAAATCGTTTTAGATCCATCCCTTTCACATACTCCATTACTAAGTATTGTAGACCATCTTCTTCACCTACATCATAGACACTGACGATATTTGGATGAACCAATTCAGTTGCAGCTAGAGCTTCTCTTTGAAAGCGGCGAATTGCTGCTTGATCATTTTGGAAGTCAAAACGCAATACTTTGACTGCTACATCACGATCCAAAATCAAGTCATGTGCTAAAAACACATTCGCCATACCGCCACTGCCGATATTGCCAATAATGTGATATCGACCATTCAATTTTCTGCCGATTTCGATCATTGGTTTTCCTCCTTCTGTTCATCAAAATGAATCACCAAGACAGTGATGTTATCCGCGCCACCTGCTTCATTGGCTGTCGCGATCAATGTTTCCACCTTTTCGTTTAGTGGCTCATCTGAAAGTAAAATAGTTAAAATATTCTCTTCTGAAACCATGTTTGTCAGCCCATCTGAGCATAGTAAGATATAGTCGTCAGGTACCCAAAGATGGTTCGCCACATCGACTTCCACCATTCGCGGCATCCCCAATGAACGAGTCAGGACATTTTTTCTTGGATGATTCGCAGCCATTTCACGTGTAATTTCACCAGATTTTACTAGTTCATTTACTAAAGAATGATCTTCTGTTAGTTGGCGTAATTCATTGTTGCGAACCAAATAAGCTCGGCTGTCACCAATATTAGCCAATACAAATGACTGGTCTAATAATACCGCACTAACAATTGTCGTTCCCATACCTAAAAACTCAGGTCGAGATTGACCTTTTTCATAAATCATCTCATTTTCATCTTGAATTTCTTTGATCAACCACTGTGCAGCTTTTTCCGATGTATCGATAAGACTTTTCTGCCAGCGTTCACCAAGATTATTGACCGCCATCTGACTAGCAACATCTCCCGCCTGATGACCACCCATTCCATCTGCTAAAATAGCTAAGGAAATTCCTGATTGGTTCTCAAATAAACCTGCATAATCCTGATTGGTATTCCGTTTCCGTCCGACATCTGTTTGAAAATTGATTTCCACTACGCTTCACCTCGTTTAACAAACTTTTTGCATACAACAAATAAAAAATCCATCCGTCCCTAATTGATGCGGGTACAGCGTGAGCATTTGATCCTGCACAGAGGGCTGAACAGCTTTACTAACACTCACATCTATTTTTTTAAACTCTGGATGCTTTTGTAAAAATGCTGCAATAACTTCTTGATTTTCTTCTTTAGCAATCGTACAGGTGCTATAGACCATTATACCGCATTGTTTTAATGTTTTGGCAACACTTTCTAGAATTTCTAGTTGGATTTTAGGCAATTGTTCAAAATCTTGAGCCGATTTATTGTATTTGATATCTGGTTTACGACGCATTAGGCCTAGACCTGAGCATGGAGCATCTACTAAAATTCGATCGAAATATTCTGCTGGGAATTCTTCCCCCACTTTGCGAGCATCTAATTTTTCAGTATCCACAACTTCTTTTACATGTAGACGCTCTGCATTTTGTTTGATTAGCTTGATTTTGTGGTCATGAATATCTAAAGACTTCACACGTCCACCTTGTGCCGCATCAAGAAACGTTGCGATATGTGTAGTTTTACCACCTGGAGCCGCACAAGCATCCAACACAACATGATTTTTTTCAATCTGCATTGCTGGTGCAACGAGCATTGAACTTTCATCTTGAATCGTCAATTTACCAGCATCAAATAGATAATGCCCTGCCATAAAGCCTTTATCTGCGACTACACCATAAGGCGAAACTTGGCTGGCTGTTGCTTCGATATGATCTTTTTGCAACTCTTCTAATGCATCAGCTAGACTGATTTCACGGGTATCTACTCGACCACTAACATGACTTTTCTCAAAAAGCGATAAGCCCAATTTTCTTGTTTCTTCCATCCCCAGTTGGTTAATTAGCTTTTCTGTCAACCATTTTGGCATACTGATTTCCACTGATAAACGTTCAACAGGATCTTTGATGTTGTCTAAACTAGGTGCGCCTTCTCTTTGAAAAGCCCTAAGCACACCATTCACAAATTTTGCGATCCCAATATTCCCTCGGTGCTTCCCAATTTCCACCGCTTCATTGATAATCGCATGGTCTGGAATTTTATCTAAAAATACTAATTGATAAATCGACAGACTAAGTAAATTTTTCACCCAACTGTCTACTTTTTTAGGGTTCGTAATGAACGGGGTCAAATAATATTCTAGTAACAGCTTTCGACTGATCGTACCATACACAAGTTCTGTGAATAGACGGCTGTCTTTTTCTCCTAATGCAGATTTATTGATCATTTCATTTAACAATAGATTGGAATAAGCTCCGCCATTATCCACACGTTCGATCGTTCTCAATGCTACATAACGAACTGAACTTTTTACTCTTGCTGGTATTTTTTTTCCCATATTGACTAGCCCACCTTATCTGATTCTGCGACTGTTTTGCCGACTCCGTTTAGGAAATCTTGAATAGATAATTTCCCTTTGCCTGATGGCTGGATCATATCTACGGAAAGAACCGTACCTTCTCCACAAGCAATCCACAACTCTTTTTTGCTACGCTTGATAATTGTTCCTGGAACAGCTTTCGTTGTTTCTTCTAAAGGTGTAACTGCCCATAACTTCCAATTAATTTCATTGTAAGTTGTAAAGGCTGTGGGCCACGGACGCATGCCACGAACTTGATTGTCTACTTGTTCCGCTGTCTTATGCCAATCGATCCGTTCTTGTTCTCTTGTAATATTCGGAGAAAATGTCACTTGATTTTCGTCTTGAGGAAGCGGTGTGATTTCATTGGCTAATATTTTAGGCAATGTCTCCAGCAATAATTCCTTTCCAACAACGCTCAACTTATCAAACATCGTTCCAACATCATCTGTTTTAGTAATTGGAATCGATTTTTGAGAAAGAATATCTCCAGCGTCCATTTTCTTCACCATTTCCATGATTGTGACACCCGTTTCCTTTTCACCCTCAATGATTGAATAGTGAACAGGAGCACCACCACGATATTTTGGTAATAGAGAGGCATGGACATTAACTGCGCCAAATTTTGGTGCAGTTAAAATTTTCTCTGGTAAAAATTGACCGAAAGCAGCCGTTACAATAAGATCTGGCGCAAGCTCGATAATTTTGTCCATTTCAGCTGATCCTGAGATTTTTTCTGGTTGTAAAACAAGTAAGTCATGTTTGACTGCAGCTTCTTTCACAGGTGTTGGTGTGATTATCTTTTTGCGTCCAACAGGTCGATCTGGTTGAGTCACTACAGCTTGAATCTCGTAGCCTTTTTCGATCAGTCCTTCTAAAATGGGGACTGAAAAAGCGGGTGTTCCCATAAAAATTAGTTTAGTCATCTAAATGTTCCTCCATATATGCATCTAAATCTTCTGGTTTGATTGGTTCAATGATTTTATCAATAAACAACTCGCCATTTAGATGATCGATTTCATGTTGAAAAGCTCTGGCAAGATACCCATAAGCAGTTACTTCGATTTCGTCTCCTTCGCGGTCAAAATAACGAACAGTCACTTCATCTGCTCGCTCAACTGTACCATACGTTTCTGGAATGCTTAAACAGCCTTCCACATCAATATCTGTCCCTTTTCGATCGATGATTTCAGGGTTTATCAATTCAAACAGACCTGTTTCTTCATCCACTTCGATCACCGCAAGCTGAAGATTTTTCCCGATTTGAGGCGCGGCTAGACCGATTCCATCGTGGGCGATCATTGTTTCGTACATATCTTCTAAAAGTGTAATTGTTTCGTCAGTAATCATCGTTACTGATTTTGCTTTTTGTTTCAAGCGTTCATTTGGGTGTATCACTATAGGATAGCGCATAAGGTTTCCTTTCTTTTGATCAAGCATTCTCTCACTAGGAAGCTTGATATAGCTAAGAGCTTATATAAAATTCATTGGCTCAGCATCGATCGATAATTTCAATCCGTGCGCTGTTGCTCTTTGGGTATCGGTTAGTATTTTTTTCAAGATATTTTGTAGATTGGGTTCATTTTTGTATTTAATGATTACTTGATAAAAGTAACGATTATTAATCCGCATGATAGCGTTAGGTGTTGGCCCAAGCAAAATACTTTGGTTAGATAACCCCTCTTTTAATTCTTTCACTATTTCAAACATCTGCTTGGCTGCCTGATTCTCTTCAGGATGGCTTGCTGTTATTTGTACTGTAAAATAAAATGGCGGATAATCTCCTCGATGGCGAACGTACATTTCTTTTTGGTAAAAGTCTTCATAATCTTGGGCTTTGGCTAATTGGATCGCATAGTGTTCAGGATTAAACGATTGAATGATCACTTCTCCTGGTTTTTCTGCTCGGCCTGCTCGCCCACTGACTTGAGTCAATAACTGAAATGTCCGCTCACTTGAACGGAAATCTGGTAGATTAAGGGCCGTATCAGCATTCAAGACCCCAACTAACGTCACGTTAGGAAAATCTAGTCCTTTAGCAATCATTTGTGTGCCTAGTAGGATATCTGCTTCATGATGACCAAATGCTGTCAGAATTTTCTCATGAGCTCCTTTTCGTCTCGTCGTGTCAACATCCATTCGTAAAACTCGACTTTCTGGGAAAAGTGCTTTTAGTTCTTCTTCTACTTTTTGAGTTCCAGTTCCATAATACCGAATTTTATCTCCGCCACAATTTGGACAATGATAGGGAATTCGCTCTTCATGTCCACAATAATGACATTTCATTGTTTTGCTATCCATATGGAGCGTCAATGAGATATCACAGTTTGGGCAAGGTAAAACATAACCGCAATCTCGACACATTACAAACGAAGAATAGCCTCGACGATTTAGTAATAATACGCTTTGTTCCTTTTTAGCTAAGCGATCTTGAATTTTTTCTTGAAGCGCTAGCGAAAAAGATGACGTATTTTTATTTTGGATTTCTTCACGCATGTCTACTACATCGATTGTTGGTAAGGTAGCTGTTTGATTGGCTCTTTTGGATAGGACTAAGCGATCATACACATTTTTTTGCGCCCGTGCCCGCGTTTCTAACGAGGGTGTAGCACTTCCAAGAACCACTGGACAATGATGGTATGCTCCTCGCCAAATCGCTAAATCCCGTGCATGATAGCGCGGCGTTTCTTCTTGTTTGTAACTGACTTCGTGCTCTTCATCAATGATCACAACACCTAAATTTTCCAAAGGAGCAAAAATAGCAGAACGTACCCCAACCACGACTTGGGCTTCACCACGTTCAATTTTCCGCCACTCATCATATTTTTCCCCTTGAGATAAGGCACTGTGCATCACTGCTACTTGCTCACCAAAGCGACTTTTGAAACGATGAACCATTTGTGGTGTCAACGAGATTTCCGGCACCAGCATCATGGCTGTTTTCCCTTGATTCAACACTTCAGCGATTACTTGGAGATACACTTCCGTTTTTCCACTACCAGTAATTCCTTCAAGTAAGTAAGTTTGGCTTGCATTTTGGTTGACCGAGTCTAAAATTTTATCTACTGCACTTTGCTGTTCATCGTTCAAAGCTAAGGCTGTGGTTTTTTCAAACGTATGGTCAGCAAATGGATCACGATATGCTTCAGCTTCGACGAATGTTAGCCATTGTCTGTTTACACCGTCATTTAAAACAGCCGTACTGAATCCTAGCTCTTTCATTTCCTTGACGGTCGTCATTTTTTCTAATCCTAGTTGTTGTAAATAGGTAATCAACTGTTCTTTCTTCTGCGAGCCTTTTCTAAGCTCTAATCGCGCTTCTTCTAATTGTTCAAAGTCTTTCAGCGCTTGGATGTAGCGGATCGTCTTTACTCTATTTCGCGTATTGACTTCATAACGAATATCGACTTTTTGCTGTTTTCTAAGCTGCATCAATTGCGGTAAGATATTCCTCGCTAAAGCATCTTCCCACGCAATTTCGTCTAATCCATAGAACAACTCATCTTGCATGTTTCCTTCTAGTTCATCTGTTAAATATATGTATTTGCTATAGTCTGCACGCATCACGCTAGGCAACATAGTCTGCAGACAAGTAATTTTAAAAGCAAAGGTTTTTTCCTTCATATAATCAGCTAACTCCAACAATTCCGTATTGAGCACTGGTTTTAAATCCAAAACAGAAATAATTTCTTTCCACTCAAATTTTTGTGCTGTTATCACTTTATCTGAAACCTCATCTATGCCTAAGACAAACCCTTGTAAATGCCGATTTCCGTTACCAAATGGAACTTCTACCCGCATCCCAACGGTCAATTGTTGTTCTAAGTTAAAAGGAATCAAATAAGTAAACGGTTGGTCTGTCTGCATCGTAGGTACATCAACAATCACTTGTGCCGCTTTTCTCATAAACATTCCTCCATTCTATAATTGTAGTGCTGATTCTCTGTCAGAGCCAAACGGGTTCGTTCAGCTTTTCTTTGCCTATTGTACTAAAGAATCAGACATTTGTCTTGTTCCTCTGATTTCTGTTACTAAAAATTAAAGGCCTTCGTCACTATTACTTTTTAAAACATATAAAAACTGAGATGAAAACTTTTCATGGTTTCATCCCAGCTTGAGCTATTTTATAAACTTTTTTCTTCGCGGATACGATTTTCAAGTTCTTTTTGTTCTTGTTCACGTCTCATTTTTTGTTCTTCTTTTGCCATACGCATTCTTTCGCGTTTTTCTTCTGGGCGAGGATCATTGATTACTGTGGCAGCATCGATTTCTTCTAATGCTTGGCCTACACTTTTCACTGATTCAAAACTTTCTAGTGTTGGTTGTGCACCTTCATCTAGTTCGTGAGCACGTTTGCTTGCTAGGATCACAAGTGAGTATTTTGATGGTACTTCTTTTAATAATGAGTCAATAGATGGTTTTAGCATCATAAGGCTACATCTCCTTCAACATTTTAATATACTTGCCAATTACTCGATCAACGCGAAAGTGTTCACTCGCGATAATTTCTTTGATTCGTTTCACAGCTAATGGTACTTCATCATTAACAACGGCATAATCATATAATGCCATCATTTCAATTTCTTCGCGAGCCACACGCATTCGCTCTTCAATAACTTCATGATCGTCAGTACCTCGACCAACGATTCGTGATTTCAACTCAGCTAAATCTGGCGGTGTTAGAAAAATAAAGACGCCATCTGGCACTTGCTCTTTTACTTGCTCAGCACCTTGTACTTCGATTTCTAAAAAGACATCTTTTCCTTCATCAAGCGTTTGATTGACATAAGAAAGCGGCGTTCCGTAGTAATTCCCTACATACTGTGCATATTCCAGCATCTCACCTGCTTCGATCATTGCTTCAAATTCTTCTTTTGTGCGGAAGTAATAATCCACTCCTTCTACTTCTCCTTCCCGCATTTTACGGGTAGTCATAGAAATCGAGTACTGAAAATCATTCTCTTCACTATCAAAAATTGCTTTACGTACCGTTCCTTTCCCAACTCCAGAAGGACCCGATAGTACAATTAATAATCCACGCTCTGACATGACGACTTCCTTTCAAAATATGTCTTTTAAGTATTACTTCTATAATGCACTTTTTTTCAGTAATTTTCAAGGCTTTATTGCTTAATATTTTCAAAAAGGGTATATACTTTTTGATCCAGATCATCGATAAAATGATTTTAGATGATGTAGTATCATTTACTTCCTTAAATTTCATCCCAACTTGAGCCTTTTAAATAACGATGATACAGAGAAATTCCACCTCGTTGTCTTCTATCTCTCAAAATTGTCACCGTTATTACAAAAACATTTGCAAAAAAAGTATACACTTTACCTACTTTTCAAGTAAAATAAAGTTATTACACATTTTTATACTCTGACAACTTCAAAACCACAGAAATTGATGTATAAAAAACGAAGGGATTTAAATCTATGTTCATTAAAAAAAATTTTTGGAAAGCCACAACAGCCTTCTTACTTGCTGCTTGTATTTCACTTGGATATTTTACACAAACAAGTTACGCAGAAGAAGACCTAATGGAATTTGCAAAAAAATCAGGATACCCTATAAAAGAAGGTTATCGACCAAAAGCCTCGATTGTGATCGATGCTGATTCTGGTCAGATTTTGTGGGAAGAACAACCTGACCTATCTTGGAGTCCAGCAAGTATCGCTAAAGTCATGACAATGTATTTAGCCTTGGAAGCGATAGAGCAAGGTAAATTCAATTTAGATACTACTGTCACAGCAACTGAAAAATATGTAAATATCTCTCAAATCTACGCATTAAGCAATAATAAGATTGCCCTAGGCGTCGACTATCCTGTTCGGGACCTATTCTCGATGGTAGCAGTTCCGTCTTCAAACGTTGCTACACTGATGCTGGCAAATCTAGTTTCTGATAATGACGAAGCTGGTTTCATTCGCAAAATGAACGAAAAAGCAGCAGAATTGGGCATGACAAATACCACTTACTTTAACTGTAGTGGCGCACAAATCAGTGCCTTTGGCGGATTTTATCAAGCGCCAGGCATCGATCCAGATGGCGATAATAAATCAACTGCTAGAGACTTGGCTATTTTAACGTATCATTTAATCAAAAAATACCCTGATGTTTTACAGTTTACCAACAAGCCAGTTGTTACGACTATGGAAAATACGCCGTATGCTGAAACGTTTGAAACTTATAATTACTCATTACCTGGCGCAAAATATGGTTATGAGGGAGTCGATGGATTAAAAACTGGCTCAAGTCCAACTGGCGGTTTCAATTATATCGCAACAGCTAAAAAAGGCGATGCTCGACTAATTGAAGTTGTCTTAGGCGTAGGAGATTGGTCAGATCAAGAGGGTGAATACGAACGGCATCTTGCTGGAAATGCGATTTTAGATCACGCCTTTTCTACTTATGAATATAAAAAATTGCTTTCCAAAGGATCAAATACGATCAATCAAAAAGAAGTCACTCTAGAACAAGACTTTTACGGATTTGTTAAAAAGGATACTGAGCCTAATTTCACATTAGCAGACGGGAAATTATCTTTAAAAAATGAACACGGGCAAGTATCTCCAAAAATTCCTGCTCGAAGTGTTCAGTACCAAGAATCCAACTCAAAAGAAACTGATGGTTCATCTACCAAGTTAGAAGGAAAGAAGACTGTTCCGTCTTCCTCTACAAAAAAAGAAGGCCATAACTACCTAGTCACCGGCGTCCTGACTATCTTAGGTTTATTGTTACTGATACTTTCAAAAGTATTTAGGAAACGAATCGCTGGCGTCAGACGAGGCAGCCGAAAAATGTCAACACCAACGACCCGCTTGCTATTTATTTTAGGAATTCTTTTCATTCTTTCCGCAGTTAGCGTATTTATCTTTTTATAAAAAACCAAAAAGGATGAGACAAAACGAAAAAATGTTTTGTCTCATCCTACTTTAAATTATCGATTCTCTTAAAATCCCATATTCGATAACGTATTAACAACACCCATGATTTCATCATGACGTTTAATTTGTTTATCCACAGGTCCATCCACTTCTTCAATGTCTACACGGACAACAAAACGACGGTTCAGTGTTACGAATGCTTCTTCATTCACACGGATATTTAATGCATCCTCTGTAAATGAAACACATGCATCTTCCCAAGCATCGAATGGTTCTTTATCAGAAATAATTTCTCTTTTTACTACTGATTTCCCGCTTAATTCATGGAACGTTACATCATAATACTTTGACATAAATATTCACCTCTTTGCTTTCTTCCCTTTCATTATAACGTTAAAAAAAAGAATCACAAACTATTTCTCACTATTCAACATTTTGGATCTGTTCCCGAATTTTTTCAAGAATCGTTTTCATTTGAACCACAATACTTTTAATCTCAATTGGACTGGATTTAGAGCCAATCGTATTGACTTCACGGTTCATCTCTTGCATCAGAAAATCTAATTCTCGCCCAACTGGTTCTGATTGGCTCAATAATTCCTGCAATTTATCCACATGAATCGCTAAACGATCTAATTCTTCATGAATGTCCCCTTTTTCCAACAAAATCGCAAGTTCTGTCAGCAAACGGGCTTCGTCTACTTGTTCACCTAACCAATCATTCAATTTGGCTTCAAATTTTTCACGATAATCTTTTTCATAGAGCGCTACAAATCCTGATAATTCATGAACCAAATCAATGAACTCCTGGCTATAAATGGTCAAAACTCGTTGGATTTTTTGGCCTTCCTGCAAACGACTGGCATCAATTCGCTCAACAGCTTTTCTTACAGCAGCTAAAATGAGTCTTCCAAATGCTTCGTCAGCTTCCTGTTTTTCAGTGACTTCAACATAATCTGAATTATTCAGTAGTTGGTTAATATTTTGCGCAGCATCAAATGTTGCCTGAGGATAATTGGTTGTTAACTCTTGCTGGATTTCGTCTAATAGTTGATGAATCAGCTCCCAATGAACTTGTACTTCTTTATTACCGCTACCAGTCTGTTTAATATTGATGTAAGCTTCGATCCGACCACGCTGCAAAGTTTCTTTCATCAACTGGCGAATAGCCATCTCATACGGATTGACCTCTTTAGGCATTCGAAGTTGAATATCTAAAAAGCGCTGATTGACACTTTTGATCTCGACATCAATTTGATACGTATCATTTAAAAATGTTTCTTTTCCAAAACCAGTCATACTTTTCATCGACAGGGTGTCCTCTCTACATTGATTTTATTGCTTTAGACAATATCTCAAATTCTTCATTCGTTAAAGTGATTCCTTTGCCCATCTTTTCGTGATCAGCAGACCAGTCTCTTAAGTCAAATTTCGGTGGTCGACCATTCCAACTGACTAAGTTGAGTTCTTTGCGCCACCCTTGAGTATTTTCTGATAAGACTGCTATTTTTTCTACGATTTCATATGAAAATTCTTGTGCCATTATTCTTCCACTCCTTGTAATATAAATTCTTTCATTAAAATTTGCAGCACCTGAGCTGGTACTTTATCCAGCAAAAAAGCCAGACGCTGTGGTTTTTCTTGTTCATCTGCATCCAATAAATTGTTCATTAATGATAACTGTTGTTTGTCAGAAAGTAAAAAATAATCTTCATAGTATTTCTTTAGCCATTCTTGAACGGAAATCATCCCGATGGTTTCTGCCAAATTTGTTTTGACTTGACCACTTTTTTGTAAAATCTCCACTAAATCTTGGATCTTATATAATTTAGATGCAGAAATTTCCTGATTCTTTGCTAACAGCTCAATTAAAACCATTCCAATATTTTCAGTGTACACCCTGTCTCTATAAACTCTACGCAATTTTTTACAGATTTTATTTTTCTGTTCTAAAGATGCCCATAATTTTATATGATACGTTACTTCAACAAAAGCAAAAAATTTTTGTTGAAACGCCTCTAAACTAGCTAATGTTTCATCAAGTGTATACCAATAGCCCAAATATTGTTGCCCTAGCACTTTCATTGTTTCTAGATACCCTAATTGGATATTTTTTGTGGAACGAGTACCATCAAATAATAGAACTGCGCCCATTGTCCACGGCGTTTGCAAAACCACGTAACTTGTCGTCGCTGGTATTTTTACTGGCTTCGTGATTCCAGGACCTTTCACATCTACAATGATACACTCTGTTGCACCATTCTCCAACGCAATGTCTACAGGAATATTATTGCGATAACCACCATCTACGTAATATTTTTCAGCGATCTTCGTTGCCGCCATAGCTGGAAAGAACGATGCAGAAGCCAACAGCCAACTTGACCACTGATTCCTTTTGCACTCATTGAAATGAATACTTTTTTCCCGCATGTTCGGCAACTCTGTGGTAACTAAATAAAAATCAGTCGTAACTTGCTACATTTTTTCTTGCGAGAAAGTATCATGAATCAGTTTTTGTAAAGGTTGTGTAGAAACACCATTTGATTGGATTGCATTCAGAGTAAACGAACCAATTTGACTCATCATATCTCTTAAGGTATCACTAGAAGTTACTGTTGTCGGAAAAGACAGGATTTTTTGAGTATCGATTTTTTCCCACATATTTTTTGCTGCTTCAAAATCATCTTGTAAAATCAGTGCGCCATTCAATGCGCCAACTGAGGTCCCAGTGACGATTTCAACTGGAATCACTAACTCTTTTAAAGCTTGCCAAACACCGATCTGATAAGCACCTCTCGCTCCACCACCACCTAAAACCAAACTAGTATGATAGGTCAGTTCTTTAACAGCAGTTTTATTTTCCAACACGGTATACCCATGTTTTGAAAATACGGTTTGTAAATGTAGGGTTAATGCTCTTGGAAAAAGAAAGGAGACTTTGGGTTGAAAACTCTGCTTAAAAAATAAGTCAATGACTAAAAAAATAGCAGACCAACTCATTTGAGTTGTTGCTTGAATCAACACATTCGTCACTTGGTCGGTTTCAACCGTTAGAAAAAGAAATGGACGTTTATTTCTGTAAATGACATAAGCTACCCCAGTGTTGTCATACACTTTTTGGCTAAATACTTGTCTTGCTAAGCTATGTGTCTCATAAAAGGGCAATAACTGAATGCTATTCGACACCCATTTAGAAAAATCAGGCCATTCTGAAGCAACCATTTTTTCACTGATCATCCGAAACACCTCCATCCGTTAAAGTATACCAAAATTTCCTGAAAATTACTTTTTATTAAAAATATCCAAAAATCGTATAATTTTCTTCTCTTTTCACTTAAAATAAAGAGGCTATACATTTTATAAAGTTATATAGATGTTAGTTAAAAAAGAATATTGTTAGGATAAAAAGGAGTAATCTGAATATTTTTGACTAGTTTAGTCAACAGAACAACCCTATAGTTCAACCTGATATTCCTTTCTTCTGTTAACCTATCTTCTTTCGTTTCATACAATTTGACAACTGCCATTGATTCAGCATTGACTTTATCAAAAAACGATAGTTTAATAGAAAGCGAAGTTTTCTATATATATTTATATAACCTTGTACTACTATTTTTCAAAAAAATTCCTATTTTCTGACAACCAACAACAAAATCTGTTAGAATACACTAGCCACCTTTCAGAAAATATAAAAACAGTTAGAGAAATAACTTGGATGAACCCATAGAGTTTGCTTAAAAAGCTGCTTTTACCACAACCTCGATTAATGATAAAGGATGTTTATATGAGAATAAAAAACGTTTTATTGAAAATTTGCTCATTCGTATTAGTCTTCGGCTATTTTTCAGGTATCCTAACCAGAACCGATGCTTATGCTGCAGAAGATATTCTGACGATCACCCAAAATGCTGGCTATCAAACAACTGAATTTTATAAACCAAAAGCTTCCATCGTAATCGAAGCAAAAACGGGGCAAGTCCTTTGGGAAGACAATCCTGATTTAAAATGGAATCCTGCAAGTATTGCCAAGCTAATGTCTGTGTATCTTGTTTTTGAAGCAATTGAGCAAGGCAAATTTACTTTAGAAACCACTGTTAAAGCGACCGATAACGACCAAGCGATTTCACAGATTTATGAGCTAAGCAACAATTCGATTGTGTCAGGTGTAGACTACCCTGTACAAGACTTACTTTATGCGACACTTGTACAATCTTCAAATGTCGCAACCGTCATGTTAGCTAACCTTGTAACTGACAATGATGAAGCAAAATTTATCCACATGATGAATGACACAGCAAAAGAACTCGGTATGACCAATTCGACATTTTATAATTGTAGTGGTGCCGAAACAGGTTCCTTCAACGGATATTATAAACCAGAAGGTATCGATCAAAATGCAGACAATGTGACTACTGCACGTGATTTAGCTATCTTATCTTATCATTTATTGAAGAACTATCCAGACACAGTTACATACACTAGTCCAACCCAAATCACGATCATGGAAAATACACCTTACGCTGAAGTTTTAGAAAACCATAACTACTCTTTACCTGGTCTTGCTTATGGTTATGAAGGTGCCGATGGCTTAAAGACTGGTTCTAGCCCAACTGGCGGCTTTAATTACGCTGCTACAGCCAAACGTGGAGACACACGCCTAATCGAAATCGTATTAGGTGTAGGTGATTGGGAAGATCAAGAAGGCGAATTGCAGCGTCATGCTTTTGGTAACGCGATTTTTGACCAAGCTTTTGCCACTTATGAGTACAAGCAACTCCTTCCTAAGGGAGATACAACGATAAATAAAGAAGACGTAATTCTTGATCAAAATTTTTATGGCGTGATTCAGCGAAATACCGAACCAGCCTTTCAACTATCTACTGATAAAGTAACAATGGAAACGGGTCTTTCCCAAGTTTCTCCAACAATCAAAGCACCAAGTGTCCGCTTTAAATACGCAAAAAAATTAAAAGCACTACAAAATTCTACTTTTTTTAAAAATGGTAAGAAAAAAAATGCCTTATCTACTTTTTTTGTTAATGGATTGCTGATTATTTTAGGCCTTTTATTGGCCGCTTTAGCGAAACTGTTTAAAAAAGACGGTTCTACTCAAAGATTTAGCCCGATATTAGCTTTAGGAGTCGTCCTAATTCTTATGGGAATTGGTTTAAGCGTTTATACAGTGATCATCGGACCATGGTTTTAATTGAATAAATAAAAAGAATGCAACACCTTTAATGGGTAACTGCATTCTTTTTGTTTACTTCGTCAGCTTAATTCAGCTAGGAAATACTTTTTTAACTTACACAGATATGAGTAAAAAAAGTAATATTCAAAGTAATTATTTATTTTTCTTTAGTTGCTTAATTTCTTTTTCAATTTGATTGATTTGTTTCCCTAAGGCCTTTTGTTCATTTTTATCACGTGATACTTTTTTCTTATTGATCAATTCTTGTTTTTCTTGAATCAATGTGTTGATTTTTTCTGTATTGTCTTCTGCTGGTATAGATGGTGTTGCTGTGTTTCCAGTTGAACCGTTTGTTACACCATTCTTCAACGCTTGGATTTCTCGTTCGATTTCTCCGATACGAATCCCCAATGCTTTTTGTTCTTGTGGATCACGACTAACTTTTTTCTTATTGATTACTTCTTGTTTTTCTTGAATCAATGCATTGATTTTTGCTGTAATATCTCCCTCTGGATTTGATGGCTTTGCTGTGTTTCCTGTTGAGTCGTTTGTTGCACCATTCTTCAACGCTTGGATTTCTCGTTCGATTTCTCCGATACGAATTCCCAATGCTTTTTGCTCTTGTGGATCACGACTAACTTTTTTCTTATTGATTACTTCTTGTTTTTCTTGGATCAACGCGTTGATTTTTGTAGTATTCTCTACAAATTGAGCTGAATTCGCATGCGCTTGAGTAGCTGTTGCTAAAATTCCTGTTCCTCCGATGGATAAAGCTAAACCAGCAACCACTGCACCTTTTACAAATTTGTTCATAATACATTCCTCCTATTTTTTGTTCGAACACTACTATTCATATGATAATAGCTTCGATACACAGATTATACCTACAGTTTTAAAAAAAGTAAACTATTATTTTATAAATAGTAGTATCAACTATTTTAGAAACTAGCGAAATTTATGAAAAAGTTTATTGAGGTTACAGCTATTTATTTTTTATGCTATGTTTTTGTATAAAATAAAAAATCTAATTTTTTTGCTCAAAATAAAGCAGAAAAAATTAGATTTCTCTATTAAGTTTAGTTAATTAACATTACATTGAGCCTTTAAATACATCGGCGTTTTTTACAAAATAATCTACGCCTGAATAGATTGTAAAGAGTAAACAAATGTAAAGCATGATTTGATCTACTGGAAAACCAATTGCTGAAAATGGAATATTGTTAATAAATAATAGGATGATTGCCACCATTTGAGTTGCTGTTTTAACTTTGCCTGGCCATGCAGCAGCCATGACTTCGCCGCCTTCTACTAATAGCAAACGTAACCCAGTAACAGCAAGTTCTCTACATACAATAATTGCTACTACCCAAGTCGGTGCTTTTTGTTGTCCTACTAAAACGATGAATGCTGTCATTACCAACATTTTATCAGCTAATGGATCAGCGAATTTACCGAAATTCGTTACTAATCCCCGTGCTCGCGCAATTTTTCCGTCTAACCAGTCGGTAATACTTGCAACTGCGAAAATGATTGCTCCAACTAGCTGAGTGACAGCTAGGGATGTTCCCGCTATTGTTAGTGTGCCCCAATCCATCGGAATGCTGACGACAGCAATAAAAATTGGAATCATGAATATTCTAATTACTGTTAATTTATTTGGTAAGTTCAATGCCTGTTGCCCCTCTCTTTTCTTACTCATTTTACGTTATCTCATAGAAGGTGTCACGAAAAAAGATTTTTTTAGATTCAAAATTGATTTAAATCAATAAATAAGTGAGAAAAATCCAAGCAATGATCCGTTCATTGTTCATCGCTCATTTTTCTCACTCATCTCTTATTTACAACAGTTCCTTTATTGCGGTTGTTGAGACTGTGCCGACTGTTCTGGCTGTGATGGTGCATAGGCAAGAGTCATATTGATATTTCTTGGACCGATCCCTGTATTATTCGGGTTGAACTCTGCTTTTTGACCATCTAGCTTGAATTCCATATACTCAGAAGCACCTAAGCTAACAACAATTTGCGCTGTTCCTGCTGGAATTTCAACAGATTTAGGTTGTCCAGGCTGAATCGTCTCTTGGTAAAAATAGCCGTTATCATTATTTGCAGCGGTAGCGATATACACACCAACCCAGCAAGGCCCCGTCATAGCATTAAATTCAAGCTTAGCAGGAGAAGTTGCGTTCGTCGCACTCATATTCACCGTTTGACCTGATTCACTAACAAAATTCACTTCTGTTGGTGCTTTAGGTTCAGATGAAGAAGTTGAACTTGAAGACTCCGTGCTACTTGAGACAGGCGCTTCACTTGAGACAGAACTTTGGGTGGACTCAGATTCTCTAATGATTTCAGAAGCTGGCGGTTGAATCATTGGACTCGTCTGCCGATCTTGCCATGTAATATAAAAAACAACAATTGCGATCGCTAATCCGATCAAAGAGAAAATAATCGCAGGCAAACTTCGCATAAACTGTTTAGTTTGGTTATTTTCGTCATACATTTGTGTCCTTGACTCATCTAAAGTTTGATATTGGATTGCTGATTCGATGTCTTCCGGCTCTTCTATTCCATCATAAATCTCTACTAACTCATTGCCATCTAGTCCTACTGCACTTGCATATTGACGAATAAAAGCACGCACATAAAAGGTGCCTGGCATAGAATCAAAATCGTTTTCCTCGATGGCTATCAAATAGCGCTTTTGTGTTTTCGTAATTTGCTGCAGTTCGTCTAATGACATATTTCGCTGCAGTCGTGCATCTCTTAATTTTTTTCCTATATTTACGCTGGCCACTCGTCCATCTTCTCCAGTCTTTCTAATTTATCAGTTTAGCTTGATTGAATCAAGCTGCTATTATCATAAAAGTGTCTCTCTTTTTTGTATAAATGCGTTATCTTCATTACTAGTTTATGTAAAACATTTAAGTAAAAACTGTACATCTTCTGTTAGCGAACTCGTCAAAATACTGGAAGATTTATTTTACCTAACTTACCTAAGCATAACATAAAAATTTCACAATGAGGATAACATTTTTGAAAGTTTTTAACCAAATATCGGACTTTTTTTGATTCCGATAATAGATGTTCGAGCAAGCATTCCGCTATTGATAAAAACCGAATGCGCTCTATTTTTTAGGATACATATAAAAGCGGCTTAAGCCAGCCTTATTGATAAATACTTGTGCCAAATTTTTCACATCGGATAATTGAACACTTTCAATCACCTCTGGCGTATCAAACAAGGTTGTTTCACCATAAAGCGATTGTGAAAATTGATTTGCGATATATTCTAATGAATTTAAAGATTGGAAATATTTCCCAATCATTTTTTTCTTTAGTAATGACAAGTTTTCTTCTGTCACTTCTGAACTATCATCGGCAGTTAGTAAGATCTCTTCGATCCGTTCAGCTAATTCTTCTGGTCGATCACTATCTCCGCCAAAATCAGCAAAATGAAAGCTACGATCCAAATTAAACTCATAACCGAAACTATCATCTAATAAACCTTCGTTGTATAAATTCAAATAGTTTTGTGACGTATTGCCAAATAGTAATTGAAACAATAAATTAGCCGTTGTTTTATATTTAAGCAATTCTTTTCCATCTGTTGGAACGTCATCCAAGCCTTTTAGCCCAACAATGACTTTAGAACGACTAATAGCCATTTCTAGCGAGCTTTCTTTAATAATATCTGCAGCTGTTTCTTTAGGAAAATGGCGTTTGATCGGTGCTGCTTGTGTAAATGTTTTGGCAGATTGATTCTTACGAATAAAGGTCATCATGGCTTCTGGATCCATCTTGCCCACAACAAATAAAGTCATGTTGCTCGGGTGATAAAAGGTATTGTAACAAGTATATAAATCTTCTGCAGTAATTTCACCAATACTTTCTACAGTTCCTGCAATATCAATATGCAATGGATGTTTCGGATATAGGTTGCCCAACGTACCGAAAAATAAACGCCAATTAGAATCATCTAAATACATTTGAATCTCTTGTCCGATGATTCCCTTTTCTTTATCTACGGTTTCTTTGGTAAAGTAAGGTTCTTGAACAAAATTTATCAAGGTTTCTAAATTTTTTTCTACTTGATCTGTTGTTGAAAATAAGTAACTTGTTTTGGTAAAACTTGTAAATGCATTGGCTGAAGCACCTTGGCGTCCGAATTGTTGGAAAACATCCCCATCTTCTTTTTCAAACATTTTATGTTCTAAAAAATGGGCGATCCCATCTGGTACTTTCACAAAATCTTTTTCACCTATCGGTACAAATTCATTGTCGATCGAACCATAATTTGTTGTGAACAAGCCATACGTTTTGTTGTATTCCTCTTTGGGCAATAAATAAACAGTCAAGCCATTTTCTAAAACTTCTGTATACAAGACTTCATTAATTTGTGGATATTCTTTTTTATGCATCGGCTTTTTCTCCTTCCAAAAAGAAAATGGCTTGTAATTGCACTCGTTTGGCAACTCGCTGAACATCAGCTAATGTGACAGCTTCCATTCGACGGATCCATTCGTCATCTTTTAAACGAAGGTGCGGAATCAAATCATTCAAATATTCATTCTCCAAAACAGCTCCCGCATTATCTAAAGAAAGCAAATATTGATTTTTCAGCATTGCTTTCGTTTGTTCGATCTCCAAGTCAGTCACATTTCCTTGGCGAATATTTTCTAATTCTACAGAAATCAAGTGTAGAACTTGGTTACGATTTTTGCCGTCGATTCCTGTTTGGACACTTAAAAATCCTCGAAAAGTATCGATACTACTTGATGCGTAATACGCTAAATTTTCCTTCTCACGGACATTCATAAACAATTTAGAATGAGGAAATCCACCAAATACACCGTTGAAAATCTGTAATGCAAAATAGTTTTCATCCCCATAATAGACATCGGTATGATAGCCTAAGTTTAATTTAGACTGCGCCAACGTTTCTTGTTCTGAACGTTCTTCGATGACATTTCGTGATGGCTGTGTATAAAAAATATCTGCGATTCCAGATGCCCGGTCTTCAAATGGCAATTTACTGAATAGTTCTGTCACTTGCGCTTCGTCCACATCACCAAGAACAAAAATATCTACTTGGTCTTCTTTGATCATTTGTTGATGATATGCGGCAATGCTTTCAGCAGTTTCTTTTTCTAAATCATCGATAGTACCGAAACTTGGAATTTTTTGGTCTTCAGATTGGCTGAAATATAAATTTTGTAAAGCCAAAGAAGAATAGACTTGCTTATCTTCTGAAATACTTTCGTAATAGGCTTTTAGATTTTCTTTTTCACGTTGGAAAGTCTCCGCTTCGAATCGACCCTCAATCACATTGGGGGAAAATAAAATTTCTTTCACAAAATCAGCGGCATCCGCTAAAACATGGCTATTTTCTAAATATTTGTCATTGACCAAATTCATTGAAAGGTTCAACCAATGTACGTTTCCTTTTTTGTTTACATTGATCCCAAAACTCGCACCGTACAATTCTGCTAGCTTTTCGCTAAGCTTCACTTGGTCGGGATAATTCAAGCTGTTTGTTTCCAGCAAGCTAGACAAAAGTGTCCGCTTTGTGATCGTTTCTTTATTTAATCGCGTATTAAAACGAACCAAAATACGCACCGTTTTATATTTTTCTGTTGGAACAACATGTAAGTTGACTCCTTGTGCTAATGTGATCGGCATATTGTCAGCTCCTCTTTGCTCTTCATCATAATAAAGCCTGATATAAAATACAATCATCCGGCCATTTTTAAATGTTTTTTTAAGATTTTCTACATCCATCTAATTATAGCACAGCTCAACTGTCTTTCCTTGATGTAAGAGTCTTTCATTTCAATTTTTTTCATTTTTTCTGTATACTAGATTTGAGAAAGAGAGGTTAAACCTATGATTAAAGAATTTAAAGAATTTATTATGCGTGGAAATGTCCTTGACTTAGCCGTTGGGGTCGTTATTGGATCTGCTTTTACTGCTATTGTCACGCAAATCGTTAACGGATTAATTACACCCTTGGTTAGTTTAGTATTCGTCTTGACTACTGGAGAAAAAAGTGCGGACGATGCACTCGGAGCGCTTGTTTTTCATGTAAAAGGCGTAGCGTTCAACATCGGCGACGTGATCAGTGCCCTTATTACCTTTTTAATTACCGCCTTTGTTTTATTCCTGATCGTAAAAGCTGTTAATAAAATGAAGAAAAAACCACAACCAGAAGAAGATGAAGAAGTTGTTGCACCTGCAACGGATGAGCTATTAGAGCAAATTCGTGATTTGTTGGCAGCACAAAATGCTGCAACGCTAAATAATGTTACAAAAAATAACTCTGAAAATATCAAAAAATAATTATCGACTACCCTTATATCCATAACTTAACTTTCCTAACAAACATAGGTATGCTTATGTTTGTTAGGAAAGTTTTTTATTTGCAGTACTATTTCCTTAAAACGTATACATTACTCTAATACTTCCTGTATACTTTATACTAAAGGAGATAAATTCACATGAAAAAAAACTTGACTAAAATTAGCTTACCAATTTCCACACTTATCTTTTTGGGGATTTTTATACAATTAATCCAACCTCATCTAGGAACATTTGTTATAAATTGCGTTATAGGTCTCGCCTTTATAGTTGTTGGCTGGCAATTGAACATAAAAACAAATTGGTTCGCTCGTATTATTTTATTATTAGGTGTACTTTGGCTAGTATATTTGTTTTTATATTATGTAACTGGGTTCAATAATCCTCATTTTTAAGCTCTATCCCTAATCCAAAAAGGTGCTGAGACACAACTCTTCGAGTCATATCTCAGCACCTTAACATTCAAATAAGCAATAGTAAAAAAGTACCTACTGCATTATACTAGGTGCTTTTTACTTCAACCTCATTTAATTTTTTCTCATATCAATATGAGGAATATCATCTTCCAAATACTCTTCCGAAATTGCTTCAAACCCAAAAGCTCCGTAAAAATTTGTCAAGTGAGCTTGCGCCCCAATAATAATTGGTCGATTTGGATAGTAAGCTTCTATGACTTTCAATGTTTCTTCTACAAGTTTGTTGCCTAATTTTTTCCCACGGTAATCAGGATTGACGATTACTCTGCCAAAAGTCACCGTATCTCCTTTATCGATGATTCGTGTATAACCCATTATTTCCGAATCGTCTTGAAGCCAAGTGTGCAATGCCTGTTCATCAGCTTCATCGACTTCTTGATACGGACAGTTTTGCTCAACAACAAATACAGCAATACGCAATTTGACAATTTCAAAAAATTCTTTCGTCGTTAGTTTCGCAAATTCTTTAACATGATAATCCATTCTGCTAACCTCCACAATTAAAATAGTAACAAGAACCACTTTTTTCTTATTCAGTCATTTTTAACGTTCCTAGACCAGACCGATATCTAATTTTAACACTCTCACTAGCCATTGCTGGATACACAAAATCAATCAACAAAATGTCCCCGCTAGATACAGACTCTTTGACAAGCTGAATCATTGTTCCTTCTGACGATTCCTTAGAATCTATAGAAGGAACCTTATCCTCATTGATTTCAATTTCCTCTGCCGTACTCGAAGCACATCCAACAAATAACATACTTACCATAACCAAAAACCCAACATGAACAACTTTTTCCCATTGTTCTTCTCCTTTTATTCTAAACTGGTAAGCACTACTATAGCATAATGAAAAACTCATTAACATGTGTTTTTTGGGGCTAACATTTAGGTAACTAAATGCTTACATAAATAATTGAACACCATTCCACAAATTAAGTAATAACACTAAAAGAATCACCAACTGATAAACTTGAGTCACTCGTTCAGAAGAAATTTTACCGCTGATCAAAGCCCCTACAAAACCGCCGATAACTGCAGCCGGAATCACATATAATAAAATAGTTAAATCAAATCGGTCAAACCCTGATGTTTGAGCAATTGTACCTAATTTCGCCGCCTGCGAAAAAAAAATTGTAATAATCGAATAAACTGTAGCTTCTTTGATTGGAATACCAAAACATAACATCAACAGTGCCACATTGATTGGACCGCCGCCGATTCCCAATAAAGTAGAAATAAATCCTAAAAATATACCGGCAATTACATACCAAATCGGGTGAGAAAGATTCAAAGATCGTTCATTGCCAATTTTTGTGTAGAAATATGCAAACAACAGAGTAATGATCGTTAGTATAATTTGAATCACCTGAACATATTTTTCATTAGCAAATACTTGTAATAATGACTCAAACACTGTGTTTCCACTAATCCCACCTAGAACAGAGCCTAAAGAAACAAATACAGCAATCGGAAGCTGCAGTTTCAGACCGTTTTTCAGCTGTCTCAACGTAGAAACAATCGACATCGTAAAAACTGCTACACTAGAATAAAACGAAATAGCCGCCAAAGGGTGAAAATGTAACGTATCTAAGATTGGCTTGATAATCACACCGCCACCCATTCCTGAAATTGCGCCAACTGTATTAGCTAAAATAATAACAATAAAATAGATCATCCCTATATACACGTTTTTCATCTCCTAGAAACAATTACTTTTTTGCTTACGTTTTTCTTCGTCTAGCAAAATCAACAAATTTAAATTTATCTAATCTATGTCTGGATTCTGTGTATTCAAAACAACGTGTATCTTCTAAACTTACCACACTGCGCACAACAACAACATGAGTATCTTCTTGAATAGCCATTAATTCCTGATCCTCTTTTGTCGCAGCTTCTACTGTAATTTCTTTTTGAGCGTAGCTGATTGCTAAACCTAAATCGTTTTCAAAATAATCATAAATCGAATCAGCTGCTCGTTCTTCAGGCAATACTTCAATGATTTCCTTTAGCAAATAATCAATATCAACAATAACTACTTCTCCATCGATTTCTCTTTGTCGAACTAATCGCCAAACTGCAGCACCTTTTCTCCAACCAGTCAAACGTGCTAAAGAGTCACCAACCTGCTCTTCTTGTAATTCCACAACCTTAGTTACACTATGAATTTGTTGTGCACTTTGTAATTCTTTGTAGCTAATCACGCCAGAAATCGGCAAATCAAACTTACGAACATTCAAAACAATTGAGCCTTTGCCTTGTTTCTTTTGAATATAACCTGCATTGATCAGTAAATTCAAGGCCTTGCGAATCGTTTCTCTTGAAACAGAATATTGATCAACCAATTGATTTTCGCTCGGAAGTAATGTTCCAGGTTGATAGGTTCCGTCTAAAATCCCTTTTTCCAACTCTAAAAATATATCATGAAACTTGTTCATGTCCACCCCTCCACCTTAGGATACTCAAAGAAAATGATAGCATATTCTCACTTAAAAAAATAGCATTCTCAACAAGTATGCACTTAAACCAGCCTAATTCTTTTTGGACTCTCCACTTGTATTTACAAGCTATTCATACTATAATGTAAACGAAAACGCAAACATGTCTATACAAGTTTAAATAAATTTTAGATAGGAGCATTCCCATGACCGTTTTATTATTTACACTTGAGCCAAACTGCCTACATATTCAAGAAAAAGAACAACAAACTCTACTATCAGAACAAATACTTCCCTTTTCTGATTTTGAATTTCCAAAAACAGCACAAATTTTAACGACACAAATCAAAGAACTGTATCCCACTGTAGAAGGAGCTATTTTTAACACGATTACGCCTGAATTCTATCTTGTAAACAAGCAAGTCTCCCTTTTAAATGAGAGCCTTGAAAATTTTACCAAACAGTTCTCAGAGCTATTGAACATTCCGATTTTGCTAGCTTCTGAACAGAGTCAAGAAACTGATTTGATCACAGTTCTCAAGGAAAAAGCTGATTATTTAGCTTGGAATCTTGACTATTTTGGTTATACACCTGGAAAAGAAGAATATTCTGTCGAATCTTTATTAACGATTGGGAATGGCTTTATGGGGCTACGCGGTACAACTCCGGAAATGACCCTTTCGAACGACCATTATCCTGCAACCTATATCGCAGGACTCTATAATGAAGAATCCTCCGAAATCGCTGGTCAAATCGTTGAAAATGAGGATTTTGTTAACTCACCAAACAACCAATCCATTCACATTAAAGTGTCTGGAACAGATGAATGGTTGAATCTAAAAAATTCTATTTTGCACTATTTACACCGAAATCTAGATTTAAAAACAGGCTTGTTCACGTCTCACATGATTATTGAAGACTCATATCGACATCAATTAAAAATAACCGCGCATAAAATTGTTAACATGGCAAAAATGAATAATTATAGCATCAAGTATTCGATCCAACCCTTGAATTTTTCTAAAGAAATCACAGTCAAAGCAACAACTGATGGCTCTGTTTACAATTTTAATGTAGAACGCTATCGCAATTTAACAGCTAAACACTTCCACATCACACAATTACTTGCAGAAAAAAACAACACTGTGATTGAAATTGAGACCACTCAATCAAAAATAAAGGTTCAGCAAATATCTACGATGATTGGAGACTTTTTTGACCCAGCAGCTATAAAAAATACCATTCAAAAAGAAAAAATTGAACAAACACTAACTTTTAGTGCTGAGAAAAATAACCTTTATACACTTGAAAAACATATTCAAGTCACAGCCTCAATCGCTGAGCAAAGTTGGGGAAACCCTTCTTTACCGGCAACTTCTTTTGACTTAGAATTTGCTGAAAGTAAGCGTGCTTGGGAATCCTTGTGGAAAAAATCAGATATTCAACTTACAGGTGATATGATGTCGCAAAAATTATTACGTATTCATACCTATCATCTATTAGTGTCTGCCTCTCCATTTAATAATAATGAGCTAGATGTTTCTGTAACTGCTCGTGGTTTACACGGCGAAGCCTATCGCGGTCATATTTTCTGGGATGAGATCTTTATCTTGCCATTTTATATCCTCCATTTTCCAGAAACTGCAAAACAGCTACTAATGTATCGATACAATCGTTTAGATAAAGCAAAAGAAAATGCGCGCGAAAGTGGCTATGAAGGGGCGATGTACCCTTGGCAATCCGGTCTTGACGGGAGTGAAGATACACAAAAGCTTCACTTAAATCCTTTAAATGGCGAATGGGGTGAAGACCACAGCATCCTGCAACGTCATGTGTCATTAGCGATCGCTTATAATATCTGGATGTATTGGAATAATTCTGGCGATGATCTATTTATCAAAGAATATGGAGCTGAAATGTTGTTGGAAATCGCTAATTTCTGGCGCAGTGCTGCGACTTTTGATGAAACGACCAATCGCTATTATATCGATAAAGTCATGGGTCCTGATGAATTTCATGAAGCTTATCCTGACAGTACCGAAAGCGGCTTAAAAAACAATGCATACACCAACTTAATGGTGGTCTGGCTATTTGAGGAGTTAGAAACTATCCTCTCACTATTAAATACGCAAGAACAAGCAAAATTATTTAATAAAACAGAAATCACAGCAGAAAATCTTGAAAAAATGAACGACATCCGCAAACATTTATCGATCGAAGTCAACGAAGATGGGATCATCGCTCAATATGAAGGCTATTTTGATTTAAAAGAAATCGATTGGGAACAAGCAAAAGAACAATATGGCAACATTTATCGAATGGATCGTATTTTGAAAGCCGAAGGTCAGTCTCCTGATGACTATAAAGTATCTAAACAAGCCGATACGTTGATGCTATTTTATAATCTAAATAAAGAAAAAATCGATGAAATTTTAGAGGAGCTTGGCTACGATTTACCTACAGATTATCTTGAAAAAAATCTTTTATACTATTTAAACAGAACATCTCACGGTTCTACTTTGTCAAGAATCGTCCATGCACAACTGGCAGAAGAAGTTGCCTTCCATGATTTATCTTGGAAATTATATCAAGAAGCTCTCTATTCTGATTATCAAGATATTCAAGGTGGAACGACCGCTGAAGGAATCCATACAGGTGTGATGGCTGCAACAATTTATGTGACCTTAACCACTTATGCTGGAATCGATATTAAAAAGAATTATCTAACGATCAAACCAAACTTACCTAAAAACTGGTCGGATATAACGTTTAATTTTGACCATAAAGGGATTCACTATTCTGTAACGGTTTCAAAAAATTCAGTGCAAATTTGTCCTTCTAAAAAGACAACAGTGATTGTTAAAGACCAATCTTATCAATTAACAGCAGACGAAAATACGATTATTACCTACTAAAAACAGACAGGAGTATCCCAATGAAAAAAGGATTTATTTTTGATTTAGACGGCGTCATTACAGATACAGCCAAGTTCCATTACATTGCTTGGAAAGATTTAGCACAAAGTCTGGGCATTACAATCGATGAAGCATTCAATGAAACGCTAAAAGGGATCAGCCGTATGGATTCTTTGGATAAAATTTTAGCTTATGGACAACGAGAAAATGACTTTACTTTAGCAGAAAAAGAAGCTCTAGCTCAAAAGAAAAATGATGAATATGTTAAACTTCTGGCAGACCTTTCTGAAACAGACTTATTGCCAGGTGTACATGATTTTTTAGCCCAAGCAAAAGAACACAATATTCCTTGTTCGATCGCTTCAGCTTCTAAAAATGCACCAATGATTTTAGAGAAATTAGGTGTTCTTGATTTCTTCGGTCATATCGTTGATCCGGAAACTCTGAAAAAAGGAAAGCCTGATCCAGAAATTTTCATAAAGGCAGCGGAATGTATCGGCGTTGTGCCAAACGATGCAATAGGTTTCGAGGATGCACAAGCCGGAATCGAAGGAATCAAAGCTGCTGGAATGTATGCTGTAGGTATTTCGGCCACAGAAACCTTAGCTGGAGCAGATTTACAGGTTACTTCAATGACTGAACTAGATATTGAACAGTTACTAACTATTTAGAAAATATATGAAAAGAGAGCAGGTCTACGTAAAATGACTTGCTCTCTTTTCGTTTTAAAAGCAGATTAGTGAAAAATCAATTCTTAAGAAATATCAAAAGATTTCATTTCCATTTCAAAAACAAGTCCAATATGTTACGATATCATTACAAAAAGAAATGGGGTTAGAAATAATGAAAAGGAAATTGTTTAGTGAATTATCACCGCTAACGTATGAAATCTCTATAAAAAAGAATATTTTTCAGAGAAAAATGCGAGATTTTATTCAACAGGAGCCGCTTGCTCAAACTAAAACGGATGAGCTTTTAGCTGTATCCGTTTACAAGCATACCTCTTTGATACGCCGAAAATTAGGAAATACGGATCTAACATTACAGGAAAATAAAGCAGCGAATTTAAAACTGGCTGCACCTAAAGTATCAAACATTTTGATCAAACCGAACGAAACGTTCTCTTTCTGGCATTTAGTTGGTAAATGTTCTGCAAGTAAAGGATATAAAGATGGTGTAACGATTTTTAACGATGCTGTTCGCCCTGGACTTGGTGGAGGTCTTTGCCAGTTTACTAACTTGATTCATTGGATCATTCTTCATTCACCATTAGAAATCACTGAACATCACCACCATGACGGCTTAGATCTTTTCCCAGATTATGGGCGTAAAATCCCTTTTGGGACAGGGACATCGATTGTTTATAATTACCTGGACTATCGCTTTAAAAATAATACGAAAAATACCTATCAACTGATTATTTCTGTCAGCGAAACCCATCTTAATGGTGAACTTCGCTCAGACAATGAACAAGTTTACAGTTATCATATTCGTGCTGAAAATGAATATTTTTCAAAAGAAAATGGACACGTTTTCCGTAATGGACAAATTTTCAGAAAATGTATCGATAAAAGAACAGGTAATCTATTGGAAAAGAAACTGATCAAAGAAAATCATGCACGTGTGTTGTATGACACAACAAATTTAGAAATAAGAGCAACTCATTAAATGCATCGAGCAATTATACTATTGATAGAAATTTAAATCATTCATTCTAGTAAAACTAAAACAAAGAGTAAGTATTGTTGATAAGATTTATATAGGACATCTTGATTTTCTCCTTTTGATTGGTTTTCGTCGCCTTCATTCTAAAGGATATCAGGGTGTTTTTCTATACACTATTCCCACTTCCCTGAAACTCATCCGCCTTACATTTTATTTATATTTTATTAAAAAACAAAAAAGCATCACTTTTTGACTTAAAACAATAAAAACATTACTTTATATTTCCAAAAAACAAATATAAATGATAATATAACCATATGAATTTAAAAAAATTCATAATATGAAAGAACGGGAAGGAGAATGTTACAAATGTTAAAGAAAAGTGTAAGGAATTTTTGGTCGTTGCTTATGATTTTTGTTTTAATGGTGCCTCTTAGTTTTTCTTTGTTCAGTAGTCATGCCCAAGCCGTTACAGAAAAGCCCACAGAAGGAAAATTGTTTATTCACAAGTTAAAGTTTGGTGGCGCACAGGACTTGCCCACGATTGCCGGAGACGGAGCCCAATTAACCGAACTACCTTCTGGAGCTGCGCCTTCTCCTGATGTTGAATTTGCCGTAGTTTCACTGAAAAAAAGCAAATTAAGCTCTAGCCCAAGCCAGGCTGAAGCAATCGCTTATTACAATTCAGTGAAAAACAATCCAAATGTTGTGCAAACAACTGGCAAAACCGACGCTGCTGGTATTTTTGAGACAAAGACATTGCCGGCAGATAAATATTTAGTTGTAGAATTAACCTCTGAATTAGGAGCTACAAAAATTGCTGCCCCCGTTGTTGTTTCACTACCGATCATGAACACAGATGGTTCAGCTTGGAATGATCAAGTTCACATCTATACCAAAAATGCAGTAACGCTAGGCGCTGCAAAAACACAAAAGTTAACAGAAGATAACCAACCATTGATCGGTGCAACATTTTCTCTGTATAAAAAAGGAGCTACTGGTCAAGCAGATAATTTAGTTCAAGCTGATTTAGTATCTCATGGCGACGGTTTTACAGATATCGTTGGCAATTTAGTTGTAGGAGATTACTATTTTATTGAAACAAATGCACCTGATAACTTCTTACTAAATGGTCGTAAAGTTGATTTCTCAATCAAACCTGAAAATCACGCCTATAATGAAAGCGGTGCCTTGGACGAAGCGAAAGTTGTTTCAACTAATTTACTAAACTATCTAAAACCAACATTATCAGGCGAGCGATTGACTGATGAAAGTACTGATATTGGTAAAACTGTCACTTGGAAAGTCACTACAGACGTACCAAAGAACATCAAAGAATATACTAAATACGTTATCACCAATACGTTAGACTCACATTTAACGTATATTGGGAATATCATCATCACACTTGATGGCGTTCAATTGAATCCTTCATACTACAAAGTAACTGAAGCAAATGGTGTCATTACAATCATCTTTATTGAAGAACTTTTCCCAGGCTCTACTAGTCAATTAGCTAACGGAAAACAGATTACCATTACATTTGATACAGTCATCAATCATACTGCTATACCAGGTACACCTATTTCCAACAATTCTATCTTAACCGTAAATAATGGTTATGTAGATGCTGCCACAACTCAACCAACACCGCCAACAGTTGAAACAGGTGGTCGTAAGTTCTTAAAAGTCAATTCTTCACAAAAACCATTGGCAAATGCTGAATTTGTTATCTACAAAAATGCGAATGCTAAAGAAAACAATGGCTATAAAGGACCTCTTTACCTAAAAAGAAATAATGATAAAACAATTACTTGGGTAAAAGAAAAGAAAGAAGCAACCGTTCTAACTTCTGATCAAGAGGGTAAGTTTGAAGCTTATGGATTAGGCTATGGCTCATACTTACTAGAAGAAACAAAAGCACCTAGCGGCTACAATCTTTTGACAGAAGACAAGAAATTCACGATCGACAAGAAAAGTTATTCAGATGAAGCTCAACTAGTTATTCTGAATACAAACGCACCAACGATTCCCATCACTGGGTCAATTGGAACTATCCTATTTTTTGCTCTTGGCCTAATTTTAATGGGAGTAGCATTCCTATTTTATAGAAAAAAATATAGTCATGCATAATTGTTAACGAAGATAAACAGAAAGCGTGGGGAGTCATTTCTCATGCTTTTCTGTCTATATTTAATACTTTAAAAAAAGACTGTCTTAAAGGTAGGAGAGAAAATGACGAAAATACAGGTGCAAAAAAGGAAGAAAAATACTGGCATCAATATCCTTATGGGAAGTATTTTCCTTGCCGGTTTTCTTCTATTTTCCTATCCGATCCTAAGTAATTTATATGCTAATTTTTATCATACACGTGTGATTGATACCTACCAAAAAGAAGTTAACCAAAAATCTCGTGATGAAAAAATGAAGTTAGTAACAGATATGATGAACTACAATAAAGATATGATAACTGGCGGTGAGCTTGTCGGTGAAGATCCTTTTGATAATAAGAATGAAAAGAAGCCTGAGAAAAAAGACAAAAAACATAAGGTCATTGATGCACTAGAAAATAAATTAGGCGATGTTTTAGGATATATCACAATCCCAGAAATAAATGTTAAGTTACCTGTTTACAGCGGTGCATCGGATTTACAACTGCAAAAAGGAATTGGTGTATTGGAAGGAACATCTTTGCCCATCGGTGGTAAGAATACACATAGTGTTCTTACTGGCCATCGAGGACTTCCCAGTTCAAAACTTTTTTCAGATCTTCCCGAATTAAAAAAAGGTGATACTTTTTTCATTGATATTATCGGTGAAACTCATGAATACAGGATAAATCAAATTAAAACCGTTTTACCAGAAGACATCACAGATTTAAAAATAGTGCCTGAAAAAGACTACATCACACTACTGACCTGTACACCTTATATGATAAACACTCACCGCCTCCTTGTCAGAGGTGAACGAATTCCACTAGAAAAAAAAGCAAAGGAGAAAAAAATGACAAACTGGTGCTGTTACTTAAATACTGCTCTTCAGATCATCATCATCCTGCTCATTTTATTATTCTGGCGCTATGTGCACAAAACAAATAAAAAACAAAAATTAAAACTAAAAGAAAAAAAACGCTTAGCACAAAAAAAGAAACGAAAACGCAAAGTTGAATAAATTTTAAAAAAAATCACTCGCTAGGTTTCCCAATTTAATAGGGCAGCCTGAACGAGTGATTCTTTTTCTGTTCAAATTAGCATTTACAAGATAACTTTTTTCCATTTACGTATCTTGGTTCTAAAGTTTGTGAATGGTGCAACCGTATTGATATGGACCCATTTATATAATGGCCACATTGCTTTGGTGGTAGCGTAATTTCTCTGTCCCGCTTCAAACAACTCTTGATCTGAAAGTGTTGCTAACCAAGTACATACCTCAGCGACAGATGCTCTTAGCATTTCTCTTTGCTCAGCGATGCTGAATTTTCCATATTTTTCATAAAAAGATTGATACAAGCCACCTAAATTATTCCATTTATACTCTGGAGTCGGTGTTTGGACGACTTTTCCAGCTTGCTCATCTTTCTCCCATTGTAAAATCAAATTCACCCATCCAAGCTGATAAGATAGATTTTCTGAAGGTGTTTTGTCTACTTCTTCGCTTCTTGTATCTTTTAGTGATTCGGGTATTTGTTCAAACTCATCATCATATTTCTCATATCTTTTTTGTATCTCGTCAATCAATGCTTGTTTCGTCTCATATGTACGCATTACGCCATTCCCTTCTGTCCGATAATTTCTGTCTTCTGTTTATTTTAAACCTTGTCATAATGTCAAAGTCAAGTGTATAGTTATAAATAGAAATCTGACCATCTATTTAAGGAGGAAACATGTTTAAAATCAGCGAGTTCTCCGAGTTGACGAATATCAGTCCACGTATGTTACGACACTATGATAAGCTAAATTTATTAAAGCCAAAAATTACGAAAAAAGATAACGGCTACCGCTACTATACACCCGAACAAATCAATCAGGCGAATAGAATTCTCTCACTTAAAAATGTTGGCATTCCCTTAAAAGAAATCGCCATGCTTTTAGATAATCCCGTGGAACAAACTAATTATTTAACCACACATCGCAAAAAACTGGAAACTGAATTAGCTGAAAAAAAACTTCAACTGGCTTATTTAGATTGGTTAGAAGAAAAAAAGACAACTTCAACAATCGCAGCAGTCAACCATCCTGTAGAAACAAAAAACATGAATGATATGTTCGTGCTTACTTACCGAGAAAAAGTAGCGTCTTATTATCAAGAAGAACAGCTTTGGCAGAAATTATTTGCTGGAATAAGAACAGAAGATTTGCCAGCACTCAGTCGATCTATGGCTATCTTTCATAATGATTCTTCTGAAATTATTGATATTGAAGTCATGATCACAATTCCTGAAAAACTCAAAACGATTTATCCGACAGCAAAATTTTTTTCTCCTGGCTTGATTGCTTCTGTTGTGACTAGTGGTGCTTATTCGACAATGCCTAAAGTCCATGAGGATATGCGTGAATGGCTTAGATTGAATGGCTACGTCCCTGCTGGTGATATCTTTACCATTTATCATTCTAGTCCTGCTACAAAAGAACGAGAAGAATTATATATTACGGAAGTCTGTTATCCAATAAAATGAAGACTAGTGTGTGGGACAAAAGTAAAAAGCACTTCTGTCCCATCCTCTGCTTTTTATTTTCTATGTCCTTTTAAAATTTTCTCTATCACACTAAACTCTTTATCTAAAAGAATCAAGTCAGCATCATATCCTACTTCGATCTTTCCTATTTTCTTTTCTCCTAAAATAGTAGCCGGAGTGGTTGCTCCCATTTTGATTGCATCATCAAGCGGAATGCCCATTTCTACACTCAGTCTAAGTGCTTCATTCATCGTAACTGTGCTAGATGCCAAGGTGCCGTCTTTTAAGCGAGCAACACCATTTTCTACCGTGACTTGGTGACCGCCAAATTCATAAGCGCCATCACCCACACCCATAGCTTGCAACGCATCTGTAATCAAAATAACTCCATCTGCCCCTTTTATTTTATGCAATAAACGGACGATTCCCGGATGTAAATGAATACCGTCAACGATTGCTTGAACACTAACATCATCATTTTCAAGCGCTGCCGTAACTAACCCTGGTGCCCGGTGATGGATTGGCGGCATGGCATTGAAGCAATGAGTAATATGTGTTGCGCCATGCTGAAAAGCAATCTGAGCTTCTTCATATGTTGCATCAGAATGCGCAATTGCAACGACAACATTTTTTTCTTTTAAATAGGTGATCAATTCTAAACAGCCTGGCAATTCTGGTGCTACCGTAACCATTTTGATCAAATCACCTGCTTGATCAAAAATCGTAGCCATTTCTTTTAAATCTGGGTTTCTTAAATAAGTTGGATCTTGCATACCTTTTCTTTTTACGTTTAAATAGGGACCTTCTAGATGTATACCTAAAATTTTTGCCCCCTCTTCCTGTCCGATAACTTCTTTAGTCCGGTCGATCATCGTCAATAATGCGCCTAAAGAAGATGTAACAGATGTGACTAAAAATCCCGTACAGCCAGTTTCTAAACATTTTTTCGATACTTCTTGAATGCTTTTTGTAGTCCCATCCATCATGTCAAAATTATTGGCACCGTGAATATGAACATCGATCATTCCGGGAATCAGCAATTGACTTTGACCATCTAAGCTTTGATCAACTGCTGTATTGGAAAATGTCTTATTTTCTGCTGCTTCGATTGCTAAAATGGTTTCATTTTCGATTAAAATATCAACTAATTCTAATCCTGTTTCATTACTTATGGTTACGTTTTGAATGAGTGTTTTCATTTTTCTCCACCTTCTACAAGTATGATTGTTACTTCGTCTTTTTGTAATTGAGCAGTGATTGTTTCTGGCAATGGCTTATCTGTGATCAATAAATCGATCTCTGAGAAATCTAGTTTAAAGTTTGTTGTATTTCTGACTTTAGAGTTGTCGATTACAACGCAAGTTTTTTTGGTATTTTTAATGATTGTTTGTTTTAATTCGATATCTTCTAATTCGGAGTAAAATAAGCCTGCCTCGTTGATACCGGACGCTCCGATAAAAGCAATGTCAAAGTAAAAATTCGTTAACTGAGTCATCACCGATGTACCATGAAGCAAATGAGAGCTAGGATTAAAGTAGCCTCCTAAAAGAAAGACTTCTTGTTGCTTATTCACTTCTGTCGCTGATATGGCATTATCGATGGAATTGGTGACGATCAGGACATTTTCTTGGGTAAGTTCTTTGGCAATAAATTGAACGGTAGTTGAAACATCTAGCCAGATTGTCTGGTCAGCACTGATTTTTTCTACTGCTTTACGAGCGATTTGGATTTTTTCTTGGCTGTTCACAACTAAACGATTGGAATAATCTTCGATTTTTGTCTTGATGATTGGTAGCGTGATACCTCCACGATATCTTTCAGCCAACCCTTCGTTGACGATCAATAAAATATCGCGGCGAATGCTGTCTTTAGAGATTTGGAAATAGTCCGCTAATTCAGTAGCTTCTAGTTTTTCTTTTTCTTGTAGTAACTCTAAAATTTTTGCGATTCGTTCTTTTTGATTCATACGTTACCTCCTGATTTATTCTGAGTATAGCAAATATATCTATTTTTGCATAATAATAAGTTTTCCTAAATAAAATATAAGTTTTTTTAAGTTAATAAAAAAAGAGTTCCTATATGGGAACTCTTTTCACTACTATCTTCATTTGGCGATCAATCTTATATAAATTGGGCTGACTATAGACATAGATAAAATCATATTGCTGTTTCGTTCTTTTTCTGTAAATGTGTTTGGCTAATTGCTCAATGCTTTTTTCACCCTCACCAAAGACAAAGATGAACAAATTATTTTCTTTGTATATTTTATAATTCCCACTTTGGAGTTTTTCGGCTTTATTATCATACGCTTCAATCAAATTAAAGAGTGAATGCCAGTTAGCAATTGAAATGGCGACCTCTTTCTTCGAGTTATCGGGTAACGGTAGATTGATTCTAAGAACCTCATTTCCGTATTTTTCCTTGATAATTTCAAGGATTTGCTCATCGTTATGTACATTGATCGCATCCAACTGCAAAGCTTTCAGCACACTTTCTTTTAATGATTGTGTTACTTCTACACCGATATTTTGTTTTGGATTTTGAATATCTGGTTTATCTAAAAGAATCGCGGATTGGTATTTTTCCGGTTCTGCTTTTTGAAGAATTTCCAATGCTTTTCGTTCATCTGGACGTTCCATCATAGCCATATGATCGCTCCTGTTCTTGCTTTGTTATAGTTAGGGTATACTATGTTTTGAGATAAATCAACTTGGGAAATTTCATATAGGAAAATAGAGCAGGGCAAAAAACAAGTATCACTTTTTTGTCCTGCTCTATTTTATTTTTATCGATTTGGTAAAGGTTCTTTTGATAGCTAGTCATGACTACAACGATACGATGTCACTTTCTTTTTCTTATTTAGGCATTACATCAGCCGGAATAGCAGATTGATACTTTTTACCACCAACTGTTACTTGATGTTCTGCTTTCGCTTGTGCTACTAGTTCTGGATTCGTCAATAAATCATAAGCGGTCGTTGCAATTGTTTTTCCAGCTGCTAACAATCCCTTATGCGCTACTGATGATTTACCATTCGCCACCCATTGCCATGAATGTGGCGGAGTTCCTTGTGGTTCACAGCCAACCAAGACTTGGGCTGTCGGACAAACCCAGCTAACATCACCAACATCCGTTGAACCAGAAGTAGCACTTGAGAAGAATAATGGACTGATTTGATCTAAGACTGGCATTGTTCCAAGTCGTTGAATCTCTTCTTCACTAGCCGTTGGGTTGCTTTGTCTCGCTCTGGCAACTAAACTTTCTTTCGTTACCTCATTTAAGCTATCATAGTATCTTTGGCTATATTCTTGATCCTCTTTTGTTAAATTCAAGTTACCGAATTCTTTTAAGTTTTCATACATTGCCGTTGTCATCGCTTGGTTTGGTAGATAATTGGCACAGGCAGAATCAAAAACGATTTCCAGCTCTGTTTCAGTCATCAAGGCCGCACCTTCTGCAATTTTATTGACGCGCTTGTAGATTTCTTCTGCTTGTTCTAGTTTTGGTGCGCGGATAAAGTAATATAAGCTAGAGGTTGGCTGAACCACATTGGCAGATTCGCCGCCAGCATCCATAAAGGCATAATGAACACGACCTTCATCAATGATATGCTCACGTAAAAATTGTACCCCAATATTCATTAATTCTGCTGCATCAAGGGCACTACGACCTTGTTCTGGAGCGGCGGCTGCATGAGCTGAAACGCCTTTAAAGTTATAATAAATTTGGTAAACTGCTAAACTGCTCAAGCCCCAGGCCATACTTGTATCCATTGGATGCCATGAAAGTGCCACATCAAGACAGTCAAACACGCCATCTCTTACCATAAATGCTTTCCCATAGCCACTTTCTTCTGCTGGACAACCAAATAACTTGATTGTACCTGACAAACCATCTTTTTCCATTAAATCTTTTACACCAATAGCACCTGCTAAAGCACCCGTCCCTAATAGATTATGTCCACAGCCATGTCCATTGCCGCCTTCATGTTCTGCTTTTTGTTCACCTAAATCAGCCACTTGGCTTAAGTTTCCTAAAGCATCATACTCAGCTAAAATTCCGATAACTGGATTTCCACTACCGTATGTCGCAACAAAAGAATGTTCCATATTGGCAACACCCTTTTCAATGGAGAAACCTTCTTTTTCTAAAATTTCAAGAAATGGTTTAACCGATTCACTTGTTGCAAATCTTGTTTCTGGTGTACCCCAAATTTGATCTGCTGCGGCGATAAATTGGTCTTTTTTTGCGTCAATTAATTCTGAAATTTGTTGTTTTGCATCCATTCTTAGTTCTTCCTTTCTTTTCTGTCATCCGTTTTCTATCTAGTTTAAATCATACACGTTCTTAATTAGCGATCAATCCCGAATAATTCTTTGGCAATTCGTTTTCCTGTTTTTGTTCCAGCTAATCCACCAATACCCGTTTCACGAATATCAGCTGGCATACTTCGACCGACACGATACATTGTTTCTACCACTTCATCTGCGGGAATTTCACTTTGGATTCCTGCTAAAGCCATTTCTGCTGCACTGATTGCATTTGACGTTCCACCCGCATTGCGTTTGATACAAGGGATCTCTACTAAGCCTGCCACTGGATCACAAGCCAAACCGATCAAGTTATTTAAAGCAATCGCAAAGGCATGACTCGCTTGTTCTGGCGTGCCTCCTGCCATTTCCACTAAAGCTGCTGCTGCCATGCCAGATGCCGAACCGATTTCAGCCTGACAGCCGCCTTCTGCACCAGAAATCATAGCATTATTCGCTGTTACAAACCCAAAAGCCGCGGCTGTAAATAAAAAGTGCAGCATATCTTCACGCGTTGAACCAAATTTTTCACTAAACGCTAACAAAACGCCTGGAACAACACCCGCTGATCCTGCTGTTGGTGTAGCACAAATCATGCCCATCGCCGCATTCACTTCATTGGTCGCTACTGCGTAACATAAAGCTTTGACGAAGGTATCATCCGTTAAGACGGTTTTTTTATCTAGATATGCTTGCAGTTTTTTCGCATCATATCCAGTTAAACCTGAGTGCGAGCGAACACCTTGAATACCTTTAGCTGCCGCTGCTTCCATTGTTTCTAAATTTAAGGTCATTTGATTCATGATGTCTGTTCTAGTACGTCCAGAAGTCTCAATTTCCTGAGCGATCATGATTTCGGATATTTTACACTGCTGCTCTTGTGCTCTGTGCACAAGTTCTTCTATTGATTCAAACAAAAAATTCACGTCCTCTAATTTAGCTGGTCGTTGGCAAGACTGCTGTTATTCCCGGTATTTCTCTGATTTTTGCTATTAACTTTTGACTAATATCACTGAGCGTTTCCACAAAGAAAACTGTCTCTTGATTTAATTGCTGAACTTCCACAAAAGCAGGACTTTCCAATGCATCTTCAATACGTGAAATCGCTACGCTTGACTGATCTGTGGTAAAAACTAAGCCGTTGCCTTGATCTTGATTCAACAAGGTAGAATGATGATTGATCTCAGTCAACTGGATACTGCCTCCGCCAATCGAAATAGCTGTTAAATTCAGCATTTCTTGTTCGTCTATCAACTCTAAATTCACCGTATTAGCATGTTCTGTTGCTTTTGGACTAACTAAAAATTCGATAAAAACTCCTTGTTTCTCAGCAATTTTAATAGCTTCTGGAATTCGTTCATCATGTGTTTCAAAACCTAAAACCCCTGCAACGATCGCAACTGCCGTTCCGTGTCCTTTATACGTTTCCGCAAAAGAACCGAAAAATGTCACGATCAACTTTTTGGGCATATGTTTATATAATTCTTTTGCCATATTACCGATCCTGACCGCTCCAGCTGTATGAGAGCTGGAAGGACCGACCATGATTGGACCGATGATATCAAAGGCGCTTTTATATTTAAATTTTTTGTCTGACATTACGCTTCTTTTTTCACTCCTAATACACAAAGTCCGCAAAGTAAACTAGCTACTGCCATGAAGCCAAATGCTAGAGTAAATGAACCACCAGCAGCTTTGATCAATTGTCCTAGAATCATGGGTGCTAAGAAACCACCTAAAGTACCGCCAGTATTGATGATTCCGATGGAAGAACCAATGATTGATGGGTCCATGATTTTATGCGGCCAAGTGAAGATCGCTGTAAAGGCACTAACTGAAACCATACTCACTGCAATCAAACAAATCATTGATAGAACTAGGTTATTCGATGCCACAAAAGCGGCAACTAAAATTGCGGCTAAAACTGTTGCACTAAGGATAAACATGCGCTCTTTCCCTAAAAATAGTTTTGATAATAGTGCCCCTGCAAACATTGTTGCTACTGTTTGGAAAACTGCATTGACTGCTAATAAATACCCAATTGTTTTAATATCAATGGCAAATTTTTGTGCTAAGAAACTTGGCAACCAAGACATGTTTCCATAAAGTAAAAAGTTCAATAGCAACATCGCGACAAACAAGACTAATACATTGCGATTTGTGATCACTTGACTAAATTTAATGGCTGGCTTATTCACTGAGCTAGTTTTTGCACTCGTCGCTTGACTAGGTACAAATACAGCAACAAGAACCAACGCCATCGCAAACATTGTTCCTAATGCCAAATAACCATAACGCCAATTCGCATTGATTAAATTCGTTCCTAACGTAAAGGCTAAAATTCCACCGATACCTGATGTGGATAAAATCAATGATTGAATAAAGGTTCTACGTTCTTGCGGAAAATTATCAGCAATGGATTTTGAACAACTTGGCGGATATCCTCCATGACCAAGACCTGCAAAAAAGCGGATGACCATAAATAACATTAAACTACTAACTGCCCCAAATGCGAATGAGAAAATTGAAATAATTGCTAGTGACAACATTAAGACTTTTTTTGCTCCGATTTTATCTGCTAACCAACCTCCAGGAATTTGCATCAATGAATATCCTAGGAAAAAGAATGACATAATCATCCCCGTCTGCCCCGCATCAAGATTAAACTCTTTCGCCAGCGGTAGAACAGCGGTAGAAATCATACTTTTATCCATATAAATCATCGAGTAACCAGCCATTAAAGCGAAAATCAACCCTGCACTGCTTTTGTTTGCTACTGTTTTTTCAACTTGTGTCTCCATTTTTTTCCTCCATCATTTCAATATAAGAAAACGTTTTCTATAAATTTATTATATACAATAATTCACAAATAAAAATTACGTTAATTGCTTGATATAGTCTTAATATTTTGAATATGGAGATAGATAAAAAGAAAAAGCAAAAAAAGAATACCTTTTTTTGCTTTTCTATCTACTTTATTTTCTTTTAACCTCACCTGAACGACGTTCCTTGATTTCTTGTTCTTCAGAAATATTTTTTTGCTGTTGAGCGACATCATAAACCCTCGTACTAGGATCTCGATTAATTCCACCAGTTCCAGTATTCACCATTGTTCCCCACCCTTTTTTAACGGGTGTTTTCCCCTTTGCTCGCAACCTGTCGTTTTTCTCTCTAGTCCGCTTGTATTTTGCTCTCCGTCGATCCTCAAAAAAATCTGAAATTTTATCCATTATTTCCATGTCAATCTCCTCCTAATGACTTTATCCATACTACAACCAAAACTCCCCTTTTCAATACAAAGGCTGAAATAAATACAACTGGCAAGCATTCAACGTCAATATTGTTTCAAGCTCATAACCAAAGGAATCAATCTGCTCTTTTTTCAATTCAAACCGGGGTACAATCTTCTGCTCTAAATACTTCTGTAATTCATGATCTAACTCCGCCTGTCCGCCAACTCGAATCCAATCATTGTAAATACCGCCATGATCTTTATCCAAGACGTATTCCCGAATCAAGTAGTTTCCCACAGGCAACTCACTTAAATGAATCTTCATTTTCTTTGTTTGATATTGTACTTGAAGCGTATCTACTGAGTCAAACGGATCCAAATAACTCGAATTGTATAACAATAGCTGGAACTGCCCCTGATTTCGCGTCAAAATATAACCATCTCCACGAGCAACGAGCTCTCCTTTTAAATGACTCAAAAAACGTAATGAAAAAAAGAGCGGTCGACGTAATTCCTCATAAAGAAAAACCGATAAACTACTGTCTTCCCTAGTATGAGTTTGTCGTTCCTTTACCTTAATATTCAACCAATAAGCAATTCCCGTCACTTCTTTTGACAGTTCAACAATTGATTCTAAAATCAATGCCGAACGGAAAAATGTTCCAGAAAAAGTATTGCCTTCTCCAACCAAAGTATTCCAGTCTGTTAAAAATAATTCTGGCGCCCACTTTGAAAAGATAGAATCATTTTCTGATTGGCTTGCATTGATAACAGATTTCACTCGGTTCAAAATTTCTTGCTGATACTCTTTGAAGCGCAACGCATGCTCATCTTTGATTAAAGTTGACGCATAAGGATCTGCATGAAAACTAATAAAATCAGGCAAACAATGTTGGGCCCCTTGTTCTGCAATAAACGCTTGATATTGCTCGTATTCTTCTTCATCAAGTGAACGTAATGACATCAGCCCAAGCTTAGAACTAGAGCCTAATTGTTTCAATTTACGGTAAAAATAACGATATCCCCAACAATTGTCTTCATTCCAACACCCACTAACTTTTGGCAACGACCATTGAATATACCACTGATTCACTTCATCTCTACCGTAGCGATTCAAAAAATGCCGCATGATTTTGAGCTGCTTGTCACACCATAGTTGGACTTCTTCTTTTGATGTGAAATTTTCTGGCAAATACAGCTGAATCATTGGTTTCAACTGGATTTTCACTAAAAAATCAAACCATTGATTATTTAAAATATACTCTGACACCAGTAAAACATCATCTTCAAAATTCGTTTCTTCACAAAATCCTTCAAATTGAACTAAGTCAAACCCCAAATCTTTTTGCAAAATACACAATTCTCGTTGAACACCATTTGCTAAACCTTCCCCAGCAGGTCCAATTTTTATAATTTTTTTACTACTATGAAACTCTGACTGAAGCTCTTTAGGTAACACTAATTGCAAATGCTGTTCAATTGCCGCATTTTCATCTTCGATATCATTTTCTACCAAATATTTTGCTAATTCCTGTAACGCTGCCGCACCAGTAATTTCTTGATAATCAGTAATTTCTGTTGAGTGCTTTGCCTGAGCATTGGCTAAAGAATATTTTTTACGATAATTTGCTGGAGTTAATCCATAATGCTTTTTAAATACTTGATGAAAATTTTTAGCATTAGAAAAACCACTGTTCAAAGCAACTCTGATAACCGATTGCGTAGTTAAAATCAACGCTTCAGCAGCATGCATCAACCGAATTTGATTTAGGTACTCAGTAAAAGTAACCCCTACATGTTTCTTAAAAGAGCGAGACAAATGATAGTAGGACATACCACTTGATTCTGCTAGCGCTTCCAATGAAATGGGCTGATCATAGCTTTTTTGAATCAGCTCCAGCAACTGAGCTAAACGATCATCCGCTATTTCAGATTTTACTTGAAGAGCTGGAACAACCTCTTTTTTAAACCCCTTGACCAATTGTGTTAGCACTGTAAAAAAATGCTGATAAACTTCCAATTCACTTTCTTCATTTTGCTTAAAATAAGCAGCCATCAGATGAACAAGCGCTTCACGTAGCTGTTGGATTTTTTTTGTCCCGACAAGCTTAGATTGCTGTGAAGTTGAACACTCAATATACGGCAGCCAGTTTTCTTTAAATTGAGAGGTGATCGGTGATCTAGAAATGCGTAACGATAACAATAAGTTCTTTTCTGAACTCTGAATCTGAAATTGCTGACGTGGATTAATAACTAGTACATCATCCCTACTTAACTTATAGTCTTTTCCAGCAGTTGTCACAGTCATACTACCATTAAGCATAAGAAAAAGGGTTAAATAGTCACTGATTTGCGGCGGAACATCATTAACTTTCATCAACGATAGATGAAAAGGAAATTGGTTAGATTCTCCCATAAATTTAGCCCTCCTTGCTTCCTGCTAGTTTGTTTAACAAAATATATCATCAAATCCTCGGTGAAACAAGTTGTCATTTGGGTCGAAAATTGTCTATACTATGAATAATTTAGAAAAAGCTACGTTTTAACCTAGCTAAATGAGCCAGCTCATTACTCCGTTTTTCTTCAAATCTATTGTGCCAGTTATGCTTTCAAATTTAGGAGGATCAATATGAAAACGAGTCAAGGTGATGTGTTTAGAAGACGAGAAAACTTGATAGAACAATTAAAGCAAAAAGAACATTTAACAGTTCGTGAGTTAGCCAAATTTTTTAATGTTTCAGCCGTGACGATCAGACGCGATCTATTATTTTTAGAAAAGAAAAAAATGATCGAACGGTTTTACGGTGGTGTAAGATTAATCGAAAAACAAACATTGTCGCAGCAGCCACTCCTAGAGAAAAAAGTATTTCCTATTGCAGTTTTTGTTGAGGAACTCTCCGCTTTCCTACCTCATAAAGCACAAATTTTTGTTGGCGCTGGACTTTTTTCAACAGCTATTATTCAGGCATTCTCTTTTCTTGAAATCACTATTTTAACAAATGACGTTTCGGCTCTTTTTATCGATCATCCGGAAAAAAAAGCTTTGATTACAATCAGTGGTGGTGAGCTGGAGAAAAATACAAATGCGCTTGTTGGTGATTTTGCTACCTATACTTTTAACAAAGTCGAAGCTGATCTTTGTATCATTGAAGCTACCGGTTTTAATTCTCACGAAGTAACCACCAAAACGTTGAGCGAGTCCTTTATTTATCGAACGATGATTCAGCATACCAAAGGACTAAAAATCGTGTACACACCTTCTAGTAATTTAGAAACTGTCAGCTCATTCATGATTGATCGAACCTTTTTATTTGATACATTATATACAGATTCCTCTATTTCACCTAGACTTTTGGCAAGCTATCAAGCACAAGGAATCTCCGTTAAAGTGTTATTTGAATAAAAAAGGTATACTAGATAGGTTCGCTTTTTCTTGAGCAAATACTTTCCGTTTCAAACTGTTCATAAAAATACTTTCATGAACAGTTCTTTGAATTGTATTGAATTTACTCGAACAATCACTTAATCTAAAGCCAAAGAAAACGCTTTAAAAAAATACAGAATGGAGAAACCAATGACACATACATTTCCAGAAAATTTCCTATGGGGCGCGTCGATTTCGGCCCACCAAACAGAAGGAGCTTATCAAACAGATGGCAAAGGCTTGAGCGTTCAGGATACACGTCCAAGAGATAATCATGAGATCGCTGATTTTACAGTAGCCGTAGATCATTATCATCATTACAAAGAAGATATTCGTTTATTAGCTGAAATGGGCATCAAAATCTTTCGCTTTTCGATTGCTTGGACACGAATTTTCCCAGCTGGACGAGGAGAGATCAATCAAAAAGGATTACAACATTATAGCGATGTGATCGAGGAATTACTAAAATACGGTATTCAGCCTTACATCACCTTGAATCACTTTGATTTACCCCAAGCATTAGAAGATGAAGGTGGCTGGAGTGTCCGCAGTACCGTGGATGCATTCAAACGATATGCTGAAACGTTGTTTGAAGCCTATGGTGATCGAGTAACGCACTGGCTGACGATCAATGAGCCGAACATCATGCTTTTGGTAGATAAAAAAATCCTAGGCAAAGAAATTCCATTACAAGAAAAATACCAACAATTTCATCATCTAATGATCGCTGAAAAATATGCCTTCAAACGGTGCCATGAATTGATCGAAGGCGGACAAATCGGACCAGTTCCGAATATTTCTCTTGTGTATCCTGCAACCAGTAAACCAATGGATAATCAGGCTGCCCTTTATTTTAATAGTGTTCGTAATTGGGCCTATCTAGATTTTTCTTGCTTTGGTCGTTATAACGCAGTCTTTAAGGACTATTTAAACCGAAACGGTATCACGATTGAATTCGCCGCTGAAGATCAGGAATTGATGGAGCACAACTTCCCTGATTTTGTTGCTATGAATTTTTACACCACCGTCACTGTCGAAAAACCAACTGAAAAAGACGGCATGGCAAACGGCATCAGCGATCAGCAAAGCGAAGATATTATGGAGTGGGGCTTTTATAAAGGCTTCACCAATCCTTATTTGAAGAAAAATGAATTCAATTGGACGATCGATCCTGATGGTTTGAAAACCACTTTGCAAACTCTGTATGACCGTTACCATTTACCAATCATTATCACTGAAAATGGTTTAGGGGCTAAAGATGAGCTGACAGATGACGGGAAAATCCATGACAGTTACCGTATCAATTATTTAAATCAACATATCGACCAATGTTTACAGGCTGTTGAAGCAGGTGTTGACTTGATTGGTTATAGCCCGTGGTCAGCGATTGACTTGATCAGCGTTCATGAAGGTATCAGCAAACGTTACGGCTTTATTTATGTAGATCGTACCGAGCAGAATGAAAAAGAACTCACTCGCTATAAAAAAGACAGCTTTTATTGGTACCAAACATTGATCGAAACGAATCAATTGCCCTCTTAAAGAAAGGAGAAAAAAATGAATAAAGTATTTACGTTTTTAGAAACAAAACTCATGCCCCCTTTGAATAAAGTTGCGAATTTGCGCTTTATTCGCGCGATTATGCAAGCTGGGATCATCACAGTGCCGTTTACGATCGTCGGCTCGATCTTTCTGATCATCAACAATTTGCCGCAGATCATTCCACCACTCGCGCCTTTTTTTGAAAGTACGATTTTGAAATTCGCGCCAATTTATAGTGTGGCGACTACCATGTCGATTGGTTCGATTGCCATTTTTTACTGTTTAGCGACGGCTTATTACCTAACCGATATTTATCGAAAAGAAGAAAGTGACGGACTGAGTAGTTTTGTTGGGGCGATTTTAGGGTTATTTGCCTTTTTAATGACGATCGTGCAAACAGACATCGTCGATGGTGGTGCCCAGTTGATTCAATCGAAAAGTGAGACATCGATTGTTTATAACGGTATCGCACTAGGCGGCTGGATTACTCGTTTTAGTGGTGTTGGCATTTTTATCGGGATCATTACAGCAGTGATTGCGACACAAGTTTATCGCTGGTGTGTGAAAAAGAATATCACGATTCGGATGCCAGAAGGCGTACCTGATGGTGTAAGTAAAGCTTTTGCTTCATTGATTCCTGCTATTTTTATTGCGTTTGTAATGTTATTTATCAATACGATTTTAGCGATATTCCATACTGATTTACATGGATTATTATCGAAACCGTTTGAGTTTGTAAAAGATTTGACGGGTTCTTGGCTAGGGATCATCGTCATCATGTTGTTGATCCATCTACTTTGGGCTGTTGGGGTTCATGGAACAGCTGTCATCAAAAATAGTTTTATCAATCCGATTTTATTGGTAGCATTGACAGAGAATATTGATGGCGGTTCGAATATTTTCGCTGGCGATTTCGTCAATATGTATATCTTTATTGGTGGTGCAGGTAGTACGCTCGGATTGGTTTTATTGATGATTTTTGTAGCAAAATCTGATCAGTTAAAAGTCTTGGGGAAAGCCGCTGTGCTACCTGGCTTGTTTAATATCAATGAGCCAGTGATTTTTGGGGCACCAATCGTCTATAATCCTTATTTGATTATTCCGTTTATTGTAACGCCTTTGATCAATGTGACCATTGCTTATTTTGCTACTTCTCTTGGCTTAGTGAATAAAGTGATTACTGGAATTCCTTGGATTTCGCCTGTAGGAATTGGAGCGTTTCTGGGAACTGGTGGTGATTTTAGAGCAGTGGTGATTGCGTTGATTAATTTGGCCGTTTCAATTGTTTGTTACTATCCGTTTTTCAAAATGTATGATGGGAAGCTGTATGGAGAACAGATGGCGGCTGTTGATAAAGATTAATTTAAAAAAAAGATAGCAGTTCTGTAACAGAACTGCTATCTTTTTTAGTTTAATATTTTTTGAGAAGATATCATTCCCCATAAATCCTCGACACCGTATATCTATTGATCAACGGCGTCAACAAGTTCATCACTAAAATCGCCACACCGATTCCACCAGGTAAGTCCAAACTAATTCTCAAGACAACTGCCAACACACCACAGCCGATCGCAAAAATATACTTCCCTTTATCCGTCAATGGTGAAGTCGTATAATCTGTCACCATAAAGACTGCAGCAAAAATCAATGCGCCACTCAGCAAATGAGCACTAGCAAATGAAAAATCAAACCCGCTATATAACAGAATTGCGCTATAAAATGAGCCTAATGTTAGAACAGGAACCAACGGATTGATGATTTTACGTGCAATCAAATAAACAGCTGATAAAAGTAACGCAAACTTACACGTCTCTCCAATCGGTCCACCTAAACCATACCCCATAAACAACTCAAACAAATCTGGTGTCGTGGGTGAAACCTCTCTAGCAAAATTGCCTAAATCAGCTAATGGTGTTGCTGTTGCGACAACATCTGGTTGCGGTGTGACCCAGTTCGTGATCCACGGTGAGAAAAATAATTTCAATAATACACGAGCTGCCACAGCTGGGTTCAACCAATTTCTGCCGATCCCGCCAGTCAACTGCTTTACAACAATAATCGCAATAAAGTCTCCAATAAGCAATGTCCATAATGGCGCTGTCACAGGCAATGTCAAAGCCAAAAGCCAACCTGTAATCACCGCACTATAATCCGTTATCGTCACTTTTTTGTGAACTATTTTCTGAAAAGAAAATTCCAACCCTACACAGGTAACAATACTTACCACTACCATTACTAATGACCACCAGCCAAAAAAGTACGTAGCGGCAATCGTTGGAAATGCTAAAGCAATCAACACTTGCTGCATGATCCACTGAGAGGTCCATTTTTCTCTAATATGAGGGCCCATAAATGGTCCCGTACTTGTATACTCTTTATTTACCATCATCGACTCTCCAATACTTTTTGCTTTGCCGCTCGGATATCACCTAAAATATCGATTTTTGACGGACAAATATACGAACATGCGCCACAATCAATACAGTTCAACACACCTAAGCGTTTTGCTTCTTCAATATCACCTGCTCGATACGCATTACTGATAGAGATCGGTTGTAAATTGACGGGACATGCATTCACGCACTCTGAACAGCGAATACAATTTTGTTCTTCGGGAATTTTCGCCTCTTCTCTAGTCAACGCAAGAATCAACGAAGTTGTTTTTGTGACTGGTTCATCTAAATTTTGAATCACTTTCCCCATCATCGGTCCGCCATTAATCAATTTCATCGGGCTTTCAATAAAACCGCCGCACGCTTCAATGACATGTTCGATCGGTGTGCCGATTCTCACACGTAAGTTTTGAGGCGTCTTGATTGGTGTACCAGAAACCGTCACAACTCGATCGATCAATGGTCGATTTTCTTTCAATGCATGAAATGTTGCCAATAACGTAGACACATTCATGATCCCAACATTTAAATCAATCGGTAATTTTCCTACTGGCAGTTCTGTTCCAAGGACCGCTTTCATAACGATCTTTTCAGCGCCTTGAGGATAGTGATTCGGCAATATTTTCAGTTTGATACGGTCATTATCGATCTTAGCATTTAGTTTTTGGATAGCTTCTTCCGATGAACTTTCGATTGCAATCACACATTGTTTGATTGATAGCATTTCTTGAAGCAGACTGATCCCTTCGATAAACTCATTCAGCTGCTCAATGATAATTCGTCTATCAGCCGTAACAAAAGGTTCACACTCGACCGCGTTAACGATCAACGTTTCCATCTTCTGGTGTTCTTTGAAAAGAAATTTTACATCTGTTGGAAAACCAGCTCCGCCCATGCCGACAATTCCGTTGTTTTTAATGATATCAACTATGTTTTCATTCCCTGATTGTGGTATTTCATATGTATCTTTAAAATCATTTTTGATGACTACAACGGACACTTCGTTTACTCCAATGATTCTTTGCTCAATTTTTTCAACAGTTCCTGAAACTGAGCTATGTATGTTTGCTGAAATCAAGCCATCTTTTGCTCCGATCAACGTTCCTATTTTCACTTCTTGACCAATGGAAACAACAATTTTTGCAGGTTTACCGATATGCATATTCATTGGTAAAATAATCTGCTTGGGAGCACTTAGTTCTGTGATTGATTCTAGCTTGGTTAACCACTTATTTTTGGGAACCATAACACCGCCAAGCTTTCTTTTCATTCTAAAAAACATTGATTTTCCTTCCTTCTAACTTAAAAATTTTTTCTTTTATCTATAAATAAAAAAGTAGTAAACTAATGCAATCGCTACAATGAATAGTTGCAACGTCAAACCCCAAATTTCATATCTTTCTCTTTTCATGAATTACTCCTTTTCCAGCTTTATTTCTGCTATGTATCACAATAATTTCCCTATTAAATTCAGCATATCATCAAATTTTATAACTCATAGTTACTTTTTTCCGCTAATTGACCAAAGATGAACTTGCGATTCACTCTATGTTTCAATTTCTTAACTGATTTTTATCATTAAAATAAATAAACCGTTTTCCATATACCAAAAATGAGCTGTGTTATTAGATTAGATTATAAAAATATAACTAAAAATCAATATTTTCCAGCTATAAAACAAATTTTGATATTTTTTATACAAAAAAAAGACAGACATTATTTTTCTGTTTTTTTCATACAGAAAAATAATGTCTATCGACTTATACCGCTAAGTTTTAACGGCGTTTCGTTTCAAATAATGGACTAACGGGTTTGTTTTCATGGATACGTTTAATCGCATCACCAATCAATTCACCAACACTGATTTCATCGATTTTATCGATTTTTCTATCATCAGAAAGATAAATAGAATCAGTTACAACTAAACGTTTGATAGCAGAGTCTTCAATGCGTTGCAAAGCAGGTCCTGATAAAACGGGGTGCGTACATGAAGCATACACTTCTTTTGCCCCAGCTTCTTTTAGCGCATTAGCAGCTAGTGAAATTGTTCCAGCTGTATCGATCATGTCATCGATCAAGACGCATATTTTACCTTCTACTTGTCCAATAATATTCATCACTTCAGCAACATTCGCTTTGGGACGACGTTTATCAATGATTGCAATCGGTGACTTCAAGTATTCCGCAAGCTTACGGGCACGAGTCACACCACCATGGTCAGGAGACACAACGACAACGTCATCTCCTTGAATGCCATGTTCCATAAAGTAATCTGCAATCAACGGGGCACCCATCAAATGATCCACTGGGATATCAAAAAATCCTTGGATTTGGACGGCATGTAAATCTAATGTCAACATTCTAGTTGCTCCTGCTTTTTCAAGCATATTTGCTACAAGTTTCGCTGTGATTGGTTCACGGGCACGAGCTTTACGATCTTGACGTGCATAACCATAATAAGGCATCACAACGTTGATTGTTTTTGCACTAGCACGTTTTAACGCATCGATCATGATCAACAATTCCATCAAATTATCATTGACAGGACTACTTGTTGATTGGATGATATAAACGTGAGAGCCACGAATACTTTCTTCAATATTTACTTGAATTTCACCATCACTGAACTGAGTGACAGAAGATTTTCCTAATTCTACACCGACAGCAGCAGCGATTTTTTCTGCTAATGGACGATTCGAGTTAAGAGAAAAGATTTTCAATCTAGGATCAAAATAATGTTTTGACATGAGGACCTCCACTTTCTTTTACTGAACAATAGTTTCCTTATAAATAGTAGTCACTTTTTCGAAATAAATCAAGTGATTTTTGCATTCTGTTATCATTTAGTAATAATCAGCTTATCTTTTTATCAAAATAACAACATCTTAGAAAAAAGTTTGTCTATTTACAGCATTTTTACTAGTTCCTTCGAGTATCTCTCACTTTCGTATTATCTTGTTCCTAATTCGAGCCAGCGTTGATTATTTAGCTTAGCGATAATCATACTTATAATCGCTATGACAAGTATATATATAAAGACCATTAAGTTATCCTCAGTCCCAAGAAATACGCTGCTACTTTCTAAAAAATCTCCAACTTTTCCATACAATTCATTTGAAGCATCAAAAATGGCAAACAAGCGTAGCGCTCCCCCAAACGACACAAATACAACTGTGAGAATCCAATAAAGCAAGCTGAATCCAATGGATAATAATATATTCGTCATTAACAAACTAATCAAAGCAACAATCACTATATATTGAATTGCGACCATGGAAAATAGGAAAAACATTTGAAAAAAAACTGAGAAGTCTTTAAACAACGCTGAAATAATCAAAAGTGTACTAAAAATTATTCCCACTGTCTCAATAATCAAGGTCAAAACCTTTTTACTATAAAAAGTAAGACTTGTATCATTCATCATTCGATAAAATAAAATAGTTTTTCCTGAGTATTCTTTGTTGATAAAAAATGCTACCAAAAAGGCAAACATCAAAAAACCAAATTGTGTAAATACAGTATATGTGCTAAACAAGTACTCACGATACGTCAGGCTACTTACTTTATCAATTCCAACCGGCAAGATCCAACCCATTATAAATGTCGCGAGTATCACAGCTAGTAAAACAAATATTATCTTATTCGATATAGTTCTTTTTATTTCCACTTCATCACCCCTCAATATATGCTGCTATAACGTCATCTTGCTGTTCAAAACTTGTCATTTTCAACTCTTCAATCAGATAGTAATTTCCACCTAAATTTTTCAAATCTGACAAATTATGTGTAATATTTAAAATAAATTTTTCTGGTTGCTCCGCAACATATTCTTTTAAAAATAGATAGATGTCATTTATGGTCTGTTTGTCCAGAGCATTTGTGATCTCATCAAAAACTATAATTGATTTATCTTCTAATAAGAATGACAATAATTTTAATTTTTGTTTTTGCCCATCGCTCAACTGTCCAATCAATGTATCCATTGATATATTTTCAATATGTAGAGAATCAGCTAAATGTTCTACAGGATTTACCCCAAAACGTTTTTTCAAAATCTTTATTAATTCTTTGCCACTCAAATCATTAGGTACATTAGAAAAACTTGAAATAATCGTAACATTATCGCTTATTTCGGGTGTTATTAACCCACTCATGTTTAGCAGTAGATCTTTTGCAAACTGTGATTTTCCTACACCATTTTTTCCTAGTATATGACTGATTTGCCCTTTAGCAAACGAAAAATTAGTATTTTCCAACAACACTTTATTTTTCACTTGCAAATTATAGTTATTAAATGTTAACAAAATACATCACCTCACAAAAACCAACTAATAACTGTCCAAATTGCCAACAAAATACTGAGACCTTGTATCGTTTTTACAATCATGTGGTTTTTTCTCTTATTATCTAATTCATCTATATTAAATAGTGTAATCAAGACCTTATATCCATCTGAGTTTAATATGGGAAGTAAGTTCCATAGCAATGCATATGAAAAGAAAATAAACGCGCTATCAATCGTTTTACTACTAAAAAATAAAAGATTAAGTACCTGAAATAGGTTGATGATCACATAGTTAGTAATTACTCCTGCAAGATGAACAACTATTTTTTCAGTTTTAGCTAAAAGATAAACCTCATTCATTTCTACATAAACTGCTGGAAACACATAATAATTCAACTTGAAGCCTATTTTTTGATGTTTTCTCCCCATATAGTTTAAAGCCTTTATATGCCCGATTTCATGTGTACATATATTAAACAAAAGATACCCCACTAAAAACAGGTAGGCTAAATAGTCGCTAATAGGTATCGCTTGAATACTAACATCCGCATGCTTTACTAAAATAAAATTGCCAATAAGTAAAAATGCAAACAAAAAAATAAAGACTGCAAAAGACAACCCACGAATTTTGGGAACATACTCTTTTAATGAACTTAGTATAGACGTTGGTAAGTTATCAATTTCATTTTTAAAATACACATTGTTCTCGATATCTTTTATAAATACATGCTCTTCAACAAATATTTCATATTCGTTATCTTTATATTTATAACATTTGCTCATAATATTCCCTCATATAAGGTGTAAACAATTTGATATTCTCTTCTGACTTAAATAATTGACGGCAAATAGTACAAATAGAGGAAAAATGTTCTTCAATTTGTATATGAGAAAATTCTTGATTGCTCATAACAATCTCAATAAACCATCTAAACCCTTCTTTTCTCATGATATACAACAAAAGATTAGCATTCATTTTCTCAATTGTTTTATCAAAGCTTTGGCAAGCTCTATCATTCAAAATCAGAGCGGTATCAAAAACTGCTGGTGAACAACACGGATAGACATTCCCATCAAAATGGTACACAGGTTCATAACCAGGACATTCTAACTGTTCAAGATTATCAATTGAATAGATTTTTTGAAACTCACTATCAGCCATGTTTTCAGCTTCACCAACTGCTATTAGCGGATATTTTGTCAGTGGTATCCCTAAAGCTGCTTCATCCAATTCCTCTATGACTTTATTTCCCATATTACTCTTACTTACAGCAATATTTACAACAACTCGTATAGATGGATATTTTCTACTTTCTTCTAAAATATTTTTTATACAATCCGTCTTGACAAATTTTGCATGAAAATCATCATGGCTAATTGAAAGGTTAGTTACACCTAATTCCTTCATATCCTTAAAATATATCTTAACCTTTTCAACGTTCGCTCCCCAAAATCCATTTGAAATCAATGTACTTTTTTTCCCACAGGAATGAACGATTTCTAACAACTCTTTCAAAAAGGAATAATTCAAAAAAATTTCTCCTCCAGTAAAAGAAATTACTTTTATCTTCAAGTTATTTGAAAAACTTTTCACTAGTTCAATGATTTCACTTTTTTCCATAGATGTCTTTTTACTTGGAGAACAGGAAAAGCAGCAATGCTCACATGTTGCATTGCATCGAGCCCCTAAATTTATTACTACACTTTCATACAAATACGTCACCATCCTATTATCACTACAACAATCACATGAATAAAAATTGAACAGATTTCAATTGAAAAATTCAAATGAAATCTGTTCAATTTTGCTAGATAGATGTACAGAAAATACCAGTAATTATCTACCAGAGCCTGCAATCCAAGCTCCACTTGATGATTTAACAAAGTACCACAGATCATTGACCTTAGCTAGCTTTTCTGACTTTTCAACCAACTCTTTCATTTCTAATTCTTTCATGAGAACTCCTCCATTGTGTTATTTTTCACATTTTTTGTGATGATTTCATTTTAGCAAGAATAGCGTTTTTTGTAAATAAGTTCTTACAATAAAAATGAAACAATCGTCAATAATACCCGCAAACGAATTATAATGTAACGATTCTTTATACACTACACAATTTCATCTTTTCAAACTTTCAAGTCGACTATTAACTACATTATCTAATGACAAGTTAACATATATATATTATTATTATGAATAGCACGACATAATGAAAACGCATTCCATCTCATTTGAACAATCTTGCTACTTTTTATTTTATTAAGTAGCTCAAATTCCACAACAATGAGGCAATGTTGATCATTAATCTTTTTTAAGGAGGAATTTTGTGAAAAAGTCAGTTTTGAAAAAAGTACAACTTTGGGTACAGGTTTTGATGGTTTCAACTTTACTAGTAGGTACAAGTGCAACAACTGCTTTAGCGATTGAAAATACGCTTAGTAGTGAAACACCAACCAACGAATTAGCTAGTCCGGAAAGTTCGACTGTTTCAAGTACAGCTCGAAATGAAAACGATAACATTCAACCTTCAACAGCTACATCAATCGAAACACCGCAAAAATTAACGATTTTAGGCACCTCTGATGTCCATGGTCAGCTATGGGACTGGTCTTATGAAGATGATAAGCAAACGCCCGTTGGCTTGTCTCAAGTCAGTTCTGTCGTCCAAAATATCCGTTCAGAAAACCCTAATGGTACAATTCTGATTGACAATGGAGATATGAACCAAGGAACAATATTAACAGATGATCTTTACAATAAAACACCTTTGATCGAGAAACCAAATCCGATGATCAAAGCAATGAACTATATGAAATATGATGCCATGGTGTTGGGGAACCATGAATTTAACTTTGGACTAGATTTAATCAAAAAACTCAAAAGCGAAGCTGAATTTCCAATTTTATCAGCGAATACTTATGTCAAAGAATCAAATAAGCGCTTTGTTGGCGGAACAACAAAAAAAGATATTGATTTGGACGGTGATGGCATCAAAGACTTAACTGTCGGCATCATCGGACTAACCACACCACAAATTCCATTATGGGATGGCGCAAAAGTAGACAGCTTGTATTTCAATCCATTGAGAGAAGAAGCAGAAAAAGCGGTAGCTGAATTAAAAGATGAAACTGATATCATCATCGCTTCGATGCATGCTGGACGTCAAAGCTCTGATCCTGCTGCGAGTGCAGATCAAGTCATCACTAATGTCGCTGGCATCGACGCCTATATTTTAGGACACGATCATCGCTCTTTCGCAGAGAAAATTCAAGGACCAAATGGACTTGTTCCTGTGGCGGGACCTAAAGATACTGGAACTGAAATGATCAAAATCGAACTTGATATTGAAAAATCAGCCGACAAATGGCAAGTAAAAAATAGCGATGCCGCTATCGTAAGTACTAAAACCGTTCCAGCAGATGAAGCATTAAAAGCTGAAACAAAAGAATATCATGATAAAACAAGAGAATTTATTTCAGAAAAAATTGGAACAGCTACTGATGATTTTTTACCTGCTGAGGAAGTAAAAGGCATTCCAGAAGCTCAGCTTCGACCTACTGCAATGATTTCACTGATCAATAATGTACAGCGAAAAGCAACTGGTGCACAACTTGCTGCTTCTGCACTCTTTAAAGCAGACAGTAAATTAAATGCAGGAAATATTTCTTATTCCAATATTTTTGATATTTATAAATACCCTAATACACTAGTCAGTGTCAATATCACTGGAGAAAATCTACTGGAATACATGGAAAATCAGGCGGATTACTACAATACACCTGGTCCTGATGATTTAACGATCAGTTTTAACGAAAAAATTCGGGTATATAACTATGATGTCTTCTCTGGAATTTCTTATAAAATCGATATTTCTAAACCACATGGTGAGCGTATTATCAATCCAACAATTGACGGAAAACCTGTTGATCCTAAGGCAAATTATACGATTGCTATGAATAATTACCGCTACGAAGGTCTATTGACCCAAGGTCTTGTGGTAGGTGAACCAATCAAGTCTACTGATCCTGAAACATTGCGTGGATTGATTGCCGATTATATCCGTGAAAAACAAACGCTTGATCCAGCTCAAGAAATCGAACATAACTGGGAAGTGATCGGCTATCATTTTAATAACAACTGGCGGAAATTAGCTGTACAGTTAGTGAATGATGGTACATTGCAGACTCAACCAGCCGCAGACGGTCGTACCCCGAACGTTAAACCGATCACGAAACAAGATGTGCGCAATGCTGGTTACGCTCCAGACTCAGAAACATTTACGATCATGCATACCAACGATGTTCACGGACGATTAGAAGGAAACGGCAAAGATGTTTTAGGTTCGGCACGTTTGAAAACGTATAAAAACGTGATCAATCCAGATCTCTTGATCGATGCAGGAGATTCATTTCAAGGCTTACCGATTTCTAATTTCTCCAAAGGCAAAGATATGGTCAAAGTGATGAATGAAGTGGGCTACGATGCCATGGCTGTTGGAAATCATGAATTTGATTTTGGCTTAGACACAGCATTAGAATATAAAGACGAGTTAAATTTCCCAATCCTATCAAATAATACCTTTAAGGATGGAAAATTAGTCTTTGAGCCCTCTACAATCGTTGAAAAAGGTGGCAATAAATACGCAATTATCGGCGTAACTACACCTGAAACGGCGACAAAAACACATCCAAACAATGTAGTTGGTGTGACTTTTGCTGATCCAATCGCTGAAACAAAAAAAGCCATCCAAACAATCAAAGACTCTGGAGAAACAATCACTGCCTATGTTGTTACTGGACACTTAGGTATCGATGAAACAACCCCACATGAATGGCGTGGCGATACTTTGGCAGAGACACTAAGCAAAGAATTTCCCGATTTGAATATAACCGTTTTAGATGGACATTCTCATACAGCTGTTGATGGCGGAAAACAATTTGGAAATGTGATGTACACTCAAACAGGGAATTATTTGAATAATGTCGGTTTAGTAAATGTTGATTTAACAGACCTTAGCAAAAAAACGGCTTCATTAACCCCTGCAGAAACATTAGCAGATTTAGAAGAAGATCCTGCTGTTAAAGCTTTAGTTGACCAAGCCAGAGCAAATTTTGAAGCATGGGGTTCAGAAGTTGTCATTGAAAATAACCCTTACCAATTTAACGGTGAGCGTGACAATGTACGGACTAGAGAAACGAATCTAGGCAATCTGATTGGCGATGCTATGTTCGCTTACGGGCAGCACGGTTTTAAAAATCAAGCTGATTTCGCAGTAACAAATGGTGGCGGTATTCGTGCAAATATCGAACCTGGAAAAGTAACATTAGGTGATGTCATAGCTGTAATGCCTTTTGGTAACAGTATCTCTCAAATTAAAGTGACAGGTGCTGAGGTCAAAGAAATGTTTGAGCTTTCGCTGCGTTCAATGGCTCAAAAAGACGAAAACGGCAAGATCATTTTAGATGACTACAACCAACCTAAACTTGGCGCAAATGGTGGATTCCTCCATGTTTCAAGCACGATTCGTGTCCACTATGATTCAACGAAAAAAGGCTCACTACTACCAGCAGACGAAGGCAATGGTACGGACAAAACCATCGTCGGTGAACGAATCTTACAAATCGAAGTTCAAGACCGTACGACTGGAAAATTTGCACCAATCGATGAAAAAGCAACTTATCATATGGCCACGAATGATTTCCTAGCTGCAGGCGGTGACGGTTATGATATGTTAGGCGGCGAACGTGAAGAAGGACCTTCTTTAGACACAGTCTTGATCAATCATTTAAAACAAGCGACAAACATTCGTCTATACGATGCCGCAACAAATATTGATTTAGCACAATACAAAGAAGCCTTTCCAGGCGAACGAATCATTTCCATCTCAGAAGCTGAATTTAATAAGAAAAATAAACCTGTACCAGATCCAAAAGATCCAACGAAATCAGATGAGATAAAAGCGGCTAAACCTGCCGGAAAAACAGCAGATTATCCAAAAATGGGTGAAACAATCATGGCTTATGGCAGTTTAGGCTTACTTGTTATTGGATTTTCTGGTTATGGTTTTTATGAATATAATCGTAAACGGAAAATTGGATAACTAAAATTGAAAATAAAAAGAAGATGGATGCCAAACTCAGCATCCACCTTCTTTTTTTCGCTTATTTCTCGTTATTCATATAAGGCATGTTTTTCCCATAGCCTTCTTTATTCACTTGTCTTGCACGAGCAATCGCCAGATCAAACTCTGCTACATCATCTGTGATCGTAGAACCTGCCGCGATAACAGAATTCGCTGCAATGTTCACAGGTGCGATCAAACTTGTTGATGACCCGATAAACGCATGATCCCCGACTGTTGTGCGATGTTTATCTTTTCCATCATAGTTAACAAAAACCACACCGCAGCCGACATTGATATTTTTCCCTAAGTCTGCATCACCAACATACGTTAAATGACCCACTTTAGTATCTTCTGCCACTGTCGCATTTTTGATTTCTACAAAGTTTCCGACATGGACACGCTCACCGATTTCAGCTTTCGGACGGATATGCGCAAATGGACCGACATCAGCATTTTTGCGAATAATGCTTTCTTCCACAACGGATTGGGTGATTTTTACGTTATCTTCGATTACGCTGTCAACGATTTCAGAATGTGCACCGATAAAGCAATCTTCACCGATGACTGTTTTCCCTTTTAAATGAACACCTGCTTCAATCACCGTATCTGAGCCAATCACAACGCCTTCGTCAATATACGTTGAATCAGAATCAACGAATGAAACACCATTTCTCATATGCATTGTATTCAAGCGGCGGTGCATGATTTTATTCGCCTCAGCTAAAGCTACACGATCATTGATCCCCATCGCTTCTTCAAAATCAGCCATTTGGTAGGCCGCAACGGTCTTACCTTCTTTTTTAAGGATTTCAATAATATCAGTTAGATAATATTCACCTTGTGCATTGTTTGTATTGATTTTAGATAAGGCGTTAAACAAGGCTTCATTATCAAAACAAAACGTTCCAGTATTGATTTCTTGAACACGAGCTTCTTGTTCCGAAGCATCTTTTTGCTCCACGATTTTTTCAACGATGCCCACATGATCACGAATGATTCGACCATATCCAGTTGGATCTTCGGCATGAGCTGTTAAAATTGTCGCACTCGCATTTTTCCCTTGATGATAGTCAAATAGATTCGCTAATGTTTCAGCAGTTAATAGCGGTGTATCTCCTGTAATCACAAGCGTTGTGCCTTTTTTGCCTGCTAAATGTGCTTCTGCTTGTAACACGGCATGTCCCGTTCCTAATTGTTCTGCTTGTAAAGCATATTGGCTACGTTCACCTAAATGGCTTTTGATTGCCTCAGCACCATGACCGACGATCGTCACAACTTCACTTGGATTCGTTTTTTCTACTTGATCCATGATGTGTTCCACCATTGGTTTTCCAGCGACAGGATGCAACACTTTATAAAGTTTTGATTTCATACGTGTTCCTTTACCAGCAGCTAGGATGATGACATATCTGTTTTCCAATTGCTTCACTCCTAAGATTTGTTTTATTTTCAATCATTTATTTTCTGTTTAAAATAGCGCCATGTTTTAGTTTAGCTTACTCTTTACGGTTTTTCAACTGAACCAATTGCTTTTTTGCTATACCAATTTATAATTTTGCGTGTTTGCGTTATAATAAAGGAAAATTATGTTAGCGGGGTGATAATATGATACCAATTCAAAAACACGTATCTCGATCAAAAGCCCATTCAGGTTTGAAATAATAAAGTACTTTGGTTGTTGAAGGATTGCCTTTACGCAAAGTACTTTATCACTTGAATGATAGAGAGGAAATCCATTATGAATACAAAAATACAACCATATCAATTTAATTTTATTCGAAAACAAGCCAATATTTTGCTACAAGCTCATTTATCTGTAAATGATAAAAATACAATCAAAACACTGCAAGCAATCGTTCTTGAGAAAATCAATGAGCAGTTTGGTACAGATAAAGATGCGTTACAACCATTATTAGATGGATTTTTAGAAGCTGCTACTTCTAAGCCTAGACTGGAACACTATTTGGAAGGACTAAAAGAAGCGGTTATTCCCTTTGATCCGCCTTCAAAACAACAACTGACAAAGCTCTTTAAAAAGACCAAGAAATTGAAAATCCCAGAATGGGAAACAATGGATTTGCGAGATTATACTTTTTACAGCTGGAATGATAGCGGGAAACAGCAAAAATTTATTATCGCTTCAATCGACGGACAGCTCGTCGGTGTTTCCGGAACAATTTCTCCTACGACTCAAAAAGGGATCTGCCCGATTTGTCATGAAACGTCAGAAGTTGCGATGTTTCTATCTAAGGTGAAAGAATCAGGCGATGGGATGTATACAAAGCGCGGAAACTATATCTGCTATGATAGTGAGAAATGTAATCACAATATCGAGCGTAGAGACGAGTTAGAAGCGTTTGTTCAGAATGTGAAGTTTATGAAATAGAACACTACCTAGAGGAAATCACCTCTAGGTTTTTATTTTTTTGACTGCATCTTCTCTCAATATAGTAGATTTCTCTTTTTCTTTATAAGCGTCACTCCACAGTATAAATCCAGCCTATCCCATTAACATTGCATTGATAAAGGCTTGATTTTCTATATACTTTTAGCGCACAATTCCGAAATCCTATACTCGATACCTATGATCAAACTAAGAAATTATATAACTTCTTAGCATCTTCGATACTGTCAAATTCCCAACGAGCAGCACAATCTTCGCAACCAATCCAACTACATTACTTTCTAATCTTACCATTTGATTCATAAAAAACCTCCTCACGTATAAGTACGCAAAGAGGGGAAGATATTATTCTATTTATTGAAATTCCCATCATTAGAGTGAGTTAATCTCCAAAAAATATAAAATGAATATATCAAATACACTATTAAGACTGTTAAACATATATTGCTCAGATAGATCAGGGAATTTCCTAAATCATAATCAATAGAAAATTCTTTTTGCAGTTCTATTTTTTCTCCAAGTGTTAAAGTCTCAGGATCTTGCATGGGAAAAAAATTCAGTGTCAGAAAAATTCCAACAACTTTCAAAACTAGGAACATACAGCTAAGTATAGCGATTAGCAACTTGTTATATTTTATGAAAACTCACTCCTGTCTTACCTTGACATAGATCTTACAATTTCAATTTTATATGGTTTTATATACCCACGAGACTGCATTGCATAACAATAATTATTACCAAAACCAACAGCAAAATCATTATACCCATTTGGTTCCCAAGCAAAGTCAAATATATCGGTAACTTTTACAGTAGTATAGTAATATCCATTTGCTTGTCGTTTATAAGATACTGTGTAGGATACTCCCCGTAAAGCGGTGAGTAGATGTCCACTCGTAAACCTATGCACCCCTGTGAAAGAACCAGAAGCTCTACCACCTCGGAAAGCTTCAGCTTTCAAGCGACCATAGTAAGAACGCATTAAGTCTTCACTATCTACCATTCTAGCCCAAGTATCGTTAGTATTGTAATAGGTTGCTGGTGTGTATGCTGTATTGACTCTGTTTGCTGGAACAATAGCGCGTCTCATATAATTCGCAGTCTGCCAGTGTCCTCTTCGTTCAACCAATTTAATGCCAGTAACATATGCAGTTAAAGCAAGGTCATATGGTGTTGCAACTAAAGCTCTGGATGTCTTAGGTAAGTTACTATTCAAAGATAAATCAACATTTTCCTCAGCAGTTTCAAGCTGATTTTCTAATTTTTCATCTTGCTTATTATCGTAGTTTTTTAACTCAACTAGGACTGAATTTAGAAATGAATTAAAATCCTCACTAGAATCATTTTCGGAGGGTACCTCATAATACATATCAATCGTGTTATTGATATAATCTGAATTTGCAGGTTCCTCTGAGGTGAGTTCCTCAATCAGATTAGTATTATTCTCGCTAATTTCATACCTTTCTTGAGCCTCAACATTGGTACCAAATCCCAAACAAACCAATAGTGTAATCCCTAATAAAAATTTTTTCATTTAATTCTCACCATACTTTCACTTACTTTCAAAAGTATATTATATCATTCTTTACGCGTCAACATTTTTTATACATTATAGATAGAATAATATAGACAAATACTATTTAGGATTTAAAATGCATGATAGTAGATTTCTCCATTATAGAAAGAGAAGAAATAACAGGAATGATGGCAGTTTGTCCGATAACTTCTACACAAAACACAAAAAGTCATTTTATTTCTTTAGATGACAACCATCAAGTAACTGGACACATCAATTCTCTTCAAGTTAAAACCTTTGATTTTACTGCTCCGGAAAGAAATGTTCGATTCATAGAAAAAGCAACGTTGAAAGAAATCGGTGAAACAGCACAGATTGTCAGCATGAGCTTTGATTTTTCAAATTTAATGACAGAATAAAAAACTTGGTTTGATATAGTTCATCTCAAATATAGAAACGTACTGACAACATTCATTCCCTAACTTCATTAGCGTCTTAAAAAAAATCGTGTTATAATGACAATGAAAAGAGAGATATGCGCTAACATACCTCTCTAGTGTAGATAGTACCAGTAAAAAGCTGGCGGCTATAGATCAAACGGTAAAAATAAACCATTTTAACCTACTAAAGTTAAAAAAATGGTTTATTTTTTTTGATTAAATTTCAATATGGCAACTACTAACATTGCAAAACTAATCGCAAGTGTTAATGCTTCATATACTGACAACTCTATTCCTTTCTAGGGACACAACCATTAATCATCAGGCATCACCCTTTTTTCAAGAGATTTAGCCCACCATCTTTTCACTTTTCTACACTAGTTATTATGTCATAATAGCGATTATTTATAACTTTTACTTGCAATTTTTTGTAGCAAAATGACCCATTATTAGGCGATAAATCGGACAATCATCAATACAAGTAAAATTCAAAAATTTCCACCTCTTTTGTCAAAATTGTCCTTTCTTTGGGACAATTTTGACTATTTGAATTCTTTCACGATATTCTATTGACTATCTCAACCTCTTTACGTTAGAATAAATTTACAACATAAAATAAAAAAAGGCGCCCTGTCAGAAGACGGACATCTTCTAAACAGAGCCCTGTATTATCAGCGTAAACTAATAATACAAGTTGCCTCGCCAATAATTTCTTATTGACTAATCTTATTGTACTAAAAGTAAGAACAGATTTCCATTCTTTTTTACTTGCTCAATACTGTTAGTGAATGGTTATTTAACGAACGCTTCATGGTATTAGTAGCTGACTAATATCATTTTTTTGTGTTTAAAATCAGGTAATTAGAGCGAAAAAACAAAATAAAAAGGCACTCTGTAAAAGGACGGACATCCTCGTACAGAGCCTCATATTATCAGCGTAAACTAATAATATAAGTTGCCAAGTCAATATTTGCATATCGACTCTTTCATTTTACTCAATTTTTGTAAGAAATACTAGTGTTTTTTTACAGATATTGTTATTTTGAAGCAGTTGGTGGTTATTTGTTGCACTTTTGCACGGTATTAGTTGGTCGCTAATGCCGTATTTTTTTCGCTCTTTTTATAAATAGCAAGCACCTCTCTCCTTTTTCAATACGGTATTTTCGTATTGGCATTCTACCAATTGGTGCTTGCGAGCAGATTTACTAGAATCGATCACTACCATACGTTTCACCATTTGATCTAAAAAGGCAGCCAAGTCAATGCGTATACAAATGGATAAAAATCAGAAACAGATAAATAAACAGTTCTTTCGTTTACCCGATTGAATGGCGCAACGTAACGATTGATTTCTAGTTCTTCTGTAGTCTTAACGATCCATCTGGCGGAAGATGGATCGTTAAGTAAAAAATGCGTAGGCTTGCAGAACCTGCGGATTTCAAATAGCTGTTTATCCCTTCAGAAACACCCAACCATTTTTTTACTATCACAAGATAAACAGCTATTTGTTTTTCTCGTTTACAATAATTATTCTTTATGACTCACCTGAATATTGTTTAATTGCTTTAGAATATCGCTATTCGGATGACTTTTCCCATTTTCCCAATTCGAAATACTTTGTCTTGTTACATATAATATATCTGCTAATTCTTGCTGCGTTAAATGCAATTGTTCACGTTTCTTTTTCACGTCTGTACTCATTTTCTTCTCCTTGCTCGTCATACTATACACTCATTATAGAGCTTTTTTTTTATAAAAAACAATATCAATTTTGAATCGTTACAATTCATTTTCTTGATAGTTAATATGATGAATGAAGGTCAATGGACAGGACATATATTGACGATTCCCTCTTAGAAATACAACTTCATTATGAAAGAATTCAGATTATTTGACAAAGCTTTGCTCTTTTGGTTTAATGGTTTAAACCAACGAACTATAAATGCATTTTCTAAATAAAAAACCAGGAGTTTACCTATGAATAACATGAATGAATTAAAAGAAAGCTTCGCCGCACTTAGTCCTTTTTTAATCGCTTTAGGTGACGAAAAACGCCAAACAATCATTCTTCGACTTATGGAAGATCAAGCTTGCCAAGGACTGCAAGTACCCGATTTGATTGAAGCATCCAGCTTATCAAGACCTGCTGTTTCTCATCACTTAAAAGTATTAAAAAATGCCAATATTGTTGATTATCGACGAGAAGGTACGAAAAATTTCTACTATTTGACCCATGAATTGGGAGAAATCAATCAATTGAAACAGCTAATAGAACAAATCATTGATTTTACGGAAAAGAGGAAATAAATTGAAGAAAGTATTGATCGTAGAAACAAACGTCACTAGATACCAAGGAACCAAAGAGCCTACGGGCTTATGGTTAGGCGAATCTGCTGAGTTTGTAGATGAGTTAAACAAAGCTGGTATCGCCTATGATTTTGTCAGTCCAAAGGGCGGTTTTATTCCCTTAGACCCTAGAAGTATGAAATACACGGATGAATCCATCTTAAGCGTGTACGAAGATCCAGATTTTGTCCATCGAGGATTGACGAATACTTTAAAACCAGCTGAAGTAAACACAGATGACTATTTTGCGATATATTATACTGGCGGACATGGTGTGATGTGGGATTTTCCAGATAATACGGAACTACAAACAATCGCTAAAGAAATTTATGCTCACAATGGCTATTTAGTTTCCGTTTGTCATGGTATCGCAGGTTTATTAAATATTAAGGACGATAATGGAAATTATCTTATCGCAAATAAAGCCATTACAGGTTTTACAACGACTGAAGAAATAATTGCTGGAAAAAAATCTGTCGTCCCTTTCTTAAATAAAGAGATAGCTGAAAAAAATGGCGCGACTTTTAAAAAGAAACGTTTTTATAAAGATTATGCTATAAAAGATGGACGGATCATCACTGGACAAAATCCGTTTTCTGTTCGTTCCGTCGCAAAATTATTATTGAATGAAATAGATTTAGGAGGAAATAAACATGCAAACAATCTTGGGAAGTAATGGACAAATTGGTCAAGAACTAGCTAAAGAGCTTCATAAAAATTTTACTACAGATCTTCGCTTAGTGAGTCGTAGTCCTAAAAAGGTCAACGAAAGCGATCAACTTTTCCCGGCCAATCTGCTTAATTATGAAGAAACAAATCAAGCAATCTCTGGAAGCGATATTGTCTATTTTACCGCTGGACTTCCAATGGATAGTAATATGTGGGAAGAACAATTCCTCATAATGATGGCAAATGTGATGAAATCTTGTATCGAAAATCAAACGAAATTAGTTTTTTTCGATAATACGTATATGTACGCCAAAAATAATGACCCTCAAACAGAAGACAGCCCCTTTCGACCAGTAGGCAGAAAAGCAGTTGTACGAGCAAATATGGCACAAATGTTACTGGATATGATGAACGCTAAAGAAATAGACGCGGTTATTTGTCGCGCACCAGAATTTTATGGCCCTGGTAAAACACAAAGTATCACGAATACCATGATTTTTGAGAACATACATCAAGGGAAGAAGCTTCGAGTTCCTCTCAGTGATTCAAGCTTACGGACACTTATTTGGACACCAGATGCCAGTCGAGCAATGGCTTTGATCGGAAACACCGAAGATGCTTACGGTCAAACATGGCACTTACCTTGTGATGATAGCAAAAGTTATTCTGAAATAATCAATTTATCCGAACAGATTTTAAACAAAAAACTTCCGTATACGGTTCTAAAAATGTGGCAATTTAACTTAGGAAGTCTGTTTAGTCATCCATTGAAAGAATTAAAAGAGCTGCTTCCGCGCTATCAAGAGGATAATATCTTCGTCTCAGATAAATTTAAAGAGCGTTTTCCTGAATTTAAGATCATGACAATGGAAGAAGGAATCCAGCAAATCGTTTTATAGTTGTTTGCTTTTTCTAAATTAAACGAACATAAAATATATAAGAAAAGATCTAGAATTGGACGTTCCCATTCTAGATCTTTTGTCTTTTATCAGATGTTCATTAAGCTAAATAAGTCGTCGCCATTTCTTTATAAATATCCACCATTTCCAAATAGTTATCGACATCCACATATTCATCCACTTGGTGAGGTGTTTCATTTCCTGGACCAAAAATAATCACTGGAAAAGCTTTTTTGCCTTTTGTAAATTCAGCGGCATCCGTCGTTCCAGATACACCAACCATTGGAATATCCACATTGACTTGTTTTTTCGCTACTTGTTGGGCAATTTTTGCAATATCAGAATCTTTTTCACTTTTCACTGAAATTTTATTGGCTTCAATGCTCAATGTTAAATGATACGTATCTTTTTGGTTTAGCTCATCGATCAGTTCATTCATTTTTTTGATAACAAGGTCATTATCGTAGCCTGGAATCGTTCTAATATTTCCTTGAAGACTTGCTTCACTAGGAATACTATTGATTTGTTCCCCGCCAGAAATCATGGTTACATTATAGATAAAGTCTCCCAACACTTCGTCTGTGTGGATTTCACTACGGAATAATTGATTCGCTCTTGAATAGAAATCATTTAGATGATCGATTGCATTAACGCCTAATTGCGGCATTGAGCTATGAGCATTCTTACCTTGAGACTCCACTTTAAAATTGATCGATCCCTTATGAGCATAAACGATACCAGCATAGCCAGAAGGTTCGCCAATTACCATTGAGGTTACATCATCCACATAGCCTTCTTTGGTTAACTGTTCTGCACCTAATTCACCGACTTCTTCCCCCACTGTAGCGATCAAACGAAGACGTCCATTGAACGCTGCATTCTCTTCTTTTAATTCAATCATTGCGATTGCCATAGCCGCTAAACCACTCTTCATATCGCAAGTGCCGCGACCATACATTTTGCCGTCACGAATTTCAGGTTTGAACGGATCTGATGTCCAATCAGCTTCATTCCCTGCTGAAACAACATCCATATGTCCTGAGAAAGCTAAAACTTTTTCGCTATTCTTATTGCCGATTTCAACAATTAGATTGTCACGGTCTTTGTCATATTCTAAAAAGCTTGAGTCGATGCCATGTTTTTTAAATAGTTTGCTTAAATACTCAGCGACTTCTTTTTCATTGCCATTGACTGATTTGATTGCGACGATGTCTTTTAAGATTTGAATTTTTTCTTGTTTTTCCATGTTGTTTGCCTTCTTTCATATGATTCATTCAGCTTTTGATCGTGTGTGAAAAACTGGATAAATTTGTTTACAAATTAACTATACACCTAAATAGGAAATTCGTTAAATAAAAGAGGTTCATTTTATTATGCCTATTTATGAAAAGATTCACAAAAAACTTTATTTTTTATTTGTTTAATATATAATTAATAGATAATAATAAATAAATAAAAGAAAGAAGATTGCAAATGAAAAAAATTGCTAGTTTCATAAGTTTTTTTGCTATTTTGCTGATTGTAACCTGTTTTCCCAAAACTTCATACGCAGTAGATCAACTGGTTTTTGAAGGCCCTACATTAGATACTCCTTATGCAGGTCAAACTCAAATTTCTGGGTATCTTGCAGCATTCGGTACCTTGCCTTCTGGTGAAAAGGTTCCTGTAAGTAAGTTTGATGGTGCAGCTTGGATCGTAATCAATGGGAAAACGTATAATGGAACAACTGCTGGAAATCAGATGTTTGATTATACCGTTACAAAAATTGATGACGAAAAATACGCCTTTACGTTCAACCTTCCAGACAATATCGTTTTAAAAGAGGGGGATACGATAAGTACTTTTGTGATTCCAGCAACTGTAGAAAATCCTTCAAATTACCCTCAACTGTCTCACAAATTCTCTGGAGAATACATCGTCCAAAAGAAAGCTGATCCGCTACCTGGTGAAGATGTCTTGGTTACATACCTAGATGAAAATGGCACTGAAATTGCCCCTAAAAAACCAATCAGTGGTATGGTAGGCGATCTTTACGATGCTACAACAGCCGAGTACAAACTGACTATTGACGGTTACACCTTAGACGAAACAAAATTACCTACAAATGCGACTGGGACTATCAGCCAAGTAAGTCAAATCGTTACCTATACGTATAAAGAAAATCCCATCAAAGCTCATGACGTCACTGTGCGCTATGTTGATGAAAAAGGCAATCAACTAGCTGATTCAAAAACGATCAGCGGGTCGATCGGCGAACCTTATGATGCCTCAACAGATGTCTACAAACCAATCATTGATGGTTATACCTTGGATGAAACAAAACTACCTACAAATGCGACTGGGACACTAAGTGCCCTCGATCAAATCGTTACTTATACGTACAAAAAAAATCGAGTCAAAGCACAAGACCTGACTGTTCGATATGTTGATGAACGAGGTAAAGAACTCGTAGCATCACAAACCATTAGCGGCTTGATTGGTACTCCTTACGATGTCTCAACGACTACTTACAAATTGATCATTGATGGCTATACTCTGGATACAACCAAACTACCCACAAATGCTATCGGAACTCTGACTGATAAGAAGCAAACCGTTACTTACTACTATGTTGCTAATAAAAAATCAGATCAACCCACAGATATAAACCAAGAAAACTCTGGAAAACCAACGACACAAAATACAACCTCTTTAAAGAACAACAAGAGCTTTCCTAAAACAGGGGAAACTGCCACACAATCTATTTTATACCTTGGCGGATCATTGATTCTCTTAACTGGGCTTGCTTACCTAAGAAAAAATAAAACAACTAAGTCTCAATAATATGATAAAAAAACCAGCTCATCATTTCTGATAGCTGGTTTCAATTCTATTCATCAAAATAATTCCCAGGAACCACATTGATTGTTTTTGTCCGTGTATCTACATCTTCCACATAAAGCAATGATGTATAGTCTTCAATCGCACGTTGCCCTTTAAATTTAGACTCTGCAAAGACAGTGATCCCAACAAGCTCTGCCTCAAATTCTTCGATCAAGCTCTTCATTCCGTTGACCGTGCCGCCGCCTTTCATAAAGTCATCCACGACCAACACTCTAGAACCGCGCTTTAAGCTACGTTTTGATAATTCCATTTTTTCGATCCGTTCAGATGATCCAGAAACGTAATTCACACTGACAGTCGAGCCTTCTGTGATCTTCGAATCACGGCGCACGATTACAAACGGAACATTCAAGTAATACGAAACAGCTTGCGCGATCGGCACACCTTTTGTCGCTACTGTCATCACCGCATCGATTTGTTCCCCTAAATATTTAGAAGCAATGATTCTCCCAACTTGGCGCAACAATTCCGGCTGTCCTAACAAATCAGAAAGATACACATATCCTCCTGGCAACAGACGATCTTGTTCTGATAAACGTTCACACAAAGCCATAACTAATTCTTTTGATTCCTCATATGGAATTTCTGGGATAAACCGAACACCGCCGGCTGCTCCTGGAATGGTTTCAAGAATTCCCGTCCCTCGTTGTTTGAATGTTTTTTTGATGATCGCTAAATCCTCACTGATCGATGATTTCGCTGATTTGTAGCGCTGTGCAAAATGGGTCAAAGAAACCAATGTATGGGGATGATCCAACAAGTACTGTGTCATATCAATCAATCGTTCGCTTCTCCGAATTTTAGAATCTGTCACTTCTTCTCCTCTTTCCTTTAAGGTTTTTTATTCATTTGAATAATGACTAGCCCTTATTTTTTATAGGTTCGTTATACATTATTTTTCAACAAGTAAAATAAATGATACTTCCTCATAATCTATCGTTCCCTATTATAGGGTGTTTTCCAAAAAAAATCGAGCATTTTTTGACAAAATTGAAAAATAGTTCGCAATTTAAGAAACAAAAAAGAAGATAAGAGAAAAAACTTTCGTTTTTCCCTTACCTTCAGCTAACTTATTTATGCTTTTCTTTCACTCATTTTTTTATTTCGTTGCATCGTTACAACTACTTTACGGACGATACTCACAAGAATAAATAAAGCGATAAAAATCAAGGTAATGCTGGCACTTGGCGGTGTTTCTAAATAATAAGATCCCGTCAGTCCTGTTAGCATGCCAATCAATCCCATGATCACACTAATAATAATCACCGTGTTAAATCCTTTACCGATCCGCATCCCGATAGCAGCTGGTAAGACCATGATTGCTGATATCAATAAGGCTCCAGCAATCGGAATCATCACCGCAATCGCTACACCTGTGATCACGTTAAACAACATCGACATCCAGTGAATCGGCAAGCCATCCACATGAGCCGTATCTTCATCAAACGTCAACACATACATTGGACGTTTAAATAAAACAAACAAAATCACTAGTACTACAAACAATACAGCTAAAATAATGACTTGCTGCCATGTAATCGTCACGATTGAACCAAACAGATACGACTGGATACTGGCCGCTGAATTTCCGCCACTTAGATTCATCAGAACCAGAGCTAGCGCCAGTCCTCCAGACATTAAAATCGCAATTGAAATTTCTGAGTACGTACTATAGATCATTCGTAGATATTCTAAAATAATTGCTGCAATGATCACCACGACAAGTGTCATGATATCTGGATTCCAATTTAAGAAAAATCCTAATGCAACTCCGGCGAGCGATACATGAGAAAGAGTATCCGCCATCAAAGATTGTCTTCTGATCACAAGAAACACACCTAACATCGGCGCAATCACTGAAATAAAAGTTGCCGCTAAAAAGGCTTTTCTCATGAACTCATATGAAAGCATCTCCACTGTGAATCCTCCTTCCGAACTAAACGAATTTGTCGATCGGCATACGCTTTGATATCTTCATGATCGTGGGTGATCATCAAAATCGCTTTGCCATGATCATGTGCATTATGCCGTAAAAGGCGATAAAATTCATTTCTAGACGTTTCATCCATCCCTGTTGTTGGCTCATCTAAAATAAATAAATCTGGGTCTGTCGCAAAAATACGAGCCAAACTGATACGTTGTTTCTGTCCACCAGACAGTTCACCGATCCGCTTATGACGCATCTCCCACATACCAACTGCTTTCAACGCTTTTTCTACGTGTTGATGATCTCGTTTCGTTAAAGGTTTAAACCAGCGATTACGCGGAAAACGCCCTGAGCGCACTAGCTCGATCACCGTACTTGGAAACCCTGCGTTAAATGATGCCACTTGCTGAGGAATATAACCGATACTCAGCTTTTCACCTGTGGTATTTTCTTTTGCGATCGTGATTTCCCCTTTAGTTGGTTTTAATAACCCTAAAGTACTCTTGATCAACGTGGATTTCGCTGCACCGTTTTCTCCTGTTAGAATCACAAATTCGCCAGGATCAACATAATATGAAACATCTTCTAAGACTGGCTCATCATCATAATAAAATGTGAGGTCTTTGACTTCTAGATAATGCATGACTCTACTCCTTCTTCTGCCTTATAAACTGCCTAAAATCGGGAGAAAAAACTAAATGTCTTTTATCCCGATTCGCTTTACTTAATACTTTTCTTCAATGCGTCAAGATTGGCTTTCATCACTGAAATATAATCTTCACCTTTATCTTGCTCTTTTTGGGTAATACTTTCTAGCGGATTAAGGACCGCTAATTCCACACCTGTTTCACTTGCTAATGTTTCAGCAACTTTTGATGAAGCCGATGTTTCAAAATAAATAACTGAGACATTATGTTCTTTAATATATTTTTTCAACTCTGCTAAACGACTCGGTGACGGTTCTTGATCTGGTGAAATTCCTGCAATCGACTCTTGCGTCAAACCGTATTGTTTCGCTAAATAGCCAAACGCTGCATGCTGTGTCACAAACGTTTTGTTTTTAGCATTCGTAAAGGCTTCTTTATATTCTGTATCTAAATCCTTCAACTTCTCAAGGTAAGCTGTAGCATTTTTCTCAAATATTTCTTTTTTGTCTGGGTATTTTTTGACTAATGCATCGCGAATAGCTTCAACTTCTTTTTGAGCTAAAACGGGGTCTAACCAAACATGTGGATCTAATTCGTGATCGTGATCATCATGGTCTGCTTCTTCCTCGTCATCGTCATGTTCATGAGCTGCACCTGCCATTAAATCGATCGAACCTGCTGCTTCCACTACAGTCACTTTTTTCTCATCAACGTTTTCCAGAACATCTTTGACCCACGTCTCTAACTCATGACTGTTGTACACAAATACATCTGCATCTGTGATTTTGGCGATATCTTTGGCACTTGGTTCATAGTCATGTGGTTCTGTTCCAGCTGGGATCAACAATTGAACATCTCCAGCATCACCGACAACATTTTTAGCAAAATCGTACATTGGGTAAAAAGTTGTCACGACTTTTATTGTATCACTTTTTCCAGATTTATCTTGCTCTTTTGTTTGTCCACAGGCCGTTAGTGTAAAAATCACTGCTGTTAAAAGGAATCCTATAATATATTTCCAGTTATTTTTTCTCATTTCATTTATCCCCATTTCGATTTGTCTTATGCAAACCGTAATATTTACGATTTATTAGCAAGAACTAATTTACCAGAAGGAAAAGAATACGTCAAGAGAAAACAGAAAAAAATAAAGAGATGGCCATTTTAGTCATCTCTTCATTTATAACTTATTTTAATGTCCTTACAATATACACTTCATCGCAAAAGCCTTTTAACCCATTATAAATTCGCTGCGCTCTTGTTTTCTTCTCACATAAAGCAAAAACCGTTGGACCACTGCCGCTCATCAACGCTGCATCTGCTCCATATTTCATCATACGATCTTTGATTTGTTGGATCACAGGATGACGTTTGATCGTTACACCTTCTAAAACATTACCGATTTTTTCTGTCATCAACAAATAATCATCCGTTTCGATAGCTTGTTTCAACCCCTGAATATCAGGGTGTTGAATACTATTGAATGACAAACTGCCAAAAATCGAGCTAGTTGAAACACTCATTTTAGGTTTTACCAAAACGACCCAACACTGAGGCATTGATGGTAAAAACTCGATTTTTTCACCACGTCCAGTAACAAATGCTGTTCCGCCATGAATACAATAAGGAACGTCTGAACCAATTTTACTGCCTAGTTCAGCAAGCTCTTCCAATGACAAACCCAGGTTCCATAAACGATTCAGGCCTCTTAGAGCAGCAGCACAATCACTACTGCCGCCAGCTAATCCTGCAGCAACTGGGATTCTTTTTTCTATATAAATTCTAACGCCTTGGGTAAGATCAAATGTATTCTTCAGCAATTCAGCTGCTTGGTACACGTGATTTCTTCTATCTACTGGTAAAAAGGAGCTATCTGTTTCGAGCACTATTTCATTTTTCGGCAATAACTCAAAGGTCAGCCGATCAGCTAAATCTACACTAGCCATGACCATCTCTAATTCATGATAACCATCTTGCCTTTTATAGAGCGCATCCAACCCTAAATTGATTTTTGCGGGCGCTTTTTCTATGATTTCCATTCTTTTCACCTATCTAATCTAATACCTAACCATCTTCACAATCTTTTAAATTCTAACATATGTTGTTGGAGAAGTATAGATTAGATCAAAAATCGCCCTATTTTCCATCTTATTAATTAATATATAAATAAATCATTTTAGGGCGTATTTTTAGAAAAAAATGATCTATATATTTATATGAAATATTATAAAACAAGTGTTATTATTTTTTCTATCGATAATCAAACAGTATTTTCACTTATTATACAGAAAAATAATGACATTTTTGAACGAATAAACATTAAAAATTTTGCTATACTCTTGTTGTTCTCATGACGATGAGAATAGCAACTATTTTAGTAACAGGAGGAATAGGTATGAAAAAAAATGATTTAGGTTTTATTTTAACTGCGTCAATTATCTTGGGGGGATTAGGCGTTTTCACTTCTCAGGATGCTTCTGCTCATGGTTATATCTCAAGTCCACCTTCAAGAGCTTACTATGGAGCACTTGAAAAAAATACCATTGGGTATCAAGCAGCACAACAAAAATATGGTGCCGTGATAAATGAACCACAAAGTTTAGAAACTGGAAAAGGGTTTTCAAAAGATTTCGGGATTAATTTATACTCATGGGAAACTGGTGCCTCTGGAAACGGACCTGCAGATGGAAAAATCGTTTCTGCAAATGATGCCTTAGGCAGTCAAATCAGTGTTCAAAAAGATAATTATTGGAAAATGAACGACATCAATTCTGGCAAGCTAAATATTACTTGGCATTATACTGCAACTCACGCAACAAGCCGTTGGACTTATTACATCACCAAAAATGGCTGGAATCCAAATAGCCCTATTAAGCGCAGTGATCTTCAGTTGATCTCAAACGTTCCATTTACCGGAGCACAAGCAAATACTAATTTAACACATACGGTGGATATTCCAGCTGATCACAAAGGTTACCATGTCATTTTAGGTGTTTGGGATGTCAGTAATACAGGTGCTGCTTTCTATCAAGCAGTCGATGTAAATATCAAAAATGGAGCTGAAACAACACCTCCAAAACCAGAAAAAGCACCTACTGCACCAACAAATGTAAAAGCAACCGACATAACAGCTACTTCTGCAAAATTAACGTGGACAAAAGGTGATAATGTACAAGAATATAACATTTATAGAAATAATAATAAAATCGCGACTACCTCTGCAAATGTAATTGTGGATGAACAGCTAAAAGAAAATACGCCCTATGCCTACCAAGTTGAAGCTGTGGGTACAAATGGACTTTTATCTGAAAAATCTAGTCCAGTAAATGTGTTAACAAAATCTGCTGAACAAAAAGACACTCAGAATCCTACAGCGCCTACAGGTATCCATTCAATGGAAACAACAACTTCATCTGTAGACTTAATGTGGACAAAATCTGATCACTTTTTAGGTGTCAAAAACTATGAAGTATTCCGTGATGGCAAAAAGATCACAACTACTGGAAATACACATTTCAAAGATACAGGATTAAAAGCTGATGCAACTTACACTTATACGATTAAAGCTTATAGCTTAGGTGGAAACGCGTCTGAACTTAGTCAAGTCTTCACTGTTACAACTAAAAAAGAAGCAGTTATCTCCGGAAAAACAACATGGGATAAAGCAAAAGTTTATCATTCAGGTGATGAAGTTCTCTATAATGGATTGAAATATCAAGCAAAATGGTGGACTCAAAATGAAAAACCAGATGAATCTGATGCCTGGAAAGCATTATTTACTACTGCTGTAGAATGGAATGCTAAAAAAGCTTACAATGCAGGTGAACGTGTGACTTTTCAAGGTAAAACGTACAAAGCAAAATGGTGGGCAAAAGGTGCACAACCATCAACTTCAACTGTTTGGGAATTAGTTTAATAAAATCGCCCAATATTCTAGAAATAAAAAGCTTAGCCAAAGTATTCTTGCTTTGGCTAAGCTTTTTACTATCTATACAATCTCACTTCTATGCTTGATGATTTTATGAACGATACCATAATCAAGTGCTTCTTCAGCACTCAACCAATAATCTCTTGCTGTATCCTTTTTTACTTGTTCAATGTCTTTACCCGTTTCTTTCGCAATCAACTGATTGATTTTTTCTCTTGTTCGGATAATTTCTTTCGCGGTGATTTCCATGTCGCTAGATTGCCCCTGTGTACCGCCTGAAGGTTCATGAATCATAAAACGAGTATTTGGTAAACAATAACGACGATCTTTTTCACTGGATAAGTAGATAAGTGCTCCTGCGCTGACAACCCAACCTGAACCAATAATATTTACTTTTGGCTCAATAAAATTGATCATATCAAAAATTAAATACCCAGAATCAACATGACCGCCATTACTACTGATAAACAAATTGATTGGTTCATTATTGATTGATTCGAGTAAAAGTAGTTGTGTGCAAACTTCTTTTGCCAGTTGTTCGTTGATTTCACCTGAAATGATGATCGTTCTGGTACCAATCATTTTTTCAGTTAATAAATCTGGTTGTCTTTGTCCTTCATTGACCTTTTCTTGCTCACTCATCACATATCCTCCTTTTATCTCTAATAAAATTTTAACATAACTTACTCTTCAAAACACGATATACTTTATTCTGGTTCCACTTATAACTGAAAATAGAGATCTCTCGGTCATCAAAAAAGTAGAGCTAAAGCGTTCTCTCGCTTTGGCTCTACTTTTAAAATCGATAATTTTAGACTGCTTCACTGACAAATTCAATCTCTACTGTGCGTGTTAGCACATCCGAATAACTATAAGAAACTCGTTCAAATGAGTTTTCATCTGGATCTAAATCTACAACGAAGACAGATGGATACGTTTCTGTCAAAATACCGTTACGTTCAGTTTGACGCTTTCTGCCGGTCTGAGCAACTAATGTGATTTTGCTGCCGATACGACATTCTAGATCTTTTTTAATGGAAGCTAAAGTTGTTGGCATTGCATTCACCTCATTTACCATCATACCACAGAATAATAAAAATAACAAGTTTACCATAGCAGAAAATGAAATGCAACTAATTATAATTTATAAATGGATAATTATTTAATGTGAAAAGTTGCAATTCTCTCATTTAATCATAAATAATCGCTCTTACTTTCTTTTTTACCCGATCGTATGCACTTCTAACAGTAACTTCGCGACTATCTATGTCTTTTGCAATTTCTTTTAATTCTTTGCCATTTATATATCCTTCAAAAGTAATTCGTTCAAATGGTGATAAGATTGTTGGCAATTCTTCCAATTTCTCTCGAATGATCATTTGCTCTAATATATCGGCTTCTTCCGTCTCTATATAATCAAAAAAAGATTCTCCCTGATATTCTATTTTTTGATCTAATGAGACGGATTGCGTATCGATCGTTCGTTTTAAAGCGCATTGTTTTCTGATTAAACTACGTACATGATTTTCAAAATTTGATTTGAAAAATTTTCCCAGAGTAACATTGTGTGCTTCTTCATATCTTTCTAGCGAACGATGAAAGATGATTCGACCTTCTTGTAGCCAATCTTCCCGATCGAAGTCCTTTAGATAATATTTTTTCCAAAACTTGTACACCACTGGGTGATACTTTCGATACAAACGATCAAATGCCACTGTATCTCCTTTTAAGATATCTTCATACTTATTCATAAATACCCTTCTCCTTCCAAGCATTCTACCAAAATGCTTGGAAAAAGCGTAACATTTTCTTTTACAAAAGTAGAATAATACAAAATATTAATCTTTCTTTTTGGACAATTCGTCCAATTTATCGGACAACTTTGACAATTGTTCAATATTCCATGGCGAGTTTCGTCGAAAATCTTGAAAATGGATATCTGTCGCATGAACTGCAATTGTGCGTTCTGTCTTTTTAACATCTTTATATAATTCATTAGCTGATGTTCGTAAAGCTCCTTTTGAAAAAACTAACCATTGTTCGGCCAAATCACTCGTGGCTACTGTTACTTGGGTCAGTCGATCATTTCTCTCACCTGCAATTCGCTCGATATAACTATCAGCTGTCTCTTCTTCTTTTGTAAAAATCACCGTTAAATGATACTTTTTATATGTCTGCTGAATTCCTGGAACCAACTGTGCATCAAAAACGACCATTACTTCTAAGTCTTCATATTTTGCATAATTGGATAAGCGTTGAAGCAAAACTTCTCTGGCATCTTCAAGTTTATTTTGGTTCTTCAGTTGAACTAGTTCAGGCCAAGAACCGATCATATTATAACCGTCCACGATCAGTAACTGTTTTTTCATGTTGCTTTGTCACCTTCTTTATGTAAGAGGTCGAGAAAAAATCACTTCTTTCTCGCCATTGGTCCAACTTTCTAAAGAGGATTACGCCCACGATAGACTTCATACATCAACAATCCCGCTGCAACACCAGCATTCAAGCTTTGAACATGTCCCATCATTGGGATCGTCAATAACTCATCCACTTCTTTATGCAAGCCCTGACTCATTCCACGCCCTTCATTACCGATGATTAAAGCCACCGCACCTTTCGTATTCCATTGTCGATAATCTGTACCCTTCATATCCGTTCCAAATATCCAAAAGTTATTTTCCTTTAATGTTGCAATACTTTGTGCTAAATTCGTGACACGCGCAATAGGGATATATTCCACTGCACCAGTTGACGCTTTTGTTACAACTGGTGTGATGCCAACTGCACGATGTTTAGGAATAATGACTCCGTCTACGCCCGTTGCATCTGCTGTTCTCAAAATAGAACCAAAGTTATGAGGATCTTCTAAGCTGTCCAAAATCAAGAAAAATGGTGTCTCTGTCTTTTCTTTCGTACGATCGAGTAATTCATCCAACGTTAAGTATTCATAGGCTGTAATCGCTAGTACGATTCCCTGATGGACACCATGATTAGTCATTGTATCTAGTTTTTGCTTTGGTACCCATTTTACTGGAACAGCATTTTCTTTTGCCAGTAATTTTAAGTGCTCAACTTTTTCACTTTTACTGTCTTCTTGGAGAAATAATTTATTTCCACGGCCTTGCTGGATTGCTTCAATCGTCGCATGATTCCCGAAAACAAAGTTATCTTCGATTTCTTCTTGTGAAACCTCCCGCTCTCTTCTTACTGATTCTTGTTTAAATGGTTGTTTTTTTTGCGGTTTGTTCCCTTTGAATGAACGTTTTTTATCATTTTTCATTTTTTTCACCTACTTTTTTTATACACCAATCAATCAGTTCTTCCAAACGTTCGGTTTGTTTCGTTAAATGAAGATAGCCCATCAATGATTCAAAACCTGTGGCAATACGATACGTTGTAATGTCTGCATTTTTAGCCGACGTGTGGCTTTTCGCATTGCGACCACGTTTGTACATTAACTCTTCATTTTCTGAAAGTAATTGTTCTTCTAACATTTCTTGTATCAAAAATGCTTGGGCCTTGGCTGATACATAGTGTGTTGCCATACGGTGTAATATATTAGGTTTGGTTTGGCCTTGTTCCACTAAGTAGTCACGGATGTAAATCTCATAGATTGCATCTCCGACATATGCTAAAGCTAAACCATTCAGTTGCGTGTAATCTCTCATTCGCTTCTTCTCCATCTAGTTCCTTGGGCTGTGTCTTCCAAGGTTATTCCTTTGTCTTTTAATAAGTCACGGATTTCATCACTGCGGGCAAAATCTCGGTTTGCACGTGCTTGATTGCGTTCTTCGATCAATTGGTCGATATCATCATCTAATAGTTCTTCAGATAAAAAGAAAATACCGAAAATACTTAACCATTGTGAGAACTGTTCTAGCGCTTTTTCGATTACTACAGTTGATACAGCTTCTTGTTCACTATATTGATTCAACCACTTAGCCATTTCATAGACTACAGTGATCCCATTTGCTGCATTAAAGTCGTCATCCATTTCAGTTGTAAAACGTGTCTCTAGATCAGCTAATTCTTTTAGTTTTTGACTGTCTTCTTCAAGTTCTGCCACTGCGTCAGCTGTTCTAAAGGACAAGTTTTCAAATGCATTTTTTAATTTTTGTAAATTGACGCCTGCTTCTTTCATCGTTGTTTCACTATAACGAATAGGACGGCGATACTGTGTAGTCGCCATGAAGAAACGTAGCACCTGAGGGTCGATTTGTTTCACTAACTCATGAACTGTGACAAAATTTCCTAGCGATTTACTCATTTTTTCATCGTCTTCGCCAATTGTGACAAAGCCATTGTGCATCCAGTAATTCGCAAATGTTTTGCCTGTTTTCGCTTCACTTTGAGCAATTTCATTTTCATGATGGGGAAACTCTAAGTCTTGACCACCACCATGGATGTCAATTGTATCACCTAAATGTTTCGTTGCCATAACAGAACACTCGATGTGCCAGCCAGGACGGCCAGCGCCCCAAGGAGAATCCCAAGAAATCTCGCCTTCTTTAGCCCCTTTCCATAAAGCAAAATCTAACGGATCTTCTTTCAGTTCTTTTTCCACACCTGTACGTTGGCTCGCTCCGACTTCTAATTCATCAATTGATTGATGACTAAGTTTGCCATAGCCTTCAAATTTACGTGTCCGATAATAAACATCTCCCTGCGACTCATAGGCATAGCCTTTGTCGATCAATGCTTGGATAAAAGTTAAAATATCCGACATATGATCCATTACTCGAGGATGAAGGGTTGCTGGTTTAACATTCAAAATGTTCGTGTCTTCTTCAAATGCATGGATAAAACGATCCGCAACTTCTGGTGCTGTAATACCCAATTCTTTAGCAGCCCGAATGATTTTATCATCGACATCCGTAAAGTTTGATACATAATTGACTTCATAACCACGGTACTCTAAGTAACGTCTAATCGTGTCAAAGGCCATTGAACTACGAGCGTTTCCGATATGAATATAATTATAAACAGTCGGTCCGCAGACATACATCCGAACTTTCCCTTCCTCTATTGGTTGAAATTCTTCTTTTTCTCTTGTTAAAGTATTATAAATTTGAATCATATGCTACCTCCAATTTTTCTCCTTTAATTCTGACCACTTTTGCTGGAATTCCTACAGCCGTTGCATCATCCGGAATATCTGTTAAAACAACTGCTGCTGCTCCAATTTTAGCCCGCTCACCAATTGTGACAGGCCCCAATATTTGCGCATGGGCATGGATCATCGCCCCTTTTTTGACAGTTGGATGACGTTTTCCAGTGTCCTTACCTGTACCGCCTAAGGTCACGCCATGAAATAACACAACATCTTCTTCAATTTCTGCAGTTTGGCCGATTACAACGCCCATTCCATGATCAATAAAAACACCTGGCGCAATCGTTGCACCGGGATGGATCTCGATCCCTGTTAAAAATCGCCAAAACTGCGCATGTATCTTTGCCAATAAAAATAAACGATGACGGTATAAAAAATGAGAAAAGCGATGCCAAAATAACGCATGTAATCCTGGATATGTCAGCAATACTTCCAATGTCGAACGTGCCGCTGGATCATTGTTTTTGACTGCCCTAACAGCTCTTTTTAACCAACTCATACTCTCGCTCCTTTCATTCAATCTTAAACATAGCAGGCTTGCACAGCTCTGACGGAAAAATATAGTTATGATACTTTTGGCCCTTGTCAGGTCTTTTTTCTAAAACCTTCACCAAGTATGTACTCTGCTCTATACATTCATTATTCTACTAGCTTTAGCCTTAAGCTAGCTGAGATCCCCTGCTTGTGAAATTAGGTAATAAAACAAAAAAACATCTTTTAAACGAAATACATTCGTTTAAAAGACGCTTCTGCGTGGTTCCACTTTTTTTCACAGGTTCCCCTGCCTCAAAACAGATAACGGTTGTTGGCCGTTTTCAGCTACGTATCGCCGAAACTATTCAAAGATGCATTTCAAAAAGTGCTGACAACTGTTTTCACCATCCACAGTCTCTCTACAGACATACACTCTTTTACTTCTTCTTCTCTACATATTTCTATTATAAAACGTTATTTAAATGATCTAAGGCTTTATCTTTCCCTAAAAGTTCGATCGTATCGCCTAATTCTGGCCCATGCATTTGCCCTGAAACCGCGACACGGATTGGCATAAATAGATTTTTCCCTTTTACGCCTGTTTCTTTTTGAACCGCTTTGATACCAGCTTTGATACTTGGTACATCCACAACGTCCATTGCTTCTAATTGTGCTTTGAAAGCAGCTAAAACTTCTGGAACTGTTTCTCCAGCTAAAACTTCTTTAGCTGCATCATCTAAAACTGGGTGTTCATTAAAGAACAACTCAGATACGTTAACAATCTCAGCAGCATAGCTCATTTGCGGTTGGTATAAGCTAACAACTTTTTTCAACCATTCTAGTTTTTCACTACTTGGTTGTGCTTCGACTTTGCCTTCAGCTACTAAGTAAGGAAGACACATATCTGTTAAAACGTCTAAATCTAATTGTTTCATGTATTGGTTATTGACCCATTCAAGTTTCTTCCCATCAAAAGCTGCTGGTGATTTACTTAAACGTTCTGGATCAAAGATTTTGATCAATTCTTCTTGAGAGAAGATTTCTTCTTCACCAACAGGGGACCAACCTAGTAAGGCTGTAAAGTTAAACATTGCTTCTGGTAAATAGCCAAGTTCACGATATTGTTCGATAAATTGTAAAATCGATTCGTCACGTTTACTTAATTTTTTCCCTGTTTCTGAGTTGATGATCAACGTCATATGCCCAAATTCTGGTGCTTTCCAGCCAAATGCTTCATACACCATCAATTGTTTTGGTGTATTTGCAATGTGGTCATCTCCGCGTAAAACATGCGTGATTTTCATCATATGGTCATCTACTGCTACTGCAAAATTGTACGTCGGCATGCCGTCACGTTTTTGAATAACAAAATCGCCGCCGATATTATCTGATTCAAAAACGATTTCACCTTTGACCATATCTTCAAATGTGTAAGAAGTATTTCTTGGTACACGGAAACGAATGACTGGTTTAAGTCCTTGTGCTTCTTTTTCTGCTTGTTCAGAAGGTGTCAAATCGGCACATTTTCCTGAATAATGAGGCATTTCACTGCGAGAACGTTGTGCTTCTCTTTCAGCTTCCAACTCTTCTTCAGTACAATAGCATTTATAGGCACGATTGCTTACTAACAATTGATCGATCAATGGTTGGTAAATTTCGCCACGTTCAGATTGACGGTAAGGACCATACTCACCTGGTTTTTCAGGAGACTCATCCCAATCCATTCCTAGCCATGCTAAGTTTTCTAGTTGGCTTTTTTCACCATCTTCAATATTCCTTTTTTGGTCTGTATCTTCAATACGGATAATAAAATCACCATCATTATGACGGGCAAATAAGTAATTGAATAAAGCGGTTCTTGCATTTCCGATGTGCAGGTGTCCAGTTGGACTTGGTGCGTAACGTACACGTACTTTTGTCATTGTGCATTCCTCTTTCTATTTATCAAGTAAAGCGACCGCGATCGCTCCCATTCCTTCTTCTTGACCAATAAAACCCATTTTTTCCATCGTTGTTGCTTTTAAATTGATTTGATCTGCTTCAATTTGACAGGCTCTGGCGATGTTTTCCTTCATTTGTTCTAAATAAGGTTTCATTTTTGGTTGTTCTGCTAAAATTGTACAATCAATGTTGCCAATAGTAAAGCCAGTAGCTAAAACTTTTTGATTTGCGACTTGCAACAACTTGATTGAATCTGCGTCTTTAAATTCTGGATCTGTGTCGGGAAACAAATGACCGATATCGCCAAGACCCGCAGCACCTAGTATAGCATCAGTGATTGCATGCAATAAAACATCCGCATCGGAGTGTCCCAACAACCCTTTTTCAAAAGGTAGCTCCACACCACCAATGATCAACTTACGTCCTTCTGCCAATTGATGAACGTCAAATCCTTGTCCAATTCGTATCATATTTTCCACCTAATTTCTTCTTCGTTTCACGATTGCTTCACCAATCAACATATCTTCTGGTGTTGTCAATTTAATATTCTCGTAACTTCCTAATACCATTGAAACAGGAAATTGACTGTATTTTTCAATAAGCGAAGCATCATCCGTGCCCAGATACCCTTCTTGTTGTGCACGAGCATGAGCAGCAAGTAAATCCTCTCCATAAAAGGCCTGAGGCGTTTGAACTTGCCACAATGTTTCACGTGGAACTGTCTCTTCAACAATCCCGTCAACTACACGTTTGATTGTATCTTTGACTGGTACACCTAAAATCGCCGCCCTCGTTTCTTGAACTTTTCGATGCAATAATTTCAATTGACCTAAGCTTACAAACGGCCGTGCTCCGTCATGAACCATCACAATATTTTTGGGGTCAAGTAATGTTTTTAACCCATTAAAAACACTAAATTGCCGTTCAGATCCGCCAGAGACAATCGTCACAGGACATTTTTTCTTATTTTCTTTCTTGACCACTGCTGCCAACAAATCTTGTTCATCTTCTTGTGTAACTAAAATAATATGTTTACATGCAGGATCATTGAAAAAGGTATTCAACGAATAAGAAATAACTGGTTTACCGATCAAATGCAATAAAATTTTATTACGGCTGGCACCCATTCGTTTCCCTTGTCCAGCCCCCAACAAAATGACCTCATAATCCAGTGCTTTATTTCTATTTTCAGCTTTTCTCATTGGCTCTCAGTTCTTCTTTGCTGTCGTCGATTCCACGACCTGAGTGAGCAGGTTTTGCAAAAATCATCCGTCCAGCAGCCGTTTGTAAAGCGCTCGTAACAACAACTTGAATATGTTCATTCATATAATGTTGCCCATCTTCGACGACGACCATTGTGCCATCATCTAAATATGCCACACCTTGTTGACGTTCTGTCCCTGCTTTCACAACCATGACATTCATTGCTTCTCCTGGTATTACGACTGGTTTTACTGCGTTTGCTAAAGCATTGATATTCAACACTGGAACATTTTGAAACTCTGAAACCTTATTTAAGTTATAGTCATTGGTAACGACTACACCATCTAACAACTTGGCCAGTTTGATCAGCTTACTATCGACTTCAGAGATATCTTCAAAATCCCCTTCATACATTTCGACTGAAATTCCCTCTTCTTTTTGTAATGCGTTTAAAATATCTAGTCCGCGGCGACCACGAACACGTTTTAAACTATCGCCTGAATCAGCAATATACTGTAGCTCATATAACACGAAATTTGGAATCAGAATGACTCCTTCTAAAAATCCTGTTTTAGCAATATCATAAATTCTACCATCGATGATTACGCTTGTATCCAAAATTTTATACTTGTGGAAATGATCTTCCACTCTACGATCCAGCACTTCACCTTCATTTTCAGCTTGGATTTTCTTTTGCTTAGGCGTAAAAATTTTCCGCCATTCGTCGATCCGTGTTGTTCCCATACGAAACCCAAGGTAGCCAAAAATAATCATGACTAAAATTGGTAATACACTATTTACAAATGGGATGTTCAAGTTGTACATCGGAATTGAAATGATCACCCCAATTACCAATCCAAGAATTGCACCCACACTGCCAAATAATAGGTATGTCAAGCTCATTTCATTTAATGCTGCTTCTATTTTTTTCACACCTGAAACAATGTACTTCGCTAACCCTAACGATAAAATAAAGAAAATAAGTGCACCAATCAAACTGTTAGTAAAGTTATTGTTCAGCCATGTATTATCTGCTTGTTTCGCCATGTCCCAAGCCATCGGTAACAATGAAATACCTAGACTTGCACCAACGACGATCATCAGAAATGTGATGACACGTTTTTGCATAGATTCATCCTCCAATATAAATTTATTTTAAAGCTTGAAAGGAGAGATCGACTTTAAATGAACACGACGATCTCTGACTTCCACTCTACTTGAATACTTTTCTTAATGTTTCTCCAATTGTAGCCACACCGACAATCTCGATTCCTTCCGGAGGTGTCCAGCCACCTAAGTTGTTCTTTGGTAGATAAATTTTGGTAAATCCTAGCTTTTGTGCTTCGCGTACTCGCTGTTCGATGCTATTCACACGACGTATTTCACCAGTCAACCCAATTTCACCAATAAAACATTCTGTAGGCTTTGTCCCATTCTCTTTATAACTAGAAGCAATGCTTACTGCCACTGCTAAGTCAATGGCAGGCTCGTTGATTTTAACGCCACCTGCTGCTTTCAAATATGCATCTTGATTTTGCAACAATAAACCAGCACGTTTTTCCAGAACTGCCATGATCAAGGATACTCGATTAAAATCTAGCCCTGTTGTTGTTCGCTTGGCATTTCCAAACATTGTTGGTGTGACTAACGCCTGTACTTCAACTAAAATCGGACGTGTCCCTTCCATTGCGACGACAATTGCTGAACCTGTAGCATCAGCTAACCGCTCTTCTAAAAAGACTTGTGAAGGATTCGCGACTTCTTCTAAACCGTGCTCCCGCATTTCAAAAATACCGATTTCATTAGTCGAACCAAAACGGTTTTTTACCGCTCTCAAAATTCTAAATGTATGGTGTTTATCTCCTTCAAAATACAACACAGTATCTACCATGTGCTCAAGCATACGTGGTCCAGCGATCGAACCTTCTTTAGTCACATGACCAACAATAAAAATTGCGATCCCGTTTGTTTTAGCGATTTTCAACAATTCAGCGGTCGTCTCGCGTACTTGGCTGACACTGCCTGCAACACTAGTTACATCGGGCTGAGTCATCGTTTGAATAGAATCGATGATCACATAGTCAGGTTCTAATTTTTCGATTGCTCGGGAAATTTCGTTCATGTCCGTTTCAGCATATAAATAAAATTCCGTATCGATCGAACTTAAGCGTTCCGCACGCATTTTGATCTGTTCGGCGCTTTCTTCTCCAGAAACATATAATACTTTGCCGCCGATTTCCGCTAGCTGTTGTGACACTTGTAAAAGTAACGTTGATTTACCAATACCAGGATCACCGCCGATCAAAACAAGCGACCCAGGAACCACACCGCCACCTAACACACGATTCAATTCTACCAGCTTGGTTTTGACTCTTGGTTCTTTCTTTGGAACGACTTCTGCTAAACGCTGCGGCTGCGTTTTTTTTCCCGTCAAGCTCACTCTAGCACGGCGATCCGTCGTATCTTGAATGATTTCCTCTGTCATTGTGTTCCACTGTCCGCAGTTGGGACAGCGACCTAAATATTTAGGGGAGATATACCCGCACGTTTGACATTCAAATTGAACTTTTGCTTTTTTTGCCATATGCTATCCCCTCATTTTGATGTATTCTTTATTTTACCATAGTTTAGGTCTCTTAGACTAAGACTTCTCACTATAAAATACGCAGTTTTTCAGTAAACTTGTCTTAATTTTTACCTGAAGAACCAAATCCCCCTGTACGCTCATTTTCTACGTCATCAACATCGGCTAAAAGAAATGGTTTAAAAATACCTTGACCGATTCGCTCACCTTTTTCAATAACCATCTCTTCATAACCGAAATTCAAAAATTGAAACATGATATGTCCTTCATTGCCTTCGTTATTATAATAATCACGATCAATCACACCTACGCCATTAGCTAACATTAAAAAACGTTTCAGCGGGTTAGATGAACGACTCACTAATTCTAAGTATTCATTTTCAGCCATGTATGCCTTGATCCCGGTTTTTACCAGAACTGGTTTAGGCGCTATACCTTGTGCTTGTAATTGCCAAATGCTTGGCACAACCACTGTTTCAGCTGCTTCAAAATCATAACCTGCAGCGCCTTTTGTCGCACGTTGTGGAATTGCAATACCTTGGTCTATATACTGTGTAATAATTTCAAATCCTCGTTGTTTCATCAAAAATCTCCTCTACTTGTAAACTATTTCTATTTTAACATACTAGGTTGATTCCCAGTTTAGTTTTATAGCATCTTTAATATTCTCTTGTGTTTTTTTAATGTTTACACATTAATTGGACTCATTTTGTTCATGTTTTACTACTTCGTAAAGGATAAAAGTAAAAAATAACATCAACCCAACGATACTAATTACATGGACATGCTCTACTAGTTGAAGTGCCGCTGGATTGTGGGTCCGATGTGCCGTGATCTGTAAAACTGTTTTAACGGGTAACTGTGCTTGTTTCGCTAATAACCATAAAACACTCATCAATAACAATTGATGGGTGACACTTCCTTTGGTTTGCGTGCTGTATTTCGTAATGATTCGTTGATCCTGAGGTAAAATCTCTTCTTGATAATACTGCTGATTCAAAAAATTACCTGTAGCACTTATGAAACAACTAAGAAGAAAAATACCAACTGGAAAAATCGGTCGAAATAATAACAAGAATAGTGACAAAATAAAGCCGCTCAGATGAACGATTTTGGGATCCACTTTAGGAAACAGACGATATAAAAATTTAATAACAAAAGCGGAACCAATGATTCCCAAAATATAAGGAACATATAAAGTAGCTGTAAGACGATCTATCCCTAAACGCAACGAAACATAAAACGTGCCAAAAAGCAGTAGAAAGTTCATACACATCCCATTAGCGAAGGTTAGCAAATTTAACCATAGTGGGAGTTTCCATATTTTTCTTTGACTGTTCAAATACCAGCCAGCGATTAAAAATAAAATAGAAAACCCGATGATTCCAACATCCAAAAGTTGTGGATCGAATAATAAACGGGCTGAACGGATAAATAACAACAGAACGAAGAAAAATAAAAATAAAAAGAACTCCTTGACCGATATCACTTGTTGATTGACTTCATTGAAATCAATTTCATAATCAGGATAATGTGTGACCGTATGGTAGGCCGCTATATACAGCAAAGTATACTCTCCTAAAACTAAAGGAATCCTCAACTCTTTCGTCAACATCAACGATGCGATCACACCACCGAATATTAGTAAAATAAAAAGATATTTTCTACCCGTCAAAGCAGAATAACCTTGCCGTTTTTCATGATAGTTAACAGTAGTATTCGCTGCAGGCAACCACGATGCACTAATCCCCAGTAAAACAGCTGAAAAAAGATAAGCCGGAAAATAAAATTGCCCTAATACGCCAATCAAACACCCCGCACCCCCGAGTAAAATCGAAATAATCAGCACATTAAAACTCGTCAATGCTAGTTTGAAGCTTTTTAACAAAAAGATCCCTGTCATCCGAAACGTATAAAAAAGGACAAAGGGTAAAATTCTCTCCATTGTGGTGCCATCACTTAAACTTAAAAATAGAAAATAAGGAATAAAAATAATTGTATTGGATAAAATAAATGGCGCAACTTGTAGGAAATTGCGGGCTAATTCTTTTACTTTAGACATCGATCAGTCTCCTTTAAAACAGTTTGTTATGTTGGTAGTCTACCACGTTCATGAGAAAAGTGAAATCAATCACCCAATTAAAAAAAGTCGATCACATAAACTATGCAATCGACAATTTTTTAAATCTATACTTCCATTCCTACAACACTTCATCCACTAATTTCGTTTGATTTTTTTCAAATACTTTAAAGAATGGATAATAAACAACAATACTCAAAATAACTAAGAAAACATAGAAAACAATATTACGCCAATCCATCGTAGCCAAATACGCTTGAGCAAAAAATGGTGTGAAAGACGGATCAACAATAAATCCTAGCGAAATCAAGCCGATTTTTTGTGCAAAGTACGTTAGAAACAGTGAAATAATTGGCATAATCAAAAATGGAATCCCTAAAATCGGATTAAAAACGATCGGCAGACCGAAAATAACTGGTTCATTGATAGAACAAATTCCTGGCACAAACGAAAGTTTCCCAATCGTACGATATTGAGGAACTTTACTAAACATCATTAAAACCACTAAACCTAATGTATTGCCCGCACCACCTAAAACAGAAATCCGAAACATCTGCAAGTTCATCAAATGCGTCATCGCTTCACCTGCGGCAGCTTGTTCTGCATTCAGTCCTGTTTGAGCTACGCCCAACGTAAAGACAATTGGAAAAATAATCGATGAACCATTGATACCAAATAACCAGAGAACATTTCCAAGTGTTACGATCAGCAATAACCCGCCTAAACTTCCTGCAATATTGACTGCTGGTGTTAGTACAGACATGACTGCATCAGGAAACGTTTTATCAATCATACCTAAAAACACCAAATTCAATCCATAAAATAAGATAATATTCGTCAACAGCGGAATCAACGTATTAATAAACGTCACAACCATCGGCGGTACTGTATCAGGCAGCGAAATTTTGATATTTTTCACTTCAAAAAAACGGCTGACTTCAACAACTAAAAGACCTAAAATAATTGCCACAAACAACCCGTTCGTCCCTAAATAAGCAAGAGAAATCGTACCCTCTTTGACAGGCGTACAAACAAGTAAGTAGGTCACCATACTGACCATACCATTCATTGCAGCGTTCAATTTGTATTCATTTGATAATGAATACGCAATCCCAAAGACACTAATTAATCCAATGATTCCCATCGTTAAGTTATATGGAGCTGTAATCATATCATAATTGGCCACAGCGAATTCTTTCCACGCAGCTAAAAACTTCATAAAGACTCCAGCCTTCGCTGGATCATACTGATCTATATTGATGGGCGGATTGGCAAAAATCAAGAAGAATGAACCAATCACAATAAATGGTAAGCCAAACATCATTCCAGTTGAAACAGCTTTAAGATGGCGCTGATTGCCAATTTTATTTGCAAACGGACTTAAAATGTCATTCAATCGATTTACCATAGAACCTTTAGCGCTCGCAGATTTAGTCATGAGAAGCTCCTCCTTAAACTTGCCAAGAATTAAATTCAAAAGCCGATTCAACGACTTCATTCGGGTCATAGCGATCAATGATTTTTGCATATTCTTCTTTGTAGTTATTGGTTACTTCAGCTTGAGGAATAACGAGACTTGCTTCATTCAAGAAATGTTTTGAATCTCGCCCCATTTCTTTACCACGTGTTGTATGTTTATCTAAAGCGATATCTGGAATCTCAGGTACATGTCCCATTGCAAAACTTTTGATCACGATATTTTTCAATAAATCGGAAGAACGATCTTTTTCAGATTGGCATAGGTAACGGATCGCATGGAAAAAGAACATGGCACGATCAGATTCATTATATTGAAACTCTTTACGCATTTGGTTTAAATTATTGACCATTATCGCAGCTTGATCGTTACCCATCCCAATATCTTCTACCGAAATTGCTAGTAATCTGCGCCATAATTTTTCTTCAAACTGAGGAGACGTGATATACATTTCATACGCAAAATCACACGCTGCACGCTCATTGCCTCGACGGATCGATTTTTGCAGTGCAGAGACAACTTCGTCCCCATTTAAATTATTTCTGGTTTTAACTCTTGCCCACGGATCATTGATATATTCTTGTTCTGTCATGTTATAATACTCCTAACTAAATTGATTTTTAAGGGTGATTCAAGTGAATATCGATAGTCTTGCTGAAAAATACCAATTGAATAAAACCGAAATCCAAATTTTACGGTATATGGCCGATCATCGGCAGGAATTGAAAAATTTAGGTATTCGGGAAATTGCTAAACAAAGTTTTGTTTCAACCGCAACCGTAATCAATATGGCGAAAAAAATGAATTTTACAGGTTACAGTGAACTTGTTTTTTACATCAGTGAATTCAATCTCAACCAAGAACGTCTTGAAAAACATGACGTGATCAAAGCATATGGCGATCATTTTTTAACTCTTATGAAAAAATATCAAGATAAAAACATCATGATTTTAGGCTCTGGTTTTTCACAAAATTTAGCGAATTACTTTTCTGAATACTTAAATCTTTACGGATTTAGAGCTACTTCTAATAGTCACTTAGAATTTTTAAGAGAAAGTCATAAGGATGATGTATTACTGATTTTCATTAGTAATTCCGGTAATACTGGTAGGATGTTTGAACTCGCAGAAATCGCTCAGACAAATGAGTTAGAAAGCATCTGCTTTGTCGGCAGTGATCAGTCTGCTATTAGCAAACTTTCTACGCTTTCTATCAGCACAAATACCTACTCTAAAAGCTCCCATCAAGATTTTTATCCCCAACTATTTTTTGGTACAGTTCTAATCCAATTTGAATTACTAATGAGTTACACACTTCGAAACTTACAGTAGAAGAACGATTCGGCCGATGTCTCTTCATGACGTATTATAGTAAATAAAAACACTTATAAGAAGCGCTTACAGCCAAATATGAACATGTTTACCAATTTATAAACATGTTTGTCTTATTCAAAATGAAAATCTCTGTGAAAAATTTTACGAAATTTACTTTTAATCTTTTTTTAATTTAAGCTTTCTGTTATAATGGTTTTCACATTTACTATACAATAGTAGATGAATGATCATATCAAAGGAGAGATAGATGTATGAAAACTGTTTACAATTTTTCAGCTGGTCCCGCCGTTTTACCTAAAAGTGTATTGGAAAAAGCACAATCCGAATTGGTGAATTACGAGAACAGCGGCATGTCCGTGATGGAGTTGAGTCATCGTTCCTCCCTTTTTGAAACGATCATTGAAAATGCCGAAACCTTACTCAGAGAATTGATGAATATTCCTGATAACTATAAAGTGCTTTTTTTACAAGGCGGCGCTAGTATGCAATTTACGATGGTTCCGTTGAATTTAGCACAGAATAAAAAAGCCTTATACGTCAATACTGGTTCTTGGGCAAAAAAAGCCATTAGTGAAGCGAAAAAAATCAAGAATGTTGACGTTCAAGTGATTGCTTCAAGTGAAGATAAAAATTTCACGTATATTCCTGAAATCAGTAAAGAAGACATCCCGCAAGATGCAGCCTATGTCCATATTACGACGAACAACACCATTGAAGGTACGACAATTTATAACCTCCCAGACACAGGTGAGGTGCCGCTTGTCGCGGATATGTCTTCTAATATTTTATCGATTGATTATAATGTGGCTGATTTTGGCTTAATTTACGCGGGAGCACAAAAAAATATTGGCCCAGCAGGACTTACTGTCGTTATCGTTCGTGATGACTTGATCGGTCAAGCTGATGTTCTCAGTGCCATGTTAGATTACGATATCCATGCGAAAAACGGCTCAATGTACAATACACCGCCGACATACAGCATTTACATGGCAAAGCTTGTCTTTGAATGGATCAAAGAACAAGGCGGTGTCTCTCAAATGGAAAAACAAAACAAAGAAAAAGCAGCGATTTTATATGATGAAATTGACTCATCTACTCTATTTTCTTCACCAGTAAATCCAAAAGATCGCTCAATCAACAATATTCCTTTTATTACTGGACGCGATGATCTAGATAAAAAATTCAATCAAGAAGCCTTAGTAGCAGGATTCCAAAACTTAAAAGGTCATCGTTCTGTAGGCGGTATGCGTGCAAGTTTATACAATGCCTTTCCAAAAGCTGGCGTTCTCGCTTTAGTCGACTTGATGAAAAAATTCGAAGCAGAAAATGGAGGAACAAAATAGATGTACGATATTAAAACATTCAATGCTATCGCCCCAGTTGGTTTAGCACGCTTCAATGAAGAAAATTTTACGATCAACAAAACGGAAACACCTGACGGTATCATCTTACGTAGTGAAAAACTCCATGAGTATGATTTTCCTGCTTCTGTTTTAGCTGTTGCTCGTGCAGGTGCGGGGACGAATAATGTTCCAGTCAAACAATGTACAGAAAACGGCATCGTTGTGTTTAATACACCAGGTGCCAATGCGAATGCTGTAAAAGAGCTAGTAATCGCTTGCTTACTTTTATCTGTCCGCCCAATCTTAAAAGGCTCTAACTGGGTTCAAACATTAACAGGTCCTGACGCTGAAGAACAAGCTGAAGCACAGAAAAAACAGTTTGCCGGCACAGAATTAGAAGGTAAAAAATTGGGTGTGATCGGTTTAGGTGCAATCGGTGCGATGGTTGCCAATGATGCCTATCGTTTAGGAATGGAAGTGACAGGGTTTGATCCTTTTGTTTCCGTTGACACTGCTTGGAGTATCTCGCGTCGTGTCAAACGAGCACAAAGTATGGAAGAAGTTTTGAGAACCTGTGACTTCATAACTGTTCATGTTCCTTTATCTGAAAATACTCATCATTTGATTGGCAAAGAGCAATTAGCGCAAATGAAAAAAAATGCTGTTTTGCTTAACTTTGCTCGTGGTGAACTAGTCGAAACAGAAGCTGTAATCGAAGCCTTATCCCAAGAAGAAATCAGCAATTTTGTTACTGACTTTGCCGATGAACGTCTTTTGCACAATGAAAAAGTCTTAGTTCTTCCTCACTTAGGCGCATCAACTGAGGAAGCGGAAATCAATTGTGCCAAAATGGCTGCTCGTACTCTGAAAAAATTCCTAGAAACTGGGAATATCAAACGTTCTGTTAATTTCCCGACTGTGGAAATGGCCTTCAATTCGCCATTCCGTTTCACGATCATCCACAGAAATGTTCCCAATATGTTAGGTCAAATTTCAACTGGTATCGCTAATTTAGATATCAATATCGAGACAATGATCAACCGCAGTCGTGATGATTATGCCTATACGATTGTTGATATTTCTGAAACAGATGAAGCCAAAATCAATGCTGCTGCTGAGAAAATTCAAGCCGCAGAAAACATCATCCGAGTACGGACGATCAAAAATACTGAGGCGGTGAGTTATTAATGGTTATGATCCACCCTTTTAAAAGCATTCGACCAGCATCTGAGTTTAGTGACAAAATCGCGACATTACCTTATGATGTTTTAAATTCTGCAGAAGCGCGTGAACTCGGTGAAAGTAATCCTTATTCTTACCTTCACATCGATAAAGCCGAAATCGATTTACCTGAAACCCTTTCGCCTTATGACGATCAAGTTTATGCAAAAGCTGCTAGTAACTTGCAAGTTTTTTTACAAAAACAATGGTTGGTTCAAGATGAACAGCCACTCTTATATCTTTACGAATTAACAATGAATGGACGCGCCCAAACAGGTCTTGTCACGTGTACTTCAATCACTGATTACACACAAGGTAAAATCAAAAAGCATGAATTTACCCGTCCAGAAAAAGAAGTCGATCGCATTCGCCATATTGAAGCGTGTGATGCAAATACTAGCCCGATTTTCTTGACATACCGTAAAAATGAACAGATCCAAACGCTAACAGATGAATGGAAAAAATCACATGATCCAATCTATGATTTCACTAGTTTCCATGAAGTCACACACCGTGTTTGGCTTGTAGATAAACCAGAAGTGATCGAACAACTCGTGACAACATTTGCTCAAGATGTGCCCGCTTTATACATCGCAGATGGTCATCATCGTACAGAATCAGCGGTAAAAGTTGGACAAAAGAAAAAAGAGGCTCAACCTAATGCAACTGATACAGCGGAATTTAACTATTTCTTATCTGTCATTTTTCCGAAAGAAGAATTAGAAATTTTAGATTATAACCGTGTCTTGAACGTACCGATCGAAGCAGATTTCTTTGAGCATTTGGAAACGAATTTTACAGTCACAAAAACAGACACTGGAAAACCCACCCAAGCAAAAACGTTTGGCATGTATTTAGACGGGCAGTGGTTTGCTTTAACGGCTAAAGACACGATTTTATCTGATGATCCGGTGGATGGCTTAGATGTTTCTTTACTTCAAAATCATGTATTTGCAGCGATTTTCGATATTCAAGATGTCCGCACAGATAAACGAATCGATTTTGTCGGCGGCATTCGCGGCATGCAAGAATTAGAACAACTAGTGGATAGCGGTCAGTGGTCAGTCGCTTTCGCTGTTTACCCAACAACCATGGATGATTTATTAAATGTTGCGGATGCAGGTAAAATCATGCCGCCAAAATCAACTTGGTTTGAACCTAAATTATTGAGTGGATTATTTGTTCATGATTTAGAGACAAAAGACCTATAAAGCTGTAAAATAGAAGAATAAAATCTAAGCTTGGACAAAAGCCAAATTTTTGTCCAAGCTTTCTTGCAAATAAACGGAAAAGGCTAGATAATAGCCTTATCCAAAATAATCGAAAACGGCTATCTAGAAGCAGCTCTTTCGGAAATAAGCCGAAAGGACGAGTTGATGCTGCACAGTACCAACTCGGCAGAGCTAAACACTTCTATCTCAGCCTCTAATAAGTGAGGTCAACCATGCGAAAACAATTAAAAGAAGCAAAACGTATCGTCATCAAAGTTGGGACCAGTACCTTGATCTATCCCAATGGCAATATCAATTTGAGCGCCATCGATCAATTGGCATTTACCTTATCCGATTTGCGTAACCAAGACAAAGAGATCATCTTAGTGTCATCTGGCGCGATCGGTGTTGGCTTAAATAAGTTAAACATGGACAAACGACCCCCGACCATTCCAGAACAACAAGCAGTGGCTGCAGTGGGACAAGCGGAATTGATGAACATTTACAACCAACGCTTTTTAACGTACAGCCAGCAAATCGCCCAATTATTATTGACCAGAGATGTGATCGAATATCCTGAAAGCCGCCAAAACGTAACGAATACAATAGAGCAATTGCTACAAATGGGTATTATTCCCGTCATCAATGAAAATGATACTGTGGCAATCGACGAACTAGATCATCTGACAAAATTCGGTGACAATGACCAATTATCGGCAATTGTTGCTCAACTGATCCAAGCAGATGCATTGATCATGTTATCTGATATTGATGGCTTCTTTTCTGATAATCCGAATACCAATAAAGACGCCACACTGTTCTCCGAAATCAATGAAATCAACGACGAGCTTTTACAATTAGCTGGTGGCAAAGGCAGTCGCTTTGGAACTGGTGGCATGTACAGTAAATTAAAAGCGGCAGAACGTGTATTAGAGCATGATGGCGCCATGATTTTAGCAAACGGACAACAACCAAAGATCATATTTGATATTTTAAATGGTGAAATGATTGGTACGTTATTTATTTAACTCAAAAAAGGAGGAACGTTTCATGACTGATTTAATACAACTAGGCAAACAAGCAAAAGAAACAGCTTATCAACTAGGCTTGATGGACACAAAAACAAAAAATGATCTGTTACTGCATATGGCGGATGAATTAGAAAAAAATACCGCTAAAATCTTACTCGAAAATCAAAAAGATTTAGATGCAGCTAAGGAAAATGGGATTACAGATGCGATGTTGGATCGTTTGCGTTTAACAGATGAACGAATTAAAGAAATGGCGGACGGTATTCGCCAAGTGGCTACTCTCCCTGATCCAATCGGAGAAGTCGATAAAATGTGGAAAAATGAAGATGGCTTGATGATCGGCAAACAACGTGTGCCCCTAGGCGTGATCGGCATCATCTATGAATCCCGTCCAAATGTGACGACAGATGCGGCAAGTCTTTGTTTTAAAACAGGGAATGCTGTGATTTTACGTGGCGGAAAAGAAGCCTTCCATTCAAATAAAATCCTTGTATCAGTTTTACAACAAGCATTGAAACAAAAAGGTGCTTCTCCTTTGGCAATCCAGTTTGTCGATGACACTTCTCGGGAAACAGCACAAAAATTGATGAAATTAAATGATTATCTAGACGTTTTGATTCCTCGTGGCGGCGCTAACTTGATCAAAGCAGTCTTAACAACTGCAACTGTTCCAGTGATCGAAACGGGAACTGGTAATTGTCATGTGTATATCGATAAAGACGCTCAATTAGAGATGGCAACAAATATCATCGTCAATGCTAAATGCCAACGTCCTTCTGTTTGTAACTCAGCAGAAACATTATTGATCCATCAAGAAGTAGCAGCAGATTTCCTACCCGTTATCGAAAAAGCCCTGAATGAATATAATGTGGAATTACGAGCGGATGAACGAGCACTAGCGCTTTTTGAGCAGTCAATTCCAGCCACTGAAGAAGACTGGGAAACTGAGTTTAACGACTATATTTTAGCCGTTAAAGTGGTTGATTCTTTAGAAGAAGCCATCCAACATATCAATCGCTATAACACCAAACATTCTGAAAGTATCATTAGTGATAATTATTTTGCTACGCAACAATTTTTACAACAAGTTGACGCAGCAGCGGTTTACGCCAATGCTTCTACACGTTTTACGGATGGTTTTGTTTTTGGCTTTGGAGCTGAAATCGGGATCAGTACGCAAAAATTACATGCACGTGGGCCGATGGGCTTAGCGGAACTTACTTCTACAAAATATATTGTTTATGGTGATGGACAGTATCGGAAGTAAAAAACACTTGGAGCAAAAAACTGATTTGAATAAAAATGCTTCTGTTCCCTTTTCTATTCAAATTTCAGATTTCGAATCGTTTTTAAACAAGGAGGCTCTCTCATGAAACGCGATGGTCACACCCACACAGAATTTTGTCCACATGGAAAAGTTGAGGACACAGAGTTACTGATTCAGCGTGCAATCAGCCTTGGCTTTAAAGAATACAGCATCACAGAACACGCACCTTTGCCTACAGGGATCGAAAAACTTGCTGCAGGAGATTCTGTAGTGTGGACAACTGCATCGATGGCATTGAATGATGTGGATAACTATTTCAAAAGGATGAATGAACTACGGAAAAAGTATGCTTCTGACATTATTATTCACATTGGATTTGAATTGGATTACTTTTCAGCATTTGAAGGATGGACTCGTGATTTTTTAGCTGAATACGGACCACAAACAGACGATGGAATTTTATCTGTTCATTTTCTTGAAGGAAAAGATGGATTACATGGAATCGACTACTCTTTTGAAGAATATAAGAGTGGCGTTGTTGACTATTTAGGTAGCTTTGAAAAAGCTCAAAATCGTTACTATCAAACGGTTTTAGCTTCTTTAGAAGCGAATTTAGGACCTTTCAAACCAATCCGTTTAGGCCACATTTCTTTGTGTCAAAAATTTGAACAGCTCTTTGATGAAGCAACAGATTACTCTCCTGAGAATACAGCACTTGTACACACCCTATTAACACGTATACAACAGGAAAAATATAGCTTAGATTTAAACACAGCTGGATTTTATAAACAGGGTTATCAACAGAGTTATCCACAAGTGTGGATAACTAAAAAAGCCCTTGAATTAGGTATCCCGTTAGTTTATGGATCTGATACCCACTCATTGACTGATATTGGACAAGGATATGAAAAAATCCAGAAATACCTTTAAATAAGAGCAAGCGTTGTGAAATATTATCCACAACGCTTGCTCTGTTCAATTAATTCAACATCTCATAATAGGGTCTTTTCACACCTCTGTGGATAAAATATGGCATACTTTATTGATGATACCTCTTAGCCAAACAAGATCTCTAAAGTTCAACAGATACATTGCATCTTTTATATCTGTATACGATAAGACTATATAAGCAACATCAATATTTCGATTCTTGTACTCTTCCTAAATAATGATTGATTTATACTATTTATTTTATAGATGTATTTTTTTACTAACTCAAAAATGAGGCAGTAACATTCTTACTCATTTCCCTTATAGAAACCTTTCGGTTTTCTTTAATTTTTTCTTTCTGACAATCAATTTTTCAATGGATATGCTAAACTATATATATTCTATTTATTACGTTGCGAGGTTGATTATGAAGAAAAAAATTCAGGCATTTATCAAAGAAAACTGGCCTTACATGACCGCCAGCTTTTTCATTCCTTTTTTTATAATGGTCATTATTTATTTAAGTATCGGTATTTATCCTGGTAGTAGTCGAAGTGTGATGGCGAGTGACTCTTTTTCGCAGTTTTCCAACTTTCATGCTAGTTTCAATAATGTGCTGCATGGTAAACAAAGTATTTTTTATACTTGGAATGCGTCATTGGGGTTAAATTATCTTTCATTGATTTCCTATTATCTTGGTGGGCTTTTTACGCCACTTGTCATTTTCTTTAAAAACCAAAATATTCCTGATGCTCTGTATTTGATTACCTTGCTGAAAATCGGTTCTGCTGGTTTAGCTTTTTGGGTGTTTGCTAGAAATACCTATAAGATACCAAAATGGGGCCATGTCATGCTTAGTGTTCCATATGCTTTGATGTCATTTGCTACAGCTCATTCAGAAATCATTATGTGGTTAGACGCGTTTACGTACCTGCCGTTGGTTATTCTAGGGATTCATCGTCTGATGGATGAACGAAAACCAACACTCTTATTTGTAAGTTATCTGCTGTTATTTATCTCGAATTTTTACATGGGCTTTATGATCGGTGTCTTCTCTTTCCTATACTTTATCGCCCGAATGTTGACGAACTGGAAAGCGTATAAAAAACGAATTCTGCCTTATGGGATCACCTCTCTTTTAGCAGGTGGTGCTTCAATGATTTTAGTATTACCAGCGGTCCTTGATCTAAGAGCAAATGGTGAAACCTTGTCTCAAGTGACTCAATTTAAAACGGAAGCTACTGCTTTTTGGGATATCGTGATGAAAAATATGATTGGTGTGTATGATACAACCAAATATGGCTCAATACCGTTTATCTATGTTGGACTACTTCCGTTGATTTTCTGTGTCTTTTACTTTGTCACGAGGGAAATTCCACGGAAAAATAAGTTATTATTTGGTAGCCTATTTATCATTTTGATCGCTAGTTTTTATATTACACCACTAAACCTATTTTGGCATGGTATGCATGCGCCAAATATGTTCTTGTTCCGCTATAGTTTCTTATTTTCTTTCTTAGTAGTTTTATTAGCTGGCTACGGTTTTGAGAAATTTAAAACGGATGATTTAGGTGCGTTGGCAAGTTCAACGATTGTGTTGATTGCTATTTTTGCTTTAGCTGAAGGAACAAAAAATGCCACAAGTTACAACTATATTCCGATTTCAGCCTTTATTATCACAGCTTTATTTTTACTCTTGTATCTGGCTAGTATCGTCTTTTATCAACTAAAAAAAATACCGATGAACTATCTGATTATACTATTGGTATTACTTGTTTCAACAGAAGCACTTATCAATACAAATTCAATGTTAAAAGGGATTTTAGAGGATTGGAATTATGCTTCTCGCAGTCTCTACTCAGAACCCTATCCATCCATTAAAAAACTAGTGGATAAAACGAAAAAGGAAAATGATGAATTCTATCGTTTGGAGAACTTAAATCCTGTTTCTTCTAATGATAGTATCAATTATGGTTATAGCGGTGTCAGCTTGTTTTCTTCTATCAGAAATCGTCATTCCTCTTCTTATTTAAATGACTTAGGTTTCCGCTCTAGAGGAACTGGTTTGAACATTCGCTATCCAAACAATACCTTGTTGATGGACTCTCTTGTTGGCATCAAATACAATATTTCAGAAAGCGATCCATTGAAATTCGGCTTTTTCCCAACGGATAAAGCAGGTAAATTTTCACTATACGAAAATAGCAATGCCTTGCCTTTGGGCTTTTTAGCTGATAATGATATTTATAACGTCAAACAACCAATTAATGATAATTTAAGCAGTCAAACTGAATTATTCAATGCATTAGCTAGTCAAAAAGAAGATTATTTCAAATTTTATCAACCAACACTTATTGATAAAAAGAATGTCAAAATCGAACAAAATGCTAGTTCTGTGACCTATAAGGAACTGCAAAATAATGTCGCTAAAGACCTGACTTGGACAGTCGATGTACCTGCAAACACGCAAGCGTATCTTAGTTTGTTCCCAACCGATTTTGGACAATTAGAAAGTTCAACTGCCACAATATCTGTAAATGGGACGAGTCAAAAATCTCAAATCAATATTACTGGTCAATATTATAATATCGGCTACTATGATAAACCGACTAGCGTTACGTTTACAGTTAGTTTCTATGGAACAACGGCTGTCAGCTTTATGGAGCCAAAAGTAGTTGGTATGGATACAAAAGCCTTCGAACGTTCCGTTCAGGCAATTCAAGCTAAAGGCGCTGATTTATCAGCTAAAGGACGGAAAGCAGTGGGAACCGTGACTGCTGACAAAGATCAAGTTCTCTTAACAACCATTCCTTATGACAAAGGATGGAAAGCCTATGTAGACGGGAAAAAAGTACCCGTTCAATCATTTAAGAAAACATTTATCAGCATTCCTGTAACACAAGGTGAACATACAATTGAATTTGTCTATCTGCCAGAAGGCTTTGTACCGGGCGTGATTTTGTTTATTGTTTGTATTGGCGGATTTGTTGTTTATGTACGATTCACGAATAAACCAAAACTGGCATTAGTAAAACCAACTAAACGTAAACGCAGAAAACGTTAATCGATCTTATACGAAACTTGCTTTCCCGTGATAGCTCTTCAGATAACATAATACTTGAGAATCAAAGAGTAAATGAAGCGCAAGCATAGTAACTAACCCGCTAGAGAAATCAGATTCTCTGGCGGGTTTTCGTAATCTGACGATCCATATACTTGAGGTGGGAACAGAAGTATTTAATCCCGAGAAAGTAAGAATGGACTGCTTCTGCTATTACTCCACCTGAGTGGGATATGACTCGAAGAGTGATGTCTCACTCACTTTTTTATAGTACTTATTGTAAATCTCTATAGAATAAATAAAAATGAATTCCAATGAAACCTTTTTGACAAAATCAGAGTCTAATAGCTATCAAGGGGAAGGAGAAGTTTATGGAAAAGAAGGAACAAATACGTTTGGTTAAAAAAGCAAAAAATGGCGACGCGCAAGCGTTTGTAACACTTTGTGAAGCCTATCAAGTGGTGTTGTACAATTCTGCTTATAAGTTACTTTTAAACAATGAAGATGTTGCAGATTGTCTACAAGAAACTGAAATTCGTGCTTGGCAAAAAATTACGAATATCAAAAATGAAGCAGCGTTTAATTCTTGGATTTTTAGAATTATGATCAATATCTCTAAGGACATCTTGGAAAAAAGAGTTGAAACGGTTGAATTTGAGGAAAGTTATATGCGTACAAAAGAGAGCGAGAACGAGCGGTCATACTTAGAAGAAGAATTTAATCAATTACCCGATAGATATAAAATCCCTATCATTTTACATTATTACGCAGGTTTTAACATTAATGAGATTTCTGAACAGCTGAATCTGTCTAAAAATACAGTTAAAACAAGACTTGCACGTGGTAGAGGAAAATTGAAAATATTATTGGAGGGAGAAGAAAATGGCTAAAAAAAATAATGACATCATTAAACAAGAAAAGGAAATTCCAAAAGAAGTCATGGCAAAATTAGTTCAGAGTCGAGAAAACATTTTAAACGATCAAATTAAGCAAGAAAAAAAGAAATTCCAAATCAAATATAAGAAACAGATGGGCATCACCTTAGCTATAGCCGCAGCACTTATTTTAATTGCCATGATCAACCCACAAATAAATACAGCCATCAAAAATGCTTTTGGCATTAGCCAAGATTCCGGTGTTGCGGTAGTAGAAAATAACGGGATACAAAATGAACTCCATTTAACGAGCACAGACAAAGGTCGAGAGATTACATTGACAAAATTTATATCAACAAAGAAAAAATTTGCCTTTGATTATCAATTTAAATTGGATGACGAAAAACTAAAAGAGCTACTAAAAAAACAACGTTCTCCTGATCGACTATTCACTAAAAATGCAACAAATGCTCAAGATATTCAACTTGGTCTTTTTGTTAATGATAGCGATGAAGACCTATTTAGCGGTGTTACATCTCAATCTACTTTTCGCACAGAAGGAGATACTTTTTACGGTTCTGTTGTAGCCACTTTTAACCAGGAAAAAATTCCTGAAGATGCTAAATTGACCCTCCACATTTACAAACTATTGTGGCAAGATGCTGAGGAACTTGATCAAGCTTTTGCCGAAGCTTCTAAAACTGGTAGTCCTTTTGGTGTTGATAATGCTTTAGAATATGAGGGAGATTGGCGTTTTGATATTGAGTACAAACCATTGACCCAAACGGCAGATACACAAATTAGTAACGCGAAGAACATCACTGATATCAAAGCAATCAGTGATCCGTTACAAACAACCATTCAATTTATTGCACCTCTGCAAGAGTTTAATTCTCCTGAAAATCTTCTTAGCCCAGAGGTTGCTTTATACAAAGATGGTGTACAAGCTGAAGATCAACTATTTACACAAATATATAATTTAGAAACTGGAGAAATCGAAGTCTCAATTAATCTAAGTTCATTAGATAAAACATCGATATATAAAGTCCAAGTCAATAAAGTGGACTACTCTTCTGGTGAAGTAATGGAGGAAATTGGCTTTTTCGAGCTACAAAATAAAGAATCCCGTTCCCCTAAATAAAAAAGAGCCCGAAACAAAACTAAAAATCAGTTTTGTTTCGGACTTTAAATCTGAATAAACAGCGAGAAAAAAAGCATCTCGTTTATACTTATCACTCACACTTCTGGATTGCTTCTAAAAACCACTCTCTAAACTGTTCCTCATCAATGTCCACACAAACTCGGCAATTAGTTGCATTACCCAAGTAGCCATCTAAATCAACCAAAGTAGCTCCCGCCGTTAGCATACCTTGTGTTTCAACCGCCACATAAGCCTCTTTCACTTCAAACATTTCAGGCTCTAACAAATACGCAATTGCGCAACCATCGTACATCTTCAAGCCAGTATCTGAGTTGCCACCACGATAGTAGTGAAACAACTGCGAAATCATGTCTCCAGTTTTGTTCATTTTTTGGATCTGATCTCTTACTTCTGGTAAGACTAACGCTTTTTCTCCAACATCTAAACTTACCATCGTTAACGGAATTTTACTTTCAAATACGATTTTTGCCGCTTCTGGATCTGCAGCAATATTAAATTCCGATAATACACCGTAATTCCCTCTACCCAAAGAACCGCCCATAATCACAAGTTCTTCGATTCTTTCCACACATTCTGGATAGATTCTCAGTAAAAGCGCAATATTTGTCAATGGACCGATCCCAACAATCGTAGTTTTTCCCTTAGACTCCATCAATACCTTGTACATCTCGATTACCGCATGATTTTTCGTTAATAACTCATACTTAGACTTGGGAAATTCATAGCCATCCATTCCTGTACTTCCGTGAATATCACTTGCATTGATTGCTTCACGAAGCAATGGGCGGTCAGAGCCAATCGCAACTGGCACTCCTTTGTTCCAAAAAGCTAACAGTTTTAAAAGATTTTTTGTTACTTTATCCACACTGACATTGCCTGCCACTGTTGTAAACAACCTGATGTCCAACCTTTCATCAAATAATGCAGCAGCAATTGCAACAGCGTCATCGATTCCAGGATCTGTATCGATGATGATTTTTCTTGGTTTCTTCACTTGATTATTCCTTCCTTTTAAACTTTAGCTACAAAAAAAGCACACTCTCCCATGCTGATTTCACCTCACTAAAGCTACCCCTTTTTGATATAAAAAACGGGAAACAGAAAAGGTGTCTGTCTTCCCGCCTTCTTCTATTTTTAATAATCTAATTGCTTCAAATGTAGTAAGAATGAGTCTTTTGTCAAACTCTTGATTGCATATAAGCGCTCAATTTGCTTGCGGATTTTTTTATCCTCTTTTGTAACAGGGTCAAAAACATCTAGCAACTTGCTGATTCCATATTCTACTAGCATACCAATTCCGCCGCTACCAACGGCAAAACCTAATGTATCCGTATCATTTAATTGTCCCTTTTTGATTTCTGCGATATTTTGACTAAAATCACCTTCAACGATGATTTCATCTGTCTTCTTCTCTAACTCTGTTGCTAATTCAGCTTTTGTTCTTACAATTACGCGTTCAAATCCCATCCCGTAAACCTCCTTTTTTAATTATTATACGCTATTCCTATTTTTTTACTAGTAGAACTTGGGAATGAAAAAAGAAGCTAAAACCATGTACTGATTTTAACTTCTACTGTTTTAGTTTATCCTCCAGTCATTACCTCTTCTACCAAAGAAACGGCTTTGCCTTTTCCTCGCTCCACCAATAATGCTAGTTGGATAAAAGCAAACAAGACATTACTTTGCTTAGAGTATGCAAAATACCTAGACTCCCAGTTAGTTACATATTGTTCCTTTTCTTTGCGTGTATCTTTGAATCCATACACCTGATCGCCATATTTATAAAAAATATTGATAAAACGCTCATTTAAAAACGAGTATTTCGTTTCGCCAACATTCGATAGCGGAGCAGTACCTAGATCGATGGTTTGATACACTCGTTGTTGATACTCCGCAATAAAATGAGTCAACAAGAAATCCGTAACATGTTCTGGCGCCGTTTCTGTATACCGTAATAAATCATAAGATATCTCACGATTTTTCACAATTGGCTTAGCAGTAATAAAACCAATCACTTCATGACGTTCATTTCGCATAATACCAATGTCACTTAACCGTAAATACTCTTTATCAAAACGGCCGCAAACAAAATTCCGTTCTCGAGCACTTCCTAACCATTCCTCTGATACATGAGCTAACGCTTGAAAAAGCTCGTCTGAAACAGGTTCGTGATACATCATAAACGTATACCCTAAATTACTTAAATGCTTTAACTCCATACTGTTTGTTGCTAAAGAAATCGGTGCCGAATCAATACGAGCAAAATCGACAATTCCTTCTTCGCCAACTTTCATAAAATTAAATCCTAAATCATGCAAGATCATTGTATATGCTTCACTAACTCGGTAAAACGCCGCTTGATACCCAAGTAAGTCTGCCCCATCCATAAAAGCTAATGTGGCTTGGGCCCATTTTTCTGGATTGCCGATCGGATCAGCTAAAACAAAACATTTATTGCCCTTGATCTGATAAGCAAATAGGACTTCATCTTCATTTTGTTCCCGATAATAATAATAAGAGTAATTTTTTAAATACAGCAGATGACTCCCTTGTGTTCCACCATATTTATCGATCAGCGCTGTTAAACGCTCTTCCTGATAAGACTCACCTAAACTTTTTGTCGTATCGGCTAAGTATTGATACAGCGTAATCAAGCCGATCATCGAAATACCCAGCCCAATCAAACCAGAAAACCAAACATCATCGGATGGGAAAAGTAAAAACGTGTGCGGCAGCGGCCCTATTTTATCTGGATGTGAACTATAATATCCTGCAACTGCATAAATAATAAATAAGAAACTAAACAAAACCCCATCCACTACCAGTGCCCCCCAAGAATAAACAAATTTTTCTCGGTAAAACTCTTTTCTTGCTAAAAAAACAGCGGACAGAATCACTAAATAAACTACAATCAACTGCCATGAAGCCGTTCTAGAAATCGTATTGGCAATCCCAAAAATCAATAATCCAATCGTGGGCCAATACGCTTTTTTTACTTTCATCGAAATTCCTCGAGCTAATCCTAACAATAAAAAGCCGATCAACATATTGAATGTTTGGTCTAAAAAATCAAAAGAAAACGGCAAGAGAAATTTAAATAATCGACTCACATTCGATAGATTAGTAATCGTTGAAAGTAAAACCATCATGGTTCCTGCAAAATAAAGAGCGGCAACTAAAATAAAATGAGCCACTTTTTGCGAAAATATCTGTGGTAAATTATCCAAAAATCGATTGATCTTAATCCCAGTTTGATGAATAAATAGAAAAATACCCGTAATAAAAGGCAATACATAATAAAACAACCGATAATAAATCAACCAAACAACTGCTGTAGACTGCCCTACCCCCAGCTGAGATAACCCTAAAATCATCAACACATCAAAGGTTCCCATGCCACCTGGCACCATTGTCAGCATGCCGATCAAAGTCGCGATCACAAACATCGGATAAACCGATATCAACGACACATCCACTTTCATCAATGCTCCAACACTTAAAAAGACAAACATCGCACCTAACCATTGGCCAAGCGAAGCACCAAACAGAAGATAAATACCTTTCGGGAAAAAATCTTTGAACAAAGTATATTTTTTTAATTGCGTAAACAACAATAATGCTGGCGCAATCAAACTTCCTGCAAATAACCAAAGCCAATACTCTCGAAATAAACTATCTGGTCGAATAAAAAAGACATCAATAAATGCAATAAACGATAAAATCGATAGTCCAGATATCATAAATAAAGCGACTTTAGAAACCGTGGCGACAACTTTTTTACGCGGCGCATCTTTGCCATAGAAATTAGCCCTTAACGTCGCCCCCACTACACCGCCGAAGCCCGCAAGGTTATTGATCGTATTTGTGACCCAAGCAGAAACAAACCACTCCCAACGATTCATTTTAGGTTTCCCTTGGTCCTCCAGCACTTTTACTACTACTAAATCATATAAAAGCATCGGCAAGACACCGATAAAGCCTGCTAAAACCATTCCAATTATACGAAAGCGGTTCTGTTGCCCCATGGTATGAAAGACATCCTGCCAAGTCATTCCTTGAACAATATGGGTTACTTGATTTGCGACAAAAATTAAAACTGAACCTAGAAAAATCAATTTTAATAATAGACTGTGCTCTTTCATCCAATGAATTAGTTGGTTTAGTTTATTTTTCACCTGCTCACCACCTTTGTATTTTTTAAAAAGTTTTCTTTTATATGTTATCTTATAACAGGTTATTTTTCCAGTTTCGCTCTTAAAATTACAAAAAAACAGTTGTTAAGCTTCTATTTACTAGCCTAACAACTGCTTTCACAAACTGACTATCTACTTATGACTCTTATACTCTTTTCCAATCTGATCCGCCACAATAATCGCTGCTTTTACTTGATCCACTGTAATTGGGAACGGCATTGAATGAATCGATTCTTCTGGTATACATGATTTTTCAGCTACTTCTGTTAGCTCAGCATCCGAAATTTCTTTTACTCCTAAGTCGGCTAAACAAACCGGCAATCCAATCGATAAAGCAAAATCTAATACTTCATACAATTCAGATTTTGGCGCATTTTCTAAAACCAACTGACAAATCGTGCTGAATGCCACTTTTTCGCCATGTGTGGCACCATGGGCATCATGTAAAACGGTCAAACCATCATGGATCGCATGAATGGCAGCGAGTCCCGCACTTTCAAAGCCTAGACCTGAAAGTAAAATATTGGCTTCAATGATATTTTCCAAAGCAGGAGTTACCACATTATTATCTGAAGCTTCTTTGGCTTTCAATCCATCTTCCAAGATTGTTTCATAACATAATTTTGCTAATGCTAAAGCAGTATTCGTCCCTTTAGCAGGAGGACAAACGCCTTCACGGGCGCCACAAGGTAACCCAGCATTGACATTCGAGTAGGAATTATGTGTTGCTCTAGCCTCAAAATAAGTGGATAAGGCATCACCCATGCCAGAAACTAAGAAACGTGTTGGCGCATTTGCAATAACTACCGTATCGATCAAAACGACACTCGGACTTTGTACAAAGTAAGCATAATCATCAAACTGACCGTCTTCTGTATAAAGAACTGCTGAATGACTCGTTGGCGCATCTGTTGCAACGATCGTCGGTACAATGATCAAGTTATGCCCTTCTGCTACACATTTGGCTGTATCGATTGCTTTTCCACCACCAAGGCCGATGACACAATCACAATCATTCTCTTCAGCAACTTTTTGCAGACGAGCGACTTCTACTCGTGACGCTTCTCCATGGAAATTACTTTCGACAAATGAAATATTAAATTTTTCAGCGGTTTTATCTAGTTTATCTTTCACTCGGCTGACGTCATCTGCATGGGCAATCAATAATGCTTTTTTCCCAAAGGTTGTCACAAAATAGCCTAAATTCAATAACTCATCTTCACCTTGAACGTATTTCGTTGGACTAATAAACGCTTTTCTCATGTTTGCAAACTCCTATTCTCATCTTATTTTATTTTTAAAGGCGCTAACTGCTCCTTTATGGCATCGATCGGTGTATCTACTTGTAACAATGCTGCCGCTGTATAAGCGCTTTCTACTAAGGCCGTATCAAACAACAACACTTCTTTTTCCGTCATATCAATGGCCATTTCTAAATTCATTTTGGCACTACCTAAATCATAAAAAGCAAATAATGTTTCAGCAGAATTTTTTTCAAAGGCGTCCATGATTTTTTCAAATGACGTTCCGACTTCTCCTTGATCTAATCCTGCTGCAACAGTGATTGGCACATCTTTTGCCACTTCTTTGATCAAACGATCGACTCCTTCGCCGATTTCTTTGACATGTGACACAATGACTACACCATTACGCATCGAACACACCTGCTTCCATTAATGATTGAAAGAAATACATACTAGACATTGCACCTGGATCAACATGACCGATAGAACGTTCGCCTACATAAGAAGCACGTCCTTTGGTTGCTGTAATCTCTTTCGTCGCTTCTACCGCCGATTCTAATGTAGCATCTGTTAACGTACCATTTTTGATTGCTACGATCGCCGGTGCCCATTCATCAAGCATCGTTTTTTCACCTGGCTGACTGTTCCCACGTTTTTCGATTCCTGCTAACCCAGCTTCTAAAATTGGTAGTGCATCAGATGTTGTTGCAGAAGCTTTTGCCATTTCCATCATCGCTGTTCCATAAAGCGGACCTGAAGCGCCGCCCACTTTGCTGATCAACGCCATTGCAGTCAATTTGAAAATATCTTGTACCGTCTCTGGCTCTTTACTCTGTAAAATTTCACTTACAGCCTCCATTCCTCGAGCCATATTATTGCCATGATCACCATCACCGATCGGTGTATCCAGTTCACTTAAATAGTCTTTGTTTTTATCAATTTTTTCTTTGAACAATTGTAGTGATTTTTTTAAATTATCTACAGTAAACATTTAAATTCCTCCATTTCTGAAAATATGCTGTTCAACGCTAAATCTATATCGGCTTTTACCAAGCAATAGTATCAACCTCTTCGCACAACGCTTCTACCCAATCATCTTCTATTTTCAACAAGGTCACAGAAAGCCCCTCCATTTCTAAAGAGGTCATATAATTACCAACTTTTGAAAACGAAACTGTTACGCCCTCAGTATCTAGTAAATGCATTGCATCATTATAAAAAATATACTGTTCCATCAACGGTGTTCCACCTAACCCATTGACCAAAATGGCGAACTTGTCCCCTTTTTTCCATTGAAATGCAGCTGCTAGTTTTGAAATCAATTCTTCTGCCATTTCCTTAGATGGTTTGATTTTTTCGCGTTTATAACCGGGTTCACCGTGGATACCAACGCCAAATTCAATCTCATCATCTGCTAACACAAACCCAGGCTTCCCAACTTCTGGTACCGTGGCACCTGTTAAAGCAACCCCAATGGTTTTTAAATTATTCACAACACGCTCTCCTAATGAAACCAATTCCTCTACAGATGCGCCATTTCGTGCTGCTGCACCCAAAATTTTATGAACTAAAACCGTACCTGCTACGCCACGTTTTCCTTGAGTATAAGTACTATCTTCAACTGCAATATCATCATCTACGATAACTGTGCCAACTTTGATATCTTCCATTTCTGCCAAATCTTTTGCCATGTCAAAATTCATAATATCGCCAGAATAGTTTTTTACGACCATCACAACGCCCTGTCCTTGATCAATAGCTTTGATTCCTTCAAAAATCTGATCAGGCGTAGGAGATGTAAAAACTTGTCCACAAACTGCAGCCTGCAACATCCCTGAGCCGACAAATCCAGCATGGGCAGGTTCATGACCGCTGCCGCCTCCACTGATCAAAGCAACTTGTTTGCCAATTTCTTTTTGCTTTAAAACAAATGTTTCTGGAACTTGTTCTATTGTTTCATGATGAGCTCGGACAAATCCTTGTACCATTTCTGGAACGACATTTTGCGCTTGATTGATAATTTTTTTCATGATATTCCCTCCTGTTTTTCTGTCAAGACTGGATAAGCTTGTTGCTCTTTTGCTTTATCTAGCTTCACAAGCTAATCTCCCGGAAAAAAGATAAAATCTGAGTGAGGCAAAAAGCACCTCAATCATATTTTCCTATTTTTCTGTCGAGACTGAGCGAGCTTGTTCAGCTTTCACTTTTTGTATACGTTTACAATACTCGCATATGGAAAATGTTGCAACGGACAAACAACAAAATGTGTCCGCTTTCATTTTTATTCCACCTAAAGATTGTAGTTTTCAGATAGAATACAGCGTATAATAGAAACAGATATTATTGAAAGGGAGCGAAGGCTCAATGAAGCAATTGATTAATTCCCGCGGACAGATTCGCCAACAACTACTAGCAGGACTTACCTATACATATAATGATACCTTGACTTGGCAAGAAAAGACTGGAATCGTCACTAAAAAAACGATTTCCAAAGATAAAGTAGTTTTAATCAGTGGTGGTGGCTGTGGACATGAACCGGCTCATGTTGGCTATATCGGTGAGAATATGCTGGATTGTGCGGTTATGGGCGCTATTTTTGAACCACCTGCCAGCTCAGAAATTCTTCAAGCGATCGAACAGACATACAACGGGCAAGGTACTTTACTGATCATCAAGAATTTTGAAAAAGATTTAGCCAGTTTTTTAGAGGCTGAACGTCTAGCTAAAGCAAAGGGACTAACGGTTTCTCATGTCATTGTAGATGACGATTGTTCAATTGAAAGTGGCACATTCGAAAAAAGACGACGTGGAGTTGCTGGAACTGTTTTTGTGCACAAAATTCTTGGTGCAGCAGCCGCTGAGGGTAACTCTCTAGATGAGCTAAAAACATTAGGTGAACAGGTAATCCCTCTGATCAAAACATTAGGTGTTGCTTTTTCACCCGCTTCTCCTATTGGTGTCATTCCCCAACAATATGAATTAGCAGAAAATGAAATGTACTTCGGTATTGGTATTCACGGAGAACCTGGCTACCGTATTGAAACAATGCAATCCTCTGAACGAATCGCAGTTGAGCTTGTAAACAAATTAAAGCAGCAATATGAAAGGAAAGAATTGAGAAAAGCAGCTGTCTTAGTAAATGGTTTAGGTGGAATCCCTTTACTTGAACTTAGTGTTTTTATGAACGATGTCCAACAATTATTGGATATTGAAGATATTGACGTCGTTTATAAACGAATGGGCAATTTTTTAACTGCTTATAATACAAATGGTCTTTCTTTAACTTTATTGACAATCAAAGAGGATAAATGGTTGGATTATTTAAGGATCCCAACTGATGCCTTTGGCTGGAAATAAAAAACGATACATCAAAAAGACAATGAACAACAGTGTAGATACCACTTACACGCCGTTGTTCATTGTCTTTCTTCAAATCCCATTAAAAAGGCAATTTTCATTTGCTCAGCAAATCGATGCGAATCAATCTTGCAGCCATCAATGATCCATTTTGTCGTTAATGAAACAAATGCGTTCGCATAAAATTCTTCCAGAAATAAGCGATCTCCCTCTTCAAGCCCCTCATCTGTTTGCTTTTTAACCACTAAAACTTGATGAATCAATACTTTTAAATGTTGCGTATAATATTCTTGAAACGAGTTTTGTCCCTCAAAAGTCAGAATCCTTCGATAAAAAACCTGATTTTCCTCAAAGTAGACAAATAAGTTCTCCACGATAAATTGCCAACCCTCATAAGCTAAATTATCTTCAATTTTTTCAATTGCCTCTTGTCGAAAAATCCAGTCGGCTAAATCATATTTATCTTGAAAATAATCATAAAACGTCTGGCGGCGCATGTTACTTTCCTTCATGATTTTTGCGATCGTGACTTTTTCAAAACCGATCTCAGCAACAAGCTTTTTAAATACCTTCGCAATTTTCTTTTTCGTAATCAATGATCCTGTCATCTGCATACACCTTTAGTTTCTTTAGTCCTTTTATTGTACCAGTTAATCGATATTTAGAAAATCAATGTTTCTAAATTCAACTAAATGGCGAGAGAAACAAAGTGAGTGGGACATAACTCTTCGAGTCATATCCCACTCACGTGGCATTCTGATAAACGGTGGGAGCAGAAGCAATCCCTTCTGTCTCAACCTCCTTAATTTATTGTTGTCCATTTTGTCGTGCAAGATACGTCTCCAGATACTCACTCAACAGCTTATACCCTTCCATCTTCTGTTCTACTTCTTTCGGGCAATAAATCCACTTACCCATGACTTTTCGCTTCTTAGAAAGCATAGTTACTTCCTCCAAAAAGTCATTCAAATCAACGATCAAGTGCTCTACGCTTAATTCATTTCCTAATAAAATATCTTTCTTTTCCCGTTCATACACTGATGCCCATAAATAGGGTAGCACTTCAATTTTGCGAATATTAGCGTAAAAGTCAGCTTTTGGCATCATCCCTTTATGACCCATTCCTCGTCCTGGTTGGAAAAACGAATGGATATCCCACTCCAGTTTTTTCAATCTCCGCAAAGATGGTCCTTGGGGATCTTGGTCATCGTTACTGTCTTGCCCGTAGCCTTCTTTTAATGCCCAAGAGCTTCTTGTTTCGATTGCTTGAGGATGTTTTTCGGAAACCCGGTCCAGCATTTCTTCGATTGCCAAAGTAACTGTTGGTCTTTCTTCTTCCATGGTCGTAACTGACTTCATTGGTCTATTTGCTTGTAAAAAGCTTTCCTTTGTCGGAAAATTTCTCTCTTCTTTTACTGTTGTAGTTGCTTGTGGCGCTTTAGATATAGTTGGTGGCGCTACGGGTCCGATCACCGAACCGTTTGATCTTGTCACAGGTGTTTGCTGTATGGTTGCGGTCTTCTCTTTTTTAACTGTAGAAACCACTTCATTTTTGCGTATTTTTTGTTCTAGTTCAGCAATTTTTTGATGTGCTTTGATCAATTGGACATCGACTTTACCAACCGTTTGAGTTAATTTCTTGATCTCTGTTGCATTTGACTTTAATTGCTCCTGATCCTTTTGATGCTGTTCCGCTAATTTTTTTGCCGAATCACTTTTAGTCAGTTTAACTGTAGGAATTTTTTTCTTTTCTTTTTTGACCGCTGTCAACTCCGTTTCAACTGTAGCCAATTTTGCTGTCAACTGATTGATGACTTGGTTTAGCTTGATTGTTTCAGATGTAGTTTCTTGTAATTGCCCATGATCCTTTTCAATTCTTGCCAAAGCTTCAGCATCTGGTTTCTCATTTAAAACCGTTGATTCTACTGTAGTTAATTTCTCATTGATCTGCTGTAGTTGGTGAGCAATGGTCGTGACTTCTTCACTAGTCGTCGCTAATTTATCTGCTAACTTATTTTGTTCAACAGTTGTTTTCTTCGCTACAGAAAAATTCAGCTTTGGTCGTTTCTCTTGTTTGTTTTCTTCCATAGTCTTATTTAGTTTTATAACTTCCTGATCAGAGCGATCCATTCTTTGTGCCAACAAATTGATTCTTTGGACTGCTTCGTCTAAACGCATATCCATTGTCGGTCCTGATACTTCTCCCGAACCAAATGTTATCTTGAATCTTGGTGGTACTTTAGGTTTTGGAATTTGGGCTAGTCGATCATTTACTTGTGTTTTAAACGCTATAAATTCTTCAGTTAATTGCGTTATTTTTTCATATGCCTTACTTAATTGTTTCGCATTTTCAGATTCCAATGCTTCTTTTGCAGCAACTTTACTTTGTACTACTTTAACCACAGGAGGCGTTCGTTTATCTTTAACTGATTGAACTTCTTTATAGATATCATTTAAATTTTCACTAAATTGGTTCATCATCTCTGTTAGTAGTAGCACTTCACTATTTGTTTCCTGTAACCCTTTTACCATTTCCATAGGTATTTCTTCAGAAAAATTAGACATATGCTCTAATGGCATCTCTGGTACTTCTAGACTGCTGATCCAAATACGTAGATCACTGATTTGTAACTTGCTGAGTGGATGTGCTAATGCCAAAAGTAACGTCACATAGACTGCTTTTTGTGTCACTCGTACATAAAGATTTTTTGCAACACAATCTTCAAATTCGTGATTAAATTGCTCTGGAAGATCGGCTAAGAGAGCTTCGAATTGTTCTGGCTGCTCATAATCAGATGATACCTCAAATTTTCTTATCAGATAGACAGAATACTGACTCAATACATCGTCCGAATAGAGCTCTTCTCCTAAACGCGTCGCTTCAATTTCTTTTCTTAAAAAGACTTTTTTATTCTCTGTTGTATTCTTTGTAAGATTCAACTTTTCCATATGTAGTAACGGCCCCTTTTACTTGTATCTTACCTTTTATTTACAAACACCTTTTTATACTTAATGAGATTGGAACCAGTTTATTTGGCTTTAAGTAACACCAAGTTATTGATGCTCCGGTTCCCTCTACCCCTTTTTTTGCAATTCTATGTTTATTACGTTCTTTTTTAAACAATCATTTTCAATTCTACCCTAAAAACAACCTGAGTTGTTTTCATAAAATGTTCTAATATCGTAAAAAAATGAGAATAACAACAAAAAAACATTCTTATTAAACATTTATATACAAAAAAGGATAAACCAATACGTAAAATCAGTATCGTTTTATCCTTTTAATTTAATATATAGAAAATGCTCGCCAATTATTATTCTTTGTATTGCTTTTCAATTCGTCTATCTGGGATGATCCACATAATCAAAATACCAATATTTACAATCAATACAAAATAAGGATGGAGTAGCCAACCTAATGCCAAACCTAAAATATTCAAAAAAATAGACACATAAGATTTATTATAGCGTTGAAATAGATCACTCAATGTGGAATCACTACCATTCACTCGAATCAACTCTCGAGTCAACACTAAATATGATGTATTCGCTAATAGAGTCATTATGCCATACGTCAGCTGTGGGATCAAACTATCTATAAAATCACCTACCCAGGCAGTAGCAAAGGGAACTAGTGTTAATGTAAAAATGAAAAAATTATTTGCCCATAGCACACGTCCATCGATTTTACGAACTAGCTGAAACATATGGTGATGATTGTTCCAGTAGATTGCTAGCATCACAAAACTTACTACATAAATGAATAGCTTCCGTCCAACTCCGGCTAAACCGGTTAAAGTATCCGTTACTGGCTGATGTAATTCTAAAACCAGAATGGTCATAACAATTGCGATAACGGCATCTGTAAAAGCCTCTAGTCTTGATTTTGACATGATTTCATCTCCTCTTTTTTATTCTACGTGCTTTTTAAGTAATTGCAATGAATATGACCCGTCTCAAGGTGGAGAGAAAATCAGCCTAAAGATGGATTCAAAGAAGAGAGATTCTTGCTATACTTTATTCATAGAGAACGAGAGAAAAAATGGAGGTTTTAACAATGAGACAACGATCAATGGTGATGAATATATTAATGGTAATCGGTTTATTTTTTGTAGGAAGTATTATTTTGAGTATCGCGCTTAGCATTTTAGGTGGATTATTATGGTTTGCTATCAAGATCATGATTCCTGTGGCGATTGCCGTTTGGTTAGTGCGTATGATTTCAGGTTCATCAAACAACCGTCGGAGATATTACTAAACATTAATGTTCATTCAACAAGTGACCTTTTCTCCACTATTTATTCAGATTTTAAGAGGCTAGGACAAAAACCATGAGGGCTATTGCTCTCATGGTTTTTGTCCTAGCCTCTACTCATTTTATAAAAATCAATCATTAACCTAACTTTTCTGTTTTTTTAACGATTTTTTTAATTTCATGAATTGCCTTTTTTTGTTCTAAATAACTTTTCACTTTATTTTCATCACCATCAATTTTGCCCAAAGTGGCTTCTAATTTATCGATTTCGGTATTGATTTGATAAACAAGTGAATCTTCTTTATCGATCCAAGTTTCTGTAGCTTCAATTGCTTTGTCATGTGCTTTTTGTTCTTCTTTTTCTATTTTATTTTCTTTACGGATAATTGATTTTACTTCATGCAATGCTTTTTCTTGTTCAAAAAAATGTTTGATTTTACTATCTGTGTCTTCCATCTTTCCAAGAGTCACATCTAGCTTATCCATTTCTTTCCCGATTTTTTCTACTAATTTTGCTTCTTTTTCTGCATAATTTGTCATAACTTATTCCTCCTTGTCCTATCTAAATGCGTAAACAATATGTGTGATACCAAAAAGCATAAAATAAAAACCAACTAGAAAACTTAATGTTAGTGCAGAAGATAAAGGATTCATCAATAACATGATTCCTAAAATGATCCCTAAAACATCCACGACTAACGTAAACCAAAAGTACCCTGTACTAACTGATTTTGCCAAATCTAAAGCAAACAATCCAAAAACAGAGTCTAAGATAAACCAAATTGCAAATATAAATGGTAATGCCGCAACGCCGATATTTAAATTGAATAAGAAATACACACCGATAATAATATCGATCACACCTAAAATAATTGGTGCATATGCTTTGTACCCTGTTAATTCTTTCATTCTATTACGAGCAAAAATTTCAAAAATTCCTTTCAAAATCGCAAATATAGCAAAAACCATCACAATTGCAATCAAGTTTCCAGCTGGATCTTGAAAAGATAGTAACGCTGTTAACACAAATAGAATTCCCAGAATCAGGGATCCCCAATCTATACCTTTTCTGCTTGTTTCATTCATAATATCCCACTTCTTCCTGTTTTATTTCTCTTTACAATTTTATGGTACTCCTAAAAAATAAACGGGTCAAAACAAAAGGTCTAAATAATAACAATCGTCATTTATTTCACATAAATTACCAAAAAACAGTGATTTTCTATCGAAAACGGTAAACAAATGACTTCAAGTATATATGAAAAAGAAAAAATAGCAGAATTTTTTTAGTAACCCTTTTAACTATGACTCTCTGTCGACAACATTCAACCACTAAGCGTTCATAATCATTAAAGCAGGTAATACTTTTTCCCCATCCTATGACAATGAGCTATACCAAAAGACCGCTACATTGCTTTACAACATAGTTATTTTTTAGTATATTGTATTACAAGATACTGATGTCAAAGGAGGAACTTAGTTGGACACTACCCAGATGTTAAAAGGTTTGCTTGAAGGTTGTATCTTAAAAATTATTCAAAAAAAGACTGTTTACGGATACGAGATGATTACACTCTTATCAGAATATGGGTTGAACATGGTCAGTGAAGGTAGTATCTATCCCATCTTACTCAAACTCCAAAAACAACAATTGATCTCAGGTGAAATGCGGCCATCTTCTGAAGGACCACAGAGAAAATACTATTCTTTAACACCAACTGGAGAAATTTATTTACAGCAATTCGAAAAGCAATGGGCATTGATCTCTTCAGGTGTTAACAACATTATGAAAAAAGAAAACGAGGGCTGAACATGAACACAAAAGAAATTATCAAACAGAATAACGAACTAAGAAAACAGTTGAATCCAGAAAATAAAAAATACTATGAAGAAATCCTGCTTTATATCCGCATGAACGTGAACAAAGATGAACAGCAGACGGAAGAAATTCTCTTAGAAATTTTACAAGATATTCTCGATGCACAAAAAAATAATACTTCAGCACATGAATTTTTCGGGAAAAATCCGAAGGAAATCAGTGATCGAATTTTAGCAGAATTGCCTAATAACTCTGGAACAGATTTAATAAAATTTGTTCTTATGATCTTCATTTTATTATTACAGTTCAATCTATTCACTATCCTTTTGGAGCCTGTAATAGCGATTAGTTTCTTCAAAACAGGTCTTCCTATCTTGTTATCTGTTTCGGCTATTTTATTCATACTCGCCGTAGTAAAATATAGCAGCTTTTCAAAAAAAGCGAGTTATTCTTTTGCCACATTAGCCTTCATTTGTTGGCTTGCTACATTTTTGATCCCAATAATTGATAACAAAATGAACGGCATCGGGAAAACAATAATACTGTCTCATCAAACGTTTGCGCTGGTTCTACTGATTTTATCTGGTATTATTTTAGTCGGATATTCCTTAGAAAAAAGTAGTTTTTTTGAGATTATTCCCACTATAATTCTCGCTATTTTAGAATTTACTGTTCTGATCGGATTAGTAAATCCTGCTACCTTGTCCTTAGGCAGTAAAGCTATTTTCTCAACACTATTGCTACTGCTCATGTTTGTACTCCCTGCTATTCAATTTTATACACAAGAAAAAAAGAATTAGTTCTATCTAAAAAAACAACTGCCGATTCAAAACCTTCTCTGTTTTGAATCAGCAGTTGTTTTATTTTTTCTTACCCATCGATTGAAACGCACGTTTGATTACATCAAAAAATCCTAATGACTGAACCATATGATCTGGCGCAACATATTCCTGCATCTCCCTAAGCACTTTTTTTGGTTGCTTAGACGAAAACGTAAACGTCCCATTTTTCTTTGTTTGGATCGCATAACGAGGAATCCATTTCCCCTTAAACATCACAGAAGCGATCACATAATCAACTTCCTCCCACGGTATTTGAACAAATTTACGACTATCACGAGAATTGTAAAATTCAAAACCTTTGTCGCCGATCATAATTTTTCCATAATCCGTAAGTCCCGTAAAAGCGGTAGCATCTGTTATGAAACCTACTTTCGTATTCAGTGATTGAACCATTTTATCTGCTCCATTTCTTCCGTGATCTATAATCTCTATTATATGTGTTTCCAATCAATTAAGCTATGTAAAGGAAACTTGGGACAAAACCAAATGGCTTTATCCCAAGCATAAAACTCATAGACGTATTATAGTAAACCGATTACGTGACCAAGTACACCGACTACGAATAAGCCAAGAATGATAACGATTGGAGAAACTTTTTTCTTCAATAACCACATACATAAGAATGTAAGTAGTAACGCTGCTAAACCAGGAATCAATTGATCCAAGTTATTTTGCAATGTCGTTACTTTCATTGCTGAAAGTGCCTTGCCTGAGCCAACTTCTTCAAAGGCTTTTTGTAACCCTTCACCATTGATTGGAAGTTTGTCCCACTCAACATACGCACCTTTATCCAATTTAACCGTTGAAACGATTGGTACGAACTTGATGGATACCCACCGCTGTACGAGCGCCGCCAATACAAACATACCGAGGATCGAAGCACCTTTTGTAACATCTTGCAATAAACCGCCTGAAAGGTCTTCTGTGATTTTAGAACCAGCTTTATAACCGAATTCTTGTGTATACCACATGAAGCCCCAACGAATAATATTCCACGCTAAGAAGAAAATGATTGGGCCAAGAATGTTCCCACCAATTGCCAGTGAAGCTCCTAAGGCACCTAACATCGGACGAATCGTAAACCAGAATACTGGATCACCAACACCAGCCAAAGGTCCCATCATCCCAACTTTAACCCCTTGAATCGCTACATCATCAACAGGTGCGCCATTGGCACGTTCTTCTTCCAATGCTAACGTTACACCTAGAATTGGTGAAGCAATGTATGGGTGAGTGTTAAAGAACTCTAAGTGACGTTTTAATGCCGCTGATTGATCTTCTTTTGTTTTGTATAATTTTTTAATTGCTGGGATCATTGAGAAAGCCCAACCACCATTTTGCATACGTTCATAGTTCCAAGAACCCTGAATGAATGTAGAGCGCCATGCAACGGCTAAACGATCTTTTTTGGATAATTCAATTTTTTCTGCCATGTCTTTTCTCTCCTCCTTCAGGATTAATAATCATTTAAGATATCGCCTAGTGGGTCACCAGTATTGCTTCCGCCGCCGCTACCATTTGAAGAACCACCCATTTTAGAAAGGTTCAGGTAGATCAATGCTAAAGCCACACCTAAAGCACCAAGTGCGATCAATGTTAATTGAGAAATTGCCGCTACAACGAATCCGATGATAAAGAATGGCCATACTTCTTTTGTTGCCATCATATTGATTACTAATGCGTAACCAACAGCTACAACCATACCACCACCGATAGCCATACCTTCAGTTAACCATGCTGGCATTGATTCCAATGCTGATTGAACAGTTTCTGCTGGAATGAATAAAAGTGCTGCTGCTGGAATCGCAATACGGATCCCTTGCATACATACTGCTAAAATGTGTAACATTTCGATTTTTCTGATATCGCCTTTTTCAGCCGCCGCATCCATCATGTGAACGATCGGTACAGCGAGTGTACGAACGATCATTGTTAAGAAAAGACCTGCTACTGCAAGTGGTACAGCAATTGCGATTGCTGATGGAACACCTTTAACACCTTGTCCGCCTAATACTAAAATAATTGCTGATGCAACAGATGCTAATGCCGCATCCGGTGCTACTGCGGCTCCGATGTTTGCCCAACCAAGTGCGATCATTTGTAACGTTCCGCCAAGAACGATCCCAGCTTCCAAGTTCCCTGTTACTAAACCGATCAACGTACATGCCACTAACGGTTGATGGAACTGGAATTCATCAAGAATTCCTTCCATACCAGCTAGAAAGGCAACTAAAATTACTAAAATAATTGTTATAATAGACATGATAAGCCTCCTATTTTCATTTGAATTTTTGGATTATTTTGAGTGTGCTTGTGCTAACTCATGTTTTGCTTTTTTAAGGATTTCATCCATATTTGCGCTAGAGTCATTCGGAACTTTACGAACGTCGAATTTAACGCCTAAATCTTCTAATTTCTCAAAAGCTTCAACATCTTCTTGTCCCATTGATAATACTTTACTTACGACTACTTTGCCGACTGAATGTGCCATAGAACCAACGTTTACTTCTTTGATATCTACGCCTGCTTCGACTACTTTTACCACATCTTCTGGGTTTTCAAATAACAATAATGCTTTGGTATTTCCAAAACGTGGATCTTTTGAAATTTCAATCATTTTACTGATTGGGATAACATTTGCTTTAACCCCTGGAGGTGCTGCTTGTTCGATCAGTTTTTTACGAAGATCATCTTTAGAAACAGCATCTGAAACAACGATAATACGATTTGGTAAAACCGATTTTGTCCAAGCAGTTGCTACTTGACCATGTAATAAACGAGAATCAACACGTGCTAAAACGAACTTGATTTTGCCGTCACCGACAACTGTTCCTGCTGGTAATGCACCTTTTGGCTGTGCATCTTCCACAGCAGCTTTCGGTGCTGCTGCTGGTTCTAGTTCTTCTGGTTTGATTCTTACGCCTTCTTTAGCAGTTTCAAGAATGTGGGTCGCAATTTCTTGCGCTGAATTCATTGAGAAGCGTGACGCATATGCTTCGATCAGCATTGGTAAGTTCAAGCCGCTAACGATCGCCCATTTGTCTTTATGTTCTTCAAACAGACTGTTTGCTTGGTTAAACGGTGTGCCTCCCCATAGATCAACTAAAAATAATACTTCGTCTTCTTCATCAAACGTTGCGATTGCCTCTTTCAGCTTTGCTTTTAAATCGTCTGGGCCTTCGCTAGGCATCAATACAACTGCTTGTACTTTTTCCTGTTCGCCAAAAATCATGGAACCGGATTGTAAAATGCCTTGAGCAAATTCCCCATGGCTAGCAATAATAATTCCTACCATAATTTGATACCTCCTATATTTTTTTCAAACTACTTATCACTAAATCAACAACAGATGAAAACTCTGATTAGAAAATATAAAAAATAAAAAATGCGTTACTCAATTTGTGTTTTCAATTACTTCTTGCGATCTGTTAGATGATTTTAGATGATCACTATTACTCAACGATACTACGTCAACATTCGATCGATCGGATCACTCCTTCCAATTTTATGCATTAGTTACGACAATGAACATCGAGTCAGTCCGTCTCACCATTTATATAGAATCCGAAAAAAGATTTATACTAGATGTTCTTTTTTCAGCAATTCCATCAAATCCACTTGGCTATCTGCAACGACTTTGCGGATTTCCAATTTAATCCCTTGATCATGCAGATACTTAAATGCTGCAATATCCTCTTCATTAACCGCAACAGCATTTGTAATCATTCGTTTCCCACTAGTAAAACTCATACCACCGATATTTACGGATTTAAACACTACATCCCCTGCTACTACTCGCTTTACATCTTCTGGATTCGTGAATAACAACATGACTTTTAAACTGTCAAAACGTTCATCTGCAAAAGCCTCGATCATCTTATCAACCGTGATGACATTTACTTTTACACCAGGAGGAGCTGCTTGTACTAACAATGCTTTTCTTAACGTATCATGAGCAACAGCATCGCTAATGACTAAAATTCGGTTTACATTGGTACTTTTAGTCCAAACAGTTGCAACTTGTCCGTGAATCAAACGATCATCGATTCGTACTAAACGGATATCCATCATGTATTGCTCTCCTTCATCTCATTAGTTCACTTACACATTCTTAATACTTTATTAATAAAATACTATGCTCTGACATTAATTGCCAAAATAACGAACAGATTTCTTCCGTCGACTTAATTTAAAGCAAGTTTCGTGCCAAAATTAGTGTATTGTAAATTAAAAAGAAAAACTAAGGGATTATTTAAGAAAATACACAAAAAAGATACACTAAAACAGTGTATCTTCTTTGTGTATCGCCTCTAGTGTATCTTCTGTATTTTGCATTTGATTCAATTGAGTGTTTTTTATCAGCTGAATAATATAATAGATTTCTTCCGTCGGTATTTCTATTTTGAATGTTTGTTTTAAATAGTATGCTGCTTTCAGCACAACTTCATAGCTAGGCGCGGTTGTAACCTGTTGTAATTCTTCTTCAGTCAGCGTTAATGTATCCTGTTGTAACACTCTTTCCAACATCCCTGCCAAGTGCATAACTAAATTGACATAAAAAGAATAATCTAATTCCAAATTTAGTTTGGTTCGGATACTATCTGTAAAATTCCAAAGAGGTTCGATTACTTTTTTAGGATTGATAAAGGTAAAGCTCTCTTCCATGTAATCAATACAGATTTTTTGGGCTGCTGATTCATCCATCTTTTGTGTTTCCACGTAAACGTCACTATCTAGCAATAATTGATTAATCACAGATTCAGCTTCACCAGAGAAAAATGTTTCCATCGGAATAAAAGGTGCAACAATTTTAGGGTCTGTGATTCCTGTTGTTGCAATGACACGATATTCTTCTTGAATCGTTACAAGCTTCTCTTGCATATCAACAATTGACAACGGTAATACTTCCAATTCTAACCCCAATTGAGGTGGCACAGCCGCTTCAATCATTTCTTTCATTCGTTTCGCTGTCCCTTCTCCAGAAGCGCAGATTGCAATGATTACTCGCTTTTTCCAAGGTGTTAATGATTCAAGCTCTCTTTCTTGATAGATTTCCGCATAGCCTTGGAAATTCTTCAATGAATCATATAGAGTGTCCAACTGTGTATCGATCAATGTCGTTTTTCTGGCAGTCTCCAAAACAATGGGTGTCGTGACCATATCCACTGTTCGAACATCGATACCTGTTTGGCGAATGATTTCATCCGAAAAGGTCGCTAGTGAACCCATATCGACTAAAAGAATCACACCGCTGTCTTCATTTACTTCTTTCACCACATTGACGATTTGACGTAATGCTTCTTTCGGTTGCATTTCTAAAGGCATATCTACTGCTCTTAAGTTATCCACATTCAATAGTTGCGATACGACTTGCACCATGCTTGTAGCAGTACTCTGCCCATGTGCTGCCACGACGATCCCGATTCGTCCCGCATCTTTATTTTCTCTTAGTGAAATCAAAAGTACCGCTAAGTAATAGGTTTCAAATTCGGGAATTTTCATTTGATAATTGATTTCGATGATCCGTTTGATCTCTTGAGCTGTCTCAAATTCCACAGGATAATCCAACACCATATTTCTGATATTTTCATTTAATTGGTGCTGACGCTCTTCACCATTTTGGATTCGTTTTAAAAATGAGCTGATGTGCAAACTCATCGCATAAATAAAATTAGATTGAAAATTATAATTTAATTTTTGTTTGGCAAAATGATAGATTTCTTTCGTTACATCAATAATACGCTGATCGACAATTTCAGCTAATTTATTTTCAGTATCAAAAGTAAACCCATGATCTTTATAGAACGATTTTAAATGAACATTGATATCGGTTGTAATAAAATTATTGATAACTTCTTGCTCTAAACCATCAGCCTTTAACAAAGCTGCTTTATCTCCAATGATTTCGTATAAATTATACGGTAACTCATAAGAATCTGACTGTATCGTCACTAAAGGCTCATTCGGTGTTACAATCATCTGTGGTTCTAGGTATTTTGATAGTTCGGCAAGCGCATCACGGTTACTTGCTAGCTGCATCATGCCTTCTTTAATACTATCAGTCAATTCGTCGATCGTGATCACCAGTTCATCTCGGTCAATATGGTTTAAAAAACCCCTAGCTGTCACTAACTGAACATTCGATTTCAACTGACCAACATTTCCATAAGAAACACTGCCAATCAAAGCCTTGACTACATCTTCAGACAAGGATATCTTTCGTTGAATTCGTGAGGCTTCCATTGAGATCATCACTCTAAGTAAATCAATTTTCTCTTTTGCAGGTCGATCAATAAAATTCGGTAGCTGAATGATAATCGGAATTCTACGTACAAACGTATTCAGCAAAGATGAAGTTGGATTTTCAGTCGTAGCACAAATGATTCGCACATCTGCGCGACGGTTTTTAACCGTTTCTCCTAGCCTTGAATAAGTCCCATGATCCATAAAATAAAAAACCATTTCTTGCCCCTCTGGTGGTAAGCGATGAACTTCATCCAAGAATAAAATACTGCCATCTGCCTCGTGAATGATCCCTTCCTTAGCCTTTGTCGCACCAGTGAAGGCACCTTCAGCATACCCAAACAAATGAGACATCAACAGCTCTGGATTGTGGGCATAATCGGCGCAATTAAAGACAACCAGTTTTTTATCTGAGTCAATCACATGATTTAGTAATGCAAACTGGAACATCGCATGAGCAAAATAAGTTTTTCCAGAGCCAGTGGGTCCAGTAATTAAACAGTTCAACCCTTTTGGCGGATAGAGAATTGCAGCTTTGGCTTGTTCAACTGGTGTTCTCATACTTCCTGTAGAGCCGATCATCGCCTTGAAAATATCGTCTCCAGCGAATTTCTTTGTTGGTTTATGTAACTCTTCTGCGGTCGTCGTTTGACCATTTACTAAACTATGTTCACGATAACTCATAACAGGTTTAGAAAGAGGTTGATATTTAAAAATCGCCTTATCGACATACTTGACGGGACGCCCATCTGTTTTCTCTAATAGTCCTTCTCTAACAAGTTGATTCAAGTCTTTACTGGCATTGGTTCTTTGGATATCTAAAGATTCTGAGACGTCCCCTGTCGTTACCCCGCCACCTAAAGAAACATCGCTAGGCGTTAAATTTTCAGTTTGTTCTTTTACATAAAGGTAGATTCGTTCGATACGCTTCATTATCATATCTCCTTTCAATTTAAAAGCTGAACAAGCTCATAAAGATAGACAACAACAAAAACTAGCTTAATAAACGATACACTAATTTTATGTGTATCATACAGTGTATCGTTTTAAAAGTACACTGATAACCTTTTTATTAGAATGTTTCACATGAAACACTTTGCTTTAAGTCGCTTCATTTTAGTAAAAACTATAAGGTATTTCTGAAAAAGTCTGAAATTCCTTGAAAAATATGGGTTTCCTCGCTATAATGCAGAGAGGTTTAACTATTCTATATGAAGTGAGGAAAACAATTGATTACTGTAAATGATGTAAGTTTGCTCTTTTCAGACCGCAAACTTTTTGATGATGTAAATATTAAGTTCACACCTGGTAACTGTTATGGTTTGATCGGTGCAAATGGTGCTGGTAAATCAACGTTTCTTAAAATTTTATCTGGTGAAATCCAACCAACAACTGGATCGATCACATTAGGCCCAGATGAACGTATGGCAACGTTGAAACAAAATCATTTTGATTTTGAAGATAATACTGTTCTGGAAACAGTTATCATGGGTCACAAACGCTTATACGAAGTAATGAAAGAAAAAGATGCAATCTACATGAAGGAAGATTTTACGGATGAGGACGGCATCAAAGCCGCCGAACTTGAAGGTGAGTTTGCGGAGTTGGATGGTTGGGAAGCTGAACCTGAAGCAGCTGTTTTACTGCAAGGCTTGAACATTCCTGAAAGTTTGCATGACCAAAAAATGAGTGAATTAACTGCTGGTCAAAAAGTGAAAGTATTGCTTGCGCAATCTCTATTTGGTAAACCTGATGTTTTACTACTAGATGAGCCGACCAACGGTTTGGATACTCGTTCAATCAATTGGTTAGAAGAATTCTTGATCAACTTTGAAAACACGGTTATCGTGGTTTCCCATGACCGCCATTTCTTAAATAAGGTATGTACGCATATGGCTGATCTTGATTTCGGTAAGATCAAATTATATGTTGGTAACTATGATTTTTGGTTAGAATCAAGCCAATTAGCAGCCAAACTACAATCAAATGCCAATGCAAAAAAAGAAGAGCAAATCAAAGAGTTACAAGACTTTATCGCTCGATTTAGTGCGAACGCATCGAAATCGAAACAAGCGACTTCTCGTAAAAAAATGCTTGATAAAATTACCTTGGATGATATTCAACCATCATCACGTCGTTACCCATTTGTTGGGTTTACTCCTGAAAGAGAAATCGGAAATGATCTACTTCACGTAGAAAATGTTTCCGTTACGATTGATGGTAAAAAGATTTTAGACAATATTTCTTTCTCTTTAAATAACGTTGATAAAGTAGCCTTCATTGCAGATAATGATATCGTTACAACTACTTTATTCAAAGTGATTATGGGTGAAATCACGCCTGATACAGGTAGTGTACGTTGGGGTGTTACAACCACTCAAGCTTACCTACCAAAAGATAACAGTAAGGACTTTGATACTGACTTAACGATTTTAGATTGGTTACGTCAGTTTGCAAGTAAAGAAGAAGATGATAATACGTTCTTACGTGGATTCTTAGGAAGAATGTTATTCTCTGGAGAAGACGTACTGAAATCAGTAAACGTGCTTTCAGGGGGCGAAAAAGTTCGTGTAATGTTATCTAAATTGATGTTATCTAAATCAAATGTACTTGTTTTAGATGATCCAACCAATCACTTGGATCTAGAATCGATCACAGCTTTGAATGATGGCTTAATGGCCTTTACTGGTGCGATTTTATTTGCCTCACATGACCACCAATTTATTCAAACATTAGCAAATCGTATCATCGCGGTTTCGGATAAAGGTGTAGTTGACCGTGCCGATACAACTTATGACGAATTCTTGGAAAATAAAGACGTTCAAAAACAATTGGACGAACTATTTTCTGGTGATTATTAATTTTTAATGCCTATAAAGAGGATCGAATAAAGTCGTATCCTCTTTATGGCTTTTTTGTTATTTTAACGAACTTGAATGAAACGTTTCGGCCTTTTCATTTGATACTCTAATGCAGTAGCAATTTGAGCTGCAGTTTCCCTTCCTTTACTATGGAATGCATAAAAAATAACATTCGTATAGTCTTTAGCAGATTGAAATGAAAACCCTAAATTGCCCTGCATTATTTGAATCAAACGGACAGCGAGCATTTCCTCAGACAGTCCAAAAGTAGTAGCTATGCGAGAACTATTCCAGCCTTTTTTTAATACGTAACATAACACACTATCCGGAATTAGAATCACAGATGCTCCTATATTCGCTTGAAATTCAAGTAGTTCCTGATGATAACTATGTTGCATATTCTTTGTTGTATCAAAAAAAATTTGATTTTGCTCATCCTTGTGAAACAAATAGTGAATGAGCTCATGACTTATTGCGAAATTTTTACTTGGTTCATCTAGCTCTTGATTGAATCCAATGGTGGTTTCCAACTGATCTTGAATGAACAGTCCAGCAATTCGCTCACTCGCGATATCCTTAAATTGAAATCCTCTGATTGTCACACCTTGAGACTCTATCAGCTTCCACACATGAGAATAATGATACTGCTCACAACTTATCCCATTATCTGTCATAATCGTTGTAATATAATCATTTACTTTCACTGAAAAATCAATATATTCGTTCAAACATTTGAACATCTACCATCCCCACCTTTTTTTCACTTTGTGCTTTATGAATTGCACATTCTTATGTTTATGCATCCCTTTTTGTAAATCAATCGTAATCTATTTGTAATGTTTCTGTAATCAGACCTAAGACCTATTTTTTATTTCTTGTTCTGATCTATTCATTTGCAAATTCAGACTAAGCTTTCAGTATCAAGGGTTCTTGTTCCTTATACGAGCACTAACATTTATTTATCTTTCTCTCTAGTTTTATACTGCTACATAAGTTAAATTGATGAAATGTGTGTTTCCTACGCGAAAATTATACGCTGAACCAATCCCAACATCCGATGTATTAACCAACATGATGTCTCCATTTTTCTCAATGATAATTGCGGTATTGGCATAAATTGCGGTACTAAGATTTTCTGTAACCATGTTTACAGCCATTCTAGATCTTGGAAATAGCTCTGGATTCGCTATATTTCCGATTTTGAACTTATCATTTCTTGAAAATGCGAAAGCCTTGATGCTAGTCAAATTCACACTAAAAAAAACTGTCTTTCCTTGCTTAATAACGTTGCTATCTTCAACCTTGAAATAATCCGTTTCATTGAATGTCACTGTATTGGTTTGATCATCATATTCAAATGAGTCGCCAGCTTCAGTTCTCAGCAACTTAAATAACGGCAATAAATCTAGTGTATAAAATAATTCATCAATGCCTTCTTTTGTATAGTAAAATTGAACCTTTGTTTGTGTGTCATTAGTCCTATCAAAAATCAGTGTTCCTTCAATACTTGTTTCACGCTTCTCCAAAGGAATTTCTGCATCATTGAACATCACTTTATAATTTTGTACATCGTCTTTGACGGCTATGTTAAATGTAAGCTGGTCGTCTCCCAAACGTTCAACGTTATAATACACATTAGGGTAGGTAAAATTTTTGACCCACTTGCCTTCTTTTCGAGCATACATATGACCATCTAGTGGTGCTTCTGGAAATACTGATGATAGTACACCGTCGTCACTGATCGTGATGGTCTTGCCATCAGGTTTTACAATTCCCGCTGTTTCATTCGTTGCAATCGTGACTTCGGGAATTTCAATTTTATCCTTGACTAGGTTTATAACTTTTTCAGTATTTAAGTTGGCTGTGACACTATAGGTTCCACTGCCGCTTACTTCTAAGTAGTTATCTGTATTATTGATTTGCGTAGGACGAGAATCTCCGCTGTCTCCTCCATTATTAATTGGTGTAAATCGTTTTCCATCATGCGTCAGTACCCATAATGAGTCATCTGGTAAAATATAGGCATGATCACGATTTGGTTGTTTGATTTCTGATAAATTATTTACAGGAACTTCCCAGTCTCCAAAGTCACAAAACTCTGGCACTGACGGTTGTTTTTCATTATCGTTACAAATTTTTGGTTTAACCATTTTTTTCTCCTCCTTTGATAATGTCTGCAAAGCAAGCAGCACATTCTGTTACTTCCACACCTAGAAATTGTGTTAAGGTTTTGATAAATCGTTTATTTTTAGCTAAGGCAGCTGATAATAATGCTTCATCATGATTACTTGCTTGCCAAGCTTCAAATGCTGTCATCATTGCGATAGCTAAATGTTTTACAGTACACCATTTTTCTTTATCACCACGACTTCCATATAATTCAAAAAGATAAAGCATATCTGCTCGTCTTAATTCAGCCAAAGCAGTAACTTCTTCTTTGATCTCAGTGATTTTTTGTAGATGTGAATCCAGCTCTATTTCTAAATCGATCAAGCCATTTTCTAATTCTGAAACTCTTTTTTCCAATAACGTTTTGGCATGCATCTCAGCACTTGCAATTTGAACAAAACTCCTGATTAGATCTTCTGCGATACCATCTGTTGAATGTTTATTTTCCATATCCATCACCTTTTTTCTGATATTTTGCGATTTCTTTTAACATAAGATGTTTACTTTTTTGCTGTTCATACATAATCGAATCACTTTCGACTTTAAAAAGACTGATCACTGTTTGATAATCCTTGGGATGCTGTTGTAAATGATTCTTCATTTTTTGCGCTTGTTGTTCATATTTATTCATTCCCTCACCTATTCACATGGGAATATTTCAAATAGTTCACTAATGTTGCATTGAAAACCCCAGTTCCTTTCAGTTCTACTTTTTTATAGCCTGGTGTCAAAATCGCTCCTCTTTGCCAAGTCGGCATAAATCCAACAGCCTTCAGCAAATCATAGTTAGACAATCCTTTTACTGGAAATACACCTTCTCCATCGATCCAGTCCCCATTGTATTGGGCTTTCAAGTACGGAGTAACATCGATTCCTTCTATCCAAACTTCAAAATCAGATACGCTACTAGTGAATAACGATACACCTGCACTTAGCGGATGATTATGAGGTAGGGTCGTGTGTTTATGAGGATTTGGACTAATTGTGTTTTGATTTACAGTTAAGCCTGTCTCATTGACTTGAACAGTTGTTGAACCTGTTGCACCATCTGCACCGATCGGCATAGCAAACGGTTGTACAATGATTTTAAATTCAAAGCGCTCATAATAAATCAAATCCGGACTAACAGAGATATAAAAAGTGGCAGGATGATTAGTATCACCCTGCCTTGTAAACTCCATCCCATAAATGTCGACTACTTGATTTCTTCGCTGAAGTTGCCCTTGCTTGCTTTCGCTCGTTCGATCAGCAATTCGTTCAGCCATTTTGTTTAAAGCTGAGTCATACGTCATTTTCACTACTGACCACTCTCCCTGTCTACTTTTAAGAATTTTTCTAAGACAACACTATTCGTTTCTACACCGTTTTGATCAATGGTATAGTTCATACTAGTAATATAAAACCAATCATCCATTTTTAGGATTTTTTTCATATAATTTGAACAGTCCTCAACCATCAGTACTTGATTGTCATAAAGCAAGCGAACTTTGTCCCCTACATTGATTTCTTCTGGCAGCTCTTCTACTGTCAATTCGATTTGGTAAGTACGCCTAGACTGTTTCAATTTCTTCACTGCCGCATCATAAGCTGTTTTAGCCGCTTTCGCTCGGTCTTCATCTGTAATCGTTTCTTCATTCGTATTAAACGGTGCTAAATCGTTGAATGAAAAGGCACCTTCAATCACTTTTGCCGATTCTAAGGCAATACTTTCTGTATCGATCACCGAATATTCGATGTTACCATTTGGAGCCAACTTTGAAAACTGAATATAATCATAGCCTCGCTCATTGTTGATTCCTTTTCTCAAAATCACCACTGGAAATTTAGGATCTTGGCTTGCTTTATCTTCATATAATTCTCTCAGACTCATACTCGACATTCCAGAATCTGATTTTTCCCCATAAACTGTAGCAATATTCATAACATGATCAAAACTATGAACAATTGTCGGTTCTGCGATGATGCGAACATTGTGCTTGCTGCTCGGTTTTGTAGAAAAAATATAAGATTTCTTTTCACCGAAAAAACCAATTTCTAGTGCACGCCCAAAATGAAATCCAACACGCCAAAAAAGGTCTGGCGTCAACTCACATGTTTTCGTCAAACCTTCTAATTTATTTTGTCGACTGTAAACATAATCAATCACACGCATCGCTGAATCTTGTCTATAATTCACATTCCAGCCAGGATAACGGAAATCCAACGTACTATAAATATCATTAACCGTTCGATTTTTAGCAGCTAAATTGGTCGAAATTTGTCGGTACTCCCATTCGGAAATCACATGAGCCAAATCGATAGATAACGTTTCATTTTCTTTGTCCAATGTATAACCTGTCACGATTCCATGAAATACTTTTTTATTGATGTATAACTTGATTTCCTCACGACCATTAATCCATTCAGTATATTCTATCGGCAACACGATTTGAGTTGTCGGTACATACATCAATTCATTGCTCCAACTAAGTGTATTAAGGACTTTAGTACCACGTTTGATGACTTTGCCACCCTCTATTATTTCAAAAAAGAATTTAGTATTGCTTTTAGCGTAAGGATCAATTTCAACATCAAATGCTTGTTCAAAGATGATAATCTGATCAAAAATCAATTCATCTGTAGCTGTTCCATTTGTACGGATTCCTTTGATATAAACCGCTGTTCCATTCGGCACTTTAAGCTTGGCCTCAAAACCAGATTTTTCAACACCGATAACTTTTGGATAGGCTTCTTTAATATCAGGACGGTCAATCGGCGCAGCTTTGAAACGCCCTAATTCTTGATCCGTTTCAGCATTGATAAACGCGATATATTCTTCTCCTTTATCTGAGCTAAAATGCCAACCTGAAGCATGGATCTCTCCTTCTTTGATCCCTAAAAAATCCAATGATCCTACATTAGTCATTGTTTCGAACGTCTCAAAATCGCCTAAATCAGATGGTAACTGATTTAAAAAGCTTGACCAACGTTTCGCTGCATCCACTCTTCTTTGGAAATGCTCTGTCCCAGCTCGTTCAAAATTTTTAAGAAAAGCCAGTGTCGCTTGTTCAACATCTGTAGCATTTTTAAATCCTTCTACAGATTTAGGCTCAACAACACCGATCCACTGACCATTAAACATACACCAATCAATCAGGCGAGTTTGGACTTCCACACTGGTATAGTTTCCGTTAATACCTGCATGAGCCAATAAACGCTGAACATATTCTCGACCACTAGATGTTGGGCTGCCCACCAATGGGTAAGAAGAACCATCCCATTGAACGAGCCCATAAGCTGGACCACCATGGGTTTGATCCGTATCTGGATTCATTGATCCACCTGTTTCAACATCGATATTTCCCAACAAACCAGCGATTGAAATCATATTATAGCCAGATTTATTTAACAGTTGGGCAATTGACCAAGCTCTCCGTTCTTCTTCTGACGTTATTTCTGGTGCAGGTGACGCGCTGCTAGATCCTTTGGGGTTACGATAAAAAGTAGTTGGCGGATTACCAATATAACTAAGTCTAGATGCATGATTGTCGATTGAAATTCCATTTGCAAAAGAATTACAGTGAATAATAGAGGTGTTATCCACGAATATTCCTGCGTGACCCTCATCACCCCCAGAAGCACCTCTTACGCCCCATATAAAAACATCTCCCCGCTGTGGATTACTTACTTGTTGCCAGCCAACGCCTTCAAGATGTCCAAATAGAGTATCTGTATTTCCCATCGTGCCGACAGTAAATACACCAGCCGCAATCAATGCATAATAAACAGCTGAACTACAATCATAACTATTTGGACCTAATCTAGCTCCTTGACTGTAGGATACTGTTCCCTTGCGTTGATCCATCCAATTAATTGCTGTTTCAATGCTTGACATAAAATCACCTCCCTATTTTACTTTGCGCTTTCCATATTCCACCGTTGCGAATTTGATTGGCACTTTTATTTGGTTTACCGTCATCACTAACTAACGTTTTTGGAACATCGACCCATTTGCCTGATTTGCGAATCTGCCAAAAGCCACCTTTATTATCTAATGATTTCCATGTACCTTTTTTTCTAATCGCCATTGGGCGGTAATCATCAATGATATCCGCAAATCTGATGTAACTATAGGCAAGAGGAAACGTATCATCCCCATATATTGTTATTTTTAGCCAAGTGATATCAGTAGCATCAAAGGTATTCTTCGTTACCTCGTTGTACCAAGTTCCTCCAGAGCTATTTTGAGAATGTGCATTATTCCAGCCCGTCATTGCATATAACGGTTGCGTGCCGTAATATCTTTTTTTGAGCGTCTCCGTAAATGCATGTGTATAAGATGCACTCGCTGGATTTTCTGTCTGTGCTGATGTTTTAGCAACGATCAATTGCCAGTCATACTCTGTTGCTAAATTACCTGCATAAACATAGGGCGTATAGTTCCCTGTTGTCGCTCTAGTTCCGTAAGCTACCAACGAAAGACGTAATCTATATAGATTACCACTAACATTTTCAGCCGTAACACCTTCCCCGTACCCACTTGCTTTAGGAAACCCTGGTGGATTTCCTGGCATCGCTTGAAACTGTGCTGCTGTGGGTGCCCCAGCGATATAAACGTCTCCTGGAACGCCCGGATCGTGTCCCCAGCTTCCTCGAATCGGAGCATAATTTTTTTCAGCCATCATTATTCACCTTCTCTTAATTCGGCTTTTAGTTCTTCTTTCAATTCAGCTTTCAGCTGTTTCAACAATGCTGCATTGATTCCGCCAGCCAAATCATTTTCTGTTGATTTATTATTTGTTCTAATATAATGCGCACCATCAGGAGAACCACCAAATAAATTGATATTCCCTCCAGCAATCCCTTTACCATGAATAAATCCACCTTCAAGGCCGCCTTCCCAAACACCGATTTCTTTTAATTTTTCGATGATTTTCAATAATGCATCTAACATTTTTTCAATCAAATCCCACTGTCCACAATCAGAACAAATCAAAGCTTTATTCATCAATCGTTGGTTATTTAAAAAATTCTGAATAAAGTCTTTAATATCACACATATCAACTGCAGAAAGTTCTTCTCCTAAATAGCCTAATAAACAATCGTTCATGTTATTTAAATCTTGGCAGTTATTGTGTAATACGGGTAATTTTGGATTCAATCCTGTGTTTTTCTGTAGGCTTTTACACTCTTTTTCTCTAATCCCATGTAAAACGAATTCTGGGCTAGTTGCTTTTAACTCGTCACACGCTTGGCAATCTGTCATTTTCTTTCATCCTCTCTTTTCTTTTTTCTCCTCCATAACACCAAGTCTCTAAACATATGGTGAAACGGGTGCTTTATTTTTATTGGCAAACTGAATTTTTACATTCGCACGATCATCCAGTGGACTTGTTACGCTATCGTTAAAGACTTCAAGAAATTGAATCCAGCCGCTGTCGCTTCCAGGTGGAAGGACACCTTTCATCCCAATATTGATTGTTTGGTTGATTGCCCAAGTCTTATCTTCTGTCGTGTTATGTTTCACCTGAAATATGCGAGCTTCTTGATCGCTTTTAACATATAGATTGATCACAAACTCATTCACACCACTGACATGTTCCGACTTATATGTACAGTTATTCACTGTTACACTTCGAATTTGCCATTTTGCAGTTAAACCACTTTCTTGTCCCATCCCGAAATTGACTTTTCCCGTCACACGGCCTCGACCTAGTCTTGTGGTGTAGGAACTATTTAACCAATCCGTCCAGTTAAAAACAAAATTTCCTGTACTTCTATCGATCGCAACACTCATTTCTGGTGTAGAATAGTCGATCGTATAAGTAGCATTTACTTCCCAATTTTGAGCAGCTAACGCATCTAACGCTGCCTCGACTTTTGCCATTTTTGCCCATAATTTATTGATCGAATCTTCCAATTCATGAATTTTGAGCCATTGCCCACAATCACTACAAACCATTGCTTTATTCATCAATTGTAGGTTTGTCATTAATTGATCCATAAATTCTTTCCAATCACATACACTCTGATCTGCTAAAGTAGCTTTTAAAGCCCCAAGCAGACAGTCGTTAAGATCGTTTAAATCCTCACAGTTGGTGTGAAGAACATCTAGATCAGGATTTAACCCCGTATCTTTCTTCAGGCTATTGCATTCTTTTTCTGTAATACCATTTATGATAAAATTCGCTGCATAGTCTTTTAAATTGTCACATGCTGTACAATAATCAGCCATTCTTTTCATCTCCTTTTCTACATATAAGGTGGAACAGATGTCAGATTTTTATTGGAAAATCTAACTTGCCCATCCACAATACTGCTTAACACTTTTCCTTGATCTTTAAAGGTAAAAATTTGTAACCAACCACTATTTTGGCCAGAGCCTAAAACCCCTTTTAAATTGATGGGAATCGTTTTATTGATCTTGTCGGTGAAACTTTTCATGCTATCGTGAGGACGCTCATATTCCAGCGTTCCTCCTGAAATGGTTGGTACATAAAACTTAATAATAAATTCTAAACTTCTAACCTTCAACGATTGGTACGTCACAGTATCCAAGGTCACACTTCTAACTTGCCATTTCGCATTCATCCCATTTTCTTGAGTCATCCCAAAGTTGATTCTTCCTGTAAGTTTTCCTCGCCCCATTGGATTGGTGATAACAGAACCATTCATATCCCAATCAGTCCAATTAAATTCAAAATATCCCGAGCGATCAATGTGAATCTTTAATTCCGGTACTTCAGATTGCACTACACGGCGCACATCGACCGCCCATTTTTGGGCAGCTAAGGCATCTAAAGCTGCTTCGACTTTCGCCATTTTTGCCCATAATTTATTGATGGAATCTTCAATTTCATGAAGTTTTGCCCATTGACCGCATTCACAACAGATCTGAGCTTTTTGAATCGTGTATAGATTGTTCGTTAGTTCTTTCATGTACTCTTTCCAGTCACATACATCATATGCCGGCAGTTTATCTTGAAGCGAGCTTAGTAAACAATCCAACATATCATTAAGGTCTTCGCAATTTTTATGCAATTCTTTCAAATCTGGGTTTAAGCCCGTATCTTTTTGCAGGCTTTTACATTCTTTATCTGTGATGCCATTCTTCACAAAGTTCGGTGCGTATTCCTTTAGAGCGCCGCACGCTGTACAATACTCAGACATTTATTTCCCTCCTTTTTTAAATTGTTAATCTGTCGACTTTGACATACACGCAAGTCATTTCGCAACAGTTATTGGTTTCTACAATGATGCCATTTGTTCCATGATGGACAGTGAAACCAAATGTATTGCCAATTGGTATGACAAGCTGATTGATGTTGATCGCCTTTTCTGAACAGCACTTATCTTCTAAATAATAAATCTCACCGTTAGCCGTCAATGTCAGCTTGCCGTTATATTCACCTAAAATCTGCATCTTGTTGCCATTTAAGGTAATGACTGGATCTTTCATTGCTCCAATCATGGTGATCGTGACCTTATCACTGTCCAGGATCGTGTCACTATAAAACTGCCCTGCAATAATGTCTTTACACGGCTCTGCCTTACAGATTTTATGTCCTAGCATTTTCTCTTCAGACCAAATATTTTTCCCTGCCTCGCAGTTATAAATGATTTGATAGGTATCACCACATTGGCTATAAAAAGCGCTAGCAACTTCTTTTTTCAGTTCACAAAGTGAATTTTCACCAGTTAGAAATTCACATTCACAGACACATTTTGGACAGGATTCATGTTTTGTTTGACTGCAAGAAATACAACACTCTTGACACTCGTCGACTTCCTGAAAATCTAAACATTCCATAAAATTACAAGCTACATATGGTTTTAGGAAAACTTTTTTTGTATCTGCTTTATGCCAAATCCCTTCGTATAATACAAAGTCGATATCAATATTGACAACATGTCGTTCTGTTGAATAGGATTCACTGAAATCTTTGATGAAGGCATTCGTCCATAATAGCTGTTCGCCTTCAATAGCCCATAATTTTCCTGCTTTGACAATATTCATGAAGACATAGTCTTTATAAAATTGCTTTTGATCACAACTCAATTTTCTTGTGTCGAGTTTTAGCGTCATACTTAGTGATTGCTCCATGGAAAACTGCTGCTTGGCTTTAAAATTGGCGTAGCTTCCATGACCGAAGCTATATTCTGTTGTGCCTGTTTTGAAGCCGCCGCTAAGATCTGCTGATTGCAGCATTTCGTAATTATCGATTACGAGGTCGTTGAATTGGATGTATTTTCTGTTTAAAATTGTCATGGTTTACTCCTTTCTTTGGTTTGATTAGGTATATAAAAAAGAACAAGAGCTTTATTTAGCTCTTGTTCTTTTTTATTATTTTATTTATTTTTTTGATAGTACCATTGAGCAAAATCAACTATATCTTTATCTGAGTAATCTAAGCTTTTAAGGACTTCGGCTAAAGCATTAATATCGGTATTTGAATATGATGACTCTACTAACCTTCCTTTGCTCACATCATAGTGCAATGTCTCTTTTTTCTCACCGTCTACATTCCCTTTAAGAACAAGAGATGATTCAAGAACTTCATTGGTTTTATTACTAATTACAAAATCTAGCTCAAAATAATCATAGTCTATACCTTTCTCTCTAGTAAACGATAGAATCTCACTGTATTGGTTAATTTCTACAGCTTTTTCTTCTAAATCTTCCTGTATTTCTTTCATCTTTTTATCTTTTTTAACCGATGTATTTTCCGTAGTTTGTTCTACTGATGATGAAGTTGCTAATTTTTCTTCATTATTTTTACTAGAATTACATCCTATAGCAGTTAGTGATACTCCTACTAATAACAATACTAACACTAATCTCTTCATTATTTTCCTCCTAATGTAAAAAATACAAATCTATTTTAACATATATTATTCACTAGGGTAAACACATTTCTATACATCCAAGATATCAAAATATTTTTCACTAAATCATTAATTTTGCAATATAACATTCTTTTGGTTTCTTTATCTCAGATACCTGCTTGCTCGTTTCATAATATAATCAGCATTTCCACCAACTACATTTTGTGTTACTCTATTAGCATTATTTGTTGTATGGTTAACATTATTGACAACAGTTGAAACAGCCGGAATAAGCATTGACTGAGTATTAAATCTACCTGTCAATGCGCTAAATGCTCCACGAACATCAAGATTGTTTACTTTATTCATAAAATCCAGTCCAAAGGTACTAACAGCAGCTCTACGCTGAACGAATTCACCCGGTGTTAGCATGGCTGGTACAGTATCGGTACCTTTCTTTTTGAAAATACCGGCTAAACCACCAGAAGCTAAATAATCAGGGACTAACCCTCCTTTCGCTGGATAAATTGGTGTTATTAAACTCTTGTTTTTATTAGTTGCTCCTACTTTTACATATAGTCCCTCAACTGCGCCTTTAAAGCCTTCGACTAAAGAATTCCCCATTCTTGTGCCGATACTTCCAAAAGTTGTCATAATCACAGAATCTGCCATATTCATTCCATCAACTACGGATTTAATCTCACTTGGTATACTTCGTATTGATTCAATAAGCCCCTTAGTTAGATTTTCAGTATATTTGGTACCAATGTCAGTAAACTTCTGATAGTAGCCTTCAAGAGTTGTGATAAGAGCTGAAAAGTCATCAGCGATAGTTTTAGTTGGATTCTTAGCTTTATATTCTGCCATAATATTCGTTGCAAATCCATTACCAAACTCTGTGAATTTTGGTAGTAATCCATTTAATGTATCAGCTAATTCTGTAAAAGCATCCGCACTGCTGGTGATTTTTTCTGCATTTGCAACAGCATCTTTATCCGTAACAAATTCCTGAATCTTCTGTAAACAAGCTTTTACTGCTCCTATTTTTAATCCAAATTCCTCTGCATTTAATTGCGGAACATTCTGGATTAGATTTATCAATTCCGAAACTTTTTCTATTCTTTTCTTAGCTTCTGCTATCCTTGACATAAGGCTATCTCCATTTGATGATGTTGCTTCATCTGTAGGCGGAGAAGTTGGCTCTGTCTGAGTATCAATTTTTAACTTAGTATCTGCTAATGATAATAATCCATTATCGCTATTAGTAGCTGGAACATTATCAGTTTGAGCAGTATCTTCTAGCTTGAAACTATCAACTATCTTAACAGCCTTCACAATCTCATCCATTGTATCTTGAAACTGCTTTGTACTATTCGAATCAAATTTAAACCTCAAAGCTTCCTCAAGCTGTGCACCCATTAAATTGAGTTGAGTTAATTTACCTACTGCTTTCGTGATAACTGATTCTTTTTCATCCCATGCTTCAAAAACTTCTGGATTACCATTTTCATCTGTAGGTGAAAAATCGGTAAGCAATACCTTCCGAATCGTATCTTGCATGAGTTTTACTCTGTCTTCGAATGTTGCAAAACTTCCTTCATCAAACTCAAATTTCAGAGCAGCTTTAAGCTTAGCCCCTAGTTCATTTAATTTCCCCAACTTATCAATTGCTTGTTGGATATCTCTTTCCATCGCCCAGGTCCAGTCAGGCATGTTGCTTCTGGTTCCATTTTCATCTCTAGGTGTAAAGTCGGTACTTAGGATTTCCTTGATTGCTTCTTTGATTCCTTTAATGGTCTCTTTCAGTTTAGTAACATCATTCGCATCAAATGTAAATCCCATAGCTGTTTTCAAATGTCCAATCAATTTGCTTAGATACTCAGCCTTTTCAACTGTTGCTTTTAGAGTATCAACATCCAACTTCATATTGAGATCAATTTTTTCAAAACCTTTTATAATATCCTGAACGTTCTGTAGCTTACTTATAACATCACTAAAATTTAATTCCGTTTTTTGGATTTTATCAAGCTGTTCCATGATTCCAACCAAGTGAGTTACATAGTTTTTAGCGTCTTCTGCAACACCGTCATCGATATTATCACCTTTGAAGGCTCGTTTTACATCATCGAACCAACCTTTTGTTTTGGTAAAATATTCAAATGTTTTTTGAATCTCTTCGATTCTGTCTTTTAATCCTTCTGGATCTTTTATCTCAGTTTCTTCAAGCTTTTCGATGGCTTTAGCTACATCAGCTAAATTCCCCACAGCTTTTGCCGCATCTTCTCCGATTTTCGTATCTGTTTTTCCTCCACTGAAAAACTGACCAATTTCTTTAAAGAAGCCTACTCCTTTTTTCAAGTATTCGAAGACGCTTTGAATTTCATTGATTTTCGATTCTATATTCGCAGGAATAGTAATATCCTCAAACTTTTGAAGTTCTTTTCCCACTTTTGCTAATTGGATAATTCCCTCAGCTACAACTGCAGTATTTAGAGCTCCTACAGCATTCTTGAATAAATCTAGCACACCACCTAGATTAGCTGCAGTGAAATAACCGATTGCTGTCGTAACAGATTCTATTTTTCCTTTGATGCTTGAGGTATCATCTGGTACTTTCTGCTCTAACTGATAGAGTGCTTCTGAAACATGCATCAATTCTTCTGCTACTAGAAAGACTGTTGCTAATCCTGCTCCAGCAATCAATGCACCAACACCTGATGATACCAAGGCACCGACAACTCCAACTAGAACACTCATGCCCCCGATTGCTATACCGATATTGGCTAGTTTGGCCGCAACATTGGCAATGTCATCTGGTACTTTTTCGTCGATTTGTTTCATGGCTTCGGCTGCTTTTGTTAGGAGACTTATGATTCCTCCGATAGATTCCAATCCAGCCATAGCAATATCTGGTTTTTTTTCTGCTAACAAGCCTACGACACCTACAAGAAGACCCATACCTCCGATTGCAGCGCCCATAGCTAGAAGTTTTCCACCTAAACTACCAAAATCACCTGGCACTTTGGCAGCAATTTGTCCCATTGCTTCTGCTGTTTCACCTAGTAGGCTACTAAGATCACGAATCATTTTAAATCCGGCTTTTGCTTCTTTAGGATGATCCTTCGCTAATTTTCCTGCTATCGCTACTAGGACACCCATTCCGCCTATCGCGATTCCCATGCTTCCTAAGCGAGAACCCATTTCTCCAAAATCGGATGGCACTTTTGTCGCAATTTGACTCATCGTTTCAGCTGCTTCTTCTAATAATTTTCCAATTTCTCGAATCATTTGGAAGCCTTTTTTCGCTTCTTTTGGATTGTCTTTCGCTAATTTTCCTGCTATTGCTATTAATAGACCCATTCCACCTATTGCGATCCCCATACTTCCTAAACGAGAACCCATTTCGCCGAAATCTGATGGCACTTTTGCGACAATTTGACTCATCGTTTCAGCTGCTTCTTCTAATAATTTACCGATTTCTCGAATCATCTGGAAGCCTTTTTTCGCTTCTTTTGGGTTATCCTGTGCTAGCTTTCCAGCGATGGCGATTAAAATGCCCATCCCACCTATTGCAATACCCATACTTCCTAGGCGAGAGCCCATTTCGCCGAAATCTGATGGCACTTTTGTGGCGATTTGACTCATCGTTTCGGCTGCTTCTTCTAATAATTTGCCGATTTCTCGAATCATTTGGAAGCCTTTTTTCGCTTCTTTGGGATTACCTTGGGCTAATTTTCCTGCTATTCCTACTAATACGCCCATTCCTACTATGGCGATCCCCATACTTCCTAATCTTGAGCCCATTTCTCCAAGATCTGCTGGGACTTTGGCAGCGATTTGACTCATCGTTTCGGCCGCTTCTTCTAATAATTTGCCGATTTCTCGAATCATTTGGAAACCTTTTTTCGCTTCTTTGGGGTTATCTTGCGCTAGCTTTCCTGCTATCCCTACTAATACACCCATTCCTACTATGGCGATCCCCATGTTTCCTAAGCGAGCACCCATCGAGCCTAAATCTGATGGCACTTTTGCGGCGATTTGGCTCATCGTCTCCGCTGCTTCTTCTAATAGCTTACCAATGTCTCGAATCGTCTTAAAACCTGTTTTCGCTACTTTGGCATCACCACTTGCTAATTTTCCAGCTATCGCTACTAATGCGCCCATTCCTACTATGGCGATTCCCATATTTCCTAAGCGGGAACCCATCGAGCCTAAATCTGATGGCACTTTTGCGGCGATCTGACTCATGGTCTCAGCCGATTCTCCTAATAATTTTCCGATGTCACGAATCGTTTTAAAACCCGTTTGAGCTTTTTTTCCATCGCCACTTGCTAATGTGCCAGCTATAACTGCTAAAGTCCCCATACCTACTATAGCGATGCCCATATTCCCTAATTTTGGCCCAATTTTGCTTAAATCTGATGGCACTTTATCGTTGACTTCTTTGAGCGCTGTTGCTCCTGATTCTATGGAATTAGCTGCATCTTCTATAAAGCTGAATCCTTTAAACTCACTTAGACTTTTTTCAAGTTTTTTAACACTTGATTGAACTTTACTTTTCTCTATTTTTAATTGTTTGATTTTACTGTCTATTTTAGAAAGCTGCTTTGCGATTTCTTCAGAGTTGGATTTCATATCTATTGATATTTTTTCTATTGCCACTCTGCCGCCTCCTTTCTTATTTTTGAAATATTTCTGTTTATAATGATGGTAAAAAAAGGTATAAGCAATTGCCCATACCTTTAAAATAGTAGTTACCTTTTCTTTCGATACTACCATCTTACAACAGAAATTTAGCCGAAAAATTCGGATATCGTTCATACCTGATCGATGCTTTTTTAGAGTAGTAAACAAAAAAAGAGACTCTGTCTGAGTCTCTGATGTTTTTGTAAAAACCAATTAATCCGCCAAATCATCATTCGTATAAAACAAGACCGCATACTCTTTTGGCTTTTTAACTTTTCGTTTCGTCTCATTACCAAGTGATTTCCATTCCAGAAAATTACTGTAACTTTCTTCATTCGCATATTGCCCGTAAGCCACCAATAATTCAGCAACGCCCCAACCATCTAAAATAAGATTCGGACGCTGCTTTAATACTTTCGCTACATAATGCGCCATATACGTATAAATATTTAGATTTGCAAAAAATGTTTCTGATTCTTTTTCTACCGAAGTCTCATTTTCACAAGCTTGTCTGTAGATTAACCGAAAAAAACATCTGCTTCATTGAAGACTTCTGGATGATTTTCCATGATTTTATTTAGGTTTTCGATGACAGAGAATGGCAGCATATACTCGCCCATCTGATCATCGATCCCTAAGAATGTTGCTACTAAATTGTAAATAGCTAAATGAATTTCATCACCTGCACCTACAAAAACAGACAGTAATTCTTCTTTGCTAAAATCTTCCATATCGCCATTTTCCTTCAATTTATTGAAAAATGGGATAATTTTCATGATTGCATCAACAATTCTTAAATCTGAACGTGGTGTAATCGTCACATCTCCAAATTCAACGCTGAAAACATAATAAGATCCAACTTCTTTAGCGCCTTCCGGTTTTTGCTCAAAATGAGTTTGAGGGACACGGAATCTCACGCTGTAGTTAGCCTTTTTCACTTCGGTTTTGTTTGCATCACCGATCACTGACACCTCTTGATCTTTTACCACCGCAAAAGGGGTATCATTTTCATTCGTTTTTTTCAAATTATTGCTGATCGCTAAAAAATCAGCGGCTTTCATGCCTTTTTCTTCCATCTCTGTTCCTCCTAATTTTAAAAGCTGAAAGAGCTCGTTCAGCCTTGACTGGAAAATAGGAAAATATGAGGGTGACACTTTTGGTCACAATCAGATTTTATCTTTTTCCCGAAAGGCTAGCTCTTAAAGCTAGATAATTTTAAAAGCGTAATGAACTGCTTAGCTTCGACGAAAAATAGGAAAAAATAAGGATGGCTCTTTTTGCCATAATTATTTTTTATCTTTTTTCCGAGAAACTGGCTCATGTAGCTAGATAAGTTTTAAAGCTGAACGAGCTCGTTCAGCATCGACTGAAAAATAGGAAAATATGATTGAGGCGCTTTTTGTCTCACTCATATTTTATCTTTTTTCTGAGGTGCTAGCTCGTGAAGCTAGATAATGATAAAAGCATAGCGGGCTCGTGAAGCTCCGGCAGAAAAAGAGAAAAAATTAACTGAGGTGCTTTTTGCCTCATTCAATTTTTATCTTTTTTCCGAAGAGCTAGCCCGCAAAGCTAAATGATTTTTATTATTCTGCTACACGGTACATTTCAAAGAAGTTACCGTTTTTATCGCGTTGTACTGAAATCGTAAATTCAAATGTAGTTTCTTCGTTGTTCACTGTTCCTGGGAATGAAGTGATCAAGACATTGTTATACACATAGTTTTGTTTCACACCATCTGTTTGTTCTTGTGTAAATGACATACGCACACGACGAGCATCCAATACGTCTTCATTTCCAACAAAGTGCTCAACATCAACTTTTTTCGGATAGCTGATCACTAGATCTTTACCTACTAATGATTTATGGAATAAGATTTTTCCATCTGCTAAAACGATAAATTGTTTTTCATTGATTTCAACGATTGCTGGTGTATTTACACGGTTCAATAACGATTCTGTTACGTTACAGCTATCAGCAATTGCAGCTGATGTAAAGGCACATTCATCCATATTCATATCCGCAAGTTGAACATAACCGTAGTCCACGCCATCAATTGTAGTAGCAGAAACTGCTTTTTCTGCTGTTTGAATAAGCCAGCCGCTTGTCAATGTTCCTTTAGACATTAATGGGTTCAATTTCCAGTAATTCGCAGTTGCGCTCTTACCAGTCAATGTTCTTTCGATTGCAATACTTGTTGCATCGTAGCCTGCACCGAAACAGCTTGCTTCAACTGGATCAACGGTTAATTCTCCTGCAAATTCATCAATACAGCCAATTTTAACAACATCATTGACTTCAAAATCTTCAATGCTGTTATAAACATAAATCGAAGAAAAACCAATTGTCGAAATAATTGAACTTTCTGGTGTTACATCTACATGAATGATGATCCCATTCTCGCTCGCTGCCCAACCTAAACCACTGCCAGCTTCTGGAAGTTTAGACAAATCAATAACTACTGGATGGAAACCTGCTTCTTTTACAATAACTTGTTTTTGATAAATATCTGAATCAGATTGATTTTGATCCGCAATATCAGAAATAGTCGTCTCTACTCCATAAGTTCCTGCTGCTGGGAAATGAACATAGTAAGTAATCACTCCTGCCGCAAATTCTGTTGCATCCGCATTGACTCCAAAAGAAGCACCTGCTACTGATCCAGCAGCATTCATAACAGTTAATGTTCCTGAATTTTTGCAGCCTTCTGCTAAACAATTGAACATATCTTCGGGTGTACTGTAAACATTGTAAACTGCACTTGTTCCGTTATAGTCAATATAATTTTTTGTATTTACTTTCACACAGCTGTCAATATCCGTTAATACGGCAAAGTCAACTTCCATTAATTTATTTAAAGATTTCATCCCAATTTTAGAAATCAATGTATCATTACTACATCTTGTCATTTAAAATTCCCCCTATTATTGATTATTTTGAACGACACGTGTTGCGTCGCGCTCATATCTTCCACCATTTTTTTGATTCAATACTTGTAATTTTCTCTGAATAAATACTTGTAAATCTACAGTATCTTTCTTAGCAACTTCTTTTGTTTTTTTCTCTTTAGCCATTTTTTTTCCTCCTAATTTTAAAAGCATAGTGAGCCGTTTAGCCCGATCAGCTTCTATCCTGCTTTAAACATTTGTACAGTTTGTCCATTCAAACTATAGGTCTGCTCGATCAAAAAGTGCCCATCTTGTTCCTTCACTTCATACATTTCACCTGCATAAAACGTTTTTGTTTGCCCACTTGGTAAAACCATTCGTGCTTCACGCTGAAATGTATGCTTTGACACTTGTTTGCTACCACAAGATGAACAGCCAGATTTTTTTACTTGATTTTTGATTCCTAGAAATTGGATTTTCATCTTTCAGCCTCCAGTTATTGCCTCTTTTTTAGCACATTAGCCTTATTCATCAATAATTTCTACAACAGAATAAGAGACTTTTTTGATACGGCCGCCGCAAGATTTACAAAAATTTTCTGTATAGTCAATGCCTAAAGCTGTCAATTCATTCACTAGCTGCAGGGAATACGCTCTTTCAATTTGAATATGTTGTAAAGAGTTGATAAATACTTCGTCATTGCCTAATTCATATTTTTCACCAGGTTTTAAACGAACATGGCTATACGTTGTCCTACCATTTTGTTGGCTCGCAACATTTAATGTAGTTATTGTGTCAATTGTATCAATTAATTTAAAATACTTGCTCACTGGCATTCCTCACCTTTTTACTCTCTTACTTGTGATAACTTTACTGATAAAACTACTTCGTACCTTACTTTAAGCGTCATATACAAATCTCTTTTAGATGTGCGATCGTCACATCTTGATCTATATAAACGTAGATGAACTTTTATCAGAATATTCAATACTCCGATTGTTATAAAAAATCCATCTGCCGGAATTGTCAGAACGTTCCTAATGATAAAAAACTACGATGGTCCTTTGTTTTCACAGCACATTTGACTGGAAGTTGATTATTTATATTATTTTTGAGCTTCCGTCAGTCAGTGCTCTAATAACTAGGTTTCGGTAGTAATATCTTATAATGAATGTTGTTTCTGAAAATCCAGATATCGTCCGCATTCTTTTTTACCAAGAAAATCTGTTCCCTTTTCTTAGGAGCAAAAGTCTATGTATCAAAAAATCGCTATATTCAGCTGTTCCTGCTGTCACGACTATTTTTTTGATACTATCATCTTATAATGAATGTTCCGTTCAAAAATTCGGACATCGTCCAGATTTAGGAACAATCGCTTTGGAGCAAAGTAACAATAGATAGACGAAAGAAACAATTTTTTTACTCTCTTTTTTCATCTACCGATGTTGCTTGATACTATCATTTTAGGATAGAAATCCATAAAAAAAATCCGGCTATCGTTCATAGTTTAGATATTTAAATTTAAATCCTTGGCTACTTCCAAAAAGAAACTGTCCCTTAATTCAAAAGCTTTCGTTCTCCCAACAAAGATTAAGCTATTTGTGATTAAACCTTGAATCGTATATTTCGGCACTCTTCTCATATACAGCTCTTGGACAATTATTTTAGTATCTTCACAACACTCATCCAATAGATTAGAAATAACACGTTTATTTCGTTCTAATGCAGCTAGCCTTCGATCTTGTTCAATAGTGATCATTAAACTATCTTGAGCATTGTATCCTGCTCTATTTCCTTTGATTCCAGAGTTTAAGTCATCCTCGCGGTAGGGATATCTTAGTTCTTCTTCCCGTTGTTTGATGTACTCCTCGATCCTTGGATAATCTGCCAAAACATCCTTAATGTAGTTAAATGTTGATTTTCTCATCTTATTGCCTCCCTTTAATTATCTAACAATCGCTATTTCCAACCAATCTAGCGAACTCCTTTTTTTAACTATTGTTTTTCTAGTAAAAAACTAAGAACATACATTGTTTTTATTAAATAATTGTCGTTGCCAATTCTTGTACTTTTTGAACTGTTGCTTCATCTTCCATCCAATCATCTGATTGAATCCATTGATAGATCAGATCCATTTTCTTTGGCGATTCTGGATCTTTGGTGATTAAACTATCGGATTCAACTAATTCATAAGCGACTATATTAACAAGGTTTATATCTAGTGTCTTTTGCATATGAAGAATACATTTTAATGTCGGGTTCCACTCTTTACTGGCTGCTAATTTCGCGTTACATCCGGCGACTTCTAACCAATTCAACTCCCTTTCTATTCTTATGCTATCTATTTACTTCCCAAAACTCCTCTATCGTTGTTATTTTAAACATATACTTACCTCCCACTTTAATAATTTTTTGCTAACAAGATTAACACCAAATCCTTACTATTGTTAGCTTTTTTTATTACCCTTTTTATAAATTAATTTATGGATAATGTTTAATTAAGTTTTTTTATTGTTCCACAAAATAAGCTTACTGTATTTTTCTCTTCTTTTTCTTTTAAATTGCTGTCAATATTCTCCCAGAATACTTTCACTGATCTATTCTTCTGAAAAATTTCGACAAAAAAATAGGTGTCATCTAGAGCTTTTCGAAAGTTTTACTTTCAAAAAAGTTTAGATGACACCTGTTTATATATAATGATTTTTCATTCTATTAATGTAACAATAGTTACTACGCCTATCTTTTCTTCCCTCTCGAAAACACCGCAATACACCCATTCCCTGTATGGCTAGTGATCGTTGGACCTAGTGGATGGAGACGAATTTCTTTGACTTTAATTTTTTCTTCAATCAAGTTTTTGACCTTCTCAGCACTTTCTAAATCACCAGCATATGCAATAAATACGGTTTGATTTAAAGGCTCCACCATTCCTTGAACAGTTTCTTCAGCTAGTTTCTTCAATGCTTTGCCACGACCGCGAACTTTGCCGATATTTTGTAGTTTTCCTAGTTCATCTACCACAATAATTGGCTTAACATTCATTAATCCACCGATTGCTGCTGCAGCTTTAGAGATTCTACCGCCTCGTTCTAAATGTTTTAAATCATCCACAGTTACCCATGATCGAACAGTCATTTTATTTTCAGATAGCCATAATAAAATATCCTCTAAAGAATGGCCTGCTTCTTTTAATTGGATCACTTCACTGACTAATAAACCTTCGCCTAAACTAGCAGCTTTCGTATCGATAACATAAATTTCTGCATCGCTATATTCTTCTTTCAGCATATCAACAGCCTGCATTCCACTTTGATAAGAGCCGCTTAAACCAGAAGAAAAAGCTAAATACAGTATTGGAATCTTTTTTTCTACAAATGGTCTAAAAAATTCAATATATCTGCCTACATTTACTTGAGAAGTCGTTGGCATACCACCAGTTTTTATTTCTTTTAAAAACCAGTCATAATCAAAAGTTTTCCCTAAATCATCGACTAATTCTTCTCCATTTAATTGAATCGTCATACTAATAAAATCAACATCGTTTGCTTCTAAATATGTATATGGTAAATCACAACAAGAATCTGTCATTAATTTAAACGTCATTTTAAATCTCCCCTAACTATTGTTCCATTTTAACACATAATCAATGGATACTCATGCTTTATTAGACGAACGTGCTATCAAAAAAGAACGAATAATAGAAAAAAATGAATAAAAAAACGAGAGACAGTTTTTGGTTGTCTCTCGTTTTTTCTATACTTTAAATTTGTGCCCAAACGCTTTCTAATACATTTGTTTGATTACGGTCTGGACCGACTGAAAACGTTGAAATACGCACACCTACTAATTCTGAAATACGGTGTACATAATTTCTTGCATTCGCTGGTAAATCAGCTAATGTTTTGCATCCAGTAATGTCTTCTGACCAACCTGGTAATTCTTCATAAACTGGTTTACAACGGCTCAATTCCTTCAAGCTAGCTGGGTAATGGTAAATTAATTCACCATCTAACTCATAGGCTGTACAGATTTTTACTGTGTCTAAACCACTTAAAACATCAATTGAATTCAATGATAAATTCGTGATTCCAGAGACACGTTTAGAGTGACGCATCACAACCGTATCAAACCAACCCACCCGACGTGGACGACCTGTTGTTGTACCATATTCTTTCCCAACTCTACGAATTGTTTCTCCTGTTTCATCAAACAATTCTGTAGGGAATGGTCCGTCACCAACACGTGATGTGTACGCTTTACAAACACCCACGACTTTATTGATCTTAGAAGGACCAACACCGCTTCCGATCGTAACGCCTCCAGCAACTGGATTTGATGATGTTACAAATGGATAGGTTCCTTGGTCGATATCTAACATAACACCTTGTGCGCCTTCAAATAATACACGTTTACCAGCATCTAATGCATCATTTAAAATAACAGAAGTGTCTGTTACGTATTGTTTGATTTGTTGACCATATTCATAATATTCTTCGAAAATATCTTCAAATGCAATTGGTTCACTATCGAACATTTTGACAAATTGACGATTTTTTTCTTCTAAATTGATTTTTAAACGTTCTTCAAAGATTTCTTTATCTAATAAATCTGCTACACGAATCCCTACACGAGCTGCTTTATCCATGTATGCTGGACCGATCCCTTTGATTGTTGTACCGATTTTATTGTCGCCCTTAGCATCTTCTTGTAATTGATCCAATTGGATGTGATACGGTAAAATCACGTGAGCACGGTCAGAAATACGTAAGTTATCTGTCGTTACATTATTTTCTTTTAAATAAGCCAGTTCTTTTACTAGTGATTTCGGATTGACTACGACACCATTTCCGATCACACTGATTTTTTCTTTATAAAAGATACCTGAAGGAATCAAGTGTAGTTTATAAGTAACACCATCAAATTTAATGGTATGACCTGCATTATCTCCGCCTTGATAACGTGCGATGACCTCAGCATTCTCACTTAAAAAATCCGTGATCTTTCCTTTTCCTTCATCGCCCCACTGCGTTCCGACTACTACAACTGATGACATTCGAACACCTCGTTCTAAATTATTTTGTCCTGATTCATTGTACCAGTAAAGCAGAACGCTTTCAAGGAAAAATCGAATATTATCATTTAAAAAAAATAAAAGAAAGGCAAAACACGAACATTTATTTATATATGAAAAAACAATGAATAAAAAGGCGAAGGTTGATTATGCGTTCTATACATGGAAATCACTTGATCTTATTTTTTGGAACTCATTTTATTCCAAAATAACGAATTTTAGATTACTTTTTATAAGAAACTAGCGTAAAATATAATACGCAATTCATTTTAAATAGGAGGGTTTTTATTTTGTTAGGTGTTGTATTATTATTTGTTGGTATCACATTGATTAGTAACGGCTATTGCGGGCTGGCTGGAGTAGATGGTAAATCTGCTGCATTTATAAACTTTTTTACAGGAAGCGTAACATTTATAGTTAATACAACTTTTCTATTGCGGGGAGATTATTTTTCTGCTGGTACTGGTTTTTTATTTGCTTGTACGAATCTATTGATGGGGGTTATCTATCTTTTTGATTTAGATTGGCGAGCATATGGTATTTTTGGTTTATTCGTCGCTGTGAATGCGATCCCTTGCTCCTATCTAGCTTATGCTAGTGGTGATTGGCGTTTTGCCATTATTTGGATACTTTGGGGTATTCTATGGTTTTCTGGATTTTTACAAAATGTTTTAGCACTTCCAATTGGAAAATTCGTTTTTTATTTAGCAATTTTCGAAGGGATTGTGACTGCCTGGATTCCAGGATTTTTGATGATAGCAGAATTATGGTAGTGTAAAAAAACAGCTCTAGACCAGCATAAATATTGGTTTAGAGCTGTTTTTTATTTAATTTTTAAAAATCATCTGGCCTTTGGGATAAGGACGCGAACTTATTAAATTCTTTAATAAATAACAATTCAACAGTCCCTCGGGCCCCACTTCTATTTTTCTCAATAATTACTTCAATTACGTTGTCGATTTCTGGCTCTTCACGATCACCATCTTCTCCGTCTTCACCACGATCATAATAATCATCACGATATAAGAAGGCAACGATATCGGCATCTTGCTCGATCGATCCAGATTCACGAATATCACTTAATACAGGACGTTTATCCTGACGCTGTTCTACACCACGAGATAATTGAGAGAGTGCAATAACAGGAACTTTTAATTCCTTTGCTAATTTCTTCAATTGACGGGAAATTTCAGATACTTCTTGTTGACGACTTTCACGACCAGTTCCTTCAATCAGTTGCAAGTAATCAATTAAAATCAACCCAAGATTACCGCGTTCTTGCGCTAGTTTACGACACTTCGCTCGGATTTCGGTAATTTTGATCCCCGGCGTGTCATCAATATAGATTTGAGCTCTAGACAGGCTACCCATTGCAATGATTAGGTTTTGCCACTCTTCTTCTGATAGTTGACCAGTCCGTAAGTGCCCCGCTTCGATCGAACCTTCCGCACAAAGCATTCGGTTAACTAATGATTCCGCCCCCATTTCCAAACTGAAAATAGCAACAGAGCGATCTGTTTTGGTACCGATATTTTGAGCGATATTCAAAGCAAAGGCTGTTTTCCCAACGGCTGGACGGGCGGCTAGAATGATCAATTCTTCTGCTTGCAGTCCAGCGGTCATTTTATCTAAAGCTGGATAGCCAGTTGGTAATCCAGTGATTTCTTCATCATTTTGATACAGTTGATCAATGTTTGCAATCGACGTATTCAAGACATCTGCAATTGACAGGAATCCGCTTCGGTTTCTTTTTTCTGAAACTTCTAAGATGCTACGTTCTGCATCATCTAGTATTGTTTCAACATCTTCACCTTGTTCAAATCCTTTGGTAACGATCTCTGTAGCAGTTTGAATCAAATTGCGAAGCAATGATTTTTGTTCGACGATTTTTGCATAGTAAACAATATTGGCAGCCGTTGGCACAGCTAATGCTAAATCTGATAAATAGCTTAAACCGCCTACGTCTTCTAATAGGTTTTCCTGTTCCAAACGATCTTTGATCGTAATCACATCAATCGCTTCATTTCGATCGTTCAAGGTAAGCATAGTCTGAAAAATCAATTGATGATTACGGCGATAAAAATCCTTTGGTTCTATGTATTCTAAAGCATCGATAATAACCTCAGCATCTAAAAAAACTGACCCTAAAACGGCCTGCTCTGCTTCCATACTTTGGGGCGGTACTCGATCTTGCCATACTTCATTCATTTTTTTCTCTCCTACTAGCTAAAATTGCGCTTTTCAGTCTTTCTATTTTAACAAGAAACAAGCGAAATGTACAATGACATTATCGTATCATTTCAGATTGAAGATAAGCAAAAAACAGAGGATATCCTCTGTTTTCGCCCTTTATTCTTCTACAACATGTACTTTGATTGTTGCAGTTACTTCGTGATGTAATTTCACTGGAACTTTCGTAAAACCTAATGCACGGATTGGTTGGGATAGTTCTAGCTTACGTTTATCTAATTTGACCTTATATTGCTTGTTTAAGGCCTCTGCGATTTGTTTTGAAGGAATAGACCCAAAGAGACGTCCATCCTCTCCAGCCTTCGCTTTAAGCTCTACAACCGTGTCTTCTTTTTCTAGAAATTCTTGCATTTTTTTAGCTTCTGCTAAAACTTCAGCTTCGTGTTTATCTTGTGCTTTCTTTTGTCCAGCTAAAGCACTGATGCTACCTTTATTTGCTTCTTGAGCGTAGCCATTTTTTATTAGGAAATTTTGTGCATATCCTGTTGGTACTTCTTTTATTTCGCCTTTTTTGCCTTTCCCTTTAACATCTTGTAAAAAAATAACTTTCATACTAGTATTCCTCCTTGTTTTAACAGCATCATAAGATTATGGCGCTGGATCATACATTATATCTATATTTTGCTGAATCACTTTCAGTAGCTGTTCTTTTACCTCAGCAACTGTTACATTCGTTAATTGTACCGCAGCATTCGTAAAATGACCACCTCCGCCTAAATTTTCCATAATTAGTTGGACATTTATTGATCCGTTACTGCGTGCACTGATCCCAATTTGTTTATCTGTTCGTTTCGTTATCACAAAAGCTGCATTGATACCGACCATTGACAATAATGTATCTGCTGTTTTCGCTGCAGTTACACTATCATATTCTTTCTCTTCGCTACCTGTTACGATAACTGTGTCAGGTGTAACATACTCACTTTGGGCAATCAAACTGTTCATCTCCAAATAGCTGGTTAAATCTGAGCTTAATAAATATTGTACTAAAGATGAATCTGCACCACAAGTTCTTAAATAACTAGCCACATCAAAAGTCCGTGCCGTTGTTCGAACACTAAAACTCTTTGTATCGACTACGATTCCAGCTAGCAATAATGTCGCTTCAAGTTTATCTAAACTTCTTTGAGCGTTACTTTGATATTCGATCAATTCAGTCACTAACTCTGAAGCAGATGAAGCGGACGATTCAATATAAGCGAGTAATGGTTTAGCTGGAAACTCGTCACCACGGCGATGATGATCAATAATTACGACTTTATCAAATTGTTCATACAACTCTTGTGAAATTGAAAGAGATGGCTTATGGTAATCAACCATGATCAATAAACTGCTGTCCGTTTTTCGTTTCATTGCTTCTTTTGGCGTAATGATTTGCTTTGCAAGATCAGGATACTTTTCTAGTTCGATCATCACCCGTTCAACATCAGGAATACTTTCATTTTGTTCCAAAACGACCCAAGCTTCCTTGTTATGGAATTTGGCTAATCTTGCCATACCAAATGCCGAACCAATCGCATCCATATCTGGAAAACGGTGTCCCATGATATAAACATCTGAAGACTCTGTTAGAATCCCTTGAATTGCTGTACTCATTGCACGAGAACGAACACGTGTTCTCTTTGCGACTGAAGCTGTTCTACCCCCATAAAAAATGGGTTTAGCGTTATCTTTTGCTTCTTTGACTACTACTTGATCTCCACCTCTGACTAAGGCTGTATCTAAGTTTGTTTGGGCAGTATTCCCCGTTTGACTTAGTGTTTCACCACCATAAGAAATCCCCATACTTAATGTTATTGGTATATCTCTTGTACTTGATTCTTTTCTGATCTTATCTAAAATTTGAAATTTTGTATCCATCATTTTTTTTATATCTTCCAATTGCGCAATGAAGAAATAACGTTCTGCGTTTAGTCTTTTATAAAAAACTTGGTACTCATCCATCCAATCAGAAACCATCGTGGTAATAAAACTATTTAAGTAGGAAATTTCCTTCTCATCCATACTATCTGTGATATCGTCATAGTTATCAACTGAAACAATACCAATCGCTGTCTGCATTTCCAATTTTTCTCGATACAAGTTACTCTCTTCTGTAATATCTCTAAAAGTAATCGTATTTTGACTTGTATCAATATTAAAACGATAAACGTGCTCTCCAACTTTAAATATATCCTTACCTTTTTCAGCTCGTGATACATATGTTTGTATTAATTCTGAACTAATCAGCGTTTGACCGTCTTTATGAAAAATATCTTCTGCAAACGGATTTAACCACTTCGCTTCTTTTGTCTCAGAATCATAATTTATGATTCCCACAGATACTTCGTTAAAAGCATAATCCAACGACTTTTCTGCAATCGTACTAGCTTCTCTGATTTTTTCTGTATTTGATATCTCAATTTTTTTTATTAAGTAAAAAATTCGATTTATTAGTATAAGATTGAGTATCAAAAATCCAGCAATCATCATGTATTTATTAGATAGGAAGAAAAGTAATATTACTTCTAATAAAAAGAGAACGAATACAGAAGCTAAAATCCGTTTCATTCCATTTTTTTTCATTCTAAAGACTCCTCCATTGTTCTACAGATAAGGCTATTTTAGCATAAAAAAAAGATTTCTGCGAATTGCTAAATGTTTCACGTGAAACATTTCAAAACAATGTTTAGCATTGGAAATATAAAAAGAGATCAAAGAAACTAATCTTTGATCTCTAAATAAATTCTATATTATTGCTCTTCACCAACAAATGGTAATAAGCCCATGATACGTGCGCGTTTGATTGCAATTGTTAATTTACGTTGATTTTTAGCACCTGTACCTGTTACACGACGTGGCAAAATTTTTCCACGTTCAGAAATGAATTTTTTTAATAATTCAATATCTTTATAATCAATATATTCAATATGGTTTGCAGCGATATAATCGACTTTACGACGTTTACGTCCGCCTCTTCTTTGTTGTGCCATTCTTATTCCCTCCTATCAAATTCGTTTAGAATGGTAAATCATCATCTGAAATGTCAATAGTTGAACCTGTTCCACCAAATGGATCAGAGTCCCTATCGAAATCAGGCATACCGTTATTGTTAGACTGAGAGGATGATTGATTAAAATTGTTTTGTCCTGAAAAATTATTATTCTGTGGTTGGAAACTATTTCCTCCACCAGCATTATAGCTAGGTGTTGAATCTGATCCTTCTGATGTTTGTCTTTGTTCTGAAGCAGAACGAGACTCTAACAATTGGAAATTCTCACATACAACTTCAGTCACATAAACACGTTGACCTTGTTGATTTTCGTAATTTCTAGTTTGAATACGACCAGTTACGCCTAATAATGTACCTTTACGCGCATAGTTTGCCATAGTTTCGGCAGGTTTACGCCAAATCACACAGTTAATAAAATCTGCTTCACGATTTCCATTTGCATTCGTAAAGTTACGGTTTACTGCTAAAGTAAATGTCGCAACCGCTGAACCACTAGATGTATATCGTAAATCTGGATCTTTTGTTAGTCTTCCAACTAATACAACGTTGTTAATCATTTAAACATCTCCTTTCGTCAATCCAATGTTTCACGTGAAACATTTGGTTATGCTTCTTCCTTGATAATCATGTGACGGATAATATCGTCATTGATTTTAGCAAGACGATCAAATTCATTGATTGCTCCTGCTGTTGATGGAGAAGATACTTTAACGATATGATAGATGCCTTCACGGAATCCGTTCATTTCATATGCTAAGCGGCGTTTTTCCCAATCTTTTGATTCGATAACTTCAGCTCCGTTATCTTTTAAGATTGTGTCGAAACGTTCTACTAAAGCAGTTTTTGCTTCTTCATCAATGTTCGGACGAATAATGTACATAACTTCATAATTCGTAACTTGACTCATTGATTTTCACCTCCCTATGGACTTTAGGCTCTTAGTTTGCTAAGAGCAAGGAGAGTTATCTAAAATTAAATAGACTACTCACAATTTTTCATTATACAGCTAAAAGCTGATAAAATCAAGTATTCTTCACAATTTTTGATCATTTTTTTTAAACAATTATTTTCTCTCAGCCTTACTTTTAATATACGCAGAAATCAGTTTTTTTACTTTTTTTGCTTATGATTCAGGTTATTTATTTTTCATGGTATACTATCCTTGTTCGAAATTACACAAATAATTAGAAGTTGCTTGAAAGGATGCTGTTACATTGAATCAATTGTTAGAATACCAACCGCTCAACTTGTACACGAATTATCTTGAGGCTGCGCGTAATACCCCTGAAACTGCCATTATTCATGATGAACCTTTACCAGCTTTCCCAGAACTTGGAACGCATTATACCTATCAATTAAGTCACGACGCCATTTTAACCCGTGCCTATCAATTGGCTAGTTTAGGAGTAAAAGCTGAAGATAAAATCATTATTTTTAAAAGCTCAAAATTCGATACGTATTTGTTAGCCGTTGCCGCTTCTTATTTAGGTGCTGTTCCAGCGATGATTTCATATCATTTTCCGGCTGAAACGATTGAAGTTTTTGTGGATCGCCTAGAAAATCCATTTATCATATTTGATGATGAAACAGCAGAAAAAATAGAGAAAGTAACAAATAGTTCACAAGAAAAGCAAATTTCTGTTGCAAAACTTTTACAAGCACCTGCGAATGAAGTTGCTCAAGTAGAACTACCAAAAGATATGATTGCCTATATGACACACACCTCTGGAACAACTGGGATTCCAAAACTGATTTGCCATTCTGCTAACTCTATGGGGTGGCGTACAAAATGGCAAAAAACAATTTTTACAAAAATCGCAGAAAAAAAACTTGTTGGGTTTCATATTTCTCCGGTTCATTCTCGCTTTAATATTGGGATTTCTTCTTTAATGACAATGGGGTTTCCAATGATGCCATTATCGATATCAAATAGTGATTCTGTTGCCCAAATGCTTTTACAACACGAACCAATCGCTCTTGAAACTCATCCAAACAACTTCGTCCAATGGACCTCGTTAGCCAAAAAAATGCCCGAAGCTTTCGCAAGTGTTCGCTACTATCATTCTACTTTTGATGCTATCAATAATGCTACAATGGCAAGTTTCTTACAGGCTTCAGAAAAAAATGAGCCCATTTTTCTTCAAGTTTATGGTCAAAGTGAATGTGGTCCGATGATCTTAAAAGCTCATACTTTAGAATCGCTTAAAACATCTGATGCACGCGATATGGGAGTAGGCCTGGAAGGTTTGACCGAAGCACGTATCGCAGATAAAGAAGGCAATGTTCTACCTGATTTGACTGATGGACACATCCAATTTTTATCTAAAGGACGTGCACTGACATACTATAAAGAAGATGATCGCTTCCAAGCCACTGTTTTTGGCCCTTGGTGGGACAGTGGTGATTATGGCTTTATGGATGCAAACGGCCATTTGTTCTTAAAAGATCGTCAAGTCGATTTGATTGATAAAATTGATAGCAATTTAGCCGTCGAAGACCATTTGTTGGATGCTCTTGATTTCCTTCAAGAAGTAATCATTGTTAGAGCGAAAGATAACTCTCCTCAACCGATTTTAGCAGTTGATCCAAAACTAGGAATGGATTGGGATGCTTGGTGGGAACAAGTTACTGATTTGCCTCATTTAAACAAACCAATTATTATGGATTGGAATGACATTCCTCGTACAGCTACAATGAAAGTCCAACGATTACAAATCGAGAAAGCTTTAAAAGAAGCCGAATAATCTAGAATAAAAAGAAGCGCAGACTAACATGACCATTAGTTTACGCTTCTTTTTATTTTATCCATAAAGTGTCAAAAGCACCATATTTCAATAACTTTTCTTGAGCTAAAGAGACACCGATCCCCACTCCGTCTGGCACAATGATTTCTCCATTTTGAATCTCGAAAGGTTCTGTAATGATATCTTCGTGATAATAACGGTCAGAAGCAGAAATATCACCTGGGAAAGTGAAAATTTTTTGAGAAGCAAACTGTAAATTCAAGGCCCTACCTACACCAGATTCAAACATTCCGCCTAACCAGACCAGTAATTCCCTTTCTTTACAGAAATCAACTATCTTCATGGCTTCTGTGATGCCACCTACTCTAGGAATCTTCAAATTAATACTCCGACAACTTCCCAAAGAAAATGCTAGCTCACAATCTTTAAGCGTCCGAATATTTTCATCCAGACAAATGTCTGTTTTCAACTCTTTTTGTAATTGTGCATGGTCTAAAAAATCATTCGCTGCAAAGGGTTGTTCAATCATAGCTAAATTATACGCATCTAATTGGACCAAGTGAGGAATATCCGTAATGGTATACGCCGAGTTAGCATCCACCATAAGAGGTATATCAGGAAATTTATTCCGGATCACGTCTATTGGTTCTAGATCATAGCCTGGACGTATCTTCAATTTGATGCGTTGATATCCTAACGCTATATACTGAGTAATTTGATTCAATAATTTAGTTAAATCAGTCTGTATACCCACACTGATGCCAACAGGAATCTGTACCCTAGTGTCATAAAAATATGTTTTTAAGCTCTTTCTATTACGTTTAGCAAATAAGTCCCAAATCGCTGTTTCAAGGCTAGATTTAGCCATTTGATTGCCTTTTACTTCATCAAAAAGAGCCGATACTTCTTCAGGGTGTTGAATATTTGTATTTTTCAATAAAGGAATTAAATGTTTTTCAATAATTACCCGAGCTGTATCAATGGTTTCTTCTATGTAATCTGGCTGTTCAAATGGAACTAGTTCACCCATACCTTGGTTACCCAGTTCATCGGTCAACACTAAAATATCAAAAGCTTTTTCTGTTAAACGACCGTAACTTGTTTCAAAAGGAATCCTTAAAGGAAGTCGAACACGATAACGATCAATACGGTGAATTTTCAACTCCAGTTCCTCCTCCAAGTATCATCTTTTTTCCAAATAACTTGATACAAATGCTACAACAAGTTGCTCAAATGTCTCTGGTTTTTCTATATGGACACAATGGCCTGCATTACTAACTACTTCAATAGAAACATTTGGTTGTTGTTCTGTCATTTTCTTAGCAATTTGTTGAAATTTGAGATCCAATTCTCCAACTATCAATAACGTAGATGCTTGAATCTTGTCTAGCTCTTGCCAAAAATCTGGTTGAACCCCTGTCCCCATATACCACAAGCTACACGCTAAGCCAAAACTTTGTTGTGATAGCCGCTCTTTGCGAAGTATCTTTTGGACTTTTAATGGTAGTTTTTTTTGACTCTCAAAAAGTGGTAAATTTTCCCATCTTTCAACGAAAGCTTCAATAGGATGATTCATAATAAAAGTAGCTAAATGCTCATCAGAGTATTTACGCATCATTCGCTCTGATTCCTTTTCTAAGCCAGGCGAACCACTTTCTAAGATCAATTGTTGAACCTTTTGAGGAAATAAACAGGCAAAGCCTAAAGCCGCTCTAGCACCCATTGAATAGCCTAATAAAGAAAATACCAAAATCCCCAGCTGTTCAGTCAATAGTGCAATATCTTGGCACAAACATGTCATCTGATAGCGATACGGATGAACATAACAATCTGTTTTTCCATGACCGATCAAATCAATCGCTAAAATATTGAAATCACTTTCCTTTTGAAAAACAGGTTTAAATGTCTGACTAGTACCTGTAAACCCATGAAAACAAACCAATGTTGGTCGGTTTACTTCATAGTCTGAAAACCACTCATAATAATATTTCACACCATTTATTGTTGTATTCATTTATTTTTACCAAACTTTTCTTTTAATCCTGCAACTACTTTTTCGTATAACTGGACATTTTCCTGACGATCACCAACCACTTCAATGATTTGAAATTCTGGCTGTCTCTGAGTTGTTTCCAACAATGTCCCTAATTGTTCTAAACTTTCAGCTTTTACGTATTTTGCATCATATAACTGAGCAACTAAAGAAAAGTCTATATCGATCGGTGTTCCAAAAATTGGTTCAAAATCTGTCTCATCTAACTGACGTTGTGATAAAAAAGAGAAAATACCACCGCCATTATTGTTCAGCAATACAATCGTTAAGGGCAAGTCATAACGTTTTGCAACTAGTAACCCGTTCATATCATGATACATCGCCAAATCACCGATCAATAAAACATTTTGCCGATCCGGATTGATGGCACACATGCCTAAGGCTGTTGATACAATGCCATCGATACCATTGATTCCGCGATTACCAAATAACTGATAATGGTTCGTTTCCGTTGTAGAAAAACGATCTAAAAAACGAATCGCATTACTATTTGAAACAAACAACTGCCCATGTTTCGCCATTTTTTTATGAACAAGAAGACTAGCAGAAGTTTCGTTCAGTACTTTCATCTCACTAAGTTCATTCAGTTGTTGTTCTGTTATTTCCTGCCATGTAATCCATTGCTGGCTCCAGGAATCTAGGGTTTTTATTGCAACTTTATCTATAATTGACTGAGCAAAAGATTGTTCTTCTACTTGAATAGCGACCTGAGCTTGTTTTAATTGATCTTGCCATTCGCCTGTTTCATCAACAAAGTAGATAGCAGTTCTTTCATCAAGAGACTGTAACCAGAACATCGTGTTCTTGGAAATCGGTAACATGCCAAAACGAACGATTACTTCTGGCTGTTGCAGCATCTCAACTTCTTGGATAAACAGATCAGCATAACTCATGATCAAAGGACTCTCTTTGCCACATGCAGTAACATTTGCCAGTGGATCACTAATGATTGGCCAGTTTAAGGTTTCAGCTAATTTAATAAATACTTCTGCTTCTGTTGGTGTATGGCTCCCACCTATAACTAAAACACCTCTCCGTCCTTGCCAAGCATCAACACACTTGATCAAGTGTTCTTCTGACAGTTGTTTTTTACCAGCTAAAACTTCAGTTGTTTTTTCAGTGATCAATGATTGATTTAAGTCTGGTAATAATGGCTCTCGCAACGGAAAGTTCAAATGAATAGGACCGCTGGGAACTTGACAGGCAGTATCTGTAGCACGCATTCCTTGCCAATAAGCATAATCCAGCATCGTTTTAGTTCCTTCTGGAATCGCCATCTCTATGAATTCTTTAACATGATTTTGGAACAAATAAAATTGATCCATAGCTTGTGGAGCACCCACTTGCCGTAATTCATGTGGTCGATCAGTAGTCAAAATAACCAATGGAATATGACTAGCGTATGCTTCACAAATTGCTGGATAGTAATTTGCTGCAGCCGTTCCTGATGTACACAATAAAACAACCGGCTTACTACTCGCTTTACTCAACCCCAAGGCAAAAAAAGCTGCTGAACGTTCATCCACTTCAATAAACGTCTCTATTTTCTCTTGTCGATGCAGTAATAATGCAAGTGGTGTGGAGCGAGAACCTGGACTTATCACAGCTTGTTCTACCCCACTGCTGATCATTCCTTCAACAAAGGTTTGTAAATAATTCGTCATATCACTTTGATTTGTCATGATCTTCCCCACCTATTCCTCTTAACATCGGTTGAAACTTGATTTTTGTCTCGATTCTCTCTTGTTCTGCTTGAGAATCTTTAACGATCCCACAACCAGCATATAAGTAGCCTATATTGCCAGAAAATACTGCTGAACGAATCCCAACTGCAAATTCCCCTACGTCTTCTTTAATCGCAATCCAACCAATCGGTGCACCATATAATCCTCGGTCTAGCTGTTCATGCTCTTTTAGCCAAGCCAAAGCTAAGTCCTTTGGTTCTCCACCTAATGCTGGTGTTGGATGAAGTTGCTGGATGCCTTTTAAGAAACGATACTCTTTTTGTCGTTGTCCTTCAATTGGTAAGTATAAATGCTGAATATCCCGATTCTTTAATAATTGTGGCGTTTCAGCCTGAATTGAAGTCCCTGTCATTTGTTCTAATTCCTTGATGATTCTATCGACAACGATTTTGTGCTCCTGCTTATTTTTTAAATCATTTAGCAAGTAGTTCCCTAATGATTCGTCTTCCATCACTGTTGTTCCACGTGAAACAGATCCAGCAATACTTGCAGTCGAAAATGTCTTTGTAGAAGCCTTCAATAAGCGTTCTGGCGTAGCACCGATAAAGATTTGTTCATCTGATTCAAGAACAAAAAAGTACGTATTCGTCTGTTGTTGTTGAAGATGTTGTAAGATGATGTCTGCTTGGAATGGTTGCTCACTCTTGACTTTCATTCGTCTAGCTAAAACAACTTTTTCTAACGGACCCACTTCGCGCAATTTTGCTACTGTATCATCCACTACCGCCATCCATTCAGATACAGCGATTTCTTCTGCTGTTATTTGTGTACTCTCTTTCTTGTCTGTTAGATCCGTTTTCAATAAGTTGGCATATTCTTCTGTGAGTTTTAACCATTTTTGCTGTAATATTTCTTTATTTTCCGCACTAAAATTCATCGAAAGATATTGTTTTCCTTCGGCTTCAGTCAGTAGAAATGTTGGCAAATAAAACAGCCCTTGCTCCATACGTCCCCAATCGTTTTGTTCAGTTTGTTTGCTATCAAAAGCAAAACCTCCAAACAAAATAGCACCTGTTCCTGTAACAGAAGTATTTTGATAAATTTTATCTTTTTCTTCTGAAATAAATGCATCAACCTGTTCAAAAGATGCTTGATCATAAACTAATTCTCTTTCTTTACCGAGACCAACCAATGTAAAATTTTTTTCCGGTGTTTGCCAATAAAAACGCTCGCCTTTAAATTTTTTTTGTCCCTTCTCAAATGAAGTACGCAAAGAATCTGGATTTTCATTTATTTCTTTGACCCAGCTAAATTGTCGATAGCCATTTTCAAAGGCTTGCGTTAATTCTTTAGGAATGCTCATTTGCTTAAAAAAGCCTCCCTTTCTATTGTTGTTAAGCGGTGTTTCGCTAATTTCCCACTAGCTGTTTTTGGTAGAGAGTGGCATAAATAAATTCGTTTGGGTAGTTTGTATTTTGCTAAATATTGTTTAGCAAAGGAGTTGATTGTCTCAGTTGTGATCGTTGGTGTACCAACAATATACGCGACTGGAACCGCGCCCCATTTTTCATCTGGCTCACCCACAACTGCAACTTCTATTACTCCAGGAAATTCTAGTAAAACGTGCTCGATTTCTGTGGGATAGATATTTTCCCCACCTGAAATAATCAACTCACTTAAACGGCTGACTAAATAAAGATACCCATCTTCATCTAGATATCCCATATCCCCTGTTTTAAACCAACCATCTGCCGTCCATTTTACCGTTTGCCATTGTTCACCATTTAAATAGTGACGAATGACATTTTTCCCTTTTAGTAGGATCTCACCCACGTGATTAGACTCTAGTTGTTTCTCGTTACTATCAACGATTTTGATTGCCATTCCCATCAACGGTTTACCTGCGGAACCGATTTTTTTTGCAGCATCTTCAAACCTTAAAGCCACTACTTGTGAACAAGTTTCCGTCATTCCATATGATTGAATCACAGGAATACCATAGCATTCACATGTTTTTAATGCTTTAGGCGAAATGGGTCCACCGCCAAGCAACATTGCTTTAAAGTTTGAGCTGTAACCTGTTTCAGGATAGTTTTCCAATAATTCTTGTAACATGATTGCTACAACGGAAATAACGGTTCCTTTATTTTTTGCTAGATCATCCGTTACAGTTTTTGCATCAAATTTACTATATAAACGAAAACTACATCCCAATACCAATTGACGTATGATGATCGACAGCCCACTAATATGAAATAATGGAACTGGACACAGCCAACAATCTTCTTCCGTAATCTCCATGTTTTCTTGTGTCGCTAAAGCACTAGCTAGATGATTACTAAAACATTGTAGGACGCCTTTAGGATTTCCTGTCGTACCAGATGTGTACATTATCGAAGCTGTTGTTTCAAGTTGATAGACAGACGTTATTTCATCCACTAATGAGTCATTTATTTCAGATTGTATCATTTCAATTAACGTAAAAGATTCCAATTCAGTCAGAAATGACATGCTTTCAGTAGCAAGCACTATCTGATTTACTTCGGCATCGGCTAATTGATAACGAAGTTCTTGTAGGCTTAATTGTGTATTTAACAAAACCAGCTCTTTCCCTAATTCCCATAAAGCAAGTATTGAAAAATACATTTCTTTTGAATTACGACTAAATAGAGCAATTCGTTTTTCTTCACTAGGAATCTTCCTAGAAAATGCCGTTACCCAACACCTGACTTCATGCCCAACTTCAGCAAATGACCACACTTCATCTTGCCAGTAAAAAGCAGGACGATCTGGTCTTTCATTTACTTGTTTTTGCAGCCAACTACTCATGTTATTCACCCTTTTATTTTATGGAAATTTAGGGAATTGGTCGAAATCAGGATCACGTTTTTCTTTAAATGAATCGCGTCCTTCTTTGGCTTCATCCATTGTGTAATAAAGCAGTGTTGCATCTCCTGCTAATTGTTGAATTCCAGCAAGTCCGTCTGTATCAGCGTTTAGAGAAGCTTTGATCATGCGTAAAGCAAGTGGACTTTTCTTCAACATTTCTTCGGCCCATTCCATCGTTACATCTTCAACTTCAGCTAAAGGCACGACAGTATTGATCCACCCCATATCCAACGCTTCTTCAGCTGAATATTGTTTACATAAGAACCACACTTCTTTGGCTTTTTTATGACCAACTACACGAGCTAAATAACCAGAACCATAGCCACCATCAAAGCTTCCTACATTTGGCCCAGTCTGACCAAATTTAGCATTGTCTGCTGCAATCGTTAAATCACAAACAAGTTGAAGGACATTTCCCCCACCGATCGAATACCCTTTGACCATTGCAATAACAGGTTTTGGAATCACTCGAATCAAACGCTGTAAGTCTAATACATTCAAACGAGGAACACTATCTTCTCCTACATAACCACCGTGACCACGAACTTTTTGATCTCCACCAGAACAAAAGGCTTTGTCTCCTGCACCTGTCAAAATAATGACACCTACATCTTGTTTATCACGGCTGATGTTAAACGCATCGATCATTTCCATGACCGTTTTTGGGGTAAAGGCATTATGCACTTGAGGTCGATTGATAGTGATTTTTGCCACTTTACCTTCTTGTTCAAATAAAATTTCATCGTATTCTTTGATCGTTGTCCAGTTTCTCATGAGGAAACCTCCTTATAATTTTAAAAGCGGAACAAGCTGCTTAGCTCTGACAGAAAAATAGGAAATTAAGACTAAGGTGCTTTTTGCCTTATTCATAATTTATCTTTTTTCCGAAGAGCTAGCTTGTACAGCTAGATGACAGAAAAGCGGAACAAGCCCGTTTAGTCTCGACTGAAAAATAGGGAAATATGATTGTGACACTCTTTGTCACTGGCAGATTTCATCTTTTTTCCGAGAGACTGGCTTGTACAGCTAGATGACAGAAAAGCGGAACAAGCTCGTTTAGTCTCGACTGAAAAATAGGGAAATATGATTGTGACGTTCTTTGTCACAGACAGATTTCATCTTTTTTCCGAGAGACTGGCTTGTACAGCTAGATGACAGAAAAGCGGAACAAGCTCGTTTAGTCTCGACTGAAAAATAGGGAAATATGATTGTGACGTTCTTTGTCACAGACAGATTTCATCTTTTTTCCGAGAGACTGGCTTGTACAGCTAGATGACAGAAAAGCGGAACAAGCTCGTTTAGTCTCGACTGAAAAATAGGGAAATATGATTGTGACACTCTTTGTCACTGGCAGATTTCATCTTTTTTCCGAGAGACTGGCTTGTACAGCTAGATGACAGAAAAGCGGAACAAGCTCGTTTAGTCTCGACTGAAAAATAGGGAAATATGATTGTGACGTTCTTTGTCACAGACAGATTTCATCTTTTTTCCGAGAGACTGGCTTGTGCAGCTAGATGACAGAAAAGCGGAACAAGCCCGTTTAGTCTCGACTGAAAAATAGGGAAATATGATTGTGACGTTCTTTGTCACAGACAGATTTCATCTTTTTTCCAAGAGACTGGCTTGTACAGCTAGATTAGTTTTCAATGCCTCTATTATACACAAATATGAAGATTTTAGAATGATAGACGGTTTAGAGAGTGGCGAAATTGAACTTAGAAAAAGGAACATCCCACGAGCCCCCAGTCGTAAGACGTTCCTTAACATTTATCACCATGGTCAATGATGGAATCTGGATTCCTAACTTTATTATTTGTGAATTTAAAACTTTTAATGAATCTTCTGATATCGATGCTATTACTTTATGGAATTTACAGTACTTTCGTTTATGGTTACTTTTTTCTTCAGAAAAACTGTCTGATACAACAATGAAGTTACATCAGACAGTTTTATTTTACAGATAGATACTTCCCTTAGCTATAAACAATCTTTCAAATCATATCACAATATATTACATACAGTTCTCTTCTAAGTTCATGTCGTAAAGTGCTTAGCTTAAACGTATTTCATCAAAAAAAGGAATAAAGCGAGTTCTTGATTACTTGGATTACTCCTCTCTAAATTAAAGATTCTCCCGATAAAAAGCCTCTAACCTCTCCACTGCCAAACCAACTGGTTCTTCCTGATCATACAAATCATAATGACTAGCACCTTCGATCACATACAAATCCTTCTTCTCAGAAGCTGCACGAGCAAACAACTCGTGTCCATCTCGATTCGAGCCAAATGCACCTTGTACACTACCAACAATAATTTGCAGTGGTTGTGTCAGTAATTCTTCTACAAGATGAAACGCATCAAACCCAATTACTGAACCAAAACTAGTATATCTCACTTTATTTGGAGAACAAGGATGTTGGCCACGAGGTGTCGTATAATAGTCCACTGCTTCAATTATATCAATATCTGTGATTCCAGCAGCTTCTCTTTCTTCTTGATTCTTAGGAATCCAATTCGCAATCAAAGGATTTTCGCCTCTTGCTTCCACAGTCCGTTGTTGCCCAATCGCTTCTAATGCCTTGATTACGCCAACTGTATCGCCATGACTTTCACGATTGACACGACCAATATTTGCACCTACAACAGTTCCAACTGCTTTGATCCGACGTTCGGTCATTGCTGCGTTGACTGCGTAACCTCCACCAGCACAAACACCTAAAACACCAATCCGATCGACATCCACATAATCAATTGTTGTTAAATAATCAACTGCACAGCGAATATCTTCGACTCTTGCTGCTGGTTCTTCAATAAAACGCGGTTCTCCTTCACTTTCTCCTTGATAAGAAGCATCAAAAACCAGCGTGACATAGCCTAATGCTGCTAGTTTTTCAGCATAAATACCAGCAGTTTGGTTTTTACAACTACTGCCAGGATGGACACACACAATAGCAGGATATTTCTTGCTTGTATCTAATCCATCAGGGATATTTAAAATACCCGCGACCTTTAATCCTTTTGCATCAAATTTTACCGTTTGTTTTTCTACATTCATCATAATACCACCTTTATTTTTCTCTTGAGAGAATTATTACACTCTAGTATAATAAAATGCAGAAAAATACTTTTCAATAACCAAAAAAAGAAAAATGAGACTTACTACACACTTGTTCAAAAATGTGTAGTCTAGGAGAAAGAATATGAGTAAAATCGATCGAAGAATTCTAAAATCAAAACAAGCGATTCGGACAGCCTTTGTAAACTTATTAATGGAACGTGGCTTTGACGAAATAACAATAAAAGACATTGCTGAACAAGCAGATATTGCTAGAAAAACCTTTTACCTGCACTATCTAGATAAATATGATCTTTTAGAACAACTTGTCGATGAGCACTTATCTGAGTTACGGATAATTTGTGATCAAAAACAAGAAAAAGAATTGGTAGAAGGAACAATTATCTGGTTTAACTATTTTGATGCACGTAAAGATTTTTTTCAAGCGCTGTTTAAAAGTAACAGTACACTTTCATTTCGAAAAAAGTTACTAGATTTTACGATGGGAGAACTAAAGAAAAAAATCTACCCACTATCTGATAGCAACAGAACGATCGATCAAGAAATTCTCTTAAAATTTTTGGGAATTGCTGTGATGGGGATCATTGAATCCTTTGTTCTAGAAGAGATCAATGGCGATACAGCACTTGTAGCTAAACAAGTCGGAAAACTTGTTCAAAGAAATATATAATCAAAAATAAAAATGGGACAATCATTAACGATTTATATTAGTATCAATGTGCCAGCATCTCTTGTGCAATATCAAATCCAGTCATACCAACAGGATAGTACGTAGGCCAATTATCCATTTCTTCCAATAATTTTTGCTGACTTTCATCCCCAAAATAAATATGAAAATGTGCTGCTTTTGAAGGGGCGATTCCATGATCTGAAAATTGAACATATTTATACGGCGTATCTTCTGTGGTTTCAAATAAATAGCGAACTCCACGATTGCCTGCTTTATAAGTTAAGATTTCTTTTCCTACGTATTTATATTTCGACGAGTACTCTTTATCCCCTACTATAAAAGTCATGGTATCCTTACTGATATCAATTCGATCTACGTCTGTTTGATATCCTTTCTGATAATAGTCTTTGTATTCTTCTGCCGTCATTTTTTTCGTTCGTTTTTCTTTATAATCAAATACTTGGTCAAACATGCCCTCTTCTAAATAAGGAAACACTGATTGCCACTCACCAGTATAATCAGAAAGATTACGATCTTTAACCTCTTTATCATCAAAATAACCATTTGAAACCGTCTTGTTTACAGTAGCTTCAGTTAATTCTTTTTTAGGCGTAACTTCTGTTGATTTTATCAGTGCTTCTAAATTCTCTTGCATCACACTAATATACGTTTTGCCTGCTTTCATATCCTCATTTGTAAGACCTTCTAACGGATTTAATACAAGTAATTCAACACCTGTCTCGTTTGCTAAGGTTTTCGCTACTCGGTCATTTGCATTTTCTTCAAAATAGATATAGTTGATTCCTGTTTCTTCAACTAATTTTTTCAGTTCTGCAATCCGTGAAGGTTGCGGTTCTTGATCGGGAGAAATTCCTGCAATGGGTATTTGTTTTAAATTATAATCCAAAGCTAGGTATGAAAAAGCTGTATGTTGGGTAATAAAATTCTTTTGTTTGGCATTCGTCAACTTTTCCTCATATAGTGCATTAAGATTCGTTAATTGTTCGATATAATCTGCCGCATTTTTAGTAAATGTCGTTTTTTGCTCTGGGAAATGTTTACTCAATTCATCTCTGATTGTTTCAACTTCTTTGATTGCTCGAAATGGACTTAACCATACATGAGGATCATAGTCATGAGAATGCCCGTCATTGTTTTCCTCTGCTGAATGATCGTGATCGTCACTCCCAGGTAAAAGAATCATCCCTCCACTTGCCTTGATACTCGTCACATTCTTTAATGATTTTTCCATCTTAGGCACCCAAGTTTCCATGTATTCACTATTATAAACAAAGGCATCTGCATCTTGTAATTTGGCAATGTCCTTTGCAGAAGGCTCATAATCATGTGCTTCTGTTCCTGCTGGAACCATTAACGTTACCTCACCAACGTCACCAACGATATTTCTAGTAAATTCATACATCGGATAAAAAGAAGTGACAATCGTTAATTGTTTTTGACCTTTCTTCTCTTTTGTCTCCGCTTTTGGGTTGGTACAAGCTGTTAAAATAATTCCTAGTAAAAATAGCCCTACGATAATAAGTCGTAACTTCTTTTTCATTTCTGATCTCCTCAATCGTTTTATTTATGATCCAGTGTCTCTTAGAGAATTGCTAATGTGAAAAACACATTATTGTATAAGAGCTAATTGTTCATCAGATCGCTCCTTTCCGATTCGCATCCGATAAAACGTAATGATTACGTTTTAACCACATGAGAATATAACAACTTTTTTTATCGTTGTCAAGAGACGAAAAGAAACTAAGAAAGTATACAGCCAAAATAAAGAGCGTAGGACAATAGTCAGAAAAAATCTGATTATTATCCCACACTCTCTATTTTCTATTCTTATTCCATATAAATACTGTTCGTAGGAACGACTTGTGCACCAAACGGCATCAGTGCCAATTTAGCCAATTTAAACGACTGCATCCCAAATGGTATTCCGATGACCGTTACACATAAAATAATTCCGCTGACACAATGTCCTACTGCCAACCAAAATCCACTGAAAACCAACCAAAGGATATTCACTAAAAACGAGGTCGTACTCGTGCTATACACAACTCTTTTTCCAAATGGCCAAAAGCTCAACCCTGCAAGCTTAAAACATTGCAATCCAATCGGAATTCCAACGATCGTAATACACCACAGAATTCCTGCTAAAAGCCAAGTCAATCCACCAAAAAAACCACCAAAAATAAACCAAATAATATTTCCTAGACAACCCATCTCTAAATCCTCTACTTTCTGCTTAAACTTATAAAAGTAGATTATACTATAAAAGATAAACAAATACTTTACTTATTGCATAAATTTTCTCCTTCAAACAAAATTATCTGTTTTTTTTGAAAAGCCTACTGGTAATTACTGATAAAACAGCATTATTGAATAATAAAATTTAATAAAAATCATGAACAACAGGAGATGTTTGATGGTATTAAATGTCAAAGCGTCTTTTTTGTTACCCAAGAATCTTCCTCACACTTGAATGATGGAGGACGAATCATCAATCTTTCCTCTTTTGTGACATGTTCCGCTTCCCCAAATGTTTTTACTTATAGCATATCAAAAGGTGCAATCGATACATTTACTTTCCTATTTGCTACACAGTTAGGTCCTTGCAATATTAGAGTCAATGCTGTATTAATACCGAAATAAATCCTGACACTTTATAAACTTCACAGGGACGAAAATATGCTGCTAGTTTATCTGTTTTCAACCGAACCGATGGGGAGAACCAGAAGATGTAGCTGATATTGTGGCCTTTCTAGCATCTGATGATAGACGATGGGTTTGGTCAGTTGATTGATGAAAGTGTCGAATCTAACTTATTAAAAAATCTGAAACTTTTTTCTTTCACTTATAACATGTATAATCATCAGTATGGATTTGTCTATCAAAGTACACCGATGCTTGGAAAAAGAGCACTTCCAGATGGAAACGTTCTAGGCATGTTCAAACAAAATAAATTAGTAACGAAGCTAAACCACGCACTCGAAAAGAAAAATAGCCACTGGCTCGCCGTTTTAGACGATTCTATCGCAGATATCGGCCTTATTGCTCCAGAAGCAGATGCCATTATTTATGTGCCAGAACTGCAAAAGCAGTTTGACTTAAAAGATTACCCAAAAGAAAAAGCATTCTACTTTGCTTCTTTAAAGTATCATGAGTTGAATCTAGATAAAGTGATCGCTTTTCTAAATTCGATCTAGCAATAATTTTTTTGGAGAAGGAGAGGTTTGATTTCTATGCATTTATTAGACTATTTGAACATTGAAACTACTGAGCTATCAAAATCAAAAGTTGTGTTAACAATGAAAATAGAAGATTTTCACAAACAGCCTTATGGGATTTTACATGGAGGAATGAACGGGATTTTAATTGAAACAGCTTGTAGTTTAGGCGCCAATGAACAGTTGGACAAGAGTTCCTATGCAGTTGGTATTGATCTTCAAATCAATCATCTCAAAGGGGTTCCTAATGGGATTTTAACAACAGTAGCAACACCAGACCGTATTGGTCAATCAATTCAAGTTTGGGAAGGGAAAATTTTTAATGAGATTGGCGAAATGATTGCCGTTGGTCGCTGTACTTTGGTAAGCCGAAAAATAAAAAATAACGAGGGTGCTTCTACTCCCCCTTTTAGTAAACAGTAGGGTGTAAACCATTACTTTTGTCTTACACCCGCTTTTACTCTTAAAAAAATTACCTTTACTAATACTAGTTTATGCTCTTCTTTCAATGTGGCTAAACGTCATTTCACGTTTTTATCTTCTCATTTTGAGCTGCCATATTTTATTGCTCCTAATTTGGTTGATACGCTTTTTAGGATGGATTCAAAAATAAATAACTAGATGCTCTTATCAGAGATCAACTTGCCACAAGTCATACTTTTCTTCAAAATAATATTGACCTTCAGCTAGATGATTTCTCCTGTGATAACTTTTAGATTCATTAACAACGTGGACATTACTTCTAATTGCCGTTGATCCACTTCTGAATATTTTTGATTCATTATTTTTTCTCTTTCTTTTTTTACAAGTAAATACATTAAATTTAATTCTTCCGATGTCAAATTGGATAAATAAACATGGTTTGGTTCAGAGTAGGCAAATGCCTCGATTTCAAACGTTTCTGGATTTCTTTTTAAACTCGTTCTGATTTGAAAACCATTTGAAAAAGTGATCATTTCAACATATAGATACTCTGAAAAAGTAATCGGTCTTCGTTCATAAATAGTTGTTGTTCCTCCAAATATTTCTAATATATTTTCAAGAAAGTTTGATAATGCCGTACCAATATTTAATTGTTTTGAAAAAGTTTTAGATAGTAATAATTTCTCTTGTGTCATATTATTTACCTCTCACTTCTTATTACCCTTTATTATAATCATATTTTTTTCAAAACAAAACAAAAACGATATTATATTTTTTTGCAATATACAGATTTAAAATAAAAAAGAACACTTCAGCACTCTGCCGAAATGTTCTTTTTTATTTATTCTTCTGTTTTATCTGCTTCTGGTGCTTCAATTTCAGTCTCTGTAACGACATCCACACCTTCAACTTCTTCAATAACTTCTTCTGGCTCAGGCTCTACAACTGCCATCGTCACCACTTTTGCATCTTCTTCCATTCTCATCAAACGAACACCCAAGGTTGCGCGTCCTGTTTGAGATACAGAATCTACGTTGAAACGGATAATGACACCTTTATTGGTGATCACTAAAATATCTTCATCACCACGAACTGTCGTAAGTCCTGCTAATGGACCATTTTTCGCTGTAATGTTCGCAGTCTTGATTCCTTTACCACCACGGCCCTTCACAGGGTACTCAGAGGCTTTTGTTCGCTTACCGTAACCATTTTCCGTCAACACCAGTACTTCCGTGTCAGCGTCCAGTAAAGAGGCTCCTACGACGTAATCATCTTCTCTTAGACGAATACCACGCACACCTGATGCTGTACGACCCATATCACGTACTGCCGTTTCAGCAAATGTCACAGAATAACCATTGTGCGTTCCGATAATCATGTTTTGTTCGCCATTTGTTAAGACAACATTGACTAGCTCATCATCTTCTTTTAGACCGATTGCAATCAAACCATTACTTCTAATATTAGAGAATGCTTTAACAGCGGTACGTTTAACGGTACCTTTACGCGTCGTGAAGAATAGATAATGTCCATCTTCTGCTTGTCCTTCAACAGCAATGATCGCTTGGATTTTCTCACTAGAGTCAATCCCTAACATGTTGATCACAGGGATTCCTTTAGCTGTCCTGCCGTATTCAGGAATTTCATATCCTTTGGCACGGTAAACTTTCCCGTTATTTGTAAAGAATAGTAACGTATCATGAGTTGAACAAGAAACAAGATTTTTCACGAAGTCATCATCATGAACGCCCATTCCCTGCACACCACGACCACCACGGCGTTGTGCTCTAAATTCGCTATTTGCTACGCGTTTGATGTACCCATTATTTGTTAGTGTAATAACAACTTCTGCTTCTTCGATCAAGTCTTCATCTTCTAGACTTAAAACTTCACCAACTAATAATTCAGTACGACGAGCATCGCCATATTTGTCACGAATATCACCTAATTCCGTTTTAATGATCTCAATAACACGTTCTGGACGAGCTAAGATATCATTTAAATCAGCAATAAATTTCAATAACTCTTGGTATTCGTTCTCAATTTTATCTCGTTCCAAACCAGTTAAACGACGAAGACGCATGTCTAAAATCGCTTGAGCTTGACGATCTGAAAATTCAAAACGTTCGATCAATGAAGATTTCGCTTCATCATCTGAGTTCGAACCACGGATGATTGCAATGATCTCATCGATGTGGTCTAAAGCAATCCGTAACCCTTCTAAAATATGAGCACGAGCTTCAGCTTTTTTCTTATCGAATTCAGTACGACGCGTAATAACTTCTTTTTGATGTTCCACATAATTTTCAAGAATTTCTTTTAAACTTAAAATTTTTGGAACGCCTTTTTCAATCGCTAACATATTAAAACCAAAAGAAGTTTGCAAAGCTGTCATTTTATATAAATTATTCAAAATAACAGAAGCACTCACATCACGACGAACATCAATTACAATCCGCATCCCCTCACGAGAAGATTCATCACGTAAATCCGTGATTCCTTCAATCCGTTTTTCACGGTGCAATTCTGAAATTCGTTCGATCAATTTCGCTTTGTTGACCATGTATGGTAATTCAGAAACTAAGATACGTTCTTTTCCATTTGGCATTTCTGTGATATCTACTTTCGCACGAACAGTGATCGATCCACGTCCTGTTTCATAAGCCCGACGAATACCAGATTTACCCATGACCAAACCACCTGTTGGAAAGTCAGGACCAGGTAATACTTCCATCAATTCATTCGTTGTAACATCAGGATTTTCCATCAGCAAGCTAGTTGCTTCAATCACTTCCGCCAAGTTATGCGGTGGAATATTTGTTGCCATCCCAACAGCGATTCCTGTTGTTCCATTGACTAACAGGTTAGGGAAACGTGCGGGTAAAACATCTGGTTCTTGTTCTGAATCATCATAGTTCCCGTGAAAATCGACAGTATTTTTATTAATATCACGTAGCATTTCCAAAGCAATCTTACTCATTCTCGCTTCGGTATAACGCATTGCAGCTGCTCCATCACCATCGACAGAACCGAAGTTTCCGTGTCCATCAACTAGCATGCTACGGTAGCTAAATGGTTGCGCCATACGAACCATTGCTTCATAAATTGACGAGTCTCCATGTGGGTGATACTTACCCATTACGTCCCCAACGACACGGGCTGATTTCTTATGTGGTTTGTCAGGTGTTACACCTAGTTCATTCATCCCATATAAAATACGACGATGAACTGGTTTTAACCCATCACGAACATCTGGCAACGCACGCGCCACAATAACGCTCATCGCATAATCAATGAAGGATTCTTTCATTTCACTGGTCAGATTAACGTCTTGAATGTTCTCTTTCATTTCTTCACTCATGAATTTGTCTCCTTCTTCATTAGATATCTAGATTTTTCACGTAATGGGCATTTTCTTCAATAAATGCTCGGCGTGGTTCAACTCGGTCACCCATCAACATTTCAAAAATTTGATCGGCTTCAATCGCATCATCAACACTGACACGTGACATCAAGCGTCTTTCAGGATCCATAGTTGTTTCCCATAATTGATGGTCGTCCATTTCCCCAAGACCTTTATAACGCTGAACGCTTGGTTTAGGGCTAGCTGGTAGAGAAGCTAGGATTTGAGCTAATTCTTCTTCAGCATTTTTTCCTGGTTGAACATATGTGATATTTTTTCCTTGTTTGACCCCATATAACGGTGGTTGAGCGATATAAACATAGCCAGCTTCAACAACTGGGCGCATGAAACGATAGAACAATGTCAATAACAGCGTACGAATATGTGCACCATCGACATCGGCATCGGTCATGATCACTAGTTTGTGGTAACGCGCTTTTGATACATCAAAATCTGCACCAAAGCCTGTTCCCATTGCTGTAAATAGCGAACGGATCTCTTCATTCGCTAAAATTTTATCCATGCTGGCTTTTTCAACGTTTAGGATTTTCCCACGAATCGGTAAAATCGCTTGGAATTCACGGCTACGGCCTTGTTTTGCTGAACCGCCGGCAGAATCTCCTTCGACGATGAAGATTTCGCATTTTTCAGGATCTTTACTTGAACAATCGGCTAATTTACCTGGTAAATTACTAATTTCAAGCGCGCCTTTACGACGAGTCACTTCACGCGCTCTTTTAGCAGCCATACGAGCTTTTGAAGCAAGTAGACCTTTTTCTACGATTTGTTTCCCAACAGTTGGGTTTTCCATCAAGAATTTATTGAAATACTCAGAGAATAAACGGTCTGTAACCGTACGAACTTCTGAGTTTCCTAGTTTTGTTTTGGTTTGTCCTTCAAATTGAGGTTCTGGATGTTTGATCGAAATAACCGCAGTCAACCCTTCACGAACATCTTCCCCAGTTAAGTTATCGTCATTTTCTTTCATGATCTTTTGTTTGCGAGCATAATCATTGATCACACGTGTTAATGACGTTTTAAACCCTGATTCATGGGTTCCACCTTCATACGTATGAATATTGTTAGCAAAACTTAACAGATTTGAATGATAGCCGTCTGTATATTGCATAGACACTTCGACTGTAATATCTTGTTGTTCCCCTTCAATAAAAATGGGTTCTGGGAATAAGACATCTTTATTGGCATTTAGATGCTCAACATAGCTCTTGATCCCACCTTCATAGTGGAATTCTTTTAAAACGGGTGTTTCTTCACGTTTATCTTCAATAGAAATTTTTAATCCTCTATTCAAGAAAGCTAATTCTCTAACACGAGTTGCTAATTTATCAAAGTTAAAAATCGTCGTTTCTGTAAAAATTTCTGGGTCTGGCACAAAATGGACCGTCGTTCCATGACGATCTGTGTCTTCGATCACTTTCAAGTCATTGACGACAGCACCACGTTGAAATTCTTGATAGTACACTTTGCCATCTTTGTAAACTTTTACATCAAGCGTTGTTGACAAAGCATTAACAACTGAGGAACCTACCCCATGAAGCCCACCAGAAACTTTATATCCGCCACCGCCAAATTTCCCTCCAGCATGAAGTACAGTAAAGACTGTCTCTACCGCTGGACGTCCAGTTTTTGCTTGGATATCGACCGGAATACCTCGACCGTCATCGATAACAGTAATACTGTCATCTGGTTCAATAATTACTTGGATACTTGACGCAAATCCAGCTAAAGCTTCATCGATGGAATTATCCACGATCTCCCAAACTAAGTGGTGTAACCCTTCTGAACTCGTCGATCCTATGTACATACCAGGACGCTTACGAACTGCTTCAAGACCTTCTAATACCTGAATCTGACTGGCATCATATTCTTGGGCACGTTCTTTCATGTTTTTTTCTTCTTCTGTCATATAGATGCTTCCCTCTCTATCTCTCCCTGATGAACATGAAATATGTCTGGTTCAACAGTTAATTTATTGTTTAAATGATCCAAACTAGTTGTTGTTAAAAAAGTTTGGACCTTTCCTTCAATCGTTTCTAGCAGGTGTAATTGTCGTTCATTATCTAATTCACTCATGACGTCATCCAATAACAAAACAGGATATTCGCCTGTTTCTGAATACATTAAATCAATTTCCGCAAGCTTTACACTAAGAGCTGTGGTTCTTTGTTGTCCCTGTGAACCGTATGTCTGGACATTTTGTCCGTTTACATTAAAAATTAGGTCATCTCGGTGAGGTCCTAAAAAGGTATTCGCCTTAAATAATTCTCGTTTTCGGCTGTCAAGAAGGCTCTGTAGCAGTTGCTTTTGGATCTCTTCTAGTGAAATATGTTCTTTGTCTAATGGGATACTTGAAAAATAATCGATCGCTAATTCTTCTTTTTCATGGCTGATTTTCTTGTGCAGTAAGTTCGCCCAGTGCTCTAATTTTTGAATAAATTCGAGACGAGCAAACAAAACCTTACCGCCAAATTCTGCCAATTGTTCTGTCAAAATATCTAGATAAACAAGATCTGACTGTTTTTTTTCTGCTAATTGTTTTAAATATTGATTCCGCTGTTTCAAGACAGACTGATATTGAACCAGATCGTATAGATAAATTGGATTGACTTGACCTAATTCCATATCGATAAACTTACGACGTAATTGCGGTGAGCCTTTAACTAGCGATAAATCTTCTGGTGCAAATAAAATGACGTTCAGCTGACCGATATATGAACTTAAACGTTTTTGTTCAATATGATTGACCTTGGTCTTGCGACCTTTGTTGGAAATCATGATTTCCAACGGTACCGTTCCTGTCTTCTTTTCAATCACTCCGCTGATTCTTGCTGAATCAGAATCCCAATGAACCAATTCTTTCTCGTTACTGGTTCTGTGACTACGGGTCATCGCTAAAACATAAATACTTTCTAAAAGATTAGTCTTACCTTGTGCATTTTCTCCTAGAAAAATATTTAAGGTTTTAGGGAAATCTAAGCTCAGCCCATCATAATTACGATAATGCTGTACCTCGATTTCATTCAGTCTCATCGACTGCCTCGCCTTTTTTGACCATAAAAAAAGTACCTTCTTCAGGTATCTCGAGCATCATACCAGCATATAATTTTCTGCCGCGGCGATTCTCTAACTCCCCGTCTACGAAAACACTATTTTCAGCTAAGTACCACTTGGCAGCACCGCCACTGCTGATTACGTCAACTTCTTTTAAGACTTGACCAAGTGTCATGTAGTCAGTTTCTAAAACAATCGTCTTTTTCAAAATGCATCCCTCTTTTTTGTTTTCACTTTTACTCTTATATTATACTCTTTTTTATGTCAAAAAACAAATTTATCCTTCTAATTTTGTTTCTAAGCAATTTTGAATCTAATCGACAAAAAATATTCTGAGGATTAAAAAAGGCTTAAAATGCATTTTAAGGATAAATTTGTAAGTTGGGTCTCTCGAAATTTTTTTTCAGCAATTTTCATTTTGTTTATCATAAATAATAGTTATATGCGAAAATCATCTGAATAAAGAATTGACTTATACCGTTCGACGATATACAATGCAACTATACAGTTTAACTGTATAAAAATAACGATATAAAGGTGTATGATAAATGGATATTAAGAAAATCTTGCCTCTAACTGAAACAACTTTTTATATTATGCTATCACTGATTGAACCTTCACATGGATATGCCATCATGCAAAAAGTCGAAGAAATAAGCAATGGTCGAGTACGTATTGCGGCAGGCACAATGTATGGTGCAACAGAAAATTTATTAAAACAAAAGTTGATTTGTGAGGTCCCAGGAGAAGATAAACGGCGGCGGGTATATCAATTAACAAATACTGGTAAAGATGTTTTAAAACTTGAAGTCAAACGACTAAAAGAATTAGTAGCACTTGCTGATCAATTATTATAGGAGGACCAGATGAAAAAATTCAAATTATTTATTGATATAAAAAATGAAGAACACTACTTAAATGAAATGGCAAACAAAGGCTGGACACTAGTAAAATATAATGCATGGGGAATCTATACATTTGAAAAGACAGCCTCAAAAGTTCTGAATTATAGAATTGATTATCAACTATTCAAAAAGAAGGCTGATTATATGGCTTATCTGACCTTATTTGAAGATAGTGGTTGGCAGCATATCAGCGGCACTAAACATAGTGGGTTTCAATTTTTTTTACCCTTGAATAGTGAAAATCAAGAGCTAGATATATTTTCAGATACTTCATCAAGTAATGAACGCTATAAGCGTTTATATAATCAAGCGATGTTATGGATGGGACTAATGATTGTATACTTTTTTATCGTTCAGCCTTCTTTTGAAAATATTTCTTCTTGGTATTTAACCCCAAGTCTTTGGGAATATACTGGCCTACAACTATTTGGAATGATTCTTGTACAAACATTCTTTTTGTTACTACAGATAATGCCACTGATGTTTTTTATGTTTGGCGCTATATACTATACGATGATGGGAACCAAAGCAAAAAAACTGATCAAGAAATATGAGAATGGATAATTATTCTTATTCAGATCTTAACCCCCAAAAAAAAGAGAGTGTGAAAAACTGAATTTCAGTTTTTCACACTCTCTTTTTTCTAAATTTATTAATTTGTACGAACAGGTGTAATCAATTGAATAAAGTCTAAATCGGTTTCTGTCGGTTCTAATGTAAATGGACGGATTGCAGAAATAAACTTAACGGTAATACTCATATCGCCAAAAGCACGCAATGCATCTTTCATATAATCTGGATTGAAAGAAATTTCTAATGGGTCACCAGTTACTTTTTCATAATTTAGCGGTTCTTCCACTTTACCGATCTCTGGAGAGTTTCCGTAAAGAACAACAGAATCAGAAGCAATGGCTAAACGAACGATATTATTGCGGCCTTCATGTGACAATAAAGAGGCGCGATCGATAGCTGATAATAATTCTGGTACATAAAAATCAATTTCTGTATTAAAGCTTGTCGGAATCAAACGATTTGTATCAGGATAATTTCCTTCTAACAAACGAGAATAGAAATACATATTTTGAGTTTTGAACAGTACTTGGTTTTCCATGATACTGATTTCGACCATTTCTTCTTCATTTGTAAATGAACGAGAAAGTTCAGTCAAACTTTTTCCTGGAATGACAATATTGAAGTTTTCAGCTGCTTGTTCAATGGGAATGATTCGTTGGCTCAAACGATGTGAATCTGTCGCAACAGCTAATAATTTTTGATCTTCTAATATAAAGTGAACACCCGTCAAAATTGGACGACTTTCATGAAGAGAAACAGCAAATCCTGTTTCATTGATAATTTTTGTTAACAGGTGAACAGGCAATTGAATTTGATTTTTAGCATCAATAACTGGAAGGTGTGGATAATTATCTGCATCCAAGCCATTAACAGTAAAGTCAGCTTTTCCTGAAGTAATCGCTACTTGATTATTTTCTAGTACTTCAAGTGTGAACATTTCTTCAGGTAATTTACGAATGATTTCACCAAAGAAGCGAGCTTGTAAAACAATACTTCCTGTAGATTCAATTGTCATTTGAGCTTTTTCATCTTCTTTACTTAGAAAACTTTCAATAGAGATATCTGCATTACTACCTGTTAAGGATAAACCTTCATCCGTTAAAACAATTTTTACACCTGTTAAAATAGGGATAGTTGTTTTAGAAGAAATGGCTCTTTGAACGGTTTGTAATTCTTGTAAGAATGTATTTCTTTTTACAGTTAATTTCATAATGATAGAACTCCTTTTTAATTGATTTTAAAAGCATTAATTTTGCTAAGACAGTTTTGTATTTATATATAAATAAATAATAAAAGTAGTAGGGCTTGTTAATTCTGTGGAAAAGTCTAGAAACGAAATGAAATAGGAGTTTTCCACCTGTGTATAACTTGTGGAAAACTTTTTCCTTTTTCTCTTTTTTATCCACAGGTCAGGAATTAAGCAAGTTTTTGATTTCTCCAACTTCTTTTTGAATTGTCGGATCTTTTTCCATTAATTGCTGAATTTTTTCGTGAGCATGGATGACCGTGGTATGATCCTTTCCGCCGAACTCTGCCCCGATTTTTGGTAGAGAGTTATCTGTCATCTCTCTAGAAAGATACATCGAGATCTGTCTAGGAACAACAATGGATTTTACGCGTTTTTTGCCTTTTAAATCTTTTAATTGGATATGGTAATACTTTGCCACTTCTTCTTGGATTTGTAAAATGGATAAATGATGTTGACTGCCGACCGATTTTAAGGATTTCAAAGCATCTGCAGCAAGACTGGTTGTTATGTCTTCACCATTAATCGTAGCAAAAGCTTGAACGCGCACTAATGCACCCTCTAATTCGCGGATATTAGAATCAATCTGTCCTGCGATATAGCTTAGCGTATCATCAGGAATTTCAAGTCGTTCTGCATCCGCTTTTTTCCGCAAAATAGCAATTCGTGTTTCCAAATCTGGTGGCGTGATGTCGACAGACAGCCCCCAGGCAAAGCGAGAAACCAAACGCTCAGGCAATTTTGGAATATCGTTTGGCGGTCGATCACTTGTTAATACGATCTGTTTATTTTCATTATACAAATCATTAAACGTATGGAAAAATTCTTCTAATGTTGCTTCTTTTTCAGCTAAAAATTGAATATCATCGACTAATAGCAAATCAACATTTCGGTATTCTTTTCGGAACTGTTCTGAATTTTTGGTTTGGATAGAATTGATAAATTCATTTGTAAATGTTTCGCTGCTGACGTATTTTACTTTAGCATCTGGTCGATTTTGCAGCATTTGATGACCGATTGCATGCATCAAATGGGTTTTTCCTAGACCAACACCACCATAAAAGAATAATGGATTGTAAATAGAACCAGGATCTTCGGCTACAACTAATGCTGCAGCATGCGCCATTTGATTTCCTTTTCCAATAACGAATGTGTCAAAAGAATACTTTGGATTCAATAAAGCTTTCTTCCCATGCTCTGCAATTTTTTCTTGTGTCACAGGGGCCTTTTTTTCTTCTTGAACCGGCATCGTTTCTTTCTCACCAGTAACAACAAAATGAGGCATTACTTCAGCACCAGTCAATTTAAAGCCAGTTTCAACGATTTTTGCGGCTAAATTCTTTTCCCAATAGTCTTTATGAACAGCAGAAGGAACCTCTAACCATAATTGGTTATTTTCCAACTTTAGCGGTTGTGTTGTTTTTATCCAAGCATCAAAACTAGGTGCAGACAAAACAGATTGGTAAGTATCTTCCAGATCTCTCCAGAAACTTTCCATATCGGGCATATGGTGACCTCCTTAATATAAACGCGGAACAAGCAGCTTACCTCTGACAGAAAATAATAGGAAACGATGACGAAGGGGCTGTTTGCCTCATTCCTAGTTTATCTTCTTTCCAAAGAGTTGGCTCGTGCAGCTAGATAGATATAAAAGCATAGTGGGCTTGTTTAGTCCGTGAAGCTAGAAATTATACGTAGATCCCGCGCTGAAAAGCGCAACGAATTTGTCTAACTTAAGCAGAAATATACTTTATGGTTATTGGCACTCAGAATTTTTCTGTTTTCGGAGAAACAAGTTTATGTACCGTCGATGTAAAAATAAATTTTTCTATATAAAATAGCAGAACAACGATAAATAGATAAGCAAATAGAATTTTAGCATTTTTTTGCAACTTTTTCCACAGGCAAATTGTGAATTGTGGAAAAAAAATTCACAGAGGGTTATAAACTTATCCACAAAGCGAAAAAAAACGGTGGATTCCTTCGTCTTATTTTATTTATCCACAACAGATTCTGTAAAACAAAAGTCTATAGAATAAGCTTTTTCAAAAGTTATGCACAATTTTAAAATCGAATGTGCATAACTTTTTAACAGCCTGTTTTTTTGTGTAAAAGTATACTGAAAACTAAAAATGAAATCTCCCCACAAAAAAAACTATCCACAACTTATCCCTAACTTTTTCTGTTTTGTGGATAACTTATTTAGTGAAGAGTAAAAATTAATTCCCGAAAATTTATTGACAAAAGGACCTAATACTAGTTATACTATCAAAGTATGTCTATGTATTGATGGATAGTTACAATTTCAGGAGGTGGAACAAGAGATGAAAAGAACGTATCAACCAAACAAACGTAAACGTCAAAAAGTTCACGGTTTCCGTAAACGTATGAGCACAAAAAATGGTCGTAACGTATTAGCGAGCAGACGTCGTAAAGGCAGAAAAGTTATTTCAGCATAATCTATGTTGACTTTAAATAACGAATCAAGTTCAAACTAAGAACCCTTTATTATCTTCACAATGTATGTGCGGGGATAATAAAGGGTTCTTTTGTTGTGAATCACTACGACTGGCTTTGCCAGAGTAGATGATAAACAATACTTGGCGAACGAAGTGAGAGAAGTTACAGTACTAGTGAATCACGCCACGTCGTTTTGATTTCATCAATTTCTAATTGCTAAAGAACTGAAGGTTGAAGGAATACGATTATCTTTGCCAGAGTAGATGATAAACAATACTTGGCGAACGAAGTGAGAGAAGTTACAGTACTAGTGAATCACGCCACATCGTTTTGATTTCATCAATCTCTAATTGCTAAAGAACTGAAGGCTGAAGGAATACGATTATCTTTGCCAGAGTAGATGATAAACAATACTTGGCGAACGAAGTGAGAGAAGTTACAGTACTAGTGAATCACGCCACGTCGTTTTGATTTCATCAATTTCTAATTGCTAAAGAACTGAAGGCTGAAGGAATACGATTATCTTTGCCAGAGTAGATGATGAACAATACTTGGCGAACGAAGTGAGAGAAGTTACCCTACTAGTGAATCGCGCCACGTCGTTTTGATTTCATCGATCTCTAATTGCTAAAAAACTGAAGATAGAAGGAATACGGTTAGCTTCGCCAGAGTAAATGGTTCACACTACTTAGCAAACGAAGTGAGAGAAGTTACCCTACTAGTAGACCACCTAGATTACCAAAAAAACTAAAGCTAAAAAAGTATTACAGTAGTAATGAAAAGTATAAGGATTCACTTGTGAAAAAAATTGCGCATTCTACATGACTCCATTTTGTTTAGAATTCACCATTTTCTAAATATTGATCAACCCCAAAAAATCTCGCGATCCCATAAAATAAAGTGAAAAAAAACCAAAAAAATGATAATATATGAAATTAGAGTCATTATTGCCAAAATCTCTGGATATTTTCCCTTAATTTTGAAAAAAAATATCCGAAATATGCTATTATTATAGAGTGAGCAAAAAAGAAAGATAGAAAGAAACAAAGGGATGCCGATGAAAAAATCCTATAGAGTAAAAAAAGAAAGTGAATTTCAAGCAGTTTTTCAACACAAACAGTCTTGTGCCAATCGCAGATTTGTTGTTTACGTATTGGAAAAACCAGAACAAAAGCATTTTCGGGTTGGAATTTCCGTTGGAAAAAAAATTGGAAATGCGGTTGTCAGAAATGCTGTTAAGCGTAAAATCCGAACGTCGGTTTATCAATTAAAAGAATCGATCGATCCAACATGTGATTTTATTATTATCGCAAGACCTGGTGTTGACAAGTTAACATCTGAAGAAATTCATCGCAATTTGATCCATGTGCTAAAACTTGCAAAAATTTTGAACTAAGAGAGGAACAGTTTTGTGAAGAAGTATAAACGCTTATTATTGATGGCAGGCCTAGTTACACTTGTTTTTGTATTGTCTGCCTGTGGAACCGCCCCGATTAACGAGAGCAGTACAGGAATTTGGGACCGCTATATCGTCTATTATTTCGCTGAGGCAATCAAATTTTTATCCATTTCAGCAAATACTGGTATTGGGATCATCCTATTTACATTAGTGATTCGGATCATTTTATTACCATTGATGCATTTCCAAACAAAAAGCATGCGCAAAACGCAAGAGTTACAACCCAAATTAAAAGCGTTACAGAAGCAATATTCATCAAAAGATCCAGAAACACAACGCTTATTCCGTGAAGAACAACAAAAATTATACGCTGAAAATAATGTAAACCCTTATGCAGGTTGTTTACCATTGTTGATCCAAATGCCGATCATGATGGCGCTGTATCAATCGATTTCACGTGTACCAGAATTGAAACAGGGAAGTTTCTTGTGGTTGAACCTAGGTCAACCCGATCCGTATCTGATTTTACCAATTCTAGCAGCAGTCTTTACATTTGCTAGCACGTATCTCACTAGTATGAGTCAGATCGAATCAAATGCTTCATTAAAAACCATGAATTTTGTAATGCCCGTTATGATTTTTGTCATGGGGATGAGTTTAGCTAGTGGATTATCACTTTACTGGGTAGTCTCTAACGCGTTCCAAGTGGGTCAAACATTATTGATCAACAATCCATTTAAAATCCGTAAAGAACGTGCTGAAGCGGAGCGACAAGCGAAAGAGCGCGAACGTGCATTGAAGAAAGCAATGAATCCTAAGAAAAAAAATAAGAAAAAATAAAAGGAGGTTTTCCAGATGCCGGTTTATGAGGGAAACACAATTGAAGAAGCAACAACTAAAGGGTTGCTTGCACTGAATTTGTCAAAAGAAGAAGTAGAGATCAACGTGATTGCAGAGGCTAAAAAAGGGTTCTTGGGCTTGGGTAAAAAATTAGCTCAAGTATCGATCGAGCCAACTGTCAGCGAACAAATCGCTGAAGCAGTTGCCGAAACAGTTGAAGATATCATTGTGACAGATGAGGAAGTAAAAACAGAAACAGCTGTTGAAGAATTGTTGACTACTAAGTCTGAATCCTCTGAATCAAAAGTCTTGGAGAACTTAGCAGATGAAGAAGCAATCACTGAATTAGCTATGTATTTAACCAATATTTCAAAGGAGTTAAATGCACCAGCTTTAGTTCGTTTAGAGCGTAAGGATGGCTTGTTGGTTTTCCATCTAGATACAGATAAACAAGGAATCCTGATCGGTAAACATGGCAAAGTTTTAAATGCAATGCAATATTTAGCTCAAGTTTTTGTTCATCGTGTGGCAGAAAATAAATTATCTGTTGTGGTAAATGTTGGTGATTATCGTGAAAAACGCCAAGCAATTTTACAACGTCTAGCAGAAAGAACAGCAGAAAAGGTTAAGCAAACTGGTCGTCCTGTTTTTCTAGAACCAATGCCGGCATTTGAAAGAAAACAAATTCACTTTACTTTGAGTAAAGATGACCATATAAAAACACATTCAGAAGGCGACGAACCGTATCGTTATCTGGTTGTCGAACCAGTAAAAAAATATTAATAAACAAGCAAAAAAGTCCTCCTTAAAAAACTCATTTTTAAGGAGGACTTTTTATTTGTATCGGATAATTTCGCTAAAAAAATTCATTGACAAACACTGTTAAACAAAGTATATTTTAAACGAAATCATTCTTATCAACGTACAAAATACGATGATAAAGTAGTTGGAGCATTCGTGCTTCTTCCAGCCTGGTTCTTTTAGGATCAGGTTTTTTACGTGGACTAACCTATCTATACATGATAAAAGTCATGTGATCGTAAGAAAAATGAAACTTAACGAAAATAATTTTTTTGGGCATAAGGCATAATAAGGATAGCAACTAACAGGGATAAACGATAATGATTGATCACAGTAATAGAATCAAAAAAGTAGAATTGTAAAACATAAAAAAATGGCTGGGACATAACTCTACGAGTTACATCCCAGCTACAAGGAATCAGAATAAGCGGTAGAGCTAAAGCAAGTACTACGTTTCACTCCAATCACATTGTTGTACATCATGAAGAACGAAGTGATTTGATGCAACACATTACAAGGTGGCTGAAAGCCACCTTGCTTCCTTTATTTTCTAAATACTAAAGCACTAAGAGTTGAAGGCTTCGAAAATAAACACTTCCGTCTCAATCTTTTTTACAAATAAAATCAGCCAATAGTTGTCTGAGTAAACTGAACCACAGTGCCATAAGCAAATATTTCTACGACCCATTTCCCTTGATATTCCACGTACTTTTCTTCAAAGTGGCAATTGATCACTGCATCCGCTTCATATTCAAACGCAATTACTTTTAATTGGCGGTAAACACCACTGAATACATCATTTGGATTGACATTTGGTGAAAATAAGTCTGTTTCAATTCGATCTGTTGCAAAAACGATATCACGAACGATATATTTTTTGCTGACATTTCCTGTAGATAATGTAATGCCATTTAAACGATTTTCTAATTCTTGCTCATTCAGCTCATCTTTTTTTGCTCGATTCATTTTAAGAACCCCCTTGCTTTATTAAATTTATTTTAAAGACAATCTGAAAGAAATGCAAAGTTAACGAATGCTTTTAGCAAACAAATAATGTTGCGAAAAATAGGAAAATATGCTATTCTATGTCAAGAAAATAATAGGAATTGATGCAGTGAAAGTGCTAGATCCAACCTGAAAAAATAGGGGTGGAGTGGGCGCTTTTTTTGTAGCCAAAAATTGTTTTATACATAGTAAAAATAAGGATGTCACGCTTGAAATCCAAGAAAACCATGGGAAAAGTAGTCATTTTTAAATAAGTTTTTTTAAAACCTCAATGAAAGGAAGTTAAGCATGCAACAAATAACGTTAGAATTTGATACGATCGCCGCAATTTCAACGCCTCCAGGTGAAGGAGCAATCAGTATTGTCCGACTAAGTGGTGAGCAAGCAATCACCATTGCAGATAAGGTTTATCGTTCAGGTAGCAAACAATTGTTAGAGGTACCAACTCATACGATCCATTATGGTCATATCTTTGATCCGAAAGATGACAGTTTGCTAGATGAAGTGATGGTCTCCGTCATGAAAGCACCAAAAACATTTACCAGAGAAGATGTTGTTGAAATCAACTGTCACGGCGGAATTGTCGTTGTTAATCAATTATTACAACTATTGTTAAGAGAAGGCGCACGTTTGGCTGAACCTGGTGAATTTACAAAAAGAGCCTTTTTAAATGGACGAATGGATTTGTCCCAAGCAGAAGCTGTGATGGATTTGATTCGAGCGAAAACAGATCGAGCAATGCATGTTGCTTTGGATCAATTGGATGGAAATCTATCTTCTTTGATTCGTTCGTTAAGACAGGAAATTTTAGAGACATTAGCGCAAGTTGAAGTCAATATTGATTATCCTGAATATGATGATGTAGAAGAATTGACAACAAAATTATTACTGGAAAAAGCAGGATTCGTTAAAGCGCAGATCGAAGGCTTATTGACAACAGCGAAGCAAGGAAAAATTTTGCGTGAAGGTCTAAGCACAGCAATCATTGGACGTCCAAATGTTGGAAAGTCGAGCTTATTGAATCATTTGCTTCGTGAAGAAAAAGCGATTGTCACAGATATTGCTGGAACTACTCGTGATGTGATCGAAGAGTACGTCAATGTTCGTGGTGTACCACTAAAATTGATCGATACAGCAGGTATCCGAGAAACAGAAGATATCGTGGAGCGGATTGGCGTAGAACGTAGCCGTAAAGCATTAGCTGAATCTGATTTGATTCTACTGGTTCTTAACCAGAATGAGCCGCTAAGTGAGGAAGATCGTCAATTATTAACTGCTACAGAAGGCTTAAAACGTGTCATTTTGTTAAATAAAATGGATTTACCTTCTCAACTAGATCGAGATAAATTAAAGCAACTTGTGAAAGAAGAAGAGATTTTACCAGTATCCGTTTTATCCAATACAGGGTTGGAACAATTAGAATTAAAAATCGCTGATTTATTTTTCGGCGGCCAAACGGGGGAAAAAGATGCCACATACGTATCCAACACCCGCCATATCGCATTATTAGATCAAGCAGCGATAGCGCTGGATGAAGTGATCAGAGGAATCGAAGCTGGAATGCCAGTCGACCTCGTTCAAATGGATATGACCCGCTGTTGGGACTTTTTAGGTGAAATCGTCGGGGACAGTGTCCAAGATGAACTGATCACCCAATTATTCAGTCAATTTTGTTTAGGGAAATAGAAAGGAAGAGTCGATGAATCAATTTAAAGCAGAATCTTATGATGTAATCGTAGTCGGAGCAGGCCATGCAGGATCAGAGGCCGCTTTAGCATCCGCTCGTATGGGCAGCAAAACACTGCTATTAACCATTAATTTAGATATGGTGGCCTTTATGCCATGTAACCCATCTGTGGGAGGTCCAGCTAAAGGCGTCGTGGTTCGAGAAATCGATGCACTAGGTGGCGAAATGGGTCACAATATAGACAAAACATACATCCAAATGCGGATGCTAAACACAGGAAAAGGTCCGGCCGTTCGCGCCTTGCGCGCCCAAGCGGACAAACACGCCTACGCGACTGAAATGAAACACACGATCGAACGCACTGACAATTTATCATTACGTCAAGGAATCGTGGAACGCTTGATCGTTGAAGAGGGTATTTGTAAAGGTGTTATCACAACCACAGGGGCACAATATCATAGTAAAGCAGTAATCATTACAGCTGGAACAGCACTTCGTGGTGAAATCATCATCGGTGAATTGAAATATTCTTCAGGACCGAACAATTCATTACCATCCATTGGTTTAGCAGATCATCTGAAAGAATTAGGACTTGAAATGGATCGCTTCAAAACAGGAACACCACCTCGCGTGAAATCTAGCACGATCGATTATTCTGTCACAGAAGAACAACCTGGTGATGAACAACCCAATCATTTTAGTTTCAGCACACCAGACGATGCGTATAATTTAGACCAACGTTCATGCTGGCTGACTTATACGAATGAAGGAACCCATGAAATTATTCAAGAGAATCTACACCGCGCACCAATGTTTACAGGAATCGTAGAAGGAGTAGGTGCACGTTATTGTCCTTCAATCGAAGATAAAATCGTTCGTTTTTCTGACAAACCTCGCCATCAATTATTCTTAGAGCCAGAGGGGTTGAACACGGAAGAAGTTTACGTTCAAGGGCTTTCTACTTCCTTACCAGAAGATGTCCAAACAGATATTCTACATTCAATTGCAGGGTTGGAAAAAGCAGAGATGATGCGAACAGGCTATGCGATCGAGTACGATGTTGTCGTACCGCATCAATTGCGCCCAACGTTAGAAACAAAAGTGATCGATGGTTTATTTACAGCGGGACAAACAAACGGTACCAGTGGTTATGAAGAAGCAGCAGGTCAAGGTCTGATTGCTGGGATCAATGCAGCGCTAAAAGTTCAAGATAAAGAACCGTTTGTTATGAAACGTAGCGATGGTTATATCGGGGTAATGATCGATGATCTAGTCACAAAAGGCACGAATGAACCTTATCGTTTACTGACATCAAGAGCAGAATATCGTTTGATTTTACGTCATGATAATGCTGATTTACGTTTAACAGAACAAGGATATGACATAGGTTTAGTTAAAGAAAACCAATATGCAGCCTATCTTGAAAAGAAAAAAGCAGTCGAAGCGGAGATTGCTCGATTGAATTCAGTTAGAGTGAAGCCTACAACGGATGTACAAGCGTTTTTAGAGGCGAAAGGTTCAGTTCCATTGAAAGATGGGGTTTTGGCTGGAGACTTCTTAAAACGCCCAGAAATGAGCTATCATGAAGTGATACAGTTTATCCCAGCGTCTGAGGTAGAATTGGATGATAAAGTCATTGAGCAAGTTGAAATTCAACTAAAATATGAAGGCTATATCAAAAAAGCTTTAGAAAAAGTTGAGAAATTAAAACGTATGGAAGCGAAACGAATTCCAGAAAACATCGATTACGCTGCAATCAATGGGCTAGCAACAGAAGCAAAACAAAAATTGCAAAAAATTCAGCCAGAAACGATTGCGCAAGCAAGTCGAATCAGTGGTGTGAACCCAGCAGATGTTTCGATTTTGATGGTTTATATTGAACAAGGAAGGATCGCAAAGATACAGTCTTAAAATCAGTTATTTTAACTAATTTTTCCTGTTCAATTTAATGATCGAATGTACTAAGCTTAAAGTAAGTTGAAAACTAAGCTAAATAACAGATAGAAGGAGGGAGCTCATAACGAAGCTGCCTCCTTTTTTAGTTTGTTTCATGTGAAACATTCGCGAACGTGCACTATATACCAATAAATGTAAGAGAGTTTCGGGAGACTTTTAACAGTAAATTAAAAGTCCTTATACATAAAAACAGAGTAAGATTGAAACATACAGAAAACATGCATAGATAGCTATGCATCAATGTCACACAAAACAAAGGAGTAAAGACCCATGCGTACAATCAAAACAGTTGATGATTTCTGGCAAGTAATCGATGAAATAAGAATAAAAAAAGAACTAAACTGGTCAGATTTAGTTGGAGGAAAAGCAAAATTAGCTGCCAGTCACCACTGGAATCCTCCATTGACTTATATTCTACAAATGCAAAAGGAATTAGATGTAGATATTATCAATACACTTGTTTATGAATTAGTGGAGTCAGAGCAGTTAATCAATAAAGATCCTGAAACGCCTGAAAAGATGAAACTGATTTACCAATGGATTCAATCTGACAATTGGATGGAAGATGAACAGATTCTTCAAAATGTTCAAGAAATTGCAAGAACAATTTTATGATAAAAAATTTGCTAGCTTTATGAGCCAACAAGCTCATACGATTTTAAAATAAGGAGTGAAAAAAATGACAAATATAGAAAAAATGATTAAATGGATGACAGACCGAAAAGGAAAAGTCACATACTCGATGAATGCAAGGCTAGGGCCTAACAGTTATGACTGTTCTAGCGCTGTTTATTTCGCTTTGATCAGTGGTGGTTTTTTTAAGAGTAGTGCGATGGGCAATACAGATACGCTTTTCACGCATTTAGAAAATTCAGGTTGGAGCAAGGTACCAGCAAATGGAAGTGGGAATTATCCAGCTAAAAAAGGAGATATTTTTATCTGGGGAAATCGTGGAGCATCAGGAGGAGCTGCTGGTCATACAGGAATGTTTATAGATGATCAAGACAACATTATTCACTGTAATTACGGTTATAATGGTATCACAATCAATGATCATGATACGATTTGGGGGATTAATGGTTGTCCTGCTATTACGATTTATCGTTACGGAAAAAACATAGATCCTCAACCCAAACCACAGTCTACTAAGCCAAAACCAACACCAGGAGGACAACAGACAGGTCTGGTAGCAATGATTGGTACCTTTTATCCAGACAGAAAACTAGCGGTTAGCCGAGATACTAATCCAGATGATACGGCCAGTCCAGCACTTGATTATTATTTACCTGGTATGAAAATCCATTATGATCACTACATTCACAGTAATGGCTATGTTTGGATCAGTTATATCAGTCATGGAGGTGCACGCCGTTATGTTGCAGTAGGACAAGATGATGATCGAACAGATACGACGTGGGGAAAAGGATTCTTTAATTAATATATGTAATCACTTATGTAGCAGTACCACAACCAAATACTTTACATTTGGATTATGCACTGAGTATGATGAAAGGTGGCTTGATGATATATTGTGAGGAAGCAATTCTTGAATGGTTTGGCTCAAGAATACTTGGAGGTTCTTTCCGATACATAACGTAAAAGTAGTAGTAAAAACAATCAACAGTTGATAGCGTATAGAAAGTGAAAAGAAAATCAGAGTTTCACCAAACAATTGTAATAAAGAAGCCAAATTTTCAACACAAAAAAGTCATAATTTCGGGTTATTATATATTCATACCAAACAAACAACCCTAACAAAACACTTTTTCATTTTTTAACTCCTTTTCCCACTCTTCCCCAAAGAGTGGGTATTTTGTTGCGAATCACTGCGATTGGCTATGACAGAGCAGATGATGAGCAATACTTGGCGAACGCAGTGAGAGAAGTGTCCATACTTGTGAATCCCACCATTTTTATGCTTACATCAAACACTAAAAATAGAAAGGCTATGACAGGCTGAGCTAGAGCAGATGATGAGCAATACTTGGCGAACGCAGTGAGAGAAGTGTCCATACTTGTGAATCCCACCATTTCGTTATGCTTACATCAAGCACTAAGAATAGAAAGACTATGACAGGCTGAGCTAGAGCAGATGATGAGCAATACTTGGCGAACGTAGTGTGAGAAGTGTCTATACTTGTGAATCCCACCATTTCGTTACGCTTACATCAAGCACTAAAAATAGAAAGACTATGATAGGCTGAGCTAGAGCAGATGGTAAACAATGCGGGGGAGTAGTTTTATAACTAATGAATTACCAAAAGCCGAAGCTTAAAAATAATAGAAGTAAAAATCAATACAATCAGCCAGATCGATTATTCATCATTGGAATTGTAAGCCAAACAGAGTAAGAAATGAGCGAATGGAGAAACACTTCTCAAAACAAGCTACCCCTCAAAATTTTTTGAAGGGTAGCTTGTTTTTGTAATAATTTGTTGTAATATGGGCATCGAATTTTATTTACTATCTTTTCCTTTTCTTCTCTTCCAGAAAAGTAGAGATCCAGCCGCAGTGGCCATAAAGGCGCCTATTCCTTGTCCCAATAAAGAAGTTTCTGTACCAGTATTTGGTAATTTTCTTTCAGAACGAGTATTTGGTAGTGTTTTATTTAAAGGATCAGAGGCCGTGTTAAGCTTAACGCTTGTAGCTACAGTGCTCTCTTGAGTTTCTTCCTTCTTCTTAGGCGCCACTAATGATTCGGGCGCTTTGGCTATATTTGTTGCGGCAGGAGCTTCCAGTTCATTAGGTTTAGTCGGTGCAGTAAACTCAATTGGTTGTTTTACAGGTGGAGTTACTGGAGCAACTAATTCTGGTGCTGTAACTTCTGGAATAATTGGTGCTTCGGCGATCGGTGCTTCTTCTAATTCTTTAGGTTGTTCTAAAGGAGCTACATTAGTCACGCCGTCTAAATCATTTAACTCAACAGGAGCGCCAGGTTGAATGCTTCCTTCAGCTTCTTCACTATTTAATTCGACATCAGTGACATTTTCAGAAGTTTCTAATTCTGTAATTGAATCAATAGGAGTAGATGCACGCTCTTCTGTTAATGTTGGTAGATTAATGCCCGTGATTTCTTCAATTATTTTTGTAGAAGCGGCAGCTGGCGCTAATGCAGAGTTAGTTGGTTCGGTTACATTATCTACATTTTTAGGCACATTGAGCACTGTTGGCTTTATAGGATCTTTAGGTAGATCAGGTACTGTTGGGATAACTGGTGGATTAATTTTTTTTAGGTGTAAAAAATTAATTTTTTCGAATTTTCCGAGATTAAATTTTGGAATGATGACCTTCTCAACGGTAGTCTGTCCACTAATGCTTCCTTGATATTGTAATGAACTTGAAAAAAGAGTCTCACGTACCCAGTCATAAGCTGACATATCATCTTCAATCTCATATAAAGTTAATATTGATATATTAAAATTTTGAGCGTCTACTAGTCCTTTCTGAGCCATAGGAGCTGTTCCAGTAATATAGTCTGTTTTTCTTGAAAATGCAACATTATTCCCTGTGGCTTTATTAAACTTGTTGATCTCATCTTCTAATTTTACTTTTTCAGCTTCCCAGTCAGAAGCTACCTCTAATAGATATGCAACATATTGCTTGACTTTTTCAACGGCTGAATTCCCCTTGGATGTATAGTCAGCTACAAATTGTTCCCATTGTTCTGTCCCATAAATTGTTTTTAGTTGCTCATCTGTATAGCCTATATGGGTAAAATCTTTTGTATATAAAGCATTAATTGTTGGTTTCCATATATTCTCAAAATCATTATTGGGATCGCCAATATTGTTAGGCTTCCAACCATTTGTATACTTCTCAAAAGCAATAAGGTAATCAGAATAAGCTTGATAATACATTTGATATGCTTCAGCATTATCAATATCTTTTTTCATTATTTTTTCAGCTTCAGCAATAAAATTTGTCAAGTCAGTTTGAAAATCTTTTGGTCCGTAAATAAGGGTTTCTACAGTTTCTGGTTTAATAGAACTAGCATTGTAAGTATCATTTTTGTCTTGGTAATCCATAATGACAGTCCATGATTCATTTAGAGCGTTAGTTAAAGCTTCTTTAGCACTATCATATTCTGCTTGCCACACTGCTAAGTCAGCTGGGATATTTTCAAGATTTTCTTGTGTAATTTTGTCAGCTGGAAAGTCAGCAAGAACATTCCCCATACTGGTAATCGCATCATTGATTTCGTCTTTAGCAATAACAGCTTTCTCGTAAGCCGCAAGAGCGTCTTCATATGGTTTTGTGGCTGTAATGAAACTTTCTTTTGCAAGATCATACTTAGTTTTTAGATTTGTAAATAGTTTAAGCGCCTTGTCATAGTCATGGTTAAGGGTTTCTAATTTTCTTGCAGCAATTTGATAGTCAGCGTCAGCTACTTTCCATGCATCATTCGCAGCAGCGTATGCTTTATCAACACCTTCGTATTTTGTATAAAGTTCTTTAAAAGAGGTCGTTAAGTCTGCGTACTCTTTTGAAACAGTAGCAAACTCTTTTTCATGAACTTTTTGTTCATCGGTAACTTCACCCAGATTAGTCAAAGTTACCTTATAGATTTTTAGAGTTTCTTCATATTTAATTTTTAGATCAAGGTAGTCAGTAGCTAAAGCAGTATATTCTTTTTCGCGAAGTTCAAAAGTTTCTTTCGCTGTGGCAATTGCGTGTGCGGCTGTTGTATAAGCTGTTTCGGCGATAGCATATTCTGCATTTAAATTAGCAAATTGGCTCGTGACTTTATCATAATTTACTTTTGTCTCAGTATACTGTGTTTTTAAAGCGGTGTATTGTTTTGTCGTTGTTTCTAGTGTTTCGCCTAACTTAGTAAAAGATGTTTCAGCTGTAGCTAGATCGGATTTTAGCTGTGCTAATTCCTCTGTTAATGTTTGATATTTTGGCAAAAGATAGTCATATTTGGCACGTGCTGTTTCGTATTTTTGATTGACAATTTCATATGTTTTGTTGGCCTCGGTGTATTTCGCTTCGATAACACCAAAAGCTTCTGATCCGATTATAAATTTCTCAGACACAGCATTGTAAGATTCTTTTAACTGGTCATACTGAACGTTTACTTTGGTAGACTCTGCGATTGTTGCTTGGTAAGCAGTTTCTGTTTCAGCATAGACATTCATTGCTTGTGCGTAATCAATACTGAGTGTGTGGTAGTCTTGTTCTAATTTTTGATAGTCAACATTCGCTTGTTCACATTGTGCCACAAGTGTCTCATATTTTTGCTTGATAGATTGATAGGAAGTGGCAATTTGTTGGTAATCAACTGTTGCAGTTTCATATGCGGTTTTAACTTCCTCAAACTTCGTAGTGAGTAGATTTGACTGTTCTTTTACTTGTTGATATTCCTTACTTACTTCGTTATAGCGAGTATTATTTTCATTATAGGCTGCTAAAGCTGTTGAATATTCTACTGTACCTTCTTCATACTGTTTTAGAATCGCTTCTGCAGCTGCTCTTTTTTCATTATAATTATTCAAAGCAGTTTCATACGCGGTAAGTTTAGTATTATATTCAGCTTTTTGTTGATCGTAGGTCGTTTTAGTTGTTTCATATGCTTTGGTTTGTTGATCAAAGGCTGTTTTTTTGGTTTCGTAGGTTGTACGTTCAAGTTCATATTGAGTTGCTGATTCTTTTAATTGACTAGACAAAGTCTCGTAGTCTTTTTTGGCTTTTTCGTACGCCTGTTTTGTAGTATTATAATTTTCTTTGATCTTTTTATACTCAGATAGCTTCTGTTCATAGTCACTGATTGATATCGCTAAATCAGATAGACGTTTTTCATAAGCTACTTTATCCGTCATATAATTTGTTTTAGCTTCATTAAATTCGTTTAACAGTCTATTATATTCTTCGAGCGCTTTATCATAATCTGATTTCACTTCGGTATAGGTTGTTTTGGCTGTTTCAAGTTCTGTTTTTAAGGTGTTGTATGACGTTATTGCCAGATTGAATTCTGTTGCTTTTATATCGTACGCTGTTTTTTTAGTATTATAGTTGTTAAGTAGCGTTTCATAAGAAAGTTTTTGTGAATTATAGTCTGTTAGTTGAGTAGTGTACTTACTTTTGGCTTTGTTGTATGCTGTTTGAACTGTTCTATAAGCTGTTGCAGCATCTTCGTAAATTTTTCGGTTTGTTTCATACTTGGTTCTTAAGTTTTCATAGAGTGCTCTTTTTTTCTCAGCCTCTTTGTTCAATGTTTCGTAGTTAGCTTGAGCATTTAAATATTTTGTTTGCATATCGAGAAACGTTGATTCTGCATCTTGATACAGAGCTTGTTTTGCTTCATAAGCTACCTTGGCTTCATTATAAGTTTCAATATGTGCTTCGTAGTTGGACTTATTTGTTTCATATGTAGCTTTATGTGCGTTATAAGTCTTCGTCGCTTCTTCAAAAATCGTTAACTGTGTTTGGTAGGTTTTTTTTAGTTCATCTAAAGTTGTTTTAAGTGTATCAGCTGCTTCATACGTCTTATCAGCCACACTTTTAGAGGTATTGTAGTTTTCTAATGCAGTATCGTACGCTTTTTTTGTATCATCGTATTCTTTTTTAGCGGTTGTATATTCTTCTAATATACTCTTATAATCTTTTTCCAACGTTGGTTGAGCTGATTGGTTTCTCTGCTCCAATGTTGTAGCTAAAGCGTGTACAGGGCCACCAGCTGCAATTAGAACTACGCTTGAAAATAACAAAAATTTAAACGAACTTTTTTTCAATGAGTCATTCATTAAAACACACGTACCTTCCTTTTTATAATAATATCAATATAGTAAACATATAGAACCTTTAAGGAGTTTATAATTTAACAAATGTAATTATACAGTATTTATAAGTAATATATTTATCATATTTTTATGAAAGAGTATAATTTTTTGATAATTATGTGATTTATATAAAAATACAATACATATATTAAAAATCCTGTATTTGTAAAAAAGAACAAGGTTTATGGGGGATAATCAAGTGAATCCCTTAGAAATTTTTGTGCAGTTTTTATATGATCATTAGGTATGGTTGTTTATTTATATTGAATTTTCTGAATAATACACGGAACAAAAAAGTTTTTTTATAACAAATTTATTTTTATATTTAGATAAAAATAAGATGAAAAAGAGTTAGAGGACTTGGTTAGTGAGGGAGTTATATTATAAAAATATGAAAAATTTTTTTGAACATAAAAAATCTGAGTCCCAATAAAGTGAACTCAGATTTTTTATGTTTTACCATGTCAACGACTAAGATCAAGAGTCTATTCTGGATTTAATAACTTACAGAGTAATTTGTTTTTTTATAGCCAAAAATCTGTTTATTTGGATTACCAGTCTGTGTTAAGTTGTTTATATCTTTTTCTGCATAGACAATAGGTTTATAGTTAGTAGCATTTGAGTTGGAACTACCAAATGCAATGACCGACAAGTCGTGTGTTTTTTGTTCTGGTGTTTTTAACCAAGCGCTTAAGAAGGTTTCACCGAAGGCACTTCTAATTTGGAAGTCATACTGAAAAGAAAGTTTTAATCCTTTGTATTCAGTACCATTAAAAATACGATTTTCAAGGTCACTAACAACAACTTTGCTAGGATCGAGATCATTTATTGAAATAATTGGATCAAGTCCCATTGTAAAGGAAGCAATTTCCATATCTTTTTGATAATAGAAATAAAATTCTGGTTTTAACCATTTGGCAGTTGGGATTGTTTGAGTTCCCATATCATATTCATTTTCAAAGCCGTAATTTCTGAACGATGTTTGAAATCCAACATTCCCACCTGGGGCTGCAGACAAACCATCCGAATATTGGCCGATGAACGGTCGTGATTGACCACTTTCGTTGATAACTACATTAAATCGTCCAATTTCTACTCCATCTGAATTTAAAACAGCAACGGCCGCTTTATCATTAATACTTGTAATCGCTCGAGCAACCAAGCTGAAAGAACCATCTGCTTTAATAGCAGTCGTTTGTTGGCGTTTGTTATTGACATATAAACGAACCTGACTTGCTCCAGCACCACTAACCGTACCAGTGACATTCCGTTCGCCTAGTGAGAAATCATTTAAATGCATTGAAAGCTTAATTGGATTGACTGCTACTTTTGCTTTTTGAACTAATTCACCATCAGCATCAAACCCTAGGACTTCAACATAATCCCGAAGAAATTTGATTTCTCCGTTTGTATCTAACGAAAATAAGCTTGTATATGGCACTTCCTTTTCGTCGATGATAGTAGCATTTACAGCAAGTTTCACATCAGTGATTTCCCAATCTGCAGTACCAGTGACTACAGAGTCTTTCCGTAAGGTAAACTCATCAGGTGCCAAAATCCATTCACTTGGTTGAAGAAAGACTTTAGATTCACCAACAACCACTTTGTTCTCTCTGTCCAAACCAACGACCTTTACCGTATCTGTCAATGACTGGATACTGTTGTTAATATCTAACTCAAAAAAGTAATTGTCCTCGTTTGGAACATCTTCAATGACTTCTGCGGTCGTTACCAAAACATCATTTACCCAAAGTTGGACCCAGTAAATGTTGGAGTCTCTTTTTACCTCACCAGATACAAATAAGCTCTTTTTCCCACCAACGCCAACAGGATCAGTAATAATGTGTTTACTATGATTTTTGAAAGCAGATTCAGGAACAATAGAGGATGCTTCAGCATTAATAATACCTATTCCAGTGATTTCAGGAAGAACAATTCCTCCAAAACCTAAGCCTAGAATAGCACTTGCGGTAATAATAAGTTTTTTCATATTTTTTCTCCTTTAAATTTATTTGACACCTCATTATAAACTATTTCAATCTTAAAGTGAATATAAATTTATTTTTAGTGTTTAATATATTTTAGTGGATAGTTATATTAATGCACAACATAAGTTGTGCTAAAACTTCGGATTTTAGCCAAACAATCACAACAAAGAAACCAATCTTTTAACACAGAATAGTCATAATTTCAAGATATTATAGATTCATACCAAACAACCCTAACAAAACACTTTTTCATTTTTTAACTCCTTTTCCCGCTCTTTCCCCGAAGAGCGGGTTATTTGTTGTTCATTGCGCCTATGCCACTTCGTTACGAGTTCATCACTCTCTACAAACTAAAATACTGAAAATGAACTTTGTCTAAGAAGTAAATCGTTCACAATAGAAAAACACTGAGAATCAACCCTTCAACATTGAAGTGATTGTTTCTCAGTGCCTTTTGTCATTTTAGTGACTAAATTCTTTTGACTAAAATTATAATGCTGACTAGAAAATAAGAATCTATTTGCTATGTTTTCCTTTTTTTCTCTTCCAGAAAAGAAGAGATCCGGCTGCTCCTACCACAAAAGTGCCCATTCTTTGTCCTATTGGAGATGTTTCAGTTCCTGTATTTGGCAGCCTTCTTCCAGAACGAGTATTCGGAAGTTTAGGTTTTGAAGGATCAGCGACTATATTAGTTTTAGGGAAAATAGTGTCCTCTTGCTTTTTCTTAGGAACTGCTAACGCTTTAGGATCTTCAGATTGGTTTACTGCCACAGGAGCTTCTAATAAGTTAGGTTGTGTTGGTGTTGTGATTTCAATTGGATGTTCTACTGGCGCTTGTACAGGATCTACTAATTCTGGTGCCGTAATTTCTGGAATAACTGGTTTTTCAACTTCGGGCGCGGCTTCTAATTCTTTCGGTTTTTCCAGTGGAGCTACGTTAGTAACATCTTCTAAATCATTTAACTCAACAGGAGCGTCAGGTTGAATACTTCCTTCAGCTTCTCCGCTATCTAATTCTACATCTGTAACATCTTCTGAAGTGCCTAATTCTATAATTGAATCAGGATGAGTAGATGCGTGATCTTGAGTTAATGTTGGTAGATCGATGCCAGTGATATCTGTAATTACTTTTGTTGAAGGGACAGAAGGTGTAATTGCTAGATTCAGTGGCTCCGACACAGTAGCTACTGTTTTAGGGAGGTTGATTTCCCCAGGTTCCAAAGGCGCTTCGGGCATATCAGGCACTGTTGGAATTACAGGAGCTGTGAGTTCAAGTATTTTCAAAGTACCTGTGGAAATTGTTAACTTTTTAGGGTCAAATTTTGGAACTGTTACTTCTGAGGGTTTTGACTGACCGCTAATGCGCCAACTCATTGCAGAACCGATTCCTTGCCCCCCTAACCATCCAAGAACAGTTTCTCCAGAGTCTGCATCATAAGGATCGTTTTGAAGAGCAGAGAGACTGTTACTGTAAACACGATCAGCTTCGTCAGCTACTCCGGCAGCTCCTAATGAAAGTCTGTTGCTAGTAGTTGGTTTTTTAATAGTTTCTCCTGTTATTCCTTCAAAATCATCTATAGCAGCTAGCATATCATCATGTGCTTTTGTCCATTTATCAGATACACTTATTATATGTTTTGCATATGTTTTTAGCTGTTTAACAGCATCTGCTCCTTGATTTTCGTAGGCTGAAACGATTTCATCCCATTCAGTTGTAGTATTCATCGAATCTAAATCATCATCAGAATAACCTAGCTCACTAAAATCAACATTGGCTACCGCATTTACAATAGATAACCATTTTTTTTGCTGGTTCTTAGGATCTCCTACATTTCCAGGTTGCCAACCAGTCAAATATTCTTGAAATTCCTTTTTATAATCAACGTTGGCTTTGATGACGGTGTTAAAAGCATTGACGTTAGCAACAGTTTGTTTCATCATTTTTTCTGCATCAGCAATATATGTTATCAATACTTCTTTAAAATTTGCTGGATCATAAACCAGTCCTAATCTATCATCTAAGTTTATGGGAGCAATTGAGCTTTGATTGTAAGCATCACTTTTTGCTTGATAATCATCAATGGACAACCATGATTCATTTAATGCCTTATCTAGTGCTTGTTTAGCTACATCATACGTACTTTGCCATGTTGCTAAGTCAGTTGGAATATTCTCAAGATTTGCTTCTGTGATTTTATCAGAAGGAAAATCTTTAAATACTTGATTCATATTCGTAACTGCAGCATTAATTTGTTTTTCAGCACTGGCTGCTTTCTCATATGCAGCAAGCGCATCTTCATAAGGTTTAGCGGCGGTACTAAAACTTTCATTAGCAAGATTATGCTTGGTTTGTAGACTGTTAAAGAGTTCAAGAGCAGTAGCATAGTCATCTTTGAGAGTTTTTAGTTTTCCGTTGGCTATTTGATAGGCATCATCGGCTAATTTCCATGCATCATTCGCAGCTGTGTAGGCTGTATCAACGTCATCATATTCAGATTTAAGCGTTGTAAAGGATTCTGTTAAGCTCTTATATCCTTGTGAAATTGTATTGAACTCACTTTCATGTGCTTTTTGTTCAGTTGTAACTTCATCTAATATGACCAAAGTCGTGTTATAGGTTTTCAGTGTCTCTTCGTATTTCGTTTTAAGACTAACATAGTAAGTAGCTAAATCAGTATATTCTTGTTCACGTAACTCAAAAGTTTCTTTTGCTTTTGAAATTGCTTCTGCTGCGACTTTGTAAGCTATTTTAGCAGTAGTATACTCCACTCCTAAATCAGAAAATTGCTTTTTAACCGATTCGTAATCAGCCATAGTTTCAGTATAGTGTGTTTTTAAATCTGTATATTGTTTTTGAGTTGTTTCTACATTTTTTTCTAAATCTGTAAAAGATGTTTCTACTTTTGAAAGGTCAGTCTTTAATTGTGCTAGTTCATTTTTTAGCGTTTGATATTCTGGGAAAAGACGATCATACTCGGTGCGAGCTAGTTCGTATTTTATTGTAACAGCTTCATATGTTTTGCTTGCCTCAATATATGAAGCTTCTGTCGCGTCAAAAACTTTTGATTCGCTTGTAAATGTATCAGAGATAGTATCATAGGCTGATTTCACTTGAGCAAATTGAGTTTTTACTTCCTCAGACTCTTTAAGTGTAGCTTTGTAAGCTGATTCTGTTTCAGTGTAGACACCCATTACGTGAGTATAGCTAGTACTGATGGTTTGATACTCCTGTTCTAATTGTTGATAAGCACTTTCTGCTTGATTAGATTGTGTCATAAGAGAATCGTATTTTTGTTTGATAGACTGGTAAGAGACAGCAAGTGCTTGAAATTCATTTGTTGCAGACTCATAACCTGTTTTGACCTCTTTGAATTTAGCAGTTAGTAAATCTGCGTGTTCTTTTACTTGTTGGTATTCTTTGTTCACTTCGTTGTAACGATTATTGTTTTCAGTGTATGCTGCTAGTGCTGTTGAATATTCCACGGTACCTTCTTCATATTGTTTCAGGATTGCTTCTGCTGCTTTTCGTTTTTCATTATAAATAGTTAAGTCTGTATCGTAAGTAGCAAGTTTTGCATCATATTCAGATTTTTGTTGATCGTAAGCTGTTTTAGCTGTTTCATATGTTTTGGTTTTTTGATCAAACGCTGTCTTTTCTGCTTCATAGGTTAGCCGTTCTGTTTCGTATTGGCTTGCTAATTCTTTTAATTGATAGGATAGAGTAACATAAGTAGTCTTTGCTTCGTCATAAGCTTGTTTCGTTGTTTGATACTCCTCTTTGATTTTATTGTACTCAGCAAGTTTACTTTTGTAATTGCTTATAGAGTTGTTCAATTCTGACAGACGTTTTTCATAAGTTGCTTTATCGGTTAGGTAGTTTTCTTTAGCTTTGTTATATTCAGTTCGTCGTGCGTTGTATTCTTTCAGGGTTTGATCATATTCTATTTTGACATTAGAGTAGTCATTTTTAGCTGTCTCAAGTTCTGTTTTTAGTTTACTGTATGATGTAGAGGCTAGATTAAATTCTTTCGCTTTAGAATCATAAGCTATTTTTTTAGTAGTATACGTGTTAAATAACCTCTCATAAGATAGTTTTTGTGAGTTATAGTTCTTCAATTGGGTATTATAAGCCTCTTTAGCCTTATTATAGGCAGTTTGAACCGTTATATAAGCTGTCGCAGCCTCATTGTAAATTTTCTGTTTGTTTTCATATGCGATACGTAGAGCTTCGTAGTCTGTTCTTTTTTTATGCGCATCTTCGTTTAATTCTTCATATTTTGTTCGAGCATCTTGATACTCATTTTGCATAGTAGTAAATGTTGATTTGGATTGTTGATAAAGCTTTTTTTCGGTTTCGTAAGCATTTTTGGCTGTATTATAATGTTCAATATGTGCTTCATAATTAGACTTGTTTGTTTCATATGTAGCCCTGCTTACTTCATAATTCTCAGTAGCCTCTTCGAATTTCGTTAACTGTGTTTGGTAGTTTTCTTTTAATTCATCTAAAGCTGTCTTTAGTTCATTTGCAGTTTTGTAGGTTTTATCTGCGTTGCTTTTCGATGTATTGTAATCTTGTAATACAATCTCGTAACGTTCTTTTGTTTTCTTATACTCATCTTTTGCCGTAATATATTCTTGTAATACAGTCTTATAGTCTTTTTCCAAGGCTGTTTGAGATTGGGGTATCTGTTCACGCATTGCGGCCAACCCTTGTATGGAAGTGCTTGCTGCTATGACAAGCGTACTCGAATACAACAAAAATTTAAACGAACCTTTTTTCCATGAATCATTCACTAAAGCACACATACCTTCCTTTTTTAATAATGTTCTTGTGATAAAATCTAAAAGTAGTTTATATTTATACAAATGTCATTATACAACAAGTAAAAGTAATTTATTTATCATATTTTTCTACATTGTTCTAATTTTTTGATAATTAATTGAAAAAGAGATGTTTTTTTTATAAAGTATATTTAAAATAGAAATTCGTTTATAAAAATAAATAGTGATTAATGTGTGTATATAAAAATCATACAATTATCAACCAGTTATTTCTTTGGTTTATGTAAATTATTTAAGGTGATATTTGACAGTGAACCAGGGTAAGATGCTCTTGCTGTAGCTTTATTTGTTTAGTATGAAAAGAGATAAATGGTAGTTCAAATAGAAGTTGTACCTTCTTTATTTGTATCAAGTTTGTTTTTTATTCAAATTTTCTTCTAACAATCCTATTAAAGAAACCAAAATTACAACACAAAATAGTCACAAATTCAGGTTAGTATATATTCATATTAGAAAAACAACCCTAACAAAACACTTTTTCATTTTTTAACTCCTTTTCCCACTCTTCCCCAAAGAGTGGGTCTTTTTTTTACCATCAAAGAAGCTTGGATTCTTACTACCTCAAAAATAAAAAATTGATGTTCATTTTTCGAAAGAATTTTTTTTGAATCAGTAATACACTAAAGAGACAAAGTGAAGGGATCGATGACTAAGGGACAAAAATAAAATAGCTCAATTTAGAAACGTGTACAAAAGAGACAAATCGCTTGTACTATTAAATATCTGGGATATGGCAAGCGCAAAGGCATTGATTAAGAAAGAACCAATTTGATTCCGACGAGCAGTTACGTAATGTCTGATTATTATGGTTACCAAGATGAATAGGTGCTAAACCAAACAATCATTCGAATTAAAGTCTATGAAAAAACAAGGATCGCTGGTATTTTTATACTAGGTTTAAAAAATAAAGCGTATATCGAGAAATACCGCAGATGAAACGACGTTACCGATTAGTATCATACTAGATGATAGAGAAGATTCAATTGTAGAATATCTAAATGCAGAAGTTTCAAGAGTCACCTTTGGTTCTTCAATCTATACGTTTTATAATGAAAGTGAAAATAGTGACTTAGATACATCTTACATGTCGTTACTGGCAGATTTGGCTTAATATGAGAAGCAAGATCAAAATAAATTAGTAGAGAGGGGAATGCCCAATGATCAGTGAAAAAGAACAAAAACAATACTATCAAGCACTGTTAGCAAAAGATTCTACATATGACGGAATTTTTTTTGTAGGTATCAAATCAACAGGCGTTTTTTGTCACGCTACATGTCCTGCAAGAAAACCAAAGTATGAAAATTGTACATTTTATGAAACAGCAGAAGAGGCTCTTTTGTCAGGATATCGTCCATGTAAACGTTGTAAACCGTTATCCTTTCCAAGAGAAATCCCGCCCTTAGTTCAGAAAATGGTAGAGTTAGTAGAAGAAAATCCAGAGAAGCGTTGGAAAGATCAAGACTTCGCAGAATTGGGCATTCACTCGATGACGGCTAGAAGACAGTTTAAAAAAGTCTATGGTATGACGTTCGTTCAATATGCGCGTTCAAGAAGGATGGGGATGGCTTTGAAATCAATCAAAAAGGGTGAAAAGCGGATCAATACTCAGCTGGATGTCGGTTACGATTCATCCAGTGGTTTCTACGATGCCTTTTCAAAAATCATGGGAAGAAATCTAAAACAATCGAAAGAAATCAAAATATTATCGGCAGATTGGATTGATACGATTTTAGGACCGATGATGAGTATTGCGGATGATGAGTACTTATATTTACTAGAGTTTGTCGACCGGCGTGGCTTGGAAAGAGAAATCGAACGATTACGGAATCGAATGAATGCTTCTATCGTTCCAGGAAAAACCAAGATTAACGAGCAGATCAAAGGAGAACTGGATTTGTATTTTGAGAAGAAACTAGACGAATTTCGGACACCGTATCTATGTTTAGGTTCTGATTTTCAGAAAAGTGTGTGGCAAGCTTTGACAGAAATTAAGCGTGGTAAAACTTTTTCATATAAAGAGTTAGCGAAAGCGATCGGGAATCCAAATGGAATGCGAGCGGTAGGTAATGCCAATGGTGCAAATCAGTTAGCAATTATTATTCCATGTCATCGCGTAATCCAGACAGACGGAGGTCTGGGCGGCTATGGCGGTGGCGTAGAGCGGAAGAAGTGGTTGTTGAAGCATGAGCGTGAGTATCGTTGATATCAAAGAGGTTGGATGTGACTCGTAGAGTTATGCCTAGCCTTTTTTGGTGTAACTATCGTTATGCTATTGAAATCAAAAAAATACGTAAAAGCTACTATTTTGATCTAAAAGAGTTATAAAAACATGTTATTGTAAATCTATAAGTAAGTTTATTTATAAAAAAATAAAAGAAAGAGTGGTTTTTATTATGAAAAAGGTGTTATTAAATTTAGTATTTGCATGTTTAGGCGGTGTGGTATTATTTTCTCATAATACACAAGTGTATGCCGAAGACAGAACAATCAATGAGACTAATAATCATGTTATGGGAAATAATTTAAAGAAGACAGAGCCTTCTAGAAAAAGCCAGCAAGTTCGGTTACCATACACACCAGAGCTTCTTCCAAGAGCTGACTTTATTGATATCTCTTCTTGGAATGGCGAAATATCTGTGGACTCATACAAAAAAATGAATGCACAAGGTGTAAAAGGGGTAGTCGTAAAACTGACAGAATATACGACATATAAAAACCCTTTTGCTAAGATCCAAATTGAAAATGCGAAAAAAGCAGGTCTGACAGTTTCAACGTATCATTATTCTTGGTTTGTAGATGAACAAAAAGCGGTTGAAGAAGCTAATTACTTTGCTGATTTTGCACAAGAACTTGGATTAAATCCAGATACAATCATGGTCAATGATGCTGAAGAAGGGGAGATGATTCCTGCAGATGTAACGATTACATCAACAGCATTCAAAAATCAATTAAATAAACGTGGTTTTAATAACGTGATCCACTATAGCATGGCTAGCTGGTTTACGAACAATTGGTTAGAATTTCCGGTTTTAGGTAAAGAAAATAGTTGGGTAGCGGAATGGCCAAAATCACCATCGAATGAAAACTTATTGCATTCAGATACAGCCGCATGGCAATGGAGTTCACAAGTTGAATTTTCAGGTGTGACAGGTGTCTTTGATGCGAACGTAGATTATCTTGGTCGCTTTATTTCTACACTTGAGTTTAAATTGGGAACGGATTTGACTCCGATCCACTATTATCAAGGGGAAGAAGTAGCTTATCAAGGAAAAAAGTATACGGTGATTCAAACACATAAGAATTATGGCGATCCTAGTGGGGTACCAGGGATTGCGGAAGCATTGTTTGCGCTGAAAATTTAAATAAAAGAAAGAGTGGATGATGATCAGAAAAAAATCTGATTATTGTCCACTTTTTCAAATTTACCAGTCTCCAGAAAATCCACCTTTGCCTGATGAGCCGCCAGAACTGCTACTTCGATAAATTCATACCAGGTATTGCCCTTAAAAATAAACATTTATCAAGATCCATAATCTCTTTTTGTTAATAGTTTGATTCGATTTTTTTAAAATCCTTCTCATCTTTTTTTATAAATCCTTGTGTAAATGTTAAATTTGAAAAGAGATTACTTCAAGTTCATGTTGTAAAATATCAATAGGAATTTCAGAAATAGCTCCATCTTTTCCTAAACTAGTTCCGCATTCTGTAATTTAATTCTTCTTCATGTTTGTAAATTCTTCCATTCGTATCAAAATAAATAACTATCGCTATATTTTTTTGTGATACGAATGGAAGAATTTTGTTTTAATATTAATAGAAAAATAGTTGTTTAATCTGTCAAAATTGATGATAGGTGACTCAATAAATAGAAAATCAGCATTCATGCTTTTTTATGCAAGGTTAGTGATACTGTAAAATTAGTTTTGTCATGCTCAACAATGTACGATGCATTATTGTATCTATTTAAAATGGAAGAAAAAATATATAGACCTAGTCCTTGATTTTTCTCTTTGGTAGAAAAATTTTTTGTAAAAAGAGATTGAGAAGTTTCTCTGTTAAGTTCTGTAGATGAATTTTTAACTAATATGAACGTTTCTTTGTCATCTTGTTTTAGCAGGACCAAGATAGAAGGTTTTTTTGTGTATTTTGCTGCCTCAACAGCATTATCTAATAAAATAGAGAAGCTACGAATAAAATCTATTAAAGGAATGTTCACAGTGTCGATAGTATTAAGGACCTGTAGATCAAATGTAATATTATTATCAAGACTTTTTTGAATATAGTCGTTGATAAGTGTTTGTATTGGAAAAATTTTAATCAGAAACAACTGTGGATATCGGGGCATTTCCAGTAAATTACTGGAGTAGTTAAGAATATTCTCTAGATAATCCTTAGCCTGATCAAGTTGATCATTTTTCAAATAACCCATTAAACTAATTAGTATATTTTTATAATCATGTTTAAATTCATTAGCTAGGGCTATATATGATTTTTCATTTTTTAAGTGACTTTGAATTAACTCTGTTAGTTGCCTCTGTTGATAGTACTTACTTTTAGCATGAAAATAATTTGAAAAGAGAATGATGATAAATATAATTACTAGGCAAAGAATAGAATAAACGAGCACATTTTTGGATGCAATGAGTATCTGTTCAGCAAATCTTAATATTGTAATGAAAACAAATGTAAAAATCGAGATAAGAAGATATTTTTTTTTAATCAAAGAGAGATGGAGTAGAATCACTTGGATGGATTTATTTGTGTACAATTGGTAAGGGATAGCGTCGGTAATGTATAGAATTAACCATAGATCAAATGTAAAAATAGATGAAATAAGTACAAGCAAGGTTTGACCAGAAATAATAATAGTAGGAACTATCCAACTGTATTTGTTCCTAATAAAAATAAAATACTGAGAAATAGAAATTAATGAAATTCCAAAATAAATAGATTCTTTAGGGAATAACAGGTCAAATAATATCTGAAGACCTAGGATGCCTAAAAAAAATAATCTTTCTTTAAGAGAGGTTATTTTTTTTAGACAAGAAAAGAATATGATTAGCACCATATTAATTGAAGTAATTACTAAGTAAAGATGTCTAGCAATCACTACTATCACGCTCCTTAATCGCGTTAACAACTTTATTAAATACTTTGACACCAGTAGAAAGTATTACATCATTTTGAAAAATCAACGTAGTAGAAGACTTATTGTATCCAACAATATTATCTAGATTAATAATAAAAGATTGTAAATTGGTTAACATATTTTTTTGTGGAAACTGCTTTTTTACGGTATTGATTTTCATTTTGATTAAATATTGTTTGTCCATTGTCCTTATTAATACATGTCCTTTGTGGCCAGAAACGGATTCAATAAAGAGAATTTGAGATAGTTTAAAGAAAAGAGTTTCACTACGTGTTTGGAATACAACGACATCATTATGTTTATTTAAAGATAATGTCTTTTTTTCAAAATCATGTAGTATTTGTAAAATATTTTTTAGTGTCTCATCATCATTATCGATTTCTTTTTTTAGGTATCTAGTAGGATAGATATTTTCATTTATAATATTGATTGCTTGATCAGCTGCTGTTGTTAAGAATATAATTGTTGCTTTTGAATTTATTGTCCGAATCTGCTTAGCAATATCAATCCCAGAAAAGTTTGTTTTTAAATCAATATCTAGGAAAAATATATCGGTGTCTTCGATCAATTTTTTCTGAAAATAGTTCATAAATTCTAAATGATTATGTGGTTGCGGAAAATTAATAGTAATGAAGTTAGATTTATAGCTAAGGATAAACTCCATTATTTTTTTCCGATAGTTGTTATCATCTTCTAATATATATATATTCACATCCATAAAAAGATATTTCTCCTTTAAAAAATAAATATTTTTATAAATATATCATAATTGTTTTGAAAATACATAAGAACTTTACCAAAAGTATATCGAAAAGCGCTTACAAGTCGTTCTTTTTCTAGATAATAGTTGATAGTATAGTCAATGTACAGTGAGTTGGAAGTAGTTATTTCTGAAGAAATTTTAACTTAGGAGGGAGAAATATGGAAAATACAATTGGTCTATTACATATCAGAGATGATTCTGAGCAGAACGATCACATAGAGTTATTGATAAAACGGACCCTCATTGAACAACAGTATTCACTAATTGAAATTACAGAGAAAGAACAAATAGGATCGCTGGATGGTCTGGTGCTTAACTTGGAAAAATCATCTGATTATGTTAAAGCATTTCAGTGGTTGATTAATTTACAAGAGGAATATTCCTTATTTATTTGGATTCTGATTGAAGGAAAGGATTCTGAGCTGACAAAATTGTATCCTCACTTAAGTAAAAATTCAGTAATCGAAATTATTGAGTCAAATCAAGGATTTGAGGAACTAGGAATCAAAATAAAAAATGCGCTCAATTACAAAAATCACTTATTAAACGAGATAGAACCGAAAAAAAAATCTGATTACCATTACTTAGACCCGGCCAAGCTAAGTCTAGTGGTTCATGACAAAATAATAGCATTAACCCGAAAAGAATTCAAAATATTTGAACTGTTATATAAAAACTTAGATAAAGTTATGACCTATGAGCAAATCACTGAGGTACTCTATGGTAACTCATTAGGAAAATCACTAGAAAAGTATCGGGTCGCAAACTTCATCTTCCATATCAGAAACAAATTAGAAGAACAAAGCTATTTTGAAATTGAAATTATTCGAACAAAAGGATATCTACTTACCTATTCAAAAAAAGAACGATCTCTTTTGGAAAACCAAGACAAAAAAGTTTTATAATGATCGCTCATAGGAGAAAGACTAGATAAACTTAAAAAACTACGTAATTATTCAAAGAAATGGATGGCTAAAAGTGTGAAAGACAAAAAGACCTATTATCAGAAATATCGAGGCTATTATCTCGGACAATTGATCCTTTTGGTAGGATGGATCACTAATTTTATTCTTTTTTCAAGATTTTATGAAGAGGCCTTATTTTATGTAGATAAAAATGCCAAATTTATTATTCAGTTATTGTTCATCGTGACTTATTACTTGAGTGATGTACTAACGTATTTATTTGTCGCTTTTTTACTGATGACATTAAATATCTTCCTGGTCTTGATGTTTTATACCAAAAATAAGCGCGAAGGAATCAAACAAAAAGAGAGAACTTATTCAATGATCGTATTTCTAGCGATTATCGGAATAAGTACTATAGCGCTATTGATAACGATTATTTGGCCGCTGTTTTTATTACTATTTATCGTTTCTCTGACGATCGTTTATATCATATATGTCATTACAAAATCTTTATATGAAGAAAAAGATGAATTGTACGAAGAAAATGAACTAGTTAAAGTAGAAGGTCCTTTCCAAACAAAGGCAGTAGCAGAAGAATATACCAAAGAATTTTTGAAACATTGGATGGAGTATTTTACTAAGCAAGGTCTTAATTTAGTAGCAATTACTAAATGTGATGAAAATGATGAGTGGTATGTTGAAATCATTGTTCAATCAATTCAATAAGAATAAATACTAGTAGTTAGGAGAACTTTTTTTCATGAGAAAGATTAATGCGATATATCTAAGCCTTATCTGTGTTTTTTCATTATTTTTTTTTGCTGATCAAGTAATGGCTGCAGATGATGACAATAATCTAGGCTATACAGTGACACTGGTACAGTCAAATACCCAAATCGATCCCAATAAAAGTTATTTTTATGTGAAAACGACGCCAGGAGAAGCGCAAACATTAGAAGTAAGAATCAAAAGTACCAAAAAAGAGAATGTGCGGATCAAGATCTATGGCACCAATGCGATTACAGGAGACGGAGGAACGATCGAGTACAGCAATGACAAAACGTATTACGATTCGACCTTAAAAGAGCCGGTTACATCAATGCTCAAAATCCCAACGCCAGAGATTACTGTTGGGAACTACGAAGAAAAAACAGTGACAATCCAATTGACGCCGTCTAAAGAAAAGTATGACGGGGTCAAAATGGGGGCAATCGTCTTCGCTTTAGATCAAGGCGAAAAAGCCAAAAGTGGTGTCTCAACAGAATTTTCATATCGAGTAGGATTGATTACTTCCCAATCAGGAGATGAATTCAATAATGCTCAAACGTTAAATTTAAACTCCGTAAAGGCCTCAATCAAGCGCGGGAAAAAAATGGTTTTAGCGAATTTACAAAATCCTGAACCTAAAGTATTAGAAAATTTAAGTATCGTCGGCACGATGACGAAAAAAGGGACCGCTGAAGTCGTTAAAAGAAAATCTGTTGAAAATTACAGCATGGCGCCAAACAGTTCGTTTGATTTTGAAATGGACTGGGGCATTGCCGATCTGCCATCTGGAACTTATAACTTGAAATTAGATGCATCAAATGATTATCAAGAATGGCAGCTTAGCAAGGAGTTTACAATTACCAACCAACAGGCAAAAAAAATGAACGAAGAAAGTGCCTTTAAAATTATTACGCCAACTTGGATTAAGATTACCGCAATTTTTTTATTAGTTGCCACTGTTTTGATTATGTCATCAACGTTTTTTAGAAGAAGAAAATGGGAGAAACAATGGAAAAAAGTAAGAATTGCAAAACGAAAAAAACAAGGAAGTAAAATAAAAAAACGAAAAAAAATCAATAGAAAAGATGGTGAATAAGGATGAAAAAACCTTACTCTATTTGGCCGTTGTTTTTTGTGGTAGGTGTGTTTTGGGTCTTGTTTAGCCAAGCAACCCAAGCGTTAGGGGAGCAAGAGAAAACAGAAACAGGTATATCATTCAATCAGTCTGTTGAACCAGATGAACCGAAATCACCAATTTACGAGACAAAAACACCCGTTTATCCAGAAACGGATGGGGCACTACCGCATTTAGGACAAATGATGACATCTTTTATTCTATTACTGTTGGGTGTCGCTTGTTTGATTGTATTTCTAGGAGTGATTAGTTTACGTAAGGTATATAGCATACATGTATAGGAGTGTAAGATGAAAGATTATTTGTGGATTTATATATTGGGAGGTATTGCCTCTGCGTCGTTGATTTTTTTTCTGGTAACTCTTTCCAGAGATGTATTTTTAGCCAGAAAACTAAAGAAAAAGAAATTTGATTTAGCGGTTAATTTTAGCCTATTAGTCGTGTCTATTGCAAGTCTAGGATTGATTATTTATTTATTTGTTCTACTAAAAGACCAAATCAAACTGATTGGCTAGATTATTGCAAAAAGTATTATCCTGTGAACAATTTATAACAATAACTGTTACCAATTTTATTTACGTTAAATAAGAAGGGTGATTAAATTTTGAAAAAGATACTATTTACAACATTACTTGCATCATCAGCACTATTAATTTTTGCAAAACCTGCGAATGCAGAAGAAGTCGGAAATGAGCAAACAGATTTGGGGATTCGTTTTGATACAGACGGACCGAATAAACCTGGACAAGGACCATTCAAAGATAACTTGGCATTAGTATGGACACCATCTAAATTTGATTTTGGTCGTCAAGCAGCAACAGCGAATATTGCTACATACAGCAATACTGTAGCCGGAGATCAATATATTGTCGTGAATGATGACAGACAAGAAGCGGAAACTAGTGGTTGGAAAGTGACGGCTAAATTGTCTAAATTAGTTTCTAGCGACAGCTCAGCTACAGAATTGCCATCAAAACTAACATTTACTTTAGGTGATGCACAATCGTACGGTATTGGTGAAGTTGATCCAGATACAAATGACTTTTTACCAAATCCAATCGAAGGAAACTTAGGAAAACTTGCTGATTCTAACAATATCACTGTTAGTAAAAGTGTGACATTAGAAGCTGGTAATACAACTTCAACAAATATCATTGCTAAAACAAAAGCGGATGCTGTTAAAGGCGGTTTTGCTACAAAATTATCAGATACTAAATTAACTGTTACTAAAGGTACGGGAGCTGCCGGTAAAGCATTCAACGCTAGCGTAAACTGGAGTCTTGACAACACATACTAAGAAATAACTTGGTTGTGTGTTGCTACAAATAAGTAAGTAAAGTTGGTTGACGGTTATTGTTATAAGTTGTTCACAGAATGAATAGGCACTAAATAAAATCAAGTATTTATTTTACAAGGAAAGAGGGATCAGTAGATGAAAAAGCAGAGTATCAGCATATTATTGGTATTGTTTTGCCTAGCATTATTTTTTGATCCCATTAAAGGTTTGGCTAAACAAGATTCAACGAATTTGATTGGTGGATTATCGTATGAAGTTTTATACCCAGAGAATCAGAAAAATAAGAACCTAGGCTACTTTGATCTCCAAATGAAAACGGGTCAAGAACAAAAAGTTTCCCTCAAATTATACAATTCATTACCAAAAAAGTTAACCGTGGAAGTTCGGCTAAATACTGCAAAAACCAACAGTATTGGGAAAGTTGAATATGGACCAAACGAGCTAAAAGAAGATGCGTCTTTGATAAATGAGTTTATCAACATTGTCAAAGGGCCAAAAAAAGTAGTGATTCCTTCTAGAGGGAATTCTCAAGTCGACTTAGTGATTTCTTTACCCAAAGATACACCACAAGGCTTGATAGCAGGTGGCATTCAATTACAACCGGTAGCAGATAGCCAAGCGAAGGAGCAAAGTAAAAAAGATGTCGTAGTAAATGAATTTGCTTTTTTAGTCGGGATGTTACTAAGAGTTGGTGCTACTGACAGCATAAAACCTGAGCTAAAACTAAACAAAACATACATAGCATTTAAAGAGAGTAAAAGCCATTTTTTTGTCAATATTTCCAATATCCGTCCTGTCTATGTTGAAGGCATGGAGGTAGTCATTCAAGTAAGAAAAGCCAATAAACAGAAAGTGTTGTTTGAGTACCAAAAAAAGGGGATGAGAATGGCACCGAATTCGATGATCGATCTTCCTGTTGATTTAGCAGATAAGGGGATAACCGCAGGGGATTATTCGGCTCAGATCGATGTTACATCAAAAACTGGCGGCAAATGGTCTTGGACAGAAGATTTTAATGTCAATGCGTTAGAAGCAAATGGCCTTAATAAGCAACTGGTAGAAAATAAAACAGGTAATAAAGTGATTTTTTTAGTGTGTTTTTTGATTTTATGTGTGGGTGTACTTGTCTTTATTTTGAGTTATAAAGCAATAAAACGTTAAAGAATGAAACCTAGAAATAGGAAGTAATAGTTTGTTAAAAACGAAAGAACGAAAAGGGAACAGTTCAAAATAAACAATAGTGCATCAATCCTAACACTCTTCTTGAGTATCGCCTTAAATAAGCAAGCAAAATACTCCAATTAACGATCTGGTTCGAGCAGTTGAACTAAATAGGTGATAGCGATACAAAGGAGGTGTTGCGATAAGTGTGTATTTGAAAGATGATCAAAATAATAAAGAAAGGAGAAAAAATGAGTAAATTAAAGAAGAAAACTATTTCAAGTATTGTAGGAATAGCTTTAGTAATAGTATGCATATGTAGTATTATTTTAAAAAAAGCAACACCTATATCAGCATCCCAAGATAACAAGGTTGAACAAAGCGTTTATTCTTCTGTTGAGGAAGCAAGTTTAAAAGAAAACAACGACTTATTTGTTAAAAGTCAAAATACTAGAACAACTATATTACTACGAAACTATAGTCAATTTACAACTGTAAATCCCGACGGAACTATTGCTGAACCTGATAAAGTTTCAGAGAGTTTTGGTACTGCTCTTAAAGGGACCGCAAGTAAAGTTTATCATAATGGTAAACTTGTAACCGGTGGATTTGCGTACAGTGGTGTGGTCAAAGTAACTGATTCAGGAAGAGATAGTACTGGTAGGAGCTTCGACACCTATTTCATATTAGGTGAAAATTGCAGTTTTGATTTGTCAGAGTTAAAATTAGCAACAAGTTTGACTGCGTTAGCAACTTTGACTATAGAGTATAAATATTCTGATGGATTGCCGGTAGTTGGGAATATTTTAATGAATTTCAATTTTTCAACAGCTACGTATTTTGAATTAAATGAGAATAATTTGTTCGGAGTATTAGGTGATACTAATGCTAAAACTTACGGTATCCTTGATCATGATGCGCCATCTGGAAGAGTTAAAATTAGGCCAGGAGAAGGGATTACAGCTGGAGCAACATCTGTAACCTCAATAATAACAAATAATAAAGTGGAAAATATGACCTTTTGGAATTCCCATAGTAACGGGAGCCTTTCTTTTCTAAATTGGACTGGAGTTGAAATCAAACCGAAACAAATGGCAGGAAACATAGAAGGGCATCAAAATGAGTTTAGTACAGATAAAAAAAAGTTATTTACAGGAAGACAAATGGTTTCAAAATCACCATGGAACAAGTTATATGACGCATTTTTTTTTGAAATACTAGCTAATGATAATTTACTACTAAACCCAGATGACATAAAAATTTATTCGGTTATTGATAGTAATAGAGAAGATATTACTACAAAATTTTATAAAGAAAAAAACAATGATACTGGAAATATCATTTTATATCCATTAAATAATGATGAGTCATTGTATAACAAATTAATTGAGTTTGAGGTATATGGTAGTTTAGATATGAACAAAATACAACAATGGTGGCCGCTAGTAGATACAAATAATAACTTAAATTTGAGTACAAATTTTTCAATTCAGGTTAATTATGATGGGATTTCAAAAAAATTCTCAAGTAACACGGATGAAATGTCTTTCAAAAATATTAAATTCTCTAAAATGAAAATCATTGCTGAGCCAGAAGTCTTTAATGTCTATCCAGATTATACTGAATATCTTAAATCTAATTATAAGTTGAGTAAGATACCTACAGTGAATGATCACGGAACAGTTCATATTACCTACCCAAATGGTAACAAAATTACAACACCGTTTACCCCGAATGGTCCAAATGAATTTGATAGTCAATTAACAATTCCAAGAACTGAATTGCCAGAGCAATTGAATGAAGAGCCTGGAACAATCAAGGACTATGATACTTCTTTATTGGCGATTAATGAAACTGAGCCCTATAATGGTTTGACATCAGAGGATTATGCCGTGAAAATCAAGGTGTATAATCTTGGCGCAAAACCGATTCCGCAAATCATCAAAAAAGGCACGACTTTCACTAAAAAAGCTTCTGAAGTGATTCAGGATGTGGTTATCTTACCTGGACATACTGCCTCATACGAATATGAAGGTGACATGCCGGATACGTCAATCACTTGTTTAACCAGTGTGATGGTACGAATGACCGATGCAAATCAACCAGACAAGACAACGTTGGTCAAAGTGCCAGTCGAAGTGATTGATGAAACACCACCATCTAGAGGGCTTTATATTGCAGCGAATGATTTCATCAGTAGACCAGAACCGTTTCAAAATCTGACTGAAAATAAAATCAATAAACAGATTCTTAAACAATCTGAAGCAGTTGCTTGGGATGTAGCAACAGGTTCCAGTAAGGATATCACGCTTTCAGTTGAGTCGACAACATTACCTTTAAATCCTGAACATGGAATTTATAAGGCAACGTTACAAGCAGTCAGAGGAACAGAGACAGTCAAGAAAATGATCACGATAGATATTCAAAGTAATCAAAAAGTGAACGTGGAGTTCGTCGATGAAACAGGAGAAGCGTTACATGATAAAATTACTTTCGATAAAATTATCGGGACAACGATTGATTTAACGGAAGAAACAGAAGTTCAAAAAGTACTTGAATCGATTCAGGCTAAAAACTATCAATTAGTTAAAAAACCAGACAATGAAACGAAGATACCTGTAACAAGAGAAGAAAGTACGGTTCAATATCAATTTAAAGGAATGCTATTTGTACAATCTTCGCCAAACTTTTTGAATTTCGGCCGTAAGACTTTAGGGATCCCGTTTATAAAAGTCGAAAAAGCGAAATACGACAAATCATTGATTGTTTGGGATAATCGTAAAAACGGCGGTGCTTGGAATTTAACGGCGACGTTAAAGAAACCATTGACTAGTCAAGAAGATCCAAGCAAAATTCTACCTGCGGCTATTCGTTACAAGGTAAGTGATACAGAAACAGTTATTTTATCTGAGAATACAACACAGCCAATAGCGAAGAGAACACATGAAACCAAAGGGCAATATAACGTAAGTAATGAGTGGGATAAAAACGAATCTGGCTTGTTGTTAGAAGTTCCGTCTGGAGAAGTATTACAAGCAGGTGGCTATCGAGCAACGATTTTATGGCAAGTTGAACAAGCACCGTAGTGGATAAATAAAAAAGTTTCACCCATCGTGTATTCTTTTGGGTGAAACTTTTTTTGTTCAATTCATTTAGCAAATTACTACGCGCAGTATGAAGAAATGAAATAAAGAATTATTCCAATACTATTGGATTTTTAGGAATTGACAATAGAAGAAACTTAAATACTAGATATCCCAAAAACAGTCAAATCTGACACAAGCATGTTGAGTTAGAATTATCTTAAATATATACTTCCTAAACAAAGTTTTTTTTAGAAAAAAAGACATAATACTCAATTATTCGCTAATCTGCTTATCTAGAACCTACGATAAACGTATATGTAAAAACGTCCACAGAACATCATCAAAACGATCTTTATTTCTAATTTTATCCCCATATACAATAAAAAACAGATGAATTAATACGTACCATATATTGGTGGGATCCAGCTTTTTGTTATATTAATTATAAAAAATTACCCACAATATTTTTTAGAAAAAATGTTATAATCTTTTTAAATGAATGATTATTTTTTGTGAAGCGATAGGAATGTTGTATATAACCGGTTCTTTTTTTTGTTACACTAAAGGAAGTGACAGGAGGACAGAGGATGAAAATAGAGACAGAGTATAATTTATACAATCAACCGATTAGTTATCAAGTAGACAACTGGTCTACAAGAGAGTATCCAGCTAAAGTATTGCTAGAAGGAACATATTGTCTATTAGAAAAATTAGATTCAACTAAGCATTTTGAAGACTTATATCAAGTTTATGGACCAGAAAGTGATCCTAAGAATTGGACGTATTTACCAATGAATGCTTTTGGAAATAAAATAGAGTTTGCTGAATACTTAGAGTCTGTTAGTAGCTCACAAGACCCATTTCATTATGCAATTGTTGACAAAACTAACGGGAAGGCATTAGGCACATTAGCATTAATGCGTATAAATACGGAACAGGGGTCAGTGGAAGTTGGGTTTGTAATTTATTCCGATCAGTTGAAGAAAACTCGAATAGCTACAGAAGCACAGTATCTTTTAGCTTGCTATGCATTGGATGAATTAGGCTATCGACGGTATGAATGGAAATGCGATGCATTAAATGAACCTTCTAGAAAAGCGGCGTTACGTTTAGGTTTCGTATTTGAAGGGATTTTTCGAAATGCTTTAGTTTATAAAGGGCGTAATAGAGATACCGCATGGTTTTCTATTATTGAGAGCGAGTGGCCAAAGATAAAAACTCGGATGGAATCATGGCTGTCGAGAGATAATTTTACCATTGATGGCGAGCAAAAAAAGCGTTTAAATGAATTATAAATACAAACATATGTTGTTTGAAAGGGCGGTCACGAAATGAAAAAATCTGAAATTCAATTAGTTCAAGTCGCTAAACCAATGACTTTTACAGATGTTGCACCAACTTTTTTAACGGATGACACGATGCGTGAAAGAAAGCAAAAAGTCTTGGAAAATATGAAGTCAGAAGAGTACGATGCGTTAGTGGTTTATGCAGATAAAGAACATGGCGGGAACTTTGAATATTTAACTGGCTTTATTCCTCGTTTTGAAGAAGGATTATTGGTGTTGGATATTTCAGGAGAATGTACACTGATTCTAGGTAATGAGAACTTGAAGATGGCGAAGGTTGCTCGAATTGAGAACCAGTTGATTCATAGCCCATTATTCTCTTTACCAAATCAACCGATGGATAATGAAGCAAGGTTAGAACGCATTTTTGAAAAAATAGGTTTGTCTGACAAAGATAAAATCGGGGTAGTGGGTTGGAAAATGTTTACAACAGCCGAATCAGACAACGAGTCTTATTTTGATTTGCCTTATTTTATTATCCAAGCGCTTTTAACAAGTAAAAAGGAACAAGCTGTGCTTAAAAATGCGGCACATTTATTTATCCGCAGTGATAAAGGTGCTCGTACGACAAATAATGCAAATGAAATTGCCCATTATGAATATGGTGCAAATTTGTCTTCTAGTTGTATGTTAAAAGCTATGGATGCTGTTGAAGTAGGTGTAACTGAAGCTGTATTAGGCAACGAACTGACTGCTGAAGGACAAACCAACACCGTGGTGACAATTGCTGCTACTGGACAGCGTTTTGAATACGGCAATGTATATCCAACCCATAAACAAGTGAAATTAGGTGATCCACTGTCCTTAACGACGGCATATAAAGGAGGGCTATCTAGCCGCACGGGTTTTGTGATAGAAAATGAGAATCAACTTCCTGAAAATCAACAAGATTATTTAGAAAGAGTCGCTAAACCTTATTACCAAGCCATTACAAAGTGGTTGGAAACGATAAAAATTGGAATGGCAGGAAAAGAACTGTATCAAACAATCGAAACTGTTTTTCCCCAAGCTGATTATCACTGGCACTTAAATCCTGGACACTTAGTATCAGATGAAGAATGGATGTCTTCACCGATTTATGCAGGATCTGAGGAAACGTTGAAAAGCGGGATGATTTTGCAAATTGATATTATCCCATCTGTGGCAGGATATACAGGGGTAAGCGCTGAGGAATGTGTAGCGTTGGCTGACGTAACGTTACAAAAACAGTTAAAAGAGGATTATCCTGAGCTATGGCAACGAATTAGCTCAAGGAAACGTTATCTCAAAGATGTATTGAATATCGATTTAAGTGAAGATATTATCCCTTTATCAAATACAGTGGCTTATTTAAGACCGTTTTATTTAGCGAAAAATCAGGCTTTTCGCTGGATAAAATAATACTTAAAAAATAAGAAACGTCTCTTCATATTCGAAGAGGCGTTCTTTATGTTATTCCCAAAAGCCATTGTTACACGTGAAACATTTACTTGATTTCTTTTAAAAGAATGTTATTTTTCAAAGATTCAACTGACTCAATAGATACATATCCCACCGCTTGTTCAAGAGCATTACTCATCCCGCAAGCCATCCCGTAACGCAAAGTTTCTTCTATAGAAAGACCTTGGTCTATAGCGAAAGCAATGCCGCCAACTGTAGCATCTCCAGACCCCGTCGGATTGATAATGTCGATTGGGGGAATAATAACATCGAAGATCTGCTCATTATACTTTGCCACTGCGCCATCTCCGCCACAAGAAACCAGAATAAAGGGAATTCCCTGCAATAGTGGGTGGTTTAGGTGTTCAACCACATCATTTTTACTACGAATAGGAATACCTAATAACTCTGCAAATTCGTGGATATTTGGTTTGATAAAAAATGGTTTGGTTGTCCCTTGTAGAACATATTGCAGTTGTGTACCTGAAATATCTGTTAGAATTTTTATTTCTGAACCAAGTTGTGCCTGTAATTTTTGCAAGTAATCCTGATATAATCGCTCGTTTTTCGTATTAGCTGATCCGCACAGAGCAATGATTGGGCGTTTTTTTTGTTGAGATGAGAACTCAATGACTTTCTCTATTATTTGTTGTGCTGTTTTCTCTGTTATTTCAGGACCTAGCTCGACAATTTCAGTTTGATTTTTCTCTTGGTCCATAACGGTTACAGCATTTCTTGATTCCCCGCTGATTGCAAGAAAGTCTGTGTTAAATGGTTCATGCTCAAGTGCAGATTGAATCAGTTCTCCATTTATCCCAGCTAAAACGCCCAGCGTAGTTACGTCACTACCTAAAATTGCTGCTGTTCTTCCTGCATTGATCCCTTTCCCCCCAACAGCCTTTACAGGGTTACTACAGCGGTTCATTTCGCCTAAGGTAAATGTATCTGTAAAATAAATAGAATCCATGGATGGATTAAGTGTCACTGTTAGAATCATTGTTGTTTTCTCTCCTTCAGCTACCTAGCTAATCTGGGTTTCTGAAAGAGCATACCAAACCCAGTTAACTTTTTTTATTTAATAATGTGCCATAAGATTGATAAAAATTAAGTGTCTGTTCGTCAATTTGATCATCGGTGATTACATAGTCTAAATCAGACAGCTTATAAAAAGTATAAACATCGCTCACATTGAATTTTGTACTATCTGCTACAACGATTTTTTTCTTAGCATTTTTAAAAGCAGCCCGTTGGACGCCGCCTTCTAAATAGTTTGAGGTAGTCACATTATTGTTGTAGATGCCATTTGTTGCAGCAAAAGCAATATCGATATTGATTGTTTCAAATGTTTTCTCCGCATGTTCCCCGATAAATTCTTCCGTAATAGGTGTAAAATCCCCTCCAGTCAACAAAATTCGATAGTCCGTGTGTTCAATCACATAATTGAATGCCAACAGGCTATTTGTAACAATCATCAAATTTTGTTTTTTGATAAAAGGTAGCGCGTATAGAATAGTCGTTCCTGCGCCAACAAAAACAACTTGATGATCCTGGATCAAAGAATTCATGATTTTTCCGATATATTCTTTTTGCTCAATATGGAGGTTGATTTTTTCATGAGTGGCCAATTCCTTATTTTTTCGATCGATTTTTTGTGCACCACCATATAGACGAACGAGTTGGTTCGAGTCACTCAATTCGTTGATATCTCGGCGAATCGTCATTTCAGAAACATTCAGCTCCTCAGCGATATCGGATACTGTCATAAACGTATTTTTTTCCAGTAATTCTAAAATATGCGCATGGCGCTCTCTTTTTAACATAAGTATGTTCCCCTTTTTGTTCGAAAATGTTTATCTATTACATTTTAAACGTAAAACGAACAAAAAACAATCAAAAGAAAGCGTTGACAAACCTTTGCACAAGTTGTATTCTTTTTGTATAAACAAAGTTTAACATATATTTACAAAGTTGAACATAAAAAGTTTAAATATGTTAAAAAGTATAGAGGAGGAATCAAAGACATGAAGCAGATGTTTCAACCAAATTTGATCGATTTACGAGTAAGTGTTCAAGAGGAGGAAGAACTATTTGAGTTGATTGCTTGGCGATTGCAGCAAGCGGGATACGTGAATTCAGGGTATTTAGAAGGGATCATCTCAAGAGAAAAAAGGTTTCCAACGGGTTTGATCACAGAGTACCTCAATATTGCTTTACCTCATTCTGACACGGAATATATTGAAAGGCCTTTCATATATATCGTAAGAACAACAAAACCGATCAAGGTCAAACAAATGGGAGATAATCAAGAAATGGAGGTGAGCGATTTATTTTTCCTAGGAATCAAAGAGCCCTCAAAACAGGTTGGTTTATTACAGGAGTTAATGGTCTTATTTCAAAATGAAGCATTTGTGTCAGAGCTAAAAGCGACAACAGAAAATGAAGCAGTATTCAACTTATTCATGAAGCAATGGGAGGAAGTTAAAAATGCCTAGAAAATTAATTGTAGCGTGTGGTAGCGGTGTTGCAACGAGTACAACTGTAGCTGAAAAAATCAAAAGCCAATTTGATGCTGATAATATTGAGTATCCAGTAGAAGCAGTCGATTACAAATCGATTTTACAAGAATTACCAAGTGCTAGTATCTATGTTTATATCGCAAAACCTGATGATGAGGTACTTGAAGCAGCGGAGAAACTAGGTGTTTCGGTGTATGCGGGCGTGCCGTTTTTGACAGGCATGGGTGTTGATGAAGTGTACGAAGGAATTGTCAACGATACGAAGAAATAAAAAAGCGGTTCAGGTTATGACGAACCTGAACCGTAGTAGATAGTGAGAATGAAGCAATGCTTTTCTCTCACGCTCTAAATTAAAAAAGTATACAAACTAATCATACCAAAAATTTAAAGAGATAGGTAGGTAAAAGAGATGGGGATTTTTCAATCTGTGATTGATTTTATATTGAATCTTGGTTCAGCTATTTTTGTTCCGTTGATTATCCTAATTATCGGGCTGATTGCTCGGATGCCACTGAAAAAAGCGTTTATGTCAGCTGTTACACTCGGTGTTGCATTTACAGGAATGAGTATGGTGATCAGTTTTATGTCGGATGCGGTCAGTCCTGCATCTGAGGCGATGGCCAAAAATACAGGAATCAGTTTGCCAGCTCTAGATTTAGGTTGGACGGGTGCGGCAAGTATTACCTGGTCATGGTCTTATGCATTTGTTTTTTTCGCAGTCGTTTTAGGCGTGAATTTTATTATGCTTCTATTAAATTTAACGAAGACACTAAATGTCGATATGTGGAATGTTTGGGGTAAAGCGTTGACTGCGTATCTGGTGTATTTTATCAGTGGATCACTTGTTGCAGGGTTCATTGCGGCTGTTGTTCAAGTCGTTTTAGAACTAAAAATGGGCGATATGTTCCAACGGCATATTCAAGATTTAACAGGGATTCCTTTAGTGACGGTAACCCATTTGATGAATATTTCGGCTGTATTGATGCTGCCAGTTAATATCGTGATGGATAAAATCCCATTCTTTAATAAAAAAGCCGATACTTCAGCATTGAAAGCAAAAATCGGGATTTTTTCTGAAAATAGCGTGATGGGATTCATTATTGGTGTATTGCTTGGTTTTGGAGCAGCGTACGGGATTTCTGGTTCGTTGAATTTAGGGATTAAAGTGGCAACGGCGATGGCATTGTTCCCGATGATTAGTAAGATGTTTATGCAGTCTCTTTCTCCTTTAGCGGATGCGATGTCAGAGATGATGAAAAAACGCTTTAAAGATCGTGAAGTTTTTATTGGTTTAGACTGGCCCATTTTGGCAGGGCGTTCTGAGATTTGGGTAACAGCGATCATCTTAGTGCCGATTTTCATTGGTTATGCCATGATCTTACCAGGCAATCAAGTATTGCCTTTGGCTGGCATCATCAATTACTCGATTGCAGTTGGAGGATTATTACTGACTGGGGGAAACTTGTACCGCATGATCACACTTGGCATTATTTATACGCCGCTTTATTTATATGGTGCAACGTATCTTGCACCAGTGTTGACAGGTTTAGCGAAAAAAACAGGTGCAGTTGATTTAAAAGGCGGCAGTATAACATGGTCATCGATTGAAGGACCAGAATTTAGAATTTTGTTTGCAGAAGCAGCCAACTTGAATGTTGTTGCCATTATTGGTTTTATCATGTTTATCGCAATGTTCGTTTGGTTATATAAGTATATGGCAAAAGAACCTGTGCCAAGCGCACGTTACGAAGAAGTGAAGGATTGAATAAAACATAGAAAGGACCAAATGATATGACTCAAAAAGGAAAATGGATGATCCTACTATTTGTAGATAGTTTACTGTTTATACTAGCATTATCAATTAATATCGTTCCATTGTATTTTCTAGTCATGCTCCTTTCTTTTGTCATTTATAAATACGGAAATCCAGTACTTTTTAAGGAATACGATGATAGAAAGAAACAAAAATATAAAGAATATCAAGTGGTGCAGGAAGCAGCGAAAAAAGCGATCCGCACAGGTAAATTACTAAAAAAGAAGGAGCTGTAGTAAATCATGGCAGATGGAAGAATTTTATTTGAACGTGAAAGAGAAGATATGGCAAAAATCGTACAACTGATTTTTGAGCGTAAAAATACCAATGTTGCTGGCGGAAATTTTTCATTTAAAACAACGGATAAAGAGGGGAAAGAATATATTATCATGACCCCTACAATGATGTCTCAAGCCTATTTAGGACATGTTTCCCCGTCACAGATTTTAGTGGTGGAACCTCATACAAGAAAAGTCGTTGCAGGAGAAGGGGGATTAACAAGAGAAATCAATATGCATGAAGCGGTATATGATGCGAACCCTGAAATTAAATCTGTTTTACATGCTCATGCACCCAATAGTATGTTTTGGGCCACTAGTGGCTTAGATATGCCTAATTTGACCGAAGCGACTCAGAAAGTCGAATACATTGAAGTCTTGGAATTTGAGCCAAACTGTTCAGAGGAGCTAGCGGAAATCGTCAGTAATCATATTAAGACAATGCCGAGAAAAACATTGCCTCATGAATTTTTGTTGGATAGTCATGGCGTGTTGATCACAACAGGTGGTGAAACAGGGATGGAGGCTATTCATTCGGCTTTAGCTATTCTGGATACAGTCGAGTGGAACGCCGAGATTGCGTATAAGCAAACGATTTTTCAAAAGCTTGGTATTTTAGATGGCTACTATTCTAAAGGGGTTAAAATAGGCACGATTGAAGATCTGATCAATCGTGAGCCGATTTATAACCAAAAAATCAAAATGACAGCTGGCGGAGACTAAGAAGGAAAATATCAAAATGAGGTTGGAACAAAAGGGAGTGATTCTGCTCCAACCGTTTATCTGGATTCCACGTGAGTGGATATAACTCGAAGAGTTATGTCCCACTCACGTTTCTTTTTTACTGAAAATGAGCGGGATTTTTTTCTGCTATAATAGAAAGAAACATTTTATTAACTGTGACAAATCTTGCTAAAAACATTGCAAGAAATCTCTATTTGCGTTAAAGTAAGAAAAGACAACTGTGAAACATTTTCCTGTTTCACGCAAGGAAGGAAACGTATGACACCAGAAGAATTTAAACAACTATTAAGCCAAAAAGGCATTGATTTGTCAGATGAGCAAATGGCACAATTTGCTCGTTATTTTGAATTACTCGTTGAGTGGAACGAAAAAATGAACCTGACAGCAATTACGGAAAAAAAAGAAGTTTACTTGAAACATTTTTATGATTCTATCTCATTGGCATTTTTTGAAGATTTTTCGACAAATAAATCGATTTGTGACGTTGGTGCAGGAGCAGGATTTCCCAGCATTCCATTGAAAATTGTTTTTCCAACATTACAAGTCACAATAGTTGATTCATTAAATAAACGAATCACTTTTTTAACTGAATTAGTAAATGAGTTGAAGTTGGAAGAAGTCTTTTTGTATCATGACCGTGCAGAAACGTTTGGTCAAAAAACTGAATTTCGTGGTGCTTTCGACTACGTAACGGCCCGTGCAGTTGCTCGTTTAAATGTATTAAGTGAACTGTGTCTACCGTTAGTCAAAAAGGATGGTTTTTTCTTAGCCTTAAAAGCTGCCAAAAGTGAGGAAGAAATTATTGAAGCCAAACCTGCAATTGCTATCTTAGGTGGTAAATTTCAAAAAGAAGTTTCCTTTGAACTACCAGTCACAGCGGATGAGCGCCATATCGTTGTAGTGCAAAAGAAAAAAGAAACACCAAAAAAATACCCAAGAAAACCAGGGTTACCAAATAAACAACCAATCAAATAAGATGGAGGGACACAAATGGCACGAATAATTTCTGTAGCGAATCAAAAAGGCGGCGTTGGTAAGACAACGACCACCGTTAATCTAGGTGCTTGTCTTGCTTATTACGGCAAAAAAGTGTTGCTGATCGATATTGATGCTCAAGGAAACGCAACAAGTGGTATCGGCGTACGTAAACCAGATGTTGCGACAGATGTTTATGACGTATTAGTAAATGAAGAACCAATCAAGAATGTGATTCAGCAAACGTCTAGAGAAAATCTAGATATCGTTCCAGCGACAATCCAGCTTGCCGGAGCAGAAATCGAATTGACTTCGATGATGGCAAGAGAATCTCGTTTAAAAGCTGCGATTGAAGAAGTAAATGATATTTATGATTTTGTTTTGATCGATTGTCCGCCATCTTTGGGACATTTGACTATCAATGCCTTTACAGCGAGTGATTCGATTTTAATTCCAGTGCAATGTGAGTATTACGCACTTGAAGGATTGAGCCAACTCCTTAATACGATACGTCTTGTTCAAAAGCATTTTAATCCAGAATTACGTATCGAGGGTGTATTGTTGACGATGTATGATGCTAGAACCAACTTAGGTGCTGAAGTCGTAGAAGAAGTTCGCAAGTATTTCCGTGAAAAAGTCTATGACACCATTATCCCTAGAAACGTTCGATTGTCTGAAGCGCCAAGTCATGGTTTGTCGATTATTGATTATGATCCCCGTTCACGTGGTGCCGAAGTGTACCAAGCACTAGCAAAGGAAGTGTTGGATAATGAGTAAAGGAAAAGGTTTAGGTAGAGGTATTGATGCATTGTTTCAAGATTTTGCTAGTTTGGAAGATGTAGATGTTCAAAAAGAAGAAGTACTTGAAATTCCTTTAAATGAACTTCGTCCGAATCCTTATCAACCAAGAAAAACATTTGATGAGGCATCTCTTCAAGAATTAGCGAATTCGATACAGCAATCGGGTGTTTTTCAACCAATCATTATCAGAAAATCTGCCGTCAAAGGATATGAAATCATTGCTGGTGAAAGACGTTTCCGTGCTTCAAAATTAGCAGAGAAAGAAACCGTCCCAGCGATTGTCCGTGAGTTCGATGAAGAAGCAATGATGCAAGTTGCCGTGTTAGAAAACTTGCAGCGTGAAGATTTAAATCCACTAGAAGAAGCAGAAGCGTATGATATGTTGATGAAAAATTTAAAGTTAACACAAGTGGAAGTTGCAGAACGTCTTGGAAAAAGCCGTCCGTATATTGCAAACTATTTACGTCTGTTGACCTTACCAACTCAAGTCAAAGAAATGGTTCAAGGTGAAACTCTATCTATGGGACAAGCTAGAACGTTACTTGGTTTAAAAGATAAGGATTTAATTTTAACTCTAGCAAAACGAGTGGTAGAAGAAAACTTGACTGTCCGTCAGCTAGAACAAATCGTTAATGATTTAAATGAAAATCAAGGCAAAAAAATTTCTAAGAAAGAGAAGAAAACGGTTAAAGATAAACCTTATTACATTCGTGAAAGCGAAGATCGCTTAATGGATAAATTCGGTACAACCGTTGCTATTCAAGAAAAAGAAGGCAAGGGTAAAATTGAAATCGAATACCTTTCACCGTCAGATTTAGCAAGAATTTTAGATATTTTAGAGATACATTTTGATGAGGCTTGATTGGCAGGATAAACAAAAACGTGGAGCGAAACTTTTTTAGTTTCGCTCCACGTTTTTATATATTTTAAACAGGACTATACGTATGAAATATGAAAAAAATACATTTATACTAAGTTAATATTCACTATAATTAGTATATTTCAAAATAACATAATTTTTCTTGTTTTTATATAAAATAAGAAAAATTTATAATTGTTAAATTAAAGCATATGTCTATAGGTTACTAGAGGCTCAATTAAATACTCACTATAACGAGTATACAATAAATAATTTGGACATGTCAATGAGGAATAAAAAAATAACAATATATTTAATTTATGGATAATAGATGCGATTTAACAGGTAAATCATGTATTTAACGATTAAATATTAATAAAAAGCTACGTTATTATAGAAAAAACCATGTAGATTGCTTCTGCTATTTGTAGTTTGTAATAATAAATTAGTGGTTCGCATTAAATTTACTTATTTTCATACGCCGTCAAATGAACCGTCAAAAATATTCCTCTAGCTCAATAACCTTAGCTTCTCAAAACGTAAGAAGATAAGGCTTTTTTATAGTACTAATCTTTGCAGAATTCTCTATTTTTCTGCCCTTTTTTAATTTCTTAAAAAAATAAACGATTGTTATAATTTTGAAAAGAAAAGTATTGTTTTAAGTAAGGATAAACGCAAATAAACGAAAGAAAGAAATGATATTTTTTGTCTATAAAAACGGTATAGATTTATTTATTTTTATAATAAGTATTATTTTAGAAATACTTTTCTCCATATATTTCTTAATAGACCGTCATTCAACCGTCAACGGTAGAAAATAAATACTAGTAAAATATGCTATATAAAGTTGTTTTTCTTATTTTATATAAGAATAGGAAATTCCTATTATCTAATTATTCACAGGTTTATGTGAGGCGTGATGATTAGAAGCTGAGATACTTTTATCTGTTTAGGGAATTTTATCAAATACAAATGGTTGGAATTTACTATATATAAAAATTAAGAGGAGGATTTTCTATTATGAGGAAAAAAATTATTATATTGACAGACACACTAAGTGCAAATGGACTGTTGCAGAATAGTTTGTTGAATATGGATTATGAAATAATGGTTTCAAAAGATATATTGACTCAACCAAAAGATAAAGAATTTTATTTTCTGCAAAATTTTGATCTTATCATTTATCAACAATCTATGTACAGCGGGTTAAAAGAATCATTTATAGATAATTTAGCACTACTAAACAAACCGATTGTTGTCTTAACGTTTGAATCAGAACAGGACAATAAGTCGAAATATCTGAATAACTCTAATGTGAGTTTTGTTCGCTATCCAATATCCGTCACTGACTTAGCGAGTAAATTAGCTACTATTTTTGAGGAGACGGCTAATCGTACAGATAAAAATAGTCAAGAAAGGGCAGTGGCTTCTTCTGGTAAGAATGGTGAGACTTTACAAAATCCTACCTCATTTTCCAATGTAGTCAAAGCAAAAAAGCAGTACTCATTTCAATTAAAAGATCGTACATTGATTATTGATAACTGGTTGATTCCATTGACTAAAAAAGAGCATCAAGTATTAGAGCATTTTATTAAGTCAGATCAAAGAGTCTTTTCAAGTCAGTCATTATGTGAAGCCATTTGGACAAATGCAAAGCAAAAAAATAAGCAGGCTTTGTTGAGTAATCTAATCAATAGAATCAAACAAAAAATAATGGAAAAAACATCGATTTTTGAACCGTTTATTCTAAATAAAAAAGGAATTGGTTATTACTTGAATCAAGAGTTTGTCATTCTAGATGAACAAAATGATGAAAAGATAAGAGAATTGTTAGTAGGTAGTATTTAACTCAAATAGGGTAAGTATAAGAAAGGAAGCGGGAGATTTGGCAATATTTAATAAAAAAAGCAAAAAAAAAAGAAACGATGATGAGTACGAAGAGTACTACGATGAATATGATGAGTACGACGAGTATGATGAGTACGATGAATATGATGATGATGAATTTGAAGAAGAGTCTTATGAACCACCTAAAAAAAGTCGTCCAGAAACTTCAAATAAAAGAGAGCGTTCGGAAAATATTATGAGAAAACAAGAGCAAGAAACACAACAAGAGCAAGCTGCTGTAATAGAGCATCTAAATAATGAGAATCAACAGTTCCAAAAAGAAGTACAACGTCAAAAAACAATGGCTGAGCGTTTGAAGGCGGAAGTTGAAAACAAACAGCAAGAAATCGATCAATTGACAATGCGTTTGACAAGTTCATCGAAGTCTAAGGAAAGAATTATAGCGTTAGAAGAGCAAGTCAGACAATCAGAAGAGCTGAGAGTTCAATTAGATGAACAGTTATTGGCTGAGCGCAATAAAAATCTAGAGACTGAAAAGCAACTACGGAATCAAGATCAAATGAAAAATCAAATTGCAGAAGTATTGATGGATGCAAAAGAAAAAGCACAGCAAATCATTGAACGTGCCACTATTGAAGCTGATCGAACCGTAGAAGCAGCTAGACACGAGACGAAAAAAGCAATTTCAGAAGCCTCGATCGAGTTAAAAATGATTAATCAGGAAGCGGCTAATTATCACACACGTATTCTTCGTCTACAAAGTGAAACAAGTGTATTGATGGAAGACTTGCTGAATAAATCTAGTCGGCTAGCAGACCAGTCATTAGACTAAAGGAAGGGGATCAAGAAGTGGTTTATCAAAATATTATGGTCGACATTTATCAAGCCGCTTCTCCAGCAGTAGGCGAGCGCCTTTTTGATGATGATATGTTACGGGATATCTATTACATTTGCGAAGAAATGTTTCAAAATAAAAATAAAAGGGTCCCATATCCTCAAAAAGAAGTAGAAGAATACTTTGAAGAGTTTCATACCATAATTTCTTTTTTTAAACATGTTGAGATTACATTAGATTTTGTCGATCTTGATTGGTCTGCTTTGTTGGATGAGTTGATTCATACCTTTCCCCAAATTGCTTGGATAGGCGGCTCTAAGGAAAAAGAGGACAATCGTGTTGTTTATTATATTGATTTTGTTCCTATTGCGTATAGAGAGAATGGATTTCCGTTTATGGTCAATCTGTTACAGTCATTGAGTCAGCAATTAAAGAATGATGAGGGAGACGTACTGGACTCCTTTATTAGTGAGATCGAAAGGCTCGTATCTAAGTTTATCCAACCTCTAAAGATAGCTAAATCAGAGGTAGTAGAAAAAACAGAAGTTGTAGAATACAGTGAACAAGATGAAAATTATTTACTAAAAATAGAAGAAGCTGTTAGTAGAGAAAGATATGCAAAAGAAAGAATGCGACTTGCCAACAAAAAGTTGGAAGTCGTAATTGATCAAATGGAGCGCCAAAATCTATCCAGAGCTATGAAAGAATTAAGTCGGCCAAGCAATGAGGAAAATGAAAATTGGGATCAGATTTTGAAAATTGATTTAAGAGAGTATTCACAACTATTGCAGAAAGCTAAATTTCTAGAGCAATCATGGATGATGAATAAAGAATTAGTGACAAAATCTGAGAAGATGACGATTTCGGATAACCAACTGACTTATGAAAGAGAACAAGTTAGGAGTTTTAAAGATTCAGTTTCAACAAACGAAATTTATTTGATATTAGACGAATGTAAGTTAATTGAATCTCGAGTAAAGATCAAAAAAAAATCATGGTTTCGTCAACCACATGTCCGGATAATGAAGATGGACTACGAAAGCATATTAAATAAAGCAGCCTATTTTGATCTTATACAGGGAGAAAATTATTTACTAGAACAGATAGTATTAAACGAAGAATCGGTTGTTGGTGACTAAAGTAGCACTACAAGTCAGTAGAGTTACACAATAATATTGAAAAAGTAATAAATAAAAAGGATTGGGAATAGTCGGCTTTTCCCATCCGCTACTACATAGTTTTTTTGAGTATTTGCCAATAAAAAAAGTAAAAAAGAACAATCTCAAAATAGCAAAGCAATAACCGCCAGTACACTAAGAGAAAGTCATGTGAGACACTTGGAAAAGGATTGATTGGAAAAAGGCAATTTTAGCCTGTGATTATTTGATTTAAACAGTTGCTAGGTTTGATTTTTCATCAAATATATACATATGATTTTATTATGTAGGGAGTTTAAAATTCAATGATTAAGAAACGGAAAATACTTCGCTTGATTACGATGATCGGATTTTTTCTATTCTCACTGACATGTCTATTTGCTGGATCTGATACGGGGATGGCTATTTCAGTAAAGCCGATTTTACCCCCAAATCAGCATGACCCGCAAGCGACATATTATGATCTTAGAATGAATCCAGGTCAGGAACAAGATTTGAAGATAGAGCTGATCAATACCTCAGAGAAAGAACAACAGGTTACATTACAAGTCAATGATGCTACAACAAATGAAACTGGAGACATAGATTATTCTGATCGATCGAACATCGTCTCTAGAGATAAGAGTTTGAAGATTGCTCTAAAAGATATTGCAACGACTGAGCCGGAAATAGTTATTCCTGCAAATAAAACAATTACAACAACAGTTCATCTAAAAATGCCGAATCATCCGTTTGACGGAATGATTTTAGGCGGGATCAAAGTTGTCTCATCAGAAAAGATCAAGGAAGAACAGGTTCCAACTAATAAAGATAATCAGGCAAAAAAAACATATATAGTCGCTGTAAAACTAACTGAGACTGATACGCCAGTTGAAGCTAAATTGAATTTAGTAGACATTATTTATTCAAATGAGTCGAATAGAGATAGTCTAAAAGCAACTATTCAAAATGAGCGAGCGGTAAATTTAGAAGATATTGAGTACGTAGCAGAGGTTTATGAAAAAGGTTCGGATAAAATCTTGAAACAAAGTAAGGTAACAGGTTACCGCATGGCACCTAATTCAAGTTTTACTTTTATTTTTGACGGAGAAAATAAAGAGCTTCAATCTGGAACTTACCAAATGCACCTGACTGCAAAGTCTAAAGCAACAAATCAGGAGTGGGAATGGGAGAAAGAATTTGACGTCAAAACGGCCAAAGCTAAAACAGTATCTGCGCCTAGTAGAAATTCAGAGAAAGATCACATAATGTTATACACTATTATTTTTGTGAGTACGTTTGTGGCATTACTATTACTTTTATTGATTTTACTGATTTCAAGAAAACGTAAAGAAAAACGCTATGAAGAAGCTTTGTATCAAAGAAACAAAAAACGTGATCGAAACAAAAAAAATGTTCAACACAATAGAAAGTCCCTAAGAAGAAAAAATGTTGGTGCTAGAAAAAAGAAAAAATACTCTACAAATCCAGAATAGCTACAAGAATCTGATAAACAAGCAACGAACTATTAGTCTGCCATCTTACAAGTAGGTATCTAATGCTATTTAGAGTAATGCCCATCAAAAACTGAATTAAGTTTTAAAACAGTTATCGATCAATGTTTTTAAATCATGAAAAAAGGATTTATAGTATAGCGATTTTAGGAGTTGGTGGACATGAACGAAGCTGAGCAAAATAGCCAAAAACAGGGAAGAAAAATCATAAAAAAATATATACTACATCAGAAAGTCAATCCAAGACTCTTAGGGGTAGAACTATTCAATAAACACTTAGTTACACCAAATGAAGCGTATCTGTCATGTAAATTGATTTTTAAAAAAGATGTTCAATCATTGATGGAGCTTGAGCAAATCACGCAAAGAATTCATGAAACGTGGACTAAAAAAAATACTGAGTTAGTCATAAAAAGAATCAATGTTTATACATCAACCGCCTATATTGTCCTAACCTTTACTATCGGTTTTTACGAAGAAGCACAGGTGAAACACTTACGGGAATTAAAAGAATGTGCTAAAGAAATTATTGAAACCTATGATAACGTCATCAAGCAGGAAAAAGAAGCGGAGTACAAAAGAAAAGAAGCAGAAATAAATAGCGCTTTAGACCAGTTCAGTCAACTGACAAAAAAAATGGATATTTTAGAGGATAGGCTTGCAAAAAATGAGTCAATTGTTTTAGATTCTGGAGAATTACTTAAAACTGAGCTTACGAAAGTTAGTCAAACGATTAAGGAACAAATGAATCAAGTTGAACACAGAATCACGACTGTCCAAGGTGATGCTAAAAAGAAAAAACAACTAATGGCAGAAATAAAGCCAGATTCTATAAAAACGAAACAAGTAGCTAAACGAGTTGTAGGTATAAAAAAAGACAAATATGTACTTAATCGTTCAAAGCAACTATCAAAGACTGTAAAAATTAAAAACGGTTTATTGATGCGTTCGCCAGAAAAAAAAGTAGAAAAAGAAAAATCAAATGAAAAAAGTGGCTTGAAAGGAACTGCTTCCAATCTAGAGTTGGAAGTTTTGAAGTATTTTACGAAAGATCAAAAATTGAATGGGAAACAGATGATACAAAAAAAAAAATTTTTGACGTTAAAAGCAAAAATAGAATTTATAGACTATTTGTGGATGTTATTGGAATTAGAAGGTAAAGAAGAGATTATTATCGCTAATAAACTAAGCTGTCGAGAATTAATTGAAGACTTAGGTCAGTTTATGGAAACTATAGAAAAAGTGACTGCTGGTCCTGCAATTTTTAATTATTGGGTCTATTGTTCACAAGAAATAGTAGTGAAACTAGAAGGATATGCGGCATTAAAAGATTTTTTAAGCAATTCATTAAAGTTAAATAACAATATTCTGGTGAACGAATTATGATATTTAACAACTCGATTTGAAAAAAAAGGGGGGATGTACAAGAAACTAGAACAGTTTCAGATGTATGAGCCTCTTTATTTTTCATTCTAATATTATGTGAATAGTATTTGTATAACAAAAAAAGGTGACTGCATACTTTCAAATATTTTCTTTTTTTCTATAATTTTTGAAACGAAGTAAAAAAAATAGTAATGCATACTTAGTTAAGAAAAACGAACGTATTGTAAGATCATAGTTGAGTTTAAATAAGTGTTTTGAGTGGACAGGAGAACATAAAGTAATTGACATTTCTAAAGATTTCATTTGCTTAAATCAATAAAAATTAAATTTTAGAAAGGACCTTGATCATGGCTAGAAGAGGAGAAAATATCTATAAAAGAAAAGATGGTCGCTGGGAAGGTAGATACATAAAAGGGAGACAAAAAACTGGGAAGATTCATTATGGTTATATCTATGGTTACAAGTACTCAGAAGTAAAACATCAACTTATCTTGAAAAAATATGAAAAACAAACGAACAGTAGTAAAAACCTTCTTCCTTATGAAGGACAATTGTTAGACTGGACAAGCTATTGGTTGGAGACATTTGTTCGACCGAAAGTTAAAAGCAGTACCTATGCGAGCTATAAAAACAAGATGAATGTTCATGTATTATCAACTATCGGTTCAATCAAATTACAAAAACTAAAACAAGCGGATATTGACACTTTATTGAAAAAAATGAATGGACGGCTAAAGGCGAGTTCTATTCGGTCGATATTTTCAGTATTGAAAAACTGCTTAAGCAAAGCAGTATCGCTAAAATTATTAGCAGAAAATCCCTGTATAGGGTTAGAACTTCCAAAGACAAGAAAGAAAACTGTGCAGGCCCTGTCTATTACAGATCAAGCGAAGTTAGTTAAAGAAGTCAGTTCAAGTCAGAAATTTTTCTCTATCATACTTGCTTTGCAGACTGGACTTCGAATTGGGGAAATATGTGGATTAAAATGGGAAGACATTGATTTTGAAAATAACACATTAGGTGTTAATAGAACAGTGCTTAGAGTTCAAACAGAAGATAAGGCTGGACGAAAGACAGAAATTGTGGAAGTAACACCTAAAAGCAACAACTCACAACGAAAAATTCCAATTACTGAATCATTAAGAAAAAAACTATTGGAACTTCAGAAAATATCTACCAGTGAGTATGTTATTTCAAATAAACATAAGGCTTTAGAACCGCGCACAATTGCATATCGTTTTCAAATAATTCGAAAAAAAATAGGATTGGAAAAATTTTCATTCCATTCTTTGAGACATACCTTTGCCACTCGTTGTTTGGAAGCTGGGGGAAATATTGCAACGATCAGTTCATTGTTAGGACACTCCTCAACAAAAATGACATTAGATTGTTATACAAACTCATTTTTTACAGAAGAACGTCAATTAGTAGAGAAGCTGGAATTTAATTAATGCTTTAGTTCTAATCGTGTGAATAAAAAATGTTGTGCTGCTTTGTTTGATAGACAAAGCAGCACGGGAATGCACTTTATATTGGTATAATCAGCTATTGGTATGATCGGAATAGATATTAAACAGTAGTTGCTCTAGATCAACAATATCTTTTTTTTCGTTATAGTTGCTCATAAAGAAAAAATATTTGCCACGTTTTTTGAGATGTGAGCAATCAACATTACTAATAACCAAGTCATAAACTTGATTGACAGCTAAGGATTCAGCTCGTGCAAAACCCGTCAATTCAACATATTTGATCCACCAATCTGTAAATTTTTTTTTGCGAAGTAAATCCCCCTCGATAAATATACCAACAGAAATTTTTGTTTTGGTGCATTCTTCGTAAAAGCGTATTGCATGAGCATATTTTGTGATGAGAACACTATCATGAGTTTCATCAATCAACATTCTTGGGTATTTATTTTTTAGATGATTTACGAGATCATGGACAGTTCTAGAATACGTGGTTTTATTCCTGTGGAAATCAGTGGAGTCCCAATAGTAATCAATATGACCTTTGAATAGCAAATGATGATAGCCACTAGAATTTAAATAATAACGAAGAGTTGAATCGTGTGTATGGGTCAAGCTCGTATTTGGATATTTTTTTTTCATAAAATCTAAGACTTCTTGATTTAAAGCTCGAATAAAAAAATTACTGTATCTCTCAACTAAATCAAGCTCTTTTAAGCAATGTGAATTAGCAGGGATGATTTCTTCACCAAGCATGAAGAGTAGCAGTAAGATGGTTTCGCTTGGAAGCATTTTAAAGGAATAATAAACTAGAAATGATCCAAGTGCTTGATTAATTTTTATGAATAAATGAGTTTTTTTCAAGGCATTCACAAATTTTTTCTGACTGTCGATATCTGATTTGTTGTTGAAAAAGGATTCTTTTTCACTGAAGTTTTGAATTTTTTTTTGAGCATTTCTTCTTTTTAACAAGCTTAAGTAGATAATAAGTTTTTTTCTAGCTAAGTTCGACAAGGAACTACCTAGAATATGTTGAATACTATTGACTGTTTCATAGATTCTGGGGTCGATATTAGGAATTTTTAAGTGATGTTTAGGATCTGTGACTGAATAGAGAGAGACGTAAAAAAAGCGAATTTGCAGCTCAGAACCTAACAGATACCCATTTTGGATGGATAAGTCAAATTCAAACAGTAAGTTGTTCAATTCATTGATTTTTCTGAAGTAGGTTGAATAACTAACGCCAATTTTTTCACATAGACGAGTAGTATCAATGCTACCGCAAAGTAATAATTCTTCTAAGATTTTATACATTGGTGCATGGACAATCAATTCATTATACAAAGTGTGAAGAGAATAATCCGATTTTGTTTGAACCGTGATAGTATACTTGCTTACTTCAACGGAAAAACGATAATCTGACTTTTTTGCTAAAGTTGTTAAACTTTCAATCAACTTAGCTAAAAAATAATCACCAATCCCTAAATGTTGTAAAACCTCTTTTTTTGTTGCAGTACCGCCAACTTTACTCAAGTAGATCAATAAGTCAATTTGATAAACTTCTAACTTTTCGAGTAAGTCAAATTTTCTCATAGTAAAACTCCTTTAAATGTCAGTATTGAGGTAAGAGGAAGAAGAGCCTAAAAGATAATAGTGATTGCTTTTACTTTAAGAGCTCAACTTTATTCTTACATTGACATTGTGATTATTATCCAACATATATAGTGTAAATACAATCTTATTTATGCTGATTTATTTTCATTTTTTTGATAAATCCTCTTGGTTGTTGTTTATATTTTATTGTTTAATATATAAAAAAACTGAATCAATAAAATAGCTTTGCTTGATTGTCCAAAAAATGGTATTGTATCTTTGTATGTTTATGTCTGTTTTTATGACGATTGATGACTATTTTTAGAAGGGATATGTCTGGAATGTATGAACTTGGAGATATTGTAGAAATGAAAAAGCCACATGCTTGTCAGGCGAATCGTTGGGAAATCATCCGAATGGGTGCTGACATTAAAATAAAATGTACGAATTGCGGTCATATCGTTATGATGACACGTCGCGATTTTGAAAAGAAAATGAAGAAAATTTTGGAAAAAAAACTAATAAAGGATAGTGAATGATCGATGGCATTAACAGCTGGAATCGTAGGTTTACCCAATGTAGGGAAGTCTACCCTTTTTAACGCAATTACAAAAGCAGGAGCAGAAGCAGCAAACTATCCGTTTGCAACAATTGATCCCAATGTAGGGATGGTTGAGGTACCTGATGAGCGCTTATTGCGTTTAACAGAGTTAGTGAAACCTAAAAAAACAGTACCAACTACTTTTGAATTTACTGATATCGCTGGAATCGTTAAAGGTGCAAGTAAAGGAGAGGGCTTAGGAAACCAATTTTTAAGTCATATCCGCCAAGTAGATGCTATTTGTCATGTAGTACGTTGTTTTGACGACGATAACATTACCCACGTTGAAGGACGTGTAGACCCATTAGCAGATATTGATACGATCAACTTGGAATTAGTACTGGCTGATTTAGATTCTATTACAAAACGCTATACACGTGTAGCTAAGATCGCTAAGACGAAAGACAAAGATGCAGTAGCCGAATTAGCAGTCTTAGACAAACTGAAACCAGTTTTGGAAGAAGGGTTATCTGCTCGTACGATTGAATTTACTGAAGATGAGCAAAAAATTGTTAAAAGCTTATTCTTGTTAACAGCAAAACCTATTCTATACGTAGCAAATGTGTCGGAAGATGAAGTAGCAGATTCGGATAATAATCCATATGTTCAACAAGTTCGTACTTTTGCAGCAAATGAGCAAGCAGAAGTAATTGTTGTTTGTGCACGTGCAGAAGAAGAAATCGCAGAATTAGATGATGAAGATAAAGCTGAGTTTTTAGAAGCGCTAGGCATTGAAGAATCTGGTTTAGATCAATTGATCCGTGCAGCCTATGATCTTTTAGGTTTAGCAACTTACTTTACGGCTGGTGAACAAGAAGTTCGTGCATGGACGTTCCGTAAAGGAATCAAAGCTCCTCAAGCTGCTGGAATCATCCATACTGATTTTGAGCGAGGATTTATTCGTGCAGAAACCGTTTCATTTGATGATTTAAATACGTATGGTAACATGCAAGCAGCGAAAGAAGCGGGCAAAGTTCGCTTAGAAGGAAAAGAATACATTGTACAAGATGGCGATGTGATGCTTTTCCGTTTCAATGTATAGAAAAAAATTGCTAAAAACTGTTTTTCTCCCTAAAAAATGTGTTAGAATACTTTTTAGGTAAAGACTGCTCCGTTGGCCACGGGCGAGGAGGACGCAAAAAATGGAATCAGAAGCACTTCGAGACATTGTTTCAGAAAATCGTGAACTTGAACAAAAATTGACAAAGAGAAATGAACAATACATCTTTGACTTAAAAAAATCATTGGTTGCTGCTAATCTTTCAGAAGAAGCACAGACACTTGCTTTACATGAAATTCTACCACATTTAGTAGAAGGTCAAAAAAGTGGGAAAACTGCGCGTCAGCTTTTTGGCACAGTGGCTGAACGTACAGAGTCTATTTTAAATAAACCGGAAGAACTTCCAGAATCAACGCCGGCGTTGATGTGGTTGGATAATACGTTATTGTTGTTCGGCGTGATGACAATTATGTTTTCAATTATGATGATGTGGTCTAAAGGCAAATCACAACCATTAGGATTGTTAACGTTAGTATTGGCATCAATGGCAGGTGGGTATGCCTTTTATCTGATGTATAAATATGTATACCAATATGACCGCCCGGGTGTGGATAAATCAAAGCGTCCAGGTTGGTTCAAAACAGGTTCAATCTTAGTTGGTGCAATGTTTCTATGGCTCGCTGTTTTTACAGGCTCCTCAATGTTGCCAGCAATCATTAATCCTGTCTTAGATCCAGTAATCGTAATCATTATTGGTGGGATTGCTTTAGGTACGCGTTATCTGTTAAAGAAAAAATACAACATGCGCAGTAGTTTGGCGCGTTAAAGAATAAAAGCAGAAGAGTTCGAAACAAAACGAAAAATAGTTTTGTTTCGAACTCTTCTTTTCAATTAATGAAGTAAGTAGAAGGTCTCGCTACCGTAGAGTCGTTAAATAGCAACCAATGCATCAACATACAAATTTAAAAAAGGGTTCATGTTTGAAAGAAAAGCCTCAGCACGCTACCATAGAGAGTAGGAATGAAATTTACAATTAATTTTCATTATGAAGAGGTGGATCAATGAAAGAATGGATCAGACAACATAGTCAGTTACTGATTATTCTAATTTTTTTTATATTAAGTGTATTATCTTTATATAGTGTTTATCTTCAAAAGGGTCATATTATGATTGGTGATGACTATCATTTTCATCAAAATCGAATCGAAGGCTTGGCTTCATCTTTGCAACATGGCATACTGTTGCCGAAGGTGAGTTACTTTTTCATCGGAGGATATGGATATGCATCGAGTTTATTTTATCCAGATTTCTATCTGTATTTTCCAGCAATTTTACGTGTATTAGGCTTTTCACTCGCAACTAGTTTTATTGTTTTTTCTATTGGGATAAATTTGGCTACATTTATTTTAACGTATGTATCTGGAAGATATATGAGGTTATCAGAAATAAAAAGCTTTTTATTTTCATTATTATATACCTTATCGATTTATCGGTTACAAGATTTTTTTAATCGCCAAGCTATTGGAGAGTTGCTGGCGATGGGCTTTTTCCCATTGGTTTTAGCAAGTTTATATCTATTAAAAAATGGAAAAGAGACAAAGTGGTTATTGTTAACAGTAGCTATGACTGGAATTGGTTTAGCTCATTTCATTTCATTGGAAATCGTCAGTATTTTTATAGGAGTGTATATTCTTTTAAATCTAAGGTACTTTTTAAAGAAAGAGATCATTGTTGCGATAGTAAAGGCCGCTGGGGTTACTATTTTGCTACTAGCTTTTTATTTAGTACCCATTTTTGAACAGATGAGTCATGTTACGTTCCAAGTAACGTCAAATCCGTTGACGTTGATTTCAGATAGAAGCTATTCTTTGATTGAACTAATAACCCATAGCTTTAAAAATAGCGTATTTCATGCTTCCTCAGCGAATATAGGTGTGATTCTGTTGTTTGGTTTGGTCATCTACACAGGGATGCTTTTTAAGCGAAATTCACCGAATCGTGAGTTAGTCGTTCTGGCTTTGTTATTTATGTTTATGACGACGGATCTTTTTCCTTGGCAACTCTTTGATTATACGCCGCTTAATACGATTCAGTTTCCCTGGCGTTTTTTATCGATCGTGACTTTGGTGTTAGCGTTTCTTATTGCAAATGATGATATAGGATTATTCAAAAAATTTCCAAGTAGTCAGATCATCTTAGTTCTGGTTATTTTTCTTGGTGTTGGGTTGTACGAAAAAGAAAGTATTGATACTGAAGGAAAACGTATCTTGTCACACCACTCATATGATCAAACGAATAGTTATTATATCGGAGCTGGACACGAGTATTTACCAAAAGAAGTTGATTATTCTACTATTAAAAAGAATAAGAAACGAAAAGTTGTGTATGATGCTTCTAAGGTAGAGGTTACAAATATCAAAATGGGCTTTGATTCGGTGGCTTTTGACTATCACACAAAGGATACGATAAAAACGACGATTACTATTCCGTTTATCTACTATTACGGCTATCAAGCTAAAATAATAAGTGATGGCAACACCAAAATAATTCCTGTATCACTAAACAAGCAAAATGGATTAGTAGATGTTCAGTTATCTAAGAAAGGTAGTGTCTCTATTTCTTATCAGACGACGTGGGCTCAAAAAATTTCATTGGGTCTGTCTGTGATGACTCTTTTAGTTTGTGCAATATGGAAAGTTGCGAGTTTGCGTTTTACTAAGCGGGAATCCAAGAAATAACCTTAGTTATCCTTTTATTTTGATAACAAAAAAATGAGAAAATACTCATGTTGAGAGAAACCAAAAGAAAATCTCTGGAAACAATGAAATGCGGTTGACTTACCTTTTATTATCTGTTATTTTCTTATATAAAATTAAATAGAGGAGTGGTCTAGAAAATGTCTAACTGGGAAACTAAATTTGTAAAAAAAGGTCTTACGTTTGATGATGTTTTATTGATTCCGGCAGAAAGTCATGTACTGCCTAATGAAGTGGATATGAGCATCCAACTAGCAAAAAATATTAAGTTGAATATTCCTCTAATCAGTGCCAGCATGGATACTGTAACAGATAGTAAAATGGCAATCTCAATGGCTCGTCAAGGCGGTTTAGGGGTTATTCATAAAAATATGAGTATTGCACAGCAAGCAGACGAAGTTCGTAAAGTAAAACGATCTGAAAGTGGTGTGATCATCGATCCATTTTTCTTAACACCAACAAATTTGGTAGCAGATGCTGAAAATTTAATGAGTAAATATCGTATCAGTGGAGTTCCTATTGTAGAAACGATGGAGAATCGTAAATTAGTTGGGATTATTACGAACCGTGATATGCGCTTTGTAACAGATTATCAAATGAAAATCGATGAAGTAATGACAAAAGATAACTTAGTAACAGCCCCAGTTGGGACTTCTCTAAAGGATGCTGAAAAAATTCTACAAAAACATAAAATCGAAAAATTACCGATCGTTGATGAAAACAATCGCTTAAGTGGATTGATTACAATCAAAGATATTGAAAAAGTGATCGAATTTCCTAATGCAGCGAAAGATGAACATGGTCGTTTATTAGCCGCCGCCGCTGTTGGCGTTACAAGTGACACATTTGAACGTGCTGAAGCTTTATTGGAAGCAGGCGTAGATGCAATCATTATTGATACGGCTCATGGACATAGTGCAGGTGTTATCCGTAAGATCAAAGAAATTCGTGATACATTCCCAGAAGCTACTTTGATTGCGGGAAATATTGCAACAGCAGAGGGAGCTAAAGCACTTTATGATGTAGGCGTGGATGTTGTTAAGGTTGGGATCGGACCTGGTTCTATCTGTACAACGCGTGTCGTTGCAGGTGTAGGTGTTCCACAATTAACAGCTATCTATGATGCGGCTTCTGTTGCTCGTAAGTATGGAAAAGCGATTATCGCTGATGGTGGAATCAAGTATTCAGGAGATATCGTAAAAGCTTTGGCAGCTGGTGGACATGCAGTTATGCTTGGTAGCATGTTAGCTGGTACAGATGAATCACCAGGTGAATTTGAAATTTACCAAGGTCGTCGTTTTAAAACATATCGTGGTATGGGTTCATTAGGCGCAATGGAAAAAGGTTCAAGCGACCGTTATTTCCAAGGAAGTGTCAATGAAGCGAATAAATTAGTGCCAGAAGGAATCGAAGGCCGTGTTGCTTATAAAGGTAGCGTATCTGACATTGTGTTCCAAATGATCGGCGGGCTAAAATCAGGTATGGGTTATGTAGGTGCTGCAAACTTGAAACAATTACGTGATGAAGCGCAATTTATTCAAATGAGCGGAAACGGATTGAAAGAATCTCATCCTCATGATGTTCAAATTACCAAAGAAGCACCTAACTATTCTGTAGAACAATAAATAAAAAAACACGTATGTCTTAATCGGCATACGCGTTTTTTTATTTATTGCACAGGACGTTCATCTTTAGAACCATAATACATATGCAAAGGCTTAGCCTTTTTTCCTAATAAATCGTTAGAGGGTAAAATCTCATAGCCTTCTCCTCGTAACCGGTCAATCACAGTCGCTACGGCATCAACTGTTTCAGGATGGATATCATGCATTAAAACGATTGTGTCATTATAAGCAGTCTCGTCAATTCGTTTGATGATTGCTTGAGCATTATGACTTTGCCAATCTTGAGAATCTACCGACCATTGAATGATTGGTTTTCCGATGATTTTCGCTACGTCTTTGTTTACAGCACCATACGGTGGTCTAAAATCAGTAGGAAGTTTCCCTATAGCGTGATAAATAGCTTTGTCTGTTTTTTGAACTTCATCTTTCACTCTTTGTGCATCCACGCCAGTTAATTGAGGGTGTGAGTAAGAGTGACTGGCTACTTCGTGACCTTCTTCGGCCACTCTTTTTACAAGAGCTTCATGTTTAACTACATTTTGACCTAACATAAAGAAGGTTGCTTTGACTCCTTTTTCTTTTAGAATATCTAGAAGTCTAGGTGTTGTTTCAGGATTCGGACCATCATCAAAAGTTAGTGAAATATACTTTTTATTCGGGTCTAAAGGCTTTGGCAAAACTTCTTTAATACTAGCGGGATCAACGAACTCTGGATTTACATAACCTGCAATCTCTTTGTAATCCAACATGATTTCTTTTTTGCCAGTTGGATTTTCTGGTAGACCTAGGCTGATTGCATCAGGGTGGTAGGTAAAACTAGTTCCATCTAAAGAAATCTTAGGCATATTAAGAATACTGTCGATAATAGCATTACCATCTGGGCTTTCAGAGAGTAATTTTTGTTCAATGACTTGCTGAACTGCTAAAATATTTGATTCACTCATGAAAATATCTTGTAATGTTAGTGGCTGTTTTGTTTTTTGATTCATAAAGGCTGTATTTTGACCTAATTCAGTCTTTTTATACCAATCTTCAGCATTGTAATTCCAAGTATAGATGTCAACTACAGGTTGATAACCAACTACATTTTCATTGATTTTAAGCATTTTTATATGGCCAACCAGTTTGATTGCAGTCTCTTTGGGGCTATCTTTTTCAATAGAAGCCATCAAAGTTGTTAATTCAGTCTTTGTTGCTAGCAATTGAGGGATTGAGTCAGAGGCAATAGGTTCATAAGTCAGTGTTTGAATAAGGCCATCTGTTTTCTCTTGTTCAGTACTTTCGAGTTCCTCATGTTTTTGAGATTCTCGAATTTTTGTTAGTAGTGCCGCTTCTTTTTGCTCATAATAACTATTGTCTTCAAGTTCGCTAGCTTCTTTTGGCTTATGCTGCATTGCATAGGTTGCATAAACACCACCGCAAATTAAAATAATAGAAATAGTTAAAATTGATATAAAAGTTATTTTTTTTGAAAAAACGTTTTTTTTCATTTCGCGACGGCTGTTCCTGGTTCCTCGTGGGTGATTTTTTCTCTCCATAGCGTTTGATCCCTCTAATTTATAAATTTGATTATTTACAGTAATCTAAATGTATCATGCCTATTAGGGACTTTCAACTGTCATTTTATTAAGGAAACGATTCTTTTGATTTATTTAATTTTTTTTATTAATCTAAAAAAATTATTTAATCAGTTTTAAATTGCCCATATAAGGAACCAAAACTTCAGGAATTGTCACTGTTCCATCTTCATTTTGATAATTTTCTAAAATAGCGGCAACAGTTCGACCAACAGCTAGACCAGAGCCGTTTAATGTGTGAGCGTATTGAACTTTATCATTTTCGTCTCGGTAACGAATCATCGCACGACGTGCTTGGAAATCTTCACAGTTTGAGCAAGAGCTGATTTCGCGGTAAGCATTTTGGGCTGGAATCCAAACCTCTAAGTCATACGTCTTAGCAGCAGAGAAGCCCATATCTCCTGTAGCTAATGACATAACTCGATAAGGGAGGTTTAACTTCTGTAAAATATCTTCCGCATTAGCTGTCATTTTTTCTAATTCTTCATAAGAATGGTCTGCATCGCTGAATTTCACCATTTCTACTTTATTGAATTGGTGTAAACGAATCAATCCTCTTGTATCACGGCCAGCACTCCCAGCTTCAGAACGGAAAGATGGGCTCAAGGCTGTAAAGTAGATAGGTAAATCTTTACCGTCTAAAATTTCGTTATTGTAATAGTTTGTCAAAGGAACTTCAGCAGTTGGAATCAATGTCATATCAGTGCCTTCTAATTGAAATACGTCTTCTTTGAATTTAGGGAATTGACCAGTTCCAAACATAGAATTGCTATTTACGATATAAGGTGTCATCATTTCAGTGTAACCATGATCATAAACATGCATATCTAACATAAAATTGTATAATGCTCGTTCTAGTCGAGCGCCTAAGCCTTTATAGTAGACAAAACGACTGCCAGAAACTTTTGCTCCCCGTTCAAAATCCAGAATGTCTAAACCTTCGGCTACATCCCAATGAGGTTTTGGGTCGAATGCAAAATGTCTAGGCTGACTCCAACGACGTACTTCAACATTATCTTCTTCGTCAGCGCCTACAGGTACTGAGTTATGAGGAAGGTTAGGTAATGTTGTAGAAATCTCTTGTAGTTTCGCGTCAATTTCCTCAATTTCAGTATCCATTGCTTTAATATTACCGCCAACTTCTTTCATTTCAGCGATTTTGTCCGTAGCGTCTTCCTTATTCCGTTTTAATTGTGCAATTTCAGCTGAAACATCGTTACGATACTTTTTCAGTTCTTCTGATTTCACTAATAAATTACGGCGACTTTCATCCAAACGTAAAAACTCTACTAATACCTCTTCTTTTACACCACGGGTTTTCAACTTTGCTTGTACTTCGTCAAAATTTTGACGAATCATTTTTACATCTAACATAATTACTCCTCCTTAAATATTTAGGTAATAATGCTTCACTCCACCTTGTACTTTTTAACATCGGTTCATTTTATTCCGTGAGTTTCAAAGTAAAAACCTAGCTGGGTGCGACCGAGCAATACTAGACCGCGTAGCTAAATAATAGTGTAGCAAAACAAAAAGCCACTCCATCCCTAGAAAAAAATTCTTGGGACGAAATGACTTGAATTTCGCGGTACCACCCAAGTTCAGCGTAATGCTGCCCTTGTATTGCAGATAACGGTTGCTGCCGGTTTGATTTATTTCATCAAACGCGAGTAACAGAGACGGACTTCTTTATAGTTGAATATTTGCTTTCACCACCGCAAACTCTCTTTGATTCAGTACTATAAATACTTTTTCTCTTTGCTTGTCATTAGGATACAAAACTTTTGTTGGGATGTCAACCTTGGTAAATCAATTCCTCTTCAAAGGTAAATGGATAATAAAAGATGTCCAATGATTATCAGAGGTTGCGTAGATATAACCACCATGTAAGGCTATAATACTTTGTGCGATAGCCAGACCAAGACCTGTTCCGCCAGTTTCTTGTGAGCGGGACTCTTCAACGCGGTAAAAACGATCGAATAATTGATCTAAAGATTTCTTAGGTATTGGCGGACCATCGTTTCTCACAGCGATTACGGCTTCTGTTCCAACTTTTTCTACATCAATAACGATATTTTTACCACCTTTACCGTATTTTAGTGCATTTGATAACAGATTATCGAAGACTCGTACTAGTTTTTCTGTGTCTCCATCCATTTTGATTGAGGCTGGATTCGCATTAACTTGAATGGTCATACCATTTTTATCTGCTTCAAGTTCAAAATCAGCGGCAAGTTGTTCAATCAGCTGAGCCATATCAAAACTGATTAAATTGATAGGAACTGAAGGTTGGCGAACTTTTGTATACTCAAAAAGGTCATCAACGAGTAGCTTCATCTGTTTTGCTTTGACGTAAGCTGTGTGGGTGTATTTCAATAAATCTTCTTGGTTATGGAATTGTCGATCTTCGATCAAACCTAAATAGCCAATAATAGAAGTTAAAGGTGTTCTAATATCATGACTCACATTAGTGATCAGTTCATCTTTGGATTTTTCTATTTTGCGTTCGTCTTCAATAGCAGCAACAGTACTGTCAACTAAACCATTGATACTGGTGACAACTTTAGCCAAATCACCACTCAACTCAAAAGGAATACGGTGGTCATAGTTGCCATCAGCGATAAAATGCAATTCGCTGATAATGTGTCTTAATTGCATTTGACGATAACGACGAATCAAACGCCAATACAATACGCTGACATCAACGATAAAGAAAATAGGAATCACAAACTTACTCAAACTCCAAAATAAATCTGTATTTAGTTCTTGGGCAAATGCACCTTTAGTCGCCCAGATGATTCCTTTTAATGTTTCACTGCCGCTAAGAATAACTGTAATTGAAACATTTAATAGAAGTAACAGGATAATCGTGACGATTCCTTCAGCAAGTAGTTCGCTAATTTCTTTCGATGTTAAGGTGATTCGTTTTTGCTTTTCGATCTTCTTTTGTCTAACGAGCATCGATCTTATATCCAACTCCCCAAACTGTTTGAATGACTTTTTCACCACCAGTTGCTTCTTCTATCTTATCTCTTAAATGACTAACGTGAACCATGACGGTCTTTGCAGAAACGATGCTTTCTTGCTGCCACACACGTTCAAAAATTTCATCAGCACTAAAAACGCGATTGGGGTGACTTGCTAATAGGTATAAAATCCCAAATTCTAATGCAGTTAATTGAATTTCTGTACCATCAACTGTCTTCACTTCATGAGAATCTTTGTTGATGATCAATGATCCAGTTTCAAGTACATCAGGTTCATCAGCTTTTTGTTGCATTTGACTACGTCTCAAAATAGACTTAACACGAGCCATAACTTCCAATGGGTTAAATGGTTTTGTAACATAATCATCTGCACCAGCAACTAATCCTTTAATTTTATCCATATCGGTTGTTTTAGCCGTTAGCATAATAATTGGAATTTGAGATTCTTTTCGTAATTCTTTTACCACCTGCATACCATCCATGATGGGCATCATGATGTCTAGAATAAGCAAGTCGATATCTGAGATTGTCCGAATCTTAGATAAAGCCTCTTTTCCATCATAGGCTTTTACCACTTCATAGCCTTCATTATGAATATAAATACTCAGCAGTTCCACGATTTCTTTATCATCATCAGCAACTAAAATTTTCATATCATTCATTTCCTCCATATATATAGTAGAATTCTTCCTCTTCATTCTAACAAAAAAATAGAAAAAATGATAAAAACAAGGAGAAGTTACGGGAAATTTAGAATATGTTACTAAAAATTAAGAAATAGGCTAAAAAAGATCGTTTTTAGAGTCAAAAACGAACAATAAAGAACAAAAGTAATAAAACAATCGGTAACGAAAAAAACTTTAAAAAAAGTGCAAATTTTAGTTGACCTAAGCGCATAATCTTGGTATATTATATCTTGTCGCAAGGCACTGAAGCAACACGCCAAACGATCAGAATAATATAACAATCCAACAGTTGAAAAAACTTTGGAAATCAGGTGAAAAACTTGTTGACAAACAATGACTAACCTGATAAACTAGTGAAGTTGTCATAAGAAACAAAAGACAGCTAAGCGAAAATAGAATAACAATCAAGTTTGAAAAAAACTTGAAAAATCAGGAAGAAAGTTGTTGACAAATAACAAACAACCTGATAAACTAATGAAGTTGTCGCGAAACATTCGATAACATCAAGCAGAAAAAACTTTGAAACTTTTTTAAAAAAGTGTTGACATCAAATCGAAGATTTGATATGATATAAAAGTTGCTGCGAGGTAACACAGTAGACCTTTGAAAACTGAACAAAGTAAGACGAACCAAATGTGTAGGTTGTTTTTACAACGGTAAAAACAAACAACAATTTTTAACAAAGCGAAGCAATATGCTAGCAAACAAATGAGCTTAACAATCGCAAGATTGTGTTCAACTTTTATTATGAGAGTTTGATCCTGGCTCAGGACGAACGCTGGCGGCGTGCCTAATACATGCAAGTCGAACGCTTCTTTTCTACCGAGTGCTTGCACTCGTTTGAAAAGAGGAGTGGCGGACGGGTGAGTAACACGTGGGTAACCTACCCATCAGAGGGGGATAACACTTGGAAACAGGTGCTAATACCGCATAATAGTCGACACCGCATGGTGTTGATTTGAAAGACGCTTTCGGGTGTCACTGATGGATGGACCCGCGGTGCATTAGCTAGTTGGTGAGGTAACG
>NZ_KE136475.1 GCF_000407145.1 Enterococcus caccae ATCC BAA-1240
AGTGTTGTCTTGGAGGTTTAGCTCAGCTGGGAGAGCACCTGCCTTACAAGCAGGGGGTCGGCGGTTCGATCCCGTCAACCTCCATTTTTTGAGCCGTTAGCTCAGTTGGTAGAGCATCTGACTTTTAATCAGAGGGTCGCAGGTTCGAACCCTGCACGGCTCATAGAAATATTTTGCGGGTGTGGCGGAATTGGCAGACGCACTAGATTTAGGATCTAGCGCCTTACGGCGTGGGGGTTCAAGTCCCTTCACCCGCATTTTTAGTCTCGTATAATACTTGGCGAATACGCCGGCTTAGCTCAGTTGGTAGAGCATCTGATTTGTAATCAGAGGGTCGAGGGTTCAAATCCTTTAGCCGGCATCCAAATTGCGGAAATAGCTCAGTGGTAGAGCACCACCTTGCCAAGGTGGGGGTCGCGGGTTCGAACCCCGTTTTCCGCTTAGCTTGTTCGCCGGGGTGGCGGAACTGGCAGACGCACAGGACTTAAAATCCTGCGGTGAGTGATCACCGTACCGGTTCGATTCCGGTCCTCGGCATTGCTTTGACACATTATGAATGTTGGAAAGCATAAAGTTTTAAGCACCCATAGCTCAACTGGATAGAGTGTTTGACTACGAATCAAAAGGTTAGGGGTTCGACTCCCTTTGGGTGCATAGTTGAAAGGTTTGACTGCGGATTAGAAGGTAATGAGTCTTAGTTCCTTTTAAGCGTTTAGTCTTTTTTTATTATTATAGCTACGGGAAGTAGCTCAGCTTGGTAGAGCACTTGGTTTGGGACCAAGGGGTCGCAGGTTCGAATCCTGTCTTCCCGATTTAAAGAACAGAGTAATTTCTCTGTTCTTTTTTGTTCTAACGTAAACAAATAAATACTTATTTATATTTACTTTTTCTTATCATGTTAGGCATTCTCCTTTATTAAACCCTTAAAATTATGTATAATTAAGGTCAGTATTAGTCAAGGGAAAAGGATGAGTGTGATGAGTAATCAAAATACTTCGGATTTAATAGAAGCATATTTAAAGAAGATTCTTGAAGAAAGCAGTAAGATTGAGATTCGCAGAGCTGAAATGGCTCATTTATTCAATTGTGTTCCTTCCCAGATTAATTATGTCATCAATACACGTTTTACGATTCAGCGTGGCTATTCTGTTGAAAGTAAACGTGGCGGTGGAGGGTATATTCGAATCGCCAAGGTACAAATTTCTGATAGTGATCAATTATTAAAGCAAATTGCCAAATTTACGGGAAATGAACTTTCGGAAAAAGATGCGTTGATTTTTATACAAAAGTTGTACGAAGAAGAAGTAATCACGAAAAGAGAAGGAAATTTGATGTTGTCTGTTCTTGGAAAACAAGTTTTAGGTAAAGCAGGATCGAACGAAGATTATTTACGTGCTCAACTGATGCATTCATTTTTAGAACGTTTGAGCTATGAGGAGGAATGAGAATATGGATGAATTATTTACAGAGAGTGCCAAGGCAGTATTAGCTATTGCGCAAGAAGAGGCAAAATATTTTAGGCATCAATCTGTTGGTTCAGAACATTTGTTGTTGGCATTAGTTTTAGAACCAAATGGAATCGCGGGGAAATCGTTACGCCAGTTAGATGCAGATAAAAATGATATTCGTGAAGAAATCGAGCACTTAACGGGGTATGGAACAGTAAAAAGCTATCCTAAAGGTGCTTATTTACCCTACTCTCCTCGTGCAAAACAAATTTTTGCCTATGCAGGTGATGAAGCAAAACGCTTAGGAGCACCTAATATTGGAACGGAACATATTTTATTAGGATTATTAAGAGATGAAGATATATTGGCTTCACGTATTTTATTGAATTTAGGTTTAAGTTTGTCCAAAATGCGTCAGCTACTGATGAAAAAAATTGGAATTACCGATCCACAAATGAGCGGAAATGTAGGTCGTCGCAGAAATAATCAAGCACAAAAAGCAGCGCCTAAAGGGACACCAACATTAGATTCGTTAGCACGTGATTTGACAAAATTAGCGCGTGAAAATAATCTTGATCCTGTGGTTGGGCGTTCACAAGAAGTTAGACGTTTAATTCAAATTCTAAGTCGCCGTACTAAAAATAATCCTGTTTTAGTTGGCGAACCTGGCGTTGGTAAGACTGCAATCGCTGAAGGTTTGGCACAAAAAATCGTGAATGGTGAAGTGCCAGAAGACATGCAGGAGAAACGCTTGATGATGTTGGATATGGGAGCGTTAGTTGCTGGTACTAAGTATCGTGGTGAATTTGAAGATCGATTAAAGAAAGTTATTGATGAGATTTATCAAGATGGCGAAGTAATTTTATTTATCGACGAATTGCATACGTTGATTGGTGCTGGTGGTGCTGAAGGAGCGATCGATGCCTCCAATATTTTAAAACCGGCATTAGCAAGAGGTGAATTACAAACAATTGGAGCTACCACACTAGATGAGTATCAAAAATATATCGAAAAAGATTCAGCACTAGAACGACGCTTCGCTCGTGTACAAGTGGATGAACCAACACCAGAAGAAGCTGAAGAGATTTTAAAAGGTTTACGCTCTCGTTATGAGGAGCATCATGGTGTAGAGATCACGGATGATGCGTTGCATGCAGCGGTTCAGTTGTCTGTACGCTATATTAATTCTCGTCAGTTGCCAGATAAAGCTATTGATTTAATGGATGAGTCTTCAGCTAAAGTTCGTTTGGATTTGGCGGACGAGCCTTCTGAAATCAATAATTTACGTTTAGAAATCATGCGTTTGACACAAGAAAAAGAAGAAGCAATCCATTCTCAGTCATTTGAAAGTGCAGCTAGGTTGCGTCAAAAAGAAAAAAAATTGGCACGCAAATTAGAGAATATTCTACTATTGGAACAAAAAGAAGCATCTGGTTATGCTAATCGTGTCACGGAAGAAGATGTGGCTAATGTCGTTTCACAATGGACAGGTGTACCTTTACAGCAATTGGAGAAAAAAGAAAGTGAACGGTTGCTTGAATTGGAAAGCATATTACATCACCGTGTGGTTGGTCAAGATGAAGCGGTTCAAGCTGTTTCACGTGCGATTCGCAGAGCTCGTAGTGGTTTAAAAGATCCTAATAGACCAATCGGTTCATTTATGTTTTTAGGACCAACTGGTGTGGGTAAAACGGAGCTTGCCAAGGCATTAGCTGAAACGATGTTTGGTAGTGAAGACGCGCTTGTTCGAGTTGATATGTCTGAATTTATGGAAAAATATAGTACTAGTCGTTTAATTGGTTCTCCTCCAGGCTATGTTGGCTATGAAGAAGGTGGACAGTTAACTGAAAAAATTCGCCAAAAACCGTATTCTGTTATTTTGCTAGATGAAGTTGAAAAAGCTCATCCAGATGTATTCAATATACTTTTACAAGTGTTAGACGATGGACATTTAACAGATTCTAAAGGTCGGAAAGTCGATTTTAGAAATACAATTTTGATTATGACGTCAAATATTGGCGCGACTGCGATTCGTGACGAGAAAAATGTTGGATTCAATGTGCAGGATTTAACGAAGGACTACGGAGCGATGCAAAAACGAATCATGGAAGAGTTAAAAAAGGCCTTCCGTCCAGAGTTTTTGAATCGTGTAGATGAAACTGTTGTCTTCCGCTCGTTGGATCAGGAAGAAATTCACGAAATCGTAAAAATCATGAGTAAATCGATCATTCAGCGTTTAAGGGAGCAAGATGTTAATGTAAAAATCACAGCAGCAGCAATTGAAGTGATTGGAAAGGTAGGTTTTGATCCTGAATATGGAGCACGACCTATTCGCAGAGCTTTACAAAAAGAAGTGGAAGATCGTCTAAGTGAAGCATTACTTTCTGGTCAGATTCATCTAGGTGATAAGGTGACGATTGGTGCAAGTAAAGGAAAAATTACATTAAATGTTAAATCGCCCAAGCCAGAGCAAGTATTACAAACAATTTAAGTCTAAAACCAATAATTCGCTGTGCAAAACGAATCTGTTTTGTACAGCTTTTTTTCTTAAAGAAAAGTAAGTTTACATCAGTTGTTTTGTGAAAAATGAGCGTTAAAATAAAGAGAAGCTATTGGAAAGTTTGTGAACCTATGCTACTATAAAACAGTTGTTAGAAGACTATGGAAAAGATAAGCTTTTGAACTAGCTCATTCAGCTTTTAAAGGAGGATGTAAAATGATTGAACTTATTGCGACTGCTGAGTCTATCGAACAAGCAGAGGCGTTACTAGCAGTAGGGGTAGACACTTTATACATTGGAGAAGAAATGTTTGGGTTACGCTTACCGACGTCATTTTCTCGAGAGGAACAGAAATTTATTACAGAAAAAGCGCATGGTGCTGGTAAAAAAGTAACTGTTGCGTTAAATGGGATTATGCATCCAGAAAAAATGAAGAAGATTCCAGAGTATTTAGCCTTTTTACAAGAAATCAAAGTAGATCAAGTAACGATTGGGGATCCTGGGGTCGTGTTCGTACTACAGCGTGACAAGATCGAAATTCCGTACATTTATGATGGAGAAACTCTAGTGACAAGCTCAAGACAAATCAATTTTTGGGCGAAACGTGGCGCAATCGGCGCGGTATTGGCACGTGAAGTTCCTTTTGAAGAAATGATAGCAATGAAGGACAATTTGATGGTTCCAGCGGAAATCCTTGTGTACGGTGCAACATGTATCCATCAGTCTAAACGTCCATTGTTGCAAAATTACTATAATTTTACTAAAAATGATGAGTCTGCCAGCAAAGAACGAGGCTTGTTTATATCGGAACCTAAAAAAGAAGAAACACACTATTCGATTTATGAAGATAGCCATGGCACTCATATATTTGCGGACAATGATGTAAATTTAATCAGCGAACTAGACAAACTTCATGAGCACAATTACACAAAGTGGAAACTTGACGGTATTTATGCACCAGGAGAAAATTTTGTGAAAGTAGCTAAATTGTTTGTAGAATCTAAAGAAAAACTAGAATCAGGGGTCTGGTCGAGTGACCAAGCTCAAAAAGTAATGGAAGAAGTAGAGACACTTCATCCAGAGCATCGCGGCTTAGATATCGGATTCTTTGACTTAGATCCAGACGAGATAAAATAAGGAGAAAAAACACATGACAAACGAACGAACACTGAAGCGTCCCGAGGTCTTAGCACCGGCAGGGACGCTAGAAAAACTAAAAACAGCCATTCACTATGGCGCAGATGCGGTATACATTGGCGGAAATGCTTATGGATTACGCAGTCGTGCGGGAAATTTCACAAAAGAAGATATGATTGAAGGGGTAGCTTTCGCCAACGAACATGGAGCAAAAGTTTATGTGGCAGCAAATATGGTCACTCATGAAGGAAATCAAGAAGGAGCAGGGGATTTTTTCAGAGAAATTCGTGACGTTGGTATTTCCGCAGTAATCGTCTCTGATCCGGCATTGATTGAAATTTGTGCAACAGAAGCTCCTGGATTGCCAATTCATTTATCTACTCAAGCTTCGGCTACAAATTATGAAACATTAGAATTTTGGAAAAACGAAGGATTAGAACGTGTGGTTTTAGCACGTGAAGTGTCAATGGATGAAGTAGCAGAAATTCGTAAAAATACAGATGTGGAAATCGAAGCGTTTATTCATGGTGCAATGTGCATTTCGTATTCTGGTAGATGTACGTTGTCTAATCACATGTCAATGCGGGATGCGAACCGTGGCGGATGTTCTCAATCTTGTCGTTGGAAATATGAGCTTTATGACATGCCCTTTGGTGCCGAACGTACAAGTTTAACTGATAAAGGTGAAGTGGAAGAAGAATTTTCAATGAGTGCGGTGGATATGGCCATGATTCAACATATTCCTGAGCTGATTCAAAATGGTGTGGATAGTTTTAAAATTGAAGGCCGTATGAAATCAATCCACTATGTATCGACTGTAGCGAATGTGTATAAAAAAGCAGTGGATACTTATATGGAAGATCCGGAAAACTATGAATGTAAACAAGAATGGATCGATGAGCTTTGGAAAGTTGCTCAAAGAGAACTTTCAACTGGTTTTTATTATCATGTACCGACTGATGAAGAACAATTATTCGGAGAACGCCGCAAGATTCCTCAATATAAATTTATTGGAGAAGTCATGGCGTATGATGCTGAGACAAAAGTTGCAACGATTCGTCAGAGAAACCATTTCAGTGTCGGAGATGAAATTGAATTTTATGGTCCTGGGTTCAATCACTTCCATCAAACGGTAGAAGTTATGTATAATGAAGAGGACGAGTCGATCGATCGGGCACCAAACCCAATGATGATTTTAACGATGCCGGTTGTAGAACCTGTAGCAGTTGGTGATATGATTCGTAAGAAGAAATAAATAATTTAAGTGAGGGATTGGCTATTACAGCTTGTCCCTTTCATTGCAGAAAGGATAAGTGAACAATGACAAAACAATATGATTATATCGTAATTGGCGGTGGCAGCGGTGGAATTGCGTCTGCTAACCGTGCAGGGATGCATGGCGCTAAGGTTTTATTGATTGAAGCCGCAGATATCGGTGGAACATGTGTCAATGTTGGTTGTGTCCCTAAAAAAGTAATGTGGCAAGCAAGTTCAATGATGGAAATGATAAAACGAGATACAGCAGGATATGGAATGGATGTAGAAGTAAAATCCTTTAGCTTTAAAAAACTCGTTCAAAATCGTGAGGCTTATATTGAGAATTTACATGCAGCGTATCACCGTGGACTAGATAGTAACAACGTAGAGGTTTTAGCGGAATACGCAACGTTTGTTGACAATCATACCGTTCAAGCTGGAGGCGAAAGTTACACGGCGCCCAATATTTTGATTGCGACTGGTGGACGACCTAAAAAATTGGGGATTCCAGGTGAAGAGTATGCGATAGATTCTAATGGTTTTTTTGCTTTAGAAGAGCTGCCAAAACGAGTTGTATTTGTTGGAGCGGGTTACATAGCTGCTGAACTTGCCGGAACAATTAACGGGTTAGGTGCTGAAACTCATTGGGCATTTAGAAAAGAGCGTCCATTACGTGACTTTGATGAAATGCTATCTGAAAAAGTAGTGGAGCATTATGTTCAAGATGGCATGCATATTTATCCTCATTCAACGCCTCGTTCGATTGAGAAGTTTGAATCTGGAGAGTTGATGATCACTTTTGAAAATGGCACTAAAATAACGGCTGACAGTATTGTTTTTGGTACTGGACGCCAACCCAATACAGATACTCTAGGATTAGAAAATACGCATGTTGAGCTAACCGATCAAGGTTATGTAAAAGTGGATAAATTCCAAAATACTACGCAATCGGGTATTTATGCTGTTGGTGATGTAATTGGTAAAATCGATTTAACGCCAGTGGCAATTGCCGCAGGTAGAAGACTGTCAGAACGTTTATTTAACGGAAAAGAAAATGAGTATTTAGACTATGAAACAATTCCAACCGTTGTCTTTACTCATCCTACCATTGCCACCGTTGGCTTAACTGAAAAAGAAGCAGAAGAAAAATATGGCGATGAGAATATTAAAATCTATCAATCAACTTTTACACCAATGTATTTTGCACTTGGAGAATATCGTCAAAAATGCGATATGAAACTAGTTTGTGTTGGTGAAGAGGAAAAAATCGTTGGGCTGCATGGTATTGGTCTTGGAGTAGATGAAATGCTACAAGGTTTTGCGGTTGCAATAAAAATGGGAGCTACCAAAAAAGATTTTGACAATACAGTAGCAATTCATCCGACAGGTTCCGAAGAATTTGTGACGATGAGATAAGCAAAAAGATGTTTAAGATTGATAAATAGATTAAATTAGAATAAATGGTGGAAAAACAACTTTATCGAATAAAAGAGCGACTGCATGGAAATTATTTTTCCATGCAGTCGCTCTTTTATTCGATGGGGTTAAACAGTTTAAGATGTTTAGTTCGTTCTTTGAAGAATAATTTCAGTAATCTCTAGGAGTTGTTCTTTTGCTTCTGGTGCAGTTTCAGGCAATTTCCGAATGACTTTTAATGCCTGTTGTGTATATTTTTCTGCAAGTGTTTGAGCTTTAGCAACACCACCAAATGAATGGACATATTCATAAATTTTATTGGTTTCAACATCAGTCAGAGCTTCGCCTTTTTCTAAATAAGGAAGTAGCGTTTCTCGTCCTTCTTCAAGAGCGTATAAAAGCGGTAAAGAATAAATTCCTTGACGGACATCCTCTAACACAGGTTTCCCAATTTGCTCAGGACTTTGGGTATAGTCTAAAATGTCATCAATAATCTGAAATGCAATGCCAATATTTTCACCGATTTTCCCACAATTTTTAGCAAATCGTTCCGAAGTCCCGCTTTCATAAGCCCCTACGAAGCAACTTAGTGAAAAAAGTTCAGCTGTCTTCCCAGAAATGTTTTCAATATATTGATCGATGCTCATATCAAGGTTATAACGATTATCCATTTGGCCTAACTCACCGCTCAATATTTTTTCCATACTTCTGGAATTTAACTGGATACTTTTTAAAGTTGAAGAGTAGTCAGCTAATAATTTGAAACAGCTGACAAATAAATAATCGCCAGCGTAAACGGCCGTACTATTGCCAAATTGAGAACGAATAGTTGGCAAGCCACGTCTGATATCTGCATCGTCTACAATATCATCATGGATCAATGTTGCGGTATGCAGTAATTCAATAGCAGCAGCTAAAGCAACAGCTTTTTTGGGTTCTCTATTTTCCCCAAATTGAGAAAATAAAAGCTGATAAGCAGGTCGAAGTAGTTTGCCGCCAGAGTGAATCATAGACATGACTGCATCTTCGACCTCTTTATTTTTTAGATTAACACTATTTTCCATTAACGTTAAAGTATTGTTTAATTCCTTAGCTAGTTCAGGATATGTTTTCCACATAGGATGAATGTTCATAAGATGACCCCTTTGATTGTACTCAGTCAGACTAAAATATTATTGGAAGTATTGGCTCCATTTATGTTTAGTTGTTGATTCGTAATTTAATTGAAATTGTCGCAAGGTTTGAACGTGGCGCAGTAAATAATTGGCTGCGATCCCGATTGCAATCCCGGATAACAAGCCGATAAATGAGAGAAATGGCAGATAAAGCATAGGTGCCCACGATTGAGCAAAGAAACAAGTGGTCAAGAGTTGTCCAACATTGTGTAAAAATCCACCAGCTGCACTAATGCCGATAATACTGACACGTTTTGGACCTAGCTGCATAATGAGCAGCATCCCCAAGTAACTAAGTAAGGCTCCGCTAGCACTGTAAAAGAACGTAGAAATCGTTCCACCAAGCAAGGTTGTTAGAATGAGCCGCATGCAAACTAAAAAGAAACTATCTCTTTTTCGCATTGTAAAAATAGCGATGATTGTAATTAAATTGGCTAACCCGAGCTTAGCACCTGGGGCAAAAGCAAAAGGATAGGGAATCATATTTTCAATCAGGCCAATGATGACACCTTGGGCAACTAACATAGAAATATAAATATTTTTTTGTAATTTACTCATAATATACTGACAGTATTTAATAAATCAGACTGCCATCTTCACTCCCATCAGAAGCTTCAACAGTGATGAATAAATTATGGGGTAAGCAGGCAATAGGTGTTTCTCCTGCTTTAGATATCCAGCCTCGTTGTACGCAAATTTGATCTCCGCAGTTTGTTTCAACCATGCGAATTCTATCACCGCTGACTTCAATCAAGTTATAATCACCATCAGCTGCTTCGTATTTATAGGTATAAGTGGGACCGTCTTCTTTTAGATCAAAAACTTTAATCACTTCGCCGTCCACTTTTAGTACTGCTTGTTTGGTAGCATCATCTTGAGCTGTGTTTTGGATGCCAAAAACAACAAGAGGCAAGAAAGAACTGATTGTTAAAAGTAAAATAATAACAATATCCCAAGGACGTAAGTAACTTTTTTGAATAAATTCTTTAAAATTCACTTCTTTCCTCTCCCTTATAGTTTTTATTTTCTTATATTCTATCATAATGAGAAAAGAAAGTTCTAGGAGCAAACCTAGAACTCTCTTAGATTTTTACTATAAAAAGTAATTATTTACTGCTGTATCTGGACTTAGGTGTTCCGTACCACCATTTGCCTAGTGTACGTTGTAACCAAGGGATAACCCAACGGTCTAAACCAAGCGCGCGTCCAGAACCATTCATTAAAGCAAAGGCTACAAAGATAAACCAAATGTTTACCCAATAGAACATACCTGAAAGACAGAATGCAATGGTTAAACCAATTGTTGCAGCACTACTTAACCAAGTGAATAATCCAGCAATCAATGCTAAAGCGATCAAGACCTCAACAATCGTCATGAATTTTTGCATGAATAAAGCAACTTCTTGGTTTGGCATCATGAATTTCATCACACTTTCAAACCATTTAGGCATGTGATCGAATACTTGCATTGGTTCTTCTCCATATGCATAGCTCAAACCAAATTGAGCAGCTTTCGCTGTTGTTTCAGTTGCCTCAGCACCACCACCTGCTGCAGATGCACCAGTCGTTACTTGTTCTTGTAACCAAGGGAATGGGAACGCAACTTTATCCGTAAACCATGAACCATCACCAAACCAAGTACTTGGTTTTAAGTAATCGCCAGTTCCGACAATTTTCTTCATAGATTCAACTAGCCAAACCATACCATAGAATACACGTAATGGAACACTCCATAAAACATTACCATAACGAGAAGAATGTCCGCGTGTTACGTTGCGGTCGTCTTTAATATGGAAGAATTCGTGCATAATATATTGGAACATGTAATAACCAGAACGGATATCAAAGAAATATTTCAAGTTAACGATGTGTTTCATGATAATTGCTAAGAAACCGCTAAGGTGAATTTTATCAAATAAGTTTGCCACACCCCATTTAGAGCCGACAGAAACCATGAATCCTTGATAATTTCCTTTGAATTTGTGTTTTTCGCCACCTTTGATGTCAGCTACGATATTAGCAGCGGCTGTGTGACCAGTTTGTTCAGCAGCTTGAACGATTTGTGGAGTTGGTGTTTCAGGAAATTCTTCGTAATACACCAAGTCACCAACGATATAAATATTTTTGTCTTCATATCCTTTGGCTTGCATAAATTCGTTTGCAATCAAACGATTTCCACGAGCTGATTCTAAACCGAAGTCCGCAGCATCAGAAGTTGCTTTAACACCAGCAGTCCAGATCAATGTATGTGTTGGAACTGTCGAACCATCTTTTAATTTGATGTGATCTGCAGCGACTTCAACGATTGGTGCATTAAGCAACAATTTCACATTTTTCTTCTCTAAGTAACGTTCAGCTTTTGCTGCATCATTACGAGAAAGCATGTTTAAGATTGTCGGCATTGCTTCAACGACCATCAATGTAAATTCATTAGGATCAAGTTTAAATTCTTTTGCAAGACGATCTTTCCAGTCGATTAGTTCGCCGACCATTTCGATACCAGTAAATCCTGAACCACAGACAACAAATGTAAGCATTGCTTTACGAACTTCTGGATCTGGTTCGATTGCTGCTTTTTCAACTGTTTCCAAGATATGTTCACGAATTTTCAAAGAGTTTTCAAAAGACCATAGCGTAAATCCATGTTCTTTAACTCCAGGAGTACCAAAGTCATTTGGCTCGCCACCCATACCGATGATCAATTGGTCAAATTCATAAGAACCTAACTTCGTTTGAACGACTTTTTTGTCTTTATCGATACCAGTTACAGTGTCTGTTACAAGAGTAACGTTCTTTTTACGTGAGAATAAACGTTGCAAGTCGTATTGGATCGCAGAAGGTTCAACACGTCCTCCAGCTACTTCGTGCAGCTCAGTCATCATGGTGTGGTAAGAATGACGATCAATTAAAGTAATTTCAACGTCAGAATCTTTTTTCAATTTTTTTGCTAAAAATTTAGTAGCTGAAACTCCAGCATAACCAGCTCCCACAACGACAATTTTTTGCTTTGTCATTGATAATCCGCTCCTTAAAATAAATGAAATAAAAAATGATAATAATTACACAATCGAATTCATTATATAGCCATTTTTAGGTTTTGTCTAATAACAATTCTTAATTATAGGAAATAAATTTTTTTTATTAAAAAGTCGTGAAAAACAGGTAAATTTTTGTCTTTCTTTTATAACTTTAATTGACATAATTGTAATTTTCTATAGAATGTAAATTATATCACAAACAAAAAATTGTGAATGTTTAAGAAAAGGAAAAGGTGAACAAAAATGAAAATGAACAAAATTGTAAAGGGCTTCACAGCTATCGCACTTTCATCTCTTTTATTAGCAGCATGCGGATCAGATCAAAAGAAAGACACAGCAAAATCATCTGACTCAAGTACTGCAACATCAAAAACAGCTGAATCTTCTAAAGCAACAGAAAAAGAAGCTGGTGCAGATTTACAAGATGGTACTTATAAATTAGAAGAAAAAAATGAATCTAACGGTTACCGTGCAACATTTGAAATGACTGTTAAAGACGGCAAAATAACTGAATCTAACTATGATAATATCAACGCTGATGGCAAATCTAAAAAAGATGACGCTGACTACAACAAAAATATGAAAGACAAATCAGGCGTAGGCCCTGCTGAATACATCAAAGAATTAAACGATTCTTTTGTTAAAGCTCAAAGCGCTGATGGTGTAGAAGTAGTAACTGGTGCGACTCACTCAAGTGAATCATTCCAAAACTATGCACAACAATTAGTTCAAGCAGCTCAAGTTGGTAATACTAAAACAATCGAAATCGACAATGGAGCTGACCTAAAAGACGGTACGTATTCATTGAAAGAAAAAAATAATTCAAACGGCTACCACACTGAATTTTCAATCGTTGTTAAAGATGGTAAAGTAACTGAATCTAACTACGATAACGTTAATGACGAAGGCAAATCTAAAAAAGATGACGCTGACTACAACAAAAACATGAAAGACAAATCAGGCGTAGGTCCGGCTGAATACATCAAAACGTTGAACGAAGAATTAGTTAAAGCAATGAACGAAAAAGACGGTTCAGCTGCAAACGTAGAAGTAGTAACTGGCGCAACTCACAGTTCTCATTCATTCGTAATCTACGCAGAACAATTAGTGAACGCTGCTGAAAAAGGCGATACAAACGAAATCGTTGTAGACAACATTGTAATGAAAAAATAATTTTTTACACAAATGAACTAAAAAGTATATATGTGGCAGAATTCAGGTATTACTCTGAATTCTGCTTTTATTTTTATCAAAATACATAAATAGCAGATAGAAAATCCTTCCCATTCACGAAAAAAAGCGCTACTATAAACAAGACAATTTTCTATTTAGAAAGAGGGATACAATGAAAAACAAAAAATCACTGATCATTTTAATAGCAGCATTATTTTTAGTCATTCTAGCAGGATGCAATTCAAAAACTGAGGAATCAAAAATCAACAAAGAACCTTATTCAGATCAACAATCACTTCTAGGGACGTATGTACAAGTAAGAATTTATGACGATGGTAAGGAAGATGTCTTGAAAAAAGCGTTTGATCGAGTGAAAGAATTAGGCGATAAGATCACTGTAAATGAAAAAGGCTCAGAAATAGATGCAATCAATGAACAAGCTGGCATCAAACCGGTAAAAGTTTCTGATGATATTTATCCATTATTAAAACGAGCATATGAATATAGTGAAGATTCTTCTGGCGGTTTTGACATGGCGATTGGACCAATCACACAATTATGGCATATTGGTTTTGATGATGCTCGTAAACCTTCCCAAGAAGAGATCGATCAAGCATTAAAATTAGTGGATTATCACAAAGTAAAATTAAATGATGAAGATAAAACGGTCTATCTTGAAGAAAAAGGTATGCAACTGGATTTAGGTGCGATCGCTAAAGGATTTATCACTGATGAAGTCGTTAAAGTGTTAAAAGATAATGGCGTGACAACAGCAATCGTTGACTTAGGCGGAAATGTTTATGTACTTGGTCACAGCCCTCGAGGTAAAGATATGGACTGGAATGTTGGCATCCAAGATCCTAATAAAGCACGCAATACAGTAATTGGAACTATTCAAGAAAGTAACAAAACTTTAGTTACTTCTGGAATCTATGAACGCTTTTTAGAAGTAGATGGTAAAAACTATCATCACCTATTTGATCCTAAAACAGGCTATCCTTTTGATAATGATATCGCGGGGGTAACTGTCATCACAAATGAATCGATCGATGGTGATGGACTTTCAACTGCCGTATTTTCAATGGGCGTCAAAAAAGGCTTGGAGTATGCTGAAGGCTTGAAAGATGTTGATGTGATTTTTGTTACAAAAGAAGATGAAGTATTTGTAAGTAAAGATATTGAAAAAGTTTTTGAGTTAGGAAAAGATTCAGGTTATACCATGGGTGATCGTAAAGACTTGAAATAAGGAGAACGGATATGACGTTGAAAGTGTTTTTGCAAGTTGTGGAAATTCAGACAAAATTGGCGAGTCTGGTTCCTTTTGCAGTTGGGGTATTATTTTCTATTGCTTATTTTCATGAATTTCAAGTAGGCTATACTGTACTGTTTTTCATAGGGATGGTCGTTTTCGATATGGCGACAACAGCGATCAACAATTATATGGATTTTAAGAAAGCAAAGTCTGAAGTCTATAAATACGAAGAGAATATTATCGGTAGTTCAGAAATTTCTCCAGTCTTAGTGAGAAATATGATCTTTGGAATGGTTACTTTTTCTGCTTTGATCGGTATTTTTCTAACAATTAAAACTGGTTGGTTATTTTTGGTGATGGGCGGCGTGTGTTGCTTTATTGGTATTTTTTACACGTTTGGTCCAATCCCATTGTCGCGGATGCCTTTAGGTGAAGTGTTCAGCGGGTTTACTATGGGGCTGGGGATTTTTGCGATGACGATTTATTTAAATGTTCAAGATAATCGTCCGTTTTACCTATTTCTTGATTGGAGTCGTGGAACATTTGCCTTGAATGGGAGTTTGTGGGCAGTATTTGCAATTATTTGGGCGTCATTGCCGATGGTATTTACGATTGCGAATATTATGTTGGCGAATAATTTGAGAGATTTGGATACAGATATTGAGAATCATCGGTATACGCTGGTTTACTATATTGGCCGAAAACAAGGTGTAGTTTTGTTTCAATTACTAATGTTGGCTTGTTATGCTGTTATAGTGATTGGACTACCATTTGGCGTATATCGTTGGCCGATTTTAACAGTATTTTTATCACTTCCAGTTGTTTGGAAAAATCTTCAGCTGTTCAAAAAAGAATTGCCACATCCTAAAAGCTTTGGTTATTCGATAAAAAACTTGATGGCATTTAACGGAAGTTATTTATTAGGTTTACTACTAACAATTATTTCAGAAAAAATATAAATAAAACAGAAGGAAGCAGTAACCAACAACGATTCTGCTTCCTTCTGTTTTGTTTTTGATGAAAAGAAATAGCACAACCAATAAAATACCAGCAATATCAGCAAAAATTGTTGGTATTCTTGATGCATCGGCGAAAGCTTTATCAGTCAATGTGTAGATGGGTGAGTAGTTACCTATTTGCGGAGAAAATTCACAAAACTGAAATTATCTTGGTGAGGAAGCACGAAGTAACATCAGCATCTATTAAGACGGGACTATTTGAGCTAGTGAATGGCTAAAACTCAGGTACTTCTTGCTTCTTTTCGTGGCTTCCACCGATTATTCACATTTCGGGTGTAAAACAAAAGTGATTTTTACTTTTGTCCCACACTCATATTGTTCTAATTTGGCTACTAAGTCGCTGGATTTATACTACTTAAGCTGATTTCACCAGAAGAAAGGATCTTTTCTGAGTTGTCGGGAAGTTGGACAACTAATTCACCATGATCATTGATGGCAACTGCAGTCCCTTCATATTCAATGCCTGATTGAGTAAATGAAACAGTTTTCCCAAGGACAAAGGATTTTTGGCGATATTCTTCTAAGAAACGTTCTTCAGGTAGCTGATTTAGTATGTTATAAAATTGATTCCAAATTTCTCCAATCAATTCGTTTCGTGTAATAGTGGGTTCATTTTCTGGAAATAGAGAGGTTGCTTTTCCTCTTAATTCTTTTGGAAATTCCTGTTGTTTTAAAGAAAAATTGATTCCCATCCCAATGATGACATTTGAAATTTGTCCTGACTCCACATCGCTCATGGCTTCTGATAGAATACCGCAGACTTTTTTCCCGTTTATATAAATATCATTGACCCATTTGATTTCAGTTTGTTCTGAGGTCAAGTTATCCATCGCACGAGCAACTGCTACAGCCATGATCACTGTGTACTGAGCCATTTCTTCGAAGTTTTGATTAGGTCGTAACAACATGCTCATGTAGATGCCGCTGCCTGCTTTTGAGAAGAAAGGGCGACCAAACCGCCCTTTTGGAGCTTCTTGAGTGTCAGCAACAATTAAGGTATTATTTGCTTCTCCGTTGATTGCTGCTAATTTAGCATCTTTCATTGTGGATTCTGAGGAATTCAGAACAGTGATCGAAAGTTTCGGTGTTTCAGGATTCAGCGTTAAATAAATGCCTTCTGCAGATAAAACATCTGATCGGTCATAACAGTAACCTTTATTGCGGCTACTAGAAATATGATGTCCTTCTTTTTTCAATTCGTTGATTGCTTTCCAGATCGCTGTTCGAGATAAAGAAAGTTGTTGCGCCATTTCTTCTCCTGAAATAAATTCTGGTGCCTGTTTCAATAATAATGTTAACACCTGGCTTTTCGTAGACATATACTTCGCTCCTTTATAGTAGTTTCATTGTATCTGATGGGAGGAAGGCGGGTCAACCACAATACGGTTGAAAAATGGTGATTCGGGTAAATGTCAGATGCTTGGCATGTTTTAGATTTTTTGTTTGAAGGGTTAAACAGTATAGCATGTCAATTCTTCGCTATTTGAACCATTATTGGATTTTGAAAGAGTGGGAATAAATGATAGAATTGAGGGAAATGATTTGGGGAATATGACAAAAGTTGGTCCTTATTTCTTTATAAATATATATGCAAAAAAGGAGTAAAAATATGAAAAAATGGATGTTGGTAACATCACTAATGTTGTTATTGTCAGGTTGTGGCAGTACAAATAAGGAAGTTGATGTAAAAAAAGAAGAAACAAAAGAAACGCTTTCCACAGTTGAAACAATTAAACCGCCTAAGCAAAAAAAAGTTTCATTGAGGGAAGTTGATTTTCAAATAATGGAAACGCCTTATAAAATGGATGTTTTAGAAAACTGGGTTGCAGAAAAGCCAGAAGAGCATATGGAACTGGGTATGGGCGATGAGAATAAAGGTGAATATATAGGGGTTTACGCTACGGAAAAAATAGACTTTGAAAGTTTTGATGCTTTTAAACAAAGCTTTATAGAACAAATGATGGTAGATGGAAATCTGCAATTAGTAGGAGATAAGGTAGAGAAACAACCATGTCAAACGGTACATTATTCAGGAGAAGAAGTATGGGCTGTCACAAAAGATAATGGCATTTTGATAGAAATTCACCATTATTTACTAGAAACTGAAACCGCATATGTAGGGATTGATATAATTGCTGTTCCATCATTTTTTGAAAAAAATACAGAGACTGTTGTAGATATTCTTAATTCCTTTGTTGCGATTTAAAGAAATTGGAATCACAGGAGAAAGCTATTTTTCTTAAAAGGTGTTGTGTCAATAATGATAGGTTAATCGACTTTGGCTATACCATCTACAATACGGCTGAAAGAGGAGGTGAAAATCCTTCTTAGGATGTATGATTTCTTTTTGAAAGCTTGTTATACTTAAATGGTAGGAACGAGAAACAATCGTAATGATTTAGAGATGGAGTGGGGAAGAATGGAAAAGCAACAATATGTTTGTGATAAGTGTGGCAATACACATTATGTATCAGATCAGTTTCAAGCCACAGGTGGAAATTTTTCGAAGATATTTGATATACAAAATAAAAAATTTATCACAGTTAGCTGCACGAGATGTGGATTTACGGAATTGTATCGTGGACAAACATCCGATGGCTGGAATGTTTTAGATTTTTTAATGGGTGGATAATAATCATTGAGGTGGATAATAATCATTGAGGTGGATAAAAAAGGAATCGGATTGCACGACGCAATCCGATTCCTTTTTTATCTTTAAACTAACAATAATTGATCATCTTTTAATTCTGTGCCACTGTTTTTATGAAACATGTCCATTAATTCATTAACGGTCAAATCTTTTTTCTGCTCGGCAGGTACGTCTACCACAACTTGACCTTGATGAAGCATGATTAAACGATTACCGTACCGAATGGCATCTTCCATATCATGTGTTACCATAAATGCCGTTAAATTTTGCTCTTGGATCAACTTTTCAGTCAGTTCCATGACCGTAATTGAGGTTTTAGGATCAAGTGCTGCAGTATGTTCATCTAGTAAAATCAACTCAGGGCGAATCAACGTTGCCATCAGTAAGGTAATTGCTTGACGCTGTCCGCCAGATAACAAGCCAATTTCTGCACCTAAACGATTTTCAAGACCTAAATTTAAACTAGCTAACTGTTCTTTAAAAAAAGTGCGATCAGCTTTGCGAACGCCGTTGCCTAAACCACGTTTTTTACCACGCTTCATAGCAAGCGCCATATTCTCCTCCACAGTCAAACGAACAGCGGTCCCCATCTTAGGATCTTGGAAAACACGGCTGATCTGTTTGGAGCGAGCGACAACGCGCTGTTTAGTGATGTCTTTGCCATTTAAAGCTAATTGGCCTTCTTCAATCGGTAAAGTTCCTGCGATACTGTTTAATAACGTTGATTTACCAGCGCCATTTCCACCTATGATCGTAATGAATTCCCCTTGATTGATTGTTAAATCAATCCCTTTTAATACGTGATTTTCATTGACTGTTCCACGTTCAAAATATTGGTGTAGGTTTTTGATTGTTAATACAGGCTCCATTAATTTGCGCCCCCTTTACGTTTTCCAAGTTTAGAAAGTCCTAATTTTTTTTGAATCAGTGGTGAAGATAAACAAATAACTAGAATGATTGCGGAGAATAATTTCAAGTCTGCTGGATCAACACGTAGCTCTAAAACGCACGCAAGGATGAAACGGTACAAAATAGCACCAATCACAATGGTGATCAAACGTAGACCTAGTGATTTATTTTTAAAGAGAACTTCGGCAATGATGATCGAAGCAAGTCCGATAACGATGGTTCCAATTCCTGAGTTTAAATCTGCAAAGTTATTATTTTGTACAAGCAAAGCGCCAGCCAACGCGATACAACCATTTGAGAGCATATAGCCGATGATTTTCATGTTGTCTGTTTTGATTCCGTTAGCTTCACTCATATCGATATTATCGCCTGTTGCACGAGTGGCTAAGCCAATTTCAGTTTTGAAAAATAGAACGAGCAAGACGATAACTAAAAGCACGATGATCAAACCGACAACGATGGCACTGTTGATTTTCGTTAAGCCTAATGACTGAGCATGAGAGAAAATCGAATCTGTTCCAATCAAAGAAATATTTGGAGCGCCCATGATTCGTGAGTTGATACTATAAAGTCCAGTCATAGTGATGATTCCAGCTAATAAAGCGGGGATTTTTAATTTTGTGTGTAAAAGTCCAGAAACAAGACCTGCTAACATGCCAGCGATAAACGCAATAATCAATGCAACGATTGGGGCTATCATATAATGAATATCGAATAAAGATTGGATCGGTGCGGGCCAAGTAGTAGGATCTTTCGCTAAAATAACCGCTGCAACAGCTCCGCCTAAGGGAAAACTTCCTTCAGTAGTCAAATCAGCAATGTCTAAAATACGGTAAGTCAGAAAGACTCCGATAGCTAGTAAAGACCAAAGAAGGCCTTGAGAGGTTGAGGAAAGTAATATGTCTAACAATAAAATCAGCTTCTTTCAATAAGTTTTATGTAGAGGTCGAGCGAAAAGCGTTTAGCTGAGAGCTAATTACTTTTCAACTCAACATTTATTCAGATATTAAGGTGCTTTGATAGTATCTGGATCGATATCCAAGGCTTTTGCCATCTCTTTATTTACGAATAGTTCTAAGTCTTTGGCTTTTTCAACAGGCATGTCAGCAGGTTTTGCTTCACCTTTTAGAATTTTCGCCGCCATTACACCTGTTTGTTTACCAAGTGATTTATAATCGATCCCGACTGTTGCTAATCCACCTTCTTCTACTTGCTCGATCGAACCAGCGATAACAGGGATTTTGTGTTCTTTGGCTACTTCACCGATGACAGCTGCCGCCGAAGCAAATGTGTTGTCTGTTGGAATGTAAATTGCATCGACATCTTTTGCTAAGCTAGTTGTTACTTGCTGCACGTCATTGGTTGAGTTAGCAGTTAAAACTTTTGACTTGATTCCAGCATCTTTTAAAGCTTTTTCTGCCATGTCTGCTTGTATTTTAGAATTTGCTTCACCTGCGTTATACATAATTCCGACAGTTTTTGCCTCTGGGACGATGTTCAACAATAAGGCGATTTGTTTGTCGATTGGGACGATGTCTGTAGTTCCAGTTACGTTTCCACCGGGTTTTTCATCTGATTTTACTAATTTAGCGCTGACTAAGTCGGTAACTGCTGTGACTAGGATCGGAATATCTGAGGTTTCATTTAGCAAAGATTGTGCAGCAGGTGTTGCAATGCCTAAAAGTAAGTCTGGTTTTTCTTTGACTAATTTTTCGCTCATACTTTTTAATTGTGCTTGATCGTTTTGGGCATTACTGTAGTCAATCGTTAAGTTATCGCCTTCTTTAAAACCATTTTCGGCTAATCCTTCTTTGAACCCTTCAAATGCAGCATCTAATGAGCCATGTTCAACGGGTTGTAAAACACCGATTTTTTTATTATCACTATTTGAACCGCTGTCTGTTTTTTTCCCATCTCCACATGCACCAAGAGCCAATAATGCTAACGCTGATACGATACTTAGTCCTACTAGTTTCTTTTTCATTCTGATTCCTCCAGTTTTAGTTGATGTTGATAAAACAAAAAATCCATTCAGACAATATGCCTAAATGGATTGATAAAAGTCGTAAGTAAACACTTCTTTATTCGCCACTTAGGATTGTCTACGTGGCCGTTTGTTCAGTACAAAGCGCTCTAGCCATCATAGATACAAAAACAGGTTTTTGCTGTTTGTACCCACGATTGCATGAATACAAAACTATCTAAAGTAGCTAAAGTAAGCTTTATTCAGTTGTGCGTTGATTGAGTGTGTCATAAAAATCCCTCCGCAAATTGAATTGTGTTTAGTATAAAGGAAAAGTAAGCCAAATGTCAACAGATTATTTTAAATTTTCTGAACATTCATATAAAGGATGTGATTTTGTGAATTTTTTAAATTAATCGTAATAGACCCCATTGAAATAGATATCTTTGTGAATTTAAACGATTTCATGCTACTATTTAATTGAATAAATAGTAAATAATTAGGAGGATGTATATGATTTCAAAAAAATTGATTACATTAGGAACATTAGCAGCAACAGTATTGGTGTTAGGTGCATGTAACAGTGATAATAAAGCTTCTAAAGACAGTTCGTCTGATAGCAAAACAGAAACATCAATGAGTTCAAGTGTGGATGCAGTAAGTGGTGCGTCAATCAGTGACAAACCAGAAGTAATCGAAAAAGCATTAAGTAAAGATGGTAACTGGATCGTTGCAGCAACAGCAGATTTGACATTTGATAAAGATGTGACTGTTGCAGGTGAGTTTCATGATAAAGGTGAAAAATCTGGCGATATTTATAGAAAACTAGCATTATACGCACAAGATTCAGATAAAAAAGTGACAGCTGAGTATACAGTAACAGTTCCACAACTAATCGTTGAAACAGAAAACTTCAATATTGTGAACGGAACTGTTAAAGGGGATATTTTAGTTAAAGCAAATGGCTTTGTTTTAAACGGAACAAAAGTTGAGGGTAAAGTGACGTTTGAAAAAGAAGAATATAAAACGTCTGCAACGTTAGACAAAGAAGGCGCTGAAGTTACTGGCGACGTGACTGTTCAGTAAGCTAGGTTTCATAGAAATAGTAGGAAGACACTCGTTTTTTATCGAGTGTCTTTTTTGAAAAATTTTAGCTCTATTTAACTTCCAAAAACCCTTGACTTTTACTATAGAAGGAAGTAAAATGTATAGATGCAAAAACTATCTGAAAAATGACAAAGCAGGAGCGAAATATTGTCCGTTCCGGTTTTTAATAGGGAAACAAAAGTAGAAACGCACGAGAAATTTTCAAGAGCACATTCTATTTTTGGTTTTTTTTTGCCTAAAAACTGCAAAAAATGCTCAATATTACAGATATTTAATATTTGTAATATTAAAGAAATATTTTCGGTTAGTGTTTTGATAGACTTTTAATTAGAGGAGTGAAGAGCTTGGCTGGACACGTAGTAAAATACGGAAAACACCGCGAACGTAGAAGTTTCGCCCGGATCAGTGAAGTGTTAGAGTTACCTAACTTGATCGAAATTCAAACAGACTCTTACCAATGGTTTTTAGATGAAGGATTAAGAGAAATGTTTGAGGACATTTTACCGATCGATGATTTTCAAGGAAACTTATCTTTGGAATTTGTGGATTATGAATTAAAAGAACCTAAGTATACGGTAGAAGAAGCGCGTGCACATGACGCAAACTATTCTGCACCGTTACACGTTACTCTACGATTGACGAACCGTGAATCTGGAGAAATCAAATCACAAGAAGTATTCTTCGGTGATTTCCCTCTAATGACTGAAATGGGAACATTCATTATCAATGGTGCAGAACGTGTTATCGTTTCTCAATTAGTGCGTTCACCAGGCGTTTATTTCCATGGAAAAGTAGATAAAAATGGTAAAGAAGGCTTTGGCTCAACAGTAATCCCTAACCGTGGTGCATGGTTAGAAATGGAAACTGATGCAAAAGACATTTCTTACGTACGTATCGACCGTACACGTAAAATTCCTTTAACTGTATTAGTTCGTGCTTTAGGATTTGGCTCTGACGATACGATTTTTGAAATTTTCGGTGAAAGTTTAAGTTTACGTAATACAATCGAAAAAGATTTACACAAAAATGCGAGCGATTCTCGTACTGAAGAAGGATTAAAAGACATCTATGAGCGTCTTCGACCTGGTGAGCCGAAAACGGCAGATAGTTCTCGTAACTTGCTGAATGCTCGTTTCTTCGATCCAAAACGTTATGATTTAGCGAACGTTGGTCGTTACAAAGTCAACAAAAAATTAGACTTGAAAACTCGTCTATTGAACCTAACTTTAGGAGAAACATTGATCGATGCTGAAACTGGCGAAATCATTGTTGAAAAAGGCACAGTGTTAACGCACCAAGTAATGGAAACATTAGGTGAACATATCGATAACGGCTTAAACAGCGTAACGTATTACCCAAGTGAAGATGGTGTGGTTACTGAACCAATGACTGTTCAAGTAATCAAGGTTCTTTCTCCAAAAGATCCAGAGCGCATCGTTAACGTAATCGGTAATGGCTATCCTGATACAAGTGTGAAAACAGTTCGTCCAGCAGATATCGTCGCTTCAATGAGTTATTTCTTTAACTTACAAGAAGACATCGGTAACGTGGATGATATCGATCACTTAGGAAACCGTCGTATTCGTTCAGTTGGTGAATTACTACAAAATCAATTCCGTATTGGTTTAGCTCGTATGGAGCGTGTGGTTCGTGAAAGAATGTCTATTCAAGACACTGAAACATTGACACCACAACAATTGATCAATATTCGTCCAGTTGTTGCAAGTATCAAAGAATTCTTTGGTTCTTCTCAGTTATCACAATTCATGGATCAAACAAATCCTCTAGGTGAGTTGACACACAAACGTCGTCTATCTGCCTTAGGACCTGGTGGTTTGACTCGTGACCGTGCCGGCTATGAAGTTCGAGACGTTCACTATTCCCACTATGGCCGTATGTGTCCGATCGAAACGCCTGAGGGCCCGAATATCGGATTGATCAATAGCTTGTCAAGTTATGCCAAAGTCAACAAATTCGGCTTTATCGAAACACCGTATCGTCGTGTGGATCGTGCTACAGGAAAAGTAACAGATAAAGTAGATTACCTAACTGCTGACACAGAGGATCACTACATCGTAGCGCAAGCAAACTCACGCTTGAATGAAGATGGAACGTTCGCTGAAGAATTAGTAATGGCTCGTTTACAAAGTGAAAACCTTGAAGTAACGATCGATAGAGTCGATTACATGGACGTTTCACCTAAACAGGTAGTAGCAGTTGCGACAGCATGTATTCCTTTCTTGGAAAACGATGACTCCAACCGTGCCTTGATGGGTGCCAACATGCAACGTCAAGCAGTACCGTTGATCCAACCTCGTTCACCACTTGTGGGAACTGGTATGGAATACAAGTCAGCACATGACTCGGGTGCCGCTTTACTATGTAAACATGATGGTGTCGTTGAATATGTGGATGCATCAGAAGTACGCGTTCGCCGTGACAATGGCGCATTAGATAAATATATGGTCACAAAATTCCGTCGTTCAAATTCAGGTACAAGTTACAACCAACGTCCAATCGTTCTTTTAGGCGAAAAAGTTGAAAAAGGCGATACATTAGCAGATGGACCTTCTATGGAAGAAGGCGAAATGGCTTTAGGACAAAACGTCCTTGTCGGATTTATGACATGGGAAGGGTATAACTACGAGGATGCGATCATCATGAGCCGTCGTTTGGTGAAAGATGATGTCTATACTTCTATCCATATTGAAGAATATGAATCAGAAGCTCGTGATACCAAATTAGGCCCTGAAGAAATCACTCGTGAAATTCCAAACGTCGGGGAAGATGCTTTGAAAGATCTTGACGAAATGGGAATTATCCGTATCGGTGCTGAAGTCAAAGATGGTGATCTATTAGTAGGTAAAGTAACGCCTAAAGGGGTAACAGAGTTATCTGCTGAAGAACGTTTACTACATGCAATCTTTGGTGAAAAAGCACGTGAAGTTCGTGATACATCTCTACGTGTACCTCACGGTGGCGGCGGAATCGTTCATGATGTGAAAATCTTTACTCGTGAAGCCGGAGACGAATTATCTCCAGGCGTAAACATGTTAGTTCGTGTGTATATCGTTCAAAAACGTAAAATCAACGAAGGCGATAAAATGGCCGGTCGTCATGGTAATAAAGGGGTTGTATCCCGTATTATGCCGGAAGAAGATATGCCATTCTTGCCAGATGGTACACCAATCGATATCATGTTGAACCCACTAGGGGTGCCATCGCGTATGAACATCGGACAAGTACTAGAATTGCACTTGGGTATGGCTGCTCGTCAGTTAGGTATCCACATTGCAACACCAGTATTCGATGGTGCGAATGATGATGATGTTTGGGAAACAGTTCGTGAAGCTGGTATGGCTAGTGACGCGAAAACAGTTCTTTACGACGGACGTACAGGTGAACCATTTGATAACCGTATCTCTGTTGGTGTGATGTACATGATCAAATTGGCCCACATGGTCGATGATAAATTACATGCCCGTTCTATTGGACCATACTCACTTGTTACCCAACAACCACTTGGAGGTAAAGCTCAATTTGGTGGACAACGTTTTGGGGAGATGGAAGTATGGGCACTGGAAGCATACGGTGCAGCTTACACATTACAAGAAATCTTAACGTACAAATCTGATGACGTAGTCGGTCGTGTGAAAACATACGAAGCCATCGTCAAAGGTGAACCAATTCCAAAACCAGGCGTACCAGAATCATTCCGCGTATTGGTGAAAGAATTACAATCACTTGGATTAGATATGCGCGTATTGGACATCGAAGAACAAGAAATCGAATTACGTGATATGGATGACGATGATGATGACTTGATTACAGTTGATGCCCTAACAAAATTTGCCGAACAACAATCAGCGAAACAATTAGAAAAAGAAGCAGCTGAAGCAAAAGAAGCAGCAGAAGAAGTAGCTGTTCAGAACTTCGAAACAGCGGAAGATACTCAAGACTAGTTGTTTTACATTTTGTATAAAGTGCCAATGAAATCCGTTGGTTTTGGGCTAGAAAAATCATATTGATTTTTCTAACTCCGAACCAAGGTGAATAGCTCATTCAGCTTTTCTAACTAATTGAATGGAGGGAATCCCTTTTGATCGATGTAAATAAATTCGAAAGTATGCAAATAGGTTTGGCTTCTCCAGAAAAGATCAGAAGCTGGTCTTACGGTGAAGTAAAGAAACCCGAAACGATTAACTACCGTACGCTAAAACCTGAACGTGAAGGGTTGTTCTGTGAACGTATTTTCGGTCCAACTAAAGACTGGGAATGTGCGTGTGGGAAATATAAACGTATTCGTTATAAAGGTATCGTTTGTGACCGTTGTGGTGTAGAAGTGACTCGTTCTAAAGTTCGTCGTGAACGTATGGGACATATTGAGTTAGCAGCACCTGTTTCACATATCTGGTATTTTAAAGGTATTCCATCTCGTATGGGACTTGTTTTAGACATGAGTCCGCGTGCGTTGGAAGAAATCATTTACTTTGCATCTTATGTAGTAATTGATGCCGGAGATACTTCTTTAGAGAAAAAACAATTATTAACAGAGCGTGAGTACCGTGATAAACGTGATCAATATGGTCAAGGTTTTTCTGCAGCAATGGGTGCAGAAGCGGTTAAACAGTTATTAGATAATGTTGACTTAGATGGCGAAGTAGCTCAACTAAAAGAAGAGTTGAAATCTGCCCAAGGTCAAAAAAGAACACGTGCAATCCGTCGTTTGGATATTTTAGAAGCATTCCGTGCCTCTGGAAATCTACCAAGCTGGATGGTTATGGATGTTATTCCTGTAATCCCACCAGATTTACGCCCAATGGTTCAACTAGAAGGTGGACGTTTTGCAACAAGTGATTTGAATGACTTATATCGTCGTGTAATCAACCGTAACAATCGTTTGAAACGTTTATTAGATTTAAATGCGCCAAACATCATTGTTCAAAATGAAAAACGTATGCTGCAAGAAGCAGTCGATGCGTTGATCGATAATGGTCGTCGTGGTCGTCCTGTTACAGGGCCAGGTAACCGTCCATTGAAATCTCTTTCTCATATGTTAAAAGGGAAACAAGGTCGTTTCCGTCAAAACTTACTAGGTAAGCGTGTAGATTACTCTGGTCGTTCAGTTATCGTCGTAGGACCTAACTTGAAGATGTACCAATGTGGTTTACCAAAAGAAATGGCGATTGAATTATTCAAACCATTTGTAATGCGTGAACTAGTTCAGCGCGAAATCGCAACAAACATCAAAAACGCAAAACGTAAAATCGAACGCGGAGAAGATGAAGTTTGGGATATCTTAGAAGAAGTTATTCAAGAGCATCCAGTATTGCTTAACCGAGCACCTACACTACACAGACTTGGTATCCAAGCCTTTGAACCAGTGTTAGTTGAAGGTCGTGCAATCCGTCTTCATCCATTAGTCTGTGAAGCTTATAATGCCGATTTCGATGGAGACCAAATGGCCGTTCACGTTCCGTTGAACGAAGAAGCACAAGCGGAAGCACGTATGCTGATGTTAGCTGCTCAAAACATTTTGAATCCAAAAGATGGTAAACCAGTTGTAACACCTTCTCAAGATATGGTCTTAGGAAACTATTACCTAACAATGGAAGAAGATGGACGTGAAGGGGAAGGTATGATCTTCCGCGACATGAACGAAGCTGTTTTAGCATGGCGTAATGGATACGTGCATTTACATTCACGTATCGGTGTTCAAACAACCTTACTTGGCGACAAACCATTTACGGATTGGCAAAAAGAACGTATTTTGATCACAACAGTAGGTAAGATCATCTTTAATGAAATCATGCCTGTAGAATTCCCTTACTTGAATGAGCCAACAGATTACAACTTAACTGTGCAAACACCTGATAATTATTTTGTAGAAGCTGGTACAGATATTCCTGCTCATATTAAAGAACAAGAATTAGTCTTACCATTCAAGAAGAAAAACTTAGGAAATATTATCGCTGAAGTATTCAAGAGATTCCATATCACTGAAACTTCTAAGATGCTTGATAGAATGAAAGACTTAGGTTATAAACATTCTACCCATGCTGGTATGACTGTTGGTATCGCTGATATCATGGTATTGCATGAGAAACAAGAGATCATCGATGATGCGCATAAACAAGTCGAAAATATTACGAAACAATTCCGTCGTGGTCTGATTACAGATGACGAACGTTATGAACGTGTTATTGCTGTTTGGAATAAAGCCAAAGATGAGATCCAACAAAAACTGATCGAAAGTATGGATGCTAAAAATCCAATCTTCATGATGTCAGATTCTGGAGCCCGTGGTAACATCTCCAACTTTACTCAGCTTGCTGGTATGCGTGGACTGATGGCCGCACCGAACGGACGCATCATGGAACTACCGATCATCTCGAACTTCCGTGAAGGACTTTCTGTCTTGGAAATGTTTATCTCTACCCATGGAGCTCGTAAAGGGATGACCGATACAGCCTTGAAGACTGCCGATTCAGGTTACTTGACTCGTCGTTTAGTTGACGTTGCCCAAGATGTTATCATTCGTGAAGATGATTGTGGAACTGACCGTGGTCTAGTGATTCAATCTATTCGTGAAGGGAATGAAATCATTGAACCTTTAGAAGAACGTTTACTAGGGCGTTACACTCGTAAATCAGTGATGCATCCTGAAACTGGCAAAATGATTATTGGCGAAGATCAACTGATTTCAGAAGATCTTGCAAGAGAAATCGTAGATGCTGGTGTTGAAACTGTAACGATCCGTTCCGTATTTACATGTAACACGAAACATGGTGTATGTAAACACTGTTACGGCCGTAACTTAGCAACTGGTTCAGGTGTTGAAGTTGGGGAAGCAGTTGGTACAATTGCCGCTCAATCAATCGGTGAACCTGGTACTCAGTTAACAATGCGTACGTTCCATACAGGTGGGGTTGCTGGAGATGATATTACTCAAGGTCTACCTCGTGTCCAAGAAATCTTTGAAGCGCGTAATCCGAAAGGACAAGCAGTTATCACAGAAGTTACCGGTGAAGTGATCGATATTTCTGAAGATCCTGCAACACGTCAAAAAGAAGTAACAATCAAAGGGAAAACAGATACTCGTACGTATACAGTTCCTTATACAGCTCGTATGAAAGTTGCTGAAGGCGATACGATTCATCGTGGTGAACCATTGACAGAAGGTTCGATCGATCCTAAACAATTACTGCAAGTTCGCGATGTTTTATCAGTTGAAAACTACCTATTGCGTGAAGTACAACGTGTGTACCGTATGCAAGGGGTGGAAATCGGCGATAAACATATCGAGGTAATGGTTCGTCAAATGCTTCGTAAAGTTCGTGTCATGGATCCAGGTGACACTGAAATTTTACCAGGTACATTACTAGATATCGCTGAATTTAAAGATCGCAACTACGACACATTAGTAGCTGGCGGTGTTCCTGCAACAAGCCGTCCAGTCTTACTAGGAATCACAAAAGCATCATTAGAAACAAATAGTTTCTTATCTGCTGCGTCATTCCAAGAAACAACTCGTGTGTTAACAGATGCTGCGATCCGTGGTAAAAAAGACCCATTACTTGGTTTGAAAGAAAATGTTATCATTGGTAAGATCATCCCAGCTGGTACTGGTATGGCTCGTTACCGTAACATGGAACCAAAAGAAGTTGGCGTAGCGAGCGAAAATGTCTACAGTATCTCTGATATTGAAGCACAAATGGCTGCTGAAGATGCTTTGAATGAGTTGAATAAATAGCTAAACAGAAAAAGGCTTGAAATCAATCGATTTCAAGCCTTTTTTTAATTAGTGAAGCTCTGATGCAGCATCTTTATCTAAAACGATCGTTATGTTAGGGTGTGTTTGTAATAAAGATGCAGGAACTTCATTTGTAATTGGACCGAAGAATGCACGTTTGATGATAGCAGCTTTTTTCTTGCCTGTAGCAAAAAGCACAATTTCTTTGGCTTGCATCACGCTTTTTGGTCCCATCGTCACATAAAAGTCTGGGCGTTCATTTTCATCTCCGCCAACTTCACTTAATAAGATATCTTTCATATTTTCAGTGGCATTTTCTCCTACATAAGAAGTTAAATTTTCAAATTTGGTTGTTCCTGGCAGGTTTCCGCAATAATGACCATCTGCTCCGATTCCTAATAAAATCAAATCTAATCCGCCATCTTGCTCAATTCTTTTATCTTGAGTTTTGTAGTTATTTTCGTCTAAAGGATGAATCTGGCTTTCAGGAATGTCTGCTGGTTTAAAGAAAAGATTAGTGAGGTTTGTCATGGTTACGCCATATCCTTTTCTTTGTTTGAACGGGATCTCATCGAAGTTGTAATAATGAACATTATCAAGATAAGATTTGTTTTTTACATCTGAAACTAAGTATTCATACATTTTAATGGGTGTTGAGCCAGCGGTTATAGCTAAGTTTACTCGTTTTTGTTGGTACATTTTACCTAGTAGAATATTTGCAGCAACTCGGCTCATTTTTTCGTAGTTTTCTTCAATAATAATTTTCATTTTTTGAACAGCTCCTTCTTTTTATTTAACTTATCATATGGGAACCATCCCATGTCAATGGGATTTTATAGATGAAATGAGTTTAGTAGATATCTTTTGTATACCAATAAGTTCAGAATTACAGTTACTTGGTTGAAAGGCAGTCAATAAATGGAAAAATCTCCCCGATAAGTAGTTGTAATTATACTTAGACTAAAATATAATTAACATACTGAACGAATAGGGGGTTGAGGATGGTGAAATTATGGATATAAAGTTAGAATTAGGAAAAAAAATCCGTATGTTTCGAGAACAAAAAGGTCAAAGTAGAGAAGCGTTTTGTGATGATGAGCTAGAATTAACTGTTAGACAACTTTCTAGAATAGAAGCTGGAGAGTCATTACCCACACTACCGAAACTTACATATATATCAAAACAACTTTCTATACCTATTTCACACCTAATTAACGAAAATGAAATCACGTTGCCTAAACGTTATATCCAGTTGAAAATGAATTTGTTCAAAAGACCTCCGCAATATAATGATGCGATGAAAAAAATGGTCGAGGATACATTTGAGGAAATATATAAGGACTACTACGAGACTTTACCTGAAGAAGAGCAACTTTTAGTGGATACTGCTCAGGCGCACAATGATGTAAATCTTTCTAAGAAAATTGATTTTGGTGAGGGAATACTGCAAGATTATTTTTTTCAAATTAGAAAAAAAAAGGAGTATACTGAAAATGATTTGTTAATTATACATTTATATTTTGCCTGTTGTCATTATAAGCCATTCGATAATCAAGAGTTTGATACTTTGGTGGAGAAGATATTGGAACAAATCAATTACAGTTCAGAATTTGGCTTGATTATTCTAAATAGAATTCTAGTTACAATAGCTGGTCTATACATTATTTCTAATCGATATGATAGAATTTTAAATATTACAAAAATTTCAAATACCATCATGAAAATGAGTCAGGATTTTCATCAAAAGCCGATCATCGATATGCTTGAAGGAAAGCATTGGATGTATCTTAATGATTTAGAAAAGGCGAATAAAAAATATAATGATGCAATATTACTTGCTAAATTACATGGTGAGGAGTTACTATCGGATAGGATTAAGCAAGAATGGGAACAAGATCTAAATAGTTAATTGTAGACTGTGGAGACATAAATTATGTCTTCACGGTCTTTTTGTCTAATTATTTAAAAAGATTAATAACCGGACAAAGATGTCCTGTTAGAAAAAGACAGAAAACAGTAAAGTAATACATGTAAAGAGGACGCAGAACAAAAGATAGAACGATGCTTAAGAATTCTAGTAAGGATTATAAAAAATGACAAAGATGTCCTGTTGGAAAAAAGGATAAAACAGTAAAGTAATACATATCGGGAAGACCTAAATCGAAAAGGAAAGGAGGAATTAGAGTATGGAATTATGGAGTATTTTATGCGGATTTTGGTGGGAACTATAAGATGAATAATTTAAGTAAGTATAAAGTTATAACATGATAGATAAAAAATAATTAGCGAACAAAAAGAGAGGTGATATTCATGACAAATATAAAATATTTTATTAAAGATCAAGAAATCATACATAGAAAATTGGTTATTTTAAATGGTGGCAATGAAGATAAGCTACTAAAAATACTTAACAAAGGCGAGCTACTGAAAATTGTTATGCTCCCTCAAAAAACAGAAAAGGAATTACTTTTTGACTATTTGAATGTAGAAGATGTTGAAGTACTAGAAATAAAATGAAGAAAATCCAGTTAAATCATAGGAGTGATAAACATGCAGGAAGTTAGAATGAATAACTATTTATTAAAAACGAAGAGTTTAGTAAAAAAATATAAAGATTATCATGCAGTAAATGAAGTCTCAATGACGATCAATCAAGGAGATATTTACGGATTTATTGGCAAAAATGGTGCAGGTAAGACAACTTTTATTCGGATGTTAACGAATTTAATCGAGAAAAGTTCAGGTAGTATCGAATTTTTTAATGGTAAGGAAAAAATAAAAGTCGGTGCTGTAATAGAATCACCAGCATGTTATCCCTACCTATCTGCCCAAGAGAATTTGAATTATTATGCTATCCAAATGAATTTACCTGATAGGAAAAATCGTATTAAAGAAGTGCTTGAGTTTATTGGGCTAGGATCTGTTGGTAAGAAAATGTTTAAAGACTTTTCTTTAGGCATGAAGCAGCGCTTAGGTATTGGGTTAGCTATTTTAAATAACCCTAATCTACTTATTTTGGATGAACCAACTAATGGTTTGGACCCACAAGGGATAGTTGAAATTAGAGAAATCATAAAAAAATTAAATAGAGAGTACAAAACGACTATCTTAGTATCAAGTCACATTTTATCAGAATTATCCATGATAGCGACAAGATACGGAATCATTCATCAAGGAAAATTGATTAAAGAAGTGACAACACAAGAACTTGGGAATGAATGTAAAAAAACAATTCTATTATCGAGTATGGACAATCAAAAATGCCAGAATATTTTAGAAAAAGAAGGTTATGTCGTGAATAGTGATGACGTTGGGTTAGTAGTTAGTGCAGAAAAGTCTGAAATGCCAAGCATTTCTCAGGTTCTATTCAACAACCAATTGTATCTTACTTATTTTTCATACAAAGAAGAAAGTCTAGAAGACTACTATTTAAAACTAACAGAGTAGAGGGGAATTTATATGTTAAATCTATTAAAATCAGATACTTATAGAATTTTAAAAGGAAAACTTGGTTTTTATTCAGTCGCAGGTTTAATTATATTCGGAATATTTTTTGGAATAGTGAGAGATGATACGCCGAGTTTAGAAGTGATCCAAGATGGCTTATCCAGTGCTTCGATTTTTGTCTCAATTTTTATGATCAATATTTTTATTATTGTTTGGGGCCATGAGTTTACGAATCGGGTCGTCAATAATTCATTGATTTTTGGGATTAAAAGATGGGTATATTTTCTAAGTAAAGTTGCATTAACCTTTATTCTGGTATTTATCTTTTTAGTAATTTATACAGGATCATTAGCAAGTACGGTGTGGTTTACAGGTGGCGGGTTTTCTCTGTTTGAAATGGCAAAAATAATGCTATTACAACTGCCATTGTATTTTGCAGTCAGTCTTATAGGTGTGTTGTTGTTTAATGTAATTAAATCAAGTAATGTTGCAACTGCGGTATTTGTGGCACTAATTTTAGTAGGAGAAGGGCTCGCCTCAAGTTTTGTTTCAAGTTATTTTTCAGCAGCAAACTCATTATTAGACACGTTATTATTTACTAATATTAGACAATTGACGGACTATCAAAATGTATCAAACCAGACATTTGTAATTGTTTTTAGTAGTGCATTAGTTTACAGCATTATATTTTATGTATGCAGCTATACGTTGTTTAAAGAAAGAGATTTTAAATAATAAAAAGAGAAGAAAGAAGTGAATCATATGAAAAAGAAACTAATGATTTTGATCCTGGTGGTCGCAGCTGTTCTCCTTGTCGGCTATACAACGATGCGCTCAGATAAAACAACAAAAGATATAGCGAAAGAATGGAGCCTTTCAACAGATGTGATTGAATCGCTATCGTTATTGGGTGCAGAACAAAATGTTAAATCAACGATCATTGAAACGGATAAAGAAGAAACAGTCGTTAAATTAACTGGAAAAGTATCTGATAAAACAGAAAAAGAACTCAATAAGACAAAGGCTAAAAAAGAGAGTTTGGAAATTACATTATCTGATATAGATGGCTTCAAATTGATGCCAAGTAACGATGGGAAAAGTGAACTAGAAATGCAGATTTTCTTAGGCAAAAACGCAAGTATAAAACATTTAAAAATAGAGTCAATCGTAGGAAATGTTGATATTACTGTCCCACAAGATTTTCAAGGGAAGTATGTGACGACTGCCAAAAATGGCGGAGAAGTTTTAGAAGTTCCAGATACAAGTAAAGATCAGGATGAAGTTATAGAAATTAACACCATTGGAGATATTCGCATTAAAAAGTAAGGAGAATGTATTATGTATTGTTGAATAAAGTAAGTAAAAAGATAGACGCTTTAGTATTTTATTCATAGAAGATACAAACGCAACCTTGTTCATTAAGTACAGGTTGCGTTTTTTTATTTGTAATAGTAACGAACAGTATGATGAGATAAGTTGATTTTTTAGTGTATCATCTATAGGCTATCTTGACTTTTAGTTTTTCACTCATTATTGAAGGGATTTTTTATTGTAGGCAAATCAATATCATTATTTTTTAATTCGGCTTATGATAAAGAAAAAGAGGTGAAGGAATCATGGAACATAATTACGAAAAAGCGATTTTTGCTGGTGGTTGTTTTTGGTGTATGGTAAAGCCTTTTGACTCTCAACCAGGCATTATTTCTGTGGTATCAGGATATACAGGTGGACATGTTGAAAACCCGACTTATGAACAAGTTACAACAGGAACAACGGGCCATACAGAAGCAGTTGAAATAACGTATGATCCCACGATTATGTCATACAAAAAACTAGTAGAAACTTACTGGCAACAAACAGATCCGACAGATGCACTAGGACAATTTGCAGATCGCGGTGAATCTTACCGTCCTGTTATCTTTTATGCAAATGAAGCGCAAAAAGAAATTGCAGAAAAATCAAAAGCAACACTACAAGCGAGTGGTCGTTTTACTCAGCCAATCGTTACGAAAATTGAACCTGCTAAACCATTTTATCCAGCAGAGGACTATCATCAAGATTATTATAAAAAACACAGTGTACACTATAATCTATATAGAGAAGGTTCTGGTCGTGCTGGTTTTATTCGGAAGAACTGGAAAGATAAATAACTGAGAGAAACGAGACAAAAGTAAACATGTGCTTTTTGTCTCGTTATTTACTTACATAAAAATACAAAAAATAGTCCAATACTTAAAAAGGGGACAAAGGGAAGATGTTTTATTTTTTTCTTTAAAACATATCGGTAAAACAACATAAAAAGTAATCCGCTGCTACTAGCACAGAATAGTAAAAAGATAAGTGACTCACTTCCTAAAAGTGCACCCCATAAAGTTAATAGGATGATATCTCCACCGCCTACTGAATCAGGAAAGAGAAAATTTAATCCATGCAAAGCAAAGAAAAAAATGCCGCTTGTAAAAAGATAAAACGGCCATGCTACATAAAAGTGCCAAGTACATAGTAAAACAGCGAGTGGGAAAAAAATTTTAGGCTCAACGATCAAATAAAAAATATCTGTTAGAGACAAAATCACTGCTGTAAATAAAAAGCAAAGAGAGTACAGTGGATAACTAGATTTGAACGCGATAAAAGAGCAAAGAAGTCCACAAATTATTTCACTACAAAAATAAACAAATGGTAATTTATGCCTACAATAACGGCAGCGAAAACATAGAAAAATAATAGAAATAACTGGAATCAATTCAAAAACTTTTAACTTCGTCTGACAAAAGGAACAATGTGACGCTGGAAATAGAATCGATTCCCCAATAGGAATTCGTTCAGCAACTAAACAAAGAAACGAACCTATCACACTACCAAAGATAAAATAAATAACCAACATATAAAAACTCCTTTCATAAATAAGTACGCAAGAAAATGTCTTTTTAACTAGACAATTCTTTTTTTATTCGGAATAATGAAAGTGAGAAATGAGGCGAGAAAATGGAAAAAATAGCAATCGGAGTAGATATTGGTACGACGCAAACAAAGGCTGTTGCCTTTAGGGAAGATGGAACAGTTCAAGATTCTGCTTATGTACGTTATCCACTCATTCAGGAAGCAGAAGGAATGGCAGAACAGGATATAGAGCAGATATTTCAGGCGGTGGTTACTTGTATCAAACAAGTTGTGGCTAAAGTGCAGCCATTGGAAATTTCAGTTGTGTCTTTTTCCACGGCAATGCATGGGTTGATCGTCATGGATAAAAATCATCAACCTCTGACAAGAGTCATCACATGGGCCGATAATCGTGCAGAAAAATATGCGGAAGAACTAAGAGATACCGCTTTGGGGAAAAAGATTTATCAAAATACAGGATTACCGATGCATCCAATGACTCCTTTTCATAAGATTCGTTGGTTAAAAGAAGAATGTCCAACAATATATGAGCAAGCTGAGACGTTTATTGGAATGAAAGAGTATGTATTTTATCGTTTGTTCGACCGATATATTACAGATATTAGTACCGCTTCGGGGACAGGATTTTTGAATATCCACGACTTGAATTGGGATCAATTAGCTTTAGCCGAGATGGGAATTACAACTGATCAATTACCATTATTAGTAAAACCAACTCATCAACTATCCGGATTAAAAGATGAGTGGACGGAACTGTTAGGTTTGACGGCACAAACAGTTTTTGTGTTGGGAGGAGCGGATGGACCATTATCTAATTTAGGATTAGGTGCTGTGACAAAAGGAACGGCGACATTGACTGTTGGAACGAGCGGTGCTTTGCGTTACATCGTGGATAAGCCTCAGACCCATCCGCAGGAGGAAACTTTTTGTTGTGTGCTAGATGAAAAACATTGGGTGATTGGAGGCGCAACGAGTAATGGCGCTGGGATTTTCGATTGGGCTTGTGAAAACTTGTTGAAAGAAGTTCAAGTTGAAGCTCGAGCGGTCGGTCGCAATCCTTATGATGCTGTAATGGATCTTGTGAAAGAAACACCTGTGGGGGCTAAAGGGTTGCTATTCCAACCTTATTTGCTAGGAGAGCGCGCCCCATTGTGGAATGCTGAAGCTACAGGTAGCTTTGTTGGCCTAAAAAGAAACCACGATGATAAATTAATGATGCGTGCAGTGATTGAGGGGATTTGTTTGAATCTAAAACGTATTTTAACAGAGTTAGAAGAGTTAGGCGGAGCAGTAAAAGAAATCCGGGCAACAGGTGGCTTTGCGGGTTCAGAAGTGTTTAAAAATATGATGGCAGATGTTTTAGGTCATAAACTTTCATTGACAGAAAGTGTGGAAGCTTCAGCATTAGGTGCTGTTCTATTAGGGTGGCATAGTCTAGGGAAAATTGTTGACTTGGAGATGGTTAGTAAGCAAGTAGAAATTTATGAGACAGTTGAGCCTAATAGGGAAAATAGTCAACGTTATCAACAGATTTATCCACTATTCATAACAACGCAACAACAATTATCGGCTAGTTATCATCAATTAGCGAAATTAAGAGCAGATCTGGAATAAATTTTTTTGACAAATAACACTGAACTTGTTTTACTAGTAGTGAGAGAACGGAGGAAATGAAATGAAAAAGCTATGGATCGCCTCTTTGCTTTTAGTAGCAATCATGCTGACAAGCTGTGGTTCTAAAGGAATCTCTGCAGAAGATGCAGGTGCGTTGTTTGTTGATCGTCTTGTTTATCAAAAAGAAGAAAATAAATTCGCTAAAGAATTTCGTGAAGGGGAACAAGTAGGGAAAGAGTTAGATAAGAATATCAAATCTTTCGAGGAAAATTTTGCTAAAGGTTTGTCAGCGACAGGCGCAAAAGTTCCACAAAAAGAAGCAAACCAATTAACGAAAAAACTGTTGGAACAGGCGCAAGAAAAAACATCGTATAAAATTGTTAAAATAGATGAAACAAAAACCGGAGCGGTCATTTCTTATTATGTCACTGGGCTAGATTTGGTGAGTGCAATGCAGGAAATGACTAGGCAGCTCGTAAAAAAAACTTTGGCTGATCCTGAAATAGCAAAGGATGATCAAAAAACGCTAGAAGCAACTTTTTCTATTTTAGAAGAACGAGTTAAATCAATTAAAATCAAAACAGATCCTGTGGAACTTGAGTTGCATTTAGAAAAAGAAAAAGGAAAATGGTTTGTACCAGAAAATCAAAAAGAGGCTGTTTCCAACTTATTCATGGCATTTATTTCTGGTTCTGAAAATACAGAGATGATGAATAAAGAGTTGAAAGATGCGATGAATGAAGTGGCTAAAGAAATTATTGACTCACTAGATACATTGCCGATGCCGAATAATAATTGATGTATCAGTTTGTAATTATTATTAAATGATAAAAATTATAAAAATGAAGATTTTACTGTACTTTTTTGGCATTTCGTACTACAATTATAAATGTAGATAAAAAATTTAGGAGGATGATGTATAATGAAATTTGAACAAACTAAAGAAGTGTTGAACCAACTAGTTGCAGATCTAAGCCAGTTTTCAGTGGTCATTCACCAAACTCACTGGTATATGCGTGGCCCAGAATTCTTAACATTGCACCCTAAAATGGACGAATATATGGATCAAATTAATGACCAATTAGATGTAATATCAGAACGTTTGATTACATTAGATGGGGCTCCTTACTCAACGTTACAAGAATTTGCTGACCATACAGGTATTTCAGATGAAATTGGCACATACGAACGTACAATCCCTGAACGTATGGAAAAATTAGTTGAAGGATATCGCTATTTAGCTGATTTATATCAAAAAGGTATTGAAGTTTCTGGTGAAGAAGGCGATGATTCAACACAAGATATCTTTATTGCAAATAAAACAGATATCGAAAAAAATATTTGGATGCTTCAAGCAAAATTAGGTAAAGCACCTGGGATTGATGCAGATTCACGTACAAAAACCCGTTAATCAAAAGAGTTAAAAGCTGATGGAAGATAGTAAGCTATCTTCCATCAGCTTTTTTAGTATTCTTCACTTTCTAGCTTAAGCTTGCTACGCTTAATTGCGGCTTTTACTTGTTCGAATCCAGTTCCGCCATACGAATGTCGACGCTCAATCGCTGTTTTTGATGATAAGGTTTGATAGATGTCAGATTGAATCAAAGGTGTAATATTTTGATATTGTTCTAATGGAACATCCTGTAAATAAATGCCTTGTTTTGTACAGTCTAAGACTAACTTTCCAACAACTTCATGAGCTTGTCTAAAGGGCATCCCTTTGTTTGCAAGATAGTCTGCTAGTTCTGTTGCATTTGAAAAATCTTTTTCAGTGGATTTTTCCATTATCTTTTGATTCAGTTTCATCGTCTCTACCATACCTGCCATGATCTCTAAACTAGTTAAAATCGTGTGAGACGTATCAAACATGCCTTCTTTGTCTTCTTGCAAGTCTTTATTATAAGCTAGAGGCAAGCCTTTTAAAACCGTCAATAGGCTAAATAAATTGCCATATACGCGCCCAGACTTTCCTCGAATCAATTCTGCCATATCTGGATTCTTTTTCTGAGGCATGATCGAGCTACCTGTAGAAAAAGTATCTGTTAATTCAATAAATTGAAATTCATGACTGCACCACAAAATGATTTCTTCACAAAATCGTGATAGGTGCATCATTAAAATGGAACTATTGCTGAGAAATTCTAAGATAAAGTCCCGGTCACTCACGCCATCTAGACTATTTTCATAGATCGAAGAAAAACCTAACAACTTAGCGGAATAAGTACGATCGATTGGAAAAGTTGTGCCAGCAAGAGCAGCACAGCCCAAGGGGGAAATGTCGATTCGTATCAAACTTTCGGCAAAACGTTCTTGATCACGTGTCAACATACCATAATAAGCCATCATATGGTGAGCAAACGAGATTGGTTGTGCATGTTGTAAATGGGTGTAGCCTGGCATGATCGTCTCAATATTTTCTTCGGCTTTTTGGACTAAAACTTGGCGAAACAAGTGGAGCTTGCCAATTACTTCTTGAACGATTTCTTTTAAATAGAGATGCATGTCTGTAGCAACTTGATCATTTCTACTGCGTCCTGTATGTAATTTCCCAGCAACTGGACCAATTTCGTCATGTAATAGTTTCTCAATATTTAAATGAATATCTTCGTTTTCTATACTGAAGCTGAGTTCGCCAGCAAACAGTTTTTCTTGAATCGTAGTTAGCCCAGAGCGAATTTGTTCAGCGTCTTCTTCAGTTAAAATCCCCGTTTTTGCTAACATTTTTACATGAGCTAAACTTCCAGTGATATCTTGTTTCGCCAACTTTTGATCAAAAGGAATCGAAGCACCGAAGGCATCTATCCATGCTTCACTTTTTCCTTCAAAACGTCCGCCCCATAATTTTTCCATAATGCACACCTCATTTATGTATTATTATTCATTGTGATAAGAAAGAAGGTTGGGACAGAAGTGTTTTACTCCGAAAAACGTAAAAGGAGTGCTTTCTATGCCAACCATTTAGTCTAATTCGTTGAGATTTGGAGATAGTTATATGAAGACTTATCGATTTCCTTATTTCGATCCGCAGACCAAAAAGAAATTCTCCTCGGATAAGTCATGTAAAACAGGTGAATCGGATAACCTTATTTACAACAATGTAAAAGTTAACTCACGTAAAGATTCAACCTAGAAAGAATAAAAGTATCGCTACTTATTTTTTGTGGAGAGATGCTTGGACTTCAGCATTGACTTTGGTTGGAAGTCCCCAAAGTTTGATAAATCCGACAGCAGCATCTTGATCGAAGGTATCGGCAGAAGTATAAGTCGCTAAGTTTTCGTTATATAAACTGTTTTCAGACTTACGACCTTCAACGATAGCGTGTCCTTTGAATAGTTTGACCCGTACTGTGCCATTTACGTATTTTTGGGTAGATTTTAAGAAAGCAATCAAGGCGTCAGTCAATGGATTAAACCATAAACCGTCATAGATAATTTGTGATAATTGATTCTCAATGATCGGTTTGAAGTGTGCTACTTCACGAACGAATGTTAAGTCTTCTAGCTCTTTATGAGCGGTCATCAAGGTTATGGCTGCAGGACATTCATAAACTTCACGCGATTTGATTCCAACCAAACGATTTTCCACATGATCAATCCGACCAATACCGTGTTTGCCAGCTAAATCATTCAAATCCAAGATTAGGTCTGATAACAGCATTTCTTTGCCATTGATTGCTGTAGGAACACCTTCAATGAAAGTTAGCTCGATGATATCAGCTTCATCTGGCGCATTTTCTAAGCTAGCTGTTAGCTCATAAGCGCCTTCTGGAGGTGTTGCCCAGGGATCTTCTAAAATCCCACATTCATTGGCACGTCCCCAAAGATTTTGGTCGACGGAATAAGGATTGTCTAAGTCGGCAGGAACTGGTACGCCTTTTTCTTTAGCATAGTTGATTTCTTCTTCACGTGACCATTTCCATTCACGAACTGGTGCGATGACTTTTAGCTCAGGTGCAAGGGCATTGATCGCGACCTCAAAACGTACTTGATCATTCCCTTTTCCTGTACAGCCGTGAGCAATTGTTGTTGCGCCAGTTTCACGAGCTAATTCTACTAATTTCTTAGCAATCAGCGGACGGGATAGAGCGGAGACTAATGGATAAGATTGTTCATAGAAGGTATGACCTTGCAACGCAATCAAAGCAAATTCCTGTGCAAATTCTTCCTTAGCATCAATTGTATAGGAAGCAGAGGCCCCGACTTCTAATGCTTTATTTTTGATGAAATCTAAATCTTTCTTTTCCCCGACATCTAAACAGCAAGCGATCACATCATATCCTTCGTCCACTAACCATTTAACAGCAACAGAGGTATCTAGTCCTCCAGAATAAGCTAACACTACTTTTTCTTTCATGAGTAACACTCCTTATTTTTTAATTCTCTTTTTGATTGTTCTCATCATATCACTTGAAAATACAAAAATCAACACTTTTTATAAATAAATATACATAAAATTAAATGTTTTGGGAATAATATACATTTTAGGCTTTGAGATTTACATAATATCTATTACGCAAATTTTACGGTGTTCCATTTTCTGAGGAAGAATATTTTTTATAAGGGGAGAACTAGTAAGAAAAATATAGGAAAAACCACAGAAATTCATTGACTTTACTAGTGATAGAAGGTATCATATTAAATGGTATTGTTTGCCCCACAATGAGCCCCGGAAACTCAAGTGAATGTCAAACATCGAATAGAAAATTGGAGGAAAGAATCGTGCGTACAACATATATGGCCAAATCTGGCGAAGTAGAACGTAAATGGTATGTAGTAGATGCGACAGATATCCCAATGGGACGTCTATCAACTGTAGTTGCTTCTATCTTACGTGGAAAAAATAAACCAACATTCACACCACATGTGGATACTGGAGATTTCGTAATTGTAATTAATGCTGATAAAATCAAATTAACTGGTAACAAAGCAAGTGATAAAATTTACTACCGTCACAGCCAATATCCAGGTGGGTTAAAATCTGTTACTGCTGGTGAATTACGCGATAAAAACTCTCGTCGTTTAATTGAAACTTCTGTAAAAGGTATGCTTCCTAAAAACACTTTAGGCCGTAAACAATTTACTAAGTTGAACGTATACGGTGGAGCAGAGCATCCACATGCTGCACAACAACCAGAAGTATTAGATATTACTAACCTAATTTAAGGAGGGAAATTCATTGGCTCAAGTACAATATAGCGGCACTGGCCGTCGTAAAAAATCTGTTGCCCGCGTACGTTTAGTACCAGGTACTGGTAAAATTACTGTAAATAAAAAAGACGTTGAAGAATATATTCCACACGCTGACTTGCGTGAAGTTATCAACCAACCATTTGGTGTAACTGAAACTAAAGGCGCTTATGATGTAATGGTAAACGTTAATGGTGGAGGCTACTCTGGTCAATCAGGTGCGATCCGTCACGGAATCGCTCGTGCATTATTAGAAGTAGATCCTGATTTCCGCGGAGCTTTAAAACGCGCTGGACTTCTTACTCGTGATGCCCGTATGGTAGAACGTAAAAAACCAGGTCTTAAAAAAGCCCGTAAAGCTTCACAATTCTCAAAACGTTAATCAACTCCTTGTTGTATCAACGTTTACAAGAGATTTTTGGTTCAAGTTGGTTCAAATTATCAATTTGACAAAGAATTTAACAAGTTTAAAGCATCGGCATCTTGCTGGTGCTTTTTTTCTGGCATTAATTCAAGATAATAGTTCTGTGTTGTCTGGATATTAATATGACCTAAGCGTTTTGAAACATAAGCAATATCGATATCTTTTGAGAACAGAAAAGACGCATGAGTATCACGTAGTCCATGAAAAGTGGTTTTAGATATGTCTAGCTTCTTAAGCAGTTGAGCAAGCTTAGCAGACTGATTGAAGCCATCTGGATCAAAGAAATATCCATTTGCTTTGATTGGAACAGCTTTCAAAATGTCATAAACTTCTTTATTAATAGAGATATCCCGTTTAGAATTTTTTGTTTTTAATGAGGTATCTTCAGAAGTAGGGCTAATGGAGTGCCGTACCTTAATTCCATATTCATCATCTACATCTACATATAAGTTTTCTGGACGAATTCCTAATAGTTCACCCCGTCTCATTCCTGTTTCTAAAGCTAGTAGTGATAACACATTAAATTCGTTATCAGTATTTTGCAGTAGATAGGTACGCAATTTTTTTAAATCTGTAATAGATAGAGATTTGTTTCGTTTAGGCAATTCTTTTCCTCTAGTTTTCACTAAGCTAGCAAAATCGGTTGCCAAGTAACCTCTAGCATAAGCATCACGCAAAGCTGTTTTAATTTTCAACAATACTTCATGAGTAGTTTTGCGAGAATGGTTTTTAGCATATTCGTCAATTTTTCTTTGAACAACAATATCATTCAAATCTTTTAATTGGATATCTCCAAATAGTTTTTTTACAATATTTGATGTTCGTAGATAATTTTGAAAAGTGGTCTCTTTAACGTCATTCTTTTTGATAATGTGAATCCAATTTTCAAAGAACTCAGCAAACGTGGTAGTACGTTCTGCCAACTGTTTTCCATTTCCTTTTTCTAGTTCATTTTCTAAAGCCCAACGTGTTGCATCACTTTTAGTACCAAAAGTTTTAGTTAATTTTTTATGTTCACCATGTTTGTATAATGAAATTTGAGCTCTAAATTTATTTCCTCGTTTTACAATACTAGCCATGTTCTATCATTTCCTTTCAAAAAAAAGATGGTTGATAGATGCTAGTTGAATACTATTTCATTGTAAGCAGTTTTCAATTACATATCAACCATCAAAAAGTTTAAATTGAATGAGTTTCAATAAATTCTAAGAGTGAATCTACTGTATATCGTTCTTGTTTTCCAATCATGAAACGTTTCAAGGAGTTATTTGAACGAATAAATTTATCGAATGATTTTGGATCAATACCCAAAAAAGTAGATGCTTGTTCGCGTGTTAATAAATAAGGTGTTTTTTGTAATGAATGCATAAGTTTCTGCTCACTTTCTATTGAGATTGAAATATGAGATAATGAAATCGAGACTGATTTTTGGTTAGTCTTGATTGTGTGGGGTGTTGTTCTTGGCTTTAGTCGGCTGAACAGCACTCTTTTTATTATCTCCAAAAGGTTTTCCCTGTTTTTTATATAAGTATCTATATTTGTTTACCCAGCGTGTAACATCTTCATTTGGTTCATAAACAGCGTATTCTTCCATTAAATATTCTTTGAACTCTTTTAATCCATCATAGCCCCATATCTCGTTGATTTTAAACATAGTAGGAAATAAGCCAGAACCATGAAGGATGTGTTCGATGCTTTGCTTTAATTGGTTATCTCTTGGAGAAGGAGAATAAAAGGAGAAATTAGTTTGGTGTATGAGAGCTAGCATCTTTTTTGTGAATACTGTTTGTTTTCCGCTGTTTTTGTAAAAAAATTGATAGCGATCTGTAAATGATGATACCAAAAGCACTTTTAATTCATTTTCTGTATTTATTTTCAAAAGTTCTTCATATAGAGAATGAGCATAATCACCTTTAAATACAGCCTCAAATCTTGTCCAGTCATCAAGTTTTACGGCTTCAATGTAACGAAACCCATAAGTTTGTTCTTGTTCAAGTTTTTTGTCATACACTCGAAGGAATGCTTTTATGTTTTTGCCTCTCGATCCGATATAGAATGTTGAGACATGGTTGTTTTTAATAACTGCTGATAGGGTCGAAGAATTTTTACGCCCTGAATTATTTCTAATAACTTGATTGCCTTTTGATAATTGATTGTATATCGTATTGACAGAAACCTTCTCATTCATAAAATCAAAGGCTATATCTATACGTGATAGTCTCGAAGTATAGAACTCCGATTGAATCATTTGTAGGTAATTGTGAATTTGGATGTTCTCTTTATAAATCTGTCGATAGTTTTCTTGAAACACCGCCCAAGCATGAGCAGAGAATTTAACAATGATTCCCATTTCGATATGTTCAGGATGATAAGCAACGCAGAAATAGAAAGGGTTATCACCGTAGATATAACCCACTGCATATCCTTGCGGAACACCATACGGTATCTCTTTAGCTTCCCCAAATACTGTATCTAGTTTGCTGAGTTTTTCAAAATGTTCAATTAGAATCAGACCTTTAACTCCCCAGTTTTCCCAATCTTGAGATTTATTGTTAGATTGTAGAACAACCGTAAATTCATCAGTACTTAGTTGTAACATAAAATGTAATCTCCTTTGATGATTAGTTGAAATTCGTCATTAAATGCTGATATATCAATGTTTAATGGCGGTTTTGCTAATTCTGGAGCTGGGGTTATTACAATACCCCAGCTCTGACGCATGGTCGCTTCGCTAGAACTGCTCTTTGAGCAGTTCTCCCATGCTTGTTCACGTCTTCTTATTTAGTAATTCGTCAAATGCAAGATTAATATCAAATTTTAAAACTGGGAAAGCTAGTAGCTTTGGTCTATTAGCAAGCTGAGGATAAGTGTACACGCCTTCACCTAAGCCCAATTTCTTTTGCGGAATTTCACTATTTGCACTTGCGCCAAATGTTGTTACATATGTCGTTGCTTCTGCGTTACCTAGAACAACTTTGAATACGAGATTATCCCTTAATTGGGTTGGTAAGGTAGTAGCGTCAGACTTTTGCATGATAATCCATAAGAAGCACCCAAGTTGCCGTCCCATTAAAATGATGGACTGTAATTGACTATCTACCTTATCACGAGTTTTCTTGTCTAAGGTGTTCAGTACACCTTTGAAGCTTGCGTATTCATCGAAAATTAAAATAATTGGGGGCATGTCGAAATCTGTATAGTCAGCATCAATTTTTTTTGAGAGATTCTTCTTCAAAATAGATTGCCTTTCAATCATATTTTGATAAACTAGCTCAATTAAAGCGATAATATCTTGAATGTTGTAAGCAGTTCTCTCTTGATCAATCTTTTCACCTAGCTGAGCTAAAGAACTATTCTTAGGGTCAGCAAAGTATAAATTATATTGAATTGGTTTGAGTAGAGCTTGTAATATTAACGAGTAAAGTGCATACGTTTTCCCTGTACCAGTTGATCCGACAATCAAAAAATGATGTATTCTAATGACAGTTACATCATCAATAAATACTTGGTATTTCTCTATATGATGCGTGTGGGATTCGAAATCTAGTAATGTGTCAAAATATAATTGTCGTTCGATTTCAGTGTTATAGATTTCATATACGTAATGATTTTGACTGTCTGTTAAGTAGTACTGTTCAATTGCGTATTTTCCTAGTGCTGAAGAAAGCTCGACGGTAGATAGACGTTTTTCAAGTTTTATTGAATTTTCAATGAACAGAATTCCATAATTGAAATTTTTTTCAAAATCGATATAAATATCGGGAAGTACAGCAATTTCATTTCCTAAGTAATTTGCCAAATGGAAGTAATTCGCATGGATTAAACTTTTTCGTAAGCTGTAAACAATTTTCCAATGTCTTAATGATCCTAAAAATCCGTACTTTTTCAATTGATTTTGTTTTGACCAACGAAAAAAGATGAGAAGTGGAGGGATAATGGTTATAGAGATAAGTATATTGCGAAAAAAGTCTAAGCTGAGTTCAACATGAAGAATTAACTGGGAGAAAATTTCTATGAGATAAGTCGAAATTGACAAGATGAAAACAATAATCAGAAAAGCAACAGCAAAAATAGTGTTGCTTTTCTTTTTTGTCATTTGTTTACTTGTTTGCATTTTGAATCACATTTAAATCAGTTAAGACAATAGATACCCCAGATTGGTAGGTAGTAGCCTTTACTACTTTAGCTGGGTCTACTTTAACCAAAGTGCGTTTAGGAACATCGAATTTCAAATTTTGAAGCTTAACATTAAAGGGCTTGAACTCAATATTATCAATTTGCTTACCAGCTTTTGTCTGTCCGTATTCGTGTCGATCTTGAATACACATTAATGTTACTTTCATAGCTTCAACCGTATCAGTCTTTTGGTTATTCTCATCGTATTTGTACGCTGGTTGGATACCAGTGACGATAAAATCACGTTCATCATTAAATAATTCTTCGATTTTTACGATTGATTGTGTAAATAGGTATTCATTGGGTAAATGATTCGTGGGGGCTGTATTTGCCATATTGCTTTTCCTTCTTTCTTCTTTATATTACTTAGCTTTTAATGTCGTCATAGCATTTGGACGATTAGTTGTTACCAGTTGTGTTTCTCATTTAAGGCATTGACCGCGTTTGAATAGATAGTAGCTAAGACTGCTTCTATGTTGTATTTCTGTTCCCCGTGAAAAAAGTTTATAGCAGGGAGTTGATTCTTTTGTTTGTTAAACATTAGTGCTAAAGCTTTAATGCTTTGTAATTCTGCTCTCATCTTTTCGTTTTCTTTAGTAAGTTCGTAATAGCTTTTCATAAGGTTCCTCCTGTTCTTTTCTGTGCTTAATTATAGCGCGATTTCGTTATAAATCATATTGTTTCATTGCGAAAATAGATAGGGAGTGTTACAATATAGGCATGGTATTTATCTTGAAATTCGTTATGAGAAAGAAGGTTTCGCTATGGAAGAAAGATTGTCAACTAGGGATATGTTGGAAATAATTGAAGAAAAATATGAGATGACGGGAATTATTACTGTGCGCACATTACAAAATTGGATTAATGAGTTGAAGATCAAACCTGTCACAACAGATGAAACTCGACAAGCTGATATAAGATACTCTAAGAAAGATTTTGAAATGTTACTTGAAAGAAAGGAAGAATCTCTAAAAAAAAATAAAAAGAATGCGTGGCGACGGCAGGTTAGCTTTTCAAAAGCTGAAAAGATCGTTGATAAAGCTAATCAATCAGAGTATATGACTATTGATAATTTAATAAGAACAAGAGAACAAGACAGTCTGAAAAATCTTTCTGATGGCTTGTACTATACCAACAAGCAAGCTGTTGAACAGATAATAAAAGATGATATGCTAGAATTGTGTTTTAAAAAACTATTCCCTAAAAAGAGTTTTGATGAAGAGAAAATGATTGAAATGTATTCAATTAAAGTAGGAGATTTTGATGCTACAGATGTAGAACGAGCAGAAGCAATCAGATATATGAAAGAAAAAGAGTATATTAAAAATACTTATTGATTTCTAATTAGTATAAAAAACCACAATCAAAACTGATTGTGGTTTCTTTTAAATAGAAAATACTATTGTTTAATCATCTAATTCTATGCCCTCTGCTCCAGGTTCATCTGCGATTATCTTAATAGAGGAATCCTCTACTCTGGTACAAAGAAACTTGTTTTTAGCAATTCTTATTACCCTGTAAGTTGAATCATAGACAGGAAAATTTGCGTCTAGAGAGATATCGCTGGCTTCTAAGTTATAACTTTGTTCTTCTGTCTTGATATCCCACAAGTAAGCTTCACTATCAATCATTTTCAAAATGTTTTCAGTATATAATCCGTCTCCGATGACATTAGGGATATCTAGAATTTCTTTATTAAATGAGAGTGATTCAATCTCTGTTTGATTACCGCTATTATCAGTAGACACCGTTAATGCATATGGAGAAAAATTTCGTTTTGTTGCTTTGAAGTTTTCTAAACTATTTATGGCTCTATTAGTATAGTCAAGCTCTGCTTGATAGAAGTCAACTAAATCTTCGGAAACGCTATCCAATTTTTTTTGAGTAACTTGTAAATGTTCTGTTATATACTCAATTCTTCCCTCTACTAAGGTATTATCATAATCTACTTGTTTGTCGGCTATGGACGATAGAATTTCTCTATCGTCTAGTTGTGCTAATGCTCCTAAATTTGAATAAAGATCGCCATCATATGTAGCAACTTTACCATCTTTAAATACATAAATTTCGCTAACTGATGTATCTTTACCGAAATCTTCAATATCCTCATTTACATAAAACCAAATTTTGGAATTATCATTGGATTTTAAATATTCACTTAATGTGAATTGTTCCTTAGTTGTTGAGGTGTCCTTATTTTTTGACGTTTCTTCATTGGTATTTTGAGTACAACCAACTAATAATATGAATGCGATAACTATTATTAAATTAAGTTTCTTTTTCATGTTTACCACCCTTTATTTTTTAGTTACAACTTATTGTATCAAGTGTATCAAATTTTTGCAATTCAAAATGCAATGCAAATGGCAATGCTTCTTTTTCGTGCGAAACGAAATACAATTAATTATGACTGGAGGCATTGCAATTGAAAAATTTTAAACTTAAGCCTAATCGAAAAGAGACTGAAAATAAAACAATCAGATTTCCTGTGCCACTGATAGAAAAAATTGAGGAAGTCATTACAGAAAATGATACAACTTTTTCTAGTTTTGTAATTCAAGCCTGCGAGTTTGCTTTGGATAATATGGAGCAAAAAAGTACAAAGGATTGAATTTATTAAAATTAGTATATTATTTGTGATATAATGAAATCAAATTATGTATAGGACGGTGCAATGGTGTCTATAACCGAGATATTGAAGGAAAAAAGCATTGATTATTGGGACTTTGCTGATTCTAAGCTATTTGGTATCCATAAAATCAGTTCTTACCCCGCAACTATGGTTCCTGATATGCAAAAAGAGTTAATTAAAATGGTAACTGAGGAAGATAAGTCTGTAAAAAACATATTAGATCCTTTTCATGGGTCGGGAGTAACATTAGTTGAAGGAACTGGTTTAGGATTAGACCCAATAGGATTTGATATTAACCCTTTAGCTAATCTTATGACGCTTGTTAAATTGCAAGGAGTTAATAAAAAAATAGTGGAGTCTAGTAATAGAAGAATAATGAGAAAAGTTTTGGAAGATGACATTAATTTTGTAGTTCATGATTTTTATAATATAGAAAAATGGTTCCGCACGGATATTATTGAGAGTCTTAGTAAAATAAAACATATTATTCAACAAGAAAAATATAAATATATAAGACAGTATTACTGGGTGTGTTTAATTAATGTTATTAAGAAATATAGTAATACTAGAAGTTCAACTTTTAAGCTGCATATAAAAAAAGAAGAAGATATCAACCAATTGAAAAATGATGTTTTTAAAGATTTTTTTCAAAACATTTCTACTTCTTATAAATATTTACCTGATTACTCTAGGCATAAAAAAGTGCTATTGTCTGTTGGAGATACAAGAGAGTTATTATCCAAAACAGAACAAAATAGTATAGATTTGATTTGTACATCTCCTCCATATGGTGATAATGGAACAACAGTTACTTATGGACAATATTCAATGCTACCATTGTACTGGATTAATAAGAAAGACTTAACAAAATTTGATGATAGTCTATTGGAAAATTACTCAAGTATTGATTCTGCAAGCTTGGGTGGGCCTAAAAGCATTCCAAGCAAAGTACACTATACTTCTGATAGATTAATAAATTATTTGGATTCTATATCTCTTTCCAAACATAGAAAGGTAATAAATTTTGTTAATGACTATCTGGATGCTTTTGATAAAATGCATAATGTTTTAAAACCTGGTAAGTTCATGATTGTAACGCTGGGTAATAGGCGAGTTGATAATGAGATTTTACCACTTACTGAAATTACCAAAGATTTTTTACTGGAGAAGGGTTTTAGTATTGAGGCCGAATTATCAAGAAATATACCTGTAAAAAGAATGCCTAGAAAAGTTTCAAGAGTGAATAATAAAGCTGTCAGTTCAATGAATACTGAATATGTATTAATTTTAAAAAAATAAGTAAAATCTAGGAGTTGATGTTGGATGGAGGAACTTACTGTTGAATTTTCCGTGGATGATGTTATTTCAGTCATTTCAAATGTAACTAGTCCGTTTGTAGTTATTTCAGAACTTATTAAAAATGGTGTGGATGCTAATGCGAGTGAAGTTAAAGTGGATTTGGATACATTAAATGGTTCTATATCTATTAAAGATAATGGGGATGGTTTTACCCGCGAGGAAATTATGGAATTGGCAAAAATTGCTCAATCAAGTAAAAAGAGAGGAGGCTACCTAGAAAATAGTAGAGGTAATACATTATTAGGGAGTAAGGGATTAGCAATTTATTCTGTTTTCTCATTAGGAAAAAAACTGGAAATATGGTCATATTCAGATGATGGGAATTTTCATGTGTCATGGGAAATGGAAGATGGATTGTTTTATGAAGAACTCCCAATAGGAACTATTGATAGTGGTACTGTAGTAATTATTTCTGAGATAGAGATTGATGACATGGTGTTATTGAGCTCAGATAAAGAATTAAATAAATTTAAGCATATATCTATGAATAAATTTGTGGATGATATGAGCTTAACTAGTCTTATAATAACGAAAAATGGTGAGAATTTTGATATTTCAGTTGATAATATAACGACTTTCGAATCGGATTTTGATGTTATCATTTCTTTCGAATATAATTCTGATGAAAATTCTTTAACCTATTCATATGCGACAGATGATGTTAGAGTCACATCAGATGACTTGGTTTTTGATCTAAATTCTTCAGAATCGGTGGATTCCATTTTGGAACAAAAATATCAATTTGATCCTGTGGAAATTAAATTTGATGACTATTTAACAGGTGGATTGGTACATTTGAATGAAATCGCTATTCCACATTTTGAAGGTAAATGGTATGTTAAGAAAAATAGAAAAACCAATCAGATGAATAGTTTTGAAAGCGGTATTAGACTTTATGTGAATAAATTTGCTTTGTATAACTATCTCAATAAAAATAACGACTGGCTACAATTGACTAATATAAGTCAAACGAAGAAAATAAATGATCTTAGACAACATAATGTATATGGGTATGTATCATTTGATAATTTTAATGACCTTTCAGAAGGGTTAAGAATTTCAAATGAAAGAGGTGGCTTCATTGAAAATAAATATTATCACAAATTTATTGATATTTTGTACAACTACATTTTATATCCTTCCATAAGTATTAATTTAGCGGTCAAAAATGGATTGTTTGTCGAGCGAAGTGAAACTATTCAGAATCAAGAAGAGGAAGAAGAAAATGATTCAAATGTTGAAAATCGAGACTCGGAATCTGATAATGAAGAAAGCATAGATGATAATACAACGGTTTCTAACGATCCTCCTTCTCCAGAGAGTAGTGGGCAGGTGGGTTCTAACGATCCAGACAGTAATGAGATAAAAATACTAAAAATGAATTCTAAAGAAATTGAAGCTGGAGAGCAACTCCTTCTTAAAGACTCGGAATTAATTGAAGAGATGTTTATCGATGGTATTACGATTATTCACAATAAATTGAATGTAGATGCGAATGAGGTGGTAACTTCTGATAATTTAGCAGGAGAATATCCTGTTGAGTATTGTTGGAATGGTCACAAGGAAATCTTATATCTAACTATAAAAAATCGTGAAATTATAAATAATAGAGAAGGAAATTATTTCTTTAGAAATAGTAATCATTTTGTGGGAGATATAGATTTGTCTGATATTAATGAGTTGGTTCATCAACTTTATGATTTAGATTATGATAATAAATATTTGCTTTTTATCATTAGTTTTAGGGCTATTTTTGAAGATATTACTAAATCATACATTGGAAGCAGAACAGATCTATCTTTGATGGGACAGCTAAAATTGAATGTAGAAAAAATGATTGACGATTTGATTGAAGTTATTGCTATCGCTCCTAATGATGCTCTGAAAGATAAAAAAATAAGAGTTCATAAGAAATTTAAAGGAAGAGACGCTTTGAAAAACTTTTTAACCTCAATAAAAGTTAAATTTTCTAATGAGTCCTATGATCAATTTCTGCATTCGTTGACACATAACCCTGCAAAAATAGATAAAGAGCTTGCTCTAGAGATTTCTAATGATATAATATTACCACTATATGTTTTAATAAAATGTTTAAGAGATGAATCAATTATTTAATGGAAGATTATTATTAAGAGGACTAAAAAAGTATTCAACTAGCATCCATATTATTTTTTGGTTCAAATTGGTTCAAGTACCATCAATAAACATCCGAATTTGTCCATCTCAATCCATATTCTAAACTAGTAAGTTATTGATATAAAAGGATTCCTCTGGATTGACATTCGTAATTGATAGTAATTTCTGTTTTCAAAACGTTAATCTTTGTTATATCAAGGATTTCAAGACACTTTCCAGTTTTTGGAAGGTGTCTTTTTTTGATTTGTTTACGACTGTTTCGTCCATCACTCTTGATTCACTCGTCTATGTTCCTCCAAACGTTTAATTGTGTTAATTTAGGTTTGTTCATCTGTATGTCCATAAACGTCTCGAATCATCATTGAAGCATTACAAAATCTTTAGCGTTTAAGTTAAATCCACCACCAAGAAGATGTCTTAGTAAATAATGCCCGTTAAGTGTTGGACGTAACGTAAATGATATTGTAGACACTGTTTTATGATCCAATAAATGATAAATATAGTATAAAGTAACTATTCATACCAAAATAAATAGAAAGATGAGTTACTTTTATTTAAAAGTTCATATAAAAAATGTAGGGGAGATACGAATGTGAACCGTAATCTCATGTTCATAAATCAGGAATATATAATATTTTTGGATAAAATGTTAAAAATAAAGTATGTAGCTACTATGGGGGTGTTCATTTGTTTGCTAGGATTAGAAAAAATAACGAGATACACGTTCATGACATTCATTCTAGAGAAGAGATGGCTAAACTTAGAGAGGCTGATAAACAAGGCAGTGGCTATTTGTTGGACAGTTTTGCCTCTTCATTTGTTAGGATGAACTAAAGCGTGATTTTCATGAAGGGCAAAAGGGATTTATAAGAATTTTATTAAAATAAATTCAATTAGTCATCTAATTTTTGATACAAAACTTAGGGAGTTTTATTACCTATAAGCAGTTAGTATGTACTTAAATATATATGATAAAAATGATTTACAATTAAATAATCTATTTTTTCTTTAAAAATAATAAAATGTTCAATTGGAGTTAAAGTATTTTCTTAAAATCACATTTTATTTCTAAAAACCGTTGACAATCAGACTTAATGACCGATATACTATTTATGTAAACAAATTGATTATACAGAGGAGAGATTATAATGGCAGGAGCAATTTCGGTCACGCCCGAGCAACTGAAATCACAAGCAAAGGTTTATACACAATCACAACAACAAATTCAAGATGCGATTCGTAAAGTAAATTCTATGAATCAACAAATCGCTCAAGAATGGAAAGGTCAAGCGTTTCAATCATATTTAGAACAATACAATCAATTAGAAGGAAACGTTAAAAAAATGGAAGAATTATTGATCAGCATTAATAGTCAATTGAACAAATATGCTGATACAGTTGCGCAACGCGATCAACAAGATGCAAGTTCTTTCGGTTTAAACTAAATTAATTTTGAAATAAAAAAGCGTCAGTGCAATTCATTGCGCGGGCGTTTTTTCATTATCTAGCTGCAAGAGTTAGCGCTACGCCTGGCTTTTACCGCATCAATTGCTAAGAGCTAAAGCTCTAAGGATTGAAGGGTTCGGGAAAAAGATAAAAAATGACTGAGGTAATGTTTATCTTTTCCTGTCAGAGCTGAACGAGCTCTTTTAGCTTTTACATTAGGAGAGAAGAGGAAATTGAAAAATAAATTAAAAAAGTATCTTCCTGTTATTTCGATTGTTTTCAGTAGCATATTGTTCTTATCTATTCTTTCTTATATTGGTTTTAAAAGTGATAATATCCAACAAACGTCTAATGAAAAGGTAACGAAAATGCAGTATGTATTGGTAAATGAAGACAAAGGGACTCTGTTTGAAGGGAAAAAATACTCTTTAGGAACTGATTTTGTTACCTTGATCAATCAAGATACCGCTAACCGATGGGAGACCACGACCAGAGATATTGCTAGTCGTGGAGTTACTGATGGACAATTTGATGCGCAGATTATTATTCCGCAAGATTTCTCTGAACGATTACTTTCATTACAAAGTATAAATCCAGAAAAAGCTTTAGTAGAGTATCAAGTAAGAGAAGGTCAAAACGAGATAACCAATCAGGCGATTCAGGTAAAAGTAAATGATATTTTAAAAGATTTCAATCAACGAATTGTACAAATGTATTTTTCAAGTATTGTAGGAAATTTATCTGAAGCGCAACAAAACGTTAACCAAATTGTTGGATTAGAAACAAATCACAAAAATAATTTGGAGAAAACAATTTATTTACCATTTAAAGAAGTACCAACGAATTTTTCAAATGTCATTGATACAGCAAGTATCTTAGATGAAGACAATAAAATGTTTACATCGGAACAAAAAGCATTTGTTCAATCAGTGAAGCAATTGATGGAAAGTAATAACGCTGGTTTGGAAGCGAATAGTCAGTCAACAGAGGAAGTACAGAAATCTGTGAATGATTATGCAGATGAAGCAAATAAAAAATTAGAAACATCCATTAAACAGTTCAATGCGCAATTTGAGCTACAAAAAGAACAATTAGAAGCGCAATGGCAAAATGACCTAAAAGGTTACAAAGCGCAATATGATGGTTTTGATGAGAGTATAAACAATCAATTAGGGCTGTTTCTTACAAAAGGGTCTGAAGAATCTAAAGACACTGGCGTTTACGCGAATTTTTTAACGAATGCTTATGCATTTAAAGAAACACAAAGTAAGAGAATTAAAGAGTTAACAAGTGAAATAAAAGATTTGGAAAAACAAGTAACAGAATTAACAACTTTAAAAGAGGATGTTGCAGAAAAGTACTACAACGATAAAAATGCTGATTCCGAAACTGCGGAAGAAGACCAAGTGAAACTAGCTATTTCAAAATTAATATCACCTGTGGATAAAGATTCTGAGATTAAGGAAGATGGAGAATACTTAACTGCTGTAAAGAACGAACTTCAAAAATTACAAGAACAGGCACTTCCTTCGAGCACGGATTTTCCGATTCTTTTAGCAAAACTTGTAGGTGATGGACTACTTACGCCATCAGAAAGTGACAAATTAAGTGCTTCATATAATTTGGTGACGCATTATGATCCTACTCTCACCTCGGGGAATGGGAATCAATTTAACATACTGTCAACGGTTCCGAAAGAAGATCGTTTATCTAATTTCAATGTAACGAATACAGTGAATGTAGATTTGACACGGGCCAATCAGAGTGTGCAATTCGGACATATATTTAATGCTGGAAGCAGTGGTGAAGTCAAAGTTATTAATATGGGAACAATCAGAGATAATTTAGAAAGAGAAATCCTTCGTCATTTATCTGGTTCAGACTATACCGCAACTGTTTCTAATGATGAAACACAGCTAACGATAGCAATTATACTTAAGGACACTGAAAGTACTGAACCGCCCAAAGCACCTGTGAATTCTAATATGTCGTACACATTTGACTCCCAGATACAATGGACATATCCGGATGATTCTAGTGATCATAATGAATATTATCAATGTAACTATTTTTGGAAATGGAACAATTCAATCACAGCGTCTGGACAATTGGCCGCTTATATCGATAAAGACCAGCCTTTAAAACAAGATTTACCTGAACTTTTTAGTCTTTTTACAATCTTAACATCAGCTGCTGAGAAATTAACCACTATATACGCTGATCCGACTCAACAAGATGTTGCTAGCTTTGCTGGCTATGTCACAAGTAATCCAGATAAATCATTCAATGAATTAGCTACACCTAATTCTGTTTATTGGCTATACGATAATGTCACGGATACTAAAAAAGTTTCACAAATTTCGGAGTCGCTCTATAAAAATTATAGGGAAAACGGCGATAGTCTATATAAAGACATTGTAGCGCAAATCGACAAACTAAACGCTACAATCGGAACACGTACTGATAAAAATGAAGGCGAAGCGATGACGTTATATGGCACATTAAATCTGATGACCGTACCAGATATGATGTTACAAGAAGCCTCGACTTTAGGAGAATGGTTTGATAAAGCCAGCCAAGAAATCGATACAACTTATAATTCGTGGAAGGAAACAGAGCGAGTAGCGGCAGAATCTGTTATTACGGATACAAATGCGCATCCTGATAAGAATGATACAGCTGCAATCAACGCTACTACAGAAAGTCTAGTAAAAAATATCCAGACATTAGCTAGTAGTTCGAAGGAAACGGCGAAAACAACAGAAGAATCAGCAGCGCAAGTCAAAGACGTTGCACCGATTATTCAAACCTTAAAAGAATCGACAAACAAAGTGCAAACAGATGCCAATGGTATTCTAACAAACCTAGATAAAACCGTTACTGAAGTACATGAAAAAACAAATGACAATGCGAAGTATGCAGAAACATTTGATAAAGTTCTTTCTAATACAAGAAATGGCGGTTCGGATAATACTACAGTCTTTAATTTCCTTTCGAATCCAATTCAAGAAAAAGGCGATTTTGGAAAGACGAGACAAAATTCGTTGATTCCGTATTATGCAACAATTATAGCAGCATTCATTATTATTTTGGTTGCTACAGGGATGCAAAAATACATGAAACGAAGAAAAGTATCTAAAACGGACTTGCTAATGAATCCATCAAGAGCTTGGTACAATACGTCAAATGTGATCGTGATCTTGCTAAGTAGTGTTGCGCTGTCTGTTGCATTTGCTCTTAATCTGAGTCTGGTTGTTGGCATGAATGCCAAAATAGCTTGGTTTAGCTATGCCTTTTTAGTTTTATTTGCTGGATTACTTCTGACACTCGGCTGTATGAGACAGTTCAGATTGCTGACGCTTTATCTTAGCGGCGCAATACTAGGATTATTCTTCATGTTGACACCATTATTGGGAGTAGCCACAAAAACAGGAACATTCACGAATATATTGTATCGCGTGTCACCTTTACAAAATATTCAAAACGGCTTTACTGCCTTACTAAACGGAAGCAGTATTGGCTGGGTAAGTTACCTAATTCTTGTCGTCCTAGCAGTTAGTGGTATTCTATTGAATTTTTGGGTGAAACCAGAAGATAAAAAAGTGAAAGCATGATCTTTTCTATTACTTGCAAGGGAGAAAAACGATGCAATTTAGACTAAAAATGGATGTTAAAACGATTTTAAAAGGAATGCTTGTTCCTGCACTGTTCATTTTTTTACAAAGTGTTCCTGTTCATGCCGAGACGGGCGATTTAAAAATAAATAACCAAGTGATTTACGAAAAGAATGAAGGTAGTCAGAATAATTCTGCTACCTTCACGATCAATCAATTATTTATGAAAGAGATGTCGGATCAGGATAAACAGCTAGATGAAGAAAAAATGACGCTCATTACAAATGCACAAAAAGAAGTTTTTATGAAAGAAACACCAGCACAACGTACGGTTGACCAACAAATAACCCCCCTTCTTTTCTCAAGCGGATATGTCTTGAATGACAGTTTGGATTCAGGCGATTCAGGGTTGAAAAACGGCAATAATATCGGGTTCATTTTACTATGTGTAGTTGGCGGCCTCTTTGTTGTAGGGCTTGGAATCATATTAGGTCGAGCATTTCCTACGTGGGTAAAAAAAGGATAGGAAGGTAGAAGTTTATGCGGAAAGACACATCTATTGGTATTGGATTACATGTGGGAAAACAAATTATTGATTTGCAGATTCCTATAAAAGTTTCTGGAAATCGTTTAAAAGAACTATTGAGAGAATCACTAGAATTATTGAACATCTCTTTACCAGAAACCTTTGAGTTAGAAATAATAAATAAGTCAATTAAGTTAAACGGAGAAGTTCTTCTAGCAAACTATGCACTAGGCGATGGGGACCAATTAGTTGTTAGAGAAACGATGAAAAAGTAAAGGGGCCTAAAACGTGAGTGAAGTAAAAGATATATCAGAAAAAATAGATATCCAAGTTCAAAAAGATAAGGTGCTGGTTACGCTACAAGCGAACCAATATCGCTTATCAGAGCTGGATCAGTTTCAAGCGGTTCTCCAAAAAAGAGATGCTTTATTAGCAGGAGAAATGTTGGAGGCAACGGAAGAGCATTTAGTCTTATCTTATGAAAAAGATAACTATGCAGTACCTATCGAAGAAGCAATTAAAAAAATGTCATCATTTAAACGACTTCTTTTAGCACAAAAAATCCGCTTCATTGAGCCGTTTATCCATTCTACGATTCAACCATTTATCCACCCAAGAAATATTTTTCTTTTTGGAGAAGAGTTATCCATTGCACATAGAGGATTTATGAATTTAGTTGTACCTTATGTGACAAATGAAGAGGACTTTTTAAAACAGTATCGTGCCTTGATTCTGTTTATTCTTCATCCAAAATTAGATTATGAACGGTTGATCGAAGGTGCTGGAACATTGCAAGATCCACTATCTAAAAAGATTCAAGCAGCTCATTCACCAGAAGAAATCGATCAAATGATCAGTGAACAAGTTGTTATTCAAAAAATGAAACAAGAGAAACAAAACAAACTGGTAAACAAAAAAAGCTACACGTTGTTTAAATGGGGCAGTCTTGTATTGTTGGTCGCAACGCTTGTTTTAAGTTTCTTTGTTGGAAATTATGCACTAAAAGAAGTTCCTACACAAGAAAGAATTATTACGGCAGAAGCAAATTATATTGCCAATGATTATTCAGGAGTATTGAGCACGCTGAAAGAAGATACACCAGAGAATCTGCCTAAGAGTGCTCAATATGTATACGCAGTAAGCTCAATCCAATTAGATAATTTATCGAATGAACAAAAAGAGATGATTTTAAATAATATTTCTCAAAAATCAAATGAAAACACGCTTTTATACTGGATCTATATTGGAAAAGGCTCATTTGAAAAAGCCCTTGATATTGCCCAAAATGTAGGGGATAACCAATTCATTTTACATGCCTATACGAAACTGTATGACGCAACAAAACTAGATACAAAAATGAATGGTGAAAAGAAACAAGAGCTATTGACGAAATACGAAGAAGCGATTGCTAAATATATGAAATTATTAGGAGGGGCAACTGATGATTCTGAAAACAAATAAAACTGAAGATGAGTCAACTGTTCCTATTGATGACCAAATGCAACCCGCAACCGATGTTCTTTTTGATGTTTTCTATTTTGGGGATGTCTTTTCTCACCATCAATTAACGACAGCCAAACAAGAACGAGTGATCGACGGACATTCAGTATCTTATGACGGGCAGAAAGTGTTACTTGATAACAAGCCGTTCGAAAAAAATAATCCTAAATTTGTTATTGTAAAACCAACGGACTATCAAACGATTGCAACAAGCAAACCTAAAAAAGACTTTACGATTTCTAGTAGAGCTTCTTCGGCGATCAGCTTGCCGACTGCAGCGTTTGTTTCAGTTACGGTTGAGGCAAAAACGAGCAATTATACTATTGATATCTATGCAAATGAAGAAATGATGTACTTTAACGGACAACGAGTTTCTAAGGGAACTTTTGAGTTCAAAACTGGCGATCAGCTAGTGATTGATAAACTGATCATAGAAGTAAGGGAAAAACAATTAAAGGTAACGAATTTAGGTTCTGACTTTAAATTGAATCCATTTGAAATCATTGAACAAAGCTATGAACCTGAATACCCTTCAGAATTTCCGTTATTCAGACGAAGCCCGCGTATCCATCTAAAAGAACCGAAGATGGAAGTAGAAGTAACAACACCCACACCAAAAGAAAAGGAAGGAAAAAATGAACTTTTAAGAACCCTTGTCCCTCCTTTAGGAATGGTGGTTTTAAGTGGTGCTACCAGCTTTTTAAGTGGCGGAAATCCAATCATGATGCTCAGTATGGGTGGCGCTAGTTTATTAACGGCAGGTTTTTCTGTTTCGAGTTATTTTACGAACAAGAAAGAAACTAAAGAGAAAAATGAACGTAGCGAAGGCTCTTATAGACAATACCTGATTCAGAAAAAAGGAGATATTTCCCTTTTACAACAAGAACAAGAGCATGCTCTTACGTATATGTATCCTTCAATGAATGATCTTGCCTTGATGGCTAAAGACTATCAGGCACGAATCTATGAGCGCATGACAACCAATGAAGATTTCTTAAAAGTCCATGTTGGAGCTGGGGAAATCAAGTCAAGTTTTTCCGTGAGATACCAACCAAATGAAGAAAGCGAATTGAGTTCGTTAGCAGAGAAGCAGCTTGTTTGGCCCTATCAACAATTAGAAGCAGCGCCGATCGTTATTCCTTTAATGGATCAAACAGTTGGTTTAGCTGGGAATTATCCAGTATTACGGACAGCTGTTCAAACACTCTTATTCCAAATTTCAATGCTGCATTCGTATCGAGATGTTGAATTTGTGACATTGGTTCCTGAAAATGACTATGATACTAATTGGCATGCGTGGCGTTGGCTACCTCATTTGAAGATTCGCAGTTTGAATCTAAGAGGGATCATCCACAATGCTCAAACACGAGATATGGTGCTTAACTCGTTTTACCAAATTTTAACGAAAAGAAGACAAGAACTGAAAGAAAATAGCAATGAAAAGATTCGTTTCCAACCACATTATGTATTCTCTATTTTAGAAGAGAGCTGGTTATCTGGACATGGGCTAAATGAATTTTTAGCAGAAGACATGAGCCCGTATGGTGTGACCGTGATTTGGGGGAAAGATGCCTTACCGATGTTGCCTGAGACAACGACGACCTTGATCGATTATCAAAGTAGTGAAGCGGCAATCTTGATCAACCAAAACAATGAGTATGTGAATCAAGCGTTTGTACCGACTCATTTACCGACTGCTTATCCGATTGAAGAAGCATTGCAGAGATTGGCGAATTTACATCATGTTGAAGTGGAGAAAAATGCCATCCCAGAAGCAATCGATTTTCTTGAATTATACGATGTAAAAGCAGTTGATGAGTTAAACATCGGCACACGTTGGACAAAAGCAGATACGTCTAAATCATTAGCGGTTCCATTAGGTGTTCGTGGTAAAGACGATATTGTTTACCTTAACCTACACGAACGAGCACACGGCCCTCATGGTTTAGTTGCGGGTACAACAGGATCGGGTAAATCAGAAATCGTTCAAAGTTATATCTTATCTTTAGCGGTGAACTTTGCACCAGAAGATGTTGGCTTTTTACCGATTGACTTTAAAGGTGGAGGGATGGCGAATTTATTTGCTGACTTACCTCATTTACTTGGTTCTATTACCAATTTAGATGGCGCGAGTTCTGCTAGAGCCTTACAAAGTATTCGTGCTGAGTTACAAAAAAGACAACGTAAATTTAGCCAATTTGGTGTGAATCATATTAATGGCTATACAAAATTATATAAACAAGGCAAAACAATTACAGATCCAGAAGAAAAGAAAAAATACCCAAGCGATCCATTGCCGCACTTATTTTTAATCAGTGATGAGTTTGCCGAACTAAAAGCCAATGAACCTGACTTTATGGCGGAACTTGTTTCAACGGCTCGAATCGGTCGTTCTTTAGGTGTCCATTTAATCTTAGCCACTCAAAAACCTAGTGGGGTTGTTGATGACCAAATTTGGTCGAACTCTCGTTTCAAACTAGCGTTGAAAGTAGCCGATGCCAATGATTCAAATGAAATCATCAAAACACCAGATGCGGCAACGATCACACAACCAGGTCGTGCGTATTTACAAGTCGGAAACAATGAAATTTATGAACTATTCCAATCTGCTTGGAGCGGAGCGAATTATGATCCGTTTATTTCACGAGAAGAAAAAGTGGATGAACGTATTTGGCTGATCAATCAATTGGGACAATACGAATTATTAACAGCCGATTTATCACAAGAAGAAGATACCGTTGTGAAAAATGAAGAAGAAAAAACGCAGTTGGATGCTATTGTGGAAGCAATCCAAGCATATTCAGAAGAAACCAACGCGGTATTACCAGAAAAACCATGGCTTCCGCCACTAGAAACAGTAATTGATTCGCCTATCTTATCGAAGGAATGGAGCGATACAAGACAATTAAGCGTTCCGTTTGGCTTTATGGATATTCCTTCTAAACAAGAGCAAGTCGTGTTCAACTTTAATTTTAACGAACTGACACATACGGCGTTTTATGGCTCACCTGGTTTTGGTAAATCAACGGCACTTCAAACATTAGTAATGAATCTTGCGCGACTTAATACACCAAGCCAAGTGCAGTTCAATTTATTTGATTTTGGTACAAATGGTTTGCTTCCGTTGAAAAAACTTCCTCATGTCGCAGATTTAGTGCGTTTAGAAGAAGAAGAGAAGTTAGTGAAATTCTTGAAGCGAATCCGAAAAGAGATTCAAGAGCGAAAAGATGCATTTACCGATTATGGGGTAGCAAGTCTATCTCAATACGAAGAAAAATCAGGGAACAAACTTCCTGTAGTGATTACGATCATTGACGGATTTGATGCCATCAAGGAAAGTCCATTAGAAGAAGAAATCGAATCTGTTGTGAACCAGTTGCTACGAGAAGGGGCTAGTGTAGGTCTGTACGCTGTTTTATCTGTTCTCAGAACATCTACCTTCAAGATGAGTATGGCAAGCAATATACCGTCTCACATCGGCCTATTCCTTGTAGAGGAAGGCGCAATCAGAGATGTTGTTGGGCGAGACGCATTGATTCCACAAGAAATCATTGGACGAGCACAAATCAAATTAGATGATCCACATGAGCTTCAAGTCTTTCTTCCAACACATGGCGAAAATGATATTGACCGCTTAAATCATTTAGAACAAGAGATAGAAGCGATGAACGAAGATTGGTCTGGCGAACGTCCGATTAAGATTCCGATGCTGGCAAAAGTGGTTTCAATGGCTGATTTCTACGAGTCAAAACAAACACAAATCATGCTGGAAAATATGCAATTGCCAATTGGTTTGGATAAAGAAACAACGAATGTTGTCGGATTTGACCCACAAGAGCATGGCTATTTTGTGATCGGAGACGATTCACCGCAACAAACAGAATACATTGAAAAAGTCATTGTAGAAAATCTAAAACATTTTGAAGGACGAGCACAACGAGTAGTCTTTAACGGCTCAGAACGTTTCGGCGGCTTTACGGAAAGCTTTGACATGATGGTTGCTGAACCTGATTATAGTACCTTTGTTAATGATTTAGTTAGCGAAATCGAGGTTCGCCAGGACGCAACAGATCCAGAACCAATGTTTGTCTATGTTCCAGAGGCGCATGTATTTGGAGACAAGACATTCATTACCAATGATGCCATTGACGTGTATCTAAGAAAAGCCGCGAAAGTGAAGATTTACTTTATTTTCCAAGGCAATCAAAAACAAATTGAAAATAGCTTCGATGACTTTAATAAACGACTACGTACGAATATCCCAGCAGGGATGATCGGTACACGTTTAGCGGATCAAGGATTTATCAATGTGAAATCAGGCTATAGTGAACCAACAGTTGAACTAGATGAGTCACATTTCTTTGTTGGACGGAATGCATGTCGAGTGAAGTTGGTTAGTGAATAGTTGATAGTTTAAGTGTAAAAGGAGGTAAAACGATGAGTAAAGACGATGCAGCAGAAAAAAAGCGTCAGGAGAAGAATGCTCAAAATAGACGAGAATCAACACGATGGCAACAAATTGGAAATGAACGAAAAGCAAATTATGATAAAAATCAAAAAAAATTAGAACGATTAAAAGAAGCAAAGAGCAAATTAGAAAAATCTATGAAGAACTTTGCACAGTTTGAGAGTCAAGTGAAGCAATATCCTACAAAATTAAGTACTGGACAATTTAAAGGAACGCTTCGTGATAAATTTGATGAAAAAGCAAACAAAATGGGTACGGCATTACACACAGAAGAAAATTCTTATCAAAGAAATATGGCAAAATTAGATGCAGAAATAGCAAAGAAAGAATTAGAACAAGGAGATTTGCTTGGTGCTGTAGAAAGTGCCTTTAATACGGCAAAAAATTTCTTGGCTTCTATCTTTTAGCCTGATATGAGGAGAGATTATAGATGGGGAAAACAGGTGTAGATAAGGCGGCATGGGATGCAGTAGTTTCAAAAGCAGATAGTGCTGTTTCAAGTATTTCCAAGCCCACGATTAATGAATTGGGCAAAACAACTCTAAAACGCTTTAAAAAAGTGATAGAGACTCAAAAAACACTGGTGAATACAGTAGAATCTTTCAAAAATGTTTCAAGTACTGATACACAAAAAATGAAACAAGTTGCGGAAAATATTGTCAATGAAGATAAGCAAGCATCTAAATCATTTGAACAAAATACAACCAAAGTGAGGTTTAAGTGATGGCAAATTATGACTCAAAGAAATTTTTTGAAGGTGTTTTGATCAATGATGAATCACTTACCTTTGAAGTGACAGAAGACCTGATTCTAACAGGTGTTCTCTTAGGAACAAATTTTCAGCTATTAAAATCAGTCTATAAGACACACCGAAATTTAGAACAACAATTTGAACACAAACCGATGATCGGTGCTAAATTGAGCGTATTCTTTGATTATGAGGAACAAACGGTCACCTTTGATCGGCAATCAAGTCAAGTGGTATTGACTATTCCTCAATTTTTGCAATACATTGGTAAAATTGATGTTGCTTTTGCGCCTATTTACCCAGTTGGGACAACCGTTGAACTGGATGAAAGTATGTTGCCAGACAGCGTAGCAGAGATGTTTAAAGACGGCGATTTAGGAGCAATTGTCACTCTTACTGGAAGAAAAGTCCCCTTGATGTCAGGGTTTGATCATTATATTGTCGATTATTTAGGACGACTATGGCCGTTTGGAGAAATCCCTGGTAATGATCCAGTCTTGATTTCAAATATGATGATCAAGCGTGTAATTGCTGAAAGTTATACGAATGAATATGAAGAAGCCTTTTCCTTTGATGTACTGCGTGCGACCCAAGTATTAAATCAACAAATCTCCACAGCCTACATGACGACAGAAGATGCGATTTCCTATTACGAAGCACTTTCTGAAATCGTAGAAACAGAGTAGAGAGTAAAACATTAAGAAAGGAGCATATTATGGGCTTTCACGTAGAAACAGCTGAAATGAAAAAGGCGTTGGAACAGTATCAAAAATTATCAAGAACCGTACAGGAACAATTAGATAATGCCAAAAGCTCAATGAATGGTATCATTAACAGTAACGCGATGCACGGTCAAGTAGGCCAAGCAATCGCCGCTGATATCAATAATAATAAAAATGCCGTACTTGTCGGCTTAAAAAATAGCTATAAGTTAGTGGAAGCAGACCTCCAAAAGACTTATGCAGATTTTGCAGGAACCACAGGAGAAACCTCACAAAGTGCGGTGTTAGATGAAGATGTCTTAACTAAGGCAAAAACAGCCATTGATAAATTTAAGACAGAACACAAAGAAAAAAGACAAACCATCAAATCAACTTACAATGATATAGCTGATTTAATTTCGCTTTCTATGCCAAGCAGTAGTACGTTCACTAGTGCTTGTGATGAAGCAAAGAAACAGTTGGATAAGATCATTCAAAAGGTCAATGAATTTGATAGTAAGCAACCACCAAGCTCAGCAGAAGAGATTATCAATGCTCTATCTCAACAAATCAAAATGTCTGAAACAGCAAGCGGCGTAAGCTACACAGACCCAAGATTTATGGAGTTTGTCTCCCAAACAGGGTTAGCAGAATCAATCCAAGATATCGATAGTCAAATAGCCAAAGCAGAAGCAGATGCAAAATTAGAAGCAGAAAAAGCCGCAAAGGAAAAACAAGAACAATGGGCCAAAGATCATCCATTAGAGAATGCGTTACGTAATTTTTCAGATGGTATCGGTTCTTGGTGGAATGGGATTGTCAAAGGAACAAAAGGACTCAATACGGAAGGCTTTTTCCTCTTAGAAACAGGCAAAGGTATTTTATTAGCTTTAGAATCTACGGTAGGATTTGTAGGAGATGGGATCAGTTCATTAGCGATTGGCAGTGTACAAGTTGGCCAGCTTTTAGGTGGAGGAATCGCTACAGGGATCAATAATTTACGGGGAGTAAAATCCCCAGATTGGATCGGTAAAGATTGGTCAGGAACTGTTAAGAATGTTCAGGCACTGACACCTTCCGCTATTTTTGAAATGAGTAAAGCCGCGATAGGCGCAATGGCTGATGACTTTAAACGTGGAGATATCTATGATATGACGACAGATGTTCTGACAGTAGGAACAATGTTAACGGCAGCGAATGGATTGAAAAACACGGCGAAGAATGTTACAACTAAGTTGAAAGCGCCAAAAGTTGGGTCTGTTGTGGATGATGTGGCTAAGGGATCCAGTGGGGCTAAATCTTCTGGAGAAGATATATTTAATTATACAAACAAAGTAAATGAGCATATGGCTAATCCTGATAGAGCAGTTCCAGCTCAAACCTTGAAAGAAGCAATCAAAGGTGGTACTCCTATGCCTGACCCAAGAGGGTCTAGCGCAACAATGTATTATAGTGAAATTTACATTAATGGCAAGAAATATAATTTTGAAGTGCTTTATGATAAGGCAACAAACACTATTTATCACTTTAAATATGACAGAAGACCATTAGGTCCATTGCCAGCAGTACCAAAACAATAATACTGGAGGAAAACTATATGACAAAAAAAGAGCAACTATATTATTTATTAAATGGTTTGAATCATGGGGAAATAGAGATTAACAATTTTACAAATCAGTTTATGAAAATTTTTGATTTAGAAATAGATTATGATGAATTGTCGAAAAAAGAATATGCAGTTTTAGGAAATGTGTCCGATATGGCAGCTAGATTTTCTGACAATTCGGAGGATTTGAAATTGCCTAATGTGTACTATAGCGAAAAGCAAATTAGAGAAGAAGTATCTCATGCTTTAAAAGAATTAACGTAAACTATATAAAAAAAGGCACTCTACTATCTGATTGGAGTCGGATAGTAAAGCCTTGACTAGTAAGAAATAAGCTCACTAATCAAGTTGCCAATAGCTAACAAAAGCTAGCTGTATTTATTGTACAGAAATTCAAAAGACTTTTCTAGTCTTTTCGAATGTTTCTTAAGTGTACAATCGTTTCAGCTAGAAAGTGTAAAAGTTAATGAAACGGTATTAGTGAGAAACAACACTAATACCGATTTTCGTATATCAAAATTAAGAGGACAAGTTAAAAAAAGTCCTAATTCAGATTTGTCTTCGGTGGATACACATAAGCCTACATGACGACAGAAGATGCGGTTTCCTATTATGAAACACTTTCTGGAATCGTAGAAACAGAGTAGACAGTAAAACATTAAGAAAGGAGCATATTATGGGCTTTCATGTAGAAACAGCCGAAATGAAAAAGGCGTTGGAACAGTATCAAAAACTATCCAAAACGGCACAAGAACAATTAGATAATGCCAAAAGTTCAATGAATGGGATCATTAACAGTAATGCGATGCACGGTCAAGTAGGCCAAGCAATTGCGGCAGATATCAATAATAATAAAAATGCCGTACTTGTTGGCTTAAAAAATAGTTATAAGTTAGTAGAAGCAGATCTCCAACAAACTTACGCAGATTTTGCGGGAACCACAGGAGAAACCTCACAAAGTGCGGTGTTAGATGAAGATGTTTTAACGAAGGCAAAAACAGCTATTGATAAATTTAAGACGGAGCACAAAGAAAAAAGACAAACCATCAAATCAACGTACAGTGATATAGCCGATCTGATTTCGCTTTCTATGCCAAGCAGTAGTACCTTCACTAGTGCTTGTGATGAAGCAAAAAAGCAGTTGGATAAGATCATTCAAAAAGTCAATGAGTTTGATAGTAAGCAACCACCAAGCTCAGCAGAAGAGATCATCAATGTTTTATCTCAACAAATCAAAATGTCTGAAACCGCGAGTGGCTTAAGTTATACAGATCCAAGATTTATGGAATTTGTCTCACAGACAGAATTAGCAGAAGCAATCAAAGATATTGATAGCCAAATAGCCAAGGCAGAAGCAGATGTAAAACTAGAAGCAGAAAAAGCTGCAAAGAAAAAACAAGAAGAATGGGCAAAACATCATCCAGTAGAAAACTTCCTTCAAAATATGTCAGATAGCATCGGCGATTGGTGGGGAAATGTTGTCCAAGGAACAAAAAATCTTTCTATTCCAAAAGGATTTAAAGATATTCTTCTATTTGGAGAAGGATTCCTTGGCGGCGCAGGTGAGATGGTAAGCTCAGTAGCTATTGGCGGTAGTCAAGTCATTCATTTAGGGGTTGAACTAGTCGAATGGGGTCTTGATTCAGCGAGAGGTATTGAAACACCACAATGGAAACTAGACGATATCAAAGGCGCATGGGAAAATACGAAGGCGATTGGCAGCACGTTAAAGACAATAGGTTTGGGACTTCAAGGAGCCACGAATCCATGGTTATTGGCAGTGAGTCCAACGCATCGAGAGGCGTTGAAAGAAACCTTTGACATGGGCGCAGGAATCGTTAATACTATAGTTAACGATATAAAAACAGGAAATGCCTATGCGATAGGGGGCTATGTATTTGATGTAGCGAGCATGTTTGTGGGAGTTGGAGAAGTAAATGCGGCTCTGAAAGGAACGAAGTTAGGCGTAAAAATAGCTGAGGGATTAAATGCGTTCAAAGCAACAACGAAAGCCACGACGTTGAGCAAACTAGGCAAAGTTACATCGATGGTCGATAAAAGCTTGAAGTACGGAGATGATGCCTTAAAAGCCTTTATGACAAAATTAAAGAATATTCCAATGCCAGTTATGGATGAATTAGCATTTGCAGGTCAAAGCATGGGCAAGATGACTTTAGGCGATTATATGGAAGCTTTTAGTAAAGGTGATGGATTCGCAGATGATGTGGTTAAGAAAGTTAGTGAAGCTGCGGATGATATAAAAATTCCTTCTGTTAGAAATAATGAATTTAATAAGTGGTTTGATAATTTGACAAGTGAACAGTTAGAAAAACTTTGGAAAAATACCGAACTTCGGAAAAAAATAGAAGATAGAATTAGGAGGCCAGGAGGATATCATGAATGGCACTTGGTTTCTAGAACACCAACATTTAAAAAATGGGGAGTTAGCATGGATGATATTAAAGAGTTGCGAACTTTAACAAAAGATGTGGAGTTTGTAAACCCAAGCGGTTGGCATGGAGGAAGAGGTTCAACAAAAGCTCATAATGAAATTTTAAAAATTATAGATAATGCTACTGACTATGATAATTTTGTAGTAAAATTAAATGAGTGGGCAAGTAGTAGACTTAAAAATGGAATTCAAGGTTTGCCTGAAGGATTAAGGAGGTAATTAATTTGGCTGATAAAAATGATGTTTCATTGTGGTTAGGTAATTTTTCTGATAAAGAAGCATTAGATAAGTATGTGGAAGTATCTTATACAGAGGAAGGAGATAGTATACCTTCTCAATTTGAGAAAGACTATAAATTAGGCTATTATGATAGAGATTTAATTGAGCGAGATTGGATTCCAGTGAAAAATAAGAATATAAGAGAATTGCTAGAGGGTTTTTCTTATGATGAACAACTGATTCCGCAATTTAAAAATCAGGAGACTATTTATAATTCAATACTATTGGTTTATAACTATTCATATAACAAAGAGGAAGATAAAAGGATTAGTATTGTTAATCAAAATTATCAAATAAATTTTGTGGGAGTGGCAAGTTATTTAGATGAATAAATAGAGATAAAAAAATACTTTATCACAGGATTGATAATCAAATTGTCGGTGGCTAACAAAAAACTAACTGTATTTAGTGTACAAAAATTTAGATGAATTTTCCGTTCTTTTCGAATGTTTATTAAGTTAATGGTAATTTTAGATTGAAAATGAAACGTTATTGAAGCGGTATTAGTGAAAAACTGATACCGTTTTTTATGTATCAAAAAATAAATGAGTAAAACAATTGATTCAAACAGAGAACAAGTAACCTATATAGATTATGGGTTGGTTGACGTTTTTAGGTCGAGGCATCGTAGCAATCATAGATCCAAATGATATCAAAGGAGCATGGGAAAATACGAAGGCGATGGGCAGTACGTTAAAAACAATCGGTTTGGGACTTCAAGGAGCCACGGATCCATGGTCATTGGCGAGAAACACATTTCGATAGAGCAAGTAAAGACCTGTATGAAAAAATATTAAAAAATAAAGAGTTTGCAAGTCAATTTTCTTTAGAAGAAATTGAAATATTTAAATCTGGAGGAGTTCCTAAAAGATTTACTTGGCACCATCATCAAGATTCTGGTGTAATGCAGTTGGTTGCTAGGAAACTTCATAGACAAACTGGACATATTGGAGGCTTTAGTATCTGGGGTCCAGGAAATTAGGGAGAGTATGAATTATGTCAAAGATAGTTACATGGAAGAATTCAAATGGTAAACTACTGGGAAATGAAATTGTTGATGCTGAAAAACAACTAAATGTAAAGTTTCCACAGGATTATATTGAAGTAGTATCTGAAAACGATGGAGGATATCCTCACCCAAATAAGTTTAAGTTCAATGATAAGGAAGAAGTGTTTAATAATTTAATAAGTTTTAAAGAGGATGACTATAGTAATATTTTTGAAGTCTTAGAAGATGTCTTCGATCGTATAGTTAAGGGCGTAATTCCTATTGCTGAGGATCCATTTGGTAATTTAATTTGTTTTGATTTTCGTGATAAGAAAGTACCAAATGTGATATTTTGGAATCATGAAGTAGCTGATAAGGATAGTGAAAAGTCCATTTTATTTATATGTGAAACATTTACGGAGTTATTAAATATGCTTTATTAAAAACGTACACTAGAGTTATTTATATTGAATTAGTAAGGAATTCAACTGATGTTTTCTGTAGAGGCAAAAAAATAGATTTTTTTATGGAGTGAATTTTTTCACTCTATTTTTTTGATTCGATGATTGAATACACTTCTCAATAGTTTATCTCAATTCGGTTCAGTATTGATAGACATTTCCATAATGCATTTCTTGTTTCAATATGCTGAATTCTCCTTTAAAGCAGCAACGAAAGCCACGACTTTAAAGTTGCCTCGATGGTCGATAAAGGCTTGAGGTACGGAGATGATGCCTTAAAAGCCTTTATGACAAAAGTAAAGAATATTCCAATGCCAATAATGGACGAAATAGCTCTTGCAGGTGGAGGAAGCGTCAAAGTTGTTGGTAAGGGAACGTTGGATGATTATATGAAGGCAGCAAAAGCTAACTTTAGTAAGGGTAGTGGCGCTGTTGATGATGTGGCTAAGAAATTAAAATCCGATGATTTTACTAAAGATCTATTAGAAACGAAGCCTAAAAATTCTCTCGATCCTAAAAAAATGGTTGGATAAAGGTGGAGAAATTGATATATTAGACGATGGGACATGGGTATACAAAGATTGGGATGGCAATGTTATTAAATATACAGACGGATATCCTGATTTTAAAGAAGCTGGATTTGTCAGAAATGAAGTTACATTAGAAGACGGCTTTACAACAAGATCTAAGGATTTTCGAGAAGCTGATAAAATATCTCCCAAAAAACCTGATGGAACATGGCATTATCATCAAGATGGAAAAACACTACAGGATGTACCGACTTTGGTCCGCAGAAGGTTTACACATAAAGGTGGGTTTGCATTAAAAAAGAAATAATGAGGTGAAATAATGAATAATATTAACGGATTTGGTTACGTATCAGATGTAGATATTTTATCTTTGGAAGAAAAATTTGATATTGTATTTCCAGATGACTATAAAGAGTTTTTAGAAAATTATAACGGAGGGTTACCTAAAAAAAATTATTTAATCACTCATTTAGCCAATACAGGAGAAGAAATAGTTTTGGGTTCATTGCTTGGAATAAGTGAAAATGAAAATTTTGATTTAGGAACTTGGTTTTTTGAATATGAAGATGAACTTCCGCCATCAAGCTTTATAATTGGTACTGAATATAATTCAGGTTTATTTATTATGATAACCATTGGAGATGAAAAGGGAGTTTATTTTTGGGATGATGCACAAGAACTAGAAGGCTCTTCAGATGAAGAAAATGTATATTGGGTAGCAGACACATTTAATGGATTTTTAAAAAGTTTCACTATCAAAGATTAAATAATCATCATTATTATGTCTCTGCTTATATTTTATGTAATAGTTTTTAAAGAGTAAAAATAGAGAATCTACGGTAAGGGGATTCTCTGCTGATGAGAGAATGTTAGAATTAGAAAAAAGTCTGGGAATATTTGTAAATATCCATCAGAAGTAGGTTGAAATAAATGAGAGAATTTAAACAAAAATTAGGAAGTAAAGAATTTATAGCTACTGTAGAAAAAGAGTTAGAGCCTCAATTGTTAAGCCTGTTCTACATTCTAAAAAATATGAATGAGGAAGAGTTAATAAATGGATTTTCATTCCAAATTGGCTGGTCAATTTATTTTTTAGAAGAAATAAATAAGGACTCATTCGTTATACTAACAAGTGATACTAGCAAAAATCCTTTTGAAGATAAGACTAAAGATTTAACCTTGGCACTATGGGTACAGTTAGAACAAGATCATTTTTTGAGAAAACTAAATTTAGAAGGCAAATCAATTAGTTTTAGCGATAAAATCATACTTCAAAAAAATATTTTAACTTTCGATACAATGTATATGCAAAGATCTAGTGATGTGGAACCAGGTGATTCAGGTTGGTATATAGGTAGTATAGAAGAGGATAATTCAGAAGAAGATCTATATGCCTTATATGCTTATCAACTTTTAAAACAAAAACCTGAGATAATTCAAGTTCTGGCTCTCCCAGATGAATATATGGTAATTTATGAAAATAATGAAATAAAAACTGTATTGAATGAAAATGATGAACCAGTTCTTTAAAAAATATATGAGCAAAAGCTATACTTATTTACGATAAAATAAGGGAATAACGACTTATGACTAAATGTATAGAAGATAATAGTGGGAATGTTTTTTACAATGTAAAAATTGAAGACATAATTGAAGTAGAAACGGTATTAGAATTAGAAATTCCTAAAGAACTAAAGGAATTCTTTTTGAGTGTAGGTTATGGTTTTATAAAAGGCTCTGAATATAATATTAACCGTATAATGGATCCTTATTCTATAAGAGATTTTAAATTAAAACAAAATGATTATAAATTTTTTCCTGATATTGAAGTTTATGATGATTTAGAAAATGAATTGGTATTTTTCGAAGCGAATGAAACCGCGATGATTTCAATAAAAATATCTAATAATGAGAGAAATGAAATTTATTATGATGAATTTAAGATAGCCGACTCGCTAGAAGAATTTTTAAAAAAGATTTCGGAAGATGATGAATATTATCTAGAGTTAATAGATTAATCAGTTTCAATAAGTCTAGTAAAACGGTATCAGCGAAAAATGCTGATACCGTTTTTTGTGCATAATTGTAGGATAATCAAATTTTCGATAAGAGAACTGTTTAAATAATAAAAGACTTATTGAAATACATCAGAACAAGTTCAATGTATTTTATAGATTCTTAATAATCTAATGGTTAAAAACTAAGCCAGAGAGCAGTATTAAAAAGTAAAATTCTTACTATAAAAACAGTGTAAGTTCCCAAATGATGGTGTTTACACAGCATTTCCTACTCATTTCAACCGAATTATTTCAGTTATATCATCAATGTCCAAAGCATCGGCTATCCTCTCAATATGTGGCAAATAAATTTTCTCTCTTTTATTATTAGCCAATTTATTAACAATTGAAGGCTCGATATCTGATAAACGAGCAAGTTCTCTTAAAGAGATTCCCCTATCTTCAACTAGTTGTTTCAAACGAATTTCTACTTTTCTTTCCATAGAATTCTCTCCCTTTTTAGTGTTGTTTATAAGAACATCATATAGTATAATAAAAAAAGAAGTGGTGTTTGTATAAGCATCAATTCTGAAAAAAGGAGGAGAATTATGGAAAATCAAAGTGTAAAGACAAAAAATAATCAACCGATTAAAATGATAAGTTATCAGGAGGTATATTCTCTGCATGATCTGTTGGAACAACTAAATTCATGGGAGCGTACTTTAAAACTACTAAATGAATTTTTTAGCGATCAAAAACGTCCTGTTAATAAAAAGAAAATAGCGAGTGAATACCATGCTTGTTCTCAGATATTCACTACTTTCCACAATGATTTTTCACAAACCTTACAAAAAATGGAAAGCCAGATTATCATTTTGAGAGGCAAAGAAAAAATTTAATGAAATAGAAATGTTGTTTAAAAGCTTAGAACAAATTAGCAAGTAAACCAAAAAAATTAGACTAAAAAATCTAACTTTTTTTGGTTTACTACAAGTTGATTTATGTGTCTGGGCTTTTTTGTTTTGTATCAAAAATAAAAACTGAACGAATTAAATAACGGAAGAAGTTCGTCAGGACGCAACAGATCCAGAACCAATGTTTGTCTATGTTCCAGAAGCACATCTGTTTGGAGATAAGACATTCATTACCAATGATGCAATTGATGTCTATCTAAGAAAAGCAGCGAAAGTGAAGATTTACTTTATTTTCCAAGGCAATCAAAAACAAATTGAAAATAGCTTCGATGACTTTAATAAACGACTACGTACGAATATCCCAGCAGGGATGATCGGTACACGTTTAGCGGATCAAGGATTTATCAATGTGAAATCAGGCTATAGTGAACCGACAGTTGAACTAGATGAGTCTCATTTCTTTGTTGGACGAAATGCTTGTCGAGTGAAGTTGGTTAGTGAATAGTTGATAGTTTAAGTGTAAAAGGAGGTAAAACGATGAGTAAAGACGATGCAGCAGAAAGAAAACGACAAGAGAGTAATGGTCGAAATCGCCAAGAAGCAACAAAATGGCAACGTATCGCAAATGAGCGACAAGCAAATTATGATCGAAATCAAAAAAAATTAGAACGATTGAAAGAAGCAAAACGAGCGTTAAATAAGTCAATGTCGTCCTTCTCCAAATTCGAAAATGAAGTCAATCAATACTCAACAAAATTGAGTACGGGACAGTTTAAAGGTACGCTTCGTACAAAATTCGATCAGAAGGCTAAAAAAATGGGGACAGCTTTGCATAAAGAAGAAAACAAGCATCAACAAAATTTATCCAAACTAGATGCAGAAATAGCAAAGAAAGAGTTAGAGCAAGGTGATTTGATGAGTGCTGTCGGAAGCGCCTTTGATATGGCAAAAAATTTCTTAGCCTCTATTTTTTAGTAAGAAAAAGGAGAGATGAATTATGGCAATAGGTGTTGATAAACAAGTCTGGGATGGTGCGGTTAACAAAGCAGAGAGTGCAGTATCAAGCATTTCAAAACCAACCATCAACAATTTAGGGAAAACAACATTGAAGCGATTCAAAAAAATAATTGAAACACAAAAGAAACTTGCAAATACAGTAGAATCCTTCAAAAATGTTTCGAAAACAGATACGCAAAAAATGAAAAAAGTTGCGGAACATATTGTTAGTGAAGACAAGCAAGCATCTAAATCATTTAAACAAAATACAACATTATTTGAGCAAAATACATCTAAAGTGAGGTTCAATTAATGGCGAGTTATGATACAAAAAAATTCTTCGAAGAGGTTCTAGCAAATGATGATTCTTTACTTTTTGAGGTAACGAATGAGTTGATTACAACAGGCGTTTTATTAGGAACGAACTTTCCTTTGTTAAAAGGAATTTATAAAGCCTATCGTAATGAAGAAGAACAATTCGAACATAAGCCAATGGTTGGTGCTAAATTGACGGTCTCTTTTGATCATGATACTCAACGTGTAGTGCTTGATCGTCAAACTAGTCAAGTAGAACTGACCAATGAACAGTTTCTTCAGTATATGGGGAAAATCGATGTTGCCTTTGCGCCGATTTATCCAGTTGGAACAACGGTTGAATTAGATGAAAGTATGTTAACAGAAGAACTAGCTGAACTCTTTAAAAAGGAAGAGCTAGGCGCAGTTGTCACGTTAAGCGGTCGGAAGATTCCTCTGATGAGCGGTTTTGAGCAATATATTGTAGATTATCTGGGTCATTTGTGGCCTTATGGTGAGATTCATGGGAATGATCCGATTTTGATTTCTAATATGATGATCAAACGAGTGATTGCGGAAAGTCTTACAAATGAGTATGAAGAAGCGTTTGCTTTTGATGGTTTACGTGCGACTCAGGTAACCAAGCAACAAGTTTCAACAGCGTATATGAAACCTGAGGATACAATTGCTTATTTTGAAGTGTTATCTGGACTTTCAGGAGAAGAATAATAGGATGAATGCATGGAAAGGAGTGTATTATGGGATTTTATGTCGATACAGCAGAAATGAAGAAAGCAGTAGAAGAGTATCAAAAGCTTTCTAAGACAGCGCAAAGTCAATTAAATACTGCAAAAAACGCAATGAATGGTATAATTAACAGTAACGCACTGTCTGGTAAAGTAGGACAGGCTATATCAGCGGATATCAATAATAACCAGAATGCCGTAATTGTTGGATTGAAAAGTAGTTATCTAGCCGTTGAAATGGAGTTACGCCAAGCGTATCAGGATTTTAAAGGAACAACAGGCGAATCATCCGATTCAGCAGTCCTTAGTGAAGAAGTCCTGATCAAAGCAAAATCAGATATTGACAAGATGAAACAAACTTATCAAGAACAAGTGAAAAGTTTCCAGTCAGTGTATAGTAGTATTTCTGATTTGATTTCATTATCCGCATCAAAGAGCGATTTTAATCAAGTAGCGGACGCGACGAAAAAATATGCGGATGAAATCATTCAAAAAGTCAATCAGTTCGATAGCAAGCAAGGCAATTCAGCTAATGAAGACATGATTCAGTCTTTAGGTACACAAATTAAAGCTGCACAGAAAGTCGGAGGATTAGGTTATACCGATCCACGTTTCCTTGCCTTTGCGAACAGTACTGCCTTAGCAGATAATGTTCAAGCGTTTCAAAAAAAGGTGACTGAAGCAGATGAAAAGCAACGAAAAACGAAAGAAAAAGATCTGAACTCAATGACGCCATCAGAAATGATTGCGAAGTATGGGGTGGATGATCCAGATGTGAAGAAGCGGATAAATGATATTAACAGAGGGATTGCTTTTACAGCATTAAATAACTCAATTGAAGGATTAGGATATGGTCAAGGTTTAAGTGACGGTATTTTACAAGGACTTAAAATAACGGGTAAAAATATGAGAGTTGATGCCTTACGAATGGGAAGTAGAAGTATATCTTCTAATGAAATGTCGAGAATAGGAAAACGAGCACGTGCTTTAGAGGGCGTGGGAGACGATCTAATAGATGCTTCTAATGCTGTCTCTGGCAGCAAGGTTTGGAAAGGTTTAGGAATTTTTGGAACAGTAGCAGGGGCAGCATTTGACTATAATGATCAAATGACTCAACACAATGATCAGGCAAGGGCTATCAAAAATACGGTGGCTCATACAGCAATCGGAGCAGGAGGAGCAGCCGTTGGTGGACAAATTGGTGCGGTACTAGGAACAGCTTTTCCCGTACCTGTGATAGGTACCTTAGTAGGTGCTGGAATTGGGATAGCAGTTGGTACAGTTGGCTCCAAAATATATGATTGGGTAGAATCAGGAGCAGCCAAAAAAAGTTTTGATAAAAAAGCGGAAAAAGTATCAGAAACAATTAATAATGTCAAAGAAAATGCAAGTAAATGGTTTTCTAATGTTGGAAAATCATTAGGAGGAGCTTTTAATTGAAAAATAAAACTGTACCATTATTAAAGATTGCTAATGATAAATCTATTTATTTTGACTTATCCACACATGAATTATTTATTCAAGAGTTTGTAGGTCCTTATACTGAAAAATCAGGCAAAAGTTATTCTAAATCTAATACATGGGCAGCAAGTATGTTAGGAGGTGTATTAGTGATTCCGTTACTTGCCAAGCAGTTTAAGATTGTTTCTTTTATTCCTATTTATTTAATGGTTGCTTGTCTTTTTGGAGTAGGATGGATTATAGGAAAACTTGCTGCTAATTTGTTTTTGGAAAACTCTAAAGGAAAACAGACTAAAAAAATTTTTAAAAGAGATGAAGTAATGAAAGTTCTTAAAAATTCAAAAAATTTCAAACTAGTAGTATGGGTTCAATTTTTATTTTTAATGGGATATGGTATGTTCTTTTTGTATTCACTCTCAATAAATAATTTGTCAACGGAAGATTCGATTATATTATTAATAGTGGGTTTTGTAACTAGTCTCATGCATTATTCAGTTCATCCGTTTGCACAACAAAAAGCATTTAGAATTTTAAAAAAACAAATGAAAGCAGGTATGTATGATGAGTGAGAACAACTATATATTGCCAATTGGTTCAGTCGTAAGATTAAAAAAAGGCGATGTTCTTTTAATGATTGTGGGTAGAGCCCAGCTCTTCAATCAAAATGGAAAAATAGGGTATTTTGATTATTCAGCAACTTTATATCCGCAAGGAATAGATGGAAGCCAAGAATTTGTTTTCTTTAATATAGAAGATATTGATGAAGTAATATTTGAAGGTTATAGAAACAGTCAGGAAATTGATTTTGCAGATAATTATGAGAAAAATATAGAAACAATTACTTATCCAAAACTAGTTGTTGAAGATTAAACTATAATGTGAATTATGGTCAATACGCATGAGGCAATCGCCCTCATGCGTATTTGTTTCAAAAATGTTCTCTCAGTTGAATCTGTTGATTGGTAGAAGAAACGTGGCTAAAAAGCGTATAATTAGGTGATGGTATCGCTCTACTATTAAAAACACAATCAGGATTCAAAATATGGAAACAAGTTAATGGCGATGTTAATAGATTTAAAGCTGTCAAAAATGCAAAACATTATGATGAAGTTTTAAATGGCACACGTAAAATTGGAAGTGGTCTTAAAGGGCTCGGCTATTTAGGAGCTGCAGGTGCTGTATTTGATGGTGGTATAACGTTCTTCGAACGCAAAGATAAGTATGAGACAACGAGAGCTGCAATAGCCGGTGCCGCGCATGCTGCTTCATCTGTTGGAGCTGCATTAAACGCAGCTTGGGATAAAGCAGTCCATTTTAAAGAGAATAAGTTTTTCAGTTGGGGTACGCTTGTCGGTAATTAACTAAAACGGTTAATATTTAAGATTGGAGTTTTTCTATGAGAAGATATATTTGGTTGGGAGATAGTAAATATGGTGGAAGCGTATATTGGGATAAAAAAAGAGATGTCGCAGTTAGAGACGGAAGTTCAAAAGTATCTGCAAAAAAAAGCAAATCAAATAAGTATCTAATTGTTGGACTATTTGTTTGTCTTATTATCGTCAGAGTGATTACTTCATTTTTTAAAATGAAATTTATTAGTAATGAGATCAACAATATTAGTATGATAGTGTTTACCATATTTTTTGCAACTACATTAACACTATTCATCAATCGTATGATGTATGGAAACAGCCAAGAATATACTGATACTAACCTTGAAGATGCGATGCATGCAATTAGAAGTACTGGATATTTGAAGAATCCATTGATTTTTATGCTCTTAGACAAAAAGCTTCATTACATGGTACTTGTTTTAGTTCTATTGTTTAGTTTTATTGGGTTGTCCGAGACAATTCCAAATCTTAATAGCTTACGAGAATTTTTTCGTATACCATTTATGATTTTATTTATTAGCATACCCGTTTATATGGTCTACCTTGTAAATTTTAAGAAAGACAATAGGTTGAAATTATGATTATAATAAAAGAGCTTTTTCTTTCCCTAATTTTAGGAGCAGCAATCGCAGGATTATTAACTGTAATTTTAGTGAATAACCCAAAAATATGGTATAAAACAGCTAAAAAAATTAAAAGCAAACAGAAAGATAATTAAAAATGTGTAGATAAATCGAATAATTAAGAACATTTATCAAATAGGAACGGTTCATATAATTAAAAGAAGTTAAGCAAAAGTTGAGCATTGCGTCAAAGCTAACGAAATAGGATGGATTGCACATGGTGATTGGAATTTAAATCATTGGTAAGGGGGATAAATATTGCTACTTAGGGAATTAATTTACATGGGAGAGGTTAATGGCGAAACGATTTATTTTGATGTAAAGAAAAAAATCCCTATGAAATCACCAAATAGTCAGTATATAGACAGTAAAAAAACTAAAAAAAATAATTGGTGGAGTTCTATAATTTTGATTTCACTTTTTATAATAATCAGAAGTATATCTTTTTTTACTAAAACAAGTTTTTTATCTGGAAGATACACTTATGTGACGCTGACCTTAATAGTGATAATATGGATTTTCGAAGTATTTTTTTTAACTAAATTCATTAACAATGCGCTGTATAAAAATGTAAAAGCAGCTGTTCCAGCTACAAAAAAAGAACTAGGATATGCTATAAAAGAAAATAATATATGGAATATTTTTAACAATAAGAAGGTCACTATTTGGAAAAAGCTAACAGCTTGGATTTTAACTATCGTGGTAGTAGTGTGTACTATTGCAATTATACCTGTAGCATATTTTGTAAATCAGAATGGGGAATTAATTGGTCACCAAGTTGGTAGCGAAATAATAGTTATAAGTCTAATGGGCATATTACCTTTCTCCTCCATCTTGCTTGTATGGGAAAATAATCTCATACGATGGTTAAACGTAGTAGCAAAATACCAAAAAAAGGAACTTAATCTATGATTTAGAGGAATAATAAAATTTACCACTAGGTACAGTTGTAAGATTAGAATGAGGTTTTATTTAATTATATAGAAAGCTTGACTACCTTTAAAGCAAATATAAAAGTAACGAGTTTGAGCAATCAGTATTGTACTATCTAACATTCAAAAATATAATCATGAACTTGCCGTATACAAAAGAACAATTCAACTAGAAAAAATAGCTGATGGGGTTGTTCTTTTTTACTTGTCGTTATATGCTATATAAGTAAGAATTATCGATTCTTTGGTTAATGATATCAAACAGAAAATATGAATGTTCAAAAATATGTAGTATAAGAAAAATAGTTTAATAAGTGCATCGATGAAACAGTTTTTGAAGGGAGAAAGACGGAGACAAGATATGAAGAAGGCTAGAGGTAACTTGACTGAACTAGTTGTGATTAAGAAGAATTTTATCACTATTTTTGTACCACTTTTGTTATTACTACCAATGTTATTTACTTTTCCTTTTTTGACAATTGCAGCTATCCAAATAGCACCATTTTTTGCTATTGTTCCAGTTTTAATCTGTTTAATGCTTATAGTATTAGGTGTGCAAACTCTTAATATGTTGATCAGGTTCGGAAACAAGAAACTTGTTGTTTATGAAGAGGGACTTGAATTTTGTGTGTGGAAAGTTAAATTTTTGAAATGGGAAGAAGTATTAGATATCAAATTAAGTAAAACCGTGAACCAAGAGTTTTTAGTTTTAAATTTACAGAATGACAAAAAAATAGAAATTAATATAATGGATTCACAATTAAATAAATCAAATGAGGAGATATATTCCATAATACTTGAAAGTTGGTACCAAGCGATGGAGGACTAGAAAATCAAAAGAAAAATCGAATGAGTGAAATCATTAGAAAGCACAGGATTACTTGAAGAAGGATTTTAGAAAGATCAATTAGGGAGCAATTTATACAGATTAAAAAGCAAGTATTCTAAGATTTAATAAAAGAAAATAACTAAAAGGAGAGACTAACAAATGAATGAAAAAAAAGTGCAACGTAAATGGGCATTAGTGGTAGCAGTATTATTGACATTGGCAGCAATCAACCAATTAATAAAAGGAATGGATCTATCTGATTCTTATGGTGCTGGAAGTCTTGTAAGCTTAATAGTATTTCCAGCGCTATTTTACTATCTAGCTTTTAAAAAGAAAAAAGAAAAATAATAACATTGATAAACGAAAAGAATGATCCAATCAGAAAAATAGTTGATAGGATTGTTTTTTTTTAGTGAGGTGTTTGCATGGTAAAAAAATTGAAAACCGTAGAAGGAAAGCTATTTAATATATCTTTTGATAAGAAGAAAATTAGTTATGGGTGGCTATTATTGATTGCTGACAATAATGAAGAGTATTTGATACGACAAAACTTCTTGTTAGTAGGGTTTAAACAATATAAATTTAATAGACAAATGTATAAATCGAATATAACATTAAAAGAATTTTCTGTCTCAGGAGAAGAAGTCATAAAAAGAACAAAGCAAAGATCTGAAAAAAGCTATCTAGGATTCGCACTAGCGATTCCTTTAGGTGCTTTACTAAGAAATAAAATACCAACTGAATGGTTGTGGGGAAAAAGGAATTTTCCTATTGATTTGTTTACAGGCATCACTAATCTGATTTTTTTTTGGCTATTATTAGTTTCAAGCTTTTATTTAATTTCTTTCTATCGCAAAAAAAGGTTTGAAGCAGAATTGAAAAAAATTGATGGTGATTTGGTAAAAGTAGGAGCAGGATATGCTGAAACCCCATTACAAATTACACAAAAGACATTGAAGTGGTGGTAAAAGACTAGATGAAAATAATTAATATATTAAGAGCTACAGTAGTTTTAGTGGGATTAAGTGTATTTCTATTTCTGTTTACAATAATTCTACCTTTTCTCGTTCAAGAAAGACTAGTGATATTATTGGCAATAGTAGTTTTATCAATAACTTTTTTTAATGGTAGAGTTTGTTCAGATCGAAACGTGACATATAAAATAAATATAGAGGAGTCTGAATGAATAGTGAATAGTTTCATAACTACGAAAGGCAAGTTATTTAATATATCTTTTGATGGGAAAAGAATAGTGTCAGGATGGTTATTATTAATCACTGAAGAAAAAGAAGAGTATTTAGTAAGGCAAAATTCAGAATTTATTGGCTTTAGGGGATTTAATATTAAAAGACAAATGTATAAATCAGAAGTTTCCTTGAAAAATAAAACAGTTCAAAGAGCTGAATTAAACAAAGTAAAGAAGAAAGCTGAGTTTAATTATATAGGTATCACAGTTGTAGCAATAGTAGGTCCAGTACTCAGAAATAATGTTCCAAAAGATTGGATATGGGGTGATACTAATCTACCCATAAATAGTATAACAGGCATGCTTAATATCCTCTTGTTGTGGTTGCTTGTATCATTATGTTTTAGTGTAATTTCATTTTATCGGAAAAAATTTTTTGAATACTACTTAAAGAAATTGAAAAGTGATTTAGTTTTCGTAGGGAAAGGCTATCAGAGTAAAAGACATATAACGAAGAAGACTATTCCAAAAAAATCAGCTATAATTTCCGTGATAATAATGTTTGTTTTCTTTATATCCTTAACAGTAATTTTACCTTTTATTGTGCAAGAAAGGTTGTTTACTTTTATAACGATAGTGATTTTAGTTATACTATTTTTTAATGGAAATGTTCATTCAAATGAAAAAACAGTCAACTACAAAATAGCTCTGTCTAACCAACAAACATGTTAGGAGAAACCCGATGATAACGAATAGGTTTATACAAACAAAAGCCAATTTTGGAAAAATATATGAACTCAGAGAAGAAAATAGAATCATTGGTACGACTAAAATACCAATAAACTTAAGAATGCAGATTAATGTCTCAATAGCAAATAAAAATTTCAAATTACAATTTTCCATTATTAAAAATGCATTGAGTCGTTTCGATTATACTAAAAATGTGAGACTGCTCCCATTTCAAATATTTAATGAAAACAATGTGTTGGTGGGTTCTTTGTGTGAAAGAAGAACAAAATGGTTGTTTGGCTATACTTTCTTTGAACTAAGTTACAATGATGAAACATATTATTTTTATGCAATAGGATTAGGAAAAAAAGGATTAAAAATACCAATGTATGACTCCAACGACATTCAAGTAGGTCTGATTGAAAAAGACAATATATCCTACGATAATAAGAGCACGTACACAATAAATACATTAGATAAGAACTATCAAATGTTGGCATTCTTCTTTTCAGTTTATTACGATAATGCATATTATTCGCCAAATGAAGTTGCGTACAAATCCAAAGAGATTAATTATAAGTATACGATAAACAAAGAATTAAAAAGTAAGTACAATCCCCAATTTATAGAAGGAAGGTATTAATATGAAAAATAAGTACAAAATTTTTCTTTTAGTTTGCATAACTCTGATTATTATGGTGGGGTGCTCAGGATCAAAAGAGATTCAGAAAACCTGGAAGGCTGAAGATGCGACGGATAATGTGTATTCCATTGAAATTAAAGATAAAGAAATAACCATTTCAAATAACAAAGATACTGACAAAATGGATTACAAACAAAATGCCGTAGGAACAGCAAATGGCGTTAAATATTATGGTCTAACGATTGATAATGAAAAATATTCTATAATATTCCCAGAAAAAGGAAATACCGACTTAGCGTTATTTTTGAAAATAGAGAGTGATGATTATCTAGATGGCACTCTAGTTTATGCTATGAATACTAAAGAACAACCAAGTTACAAAGACTATGCAGAAAAATATTTAATAAAGTAAGCGAACGTTTTTTAGAGTACTTGAAGAAATAAGTTGAAATACGTTAACGAGTGGTTGGAGAAAAAGTCCTTAGCATCGAGAACCGTAACAACAACTCCTACCTCACAGTGCTTTATAGCAATTTTAGCTTATTTTTGAAAGGGATGCTTCTTTTCCAACCGTTTATCTGAATTCCATGTGAGTGGGATATGACTCAAAGAGTTATGTCTCGCTCACCTTTTTTAGTTTAGACTATCTTAACGAATCCCAACTGTTATTCTTTTACATAAAATCTAACAAAAATCTAACCACCAATATAGTATCCTTGTGTTATTGCGTGTTGTACGCATTTTTATTTTCTAACTGCTCAGGCTAAACTTTCTAAAAGGAATGGAATTTGCTTGTGACGAAAAGGGTCACATTTCTAATTTTTAATGGGAGTTTATGAGGCCTGTGTAGCTTTTAAACCTAGGAGGAATATTTATGAGTTTTTTTTCAAGAGCATTAATTAGCATTTGGCAAAGGAAAGGAAGAACGGTACTATTTCTTGGTCTATTCTTGATCGTGTTTTCGTTGATTCTATCAGGATTTGCTATTCAAAAATCTGCTGAGAAAGGGAAAATCGATGCGAGAAAACGAATTGGAACGGAAGTGAAATTGAAACGCGACAATAAAAAAATGAGTAAGGCGCTAGTACAAGGGATTCAAACATTTTCTCGCATATCACCAGAGACCGTTGATAAAATCAAACAATTACCAGAAGTTAAGAATGTCCAAATAGAAGGTGAAGCGACTGCCTTAGAAAGTGGATTGAACTATGTAGAACCGCAAAAAGAGCAAGATTTTGGAGGGATGTTGGGTTTAGGTCAAGCAGATAAAAGCAAAGAACCAAAATTTGCTTTGGTAGGGACAAACAATAGTAAAGGAACAAAAGATTTTAAAAATCATGATGCAAAGCTCATAGAAGGTGAAGGGATCACTGAAAAATCCCCCAAAGATGCTGCAGTTGTTGAGGAGACCTTTGCTAAAAATAATCATTTAAAGGTGGGAAGTACCTTTAAACTTAAAGGCTCATCACTAGAAAATAAAGGACAAGAACGCACATTTAAAATAGTAGGCATTTATAAAACCGAAAAAATTGCAACTGGTTATGATCAAGCTTTTGTTCTTAGCCAGCCTGAAAATCAACTTTTTTTAGCGTTTGATTCTTTTTCAAAAATAAGTGATCAAGCAGGAATTGATGAAGTTTCATTTAATTTAAAAGATCCACTACAAGTAGAGAGTTTTACTAAAAAAGCTGAGAAACTGTTATCTGAAAATGAAAAATATTTTAAGCTAGATGCACATACTGAACAATACGAACAAATGATAGGGCCAATCGAGAAGATGTCTGCGTTTAGTTCTATTATGATAAAAGTTATTTTATTAGCTGGCGGCATCATTCTGACGTTGTTGATTTTATTATCTGTTCGTGAAAGAAAAAGTGAGATTGGGATATTACTTTCTTTAGGGGAAGAAAAAGCAAAAATATCTTTCCAATTAATGACTGAAATGTTCTTGATTGCAGTGGTTGCATTTGGATTAGCGTTTACGATTATTAATGTTACGGGAGAATCGATTTCTAATTCTATTTTAGCGAAACAGATCGATTCTACTGAAAATGTAAAAACATCTGATGATGAAAATGGTGCTATAGAAGATGAAACAGAGGTTGTTCCAGTAGATAAAATCGAATTGAAGCTAGATCAGGATATAGTGGTTCGATCTTCTGGTTTAGGATTATTGCTCGTTTTAATAACGACTCTCATACCAAGTATCATCATTGCTAGAACGGATCCTAGAGATTTATTTGCACAGAAAGAATAGTCGATTTGATATCAACGTTAGCTCAGTTCAAAAGTACAAGGAGGAAGCGATATTGACATTAACGCTAAAAGACATTACGTATTCATATAAAGAAAATACACAAAATTACACTATTTTAGAAGACCTTAACTATACATTTGAAGCAGGAAAGTTATATACGATTATGGGACCATCAGGAGCAGGAAAGACAACCTTATTATCTATTGCTTCAGGCTTGACGAGTCCTATTGAAGGATCGATCTCTTATGGAGAGACAGATATATATCGTATGGGGATTACAAAATACCGTAAGGAGTGCACGTCAATTATTTTTCAAGCATATAATCTTATTCCATATATGACTGCTTATCAGAATGTAAAAGCTGCTTTGAAAATAAAAAAACATAAAGAGAAAGACTTGAAAAAATATATTGAAAAAAGTTTAAATGATGTAGGATTAGATGAAACGATGATTTATAAAAATGTGTTAAGATTAAGCGGTGGACAACAACAGCGAGTTGCTGTAGCAAGAGCATTGGCTGCAGAGTCTCCAATTATTTTCGCCGATGAACCAACCGGGAATTTGGATCAAAAAACTTCTCAAGGGATTATTGACATGCTGAAAGAGATTGCTCTTGTTGAAAAAAAATGTGTTATCATGGTGACGCATGATTTGGGAATAGCCAAGCAAGCTGACGTAGCTTTGCTATTAAAAGAACGAACGCTCGTAAACATGGAATAAAGTAAAAAAGAATTCGCGTTAAATAAGAGGTGGGATGAAACTACTTATCTTAGAGAAATGAAGGAGCATTTACTAAAAGGATCGTTCGAATTTTTGTGAAGTTCACTTGGTTTTTCAAGGAGTTGCTTTTATCCTGCCGTTTCTTTAGAACATTACGGATAAATCGTAGAGTTCGTTTCCACTTTTTTAATACATAGTTAGGAGAAATGATATGCGTTTATTAGTTGTAGAAGATGACCCCGATTTGGGTATAGGAATATGTTTAGGACTGACGCGAAAGGGATACGCTGTAGACCATGCTAAAGACGGATACGAAGCGTTAGATATGTTAGAAGAAACAGACTACGATTTGGTAATCTTGGATTTATCTCTACCTTACCTAAATGGTTGGGAGGTACTAGAAAATATTCGGAAATATAATTTAGAGTTACGAGTGTTGATACTGTCAGCAAAAAGTTTTGTCGATGACAAGATTAAAGGTCTGGATATGGGGGCAAATGATTATTTAACAAAGCCTTTTGATTTTTCAGAACTAGAAGCCAGAATTCGAAACTTGCTAAGACAAAAAATCTCATTAGAGAAAAGTGAACTCGTGTATGAATCTTTGAGTTTAGATACTTTAAAAAGAACCGTTGAAGTGAATAAGATGCCAATCAACTTAACTAGAAAAGAGTTTGGCATTCTGGAATATCTCATGAAAAGTCCAGAAGAAGTATTTTCTGCAGAAAAAATAATTGAACATGTTTGGAATCGAGATGTCGATTTATTCTCTACTACTTTTAAGTATCACATCTACTCGTTAAGAAAAAAAATAGCTGAGAAAGATAATGAGACAGCGAAGCTGATTCAAACGATTCATGGAGTGGGTTATAAGTTATCGAATAAATAACAAAGGAGACAGCATGAGTTTACAAAAGCGAATTACATTATTGGTAAGTATAGTATTGATGAGCATGTTGGCATTGATGGTTTATTTTTCGTTAAATAGTGCAGTTGTATTGTTTTCAGTAGAACAATTAGGTGCGGGTTCCGCAACTAGTCACTCTGATTTATCAAACGCAGAAGATAGTGCACGTATCGTACTTAAACCTGAAGGGCTTAACAAGCAAGTTGCAGTGGCACAAAGAAAATTTTATATGCGGACGATTATCTTTCTAATTATACTAGGTGTGGTAGGAATAGTAGCAACGTATCTTCTAGTAGGAAGAAGTTTAAAATCGTTAGTAAATTTGCAAAAAGCGATGAATAAACTAGATAGTTCGATTTTAGGAAAAGAGTTGTTGGTAGAAGATTCCCAACCTGTAGAGATCCAAAAACTAGCTACTAGTTTTAATGAAATGAATATCCGGCTCAAGGATTCTTTCGTACGCCAAAAATTATTTCTAGATAATGCTGCTCATGAATTGAGAACGCCTTTGACCGTTATTACTACGTATGCTCAGCTGCTTCAAATGCAACATACAAATTATAGTAAAGAAGATCAAAAAATAATTGAGACGATACTTTTTAGTTGTAGTAAACTGGAAGGGATTTTGACACAATTGCTGTTGATATCTAATGAAAATGAGATAGAGATAGAGGAAAACATTGACTCAAATGCCTTAATCATGGAAGTGAGTAGTGAATTATCCGATAAGGCGCAAGAAAAACAGATGGTTATAAGGAATATAAGTAATCATAGCTACGTTTTTAATGGAAATAGGGTATTAATGGCGCTTGTTTTTAAAAATTTAATTGATAATGCTATAAAATATGGATCAAGTAATTCAGTTGTAGAAATAGATGTGAAAGATATGGATACATTTATCCAGTTTAGCGTTAAAAATTATGGGATAGGGATAAAACAAGAAGATAAGAAAAAAATCTTTGAGCCATTTTATAGAGTCGAAGAGTTGGATAGACAGGTAAAAGGAAGCGGTCTAGGATTAGCGCTTGTGAAAAAGATAATTGAAAAGCATTCTGGAAAGATCAGATGTGTATCCGAAGGTAATGAAGTGACTTTTTTGTTTACTTTGAGTAAATTTTGGTAACATAGAAAAGGAATAATACTTAGGTTTTAACAGATTATTTCTGGAAGAAGTAGTGTGTTTAAAAAGTATTTAAAATGACCAAGGAGTATAGTGTCTGTAGTAATGACTTCTATTTCTAAGATTCATACGGATTTCATGTGATTGGGCTGTAACTCGAAGAGTTATGGCCCAATCACTTTTTTAGTTTGAGATGTTTGGCTATTCAAGCTTAGAATTTTTTTGCACGACGGTAAGCACCAGGCGTATAGCCCGTTTCTTTTTTAAAGACTTTAAAGAAAAATGCTTTGTCGCTATATCCAAGATTTTCAATAATTTCTTGAATCGTTAAATCGGTTTGAGTTAAATATTGTTTAGCGTAATTTAAACGTAAGGCAATCAAGCATTCGGTAAAGGTTTGCTGTGTATTTTGTTTGACTAAACTAGACAAATAATTTGGATGAAAATGAAACTTTTTCGCTACATTTTCCAATGTCACTGTTTGTAGATGATTTTCCATATAACCTAAAACTTCAAAAATTAGTAATTCACTTGATATGAAGGAATCTTTTATGCATAATGCTTTGTCTGCTAGTTGGCTGATTTCAACAATTAATAATAAAAAGGCTGATTTTGTTACTTTATTATTAAAATAGCGCATTTTGACAATTTGTTTTAGGAGTAAAAGGCAATAGAAATGAACATCATCTGTAGTATCAAATGCAAAAACGTAATAGCGACCAATTTTTTCATCTTGCTTTTTTAAAGATTCAACGAAGAAACGATATAACGATGTTTCTTCAGAAAGTTGATTAAGTAGCGAATCAGAAAAATAGTCCGATTTAAAATAAAAGCTTACGATTTTCGTCTCTAAAGAAAGCTCCTCGTAATCAATAGTAGTGTATTGATTCGAAAGTATGAGTGTTCCCGCACAGTGATATAATTCTTTGCCATCTAAAAGCAGCTTTACTTCTCCTTCCAAAATATAGAGAATCCTAAGGTAGGGAGCAGAAAATTTTAGTGTTCCTTTTGTGTTCTGACAGACCAATGATGCGATTTGTCGTTTATCATCATGTTCAAAAGCTTGGAGTTCCTCAATCATACCTGTTTCAGATGTAATATAGCAGTCCAAGGTTTCCAAATAACGATAAAAATGTTCATGTTGTTGGTGTGTGAAGCGATACATTTCCATTCTCCTAATCTTTGAATAAGCTACTTTGTCCTTTGGTTTACCTATTTTCATTTTTTTCTAAAGTGATTATAATGGGTGGTAACTTGCAAGTAGTATTGTATTTTATCACATTGTGAAAAAGATAACAATACAAACGGCCGTGTTTCTAATGTTAGTAAAAAACACTTATGTACAAATGGAGGAAAACATGGATAATTTGTCAAAAAAAATAGCACCAAGTGCAACAGTCATAACAGTTGCCGCAATTTTAACAAATGTTATTTGGGGAACACCGTTTAAGTTGATCAAGATCATGAATACAGAAATGGGTATTAGTAAAGAAGCGTTTGGAGAAGAGTATCTCGGTCAAGTCCTGGCAACAATTAGTATTCGTTTCTTTATTGCTGGTTTAATGACATTGCTTTTCGCTGCAATTATTGGTCAAAATATACTGAAAGTCAATAAAAAACAATGGTCTGAAGTAGCTATTATGGGATTGGTTTCAACAACTGCTGCTTATTTTTTCTTTAATATTGCCAATGTAAATATTACTTCGACAATCAATTCAACTATCTTGGCACAATCAACAATCTTTTTTGCTGTACTACTTGCTCATTTTGTTTATAAAAACGATAAATTGACATCCACAAAAGGGATTGCTTTATTAATTGGTTTTGCGGGATTAATTATTTCTCAATTAACAAGTGGTACAAGTATTCAAGAGATGTTCTCTTTTTCACTGACCGGTGAAGGATTTATGCTAATATACGGATTATTAGCTGCTTTAGCAACAATGTTAGCCAAAAAGATTGGCTCATCCTTGAACTCGTTTGTTTTGACTGGATGGAATTTGATCATTGGTTCGATGTTCTTATTTATGATTGGATATGCTATGGGAGGACGTATAGAAGCAATTCATTGGACTGTCCTAGGCGTTGTCTTGTTAATTATTTTAGCAGCGGCCTCTGCTATCCCGTTTAGCTTATGGTATTGGTGTGCTCAATATGCTAACTTGAGTGAATTATCTGTGTACAAGTTTATCATGCCTTTATCAGGAAGTTTGCTTGCGGTTATATTAGGAGAATCGTTTACAATGTCATTGGCTATTGGGTTATTTTTAGTTTGTATATCCATTATTTTAATGAACAAACCCATGAAACAAAAGAAAGTGGTAGCTAAACCATTAGAAAGTTAAGGAAGAAGAGGAGATAGCGGAAATGAAAATTGGATTTTTAGGTGCAGGCAATATGGCGTGTGCAATCGTAGAAGGAATAATCAAAAAAGGATTTGTAAAAGCAGAAGATATTTATCTTTACGATATTTTGACAGATAAAGTAGCAGAATTCGCTAAAAAAAATGGCGCACAGGCAGTTATTGATCCTAAAACATTAGTTGAAACCGTGGATACACTTGTTTTAGCTGTAAAACCGAACGTGATCAAAGATGTATTGGCAGCGTCAAAAGAAGTGATTTTAAAGAATGATCCATTGATTGTATCTATTGCTGCTGGAACACCATTGTCTGTACTATATGAAGTGTTTGACACGGATCAAGCAATTCGTATTGTTCGCGTAATGCCTAATGTCAATGCACTTGTGGGAGAAGGAGCAGCAGCAGTTTGTGGTAATGAGTATGCCGATCAAACAGATGTAGCGTTGATTATTGAAATGTTTAATGCTGTGGGACAAGCTTGGGAATTGAGTGAGCAATATTTTTCAAACTTTACAGCATTGGCAGGAAGTTCTCCAGCGTATGCGTATCTATTTATCGATTCTATTGCTAGAGCAGGAGTAAAAAATGGAATGGCTAAAGATCGAGCGTTAGAAATTGCTGCTCAAGCAGTTTTAGGAAGTGCTAAAATGATTATCGAAAGTCAAGAAAACCCATGGACATTGATTGATCGTGTTTGTTCACCTGGAGGGACAACAGTAGCTGGTTTAGTAGAATTAGAAAATAATGCGTTTATTTCAACGGTAATTAAAGGCATAGATGCAACTATTGCGAAAGATCAAGAAATGAGTCAGTCTTAGATCCCTTGTTCTGCTTATTGTTAGAAGTTAAAACATATTAAAAATAAAAGGTGAGTGGGATGGAACTCTTCGATTCCTATCCCACTCACGTGTAATCTGGATAAATGGTAGTGAGAAGGTAGCTGTTATGTGACCGGAGCGAGGAGCTTTTGTCTCCGCCTTCTCGATTTTTCTAGCTATAGATTGTGACAAAGGCTAGTTTTCTAAGTTATCAACAGGAGAATCGGTTGATTTTTCTGTATAAAACTCTCCTAAAATCGTTCGAACTTCATCTGTAGATTTCGTCCCCATCAATTTCACCCGCAAGTCGCTAGCACCAGGAAATCCCTTAACATAAATTTTAAAAAAGCGATGCAATCCAACAATTGAGCGTGGAACCATTTTTGCATACTGATCCTGTAAATCAAGTTGCATCTCTAATAATCCAAGTAATTCTTGAGGCGTGTGCTTTTTCGGTTCCTTTTCAAATGCATAAGGGTTTTTAAAAATGCCTCGTCCTATCATAATCCCATCTACACCATATTTTTCTGCAAGCTGCAAACCAACCTGACGATCTGGAATATCGCCATTAATGGTGATCAATGTTTGCGGAGCAATACGGTTACGAATGTCCATGATTTGAGGAATTAGATCCCAATGAGCATCTACTTTACTCATTTCATTTCGCGTCCGTAAATGAACAGATAAGTTGGCAATATCTTGCTTCAATAAATGGGTGATCCAGTCTTCCATTTCCGCAATTTCTGCATACCCAATCCGTGTTTTAACACTAACGGGTAAACCACCAGCTTTTGCAGCTTCGATCAATTCAGCAGCTACTTCTGGTCGTAAAATCAAACCGCTCCCTTTGCCACGACCTGCGACATTAGGCACGGGACATCCCATATTCAAATCAATACCTTTAAAACCCATTTCAGCTAGGCCGATACTCATTTCTCTGAAAAATTCTGGTTTGTCTCCCCAAATATGCGCGACCATCGGCTGTTCATCTTCAGTAAAAACTAAACGTCCCCGCACACTCTCGATCCCGTCAGGATGACAATAACTATCTGAGTTCGTAAATTCTGTGAAAAAAACATCAGGTGCGCCAGCTTTTTGTACGACATGGCGAAAAACCACATCTGTTACATCTTCCATCGGTGCTAAAATAAAAAAAGGCTTTGGTAATTCTGCCCAAAAATTTGTTGTCATTCTATAATCTCCACTCTATTACTTTCGGTTACAATCTGAAAAACATAATCATTATACTAATAATAGTAGAAAGAATCAAAGAGAAGATTTGACTAACAGAGGTAGTATTTATAGTTTGCTTATTTTTAGTAAGTGTATTATACTAGCTTTATCAGTTTAGCCCTAAACTTAAAAAGGAGGATCAATCAATGGAAAAGTTATCACTCTCAGAAAAAGTAAAATTAAGTTGTTGGATGTCTATTTTGCAGTTTGTTCAAAAGAGTAATATTCAGTCCAATGAATTTCTAAAACAATATGACTTAAACGTTTCAAAATTTGATATGCTTCATCGGATTCAGGAAAATCAGCCGATCACACAAAAGGAACTTGGGGAGAAATTACTTCTTTCCAAAGGAGGTGTTTCGCAGATGATCAAGCAATTTGAAGCAGATGGCTGGATCACTCGTCAACAAGAATGGAAGGAAAAATACATCTCGTTGACGGATATTGGTCAAGAGCAGTTAGATACTTGCTTCCTTAAACAAAGTAAACAACAGGCATCTGCTTTTGACAATTTAACGAAACAGGAAGTCCTTCAACTAGCTAAAATTAGTAAAAAATTGATGAACTAATCCTATATTTAGAGAATGAAAAGGAAGTGCAGGAAAATGAACAAAAAATTGAATGAAAAATTCGGTATCGATTCTTCAAAAGGCATGGAAATTGGTTTATATTCACTAGGAGATCACGTGAAAAATCCAATGACAGGGAAGCTGATCAGTGAGCAAGAACGAATCAATGATATTATCGAAGCGGCAAAATTTGCTGATGAAGCAGGAATCGATGTGTTTGGTGTTGGTGAAAGCCATCAAAGTCATTTTATCGGACAAGCCAACCAAGTGATTCTATCAGCAATCGCAGCCCAAACAAAAGACATCAAAATTTCTAGTTCAGTCACCGTTTTAAGCACTAATGATCCAGTCCGAGTTTATGAAGAGTATGCTACATTAGATTTAATTTCAAATGGCCGTGCTGAGATCGTCGCAGGTCGAGGTTCCCGTGTGGGTGTTTATGAATTGCTGGGGTTTGATTTAAAAGATTATGAAGAATTATTCGAAGAAAAAATGCACTTGTTAAAACTATTGAATGAAGCCGCACCAAATGAACGAATGAATTGGGAAGGCGCATTCCGTGCGCCGCTACAAAACGCAGAAATCCTACCGCAACCAGTTCGTGGTCATTTACCTGTCTGGCGAGCAGTAGGCGGACCAGCAGATAGTGCTATCAAGGCTGGATTAGATGGAATTCCAATGATGCTGACAACATTAGCAGGACCGGCTCCTATTTTTAAACGTGCTGTGGATGCGTATCGTTTATCTTTAACAGAAGCAGGTTATGATGAGAAAGAATTCCCACTTGCTACGACGAGTTTGTTTTATGTTGCAGAAACGGGCAGTCAAGCACGTAAAGAAATGTATCCATTTTTAAATGCTGGTTGGTCAGCGATTCGTGGTGGAACTTATCCGAAACAACATTTTGCTCAATCAGCTGATAGTAGAGATACATTGATGGTTGGTGGCGTTAATGAAATTATCGAGAAGATGCTTTACCAATACGAATTATATGGACATCAACGTTTCATGGCACAAATCGATTTTGGTGGCGTGCCGCTTGATCTTGTGAAGAAAAATATTGAATTGATTGCGACAAAAGTGATGCCGGAAGTTAAAAAATATACCAAAGAATAGGGTGAACCTTTATGAAAATCGTAGCAATCATCGGCTCAGCTTTTGGTAGTAAGTCAAGAGTAGCTGTTAATTATACAATCAATAAAATAAAAGAAGTACGAGAAGATGCAGAAGTAGATGTGATTGATTTTTCTGAGATACAATTTCCATTCGCTGATGGTCGTGAATATCTTCAACATGAAGGTGAAGTTGGGGTGGCATTGAAAAAAATCATGGAAGCAGATGGCTTGATTATTGGAACACCCATTTTCCAAGCATCGATGCCTGGAACGTTGAAAAATTTGTTTGATATGTTGCCAGTCAATGCTTTTCGAAATAAGATGGCAGGTATGATCGTCACAGCTGGATCAGAAAAACATTTTTTGATTCCTGAACAACAAATTCGTCCGGTTTTAAGTTATATGAAAGCTAATTTAGTGCCGAATTATGTGTTTATTACGGATCAAGATATTATTCGCCAAGAAATCAAAAATCCTGATATTGAATTTCGCTTAGATCGATTTGTGGATGACTTTTTCTTATTGCTGGATACCTATCAAACAATGCTTCAACAAAAAGAAGCAGAATACGATTTTTAAAACATAGTTAATTATTTTAGGGTTTAGAACAAAAGTGAATGTTACTTTTGTTCTAAGCTCTTTTTATAGTGTAAAAAGCATAAGCTAACGCTTACTAAAGATGGTATCATAAAGGTAACTTTTCTAATAATGAATAACTTATGTGTAAGGAGACCTATAATATGGAAACATTCGATCAGAATAATTTAAAAAGTTTAGTAAAGAAATTTCTTGTTGAACAGAATTGTTTAAAAACGTATGATCACTGTATTTCTGTAGGAGATTATGCTTATGAATTAGGAAAAAATTACTTAGATGAACCAGATAAAGCTCGAACTGCAGGCTACCTACATGATATATCGGCAATTTACCCAGATGATCAAAGGGTCGATGTAGCCAAGAAAATGGGAATTGATTTATACAAAGAAGAATTAGAGCTTCCCATGATTATACATCAAAAAATCTCAAAGGAAATTGCGTTAAATGAATTCAATGTGACGGATCAAGCAATTCTGTCTGCTATTGAATGTCATACGACGTTAAAAGAGGATTATTCTGATTTAGATTTAGTTGTATTTATAGCAGACAAAATAAAGTGGGATCAACAAGGTGAACCACCTTATATTGAAGGCCTGATGGTTGCTTTGGATCATTCGTTGGAAGCATCGGCGTATTACTATATTGACTATTTATTGACGCATGATATTCAAGTGATCCACCCGTGGCTGAATGAAGCGTATGTGAAATTGAGAAAACAGTTAGCATCTGTTTAGTTTTTGTTTTTTGGAAAAAGATAGTGAAAAAACCAACTTGGCTCTCTTTCGTTAAAAGAGGCAAGTTGGTTTTTATATAATTACGATAGTTTCAATTTGCTTTACAATAAATCAGCATCTTTCAAAATATCTCCGATATACGTATCTTTCGTTTTCTCAACAAACTTCTCAACAATCTTACGTTCTACAAAAGGCAAGTCCATCTCAGTTAGTTTTTTCTTATCAGATAAGTAATAAACAGAATTCGCCAATGTCCGTAAATCGTAAGCAGAAGCAAAGACTTCAGGAACACCACGTTCAACATCCAGTAATTGATACACAGCTTCCATTGCAGTTCTAACAGAGTATTCAGTAGTGAACACTGTATCTCGCTTCGTTTCAGCAAAGTTCCCAATAAATGCTAAGTTCTTAGAACCGTTAGGAATTACTAACGGACGATCACCAGGTTCGCGTAACATGAAATAAGAAGTGATAAACGGCATATAAACTGGAATCGCTACACAAGAATTTTGAGCAAATTTAGCGATGTCTTCTTCAGGAACACCTAAGTGATACATCAATTCTTGAGCAATCTCTGAACCTGAACATTGTTCGATTGGTTTTTTAATGTAATTACCTGGAGTATTGGATAACAAACCATAAACCCAAGTGATCGATTGTTGTTCATTTTGTTCTTTAAAATGAGGTTGGCGGTGCATCGCAAAACTCATCAACCAGTTGGAGTCTTTAATAGTGATAATTCCACCAGTCACGATTTTTCCAGTTCTTATTTTACGATGAGTTAATCTAGAAATATAAGGCTCGATATCAAAGTTTTCCCACGTTACAGTAGCGGAAACGAACCAACTTTCTTCTGGTAAATTCTCACAAAAGACATCAGGATTACCAAATTCTGGAGATTGTTTTGCTAAGTTTTTCCATAAATTCCAGCTACCGCCTAAATCATGTGTGATCGGTGCAGGAGTATGGTGATCTCCTTCTGTCGAACTTTCAGTGATCGATCCATTTGTGACAAAAACTAAATCATTTTCAGTTAAATGAATTTCTTCGGTTTTTCCAGCTCTTGTTAGTAAGATGCTTTTTGCAACTTTGCTATTTTCTGTGATATCGACTTTGATATCCTTGATTTTTGTTTCATATTGGAAGTCTACGCCATTGTCTTTTAAAAAGCTCAACAAGGGTTTGACTAAAGATTCAAATTGATTGTAGCGTGTAAATTTCAATGCTGTAAAATCTGGTAAGCCCTTGATATGATGGATAAAACGCATCACGTAGCGCCTCATTTCGATAGCAGAGTGCCATTTTTCAAAAGCGAACATCGTACACCAGTATAACCAAAAATTGGATTCAAAGAATTCCTCAGTAAAGACATCTTCGATTCGTTTGCCGATTAGGTTATCTTCTGATGTCATAAATAAATCGACTAATTCTTTTTGGGCTTTTTTAGATAACGTAAATTCACCGTCATCAGCTGCACGCTCACCGCGATTATAAATGATACGACAATTTGAAGAGTTAGGATCGTCATGATCTAGCCAGTAAAATTCATCTAATACAGAAGCATCTTCTACCTCTAATGAAGGAACGGAACGAAAAAGGTCCCATAAACATTCAAAATGATTCTCCATTTCACGACCACCGCGCGTAACAAAACCATCATGGGGAATGAATTTTCCATCCAAAGAGCCGCCTGATAAGGATAATTCTTCAAAAATATGGATATGTTCACCTTTCATGTGTCCGTCACGGATCAAAAAGACTGCTGCTGCTAAACCGGCTAAGCCTGCGCCAACGATATAGGCATTCTTTTCATCAACGCCTTCTGGTTTTCTGCTTCTTGCAAATGCTTCATAGTTTCCACTTACGTACTTCATAAAAATATCCCTCCTGATTGTTGATTTGATACAACGTCATTGTAACAAGGAACATTTTTGCTAACAAAAGATAGCTGTACGAAATTAGACAGTTAGGGGATTGTGTCTGGAAAATAGTTTTAGACGGGAAAAAGCCCTCAAGCGTGTTAAGCGCCAAAAGAGCTTACTAACTATATTCATCTAGAAAGGAGATGCGGTGATTACTGAACGACAGTCCATTCATTAAGGGTTTTACCAGTGGCATCAATCAATTCCAGCCAACTATTTGTCCCGCCGAAATATAAAAACAAGCCAACTTCATTGACGCTTTTTAAAATAATATCTTCTGTCGTCACATTGTTTTTAACCTTATCCTTATGATCTTCTCTGATTCTTTGCCCCATTTTTGCAGAAAAGCCTAGAGAGCCATCTTTATTAAGGGGTGGTTCGGCCATCATTGTTGCCCCAGCTTTTAAAAGCATTTCATTTCGTTTATGCCAAAGAGCAGTGGCTTTGCTGTCTCTTGTATCAATGAAGAATTCGATCTGACTGACTTCTTTGGTCCATTTATGTCGTGCTTTGGCAGGTTTGGCTTTGGTTTTTTTAGCTTCTTCGTGCTGTTTTAGGCGATAGCCGAACTTTTCAAGCACTAAAAGGACTTCATCTTTGTAGGCTGTGACTGTTTTTTTCTGACTTGCTGGAATTTTTGTTTCTAACTCAGGTATATGAGTAAGCGTGATATTGTTTTCAACGGCTTCTGTGATAAACTGTTGGACTAGATAGTTCAGTTCGATATCCCAGGATGGAGCAATTGTGATTACTTTATTAAAATCTAATTCATTTTCGAAAGTACCTGCTGTGGCTTTTCCTATCGAAATAATGGTGTTGTCTTTAATTAAAATATAGACTACGGGCTGATCCAATGTGATATTTTCACTGTGATCAAATATGTCGACGACTCCTTGATGCTCGTTAAATTCAATCGTTGTTTTTGCTTCTGAGATAAGGACAGATAGTTTGATTTCCATGTTAAGCTCCTTTAGAAACAGAATGTATTTTTAGTGTCGATTCGTTGTATTGAGGTACTGCTTATTTTTAATTTTATCATGAAAGTAAAAATAAATCTTTTAACATAAGTTTATCTATTGACATTTTTAAGTAAACGCAGTAAGATTTAAATGTAACTAAGAATGTTACTAAGAGTTGGAGTGATAGACATGGCCATGTCGACGAAATTAAGTGTGGCAATCCATATTCTCAGTTTGATCGAAATCGGTCCGCCCGATCGTGTGAATTCTGAATTGATTGCATCAAGTGTAAATACGAATCCAGTCGTTGTCAGACGATTGATGAGCAAGCTAAAAAAAGCTGGGCTCATTCATACAAGCAGAGGGGCGACCCAAACATATTTGCTGAAAAAGCCAGAAGATATCTCCCTTTATGATATTTACGAAGCAGTTGAATTAGATCATGAAGTATTCAATATTCATCAAAATCCTAATCCAAACTGTTTAGTAGGAGCAAATATCCAAACGGCTTTAGAAGAACAATATACTAAAGTACAGCATAGTATGGAATCAGAATTAAAAGAGATTGTTTTATCTGATGTGATTCATCAAATCAAGCAACAAGAGACCTAAACGTGTCTCTTCTCTTTTTAGATTTAAATGTAACAAAAAAAGTTTCATTAATAGAAAGGAAGATAAACATGAAAGTAGCAATTTTAGGAGCAAATGGTAAAGCAGGTTCAGCAATTTTGAAAGAAGCAAAAAAAAGAGGTTTAGAGGTTACAGCGATCGTTCGTAATGCAGCGAAAATAACTGATGGTACACCTGTCATTGAAAAAGATGTTTATGGTTTGACTACAGATGATGTAAAAGGGTTCGATGTTTTAGTCAGCGCGTTAGGTTTTTGGGGAGATGTGAATGAATTTACTGGTTCAACACAACATTTGATCGATATTTTAACAGGTCAAAAAACACGTTTGTTCGTTGTTGGAGGGGCAGGAAGCTTATTCGTAAACCCTGAACATACTGTGCGTTTGAGTGAGACACCTGATTTTCCAGAAGCATACAAACCTTTGGCAACGGCTATGGGTAAAGGTTTAGATTTACTTGAATCTGCGAAAGATGTACATTGGACATATATCAGTCCAGCAGCAGAATTCGATGCTGAAGGTGCCGCAACAGGAAGTTATGTTGTTGCAGGTGAAGAATTAGAAACAGATAAAGATGGAAAGAGTTATATTTCTTATGCTGATTATGCAGTTGCAATGGTGGATGAAATTGAAAAAAATGTACATCCTAACCAACGTTTCAGTGTTCATCAATAAATAGAAGTAAAAGTTATTTTTCATTAAAAAAAAGTTGCCGTATTTGTACTCAGGTCATATAGACTTAAATGCAAATACGGCAATTTTTATAAGTTTGATTAATCTACCCAGCGTATAGGAATATTGATGGATCCGTAATAATAGTTTAAATCCTCATCGGCACTAGCAGTAAATGTTAGATGGCTTGCAGAAGTAGGAATATTTTGCCAACTGATCAATCCATCTTTAGAAACATCGGAAGTGAAGTCATCAGTTTCAACTGAATCATCATCAGAATTTTCAGGATATTCAAAATAAACTTGAGAATATTTTACATCCTGCTTAAATTGATCAGATAAAACAATCGGTTTTAGTAGTTCATAGTGGTTGTTTTTCTTGCTCAAGGTGATTTTTGGCAAGTTACCATCAGTACTAATATGGATTCTCTTTAAATTATTTTTATTGGACAAGGCAGAAATGTCGGTTAATGCTATATTTTCTTTACGGTCGCTAAATCCGTCATACATAAATTCCTCGATTTTATCCAATTTTTCAAAGTCAATAAGTGTATTATTATTTGTTCCAGACATGTAAAATCGTTTAATGTTCGTTAAATTTCTTATTGGTCTAAAATCAGAAACCCCGCCACCTTCAACATATATATCCTCTAGATTTTTAAAAGCACTAAACCCTTGGAAGCTAGCTACCCCAGTCTCTGCTTCTCCGTGAATATGTTTGATTTTCAAAAAATCTGTTTTTAGAATTAAATTGTTTCCTTCGGTTGGTTCTATGTTTCCTTCGTGGTCATAGAAGCCAATAGTTGAGAATATTGGATTAATTTGTACAGAATTATATTGATCCCATTTTTCTTCGGTAGTTTGATATGCTTCTACAGGTGTGGAATGAAATACATTAAATCCACCAACAAGCAATAAAGCTACCAACAACTTTTTCTTTTTTCTTTTTCGCATATGATCTCTCCTTTATTATAAATAACATGTTTATTTTATCACAATGTATTGGAACAAGTGGATCAACAACAGATAAAATAGTTCGTTTTTTTGACATGATATTTTTTTAAATAATTTACGTGACAAAATTGATAGATTTTTGAAAGATGATTCTAAGGTAAAAAAGGACCCTTTATTTTATAATACGTTAGATTAGTAAGGAGCGTATTATAATGGATAATGTAACAATAGGTAAGTTTAAAGGGTTTACGACATTCGACTTAAAAATCATTGGGATCGTTTTGATGTTCATCGATCATATTCATCAAATGTTTGTTCCGATGGGAGTGCCAAATTGGTTGGATTGGTTCGGGAGACCTGTTGCAACGCTGTTCTTTTTTGTTAGTGTGATTGGTTTTAGTCATACGAGAAGCAAAGAAAAATATATGTTGCGTTTGTATCTAGGGATGGTACTAATGACTCTGGGTAGTTTCTTTTTACAAAAAATTGTAGGATATGAAGAAGTTCAGTTGATGAACAATATTTTTCGTGATCTTTTAGTGGGAACATTGATGATGTATGGCATCGATAAAATTTCAGAAGGGCGCGCAAGTAAAAAAATCGGTAAGATATTATTTGGGATCGCCATAATATTATTTCCAATCGTCTCATCAGGGATTTTGCTTTCCCTTATGTCAAATCCAAGTACGATCATGGTAGCAGTTTGGGGAGCGAACTTTATTCCAGCATTATTATTCGCTGAAAATAGTGTAATGGTCTTGTTGATTCCATTGATGTATCTAGCCAAAAACCAACGTTGGTTGCAATGTTTGATGATTGCTCTGGTTGCAGTACTATTCTTTTTTCAAGGTTCAACACAATGGATGATGATTTTTGCTGTGATTCCGATTATGTTGTTCAATGGAGAAAAAGGGCGAGGAATGAAAAACTTCTTTTATGTCTTTTACCCGCTGCATATTTGGATTTTGTATTTAATTTCTGCTTATATGTTTACACATTGATTTATTGATGAAAAAATAGGCCTTCCCATGATTGGAAGAGCCTATTTTTTTGTCTATGATGCGTTTAATAACATTTGGAACAAGGAGTCAGCCCTCTCGCTTGGGCCTCTTCTAATGTCGCTGGCGTATAGGTTCCATTGCCGCATTTACGATTGTGGTATTTTGATCCAGTTGGCGTAACTAAGACCGTTTGCCCAGTTCCTTGTGTATCTGGAGCAGGGGTTTCTGGTGTTTGAGCGGCAGCGGCGACTTGTGCTTGTTGTTCCTCAGCTGCTTTTTGCGCTTCTTGTTCTGCTTTCTTTTGTGCTTCGGCCACTTTTTTTGCTTCTTCTTTTTGAGTAGCAAGTGTTTGTTTGACATTGTTTATGCGGTTTGTTAAGTCAGTATTGCCGTTTGGTAGTTCTTTGATTCTGGCAATTGCTTGATTGTAATGCTCGTCTGTTGGTTCCTGTTCGGCTTTTTCTACGGCTTCACGAGCAGAAGCGATTTGTTTTTCAGTTTTTTCTTTTGCTGTGATTTTTTGTTGAACGGTTGTTAAACGTTTTAGTAACTCTTCTTTATTTAAAGTTGCTTTGGCGACTAAAGCTGTGGCTGAATCAACATGTTCTTTTGTTTGTTTGGTTTCAGCCAGTTCCACAGCTTCATAAATCGGTACGTTTTCTTTTACGATGGCTAATCGTTTGGTGAAGTCCTTTTGCTCCTTAGTCAATGAAGTAATACGCGTTGCAGCCTCGTCATAATTTTTTTGAGTGGGTTTACTTTCAGCTAGTGTTAGGGCAGTTTCGGCTTTTTTCAGTGTTTCTTGGTCTTGTTTTTCTTCATTTAAAAATGCCACGAAAGCTTTTGATGGTTTGACTTCGATTGTTTCAGCTTTGTCTTTATCGCCGATAGAAGCGACAAATGTTAGTTTTTGCGGCTGGTCGTCTTTTAACGTAACTTTATACGTAAATTTGCCGTTTTCTGTTTCGATTTTTTCTCCATCAAGCGTGATACTACTTTCGTCATTGGTTTTTCCCTTGATTATTGCGGTTCCTTGATCGTTTGTTTCTATTGATTTATCAGCAATGTCAACACGTGGTGATGTTGGTAACGCAAAACCTGCTCCAATCATCAGGATAAAACTAGCTCCTGTTAAAAGTAAGGCTTTCTTTTTCGGTTGTTTTTTGAAGACGGCTTTCACTGAAAGAACGCCTCCAACTATAATTCCTAAAAAACTAATAAGTGCAATAAATTCTAGCATATTTTTCGTTTCCTCCTTTTTAATCAATATACAAATTGTATCATATTATTATACAAATGATAAATATAGTGACGTTTGAAAATATAAATCCAATAGGGCGTTTGGCAGTAATAAAAAAAATTCCTGTGATAAAATGAAATAAGAATCATTTACGTATCTTATTAGAGAAGAGGAGAAAAATGAAAGCAGAGATCATTGCAGTTGGTACAGAGTTACTGCTAGGACAAGTCGTTAATACAAATGCGACTTTTCTATCAGAAGAGTTAGCAGATTTAGGAATCGAGGTGTATTATCATACCGTTGTAGGAGATAATCCACAGCGTTTGGAACAATTGTTAGTTGAAGCTGAGGGGCGTAGCGATTTGATCGTTTTGTGCGGTGGCTTAGGTCCCACAGATGATGATTTGACCAAAGATACCGTTGCTGCACATATTCAGCATTCTTTGGTGCAAGATGAACAGGCGCTTGCTCGTCTTAAAGAATTTTTCAAGTTTTCAAAACGCAAAATGACAGAGAACAATTTAAGGCAAACGTTGATGATCGATGGAGGAATTGCGGTTCAAAATCCTACTGGGCTTGCAGTTGGTACATTGATCACTGACAATGAGAAGACTTATTTATTATTACCAGGACCTCCCAATGAACTACAGCCCATGTTTCAGCAAAATGCCCGTCCGCTACTAGAAGAACTTTTCCCGCAATCGGAGCAGTTGATATCTAGAGTACTGAGATTTTATGGGATTGGTGAATCTCAATTGGTGACCGAATTAAAAGAGTTGATCGATACTCAAACCAATCCAACAATCGCGCCTTACGCTAAACCAAATGAAGTAACATTACGCTTAACAGCTAAGATTGCTGATGAAAGAATGGGTCAGAAGTTATTGGATAACCTGGAAAGTGTGGTCATGGACAAAGTCGGGGAGTATTTCTACGGCTATGGTGACGAGAATAGTTTAGTAAAAGTCACCGTTGATGCATTAAAAAAATATGGAAAGACTGTAACCGCGGCAGAAAGTCTAACGGCTGGTCTTTTTCAAAGTACATTAGGAGATATTTCGGGTGTTTCAGAAGTATTTAAGGGCGGTTTTGTCACGTATTCTGCTGAGACGAAGGCCCATTTTTTAGGTATTGATCCTGCAATGCTTGAAAAAGAAGGAACAGTGAGTGAGGCTTGCGCGATCGCAATGGCCGAACAAGCAAGACAATTAGCGAATGCTGATTTTGCGGTATCATTTACAGGAGTAGCAGGTCCGAATGAATTAGAAGAACAACCAGCAGGAACGGTCTGGATCGGCTTAGCAGAAAAAGGACAGCCGACAATAGCTGTGCTTCAACATTTTAATCGCGATCGATCTTATATTCGTCAAAGCGCTGTAATGAAAGGTTTAGACCTGATTCTAAGAGCCGTAGAGAAGAAAAAATAAAAAGGCGAATGTTTGTTCGTTTTTCTCTTGCTTTTTTTAAATAAACCAGTTATGATGTATTTATTGAAAAGGAATTTAAATCGTTTATATATAAGGAGGATTATCGATTGGCAGATGATCGTAAAGTGGCTTTAGATGCCGCACTAAAAAAAATCGAAAAGAACTTTGGTAAAGGTTCAGTAATGAAATTAGGGGAGAAGATCGACCAACAGATTTCAACTATCCCTAGTGGATCGCTAGCATTGGATGTGGCCTTAGGTGTCGGTGGTTATCCTCGTGGACGGATCGTTGAAGTTTATGGACCAGAAAGCTCAGGTAAAACAACTGTTGCATTGCATGCAATCGCTTCTGTTCAAAAACAAGGCGGAACAGCTGCTTTTATCGATGCAGAGCATGCTTTAGATCCTCAATATGCGCAAGCATTAGGCGTAAATATTGACGAATTGCTACTTTCACAACCTGATACTGGTGAACAAGGTTTAGAGATCGCTGATGCGCTAGTTTCCAGTGGTGCGATCGATATTGTTGTTATTGACTCAGTAGCAGCTCTAGTACCTCGTGCAGAGATTGATGGAGAGATGGGTGCGAGTCACGTTGGGTTGCAAGCACGTTTGATGTCACAAGCATTACGCAAGCTCTCAGGTTCAATCAATAAAACGAAGACGATTGCAATTTTCATTAACCAAATTCGTGAAAAAGTCGGAGTGATGTTTGGTAACCCTGAAACAACGCCTGGTGGTCGCGCCTTGAAGTTCTATGCGACTGTTCGTTTAGAAGTTAGACGTGCAGAACAATTGAAGCAAGGAACAGACATTATTGGGAACCGCACAAAGATCAAAGTTGTTAAAAATAAAGTTGCTCCACCATTTAAAGTAGCTGAAGTGGATATTATGTACGGTCAAGGAATCTCCCAAGAAGGTGAGTTACTTGATATGGCTGTTGAAAAAGATATTGTCGACAAGAGTGGTGCATGGTATAGCTATAAGGAAGAACGAATCGGCCAAGGTCGTGAAAATGTCAAAGTCTACATGACTGAGCATCCGGAAATGGTTGAAGAAGTTTCTAAACGTGTTCGTGATGCATTTGGTATTGGTGACGGAACGGCGATAGTTGAAGAAGAGCAAGCCCAAGAAGAACTTCTTCTGGATGATGAAGAATAATATCAAGTATAAAGCAAACCAATGAGCGCAGTTCAGCGCTTTTTATTGGTTTGTTTTTTTGCTTAGCTAGGATTCTGTTAAGTGTCGGGACTCTTTCAATCAGAAAGGGCTTTTTTAAGTTGACACACTGGTGTACAAACATTAGAATAAAGTTGTGTGCTAAACACGTATGCAAGTAGGCATATTGATAATTGATTATAGTTTATCAGAAAACTACATGAATATTGAAAAATTGAAGATAGTACGGAGGTGGAAACAATGGGTTTAGAAATTCTCCTCGCTATCATCGGTTTAATTGTCGGTCTTGGTTTAGGGTTAGTCGTTGCAAAATCACGTCATGAGAAGGCTATAGATGGTGCAAAGTCCTCTGCAGAAGGCATAATTGAAAGTGCCAATAAAGAAGCAGAGACTCTGAAAAAAGAAGCTTTATTAAAAGCTATGGAAGAAAACCAGAAGTATCGTTCAGAAATTGAAAGTGAGTTGAAAGAAAGCAAAGTAGAACTTAAATCTCAAGAAAATCGTTTATTACAAAGAGAACAAACATTAGATCGTAAAGATGATTCTCTTGAAAAACGTGAAAACTCACTGGAAGAAAAAGAAGAGAAACTTGGTGCTAGACAGCAATTAATTGATGAGCGAGAAAAAGATGTAGAAGAACTAGTTGAAAAGCAACATCAAGAAATAGAACGTATTGCTTCACTATCTAAAGATGAAGCAAAAGATATTATTATGAAATCCACAGAAGAAGAATTAAGTCATGAATTAACGGTAATGGTCAAAGAATCTGAACAACGTGCCAAAGAAGAATCAGATCGGAAAGCTAAAAATTTACTTTCTCTAGCGATTCAACGTTGTGCGGCGGATTCAGTTTCTGAAACAACTGTTTCTGTTGTTAGCTTACCAAACGATGAGATGAAAGGAAGAATCATTGGACGTGAAGGACGGAACATTCGTACATTGGAAACCCTAACTGGGATTGATCTGATTATTGATGATACGCCAGAAGCCGTGGTACTTTCAGGATTTGACCCAATTCGTAGAGAAATCGCTCGTATGACATTGGAAAAATTAATTCAAGATGGACGGATTCATCCAGCCCGCATTGAAGAAATGGTTGAAAAATCTCGCAAAGAGATGGATGAGCGAATCCGTGAATATGGTGAGCAAGCAGCCTTTGAAGTGGGTGCTCATACATTACACCCAGACTTGATCAAGATTCTAGGGCGTTTACGTTTCCGTACAAGCTATGGGCAAAACGTATTAAATCACTCGATCGAAGTAGCGAAATTAACTGGTGTCTTAGCTGCAGAAATTGGTGAAGATATTCAATTAGCGAAACGTGCTGGATTGCTACATGATATTGGTAAAGCATTGGATCATGAGATCGAAGGATCTCACGTTGAAATTGGTGCTGAACTTGCTGCTAAATACAAAGAAAATTCAACAGTTATCAATGCGATTGCCTCACATCATGGTGATGTAGAAGCGACGTCTGTTATTTCAGTATTAGTAGCAGCAGCGGATGCTTTATCAGCTGCTAGACCAGGTGCTCGTAGCGAATCAATGGAAAATTACATTCGCCGCTTAGAAAACCTAGAAAATATTTCTAATGGATTTGAAGGCGTCGAATCTAGCTTTGCTGTACAAGCAGGACGTGAAGTTCGCGTGATGGTCAAACCAGATGAAATCACAGATTTAGAAGCTGTTCGTTTAGTTAGAGATATTCGTAAGAAGATCGAAGACGACTTGGATTACCCAGGTCACATCAAAGTGACTGTTATCCGTGAAACACGTGCAGTAGATTATGCAAAATAAGTAACTCTCAAAAGAAGCAAGGCCTTAGGGCAGATTGCTTCTTTTTTTATTTATATTAGAAAAAATTCAGAATATTTTTACTAAACCCACTATGGAGCTTTAATTGTGACCAACATAGAACTTTGATATATTCGGTGTAGATTTTATTAAATTGGGGGTTTTTTAGATGAAATTAAAGAAAAGTGCCTTACTAGGCTTGATTGCTGTATCAAGCATTGCCTTAGCCGCATGTGGCGGAAACTCTAAAAATGCCGACGGTGGGTCTGGTAACGACGAAAAAGTATTTAGATACATTGAAAGACAAGAAATGCCTAGTGCAGATCCTTCATTAGCAACAGATGAAGTAAGTTTTGTTGCCTTGAATAATGTTTACGAAGGAATTTATCGCTTAGATAAAGATAGTAAGCCTCAACCAGCTGGCGCTTCTGAAAAAGCAGAAGTCAGTGAAGATGGTTTGACGTACAAAATTAAACTAAGAGAAGATGCTAAATGGACAGATGAAAAACCAGTGAGGGCAGCTGATTTTGTTTATGGTTGGCAAAGAACGGTTGATCCTGCCACAGGGTCAGAATATGCATATATGTTCAATTCTGTAAAAAATGCTGAAAAGATTTCCAAAGGCGAAATGAAAAAGGAAGATTTAGGCATAAAAGCAGTTGGCGATTATGAGCTAGAAATCACGTTAGAAAAAGCAACACCCTATTTTGATTACTTATTAGCATTTCCTTCGTTTTTACCACAAAGACAAGATATTGCTGAAAAATATGGTAAAGACTATACAACGACTAGTGATAAAGCAGTATACAATGGTCCGTTTACTTTAACTGATTTTGATGGACCAGGTACAGATACAAGTTGGTCCTACTCAAAAAATGATAAATATTGGGATAAAGATACAGTTAAATTAGATAAAGTAGCGATCGATGTTGTGAAAGAAGCACCGACATCATTGAACTTGTTCCAAGACGGTCAAGCTGATGAAGTACCATTGTCAGGTGAATTAGCCCAACAAATGAAAAATGAACCTGACTACATTGTTTTAAAAGGTGCATCAACATTCTATCTTGAACCAAACCAAAGAGAAGAAAATTCACCTTATCGAAATGTAAATCTACGTAAAGCATTATCTTATGCAATTGACCGCAAAGCCTTAGTTGAGCAAATTTTAGCGAATGGTTCTGCTGTTCCAATGGGCTTAGTCCCAGAAGGCTTAGCAAAAGATCCTAAAACGGATGAAGATTTTGCTAAAGAATTAGGCGATGAAGTTACTTATAATGTCGATAAAGCAAAAGAATCATGGAAAAAAGCGAAGGATGAATTAGGCGTTTCCAAAGTATCAATTGATTTATTGATTGATGATACCGATAATGCTAAGAAAATGGCTGAATATCTTCAAGGCTCATTATCTGATACGTTAGAAGGATTAAAAGTATCGGTCAGCCCAGTACCATTTTCAGTCCGCTTAGATCGCTCAAATAAAGGAGATTTCCAAATCGCTGTTAGTGCTTGGGGGGCAGATTATGCAGATCCAAGTAGCTTCTTAGATTTATTTACTACAGGTAATTCTTATAATAGAGGACATTATTCAAATCCTGAATACGATAAATTAGTTGAAAGTGCTGCAACGACGAACGCAAATAATTCAGAAGCACGTTGGCAAGATATGCTAGATGCAGAAAAAATCTTAATGGACGATATGGGTGTCATTCCATTGTATCAAAAAGCTGAAGCACATCTTCGTTCTGACAAAGTTAAAGATGTTGTATATCATTCAACTGGTGCAAAATACGACTTCAAATGGACTTACATCGAAGATTAAAAATAAGTGAAAAACTCTTTCAGAGATAATCTGGAAGAGTTTTTTTTGCTGTCTACATGACAAATGTCATAGAGAGTCATGACAAGTGCATCTAACACAATCCCCGAGCATTAGGTAAGATAAGTACATAAGCAAAGGGGAGAAAAAAATGATTACAGTAAAGAATCTAACAAAAACAAGCAAGAATAAAACAATCTTAAAAAATGTATCACTAACCGTCGATAAAGGAGAAATCATCGCTTTAGTCGGACCAAATGGCGCAGGGAAAACAACCTTGATCAATTGTCTAACGGGGCTGATTCGCCCAACAAGTGGTGAAATCAAACTCTTTGGGAAAAATCCAATGAATAAAAAAATAAAATCAATATTGGTGTCATGCTTCAAGAAAGTACGACGTTAGAAAATGTTAAAGTCAAGGAGCTGTTTACGTTATTTCGCAGCTTTTATCCACAGCCATTGTCACTAGAAGAATTATTGGATTTGACCAGCTTAAATGAACATTAAAATACCTACACAACTCTTAGAGGTAAAGAATATACCATTAAAGATGTAAAAGAAGTGAAACAATCTAATTCTAAATTAGCTTATTATCTTGAAGGGCTTAATCAGTGGGTATTAGAACAAGATGTAAAGCCTTATGCAACACCTCTATTAAATAAAAATGTATTATTATTATCGAAAGCAAGTAATGCTCAGACTGGAGAGTTTATCGATCCGTCCTTGAGGAATAAACGATACTCAGCAATACAGGTGAAGCCAGTAAGACAATCCAATTCAAAATTGGCTTACTATTTAAATGGACTGAACAAATGGATTTTAGAGCAAGATCTTTCCCAATAATAAATTCATTTTCTTAAGTGTTACTATCTAAAATAATAACTACGTGCAAAGAGCTTAGACTTATGTCGCAAGCTCTTTGTTTGTTTTGAAATAGTTCAATGAGGTATACCTTATTAAATAAATCTTAAATGCCGCTATGACAGTAATAAAAAATGGTCAATAAAGTTGTTCAAAAATGGTTTAGGATGAAGTTGATCTCTATACTATTCACTTATGGCCAAAACATTTGTTTTAGGTTAAGGAAAGAACGATACATTTGATATCAAATTAGTAAGTAGCTAAAAGTGAATTTACGCAGATGCAACGAGATCACTTTTTTATTGTAAGTTATAGGTGTAAATATTCAGGATCTGACTTAAGCCGATTGCGTCAGATTCTCTTAAATATGCGTTTCCCAAAAACGGTAAAATTTGAAATAAGGAAAAGTGATTGATGAAGTAGTTTTTTTATATTCCTATTAGTAAGAACAGAAATGGTCTGCCGAAAAGTTGCTCAATAAATAATACAAATATGTTCATTAAATGATTTTTATGAACAAATTAACCAACTTTACGACTTTAAAATATTTCAAATGAATCTTGACTTAAGGTTAAAATATAGTTGAAATTCAATTGCAAAAGAAGGGGGTTTTAATGATGTTTAAGAAATTTATTAGTTTTGTAGCTCTTGGTTTTGTTTTATGTGTAGGATTAAATTATAATGGAATTAACGCAAGTGCATCACAAGTAAGTACGAACATAAATTTGGATAATAACATAAGATATAATGAGTCCTCTATTTATGATGATAATGGTGAGTTTCTAGGAAAGATAGTAATTTCAGAAGAAATTGGAATCACTCCACGTGGAATGATTCACAGTGAAGCAGTAAAAAATAAAAATTATAATGTACATTTCATTGGAACTACTGCAAATGTTGGTTTTGGGATAACTGTTAAAGATAAAAAAATAACAAGAGCGTACGATGCTTGGGCAAATGGGTTTGGTTGGTCAGTAAGTCCAGGGAAATTGACTTATAATAGTAGAGAAGCTAAATTACCAGGAAGTTTTAGTATTGCTTGGAAAGGGTTCCCAGCAGGAAGCACATTTAGACTTAGAGCTGTTATCAGTGGGAACCAGTTACAAACACATTTAGATATTCCCTAAATAAAACAATAAGAAGGAGGCAATCGTATAATGTGGAAAGTATATCTTTTTCTAATATTTTTAGTATTATTAATTATCGGTTTAATCTTTCTTGTAAATAAAAAAATTAAGAATAAAACTCAGAAAAAGATAATTATTTTTGTGATTATTGTAGCTAGTTTACTAGTTATTTCTGGAATTTTACCAATATTAAGATACGCGTATTTAACGAATTAAGAAAAAAGAATCATGACGAAATCATGGTGCTTTTTCATTAGAAGAAAAGTTCAATAGTGTATAGGCAATTGACCATTTTATGAACGTTGATTTGACAAGATTATTCAGTGTTCAATAGAGTTGCCCAAAAAAAGAGTTAGATAAGCTATAAGCTTTCTAACTCTTTTTTTACTACGTCAATGCTAAACGTATATTCAGGTGTCATACTACGATATGGCGTTTTAGCAAGGAATTCCATTACAGATGTCTGTAGCCGTGAATTCAGGTCAATGTCTTCAGGATAAGATTTCAACATTTGAATCATGTTGTTGTTAATGCCGCTGATTGAACGGTTATAGGAATAAGAAACTTCCATTCTGCCAGCTCTAAGAAAATATTTTTTTAGTTGATACGGTTTGTTTGTACTATAGCCAAAAACATGTTCAATGCCTTCTTTTATGTAAACAGAAAGCTGTTGTTTGTTTTTAGCGTTAATATCAGCCAAAACGATTGGAGAAAAGGACAGATCATTTACCAAAACTAAAACTTTTTTTCTGTCTAAAGTAAAATAATTTGCATGCCAAGAGAAAAAGGATCGTTCAGTTGAGCTGGATGTAGTAGTAGAAACTGGAAATTCACTAAAAAGTGGTAATGATTTTTTTGTAGGTACAATGATCATAAGTAAACTCCTTTTACGTTAATCATGAGTACAGTATAACATACACAGAGAAAATAATTTGAAATACAAGGCGTACTTATACCAAAAACATTGGTTTTAGGTGAAGGAAAGAATGATTTATTTTATATCAAATTAGCAAGTAGCTAAAAGTGAATTTGCGCAGAAGCAGCGAGAGCACTTATATATATGTGACTGTGTGACTGGTCATCATTTGCTTAATTAGGTAATTCTCAAAAACAGTCGTTTTTAGGGCAAGAAGGATAATTCTCAATTATCCTTTAATATTTTAAATTTTCTTTTCCAAAACTTACAACAAAATCTATATGTCAATAACTCTCGTTTATGATACAATTTTAGCGAGAGTGATGACATGAAATACACAGGTTATGCACGAATCAGTACAAAGTCACAAGAACTGAATCGGCAGCTTGATAGTTTAGAAAAATACAATTGTGATGAAATTTTGACTGAAAAAATTAGTGGGACTAAAGCAAGTCGACCACAACTAGATAAACTGAAAGAGTCTGTTCGAGAAGGCGATACTTTAGTGTAGAAAGTTGGGGCAGATTAGAATGTAGTACAAGGGAGGTTTTAGAGTTAGTTGATTTATTTTCTAAAAAAACGTACAAGTGATCAGTGACAAAGAAAAATTTGATACGTCCACACCATAAGGCAAGGTAATACTGACCGTCTTTCAAGCTTTTGCAGAATTTGAGAGGGATTTAATAGTTGAACGTACTAGAGAAGGTCTTAAAAGTGCAAGAGCAAGAGGACGTGTTGGTGGTCGTCCTAAAGTGTTAGAGAAAAAAATTCAGCAAGCTATTAGTCTATAGATATAAAACAGTATTCAGGAAAAGAAATATATGAAATGACAGGGATTTCTTCTTCAACGTTTTATAGATACCTCGAAAAAAGAAATTACAATGACTAGAGAATCATTCTAATTTAATGTGGATGTCTATATATTGTAGATTAGACGACTAGTTTTAACAAAAAAATAACACGGAATAAGGACAGAATTGAAAGCCTAACTAAAGTAGATCAACATCTTTTTAAAAGTGAAATTGAAGAACATAAGGAAGAAAACAAGCTTCTACAGTCAGAACTAGAAGTTTTTATATAGTAATATCAAAAATAATCAGTAAGGGTGAAGAAATATGAAAAAATTTTTTTTAGTTTTAGTTTCAGCTGTACTATTAGCAAGCTGTGCTAGTAATCAATCAACCAGGTCTGTAGATTCAACTAATCATTCGGTTACTAATAACACCACTCATAAAAAAGAAGAAACCTCATTATCAAGTTCGAAAAAAAAAGAATCAATAGAAACTACTCAAAGTTCACTAGCAACTACAAATTCTGCGGAAGCCAAATATCCTAAAATTACAAAGATGTTGCTTAATGGAAAATCTTGGTATGAAGGAAATTCTACTGGTGTAGAGAACCAACCAAGACAAGGTTTTACTGAAGATAAGCTTCATGATCTGTTCGGGAATAAATTGGAGTATGAAATTATTATTGATGATAATGAACAAACATATAGAGTTCTTGATTATAGAAAAAATGAACTTGTCGATATTAAACTTAAAACAAAAATTAAAGTGAACAAGCCAACGGTTGATGGCACCTATAGAGACGTATTCTACTATTTATATTATAAATATGACGGAACATTGATGATTGCACGAGAAGGAGCTCCGTCAGAAGACAGTGATTTAACAAGTTATCCTTTAGAGGAAATAAATATTTGGGAAAATTAGAGTGAATGAAAAATTGATTTATTCCCAAAAGTGACAGTTATAATATAATCAAACATTTATCAAAAATGATTAGAATAAAATGGATTAAACTGTCTCGAGTTAATCAATGTAGAAAAGTTATGAAGGTGACACTCTTTAGGAGGAGGTGCATATGATTGTATGTACTGAATCTAACGAAAGGAGAAGTCTTTTGGCTGCATTAGAAACAATTCAATTGATTCTAAGCTTTGGTATGTTTACCATTGCGTTCGTTAAATTGATTGTAGATATGCTTAAGAACGACAAAAAAATAACCGTCAAAATATAGTGACTCCAAAAAGTCTAACTTTGTGGGGTCACTACATTTCATACCTTATACACCTTTTACAAGAAAAAAGAACTACAAGTCATCGCTGAAATTACGTTTAACTACGCATACTCAGCCAATCATAGAAGATTATTTACCTGTGATCTCGAATGCCAGTAGGTTAAAATCAGGACAAGAATTTTTGAAAGAACTTGCTGTGTCGCATGATCAAAACGGGATATTCAGAGAATTCTATACAGAGATTTCCGATCAGAGATAATGGAAGTTTTGAAGTTTTCAGAAATAAGCTAAAATCCATAAAAAACATTGCGTGAAAATAATTAGGCTAACGATCGATTATCGTATTGAGTACTTGAAGGTGCTCGTGAATAAATCCGATTAGCAATTATCCAAGATAGCGTAGACATTTGAAGTTAGATCAGATTCTAGTTGAGATTGAATCTGATCTTTTTTGAATGTTCTGTCAATTTAACTTAAAAAAGTTTTTAAAACTTAGCAATCTAAGAAAAAATATCTGTAACTTCTTTATTGAGTGAGCGAGCAATGTTAAAAGCTAACGAGTCAGAAGGTTTATATTTCCCTTTTTCAATACTTTGGATCGTTTGAATCGATACATCGACTTGGTTAGCAAGATCTTCTTGTGTCATGTTGGTATTACTACGTATTTCTTGTAAATTGTTTTTGATTGGTTTTTTCATAGTTGATCGCCTCTTTCTTGATTGATTATAGTAGTAAGGAAATAACGCACGAATCATTGATTAGCACATTTAGTTCAAAAAAGCATATACTAATTCGATCTTAGTGTGTTATATTTAATACGTAGTGGCGAACTACAGATAAATGAGAGCGTCTTTTTATCTAGGGCTTCTAGCATGAATAACTTCCCCAAGTTTTATGATTGCTAGGAGTTTTTTTAGATAAGAAATAAAAAAAACAACATATGTTGGTCTAATTCCTTCTAACTTTAAATTGTAGTAGAGTAACAAATACACTCACAATCATAATAATATCAGATATTAAACTCTTTATAAACTTATTATTGAACTAATTGTTTAAAAAATGTAATAATGTGAATTTTGTCTTGAAATAAGCATTTTATGCTGAAATAACATTTGGAAGGATAGAATTTAAAAGAAATTTTAACAGATATAGCTCTTTCTCTGTATTCTAGAATCGAGAATGAGAAACAGGAACACGAAATAACAAATTTTAAAAATAATTAACACTTCATCACTTTATGTTGGATGAAGTTTTTTTCTTACCCTATTAGATGTAGAACAACAGGTATTTAAAATGGATGTTCTTAGTGTGCTCAAAACCTATAAGATAAGCGCGAAAAATAGGGAGAATTGACTATTATATTGAGCGTTCTACTTATCGTTACAAGAAATAACTAAGTATAATTAAAAGGTTGTTTCTATTAAATAGATCAACAGTGACAAAATTCTCCCCCCTTCCCTTCCAACCTGAAAACCTCTATAATAAAAACAGAAATCAAAAGAGAAGAGGAAAATTTTTGCGTATATTATTTATAGGAGACGTAGTAGGATCATTAGGTCGTGATACAGTCACCACGTACTTACCCAAATTAAAGAAAAAGTATCGCCCTCAGGTAACGATTCTTAATGGCGAAAATGCAGCAGCAGGTAGAGGGATCACGGGCAAGATTTATAAGAAGTTTTTACAAGACGGGGTAGATGTCGTTACATTAGGCAATCATACTTGGGATAATAAAGACATCTTTGAGTTTATCGATGACGCCAAAAAAATGATCCGACCAGCTAATTTTCCACAAGGCACTCCAGGTCAAGGGATGGTTTTTGTGAAAGTCAATCAGTTGGAATTAGCTGTGATCAATATACAGGCTCGTGTTTTTATGGCAGATATTGATGATCCATTTCGTAAAGTAGAAGAATTGATTGCTGAAGCACGCAAGCGGACATCGCTTATTTTTGTTGATTTTCATGGAGAAACAACGAGTGAGAAACAAGCGATGGGTTGGTTTTTAGATGGAAAAGTTAGTGCGGTCGTAGGAACACATACGCATGTTCAAACCAATGATGCCCGGATTTTGCCGGCAGGGACAGCCTTTTTAAGTGATGTTGGTATGACGGGACCGTATGATGGTATCTTAGGGATGAAGCGGGGACCCATCATCGAGAAATTTGTCACTGCTTTGCCAAAACGTTTTGAGGTTGTCGAAGAAGGCCGAAGTTTGCTATCTGCTTGTGTTATCGATATTGATGATCAAACAGGGCAAGCCAAAAAAATAGAACCGATCCAAATTAGTGAAGATCGCCCGTTTGAAGAATAAACAATGGAATGTTACAATAAAAAAGAGCCAGTAGCTAGCTTCAAGTATAAAGAGGAGCAGTATCTGACTCTTTTTATTTTTATCGGAAGTGAGCTTGAGCGTTTGTGAACAGGAGAGCAATTAATTGTTCTATAATAGTAACTGAATCAAAACAGCAGATTATAAGGAGGCGTCTATGCGAAATTCTTTTATGGGAAAAATAGAGCGAGTAAAGTTTGAATTGTTTAAATCGATTGTTTTCTCAAAAAATGGGTTGAGCTTTAACGAATTGATGCAAAAGCATGGACTTACGAAAAGTACATTAAGCAGATATATTAATGATTTGGTGCAAGAAGTAGAAATGACATTTGGGGAGAAAGTACACTTAATTCAAAATACTCAGACTGGAACCTATCAGATTCAAACGACGGAAACCTATAGTATTGGTTACTTGATTGATTACAGTCATTTGTTTTACGTTCAAAAAAGTGGTGTTTTTTTCATTCTGGATACGCTATTAAAAAATCATTACAGTTCAATTGACGCAATGGCACTTGATTTACATATGAGCAGTTCGTCAGTGTATAAACAAGTACGAGCACTTAAAGAGATGCTAGTGCCTTTTGGTGGTAAAATTTCATTTGATCAGCTTGCAAGTCCTCTAACAGGTAACGAAGTGGGGATTCGTCTGTTTGCTTTTTATTCTTATTGGTCTGTTTTTAAATCAACAGAATACGATAATAGAAGTTATCCTGAATCATGGTGGGAAGTCAAAGAGCTGGAAGAATATTTTGATCATATGGCTTCATTATCAGAATCGCAACGGGCAAAATTACGTTTTATTCAGTTGATTACGTTGAAAAGAGCGCTTTGGCAAAAAAATTATATAGAGATTTCTGATAGCTTTTTAGCAGATACAGCCTACTTTGATACTAAAGATACGGAATTACTGCCTTTGTTAAGACAACGCTTATCAAACACACTATACCGGAAAGAACGTGCTTTGTTACTATATGCAACACGAGGACTAGTGTATAATTTAGATTCATTAGAAACAAAAAAGAAAATTGTTCAAGATTACAAACAATCATCTCTGGAAATTGCAGCATACACAACTAAGCTGATGGCAGAGGTTCAAAAGGAATTTGATATAGATTATACTGAAGAGGGGTATACAAACTTTTACTTTTATCTGATCATCTTATTGATTTATATCAAGCATATCAATATTGATATCTCTGGCTACTATAAAAACGAACTTTCATTTCATTCAATGATCGACTATGATGAAGCGAATGTGAAAATCTTCCGAAAAATCACCAAGATCATTGAACAACAAGAATTTTATCCCAAAATAAATAAGAAGTCGTTGAAAGGTGTTATGTCGATTCTTTCTTTAACGATTTATTCAGGGATTTATTTAAACAAAAAAGCAGGAAGTATGTCGATTTGTGTCATTTTTAATAATAATTTGATTTTAGCAGAGGGGATCAAAAAAATTATTTTAGATGTTTATAATCAAGAGCGAATCATCTTTACTAATGATGTATCGAATGCTAATTTAGTTATCTCGGACTCTTATGAAGCAGTCAATTCAGACGCTGCACATTTTTATTTCGATGAACAGTTGAATCCTGAACAGTGGGGAAAAATGATTGATGCAATCAATGATATTTTTTATAAAACAATTTTTTTAGCTTGATAGAAAAGTAAAAACAGTCATGTTCAACTATGAAAATATTGATCATATCACTAAACTATAACTTAATTTTATCTTTTATAAGGTTGAGGCAAAACAATTACTTGTTTTGTTTCAACCTTTTTTCATGGTGTTAGAGCGTTTTTTAAATAAAAAAATGTTGTTTTTTTAAATTTGAAACAGATTGTTTCAGAAATATATAATTATTTTCTGAAAAAAATTGTATTATTTCATAGTAGTAAAAAGTTGCTTGTACAAGTCTCGATTGATGAAACGAGCAGATAGGAGACCTCAGATGAAAAAGAACCATGTTACTTTACTCATTTTGTTTTTCTGTCTTTTACATATGATCGGTTCAATAGACGAAGTTTTTGCTGAGGATGTTTTACCACCTACCAGCTACCCACTCGGGGTTTCAACGAAAACGAACTTAACTGCTGGAGGTACCTTATATTTTAATACCGATCAATTACAGGAAAAGCAACTTGTTGGTCAGTTTTTAGCAAAAAACATAACGTCTAATGGCTCTTCAGGTTTGTCAAAAGGCGGTTTTCAAAATTATCAAAATTCAAATCGCCAGTGGGATTTAGAACAAATCGATCCCGCTGTAGTTTCTGAAACAATTACAGGGAGTGATATCATCCGTTGGTACGCAAATTCGACAAGTTTTAAGTATCTGGATGGTGAAGACCTTCATTACTATTTAGGCAATTTGCCAACGGAAAAAGAAATGAATGAGGCCTTGCAGCATTATCCTGCGTTGAAGGAGAAATTTTCTGAAAGGCGTAACAATGACTCACTCACTTCGTTTCCTTCCTTTGTCGATAATGGTATTACTGATTTTTCTCAGGTGACAGGAAATATTCAATCGATCAGTGATTATTACGCAACATTGACGGGTAGCGATCAAACTGTAGTGTATAATTCAGCAGTTCAAACAGCGGAAATCAACACAGAACACAAAGTAGTAAACCCAAATGACTGGGGTGGACAATCTTCGATCCAGATCAATATTGCATTGAAAAAAAACGTTACGGAGCAGGCCGTTGTCATTATCGATGTTGATGGACAAATCGATCATTTTAAAAATGCTCAGGATATTTCGATCAATTATACCAACTATGATCCAGATACGATGTTGCCGCCATATGTATTTATTAATTACAAACACTTTCCATCATTTAACTTTAGTGGTAGTACATTTTTCCATGCTACGGCATATCCTAGCTTGCCTGGAGATGAAGAGTATCGTTTTGAAGGAAATCAAGGAGTCTTTTTTGAAGGAAAGTATGCAAGCAAAGCAGTTCCGTTAATAAAATCTGATAGTCATACCATTTCTGATGAGTTAAAGGACAAAACCTACAAAACAGCAACACATCTTGTGCATAACTTTAATGATGAGGAAAACGAGATTCAATTTAGAAGTAACGCTTCATTATTCATTGGTACAGTTTTAGCACCACGAACTTCTGTGACATTAGATGATACACAAGGACGAGTGTTAGGTAGTGTGATTTCTGGTTATGATATTCATACAAACATGCCAATTAGCATGGAAGAAAGTACAGCAATGTTTGACTATGATGATTTCCCGGGATTAGGGGATATAACAGGTGGTGAAGAAGTAGAGGAGCCGAGTAAAGTCGGAGCAAAGTTTGATTACGCTGGACTTGAAAAGAGAGAACTATATACGATCACTCAAAAAATTCCTGCCTATTCTTCACGTTTTCCGATCCAAAATTTGAAAATTACAGATACATTAGCTGAAACTATAGCCGTTGCTGTAGAAGATGTAGTAATTAAGGATGAAACAGGGAGTGCTGCTGATGAATATTTTGCTATTAGCCAACATGCAGAGAATGAACTAACAGTTGAAGCAAAACCAGAAAGTTTAATAACTGAATCGTTTTATGGGAAAGTCTATACGATTGCACTAAATGGCAATGTAAAGCTAAGTCAAGAAGCGCTAATAGATCCTAACATTAATCAAATCCAAATTCCAAATACAGCAGTTACAACAGTCAACGATGAAACAAAGATAAGTAATGAAGCATTGCTGACAGTTGATTTTGTTCAAGGAAAACCAGTCGTTGTAAACTATCTAAACGAAGACGGACAAGAGATTGCACCACCAGAAATTTTATCAGGAAAAGTTGGACAAAACTACTTGGCTAATGCCAAATCAATTTCAGGCTATACGCTAACAGCAGTGTCGGGAAATGAATCAGGAATTTTTTCGAATGAAGAACAAACGGTGACCTATATGTACCAAGGGTATTTAGCTTTTTCGGCTGTTCCTACGCAAATTAGTTTTGGTACACACCCTTTATCTAACAAAGAGGAAGAATATAAAATTGAGTCGAAAGATCAAGATATTGTTGTAAAAGATACACGTACTTTAGGCTCTAATTGGCAATTACGTGCAACACTCAGTCGGCCCTTAACAGGAAATAAGACCCATCATGTACTTAGCGATGCCTTATTTTATGTCAAAGATGGTCGCTCAGTACCACTTCGAGTGAATTCATCTGCTATCATCGAATCGGCAGTAACGACGACTCATGATGACTATAATGTAACCCACGATTGGACAACTTTCGATGATGGGTTAAATGTGGTTGTAAAATCTGGGGATGCTTTAGCTGATCAGTATTCAGGTGAAATCAGCTGGGAATTATACGATGTTGTATCTAATGATTGAAAGGTGCAAAACCGTGAAAAATAAAAAAAGAAAATGGCTCCAAATCGTCATAATCATCACTTGTCTTGTTTATTTCTTTGAGATGAAGTCAAGTTATGCTGCAGAAGATAGCAAGGCAACAGTTGGTTTTTACGAAATAGAAAAAAAAGAGCAACATGAAACGAAGACTTTGCCAGATACAGGAGAGGCTTCAACAAGCAAGGTTTTATCACTAAGAGGAATATCCATTCTGTTATTTATAACTGGAATGATATCATATAGAATTTTAAAGAACGAGGAGAGAATGTAAATGAAAGCAAACAAAATTTTAGTAGGAATTGCGGCACTATCAATGATTTTTAGTACAAGTATGGTCGGGCATGCAGAAGAAGTAGAGAACCATGAGTCAACAAGTGACATCGGCTTTACTACACCTACAGAAGGTGCATTAACATTAGTGAATGTTGCTGATTTTGATTTTGGTTCTAATCCAATTTCCGCTAAAGACGAAGTCTATAAAAATCAAACAGAAACAACGACAACTGTTCAAGATATCCGCGGAACAGAAGCTGGTTGGACAGTTCAAGTAGCACAAAATGGTCAATTCAAAGCAGACAAAAAAGAATTAACAAGCGCTCAAATGACATTGAAGACACCAACGATTTCAGACCAATCAACAGGTTCAGCAACTGTCAAAACAGACGTTGTTTTAAATACAGATGGGTCAAGCACAACTATTTTAGATGCAGGTACAGGTTTTGGTAATGGCGTGACAATTGAAAGTTTTGCTAAAGAGGCAGCAACATTATCTGTTCCAGGCGAAACAGCAAAAGTTGCAAAACAATACGAAACAACATTGACTTGGATCTTATTAGATCAACCAGCAAATAGTTAATAGTAAATAGGAGATGGAGCGGTAGTGAAATAAGAATTTTTACCGCTCCGTAAACATACATAGCAAAAAAAATGGAGGGATCAACATGTTGAAACGAACACTTAAAGTTATAGTGCCAATGGTGTTTTTTGTATTTGGATGTCTGGTGGCAACGTCAAATAGTTGGGCACAAGATGCGGACTATGAAGTCAAGGCCATTCCATCAATCAAACAAGTAGATAAAACAAAAACATATTTTGACTTACGATTGAATCCAGAAGAAAAGCACACGGTACAGGTCAAAGTAACTAATCGATCTAATCAAGAACGAACGATCAACACGAAAATCAAAACCGCAACGACTAATACCAATGGAGTAGTAGAATATATCAATAGCGATCAAAACCAATCAGTCGACTTACCCCATGATATAAGTCAGCTAATCAAAACCGATACACCAAAAATCACCCTAGCTCCTCATGAATCAAAAAACGTAGAGTACAATATTATAATGCCAAAAACTGATTTTTCTGGTATCCTGTCGGGTGGAATTACTTTTACAAGTGAAAACGCAGAAAAAAATAAAGAATCCTCAGCCGATGTGGCGGTAAAAAACCAGTTTGGTTATGTAATTGCACTAGTGTTGCATGGAGAAAAAGAAGTCAAACCTGACTTGGACTTAAGCAAAGTCAGCTTAGGACAAGTCAATAACAGAAATACAGTTTTTGCTCATTTAGTAAATTCAAAAGCAGCGTACCTAAACCGATTGAATGTTAATGTCAAAATCAGAAAGAAAAATACGGATACAGTTCTTTACGAAACCCAAAAAAGTGAGTTGCAGATGGCACCCAACTCCGTGCTAAACTATCCTGTAAGCTTACAGGAAACGAAATTTAAGCCAGGCAACTATCTTTTAACTGTTCATGCAGAATCTAAAGGTCAAGTCTGGGATTTTGAAAAAGAGTTTGAAATCAAAGCTAAAGAAGCCGAAAAACTGAATAATCAGGCCTATATCCATAAAGATAAGCAACATTATCTACTTTATATCGTTCTATTTTTACTATTCTTATTGCTAGTTCTTGTAGTATATCTCTACAAAAAAAGACAACAAAAAATCAACGCATTAGAAAAACAAGTAGCAGAATTAACGAAAAATGAAGAGCAAGGCTAAGCTTACAGTACAAGCTAGCTTTTAGAAAAAAGAGGGACCCTAGAAAAAAGGGCCCTCTTTTTTCCTATAATTTCTAATTTTTTACGTATATTATAGTAGAAGAACAACTGTTTTATTTTCCACGAACTGTTGATTTTGCTGGAATTATGTTAAAATAAGTAGACTCAAATTCCAACAAAATCTAACCTAGAATAAAGGTGTGAAATCATGGAGCCATCCATTACAGATAAAAAAACCAACGAAGAATTAACAAAATTATTAGCGCTGATCGGGGAAGATGAATTGATTCAGCGTTATAAAGAACTAGAAGCAAAAGTCCAAAAAAATGAAAAGCTCGCTGATTTAGTGGAGCGAATTAAAGCAGCCCAAAAAGATGCCGTTCAATTTGCACATTATGATAAACCAGAAGCTGAAAAAGCTGCAATCAAGCGAGCAGATGAGCTAACAAAAGAATTTGATGAACATCCTTTAGTTGTAGCCTACAGAGAACAACTCAGGGAAGCCAATGATTTGCTGCAACATGTCACGGACATGATCCAATATCGAATCAACGAAGAACTAGAGAAGGAAGGGTAATAATGCCTCAAAAAACCAAAAACACACCAATGATGGAACAATACTTAGCAATTAAGGACCAATATCAAGATGCTTTTCTGTTTTACAGATTAGGGGACTTTTATGAAATGTTTTATGAAGATGCAGTCAACGCATCACAGTTGTTAGAGTTAACATTAACTAGTCGTAATCGCAATGCAGATGATCCGATCCCAATGTGTGGAATTCCTCATCATGCGGCTCAAGGCTATATTGATACTTTGATCGAAAAAGGTTATAAAGTAGCAATTTGTGAACAAGTAGAAGATCCAAAAACAACCAAAGGAATGGTTAAACGAGAAGTTGTTCAACTGATTACACCAGGAACGGTCATGACTAGTAAAGGCTTAGACGCGAAAGACAATAACTATTTGACTGCTATCGTCGAAGAAAACGGCAGTTTTGGCTTAGCGTACGTTGATTTAAGTACAGGAGAGTTAAAGACTGCTGTATTAAGCGACGAAGATGGTGTGATCAATGAAGCATCAGCATTGCAAACAAAAGAAATCGTGCTAGGCAGTACCCTATCAGAAACGTTACAGCAAACGTTGAAAAGTCGCTTGAACATTATTTTTTCCGAACAAAATCAAGCAGAAGAAAATGCTGAATTTAGCTTTTTAACTAGTGAACTGACTCATCCGCTAGAAGTCGAAGTAACTGGGAAATTATTGACATACCTAACGGTGACTCAAAAACGTGGCTTAGCTCATATTCAAAAAGCTGTGGAATATCAACCAGACCATTTCTTAAAAATGGATCATTATTCTAAATTCAACTTAGAATTGACCCAATCAATCCGGACAGGCTTGAAAAAAGGAACATTATTATGGTTGTTAGATGAAACAAAAACTGCAATGGGTGGCCGTTTGTTAAAACAATGGTTAGATCGACCTTTAATCCAAGAAAAACAAATCCAAAGCCGGCAAGAAATGGTTCAATCGTTATTGAATGCTTATTTTGAACGGGTCGATCTACAAGCAACACTAACGAAAGTCTATGATTTAGAACGCTTAGCAGGTCGTGTAGCTTTCGGTAATGTGAATGGTCGTGACTTGATTCAACTAAAGACATCATTAGAACAAGTGCCTTTGGTTCGTGAGCTGATCGTCGGTATTAACCAAGGTGAGTGGAACGATTTATTATTAGATTTAAATCCAGCTGAGGATGTTGTTGAGCTGATCAATCAAGCAATCAATGAAGAAGCACCTCTTGCAATTACAGAAGGAAACATCATTAAAGACAATTACAATGAGAAATTAGATGAATACCGCAATGCGATGCGTAACGGGAAACAATGGTTAGCAGAATTAGAAGCAAAAGAACGGCAAGAAACAGGGATCAAAACCCTAAAAGTCGGTTTTAACCGAGTATTTGGGTACTACATTGAAGTGACAAAATCTAACTTAGCCAACCTAGCAGAAGGCAAATATGAACGCAAACAAACCTTAGCGAATGCCGAACGGTTTATCACGCCAGAACTAAAAGAGATGGAAACGTTGATTCTAGAAGCAGAAGAAAAATCTGTAGACTTAGAATATCAATTGTTTCTAGAAGTGCGTGAGCAAGTCAAAGCCAATATCGAGCGATTACAAAAATTAGCGAAAACAATCAGTGCAGTTGACGTTTTACAAGCGTTTGCCACAGTGAGTGAACGATATCAATATGTTCGGCCAACTCTGAAAAGCAATAGTAAAGAGCTACACATCGTTGAAGGACGTCATCCTGTTGTGGAAAAGGTTTTAGGACATCAAGAGTACATTCCCAACAGTGTGCATATGAGTAAAGAAGACATCATTCTCCTAATCACAGGGCCGAATATGTCGGGGAAAAGTACGTACATGCGCCAATTAGCATTAACTGTCGTGATGGCTCAAATCGGTTGTTTCGTGCCAGCAGAATCGGCTGAGCTTCCGATTTTTGACCAAATATTTACAAGAATCGGTGCGTCAGATGATTTGATCGCAGGCCAAAGTACGTTTATGGTAGAAATGATGGAAGCTAATCAAGCCTTACGTCATGCTACACCGAATAGTTTGATTTTATTCGATGAATTAGGCCGAGGAACCGCTACTTATGATGGAATGGCATTAGCTCAAGCAATCATCGAGTATATCCATCGCGAAGTCAAGGCCAAAACTTTATTCTCCACGCATTACCATGAATTAACGGTACTGGATGAAAACTTATCTGGATTGAAAAACATTCATGTTGGTGCAGTCGAAAAAAATGGCGAAGTTGTTTTTTTGCATAAAATGATGGAAGGTCCAGCTGATAAGAGTTATGGGATTCACGTTGCTAAAATCGCTGGCTTGCCAAGTGTATTACTAGAGCGTGCAGCAACGATTCTTTCTGCATTAGAATCAGAAGAACAACCATTAAAACAAGTTGAATACAAAGACGAAATCAAAGAAGATACAGAACAATTGTCGCTATTTAAAGAAGTATCCACTGATGAACTAGGTGTGATCGATACTTTGAAGAAAATCAATCTATTAGAAATGACCCCAATGGATGCGTTGAATAAATTACATGAACTACAAAAAAGAATCTAAACTTTAGAGTGGAAAAACGGAACAAGGAGATGATCCTAAATGGGAAAAATCCAAGAACTATCGGAACAGCTTGCCAATCAAATTGCTGCTGGTGAAGTAGTAGAGCGCCCTGCATCAGTTGTAAAAGAGCTTGTTGAAAATGCAATCGATGCAGGAAGTACACAAATCGATATTTTTATTGAGGAAGCAGGTCTGAAGACGATCCAAGTGATTGATAATGGTGAAGGAATCGCAAAAGAGGACATCTTAAACGCATTTAAACGACACGCAACGAGTAAAATTCATACGCGTGACGATTTATTTCGGATTCGTAGTTTAGGTTTTCGCGGTGAAGCCCTGCCCAGTATTGCTTCTGTATCAGAAATCATGGTTGAAACGGCCGTTGTCGCCGAAGAAGAAGGCAGCCTCGTTAAAATGAAAGGTGGAGCAATCGAAGAGCACCGCCCTGCCGCCTTAAGAAAAGGTACGAAAATCACTGTTTCAAACCTATTTTTCAATACGCCTGCGCGCCTAAAATATGTAAAGACGATCCAAACAGAATTAGCCAATGTGGGCGATATCGTCAATCGTTTAGCATTAAGCCATCCCAAGGTTGCATTTCGTTTGGTCCATGATGGAAATAAGATGATGAATACAGCTGGAAATGGTGATTTGAAGCAAACGATTGCGGGCATCTACGGCATCGGGACAGCGAAAAAAATGCTGAAAATCGAATCAGAAGATTTAGACTTTAAATTAACGGGTTATGTGTCATTACCAGAAGTGACTAGAGCGAGTCGCAATTACTTATCAACGATCATCAATGGTCGCTATATCAAAAATTTTGCGCTGAATAAAGCAATTGTGGATGGTTACGGTTCTAAACTGATGGTAGGCCGTTTCCCACTTGCAGTGTTAGAGATTGAGATGGATCCGCTGTTAGTCGATGTCAATGTTCATCCAACCAAGCAAGAAGTACGCTTAAGTAAAGAAAAAGAGTTGATGACCTTGATCAGTGATGCGATTCGCGAAGTGTTGAGTCATGAGCAACTGATTCCAAATGCGGCAGATAATTTGCGGTTTAAAAAGAAAGTTGAACAGCAACCTAAAGTCGAACAGATGGAGATTCCATTAACTGAACAAGAAGAAACTGCCAAACCTATTCGTAAACCTGGCAGTTTAGGCTATGACTCAACGAGTGGGAATTTCTTTGTTAAAGAGACAACAGCGGAATTTTCGACTCAAAAACCCGTAGATAACTGGTCACAAGCACCTGAATCACAGACAAAAGAAGACCTTGATAGAGAAGCCTTACTGGCGCATGCTTTTAGTTCGCCAGAAGAAGAATCTTCAGTTTCTGATAATGAGCAAGCAGAGACAACGCCTAAATTAGCGGAAGTTTTTACACCGAACAAAGAAGCTGAGTCTGTGGATGAACAAGTCTATGAAGAAGAGTTGAGTCATCATCCTGAGTTTGATTTTTCGGCAACGGGTTCGAAACATGAGTTAAATAAAGCTTTGGATAAGCTATCTGACGAACGGCCGAAAGAGCGTTTTCCAGAATTAGACTATTTTGGTCAGATGCATGGGACATATCTGTTTGCTCAAAGTAAAGAGGGGCTTTATATTATCGATCAACATGCTGCTCAAGAGCGAATCAAATATGAATATTTTAGAGAAAAAATAGGCGAAGTAACAAATGATTTACAAGAGTTGCTTGTCCCTATCGTAATAGATTATCCAAATAGTGATGCACTGAAAATCAAAGAACATAAAGAGACTTTGGCAGAAGTTGGAATCCATTTAGAAGATTTCGGGCAAAATAGCTTTATCATTCGGTCTCATCCAACATGGTATCCACAAGGGGAAGAAGAGTCCATCATTCGAGAAATGATTGATATGTTTTTAACTACAGGATCGGTTAGCGTGAAGAAATTCCGTGAAGCTACAGCTATCATGATGAGCTGTAAACGATCGATCAAAGCAAATCATTATTTGGATGAACAACAAGCTCGTGTTCTATTAAAAGATTTAGAAACGTGTGAAAATCCTTTTAATTGTCCACACGGACGTCCAGTTTTGATTCACTTTACCAATTCAGATATGGAAAAAATGTTTAAACGAATCCAAGATCCGCACTAAAAAATAGGGAAGAAGGTTTTATCCTAATGGCAGTTATCCTTGCCTCTCAATCACCGCGTAGACGTGAACTGCTAAGTCGGATCATATCTGACTTTGAAGTAGTCCCGGCTGATATTGATGAAGACGTAAAAAGTTATTTTACCCCAATGGATTATGTTTTAACGATGGCAGCGCAAAAAGCAATGCACATTGCAAAACAATATCCAAATGATCTTGTGATCGGTTCCGACACAATTGTCACGATCGATAATGAAATATTAGGCAAACCCACTTCCAGAGAAGACGGATTTCGAATGTTGAGACAACTGAGTGGTAGAACGCATAAAGTATACACCAGTGTAGTGTTGATGAAAGATGATCAGGAATCTTCAGCAACGGTTCCTGCTACAGTTGAATTTTATGATTTGACGGACGAAGAAATCAATCGTTACTTAGATACAAAAGAGTATGAAGATAAAGCAGGAGCTTACGGAATTCAAGAACAAGGAGCGTTACTTGTAAAGAGTATCCAAGGAGATTATTATTCGATTATGGGGCTTCCAATCGCTACTTTGTATCGTATGCTGCCGTCTTTTGAGTAGAGCTAGAACACGGAAAGAAGGAAAGAACCAATGAAATGTTCACAAACCAGGGCGATCCAAACACATATGATCACCTATCCTCATTTAAATTTTCATAAAACCTTATTTGGTGGTCAATTAATGGCATGGCTGGATGAAACTGCTGGTATTGCAGCTGTTCGAGTATCAAGAGCTGCGATCGTAACGGCTTCTGTGGATCACTTAGACTTTCTGGCGCCTTTGAAAGCTAGCCACTCTGTCTGTATCGATGCCTATGTATCTGGTGTCGGCACACGATCAATGGAGATATTTGCCAAAGTGATTGGTGAAGACTTATTTACTGGTGAACGCTATCTGGCTGGTACTTGTTTTATGACATTTGTCGTGCCTAAAGGAGCGAGTTTACCTGAACGTATCGAACCTGAGACAAAAGAAGAACAATTTATCTGCCAAGGCTATAAGGCAAGAAAACAAGCCAGACAAGCAAAACGACAAGAAAGTATCGATTTAGCTAAAAATGTCGATTTGGATATCCCTTGGAACGAATGAAAAGACTGAAACACTCACTTTCTAAACAGAAAAGGAGTGTTTTTTTCTCAACAATGCTATGATAAGACTAACAAAAAAAGTAAGGGTGTGATTTGTCATGGAAAAGCCATCAAAAAAAGAGTTGAAAGAAAAGTTATCTGACATTGAATATGCAGTAACCCAAGAAAATGCAACTGAACGACCTTTTACTGGTAAGTATGACGATTTTTATCAAGAAGGTATTTATGTGGATATCGTCAGTGGTGAACCACTCTTTAGTTCAAAAGATAAATACGATGCAGGATGTGGTTGGCCATCATTTACGAAACCAATTGAAAAACAAGACATCGTAGAAAATAGTGATTTTTCTTTAGGAATGCGAAGAGTCGAAGTTCGGAGCAAAGAAGCAGATTCTCACTTAGGACACGTTTTTACCGATGGACCGCAAGAGATGGGCGGTTTACGTTATTGTATTAATGCAGCAGCTTTACGCTTTATTCCGGTGGCAGAGTTGGAAAAAGAAGGATATGGGGAATATAAATCCTTATTTGAATAATGATTAGACCTATTTCGACAGGTGAAATCTGTTGAGATAGGTTTTTTATTGTGATCTTAAAAATTAAACCAAACGTTATTTTTAGATTGTCAAAAAAACTTGCTTTTTACATGTGCATCTAGTATTATAAAAATATTCAAAAATTAAAATTTGGAAAGAAAATTATTGTTTATTGAGGAGAAAGAAATGAAAAATAAAAGTGTGAAGAAATTAATCAGTGTCATGATGCTATCTACTTTAGTATTAGCAGCCTGCGGAGGCGGTGGTAAGACTGATTCTACAGATAGCAGTAACGACAGCAAAAAAGCGAGTGGGGAACAGCTTTTTCGATTAGTCGTCCAACAAGAGATGCCGACAGCAGATTTATCATTAGGAACAAATACGATCAGTTTTTCAGCCTTTAATAATATTTATGAAGGACTATATCGACTAGACGAGAAAAGTAAACCACACGCTGCAGGTGCAGCGGATATGGCGAAAAAGAGTGAGGATGGTTTGACGTATACATTTAAGCTAAGAGAAGATGCTAAATGGTCAAACGGCGATCCTGTTGTAGCGGCAGATTATGTTTATGGTTGGCAACGGACTGCAGATCCTAAAACAGCAGCTGAATATGCCTATATGTTTGAATTGGTGAAAAACGGAGCAGATGTTTCGAATGGGAAAAAACCACTTGATGAATTAGGGATCAAAGCAATCAGTGATTACGAATTGGAAGTAACATTGGAGAAAGAAACACCTTATTTTGATTACCTATTAGCGTTTCCATCATTTTTCCCTCAAAATAAGAAAATCGTAGATGAGAAGGGCAAAGATTATGCGACAACAAGTGAAGCTTCTGTCTACAATGGTCCGTTTACATTGACTGATTTTGATGGTGCAGGAACGGATACTGAATGGTCGTATACAAAAAATGACCAATATTGGGATAAAGAGGCTGTTCAGTTAGATAAGATTGAAGTAAAAGTAGTCAAAGAAGCACCAACATCGTTGAATCTTTTCCAAGATGGACAAGTAGATGATGTCATTTTAAGTGGTGAGCTAGCAAAACAAATGGCAGATGATCCAGAACTTGTAATCGAAAAAGATGCGCGTACTTCTTATCTTGAGTTCAACCAACGAGATGAGAAATCACCGTATCATAATGCAAATTTAAGAAAAGCTATTTCTTATTCCATTGATCGTGATGCTGTTGTTGAACGTATCTTAGGAGACGGGTCAGTGGCATCTACAGGACTTGTTCCAGAAGGTATGTCTTATTCACCAAAAGACAACAAAGACTTTGCAGATGAGAATAAAGAGTTATTGAAATATGACAAAGAAAAAGCTAAAAAATATTGGGAAGCAGCCAAAAAAGAATTAGGAATCAGTACATTCAAATTCGACATTGTGGGAGATGATACAGATTCTACGAAAAAAATCTTAGAATATATCCAAGGCGCAGTCAAAGAAACATTAGATGGTGTGGACGTTACAGTGACAAACGTACCGTTTGCTGTCCGTCTAGACCGTGGTAAAAATGGTGACTTTGAAGTACTCATGGGCGGTTGGGGAGCTGACTATGCAGACCCAAGTAGTTTCACTGATTTATTCCTAACAGGTGGTTCTTATAATAGAGGGCGCTACTCAAATGAAAAATATGATGCATTAGTCAAAGCGTCAGGTAGCAAAGATGCTTCTGATCCAGAAAAACGCTGGACAGATATGGTAGATGCTGAAAAACTACTGATGGATGATATGGGTGTTGCGCCTGTGTATCAAAAAGCAGAAGCACACATGCGTAGTAAAAAAGTCAAAGGGGTCATCGCTCATGGAGCTGGTGCACGATATGACTATAAATGGACGTATATTACTGAATAATAAAAACGGCCAGTACGAATGTAATCTAAATTCGTATTGGCTTTTTTTATTTAAAATGAGTATTCTTTATCAAGCTACTGATTTTCTTAAATTTGTGCTAAAATAGAAACGTATGTGCGTGTAATGAAAAAGCGACGCTAGCAAGAAAGGTGAAATTATGTACGAGTATATCATTGGTAAAGTTACATTTATCAGCCCTTATTATATTGTAGTAGAAACAAATGGCATTGGGTATCAAATATCAGTAGGTAATCCCTATCGTTATTCAGGTAAAACCGATCAACAAATCAAAATCTATGTTCATCAAGTTATTCGTGAAGATGCTCATTCGTTATATGGATTTGGTGATTTAGATGAAAAACAGCTATTCTTAAAATTAATCAGTGTTTCTGGAATCGGTCCTAAAAGTGGTCTAGCGATCATGGCATCAGAAGATCACGGTGGTTTGATCAATGCGATTGAAAGTGAAGATGCAGCTTATTTAACTAAATTCCCTGGTGTGGGTAAAAAAACAGCACAGCAAATGGTTCTTGATTTAAAAGGAAAATTAGGTGAGCTTGAAACATCCGAAGTAGCGGTTGAAGCAATGGCGAAAACACCATCAAACCAAGCCGCAAATCAATCACTAACGGAGGCCTTAGAAGCATTGAGTGCGTTAGGTTACAGTGATAAGGAGATCAAACGTATCACGCCGAAACTAGAAGAATTAGGCGGCCAGCAAACAGATGAATATTTACGTAATGCATTGAAATTCATGATGAAACGCTAAGGAGGAAAGACTATGACAGAAGAGGAAAGACTGCTTTCCGCTAAAACAAGTGAAGGGGAAGAGTCATTGGACAAATCGCTACGTCCCCAATTTCTTGAACAATATATCGGGCAAGATAAAGTCAAACAGGAGTTAACGATCTATATCGAAGCTGCCCGTAATCGGGAAGAAGCGTTAGACCACACTCTTTTGTATGGTCCTCCTGGGCTGGGTAAGACGACGATGGCAATGGTGATTGCTAATGAAATGCATGTCAATATCCGTACCACTAGTGGACCTGCAATCGAGCGTGCAGGTGATTTGGTTGCTATTTTAAACGAACTAGAGCCAGGAGATGTTTTATTTATCGATGAAATTCATCGCTTGCCTCGTGTAGTAGAAGAAATGCTCTACTCTGCAATGGAGGATTTTTACGTAGATATTATGGTGGGACAAGGAACAACGGCTCACCCAGTTCATTTTCCCTTACCGCCATTCACGCTGATTGGTGCAACGACTAGAGCTGGGATGTTATCTGCGCCACTTCGGGACCGTTTTGGGATTATTTCTCATATGGAATATTATGAAACAGAAGATCTAAAAGAAATTGTGTTACGGTCTGCTGCTATTTTCCAAACTGAAATTGTAGAAGAGGGGGCGTTTGAAATTGCTCGCCGTTCTCGTGGCACACCGCGAATCGCCAATCGTTTACTAAAACGTGTGCGTGACTTTGCACAAGTTCAGTCAAATGGGACAATTGATCGAGGGATTGCGGATCAGGCGCTGACCTTACTACAAGTTGATCATCAAGGCTTAGATTATGTTGACCAAAAGTTGTTGAAAACAATGATTGAATTATATGGCGGTGGTCCCGTAGGTTTAAGCACGTTAGCTGTTAATATCAGCGAAGAGACTGAGACAGTAGAGGACATGTATGAACCTTATTTAATTCAGAAAGGTTTTATCAAACGAACGCCAAGAGGACGGATTGCAACGGCTATGGCATATGAACATTTTGGTTATGAATCTTATTATCAAGAATAATGCAATAAACACTCAAATCATTCATTCTCCAATAAATGATTTGAGTGTTTTTATTGTCTGTAAAAACTACTAAGTTGATGAAATATTTGTTGCGAAGGTAGCAAGTATCTTAAAGAAAAGCACTTTAAGAACATGAATCAGATGCATGAATGGTTTAGTCGACGAGTAAAAAGAGTGTTAGAGATTTTTTAGAAGAAGTGAGTATTTGATTAGAAAAAAATCGTATCATTTGCACTAAATATTTTACGCTTTTATAGTTGATAGTGTACTAATTAGTAAAAAAAACAAACGAAAGGATGGAAATTATGGAAAAAAATACGAGAAAAAAAGGATTTGTATCGTACTTAACAACGCAAGATGAAGCAGGTGTAAATATCTCTTGGGGGGCAATTATAGCAGGATTAGTTTCCTTCTTTGCGATTTTCTTTACCTTAAGTTTAATTGGTTCAGCAATTGGTTTTGGGATGGTTAAACCTACATCAGACAATCCGTTAGATGGTGTGGGAATGGGACTTATTATTTGGACAGTGGTGACATTTGTTCTTTCATTATTTTGTAGTGGATTTATTGCAGGGGTAGCAGCACGTAGAGTCGGGTTAGTACATGGATTTTTAACATGGGCAACAAGCGTTTTAGTGTTGATTGCGATTCTTTCTTATACAGCAATCGGTGCGTTTTCAGCGATTGGTTCTTTATTTGGCAATATTGCCTCAGCGACAGGTAGTACTGTGGAAACCGTAGCTTCTGGCACATCTGATGCCATCAGCAAAGGATTCGATAAAGTCACAGACGGCGTTCAATCAGTGGATACAACAGAACTTCAAGGACAAGTAAAAAAAGTTTTGTCTGATACGGATGTGAAAGAATTACAACCTGATTATTTGAAGGATCAAATGAAAGAAGCAACGGATGAAATCACAGATGCGGGAAAAGAAATCCTTAAAAACCCAGATAACTCAGATAAAATCTTCAAAGATACTGCAGATTCTTTAGAAACCAAAGCGAAAAAAATCGGAGATTCAATTGATCGTCCTGCAATTGCAAATGCAGTGGCAAAAAATACCGATCTATCGCAAGAAGAAGCAGAACAAGCAACAGATAATATCTACAATGAACTACAAAAAGCCTCGAAAGAAACGCAAACACAAATCGAAAATGCCAAAACAAGTCTTGAAGATGCCAAAGAAGACTTGGATAAAAATATCAAAGAAGCGAGACAAACAGCTGAAGATACGTCAAATACAGTTTCTAAAGCTTCCATTTGGGGATTTGTGGCAATGGTCCTTGGGATGATCATCACTTCTGCAGCAGGTTTGTGGGGTGCTAATTTAGTTAAAGATCCTGTGACTGAAAGTAAGTTGTAAAATAATAAAAGATTTGATATAAGTTTGGACAACGGTGTAGCTTAGGCTATACCGTTTTTTTAGTAGCTATCAAAAGCGAGTAAGTATAATTTTTAGTAATTTTTTTAATTCATATGGGACGAAAAATGTTATGATGATTGTAGATGAAATAGGAGGGATGAGAAATGGAAAGTAAAAAAGGTATTGTATTATTTAGTTGTTTGGTTATGCTAAGTTTGTTTGCCAGCAATTTTCCGCTAAATGCAATTGCAGAAAATCAAGTAACAGAGCAAATCGAACTGAAAGTGCTCAAAAATGAATGGATCATTGCTGACTCATATAGAGTAGGGCAAGATAGTTATGTTACAGGTGAAGTCTTGTCGACAGCTATCAAAAAGATTGAGATGCATGTGAATGGGAAAGTTATAAGAGGTGGAATAATCTATGCAGATAATTCATATGAAATTGAAGCAGAAGATACAATTCGTAGTTTGGAAGATAAAGTTGAAGTTGTAGGTTTGGATCGAAAGGGTAAAGAACTAAGTCGCCAAATAGTTGCTTTGGAAAAAGCAGAAATCACCCTAAGTGCTGCAGATTATACGATGTTCGATGAAGAAATCACAGGAGTCGCAGGTAACAAGATGGACGAGGTTTCATTATTGATTGAAGGAGAAATCATAGATACAGTCAAAGTAAATGGAGATCAAACATTTGTTATTTCAGTTGAACCAAGAGAAATTACTTCAATTAAAGATCATGTGGAAATCGTCGGATCAGTGGCTGGGAGAGAATTGGGAAGAATCGCAGTTACCTTAAATCCATTTGGTTTAGATGCAGAACTTCCAAACTATGTTCTAGGGAAAAATCAAAAAGTCACCGGAAAACTGACAGGTAAAGACTTAACAAAAGCACAAAAAGTTCGTTTGTTCGTCAATCGTAAACGTTATACAACGGTAGATATCAAGCCTGATGGAACATTTGAGATTGATTCGGCAGTCTTTATTACGGATATCAAAGATAATGTGCAGATTTCTGTGTTGAATGAAAAAGGCAATGAAATTGGTCGATATCAAATAATTGTAACTTCGGAAGGTAAAACATTTAGTGAATGGTTTCCAGATCCGCATTTTGCATCATTAGTTGCAGAAACAATGAAAAAAAATGTTGAGCAAAAGGTTAGTGAAGAAGAATTTCTAAGCATTGTTAAATTTGAAATGGATAATAATGATACTGTTTCTTTAGAAGGAATACAATATTTAAAAAATTTAGAACATCTACGTTTTTTTGGTGTTGAAGATATTGATGTTAATAATATTAGTAAAATAAGTGATATAACACAATTAAGCAACTTAACCAATCTTAAATATCTTGCTATGGGACATAATCAAGTTAGTGATATAAGTGCTCTCAGGAATTTAGTCAATCTTAAAACGCTTATAATAAGTAGCGAACAAGTCAAAGACTTCAGTATACTAAGTAATTTAACTAATCTTGAAGATATTCATGTATTTAATAATCATCTATGTGATCTAAGTTTTTTAAGAAACCTTATCAAACTGAAGTCTTTGGCCATCTATTGTAATCAAGTTGATGATATCAGTTCATTAGCGAATTTACAAAACCTTGAAAAACTTACTATTGGGCCTGGTTCCCTAAGTGATATTAGCTCGTTAAACAATTTAACTAATCTTAAACAACTTGAACTTAGTAATAATGAGATTAGTGACATTGATTCATTAAATAATTTAGAAAAACTTGAACAGCTTTTTCTTACAAGTAATCAAATAAATGATATAAGTGCATTGAAAAAAATGATAAATCTCAAAAAACTTCAAATTGGAGATAATAAGATCGAAGATATTAGTGCGTTAAATGATATGACTCAGCTTGAGCAACTATTTCTTTATAGAAATCAAATAAAGAATATTATTCCATTGAAAAGATTAATAAATCTTAAAGATCTTCGAATTAATAATAATGACATAAAGGACATCAGTCCATTAAATGATAAAGAAGCGCTTGAAATCCTTGAATTTGGAGAGAATCAAGTGAATGATATCAGTCCGTTGGGGAATTTACACCAACTAAGTACTCTTTCAGTAGCTCGTAATGAAATTAGTAATATAGATTCGTTAAAGAACTTAATGAATCTTAAGTCCCTTAATTTAAATCATAATAACATTAGCGATATAAGTGTACTAGAGAAAATGCATTTACTTGAAACTTTTTCTATTGATAGAAATAAGGTCAGTGATCTTAGTTCATTAGCAAATCTAGTAAACCTTAGGTATATTTCTATAGAAAGCAATCAAATTAATGATATTAGTTCGTTAGCTAATCTAACTCTTCAAAATTTTAATGCATCTAATAACCAAATAAAAGATATTACTCCGCTTTCTTATCATCGATATTTTATTGAGTGTGATATAAGTGATCAAAACATTGTTTTTGAGCAGCAACTAATATCAAATGATAAAAGGCTAACAATCTCAAATCCGATTATGGGATTAAAAGATAATTGGATATTTGATGTAGATTATATTAGCAATAATGGAGTTTATTCTAAAATGGAGAATCTTCTTATTTGGGAAGGATTAAGTGATGCAGGGGAAGTGGATTTTAAATTTAACCTTGAACCAGAAATGTTAGCAGAGTGGTGGCATAAATTCCAATATAGTGGAACTGTAACGATTTCTTATGAGAAACGATAGAATTACTTAAAAATCTCTCAAAACCTTATATTTCCCCCAACTTTTTTGGTATGATGAACCTATCTAAAAAAAGTGAGGAAAAAAATATGAGCGAATCACAAATAACAAAAAAAGCAATCTCAGCTGCATTGATTGAATTATGTGATCATAAATTGTTCAGTAAAATCAGTGTTCAGGATATTACCAAAGAAGTAGGGTTAAATCGCCAGACCTTCTATTATCACTTTACCGACAAACAAGATCTTTTGCGCTGGATTTACACGCATGATGCGTTGATCTATTTAGACTCACCAGAAGTCAGTATCGATAATTGGGAAGAGCAAGCGTTAAAAATGCTTAAAGCAATCCAATCAAAAAGTGATTTCTATTATAATACAGTCAGTTCAGATTCGGATATTTTAAGAACGTGTTTTTCTACGATTACAAATAAATTGTTTATTAATTTATTCGATCAAGTAGATAAAGAAAATCAGCTGCTTCCAGAAGACAAGATATTCTACGCTCGTTTCTTTTCATATGGCTGTAGCGGTGTTTTGATTGATTGGATTTTAAACAGCTATAAGGAGTCTCCGTTAGAAATCGCTACACAATTATTCCGTTTGGCTAAAGATACTGAATTCTTCTCTTATCGCTTGTATGCTCAAGAAAATGAACTGTTGTGACAAATTGTCCATTGTGTCTAAAAAGAAGACAGAATGGAAAGGCTATCACAAGACATTTTCATAGAATCATTGTACGCTAGGTTCATCAATTGAATCGGAGGGATTCTCATGAAAAAAAGACATATTGGGTTAGCTGCAGCAGGTGCATTAGGTGCGGCGTTCCTTGCAAAAAAAGTATCCGCTGAAAAGAAAGTAGAAAAAGCTGCTGAGGTAGAAGAAGAAATCAACAGCCGCTATTATGGAGACAAACAAGTTTACCTAATCGGTGGTGGAATTGCGACTATGGCAGCAGCTGCTTACTTGATTCGTGATGCGAACTTCAATGGGAAGAATATCCATGTGATCGAAGGCATGAAAATTCTCGGCGGAAGCAATGACGGGATTGGGACCAATGAAAAAGGTTTTGTCGCTCGTGGTGGGCGGATGTTAAATGAAGAAACGTACGAAAACTTCTGGGAATTATTCAGTAGTATTCCTTCACTTGAATGGCCTAATCACAGTGTAACAGATGAAATTTTAAATTTTGATCACTTACATCCAACACATGCTCAGGCACGTTTAGTTACAAAAAACCAAGAAATCCTTGATGCCCATACGATGGGTTTTGATAATGAAGACCGTTTAGCGATGACTAAATTATTAGGAGCGTCAGAAGAAAGTTTAGATGGTGTGACGATTGAAGAATGGTTTGGACCACATTTCTTTGAAACGAATTTCTGGTATATGTGGCAAACAACTTTTGCTTTCCAAAAATGGAGCAGTGCCTTTGAATTACGTCGCTATATGAATCGAATGATTTTAGAATTTTCTCGTATCGATACATTAGAAGGCGTCACACGTACACCATTGAATCAATACGATAGCGTGATTTTACCCTTAAAAGCGTTTCTAGAAAAACATGGGGTAGACTTTACTTTAAATGAAGATGTGATTGATTTAGAATTTAAACCAGGATCTGAAATCACTGTGACCGCTTTGAAACTTGGTAATGGCGAAACAATTGAGCTAAATGAAGAAGATGTTGTGATCATGACCAACGGAACGATGACAGATAGTTCAACAGAAGGTGATTGGAGCACACCAGCACCAGAAGTTACAGAAGAATCTCGTTCGGCACGACTATGGCGCAATATTGCCAAGAAAAAAGCTGGATTAGGCAATCCTGAACCATTCTTTGGCAACGAAGCTGAGACCAACTGGGAAAGCTTTACTGTCACTTGTCGTGGTGATAAATTATTAAAACGAATCGAAGAATTTTCTGGCAATATTCCTGGATCTGGGGCTTTGATGACCTTGAAAGATTCAAGTTGGTTGATGAGTACCGTTGTGGCGGCGCAACCTCATTTTAAAAATCAAGATCCTGATACCACGATTTTCTGGGGATATGGCATTTATACAGATAAAGTCGGCGATTATGTGAAAAAACCAATGCGTGATTGCACGGGTGAAGAAATTTTATACGAATGGATTTGTCAAATGGGTTGGCAAGCGGATTGGGATGAAATCATCAAAGATGTTGTGAATGTGATTCCGGCCTATATGCCATATATCGATGCCCAGTTCCAACCACGTAAAATGACGGATCGTCCTCAAGTTGTTCCTGAAAATAGCACAAACTTTGCAATGGTCAGTCAATTTGTGGAAATTCCAAAAGATATGGTCTTTACAGAAGAGTATTCAGTCCGTGCGGCAAGAATTGCTGTGTATACCTTATTTGATATTAATAAGGAAATTATTCCAGTAACACCTTACAATCGTGATCCTAAAGTGTTGGCAAAAGCCGCACAAACAATGTTTAGATAATAAAGTTTGAGGTTGGGACAGAAGTGTTTCATTCCGAGAACCACATAGATACTGTTCTACATCAACTCGTGCTTCGTCGTGTGTCACAGCAATTTCAGCCTATTTCCGAAGGGATTGCTTTGGCCCTCTATCGATTATCTAGATTCCACGTGAGTGGGAAATAACTCGAAGCGTTATTTCCCAGCTTTTTTTGTGGAGAAAATCCCAAAAGAATAGTTACCCACGAAAAATGCTAGTCACAAGACGAGTACAACGAAACGCAATCAAAACAAGTCGCTTTAAATGATACAGAATCATTTGCCTAGAAAAATCTCAGCCTTTAGATGGATGTATCTCTCAAGAAAAAAACGTACAATAGAAAAGTAGAGAAATGACCAAGAGAAAAATATTAGATAAAGTGAAACGAGATTGGGGATATGAATCATGAAGCGTTTATTTAAAACAGTTGTATTTGAGATGAGTTTGTATTATGGGGTACTAGCGATTGTTTTACCTTTGATTTATGCAGTGACTTATCATGTAGGCATTGTATCTGTTTTTAACGTAGAATGGTTTGCTGTGACAGTGTTTATGTATCCTGCTGTACTTGTTTTGTCAGCGATTCGTTATGGTTATTGTCGCATGAGAAAAACTAGTCATTTGTAAATAAAATTGAAATAAGCTAGGGCAGAAGTTAGTACTTCCAGCCTAGCTTATTTTAGAATTTTATAAGGTTAATTGTTCCATATTAAATGCATCTGTCATAGCTTGAGTTGCTTGTTTCATTGGTGTAACAGATTCTAATTCACCTTGAACTGCAATTCGTGTCGTTGCATACATGTCACCACATGTAATCAATGTAATCATCTTCTTATCTGGGACGTCATCGATCAACTCCACTCTAGAAGGATCGATTTTTTCAACATAAGTGATTTTATATGTATACACATTGTTTAAATCAGTCGTATAAATCAATTCTCCTGGTTTTGAATATTCCAACGGTGAAAACAGAGAAATCATATCCTGCACACGGTGACTAGCAAGAGCATAATTACCTTTACCCATTTCTTGATCAGGTTTCATTGTTCCAGCACCAGTTAGCAAAACAACATTATCCAACCCTCTAAAAATAGGTAAGTTGATTTTCACATCTGGAAGAGCAACTGCACCAACAACGGGTAAGTTTTTATTTGCAAGCTGAGCTTTTAAGACAGCTTCTGTGCTAAGAGATTCAACTGCTGCAAAATCAAAAGAAGTATCCGTTTGATTATTCTTTTCAATAATTTCAGGAGTTAGTTTTTCTATTGCATACTCTTTTCCATTTTGTTGGATCAGCCAATTTCTGATTTGGGTATTGAAAACCAGAGCTAAACCAACAATCAATAATAGGAATAGGAAGATATTGATCAGCCAATTTTTTTTTCTTGATTTTTTCTTTTTAGGGCGTTCTTTTCTTGAGGCCATAAGCTTCCTCCTTTTTTATATAAGTGTATCATAAATTAAAATGAAACCCTAGTTTAAAATCTTTATTTTTTTATAAATATGATTGTTTAAAAGGATGATTTTTTGTGAGTAGTGATTTTTATATTTAAGGTTGGTGGCCATTATGTTCCGGAAAATAAATTTATAAATTAATAGAAGTAGCAACAAGTAAACGACCTAGATTATAGAAGCAAAAGGCCCTGATAGATAAATAAGTTCTTCAGTTGTTTGTAGATACTGAAGAGTTGTCCTGTGATAAAGAAGTAACGGAAGCCAAAATAGCATTGTTTGAGCATGTTGAAAAAATCAATAGCTATTAAAATGCGATTTTTTAAGTGAACAAAAAATAAGATTATCTTAGTTTTTGTTCTTTAATATCTCATATACGTACTTGCAAAATAACTCCATTTGAAGCTATTTCTTTAATTAAGGGCAATGGACCTTGTAGCTCATATTTAATTTGTGATTCTATACTGTTTTCACCCCTTTAACTATAATAGAGCATTTGTGCAGCAAAAGTTATGCAAAATTAGAGTATATTCAAAAGTGATCTTGTACTATTTAAAAAGAAAATTTACAATAAGGAATGTTAGGAACACGAACAAGGATTGCCTTATTTCCTTTGATTGAATGGTACAAACAACCAACCAATTTAACATTTTGAGTGGCAATATGGGACGGAAAAAGACCGATTATATTAAAATAGGTAAGTTGTGGTTTTTATTGTGGGAGGAGAATTGCGTGTTGAAAAATAAAATTTTGTAAGTATGGTAATATTTGGAGAACAAATTTTCAATTGTATGATAAACAAATGACGCACAAATACCAAACGCAGGGGCATGTTCGCAAATAGAAGAAATGGACTCTATTATTTAGAGTTAGTAAATAGAACACGTAGGAAATAGATTAAAATAACGAAGAGTGAAATGTTTAGAATGTAAAAGGGAGTGTTTTCAGTTTTTCAGTAGGTATAAAAACAGACCAAGTTAAATTCACAAAGAGAGCACCTTTATCGGTTGATAAGGGTGCTGCTTTGGTTAAACGAGAATTTGTCTACTGTAGGATTAAATAACATGTTTTATTTATAAATATTTTTAGTCAGAATTAATATAATTAACTTTTACCTGCAAAAGCATATCCATTTGAAGTGCCACCATCGAATAGCCATCACATATAGTTTATAGCAAACATCCCCTTCTCATATTAGAACTCCTTAAAAAATTGTAATTTTACATGATTCCACATATTAACCACCAATACCAAGGCTTTCTTTCCACTGCGTTTCCTCCTTTCTTTTGTAAAATAGATATCTGTTTGCTTACTTATATAGATAGGATATATTAATAAAAACGTAATTTTTTTTATTGAAATTCAAAGAATAAATATTTTACATTTCTAATTCTTATATTTTTAACATAGTATTTTAATAAATAGACTTTAATTTTGGTTAGAATAAATACTATCGATTAATTAGCAAATTCCTAAAAGTGTCATTAAATCTAGCTTATTTTTTTAAGTATAGTTATTACGAAAATAACGTTGACTTTTAGAGATGTATTATATATATTATAGATAATAGAATGGTGATATATCGATTAGATAATGATGAGTCTAAACCTCCGGGAATGATTTTGTCGTCATCTATTTCACTTTTTCAAACGTATTCGAGTCTAGGTGTTATAAAAGTTTCGTTAGAACGAATTTCAGATATTTTTGATGAACATTCAGAAAATATTTTAAGTACACAGGAGAATACCCTAAAAAGTAGTTTTGAAGAAATTTCTTTTTCAAATGTGAGCTTTAAGTATTCAGTTAACTCAAAAAATGTTCTTCAAAATATAAACTTGAATATTTTGAGAGGAGAGACTATTTCTTTTGTAGGCTCTACGGGATGTGGTAAAAGTACGTTAGTAAAACTATTAGTTGGACTATATGAGCCTACTGATGGTAATATCCAAGTTGATGGTTTTCGAATAGAAGCTATTAAACATCTAATAAGTATTGTCCCTCAAGAAAATATGTTATCAAATAAAACAATTAAAGAAAATTTATTGGTTGGAACTACGGATATTGATGATCAAGCAATAATATCAGCTTGTAAAAGAGCAGAAATATATGATGAAATTATGAAAATGCCGCTGCAGTTTAATAGTATAATTTCTGAGATAGGAGATAACATTTCTGGGGGACAGAAGCAGAGAATATCGATAGCTAGATCGCTACTGCATAATCCTAAGATATTAATTTTAGATGAAGCTACTAGTTCATTAGACAACATAACAGAAGCAAAAATAGAAAATAATTTAAAAGGTATGAACTGTACAATAATAAAAATAGCTCACCGATTAGAAACAGTTATTAATTCAAACTGTATATACTATTTGGAGTCTGGAAAAATTGTAGAGCAAGGTTCTCATAATGAGTTGATTTCAAAAAAAGGAAGATATTATAATTTATACAAGAACAAGACAGAAAGGAGATCATAATGAAAAAATTATTAGCAGTTTTAAAAAGCCCATTAGTATACATTTTTATTTTGTGGTTTTGTTATCTTTCAATAACTCAAAAAAGTCTAAATCAAAAATTTATGGTTATAATTTTAGTGATATACACAATATTACTTTTAATAAGTTTCTATAGAGAATATAAAGAGAAGTAATATACCAAGGGCGATTAAAAATGAAAAACAGTTGTAATTTTTCCTTTTAAAGTGCATTCTAAAGAGGTAAAAAAATCGAATAATTGCCCAAAAATGACATAAATAAAAATTGTTAGCTTAAAGTTGGACTGGGAAACCGTCTTTAAGAACTTTAATTGATAAACTAAGCTATCGTCTTAAACTGGCTACATGAGCTTGGGACGTAAGTAAAATCCAGATACCAGTCAACTTGATTGGCATCTGGATTATTTTTTTGTATAAAATAAGAACACAAATCAAGGCGGTCTTCTTCTAGATTTTAGTTTTCAGTTGAAAAAAATGATCTTACGTTTTTCGTTGACCAATCAGTTGAAAGTATTCCTGAGGAACGTTCTCTTCCTTCCGACCATCAAGTGGGTCCATCTTTCTATCATCCAAAAATGATGATGATGATGATTTTGCGTGCCTACACACAATTTGTGTTTTCTGGTCGAAAGATTGAAGCTAACGCAAATAAATATACCTTTGTTCGGAGAAAATCCATTGATAATTTTGATAAAAGGCTTACTGAAAAATCAAATTTTTTTATGATGAACTAGTGAAAATACAATTATTTCTGAAATTAAGTAGGAGTCTGTAAGGAGTTCACTGTAGCCGAATCAGGTCAGATTGAAGAAAAATTACACAAGTGGTAAACAAGTTTACAGAAAAATCGAACAGGTAGAAGGCGGTAACATGAGAAAAAATACTCATTCGAAGCGAAAAGTCCCGAAAAAATTAGAAAGTTATTTCATAACTTTAAAGAAAACTCGCTTGTTAAAAACATAAACAGGTTCTAGGGCAACGAAAAAGCTATTCTAGAACAGATCCAGATGCCATTTTTATGCGCTGAAAGACGATCATATGAAAAATGGTCAGTTAAAAGTGATGTTTGATTATAGCTGAGCTAGTAGTATTGTCGTTGTAATAGAATTAGACAGCTTAGGAAGAAATAACAAGAATATAACAGAGATTATGGAGAGAATTCTGCAAAAACGAACAACGTTAGAGGGAACGGCAAGCGCAAGGCATAGAGATTGCTAAAAAGAAAGGTAAGTTTATGGGGTGGAAATTTAAGTTTTCACCTGACGATAAGCAGCTAGCGCACGCCTTAAAATTATCAAAACAGAGCTTGAATGATTCAGACGAGGACAACTGGTATCGATTGGATAACCTTCAGATGATATCGGCTGAAATATGATACAGAACAAGTGATAAGATCAAGAGCAGTATTCAGCTAGAGATGTGCTGATTTGGTAGCTATACATGAACAGATATCAATGGAAATATTAAAATATCTTGATATTTCTCTTTAAGATGATATTATAGCGTTTATTATTTTGATGTTATTTGTTGGTTTTTTAATGGTTCTATCAAAAATGGCTTAAAAATATATCTCTTGCATATTTTTTGTATATCCACTATAGAAAGTGGGCACTTTTTAACTCTTTGTAACTGAATCTTAAAATAAAAGACACAAGCTTTTCTTTACGAAATATTGTAGAATGTAAGAGAAGGCAATTGACGGGGGTGATGGAACAAATGTTGGAATTGATTTATGTACATATTGATATGACGAGTAATGCAGTATTGTCAAAAGGGATCACACATACGGATTTTACGCGTTCCATTGTTCATCACCCTAAGAACCTGCTGTTACTAAACCCTTCAGCTGAAGAAGGTGAGTATGATATGCACAGCGGATTAAAGATCATTCGTGGTCAAGAGAATGTCGATCAATACTTTTCTACGGTTCATCGCCGTAAAATGAACGAAGAAATCAAATGGATCGATTTTTCGGATGTTACGATGCTTAAAGAATTAACGCCGATGGAAATTTCAGAGTTGCTTTATTTTGGTCATATGAAAACAAGCCTGCATTCACCGTTCTTTTACAAATTACAAAACGATTTCGTCTTTTTTGAATTTGTCGATCATATGACGCGAGTCTATTATCGTTATATCGATGAGTTTTATCGGATTTTGGCAGATAAGATCACTCGAGTGATTTTGGAGAAAGTCAACGATCGGAAGACATTCTTTAAGCGAGGCGTTTCAGTTGAGAAGTTGGATAGTGAACTATTGAAAGAAATGAAGCCGATTTTACAAGAAGGTGTTGTGTTCTGTTTCGATCAAATGGATGTTAAAGGAAAAGAATATCATATTCCAATTCATGTGGTAGAAGATTCTTTGTGGAAAACCAAAAATTTTGCCTATCAAAAAGAGCCAGTCATTGCAATTTTGATTTATAACACGGCAAAACGAACTTGGCGCTTGATGCAAGAAGATGAATTTGGTTTTACTGAGTTACCAAGACAAGCTTAATAAAATAAAAACAAACAAGCAGAAGCGTAAAAAACTTTTGCTTGTTTTTTTTTGAGCCTGTTTAGATGTTTTTTTGTAGTCTCAAGCGTTTAGCGATTTTTTCAATGAGAAAAAGAGCTGGTAGCTGAGAGGTTAGTTCAATTGTTTTGTCATGATTGTCGCTGGTTTTATAAATAGTCTCTCGATTTATGGTATAAGGAATGTTCAAATCAGACATTCTACTGATAGTTGAGCTATCGCTGTTTGTGATCGAAATAATCGAACATTTTTTTGTATTTAAGCGTTTAATATAATGAATAATTTCTTTTGTTTCTCCGGTAACAGATAATGCAATCACACAAGTTTGTGCCAGTATATTATCTGGAAACCACTCGATCGGATAGTTAGACGGATCTTCAATACGCAGTGCAGTCTGTGATAAATTCGTAAAATAAAGTGAACCGTAAGCGGCAATTGGTTCAGAAGAACCAGAACCTAAGAACAGCACTAAGCCCTTATCAGCCAACAAGGATACAGCTTGTCCAATCTTTTGATCAAGAAAGGGTTCATTCACACGTTCTAAAAAATGAATATGTTGTGTTTCATCAACATCGGCGATTTGGGCTTGGTTGATCGATTCGTAGTATAATTGTAGTTTTACTTTGAATTCAGAAAATCCGTTGCATTCAAACTTATGACAAAATCGTAAAATGCTAGCTGTGCTCGTATGAGTTTCATCGGCTAAGTCTCTAATACGCATGTACGTAACAGTCTTTAAGTTATTAGCGATATAATGATAAATTTCGTACTCTAAAGGATTCAAATCAGGAATATAATCTAAAAAAAGCATAATGTCCTCCTTATGGTTACAGACTGTGTCAAAATTGTGAAAAATGACAAAAGATGTCACTTATCACAAAGGAATGAAAGCGTATAACAAACATTATAATCAATGCTATACTCCAATTATAGGTTGTGAAAGCGCAATCTGCAAGTGAATTAAAATGATTTAATAATCCAACGTAAAATAAAATTGGAGGAGAGCGCAAATGAAGATAGAATTTCCAAAACCATTTTTTTGGGGAGCTGCATCAAGTGCTACACAATCAGAAGGAAGACAATTAACAGACGGAAAAGGAGAAAATATTTGGGATTATGCTTCCAAAGAGTACAACCATCGTTTTTATGAAGGTGTTACGACCGAAGATACCTCCTATTTTTATCGCGACTATCAACAGGATATTCAAAAAATGCAGGATATTTCTTTTAACTCATTCCGCACATCCATTTCGTGGTCACGTTTGATACCTAATGGAACGGGGGCCGTTAATCCTGAAGCGGTAATATTTTATAATAATATAATTAATGAAATGATTGCCAAAGGGGTAGAACCATTTATTAATTTGTATCATTTTGATATGCCGATGCCGCTTCAAAAAAAAGGCGGGTTTGAGAACAAAGAAGTGATTGAGGCGTATAAGCAATATGCTAAAACTTGTTTTGAACTATTTGGTGATCGAGTGACGTATTGGTTTACTTTCAATGAACCGATGATTCCAGCAGAAGCTGGTTATCTGCATGATCGTCATTATCCGTATGTGGTCGATTTTAAACGAGCTGCAATGGTTTTACACAATATCATTTTAGCGCATTGTGAAGCTGTCAAGGTATATCGTGAAATGAAACTAGCAGGAAAAATCGGAATCATTATGGATGTAATACCAGTTTATCCTCGCAGTCAAAATCCAGCAGATTTAGATGCGGCTGAAATGGCGGATTTATTTTATACAAAGAGTGTCAATGATGCGATTTTGAAGGGAAAATACCCAACTCGTTTAAAGGAAGTTTTAGAAGAATATGATCAATTACCAGAAGTAACAGTAGCAGACTTAGCGTTGATTGCTGCTACAAAGATTGATCTACTAGGTATTAATTATTATCGTCCTCGTAGAGTAAAAGCGAAAGAAGGTGTGCCGAATCCCAAGGGTGTATTCTCTCCAGAATGGTTCTTTGATGAGTATGTTATGCCAGGTAGACGAATGAATACATCTCGTGGAATTGAGATTTATCCTAGAGGTATTTATGATATTGCGAAAAAGATTCAGGTAGAATATGACAATATCGATTGGTTTGTTTCTGAGAATGGCATTGGGATCGAAGGAGAAGAGGCCTTCATCGAAGAAGGAATAGTGCAAGATGATTATCGAATCGATTTTTTGAAAGAGCATCTAACGTATTTAAATCAAGCGATGAAAGAAGGGAGTAATTGTTTAGGGTATCATATGTGGACATTTGTGGATTGTTGGTCTTGGGGCAATGCTTATAAAAATCGTTATGGTTTTTATAGATTGGATCTTGCAACTGGGGAAAAGACAGTCAAGAAATCTGGTTTATGGTTTAAAGAGACGGTTGAAAATAACGGGTTTGATTAAAGAAAGGAAAAGTGATTCTTATGATGAAAACGCTCGATAGTTTAGCGATGAAACTATTACCGATCGCAAATGCGATCGGCAATCAGCGACATTTACAAGCAATCAGAAATGGGTTGATTTCGATTTTACCATTGACGATTGTCGGCTCATTTTTTACAATTCTGCTAAATTTACCGATTCCTGGGTACTCTGAGATGATCGCGCCATACTTAGCCGCATTAGATGTTCCGTTTCGGTTTACTGTCGGATTGATGTCGCTATATGCTGCTTTTACAATTGGCTCGTTTCTCGGTAATACGTATAAATTAGATAAAATTACCAGTGGTTTTCTTTCGATGCTAGCAACGCTTTTGATGGTTATGCCGATCAATCTTCAAGAAGGTATGGATACTGCAGGAAATGCAGTGGCAAGTGGTCGCTATATTCCAATCACGCCACTTGGGTCACAAGGCTTGTTTGGTGCAATCGTAGCCGCGTTGATTTCAGTTGAGATTTATCGTTTTACAAAAGAGAAAAAGTTGGAAATCAAAATGCCAGAAGGCGTTCCGCCTGTTGTAGGGGAATCATTTGCTGCGTTATTGCCGACATTGTTAGTGATCTTGGTTTTCTGGATTCCTCGTCACTTCTTTAATTTCAATTTAAATGATTTATTAAGCTTGGCTATTTCCCCTTTGAAGGTATTTTTAACAGGAAATAATATTTTTGGTGGTATTATTACCCAATTCATGATTTGTTTGTTCTGGGCTTTGGGGATTCATGGACATGCTGTTTTAGGACCCATCATTCGTCCATTTTGGGATCAGGCGATTATAGAAAATGCGGAATTGTTTCAAAATGGAACGAGCGCATTTCAGTTGCCCAATATTTTTACAGAACAATTTTATCAATGGTATGCCCAAATGGGGGGGACTGGCGCAACGTTAGCACTTGTTTTCTTATTTTTATTTTCTAAATCAAAATATTTGAAGCAGTTAGGGAAATTATCGATTTTGCCAGGGATTTTCAATATTAATGAGCCTGTTATTTTTGGAACCCCGATCGTAATGAATCCGTTACTTGCGATCCCATTTATCACTGTTCCGATCGTTAATACAATTTTAGTTTACATTGTAACAACCTTAGGCTGGATGCCTAAAATGATGGTTAAGCCGCCATTTTCGATTCCAGCCCCATTAGGAGCGTTGATTACCTCGAATTGGAATTGGGTGGCTTGTGTAATGGTTTTTGTTTGTTTTGCCGTGTCATTAGCAATTTATTATCCATTCTTTAAAATGTTTGAAAAAATCCAAGTAGAGCAGGAACAACAGGCTGAACAAGAAGACTCTGCTGCGGTAAGTGAGGGGATTTAAAGGGAGCAAAGGAGGAGTCAGAAATGGTTTATGTCGTGAGTGGATGTGTTATTTTCGGTACGCATTATTTGCTGAAAGAAAATCAATGGTTGCTTCAAAAGAAGCTTTGGCAATTGATGTTGAGCGCTATCTTGATTGTTGGTGTTACGGTGATATTCAGCACGTGGGTCGGTTCATTATTCCCAGTTATTGGGGCAACGTTGATGTGTGCAACGATTTTACAAATTAAGTATACACATCAATTAGCTGTTCAAAGGTTAGGATAAAAAGAGAGGAGAGCAAGGGGTGTGGAACAAAAGTAAAAATCACTTTTGTTTCACACCCTAAATGCGAATAAACGGTGGAAGCAGTAGCAATCCTCCCCGCTCTCTCAATACGAATAAACAGTGAGAAAAAGGAGATCCTTTGGAAATAAGCTAAACACTTCTGTCCTAAGCTCGTTTGTTTAGTCAATTGCTTGGGTCTAAACGACTGTTGTCAAAGTTTCTTTTTTTCTTCGGTTTCATTTTCTTTGTCTTTTAAAGCATCTTCAATTTCTTTATGCAAGAAGTAAGAAATCACGGTTCGGATGACCACTAGGATTGCTAATTTTAAAATGTCTTGGAAAGTTGGTTTGATGATCGATTCAATAATATCTGCAGCAATCAGTATTTCTAAACTAAGTAGAATGTAGCTGCCTAGAAAACTTTTTATAAAATTGTTTTGGCGTGCCATCACGACCCGATTTCGATCTGTTCGTTCACTTTTTAGAAAATCAATACCTGCCATGATCACGCCCCAGATTAAGACTACGATTGAAAAAATATTTAATGCTAAAATAAATAAATCAAAAAACGGAATCAAATTATTCATGATATTTTGAGCTAAATCGTGCATCTATATTCCACCTTTTTCAGCATTTAAGAAAAGTTCTTACCCTATTTATTTTTTTTAGCAGAAACCAATAACATCATAGGCCTCCGTAACTCATCACGCATTTGAGCACTTGCTTCGAGCATTTCAGGAGCAGGCATGGGTTCAACTAAACGAGTGATTTGAAAGCCGTTTGTTAATAGTCCATCTAAATAAGTGGTCAGTGTTTTGTGATATTTCAATACCGTTTCGCCTAAAAAAGTTGTTTCACGAATACTTTCATCAAAATAATGATCGACAGGCCAATAAAGTGGGTGTCCTTCTGTATCATAAACCCAGTCTTCTGTTCCTTGCGCTGTAAAAATCGGATGTTCTGCAGAAAAGACAAAAGCGCCGTCAGGATTCAGGCGATGATTGACTTTTTTAGCCATTTCATCAAATGAAGGAACATAGTGGAGTGCTAAAGAACTAATCACGATATCAAATGTTTCCTCTAACTTATCAATGTCATTCATTCCCATTAAATGATAAGTGATTTTTGAAGAATCTGTCATTTCTTTGGCTTTTTCGATCATTCGCTCAGAAAGATCAATTCCGATTACTTTTTTTGCGCCATGTTCAACTGCATAACGGCAATGCCAACCATAGCCGCAGCCGAGATCCAGAACGGTTTTTCCAGTGAAATCAGGGAGTAGTTTTTTCAATTCATGCCATTCACCAGCACCGTCTAGTCCTTTTTTTGAACGATCCATTTGACTGTAGGCTTCAAAAAAATTAGGGTTATCATATTCGTTTTTCATGATAGGCTCCTTTTAATAAACGTGTTCTTATTTAATTAATTGTACCAGATTGTTCAGATAATACCCATAAAAGAGGTTTTTAGTGGGGATTTCTTTTATTCGAAAGTATGACCATGTTTTTTTAACACTTGAATAGCTTTTTCTTTGTTTGTATTTTTGATTAAAAGGTAATCAGTGTTGTAAGTGGATAAAGCGAAAATCGAAATCTGATTTTCGGCTAATGGATTGGCTAATTGTGTCAAAATACCAACCAAAGAAAAATCTAGTTCACCGATGATTTGAATAATGAACCAGTCTCCATCGACAGATAGGGCATGTTCGGTATCAAGAACACCAGAAGGGACGACCATCGAGCATTCATCTTGTGTGTAAGTAACGCTTTTGAATGACTTGATTTCTTGAAATAGAGTGGGGATAGGTGTTTCAATAGGAAATTTTATGATGGCGTAGTTTAGGGTATCTAATAGTTTTAACTGCATTGATTTTCCTCCGAGTCGCTTTTTTTAATTGGGATTTCTAAAAAGACTTGGGAACCATAAACAGATGGGAGACAATTACCGGTATCTTTGAAACCTGCTTGCCGACATAATGATTGGGTAATGACATTGTCTTCATTAACGACGATGATAAGTTGATCGATAGCTGGAAAATGTTGATGAATGAATGCAGGTAATAAATAAGTTGCTTGTTTAGCGTACCCTTTCCCTAAATGTCGGTAATCAGTGGAAAAGTCCTGCACTAAGATACTGTTTTCATTAGTAGAAAAAGGGCTGCTGCCTTTTGCTTCATAAAGAGTTAAAAAGGCAACGAGTTGATTGTTTTCAAAAACGAGAACAGCGTGGCGTTGTGGATCTTTCTTGGTTAGAGCAATAGCAATCTTAGGTTCACGGACATAACGGAGTTTCTTTTCTGATAAGCAGTAATTATGAATAAGCGTTTGGTCTAGCTCCTCATACATTTTCAGGTACATGATTTTTTCCTCCTGCTTCGCGTAATGTGCTTATTTTAGCCGATAGGAAAATAGCAATTCCTTTATAACTATAGTATAACTTGTTTGGGAGGTCTTGTGCAGTTGATTTACAGTATTTTTTTCATTGGTGTAAAAATAATCCCATCAATGACATGCTGATTGTCTGTTGGGACAAATCCAAGATGTTTATACACATCAAGTGCGTAAGGGGAAGAATTCAAGGTTACCTGGGTAGCGTTGTGAACAGTTTGACAATAAGTAAAGGCGGTTTCCAAAAGCTGACGAGCAATCCCTTGTTTGTGAAATCGCTTGTCGACAAAAAGCAACGATATGTGATTTGGTAAGCGTAACGCAATCATCCCTGTTATTTTGGTACCATTGGCGAAATAGGCCCAGACGATTAGATCCTGAGCGACTATTTGCTGTTTGATTGTATCAAAAGAGATATACTGCTTAAAATGTTCGATCCCTTCATTAGAGTAGTCTGGTGCTTCAAACTCGTGAAAAACATCTTGAACAAGTGTAAGTGCCTCTTTGAGTTCACCTTCATTTTCTGTTGAAAGTTGTTTGATCAAGTGATACATGATGTCCTCCAATTTCTTTTCTATTCATTTTATCATGGATGGAGTTGTATTTTTATAAAAAAGCAGTCAGAGAGAAATAGTATCGTTTCTCTCTGACTGCTGCGCTTATTTAATGAGGCGTTTGTCATTTTTAGACAAAGTGCTTACTTTTTTTATATGTTCAACTGTAATCATTCGAATTTGTTGATTATCTTCTTGTAGTCGTAACATGATTGAATCGCCTATATTTTTAGTAAGAATCCATCCGGATACTGTTTCAAATTTTTGAGAAGTCGGCACTTCTTTTAATTGTAGAACAACTAGACTTTTTTGAGCAGAAGCAACTTGTAATTTCTTAAAAATTTCTTCACGCTCTTTATTTTTACTCTGCTTATCTTTAGAGTCATCTAAAAATGCCGAAAAGAAACTTTGGGAAGATTGGCTGATCAATTTTGAAATGCTTTTCATTGTTGATTTGTGGTTGTTATCCATTCTTCTACCTCCTTCACGAATTTACTGTTACTGTCAGACTCTGAATAATCAGATACTACTATTCTACCTAATAAAGGGGAATAATTCAAGAAAATATGTTCGTAATCAAATTGTATATAATTATTCTTACTTGCTTTTTTCGTTAGTTTCAGTAATATTAGAAGTACCGATTACGTGTATGTAATTCGTTTGAAAGTGAAACGTTCGACTAATACTTTCAACTCAAAAGAGGGAGATAATAATGAAGCAAAAACAGAAAAAAAACTCAAACCTTTATATAATAGTATTACTAGTAAGTACAGCTTTTGCGGGTGCTCTTTTAGCTAAAATAGCGCCAATGGAAGCTGGTCATGGTTTTTCAGCTGTATTCGATGACGGAAAAGCTAATGAAGTAAAAGTGACTGAGACAAGTGAAAGTTCAAAAGAGCCAGAAAAAGTCAAAGAGCTAACCTATACTGAAAAAATCAATGAAGCATTAAGTCAAAATCAATTTGCGAATCGGATGCCAATCAATTTACTATTACAAACAGACGATAAATGGAAGGCCACGCCTTATGGCATGGGCAATCCTGAGGGGAATACCTTAGAAATCAATGGTTGTGCAATTCTTTCTTTGGCGATGGTATCTTCGTATCTGGATAATAAACAGTATACCCCCCAAGACATTCTTAACTGGTCAAAAAATGATTATTTTGTAGAAGGGGAAGGGACAGCTTGGTCAATCTTCTCAGATTTCGCGATGGAAAAAGGGTATCAATTTGAGGATCTTGTAACGGATATTACAGCCGTAGAAGAACACTTAAAGCAAAAACATCCTGTGATTATTTCTGTTAAACCAGGCTTGTTTACTGAAACAGGTCATATCATGGTGCTGAGTGGAACCAATAACGGGAAATTTTGGGTGAATGACCCTAACGATTCTGAAACAAAAGGACATTCAAAAAAAGAATTTACAGCAGATGAGTTATTGAATGAAGCGATGAATTTCTGGGCTGTATATAAGTAGCAACTTAAACTTTAGATAAGTAAAAGTCAACCTGTATTTGTGGTTGGCTTTTTTTGTTTCTTAAAAGAAAACGGTTTACTTTTTTTGTGGAAGCCATTGACATGGGATGGTTCCCACATTATACAATTGAGTTATAAAAAGGAAATGGAGTGAACCAAATGAAAATTATCATCGAAAAAAACTTTGAAGCAATGAGTGAAACAACTAAAAATATTTTATTAGGCCACATGAGCCAAGATAAACGTGTCAACTTATCTATTACAGCAGGGAATACTCCTGTTGGTGTGTATAAAAAAATGGTAGAGATTGTCAAAGATTCACCTAATTACGCAAATGTTCATTATTATAATTTTGATGAAATTCCAGTGCCGAATCAAGCAGAAGGAATTACGATCACTGACTTGCGTAAATTGTACTTGAATCCGGCTAATATAAATGAAGCCAATATACATCCTTTAACCATAGAAAACTATGCAGAGCAAGATCAACGCTTAGCGTTGGATGGTGGATTAGATGCAATGCTGATTGGATTAGGCGGAGATGGGCACTTTTGTGGCAATATGCCGACAACGACAAGCTTTGAGAATTTAACTTACAAAGTAAAGGTGTCAGGAGACGAACCATGGTTTGTACCAGGTGAAATGGAAAAAGGAATGGAATTTGTAACAATGGGACCTGTTAGTGTGATGCGAGTAAAACAGTTGATTTTGATTGTTAATGGTGAGAAAAAGGCTGAAATGGTCAGAAATGTATTGCAAGGGCCTGTTACAGAAGAATTTCCAGCATCTGTCTTACAGTTACACCCCAATTTAACGGTTGTTTTAGACGAAGAAGCAGCAAGTGAGTTGAATAAATAAAATCAAAGGGATTGAGATATAACTGGAACAGTTGTGTCTCGGTCCCTTTTAAGATACAGAACGTTCCTAGATGCAACCTCATTTGGTAATCCCGTTTACAAACGTACGTTCTCGTGTTATTCTTGAGTAAACTGAAAAAGGATGGAGACGACAATGGAGAAAACACGGTGTGATTGGGCTAATGGCAATGAATTAGAAGCGAAATACCATGATGAAGAGTGGGGGATTGCAGAACATAAAGATCAAAAACTTTTTGAAATGTTGGTGTTAGAAAGTATGCAAGCCGGTTTAAGTTGGTCGACGATTCTTAAAAAGCGAGATACATTGACTAGTGCATATGATCAGTTTGATTATGAAAAAATAGCTGCCTATACACAAGAAAAAATCGATTCTTTGCTCGAAGACCCAGGAATCATTAGAAATAAACTGAAAATCAATGCAACCATTAATAATGCGAAAATATTTATGGAGATCCAAGAAGAATACGGAAGTTTTGACAAATTTATTTGGGCCTATGTAGATGGAAAACCAATTAGAAATTATTGGAAAGAAATCAAAGAAGTTCCTGCATCAACAGATCTGTCGGATATAATCAGTAAAGATTTGAAGAAAAAAGGATTCAAGTTCCTGGGAACAACGACAGTTTATGCTTTCCTGCAGGCAACAGGCATAGTAGATGATCACGTACAATATTGTTTCAAGTGTCAAAAGTAAGATATAGAAAATTTAGAAAACATACGTGATACGGAATGTTAATGAGGTGGTTCTTTGCCCCCTTTTAACGCTTCATTAGAAGAAATATGAAGTATTTCATAGAGAGCGGCATCACGTTTGACTGGTTTCTTCTCATAAAAACTAAAAATTATTGCTTGCCATTTGTCTGGATTGTAGATGATAAGTTTTCCTAAGCTATTTTTGGGAAAAGTTTTTTGGATGTTCAATAATGTTTGTGGCACATCAGTCAAAGAGAGTTGTTGATTGATCAAAATGGTTTGCTCCAAGAGATAGGCAGAATCAGCAAAATTAGTTGATAAATCTACCGTTAAAGGAACACCGATTTTGCTATTTTGCCAGCCAAAGTCGCGGATGATGTTATCGTAAAATCCTCCAAAAATAAATTGATTCATCCCTTTAGAATCTTTCCATACATATAAAGGCGAATACGAATTGGAGACAGCGCCTGCTGTTTTAACGGAAATAAGATAAGCTTTAAATAGTAAGCCCTCAAAGTTATCTGTTTTTGTACCTTTTTCTTCTACACGCTCCCTAATTAGTGACATATCGTAATCATTTGGTAAAATTATTTTGTATTGCATTGCATTCATTTAAATCAGCTCCTAGTCTTGATAAATCCAGTATATTCTTTTTAAAAAGTATTGCATAATACGAAAAAATGATATATGTTATCAGTAATTGTGATAGCAAGAAATGGGTGGTAAGGTGGAATTGAATGATTTAGCAATCTTTCAATGTGTAGCTACTGTAGGTTCGATGTCAAAAGCCGCAAGGATAATGGGCTATGCTCAGTCTAATGTGACTGAACGGATCAGACTGTTGGAACAAGAGCTGACAGTTAGACTTTTTAAACGTACGAATCGAGGCGTTATACTGCTTCCGGAAGGGGAGAGATTAGTAGAGTATGCAACTGTAATTTTGACCCAAGTTGATGAAATTCAAAAACATTTTAAGAAATTACCGATAAAAATTGGTTGTACACAAACAATAGCTTCCAGTTATTTTAATTTAACTGCTGTCATCAATCATCAGCCAGAAATTGAGCTGCTGATTGATAGTGCAGTTAAATTAGAAGCAATGTATAGAAGTAATGAACTGGATGTGTTGATTACGAATAAAATGACTTCCCTTACTAATGATATCTTATTCAATGAAGATATTGGTTGGCTATCTGCTTTAGGTTCCCAGGAGGTTTACCTGATTAGCCGAGATAAGGAATGTCCGTATAGAAAGATGATGCTATCTTTAATCAATCCGCTGACATGTAAAATTGTCGAAGTTGACTCTATTTACTTGATGATCGACCTAATAAAAAAAGGAGCAGGTCGATCTCTATTACCTGAATGTGTTTTTCAGGAGAGACAGAATCAATCGTTGCTTTTCACTATAATTGAACGACAGGTTCCGATATATATCGCTGGAAATGCTATATACACGAAACAAGTTCGTTCATTTTTAGAGTAAAACAGCGGCTGATATAGAGAGGATTTGATTTGTTATGAGTGATATTTATAAAAATATCAATTCAAACTATGAGCGAATGTCAGAAGCCGAACGGGAAGTTGTTGATTTCATTTTAAAATTTAAAGATATTGAACGGTTAAAATTAAAGGATATTAAAGATGTTTTATACGTATCAAATGCTACGGTCATTAGAGCTTGTAAAAAACTGAATTATGCAACATTTAGTGAAATGAAAGCGGCGTTTGTTCGTGGAAGAGAAATCAATCGAGGCGATTGTCCAGAAGAATCTGATTTTGTTCGCGTTGTAGAGGACATAAAAAAGGATACGTTAACGACTTTGGAATTAGCTGACGAACAAACTATCGATCAAATATGTAATTGTCTGATTAACGCAAGAAGGATTTTTTGTGTTGGGACAGGTCCAAGTTTTCAAGTAGCGTTCGACTTTAAGCGCAAACTAACATTGAATGATCTTTGGGTCAATGTTTATTCAGATGACTATACAATTGAACGTATTCCTGAAATCTGTAAGGAGCGAGATGTAATCATCATTTTTTCTTCTGTTGACCAAGTAGATGAAATTAATGAGGCTATCATCAAGGCAAAGGGAAACGGTACAAAGATTATTGCTGTTACAAGCATGTCCGCAAATAAATTAAAATCGATTAGTACATATTCTCTGCTGACTGCTAGCCCTAGTAGTCAGAAACAAATGTATTCTGAATTGATGCTCCACCTGATGAGTACGCTTATTTATGAAAAAATTTTGACCAGAGTACCTAGTTCCTAGTGGATGTTAAGAATTAATGGACAGTAAAATCGGATCAAGAAGAAGAGGATGGGTTAAAAGCCACCAGCGTTTAGAACCAAGTAGGTATTGTACAACTTATTCGCACTCTAAAACGTAATAAACGGTGACCAAAAGTTAGGTTCTTCGGCAATTTTGCAAAAATCGAGCAATACGAATAGCGTATTGCTCGATTTTTACTCCAATTCCTCGAACCTAATCGATTTTGTCTCAGCATCCTTCTTTCTGTTCAGAGACTGTAAAACGTATTATTTACCAAAGTGATCTTCATAAACCAACATCAATTTATCAAAACTTTTAGCATCAGGAATCAGTGGAATAACGATGATTGGAATACTCTTGATATAAATTTCAGGAATATTGGTGATGATGCAATCATATTCAGAGGCTGCTTTTTCCAATTCCTCTAAAGAAGTAACATGCAGAGGTGTACAAGAAAAACGTCCTCGTAAGTAATAGGTGATCCGTTCAGAAAGCATATTCATATAGTCTAATCCAGAATTAAATAAAAGACAGGCGTTCATCGTGGGCGTTGAATCCTCTAAACGATCTAGCAAGTGTGGCCAATTTGTGAATAGAATTGAAATAGACTCATAGACCATATAGTCTTTATACGGACTTGAATAAAAAATAGCTTGTAAAGAGTGGATCAGTTCCATCGGGAAATGCCCGTATAAGTTTTTTATACTGGAAAGAAATTCTTTGTTTTTATCATGCAAAATATAAGTTCGTCCATGAATCTGGCATTCTAAATTATAAAGACGTATGAAAATATCGTCAAAATTAGCACATTTAGAACCCATTTTTTTTTCGATTTCTAATAGAAGAGCCTCGATTTTTTGATATTTTAAATAGGCATTACGGTCTGTTTTTATTCGTTCGCGTAAGGTGTCCAGAGAAGCTATATATTGATCGCTAAAAAATAAATAGAAAAACATATTTAGATTCGCTGAGTTTAAGGGCAACTTAAATTGACTGTAAAATTCATCACAGGCGTAGGGATCATTAAGGATGCTAGATTCTTTTTCTGGAATATCATGAAGGTGATTTTCACTATTATGTTTTAAAAGGTTGATTACAGTATATGTATAAAAACGTAATCGATTCAAGAGCGAAAAGTCTAAATTATAATCGGATGCATCGGGAATCGCTTGTTTAACAATCTGAAGACCGATTTGATCCAAAATAACCAATTGTGACGGCGTCAAAATACTTTCAGCTACGCCATACTTTTCATAAAAGTAATGTTGCATAAAATTACAAATACTATGTGGATCGCCAATGAGCTGCATTTTTTTTAAATTGATAGTAAAACCTTCTATCTGAAGAAGTTGGTTAACACGAAGAACGATTCGTTTGATTGTAGAGACACTAGTATAAAGGTCATCGGCTAGGTCAATGATTGTGGAAAAATTATGTAAGAAAATCTTTTCGATGAGCTGAAATTCAACACTATTCTTGATGAATTTTTGATAAATACTCGTTTTACAAAAGTCGAAATTTGCTGTGAGTCGAATACCGTATTTTTTTGAAGACTCAATCGTAGTAGGCGCGAGCAAGGCTTCTAGTTCGATAATGTCTGATTTTAGTGTTTTTACGGGTACTTTCAATGTTTCAGAGGCTGCAGAAAATGTGATCCAATCGTTATCGGCTAACAGTTCCATTAGCTCTAATTGGCGTTTGGATCGTGAGGAGAGGATTTCTTTCATGATATCACTACTTTCTTTTTTTATGTTATTTTTTATATTTGTTCATATTATAATGAAATAAATTTCAATCTATCTCTTATTTTAACTTGAAACAAGTTATTTTGTCTATATATCAATAGATAATAATGTGTGTTTTTTTAAAATGATTTAAAAAACATAGTCCAAAAATTTCTTTTTAGTAGAAAAATGTGACCTTTTAACGGTGGTTTTTTGGATAACATTTGTAATGTTTATATATAAATGTTTAAAAAATGTTTATATTTATATAAAATAGTTAGATTTGATCAAGTATGATCTTTTTCCGTCCATAAATGACCCTTTTTTTTCTTACATAAGGTTTAAACTAATGTTAAGCCAGTTAAAGGCAAAAACAATCAATGGAGGAGAATTATGAAGAAAAAGTTATTAGGATTAGCGTTGATGTCAACAATTATTTTAGGTGGATCAGGACTGTTAAGTGCAGAAGAAGCAAGTGCACATGGTTATGTAGAAAAACCAGCAGCGCGTGGTTACCAAGGTTCATTAGATAAAAATACTATTGGCTGGTCAGCAGCGATGGAAAAATATGGAATGGTTATCACAAATCCGCAATCACTTGAATTTGATAAAGGTTTTCCGCAAGCGGGACCAGCTGATGGACAGATTGCATCTGCTCAAGGTGGTAAAGGACAAATTACTGATTCCGTAATGGATAGTACTGGTTTAAACCGTTGGACTAAACAAGATATCAATACGGGAGTTAATACGTTTACTTGGCATTATACGGCACCTCACAGTACGACTAAATGGCACTACTACATGACAAAAGTTGGATGGAACCCAGATAAGCCATTATCAAGAGCTGATTTTGATTTTCTTGGGGAAGTAAAGCATGATGGTTCAGCTGCTTCAAATAATAAATCTCATCAAATCACTGTTCCAGAAAATCGTTCAGGTTACCACGTGATCTTAGCTGTTTGGGATGTAGCGGATACAACGAATGCATTTTACAACGTGATTGATGTGAATGTAAAAGGTGGCGGAGAAATTACGCCTCCAGTCGAGGAAACACCTGCAAAACCAGCAAATGTTAAAGCATCAGATGTTACAACATCTTCACTTAAATTAACGTGGAATACTGTTGCGAACGCAAAAGAGTACAATGTATATCGTGGTGGTAAAAAAGTTGCCACAGTTGGTGGGACTCAGTTTAACGATGCAAACTTATCAGAAAACACAACATATTCATATCAAGTAGAAGCAGTCGGAACGAACGGTAAAGTTTCTGAAAAGAGTGCAACAGTAAACGTAACAACACAATCATCTGCTGTAGAAGATAATCAAAAACCATCTGCACCAACCAATGTTCATTCAATGGGAACTACTGAAAACACAGTAGACTTAATGTGGACAAAATCAACACATTTCTTAGGTGTTAAAAACTATGAAGTGTACCGTGATGGTAAAAAAGTTGCGACAACTGAAAAAACAAGCTTTAAAGATACTGGTTTAAAAGCTAACACAACTTACACATATACAGTAAAAGCAATTAGTGTTGGCGGAAATGTTTCAGAAACTAGCGCTGCATTTTCTGTGAAGACAAAGGAAGCACCAACTGGTCAAACAACATGGGATGCTGATAAAATTTACAACTATGGCGATAAAGTAATCTTCAATGATTTAGAATACGAAGCAAGATGGTGGACAAGAGGCGAACGTCCGGATCAATCAGACGTTTGGAAACTTCTTTCAAAAAAAGCCGTGAACTGGCAAACAAGTAAAGCATATAGCGGTGGTGACACAGTAACATTCCAAGGTGATACGTACAAAGCAAAATGGTGGACACAAGGCAACGAACCAACAACTTCAAGTGTTTGGGAATTAATTTAAGCACTATCACCTGTACGACATAGTAATAAGTAAAGAGTAACAATGACATAGAACAAAAAGAAGAGGCTGAGGCAATAGTCGATTAGGTTCGAGCAGTTTCGCCAAAATTGTCGAAGAACCTGGTTCTTGGCCACTGTTTATTACGTTTTAGAGTGCGATACAAAACTGATTTTTAGTTTTGTATCGCACTCTTCTTTTTTATAGATTCTGAATATGTGTATGTTTAAACGCGTCAGAGTATTTAAGTCCATACCCCATTGCTCGATCCATAAAAATATGAGCAGCCCAAATGAGAGAAACTGCTAATAAAAAAGAAGTGCTAGTAAAAAGGGAAATAAAAGTCAGTGCTACTGGAAGAACTAAAGTATGACCTAAATTATAGAGTTTAGCGCCAATTATTGGATCGTGTCTATAGCCAAGTATTGTGATATCTGGTAATAAGAGAAAAAGAAAGAAATAAAGAATTGGAAAGCCTAATTTAATATACAAGGTCAATGCTAAAAGAAAAAGAGCGCCATCTTCCAGTTGTAAGATTGTTTTATTTGTCATGGTTAGATCTCCTTTAAACCATAGTTAGATAGTTGATTGATCAAAGCGAATAATTCTGCTTGATTTTCTGTATAGTTGTTCTCTTCGATGGTGGTTCGCAGCTTGACTAATAATTTGTGAGACAGTTCGTAAAAAGCTATTTTTTGTTCGATGTAGTTGATTTTTTTGGTTAAAAAGTTGGTAGAATCGTTGTTGCATTGAGTGGAAGTTGGCTGCCTTTTTAGTTCCAATACATAATTGATTTCTTTTATTGAAAAATCCAACTCTTTCAATGCTAAAATGATTTTTAAATCTTGTTGATCAACTTCTGAAAATTCCCGGTAACCATTTGCTAGTCGTTTAGGCTTTAGTAAACCAGAACGCTCGTAAAAGCGAATTGCATCTGTTGATAGGTTGAATTGTTGCGCGAATATAGTGATTTTCATGGTGGTTTCCTCCTCTAGTGTTAGTCTAACATTAGACATAGCTCCAAGGTCAAATGAAATAGTAGGAGATTATTTTTCGTTTTTTGCCAAAGAAGAGTCGATAAAGTAAAATGATGTTAAAGAGAATCAGGAGGAAAAGTAATGAAATTTGAGTGGCGAAAACAAGAAAAGGAACTCTATTTACCTAAAAACAAACCGGCAGAATTAACTGTGCCAAAACAGAAATTTTATACGATTTCTGGAAAAGGTGATCCAAATAGAAAGGCCTTTGGTGAAGAAACGGCTGCGCTATATGCGATGTCGTATGGTATTCGCATGATGCCTAAAAATGGAGGTGCGCCAGATGGATACTTTGAGTATACGGTTTACCCGTTAGAAGGTATCTGGACATTGTCAGATGAGGCGGTGGCTGAGAGAAGGAAGTTTGATAAAGCAGATTTGGTGTATAAAATTATGATTCGTCAGCCTGATTTTCTAACGGAGGAATTGGCGTCGGCTAATTTAGAAAGAGTTGCGCAAAAGAAACCCAACCCAAATAATCAAAACGTGAAGTTTGAAACGATCGAGGATGGTCAATGTGTACAGATGTTGCATCTAGGATCATATGATGATGAATACAAGACATTCGAGGTGATGGCACAATATTGTAAGGAACATCAGTTGAATAGGACGACATTTGCACATAGAGAAATCTATCTTTCTGATCCCAGAAAAGTAGCGCCAGAAAAGAGGAAGACCGTATTACGATACTTTGTTGAGTAGTGAATAAAAAGGAGGCGAGACATCACTCTACAAGTCACATCTACGCCTCCTATGATCCGAATAAATACTGATGTCTATTTAACTTGTGATTTTACGATAAACATGAGCTTCATAATCAGAAAGAATCATTTGTTCTGTTAGTGGTTGCTTTTCAGTCGTTGTTAGGATTTCTTTCCAATCAGAATAATCCCAAGAATTTGGAAACGAAATGGTTGTCTGTTCACGATCTAGTTGGACTAAAATCAGCCAAGTCTCTGTCGTAGTTGTACGTGTATAACAAAAAATAGTTGGGTGTTCAGGTAGCAGCAATTCGAATCTACCATAAATAAGGGCGTCAGTTTGTTTTCTTAAACGAATTAAAGCTTGATAATAATGGTAAATACTGCTGCTTTCAAGATCTTTTTGGGCTGCGTTGATCATGCGATAATTGTCGTTGACCTTCAGCCAAGGTTCGGCTGTCGAAAAGCCACCGTGTAAAGTGTTTTCCCATTGAAATGGTGTTCGACTATGATCTCTCGACCAGTTTGTGGCGATAGCTAGAGCGTCTTTACTGATCGTCCCTTGCTCCAGTAAAGTATGGTAAAAATGAATGGTATCTGTTGCGTCGATTTCTCCGATGGAACCAAATGGATAATTTGTCATACCAACTTCTTGCCCTTGGTAAATGAAAGGTGTTCCTTTCAGTAACAAAAGAACTGTCGCTAAAGCTTTGGAAGCTTCAGGAGAATCATCGCCATAAACGGAAACACTTCGAGGGGTATCGTGATTTTCCAAGTACAGAGCATTCCAACCATTATCAGCTAGACTTGTTTGCCATTGGTTTAAAGTGTATTTCAAGTGTGGAACAGATCCTTTTTGATGACCGAGATCTCCAATGCGTTCACAGTGTTCTAACTCAAAAATCATATTGAAGTAACCTGTGTCACCTGTCCAAGCGGCTGCTTCGTGGTGCGGAACACCGCTCGCTTCACCGACAGTCATAACATTGTATTCGTTAAAGATCGCTTTTAATTCCTGTAAGTAGGTTTCAATACCAGAGACATTCATGAAAGGCGCCCATTGATTATCTGTAATGTTAAAATCCCAAGGTTCTTTTTGGATATGGCTGATTGCATCTACTCGGAAACCGTCAATACCAAGATCCAACCACCAGCGAATCATCTGATAAATTTCATGGCGGACTTTTGGATTTGTCCAGTTAAGATCGGGCTGTTCTTTGGCAAAAACGTGAAAGTAAGATTGACCTGTTGTTTCATCATATGTCCAAGTTGAGCCGCCGAAAAAAGATTGCCAGTTGTTAGGAGGTAGGTCCTTTGTTGCATCTGCCCAATGATAATAGTCTCGATAAGGGTTCTGTAAAGATTTTTTTGATTCTAAGAACCATGGATGTTGATCGCTTGTATGGTTGACTACGAGATCCATAATGATTTTCAAATCTAAGGCATGAGCTTCGTTAAGTAAGGCTTGAAAGTCTTCCATTGTGCCGAAGTCTTCGTGAATTGCTTGATAATCAGAAATATCGTAGCCGTTATCGATATTTGGTGATGCGTAAATTGGATTGATCCAAATGAAGTCGATTCCTAGCTCTTTTAAGTAGGACAACTTTTCGCGAATACCATTGAGATCACCAATTCCATCATGATTACTGTCTTTAAAACTGCGTGGATAAATTTGATATCCTACAGCATTTTCCCACCAATTTTGTTGTGCTGTTGTATTCACTTCTTTTGTTTGAATAGCTGAGTTAGGCATATTTTTTCCTCCTAAATTTAAGCGCATAGCTAGAGAGTGTTAAAAACTGAAAGGTTAACGCTTGAATCTAGCTTGGATAATTAGATACATCAACAACAAAAGCTTCGTAAGGCTCTAACGTTCTGTCAAAAAGCTCCGTATAGTCTTTTTCAGTATTTGTAATAATCGTTTCTACTGCGAATTTATCTAGCGAAAAAATTTGCTCTTGATCAGAAAAATTACAAACAATTAGCCAGCTTTGTTCTCGATAGTGGCGATAATAAGCAAAAACATCCGTTGCAGTATCTTCGATTAATTCAAAACTGCCCCAAACGATCAATGGACAATTTTTGCGGAGTTTAATCAGCTTTTGATACGTATAAAAGACAGAGTTTGTATCTGCTAATGCTTGTTTAGCGTTGATTTCATGATAGTTTTCGTTAACGGTAAGCCAAGGTGTTCCAGTTGTGAAACCGGCATTTTCAGTATCATCCCATTGCATAGGTGTGCGAGCGTTATCGCGACCTTTGGCGTTGATAGATACTAGAATATCTTCTTTTGCATACCCTTTTTGGATTCGATCGGCATACATATTTTTACTTTCAATATCTTCAACTTCTGTGATATCGTGGATCACACGATTGGTCATCCCGATTTCTTCACCTTGATAAATATAAGGTGTCCCTTTTAACATGTGAAGTGAAATTGCCAACATTTTAGCGCTTTGTACACGGTAAGCACTATCGTTACCCCATCTTGAAACGATTCGGGGCAAATCATGATTGTTCCAGAATAAAGAATTCCAACCCTGATCACCAAGTTCTGTTTGCCATTTTGAAAAAACTTCTTTTAGTTCAGTTATTTGCAAAGGGCGTAGATCCCATTTGCTCTTTCCAGGTTCCTCATCTAATCCAATGTGTTCAAATTGAAAGACCATTGAAAGTTCGTTTCTTTCTGGATTAGAGTACAGCTTAGCGATTTCAGGTGTGGCTCCCCACGTTTCCCCAACGGTTAATAAATCTTTTCCTCCAAATGTTTGGGCGTTCATTTCTTGTAGATAGTCATGCAATTTTGGGCCATTTCCGGTTATTTTTTGATCGGGTATTTTCCCAACAAGATCGATCACATCCATACGAAAACCGCCAATTCCTTTATCGATCCAAAAGTTCATCATGTTGTAGATAGCTGTTCGCACATTTTGATTTTCCCAATTCAAATCCGGCTGTTTTTGACTAAATAGATGCAGATAATATTCACCAGAAAGCTCGTCTAATTGCCATGCAGAACCTAGAAAAGTTGATTCTAAGTCATTTGGGGCTCCTCCTCCAATGCTTTCCTGCCGCCAAACATAGAAATCGCGGTAGGGATTTTCTTTTGAGGAGCGGGATTCAATGAACCAGGGGTGTTCATCGCTAGTGTGATTGACCACGAGATCCATAATGATTTTTATCTCTCTTTGTTGGGCTTCTCGGATCAGTTGTTCCATATCGCTCATAGTGCCAAACTCGGCCATGATTTGCTCGTAATCGCTAATGTCATAACCGTTGTCGTCGTTTGGTGAACGGTAGACAGGGCTGAGCCAAATTGCACTGATTCCTAACTTTTTCAAATAATCCAACCGTTGAATGATTCCAGCTAAATCACCAATACCATCACCGTTACTATCTTGAAAACTCCGTGGATAAATTTGATAAACGACGGCTTCCTGCCACCAATGAGTGTTTGTTTCCTGATAGGTCATTTTTTTCAATCCTTTCTATGTTGTCTACTGATACAGCAAAACCGTATGGTGCAAGTTCAATAATATTTTTATCTAATGAGTGCATATTGGTCGAAAATAAAATCGTTTCTTTTTCAAGATAAATGGGGGTCTGGCCCGTGTTAAAAATACTGCGGATCATTTTTCCTTCGTGTTCATAGGCAAAGTCGATGAGCCCGGTTTGTTCATTGATTTCCTGCCAGCGTAGTTTTCCTTCTGATAAGAGTGGTTGATATTTTTTTCTAAAGGCAATCAAGGTCTTAACGAATTCATACATGTCTAAATCTTGTTGCTCTGATTCCCAAATCATACATTTACGACAATCAGGATCACCGGCTCCGTCCATAGCGTATTCATCTCCGTAGTATAGACAAGGCACCCCTTTTTGCAAGTAAGTAAATGCTAAAACTTGTTTCATCAGCTCTTTGTCATTTTGAGCGATTGTCAGCAAACGAGGGGTATCGTGAGAGTCAAGTACATTAAACATGATTTGATTGGTTTGTTCACGATAAAGCATTAACTGATGATTTAGTTCGGAAACGAGTTTGCTTAATGAGATCGTTTTATAGACAAAATAGGAAAGAATTGCATCAGTAAATGCGTAATTCATGACGCCGTGAAATTCATCGCCTTGAAGCCATGCTTGAGAAGAATGCCAAATTTCGCCGAGAATATAAATGTCTGGTTTAGCTTCTGTACAGACATCGTGGAATTTTCGCCAAAAACGATGATCTACTTCATTTGCTACATCTAATCGCCAAGCATCAATATCGAATTCTGCGATCCAGTAACGGGCAATCTCTAATAAATAATCTTGCACTTCCTTGTTTGCTGTATTTAATTTAGGCATATGTGGAGTGAAAGCGAATGTATCGTACGTAATATTATCGGAGAATTCAAAATTCGCTGTTGGTGTGTAAGTAACTGGGAATTTATGAATATGGAACCAGTTGGCATAAGCTGACTGTTCTCCATTTTTGATTACATCTTGCCACTGAGGTGAAAAGTCACCCATATGATTGAAAACAGCATCCAACATGACGCGGATACCGCGTTTGTGGCATTCTTGTACAAGTTTCTTAAAGAGAACCTTATCGCCAAAAGCGGAATCAATCTCAAAATAATCAATCGTATCATATTTGTGATTGCTAGCGGCTTGGAAGATTGGGCAGAAATAAATCCCGTTGATTCCAAGATCCACCAAGTGGTCCAAATGATCTAAAACACCTTGTAAATCACCACCAAAAAAGTCATTCCGATCAGGATGCGCTTTACTTCCCCAAGGTAAAGTCCCTGTTGGATCATTCGTTGGGTCGCCATTGGCAAAACGTTCAGGGAAAATTTGATACCAAATTGTTTCTTTTACCCACTGAGGTGCTTTGAAACGGTCTGCTTCATGGAAATACGGTAATTTAAAATAATTACTGGCGGTTTTTAACGTGGTTTCTTGATATGGGAAAAAACCGTGATCGCCATAAAACAGCATAGTCCCATCCATGCCTTCTATCTTAAAAGCGTAGCTTAGGCGTCTAAAAGGTGCAGAAGTTTCGACAGTCCAATAATCGTGAGTGGTAGTAGATAAGTATTTTTCCATTGGAATTGTTAAGTTGAACCACTCGCTGTGCTCAAGCTGGTATGGATCACCATTCAGTAGTTCGACACTTTTGATGTCCTCTCGTCCCGTTCTTAATCGAATGTGCATTTTGTCTGATGTATATAAATAAGCAAATTCACTTTCTGGTTGATGGTGGATTGCTGCAGTATTCATCTAATTTGTCCCCCTATAGTCGCCTTAGTATGTTTCTGGCCGTACGTTTCTAAAAACAACTCATATTATGCCATATAAGAAAAACGTTTTCAATGTATTTTTCGCAAACGATTGCATTTTATTTTGTTAGAACAATTATTTTTTCGAGTGTTGAAAGGAAATAGCTGGATAATAAGCCTTTTTTTATTTAAAAGACTTTATTTGGTGTATAATCACTGTTTTTATGTTTAGTCAGTAGATTGGTTTAATCATATCATTTGTAGTCTAGTAAAACATTTTTATGCTTTTTAAAGATTTCTCTTGACAATTTACGCAAACGATTGCACAATGTAGGAGAATAGAACAGCAAAATAATTCCTAGGAGGAACAAAAGATGAAAAGAAACATGAAAAAGCTTTTGACATTAGGGGTAACAATGACAGCGGCGGCATTTGCGCTTGCGGCTTGTGGCGGAGGTTCATCAGATAAAAAAGCTTCTGATGGAAATGAAAACGCTTCTATAAAATTGTGGGTGGATGTAGCGTTTGTAGATACGTATAAACCGTTAGTAGAACAATTTGAAAAAGAACACAAAGATTGGAAAGTTACGATCAAGCCAAGTGAGTCTGCCACAGCCCAAGAGAATCTAAAAAAAGATCCTAGTGCCGCAGCAGATGTTTTCATGATGCCTCATGATCAATTAGGTCAAATGGTGGATGCTGGAATTATTTATGCGAATACGAAATACGAAGATAGCGTTAAAGAGAATAGTACTGAAAGTGCTGTGGAAGCTGCAACTTATGATGGTAAATTATACGGTTACCCATATGGTGTTGAATCACAAATTTTATATTATAACAAAGAAAAGTTAGCTGAAGGCGATGTGAAGAGTTGGGAAACGTTGACGGCTAAAGGCAAATTAGGTGCGAACTTTGGAGAAGCTGGCGCAAACTATATTTTCACACCATTATTCATGTCAAATGGCGATGAATTATATGGTAAAAACGGTGAAGATATCAAAGGAACGAATTTTAACAATGATAAAGGTGTGCAAGTCTTAAAATGGATTCGTGCCCAAAAAGATAACGCTGGTGTCGTTCAATCGAATGCGGATGCACTTTCTAACTTAGGCAATGGTAAAATCGATGCTTTCTTATCTGGTCCGTGGTCTAAACTAGATGTAGAAAAAGCGTTAGGTGATAAGTTTGCAGTAGCGCCATACCCAACAGTTGATTTAGGCAATGGTGAAGTACAGCAAAAAGCATTTTTAGGCGTGAAATTATTCGGAGTGAATGCTTCAACTAAAAGTCCAGTAGCAGCAATGGCTTTGGCTGATTTCTTAACAAATAAGGAAAATCAATTAACTGTTTTTGAAAAAAATGGCACAGTGCCAGCAAATAAAGAGGCACAAGCAGATGGTAAAGTGACATCTGATAAAGTAGCAGAAGCGGTTATGACAATGAGTGATGCTGATCATTCGGTTGTAATGCCAAAACTTCCAGCGATGGTTTCTTTCTGGGGACCAGCTGATGCGGTAATCAATGATACCTATAATGGCAAAATCGCTGAAGATCAATACTTACCAAAATTGGATAAATTAGTTCAAGATACTAGTAAATCCGATAAATAATCGATAAATTGCAGCAAAAAATAGAGGCTGAGTAGTCAGGGAGAAACTGAAAAAGTTTTAACTTGGCTTCTCAGACCTCTTGATTTCAAAGAAGAACAGGAAGTGAAATGCTATGAAACTAAAAGCAAAAGCCGATGGGCCGATTTCTTTTAGAGAGTTGTTTAAAAAGGGAGATACCTCGATCAAGCTTTCTTATATTTTTATGGGAATGGCGAATATCTTGAACGGACAAATCATCAAAGGGCTGGCATTTTTAGCGTTGCAGATAGGATTTGTGGCGTGGTTAGTCGTAAATGGTTTTCATGCGTTGTCGATGCTGCAATCATTGGGGACGAAAGCTCAAGGTTGGGTCATGGATGAGTCGCTGGGAATCGAAGTGCAACAGCCAGGTGACAATTCGATGTTACTGTTGTTGTTTGGAATCGCTGCAATTATTCTTATTTTACTTTTTATTTTTATGTATATCGTGAACCTAAGAAGTGCGCGTAAAATTTTTACGTTAAAACAAGCTGGGCAGTCTCTACCGACATTGAAAGAAGATTTAAATAGTTTGTTGAATGAAAAATTTTATATCACACTGATGAGTATTCCGTTATTGGGTGTATTAGCGTTTACGATTTTGCCATTGCTGTATATGATTTCTATTGCATTTACTAGCTATGATCATAATCATTTACCGCCTAAAAATTTATTTCATTGGGTTGGTTTTGCTAATTTTAGCAATGTGATTACAGGTGATATTGCTGGAACTTTCTTCCCGGTGCTTACTTGGACGTTGATTTGGGCAGTTTTAGCGACCGCGACAACGTTTTTCTTCGGCATTCTATTAGCATTATTAATTAACGCTAAAGGGGTGAAAGGGAAAAAAGTTTGGCGGACGATTTTCGTCATCACGATGGCTGTTCCGCAATTTGTCAGTTTATTATTGATGGCTAACTTATTTAATGGTTCAGGACCCGTTAACGCGATGCTGCAAAATTGGGGACTGATTGATCAACCGATTCCTTTTTTAACAGATGCTCTACTTGCGAAAGTCACGGTTATCTTTGTTAATATGTGGGTTGGGATTCCTGTAACGATGTTGGTTGCAACGGGAATCATTACGAATCTACCGACAGATCAAATAGAAGCAGCGGAAATCGATGGTGCGAATAAATTTCAAATTTTTAGAAATATTACCTTCCCGCAGATTTTATTTGTAATGGCACCTAGTTTGATCCAACAGTTTATTGGAAATATCAATAACTTCAATGTGATTTTCTTGTTGACTGGCGGACAACCAGCGAATAGTAATTTTCACTCTGCAGGTGAGACGGACTTGTTGGTAACATGGTTGTATAAATTAACGGTAACTGCAGCTGATTATAATCTCGCATCTGTGATTGGGATCATTATCTTTGTTCTTTCAGCGGTCTTCTCGTTATTTGCTTATACGCGAAGCAGTTCATTTAAAACGGAAGGGGCGTAAACAAGCATATGAAATCGAAAAAAAGAAAGAATTTAGTTTTGCATTATACGTTATTGACGATTTTATCGATTGTCTGGATCTTTCCAATCGTTTGGATTGTTTTGACTAGTTTTAGAAGTGAGGGCGGAGCGTTTGTAACGTATTTTATTCCGAAACAGTTTACTTTTGAAAACTATAAAATGTTGTTGACAAGCTCCACGTATCCTTTTGTGCAATGGTTTTTAAATACGTTGTTTGTAGCAGTTTGCAGTTGTATTTTATCAACATTGATCACAATTGCGATGGCGTATTCTTTAAGTCGTTTGCGCTTTAGAGCACGTAAACCGTTTTTGAAATTAGCACTAGTGTTGAATATGTTTCCAGGCTTTATGAGTATGATCGCTGTGTATTACATTTTGAAGGCGATGAATTTAACAGGTAGTTTGTTGGCATTGATTTTAGTGTATTCATCTGGTGCAGCGTTAGGTTTTTATATTGCAAAGGGATTCTTTGATACGATCCCGATGGCGTTGGATGAATCTGCGATGATCGATGGGGCGAGTAAGTTTGAGATTTTCACGAAAATCACATTGCCGTTGAGTAAACCGATCATTGTGTATACAGCGTTGATGGCTTTTATGGCGCCATGGATGGATTTCATTTTTGCTAAAATCATTTTAGGCGATAATGTTAATAAATATACAGTGGCAATCGGTCTGTTCACAATGCAGACGAAAGATAAAATCGATCAATACTTTATGGCATTTACAGCAGGTTGTGTGCTGATTGCGGTTCCGATCACGTTATTGTTTATCTTTATGCAAAAGTACTATGTAGAAGGGATTACGAGTGGTTCAGTTAAAGGGTAAAAGAAAAAGCATTTCCTTAGCGGAGATGCTTTTTTATGTCTGCCTTTGAGTGTAGGCGGAGGTTTTTCCTTCAATCACGTTAGAAATTTCTATTGCTAGCTTTTCTCTGGAAATAGGATCATAGCTGCGGACAAGTTTTTTGATTCCAGGGATTCCTTTAAGTGAGCGGATCATTGCTGCGCTAATAACGGAAAAATACCGTTGTTTGTCTACAACTAGACTTGGGTAAATGATAACGTGATGTTGCGGATTTTCTTTGATGAGTTGTTCTGCCTGGAGCTTAGCATCCATGTATTTTCTTAAAGGAAATGGAGCGCTATTGGCTGATATAAACAAGAAATGAGCCGATGGATTGTGTGTGTTCAGATAATCTAAAATCAATTGAACAGGTGTCAAAATAAAGCGGTCATAGGTGATTTTTTTGCGTGGATGTTCAAAAAGAATACCTATTGTATCAATGACCCAATCAGATTTCTGGACAACTTGATGCCAGTATGTGTCGTTTAAGATATCGGAATGAAACCAGTGGACTTTTTCTGACCAAGAACTTGATAGGTCCGCAGGTTTTCCTTTTCGTGAAATGCTGGTTACATTATGCCCTCTGGTGACTAGTTCTTCGGCAAGCTTTTGTCCGATAAAGCCGCTTCCGCCAAAAATCGTTATTTGCATCTTTTCTTCCTGCTTTCTTGAAATTATTATGATAAATCCGTATGATAGCTAGTTTATCATTATCTATCGGAAAGTACGTTAAGGAATGCTTGAGGGAGAGAATGAAGAATTACTATCCGTTGTATTTAGTGTTTCTATTTTCTTAGTGGTTATTTTAGGAGCAGCCTGTTCTTTGCGATTGTTGGCATAGTTTTATTGACTTCAAAAATTGAGTTGTTGAATCGATCATTTTAGAGATCCCAAAAAAGACCGTTTTTGGAAGGTATTATTGAGCGAAAGGCATCTAAAAAAATCAAGGGAACGTTTATTGAAGAACTATTGCTGGGTGCAAAACTATTATAGGCTAAGTAATTTTAGCCTATAAATGAAACAATGAGTTAGATAGTGATGTGGGGTATTGTAACAATAGCATTTAGGGGTGGGAGGACCGCTCCCTTTTTTGCCTATCCCAAAACATTCTTTCTTAAGACAAACAAAAAACACCTACGAATTATAGATGTTTCTGTCTGTTTTCAATTAGCATTCAATAAACATTAAACTTGTTCTTAATTGGCATAAATCCCATTAAAAAGTTAGAAAAGTTAAATGACGAAAGTGTCTACTTCCTCTTTAACAACTTTATATAAAGACTCATCATTTAAAAGTTTTAATATGTTTAATCCATCATTAATTTTTCCTTTTTGATTAGACAGAAGGCCATACCTGATTAATGATATAGAAATATAATCAATTCTTTTACTCTGGAAGGATTTATCTAGTGCTTTTTTAGAAAAAAGCAGAGCAGATTTTTTATCATTTTGTAGTGAAAAAAGGAGTGTTAAATTTAGATATATAGATGTTTCTAATAATATAATATTAGAAAAATTTTTGTACTTATCTAACGATTTAATTAATTGTTTGCTTATAAGAGGATAGGTATTTGGATCAAAAAAGTGTAGACAGCAATTAATTATTTTTATATCTAAAATGGTCCAAGAATCAACTTTAGATAGTTCATTCCAAACATCTGCAGCGTATAGTTTAGATTGGCAATTTAATTTACTGTCGGTTGAATCTGCGATGTGTTTTAACATATACAATGTACTGCGGATACACTTAATTGACTTACTGAAATTGTCATCTAGGTAGTTATCACAAAGTGTAATTAAATTGTCAAGATATTTTAAGTCACTATTGGAGAAAATCTTATTAAAGAAATATATAATTTGTTCTTTATCCTTATAAGAGTATCCGTTTTCAATAAAATTAAACTCCTCAAATGAAACATCAATAGAATTAAGTAAATAATTAAAATTAGCCATAGACAACATTATTTTATTATTTTCAAACTTTGATAAAGTGGTCCTGGAAATTTTTTGTTTACAAATATCTTTTTGGGTTATCTTTCTTGACTGTCTAATATTTTTAAATGAACTTCCCTCATTAATCATAATGTAGCCTCCTTTTAAACATAAGATGTGATTATAGTTTACATCATAAGTTATGAGATTCACAATAGGGTATTCTTTGTAAGAAGGAGGATAAAAGATCATGAGAAAATTATTTAGAATTGTTTTATTTGCATCAATTTTTTGGATAGTTGGTGGTTAGTTTATCCTCTAAAAAAATAGTGGAGGTTTTTCTATGGAAAAGAAAAAAGAATTTAAAAAGATTCGTTTTGCTAATGTTGCTGCTTGGGGTAAACATTAATTTTTAGCAAAAAGAAAGATGAGAAGTTTGGATTTTCATCTTTCTTTTTTTTAAAAGGAGGAATAAAAAATGAGGGGATATTATTATAAACCTATACTAGTAGATGTATGTGTAACTAATAGATGTAATTTAAATTGTGATTATTGTTCAGCTGAATCTGGCCCATTTGCTAGTAAAAAAGGAGAATTAACAATACAAAAATTGTCTGAGTTATTCCAAGAAATGGATAAAATTAAAGTTCCAAGGGTTGCTTTAACAGGTGGAGAACCATTTATAAGAGAAGATATTATTGAAATTTTGTATGAATTCGATAAATACAATTTCACAAAAGTTTTGAACACTAACGGAAATTTAATTAGAGATAAACAGGCATTAGCGTTATCAAAGTTAAATCTGGATAGAATTTGTGTTACATTAGATGGAAGCAATCCCGAAGTACATGATAGCTCTAGAGGTAAAGGTTCATTTAAAAAAGCAATTGAAGGTATAAGACAATTACAAAAATATAATCTACCGGTATCAACGCTATTTACCCTAGGTAAACATAATGTTAATGATTTAATTAATACCATAAAATTAAATGATAAACTGAATATAAATTTTATGTCTGTCATGGTTATTTGTCCAACTGGTAGGGCTAATGATGGAAGTGTATTAGCAGACAAAGAAAATTGGTATCCTGTATTTTTAGAATTATCAGAAAGAATAAAAAATAAAGAATTTAAAGTTAATTTTAAAATAGTACCTCCAAATGAAAGTGATATATTTTGGACGCATTATTTTCCTTTGGAATACTATAATCGATTAGATTTATTGCAAGTTTGGGGTGTGGAACTAGAGTCATACAAAAATAGAGTAGATAGAGATATTTCTTGTCAAGCTGGAATCAAAGCATGTTCCATTTCTCATAAAGGAGATGTTTATGGATGTGATTTGATGAATGGGATTGATGAATTAGTTGCAGGAAATATAAATGAAAGTAATTTAATGGAGATATGGAATAACTCATCTGTATTTAGAAAATTTAGAGAAATGAATTTTAATGATTTATCTGGTAAATGTTCTATCTGTCCTCATACATGGTGTGGTGGTGGTTGCAGATGTAGTGCATTAGAGTTAGATGGTTCTTTATTAGGATCTGACTCATCATGCTTTTACAAGCCGATGGAGGAGATACAATGTTAGCTAAAAATTTTTATATTGATGGTAAGAAAAAACTGTATTTTGAAAAAGATGAAGAAATGAATTTCTTAACTTTTGATCCAATAAGATTATCCTATTTTGAAGTTAGCAATATTGGTGCAGAAATATTATATTGTATTTCTAAAAAAATGAAATTAGAACATATAGTAGCGTTAATAACAGATGAATATGATATTAGTAGAGAAGGTTGCATTTCTGAAGTGATAGAATTTTTAAATTATATACCTATTCAAGATATAATTTATACTAACTTGATTCAATCAGATGTGTATCTATATTTAGAACCTTTTAATAAGGAAGTTATATAATATGAGAAAAAGAATTTTTATAGATATTAATAAATTCTCATTACCATTAATATTTTCACAACTAATAACGACTATTATAGGGCAGAAAGCATTCTCTATAGCTGCGAGATTAGGAACTGATAATTTAATTGCTATGAATACAATTGATAACTTAATTTATTCTGTAACAGGAGTTTTAGGGGTCATTAGTGTAGCATTTAGTATGCTAAGTTCAAAATCTTTAGGAGAAAAAGATACAGATAAGTTCAAAAAATTAGTTAGTTCTGTAATGCATGCAAATGTAATCATAGGTTCGTTATTTTTTTTCATAATTCTATTTTTTTCAAAAATCTTTATTAGTGCAATATATAAATTTTCTGATGAACTACTGAGTGTGGCAACTACATATCTATATTCAATGAGCTTCTATGTTTTATTAACATTAATCACATTTACTCTTACGAATCTATTAAAAGTCGAAAAGAAAACGAATTATATATTAACGATATCTATAATATCTTCACTGATTCAAGTGCTTTTGAGTTATATATTTATTAATGGCATAGGAAATTTTTCAGGTTTAGGTGTGTTTGGTGCAGGGATAGCATTAAATATTACATTACTAATAACAATTTTGTGCTATCTGATAATTGTAAGAGCTACCTTTTTTTCATGTTTAAAGTTAAAGCCAATATATATAAAAGATATATTGATAAGGAGTATTCCTTTAGGGATTCAAGAATTACTAGAAGGAATAATATTTTTGATTTTTTTTGATGCAATGATTGCAAGACTAGATACAATGTCTTTGAGTGTGTATTCTATTATCAGTCAAGCATTAGTATATTTAAAATTACCAATGTTTATGTATGGTAATGCAGTGACAATATTTGCAAGTGAATACTTTGGAGAGAAGAATAAAAATAAAATCATAGTGGTAAAAAGAATATCTACATATATGTCTATCTTTTTTTATGTATTAATAGGAATAGGTATATACTTAATGATAGTTCCTTTTTCTAATTTATTCACTTTTGATGATAAGCTGATAAACGAAACAACTAAAATGATACTACCACTATTTTTTTTAGTTAGCCCAATAATACTATATGAAATAAATAAATATATATTACAGGTTATAGAAAACGGAAAATTTGTTGTGAAATGGACTCTTATAATAAATATAATTAGTATGGGAACTATATTGATGTTTCATTTTTACGGGTCTTTAGATTTGTATTATATATATATGGTGTATTTTGGTAATTACCTTATTTTATCTGCATTATTTGAATTGAAGTTTAAAAAAGTTTGTATTAGATAATGATTTTTAGTTATTAAACTCCTTAGTCAACATAATCCGAATATAAAAAAGTGCCTACCAGTTCATTGATTGGTAGGCACTTTTTTGTGAAATGGAATTGGTTTATTTTTAACCCTATGGAACTCATTCAATTTTGAACTTAAAAAAATTGTTAAAAATATGAAAAGTTGTTATATTTGATTCTGTTACGAAGTTTGATTTAAACTTCTTCAATTTCTCATGACTTTAGTCAGGAAAGGTTGAACAGATGAGCTGTTACTATAAAGATAACAAATTGATTTTATTGGATAATAGCTGATACGCCGAAATGATCACTAATTACAGGCGTACTTTTTCCATCGAAAACGATTTGATAGCTAGAAACGGATAACTCTTGTGAAGCAAAAATATAATCAATGCGCAATTTTTCCTGATTCTCCCCCCAGCCATCGATGGCTTTTTCAACGGTGTGTTCTCCGACTTTTTGATCTGCTGCTAAAAAGCTGTCTTGCAACTGCAATGAGCTAGTGAGAACAAGGTCGTAGCCAGTTTTAGCGACTGAAGCGGGATTGTTGAAATCGCCCATAAGCAATAGTGGTGAAGAGTGGTTTTGTAATGCTTGTTCCGTTTGCTTCCACTCGTAAGAAAAACCACCAGTTTCTAGCCACCAAGAGTAATGACAACAGACTGCCGTTATTGGTTTTCCCGCTAATTCTGTTTGGCCGATAAGTAAAACTCTAGTGCGGTAGTCATTTGGATTTTGTTCTTCGGAAACTACAACTGTTTTTGGGTGGATCGGCTGTTTTGAAAGAAGGGCAACGCCTTCGTGGTAGGTGGAGTAACCAATATGATTGTAAGCCCAACTCCAATGATAATCATGTCCTTGTTCTTTTAAAAGCTGAACCAAAAGGTATGCAAAATTATCTTCGTGGATCGGCAGTTGCTTTTCAGACGGGTGAAAGTTGTATGGTGAAACAACTGGTAAGCTATCAATGCGTTGATTAACTTCTTGTAGAGCAATCAGGGCATACTCTTCTTGGGTGATTTGGGTTGCCAATTGGTGTAATTTTTCTAAGGGTTCATTTTCTAACCAACTGTGAGTGTTCAATGTTAGTACCTTCATATTTATTCCTCCTGCAGTGATAAAAAATAGGGGAGTGATAAAACTCTGCGAGCTTTACACCGCCCCTATTTAGGATTTGTTCTGATTAAATATCTAAACGGCCAATAGCAGTTCCAGGATCTTGATTACCAACTTTATCTAAATGGAAGGCATTGATCTTTTCGCCATTTGTAAAGACGACGATCATGGTTGTTTGTTTACCGGCTGCTTTGATTTTTTCTAAGTCCGCTGTGGCGATTTTTTCACCTGCTGTTACTTTTTGTCCTTCTGTTACGAGGATCGTAAAGGCTGACTCTTTCATTTCGATTGTATCTAATCCCATGTGAACTAAGACTTCAATACCTTCTTCTGTTTGAATACCTAATGCATGTTTAGATGGGAAAATACTGCTGATCACACCATCGATTGGGGCGTAAATCGTTTCGTTTGTAGGATTAACGGCAAAGCCATCACCCATCATTTTTTGCGAAAAGACAGGATCATTGACTTGCTCGATAGCGATTACTTCACCATTGGCAACAGGCACGATCGTTTTTGTGAGACCAAGATAATCTGAGTTACTTGCTGTTATAGCGATCGTTTCGGTTTGCTTAGGCGTAGGAATGGCAGCGCCAGAATCTAGTAAGTCTTGAATATCTGATTTTAACACATCCGCTTTTGGTCCGTAAACGGCTTGAACCCCATTATCTTTTACGATCAATCCCATAGCACCAGCTTTTTTCCAAGCATCCTCTGTGCCGACTTTGCTCTTATCAGTGACGCTAACACGTAAGCGGGTCATGCACGCATCCACATCTACAATATTTTCTTTTCCGCCTAGCAGATGAATGATATCGATGATTTGAGGGTCGATTCCATCTGTATTTTGAGTGTTGCTTGTTGTTGCATTTGTTTGTGTTTCATTGTTATCGTAGTTGCCATTTCTACCTGGTGTCGCGAAGTTGAATTTTTTGATCATGAAATTGGCGATGAAATACGTCAAAACGCCAAATGCGATTGTACAAAGTACGAAATTCAGTAAATCACCACCTAAGCCAGCTTTTATGGCTAAAGGTGTTCGGGTCAGTAGTTCGATATTTCCAAATGAATGAACACGTAATGAAACGATATCCGCCATAGCAAATGCCGCACCTTGGATGATGGCATACACAACATACAATGGCACTGCTGCAAACATAAACATAAATTCTAAAGGTTCTGTAACCCCGGTTAGGAATACAGCTAAAGCGGCTGAAAGATACATTGATTTATAGTTTGAACGTTTATCAGGATCGACATTACGATACATCGCAAGTGTCATTCCCATCAAAATACCAGAAGCGCCGATCATTTGTCCAACTTTGAAACGAGCAGGCGTCCAGTTTGCCAAAACATAATTGTATTGAGAGGTATCACCAGCTCCTTTTAGGTTGACTAAATCAGTTGCCCAAGCTAACCATAATGGATCTTGACCGAATACTTGCGTTCCAGCTTGTGCGCCAGATAAGATTTCGTAAGTTCCGCCTAATTGTGTATAGTTGATCGGAATCGTCAACATATGATGTAAACCAAACGGTAACAGTAAACGTTCCAACGTTCCGTATAAAAATGGTGCTAGAATCGGTGCGGTATCTTGGGATTGAGCGATCCAAAGGCCAAAATTATTGATACCCGCTTGAATAGAAGGCCAAATAATAGCTAAAAGAATTGCAACGATTGTTGACCAAAGAATCACGACGAAGGGAACAAAACGTTTGCCGTTGAAAAACGAAAGAGCATCGGGTAATTTACGGTAATTATAGTATTTATTAAAAGCCATTGCGCCGACAAAACCAGCGATGATTCCAACAAAAACCCCCATATTTAATGCAGGTGCTTCTAACACACTAGTGAAGAAACCTTTAACCATGATTTTTGTACCAAATAAGGTGTGTGTAAAAGCTTTGTCATCCGCTAACATGTCACTAGTGACGCCGAAGATCGAACCGGTTATTCGGTTGATTAAAATAAAAGAAAGTCCGGCAGCAAATGCCCCGCCAGCACGCTCTTTCGCCCAACTTCCACCAATTGCAAGTGCGAACAAAATATGCAAGTTGCCGATGACGCCCCAACCAATATTTTCGATAACGCCACCAGTTGTCGTTAGTGCTGCCCAATCTGGATTGATCAGAGGAATCGTTTTACCGATACTGATCATTAATCCAGCAGCTGGCATAACGGCTATCACGACCATTAAGGCTTTACCGAACTTTTGCCAAAACTCGAAACTTAATAATTTTTTCATCTTTTTTCTCTCCTTTGCAATAATTGCGCAATCGTTTTCGTTGACTGTAGTATAAAGCAGTTTTTTATTTTTGTAAACCCTTAAATAAAATCAGCTCTTTTTTATTACTGATAAAACGATAGTATCATTATAGATAAAGAATTTTCAACTAATAAGTAGTGAGCAGCAAAGAAATGTTTGACAATGCAATCGGTTGCGTTTATTATGATGTTAAGAAGCAAAACATTTACAGGAGGAGAGAAAATGAATCATTTATTTGAAATAGACCCATGGAAAATTGCTACACATCAATTAGAACGTAACGAACGTCGTCTTCAAGAGTCGCTGACCTCAATGGGGAACGGATATATGGGAATGAGAGGGAATTTTGAAGAACACTATACAGGAGATCACCATCAAGGAACCTATTTAGCTGGTGTTTGGTATCCAGACAAAACGAGAGTCGGTTGGTGGAAAAATGGCTATCCTGAATACTTTGGAAAAGTTATCAATGCCGTGAATTTTATCGCGATGGATATTTTTGTGAATGGTGAAGTACTTGATTTAGGAATTCAAGAACCAAAAGATTTTTATTTAGAATTAGATATGCATAACGGATTGTTGACACGCACATTTATTCTTGAAAAAGAAGAGGCAAGAGTTAAATTCCGATTTGAACGTTTTTTAAGTATTGTGCAACAAGAACTAGCTGTGATTCGTGTGACAGCAGAAGTGCTTGAAGGAACTGCGGATATTCAAATTATTTCTAAAATCGATGGCGATGTTCGCAATGAAGATAGCAACTATGATGAAATGTTTTGGGAAGCACAACAATCTGGTTTTGAAGAAGCAATCGGCTTTTTAACAACTAAGACGATACCGAATCCGTTTGGCATTGAACAATTTAGTGTAACAGCTGCGATGAAACATGTCACAGAGGCCAAAGCAGGTGTGGCTGAAACGGAACCTTTGAAAGTACAACAATCGTTTCAAGCGAATCTACAAGCAAGTGAATCAATCACGCTAGAAAAACAAGTCATTGTTTTAACAAGCCGTGATATTCCAGAAGCGGAACAACAAGAAAAAGCAGTTCAACTATTAAATCAAACGACTAAAACGTTCGCTGAACTATTGAATGAGCAAAACGCCGCGTGGAGAAAGCGCTGGGAACTTGCCGATGTTGTAATCGAAGGAGACGATGCAGCGCAACAAGGTATTCGTTTTAATTTATTCCAATTATTTACAACTTATTACGGTGAAGATGAACGGTTGAACATTGGACCAAAAGGTTTTACAGGTGAAAAATATGGCGGTGCCACTTATTGGGATACAGAAGCTTACGCGGTTCCTTTGTATTTAGCGTTGGCCAAACCAGAAGTGACAAAAAATCTATTGAAATACCGCTATAACCAATTAGAACAAGCAAAACACAACGCTCGCCAACAAGGATTAGCAGGAGCGCTCTATCCAATGGTGACATTTACAGGAATTGAATGCCACAATGAATGGGAGATCACCTTTGAAGAAATCCACCGCAATGGTGCGATTGCGTATGCTATCTACAATTATGTGAACTATACTGGAGATAACGAGTATTTAAAAAATGAAGGATTACAAGTTCTCACTGAAATCGCACGTTTTTGGGCGGACCGCGTTCATTTTTCTAAACGTACTGGAAAATACATGATCCATGGCGTGACAGGACCAAATGAATATGAAAATAATATCAACAACAACTGGTATACAAACACGATCGCCACATGGGTATTGCAATATACCTTAGAAAATTACGACAAGTATCAAGCAGAAACACCAGTTAAAATTTCAAAAGAAGAGCAAGTACATTGGCAAGAAATCATTGAAAATATGTACTATCCATTTGATGAAGAGTTAGGCGTTTTTGTTCAGCATGATACCTTCTTAGATAAAGATTTAATGCCGAGAACAGCATTAACCTCAGCGGATTTACCTTTGAATCAGCATTGGTCTTGGGATCGTATTTTACGCTCTTGCTTTATTAAACAAGCGGATGTATTACAAGGTATTTACTTCTTTGGCGAACGTTTTTCACGAGCGGAAAAAGAACGTAATTTCTTATTTTATGAGCCGATGACGGTTCATGAATCTTCTTTATCACCAAGTGTTCACGCAGTTTTAGCGGCAGAATTAGGGATGGAAGAAAAGGCAGTAGAAATGTATCAACGGACAGCTCGTTTAGACTTAGATAATTACAACAATGATACCGAAGATGGGTTGCATATCACGTCAATGACAGGGAGTTGGCTTGCAATCGTGCAAGGATTTGCGCAAATGAAGACGGCTGACGAGCAATTAAGTTTTGCCCCATTCTTACCAAGCACGTGGACAAGCTATGCCTTTCATGTGAACTATCGTGATCGTTTGCTTTATGTGACGGTGGATCAAGACAATGTTCGATTACAACTTGTTTCAGGAGCAGAACTACCACTTACTTTATATGGAAATAAGCTGGTTTTAGCAGATGAATTAGTAATCGAGATGGAAAAGGTGAATCCTCATGTTTAAAGGTGTTTTATTTGATTTAGATGGTGTTTTAACGGATACAGCAGAGTATCATTATCAAGCGTGGCAACGGTTAGGAAAAGAAATCGGCATCACGATCGATCGTACGTTTAATGAAGAGTTGAAAGGGGTTAGTCGTGAAGACTCATTGACCTTATTACTCGCTCATGGCGGCAAAACAAATGACTTCACTTCAGCAGAATTTGCTGAACTAGCCAAGCGGAAAAATGAGTATTATGTAGAAATGATCCAACAAGTTAGCCCAAAAGATGTTTATCCAGGCATTCTGGATTTGTTAAAGAATTTAAAAAAACAAGGAATTAAAATTTCTTTAGCTTCTGCTAGTAAAAACGGTCCCTTTCTGTTAGAGAAAATGGCGTTGATGCCCTATTTTGATGGAATTGCTGACCCGAGCGCCGTTGCAAAAGGAAAACCAGACCCAGAGATTTTTCAATTAGCAGCTAAAAATGTTGGACTACAAGCAGCAGAATGTATCGGAATCGAAGATGCGAAAGCGGGGATTCAAGCCATTATTGCAAGCCATGCCTTACCGATCGGGGTAGGACGTTCAGAAGATCTGGGGGCAAATATCGCGCTTGTTTCTTCCACGAAAGAATTAACGTTTGAATTCTTGTTATCTGTCTGGCAAACAGCAAAAGCAGATAGTTGATTTCACTGTTTATTTAAACGACTATGCTTGAAAGAAAAAGACGATAGCAACAAAGCATCAATCTATGGTATTATTTTCTACGATGGAATGATTTATTAAAATTTGTACGATTAATCATGAAAGGAGGAGAATAGATGACAATTACTGTTAAAGATGTTGCTAAAAAAGCTGGTGTGGCTACTTCCACTGTTTCCAGAGTGATCAACGACCACTCAAGTATTTCAGATGCTACGAAGAAAAAAGTCTATAAAGTAATGGAAGAAATGGGATATGTCCCCAACATTGCGGCTAGAAATTTAGGCAAACGTTCATCAGGAGCAGTCGGTGTGATTTTACCGCCGTTAGATTCTCGTGAGCGGATGGGAAATCCATTTTATTTGGAAATCATTGAGTCGATCAATGATGAAGCCCGTAAACACAGTATGACAACGGCAATTGCCACGGCGCAATCTTTTGAGACGTTGTTAGAAAATGTTCAGCTGATGCATCGTCAAAAGCAAGTCGATGGATTCATCTTGCTTTACTCAGATAAAGAGGATCCAGTCATCGATTATTTATTCGAAAATCAAGTTCCCTTCTCATTGATCGGTCAGCCGTATACAAATGAAGATAAGGTCATTTACGTGGACAATGATAATCAATTACTGGGCAAACATGCCACTGATTACCTAATCGAAAATGGGCATAGAAATATTCTGTTTATTACGAATACCACCCATGAAAATGTTTATTATGAACGCTATTTTGGCTATCAAAAGGCGATGATGTTAGCGAATTTGCCAGTATTGCCTTCAGTGGATATGGAAAAGCCAGAAGATTATGTAGCATTTGAGCAACTTTTGAAAGAGACGAAGGCTACAGCTGCTGTTGTCATCGATGATATCTTCGCGATGCGAATGATTCAATTAGCACAAATGTATGGCTATCGTGTGCCAGATGATTTTTCGGTGATCAGTTTTAATAATTCGATTTACGCCACTCTCGTTCATCCTTATCTCACCAGTATCGATATTGATATTGCAGAGCTTGGTCGAATGGGCATGCAAAAACTGATTGAGTCACTGCAGGAAAAAGAAGCGACAGGGGTTCGGATGGTGATTCCGCATAAGTTGATTAAGCGGGAGACGGTACTGTCTTTGAAATAATAACGAATGAAATAGTTTTGAACATTCTACGGAAAGGATGTTCAAAACTATTTTTTTAGATTAGTTCATAAAATGACTAGATCTTTAGGTTGACAAATAGAATATTCTGCTTTAATATGAAGGAGAAATGATTCGACTACAAATATAGTCGATGTGGATATAAACATAAAAAATGATGCAAATAAAAAAGGAGATGGAAAAGATGGAAGCAAAAACATTTGATATAGAAGGGATGACCTGTGCTTCATGTGCGCAAACGGTAGAAAGGGCAACTGCCAAACTAACAGGTGTATCCAAAGCAACAGTTAACCTAGCAACTGAAAAGCTAAACGTTGAATATGATGAAAGCAAACTTTCAGAAAGTGACATCCAAAAAGCTGTAGCAGATGCAGGATACGAAGCATTAAGTAACGTCCAACAACGAACATTTGATATAGAAGGAATGACGTGTGCCTCATGTGCGCAAACAATTGAAAAAGCAACGGCTAAATTGAACGGTGTTACAAAAGCATCCGTCAACTTAGCAACAGAAAAAATGGTTGTTGATTTTGATCCGTCAGCAATAAACGTTTCTGATATTACCAAAGCTGTATCAGATGCTGGGTATGAAGCAATCGAGCAAGTGAATTCTACAGACACTGTAGACAAAGACCGTGAGAAAAAACAAAAACATATCAAAGACATGTGGCAACGTTTTTGGATGTCTGCAGTCTTCACTGTTCCATTATTATATGTAGCAATGGGGCATATGGTTGGCTTGCCATTGCCATCATTTGTAGATCCAATGATGCATCCAGAAACATTTGCTATGGTTCAGTTGATCTTGACGATCCCTGTATTATATTTAGGCAGAAGTTTCTTCACAGTGGGGTTTAAAGCCTTATTTAAAGGACATCCCAATATGGATTCACTAGTTGCTCTAGGAACGAGTGCTGCTGTAGCATACAGTTTGTACGGAACAGCGATGATTTTTGCTGGCGATCCACAATTCACAATGGCATTGTACTATGAATCTGCTGGTGTGATTTTAACATTGATCACGTTAGGTAAATATTTTGAAGCTGTTTCAAAAGGAAAAACGTCAGAAGCAATCAAAAAATTAATGGGCTTAGCACCGAAAAATGCCCGTGTTTTCCGTAATGGTCAAGAAATGGAAATCCCAGTAGATAGTGTTCAATTAGAGGATACGATCATTGTTCGCCCTGGTGAAAAAATTCCAGTAGATGGTGTTGTGATCGAAGGCTCATCTGCAATCGATGAATCGATGCTGACAGGTGAAAGTATGCCAGTCGAGAAAAAAGTTGGGGATAATGTCATTGGTGCAAGTATCAATAAAAATGGTAGTTTCCGTTTTAAAGCAACAAAAGTTGGGAAAGATACAGCATTGTCTCAAATCATTAAATTAGTTGAAGATGCACAAGGATCAAAAGCACCAATCGCTAAAATGGCAGATAAAATCTCTGGTGTTTTTGTACCAATCGTAATGGTGTTATCTGTTTTAGCAGGTTTAGCTTGGTATTTTTTAGGGCAAGAATCTTGGGTTTTCGCCTTAACGATCACAATTTCAGTACTAGTTATTGCATGTCCGTGTGCGCTAGGTTTAGCAACACCAACAGCAATAATGGTAGGAACTGGGAAAGGCGCTGAAAACGGCGTACTGATCAAAAGTGGTGATGCATTAGAAACAACCCATAAGATCCAAACAATCGTTTTCGATAAAACAGGAACGATCACAGAAGGAAAACCAAAAGTTACAGACGTTGTAACGGCAAATGGCATGGCACAAGATGAGTTACTCCGTTTAGCAGCATCTGCTGAAAAAGGCTCAGAACATCCTTTAGGAGAAGCAATCGTCAATGGTGCGGAAGAAAAAAATATTGCTTTTGCATCAACAGAAGCTTTTGAAGCAATTCCAGGTCTCGGAATCGAAGTAACAATCGAAGGTAGCCGTTTATTATTAGGGAATAAAAAATTAATGGATGACCGTACTATTTCTCTAGGTGATTTAGGCGATACGTCTGATCAATTAGCAGAACAAGGAAAAACACCGATGTATATTGCAAAAGATGGCGTGATTGCAGGAATTATCGCCGTTGCTGATACAATCAAACCCAACAGTATTCCAGCAATCAAAAAATTACATCAAATGGGAATCGAAGTGGCGATGATCACAGGTGATAACAAACGAACAGCCCAAGCAATCGCTAAACAAGTTGGAATCGACCGCGTTTTAAGTGAGGTCTTACCAGAAGATAAAGCAAATGAAGTCATGAAATTACAAAAAGAAGGTAAGAAAGTGGCGATGGTTGGTGATGGTATCAACGATGCACCAGCGCTAGCACAAGCAGATATCGGGATTGCGATTGGATCTGGAACAGACGTCGCGATGGAATCTGCGGATATTGTGTTGATGCGTAGTGATTTGATGGATGTACCGACTGCAGTTGAGTTGAGTAAAGCAACGATCAAGAATATCAAAGAAAACCTATTCTGGGCATTTGCTTATAATACGCTAGGAATTCCAGTTGCAATGGGTGTCTTGTATCTATTTGGTGGACCGTTATTGAATCCAATGATTGCAGGAGCTGCGATGAGTTTTAGTTCAGTTTCTGTATTGCTGAATGCCTTGCGATTAAAAGGGTTTAAGCCTTCAGCGTTGAAGAAGTAATTAGATGAAAAAATCGACTACTTTCTTAGTAATCAGTAAAAAATACTGATTTTAAGGCTGTTAGTCGATTTTTTTATGATTTAAATCAAGAGATAGAAAGTATTTATTTTATTCGATAACTGTCAAAATTTCATCCATTGATTGTCGTTTTTTCAGTGGTATTTCTTTTGTACGATAACCTAGTCCAAGCATATAAGAAACACCGAATTCATTTGTATCCAACAGTCCTTTTTTACTCAAGTAAGTTTCTACATCAGCTCGATTAAATCCTTCAATCGGACAACTATCAATTTCTAGTAAAGCGGCAGTTGTCATCATATTAGCTAAGGCTATATAGGTTTGCTTAGAAGCCCAATCAAACAATGAGCGTTCGCTGTTTAAATCAAAATCATTTACTTGAAATTGCTTGAACATTTGAGTTTGTGGAGCATCAGGTGAAAATGGTAGGCCGAATACATCTTCTACCATATGCTTAACATGTGAGCTTTCTGCAGTAACGTTTTTACGTGCTAACGCTATGATAAAATGACTGGCCCCATTTAAGCTGTTGATTGCGCCCCAAGCAAATTCTTTCAATTCTTCTTTTATTTGAGAATTTTCAATGAGTAAAAAAGACCATGGCTCATAGCCAAATGAGCTTGGAGACAAACGAGCTGCCTCCAAAATGGTTTCCCAATCTTCTGTTGGAATTTTTTTTGTTGGATCAAAGGATTTTGTAGCATGGCGATGTTCAAAAGCAGTTAGAATTTTTTGTCGTTTTTCTTGTGAATTGTTAGTCAATTTATTTTTCTCCATTTACTTGAAAGTTTATCGCGCTAAGCAATAAGTGACTTTAGTGTAAGGGACGGAAGCAGCGTTGTAAATCGGGGAATTTTTTTATACCATCAATTGAATGATTCCTGTATTTTTGACTGTTGTTTGTTAAATGAATTGCCCCAATGATACATTGACTCAATAACAGGAGCTAATGTTCGTCCATAATCAGTTACGGAATAACTCACAGCTATCGGTTTTTCTCGTATTACTCTTCGTTTAATGAGTTCATCTGATTCTAACTCTTTTAATTGTAGGCTCAACATTCGTTTAGTGATACCTGGAACAAAGCGTTGTAGTTCACTGTAACGATAAGCACCTTCAAAAATCAAATGGTATAAGAGTACAGACTTCCATTTACCCGAAATTAGTTGTAAGGTTGATTCTACCGAGCAGCCATCTAAACAATTATGTATTTTTCGCTTTTTCATTGCCTCGCGCCTTTCTTTTTACTTTCTTAATAGAGTAGGTCTTTTATAGCTGTATTTCATCATTTTTTTTAAGCAAAACTGCAGAGAATTCTTTGTGCAACGACCATACATCTTGTCCCAGGTTACTCATAATCGTAATGGTTTGATTCGTTGATCGATCATAGGAAGAAATAAATGAAATACCCGGATCTTGTCCTTGCATATAGGGAAAAGCACGCGCATTATTTTTAGCAATCCAAAAACCATAGCCGTAATAATCAGAAGCCTGCATTGTTTGCATTAATTCGACTGCTTGTTTTGTAATGATTTTTCCGCTAAACAATGTTTGCCAAAAATATTCGAGATCTTTTAACGTTGTAAAACATCCGCCAGCACCAGTTCCTTTAGCATCGATACTATAGATATTCGTGTAATATTCTGATGTTTTTTCATCATAGATATAAGCGTTCGCTACATTTGCTGGTAATCTGTCTAAGGCAAAATAGCCAGTCGAACTCATACCAGCAGGATCGAAAATTATTTGTTTTAAATAGCGATCAAACTCTTGGCGTGTCAGTTCTTCGATGATCGTTGCTAAAATAACATAGCCAGTATTGTTGTATTGAAATTTTTTTCCAGGAATATCCACCATTTTTTTATCAATGAATAAAGGCAAAAGATCACTGTTTTTACGTATTTTATAATTAGGAAAATCTATCCACAATTCAGCATAGTCATTGATGATTTCTTCATCATAATAATCACCTATCCCAGAAGTGTGATTTAGTAATTGATGGATCGTGACACTAGGATCGATGTTGGGGAGTTTCTTTGAAAGAATTTGATTGATTGGTTGATCGATCCCAATCTTCTTTTCTTCAATCAATTTCATGATTGCCACGGCAACAAAAGTTTTACTGCCGGATGCAGTGCCAAAAAGGGTATCTACATTGTTTTTTATTTTATTTGGTAAATCTCGATGACCATAAGCTTCAAATAATAGTGATTCAGCATTAGATGTGACACTAATAAAACCACTGAAGTCTGTCGGGACAAGTTGTTTTAAGTCCATGAGCAAAGCTCCTTTTTTTAGAATATGTAGCTATCATAATAATCTTATCATTAATTGATGGACAGATGTTTTATTTTTTTACTTTCTAGAAAAATGTTTGTGGTATTGAAATTGTAATGAGGTCTGTGCTACCATAAAAAAGATGTGAACTAAATTATAGTAAATAGAAAGGAAGTGATCAGCAGATGAATACGTATAAATTAATATTGATCATGCTCCCGCCGCTTCCCGGAGATAGATGTTTTTTTTCATAAACTACTTGGTTTTGCAGATCAAGCTGTAAAACCTTAAATGGAGGAATTACTTTGAAAAAAAGCATCGAAACTCGTGTACCATCTTTATTATTATTGATTGTTTTAGTTGGTTTTCCGCAAATTAGTGAAACCATTTTTACACCGTCGTTACCGGATATTGCGCATGATTTTCAAACATCCATGGCAACCGTTCAATTGACCTTGAGTATTTATTTTCTGGCTTTTGCGCTAGGTGTGTTTTTTTGGGGCTGGCTATCTGATTTTATCGGTCGACGCAAAGCTATGTTATATGGATTGTTATTTTACGGGATGGGTAGTTTTCTTTGTTTCCGTTCTGGAACGATTGAAATACTATTATTCGCCCGGTTTGTTCAAGCGTTTGGTGCAAGTACAGGATCAGTAGTCACTCAAACGATATTGCGTGAAAGTTATTCTGGTAATCAGCGTCATGCTTTATTTGCACAAATTTCTGCAGCACTTGCGTTTACTCCAGCGATAGGGCCTTTGATTGGTGGAATCGTGGATCAATATTGGGGCTTTAGAGCTGTGTTTTTTGTCTTGGTTGTAATGAGTGTATTGGTTTTTTGTTACGCATTTTTATGCTTACCAGAAACATTTGAGGTCGATAAACGCGTACCAGTAAAAGTAATACCGATCATCAAACGATTGTTAAAGAACCCTAAAGTGTTAACTTATGGTTTTTTGATAGGGGCGATCAATGGCGTATTGTTCAGCTATTATGCAGAAGCACCTTTTATCTTTATTGAACAATTTCATTTATCAACTGCTACGTATGGTTTTTTAGGTATAGGTGTAGCAGGAGCCTCAATTCTAGGCTCGTTATTGTCTAAACGTTTATTATCGATTTATCAGCCTGAAAAAATCATTTTGATTGGCATAAAAACAATGTTATTTGGCGTACTTTTTCTACTTTTGACAAGTATGGCAACTGTTCTTCCGGAATTAGGACAGTTTTGGTTGATGCTGCTGGGCATTTTTATTCTGCTGACGGGAACTGGAACTGCGTTGCCTAATTGTTTAAGTCTAGCATTGACAGATTTTCAGGATGTGATCGGAACTGCAGGAGCGATCTTTAGTTTAGGGTATTATTTGCTTGTCAGTTTGTTTACGTTTGGTATGAGCAAACTTCATAATGGGTGTTTGGTGACGATGCCCTTGTATTTTCTAGTTATCGGAAGTGTGATGCTTCTTTTAACGCGGAAGATTTTGTTGCCGAAGAAATAAGGATAAACAGGTTGAAAAAAGGTGTGAGACAAAAGTGCTAGTCACTTTTGTCTCACACCTTAAATTTGAATAAACGGTGGGAGCAAAAACAATCTCGACAGAAATAAGCTGACATTACTGTGACACACGACGAGGTACGAGTTGATGTAAAACCGTCCCGACCTGGACACAAAATGATGAAGCACAAATTCGTGAATTCCGGCTTATTTATCGAGGCTAAAGGTTCCAGTTCCAGTCGCTTTTGAAGTGGGTGGTTTCTTTTTTGCTATAATGGATGTAGTGTTGCAAGTAGATGAGTGAGGAGCGAGTTGGATGAAGGAAATTTTATTACAAGCGATTGGTTTTTGTTTTGTGATTTTTTTAGGCTATTTGATGAAACGAATTGGTTTATTGAGTAAGTCTGATGGCGGTACGTTGTCTGTTATTATCGTCAATATCACGTTGCCAGCAACAGTGATCGTTAGCTTGGCTAGTGTGGATGTTTCAGGAACGTTGGTTTTCTTATTGATCATGGGGATTATTTTGAATATTTTAGTGATTTTGATTGGTGGTCAAGTAAGTAAAAGACGCTCTGTTTTGGAGCGGAAATTTCAAATGTATTCTATGTCAGGGTATAATATTGGTAATTTTAGCTTGCCGTTTATTCAAGGATTTTATCCGTTAGCTGTGCCATTTCTTTTAATGTTTGATATTGGAAATAGTGTGATGTTGACGGGTGGTAGTACTCTGCTGATCGATAAAGTGGCCGGTTCTAAAGAAGAGACGACGTTAAAGCGGATTGTCGTATCCTTGTTTAAGTCAGCGCCATTTACAGCATATATGGTCATGTTAGTACTTAGAATCGTTCAAGTTCGATTGTCAGCCGATTTGCTAGGTATATTAGAAATGATTGCTAAAGCAAATGGTTTTTTATCGATGTTTATGATTGGGTTATATTTTGAGTTGAGATTGCCTAAAAAGACGATGCATTTAGTCAAAGAAGTGCTGACTTGGCGTTATTTGTGTGGAGCGATTTTTGCATTGATGTTTGCTTTTATGATTCCGTTAGATCCATTGTTACGAATTGTTTTAGTTGTATTGAGTGTAGCACCGATGCCGACTTTTTCAGTGATCAATAGTGTTAAAGCCGGAATGCCCGAAGAAACAGTTGGTTTTACATCATCTGCAAGTATTTTGATTAGTTTAGTATTGATGACAATCATTATGATGTTGATGGGATGAAGATGCAAAAAGAGCGGAGGGGAAATGAACATAACGTTTCGAGCTATATCCCACTTACGTGGAATCCGGATAGACGGTGGGAGCAGAAGCAATCCTTGCGGAAATAAGCTAAGAGCCCCAAAAATTTGAAGTATAATTTTTGGGGCTCTTAGCTTATTTTTATCGGTTTCTTTTCTTTTATTCTAAAATCAAGCGTTCTGCGATATAAAAATCACCTTCGTACGGTGTGTCTTCCCCGCCAACTTTTTGATATAAATCCGCACCTTTACCAGCTAAAACAACGGCATCTTCCGCTTGACTCATTGCTAAAGCTGCTTCGATCGCTTCACTACGATCAGCAATAATTTTAACAGGAATATCTGCTGTGATATGAGATTGGATCTCTTCGCAAATCGTGATTGGATTTTCATCAGCTGGGTCATCGGTAGTTAAAATAGCAATATCAGCCAGTTCAGATAAAACAGTGCCAAAATCTTTTCGTCTAGAAATGGCTTTGTTGCCCGTGCTGCCAATCACAACTAGCAGTCGACCGTTAGGGTGTTCTTCTTTGACAAAAGTCAAGAGGTTTTTTAAGCTATCATAATTGTGCGCATAATCTACATAGACTTTTGCGCCATTTTTATTTTGGAGTAATTCCATACGACCAGGTACAGTCGTTTCTTTGATTCCTTGTTGACAATCATTGTGTGTAGCCCCAACTAAGGTACTAGCAATAGCTGCACTTAATGCGTTTCCTTTATTGAAATCACCACCTAAGCGCAAGTGATATTCACCAGAAATAGCCAAGGAATCATTTTTTGCTTTGACGAAAAATGCAAGTGAGTCATCTGGAGTTGTCTGGTAGATATAATCTGTATCTTCTGATGACTGATTTCCATAAACGATGTAAGGTACATTATGAAGCTCGGCTGTTTCCTTCAATAAATGGAAATAATCAGATTCATGATTTAAAATCATGGTTTTAGAATGCTTGATCAACTGACGTTTACAATAAAAATAATCATCAAATGTTGGATGCTCAATCGGGCTGATATGATCTGGAGTGATGTTTAAAAAGATTCCAACATCGAAAAATAGACCATACACACGATTTGTTTTATAAGCTTGTGAAGATACTTCCATAATAAAGTGAGTCATATTATGTTGAACTGCTTCGGACATCATACGATAAAGATCAAGAGATTCAGGTGTAGTTAAATGTGATTTAAAAAAAGTCTGACCATCTAAAGTTGAGTTCATCGTAGATAACATCGCTGCTTTTTTACTGGTTGCTTGATCTAAAATAAATTTAGTGAAGTAAGCGGCAGTTGTTTTGCCCTTAGTACCAGTAAAGCCAATCAATTTTAATTTATTTTGCGGATAGTCATAAAAAGCCATACTTAAAACGGCCATTGCTTTTTTGATGTCTGTTACGATGATTCCTAGTGCGGCTGGGACATCATAGGGTTGTTCAGCGACATAAACAGCTAGTCCAGCTGTAATCGCTTTTTCTAAATATACAGATTTGAAATTCAGGCCCTTACAGAAAAAAAGTGTATCTGCATCTACTGTTCGAGAATCATATGAAAGGGCAGTAAATGTTTTATCGTACAACGAAGTAGGTATAGTCAAAGACCAATCGCTAGTTGAAATAAATTCTTTTAAAAGATGTTCTTTAAGTAAACATTCACGGATTTTTTCTAAAGAAATAGTCATCATTACGCCTCCAAGCGGTATCTAAAATCTGAATGTAAGGTTTTGCAGATAGAAACTTTAGAATTCATCATACAATTTAAACGACAAAACTTCAAGATGCTTGCTGACAGATGTAAAAAGTCTGAAGAAAATTTTTAATGAAGTAGAATTTTTTTTGTAATAAATATCTATTTAAAATAACAAGTGGATAATCAATGATTTTTGATGAAATTTTAAAAAAAACATAAATAACGTTTGGTATTTAACGTTTTGGATATCTAATATAAAATTAAAAGAAATAGATAAAAACGAAGTGTTTATTTGGTTTTTAGATAATTTAAAAATGATCGGCACTAATTTTTTACCAAATCTGTGAGGAAACTATAAATAAGTTAATTTATTCGAGAAAGTCGTTGCATATACTTGATTTAACAATTAAAATAAAGGAAGCATGTTCAAAGAAAGATGGAGGAGTTAAATGATAAATCAACCAAATCCTGCTGATCAACCGATCTTGACTAACCAAGAGAAAATGGTTAAAGGGTCTGCTTGGATGACAGCTAGTAATATAATTTCTCGTTTGTTGGGTGCGGTCTACATTATTCCATGGTATGCATGGATGGGAGAACACGCCAACGAAGCAAATAGTCTATCTTCAATGGGCTATACTGTGTATGCTCTCTTTTTATTAATATCTACAGCAGGTATTCCTGCTGCTATCGCTAAACAAACCTCGTACTATAATTCATTGAATGAATATAAGATTAGTCGCCAGCTATTTTTCAAAGCGCTTCAGTTGATGGCGATTTTAGGTGCGATTTTTGCGATTGTTATGTATCTAGCCTCTCCACTTTTAGCAAAGTGGTCCGGTGGTGGAGAAGAATTGATTCCGACGATGCGTTCGTTGAGTTTGGCAGTTCTGATTTTTCCATGTATGAGCGTGGTTCGTGGATATTTCCAAGGGAACCAAGATATGATGCCATATGCCTTATCACAAATCGTTGAACAGGTAGCACGTGTTTTTTATATGTTATTGACTGCATTTATCATCATGAAAATGCTAGATGGGAACTATGTCAGTGCCGTAACACAATCAACGTTGGCAGCATTTATAGGGATGTTGGCAAGCTTAGTCGTTTTATTTTATTATTTCCATAAACAAAAACCGATGTTTGACTATCTTGCGGCACACAGTGCAAATGAACATCAAGCTTCGACACGAGATTTACTGATCGAGACACTCAAAGAGGCACTTCCTTTTATTATCGTGGGTTCAGGTGTAACCGTGTTTAAATTAGTCGATCAATTTACGTTCTCTAATTTTATGAATACATTTACGGCGTATTCTGGTAGCCAGTTACGAACGCTGTTTGCGATTTTCAATGCAAATCCAGATAAATTGACAATGGTCGTGATTGCGTTAGCAACCTCTATTTCAGCTACAGGATTACCGTTGATCACTGAAGCCATTACATTAAAAAAATATCGTGATCTATCAAAACTGATTAGTAATAATTTGCAGTTATTTATGTTTGTGATGTTGCCTGCGACATTTGGTATGATCGTCTTGGCAAAACCACTTTATACGATGTTTTATGCACCAGATGATTTAGGTGTGTCTGTCCTGATCCAAGCATGTTTTGCGGGTTTATTTATGGGACTGTACATGTTGTCGTCGACGATGCTGATGGGAATGTATGAAAATAAAGCAGCAATCAAATATTTCGGTTTAGGTTTAGCACTGAAATTGATTGTTCAATACCCAAGTGTGCGACTTTTTGAAGTATATGGTCCATTGATCGCTACCATGATAGGATTCACACTTTCTTGTGTATTGATTATGAGAAAAATCAAAAAAGTCAGTCACTTTAATTTCGGTTTGACGTTGCGTCGTGGTTTGTTGATTTTCTTGATTACTTTAGTGATGATGATTGGAGCAATCATTATGAGACAGTTCTTGTACCTATTTTTAGATCCAACACGCAAATTCCAATCTTTTGTGATTATCATGATCGTAGCAACTTTTGGTGGAGCGATTTATGGGTATATCACATTAAAACTGCGTTTGGCCGATAAGCTAATAGGCGCCAGAGTGAGTAAAATTCGACATAAACTAAAAATAAAATAGAATCTATCAAATAGAGGTTGGACAGAAGTGTTTAACTTCGAGAACCAAGTAGGTACTGTGCAACATCAACTCATTCCTCGTTGTGTTTTACAGTAATGTCAGCTTATTTCCGAAGGGAGTGCTTTTGCTCCCATCGTTTATTCGGATTTCTTGAGGCTGAGATGTAACTCAAAGAGTTATGTCTCAGCCTCAATTTGCTTTGAAGCACAGTGAATGTTGTTACCTAAAATTTAAGGAGAGAGATCATATGCGTTTAGATAAATTTCTTGCAGAAACAGGTATGGGTAGTCGTAAAGAAGCCAAACAATTATTGAAAAAAAAACTAGTCACTGTAAATGATCAAGTCGTCAAAGATGGTAAAATTCAGATTGATGAAAAGAAAGATATCGTTAAGTTTGCAGGAGAAGAACTAACGTATCAAAAATATTATTACTACATGCTACATAAGCCGCAAGGGGTAATCTCAGCGACCGAGGATAAATGGGATCAGACAGTGGTAGATTTATTACGTGATGAGGATTATCGGGAAGATTTGTTTCCAGTCGGTCGCCTGGATAAAGATACAGAGGGCCTATTATTGTTGACAAACGATGGTCAATTAGCACATCAATTATTATCACCTAAAAAGCATGTAGATAAAGAATACGTTGCCACGGTTCAAGGGATTGTAACAGATCAAGATATTTTACAGTTTGCGGCTGGATTTGCATTGACCAACAAAGAGTTGGTCAAATCAAGTGAGCTAATGATTGACGCTATAAATGAGGAAGAGGAACAGTCAGAAATTCGTCTGATCATTCAAGAAGGAAAATTTCATCAAGTAAAACGGATGTTTGAAGCTGTAGATAAAAAAGTTATCTATCTGAAACGATTGAGGATGGGAAATTTATGGTTGGATGAAGAATTGGAGCTTGGAGAATACAGAGCGTTGACCGAAAAAGAAATTGAAGGCTTAAAAATGAATAGATAGAAGTTAGACAAAATACAAGCAAATGTGATTGCTTTACTTTAAGGCAATCACATTTGCTTGTATTTTCTTTGACTAGTTAGTCAATACAGGTATATACTTCAATTGACTAACTAGTCAATAAGGAGGAATAATAAAATGAATGCTGTTGAACTTAAAGGATTGACTAAATTATATAAAAAACAGCCAGCTATCGATCAAGTCGATTTATCTGTAGAAAAAGGAGAAATCTACGGTTTTATTGGTCCAAATGGAGCTGGGAAATCTACCACGATCAAAGCGATGCTGAATTTTATCTATCCAGATCAAGGAAAGGCTATGCTGCTTGGTTTGGATAGTATCAAAGATGCGAAAGAAATTCGCAAGCGAACAGGATATGTCTCCAGTGATGTTCGTTTTTATCCAAATATGACGACAATGGAAGTATTAAAATACGTAGCAGAGTTCCATCAACTGAAAAATAGCAAACAGCAAATTGATTATTTCATAGAACTATTCGATATCGATGCTAAGAAAAAAATGTCTGAATTATCATTAGGAAATAAAAAGAAAATCGCAATCACAGCAGGCATTTTACCGAATCCAGAATTATTGATATTGGATGAACCGACGAATGGATTAGATCCATTGATGCAACATCGTTTATTTGAAGAGTTAGAGAAGTACAATCAAAAAGGCATGACTATTTTTCTATCCAGCCATGATTTAAATGAAGTTCAACAACATGCACATCGGGCAGCTTTTATTCGTGAAGGAAAAATTATTACGGTACAAGATATTACTAAAGAAAAATCTCTAGGCAAAGTAATCACCTTGATTGGAGACCATATTCCATTATCGTTGTTTGAAAAAATTGGGGCTGCCATTTTAAAACATCAAGGCAATGAAACACGTTTATTTTACGAAGGGAACTTGCAGGAAGTGTTGCCATTATTAGCTGATGCGTCGATCCAAGATTTTACGATCACGAATCCAGAATTGGAAGATCAGTTTATGGCTTTGTATGAAGGGGGTGCGGTGAAATGATCACTGCTAAAATAGAAACTAAAGGACTTATTAAGGGATTGATCATCTGGTCAATATTATTTGCGGTGATTATTTTTGGCTTCAGCGCGGTTTATCCCCAAATGCATAGCTCTGCTATGGAAGAGCTTTTAGGAGCAAAACTGAATGGTCTATCTCCTGCGCTTTTAAAAACCTTTAATATCAGTGTGGATGGCCAAGCAAGCTTTTTAGTTTCTACAGGTTTCTTTGCTTATTATTTTCAATATATGTTTCTAGCCGCATTGATTTACGCGATGATGCTAGGCAGCCAAGCGTTGATCAAAGAAGAGACTGACGGTACCATTGAATTTTTATATGCTCAACCTGTGACACGTAGAGAAATTGTAACGAGCAAATTTGTAGCGAACTTGCTTATCTTGCTTATCTTCTGGCTGATTTCATTTGGTATATCTGTAGGTTCTACCTTAGTATATCGTCAATCAACCGATTCTGTTCAGACGATAGTTAGAGAAATCAGTAAAATATTTACACAAGAAAGTTTGATTTTGTTGTTCTTTTTAACACTTGGTTTTTTTGTTTCAACATTTTTAAAATCAAGCAAGCAAAGTACAAGTGTCTCCTTAGGGATTGTTTTCGGTTTTTATTTGATCGGGATTTTTTCTGATTTGAATGATTCATTTAGTTGGGCAAAGACGATTTCTCCAACCCATATGGGGATTCCAAGTAATTTATTGGACAAAGGTTTATCGGCAGCAAATGTAGCGTTATTGAGTATTTTAATTATTTTATTCCTAGGTGGAACATACATGGTTTACCAACGGAAGGATTTGAAAGTCTAGTGAAAGAAATCAACAGCGATCAACAAAAATATGATCGGATTCTAGCGGCGGCTTTAAAACATTTTTCAAAATATGGCTATCAAAAAGCCAACACAGATGAAATAGCAAAAGAGGCGGATGTGTCTAAAGGCTTGATTTTTCATTATTTTGGCAAAAAACAAGTGCTGTATGAACAGACAATCAGCGAAGTGATCGACTTTTTAAGTGAGCAGTCCAAAGAGTTATTCACAAAGAAGTATACAGACTTAGTAGACGTAGTGATTGTAGCAACTCGGCATAAAATAAAGTTAGAGCAAGAATATCCAGACCAAATTCGTTTATTGATCACAGCTTATGCACAAAAACAACATTTACCGACAGAAATCCAAGCAAAATTATCACAGTATATGGATGAAAATAGGGCGATCGCACAACAACTTTTGACGGGGCTCATTGAACAGCTACCGATTAAAAAGAAAATTGCAAAACAAGATGTCGTTCAGTTGGTATTAAGTGTATTTAATCAAATTTCTGTGGAAAGTCTACAATTTTTAAAGACCCACCCAGAAGTAACGGAAGTCAAGCAAATGCAGTTTTTGGCTGAACGAGCTGAAATTTATATGGCCATTTTACAGACAGGATTTCTAGCGAATAAAACAGAGGAAAAATGAGTATCATTTTTCCTCTGTTTTATTCTTTAAACGCTCAAATCGTTTCATATAGTGGGGCAGGTTTTTACTGATTTCCGTCGGCAATACAACGTAGTTTTCTTTCCCTAATTCTTCTCCAATCAAGCTATGAAGATAAACAGCCGCGCAAATGGCCCCTTCTTTGTCTTTAAATTGAGCCAAAAAACCAGTAATCATTCCTGCTAAAGTATCACCCATGCCGCCTGTTGCCATAGCAGGAGTTCCTAATGGATTCTTGTATTGGACATTTTGCATATAAAGCTCTGTTCGATGACTTTTTAAAATAATCGTTGCGCCCAATTGTTTTTGCATCGCTTGATTATTCTCAAAGGTTTGTTCGCCGATCTTTAGTCCGCTCAATCGTGTCCATTCCATTTGATGAGGTGTGAAAACAACTTGTTCTGGGTAAGGTAAAGCGTAATGATTTTGAGCAAACAAAGTAATAGCAGAACCGTCGAGCACGAGCCATTGTTCAGGTTTTTGCCTCTGTAAAACTGTTTCTAAAAGCTGCTCACTGTGAGCAGACAAACCCAACCCAGGTCCAATCAAAAGCACATCCGCTGTATCGACCAAATCATTGAATTCTTGCGTGAGTACCCAATCCAACACCATCGCCTCAGGTAAACGAGCATGGAGAGCTGCATGATTTTTCTCTGCCGTAATGACAGAAGTTAAACCAGACCCTGATTTGAGACAAGCTTCTGCACTCATGATGATTGCCCCGCCATAAGTCTCATTTCCACCAATTAAAACAGAGCGTCCGAAGGTTCCTTTATGAGAATGGTGCGGACGAGGTTGGATTACAGTAGTCAGGAATTCTTGTGAGAGTTCTTCCAACTAAGGCACCTCCTTTAGTGATTTAGCTTCAGTATAAATCTGTTTTGATTGAAGCGCAAAATATTACGGAAAAAACTGTTCCTGCCTTTTTCTTTTAAGTCAGTTAGTGGTATGATGGGAAGGTAGAATAATGAATTGGAGTGACTAAAAAATGACAATTGATTGGCAAAAAGAAGTAGACGCACGTAAAGATGCGCTATTAGAAGATTTACAAAATTTATTACGTATCAATAGTGAGCGTGATGACTCAAAAGTAACATCAGATGCACCCTTTGGACCAGGACCTGTAGCGGGCTTAAAACATATGTTAGCGTATGGCGAACGTGATGGTTTTGTCGTGAAAAATGTGGATAACTATGCTGGACATATCGAATATGGTGAAGGTGATGAAACCTTAGGGATTTTCGGGCATATGGACGTAGTACCTGCTGGTGACGGTTGGGATACAGATCCGTATGAACCTGTCATCAAGGATGGTAAAATCTTTGCACGTGGTTCAAGTGATGATAAAGGCCCAAGTATGGCCGCTTATTATGCATTAAGAATCATCAAAGATTTAGGAGTACCATTATCTAAAAAAGTTCGCTTTGTTGTTGGTAGTGACGAAGAAAGCGGCTGGGGAGATATGGATTATTACTTCAAACACGAAGAAAAACCTGACTTTGGCTTCTCACCAGATGCAGAATTTCCAATCATCAATGGTGAAAAAGGAAACGTAACAATCCGCTTGACTTTCAAAGGTGGAAACGGCGTGGACTATCAATTGATTAGCTTTAAATCTGGTTTACGTGAAAATATGGTTCCTGGAACTGCAACGGCAATCGTAACAGCTGCTTCAGCAGATGATGCAGCATCTTTAACAGCATCATTTGAAACATTTATTAAAGAAGAACAAAAAATTTCAGGACATGCGGAACTTTCAGATCAAACAGTTACATTCCATGTTGTTGGGAAAGGCGCACATGGTGCTAGTCCGCAATCAGGAATTAATGCTGCTACATTCTTAGCAACTTTCTTAAATAATTACAGCTTTGCTGAAGGGGCATATAGCTTCATCAATACATTAGCAGAATTCGTTCACGAAGATTTCTACGGTGAAAAATTAGGAACTGCATTCGAAGATGAAAAAATGGGCAAGTTAACAATGAATGCTGGTATTGTTAATTTTGATCCTGCCAATCCAGAAAATAGCTTAGTGACATTAAACTTCCGCTATCCAAAAGGAACTTCAGCCGAAGAATTACAAGAAAAAGTGCAAAAAACAGTGGGAGAAAATGTAACTGCCACACAAGGTGGACGCAACCAAGAACCACATTATGTGCCGGCGGATGATCCATTGGTTGAAACATTATTACAGGTTTACGAAGATCATACTGGTCAAAAAGGCCATGAACAAATCATTGGTGGCGGAACTTACGGACGTTTACTAAAACGTGGTGTCGCATATGGTGCGATGTTCCCAGGCTATACGGATACTATGCATCAAGCGAATGAGTTTATGGCATTGGATGATTTATTCCGTGCAACAGCAATTTACGCGGATGCGATTTATCGTTTGGCTAAATAGTAAACATCAAAGATTGTCTGGACTATTTTTCAGTTAATCTTTATAAATAAAATTGATTACATTAAAAATAAGGGAGAATATCACTAGTGATGTTCTCCCTTATTTTGGGTGTAAAGAACAAATATATTCAGTCAATGGCCTTTTTGGGGAGATTGTAGGTGAAAAAAATGCTAAAGCTATAATTACATAAAAATGTTAGAGATCACATACTTATATGTTTCTGGAAAGCGCTTACTTGTTGTTTTTTATATTTAGAAATCAAGGTATCATGAATAATGATATCTTGACTTACAGAAGTTGAGATGGTTAAAAATAAGAAACGTTTCTAAAAAGTCGTATGAGAGAATACTGGATTTCTTCTATCTCTCCACTAAATAGTTAAAAGAAAGAAGGATGTGCAAAATTAATGAAAAAATTTTTTCGAATTTTAAGTGTCTTCCTTGTAGGAATAGCGATGATAGGTTATTTTTATTTGAATAATACAAGTATCAAAGCTGAAAATGAACCTGAGCAGCAGACACAAGTACATAGAAGCACAGGAACAAGTAGAGCAACATTTGAAGGTGAAACTAGGCAAGTTTCTACTAGAGAGGCAATGAGAGATGCGATAAACAATGATAAGGTGTCACAAATCGAAATGCTAAATAATATAACTATGGATTACACTGTTAGACCTAAAGCCATAAGTAGAGATCTGGTTATTAGAGGAAATGGTTTTGCTTTGCAAATGACAGGAAGCGCTTCTTGGGAGGTAGGTTACGGGAAGCATACCTTTAGGTTGGAAAATATGAAACTAGGTTCTAATTCTAACGGGGCAATGTTTAAGTATCCTTCTTATTCTTCTTCTTTTTCTAAAAGCTATATGGAAATGGAAAATGTAAGTGAGACAGCAAACAACAAGGGAAATATCACTGATTTAGGTTCTTCACATGTTGTTTTTACTGGTGGAAAGAATGAATTTAAGTCTACCAGTGCTAAATCCTATTTATTTGCAATGACAAGTATGACACTTAAAGGTGGTGCAGAAGTTTATATAGAGCAGCCTGACATCACAATAATAAAAAAAAATGAAGGCATTAACGCATTGTCATACGATTTGAACATCACAGAAAATTCAAAGATGATTATCAATACAAAACAAAGTGGCACCCCTCAATCACCTCTAAGAGGGCTGAGATATATCAACGTAAAAACTGACTCCTCTTTAGAAGTCAATGCTTTAGCATCAGATACGTCAACTTCAGTGCCTGTTGTAGACTTTGATACTAATCCTATCGATTCCAGTGGTTTATTTGTGAGTGGCAACAGTAAAGTATCTATTTCTGGAACAGGTAGTCGTATGGGGATCAATCTTCCAGGAGAAATATATAGTACAAGCGTTAGTGCTACCAATAAGTCAACGTTGAATGTGAAAACGAACCTTGGGCCTAATGTTGTTGTAGGCAACGGAAAGGATACAATAATTAAGGCGACTGGAGGAAGTCAAATAGATTTTGAAGGGACAGGAGAAAAAGTAATAGATGTTACTGCATTGTCACCTCAAATTAATGTTTCACAGAATAGTAGAATCAATGTCCAACATAATACCAACACGGCAGGATCAAGTATCAACTTGTATGGAAAGGGGACTTTATCTATACATAAAACGGCAATTAATGTAACCAATTCTAGTGAGTTGAATATGCAACGTAATGGAGGGGACGCTGGATCAAATATTTATTTAGAAGGCACTCTTCCAATGGTTAATGTGACAACTGGGAGTAAGACTACTTTAAAAAATTCGGGTATAAGTTCTTTGTGGATGAAAGGAAGTAATACCCAGTTTACTGTATCTGAAAGTGAATTTAATCAGGAAAGTACCTCACAAACTGGGGGGATGGCAGCTGGCGGAATTTACATGGTTGGAAATGCACCAAATATGATGATAGAAAAGAATAGCACTGTGAAGTTGAATGGATTAACCTCTCCAACCATTCAACTGGATGGAACGGGTGCTAAATTATCAGTCACTGGCGGATCAAAAATGAACAGTAAAGTTGGCGATACAGATAGCATCCGCTTGCTTGGAAATCAACCACAGTTAACTGTTTCTGGAGTGGGAACATCGTTTGTGTCTGAAAGCAATCGTCAAAGATTCGTAGATGGGGCTGGCACGATTTACTTAGGAAATCTTGATGCTGAGAGACTATCTACAGGTGCAGCTATTACGGTAGAGGATCAGGCAGAAGTAAATTTGAAGTCTAATTTATCAAGTGCAATGGTCATGCAGTCAAGTTATGGCGTATTTAATCTATCCTCAGGTGCTAAGATAAACCTTACGTCAGGGCCAACGGATGGCTATGTTAACAATGCAAATGCAACCTTAAGATTTATGAGAAGTGGTTATGGAAGCAGTCAAAATGGCCATTATCTATTTAATATTGATAATGCGGAAATGAACATTGAAAAAAGCGGTGGAAGTGCTGCTGGGGTTAGATTGTTTGGTCATGGAAACCAAGTGAATGTAAAAAATAATGGGAAGTTCTCGATAAATAATCCTGGAAAAGGCACTCCTAATGATGGTGGAACAGCGGAAGGAAATCAAGGGGTTCACTATACGAAGGCCACGGATGTCACTGGAGATAGAAATGAATTTAATGTAACTGGACAAGGTTCAGAAGTAAGAATTGCTGCTAATTCAGGTCCAGCAATTGATATGCATGATCAACCAGGCTTAATTACTGCTTCAAATGGTGGTTACTTTGAAGCTAGAGGGAAGACCGCTACGACAAATACAGGGATTTTTAGAACATCAAATCGTTTAGATGTTGTATTTGATAAACCATTATTCATGGACTTTACGAATACTCGAGGAAATGGTGGGAATATCTTCACAGTGAATAGTAGCTCAACATTAACAGCTACTAAGAGTGACTTATCTTTATGGAAGAAAGGAACTGGAGTAGAGCAAGATCCAGACTTGAATTTTATTGATTTAAATTATGCGTTCAAAGGCTCTAACTTTGATACGCTTGGTACGACAAATAGACCAGGTGATTTCAATACCAATACGATTGGCACACAAGGATTAACGAACTATACTCGATTAAGTAGTAATAACGCACGTTGGGCGATTGCAGATACGCTTAGAGTACCAACGACTGCAGACAAAAAAATTCATGGTCGATTGAGTGTACCAGTAGGACTTAACCGTACACGGCCAGCCTGGGATAATGAAGTAGAAGCTACTGTAGAAGTACAGAGAGCAGATGGGGAAAAAGAAGTCTATGAAAAAGTGAAATCAGTAGGGGATAGTAAAGCGAAACCTGGTATCAGTATTTATGGAGAGAAACCTCAAGGAGGACTTTTTGAAATTGATACAGGGAAATACTTTGAAGTTGGAGATAAAGTCACTATTACAAAAGTAAACTTAACAAGTGGAGAACTAACGCCAGGATTTGATAATCAAATTTTAACAAAAACAGTCGAACCATTCCAAATCATACCTCCAAAGCCTGTTACGGTCGAAAGTAATGCGATTAACAATCAAGCCACAAGTATCAAAGGGCATGTGGAAGATAGAACGGTAGAAATTACGGCTACATTAAACGGACAACCTCTGGATACATCTAATGTAGTTGTTGATGAAATGGGGAACTTTGAGCTGTCTCTGGAAGCTATAACGTTAAAAAAAGGAGATGAGATTCAACTCTTTGCAAGAGACCATGAAGGGTCAGCATTAAAAGCAGGAGTAGTGAATCCACCGATAACGAACAATGATACAGGGAATAGTAACCCTAGCCAAAAATTGACTTTTCATGATACATCATTTGAAGCTGCACCTACAATTAATGTGAGTGAGCTCATGCCTTTAAGCGTTCTATTCCAAGATGAAAATGGCCGGGCGATCCATAAAACGTTGACAATGTTCAAGGAACCAAATGAATCGGTTGATTTAACGAAGGAAGAGCAGATTACAAGCGCGATTCAAACATTAAAAAAACAAGAATACAATCTATTAAAAAAACCGAAACCAGAAGTAATCATAATGAACGAGGGAAAAACTATCCTTTATCAATTTATGGGCCCGACAGAAGAGCTAATTTCAGACAAAGAACCGCAAACAGATGAATTTACGATTCGGGCCGTTTCTGACTTTAAATTCCCACATGTTCCAATCGGAACAACGCGAGCAATCAAGTTGGATAAATTAACACCTGAACCCTCAGAAGGTGCAAAAGGCTATAGTTCAGGAATTGAAGTGGCAGATATGTCCGGAACTGCCAAGGGGTGGAATGTGAAAGTAGCCATGACAACACCCTTGCAAACAACTGAGGGGAAAGAACTAAAAGGCTGGGAATTGTATATTCCAACTGAAAAAGTAAAATCTGGTGGAGTAGAAACCAAAGACGCGATTGGACATTCGGTGACCGTGACTAAAGAAGGCGCAACAGGATCAGTCTTTAGTGCAGCCCAAGGTAAAGGCAAAGGCCGATTTGCAGATATATTCGAATCCTATACAGAAGAAGCAACAACAGAAGAAGGACTTACTAGGAAAAAAGGTGTTCAACTGACTGTTCCAAGTGGTGCGTATAAAGGTGCCTATCAAGGGAAGCTGACTTGGACGCTGCAGAATGTACCAAATTAAATTAGTTAAGAGTGGGTCTTAAATAAGCGCATCATTAAATGAGCGATTAAACCAGAAATAGTTAGACATGAGAAATAAGCTGGACTTTAGGAAAATTATTTTCCAGAAGTTCAGCTTATTTTTTTAACTATAAAATCTTGATACTTTCGCCCTTAGAATTTGAGGTAACCGAACTGTACTTTAGCAGTTTTTTTGCCCAATCTTTTCAGTATCCTGATTTGCTATTAGATGTACAAAGAAAAACAACTAGCAGCTTATTCACGTCATTTATGTTTACAAAGATAAGGTTTGCTCGGTAAATTAGTTACTTATCAAATAATTGTTTGACTAGTAGCTGGTGAATCATCTCTACCAAAGATTGCCATTGTGCATAATCTCTTAGTGAATCTATAAAAAATACAGGCTGGTCATTTGACGAAGGCTCTAAGGTGTCAGAAATAACTAGATTAGCTGTTCGTATATCCGTGGTTATTGTGACGATTTCCGGGTTGAAAAGTATTGATAATTGCTGAGTAACATAAGGAATGTCTGTAAAATTTTTAGTTAATTGTAAATAAATTTGCAAATTTGGCGTTCTAGTCATTTGTACTAATGCATAGATTAAGCTACAAAAATAATGCTTGGTAGAAACCAGAGAAAATGTTTCATAGTAGTGAACAAACTTTTTTTGTGTAATCAAATCGCTATACAGATTCTGTATTTGTACTATAGTCTTAGTGCGACTATTAAGATTGTAAGATAAAGGTGGAAATTGTAAGTTTAAAAAATAGGGTGCTCGTATGTTAACTAATTGGAGAAATAAACAAAGCAAGGTGAAAAAATAAGTAAAAGTGGCTTGAATGTCACCAGTATAGTTGCCTTTAAATGTATATTTTAGACGTTTAAGTAACACTTTAGAAAAATTTGTAGGAAAAGAGTTATTTTGGATAAAGAGGTATCCCAGCTCTATTTTTTTATTCGGTTCGATAATATCAGGAATAAAGAGACTTGATAAAAAATTAAAATAAAGAATTTCATTTTTTTTTATGGTTGGTTTCATCTCTCCAAGAGAAAGGTGGTTAAAAATCCGAGCAACGTTTTTGCTTTTATAAATCATTTCAAAAAGGTGCTCTGTTTCTTCTGAAAGTGGTGGCAAGTGACAGTTATTTTGAGTGCGTAGAGTGATAATGGCGATGAAAAAATAAAAGAGCGTTTTTTTTGTTTCAGATTTTTTAGCTGACTCACGTAGCACATCATCTGTAAGGGACTGTTTAATTTGTTTTTTTGAAATATGTTGGAAAGGCCACTCCAAGTTTTGATAAGAATCAGATAATAAAAGAAAACTAAATAATCTAACAGATAACTCATTTCCAGTTAAAAAAAGTTGTTTGTCAGATAAGGTGATTTGAATTGAAAATTTTGCTAATTGTTGATTGATTGTTTGAATTAGTTTTTTTAAATAAGAATGTGAAATAAACAACATATCGAGGATTTCGTATTCAGAATATCGATATGTTGTAGTCAGTAGCAATAACAAAGAAAAGGCTACGGACTCTTTAAGATAAATTAGTTTCAAACGATGAAATAGAGTAATGGATTCAGCTTCAAATTCAGGGTTAACGTAATAGTCCCCGCTAACACTAGCTTGGACAAAATCAGCTATGTGAAAGTGTAGTTCAATAGACTGATTCATTTTTTTTAAGTATTTTTTTATTGTCGAAGAAGGAATATCTAGATCTTTAGACAATTTTTTTAGAGAAGACCGTCGGCGAATCAGCGCGTATAATACAATCAATTCGCTTTGTTTTGATTTGGGAAGTAATTTTGAATACATTGAAAAACTCCTTGTGATATACCCTTCAAAGGTCTAGGGGTAGACCAAAAAAGTGTAGTTATTTTTAAATTATTAAATGTTATTATAAATAAAAATAAAAAATAATCAATTTTATTTATTTCTTGAATCATAAAAATCTATAATTTGAAAAATAAAACAGGGATGCTATTTAAGAAAAAATAGTACGATAAATGAAAATAAATGGTGGCGTATTTTAAGTAGAAGAGAGGAAAAGGTGTTCAGTGAGAGGGGTATTTATAACGATATGCAATCAAATGAGCAAAATTTTAGAATAGGAGGATCTTCCAAGTGAATGATTATTTGAAAATGAGTCGTGTGTTCCTTTTTCTAGTTGGGATAGCGACTCTACTATTCGGGAGTCAGACAAGTTTTGCCAGCGATAATAAGCTACATCTGACACAGAAAAAAATGTCTAACTCTCAAAGTTTTTTAATTGATTTGTCAGTGCAAGAACAACAAGAGAATGTAAATATTCAGTTGTCTAAGAATTTAAAAGTAGATAAGGAAAAGATGATTCTTGAAAATCTGGACACAATAGAAAAAATTCAAGAACAGCCATCAGGCGTAAATATTACGTTATTAACAAAAGGCAATAAAGAGAATCCGATTCATCTATACCTTCAAAATATAGGAGGGGCTCAGCCAGGAGAAGTACAAGCATATGCTGAGGATGGCAGTCAATCAAATAAACTTCAAGTTCAAAATCTGAGTGAAGGAATAACGAAAGGTCTTGAGCTAAACACTTCCATCATACGATCACCTATTTGGAGTGATATTAAAAATCTTCAAATAACACCAGATCAAAGCTTTCGATTTGTCTATAATAAACAAATTACAGCGACAGAGTTAAAAAATGTTACGAGCAAGGATAAAAAAGTAATAATCAGTGAAGGAGAAACTGGGGAACAATCATTTATGCTAACTCATGCAGGGATGTATGGACCAGTGGATGTCAATTTAAAAGTTACTATCTCAGCAATTAAAGGATCAGCAACATTGGATTTTGGCTCGGAGCAATTTATGAGATGGACTTTAGGAGGTAAAGCGAACCTAGATATTCAATATGAATTTTTCGATCAGAATCACAAACCCTTGAAAGTAAGTGGCTACACTTATTTTAGAGGGATAAACACAGCCAAAACAGTTGCTTTCAAAAAAGAGCAAATAGATAAAATATTCAGTCCTGCCAAAACCAATATTCAGTATGATGACACTTTTTCAAGTGAGTATACTTATTACGGTTCTTACATGGGTGGTTGGACAAGTAAACAAGAGTTAGGAGCCATGTTTTCTGATGCTAAGCAACTTAACTGGAGAGGTATCAATAATGACCCAGATGAATCAAGTTTTGATTACGGACAGGTGGAGATCACAACGAAAGAATTTAATAGTTTAACCGATTTTCCTAACTGGAAGGAAAGCGTTGTTGAAAATATACCTAAGGAAAACTATTTCACTTTTTTATACAGTAACAAAATAGAAGTAGACGCAATTGATGGAAATCCCAAGATTAGTAAGCATAATGATGGATTTGTTGTAGATTTTGATGAAAAAGGGACCATTCTTATTAAAAATGTCGGATATTATGAAGGGCAATGGATATCTTTATATGTGAAGAGTAATATGAAAACATTTGAAGATATAGGGCTATCCAGCGAATTGACCATCAAAAAAAATCTTTTTTTACGTTGGGTGTTACATGGGAAAATTAGCAATAATATCAGCTATGAATTTGTAGATGAACAGCTAAATCCGATAGAAGTTAGTGGTTATATGACCTTTGTGGGGTTAAATGTTTCAAAAAACCTAGGATTAAACGCCTCAACAATCAAGAACCTTTATTCGACAAAGCCTTCCGATATAAAATACTGGCAATTTGGAGATGTTGTGTATTTAAAATCTAACACAAGTGGATTTGATGACAAACATGAATTTACCATGACTTATAAAAAAACGAATAAGTTAGATTTTTTCTTAGAAAATAATGATACTGATTACTCTTCTTTGGATTATAAACAAAATACGAAATCCATTGTTGATATACCAGATCCTAAAGCTGTAAGGAAAACATTTGAGAAAATAGAAGAACAAACGAATTTATACAACCAATTTAATCAAATTATTCCGTACGAACCTCCTATTGGTAGGAAAAGTAAACTGGAATGGGTCATTCACTTATCCAATAAAGAGCTACTTTATTTTGATCAACTGAAAATAACAGATGAGGATGATCAGGAGCAGAGTGACCTGTTTGACATTGTAAAAGAAGAAAAGCTTATACGTATTACACCTAAAGCAGACACATTGACTAGCGAAGATTTCTATAATCACCTCTACCAATTTCGTATTGATTACAAAATTGATTATGAGAAAGAAATCAAGTTATCAGAATTAGACAAAGAAGGCTACTATCTGAATGAAAATTTAGTTCAATTTACGTTAGATAATCAACAACCCATTCAAATAGAGACCAGAACGCCCATCAACTTTAAGAGTAAAACGCAGCTCATTTATCAAGATGAACAAGGAAATGTCTTGTTGAAAAAAGAGCATGACACCTATATCACACAAACAAACGATTTAACAAAAGAATATATCGATAATGTCAAAGTGAAACAACATGAATTTGTTTCATCTGAAAGTTCCCTTTCTGATTATCAAAATAAATATACAAAAGAGACGATCCAGTTAAATTATAGAAAATATAAGCTGCCAGAATTGTCTATCAATGGACATCCGGAAGAAATAATGGTTCAAGCGAAAGATGGTAAATTGAAGCTAGATGGAAAGATTTTATTAGATGCCGATACTTCATTTAATGTCCATATGAAATTTTTAGATAGAGATGAAATTATTGGTAAGTCAGACAAAATAAGCGCAGGTTTAGTTGATTGGCTAGTAGATAAAGACTACCGCTTAAAAGGGTTAGAACCAGGGAAAACCACACCTGTAGAGATCTATGCTATAGATGAAACAGGTAGCGAAACGAATCATATCCCTCTAAATATTTATTATGCTGGAGATCTATCGTTTAAACAAACGCCGACAAATATAGAATTTGGTTTAGAAAAAATACCTAGCGCTATTAAGCAAGTTCAAAATAAAGAACCTTATAAAATTGAAGTTAGCGATTTGAGAGGTTCAAATCGTAAATATAATCTTTATTTAACAATGACGCAATCATTATCTGGAAATGGAAAAACCTATGAAGATAGCTTGAGTTTTGTCAATAGTAAACAAGGGAAACAGCCGTTAATAGAAGGCGAAGCAATTGTTGTCGGAAAAGGAGACACTGGGAAAGATAACACCAAGCAAACATCTGAATATCTTTTCCCAGTTGGTCAAGGTATTCAACTGACTGTCTATCCAGATATGAAAAAAGGAACCTACAACGCTGATGTTGAGTGGTTGCTGGTCGACGCTCCCTCCTAAATAAAACCAATGTGTTTAACATTTGTTTGTAATACAAGAATAAAGGATAAACGCGTTACTTTGCTCTTGTTTTGCATATATATATTTTTTTAGAAAGAAGGAAACGAAATGAAAAAAACGACTTTAAGTTTATTGTTAATAACAGGTCTTTTTGCAGGTGCTGCGCAAGCTTTTGCAGAAACTGGTCCTTGGGAAGAAGTGACAGGAACAGAGGACGGAAAAGGGGCAAAATCACAAGCTCATATGACGTTAACGCCTGGCGATAATCCGACAGATCCAACAACGCCTCTTGACCCAAGTGAGCCAGACGGATCTACTGGAAATATCGGTGCATTAACGATTGATAATGTAACACCATTAGAGTTTGGCGAACACCAATTAGAAGGGGGCGAGACCATCTATACAACGACAAGTATCGACCCTAACGTCCAAGTAACGGATAATCGTGGTGAAGGGAAAGGGTGGTCCTTGCAAGTCACATCCTCCCAATTTACCGATGTAACTGATAATAAAAAAACACTGAAAGGTGCGGTCTTAACCTTGCCAGTTGGAGAAATGAAAACAACTGCGGGAAATGTCTCCTCAAATCCAGATCCAAGAGAGATTCAATTGGCTACAGATAAAGCCTCAACAGAAATTGTCATGGATGCCAAAGCAAAAGCAGGTATGGGGACATGGGAAGAGTTGTTTGATGCGTCTAAATTAACAGTAAAAGTACCAGCAGGGAATTTTGCTGGAGAATACGTTTCAACATTAACGTGGACTATGCTAGATGCGCCAAAAGCATAACCTAAAAAGAGAGGGAAGATAAAAAATGAAAAAATTAAGTATTCTATCATTACTAGCAATTATTAGTTTAAATGTTGTAGGAACTGCTACTGCCTTTGCAGAAGGTGAAGTAGAAGTCGAAGAAAAAAAGGCAAGTTCGCACATTAAAGTTGGAATTGAACCAGGGGATGACAGTGAGTCAACGAATCCGATTGATCCAGAAGATCCAGAAAATCCAGGTGAGGGCGGTACAGGACAGACCGGGTCTCTAACAATTGATACAGTAACAGATCTAGATTTCGGAACATTCAAACTGACTTCTAATGAAAAGATTTTAACTGCAAATAAAGAGAAAAAGAAAAATCCAACAGCTCAGGTTACGGATAAACGAGGAACAGGTGCAGGTTGGACTTTACAAGTAGCTATTTCAGATTTCAGTAGTACCGAAAAACATGTTTTAAAAGGAGCGCAATTGAGCATTCCTAAAGGGGAAATCAAAACAAATAACATTGATAATTCAGTAGCGCCAGAAACATTTTCCTTAAATGTAAATAAAGATCCTCAAACAATCATGTTAGCGGCAAAAGACAAAGGACTAGGAACCTGGGCAGATAGCTACGATAAAAAGGATACACAATTAATGATACCAGCAGGGAACTTTGCAGGTGAATATGGAGCTACTCTGACTTGGACTTTAAGTAACGCACCAAAATAAGTAATCATAAAGGAAGAAAAAAACAATGAAAAACAAAACATTATTGAGCATAGCAGCACTATTTAGTATCGTTTCACTAACAGGTTTAACAGCTTTTGCAGCGGAAGCGCCAGCAACAGCACAAGGAACTGTATCAAAAAATCATATTACGTTTCAAGCAAACAATAATCCAACAAAACCAGTGAATCCAGTAGATCCAGAAGTACCATTGGATCCAACCTTACCAATTGATTCAGAAGATCCTGAAAACCCTGGAACAGGGAATGAAGGGGCGCTAACAATTGATTATATTTCTAATATTCAATTTGGTGAAAAAGATATTGAGTCAGGTGATACAGTGTATAATGCTTCAAATGAGAGTCCTTTTTTTCAAGTCACTGATAAACGAGGAACAGGTGCAGGCTGGGCATTATCAGCTCAAACACAAGGGTTTAAAACAACGGCAGGCAAGCAATTAAAAGGTGCAGAATTAAGTTTTAAAAATGGCGAAATCAAAACTCGCTCAGGAAACGTTTCTGCTAAACCACTCACTAAAGATGTCGTATTTAACAACAATGATGCAAAAGTCATTATGTCAGCTAAAAAAGATGCTGGTCGTGGAACATGGTTAGATGTTTTTACTGGTGAAGAAGGTAATAATGAAAAAATCCAATTAAAAGTGTTAGAAGGTTCAGCAGATGCAAATGTTGAATATACAGCTGAAATTAACTGGACATTGTCAAACGCACCAAAATAAGCAACAAATAAAAAAGAGAAATTAAGAGAAAATGCTGTAACGATGACTACTAGCTAAAAAAATTACGATTGCGTGATACAAATTATTTATAGAGGTAGCATCTTTTCACACCGTTTATTCGGGTTTAGCGGGAGGAAAAAACGAACACTGGGTTTATCCTCCCTCTCTTTATAATCGGAGGAATATTATGAAAAAACGTTCTTTAGTCTTTCTATTCTTAAGTTTTTTTGCTGTTATGCTTCTCAGTCAAACAACAGTGTTTGCTGATGATATGAACTTTTCGGTTGAAGCAAATATTCCAGAAAATCAGATAGATAAGTCACAGACTTATTTTGATTTACGGATGAAGCCTGATCAAAAACAAGAGATCAGCATCACCCTAAAAAATGGTTCAGATGTTCCAGCGACTATAGCAGTGATACCGCACACGGCGGTTACAAACCAAAATGGCGTGATTGATTACAGCAAAGAGCTGACAAAGGACTCTTCATTAAAACATGAATTTACTGATTTAATAAGTGGCGAAACAGAATATAAGTTAGGACCGAAGGAAACCAAAAAAGCTGTTTTTTATTTAAAAATGCCAAAGGAACCTTTTCAAGGAACTATTTTAGGTGGATTTCGTATTCAAAAGGTTCAAAAAGAAGATGAACAAAACAAAAATCAAAGCGTGCAGATTAAAAATCAGTATGCGTATGTAATCGGTACGAAGCTAACGGAAACAGATGATACGGTTACACCAGAATTGAAATTAAATGACATTACGCCAACTTTGCAAAATTATCATACAGCAGTTTCAGCGAATCTTCAAAATACCCAACCTGTCATTATCAGTGGATTAGAAGTGAATGCTCAAATTTCCAAGAAAAAAGGGCAGGAAGTGTTACATGAAACAAATAAAAGTGATATGAGTATGGCTCCAAATTCCAACTTTGATTATACAGTTGATTGGGATGACCAAGAATTGAAAGCAGGAGCGTACCATCTTTCTATAACCGCTAAAGATAATCATAAACATGAGTGGAAATTTGAAAAAGATTTTGAAATTAAAGCAAAGGATGTAAAACCATTAAATAAAGAAGCGATTGAGTTGTCAAGAGATTATACATTGTGGATTGGTTTAGGTATCTGTTTCATTGTATTTGGTGTTAGTTCACTCATTCTGTTTTTTAAACGCCGTAAAAAAAGAATCGAAAAAGAAAAAAAGCGGATCAAAGCAATGAAAATTCGTCAGAAAAAAAATAAGAAGAAAAAAGTTGAGTAACATGCTTTAGGAGTGAAAACGATGAATACAAGAATGAAATGGGTGGGATTAATTTTTATCTTGTTGCTAACAATTAGTGATGCTTCATCTGTTGTACAAGCAGATGAAGGGAATCAAGGTACCTCTAAAGCAGGGATAAAATTTGGAGATTCTTTACCGCCAAAAGAATCTCAAGCCAAATCAGAAAATGAAATAACAACACAGCAAGAGAATATAAATAAAGAAGATTTGCCGATGACAAACGAAAAAAAGGAAACATATTTATTTATCCTAGGACTGTGCTTACTTATCCTGTTTATCTCAATCAACATAAGAAAAATTTTTGAGAGGAAAAGAAAAAGCGATATGGTAGAAAAAAATTAATGATCATTGCCTGTATATAAGTGTAGCAAACTTTAAGAATTACTTGAAAAAGTGAAGGTAGTGGCTACATAGAAACAACAAAATAATCCTTAATAAGAGAAGATGTTTCTTCTTTATTAAAAGAGCGTAGAAAGTAAAGGTTCCTTCTTTAGATTTTTTTGGTAAAACCTGACAGACAGTTGTCAGGTTTTTTTCTGTACAATAGAAACAAGTCGTTAGATACAATTAACGTTTTCAAGTATACTTATAAACATACTTAAAAATAGTGAAAGATTATCTAAAGATAAATAGTGTACGCATACAAGAAAAAATGAGGTGAATAGATGATTAATTTTCAAAACGTATCTAAAAAATACAATGATCAATTAGTTTTGGAAGACTTTGATATCTCAATTGAAGATGGTGAATTTTTTGTACTGGTAGGTCCAAGTGGAAGTGGTAAAACGACCACTTTAAAAATGATCAATCGGTTAATCGAACCAACGGATGGTGATATCTATTTTAATGATCGCAGACTAATTGATTATAATCTAAAAGAATTACGCCTAACGACTGGTTACGTCCTACAGCAAATTGCGCTTTTCCCAAATTTAACCGTTGCTGAAAACATCGAATTGATTCCAGAGATGAAGCACTGGAACAAAACGAAAAGACGGGAAAGAACCGAAGAATTACTAAGAAAAGTCAGCTTACCACCAGAAGAATATCTACACCGAAAACCTGCTGAATTATCTGGTGGAGAGCAACAACGTATCGGCATCTTACGAGCGATTGCAGCTAAACCTGATATTATTTTAATGGATGAACCATTCAGCGCATTAGATCCGATTTCTAAAGGACAGTTACAACAATTGATCAAAGAGTTGCATAAAGAATTAGCTAGCACCGTTGTTTTTGTAACCCATGATATGAATGAGGCATTGTTTTTAGGGGATCGAATCTGTGTCATGAAAGAGGGGAAAATCGTACAAACAGATACGCCAGAACAAATCAGAAGCAATCCCGCTAACGATTTTGTAGCACAATTTTTCCAACAAGATCATTCTAATCTAGAAAATTATTGTGCAGCTGATTTGTTAGCATTAGAGCTTGTGGAAGATGGACAAGTCAACAGCGAAACAATTGTCGACCTAGACACGACATTACCTAAAGTGATTCGTTTACTTATAGATGGGAAAACCGTTGTACTAGCAGATGAGAAAGGACCTATCGGTGAAATCACAGATCGCGCGATTTTACGCTTCTTAGAGACAAAGATAGAAAAAGGTGATCAATAATATGGGAAAACTGATCGAAACATTCGTTGCTCGTAAAGAAGACTTTATTCAAGCGGTTGTCGAGCATATTCAACTCTCGTTACTATCATTACTGATTGCCATTCTTTTAGCGATCCCGCTTGCGATTCTACTGACGAATTATAAAAAAGCGGCTGAATTTGTGCTGCAAATCACTGGGATTTTCCAAACGATTCCGTCACTTGCTTTGCTAGGGTTATTGATCCCGATTATCGGTATCGGCAGTCCACCAGCAATTGTTGCGTTAGTGATTTATGCACTATTTCCGATTTTGCAAAATACTTATACAGGTTTGACCGAAATTGATCCTTCATTGGAAGAAGCAGCTGAAGCATTTGGGATGACCAAGCGAGAAAAACTAGTCAAGTTTGAATTGCAGTTAGCTTTGCCTTATATTATTTCAGGTATTCGCACAGCAACCGTTATGATCATTGGAACAGCAACACTTGCGGCTTTGATTGGTGCGGGAGGCCTTGGAACGTTCATCTTACTAGGAATCGACCGAAACAACGTGTATCTAATCTTGATCGGCGCAATTTCCTCCGCTGTCTTGGCAGTCTTGTTTAACTTTGGGATTCATTTGTTGGAAAAAGCCACAGTGAAACGCATCGTAGCAGCCTTTATGGTCTTACTCGCTTTGTTAGTGGGATCGTTTGTCTACACCCACCAAGAAGCAGAGCAAAAAGAAATCACAGTAGCAGGAAAATTAGGTGCAGAGCCAGATATCTTGATTAACATGTATAAAGAATTGATCGAAGCAAACAGCGATATCCACGTAAACCTAAAATCAAACTTTGGGAAAACCAGTTTCCTATTTAATGCACTAAAATCTGGTGAAATCGATGTCTATCCTGAATTTACTGGAACCGTTCTTGAAACCTTTTTGAAGGACAATAAGAACACTTCTAATGATCCAAGAGAAGTATACGAATATGCACGAGAACAAATCAAAAAACAAGAAAATATGGATTATCTAGAACCAATGCGTTATGAAAATACGTATGCTGTTGCTGTTAAACGATCATTTGCAGAAGAAAATGGATTGAAAACAATCGAAGATTTGAAAAAAGTTGAAAGTCAGCTAAAAGCTGGTTTTACGCTAGAATTTATCGATCGTGAGGACGGCTATAAAGGATTACAAAAACTGTATAATTTGAATTTCGATGTGAAGTCGATGGAGCCATCATTACGTTACCAAGCAATCAATAATAGGGATGTCAATGTGGTGGATGCTTATTCGACAGATAGTGAATTGAAGCAGTATGATTTGGTGATTTTAAAAGACAATAAACGACTATTTCCACCGTATCAAGGAGCACCATTGCTGAAAGCTGAGACGCTTGAGAAATATCCAGAATTAAAAGAACTATTGCAGCCTTTGGTTGGTAAGATCACGGAAGAAGAAATGAGTGAGATGAATTACCTGGTCAATGTGGAGCAAAAAGATCCAGCGACGGTTGCGCATGATTATTTAGTGGAGCATAAGATGTTGGAAAAATAGCAATTGATAAATGAACAGATACAACGAGGGAGATGAATCGCTATCTTCCTTGTTGTATCTATATATAATTAATTATAGAGCAAATTATATAAGGCGACAATTAGAATAATTGTTCCCGCTATAAGTGCCAAAATTCCAGATAGTATATTAATATTTGTTCCTGTTTCGCTTGTTGGTGTAGATATTGGAATTGAAAGTAAACTAGTTTGTTTCTTTACTAGTAATAGATACGATGTGAAAAGTAGAAAAGCAGCGATTAGCATAAGTTGTATGGAATTTGGTAGTGAAAAGGCAAGTAAAATTAAAAGCAGAACAGCTGCAACTGAAAGATAAATAAGTTTGTGTGTATTCATTTCAATCCTCCTCTTATACTTAATAGTATAACAAAAATTGTACCGATAGTGTATTAAATATTTTACAAAAATCAGTATGCTAAGTTGCTTTTCAGAGACATTATAAGGTATAATTAAAGAGAAGGTAATCGATAATCATTACGATTACAAAAAAGCCAGTGCGGATAACACTGACTCTTTAGTTGAATAGTGACTAAAGCTCGATAAGACGAATTGCCACTATCTTACTTTAGCGTGGAAGATAGTGGTCTTTTTTTACCCAAAAATCAAAGTGATAAAAAGTTTAATCCCTTCGACAATATAGTATGCCACAAGCGTGACGACTATTTTCGAAGCGATATCTTTTAACAAATCTTTCAAGGACCGCTTTTCCAATGCATTAAAGCAGGACAAAAGCGATAAAGACATATCTTTATGGCATCAACTCCTTTTTCAGAGCTTCAGCCGTTATTCAACTAGTTATAGTATATCAAAGATTGTATCGATAGTGTATTAAATATTTTACAAAATAGTAACGAGCACACAGTCAGCCGTGGAGAATGTTCTTCTGATCGAATGCTACGGATTCTGGTAGATAGCATTCTTTCTTAACTATACGCATTATTGACCTAGGCAACTTGATTTATCAGTTTGTGCTGATTGTTTTTGGCTTCAAAATACTAAGTGACCGCTTAATATCTTGAGGTGTCGGCTGTTTCCTCGTTAGTATCATGGCTGCAATGATCTGTCATAAAAAAGGCCTGCTCCGTCAAAAGTTAGCACAAAATCGACAGATCATTACAGCAGGTGATGCATGGTGAGAGAAGTTAGATTTGCGGTAACTTCCTCGAAAACGATTGTTCAAATCTAAAAAAAGAGTTGCGCAACCGTAAAATAGAACGAAAAAAAACGGTATTGGACACCTGCCAATACCGCGCTAAGTACAATTAAGAAGCATTGACCTGTTTTTGTCGTTAAACTCAGAACATCAGAAAAAACACTAGTAATTTCATGAAATATTGAGTAAAATAAAAACAGTCAATGAAAATTGACTAAGGGCAACTTGTACATTCAGTCCGTCTGATTGTATAAGGCTCTGTGGGATGACGACCAATCTTCCTGCAGAGTGCCTTTTTATTTTGTCTAGCTGAACGAAGTTCGTTTAGCTAGATTTTTTTCGTTCTATCTCATTCCATTTTAATTTAAGTGGAGTGGAGAGTCAATGGGGGAATGTAAGTTTGTGTGAATATTTTTATTTAAAGACTTTATAAATATATGTTTAGGTAATAATGTATAACTTTTTGTTTATTTTTGGTATAATAAGAAAAGATTTTATCAAAAAAAAGGGGAGTTATAAATTGAGCACTTTTTTAGTCGTTTTTTTAGGAATTATATTACTTTTGATTTTTATTTCAATGTTCTTATTTTGGAGATTAAACACAAGAAAGAAAAATCAGCACGAACAAACTAAATCAGATCTAATAAAGGAATTTTCACCGTTAATTGTGGCATATGTTGGTATTTTTATTACTGCACTACCGTATTTAGTTCCAGAAGAAAAAGTACCTGTTTTTTTTCCAGAATATGAGGATAAAATATCAGAAATCGACAAATTGAAAAAAGATAATAACGAATTAAAATCGACAATAGCTAACCAGACCCAAGAACAAACTAAACTTTCTAAGAAAAATAAGGTTTTAGAAGAGAAAAATTATGCTGAGTTAACTAAGGTGTCTTTAGTAGTGGATGGATTGGCAATGGAAGCTGGAAACAATGTAGTTGCGGACGTTAACGATATATTATACTTTAATGAGGATGTATTGAAAAATTTTGTTGAACAAGAAATAAGTTACAATGAGGAAGATAAGACTATTTACATCGGGAAAAAGTCTGATCAGAAGATTACAAAACAAAAGATATCTGAACAGTACAGTATTTTATATGGTGGAGAAAATTATACATCACTTAAAGATGTGGATGAAGAGTATCATGTTGGAGGAGAAACGATCGCAGATGGCTTTATATTTAAGGAATATAGTTGGAGCGAACGTATTGCCTTATTAAATACAAATAACAAATTTACGAAAGTCGAGTTTGATGTCGGTCGAATTGATGAATCCACTAGTTCTTTAGAAAATGGTAAAATGAAAATTGAATTCAATGGAGAGAAAAAACATCAAGAAAATATCCGTGCGGATATCACTTCACAACACTATGAATACGACATCACTAATGTAAAGACTTTAAAACTATCATTGGCTGACAGTGGTTCTTCATTCGGGTTTTATAATATAGTTTTTACTAAATAGTAGTATGAAATTAAGGGGAGTACCCTTCAGGTGAAGTAGAAAATTGAGACGGTGATAGGGATTGAAATGAAAGTATACAAAAAGAGCATCAAGTCTGTTAATAGAAAAACAGACTTGATGCTCTTTAATTTTATTAAAAACCTTATCAAAACACATAAAAGAAACCCCCTTCAACCCAAACCATCAAGTTGTCTGCCCCTGAATTAATTTTACAGGCAACAGATAATGTTTCTCCAATTTTTTTTCAGGATTTTGTATCCTCTGCAATAAAAGATCAACTAAAATATCCGCATAATCAGCCATCGGTTGAGCAATCGTCGATAATTGGGGAAAATAGTTCTGAACAAATTTTGTCCCATCATAGCCAATGATCTTGAGCTGTTCAGGAACATTTATCTTTAATTGCTGGCATTGATTATAGGCAAGGATAGCAGTTAGATCATCTGTACAAAATAAACTGTCAATGTCTTCAGTCTCCAAAATATGCTTGATCTCTAAGTTTTTTAGCGTTGTTGAGCGAGCCGTCGTTTGAATATGAAAAATTTTAGGGGTCAATTCATGTTCTTCTAAAAAGTTTAAATACCCGTTTAAACGAAAATTTGTTGGGGAGTTCGACTCGTGTGAACCTGTCAGGATCGCAATTTTTCTGGCTCCTCTAACGTATAAGGTCTCAGTCGCTAAATACCCGCCTTGGAAATTATCACTGCCGATAATAGGAATAGTATTCCCTAAAAAGCGGTCAAAAGAAACAATTGGAAGTTCAACATCCTCATATTCTGTGATCCCTAAGTTGTGCGCACCAGCAATAATACCATCAACTTTATTTGCAGCAAGCATATTTATATAATGACGTTCTTTTTCCTTATTATTGGCACTATCACACAAAATGACGCGATACCCCAAATCAAAGAGTTTTTGTTCGATTCTTTCCACCAACTCTCCAAAAAATGGATTCGCAACAGTTGGGAAAATAAGCCCGATTAATTGTGTGTGTTTTCCTTGCAGCGAACGAGCTAACGAGTTTGGTTGATAATTAAGCTCTTTCATCGCCTGATTTACCTTATCGATTGTTTTTTTGCTTAATGAGCCGTAATTATTAATAACACGGGAAACAGTCGTAGGAGAGACACCAGCTTTTTTTGCTACATCTGTTAATTTGACGACCATACAATTCCATCCTTTATTGGTTAGTTTTCCGCAGTTGCCAAAATTGTCCTTGATAATCTCCGTCACATGTTAAATGAAATCCTGTGTGACCTGTTTCTGGGAATGCTCGCATGGTTGCTACTTTTTCACCATCGTTGATGAAGAGTTCAACAACAGAAGAATCGACAAATATTTGTACATTCAATGGTTTTTGTTCGATAGAAAATGATCGTACAACGCCATAATCTTCTCCAAAAGGAACACCAGCATGACTGCGGTCTATTGTCATTTTACCACGTTGGGAATCAAAATGAATCGTTAATCCTTGATTCTGTTCTTTATCTGCATATAAGGTAAGGGTTCCGGTGGCAAGAGAATCAAATGATAGAGCTAATTCATAATGATTTGTTGCAGTCTCATGAAAAGAATCCTTGCTGTTATCAAAATGTATTCCTTCGTCTATACGTAGTTGTTTCATCTCTGCAACAGGACGTTGATATAATTTTTTATCCTCTACAATCAATTCCTTCACGATGCTCAAACAATGTGCCCATTCTTCTTGGTCAGTGGGATAATCAATTTCCGGCAATCCAATCCAGCTGATCGATAATAAGCGCTCGTCGGGTGCTTTAAATGCTTGTGTAGCGTAAACGTCAAAACCTTCATCTAAGTTTTTCAAGCTAGAAGGGTTTGTTAAGCGGTTTGATTCAAGCTGATAAGAGTCGCCAATGACATACATATTTGGATAGATATTTTGATAAGGGCAAACATCAGAATCTAACCCTTGTGGACAAAAAATAAGCAGAGCGAATTCATCCGTTAAAAGTAAATTGGGGCATTCGATCATAAATCCCATGTCCTTATCAGTAAACCCTAGTTCACCTACACATTGCCAAGAAAGTAAGTCAGAACTTTGATAGGTTAGAATTTTGCCTTTTTCTGCTTCATCTTGCGCTCCGATCGTCATTAGATAGCCAGATTTATAACGAAAGACTTGAGGGTCTCTGAATTCAGACGTATAACCAGCTGGAGGTGCAGCGATCAGCGGCTCTTCGATTTTTTTTATGCTACCTGATTGATCCATCCAGGCACCTAATTGATACGAATGGCGAGTCCAATCACTATCACGAACGTTACCTGTATAAGCAAGAAATAACTGATCAGACATCGGCAGAGCAGTTCCTGAATAAACGCCATGGCTGTCGTATAAGCTATCTGGGAATACTTTTGTTCCCTCTTCTTTCCAATCAATCAAATTATCAGAGGTCATGTGATACCAAGATTTTATACCGTGAACGGGGCCCATCGGATAAGATTGATAAAAAACATGCCACTGATTATTGAAAAAAGAAAAACCATTTGGGTCGTTTAATAAACCTGTAGCAGGTTGAATATGATAGCCTAAACGCCAGATTGACGTGTCTATTTTCTGTTTTAGTGAGGCAAGATATTCTGGTTCCCATTTTTCATAGGGCTGATAACGTTCTTCTCTAGACCAAACTTTTTTTTCGGACATATATATTCTCCTCGTAAGCGTATTCTCACATATAGTGTAACTATTTAGTGTTTAAATGTCAAACGTATAACAATGTATTCGTTTGTTAATATAAGTCTCTTTTAGTCTGTTTGTTTAATTTGATAAACGTTTGACAATCCATTGGAATCGTGGCATACTTTGTATGTGAAAAAGCGATTACATTTTTGAAACACAAGATAGTTTCTTCTATTTCAGTAGCGCTTAAATGACAATTAGGGGGAAAGAAGATGGATTACAAAAAAGTAGCAAAGGAAATCAATGAAGCACTCGGGAAAGACAATATTCAGGCTGCCGCACATTGCGCAACACGTTTAAGGCTTGTTCTAAAGGATTCAAGTAAAGTGGATCAGAAAGCTTTAGATAATAACGACGCTGTGAAAGGAACGTTTGAAGCCAACGACCAATTCCAAATTATCATAGGTGCTGGCGATGTAAATAATGTATACGATGAACTTATAAAAATCACCAATGTGAAAGAAGCGTCTACCGCTGACCTAAAAGCTGTTGCATCAAATGGTAAAAAAAATAATCCTATTATGGCATTTATTAAGGTATTATCTGATATTTTTGTTCCGATTGTCCCGGCATTAGTCGCGGGTGGACTATTAATGGCATTAAACAATGTCTTGACTGCTCAGGATTTATTTGGTCCTCAATCGGTCGTAGAACTATTTCCGAATGTAAAAGACTTTGCGAGTATCATCAATCTACTCGCTTCCGCACCATTCGCTTTCCTACCTATCTTGGTCGGCTTTTCTGCTACGAAGCGCTTTGGTGGAAATCCTTATTTGGGTGCTGCAATGGCGATGGCGATGGTGATGCCTGATTTAGTTAATGGCTATGGTGTGGCAAATGCGATCGCAGATGGAAGTATGCCTTATTGGCATATTTTCGGAATGGATGTTGCGCAAGCCGGCTATCAAGGTTCTGTACTGCCTGTATTAGCGGTTTCGTGGATTTTAGCGTCTTTAGAAAAATTTTTCCACAAACGTATTCCCAACGCGTTTGATTTTACATTTACACCAATGCTAGCCATTATTATTACTGGTTTTTTAACATTTATTGTTGTGGGTCCAATGATGAGAATTGTATCAGATGGTCTGACGAATGGGCTTGTTTGGTTGTATGATACAACAGGAGCAGTCGGCTTAGGTGTCTTCGGTCTATTTTACTCACCGATAGTTATCACGGGATTGCATCAAAGTTTCCCAGCCATTGAAACGACACTGTTAGCAGACGTAGCACGAACTGGCGGATCATTTATTTTTCCAGTCGCTTCTATGGCCAATGTAGGGCAAGGGGCAGCAACGCTTGCCATCATGTTATTAACGAAAAATAAAAAACAAAAAAGCTTAGCAACGTCAGCAAGTATTTCTGCTATGTTAGGTATTACTGAACCAGCGATTTTCGGAGTCAATTTAAAACTTAAATTTCCATTTATTTGTGGCATGATTGCCTCAGCTGTAGCCTGTTTATTTATCGGTGCTTTCCATGTACTTTCAGTAGCGATGGGACCAGCAAGTGTGATCGGATTTATTTCAATCGCACCAAAATCAATTTCCTATTTCATGATCGGTATCGTTATCAGTATCTGTGTAGGATTCGTGACAACGTATGCATACGGAAAACGTCATATGGAGGTTTTTGTAGGTGATGATGAAGCAGCTGGAGAAGTTGCCGTTGAAATCAATGAAGATCCTGAAGCAGGTGTAGCGGCTGTTCAAGATGAGGTATTAGCATCGCCCGTAAGTGGTACCCCTATTTCACTAAAAAAATTAAATGATCCTGTATTTGCACAAGAAATGATGGGAAAAGGGATTGCAGTGATTCCAGAAGAAGGTACTATTTATGCACCTGCTGCTGGAGAATTAACCGTTGTATATGATTCGAAACATGCGTATGGACTTAGAACAACGAATGGTGCAGAGGTATTGATCCATATCGGAATCGACACAGTTGGATTAAAAGGCGAAGGCTTTGAAACCACTAGAAAATACGGTGAATTAGTAAAAAAAGGAGATATTTTAGGGGCAGTTGATTTAGAGAAGCTTAAACAAGCTGGTTTAGATAGCACCGTAATGATGATTATTACAAATACGGATGCCTATGCGGCTGTCGAAGCAATCAATCTACAAAAAGTGGATGGAGGCCAAGATCTATTGGCGGTAAGTGCACATTATGAAAACTAATTGGTGGAAGAAAGCCACGATCTATCAAATTTATCCACGCAGTTTTCAAGATACAAACGCTGATGGTATTGGGGACATAAAAGGGATTATCCAGCGTTTAGATTATCTGGCCTTACTAGGAATAGAGGCGATTTGGCTCAGTCCTGTTTATCAATCACCCAATGAAGATAATGGCTACGATATCAGTGATTATGAAGCAATTGGCTCAGAGTATGGCACCATGGAAGATATGGATAATCTGATTGCTGAAGCACAAAAAAGAAATATCAAGATTATTATGGATCTGGTCGTGAATCATACGTCATCAGAACATCCGTGGTTTCAGTCCGCACTGCAAAATCCTGCAAGTGAATATCATGATTTTTATATCTGGAGAAAAGGAAACGAAAGTGAAAAACCAAATGAACTTCAATCAAATTTTGGTGGTTCTGCGTGGACTTTTGTCCCGACGCTCGGGGAATATTATTTTCATTTACATGCGAAAGAACAGCCTGATTTGAATTGGGAAAATCCTGTGATGCGTCAAGAAATTTATCGTATGATGAATTATTGGATTGAAAAAGGCGTTGGCGGTTTTCGTTTAGACGTTATTGATTTGATAGGAAAAGAACCAGATCAGTTGATTACTAAAAACGGACCAAAGCTTCATGAACTTTTACAAGAAATGAATCGAAACACATTTGGAGACTATGACTTAGTTACAGTCGGTGAAACGTGGGGCGCAACGCCAGAAATCGCTCAGCTTTATTCTGATGAGAGCCGAGAAGAGTTATCAATGGTTTTTCAATTTGAACACATCAATTTAGATAAACAAACAGGCAAAAGAAAATGGGATATCAAAAAATTAGATCCTAAAGAATTGCATCAAGTGTTTTCTAAATGGCAAACAGAATTAGCGGGGAAAGGGTGGAACTCGCTGTTCTGGAATAATCATGATTTACCTCGGATTATCTCTCGTTGGGGCGATGATGAGAAGTATCGAGTGATTAGTGGGAAAATGCTAGCCATCTACCTTTACTTTCTTCAAGGAACACCTTATATTTATCAGGGAGAAGAAATCGGCATGATCAATTATCCGATCCAGACAATTGACGAGGTTGATGATATAGAAAGTCGCAGAATGTATGATGAACGTATCAATTCTGGTTATACGGAAGAAGAGATCATAGCGTCAATCAATGCGAAAGGACGGGATAATGCACGTCACCCGATGCAGTGGGATAATTCTGAACAAGCAGGTTTCACAAAAGGGCTTCCTTGGCTTCCAGTAGGAAATTCAAATGAAATCAATGTGGAAGCAGCCTTAAATGATCCAAACTCTTTATTTTATACGTATCAAAAACTGATTCAGTTGCGTAAAGAAATGCCGATTATTATAGAAGGAACATTTGAAAATATTCCAACGAATGATGCAACAGTTTTAGCCTATATTCGCGAGTATCAAGGTGAAAGAGTACTCGTTGTCGTCAATTTCTCTGATCTGCCAGCACATTTTGCATTAGGAAAAACACGAGTGATAAAAGAAACGCTCATCCATAATTATGAAAAAGAGATTACAGACGAACTGCTAGCTTATGAAGCGTATGCAGTATCTCTAAAATAAGCAAGAGAGAAAAAGTATATAGCTCAGAAAAAAGGGTCAATGTCTGCAAGGATAGTAAAAAACATTATTGTAGACGTTGACCTATTTTTCTGGGCTGTTTTGATTCTGAAAATGTATTGTAGAGACTATTTAGTTAGTTCTTCAAGCACAGCCCAATGTTTGTAAAAGCATTGGAAATCGCCTTTTATTCTTGGAACCAGTAGTCCGGCATGATTTAATTCACTACCGCTGTATATGTTTCCCGTTTCCGTGTCTTTGTACTGTGCAGATGCGTCTAAATAGTTTGTCTTTACATATTGCACAGGTTGAGCGGGCTCAGCAAGACCATTGGAGTAAACAAGTAATGCCTCTGTTTCATTTTTAAATAACCAAGCTGTAGCATAAGTGGAATCAAATTCTTTGATTCGATAGAATTGCCCAAATTGCAATAATCTCCGATGTTTTTTATAAAAAGTAATTTGATCTTTTATTTCTGCTAATACTTCGGGAGACTGTTTTTCTATGGCTAGTTCGTAGCCGAAATTCCCACTCATTGCAATTAGGAATCGGCTTTCTAATGGTGTATTTCGGCCTAATTGATGGTTGGGAATATCTGAAACATGTGCCCCCATCATAATAGGTGGATAAAGATAGCTGTATCCGTATTGGATTTGTGTCCGACATAATGCATCCGTATTGTCACTTGTCCATGTTTGAGGCATATAGGCGACCATCCCAGGATCAAATCGTCCACCTCCGCTCGAACAATTTTCAAATAATACGTGTGGAAATTGTTTTGTTATTTCAGATAAAATATGATACAGTCCTAAAACATATCGATGACTCACTTCTTTTTGTTGATCATTCGGTAAAATAAAACTGCCAACTTCAGTCAAGTGTCGATTCATATCCCATTTTACATAATCGATTTTATTTGAAGAAAGATAATCGCTTAATACCTGAATAAGATAATCTTGAACTTGGGGTAAACTTAAATTTAAAACAAGTTGTTGTCTTCCTTGGGTTTGAGGATAGTCAGGTACTTGTAAACTCCACTCAGGATGCACTTCAAATAAACGACTTTTCACAGAAATCATTTCTGGTTCAAACCATAAACCAAATTTCATATTCTGTTGATGTAGGATATCTGCAAAATGTTCAATGCCATTGGGCAGTTTGGTTTTATTGACAAACCAATCGCCTAAAGACGTAGTATCATCTTCTCGTTGACCAAACCAGCCATCATCTAAAACAAATAATTCAATCCCTAAATCATGTGCCTGTTTTGCTTGGTTAATTAAGTCCTCTTCAGTAAAGTCAAAATAATTTCCTTCCCATGAATTAAGTAGAATTGGTCGCTCCTGTTCTTGCCAATATTCAGGTATTAAATACGTTTGGTACAGTTTGTGAAATGTTTGAGACAGTTGGTTAAATCCCTGCTCACTAAAATTTAGCACGACTTCTGGTGTTTGAAAACTAGATTCAGGCATCAATTTCCACTCGAAAGTTTCGGGATTGATTCCCATCTGAATACGTGTACTTCCATATTGTTCTACCTCGGCTTGGGCAACAAAATTCCCGCTGTAAATAAAATGAAATCCGTAAACATGTCCTTGATCTTCATTTGTATAGCGGTCGGCAAGTCCTAAAAACGGATGGTGTTGCGGACTACTCGTTCCTCTGGTCGAGCTTATTTTTTGGACACCTGGATGAAGTGGCTGCCGATGAATCGTTGCTTCATTGGTATGTGAACCATTAAGTGTTAATAGATCAAAATCAGAACGTGGCAAGTCTAACAACATAGAGCCTGGATTTTCCAAATAAATAGGCTGTACTCCATTATTTCGATACTCAACATTGCGCGTAATAATTGGGAGATCGTCATAAATTGTATACCGTAGAACCATTTCAAGAGATTGGACAGGATCGATAAGGTAGATTTCTAACGTCTGCTGTGTTTCTCCTCGTAATGAAGGTAACTCTTTTAAAGGAGACTTCCCTTGTAAAATTTCAAAACGATCATACACAAAATCCGTGATTCGAAAACCATCTGAATTTCGAAATTGATAATTACCCACCCGATAATCCAAACTTCCTTGTGTGCTCGTTTCAAGAGGCAATGTGTTTAAAGAAAATGTTCGTTCTTCACTGATCGGATTTGTAGCAAAACCGCGATCGATATGTTGTAACTGGTTGACTTGATGATAACTGCTTAAATAAGGACCAAAATATCTATGGGTAAGATATTTTCCTTTTTCGACACCTATAATATAACTGATTGTATTGTTGCTTAGATGGAAAACATTTTGTTTGTTATCGAAAGAGATAGTCATGTCAATCATTCCTTTCCGTTTATTATATACATAGTATCGAGTACAATAGGAATCGACAAGACGAAATAATTTCAAGGAGGGTAATAAATTGCAGAATTTTTTTCGGAAATTCCATTATACGGATGATCAACATTTACCGATCATTCGTGGAGTTGGTATAGGTGAGGGCAGTAGTACTTATAATTGGGATGCTCGTATTCGAAAAGAACAGCTGATTGTTTTGCAGGTGACGTTAACAGGTGAAGGTTTCTTAGAAATGGGCGGGAGAAAAATTTCTCTCAGGGAAAACAACGCTTTTTTTGCTAAAATACCTGGCAATTATCGCTATTTTGGTGAGGAGTGGCGTTTTTTATTTATCGAATTTTCAGCTATAATGACGCAATGGTTGGATACATCGATTTCTGTTATAGAAGTATCAATGGATTTGCTTGAAAGGCTTAAAAGCGTTGTGATTGATTTAAAAGATCGTGAGTTGAGTGCGGTACAAAATGCTAAAGTGGCATTTGCTCTTTTTTTGGATATTAAGGAAACAATCCAGAAAGAAATTCAACAAAAAACAGATGGAATTCAGGCAGTAAAAAAATATATTGATACCCATTATTTTGAAGATATAAGCTTAGATTTCCTATCTGAAAAATACATGATGTCAAAGTATACATTAATTCGTCAGTTTGAAGAAGTCTACAAATCATCACCTATTAACTATTTAAAGCAAGTACGAATCATTCAGTCTCTGTCTTTGTTATGGGAAGAAGAAGCAATTGGCCAAGTGGCAAAAAAAGTTGGGTTTTCAACGGGAAATTATTTTAGTAAAGTGTTTAAAAAGGAGATGGGGATGTCTCCAAGTGAGTACAGAAACCAAAAAGAAATTTATTTTCCACAATAGTCAACGAATCGGAAAGTGAATGCTGTAAAGTTAAGTTGTAGTGAACGATTTTCTTATTTTTTCATAAATAAAGTAATTTTTACCAAAAAGAAATGCAATTTTTCTCGACTTTCGCTATAATAAAGAAAATAACCAAAACAGGAAGTGTAGCTAACCATGAAAAAAGCAGACCGACAACGGTTGATCAAGCAACTAATCACAGAAAATGAAATAGAAACCCAAGATGATCTGATTGCACGTCTTGAACAATCTGGCGTTAAAGCAACCCAAGCCACTGTTTCAAGAGATGTACGCGAGATGAGCATCGTGAAAACCCACGGCTCAGATGGTCGCGTGAAGTATGTTTTATTCTCTCAACAACAAGCATCCAGCAGTGAAGAAAAGTTAAAAGAATCCGTGAAAGATTCAGTGATTCGGATGGAACGTGTTCAATTTATGGTGATTGTTCACACAGATATGGGTGCAGCAGATGTCGTTACTAATTTTTTAGATGAAGTCAGTTATGAAGAAATTGCAGGGACTGTTGCAGGAGTTGATACAATCATTATCATTGCTCGCTCAGAAGATGACGCGATCGCTGTTGTTGAACGTTTTGAAGCGATGATGGATTAAGCAGAACCAATCAAAAAATGAAGGGAGATTTGGTTACATGGATTTGAAAGCGTTACAAAACGGGTCAGATATAAGAGGGATAGCAGTAGATCATGAGGAGAAAATCGCGAACTTAACCCCAGCGCAAGTCGGGAAAATTGCAGTAGGAATGGTTCATTGGCTTCGTGATGAGAAAAACTTAGCTGAAAAACATCAATCAGGAACATTAACAATCGGTATCGGTCATGATAGTCGTATATCAGCAGATAGATTAAAACAAGCGTTGATCGACAGTTTCGTTGAGCAAAATGTTGCAGTGTTAGATTTTAGTTTAGCGACAACGCCAGCCATGTTTATGGCTACTCAATTTCCGCAATATGATTGTGATGCAGCAATTATGATTACAGCGAGTCATTTGCCTTATTATTTTAATGGATTGAAGTTATTCACGAAATCTGGCGGAGCAGAAAAAGCGGATATTGCCTATATCTTAGAACACGCAGACAAACCTGCACTTGTAGCAAAAGGTTCTGTAACCAAAACTTCGATTTTAGATGATTATTCCGCTGATTTAACGAATAAAATTCGTAAAGGCATGAAAACAACAGAAGCAAAACCTTTATCTGGTTTTCATATTATAGTGGATGCGGGAAACGGCGCTGGCGGTTTCTTTGCTGAAAAAGTCCTAGCAAAACTTGGAGCGGTTATCACAGGTTCACAATTTTTAGAACCTGACGGCATGTTCCCAAATCATATTCCAAATCCAGATAATAAAGAAGCCATGACAAGTATTCAGCAAGCAGTCTTGAAAAATAAAGCTGATCTAGGTGTGATTTTTGATACAGATGTGGATCGTTCTGCCGTTGTAGATGCCTCTGGCGAAGTGATCAACCGAAATAATCTGATTGCTGTTTTAGCGACAATCGTTTTGGCTGAATATCCAGGTAGCAGCATTGTGACAAACTCACCAACGTCAAGTCATTTGAAAGAGTTTATCGAATCCCTTGGCGGCAAACAAGTGCGTTATATTTCTGGTTATCGTAATGTAATCAATAAAATGATCGAACTCAATGCTGAAGGAATCGATACACAATTAGCGATTGAAACAAGCGGACACGCAGCTTTTAAAGAAAACTATTATTTAGATGATGGTGCCTACGTTATTGCTAAAATCCTGATGCTGTTGCCTAAATTAAAAAAAGAAGGCTCTACACTTGGTGAGTTGATTAGTTCATTAAAACAACCAGCAGAAACTCAAGAATTACGGTTTGAAATTTTAGACAGTCACGTTCGTGATTATGGTGAACAAGTGATTCGAGATTTAAGTGGTTTTGTTACAAGTCAACGAGGGATGAAAATCGATCCTGAAAATCATGAAGGAATTCGAGTCAATGTTTATGATGAGTATGGTAGTGGCTGGTTTTTACTGCGTATGAGTTTGCATGAACCACTGTTAGTGTTGCAAGTAGAGAATGATCAGGCTGGAATGAATCAAAAGGTTTTAGAAGAATTAGCAGGTTTCTTTGAAGGGTATAAACAGTTGGATTTAGCTAAATTACATGATATGTTAAAGAAATAATAAAAGCTAGGACAGAACAAAAAGTTCTCTCCTAGCTTTTTAGCTTACCACAAACTTGGCTCAGCAATCGCCACAATCGTCTCTCCAGTAAATGGATGGACTAGGTGCAGCTCATAAGCATGAAGCATCAAACGCCCAACAGGATTTGGATGATATAAAGGATCACCAATGATCGGATGTCCAATGCTTTTTAAATGGACGCGAATCTGATGTGTCCGACCCGTTTCCAACACACAGTAAACGGTTGTTTGATTTGATTTTTTCACATAAGAGTCAACGTCAACATGAGTCACAGCCATATCTCCACGTCGTTCATCAACCACACGTTTTCGACGATCATGCCGATCACGCCCAATTTTTTTACGAATGGTCAAAGACTCTTTTAGCTTACCTGAAACCACTGCTTGATAACGCCGATAGATTTGTTTGCTTTCCAGTAATCGTCCTAAAATCGGCAATACAAAGGGATTTTTAGCAAATAAAATTGCGCCGCTGGTTTCTTTATCCAGTCGATGGACCACATAGGGGATTTGGTTTTTAGGTGACAAATAAGCTGCTAAATGATTAAGGAGCGTATCTTGTTCATCAGGTTGGTTAGGATGAGTTTTCATTCCAATTGGTTTATTTAAAATAATCAAATGTTCATCTTCAAATAAGACCTCAATATTAAGCTTGTTCCCTAAAAGAATCGTTGGTGTTGGATAATCTTCTGGTTCAAACTGTAAAGTAACAATATCACCACTTTTTACAGGGAAATGAAACAAGGCTGTCTCACCATTGATTGAAATGTTTTTTCGAGTGCGTAAAAAGTGTCGTACTTTGCGAGGAACTAACCATTCTTGTTCAAGTAATTCTCGAACAGTTTGCTCTTTAAACTTTTTTGGTAACTGTATGGATAATTCCATTTGTTTTCCACCTTTTCAATAGCGTTCTTTCTTAGTTTAACAAATAGGAGGAGAAGTTCAAGCCGTTGAGTAGAATTAAAGTTAGATGGAAGAATGAGGTTGTGTTTTTTTTGAAGGGCTAGCAGAAGGAATTAATATTTCACATCAAACTATACTACTTGCTATCGAGTTCCATTTTTTCACGATTCACAGCAATTTACAAGTAAGGAAAGTTTTAGGTATGTTTAATGTTTTGGTAGTCGTAGTCCTTCAATTCTTAGGGCTTTAGCGCTTAGAGATTGATGCAATCGAAATGAAGTGGAGTGATTCATAAGTACTGTTCATCATCTACTCTGGCGATGGCAATCATAGTGATTCATGAGTAAAGAAACTTCGCTCCCTGCGTTCGCCAAGTACTGTCCATCATCTACTCTGGCGATGGCAATCATAGTGATTCATGAGTAAAGAAACGTCGCTCTCAGAGTTCGCCAAGTACTGTTCATCATCTACTCTGGCGATGGCAATCATAGTGATTCATGAGTAAAGAAGCGTCGCTCTCAGAGTTCGCCAAGTACTGTTCATCATCTACTCGGACGATGGCAATCATAGTGATTCATGAGTAAAGAAACTTCGCTCCCTGCGTTCGCCAAGTACTGTCCATCATCTACTCGGACGATGGCAATCATAGTGATTCATGAGTAAAGAAACTTCGCTCCCTGCGTTCGCCAAGTACTGTTCATCATCTACTCGGACGATGGCAATCATAGTGATTCATGAGTAAAGAAACTTCGCTCCCTGCGTTCGCCAAGTACTGTTCATCATCTACTCTGGCAAAGCCAATCGTAGTGATTCACAGCAAATACCCACTCTTTGGGGAAGAGTGGGAAAGGAGTTAAAAATGAAAAAGTGTTTTGTTAGGGTTGTTTGTTGGTATACATATATAATACAAATTAAATATGAATTTTTTGTGTATTAAGTTATCTGAAATTGTAAAAAAAATCTAAAGAAGTGTTTAAGTTACACACAAAACCTCTTAATTAGTTCCCATTCATCGTATTGATCAAGCGTTTTGTCCAGTTGAAATCGGTTTTTGTGATTGTATCATCGCCAAATTGTTTCCCATCTCGATCAATGGCATAAACAAACATTCCGCCTTTTTGGCCATCTTTTGGATTCCATTTTGCATAGGCATAAGCTCGGCTTGTTTCATAAGGTTCCACAGTATCATTCCAACGATTATGATCTTGTTCTTCTGGGAAAGAGATTCCTGGAAGAAACTGTTGTGGTGTGATCGACGTTTTATACGTATTCCATGTAGTATCTAAGGAAGTAGCTAAGCGACCATAAGCTTGGATGAATAAGTAATCAAAGTAAGAAGCTGTTTTTTTAAATAAAGAATGATTATCTTTATTTGTATCATAAATCAATAATTTTCCAGTATTGGAATTTGGACCTAATTTTTTAGACAAGGCTTTGAAAGTCCCGACAGCCATTTCTTCTTGTTTAGCAGTCAAACTAGATTCCATGTCAACATCTAACCCATCTAAGTTCCATGGCGTCAGATAAGTATCGATCAACTGTTGAGCGTATTTGTCATATTCCGCCGTTGTTGGTGTTGTACCGACATGTGGGACATTCCACACTTCTCTAATATCGATCGTACGAATCACACGAGTTCCTCTAGCGTGTAAAGTAGGCACATAAGTATCTTTCAATGTATCCCAAAATTTCTGTTGATCGGTCCCAGGATTCACATAATGGAAAACGGAAACAATATCTACGCCTTCTGGAATATCTGTCATCGCAGTAACGTTTTGATCAGGTAAGGTTGAATTTGCATCGTGAGGCATGGTAACATCTCGCCAAGTGCGATAATAGGCCATCATGATAGGGTCTTTTTGATTGACTTGCGCTGCATTAGATTGAGTCGGTAATAGGCTGAAACTTAGTAAAAAGAAAATTGGAATAAGTAAAAAAGTTAATTTCTTAGACATAAAAACACTCCTCTTTTATTTTTTTGTTAAGCGGTTACATTCTGAAAAAAGTGTAGCACAAAAAAATCTAGAATAACAATTAGAGCGCTTCTTATCGGTCATCTAGGTATAAGTTTCATTGTTTTCTATTTTATTTGAAAATTTTCTCAAAATAAAAAGAGACCCACTCTTTGGGGAAGAGTGGGAAAAAGGAGTTAAAAAATGAAAAAGTGTTTTGTTAGGGTTGTTTGTTGGTATACTTGTATAATAAAGGGAAAATATGAATTTTTTATGATTAAATCTTTCTTAAATTAGCACTTTTTTATAATAAAAATAAGAACCGCTGATTATAATCGGTAGTTTAGTAATGGAAACCAGTGATTTCTTGATGGATTCTTAACCTTTTCTACATAAAAATAAAAGAAAAACGTGTTAAAATAGGCAAAACAAAATTCTATGTGCACTATTCATGCTAAAGCCGTATGAATAAATAGAATGAACTATGTTAAAATGGCTTAGAAACTTTTTTATAAAGAGGGAGCACTATGGACTTTAAAACAATTATGGGAAAAATAAAATCTGGTTTTCAACGCTTTTGGGCAGTGATGAAACCTTATCTTATTCGGTTTCATCACTGGCGTAAGCGGATTTGGAAAAAATATCAAATCAACAAAATCATATTACTTTTAGGGATGGTCGTAGTTTTAGTGGCCAGTATTTACTTATTTACATTAGCTAAATCAGCAAATGTAGGGGCACTAAAAAAAGGTCTGGAAGAATCCACCGTTATTTATGATAAAAATGGCGATGAAGCAGGAAAATTATTTGGTCAAAAAGGAACGTTTGTCACCATTGATCAAATTTCGCCTTATGTTAAAGATGCGTTGATCTCGACGGAAGATCGAAACTTTGAAAAACATCATGGGTATGATATCAAAGGGCTTTTCCGAGCAGTCGTCGGAAAACTAAGTTTTGGCATGATCGGTGGCGGTGGAGGAGGTAGTACGATCACTCAGCAACTAGCCAAAAATGCCTACCTTACACAAGAACAAACGATGACCCGTAAAGCAAGAGAGTTATTCTTAGCAATCGAAATCGAGAAAAAATATGATAAACAACAGATTCTAGAGATGTATCTGAATAATTCATATTTCGGTAACGGGGTTTGGGGAATTGAAGACGCATCACATAAATACTTTGGTGTTAGTGCCAGTGAACTTTCAGTCGGTGAAGCAGCAACTTTGGTTGGTATGCTGAAAGGACCAGGTATCTATAACCCGATTGACTATGTTGAAAATGCCGTGAATCGCCGTAATACGGTTTTACAGTTGATGGTAGACAATGGCAAATTATCTCAAGGTGAAGCGGATGCGCAAGCGGGTGTGGATATGGGCAGTATACTAGCCGATAATTATTCTGACCAAAATTCAGATTACAGATACCCATATTACTTCGATGCCGTCATTGATGAAGCTGTTAACAAATATGGATTAAAAGAAGAAGATCTACTGAATAAAGGCTACAAAATTTATACTGCATTAGACCAAAATTATCAAAAAGCAATGGAACAAACGTATGCCAATGATGCTTTATTCCCACCAAATGCCGAAGATGGCGCAATGGTTCAAAGTGGTTCCGTTGCCCTTGATCCAAAAACTGGTGGTGTCCAAGGTGTTGTAGGTGGTCGTGGAGAACACGTATACCGAGGCTTTAATTTTGCGACGCAAACGAAACGTTCGCCAGGGTCATCATTGAAACCTATTTCGGTGTATACACCTGCTTTAGAATCTGGTATGAAACCCGATAGTATTTTGGAAGATAAACCGCAAGATTATTACCCCGCTGAAAACTATAGTCGAACAAATAGTGGCGAAGTAACAATGTACCAAGCCTTAGGTGAAAGTTTGAATTTACCTGCTGTTTGGACATTGCATAAAATTGGATTGGATAAAGGCTTTGAGAAGACTGAAAAATTCGGGATTCCGTTAGCCAAAGAAGATAAATATTACGGTTTAGCACTTGGTGGTTTGAAAACAGGGGTTTCTCCGTTGTCGATGGCGAATGCTTACAGTGCGTTTGCGAATGGCGGTGTTCAATCAGAGGCACATTTAATCACAAAAATCGTTGATTCAACAGGAGCAGTTATTGAAGATAATACGAATGCTAAAACGAAACAAATCATCACAAAAGATACTGCCGATCAAATGACAAGTATGCTTTTAGGTGTCTTTAGCTCAGGAACTGGGATGAATGCTGATCCAGCAGGATATGTGATGGCTGGAAAAACAGGAACAACTGAGACAAACTTTGATACAGATAAAACCAATGATCAATGGGTTGTAGGGTATACACCAGATGTTGTGGTTGCAACGTGGTTAGGTTTCGAGCAAACAAGTGAAAGTCATTATCTACAAGGGAGCAGTGCTACACATGCTTCCACCGTTTTCAGCAGCCAAACGCAAGGGATTTTACCTTATACTGCGCAAACACCATTTACAGTAGCAGATGCTTATGCAACTGGCGGAATCGTCCAGCCGGCTGGAGAGGGTGCACCATCTGGAACTAACGATGCTTGGAAAGATAGTGTTAAAGAAATTGGAGGTCAAGTCAAAGAAGGTGCCAAAGATATCGGCGGTAAACTGAAAGAAGGCTGGGACAATGCTAAAACTGGTTTGAAAGACTTCTTCGGTGGTTTGACAGGACAATAATCAGTTTGAAAACGAATCAAAGAATGGTACAATCAAAGAGAAGAATTTATAGAAACGAGGGAGATTACATGAGCAATATTTATGATACAGCCAATCAAGTAGAACGCGAAATCCGTGAAATGGATGAATTTAAAGCATTGGAACAAGCCTATGCTGAAGTAAAAGCAGACGAGGAAGCATATAAGTTATTCAAAGAATTCCAAACCTTCCAACAAGGTTTACAAGAAAAACAAATGCGCGGTGAAGAATTTTCAGAAGAAGATGCTGAAAAAGCACAAACTTTAGCTACTGAAGTTCAACAAGCAGAGGTAATCAACCAATTGATGCAAAAAGAGCAAGCATTTAGCTTAATCGTGAATGATTTAAACCGCATCATTATGACACCGATTCGTGATCTATATAACGACTAAAAAGAGCAGTTGAAACTTTAAAACAACGATGATAAAAATCGTATAGGTTCAAATAACTAGATAAAACAGGGGCTGAGGTATAACTCGAAGAGTTATACCTCAGCCCCTTAAAATTTGAATAGACAGGGATGGAAAAGCAACTATTATGTTAAACTTCCGTCACATTAAATTCTTATCCTCTATCTCATTTAGAGTTTGATGGGATTGGAATGAAATAGACCTTCTGCTTTTTTTATATCGTTATTTAAATTCTTTATTTTGTTTCAGATATGTTGTTTTAAAGCTTTTTTAGCATACTCTATTCTAAGGGAAATTCTAATATATTCTGCAGAAAAATGGATAAAAGCTTAAAAAGGTTCCCAAAGCGCACTATTTTAATGCTATAGTAATACTAAACAAAAAAATGATAGGGGAACAAAAAGTATGATTGGTATTTATGATTACACAGTTATTCTAACGTATGGAAATGCAGTTTTTTCCATCATTGGTATGTATTTAGCACTGACTCAGCACATCGCTGAAGCAATTTTATGTTTAGTATTTTCAGGTATTTGTGATATGTTTGATGGATTTGTTGCGAATACGAAAGAACGTACTAAGAGTGAAATGTGCTACGGGATTCAAATCGATTCACTGGCTGATTTGATTAGTTTTGGGGTTTTTCCGACAGTTTTAGGCTATGCTTCTGGTTTGACACAAGGAATTTATTTGCCATTATTTGTATTTTATATTTTAGCAGCTTTAATTCGGTTAGCCCACTATAATGTAACAGAAATGGAGAGAAAAGAGCAGTGCGACAATTATCGTGAATATTATGAAGGATTGCCTGTCACGAGTAGTGCAGCTTTGATTCCATTGTTATTTTTTATTGCAGGACGATTGCATATAGCCTTTACATTAGTCTATCCGGCAGCATTATTAGTTATTGGTTTCTTATTTATTTCAAAAATGAAAATCAAAAAAGTTGATCCTAGAAAATTAGCTTTTGGGGCTTTTGTAGGGGCAGTGGTTGCATTTTTTGTTCGTTAAATTTGTCAAAGGGGTAAATACATGGAGAAACAATTTAAAACAAAACGTATCACTGAAAATGATAGTTGGTCATTAAATTTTTTATATAAAAATCCGTTAGGCCGGATTTTGTTGAAAGGGATTATTCAGCCGCAACTTACTAAGGTTGTTGGTTTCTATTTAAATAGCTCGTTGTCAAAAGGAATGATCAATCGGTTTATCAAAAAAAACAACCTCCAAATGGGAGAGTATGTGCCGATGAGTTACACTTCATTCAATCACTTTTTTATGCGGGAAATTAAACCTGCTGCACGTGCATTAGTTTATGAAGAATGCTCTTTAAGTGCGCCTTGTGATGGCAAAGTCACGGTGCATTCAATTGACGAAAAACAGACCTTTAAAGTCAAACAGTCAGAATATACTCTTTCAGAGTTACTTGATAGCACGAGTCTTGCAGAAAAATGGCAAGGCGGCTGTGCTGTCATTTTTCGTTTAACACCCGATGATTATCATCACTATTACTTCATTGATGAGGGAACGATTTCAGCTCACCAGAAAATAGCTGGTGTTTTTCATACCGTACAACCAATCGCGGTTCATAATCAACCAGTATTTTCTAGAAATACAAGAGAGATAACCGTAATTGAAACAAAAAACTTCGGTGAAATTCTACAAATTGAAGTGGGTGCGTTAATGGTTGGAAAAATCAAAAATGAAAAAACTTCAGGTAGTTGTCAGCGTTTTGAAAAAAAAGGATGGTTTGAATTTGGCGGTTCGACTGTGATTCTATTATTTCAAGAAAACAAAGTGAAGATTGATCCTGAAATTTGGAAAAATACTGAAAATAATCTTGAAACACTCGTGAAATTTGGTCAAGTTGTTGGTCAAAAAATGGAGGAAATTCATGAATAAGTTGGCATTTTTGATTGTTGGACTACTGTTCTTTTTAGGGAATTTTTACATTGGTAGAAAATTTCTTTTTATACTAGAACAAGTTTCTTCTTTCAAACACCCATTAATTTTGTGGGTCATTATTGGATGTTTGGCGTTAGCCTCAATACTTACGTTCGTATTATTTGATGCTAATGTGGGTGGATTGGTTGGTAAAATGGGACATTACTGGCTATCATGGTGGTTTTTATCATTGGTTATTTTGGGATTAACTGATTTGAGTTTAAACATTACAAAGAAAATCACTACAGTTCAAACAAAAACTGATTTGGTTATTTGGTTGAGCTCAATAGTGTTGATCGTTCTATTATTTTGCTATGGCACATGGCAAGCTCAACAGATAAACACAAAGAATTACCAAGTAACGATCGACAAGCATACCAGTAATCAGCCTCAAAAAATAAATGCTGTATTAATTAGTGATGTGCATCTAGGCTATGTTAATGATCTGAAGAAACTAGAAAAAATCATCACTAAAATCAATCAACTGCATCCCGATATTGTTTTTATTGCGGGTGATTTATTTGACGGAAACTATAAAGCGCTACAAGAGCCACAAAGAATGGTGAAACAATTCGAACGACTTGTATCTACTTATGGAACCTATATGTGTTGGGGCAACCACGATGCAGGAGAAACTTTTGAAAAAATGAAAACACTCGTTGAATTGTCCAACATCACAATACTTGAAGATGAAATGACAGTAGTGGGAGAAGAGCTGCTGGTTGTTGGTAGAAAAGATAGCAGGCCCATTGGTTCGCAAGATGGGAACAGAAAGAGTATTCAAGATCAATTCAAAAAAGTCGGCAATGCGTTACCGAAAATCATTTTAGATCATCAACCTTCAAATATTGATGAATATGAACATGGGAATGAGCTGATTCTTTCGGGCCATACTCATCATGGACAGATTTTTCCATTTAGTTTCGTTACAAAAGCTTATTTTACAGTGGATTATGGCTATTATCGTAAAAACGAGAATAGTCCTCAAGTCATTGTTTCTTCTGGCGTTGGTACTTGGGGACCACCGATGAGAATTGGTACACAAAGTGAAATTGTCCAAATTGAAATTACGATAAACTGAGCAATGTGATAGAGGGGGAATGAGGCTTATTCCTACCTCTTTCATTTTACTGTCATAAAAAAATGGAAAACGAACAAATTTTCGTATCTTTTTACTGACCGCTTCTCAATAAAATGATATGATTAAGGAAAAGAATTTGGTCAAACAGGAGGCTCTTATGAAAATATTGCATACAGCAGATTTACATCTGGATCGGTCTTTTGAAGGCCTAAAAAATAGTCCTAAACAAATCGCAGAAAAACTACAGAAGGCTAATCCAAAAGTAGTCACAGCGATTGTTGATATAGCAATTAAAAATCAAGTAGATGCGGTTATTTTGGCTGGAGATACCTTTCACCAAAGTCGAACATCGATCCGAACACAAGCGTATTTTATCGACGAAATGAAACGTCTGGATCGAGAAGGAATTCCTGTGATCATGTCATTTGGTAATCACGATTATTATGCGGCAGAACGTTATTGGTTCGATTTTCCCAAAAATATGTTTCTTTTTCAAAAAGAACAAGTCGAGACGCATTATTTTATGACGAAAAATCAAGAAAAAGTGGCAATAACAGGTTTTAGTTATGAACATCCCTGGATCAATGAAGATAAACTTTCGGCATTTCCGACAAAAGATTTAGGTACAGACATACATATTGGGATTTACCATGGCGATACGACAAATAATGGCTATCAAAACTATGCACCATTTTCATTTAGTGAAATGAAGACTAAAGGATATGATTATTGGGCGTTAGGGCATATCCACCAGCCTCAAGTAGTAAGTGCTGATCCATTGATCGTATATCCAGGAACACCACAAGGGCACACAAAAAAAGAACGTACAGTGCAAGGAGTTGCGATTGTTTCAGTTGAATCAGGGCATGCGACAGTTCATTTTGAACCAGTAGCTCAGGTTGTTTGGCAAATGACAACGTATTCTTTGAACCAAGCTAGAAATTTGCAGGAAGCTCTGAGCATGCTGACGAATTTCCTTTCAGAGAAAGCCTCCAATCAATACCATGTAATATTAAAAGAGATTAAATTGACAGATACGGAGCAACTAGGTGAGGAATTCACTTTGTCTTATGAGAATGGGGAATTGCTTCACTATCTTCAAACCGCATTATTACAACAAACAAATGACGTATTATTTTTATTCCGGATGAAGGTAATAACTGAAGAGGCAGCTACAAAGGCGAGAATCATTGCTGCACCAGAGTTGTTGAGTCAATTAGAAAAGAACTACTTACAACCAGACATATTTTCAAATACATTGCAGGAACTAGTGCAAAACCCATTGTTTTCGTCAGTTGTTTCAATAAATGAAGAATGGCGTGAGCGTAGTGTTGAGCAGGCCGATCAAAAAATCAAAGAAGACTTTGTTATTCAGGAGGATCAGCTATGAAACTCATCGCAATAGAATTGGTTGGATTCGGCAAATGGCACCAGCATAAAATAGAGTTCTTACCAAAAAATCAATTAGTATTTGGCGCTAATGAAGCGGGGAAATCAACGATTTATCAGTTTATTCAAGCAATGCTATTTGGATTTCCAACTAAAGGGAAAAGAAAAAAAGATTACCAACCCAAAAACGGTGCTGCTTATGGAGGACGTTTGTGGTTTTTCCATCCAGTATATGGAGAAGTCCAAGTAGAACGTTTTAAAGGGCAAAACAAGGGGCAAGCCAAAGTCTATTTTAATAACCAGATGGGCGATGAAACCATGCTGGAAAAAATGATTCATCCCTTAACGAAGGAATTATTTCAGTCTGTATTTACCTTCCAACAAGAGCAACTTAGTCAGTTAGAAAAATTAAGTGAAGAAGAATTGCAAACATCATTACTTTCTTTAGGGTTATCAGGAAGCCAGCAGTTGTTAGAGAATCGTGAAGACTATTTTAAGAATGCACAGACGATTTATAAGGGCAAAGGGAGTCAGCCGCCATTAAATCAAAAACTAGAGGCGTATCAAAACTTACAACAACGAATCAATGATAAAGAGCAGCAAGAGCAACCGTTCCAACAACTGCTTAAGGAATTAAGTGCTACAGAGCAATTCGTAGCAACGAAACGTCAACTTGCGCAAGAAACCAAAAACCAACTAACCTTGGTTGAAAAACAGGTAATGAATTTGCCTCTATATGAAGAACTGCAATCAATCAAGCAATCAAAAACGACAGCTGTATTGAATCGCGAAGAACAAGAAACCTTGCTTTCGATTTATCAGCAACATCGTTTTTTAAACGAAGAACTAATGAGATTAAATCAAAGTATTGCTACGCAAAGTGAGACAGAGGGTCAGACAGATGAGTATCAGTTTTACTTAAAAGAAGAAGAGCAGATCCAGCAATTGCTCAATCAACGATATGATATTGATAAATTACTTTCTGAGATTAAGTGGATGACACAATCTCTACAGCAAAATCAAGAAGAAATGTATCCATTGGAAAGGAAATGGGGTTGGAACAAGAAGACACCACCCCAATTATCTTTTGAAGAACAAGCGGTCAATGAGATGAGAGAACAAATTGTTGCCCGAACAGTTAAGTTACAAACAACGCAGACTGATTTAGAGCTCTTAGAAGAAGAAATTGCAACAAGAGAAGAAAATTTAAGTACTTTTGAATCGATTAATAAAGAAATGTTTCGAAAAAATCATCAACAAACGAAAAAAAAGGTTAATCTTCTATTTTGCGGCTTCGCAGGCATCATTTTCGTATTGAGTTTCTTTTTACCAGTACCGATCCGTTATGGAACATTGGTTTTAGGCTTAGGCTTTTTGATAGCAGGATTATTGCCTCTTTTTTATCAACCAAAAGATACCTATGAAAACGAAAAACGACAATGGCAAGAGAAATTATCGCAATTAGATTATCTAAATGACCAGTTGCTGAAAATAAAAACTGAAATGAAAACAATCCGTGAAGAGGAAAAAGAAATGGATCGTTTTGTTGCTCAAAAAGTGAAAGAAAACCATTTAGGGCGAATGGATCAAGTGGAGCTTTGGGTGACTTACCGTACAGATATTACGCGCTACTTGATTTTGATTAATACCAATCAAGAACTTGAACACGAACTGGAAAAAGACCAAAAGCAAGTGGCAAAATTATCAGAACAAACGGAGCGTTACACGGGACGATTACCAATAGCAGGTGCTTCTTTAGCTGAAAGAATCCGTGTGATCAGTAATTTTGCTGATAAAATGGAGAAAGTTCGTTTTGCTCAAGAATACCAAGCGGATGCTTATACACGTCAAACGATTAGAGAAGTCAAAGAAAAACAACAGCAAGTGGTCAACGAAAGTAGTCTTTTGCTGCAACGTTTTCAGATTGATTCGATCAACGAGATTCCAAATAAGATCCAAGAGTATCAAGAAGCGAATGCAAACAATAGGCGACAGCAAGAATTGACAAAAATGTTAGTAGGTTTATATCCTGAATCAATTGAGCCGCAACAATTGCCTAAAAAACAAGCGGAGATGGTTCAAAAACTAAAGGAACTTGAAACGGATATTCAACTATTACAGGAGAAAGAGCAAAAAATACTTTATCAGAGGCAGCAAATGTTGTCAGATGGTGCGCTAGATGAACTATACCAAGAGCAAGCAGAATTAAAAACAGAGATTGAAGAGCTGGCTTTAGAGTGGTCAGCGCATCAATTGGCGGGGCAATTATTGATGGATCTTTTGACGGAACTATCAGAAAAACAGCTACCTAATTTATTGAAAAAAGCATCTGATTATTTCAAACTATTGACACGAAATGCTTATCAAGGACTTCAATTAGACGATGGGCAATTGATTGTTATTCATGAAAATCAGCAGCGTTTTATGTTGCACGAACTATCCACTGGTACAAGAGATCAAGTAATCATGGCGGTTCGTTTTGCATTTCTTTATTTACAGGAACAGCGCAATCTATGTCCAATCATGATTGACGATGGTTGGCTGCATTATGATAGTCAAAGAAAACAACAATTAGCACAATTATTTGCCGTCTTTTCTGAGCACCAGCAAGTCATTTGTTTTTCTTCTGACCAAGAAATGGTAAGCTATTATAAAGAGTTAAAACAACCGATTATGGAATTAGAAGGAGCACAAGTATGAAAAAAATCCGTGAATTAACTGTAGATGAAACATTTGAATTATTTCTTTTGATCAAAAATGCTGATGTGCGTATTGCGAAGAATGGGAAAAAATTTATTGCGTTTACTTTTCAAGATACTTCAGGCACGATCGATGGGAAATATTGGGATGCCTCAGAAGAGGAAATCAGTCGTTTTACAGCTGGAAATGTTATTCTTTTAAACGGAAAAAGAGAAGTGTACCAAGGAAACCCTCAAGTGAAAATTATTCATATGCGGATTGCACGTCCTGATGAACCAAATCAGCCGACCTTATACATGGAACGAGCGCCATTGAAACGAGAAGAGATGGTTGAAGAAATCAATCAAACTGTATTTGAAATCACAAATGCACATTGGCAACGAATTGTACGCTATTTGCTAACACAGTATCAAAAAGAATTTTTTGATTACCCAGCAGCGAAAAGAAATCACCATGCTTTTGCAAATGGTTTAGCTTATCATACCGTTTCTATGCTTCGTCTAGGTAAAGCTATTTGTAAAGAATATAATGAATTAAATGCGGCACTGCTTTATTCAGGAATCATCTTACATGATTTAGGTAAAGTAAAAGAACTTTCTGGTGCGATGACTACGGAATATACATTGTCTGGAAATCTGATCGGACATTTGGTTCTTGTGGACGAAGAAATTACCAAAGCATGTATTGCATTGAAAATCGATGAGAATGATGAAGATGTAATCGTGTTGCGTCATATGGTTTTAGCTCACCATGGTTTATTGGAATACGGGTCACCCGTCCGTCCACGAATCATGGAAGCGGAAGTATTACATCAAATCGACAATATCGATGCATCGATTCAAATGATGTTGGGCTCAGTGCGTCAAACTGAACCAGGACAATATACAGATCGTATCTTTGGCTTAGATAATCGCAGTTTTTATGTACCGAAGGATATTTAATCTTGTTAGGAGAAAAGTATGAATCAATCAGCGATAAATTTATGGTCACAATTTAAAAATAAATCATCGATTACACATGATCAGTATGAAGCATGGGCTTTTGGTAATTCCCCTAAAATGGCAGATGAGCTGTTAGCTCATGTCCTTAAAGGAGAAAAGACGGGGACCTCGTCACTGCATCTTTTATATGAATTAGACTTAGGAGAGGCGAAACTCCCCAAACCTGGTGACTATAGCGTGTTATTGGATGGGAATGATCAAGCGCAAGCGATTATTTGTACAAAAGTAGTCGACATTCTCCCGTATTCTCAACTATCAGAAGTCCATGGGTATCTCGAGGGAGAAGGGGATCGAACGTTGAGATATTGGCGTAGCGTTCATCAACCTTTTTTCGAGCACGAGTTAGAGAAGTATGGATTAACTTTTTCAGAAGACATGTTGATCGTTTATGAACTTTTTGAATTAGTTTATGAAAAATAGCACACAAAAAAAGAGATGAATTACATCTCTTTTTTTTGTGTGCTTATTTAGAAGACTCTTCTGTTTTGCTTGAAGAATCTTTAGATTTTTCAGAATCACTTGATTTAGATTCTTTTTCTTTAGAAGATGATTCTTTTTTATCTTTCTTAGCTGAATCTTTTGTTTCAACTAAACCAGCTAGTACTTGGTCAAATGCTTTGTCTTTAATTTTAACATTTGCTGCAGTTAACACTTCAGAAGTCACTTTTTGGATGAACTCTTGGTCGTTTTGTTTTGTTGTTTCAGCAATTTTCTTCAACTCTTTTTTGTAAGGAGCCATATCATTGCCTTTTTCTTTATTTTTCACCATTTTTACGATAGTGAATGTTGATTGGTACCCAGTTGAATCTGTTGCTTGGATCGGTTCTGAAACTTCACCATCTTTTAATTTGAAAGCAGCTGTTTTTACTGGTTCTGCAACTGTTTCTGTTTGAGAGTCAAATTTAATTTTGCCACCGTCTTTTTTAGTTGCTTCATCTGTTGATTTGTCTTTAGCGATTTTTGCAAAGTCGCCGCCGTCATTTAATTGTTTTTTGATTTCTTTCGCTTCATCTTCCGTCGCAACTTGGATGATTTGTGCTTCTACTTCTGGATGGAATGTTTCCCAAGCAGCTTTTAAATCTTTATCATCAATTTTGATGTGTGCTTTGATTCCCGCTTTGTAAGCAAGACCTTGTTTGATTTGTTCTTTATAACTTTTTTCTGTAAGACCAGCTTGTTTTAGTTGGTCTGCAAAGACGCCACCTTGAGATTCAATGTTTTTCTTCGTTTCATCAAATTGTGCTTGAACATCTTTATCTGAAACATCTTTACCATATTTTTGATCAAATACTTTGAAAATGATCATTTGTTGAACTGTTTGTTGGCTTTGTTGGTTGGACTTCACTTGATTGTAGAAATCATCAACAGAGATAGTTCCACCTTTCATTGTTGCGATGTCTTGCGAACCGCCTGAACAAGCAGCTAATGCAAAAATACTAAATACGCCTGCTGCGGCTAAGATTAATTTTTTCTTCATTCTTTTTAGCACTCCTAAGTTTGTTTTATTTTTTATTATGTAGAAATTAATTCTCACGGTTATTACTATACCACACTATGTTTCATAAAAGAAATACGTAAATCATACTTTCAAACAATTTTCGAATTTAGGACACACTTTAATCTATAAAAATGAACGATATTAAAAGAATTAGTCCAAATTATGTCATAAACGGAGCCAAAAAATACAAAGAATTTAGTTGGAAAAAAAATATTAATTGAATTAAAATGAAAAAACGAGGATAAAGACGTTGAATAAACATTTTTATCCTCGACTTTTTATTCTTCTATCGGCATCTCAGGTAATTCAGTTTGGATTTTTTCCACTTGCTCTTGGATTTGCTCTAATCTTGGTTCAGCTTGGAATTTAAAGTTCTCAACATCTTGATTGATTCCCTCAATGAAAGGTTCGATATACATATCTGCTGCTGCCTGAAACGCTTGGGCAGATTCTTTGACCTGTTCTAATTTTTCGGTAAAGTCTTCTTTCAGATCAGACCAATCTTCCAACTCGTCAACAAACTTTTGACGTGTCGCTTTCCCGCTTCTTGGTGCAAATAATAACCCACTGGCAGCGCCGACAACAGCGCCAAATAAAATTCCTTTTGAAAATTTTCCCATTATTTTTCCACCTGTCTTTTAATTTTTTTAGCTATTTCTTGCATTTCTTCTGATGAATACATTGCTTGGTTGTTGCCGAAATGGATAGAGAAATCATCTGATTTTCCATAACGCGGAATCAAATGAATATGAGAGTGAAAAACAGATTGATAGGCGAGTTCTTTATTATTATTGATAATATTTAGCCCCTGCATTTCTGGAAAAGCTTTTTCGATCGCACGTGCAACTTTAGGAACTCGTGCAAAAACTTCACCTGCTAAAGTTGGTTCATATTCAAAGATATCTGTTACATGTTCTTTAGGAACAAGTAATGTATGTCCCTTGGTTACTTGTGTGATGTCTAAAAAGGCGTAAACCTTGTCGTCTTCATAAACTTTATAACTCGGAATTTCCTGATCAACAATCTTACAAAAAATGCAATCTGTCATGGTGTCCCTTCTTTCTTTTTACTGTTTCTTTTACTTTACCATACCTTGAATTTTATTTGGGAGGAAAAGTTCATGAAACCTTCAAAAAGTTCGTGGTATAATAGATTCACGATAAAAATAGTTGGAGGTACATCAATGAGTTTAGTAATTGAACATTTAACAGGAGGGTACGGTCATATTCCTGTCTTAAAAGATATTAACTTTGAAGTGAAATCTGGTGAAATGGTTGGTTTGATCGGATTGAATGGTGCTGGGAAAAGCACTACAATTAAAAATGTGATCGGCTTATTAACACCTCAAAAAGGAAAAATTTCAATTGATGGAGAAACATTGAGACAACAACCCGAAAGCTATCGCAAAAAAATCGGCTATATTCCTGAAACACCTTCTTTATATGAAGAACTAACGTTAAGAGAACATATCGAAATTACTGCGATGGCCTATGATATTCCAATCGAAGAAGCATTTAAACGGGCAGATTCATTACTAAAAACTTTCCGATTGGAAAACAAATTAGACTGGTTTCCCGCCAATTTTTCAAAAGGGATGAAACAAAAAGTCATGGTTTTATGCGCCTTTTTGATCGAACCTAGTTTATATATCATTGATGAACCATTTTTAGGATTGGATCCATTAGCGATTCACGCTCTACTAGAATTAATGGATGAGATGCGTAATCAAGGAGCGGCTATCTTAATGTCGACTCACATTTTAGCAACGGCGGAACGTTATTGTGACCGATTTGTTGTCTTGCATGATGGTGAAGTTCGAGCGGTTGGTTCGATGGAAGAGTTACGTGAAGAATTCAGCTTGCCAGGTTCTTCTTTAGACGATATTTATATCGCATTAACAAAAGAAGAAAAGGTGGGGTAATATGTCTGGATTTTTTGGCATTCGTTTAGCACGCCATTTGAAAAAAATGATGAAATATATGCGCTATGTTTTTAACGACCATTTCATTTTGGTTTGTATCTTTTTATTAGGCGGACTTGGATTTTACTATTCTCAAGTGTTAAAAACATTACCAGAACATTTTATCTGGGGCAGACCGATTATTTTGATTTTTTGGTTAGTTTTGTTGCAAATTGGGCGCATTGCGACTTTAGCACAAGAGGCAGATAAGGTATTTATTTTACCAAAGGAACCTGAAATGAATAACTATTTGAATCGTGCAATGCGCTATTCTTTTTGGTTGCCACTAGTTGCTTTATTTTTACTAGGTGGTATGTCGATGCCGTTAGTAGTCGTTTCAACTGGTCTGGCTTTTTCAACATTTTTCTATTTTATTGTAATGTTGGGGCTTTTAAAAATCAGTCACTTGCGCCTGCAAAAATACGAGTTGTATCAGATTTCTTCAAAAGAAGCTGGGTTGTGGTTTGCTATTTGGTTAGTTATAAGCGGCGTTGCAATCGCATTAAGTCTATATATTTTACCACTGGCTGGTCTTTTTACTAGTGCAGTACAGGTTATGTTGTTCTTTTTTGTAATGAATAAAAAAGAACAATCGGTATCTCTAGACTGGGAACAAATGGTTCAAAAAGAAAAGAATCGAATGCACCGAATTTATCAGTTTATTCATTTATTTACAGATGTACCAGAAATTTCCAGTAGTGTGAAACGTCGGAAATTCCTTGATCCGCTACTGAGCAACATAAAAAAAACGAGCCAACATACGTATTTGTATTTATATGCCCGCAGTTTAGTAAGAGGCTCTGAATATAGTGGCTTATTCATTCGTTTGGTGCTAGTTGGCGGTGTAATCTTATTTTTCCTAAAAGAATTTTGGATCTCAATGGGTGTATCTGTTTTGTTCATTTATTTATTAGGGTTTCAGTTGATTCCGATTTACACGCAGTTTGATTATATGGTAATGACTCACTTGTACCCAATACCGAATGAGCAAAAAAAACAGGCTGTGAGTAGCCTTGTAACAGTCTTACTATTGATCGCAGCAACGCTATTTAGCATCTTTGTTTTAATTGCTTTGCCTGATTTTAAAGAAGGTTTGTTGGTTGTGGGAGCGTTGCTTCTAGAAGTAATTTTATTTGCGAAGTTCTATGTCCCTTATCGTTTGAAGAAAATGGAGGTTTAATGATGCATATTTTATGGAATGATCAAATTGTAAATCGTGAAGAAGTTAAAATCGATATAGAAGATCGCGGCTATCAATATGGTGATGGTTTGTACGAAGTAGTTCGTGTTTATAATGGACACTTATATATGATGGAAGAGCATTTACAACGTTTATGGAATGGTGCAGAGAAAATCAGAATGCAGCTTCCTTTTTCAAAAGAAGAGTTGACGGCTCATTTAAAAAAATTAGTTGAGATTGAAGGAATCAAAGAAGGCAAGCTTTATTTTCAAGTGACTCGTGGCATTGATTCCCCAAGAAACCATGCGTTGCCAGACCCAGAAAAAGTAAAAGGAGTTTTAACAGCAAACATTAGGCCGTATGAACGTCCTTTGAAAAAAATGGAAGAAGGGATCACTGTTGCTGTAGTGCCTGATACTCGCTGGTTACACTGTGATATCAAGTCGTTAAGCTTAATGGGAAATGTATTATCATTAGATGAGGCTCTTCGCCAAGGTTTTGATGATGCAGTGCTTGTTCGTGATGATAAAGTGACAGAGGCTTCAGCTGCTAATTTCTGGGTAGTCAAAGATGGAACGGTTTATACGCATCCAGATGGCAATTTGATTTTACCAGGAATTACGAAGAAAAAAATCTTAGAATTAGCGAGAGAGCTGAATATTCCGGTTAAAGAAGAAGCTGTTTATGAGGAAGAATTGTTTACCGCAGATGAATGTTTTGTTTCTGGTTCATTAACAGAAATTGTTCCAGTAGTAAAAGTGAATGATCATATCGTTGGAACAGGCAAACCTGGAAAAGTGACAAAACAGCTCCTAGATGCCTATATTGCCAGTGTTGATATAACCTGTGGAATGGTTGGAGAATAATTTTACGGTGAAAAGAACAAGAGAGATGCTTGACGAAGTACGTTATGGAAGCTAAAATGATACTTACTGTAAATAATTATTAGAAGTTGTTAGATAGGAGATAATTTCCATGGCATTTCAGTTGGATAAGGAATGGCGTTTGCAACCAATTAAAGGCGCAACTGGCCAAACTTTCATGGGTATACGTGCGACTGAAAGAGTATTTATTAAACGAAATACTTCTCCTCTTTTGGCTGCACTGTCTAAAGAAGGAATTGCCCCTAAGCTAGTTTGGACAAAACGAACAGTAACAGGCGATATTTTAACAGCACAAGAATGGCTAGATGGGCAAGTCCTTAAAGCCCAAGAAATCGGTCAGAGAAATGACGTTGTGGATGTTCTTTATCATTTACACCATTCGCATATGCTGAAAAGCATGCTGGAAAAAATCGGCGGTCAGATCCAAACACCTGCAATGATGCTTCAAGCTTATGGCGAGAGATTACCAAAGGAACTTCAAAATAATTCGTATCTTGCCAGAGTATATCACTATCTACAAGAAAATATACCAAATTATTCTATTCATAATTATATGGTCGTTCATGGGGATGTGAATCACCGCAATTGGATCGTCTCTAATAATTATTTGTACTTAGTCGACTGGGATTCAGTCATGATTGCTGATCCAGCTTTGGACCTTGGCATGCTGTTGGGGCATTACGTTCCACGAGCAAGCTGGAATAAATGGCTGTTGTCTTATGGCATGCGTCCAAGTGAGGAAGCATTGACACGAATCAAATGGTATGCGCTGTTTAATTTCTTACAAGAAATTTTACGTCATTATCAATCGGGAGAAAAACGAGAAATGAATGCAGAAATTTTGAAGTTAAAACGAGCTTTTGGGTATTAACGAGATTGCGCATTTTGCTCTCACTGTTTACTTGAATACTAGAGGGCAGCACAAGACGAGAATCGTTTTGTCCTACCCTCTTAAAATTTGTTATAAAGAAAGGGAACATAAACTATGCGAATGAGAAAAAGACCTGGAGCAGCTGAATTATTAGCTAGTCATCCTGAATTAGTCGTAGATGAGCCAGAAAAGTGGCAAGGGCGTTGGGCTGAACGTTTTGGAAATAATCACCCTATTCATATTGAAATCGGCTCAGGTAAGGGACAATTTGTAGTAGGCATGGCCAAAGCGCACCCAGACATCAACTATATTGGGATCGACATGCAACTAAGTGTTCTTTCGATCGCATTAGAAAAAGCTTTAGAAGAAGAGTTGCCCAACTTACAATTGCTTCATGTCAATGGAGAAGAATTGACACAATATTTTGCAGAAAACGAAGTAGATCAAATTTACTTGAACTTTTCAGATCCGTGGCCGAAAACACGACATGAGAAACGGCGTTTGACGTTTAAGACTTTTTTAGCAACAGATGAAAAAATTCTTAAACCGAATGGCGAAATCCATTTTAAAACAGATAATCGAGGCTTGTTTGAGTATTCATTAAGTAGCTTTTCAAAATATGGTATGATCTTAGAAAAAGTTTGGTTGGATTTGCATGCTAGTGACTTCGAGGGCAATATCATGACAGAGTATGAAGCAAAATTTTCAGCTAAAGGACAACCGATTTATCGCGTAGAAGCAAGGTTTCAAGTTGAAGAAACATCGAAATAAGGGAGGAATTTGTTGAGAAAACAGAAACTATAGTTGATTTTTGTTGACTTATTTCTGAAAGGACTCCTTTTTACGACCATGTATTTGAATTTTAAGGGGTGTGGGACAAAAGTAACAATCACTTTTGTTTCACACCCTAAATGCGAATAAATGGTGGAAGCAGAAGCAATCCCTTCGGAAATAAGCTTCTGCCCCATCCTCTTTAGTGATTCTTTTAATGACGAAATAATACATAGCACAATGCCGGAAAAGAAAAAAAGAACAGTCATAACAGCACATTTTATAATGTATTGCTACAACGATTCTTTAAGCTTTAATTTTTGATACGTTTTACATCGATCACAGTGCCAGTAAAGGCATCCGCCGTAAATTCATATTGAACCATAACGCCATCTTCCAGACGTGAAATACCTCCATTGTAGGTTTTAGAATGAACAGCAAACTTCCGTAATGGCTTTTTCTCAAATTCAATCCAAGAGCCTTCAATCGGTCCTTCTTTCAAAAAGGCGGCTTTGACATTTTCTAAAACTAAATCAGCATCTAATGTTCGTTTTTTTTGATACCATAGAGTAGAAGCAATGCCACTTATGATGCCTAAACTTACACCAATGGCTAAGCCGCCTTTAAAATAGCTTAATTCATTTTCTTCGTTCATGGGGAAATAACCTCCGCGTATTTTCGAGTGTGTGTCAAAATTTTTAAATGTTAACTCTATTCTAACACATTGTATGAAAATATCGAAAAACAAAAAACGTGGGCAATTGAAAAAATTTGCGTTATAATGAATGTGAAATCATATGAAAGGAGTGTCTGCCGTTTTTACTTTAAAATCATGTTATTTTTTAGTGGAAAAGAATGGTTGATCCTGAAGAAACTAGGAAGCAGGGGAACTGGCAGATAATACAACGATGGAAGAAAAAACATTTCAACGCATCAAAGAACTAACAGAATTACAAGGAACAAGCGGATTTGAAGATGATATTCGTGCGTATATGAAAAAAAATATGGCCCCATTAGTAGACGAAATTCAATATGATGGTTTGGGCGGGATTTTTGGCCTAAAAAGAGCGAAAGAACAAGATGCACCGCGTGTTATGGTTGCAGCTCATATGGATGAAGTTGGTTTTATGTTGACACAAATCAAAGATAATGGATTATTCCAAGTGGTTCCTTTAGGCGGCTGGAATCCTTATGTAGTATCAGCGCAACGTTTTACTTTAAAAACGAGCAAAGGCAACTATCCATGTATTTCTTCTTCTATACCGCCACATTTGTTACGTGGAACAAGCGGTCAAAAACAATTAGAAGTGACAGATATACTATTCGATGCAGGTTTTGAATCAAGAGAAGAAGCTGAAAGCTTTGGCGTTCGCCCAGGTGATTCGATCGTTCCACAAACAGAAACAATCAAAACGGCTAATGGCAAAAATATTATCAGTAAATCGTGGGATAATCGTTACGGTTGTACGTTAGTGTTAGAAGCATTAGAAGCGTTGCAGCAAGAACAATTGGGTCATACGCTGATTGCAGGCGCAAATGTACAAGAAGAGGTTGGCTTACGTGGTTCTAAACCTTCTGTGCATAAATTCAACCCAGATTTATTCTTTGCAGTCGATTGTTCAGCTGCGGATGATATCCAAACGAAAAAAGGCACTTACGGACATCTTGGAGAAGGAACGTTACTACGCATTTACGATCCAGGGATGATTACATTACCTCGCGTACGTGAATATTTATTGGACACTGCAGCAACGCACAACATTCCTTACCAATACTTTGTATCTAAAGGTGGAACAGATGCAGGTGCAGCGCATACCACAAATAATGGTGTGCCAAGTACTGTGATCGGTGTTTGTGGACGTTATATTCATACGCATCAAACAATGTTTAATATCAAAGATTTTGAAGCAGCGCGTGAAATGCTGATTCAAGTATTAAAAGGTTTAGATAGAACAACAGTCAATACGATCATTTATGGAAAGTAGGGGATAGTTTATGATTATTCCAACATCCTATGAAGAGCTAGCTGGCTACGTTTCAGAAGGGAAAAGTGTCTTTTTCTTTACAGCAGATTGGTGTGGTGATTGCCGCTTTATTAAACCAGTAATGCCTGAAATCGAAGCAACATTTCCAGCATTTCGTTTTATTGAAGTAGACCGTGATAAATTCATGGAACTAGCTTCTGAGTGGAATATCTTTGGGATCCCGAGCTTTGTTGTGACGGATCAAGGAAAAGAATTAGGGCGTCTGGTCAATAAAAATCGTAAAACGAAAGAAGAAATCACAACATTTTTACAAAGCGTCAGTTGATGTTTTAATCGACCGTAACTAGCCGATTCAAACGATAAAAAATGATCGGGAGATGAGTTCTATGTTAACACAAACATATAAAAATATTTTAGTTGGTGTAGATGGTAGTGATCAAGCAAATCTAGCGTATCATCAAGCTATTGAAGTAGCTAAAAGAAATAACGGTCGTGTGATAGTGGCTCACATCATAGAAAATAAAGTCTACACAATGATGGGGTATTCGTCTTTGAACGATGGTTTATTGGATCAAGAAACAGAAAATGCTAAGGAACTATTAGATGACTGTAAAGATTATGCAAAAAGTGTTGATTTTACTCAAGTCGAAACAATCGTAGCATATGGCTCAGCCAAAGAAGTAATGTGTCAAGAGTTGTCAAAGAAATATGATGTTGATTTGATCATGGTAGGTCAATCAGGTCTAAATGCAGTCGAACGTTTAATGATAGGCAGCGTCAGTAGCTATATTATTCGACATGCTCCGTGTGATGTGTTGATCGTTCATCCTGAGGCAAATAACAAATAGATAGTCAGTGTAAAAAAGGTGAAGCAAGGCGTAACCGTTTTGTTTCACTTTTTTTCTGTGGTAAATGTGTACAAGAAAAAAGCCATGCAAGGGACCTGTTTTTTTGTTAAGATAGGACAGAAGATATAGAGCAGATTAGGCTAGTATCTTGGAAAATAGATAAAAATGGAGTGAAGAAAAAAATGATTTTTGCTTATAATAGAGACCATGTCGGTGATGTCTTGATGGTCATCGTAACTGACGATAAAGGACAAGAAAATCGTGTAGAACGTAAAGGAAATGTTGCACGCGTAAGCGTAGTTGGGGATGAACAGGTCGTTGCTTGGAATATTTTTGAAGCATCCATGATTTTAGGCGAAATTGAAGGCAATGGACAAGTAGAATTGACAGACGAACAAGTAGCTAAAGTGAATAACGAACTAGTGAAGGCGGGCTTTTCTGAAATTTTAGAAAAAGATAATGATCCAAAAATTGTGATTGGTTTTGTAAAATCTTGCAAAAAGCATCCTGATTCTGATCATTTATCGGTTACTCAAACAGAAGTTGATCATGGCGAAGTGCTGCAAATTGTTTGCGGTGCACCGAATATCAAAGCCGGACAAAAAGTTGTTGTAGCTAAACCTGGCGCAATGATGCCGGATGGTTTGATGATTTGGCCAGGTGTTTTACGTGGAGTGGAAAGTTTTGGAATGATCTGCTCAGCTGGAGAGTTGCGTTTACCAGATGCGCCTACGAAAAAGGGAATTTTAGAATTGCCATTTGATGCTGTTGTCGGAGACGCTTTTCCTGTGGGGAAATAAATAGATAAGTTTAAAGAGGACGAGACAAAAGCGTTTAGCTCCGAGAAATAAGAAGAAGTTGCTTTTTTCTTGCCGTTTATTCAGATTAAAAGCCCGAAACAAAACTGTTTTGCAGTTTTGTTTCGGGCTTTTATTTGTTGATGGTGTATGAAGCAAGCTTTTTTAGTTCACTCAATTATGGATTTTGTGAATTATTTGAGTTAGATGAATTTTGTTTTAATGCGGATTGGTCGATGGTTAATTCAACATTGACGTTTTGTTCCTTTCCATCACGATAGAAAGTGATTTTCATCTTCTCACCAACTTTTTTCTTGTAAAGTGTGCTTTGTAAATCAGTGACAGAGTTGATCTCTTTGTCATCGATTTTAGTGATAACATCGTAGCGTTCAAGACCGGCTTTATCCGCTGGTGTCGCTGTTTGAACAGAACGAACAAGTACACCCATTTGGACAGACTCAGGAAGTTTCAAGATTTCTTTTCTTTGTTGCGTTGAAACATTCGTCAATTCTTCCATTGTAATCCCCAATGCTGGACGAGTCACTTTTCCTTCTTTTTCTAATTGATTAATGATATTGACTACATCATTACTTGGAATCGCAAAGCCCATTCCTTCAACACTGACTTGACTTTCAGATTGAACGATTTTAACAGAGTTGATCCCGACCACTTGACCTTCGATATTTACCAAAGGACCACCTGAGTTACCAGGATTGATAGCTGCATCTGTTTGAATTGCGTTGATGTTGATTGCTTGACCGTTATTTTCATTTTGGATATTTCTATTCACAGAAGAAATAATTCCTTGCGTTACTGAGTTGGCATAAGCTGAGCCTAATGGTGAACCGATTGCTAGAGCAGGCTCACCGATTTTCAAGTTATCAGAATTACCAAATTCAGCAATGGAGTCCACTTTATCTGAAGAAATTTTGATCACAGCAAGGTCAGTGTAAGAATCCGTACCAACTAATTCACCTTTCACTTTTGTACCATCGTGTAAAACAACTTCTAAACCTTTGGCTTGATCCACTACATGATTATTAGTCACGATATACGCTGTTTTACCGTCTTTTTTGTAGATTACTCCGCTACCTTCACTGGCAGCTTGTAAATCGCTACCGTCAGACTCAGCGTTATTAGAGCCGTTTCCATCATTTCCACCAAAGATACTGCCAAAACCACTGGCATCACTATTTTGGCTAGGACTTTGCAAGTTGATTACTGAAACCACTGAATCTTTTACTTTATCAACCGCTTTGGTCACGTCACTATTGACATCTAAATTAACATTCGTCACTTTTGTGTCGCCCTTGTTGTTTTTTACTGTGCTCGTTGTTGTAGGTGAATTAGATGAAGGCGAATTTTGACCCATGATCGCATAAGCGCCACCAAAAGCTAATGCTCCACCGAGCAAGCCCCCAACTAAACCAATCCCAAATTTTTTGAATAAGCCATTTTGCTTTTTATCTGAATCAGGTGTAACATCTTTCTTTTGCATACAAGCAACCTCCTAATTAATTATCATTATTTATTATATTTAGTATAGTCTTTCAAGACACCTTTAGTCTACCCAATAGCTTTGAATTTTTTATGAACAAGTTAGGGAGAAAAACAGATACAATTAATGAAAAAATGTTATTGTTGGAATACTTATACACAGTAAAGTGTGAAAAACTTTTTAAAATAAGCGGAAAACTTCTGTGAAAAAGTTATCCACAAAATGTGGATAATGTGGATAAATAAACGGGAATATGTGTTTGTATCTTGAAATACTGTAAAATAAGGAATAATTCAGCACTAACCTGTGGATAAGTCTGTGCATATGTGTATAACTTTGTGGGAAAGTATGTGGAAGAGTCAAAATATTCATGATAAAATTGTTAACAAGTAAAAGAATTAAAACCGAAAGAGACGTGAAACTGTTGAAAATAAAAATTATTACTGTAGGGAAGTTAAAAGAAAAATATCTGGTTCAAGGAATCAATGAATACTTAAAACGATTGAAAAGTTATGCAAAAGTAGAAATCATTGAAGTAGCAGATGAAAAAGCACCGGAAAATTTAAGCGAAGCAGAGATGCTTCAAGTTAAAGGTAAAGAAGGAGATCGGATTTTAGCGAAAATTGGAGATCAAGATCATGTTTTTGTTTTGGCGATTAATGGGAAGCAGTTTAGTAGTGAAGAGTTTTCAAAGGAAATCGAAATGTTGGGAATCAATGGGAAGAGTCAGTTGGCGTTTGTGATCGGTGGTTCGTTGGGATTGAGTGATGAGGTCTTGAAGAGAAGCCAGCAACAGATGTCGTTTGGGAAGCTGACTTATCCACATCAATTGATGCGGTTAGTTTTGGTGGAGCAGATTTATCGAGGGTTTCGGATTATGCGAGGGGAACCGTATCATAAATAGGGAGATTTTTATAGAGAGTAGGAATAACTATTTTGTATCTTAAATTCATTTAAAGAAAAGATAGAAGAGATAAGTAATAAAAATAGTTTGTCATCAGGACAGTTTGTATTTAGATAATGAAAAAAGTTATCCTGTAATGCGTAAACTATATCAATAGACTAGTTCAGTTGATATTATAGAGGATAAGCATAAAATATAGTACACAAAAACAATGAAGAGTACTCTTCATTGTTTTTGTGTACTGAAATTAAGAACTGCCACTAGGTGAAATGAAAAACTAGGTGCGTTCAATTAGGAAATGATAAATTGACTAGCGTAAGAAAATATTAATGAGTAACAATGAGATTTTTTAGCTATTCTCAATAAGATTTTTCATAAATCTTGTTGAAATATAACAGATTTCTCCGTTGTTCATCTCTACCTCCCGTTCTTTTTTATGAATTTTTTTAATGTTTTTTTTGTTTATGACAAATGATTTATGACAGCGATAGAAATCATCTGAGATGGATACTAGTTCCTTGATTGCTCCGTAAAATTCAAGCTGAGAATTATCCAAGTGTAATATAATTTTATGTGGAGTGGGAGAGGTCTCAAAAAAGAGAATATCTTCATGATTTATGACATGGACTTTATCGCCCACATTAATTTTAAAGATGTTCTTTTTTTCTTGTCGATCATTTTTGTAACGTTTAAAAGCAGTATGAACACATTCCTGTATACGTTTTTGAATGTGTTCAGGATGGTCTTTGATGATATAGTCCATTGCTTCAACTTTGTAAGTAAATGTTAAGTACGAAAGTTCAGCATGTGTTGTAACAAAAACGATTTTGCCTAAATCATCTTGTTCCCTTATCTCAGAAGCTAAAGCAATACCAGACATTTCATGTTTTAAATCAACGTCTAAAAAGTACAATCCTGTTGTTTTGGGATGTGTTTTAACAAACTCTAAGATCTCATGAGGATCTGCTGAGGAGATAACTAACTCCATGTCATAGTCTTCAATCATAATCGTATTTTTAACATAGCGCTCAATATTTTTTCGCTGCTCTGTTTCGTCTTCACAAATAAAAATTGATAACATATCTAGACACTCCTTAAGTTTTATTATGGATAATAATTTTTTGAATAAATGTAGAATCAACTATAAGGGTTTCTGAAGTACATTGTGGGCAAGCCTCAATCAATTCTTGTAAATTTGTTAGTCCTAACCCCCTATTATAACCTTTAGTAGAAAAGCCTTGTTTCTTTAATTGGTAGATCTTTGGGATGGATGTTTTACAAGTATTTTGTATAACGATAAGTATTGAATTTTTCTGTTTTATAAACGCAACTTGTAAAAGACCGTCATGCAATTCTTCTAAGGCTTCGATTGCGTTATCAAGTAATATCCCTAGGATACGTACAAGTGAGACATGGGGGATATTGATAAAGTCAATTGTTTCTTGAATTTCTACAGATACGTTCATTTTTTTTTCTTGAGCCAAAATGATTTTAGCAGTCAATATACTTTTTATATCATCTAAATGCAGTCGGCTTATGTCTTCAAGTTCAAAATTATACTGTTCTATTTGACGCCCCGTAGGTTTGATATTATTAAAAAAATAAGTTTCTAATGCATCATAATCCTTGTTTACAAAATATCCTTCCAATGAAGTTAAAATATTTTGGTAATCGTGTCTAAACTTTCTCATCTCTAAATATTGATATTCTAAATCAGAAGTATATTTACGCATCGCTCTCACTTCAGTCTCTTTTTTTTCAATTTCGTATGTTCTTTTCAATGAATCGATATACGAGTGAACTGAAACTGAAGATACAAGAATCAAAATGATAAAAAAGAGTAGATTCAATTCGATAATAGTACGATTATTGCCCGAAATTAATTCAAATAAAACATTCAGATAAAAAAGCAAAAGAGTTGAAGTGGTACCAAATGCGAACAAATTTTTTGTACTATTTGATTTTATGGCATCAGAAAAGTGGCTTGAAAAATTTCTAGTAATTAAAATAATACCAAACGTAATTACTGCATATGAAATTAAAAATGGAACTATATTTTCTGAAAGAGAGTCAAATAGATGTAGTTTCAAGAAAAATGAAATGAGAAGACTGGCAATATGATCACCTAGAATATTGATTATTAATACAGTAGACAAAATAATCAAATCTAGTTTCCAGTCTTGTTCATGCATTCTAATGATGATAAATAACAATATTAGTTGGAAAATTAGTGTGTAGATTCCTAGATTAATATGAACAATACTGTTGTTTACCAAAAAAAGTAACAAGACGAAGATTTCTTTTAAAAAAAAACTTTTATCCTTTATAAATAATTTGATGCTGACATATATAATTAGAGCTTGAATAACTAATGCTGTTATTTCTGCCATAAAGAACAACCTGCCCACCTTTTGTGTATTAATATCATTATAGCAGTAATTTTTTTAATATAAAAGATAATAATTAAATTTATGTAGTCTAGATATTTATTTTTATGAAAGGGAAAAGAGTAAGAAGTGTTTTATACAGTTATGACCTTTTTTTGTTCTTTAACGATTTGAATAATAATAAGTATTTAGAGTGGGTTACACTGATAGTAGGGAAGCTAATGACTATGAATTTTTTTAATTAGTAGAAAGGAGGAAGAACGATGATTTTAGAGAGATTGGCAGTAATAGACTTTTCTTTTTTAGAAAATCAGTCTAATGCGAAAGGCTGGGACAATATGTTTTATGATGTATTCAAATTATTTAATGAAAAAGAAAAGTCATTACATCCACCTATCGGTAGCGACAATGATCACTTTATTTTTATTACGCAAGGCTTCATATATCTTAAGCAATATGATCAGGAGAAAATTCACATATACAAAAATGAACTATATAAAGAATTAAATGAAATTAAAGGTCAAACATTTCTTTTAATGATTTATGATGATTCTGAAATTGAAATAATGGAGGAAATATACGAAAAAATAAAAAGATACTTAAAGATAAGTCGAAAATTAATAAAAAAAATTAGCGTAATAGAGTTTAAAAATAATAAAAATACTGTTACTAGAATATATAAAGCATTCAACGTTGACAGTCCTTAGAGAAAATCACGAAAATTTACAGTTTTGATGGAAATTCTGCTTTTTAGGATAAAAGATTTTACCATTCATGAACATGTTTATACTGGAAGTATAGAGGTGATGGAAGTGAAGCAAGTAATAAATAAAAGCATGTGTCTGACAGAACGCACAGCAATTTTTTTAGTCGAACGATTAAATGTTGATGCGGAGACAGATAAAATAAAGTATTTAAAATGTAAGTTGGCTTTAGAAATCATTTTGATAAATTTTTCAAAATTGAGCATTATTTATGTATTATCCTTTATGTTGGGCATTACAAAAGCTGTCTTAGTATTTCACATAGCATTTTTATATATTAGAAAATATGCTTATGGAGCACACTCAAATTCTAGTCTAAAATGTACGATTATTTCTCTTATCTTGTTTGTTGGAATTCCTTTTTATCTAGTAAATTTTGTGCTTATACCTAAGGAGATATTGCTTATAGTATTGCTGATAAATAGTAGTCTAATTTATAAATTTGCACCCGCAGCAACAAAGAAAAATCCAATAAGTGATTTGAAGAAAAAAAGGGAATTAAGAAGAAAAGCTCTAGTTGCTAATAGTGTGATGATGCTATTATTAATCATTAATGTGATTCCTTTAGGAATACTAAACTTAGTTATTTTTGGAAGTTTTTTCTCTTGTTTAACATTAAGCCCGTACGTATACGCAGTGATCGAATAATAGGTTCAAAAGAAGGTCAAAAGTATTGTTTCATTTTTGATGGTATAGCCAAGTGGTAGGGCACAGGTCTGCAAAACCTTGAGCATCGGTTCAAACCCGATTACCATCTTTAGTAAATAACTTTAAATATAATTTTAGATTACAGGAGGAGTCAGCTATGGTTGAAAAATTTTTAGAGTTTATTGGTGGCGTTGGGGTAGAGACTTTTTGCTTTGGGGCACTATATGAACCAACTATTCCAGAAGATTTACGAAGTATAGACAAGCCAGAAAAGTAGTCGCAGTAATTTTATAAGGTGAGTCAGTAGTAAAAAATGAGAATGAAGTTTAATGACTAATGAACAATTATATTTATTAAGAGCAAGAGAGCAATTTATGAATCCATACTGCAGACAAATACGTTCAACATTCAAAAATAGAATGTTGGGCGTATTTTCTTATCTTGGTAATGAAAACAATGTGAAAAAATAAAGGCTTCTATTCTTTTTCTAGCTTTACGCGGCTAATTTTTTTTAAATTCATGACAGCAAAAATTAGCCGTGTGTGCACAACGATCTTCCCCATTTTCCGTACTTCGTTCAAGGTATCCTTCTAGAGTAATAGAGAAAAACGGCAACACTTGATTTTCCAGGTATAAGCAATAATCACCATAAATCCTTTGAGAAATTACTCAATTAGCTTCAACTAGATTTGAGAAATTACGGTTTTCAGGAGTAATAATAACATCCTAAATAAACTCTTGCTCATCAAAAACTGTATGGGTGCAATAAGTAAATTGATTCCATCGTTCTCCCTCTGCATAATATTCACTCTCAGGATATACTTTACTTATTTTTCGTTCTCTCAGTTCACTTTCTGTCGGGGAAATTAAAACGATATCTACCTGAACCTTTATCGTTCGATGTCAGGCTGAATAAGTTGATTCAATGATTAGATAAATGAAGGTAAAATCCATTGCTTCGTCTACTTTGCGATTTAAATGATCTTCAGATACAAGTTCTTCCAAAGAAATCATCACATATTTCACGTTATTTAAAACATTTTCTTCTCCTCTCACCATTTATTCCGTTAAGGAAGTTCTTGATATATGACTCAAAAAGGCATGTCCCGCGTTTTTGTTTTTTCTATCTTATAGAAAGAAATGTGGACTAAAAAAATGAAATGTACTTTCTATTTGGCAATAGAGAAACAAGTAATCTACTATAACGTATTTAATAGGAGAATAACTAAAAGAATGTTCAGTAAATTTTTGTGGAAATTTCATTTTTAATCCTAATATTGGAATAAAATAATACAGTTTTGATATCAAAACTGTTGGTTTTCAAGAGAAATTGGCAATCCGGTTCTTTTTTTGACATCTACTGATGAAAATCTAAAAAGTAGAGAATTCACTTTATACTAAGTGTATAAGTTAATTCAAAAGAAAAAAACGAGGTGAATGATATGAGAAATGCAGTATTAGAAAACAAATTAAATGAGCAATCATATGCTTTTGCTACAACAATGAAAGAACGTGGACAGCTTTTTTCAGATGAATTAGTTAATGAGGAGGACAATCAGCATTTGAAAAAATGGTTGGAAAGAAAATCATTAATGGGATCTAAGTTGTTTGAAACTAAGTTAGATATCTATGGAATTACAGAAGATGAATATAAAAAAGGGTTAAGAGAATTAACAAGAGAAAACAGGAAAACCCTTGAAAAAAAATTAGCTGATCAAGACTGGTATCAACTGCATATGGAGTTGATGAATGAAACTTCTCACGAAATAGAAGCTACATTCAGTGATGTTTCTTATATTATTCGCAAGCACCTACTCTATTTGAACCAAGAGATTGAAAAGATAGTAAATATCTCAGAGATAAATATAGCGGATGAAGCTCTGGTCAAATATATCGAATTTGCTGCTACAGATATGTTAGGAATAATTATGCGAACCGTTGTTTTGGATGTCCATGAGAAAAAACAACAAGAGAATAATCAAGAGTTTACTTTCTTATCCTACCTAGCAGATAACTTTACAACCAATGAACAGCTAAATACTTTTTATGAAAAATATCCTGTACTAGCAAAACTGTTAGCAAAACGATTGATTTTTTCTATTGCTAATTTTAAAGAGTTTATTAATGCCTTAAATCAGTCTAAAAAGGATATTTCTCAACTGTTGAATATATCAGTAAAAAATTTGGACATAACTAAATTAAAAATTGGCGCGGGTGATAGCCATGGTAAAGGCAAAACAGTGATTATTGTTACATTCAATCAAACAAAGAAATTGGCTTTTAAGTTCAAAAATCTTAGAGTAGGAGAACGATTCAATATCTTTTTGAAGAAAATAGAAGAGCATTCTGAGTTTTCATTTTATAAAGTAAAGAGAATTTATGGAGAATCGTTTACTTTTGAAGAATTTGTTGAATTTAAAGAATGTGAAAATAAGAAAGAAGCGGGAGAATTTTATAAAGGGTTTGGTCATTTGATTGCACTATCCTATATTTTACAAGCAAATGATTTACATTTTGAAAATATTATTGCGCACGGTAAATTTCCAGTCATTATTGACATTGAAACCTTAATTCAAAATGAGCCGCCGATAAAATTGGGAACGGATGCTTATGGAAAGTTCAAATATTCTGCGACAGATTCTGTTGTGAATACAGGATTAGTTCCAACTTTATTATTTCAAGAGAGAGTAGCTGAGGAAGAAAAGGAAAAAAAAGGTGTTCAGTTTAGCGCATTGAGTGGTGGAACACAAAAACTACCATTTAAAGTATTAAAACTAACAAACCTTAATTCAGAAAATATGAAATATGAGTATCAAGATCATATTTTGGAAGGTGCATTGAACATTCCATCAATAGAAGGGACACAACTTAACTTTGAAGAATATAGTGAAATGATATTGGACGGTTTTACTACATTCATGCAGTTTGTTATTCAAAATAAGAATACAGTGGCAAAATGGGTGGAGCTTTTATTCAATGATTGCTTGGTAAGAAATGTCATCAAAGCAACGCAGCGATACGCTGACATGTTAGATTTTTCAACTCATCCTACTTGTACTATGGATTATAAGGAACGTGAAAAATTGTTTGAAAATATATGGGCATACCCATATAAAGACATGCGGGCTGTTCCTTTTGAGGTAGAAGATTTATTGAATCATGATATTCCTATTTTCTTTAATAATACAGGAACAAAAGATTTGATTGCATCAGATGGATCAATTATTTCAGATTATTACGCAGAAAAGCCAATTAACCGTACAGTGAATAAGATCAAAAATCTTACCGAGAAAGAGTTTCAGCAACAATTGAATTTATTAACATTGTCATTGGGATTGTACGACGGAGGTTTGGAAGAGTTAGTAATTACATCAGCTAAAGAGGAAACAACGAAAAAGACAGCTTTGTCTAAAGCAATTGCTATTGGAGACTTTTTATTGGATCGAGCTATTTGGGGGGAAAACAAAAAAACAGTGACTTGGCAAAAGTTACAAGTGGACAGCTATGATAATTGGTCAAATAGTGCAGTTTATTATGGACTGTATGAAGGACTCCAAGGGATTTACCTTTTCTTTTACAATTTAAACAAAATTAAACCAAGCCAAAGCTATCAAGAAGTTATTGATGCATTAAATAACTATCTTTTTAAAGAGAATCCATTTAAACCAGCGAATACAGATATGTTCTCTGGTCTAGGAAGTATTCTATATTTGTATACTCAATTATGTAAAGATTCTAAGAACGATTTGTATTTAGGCAAAGCTAGAACAATGGTTGAGGATCTAATTGAATGTACGAATAATTCTTCGTTGCAACCAGATTGGGTTGGTGGTTTAGCAGGCTTTTTAAAAGTATTGGTAGAGTTGTATAAAGTTACAAATGATGATTTCTATTTAAAATCGGCAGATCAAGTAGTTGAAAAAATAGATATTTCAGAAATTAAAGTGGGCGGTTTTGCCCATGGATATTCTGGAATTTTAACAGCACTAAATTCCTTTGCACAGGTTGCAGGATACACTGAGAATGTCAAAGAAAAAATATGGCAAGCATTATTGTTGGAAAGAAAAACCTTCAGTGTACAAAAGCAAACGTGGCAAGACTTAAGAGAGGGCGAAGCAAACGGAAAACACTTTTGGTGTCATGGATCTGCTGGGATTGGAATGAGCCGATTGAGCTTACTTAGTTCAAATATTCAGGATGAAGTAATGCTGGATGAAGTAAGGATCGCTGCGAACAATGTATTGGAAAATGAATTAAATAATGATGGCTTATGCCATGGTAATTATGGAAATATCGAATTTCTTATACAACTTTCTGAATCAAATTATGCAGATAAAGAATTAAAGAGAAGAATCAATCAGTATAAAGAACAACTGCTCGCAAATTCCAGCTACAAGCTTTTAGGACTTAAAAACATACCGAGCGTTACTTTATTTGATGGCTTAAGTGGGATAGGGTATGAACTTTTAAGAATTGCCTCCCCTGAAAAGGTACCTAATGTTTTAATGTTGGATTAAAAGGAAGTGAGAGTTATGAAGAAACGAATACCGATTTTAGAACAAAATGAACATAGTGAATGTGGTTTGACTTCTGTTTGTATGATTTTGAACTATTTTAAAATAAAAGAAGATTTAAATAGTTTGAGAGACAAATACGGTGTTCCTAAAGGTGGTAATACGCTTTTAGATTTACAGGAGGTATGTTCTCATTATGGAATAAGGACAAAAGGAGTACGTATAAAAGACTATAGCTATTTTAAAACTTTGACTAATCCATGCATCTGTTTTTGGAATAAACGTCATTTTGTAGTATTTGAAAAAGTTGTTAAAAATAAAATAGTTATCATTGACCCAGCGCAAGGAAAAAAAATACTTTCTTATGAAGAGTTCACAGAACATTTTTCAGAGGTGATTTTGGAAATTGTAGAAGTACCAAATAAAATACCAGAAAAAAAGAAAAATAAATCATGGGAAGTATTGCAAACCATTCTAAAAACACAAAAGCTAAAGATTGGTTTATTGATTCTCTTTACGTTATTGGCTCAATGCTTGTCACTACTAGTCCCTATTCTTACAACAACCCTTGTGGACAACTTGTCTCTATTATCACAGAATAAAAATATTTCATTATTCTTTGTTGTGGTATTGGTTATGTTATTTTGTTCGAATTATTTACTTCAAGTAACTCGAGGGTTGATTATAGCAAAATTTCAAAAGAATTTTGAGAAAAATTTAATGAGGAAATTTATGAAAAAAGTGATGGAGCTACCATTGAAGTTTTTTGTAAATCGATCAACAGGAGATTTGATTTTTCGCTCTAATCTTACAACTTATATTCAACAAATACTGAGTCAACAGATGATAACGACTGGAATAGACTTGATTTTTCTTGTGGTGTATCTTACTTTGATGGTCTACTATTCCCCTAGAATGGCTCTTTTAACAGTAGTAACTACATTGATAATTGCAGCATTTTCAGTAATGAACTCGAAAAAGTTACGAAGTGTTGCGGATAGAGAAATGCTATCTCAAAGTAAAGTACAAAACAACTTAGTAGAGTTATTTGAAGGAATGGAGACAGTAAAGTCATTAGGAATGGAGGAACATTTTTATACTACTTGGGAAAATAATTTTAGTCAACAACTGGATATACAGGAGGAAAAAGGTCGTTATAGTTCTTGGATAGGTAATATATCAACATCGATTCAATTTGTATTGCCATTCCTGATTACTTCTTTTGGAATTCTAGAAGTACAACAACAACGATTAACAATAGGCGAATTGGTAAGTTTTAATTCATTAGCATTATCTTTCTTAGCACCAATCATTACTCTTTTAAGTTCATTTTCTTCATTATTAATGTTGAAATCTTACTTTAGAAAAATCAATGATATTTTATTGCAAAAAACAAATGAAAATAAGAAAGACAGTAAAGAAATAAAAACATTTGAAAAATTAGAATTGGAAAATGTTTCATTCAGGTATAGCTATTTTGAAAAGCATTTAATAAAAAATCTGAATTTAACTATTGAACATGGTGAAAAAGTTGCAATTGTCGGCCCAAGTGGATCTGGTAAAAGTACATTATTGAAATTGATTTCAGGAATGTATCCAGCAACAGATGGAAGTGTGAAAATCAATGGGGTAGATGTAAACGATATTGAGAAAAATACATTGAATAAAGAAATTGCTATTGTGAATCAAGATCCAGCAATTTTTAATACGACACTTTATGAAAATCTTGTTTTGAAAAATAAATCTGTTGCTTTAACTAAATTTAATGAGGCAGTAACTAAATCCAGAGTGGATGAAATCATAAAAGATATGCCGTTGGGATTTGAAACTCAAATTTCAGAAGGAGGTATGAATCTTTCAGGTGGTCAAAAACAAAGGATTTCAATCGCGAGAGCGTTAATAAAAGACCCATCATTATTGATTTTAGATGAACCAACGAGTTCTTTAGATAATATTTCCGATAATTTTATCATGAATAATATCATCAATGATGCTACACCTTGTATTGTAGTTTCCCATCGGCTTAACACAATCAAGCATTTTGATAGAATTATTGTCATGGACAAAGGCTGCATTGTAGAAGATGGACGGCATAGTGAATTGATGGCTAAAAAGGGTTTATATCATAAAATTTATTCTGGAGAAAAATTACAGGAAAAATTACAAGAAGCAGTATAAAAAATAAATTAAAAGGAGATTAGGATGAGGAGATACTTGATTCACATTATATTGGTTAGCGTATTGGGAGCGTTCGCAGCTTTAAGTTTGGGGATAAGTGCTTTTGGTGAAAATCAAATAAACCTAGTTGAGCAAACCTTTTTGCTGAATGATAAAAAAGAAGTCACTCAACTCACTCAGCTTGTATATGATATTAACCCTTCAATCAAACAAACAGTGATAGAAGAAATTGATATGGTTCATTTGGAAAACGTAACCTTAGAAGAGTTGGAAACAATTGAAAATATTACGCAGATTGAAAAACTTTCTGAAAAATCAGGTCAAATGTCCAAAGTAGAAACAGAGAGTATCAAAATCACGGACGTTACAACAAATTTTGATGATGTCAAAAGAATCGATAACAGACAGGCACTTTTTTCTAGAAAAAGTTCATCCTTATTAGACTTATTAAGTTGGCATGTTGATGATGTTACAAGTAATAAACAGTCATATGCAATTGCGACTGGAAAAAATATTAAAGTAGCTGTTATTGATAGTGGCATCGATACTGAAAGTGCATATTTTCAAAAGAATTTAACTTTGGAAAACGCAAAGAGTTTTGTTTCAAATGATGAATCAATTATAGATGAAAATGGTCATGGGACGATGGTAACAGGTGTCTTGACTCAAGTAGCTCCGGATGTAAAAGTGACTCCTTATAAAGTAATAAACGCGACAACAGGCGACTCTATCTGGACAATACAGGCGGTTATTCAGGCAGTTAAGGATAAGAATCAAATTATAAATTTGAGCTTGGGTACGTATAAAAAAGATAATAGTAAAGAAGAACGACTAACAATTACAGCGTATGAACGAGCAATCAAGTTTGCTAAAAAAAATCATGTTTTTGTACTAGCTTCAGCTGGAAATGATGGTCTTGATTTAGATGCATTGAAATTAAGGGAAAGAAAAATACATTTGCCAGGTGGAATGAAAAATCTTTTTACAATTGGTGCGACTCGAAGAAATGATAATAAATCTTCTTATAGTAATTATGGAAATGAAATTGATTTTGTAGCACCAGGTGGAGATATTTATAATGATGAGGGGCAGCTGGATTTGAATGAGTTTATATTCACAACGTATCCAGTATATTTAGATAACGGGTTGGGTGCATTAGGAATTCCCCAAGGTTATATGTTTAGTGGAGGTACTAGTTTGGCAACACCAGCAGTTTCGGGAGTTGTTGCAACTATTTATGAAAAGTATTATCAACGGTATGGTATTTATCCACAAAATCAAGTTGTAAATAAGTTATTAAAAGCTGGAGGAGTAGACATAGGGACTCCAGGATTGGATAAATATTTTGGTTATGGGAAGGTAAATGGCTATCAGTCGTTATCTAAAATAAATTAAGCAACACTAAAATAATAAAAAAATTAGAAAAAGGAGAGAAGAAACGTGGAAAAAATCGTAGGAAAGGCATTTGAAGAATTAACAGAGGAAGAAATGAAAAAAATGCAGGGCAGCGGGGATGTTCAACCTGAAACTACCCCAATTTGTGGTTTTACTATCGGTATTGGAATTGGCGCACTTGCATCAGTAAAATGGTGTTAATAGATAATAAGAATAGGGAGGGAAAAAACATGGAAAAAATTATAGGACAATCATTTGAAGAATTAAGCAAAAAAGAAATGGAAGCAATGCAAGGAAGTGGAGATGTACAAGCAGAGACAACCCCGGTATGCGCAATTTCAGCCACAGTAGCCGCAAGTTCGGCAGCCTGTGCAGGAGTAGGAGCAGGGATCGGCACGGGGATCACAATTGTATTAACATTTAAACGTTGCTAAAAACAGTAATTTAAAACTAAAAAATTAATTGAAAAAAGGAGAGAAAGAACATGGAAAAAATTATAGGACAATCATTTGAAGAATTAAGCAAAAAAGAAATGGAAGCAATGCAAGGAAGCGGAGATGTACAAGTAGAGACAACCCCGGTATGCGCAATTTCAGCCACAGTAGCCGCAAGTTCGGCAGCCTGTGCAGGAGTAGGGGCAGGGATCGGCACGGGAATCACAATTGTATTAACATTTAAGCGTTGCTAAAAACAGTAATTTAAAACTAAAAAATTAATTGAGAAAAAGGAGAAAAAGAACATGGAAAAAATTATAGGACAATCATTTGAAGAATTAAGCAAAAAAGAAATGGAAGCAATGCAAGGAAGTGGAGATGTACAAGCAGAGACAACCCCGGTATGCGCAATTTCAGCCACAGTAGCCGCAAGTTCAGCAGCATGTGCAGGAGTAGGAGCAGGGATCGGCACGGGGATCACAATTGTATTAACATTTAAACGTTGCTAAAAACAGTAATTTAAAACTAAAAAAATAATTAAAAAAGGGAGCGAAAAAACATGGAAGAAATCGTAGGGAAAGCATTTGAGGAATTAACAGAAGAAGAAATGAAAAATATGCAAGGAAGTGGCGATGTTCAACCAGAAACAACACCACTTTGTGGCTTCACAATTGGAATTGGAATCGGAGCACTTGTATCAGTAAAATGGTGTTAAGCTAAAAAAGAAAAATGAGAGACTAGAGTTTATTTACTATAAAACTCTAGTCTTTTTTCACTTATGATTAAAAATCAATATATCAGGATAGAAGCGGATACTGTCAAGTATTTCTGGTAAGCTATAACTATAGAGCTATAAATATGAGGAGTGAAATAAAATGAATAAGAAAAAATTAGTTATATTAACACTGATTATTGTATTTTTAATTTTAGAGATTATTTTTCCAAGTGTTCGAAATGTTAGTTTTTATCTACTCATGCTAATGTTAGCTATCTTTTTTACATTGTTTTTCCATGAATTTGGACATGTACTTGGCTGTTGGGCAACTAAAACAAAAATCACTAAATTCATTGTCTTGTGTTTCTCAATAGAGTTATCTAATCAAGGCTATAAATTGCGACTAAATAGAAATTTGGATTGGTTTGGTGGAATGGTTCAGTTTTCTGTTGGGGATGATAATGATATAGATTATATATATCAAAAAGGAGCAATTATCGCTTTGGCGGGACCATTGGCAAGTGTTATCTTGTGTTGTATCAGTTTTATTTTCTCAGAAATGACACCCAACTTATTTTTTGATAGCTTGAGTGTGATGAATTTAGGTGTTTTTGGTGTAACGATTCTTCCGTATTATTCTAGTGGTGTTCATTCTGATGGGTATCAATTCGTAAAACTAATCAAAAAAGATCACTACTTTCAAGTTATTTATTTATTATCCAGCTATCTATCAAGTAATGTAGAACCAAAAAAATGGCCTGAAATTAGTTGGTCTGACATTCAGAAAATTATAAATAACGATGATATTGGTGAGCGGCTTATTTTAGCAAGTTATATATTTTATAGAAGCCAATTTGTAGATATAGATGATTCGAGCAGTAGCTTAATCTTCGATGAAACTCTTGATCTTGAAAAAATGAAAGGTACAGACACATCAAAACAATTATATAGGGCATACTGTCAATCGTATTATTATATCGAAAATACTCATGTTCAATCAAAGAATTTTTTTATTGATAAGTTAGATCTAATTAGTAAGGCTCGTGTAAACTATTTCATGGCATTGACAACTGAAGAAAAAAACAAGTATCTAAAAGAATACGACAGAATACTAAGCAAAAATAAAGATGAGCCAATGGGTTTTTTGATAGGAGAGAAGCAATTTAATAGAAAATTACATCAACAAATTGAGAAGATATAGGAGAAAATAATAAATATCAAATGACTATTAGTTATTAAAAAAATTTATATTTATATCTAACCAAATGAGACTACAGATACATTAAAAGTGTTTATGATTACATTCATTTGGAGAAAGACAACTTTTTAAAATGACTGAGAAAGAAGTTGTGCAGTTGGCATTAGCTAGGACAAATTCATCTGTTATGAAGATGAACTAGCGTATTCATCTCAAAAACAATTATATATTATATCTATGAAGATCAATCATCCTAATGGTGGTTGGTCTATTTTTGTGTTTTAAGGAGGGAAATAAAATGTTTGATAACAAAGAAACTCGTTACATCATTAGAGGAGTGAACGAAAAAGTACCAAAAGAAATCCAACGCTATTGCTGGGATTTGATCGACAAAAAAGAAGTGAAGCTGAAACAGACGTAGACTATTTACAAATCTTTGAATTTAATCCAGATAATCAACGCCAAGCAATTGTTAAAACTAATTATGCCTCATCTTTATCTATATGTGGATTAAAAAAATGAATACGTGGTGTATGTTATTACAAGTGTGACCAGTCAAAGAACCTATCTCAAAGGGCTTTAAAAAAATGGTCAATTACTCTATACAAACTATGGATTAATCAAGGATTATAAGAAAGGAATAAAAAAGAGTTTCTAGAATTATTGTGCCAATACACGACACAAATTATAGAAGCAATAAGAGAGGTGAAGGACTACGATGGGTTTAGGGATTCGTTTAGTGTGATTAGTCAGTACGACAGTTACCACTGAATTAATTAACTATCATGGATAGAAAAAGGAGAAGGAAATGATTCAAAAACGAAAGATAACGATTCAATCTGAATCATGGTCAAATACAGAAGGGAATCATCGCTACTTATTAAAAAAAGTGCGGGGGGATGCTCCACTTTTTTTAGGTATGAGCACGATGTTGATTCAAGGACAGATACGTAAGCAAGAATTTTCAGGAATTTTGGCTGTCAATTTATTTTCCTCTACAAAAATTAAAGGAACCGCACAATCTTTGACTGGAGGTAGTGACGATCAAACCTTTACGGTGAGCGAAACGTGTCTAGCAGAGAAGCAATTAACGGAGATTATTATTGGTGTGGATTCTATATTACGAACAAATGAGTTGGCTAAAAAGCAATTAGAAACATTTTATGCCTTACTTTCAACGAAGCAGAAAAAGCAAGTGAAAGTTTTCGTCGATGAAGAAGAACACCCAACGCATCCGCTAGCGCCAAAAGTTTGGTATGAATGGTGTTACATTAGCTACGCTCAATATTGGAAGAAAAATCCAATGACAAAAGGTGTGTAAATGGCATCGCCAAAGACAGTGACAGGCGTACAGGCAATGTCAAAAAAGAATCGGTACACTGATAATAGAACATTATGTCAAGAAAGGAGCGATGGATTCCATGTGGAAAAAGATATTGAAGGATTAAATGGGATTTATAAAACCATTGCGCAACTTACTTCTTTAGAGGACTGTTTAGTCTTGTATCAACATTTTAAGGGCTTAAGCATTAATTTTCCAACAAAGCTAATTGATGGGGCTTATGTCAAACGATACTTAGAAAAAGAAGTACACAAAGGAAAAGTATTTTCAAAAGAAGAAATTCAGCAATTAGCGATTTCTTTTGATTATTCAGAACGGCAAATTAGACGGTTTTTGAGCGAAGTAGTGAACGAAAACAAATTAGAAGAGGAACCATTACCTTATATAGCTCAGTGGTTACACTCACAAACAAATGGAGGAAATGAACATGGAAAGTAAGCACCAAATGCATTGTACGAATTGTGGAAAGGAAATGAGCAAAGAAGCAGAAATATGTACATCATGTGGGGTACGACAAGGAAAGATGATTCATTATTGTTATAATTGCGGGAATGAGATCCAACCTAATCAAGAATTGTGCCTAGAGTGTGGCGTGAACCCTCGAAAAATAAAGCGACAATCCGTAGGAAAAAGTCTAGGGAATACAGGGACAGATTCAGTGAATGTGGCATTAGCAGCTATTTTAGGCTTCTTTATTCCAGGATTACCGTCCTTATTATGGTATAACCAGAAAACAAAAGGGGGTGTGATGATTGTAGGCGCTATATTAGTGACCATTATTCTTCCTTTGCTTGGATTGGTTGTTGTCATTGTTGGTGCAGTAGATGCCTATCAATTAGGACAACGTGTAAATAATGGTGAAACACTAGATGAATGGACCTTTTTCTGGTCTAAATAGATAAAATAAAAGGACGAGCAGACACTCAAATGTCTCTCGTCTTTCACTTTGTTAGGAAGAATATGGATGAAAAATTGTTTTAATGGAATCATTACTTTAGAGCGTGTTGTTAGCTTAGTAGCTAGTTCCACACAGTCAAAAAATGAAACAAAAAGATAGTTTGTTAACATAGACCAGTAAAGACAATCAATATCCCAAATGTCAAAAAGAGTAAAATAACAATCCCTCCCTTAAACGTGTTGCGTTGTATTTATTAGTATAAGGTAATTGTAATAAAATAATTTTATACAAAAGTAGGGAGCTTGTATCGAGTAGCCAGTTATCAACGTTTGAACAGGGTAAACAGAAATAATTTTTTTTAAAATGATTGAGTTGTTGAAAAACTTGAATATTTTACTTATATTTGGACAACAAGAATATAATGCAACGTTTAATACTATAGGAACAAAAGAGATTAGAGTAAATAATGTAGATAGTACACCTGAAAAGAGGATTAGAACGGTTAAAGTAAATACAGCGATTATGATTGAACCATCAAATAATTATGATCGTCAACTTGTAACGGATAATAGTAACAAGTTTTATCTTTTTGTTAATAAGAATGGTGGTATTTCTTTAGCAACACCAAATTATGCTGGGAATTATCCAGAAGGAGAAGCGTATGTTATGCTAGAAGTATTATTGGCAAATTCAACGAGTGCTGAAAATTCAACAACTGATGTTTTTGCAGGCTATTCAAATGAACAAATTGAATATGCGCGTGTAACTGAAGCGCTTTTACAATATAATGGGATATCGGGTTAACCAATTGAGATTTCAGCAACTAAAAATACTTTTGGGCATCCAATCTTACCATTTAATGGATCGAATATTTTAGAGGATAGTAGTGTCACTTTAAGCTTTAGTATGGATGAAACCATGGACTCTACCTTTTACGTGACGTATATCTCTAATCACAATGGTTCGATTCGTTTCTATCGTAATCCAAATCATTATCAAGACTCTCGATATGTCACAGATCCTGATTGGGTAAGAGAGGAATCAGAAAAACTTGTGAATAGCCTTCAAACACTTGAAATTTCTACTGAATATGATCAACAAGCAGCTGAAATTATTTCATTAATAGAAGTCCGTTAAGTTACTTTGGTTCTATCTGTGCGTAGTAGATACTTAGCTAAGTGATGATAGTATGAATGAAAGTACAGCATAAAATATGTCATGGAGGGGAAATAGAAATGAATAATTTTGTTAGAAAAGGGATTGTTGGGCTGAGCTTAGTTTTACTACTAAGTGCTTGTTCAAATGGGAACACTACTAGTTCAAATTCTTCTTCTGTTAAGGATAAGAAAACTGTATCCGAAACAACTAAAACAAGTAAGACTGAAACGTCACAGTCTTCAACTCAAAAACAAACAGAAAAAACGAAACAAACCGATGATAAAAAAGTATCTTGGACAGAGAAGCAAGCTTCTGATCTCAAGCAATTCATGTCTAGTTGGGGCAGTACTATGGGGCAAGCGTATAAAGAATACAATAAAGAAAGTAGTGTGAACTTTTATGGACTATCAATTCCATCGGGTCTGTTAGAAGGTCAAATGCATCCCAAGATAAACAATGAATTTGTTGAAATGAGTTGGTTGGAAGCGAACCAAAAGGAAGATAGCTACACGATACTTACGGTTTATTCTGACATAGAGACGACGTTATCAGTTGGAGGACATTGCTATCTATTTACTGTGCATAAAGATAGACCCGTAGTTTTAGTGACGATGCAAAACCAAGGAAATGCTGAAAATGCAATTGTCTTTAAAGAAACAGAGAATCAAGAACTAAAGAAAGGTTTTAATCAAATTATAGAAGGGACGTTTGTACCTCAGCAAAATCAATCAGAAGAACAAGTGAGTCATCAGGATTTAGATGCAGCTACACGTAAAACAATCGAGTTGTTGAAAGGAACGTATTATAAAGGTGTAAAAGGTGAGCCGGCTTTTACTATTGATGATATGTATTATACGGATCTGGTAATGAATAAAAAGTATAAGATCGCCTCTATCGCTTCCACTGAGGAAGAGCAGACTGTTTACACCATTGCGTGGGATACGACTGATTTTGAACAACGTTATGGAGCTGGAAGTATTGGCCCTGGTCCACAACCTTTTATTTATAAACTTGTTGTTGGAATACAAGGGAAGAATTTTGCACTTGAGGATTTGAGCGGACAAACGTACACTCAAACACGTATGGAGTAAATTCTTTGAATCTAGTTTTGCGTAAAGTTATTAGAGTATCGCTTTTAGAGGATTGATGTTTCATGATAAAATCGTTTGATTGATGGCATCATTTTTAAACAAAAAAGTACGCTTTTGGTTGTTGACGTTCATCTCTTCAACATACAAGTCGGCGTGCTTTTTGTGTATCCTAAAATTTAAAAAGGTGGGCAATAACCAGATCTTCTTCTGACTATTGTCCCACACTCTTCAAATTTTACTATGTGTTTTAACCTTTATTTTACATTGACGTCAGAGAAACGATGATTGAAGACGCCTTTAAACAAATTAGAATATACGAACGGGTGTGAATTTAGCAAGAGTATAAACGTCACCTGTTGTATCAGATGTTGCAGTAATTGTATATTCTTTTGACACGAAATTTTCTCCATCTAATGGATTTACAAAGAAGTTATTCATGATAGACCATGCTTTTCCAGCAATTTTGCCTGATGCATCAGTTAAGGCATAGGTGTAATCTGTTTCAAGCTCTGGATTAAGTTCTAATTGGATACCACCAGTTTTTGTAGTGATATTTCCATTTTCTAAAATATGATCGGCAGATGTTGTTTTATCTACGAAAAACTTATCGAAAGAACTTCCTTTGATAAGGTTAGATACTTTCCCAGCACTTCCACTTGCAAGAATATTACCTAAATATTGATAGTTTAACAATTCATTTTTCAACTTTTTGTTTGTCATTTTAGAGGTTACTGTTTGGCTACTGCCATCCATAGAAAAGCGACGAATAAATAAAGAATCAAAAAGATATTCTCTATCTGCAGCAGTAGGGTATTCTTTGACTAAATCATCAAGCTTAAGATCAAACCCGATATACTTCCCGTCTTGTATTACTCCTTGTCCTTTATGATGCATTCCTTCAATTGAAAATGCTAGGTAGTAATCAGTTGCAGAAATAGGCGTTTTTAATGTTGCTCTCAAAACATTGTAGTGTTCATAGTGTACTGAAGCGATTTCGTCTGCTACCTCAAATGCTTGTTGAGTCGCTGCTGAAGTTGTGGATTGAGCATTAGCTGTTGAGGGTGTTGTTAAGACTCCTCCTGAGATTAGTCCAGCAAATACTGCTGCTGTTGATAAAATGTGCTTTGGTTTCATAATGTATTCTCCTTTGCTTTAATATATATGAATCCGCTAGTTTATTAATTAGAAAAAACAATAGAAAGTAATAATGATTTTTCTGACGATTAACTTGCGGAATTTCACCTAATTATCCAAAAAAAGTTCCCGAAAAATTCAGTCATTCTAGCTAGGAAGCGTTGTTACATGTGAATTGTAGCATGTGGATGACGTTATTGTATTATCATTTTTTTGTTGTTTTATTTAAAAAAATGATAATGAGAATATAGCGATATAATTCGTTTAAAATGTATATCATCTGCATATTGTGAGCAGATTTTTTTTAGTTTATTTTCCTTTCTTAAACGCTTATAAGGCTTAACTTTTTCTTTATTTGGATGTTGGAAAATGAAAAAAATTTGAAAGTTAAATGTTATTATAATTTTACGTTATGTATGGTTATTCGTGATGTTTTTCTAGAAAAATATTATTTTATTTTTGTTATTTTAAATACTAAAAAAATTTATTTTGTGTTTTGAAAGTTAGTATAGAATATTCTTTTGATAGCTTCTTAGAGGAAATAACAAAGAATAGAATATTACAAAGTATTTGGACTAATTAGAGTTGGAAATCTGAGGGTTCTGTTTTGTCAACTGAAGTGTGGCATTTACTAGTTAAGCGAAATATAAATCAACATCAAACTTATTGTCATTCGTTACATGAAATAGCTTAGAAAAGAAAAAATTAGGCTGTCTATTTCCTAATAATTTTAGGAAACAAACAGCCTAATCAACGTGTTTATTACTGTTGTAGGTTAGCGTCAAACATTCTTTTTAGGACATTGAACTATTATCTTTTAGCAACAACTGCTAGTTGAACTTGGACTAGCTGATCATCATAATTACTAGAGAATTATAATTTATAAGCCTTGGTGACACTACACTCATCTATTAAAACATTAGTCGCTTTCACGTCTCTATCTTTTGCGATACCATACTTTTCTGTTTTGGTATTCGTTATTGTACGGCTAGTACTCTCTTTGGAGACCAGCTAAACATTTCAAATTCTTTATACGTAAAAGGGAAGCATGTCTTCATCTAGCTCTATTTGAAATGAGTTCCAGCTGTCACTTAATGAACCAAAGTCTTTTTTTAGTCTAGATATCGTCAGAATCCTCAGTATCACTATCAAATTCTTTCGCATCTTCTAAATCTTCTTTACTTACTTTATAGTTGTCTTTTGCATATTCGATGACAAAGTCTATAAAATCCCCTTTTGATAAGCCTAATTTTTTCAGCTCTTTTGTATAGGCATCAAGGGTATTTTCTTCGTCAGCGGAATGCTTTCCTTGAAAGTAGACTATCTCACTGTCGATATCCTCATCTTTCTCATTGTATCGGATGCTTGCTATACTGCTGGGAATCAAATTGTTGTCTTTTTTTTCTAACTCTACATAGGATTCAAACGTAATTCCTGTATCTGGATTATCTAAAATAAGGGAATAGATCATACTACCGAAGGAAGGATAACTTCTATCTGAGAACAGATATCCTTCAGCTTTAAATTTTTTGACTGTATCATTCTCCTTCTTTTTTGTTCCCTCTGTTGTTCCGTTGTTCGTACCACAAGCCATAATAGCGAATGATACCAGAACCAATAAACCAACCAAAGCCTTTTTTTTCAATTTTTTCATAATACTCTCCTTTTTATGTTTTTGATAATGTTATTTTTGCAAATATCATTATCATCTATAAAGAATAGCATATTCAAAAATACAATTCAAACGCACTGTAAATATAGTGGTACGAATGGATAGAACTATGTTTTTAAACGGAAAATAGATAGCTAATGAGCATCTATTGAGTGATTAACCTTTTAATGAAGGATAATGCGAGTGAACGCAATGGTCATTACCTAAGGAAATACAATCACATTTAAATAGTGTGGTAAGAAAATGATTGTTATCAATTAATGATAGAGATTGTAAGTGAAATAGCTATCTTGTATAATTAAACTAGTCAGAAAAGTTGAGGTTGGGACGAAGTGTTTAACTCCTAGAAATAAGAGGGCGTTGCTTCTGTTCTCAAAATTTATTCGGATTTATGGTGGCTAGGATATGACTTATCGCGTTAGTCCTAGCCACGCTTTTTTTAGTTTAAGTTTATAGGGGGAGAAAAATGGGTTTAAATTTTATTGGGTTAACATTTCTTTTTGGTATAGGGATCTTGGTTGCAAATGGCACTAGTTTTATGCTCACAAAGGGCAGAAATATTAAAAAGATAATGGTACTAATGGTTGTTGAATTATTCTTATTGGGAAGTTTTTTATTTATTGTATTACCTAGCAAGACACTTTCAACCATTCTATGGATCAATTTAATTGGAGCGGTAGTTGCAAGTGGCGTGTTGCTGGTAAGCCGTTCAATCAGTCAAGTTTCTAACAAGGTCTTGCTTAAAGGACATAAAAATGCCAGGATAGATATAGTAAATGATTGGTCTGGGCGTGTATTAAGTATAAGTATTGCTGCAATGGTTTTATTATTTATTGTTAGCTCTGTAACAAAAATAACAGCAATTGACGATGTTTACCAAACGATTCCTTTGAAGACAGAAGAAAAAGCCGAGGTTTTAACTTCCACCAAAGAAACGCCTATTGCTATTGCACCAAAAACAGCTAAACGAAAGATGTTGCAAAAGTTCTCAGTGATTCCAAACTCAAATATGTTTACGTTAGATGGTATCACTGCGCAAGTCGTGAATGGTGAATATGTATACGTTGCAACGGTGGAATTTAATGGATTTTTTAAATGGTCGAAATTAGGTGCAGTACCAGGATATTTTATTATTAGTGCAACAGATATCAATGCACAGCCTAAGTTTATTGAAAAGTCGATTATATATACACCATCGGCATACTTTGGAAAAGATGCTGCACGTAAAATCTATGCTGCCTATCCTGATTATGCTGCTACTGGGAAAATTAATTTAGAAATCGACGAAGAGGGAAATCCATTTTATATCCAGACCTTATACAAAGAATACGGTGTTTCTGGTCGGATGAATTACAATGAATTTAAGACTGCTGTTTTAAATGCAACAACGGGTGAAGTGAAAGTCTATGACAGTAAAGAGGCTCCAAAATTTGTAGATGCTCCAATCACTAGTTCTGCTGCCAACAGTATCAATGAATACTTTGGTCGTTATAGCCAAGGCTGGTGGAATCAAACGATGTTTGGTGCGAAAAAAGATGTTAAAATCCCGACGGAAAATGGCATCTATGCATCTGGTCAAATCACGCCGATGATGAACAAAGAAGGTAGTCAATTGTTGTATTTTACAGATTTTACAAGCGGGGATGAAGAGCAAGACTCCGCTTTGGGTTATTCATTAATTAATGCAAGAACAGGTCAAGTAACCTATTACCGTGATACAAAAGTAGGGATTATGGATAGCGATGGTGCTATATCGATTGCAGCTAAGATTTATCCGGAGAAAAAATGGAAAGCAAGTATGCCAGTTCTCTATAATATCGACGGTGTTCCAACTTGGATCGTTTCGTTAATGGATAGTAAAGGTATCTTCAAAAAATATGTGTATGTCAATGCTGTTGATAATGATATTGTGGTGGATGCTGATGCGGCGCAAAATGCATTAGATGCTTACCGAATTGAATTGGCAACAAAAGGAAGTAATAATACAAGTAGTGAAGCTGCTGATTTACAAGAAATCAAAGGAAGTATTTCTCGTGTGACGATTGTCGCTAGCGAGGCGCAAACCGTGGTTTCCTTCTTATTAGAGAATGATAAAACAATTTACAGTGTGACAACGAATAATAGTCCCATGGCTCTTTTCTTAAAAGAAGGAGATGAAGTGGAATTTAAAGCTGCAGTTACAGCAGAAGCAAAAGCCGCTAGCATCGAGAATCTTGTGATTAAAGGATTGGAGTAGTAGAACATATTTAAGTAGAGAAGCAAAGCAGTTCTTGAATACACTAGTATGAAATAGTTACTAAATAAAAAAGTCTTTTAGTCAAGAAAATAAATGATTGACTGAAAGGCTTTTTATCAGCTAAATTCTATGATAAGAGTTTAGAAAATTTGATGTTACACAATCCCTATAGTAAGGTATTTAGTAGCTATTAAGCTGCAGGTTCAATTTATTTCTACTATTAAAGGAGGTTTATGGATGAAGGCTACACAATTATCTATAGAAGTATTAAAGAGAGCGCAAGAACGTTTTGAGGAAACGCTTGGTCAAATGAGCACAGATGAAGCCAATACTATGCCAGCGCCATTGATTAAATCAGTGACTTGGTTGATTTGGCATACTGCAAGGGAACTTGATTATCAAATCTCAGAGCTTAATAATACTAAGCCGTTATGGTTAAAAGCTGGTTGGAGTGAAAGGTTTGCATTGGATTTACCTGATGATACAGAAGATTGGCGTCATACACCTGAAGAAGCTGCAAAAGTTATTGTGCAAGATAAAAAGCTATTGCGTGATTATCTAGCTGCTAGTGTTGATTTTACAAGCACCTATTTAGAAACGCTTGACGAAGAAAGATTTAATGATGTTATAGATCGGAACTGGACACCAGTTGTAACACGTCAGGCTCGAATCGTTTCTGCTATTGATGATGCGGTGATGCATTCAGGGCAAGCGGTTTATACAAGAAGGTTGGTTATTGGTCAGTAGCGCTATTATAGACGCTCTAAAACGTAATAAACGGTGGCAAACACCCATGAAGGCAATCGCCTTCATGGGTGTTTGCCACAACCTCTTCAGTATACTTAAAGATATTCATAAAAAAGTTCTTAACTTCTCAATCCGCGTCCCCGATCAATCAAATACCAGCAAACCGCATAAAGTACTGAGATAAAAAGAATCAGAATAATCAAAGAAAAGATGATTGGCACATCGATCGTCCCAAGAAAACCATATCTAAATCCTGAAATCATATAGACGATCGGATTGATTTTTGAAATAGCTTGCCAGATTGGTGGTAACATTGATATCGCATAAAATACGCCACCAAGATATGTTAATGGTTGCAGAACAAATGTCGGTACAATGGATACATCATCAAAGGATTGTGCAAAAATCCCGTTTAATAGACCGGCCAATGAAAATAAAATGGCTGTCATAAGAAGGGTGATGATAACAATGGACCATGAATAAACGTGAAGTGGTACAAAGAATAAAGAAATCATTGTCACAAGCGTCCCAACTAGAACACTTCTACCAAGTCCACCAAAGACAAAACCCCAAATAATAATATGAGTTGGCACCGGTGCAACCAATAATTCTTCAATATTTTTTTGGAATTTTTGAGAGAAAAACGAAGAAGACACATTCGCATAGGAACTTGTGATCACGGACATCATAATTAATCCAGGTACGATAAATTCCATATAGGAGAATCCTTCCATTTGTCCGATCCGTCCGCCAATCAGATTTCCAAAAATAACAAAATAGAGAGAGGTGGTGATCACTGGCGGTACCAAGGTTTGTACCCAAATTCTCAGATATCGATTGGTTTCTTTTACAGCAAGGCTTCTTAGGGCCGTGAAATATAACTTAAACATTTTCATTCTCCTTATTCGTATCAAAGTATTGATTTTTTCAAAAGAAAAATCAATTGAGCGCTTATGCCAGATACTATTCCACTAGCTTAATACTTGGAAAGTAGAGTTGGCATCCACTGGGGGTTTTTCTTCTGTGATTTTTAGAAATAGTTCTTCTAAACGGTTAGATTTATTACGCATAGAAAGAACCTGAATTCCTTGTTCTGTGAGTTGTGCAAATAAACCGTTCAACCCTTGATTACGTTCGATTTCAACTTCAAGTGTTTGTTCATCTTCAAAGAGATATTTATACCCTGTGATTTCAGGTTCCCTATCAACAGGAGCTAAATCAAAGATGAAGGTTTCGAATTGCAACTTGGCTAATAAGGTTTTCATACTGGTATTTTCAATCAACTGACCGGATTGGATGATTCCGATATTGCGGCAAAGCATTTCTGCTTCTTCTAAGTAATGGGTTGTTAAGATGATCGTGGTACCATTTTCGTTCAATTCTCTTAGAAAATCCCACATTTCTCGTCTTAGTTCAATATCAACCCCCGCTGTAGGTTCATCTAAAATAAGTAAACGAGGTTCATGCATCAATGCACGCGCGATCATTAAACGACGTTTCATCCCTCCTGAAAGCATACGAGCACGTACATTCCGCTTTTCCCATAGATCAGATTGTTTTAGATATTTCTCGCTACGTTTTAATGCTTCTTTTCTTGAAACACCGTAGTAACCAGCTTGATTCACAACAATTTGTTCAACTGTTTCAAATGGGTTAAAGTTAAACTCTTGTGGAACCAGACCAATTTGCTGTTTGGCAAGAACTAAATCGGTATCTAAATCATAACCAAAAACTTTTACGTTTCCTGATGTTTTGTTGACAAGAGAAGTAATGATTCCAATCGTTGTGGACTTACCCGCTCCGTTTGGTCCTAAAAGTGCATAAAAATCGCCTTCTTCTACGGCCAAATCGATACCTTTAAGTGCTTCAACACCGCTTCCATAGACTTTTTTTAGATTGTTTATTTCTAGTGCATAGGTCATTTAATATCACTATCTCCTTTTGTATCCTTAGTATTCTGGCAAAGACAATCTTCTCCACTGTCAGAAAGTAAGTGCACCATAGAGTTCATAAAATCTTTTACAAACTCTTCTCTTAAGGTATAATGATGCCACTGACTTTGTTTGCTTACTGCAACAATGCCAGCACTTTCCAATACTTTCATGTGATGAGAAAGTGTTGGCTGTGTAAAGTCAAAATGTTTTAATACATCACAAGCACACATACTGTTATAAGAGAGCAAATCGATTATTTTCATTCTTTTGGGATCAGCCATTGCTTTTAGTACTAAAGAAATTTTTTCGTAATCCATGTTCATTCCTCCTGAATATAGATAACTATCTATGTTAAATATAGGTGAACATAAATATAATGTCAAGTAGATTTATTACGGAAATGTTAGGTGAAAAAAGAAAAAAGTATGAATGCTTCTACTTCTAAATAAAATAATAATAACAGAAATTTAAAAACACTAGACTTCAACACATATAGTAATACTGTTATAATAGATACTATTGTTAATGTGAGCAACGAAAAATGGACTGTAAGAGGAGTAAACGAAAAAATGAGAAACATTCGATTAATGATTGAGTATGATGGTACGAGATATCTGGGGTGGCAAAGGCTTGGTGATTCGGATAAAACGATCCAAGGGAAAATCGAAAATATTTTAACACAAATGACACGTACTAAGGTTGAAATTATCGGTTCAGGTCGAACGGATGCTGGAACCCATGCAAGAGGACAAATCGCAAATTTTAAAACAGATAGTAAAATGGCGCTATCAGAGATGATTGAATTTCTAAATCGTTATCTTCCACAAGATATTGTTGTAAAAAACATGGAAGAGGTTCCTGAACGATTTCACGCTCGATATAATGCAGAAGGGAAAAAATACAGTTATTATGTTTGGCATGAGGTGATTCCTTCTGCCTTTGAGCGTAATTATAGTTTCCACTATTCGGAAAAACTTGATTTTGACTTAATGAATGAGGCTTGCCATAAAATGATGGGTACGCATGATTTTATTGGTTTTTCTTCTCTTAAAAAGACAAAAAAATCGACTACCCGAACGATCGATGAACTATCGATTCAAAAAGAAGGAAGTCTTATTCATTTTACCTTTGTAGGAGATGGTTTCTTGCATAAAATGGTCAGAATTCTTATGGGAACGCTCTTAGAAATCGGGTCAGGGTCAATGGAATTAGAAGCTATTGATGAAGTGTTTGAACATAAAGTTAGAAGCGATGCCGGAATGACAGTACCAGCCCAAGGGCTGTTCCTCGATGAAGTGTATTATCGCGAGTGAGAATAAAAAAACTAGGCTTAGATCTTGACTCGCAATGAAATAATCTGAGGCAGGGATTTGACTCGTAGAGCTATGTCCTTGCCTCAGATTATTTTTTATTCAATATACTAAATGATTGACGCATCGATCTCCATAAACAACTGATACAAAGCTCCTAATAAATTTGAAGAATTTCGGAAAGCGCAAGCTTCAATAACTAGGGGAGCGAATGTATCACCTAGCATTTTTTCTTCTTTTCTGATATTGGAATATTGTATCTGAATCATGTCAATTAAACTATCTTGAACGCTGATACCGCCGCCAATCACGATTTTTTCTAGATCCAACAAGACTTGCATATCTGTCAGTAAAATGGCAATATCACGACAGTAATCTTCAAATAAGGTAGTTGAATCAACAGATGAATGACCTGCTATAGCTGTAAAAACAGCTTCATGATCATTTGGTGATACTGCTAAAATAGTTGTGGCTTCTTGTATAAATTTTACAGCTGATCCATAAAAACCAAAGATTTGTGGATGACCTGGATTTGGGGATTGGCGGATCAGAAAACTCAGCTCACCTGCTTGGAAATGTGGTCCTTGATGCAAGTGATTATCTAAAATCAGACCACCGCCAATACCCGTTCCTAAAACGACAGCTGCGCCATTTGAGATGCCCTTCAGATTGCCAATCCACCATTCAGCTAAAGCTGCAGCCTTACCATCGTTGAGTACAGCAAATGGTAAATCAGTAATAGTTGCAATCCATTCTTTCATCGGAAAATTATACAAAAATGGTAAAGCACCTCCTGTATGAATATAGCCATTAGCTGAATCAACTCTGCCAGGACAACTCATGGCAATTCCTTTGATCTGTTCTTTTTGATCTGTCACTTCGGCAATAATTGTTTCTTTAAATAGTTCCAAAGTTTGAGGCGTTGGTTGCTGCCAAGTTTGGATGAAGTTGCCAGAGCGGTCGATCAACCCTAATTTGATGTAAGTTCCGCCTACATCAATACTTAAATAGTGCATTATTCAAACCTCCGACTTTACTAAATTTAGTTGTTAGCTTCATTTTAAATAAAACGATTGAAAAACGCCATTTCATCATTATTGCATTGCTTGGCGAGCTCACTTTTTTGATTTAGATGAAAGACATGCCCTAACTCAGTGTAATCTGGGTTTGCATAAAGGCGAAAAACCGTTTCAACCCCCTTTGATTGCAATAAATCTGCAAAAGGAGAAGCAATCTCTTTTAGAAAATCATGTGTAGAGGTTGCAATAAAAGCTGGAGGAAAGTTAGCTGTAATGTAGCTTTCTACTGGAAATTGACTCTTAAGTGCAGATGTAATTGTTTCGCCAAAGTAAAAAGGAAAATCCTGATTGATAGCACTATTTTTTCCAATGAAATAGGCGCCGCAATTTAAAGCAATAGCCTTAAATTGAACTGCCGCAATCTCAAAAGAGAATTTTTGTGCGTAAGCGGAGTTACTGGTTAACGTTGCATATTGTTCTACCAGTTGTCCACCAGCACTATCACCGACTAAGAAAAGTCTATCTAGATCAATATAATAGCTTCTCCCGTGCTCGATCAGCCAGTTGATCAAAGCATTTGTGTCTTCTAAAGGAGCAGGGTAGTGATGGTCGGGAGCTAAACGATAGTTGAAGTTGACTACGGCAAAGCCTTGTGTAGCTAAATACATCGTATAAAAACGATAAAGTTCTTTATCACCATAAAAGAACCCACCGCCATGAATATTAATAATCGTTGGTAGACATTTATCCGTTCCTTTTGGATAGTAGATATCAAATGTATTTTCAATTCCATAAGGTCCATATGACAAATTCTTGAACATTTCCAATGTGTCTGGTTCTGTCAAGCCAGCATCCCGTTTCTGATCATTTTCTTGCATGTGAATCCGCATTGTTGGAATATCACTGTTTAACATAATTGTTGCCCCCTAATGAAGTATGTTCGGATTTTTATTGCTACTTGTATTATAAATGCAAGCGGTTACTATTGGAAGTAGCAAGACACATTTGTTCATAATGTACCAATTTAAAATAATGGGAGTCTTAGTTAGCTGATTATCGTTAGAAGGATAACTGTTTTTATAACTTTATTGTTATAATAAGCGTATATGGCGTTATACTCGCAAAGTCAACCAACAGTTGAGTGCGATTTGACCTCGTTCAACGGATAGTTGTTTGCTTAAAATGAATCTAGGAGGCTATGCTTGTGGTAGAGATTGGAAACAAAATAAAAGAATTGAGAGAAGCGAAAAAAGTGACGCAAAAAGAATTAGCTGAGTTTTTGAATGTCACTCCCCAAGCTGTTTCAAAATGGGAACGTAATCAAAGCTATCCAGATTTAGATACTTTGATAAAACTTAGTCACTATTTCCAAATTTCGACAGATAAAATTTTAGGAAATACCAAAAACACGTTTTTTAGTGCTCTCTTTTCAAAAATGGAAGGAAGAAAAAGCATGATTAATGAAAATGGAATAAAGGATGAGTATGTTCCAAAAAGAACAGAAAAATCTAAAAAGATTCTGTTATTCGGGATTACAAGCATGATGGCTGATTATGGGCTATACACAAGTTTATTAGTAACAAAAATGAATAATCTAGCAAGAGATCAGAAGCTAAACGTAATCGTTCAAGCCTACAGCGTTTCTAAAATCGATGAAAAAGGCAAGGAAGCAGATAGTATTTTATTATGCCCAGAGCTTAGCTACACACAAAATGAAATCAAAAATAAGTTTCCAACGATACCTGTGAAGGTTATTGCCAAAAAAGAGTATGGTCTGCTTGATGGGGCGAAGATATTGGAAGATGCGTTACTATAAAAACTAAGCTATCTAAAGGCTCAATTATTTGAATCACTGGTTGATCTTTTGGAGTATTGAAAGAAGAAAGAACATTAAATTATTCTGCAATCTCGTAAAATTAGAGTGACAGAATTGTCAAAGAGATTTGGTTTAGGGGGGAGCAATATGAATTTTCTTAAAAAATATGGGTTTTACTTTCTATTAGTAGGTGCAATAAGTGATGTATTAACACCGTATGTTTTAGGTATTTTTTACCCAAAAATGAATCAAATGACAATGGTGATCAGCGTGTTCGGCGATGTAGCTAGTCCAGTACGACAAGCATTTTTAATTTGGTCGGTGGTGTCGGGTCTATTTTTTGTTTTAGCAATACCAGCAGTGTATCAAGCATTTAATGATACTTCGAAGATTTTAAGCAGCTTATTAACGTTAGCAATTGGTTTATATGGCGTAGGTGATTGTATTTTTACTGGGTTATTTAGTATCGATAGCGAGCAAGTGACGTGGAATTTTTCGACATGGATCCACAATATTGGTTCAGGTTTAGGATATGCCGGTTTTTTACTTTTCCCGCTTTTTTTATATTTGCTGTATCAAAAACAAGAGCAAGCGACGTATAGCAGACGTTATTTGAGATTGTTACTGATTAGCTTCTTTTTTGCGGGCATCTATGGGTTGGCACGCATTCCTGGAATCAATCAGTTACCTGGATTGAATCAGATTGGGATTTGTCAGAGAGTGAGTTTTATTTTTAATTATTTACCAATAGTGATTTTTGCACTAAACCAAATTAAAAAGGGAACGCTAAGGAATAAACATTAAACAAAGGAACACCACACAATTCTCTTCATGTTATTTTGCTGTATTTTAGAAAGAACGTTTGTAAAAGAGAGCAGAAAATTAGCAAGGGAAAATACAGGAATCACGGAGAGAGGCTATTTATGTGGTTCTTTTTTTTTGATCAAAATAGTTTGAGTGAGCTGTTTTTAAACAATTATTTACAAAATGTATGGTAATTAGTATCAATGAGTGGTAAACTATCATTTGTGAATGATTGAATAATGGTTCGTTTTATAGGGCTGGTAATAAGCTTTGGCTGTGCCGATTCCTAAGTGTTGGAGCGCTAGGGGGATACGTTTTGGAAAAAGATAGAAATGAAGTGAGGTAAAAAACACCTCAATCAGAGTTTCCTATTTTCCTGTCAAGGCTGATTAAGCTCTTTCAGCTTTAAAAATTAGGAGGAGTTAAAAATGTTGGAAAAAATGTCAGATAGTAGAAGAATTGCAATTGTGATCTCTATATTTGTAGTTTTACTTGGGATTGGTACTTTTGGGGACTTAGCAATCTCAAATGCAGTGATGAGTCAAAATTCATATGTTGCTACATTTTTGCAAAACTATGCTTGCTTTCCAGTAGGTGTCGTGATCATGATGAGTGGGGAGATTGTGATGCATTATGCGGCTCGGTCAAGCCAACCTATGATTGCAAAACTATTGATTGTTGTGGCGGGAACGGGATTGTCTTTATATGGAATATGGTATTATTTAAAATTTGCTATCCAGTATACCTTATCATCGATTCAAAATTTAGAACATAACCGTCCAATCGGTCAAGCCAATAATGATGGTGGCGTTAACCCGACACTACCAACATTTCTGAATATCATTATCTGTCTAGTCGTTTTTGTAGTAGCGACGTTGATCATTCAGAAATGGCTAAGTCGTAAAACAGAAGAAGAGTTTGATCGATTGATGCGTGTGGCTATTTTAGGAGTCGCAGTAGCCTTTGTTTATTTAATGTGTGTAGAGGAAATCAAGATTATGTGGGGACGTGTTCGACCATATGAACTGAATGGTGTTCAAGATAATTTTACACCATGGTATAAAATGAATGGACCGACTGGACATAAGTCGTTTCCTTCAGGACATTCTTGTGAAAGCATGTTTGCTATTTTCTTCCCATTATATGCTAGTGCTAAAAATACTAGGTTACGTAAAAGGTTATTGATTTTTGGCGTGACGTGGGGAGCTGTTACAGCAATTAGTAGAGTACTATTAGGATGTCATTTCTTTAGTGATGCAACGATGGGGGCATTCGTTATTATTTTCCTTGTTTTTGTCGGGACGAGATGCGCACAGTTAAAGTTAGTAAACTAAAATAAGTTGGAATTGAAAAAAAACTATCAAGTAACAGGTCTTTTTTAGTTGATGAGCTCCAAATAAAGGATAGATTTTTCAAAAAATAATAGTCAATACTAATATTAAAGGAGTGAGGGAGAATCAGATGTCGCTGATTATTCTCTCACTTTTCTTTGTGTTTAGAGTGTAGTCGAGATAAAAGTGTTTAGCTTATTTTTGAAAGAGCATTTTTTACACACCATTTATTCGGTTCAAGCGAGTATTGATTGAATTACCAATAGTAGATAACTAACCGATTCTAACCTTTGTATTTACTTATCCTTTTGTTTATTATATGATTGAACACGTTGTTTAAGTAATACATCGCAATTTTACGAGCAGTTTATTGTTCGAATTTTAGGAGGATATAAGGTGAAAGAAAAAATTATTGCCTATTTTGAGATCGACAAGCTAAATACGACAGTTAAGCGTGAATTTTTAGCTGGGTTTACGACATTTATTTCGATGGCGTATATTTTATTTGTAAACCCAACTGTACTAGGCGCTTCTGGAATGGATGAAGGGGCCGTTTTTACTGCAACGGCTTTAGCTAGTGCGCTAGGCTGTATATTGATGGGAATCTTTGCGAAGTACCCAATTGCAACTGCACCAGCACTTGGAATCAATGCTTTTTTTGCTTATTCTGTTTGTGTGGGAATGGGTATTCCTTGGGAGACTGCCTTAGCAGGCGTTTTTGTAGCGTCGTTGATATTCATTTTGATCACTATATTTAAATTACGTGAGTTGATCATTGATGCAATACCAGCAGATTTAAAATATGCCATTTCTGGTGGTATTGGATTATTTATTGCGTTTCTCGGATTAAGTGAAGGGGGCATTATTGTTTCAAATGAATCGACTTTAGTAGCTTTAGGTCCGTTGAATGTTGGAACGACTTGGCTGACAATATTTGGTTTAGCGATCACAGCTATAATGATGGTACGTCGTGTTCCAGGTGGTATTTTTATTGGAATGACTGCAACGACTATTTTGGGGTTGATAACAGGCTTGATTGAAGTGCCTGCTAAAATTGTTTCAAGCGCTCCCAGTCTTAAACCGACTTTTCTAGTCGCTTTGAAACATGTTGGAGACATAAATTCTCTACAACTATGGGTCGTTGTCTTGACCTTTTTATTAGTGACATTCTTTGATACGGCTGGGACACTTGTCGGTTTAGCGAATCAAGCGGGCTTTATGAAAGACAATAAAATGCCACGAGTTGGAAAAGCATTAGCTGCAGACTCAACAGCGATGTTAGCAGGTTCGCTTTTTGGAACTTCTCCTGTTGGGGCGTATGTAGAATCTTCTGCAGGAATCGCAGTAGGGGGACGTTCTGGGCTAACAGCTGTGACGACAGGTTTGTTTTTCATTGTGGGGTTGTTTTTCTCTCCGCTGCTTTCAGTTGTAACATCACAAGTAACGGCACCAGCACTAATTGTTGTGGGGGTGTTGATGGCTCAATCACTTAGCCAAATCAAATGGAAAGAAATGGAGATCGCAATTCCTTCTTTCTTGATTCTTTTGGGTATGCCATTGACTTACAGTATTTCTGATGGAATTGCCCTTGGTTTTATCTTCTATCCAATCACAATGATCGCTGCGAAACGTGGCAAAGAAGTGTCGCCGATCATGTACGCGTTATTCTTTGTTTTCGTAGGATTTATGTGGATTTTAAACGCTAATTAAGTTTAGAATAGTGCCTAAGTAAAAGCCGTGAGACCTCAAGTCCATGGCTTTTACTTTCCTATTAAGGTTCTTAAAACTTTGACTTTTCTACTAAAAACAAGCAAAATATAATTAGTCTAAGAGAACAGTCTGTGAGGGATGAGTAAATGGAAACACCTCTTATATCGCAATGGTTGGATTATGCAAAAAAGCAGTCCATAGTTGAAAAAAAATTAGAAGAAATGTTAAAGAAAAATAGTCAACTCACTACCAGTGAGTACTATGCCTTATATCAACTGAAACAAAATGGCTGTCATATGCGGTTGAATGATTTAGGTAGCTATTTGTGTTTAAGTCAAAGTGCTCTTTCCCGTTTGATCAAAAGATTAGAAGATAGAAATCCTTCTGTTATTGAAAGAAAGAATTGTTCGGATGATAAACGTGGTGTGTATGTAGATTTAACGAATGAAGGGGCGCGGCTATTAGCTGCGGTTGAGCATGAAGTGGATACCATTTTAAAAGAGTATTTTATTTGAAAGACTAATAAGTTGCTTTTTAGTCTTTTATTCTTTATTATTTATATAGATGCATGTGCATGCATGTTTAAAAGGAGGAATTTGATGAATAATTTAGATTCAGGTTTAACATTTAAAAGAGGGCTACACTTAAAAAACAGAATCGTCGTTGCACCGATGACAACAAAAATGTCTTTTTTTGATGGAGTCGTAACAAATGATGAAATTGATTATTATGCTTTACGAACGGGTGAAGTCGGTGCATTTATCACCGCGGCAGCCAATGTTCATGAAGGGGGAAAAGGCTGGGATGGAGAGTTAGGTGTTTATGATGATCGTTTTATTCCAGGACTTGCTAAGCTAGCTGCTGCAATCAAAAAGAGCCATACGAAAGCGATTTTACAGATTTTTCACAGTGGTCGTATGACAGATTCTAAGGTTTTACATGGTGTTCAACCAGTTGCACCGAGTGCTGTTGCGGCTGAAAGACCAGATGCGCAAACTCCTAGAGAGTTAACGGAAGCTGAGATTTTTGACATTTTAGAAAGTTTTAAACAAGCCACGGAACGAGCAATCAAGGCAGGTTTTGATGGTGTAGAAATCCACGGAGCCAATACGTATTTGATCCAACAATTCTTCTCTCCGCATTCTAATCGTCGTACAGATGATTGGGGCGGATCGTTAGAAAAAAGATTTAAATTTATCAACGAGTTAGTTGATGGTGTAACAGAAGTTGTTGATCAATCAGGTGTAAAGGACTTTGTTATAGGGTATCGTTTTTCACCAGAAGAGTATGAAAATCCTGGAATACGTTTAAGTGATACGTTATTTTTAGTAGATCAGTTGTCTAATAAGCCGTTAGATTATTTACATTTATCAATGAATAATTATAGGAATTATTCAGTTAGTGACACGTTTAAAGCAAAACCTATTATAGAGTATATAAAAGAAACAATGAATAATCGTCTTCCGTTGATAGGTGTGGGGGATATCAGAAGTGGGGCTGATGTAAAAGAAGTACTGGCATCAGCTGATTTAGCCGCTGTTGGCCGAGCAATGTTGATTGATCCACATTGGGCACAAAAAGTGCTAGATGGGCAAGACCACTTAATAAGAACAGAACTTTCTCACTACGATCGAGATGAATTACGAATCAGTAATGGTGTTTGGGGATTTTTAGAAGGAATGATGCCAGAGCGTTTGAAATAAAAAGAGTGTTAGACTGTTAAAAAAAGAGCTGTGTAAGGTGGATGTTATCACTTATACAGCTTTCTTTTTATTAGATATCAAAGCAAGCTTCATTTGTGTTATTATCTTTAACTAAAGGGGAAGAAAGAATGAGAATAATAAAGTATGGAAGCCAAGATACAGATTTTTATGAACAAACACTTCACCTTAGAAATAAGGTTCTAAGGCAACCGTTAGGTAAAAGTATTTTTGAGGAAGATCTTACAATTGAAAAAGAGAATGATTTTTATGGTTGGGAGAAAGAGCGTCAGATTATAGCGACATTAAGTATTTATACAAAAGAGAACAAAGTAGCTCAGTTAACGGCATTTGCAGTTGAACCTACGTATCAAAATAAAGGATATGGGAACCGTTTACTTGAGTTTCTTCTAGATGATTTGGGTAAAAAAGGGTATGAAAGAGTAGATGTTTCAGCACGTTCAAGTGCAAAGACTTTTTATGAAAAGTCTGGTTTTATGGTTTTGGGGAATCCTGTAGTGAATGTGGCTTTAGGTACGGAAGACTATTTAATGACAAGAGTTATTAATTTTTCTGTTAAATAAATAGAAACGGCGAAAAGATGTTGTGTATTATTGAAATATTTAGTACAATTTCATTATAAATAAAAATATTTTTTTGGTCTCAAAAAATATTAGGAGGTTTAGCGTAATGAGTAAAAACTATCTAAATTATGTAGGTGAAATCATCACAGATGTCGAGTATCACGGTTTAGGTGACCCAGCTGGTTTTTTAGAAGTACACATGGACGTCGAGTTACCGTTTCGATTGTACTGTAGGATGGGTGACAAAGACTGGGAAGAGGTCACAGAACAGGAACGTTTAGCTTTAGTGGATCAGTTACAAGAAAAGAAATCAAAATATTCTAAGAGTGATTATCGATTTTACACATTGGATTTTTATCTAGCAAGTTTGGGAGGTTTATAGCTTACAGGCGATAATGAAAGCGTTTAATATCGAGGGTAGTATCAATGAAAGGAATAAACAAATAGAACCAAAGCCGCTTTTCAAATGAAAAGTGGCTTTTTTTAGGGCAGAAAATACTTTATTAGAATTTCTGTCGTCAATTATTTACCTTTGAGTGCATTTCTTTTCTACGTGAAATAATTCGCTTAACTGAGTCTTAGCTTTCGTACTGTACACTTTTTTTACCATAGGAGTTACGTGAATGGTCACGGATTCCATTATACGTAAGAAATATGACGGAATCAGTAAAACTGGTTTTTTCAATCATAGTAGGTGGTATTATTTCGGTGTAGACAAGAAGTCTAACAAAAAAAGTGGAGGTAAGAAAATGAGAAAGTTAGAAAAAAAAGAATCAAAAAGTGTTTTAGCTGGTATTTGGGTGAGAGTGTGTTATTGGCGTAATGGAAGATTTCTAGGTTGTACACCTTGGAGATGGGTATAGTATAGTCGTTGATCAGGTAACTAAAAGCTTAGCGCTTTTAGTTACCTGAGTAAATTAAGAATGTAATAAATAAGGAGTGATAAAATGAGAAAATTGAAAAAGTGTGAAGCTAAGATTGTTTTAGCAGGACGTTGGATCAGAGTATGTACGTCAAAAAACGGTGTCTTGAGCTGCGGGTCTTGGAAGTGGGTATGATTATTTATTTAGGAATAACTATATAAAAGTAAGGATGATAGGATGAAAAGAAAAATGAGTACGAAAAAAAAGATAATATTATCTATGGTCACGGTCGCGTTGATAGGTGCTTTTGGATATGTTGTTTATATGCGTATGAACACACATACATTTAATAGTTGGACTGAGTTCCAAGAAAAAGGACCACAAGAAGGTGTGAACAATGTGCATTTAGATGATGAAGAATTTGAAAATTTACCAGATGATGTAAAAGATTCATTAAAACAATGAAGTACATAAAAAGAAAGCTAAAATGAATTCTAGGAGGTTATACTTCTGTGTTTATTTTAGTTTTTTATGATGAACGCTCTAAATAGTTGTCACTTTCCAAAATAATTCATACATTTGAGCTTGTATATTTGGTATAATAGAAAGTGTATTATTGTTATGAAATTAAGGGGTGAATTCATTGATCACTAGATTTTTGTTCTATATTCAGAATTACTATTTAATTTATTTGACCATATTTTTTCCAATCATCGTATGCACTTATTTAAGGTTTAGGAAAACGCTTCATTTTAAAAATTGGCTTGTAATTATTTGTGGATTTCTTTTACTTGATTTTATTAAATATCAATTGATATTTTCCTATCATGGATCAGATAATCTAATGTATATGGAGTTGCCAAATGAATTTTTGCTAGGAACAACGTTTTCAATGCTGATAATGATTACCTTGTTCTTTAAACAAGTTTCATATAATGAAGTGGTTAGCCAAGTATCACTTATTTATTTAGTAGTTTACTTTGTTCGAAATGTTGTTCCGCTTATATTAGTTTCAATTTTTTCTGAAGTAGATATGTTTACATATAGTATCGCAGTCACAATTTTCTCAGTGATTATCTATTCTATCATTGATAAACAAATTACCAACTTAAAAAATAAATATTATTTTAGTGATGTAACAAAAGTAATCCCATCACTTTTGTTCGTCGGTATTCTGATTTTGAATTTTATCATGATTTACTTTATGAATGGCGATGATTCAGGGGATGCGACAATGAAGTCTGTAATGGAAAGTCATAAAGTCCAAAATTATAGTAATATTCGAACGTTGTCAGATGGCAGTTTTTATCTGCTCTTTTTTGTAGGAGTCATGATTTCCATGGCATTCATAATTATAAATAATAATGTGAAAAATCAAAAACTGAAATTTCAATTGGAAAAGGCACAAGAATTAGAAAACTACATTCAAAGTATTGAATTGATTAGAGATGAAATCCTTAGTTACCAACATGATTATGATAATATCTTTATTGGGTTATCAGGGCTCATCTATAATGAGAACTTCAATTTGGATAAACTAAAACAATATTATGAAAGTAGTTCAAATCAAGTTCTTAAAAATAAAGGAATTCGAATAATTAAGCTATTGAACATGAAAAATTTGAATATTCCTGAATTAAAAGGGATTCTTGCTCATAAAATATTATTAGCAAACCAAAAAGGAATCAATCTTCATTTTGAAGTAACTGATTTAATAGAACATATTGAGATGGATAAGACTGATCTTACTAGATGTATAGGAATCTTAGTAGATAATGCTATTGAAGCTACTGAAAAAAGTTCAATACAAGAAATTGATATAGCTTTTATAAGAAAAAGTAATTCTGTGATTTTTGTGATCCAAAACACATTTGAATCAGAAAAATCGAGAACTACTGAGCTTCAGACAGCTGGAGAAAAACGAATAGTTGAGGAACACATCTATCGCCACGGATTTGGACTGAAAAATATTCAGATGATTATCAATCAATATAAAAATATTCAAATAAAAACAAAAGTAGTACAAAATCGTTTTATACAAGAAATTCACTTTTACGAGGAGGAATAAGATGATATCTATTTATATCTGTGAAGATGATTCTGTTCAATCAGAAAATTTATCCTATATAATCAACAAAAAGTTGATGGCAGATGACTTAAGTATGGAAATAGCCTTGAATACCAAACAACCATTAAAGCTATTGGAAGCAATAAAAGAAAACACTGGGTTATCTGTTTATTTCTTAGATATTGAAATAGAAGATAGTAATATCAATGGGTTAATGCTAGCCCAAAAGATTAGGGAATATGATCCAGATGGTTATATTATCTTTGTCACTACTCATTCTGAAATGAGTTTTTTAACCTTTCAATATAAAGTAGGTGCTTTAGATTTCATTATAAAAGATAAAATCCAAGTGATGGAGTCTAAAATCAATGATTGCATTGATACTATCGAGAAACGATTACAAGCGAAGGGGAATAAACAAAGTGATTATTTTACTGTAAATGACGGGGATGAGTTATCTTATATAGCATACAACGATATTTACTTTTTTGAGGTAACTGATAACCATCGCATTTTACTTGAAGGAAATAATTGCCAAGTTAATTTTTATGGAACGTTGAAAGATGTAGAAAAAAGAGTAGATAGCAGATTTTTTAGAAGCAGTAAATCATTTTTAATCAATACTAAAATGATTTGTCGACTTGATCCCAAAGATAGAATTATTTATTTTCCTAACAATAAGACGGCATTAGTCTCTAGGTTAAATTTAAAGCCATTACAAAAACTTAAAAATCCTTTGTAACAAAAAGCCATTCGCGTTACGCGAATGGCTTTTTGTTTCTGCTTAGGTGCTGATTGAATACAAGTTAAGTAAAAAACAAAAATGAGTGCAAATCTGATGCTATATTGTTCATATAAATTTGAAACAAGGAAAGGATGAACGACATGAAAGTAAATGGTAAGTATAAAAAAATAATAGCAGCTTGTTTGATTTTAGGGGGAAGCGTTCTTTTTACAGGATGTTCTAATTCTTCAGAAACGACAGCGAAACAAAAAAATGAATCAAACACTTCAACTCAGCCAACTACAGAAACGAAAAAAAAGAACAGTCAAGCGGAAACGAAGAATGGAAGTAGCGAGTTCCAAGAAATCGATTCTGCTCAAGCAACAAAATTGTTAGAGAAGAAAACGGCATTTTTTATTTTCTATGGGAAAAAGCAATCGAAAGAATATCAGCACTATCAAGAGATTATCACTAAATTGCCAGTAGATATTGCTGAACAAGTCTATTTTATGGATGAAGAGAAAGAAAACGAGGGTGAATTAAATAAAAAATATATGTTTGAAATGGCTCTAGAAGATGGCAAGTATGAGAATGTTGGAGTTTATTTTGAAGCTGGTCAACCTAAGAGAATTTGGGGTCCAACTTTTGAAGCAGAAGAAATTGAAGAGCTTTTTGACGGTAAAGAAATCAAAAGACCAGTGAAATAATGGAGGCGATCATAGTGAAAAATAAAAAAAGATGGATGATTATAGGTAGTATCAGCATTGTTATATTAAGTGTAGCTATCTTCTTTTTGACAAATAAAAAGAAAGTAGAAAAAGTATATTCTAGTTATACGGTTACACCGACAGAAGATTTACATTTTTCTGGAACTGTCAAAGCTAAAAAAGTCCAAAATGTTTTTTATGATGCAACACAAGGTGAAATCACCTCACTGGCTGTTCAAAATGGAGCAGATGTGAAAGCAGGAGATACCTTGGTAAACTATTCAAGTAAGGCGGATCAACTTGCATTAAATGAAAAAACAGCTGTACAATCCCAGTACACTACCAATATTGCTAATCTAACGAAGGAACTACAAGAAAAAAAGTATGCGTATAATCAAGCAGTAAATGCTAGTGATGATGCCAAAAAACAAGCAGCCGAGACAGCAATTAACACAATTGAAACATCGATTACACAATATCAAGATCAGCTGACAGACGTAAATGCGCAGATAGCTTCTTTAAATAGCAAAAAAGAATCAGCAATCGTAGCTGAGTTTGATGGGAAAATAGTAGTTGATGAAGTTGCTAAGAAAGATGCTACGAAACCAGTTGTAACCGTTCATTCAAACGATAATATCATAGAATTTGCGGCGACAGAGTATGATATAGAAAAAATTGGCTTAGATCAAGAAGTTAACATTTCTCTGATGAATCAAGAAAAAAAGATTCCAGGAAAAGTGACCTATAAATCAGCTATTCCAAAACAAGAAGAAAAACTATCTGCCTCATATACAGGTGAAGTGACGCCAAATGAAACAATTCCTTTAGGCTATTCAGTAAAAATATCTATTCCGCAAAATGAAATAAAACTGCCAGCAGATACCGTTGTAATGAAAGACCAGAATAGTTATGTTTACATCTATAAAAATGGTAAAGCGAACAAACAAAAAGTATCCGTTGAAAAAGTAGATCAAGATACTTATCGATTAAAAGAAGGTGCGGTCAACAAAGACAAGCTATTACGAAAATCGAGTAGTCTGAAAGATAAGATGGATGTGAAGATAAAATGATTCAATTAGAAAAAGTCAAAAAATATTATGGACAAGATGATAACAAGTTATGGGTACTGAAAGATATCAGTTTAAAGATTCAAGAAGGTGAATTTACGGCGATAATGGGTCCTTCTGGCTCGGGAAAATCTTCCCTGATGAATACAATCAGTTTTTTAGACGGTGATTTTTCAGGTGATTATTTTTTTAATGGTGAACAAGTTTATCAGTATGATGATAAAAAACTTTCGCTTATTCGAAATAGTACAGTTGGATTTGTTTTTCAATCATTTAATTTGATTGAAAATTATACTGCCTATGAAAATGTCGAATTGCCATTGTTATACAGTGGGTGTACGCATAAGGAAGTACGATTGCAAGTAACAGAGATGTTAGAAAAAGTAGGGATAGGAGATAAAGGGAATAACCTACCAAAACAATTATCTGGTGGACAGCAACAAAGAGTTGCTATCGCTAGGGCCTTGATCAATCAACCTAAATTTATTGTGGCGGATGAACCGACAGGGGCACTAGATACAAAAACCTCAGATGAAATATTAACACTTTTTAAGCAATTGAATGAAGAAAATGGCGTGACTATTCTAATGGTTACTCATGATCAAGAAGCTGCAAACTATTGTAGTCGAGTAATCGACGTTAGGGATGGTTTAGTAGTTGGATAGGGAGGATTAGTTATGAAAATAATGATTATCTGGGAATCAGCTATAAGAGCTGTTCGTAAAAATGGGAGAAGAAGCTTTTTGACCATGTTAGGATTGATCATCGGGATTGCCTCTGTCATAACGATCGTATCTGTAGGTAGAGGATATAAACAAGCTCAAATGCGAGAATTATTACCGACGAGCGATGAAAAAACAACACAAGTGACGCTTAAATTTACGCCTAAAGAAAATACATTTAAAGATATGAACTTTAAAAATTTTAACCAAAAAGATTTACAGTTGATTGAAGGGATATATGGCGTAGAGAAAGTAGCGTATGCGAAAGAAGCAAAAGATGAGATGTATCGTAAAAAAGAAGTAACTTACAGAGAAAAAAGTGAGGCCATGCAAATTCAATTGATTCCATCTTTATCAGTAGGAAAGAAGACGCTGCCTTTAAAAAATGCTCGAAATCTTCAAGAGAGTGATTTAGTGAATCGAAATAAAGTCGTTTATGTTTCTTCTCAGATATTAGGTGAGGATTCCGAAAAAGATGCGAATTCTTTAGTTGGAGATATTATAAAAATTCAAGGAGAAGATTTTTTGATCATCGGTGTTTTTCCTTCGACAGCATATTCTACATTAAAAATTCGTATGCCAGCTAAAACATATGAAACTTACTTCCCAGATGAAACAGAAGCGAATGTAAATGTCACTTTTACAAATGAGATTTCTGCAGCAAGTATGTTAGATGACCTTACTCGTCTGATGAACTCTAAAGGAAGTAATAAGGACCTTGGAAAATATCAGCCGACAGCTGATGGGGGAATGGCAGATACTTTAGGTGAATTATTTTCATCAATGACAACAATGTTTACCTTTGTTGGAGCAATATCTCTATTTGTTTCAGGAGTTGGTGTAATGAATATGATCTATACTTCAATTTCAGAACGAACAAAGGAGATTGGGATCCGTAGAGCTTTAGGCGCAACCGAACAAGCAGTACAGTTACAGTTTTTATTTGAAGGGTTGACGATTACTTTGATTGCTGGTGGAATTGGGTATGTTTGCGGACTATTAATTGCAAAGTTCATTAGTTTGATTTTGAATTTTAATTTTATTCCAGACTTATTTACAGCACTTATTGCAGTCTTACTTTCGGTAGTTGTAGGGTTAGTCTTCAGTTATTATCCATCTAAAGCAGCGACTGAAAAAGATGTTGTTGAGTTGGTACGTTAAAAAAGGGGAGGAACATAAATGAAGTATGCACATACGATTCAAAATGAGAATAGTGATTGTGGAGTAGCTGTTTTAGAAACGGTACTTAATCAGCTGGATTTAAAAAAGATTCAACTATCCAAAAGCTTGGGGGAAATCTTAAAAAATAAAAAGTATGATGAACAAGGGCTTTCACTTTATGATATCAAAGTGGTTTTGGAGAAGTATGGTGTGAGTTCTGATTGTTATGAAGTAATCGATTTCGAGGAGCTTAGAGGACAGAGAGCGCCACAAATTATTACAATAAAAAAATCAGGGCTGCCACATTATTGCGTAATTCATGCGTTTAAAGAAAATACACTAGTATTATCGGATCCTTCTGAAGTAAATGTCTTTGAAAAAAGTATAGAAGAAATAAAGGAAGATTTTTCTGGTTATGCAGTTTGTATCGATGAAGTAAGCAAGGTGACTAAGATTTCAAAAACAAGAAGCTACCCAGAAGAAGTCGTCTATCGGTCGTTGCGTGAGATTCCTACGAAGGAAAAATTTTTATCGATAAGCGCATTGTTATTTTCGATGTTTCTTCCAATCATTGCAACATATGGACTTGAATATTTATCAGGTAAATATGTTTCTACGTTGACAGTCAGTACGATTTCGTTGATAGGCTGTTTTGTTGGCGTGCTGATTGTCATTTATTTTTATCTGATGAGATATAATACACGATTTAAAATTGAGTTAGGAAATAAGATAGAACAGAAAGTTCTGACTCGCTTCTTTGAGTCTAAACTCAATGATACAACAGCTAAGGCGAATTTAGATAATCTTACAGGTTATTTTTGGAACTGTATCAATGCTACGCAAGGGTTATTAGAAAAATTCTATCTCATTGTTCATATTTTATTTTCAATCATACTCGTGGTGTTATTAGCTAAATATAGTTTTCTGTTAGCTGCTAATTTATTGTTTTGGTCGATCGTATTTTATGTTTTTATAAGGCCTTATATTCAAAAAATCTGTTTAAGCTATAAGGGATTCATCGCTCATTCAAATATTCTATCTGGAACATTTGAAGAATCAATCAGAACAACGCTTGATATCAATGTTTTTTCTAAAAAAACAGATACAGAGAAGAACTTTCAGTTTCGACTATCTGATTATTTTGGAACCAAACTTGAATTAGGCGATACAGATACAATTATATCAGCAATCATGGAAGGCACTCGAATTTTAATGATGTTGACGCATTTTATTCTATATGCTTATTTATTTAAAACAAATCATCTAGATTTACTAGCAGGAGTAGCTAGTGGGATTTATGTACTTTATATTGCAACGACAGGTTTGAATAGTCTATTTGGTAGCTATCTATCTTATGAAAAAAGTAAAGAAGCCATTCAGTACATTGAAACAAAAAATGATTTTGAAGAAAAAGAGGAGCAGGAAATAAAAAACATTGAGGTAGAATGTATTCGCGAGTTACGCTTGACGGACATTTGCTTTTCGTATGAAGGAAACAAGGTCTTACAAAACCAAAACTATCATTTTACTTCGGGGAATTTATACTCGATTGTTGGTAAAAATGGTGTTGGAAAATCAACACTGATCAAATTGATTTGCGGATTGATCGACAATCAGGAAGGAGAATTCATCATCAATATGCAGACTAAATTGAATAGTATGAAGCAGACGAATATTTTAGAGCATATTTCGTATTATTCAACAGAAATGGATGTTTATGGACAATCAATTGAAAATAATATTTTGTTTAACGTCTTTAATCCGAAAAACAAAATGGATGAACCTTTGAATCCAGAATATTTTGATCAGATGAATGTAGAACAAACGATAGATAGTTTAGTTACATCTTCGGGCAGAAACATTTCTCAAGGCCAAAAACAAAAGTTACTTTTGTTACGAACATTGAATAAAGAAGCAGATATTTATATATTTGATGAGCCAACAGGAAATTTGGATCAAGAGACTAAGCAGTCCTTTATGAGTATCGTTCAAGCATTGGTGAAAGATAAGAAGAAAATCGTTCTTATCATTACTCATGATGAAAACATTATAGAACAAGCAGATAAAACGTATACTTTGAAAGAAGGTGAAGCAAGTGAAAATGGATAAGAAAAAAATAACGCTACTATTTGTCTTATTATTTGTCTTATCTTTTTTTATCTATAAAAATATTATTGTAGAAACAAGTGCTGCTGGATTTGAGGAACCTACGATTGAAGAACTAACTAAACAAATCGAAGAGAAAGAAACCGTGTTGATCTATTATTCAGCACAAGAGTGTCTAGCCTGTCAGATATTCACGCCAATCTTAAAAGACAAGACAAGCGCTTTGAATATACCTGTTTATCAAATAGACGCAGCCAATACTAAGAATTTAACATTTGTAAGTAAATATAACTTGATGGTTACACCAACACTAGTACTATTTAAAGAGGGAAAAATAACGAGGCAAGAAGGTGCACTTGAAAAAGATGAATTAGAAAAGTTATTGGTAGAATGGGATGTATAAAGGAGTTTGAACAAAAATGAAAAAATATTGGTATGTAATAACTTCAGTAATCGCTGTTTTAGGATGTTTCTTATACCAGTTTGGTATCCGGGCAGAGTTAGCGACTCAAAAAGAAAAATTGATAGCAGAACAAAAAAAATATCCAGAAATTTATGACGTACTAAATTCGATGACCATAGAAAATTTTGAAAACGAAGTGAGTGAAAAGAAAGAGTTGATTGTATATGTAGGTAGACCAACTTGTCAGGATTGTACTGAATTTGAACCCAAACTAATAGAAATGCTGAAAAAATACGAGTTGCAAGATAAAGTAGAGTATTTAAATGTAGCACAAATTCGAAAGGATGAGAGGGATTGGGAAAATTTCAAAGCAAAATATCACGTTGAATATACACCGGCTATTGTGAATTTTAAAGAAGGTAAACTTGTTACAATGGTAAACTGGACCCCAGAGAAAGGCACTGAGATGGAACAATTTGACAATTATCTGAATAATCTAAAGAAACAGTTGCTTGTTTCTCATATCTAATTTGTATTATAAAAGAATTATGTCCCTTTTACTTTATGCTTAAAGAGAACATGGTTCTTTTTTTTATTTTTTTAAGACGATTTGTACTTCTTGTTACTTTAAAATAAAAGAGCAGGTATAATAAAGTTACGGACGGATTATACTGATTATGATTGTGTATCAAGATATATATAGGGAAAAGGGTTGACAGAAGTAAAGTATAAGAGCAGGAATGGCAACGTGTTCCATCAATATGAAAAGAGAGGGATTAGATTTTAAGAAACTACGGATAAGTTAACCTATAATAACATATAAAAAATAACCGAAACAAATGGAGGGACTAAATGACAATCCAAATAGAAAGAGTAGCAACAACTCATCCAGATTTATTCTCTTTAATCCAAGAATTAAATGATTTCTTTAATAAAGAATGGGGACTCGAAGTTGCTGAAGGCTATCAAAATCATCATAATCTAGCTGAAATGGTATGCGCAGTTGTGGCTTACGAGGATCAGGTTGCAGTTGGATGTGGCTGTTGGAAACTTCTAGATGAGCAAACGCCAGAAATAAAACGAATGTATGTCAAAGAAGCGAGTAGGGGGAACGGCGCTGCTGGAAAAATTATCCAAGCGTTAGAAGTAGATATACAAGAACAAGGGTATCAGCAAGCCGTTTTAGAAACGGGGAAAGATATGTTAGATGCTATTCACTTTTATGAACGACATGGGTATCAGATTGTTCCAAATTATGGTGAGTTTATTGGTGATGAGTTATGTATTTGTATGAAGAAAGAGTTTAAGCGTAAATGAAACTCTATTTTTTCTAATATTCTACAGACACAATTAAAGAGACGGTATTTTACGAATACGTTGGACTAATGATCGTATTTATTGCATTTTAATTCAAGAAATCTATAATACTTATGAGATGTTAAGTTAAATATAGGGGGAATGGGTGTGGAGGAAAACAAATATAGTATAACGTTACCTGAAAGGATAGTAGACGAATTTCATTTAGAAAACGAAGATGAAGTGACAGTAAGTATCAAAGATCAAAAAATAGTAATCGAGCCGAAAAAGAAAGCAACTGGAAATCAGACGCTTTCATTGAGATGGTTTTTGATCCCCACAACGGTGATTAGTCTTTTGTTTTTAGGGTACTTATTTTATACGGATAAAACCCAAATTGCGTTGGTTGGAGCATATTCAATTGCAAATTTTGTTCTATCTTTTGGCGTATTAAGTGGGGTTTTCAGCTTTTTATTCTTTTTTATTAAGGGAAAGAGAAATCAAATTACAACGCAATCTAAGGATATTTATTGGCGGAACTTTCCGACAATCTTACTTTCATTTATTGTGATTTTAGTGTTTGCTTTACTTGTTTTTTTCAAAGTGATTGGGTTGGTTTTTATTGGTGCTACGTTTGACCGCTATACAGCTACCTTGTTATTTTTTGTATTTGTGGGTTTAGTCAACTATTTTATGATTTATTCTGCATTGTCGATCACGCCAGCTAAACTGACAAATCTGTTGATTTTTGTGATTATTGGCGGGGTCTTGCTTGCCATGATCACCAATAAAGACTATCAATGGTGGCAATTTAACTTTAGCTTTTTAGGAACGATCGAAGCCAAAAGCAGCTGGCAATTTAATTTGACATTGATGTTTTCTTCATTATTGATGGTAGCACTGATTGATGGCTTATTCGTGGAATTACAAAAAGCAATTCCACATAGTAAACGACTAACGATTTTACGGATTTTATTAACGCTGACTGCATTAGATCTAGGTGCTGTTGGGTTATTTCCTTATACCGAAACGGGTCCATTTCAAGGTGTTCATAATCAAGTTGCAGGTTATTTAGTATACTTGATTGTAATTTTGATTGTTGGGATCAAATGGCTTTTACCGAATGTAACGAAAGAATTTTTATCGATTTCTTATATGATTGCAGCAACATTAGTAGTGGTAGTAGTGCTATTTCAATGGACTAGTTACCTCTCGCTGACAGCATTTGAATTATTATCATTCATGTTAGCATTCAGCTGGGTGATTTTACTTCTTCAAAACTTGCAGAAAATGGCGCAAAACGTTAATACTACATTTCAAGTGAAGGTTAAGCTGAATCATGATAATGATGAGGATAAGATAGAAACGGTTACGCCAGAGAAATAATAAAGGATGATTGATGATCCGACTATTTGTTCAGATTTCATGTGACTGGGATGTAACTCATAGAGTGATATCCCAGTCACTTTTCTACGAATGATCAAGATATCGAGACATTAGTTCCATGTGATGCATCACAGCCGCTTTTCTCATAACCCCCATACCAGGAAATTTACCTTGTGAAACTGCTTCAAGTAATAATTCAAGCCCTAAGGTTATGGTTTGACCACATAATTTATTTTTCCACTTGTTTACTTCTTCCATGAGTTCAAAGAACTTGTCTTTTTGTGTCGGAGCTTCTTCACTTGAAAGAAAATGATGGATCCGCAATCGATTATGTTCAAAATAGACCAGATGCAAGCTCAAAATCTTTGAAGGATAACGCTGTTCGTAGTAAATGCGACTATCAATAGAAAAATCACTAAACCCGATAAAGCCGCTTTTTTGAAAGGTCAAATGAGTATCTGAGAAAAATTCATCAGGACATTCTTGATAAAAATTTGATTTAGGTAGTCTGGTAAAAACATCTTCTGAAAGAATTTTTTTCCCTTTGACTTTTTGTAATAATCGGAACTCTTTTGGAATCAACACGTTTGTTTGATTCGATTGCCAATCGCTCTCAAGTACGGGCGTTGAATTTCTGATCACAAACAATTGAGGTTCTTGACTTAATGTTTCAATCGGTTGTTCAACGATCAAAGCTTTATTTAACGAAAGTGAGTTGAGGTAAAGAAATCCATCTTCGGTTAAAAAATCACCAGCTTGAGGGTTTTGAATCAGATAAAAAGGGTGATTTTCCTGTTGAAATACATGAATGAATTTTTTTAATGCATTGGAATTTTTGACAGGTTCAATAATCGGTAGTATCTGGGATGATAAGCATTTTTGCTCAACAAGTGTGGTCAAGGCGAATAGGTCAAATTGTTTACCACGAAAATAAGGATAATACATTATTTTTCCTCCAAAAGACGATGCTCTAATTGAAGATAAGCTTCACGTGTTGCATCTAATTCACTTTTTAAAGCTTCGACTGCTTGATCGCAGATGTCCTCTACGAAACGATCATAAAAATTTATTCCACCGCCAAACAAATCATAATCAGGTTGTCTTTTTTTTAATTCTTTATACAGTTGATCCGTTGAAAATACTCTTAAACCTCTAGCTGTTTGCTTTGCTTTCCCTACTTCTCGAGCTTGAGCTGTAATCAAACGAAAAAGTAATTCTTGTTCATTGACTAAAAGTTCTTGTCGTTGTGGCTTTTTCTCTATCGAAAGATAGCCTGGGAGCATTTGATTTTCTGTAGGGAGATAGTGATGATAGACCATTACACCGATATGGTCGGGAATATCTTCTTTTATTTTTGCAAAAAGGGCTGCTGGTAGTACAAAATAATTGTAATTGCCGATGAATGAAAGTTTTGCTTTTGAACGAAAATCTGCTTTACTGGCTTTCAATTCATAACAGCGCCATTCAAACCGATTCTCTGCAGTCAATCGGCAACTCAACGTATCAACAATTCCTTGATCTGCTGGCATGGTCACTTCTTCTACCACAATATCACTATTTTCTCGACAATAATAATAGAGTACTTCTTCCATCTGGGATGTTAATGATGTTTTCATGTCGAACTCCTTTTTTGTTTTATTCTACTATAAAACGTATGTTCGTAAAAATAAAGTGCTTTTTGTTTTTTTAATGAAATTATACAAATAAATATTTGAAGGAAAAACATCGTTGTTAAACAAAAATAGTTGTATAAAAATGATATTCATTAGTGTGATTAAAAATATATTTTTAGAATTTAGTCGATTTTAATGAGAGGGATAGAACTAGTTAAGAAGAAGTAAGCATTTATATTAGGAGTGGAATGCTGCTATTACTAGTGATAACAACAGATATGTTTTTATTTTTTATTAAATCAGAAAAAAATAATCATAATAAAATTAAAAAAAGTATATGATGGAATTATATAAAAATAGTATGGTGGAGGAGTATGTTCATGAAAAAAAGAAAACTACATATATTTATGCTTGCAGTAATACTCACGCAGAGTTTTGGTTCAACTGTAAGTGCTTTTGCGACGACTACTAACAACATAGATGAAAATTCTCTACAAAAACAGTCAGCTGATGGACAAACATCCATCAATTCAGAAACCAATTTATCTGATGAAAAGTTGGAACAATCGACTGAAGCAAGTATAGTGCCAAAAGATGATGTTTCAACTATGGAGCAAGACAAGAGATCAACGGAAGCAACTGAACAGTCAAATATAGACAGTACACTACTTCCTGAGATGAAAAAAGCACAACGGAACGCAACAATTGAAGATGAGATTCTAACAAAGATGACGCTTACGGATATGGACGGAATTGAATATAGTCAGACGGATGTAAATCGAGTATTGAATGCAACACCAGTAACAGCAAAGATGAATTTTGTGATAGAAGACAAAGATTATGCACCAGGTTCAGTGTATAAGGTGGAGTTACCGAATCATTTGGGGTATTCAGATGTTGATGGTGAAGTAGCAAATATCGGTGCCAGTTGGGCTGTTGACGCTCAAAATAAAATGTTGACGATTACGTTTAATCAGCGAGTTACTGAAACCCAATTTAATTTAGACTTAAAAAGTTATGTACACACAGATGGAGAGCCATTAGTAACCATAAAAACACCTGGACAAACAATGAATCAGTATAACTTTGATTTGTATGAAGAAGTTTCGCCAATTGAGTACGAAGAAACCGTGAATAATTACGGAGTCAAAGGAAGTATCTATTATAATTTGGATAGAGCGCTATCTGGCAGTCAAACATTAGAATTGTTAATGTTAGATGCACCAGACGCAAAATTCTACAAGACATCTAAAGAACCGATTAGTGTTTTTTCATATGATGTGGATATTAATGGGAGTGTGATCGAAGAGTCGAAACAACCATTAGAAAAGGACAAAGAGTATACAATTAGTGAAGACACCGCATCCCGACTAGCAATTACGATTACAAATATGGACAAGCAAAAAGCGTATGTTGTATCGGTTGATCGGACCGTAGCGTTGGAGAGTGTTTCAGATTATTCGTATAGTTTTTACAATCGATATCCTACGACAAAATTAGGATCAGTCAGTTTAAATAGAACAACTGCACCTTCTGGTGGTCTTGAGTTTATTGCCAAAACAAGCAAAGATCAAAAGTCATTAAAAGAAGTAAGTTTAAGTTGGTTTCAAAGTGCAAACTTCCATGAAAAAGGAAATTACTATGTCGATATTTACAATATACCGACACAGACTAAAGTAGGGCAACAAATCCTTTTAGAAAGTAAAAATGAACAAGCAATCTCTGAGTATACAATTTCAGCCTCTGATGCTGAATACAAAGAAGTTCAAATTACTGATTTTTTTGATGTGCGTAAAGAAAAGAATAAACTGGTTTTAACAGCGACTAAAGACAGTGTATTAAGAATAAAGGTAGACAAACTACTCATCCCATTTGATCAAAAAGATATTGATATAGCAGTGAGTACACCTGTTGTCGGTGGTGGCAAAGAGATAATGCTTGTATCTGATCAATATCTTCAGCCAATTTCGATCATCAATCCCAATAATGTGGAGACTGCTTGGGGAAATTATGATCGAAATGGTGCTTATTTGGGTGATACAACGATAGCGATAGAAGGAAGTACTAAAAATCCAGTAAAAAACGCAACAATCAACATTGAACATCCAAATTACTTGCAACTGAGGGCACCTAAAGGGGAGTATGATTATTATAAGCTAGATAAAGATTATACGATAACAGCCGTCGAAGGTGGTTCACTGATAAAGTTTACAACGCCAGTCGATCGTTCATTTAATTTGGATCTAGGATTCAATTATGTGCCGGATAGTTTAGAAAAAAGTCAAAGTATCCCAAGCGACACACTTCCAGTCACGCTGAGTGCTGATGACTATGAAACAGTTGCTACCACCGTTAGAACAGGAAGGAAGATGTATTCAGAACGAACGCTGCAAGCCAGTAAAAATCAATTTTTAGTAAACGCAAGAAATGATTCGTTTGATGACTTGAGTCTAACCACTAAAGTTCCTGCCGGTGTAGATGTGGTTTTTGATATCTATGATGTGTCAAATGACCAAGTGTCATCAATTTATCCACAATATTGGGATCGAGGGCAATATTTTGATAAACCACTAGCGCCAACTAGTGTAGATTATCCAAAAATAACATTCGATGAAGCTGCTAACAGTTACAAATTTGATTTTGGTAAAACGGCCAAACGGTACATTATTGAATATAAATATGCCAATGGTTGGATTGATACTAAAACAATCACTATACCTGGAAGTGCTGCTGAACCATTGTATGGCAACCAGATAATGTCAGCGTCAGTTTCTGTAAATAATGAAGGTGCGGAAATCCTATCAGCCACTCAAACAAGTCATGAGTCGTTGAAAAACGTAACTAAAAATGAAGTGAAGACTAAAAACATCAATAATGGGACGCGGAAGGTCAAAAATCCTACCTTCGATATTAAGACAAAAGGAACAACAAATGCTGGAATTGATTTAAATTCGGTTACGATAACAAATGTCCCTAAAGACGCATATACTATCAAGCAAACCACAACAGGTGCTCAAATTATTTTTGAGGACTATACGTTAATGGAAAACATCACGATTACCTATAATACAGTTTCCCAAAATGCTGGACAGATTTTTACTGAAACCATCATTAGTGCGGATAATTTAACCCAAATGGCAGAAACTCGTAAAATAGCTACCACGTCACCGCTTGTGTTGAGGTTTTCTGATGGAGAAGCAGAAGGAGTCGTTTATTTGGCTCAAGTCCAATTTCACACGTATAATGAAAAAGATCAAACCATAAATATTCCAAATGTTTCTTTTGAATTCGTTGATAATGCGACGAATAATCGGACGGAGTTTATGACCGATCAAGACGGGAAATATAAAGTTGAGGCGATCATGTCTGGAGACTACACATTAAAGGTGACCGATATACCAACAGGCTATACGATTGCGAAAGAGTACCTCGATGGCAAAGCCGTTAAATTAAAAAAAGATACTAATTTAATCGACATTCCACTCAAAGAAAAACTAGATCAGACTAGTGTCAGTGCAAAAGATTCAACCATTTATTTAGGGACAGATTGGCAACCAGAAGACAATTTTATAGGTGCGACTGATAAGGATGGAAAACCAGTTATGTTTGACCAAATCACTGTAAGTGGAATGGTAGATACTGCAAAAGTTGGTACGTATGAGATAACGTATCGCAATCAGAGTGAAGAAGCAAAGGCTATAGTTTCAGTTGTGGCTAATCAAGAGACTTTAGTAGTCAAAGATTCAATGCTCTATGTAGGCGATTCATGGGCTGCAGCAGATAATTTTGTGTCAGCGACAGATAAAAATGGAAAAAAAATTCCGTTTGAAGACATAATGGTTTCTGGCACGGTAGATACCACGAAAGCTGGATCTTATGATGTAACTTATAAAGTTGGTGGACAAACCGAAGTTGCTAAAGTCACTGTTTTACCAAATCAGACCACTGTTCGTGGAAAGAATTCAACGATTTTTGTTGGAACAAGCTGGTCTCCGATAGATAATTTTGTTGAAGCAACTGATAAAGCAGGAAAGCCAGTTGCATTTGACCAAATCATCGTATCAGGAGCAGTTGATACAAGCAAAGTTGGCGACTATGAAGTCACATACGAAAACCAAGGGCAACAAACAAAAGTAATCGTTCATGTTGTAGCTGGTCAAGGAACGCTAGCAGTCAGAGACTCTAGTATCTATGTAGATGATACATGGGAGGTTACCGACAATTTTGTTTCAGCAACAGATGAAACAGGAAAAAATATCCCAATTCAAGATATTAACGTGACAGGCATGGTAGATACAGCTAAAGCGGGTATTTATGAAGTCACTTATGAGACGGCTACCTTAAAAGAGACGGCTAAGATTACAGTAAAAGCAGATCAATCCACATTAGTCGTAAAAGATTCTACTATTTACGTAGGAGATGATTGGAAGAGTGTTGACAACTTTGTATCAGCTACTGACCGTGATGGAAAAGCTATTTCTTTTGAAAAGGTAGAAGTAACAGGAACCGTTGAAACGAAAGAAAAAGGTGAACACCAAGTCTCTTACACCGCTCAAGCAACTAAAAAATCAGATCCAAGTAAAACTAAAAAAGCAACAAAAGCGGAAAAAAAACGGAACGCCCAAGCAACAATAACAGTTCTTGAAAAAAATTCACCTCAGCTACATGAAACAAATAAGAATCAAACACATCTAATGAATCTAGACAAAAAACAGGCTCTACCTAAAGCCGGCGAAAACGGTAATCACTATTACAGGGTGATTGGACTATTGACCCTATCAATTGCAGTGGTTAGCAGGATTTGGTTAAGGAGACGAAGGACGGATTAGCTGTATGATACTGAGGGGTGGGGCTAGAACAAAAGCAATATTGAACTTGCTTTTAGTTCATGCCTCTCTTCGGTTCTAGCAGCGCTTAGGAGGTATCGAAAAAAATGAAAAACAAACCTTTGATAGTAGGGACCGCATTGCTGTTTTCATCAGCACTTTTTGTTCATTTTGAAACGTTTTATGGAGAAGAGGCAACAGTTCCAGGGAAATATAAAATGACATACGAAGTAGATGGAAAAGTAGAAACCGCTATGGTTGAAGTAAAAGAAAATCAGACAGAACTTTTGCTAAAAGATATCATTATCAGGCAAGGGGAACAATGGTCTCCAGCAGACAATGTTGTTTCATTAAAAGATAAGGATGGCAGTGTGTTAGACTTAAAGCAAGTCACAATTAAAACGAATGTGAATCCCCAAGAATCTGGTTTGTATTTTGTAAAATTCTCATATGGACACTTTGTTTCTATCGCTAAAGTAACAGTCAATCAATTTGCTAGCGCTGGCCACCGATCAACCATAATAAATTCTTATTCACAAAATGAATCGCAAACAAGAATCATGCTGAACGATGAATTGCTAAAGGCTGAACCTGTTAAACAAAAGGTAAAAGACAATACTTCTGGGGGAGGGACTCCGTTGGGTTCCACGAATTTTGGAGATATGTTGGGTTTCCTATCGGGAACACTTCTGTATGGAACAAGGAGAGTATAAATGGATTTTTTGTTATTAGACGACCGAACAACTTTAAAACTAGCAATCATTCGAAAACTAGAGCAGCGCTATTCTTTTTCTGAGCGTAAAGATATTTTGTGTGCAGAGTTGAATATCTCTCAATATCTTTTAGAGCGTAGCGTTCTAGAAATAAACGAGGATTTGAAGAGGTTTAAACTAATCGAAGAAATGGAATTGATTGAGCAAAGTAACGAAATCATTCTTTTTCAAGGCGCTCAAATAGCATCAAGTATTGTTGAAGAAAATTACTTGAAATTTTCGCTGGAATTTAGATTACTGCAAACAATATTTTTCAATCAATTTACTTCAATTAAAAAATACGGAGAAAAACATGGAATGAGCAGGACTGTTGTATATAAAATTGTTGACAGAATTCGGAAAGAATTAGCGCAATACGACATAAAATTGTCTAAAACATTTCAGCTAGTTGGAAATGAAATGAAGATTCGTCAGTATTTTAATATGCTCTATTATCGAATTTATAAAGATTCGGATGAATTATATAATCAATCGGATGTCTTATCAGTCAATGAATTGCTCTCAGCTTTTAGGCCCTATTGTGAAGAAGTAAACACTTTTTATCTCTTCAAACATTATTTATTTATCATGCTACAAAGGGTGCAGAGAAAATCTAAGTTTTTTTTGCCTAGCAATATAACGTCAGTGAACTTTAATAAGGAAAATCAATTTTATCAAATACTTGACCAATGGAGTGCTCGTACGTTGAATGGAACCAAGCGAGAAATAGAAGCGGAAGTGAAAGGGATTCTCAGCCAATTGTCAGTTTATCGATCCGAGTTTTGCGATCTTAAAAATGAGGAAGTTGAAAAATATAGACTGCAATTAAAGCAGCAATTTCTTAGATACCCACAATTAGAGCTAATGGAATCTGAACTTTCTAACAGTGTAGATATGACAATTTATCAGCATCAGTTTAGTACACCGTTGATAGATATCACATTGCGAATGATGAACTTAGAATTTTTTCATGAACGATATCCAATCCTATTTGAAATTTGCCATACGTTTATTTATCAATTAAAAGAGGATGAATTTAGATATAGTAAGAAGTCTCTTTTTCTCAATCTGTTACTTATTCTTTCGCAACAATACGATCAGAAAAATGAGGCGAACACTATCAACATTCATGTGAATTTTACAAATGGTGAAAAATATAACCAATTTATTAAAAATCAGATTCAAATTTTTGATTCTTTTAGCATAAATTTTCAGCCAGTCGTACGTCCAGATACAGACCTGATTGTCTCTGATTATCTTCCCCAAACAACTTTTTCAGCACGAAGTCTAATCTGGCTGGCTCCACCAAGAGCCAGCGACTGGCGTAATTTCGGTAATGAGATCGTGCAGATCAATAGAGCGTTACAATTAAACAAAAAACGAATGTAGTATCAAGAATTAAGAGTGCGCGGGACCAAAGGAGCTATTTTTGCGACAACTGTTTCTGCGGATAAAAAAGTGATTGGGCTATAACTTAAAACGTTATAGCCCAATCACTTTTTTGATACTAGGGTAAATCGTTATACGCGAAGGTTTCTGCTTACTATGAAAGAACGAAAGAAGTAATCTGAGTAATACGTGCTTCTTTTTGGTTACTTGCAAAAAGTATATTATCTGAAAAATAAATTTTATCCCCTTCTTTAGTTGTGACTGTTCCATACGCAGCCCCTTCTTTTCCCTGTTATTGATTCTTTGCCAGGAATGATCCAGCGAAAAGAGTCAGTAAGTAAAGAGTTTAGTAATGACTGATTTCCTGAGGCAGCAGCAATTAAATAATCTCGAATCATCCTCCTTTTTGGCGCATTGTCGCAACTTAATAGACAGATAACTGCAAAATCTGTTTTTGGTGCGGAGTCATTTTTAAAAAAGGTCCAATTGTGATCAGTCAAGGCTTTTTCCAAGATAGTGACTGCTTTTGGCCCCACACCGTGTATTTTTAATAGAGTTGCCTTATCTAACAAACGGACTTGTTCAAGAGTCGTAATACCAATTGATTCAAGTGCATTTGTTGCGGGTTTGCCAATGTTTGGTAATGTAGTCATAATAGCCTCCTTAGTTGAAAGTGTTTTGCTCTCTTTATTATATATTTAGACCGAAAAATTTGAAAATAAAGTAGTTGCTTTGGAATGCTGCTGGAACGACTGTCATCAATTAAGATAAAAAATCTTTTTTAATTGTAAAGTAGAGTTGGAGGATATAGGTCAGTTGAAAGAAGTAACAGCTCTTGTGGGGGAAAACGATTGAACAATTTATTTTTTCAGAGCTTTTCCCTATTTTTATTAAAAAGCAAAGAGAGAGAATCTTTTTTATGTTACTATTGATGTATATAATTATGTTCTTTAAGTTTTTTATTTAGTTCTTTAAATAGCAAAGGAGAAAAAAATGGGAAAAATAGAAGTGATAGAAATAAAAAATTGGACTGAATTTACGAATGAGGTGTTTCGTGACTGTTATGATAAAAGGATAGACAGGGATCGCAGTAGTTATGTTTTTAGAGGAGCAACAAGTAGTAACTATGGTTTAGAACCTAGTCTAAATGTAAAATGTGGGCATGAACTGAGTTTGGAAGAATCTTTAATAAGAAATTTCAAAAAGTATGCTTCTTTGGAAATTAGAGATAAAAATAATATATGGGAGATTTTGACGTTGGCTCAACATCATGGTTTACCAACAAGGTTGTTAGATTGGACTTTTTCTCCCTATGTTGCGGCACATTTTGCTACGGAAAATGTATTATCTGATGAAAATGGTGCTGTTTGGTGTATTAATATAGAAGAATGTCGAGATCATATGCCTCAAAAATTGAAAGCAGCGTTACAAAAAGAAGGCGGTTTTACGTTTGGTATTGATTTTTTGAATGAGCAAATGATTCAGAGTGGAACAGTAGAGGAACGTTTGATGGAAACTCAGGAAGATGAAAGCAGCCCATATGTTTTATTTTTAGAGCCGCCGTCAATAGATTCAAGAATTGTTAATCAATATGCGCTATTTTCTGTTATGTCAGCTAGAAGTGAAACGTTATCGGATTGGATTGAAAAAGAAGAGATAGACATCGTGGCAAAAAAAATAATTATCCCGCCCCAAGCCAAGAAAGAAATTAGGGATAAACTGGATCAAATAAACATTAATGAACGCGTGATTTATCCAGGCTTAGATGGATTGTGCCAATGGTTAGTTAGACACTACATGGATTCTGGTAAAATGTACTCAACGAAAAAGAAGTAAATCAACTCGAACAGAGAGTTCACTAGATTATATGATACTGAATTTGACTATTTTTTTTCAAAATGGTAGAGTAACACCTGAGGAAGGTGTTTCAAATGTACGTATTATATATTTCAACTCTTAGCTCCCTACAACTTATTTTTGATGAAGTGTTGTATGGAGCTTAATCGAGAAGCTTAAAAGCTTTTCTTATTCATCAGTAAATTTCGTATACTAAAAAATAGCACATGTTTGCTATGTATTTAGTCTGCTTATTTACTGAAGGATATATAGATTAAAAGGCCCTAGACATTTTGTCTATGGGTCTTTTTTGTATGTTCTTTAGTAAAAATCTAGAAAACAACATGAAAGAGGAATGTAAAATGGAATTATTACAAGTCAAAGATTTAACGTATGCAGTACCAGATAAACAGCTTTATGAAAACAGCTCATTTACTTTAAGAAGCAAGGAACACATGGGAATCGTTGGCAAAAATGGTGCAGGGAAAAGTACCTTATTAAAAATGCTTTTAGGGACCGTTTTACCAGATGCTGGGTCGATTTCATGGAATCCAGCCGCCACATTAGGTTATTTAGACCAATATGTGGATATGGATCAATCACTTACGATCAACGACTTTTTAAGATCAGCCTATCAAGAACTGTTTGCCACTGAAAAAGAAATGCTGAAGCTATATGAAACCTACGGAGAAACTGGTGATGATCAATTATTGTCAAGAGCTGCAACTTATCAAGAAAATTTAGAAATGCAAGGCTTCTATCAAGTAGAAAATGAGATTAGCAAAGCTGTCACGGGACTCGGAATCAGAGATGCTGATCAAACGTTAAGTGCGTTGAATCGTGGGGATCAAGTCAAGGTCATTTTGGCCAAACTGTTATTGGAAAAACCGTCTGTCTTGATTCTAGATGAACCTACAAACTACTTGGATCAAGAACATATCGAATGGTTGACGGAGTATTTAAATGCCTTTGAGAATGCCTTTATCATTGTTTCTCACGATACAGAATTTTTAAGTAATATCGCAACGTGTATCTGTGATATCGATTTTGGTTCGATCAAAAAGTACCATAGTCATTACTCTGAGTTCCTAAAACAAAAAGCGCATTTAGCAGAAGCCTATCAAAGCCAATTTGATGCACAACAACGTAAAATCAAAGAAACAGAAGCTTTTATTCAGAAAAATATTGCGGGTATCAAAACGAAAATGGCACAAGGTCGTAGAAAGCATTTGGAAAAAATGGATCGTTTGAAAGAACCAGAGAAAAAAGTGAAATCGAACTTTTCTTTCAAACTGATGCCTCAAAGTTCACCCAATGTCATGACAATCGATGAATTAACAGTAGGTTATAAAGAACCTTTACTTACTGTCCGCGATTTGCAAGTGAAAAAAGGGGAGAAAATAGTGATCACTGGCCCAGATGGTTTAGGGAAATCAACATTCGTAAAAACGCTTCTCTCAATGGTGCCAGCGCTCTCTGGAAAAATGAACTTTTCACCACAAGTCGTTACAGGCTACCACTCGCAAGAAATCGAGTGGGAAAATACTGAATGGACACCGATCGAAGCACTAGCAAATAAATATACGAAACTAACGTATGAAGATGTTCGTAGAGAGTTGGCTAAATGTGGCCTGAAACGAGAAATTGCATCAAAAAATATTTATATGCTCAGTGGTGGAGAACAGTCAAAAGCCAAATTATGTGATTTAACGATGCAGCCAAGTAATTTCCTGATCTTAGATGAACCGACTAATCACTTAGACGTGGACTCGAGAAAAGCATTACAAGAAGCGTTAAAGGCTTTTAGAGGCAGTGTCTTGTTGATTTCAAATGATGAACAGTTTTATTCAACAATCGCCGATCAAGTATATACAATTGCGGATAAACATCTGCTGAAGCAGTGAGGTGATCGCTGATGCTTTTGACAAGGTGCAAAAACTATCATCTCTATCAACTTTCGCAGACGGAACAAGAAATTCAGAAAGCAAAAACGCGAGAGTTTGGCGATAGAATTTTGGTGATGGGTAGTTGTTTTTTAGATTGCCAAGTTGCTGTTGAGTTAGCTGAACAAGGGAAAGAAGTTATTATCATTGAACGTTTGGATGAGCTGCTTCATGATTGTCTACACTCTCCAATGAGAGCTGAACTGATGAAAAGATTAGAAGCGTTGGTGGTCCTATTTTATTTAGAAACCATTATTATTAAAGTTGAAAAAGATCAAGTTTATCTTATGAACCAGGAAAACATTAAGACATCACTCACTGTTGATACCATCATTGTTCCGAAAAACTATGAATTTTGCTAATTTAGTTTATAGTTAAAGGGATAAACTAAAACTCAAAGGAGAACATGGATGTTTACAACAATAGAAGAAGTTGATTTTCAACAAGTAGTAGATACATGGAATCAAGGGTTTAGTGATTACCTATTGCCGATAAAAGTTGATCAAAAAGCCTTAGAGCAAAGAATCCAATCACTAAAACTGTCCCAAAAACGTTCTGCGCTCTATTCGATCAATGGCGAATTTGCCGGTATTATCTTGTTAGGGATACAAACTTTTCAAGGGGTTAAGACGATGTGGATAGGTGGTATGGCTGTAATTCCAGAATATCGTCAAAAAAAAGTCGCTTCTAAATTGATGGACTATGCTGAAGAGATGGCAAAGGAAAATCAATGTGAGCATCTGATTCTTGAAGTGATTGCAGCTAATGAACGGGCGAGAAAATTATATAAAGCAAAAGGGTTTCAAATAATAAACGAGCTAGCAGTTGGAAGGATCATGTTACCAACTACGACGAATAAAAGAAGTCCGATTCACTTTAAAGCTATTACGTCAAAAGAACAAACGTTGAACGAAGAGAAATGGACTCCTTGGCAAAACCGTTGCATTTTTTCTGATAAAAACTACGAGATTTACCAAGAAACAGCTAAAATTGGTTCGATCAGTTTTAATTTAGCTGAAGAAGCTTCAGGCAAAAGTGTGATTCTTAAACAATTGCAGTTACTAGGACAAAAAGATACATCATTAATAACTAATATCTTGCTTACTTTAAAAGAACAAGAAAACAGTGATATAGTCAAATTAACCAATGTTGATATGGCCACTTCTGAATATGCTGAACTTGAAAAAATCGGCATTCAGCTACAGCTAACGCAATTTCAATTAGCTAAAAAAATGACTTTATAATAGGAAACAGAAAAATCTCTGCTGAGTTCGTTTTAGTTAACGAATAAAGTAGAGTTTTTTGAAAATACTGCTAAATCAACAAGCAACGTACCGTTGCACGAGTCTTTATTGTATAATAAATGAATGCAACGTATTTATGCGACAAAAATGCTAGACGCTAGAAAGCAGGTGGTCTATAGTGACTGTAGAAATCGGAAAACAAATAAAAAAATTTCGTCAAGAACAAGGTATTTCACAACAAGAACTAGCAGATTATTTGACTCTCTCTCGTCAAACAATTTCCAAATGGGAATTAGGAAAAAGTCTTCCAGATATCGAAAATATTGTAAGACTTTGTGATTATTTCAATATCAGTGTAGACGTTCTAATAGGACGTAAAAAGCCTAGTTTCTTTGAAAACTTGTTCGGAGGGAAAGAAAGAAGGCCACGTCTTATGGAGCAAGATAAAGGAAAAAAGAACAATGCAGCATTTTATAGTGCCTATGTACCAGAGGTTCAACCCCTGATTCTAGCTGGTCAGCGAGTCAATACATTTGTGAAAGTTGAAGAGGCAATTTATCCTCAAATCACTTTTTCCAACTTAATGGGTTATGCAAATTGTTTGTGTAGTTTTAATGGGGAAGAAGTCTCAATCGATCAAATCGGAAAGTTCAAGCTCGCTGTAAATATACCTGTAGAAAAACCAATTGCAACCTTTTCACTTCGGGATGTTTTGGAGATAAACATGCAATTTGGTAAGTATTTTCGGAACATTGGTGGAAATTTTGTGACATTGATCGATATCGTAACGAAAGATCAAACCTATTATTTCTGGGTGGAATCTTTAAAAATCGCATACGTGATGTGGCATCATGAGAAATTTAAAACAATAAAGCTGAATCTTGATGAAAAATTTCAAAAAGCTCTAGAGTTATTAAATGAAGAAGAGGCTATTGAAGCAATTCGTAATGATGCACAAAACATTCCCTTGTTTTATGGAAGAGAAAGTGATGAATAGTCTGTATTCAATTTTATAGCGTGGAACAAAACTGTTTTTTAGTTAGTTCTACGCTTCTTTTTTTTACACATACTTCTTGACACATTATACTATGCAATGTATAGTAATGTGTGTCAGGAGGTATAATATGGATTCACAATTAAAAAAAGGCTTGTTAGAATATTGTATTTTAGCTATTTTGAAGAAATCTGATTCCTATGGCTATCAAATCATTAAAGATTTATCAAACGTGATAACGATCTCTGAATCAACGTTATATCCAATTCTAAAGCGTTTAGAAACAAAAGAAGAATTAGAAACATATTCTTTGGAGCATAATAGCCGTTTAAGAAAATATTATCGAATCACTGATAAAGGAAGAGCTAAGATAAAAGAATTTATCCAAGAATGGGACGAAGTGATGCACGTGTATCATTTTATTGAAATGGGGGAGCGGAATGAATAAACAAGAATTTTTGTATCAATTAGAAGAAGGATTGACTCGCCTGAATGAGTCAGAGAGAGGTCAATTTGTCCTTTACTATGATGAATTGATTGAAGATTACTTAGAAGATGGAGCGAGTGAAGAAGAAGCGGTAAATACATTAGGTAAACCCTCCAAGATCGCGAGTAAAATTCTTGAAGAAGCTTTTGAAGAGCGCCATTTTCAAAAGAAAAAATTAAGTCCGTTGATGGTTGTTTTACTGATTATTGGATTTCCTTTGTGGGGAAGTATATTATTAGCAGCTATTTTACTCATATTATCTGTGTATATCATTATTTGGTGTCTTCCTTTTACAACGGGAATGTTTGCAGTACTTGGGTTAGCTGCCTCTCTATTTAGTGTTTGTGCTAGTTTTTTTGCCTTACAAGATGGTGTCTACATCGCTGTTACACAAATGGGGATCAGTATTTTTATTTTAGGCTTGGCCTTACTTAGTGGTTTAGCGACAATGAATATGACCAATCACTTTATCAAAGCATCAAAACGATTTTCAAGTAAGATACGTAACTTGTTTGAAGGGCAGGGCTTATTATTATGACAAATAAAAAATCATTGTTTAAAATTGGGATCAGCTTGACTATTTTAGGATTAGTGATTACTATAATTGGATTTGCGCTATCTGGAGGGCAAATCGATAAATACAAATTTGAGCAACGATCATGGTACCGTACATTTTATCTTGATCTATAAAGTTTTATGGGAATGAGAAACATTAGCCAGGAAAAAATCTGACAGATGTTTCTTTTTTTATACTAAATCATAGAAATAGTCCTAAAGCAGTGAGTAAATCTCAGACTTTAAGCCGATAAAGCGAAGCGCTTGCTTTGTTATAATTAAAGCGAACGAGAGAAAGTACGTTCTACTATTTTTCTATATGAATCAGGGGTGAGTGGTATAAATCAGCAAGTCAACGAACAAAAGACTAGTAATAATGGTATCGATCTAATAAAGTATGTTGCGGCGATTCTCATTATTTGTTTTCACTGTGAACGAGTAATTCAAGATCCAATGCTTCATCATTTGTTTAAAAATGTATTGTGTCGGATCGCTGTACCATTTTTCTTTATTTCATCCAGTTATTTTGTTAGAAGAGGACAAAATAGCTCGTCCAGTTATTTAAAACGCTATTTGCAGTCATCCATAAAGACGTATCTATTCTGGAGCTTAGTTTATCTCCCAATTGGTTTTATGTGGATTCAGGAGAATTATTCAATTGGCGCTGAATTATATCCTGTAGCGCTGCTTGCAGGATTAGCCTACACAGGCACTTACTACCATCTGTGGTACATACCTGCGATGATGTTTGGCATGCTCTTCGCTCACTGGCTGATCAAGAAAAAAGGATATATTCCGTTGTTTGCGCTGACCGTGGTGTTATATTTTTTCGGATCGTTGGAAACGTATTACGGATATATTCATAATGAACAACTGAAATTATTTTTTGATCAGTACATGAATGTGTTTATCACAACTCGTAATGGCTTATTCTTTGCATTGATATTTGTGGCTATTGGTTATTTTTTATGGGATTATCGTGAAAAAATAGCTGGTTTTCAGAAGTATTTTGGTTTATTACTGATTCTTTCAGGGGGGATTTTAGTAAGTGAGGGATTGATCGTTTATGCCAACATGGGCATTGATAAAAACTTTATGTGGTCACTGATTCCATTTACAGCTGTATTCTTTTGTTGGAGTTTGACATTGCGAGTGAAGTTGACCTTTGATTTTAAGTATTTGAGGGATTTAGGAAAATATTATTTCTTTGTCCATCCACTATGTATTTTATGGGCCGCTAGCTTAGTGAACAGCTATGATTTTTTTGCTAATAGCTGGTTGCAGTTAGTTGTGACCTTAATTGTTACCCATTTGCTTAGCCTACTAATAATCACTATAAGTAAGGCCTTGCCCTATTATTATTTTGATCTGCAATTAATGTTGAACATTAATCGTAGTGACGTTCAAAAGCTAATGTAAACGATTCATTATGAGAAAAAAGGTGGGGACATAATTCTACGAGTTATACCCCCGCCTTTTTTCCGAAGAAGCGTTTTTTTTGTACCGTTTCTTCGGATTTTAAGGGACTGAGATATAACTTGAAGCGTTATGCCCAACTGCTTGTTTCTCTATGTTAGGTGAACCCCTTTATCTACATAAATAATATCTCCTACAATTCCAGCAGCTAATTCGCTGACTAAAAATGCACAAGTATTGCCGACTTCTTCGATTGTAACACCTGCTTTATCTGGTGTACGGCCTTCTGAAATTTTGATCAATTGATCGTAGTCTTTCACACCAGTGACTGCAAGTGTTTTGATAGCACCAGCTGAAATCCCGTTTACCCGAATCTTATCAGCTGCAAATTCATAAGCTAAATATTTTACCGCTGTCTCCAAAGAAGCTTTAGCGATTCCCATCATGTTATAGTTCGGGATAGCTCTTTCAGAACCTAGATAAGTCATTGTAACAATTCCTGAACCAGGATTTAACATTGGTTTTGCATGATGTGCAACTGCTAAAAGTGAGTAGCTGCTGATATCTTGAGCCAATAAGAATCCTGAACGGCTGATATCACTTACATTACCATCTAACTCTTCTTTGTTAGCGAAGGCAATAGCATGCACTAAACCATCGATTTTGTCGTATTTTTCTTGGATCGTTTGGAACGCTTGGGCAATTGATTCGTCAGAAGCGACATCACATTCAACAAGCAGATCTGTTGGTTCTGTTAATTTTAATAATTGTTTTTTCATACGTTCATTTTGATACGTATAAATAATATCAGCACCTTGTTCTTTTAATGCTTTGGCACAGCCCCAAGCAATACTTCTTTTGTTTGCTACGCCCATTACGACGACTTTTTTATTGTTTAAAAACATATGGATTTTTCCCCTTTGTAAAATTATTTTAGTCTGTGAAAAAGGTCTCACATCTTAATAAAATCTAAATATCTGATTTTATTTAAGTTGACGGATAAAATTGCAACTGGTATTATCTGTTTGAGAATGATAAAAAAATTCTCTAACGAATAAACAACACCCCTACAGACATTTTATCGGATGTCTGAATTATTAACTAAAATACTTTGAAAGTCAAACTATTTTACTTAAATTTAAACAAAAAAGTGTTGTTTGAGCAAGTTTTTTTTAATTTGATAGTCAAAATAATGGCGGAGGTGCACAATGAAACGAGTTGTAATAACCGGAATGGGAGCAGTTACTCCTTTGGGAAATACGGTAAAAGAGTATTGGCAAAATCTAGTTAATGGAAAATTAGGAATCGCTAAAATCACTAAGTTTGATTCTGAAGATACAGGTGTAACACTTGCTGGTGAAGTGAAAGATTTTGATCCAAGTGAGGTTCTTGACCGTAAAGAACAAAAACGAATGGATCTGTTTTCACAATATGGAGTAGTAGCTGCTATGGAAGCTTGGGAGATGAGTGGCTTAACGCAAGAGACGATCGATCCAAAACGTTTTGGTGTAATTGTTGGTAGTGGTATTGGAGGGATGACAACATTACAAGATCAAGTCAGAGTCATGGATAAAAAAGGGGCGAAACGAGTAACACCATTTTTTGTTCCAATGGTGATTGCCAATATGGCATCTGGCAATATTTCAATCAAATTAGGTGCTAAAGGTCCGTCTCAAACAATCGTCACAGCTTGTGCTTCAGCAACAAATGCAATCGGTGAAGCGTTCCGTACAATCAAGTATGGCTTGGCTGATATGATGATCACAGGTGGAACTGAAGCGACGATTTGTGAGATTGGAATAGCTGGTTTTGCAGCGTTGAGCGCATTAAATACGACAGAAGATCCTACAAGAGCATCCATTCCTTTTGATAAAGAAAGACATGGTTTTGTAATGGGTGAAGGTGCTGGCATGTTGATGCTAGAAGAACTTGAACATGCGCAAAAACGTGGTGCAACGATTTTAGGAGAAATCGTCGGCTACGGTAGCAATTGTGACGCAAGTCATATGACAGCGCCATTAAAAGACGGCAGCGGTGCAGCTGATGCAATCGAATTGGCTTTAGCAGAGGCAGCAATCAATGCGACTGATGTCGGTTATGTTAACGCACATGGTACATCAACACCAGCCAATGATGCAGCTGAAACTGCAGCGCTAAAACGTGTCTTTGGGGAACGTGCCTATGATATTCCAATCTCAAGCACGAAGAGTATGACCGGTCATCTTTTAGGTGCAGCGGGTGGAATCGAAGCAATCGCATGTGTGAAAACACTACAAGAAGGAATTGCTCACCCGACAGTGGGATATAAAGTAGAGGATCCTGACTGTGATTTAGACTATGTAACAGGTGGTTCACGCCCCGTACAAGCAGAATATGCAATCAGCAATTCATTTGGCTTTGGCGGTCACAATGGCGTTATTTGTATGAAGAAATGGGAGGAAAATTAACAATGACAAGATTAATGAATGCTACAGAAATTATGGAAATGATTCCAAACCGTTATCCAATTTGTTTTATCGATTATGTGGACGAAATTATTCCAGAGAAAAAAATCATTGCGACAAAAAACGTAACGATCAATGAAGAGTTCTTCCAAGGACACTTCCCTGGAAACCCAACAATGCCTGGTGTTCTGATCATTGAAGCATTAGCACAAGTTGGATCGATCTTGATTTTAAAAATGGAACAATTCCAAGGTGAAACAGCCTATATTGGTGGGATCAATAAAGCTAAATTCCGTCAAAAAGTGGTACCAGGAGATGTCTTGAAACTACATTTTGAAATCGTAAAAATTAGAGATTATGTTGGAATCGGAAAAGCTACAGCTTTTGTTGAAGATAAAAAAGTTTGTGAATGTGAATTGACGTTTATTGTAGGTAGATAACTAAGTGAATAGGTAAAAAAGCCGAAAAAGTTTTTTGCGATTTCGGCTTTTTTGTCTATTTTAGTGATGTAATTCATATAATTTTAATGCCATTTGCAGCGCAAAGGTATTTTTTTCCTGTTCTAAATCAACAGGAAGTAGTCCTTTGATTTTTTCGATTCGATAAAGTAAAGTATTTCGATGGATAAACAAGGCTCTTGAAGTCATTGCGATATTCAAATGATGAGCTAAATATGCTTTTAGTGTTGGTGTGAAACTTGTGTTATTCTTCTGATCATAGGCCAGCAATGTATTTAAATAGTGCGTATAGAATTTTTTTCCTTGTTCATTTGAAATAGAATCGACTAAAAAAGAATCAAAATAAAAGTCATTAAAAAAATAAATTTTCTCTTCTTTCGAGTCATCCTCAAGCAATTGGATGACTTTTTTTGCTTCTTCAAAACTTTGAGACAACTCAAGAATTGGTAAAGTTGAACCAATTGTACAGAAGATTTCTCTTTCAGAATGCCCGTGTTGTTCCAAATACATACGAATTCGTTCAGCAGTATCGGAAACTTCATTATGCGTTTTTAGGGTACTTAATTTTGGCTCAGTACCTAACAACATCACTAACTGATTTTTGCGGCTAAACAAGTGGAGCTGTGGGAAACGGGTAGCTGTATAAGTTGTTAACGATGATAGTAAGTTTTTCATCAAACGATCTTCAGATTGTTTCCTTTTCATCAAAGAATCCGATTTGTGACTAAGTGTCTGGATTGATAAGATCAAAACCGTATAGTTTAAGCTTGGATCGATCGTTGTATCATAAGCAGCCAAAGCATCTAAATCTTTGATTTGCCCAGATAATAATTGGTCGAAAAAATCACGTCGTATGCGATTTTCTGTCCGTTCGATTTCCAAAAGTCGCATTTGCTCCAATGCGATTGCCATTGAACCGTTTTCTAACGCAACATAATCAAGGTCGGTCAAGGGTCGCTCTATTTGGTACACGAGAATGAAGCCGTAGTGGATTGTGTCAAAGTAAACAGGCATGATCACACAAGGATATTCTTGTTCATCAAATAGGATACCTCGAGTGATTGGCTTTTGAATTCGTTCAAAATCTTTTGGTAAATCAGTAAAAATTTGAACTGGGAAGGTAAGTGTATCACCTGTTTTTTTGAGAGATTCTTGGATCAGCGGTTGTTCATGATCACTGACAGCTAATACGGACCAGTCCGTATCGACTAATATAACAGGATTGTTGACCATCTCTGCTAAGCCTAAGGCAATTTTTTTCAGACCGCCACCGTGGAGCGAGATTTCAAAAAATTGTGAATGGATATCTAAAGAAGCCTGATTCAGTTCGTTCATCCGTCCAGAAATTTCTGCCATGACAATATTCATGATTTTTGAAAATGCGATCCCATAAGGAATTTCTATGATAGGAAGAGCAAGTTCATCGGCTAAATTCCGCATAGATTCAGGAATACCTTTTAAGTAAATATGTGGTTTGATACAAATTGCGGAACAATTGATTTCTTTAAACCGTTGAATAAAGCGTTTTTGGATGGTGGCATTTTCACTAAAAAAATACCCAGAAGTAATCAGCAATTCACCGGCTGACAACCAGTCTGAAGCGTCAGGATTATCTAAAATATTTACACCAGTAATTTTGTTTTCAAGTCCTTTTGAACCAGCGACGAGGCGGAATGACTTGAAAGGAGCAAGTTGTAGGAAGTTTTTGACTGTTAACATGATACACCATCTTTCTAGCTCATGATCTTGTTTTATTAACTATACGATAATTGGTTAAAGTGTACAACTAGAAAAGAAAATATTCGGCTACTCTATCTGTATATGAAAAGGCTTTCTTGGTGTAAATTAAGTAGTGTAAAGAAGATAAACCATCAAGGAAGTGAAGGAGATGCGTACGTATCAATCCCTGTCAGGATCTCAGAATTTCATCTCTGATATTCAAACTCAATCATTGAAAGGAGAAGTTCACAGTACATTTAATCGAACAATAAATATAATTTGTGATTCTGGAGAACTGTACACAATAGCAGCAGAGGAATTGGACAATGCGCCCAATACCTTAAGAGTAACTAACTTTTTTAACAATCGACCTCAACTGATTATAAAAACACCTGTTTATTCTCAAAATGGACGATTAATGATTGGAGAAATAGCCGCTATAGAGATTCAAGGAGCAAGTGAATGGCACTATCCAGAAATTGAATTTCCGAAGAAACAGGAGTATTCAAAAATTAGCAAACGTGTAGACCAATTGCAAGGTTGGCTGATTCCATTAGAAAGTACAGGTGGTTATCTATTAAACAAGAAACAAGCGACAACATACGAAAAAATGCTCCATACAATGCTTTGGCAAGAATCGGAACAATTGTTAGCGTATTTGAAGGAGAAGCAATTATTTCAAGCGATGAAACAGTTAAAGCGGGTGATTGGGTTAGGCCCTGGATTAACACCATCAGGCGATGATTTTTTAGTTGGACTAGCACTTATTTTTACAACGGTTCATTATCCATATCATTCATTAAAACAATGGTTGTTCAATAGTCGAAACGAGTTGAGAAAACGAACAAATATTATCAGTTTTTCAGCATTAGATTGGGCGATCAAAGGCGTAGCTAGAGAGCGTATTGGTTCGTTCTTAAAGGAGTTGTTTTATGGAGAAAGTGAAGTTGTTTTGAAAAGGAAAATGTTAGCAGTGTTAGCAATTGGATCAACATCTGGCGGTGATATGCTGACAGGTATGTTGGAAGGAATAAAATTAACATTGAGCTTGGATTGAACGAAGATCAAAGCGAAACAAGTCAATGTGCTTTTGAATTATCTAGCTGTATGGGCTGGCTCTTTTGAAAAAAGATAAAAATGGAGTGAGACAAAAAGCGTCTCAATCAATTTTTCAATCGGTGCTAAAAGAGGCTCGATCAGCTTTTAAATTAAGGAGGAACCCCCAATGACAATTAGCATCAAAATTCAACCTAATACTTATATTGATTCTGTCTCTCTAATGGCTTTATCAACAAAAGCCAATCAATTAGCTGGAGTCGATCAAGCGATCATTGCAATGGCAACAGAAATGAATAAAGAAGTGATGAAAAATGTTGGCTTATACACAGATGAAATTGCCCAAGCCCAAACGAGTGATTTAATTATCGCTTTAGATGCCAAAGAAGAGCATGATTCAGTTGAATTGATCAAAAAAATTGAAACGTTGATGACGGAGAAAAAAGAAAAGGTGTCTAGTCAAACAAGTGAAAGCTTTACCACGATCGAAACGGCGAAAAAGGCTATTCCTGAAGCGAATTTAGCAGTAATTTCTGTCAATGGTCAATATGCCGCCCGCGAAGCAAGAAAAGCATTGAATAGTGAGTTACATGTGATGATGTTTAGTGACAATGTGAGTGTAGAAGAAGAAATTGAATTGAAAGAACTAGCGCATGAAAAAGGGTTGCTAATGATGGGACCAGATTGTGGAACGGCGATCATTAACAATGTAGGATTATGTTTTGCAAATAATGTTCGAAAAGGTAGCGTAGGTATTGTTGGCGCTTCTGGCACTGGAAGTCAAGAAATCAGTGTCCGAATTCACGAGTTTGGTGAAGGAGTTTCTCAGTTGATTGGAACAGGTGGGCGAGATTTAAGTGAAGCAGTGGGTGGGAAAATGATGTTGGATGCGATCGATGCTTTAGAGTCAGACGAAGAGACCAAAGTGATCGTGTTGATTTCTAAACCACCAGCAAAAGTGGTAGAAGAAAAAATTATTGCTAGAGTCAGAAAAGCTGATAAGCCGGTTGTTATTTGGTTTATTGGGAGCGAGGCGAGAGAAAATGAAGAAGGCATTTACTTTGAAAAAATGTCTAAATCCGCCGCCTTGCGAGCTGTAACTTTAGCTGGGATCGATCAAAATAGTTTAGACGTTCATCCGTTAAATCTACCTTTGATCGATGAAGTTCGGGCAAAATTAAATCCAGAACAAAAATACATTCGTGGATTATTCACAGGGGGAACATTGTGCGATGAAGCAATGTTTACTGCGAAAGAACGTTTTTCTGATGTGTATAGCAATATCGCAACGGATCAAGAGCACCTTTTACATTTTGGTGATGCGAGTAAAGCACATACTTTTATTGATTTTGGGGCAGATGAATTTACCAATGGAAAACCACATCCAATGATTGATCCGTCTAATCGAATCGCTCGTTTTATAGAAGAAGCTGAAGATTCAACCGTCGGCGTGATTCTAATGGATTTTGTACTAGGGTATGGTGCACATCCAGATCCAGTTGGCGTAATGGTGCCAGCGATGAAAGCAGCAAAGGAAAAAGCCGCTTCACAGGGGCGCCATTTAGAAATCATCGGGTATGTCTTAGGAACGGATTTAGATAAACAAAACATTGATGAACAAGTCGAAAAATTGACATCGATTGGTGCAACATATGCTAGTAGTAGTCAAAATGCTGGTTTATTGGCTAGAGAATTTGTTGTGAAAGGAGTAGAACAATGAGCAAAATCGTAGAATTATTTCAAGAAAAACCTGTAATTATCGATCTTGGAATCGAATCATTTCAAGAAGAGTTGACTGAACAACATGTCCAAGCGACTTATTTAAATTGGGCACCACCGGGACGAGGCAAAGCAAGTATTTTAGCTGCCTTAGAAAAAATCGAAACACCTGAAAATTTAGAGAAAATTAAACAAGCGAATGAGGAGGCTGTTCACCGAATCATTTCTTCGCAAATTTCATTGATCGGCTATGATCAAGCAATCAATGTTGTACCAGGCATGACTAAAAATACGATTTTACATGCCGGACCACCGATCACTTGGGATAGAATGAATGGTCCGATGAGAGGGGCTGTCAAAGGAGCCTTAGTTTTTGAAGGCTTAGCTAAAGATTTAGATGACGCCGAAAATGTTGCGGCTTCTGGCGAAATCAACTTCTCACCATGCCACGAACATCAAAGTGTCGGTTCGATGGCAGGAGTAACGTCTGCATCTATGTTTGTCCATATCGTGGAAAATAAGACTTATGGCAACTTAGCGTTTACGAATCTAAGTGAGCAGATGTCTAAAATTTTGCGAATGGGTGCCAATGATGAGAGCGTCATCGAACGATTGATTTGGATGAGAGATGTTTTTGGTCCGATTTTAAGAGATGCGATGAAATTATGTACAGAAGGGATCGATTTGAAACATATGTTGGCTCAGGCATTGCATATGGGAGATGAATGTCATAACCGTAATAACGCAGGGACGACATTACTGATTCAAGCACTGACACCTTACATTATTCAAACAGATCATTCCATCGAAGAGATGAAAGAAGTCTTTGATTTTGTTGCCAGCAGTGATTATTTCTCAGGACCGACTTGGATGGCAATGTGTAAAGCAGCTTTGGATTCAGCAGTGGGTATTCCATACAGTACAGTTGTAACGACTATGGCTCGAAACGGAACGGAATTTGGTATCCATATTAGTGGAATTGAAGGGAATCCATGGTTCGTCGGCCCATCTCAAAAAGTTGTTGGGCCAATGTTTGCAGGATATAAACCAGAAGATGCAGGTCTTGATATTGGCGATAGTGCAATTACAGAGACATATGGAATCGGTGGTTTTGCAATGGCCGCAGCTCCTGCAATCGTAGCCTTGGTCGGCGGCACAATCGAAGATGCTCTACGTTTTTCTACGGAAATGCAAGAAATCACAACAGCAGAAAATCCAAATATCACGATTCCGACATTAGATTTCATGGGCATTCCATCAGGGATCGACAGCTTAAAAGTCATCCAAACCAACACATTACCGATCATCAATACGGCAATCGCTCATAAAGAAGCTGGAATCGGTATGATTGGAGCTGGAATCACTCATCCGCCGATGGAAGCTTTTGAAAAAGCAATCATTGCTTTTAGTGAACAACTATAAAAAAGAAAGGAGAACGATCATGGATACAGTAAAAGCAACGAAGTCACTGCTAAAAGCAGTAGAACTTGAGCAAAAGGAACAAGTTTTACAGTTATTAAATGAAGGTTGTGACCTTTCGTTAACAGATGAAGCTGGACGATCTCCGTTGATGTTAGCAGTCCAAAGGAATAATTTGATACTAGTTAAAGAGCTGCTAGCATTTGGGGCGGATGTGAACCAGCGTGATAATACACAACTTACTCCTTTCATCTGTGCTGCAGCGAATGGATTTGACGAAATAGTCAGCGAAATACTTCAATCCGGACGCGCCGATTTAGCTTCTGTCAATCGCTTTGGCGGCACAGCCTTGCTTCCATCAAGTGAAAAAGGCTATTTAAGAACGGTTCAATTGTGTTTGGCTGCAGGAGTACCAGTTAATCACGTCAATCGTTTAGGTTGGTCAGCGTTGTTAGAAGCAGTAATTTTAGGCGACGGTGGTTTCTTATACCAAGATGTGATTCGTGAACTCGTTCAGCATCAAGCAGATACCAACCAAGTTGATGATACTGGTAAAAATGCTCTTGATTATGCGAAAGCAACAGCTAATGAAGTCCTGATTACGATTGTGGAGAAACAAGAAGTTGAAGAGGTGGCTTTTCACGCAATACGAACCTTTTTGAGAAAAGGAGAAGTAGAACAGGCGCTTAAGGTGTTAAAAACACAAGATCCAACTGATTTAGAAGTTCTCTATTATCTTGGCTATAGCTATCAACGCTTAAAGGATTATCCAACAGCGATTTCTTATTATAAAAAAGGCTGGGAAAAAAGTGAACAATTTGCTTTCTATGTCGGAAATAGTTATCGTATGATAGGAGACATTGAACACGCGTTACAAACCTACGATCAAGCAATAAAAACAGATAGAAGCTTCTTTTACCGCTACCATAAATCAAATTTTTTAAGAGAATTAGGTCGTCATGAAGAAGCTGTCAAAATGATGGATAACTTGTTGGAAGACTACCCTGAACGAGTTGATTTCTATTTTCATAAAGCCAATAGTCTTCGCAGTTTGAATCGGCATCAAGAAGCTATCACTGCGATGGAATGTGCAATTCAACTCAATCCAGAAAATCCATTATTTTCAGAACACCTTGCACAATCACTTCAGTTAGTAAAAAACTAAAGAAATGTATTGGAGGAAAATACAATGGAATCAGTAGAAAAACAAGCCATCACGACGGAACCGACCTATTCAGCGGAATTACTGCCAAAAACAGGGGCAGATAAAAATTGGGGTATCTTCAACTATGTGACTTTATGGATGGGTGCGGTGCATAATATTCTTTCTTATATGACTGTAGCAGGCTTTTTCTTACTAGGTTTAAATACGAAACAAGTGTTAGCGGCCGTAATGTTGTCTGCTGTGATCGTCTCGATTTTCTATGTATTAAATGGCATTGCATCTGCTAAATACGGATTGCCATTTCCGATGTTGCTGCGTTCGGTGTTTGGTGTAAAAGGAGCGATCATTCCCTCATTATGTCGTGGGTTGATCGCAGGTGTTGTTTTCTTTGGGACACAAAGTGTTGTAAGTGCTCAATCGTTAGATGTTTTGTTTAGTCGAATCTTTCCGAATTATATGACTATTGGCGGAGGAATGACGATTCTTGGAATGCCAGCACCAACGATGTTGAGCTATTTGATTGTTTGGTGTGTAACGGTCGTGTTGTTCTTAGGCGGAACGAAAGTCTTAGATAAATTTGGGAACTGGTCTTCACCGATTGTTTACGTGTTTATCATTGGAGCTGCTGTTTGGACGATTCAAATTGCTGGCGGTTTTGGTCCGATCTTAGCGTATTCACCTGCAAATGCGACAACCAGTCCGATTGTTTTTATTGCGTGTGTAAGTGCCTTGGTTTCAAATTGGGCAGGTCCAATCGTGAATATCGGTGACTTTACGCAAAAGGCTAAGACACCGAGAGACATGATCATTGGCTTGCCATTAGGTTTCATTTTCTCTTATATCTTGTTTGCAATCACTTGTGTTGGCTTGATTGCAGGAACACAAATTGCTTTTGGTGAACCGATTTTCAATATTGTGAATGCCTTTGATAAAATCGATAACACGTTTGCGGTCTTTGTTTTGATATTAGCTTTGAATATGGGGGCTTTAGCATTTGTTGTATTTGGCAATTTATTCCCAGCTGGGTTGCAAATGTCATCATTATTTCCTAAATTTTTAGATGTGAAAAAAGCAGGAGTCTTAACGGCGATTATTGGTACGATGATTCTACCATGGAAATTAGTGGAAAATGCGTCCACATTATTTTATTTCTACAGTTTCATCGGTTCAATGTTTGGTCCAATTGCTGGGATCATGTTAGCTAGTTTTTATATTGAACATAAGCAAATAATTAATTTAGAGAATATCTATGTTGAAAATGGCGACTTAGGTGAATTTAAATCAGGCTACAACAAAAAAGCGATGATTACCTTAGCGACTAGTTTTGTGATCACGATGTCTGGCGCATTTTTACAGTCAGTTCCATTGTTGAAAACAATCAATGACTTTGCGTTCTTTTCAGGATTGATTTTTTCGTTTGTAGTATATAGTGTTCTAAGTAAAGTAATGAAGGAGGAAAAATCATGAATTATATGAAAATGGCGGCGGATGCTACTGTTGCTGGGATGGAAAAGAATTTTGGCGGACCGTTCGGTGCAACTTTAGTTAGAAATGGCGAAGTGATTGTTTCCGTCAGTAATACAATGATGAGAGACACGGATCCGTCAGCGCACGCAGAAATGGTTGCAGTACGCGAAGCGTGTAAAAAATTAGATACGATGGATTTATCTGATTGCGAAATTTATGCAACGTGTGAACCTTGTCCGATGTGTGTGGGCGCTATTTTATGGGCTGGGATCAAAACAGTTTATTATTCCAATACGAGAGAAGATGCTGCAAAACATGGTTTTTCAGATATGCATTTGCGTAACTATTTAGATGGCACAGATCACTCGACGTTAAAGATGATCCATACAGAAGGATGCCCAGAGTGTGATGCTTTGTGGCAAACATTTGATGAACTTCACTCAAATGTCAGGGAGAAAGTGGATGGGAAATAAAACATAGTGTAGTGTTGGGAGAAAATGAGAAGACTGCAATAACGCAACCAGAAATCATTGTAGTGAAAATAAACAGAGCAAGTAAAAAAGTCAATTCCACAAATTGTGGAGTTGGCTTTTTTATAATCAATAGGTCTCAAAAAAATGGAGTCCAAAGTAATGTTTGAATTATCTAACGAAAATATATACAAAACATACAAGAAGGAAGTTGATAAAGATATTTTTATGATATAATATATTTATAACTTAAAGAGAAAGGAATTTTATATGAAGAGGAAAATAATGAGGTTTTTTGTTTTGTTACTTGTAATAATTCAAGTAATAGATGTTGTTGGTATGTTTAGACAGGTTGCAGTTGTTTATGCACAAGATGAAGTAGTGCAAACAGTGACGAATGAAGAAGAAAAGAATGAAACAGATAAGACACAAGAGTCAAGTGTTGGAATACCTGGAGTAGAGCCAACTACAGATGAAATAAGTCAAGCAGATTTAGTAGAGAAAAAAGGTGAAAGTGAAGAACAAGAAGTACCAGTTGGAAAAGAGGACAAACTTGAGAATAGGAGCTATGGACTTGTAACGGATTGTTACCCGGAATTAGTGAATGCAGACGAAACACCGAAATTAGATTATTTGACTGGAGAAGAGATTATTCTCTATTCAAAATTAGGAATTTCAGGAAGTTATTTTCCATCGAAACAAGTTAAATTTAGAATCGTGTTAGCTAAAAAACATTTTGAATTTTTCGGTGAAGTCTCAGATGCGGTAACATTTCCTGTTGCTAAAGAGCTTTCACAAGACGATGAAAATATTTATTTGGATATTACGTTAGAAAATATTCATGCAGGAATGGATCTAGCTATTCCTTTTAGAGTGAAATTTCGTTCCAGAGAGTTATATTATGGAACGAAGGTACCAATCACCCAAATTCTTTATGATGAAACTGGGGAGGAATTAGCAAAGGATTCCCTTGAATTAGAAGCAATTACTTTAAATAGAACGATTACTTTTGGCTATTCAGCTACGCCATTTCCAGTATCTTCTGAGTATGTTGATGATACTGGTTTGATAAGCTCTGATTTTATCGATGAGGTATCGTTTTACGTTCGCGAAAGAGGAAACTTAGGACAAAATCTAGGTGAGTCTCTAGTTGAAATTACGTTGCAAAAGAACATGATTTTCAAAGCTGAAGACAATGAATCAGAATGGACCTATAATGCTGAAAAACATTCGATTAGTAGGAAATTAGCTGCATCGTATAGTGCATATGCATCATTTAAAGTAAGATATCAAAACGTTTATGTAGATACATCGGATTATCCTGTTGAGTTTAAGGCTACGGTCAATGTACTGAATGAAAATGGCAAGATTGAACCAAAACTCTCTGAGGAAAATTCAGTCAAACGAAAAAAATTTATAGCTGTTAGTGCCGGTATCATAAGTAGTAAAGTGATGTATTGGTCAGATAGTAAGGATAGATATTATACAAGTGAAAATAAAGAGAAAGAATTTAAAACAATAATCACTGCTAGTCACAACGGGAAAAAAGGCAGTACCTTTCTGAAAAAAATAGAAGATGAGCCTACTCTAATAGAAGAGAATGTACCTTTTGTTCTAACTTCAATTTGGTTAAATAAATCAGAAGATATCAAGGGGGCTGAACGAAATACGGTGTATGGTATAACGGCTTCAGGAGAGAAAGTCAAGATAACAGAAAATTTGGGAAGTGAAATCTTTACTTTCGAACAAGAACAAGCATTTGTTTCATTTTACATTGAATTTGAGACTGCAGTAGAACTAAAAAAATCATCAGATAATGTACAATTGATATATAATGCCAAAAGAAGTCCTGCTTATTGGGAATACTTGAAGGAAAATCTAAAAACGGATCATTATGCGTATAATAAGGCGATCATTCACTATAGTGATTCAGACGGAGTGGACACTACGAATACTAGTTCTCACCAACTTATGACGACAAAACCGATAAATAAGCTAAGACTTGCTTATGTACAACCTAAAACCAATGTTTTTATTGGAGAAAAGTTTCAAGTCGAGTTTTGGAGCTCAATAGAAGATACAACAAGTCCCAAATTAGTTGATCCTAAATTATATTTCATCTTGCCAAGAGGTTTAGAGCTAGCCTCGTTTGATTATGATGGAGACAACATCATGTACACAGAAGAAAAAAACTTTAAAGGTACTGGGAAAACTGCATTGATCATTCAACCCAAAGAAGAATGGAAATTATCTGATTTTACCAGTATATTCAGTTGGAATGCTTTAAAATTGTCTTTGAAGTTTAATAACTCTGCTAAGTATGGCTCTCAGGATATCGAGTCTTATTTAACGTATGAGAACAATGACGATGATGGAATCCAAATGGATTGGTATGGAAATAAGGAATATTATAAAGTGACAGAATCCGATCCGTATCAATTGCTTAGTCCGGATATGGACAAGCAAGGAATGTTAGGGCATTCAAATCCAATCAGATTGATTCCGCCAAGCAGTTTATTTATTGATACTGCTGCATCAGTTGATGAACAACAAGGATTTATTAACGGAAAGACTGAACCAGTCGATCAAGGGGATCATTTTAAACAAAAGATATCTGTTATGAACTATAGCCATCATGATATTACTAAGTTAGTCGGAATTGATGTGTTACCGCATGCTGGAGATTTTAGCACGACAATAGGTGCAGATGGTGAACATCAATTAAGGGGCTCAGATTTAGGGTATCTTTTGGAAGGTCCTGTAACAGGTCCAAAAGAATACACGATTTATTATTCCTATGACAAACCATCAAAATCAATGTCAGAAAATGCTGAATCTGCTACTTGGCTCAAAGGAGAAAAGATTCTTTACAATCAGGTCACGATGATCAAAGTTGTCTTAAACGATGGAGAAGTGTTGGAGAAAAATCAGGAAGCGGCTTTCACGTTTCCAGTCAAGGTACCAATTGATGAAGCAATTGCCAATAATGATAAAATGATCAATACATTTACCGTAACGACAAATGATAAAAGCTGGGTAGAGTCACGAGTATCTGAAATTCCAGTAACAGCTTACGACATTAGAGGTTTGGTCTTCAACGATAGCAATAAAAACAGTCAAAAAGATTCGAACGAGCGATTTTTAGCAGGCTATGAAGTAGAGTTGGCACAAGCAGGTGCTACAGAACCTATGTTAACGACTTTTACAGATAGCAATGGAGCATATGAATTTACAACAGTTCCAGCCAGAGGAGATTATCAAGTCCGCATAAAAACTAAAGAAGGCGATATTATTTCGGAATATCAGCCGAGTACAGAAGACGTGATAGCGACAGATGTAACGGCTGAAGCAGAGTCGAATGACGGATGTGCAATAGCCGCTTTAGCACCAGATACGGCTTCTCACAGAATCAATATGGGGGTTTATTTAGAAAAACCTTTAGGTTCAGTTGAATTAACTAAACTGGACAGTGTAACAAAACAAGTGTTAGCTGGAGCAGAGTTTCGGATTGAGCAAGAAGATGGCAGTATAATTGAAACAGAGCTGGTAACGGATGCAAAAGGTAAAATACTATTAGAAAATTTCCCATTAGGCAATTATCAGTTTGTAGAAACGAAAGCACCGCTAGGTTATGAATTAGATAATACCCCTGTCCCATTTGAATTAACAGATACAACAATCGTAAGAGTCACCAAGGAAAATACACCACTACTTGTTCCGCCAGTTATTGTAGGATCTATTGAACTGACAAAAGTAGACACAGTGACAAAACAAGTATTGGCAAATGCAATTTTCCAACTTGAAAAAGAAGATGGTACAGTCGTACAAAAATATTTAAAAACAAATACGGCAGGGAAATTCGTCGTAGAACATTTACCAGTAGGCAACTATCAGATCATAGAAATTGCGGCACCATCAGGGTATGTATTAGATCAAACACCGATAAAAGTTGAACTGGTGGATGCAACAAGAGTAAAGGTTACAAAAGAAAATCTAGCTATTACCGATTTGCCAACACTAGGATCAGTTGAATTAACGAAAGTTGATCGTATAACGAAGCAAACATTATCAGGAGCTGAATTCTGTTTAGAAAAAGCTGACGGAACGATTCTAAAAACAAAAATGATGACCGATTCAAACGGAAAAATAGCGACAAGTTTACCAGTGGGCAGCTATCGTTTTGTTGAAACAGCGGCACCAACTCACTATGAAATCGATACAACGCCAGTAACATTTGAGATTACAACAGCTCATGAAATTGTTCAGGTCACAAAAGAAAACAGTAAAAAAACTGAATTAAAGACAAATACACAAAACATGAGAGATAAAGAAGTTGGAAATCATACGACAAAAAGAAAATTACCTGCAACAGGTAGCCATGAAGTTATGAGGTTGTTTAATTTTGGTTACGCAATGCTCTTCTTGTTTTTACTATTGTTATTTTCAAAACAAGTCTATAGACGATACAATAATGATTCTCTGAAGTACTGAGGTAATTCAGAGATAACGAATTACGAAAGAGGCTAGGTCAGAAGTGTTTAACCCCGAGAGCCAAGTAGGTACTGTGCAACATCAACTTCAGCTTATTTCCGAAGGGGTTACTTCTGATCCCGCCGTTTATTCGGATTTAGAGCCTGGACAAAACTGATTTTTAGTTTTGTCCCAGGCTCTTTTGGTGATAAAAATCGATTTTTCTGTTACTTCAATAGAAAAAATGAGTCCAAACAGTAGGTATTCTCTAGAATATCGACTTGTAATCTGCTACAATGGGTGAGAAGAATTTTTTTAAGAAGTCTCTCTACTATAGAATCAATGTAATCTAGATATAGAGGCACTACACTAACGTTTCGACCAAGCGTTTCGGTCGGACCTTAAAGAAAGAGGAGAAAACAACATGATAGCAGTAAGCGATCTTAAAGCAGGTATGACTTTTGAACAAGACGGTAAATTAATCCGTGTAATGGATGCTAGTCACCACAAACCTGGTAAAGGAAATACCGTTATGCGTATGAAATTAAAAGATGTTCGTACAGGAACAACAACGGATACTACAATGCGTCCAGATGACAAAGTAAAAAAAGCGTTTATCGAAAATAAACCTGTACAATACCTATACAGCCAAGATGATACAGCCAATTTTATGGATCTAGAAACATATGAGCAATACGAAATCCCAACTTCTGTGATCGAAGAAGAACTAAAATATCTTCTAGAAAATATGGAAGTAAAAATTCAATTTTACGGATCAGAAGTAATCGGAATCACATTGCCAACAACGGTTGTCTTAAAAGTAAAAGAAACACAACCATCAATCAAAGGTGCAACAGTTTCTGGTTCTGGCAAGCCAGCAATCATGGAAACAGGCCTAGTAGTCAATGTTCCTGATTTTATTGAAGCGGATGAATCATTAGAAATCAATACACAAGAAGGTACGTATTTAAAACGTGCTTCAAAATAATTAAAGTGAATGAGCTGGCAGGTAGTAAACGACCTGTCAGTTTTTTTATTATGCTCATAGTATACGAATCTTTTGGTCGCTACTAAAACGAGTTACCGTGGTACAATGAGATATATGTTTTTTATAGTAGAAAGGGAGAGAAAGATGGGGTTTTTATTAACATTATGTCTAGTCTTGCTATTCACCAAACTTGCTGGACATTTTTGTAATCGAGTGGGCATTCCTTCTGTGATTGGAGAATTATTAGTCGGAATCTTAATTGGTCCAGCTATTCTAGGTTGGATCAAACCAGATGATTTTATGCATTATTTTTCTGAAATCGGCGTTATTATTTTAATGTTTATTGCAGGTTTGGAAAGTGATTTGGAGTTGTTGAAAAAATATTGGCGGCCAGCCTTGTCAGTCGCACTTTTGGGGATTATTTTTCCTGCTGCGATGGGGTTTGGTGTGGGGGAAGCTTTTCAGTTTTCCGTACAGAACTCCATTTTTCTAGGGGTGCTTTTTAGTGCAACCTCTGTGAGTATCTCTGTACAAGTATTAAAGGATCTAAAGAAGATAGACAGTGAAGAAGGTGCGACGATCCTAGGGGCAGCGGTTGTGGATGATATCGTGGTGGTTTTGATCTTAGGGGTCATGTTGAGTTTGATGAATCGCTCTACACCAGGTGGAAGTTTGCCGATGTGGGAAGTTTTACTGCTGAAGGTATTCTTCTTTATTGTAATCTTTGCAGCTAGCAAGTGGTTGGTCCCTTGGTTATTGAATTTGAGTAAAAAATTGATCGCGATTGAAGCTGTTTCAGCAGTCTCTTTAGTTATTTGTTTAGGCTTTGCTTATTTTGCAGAAATGCTGGATATGGGTGCGATCATCGGGGCATTTTTTGCAGGTGTAGCAATTGCACAGACAGATTATCGTAAGCGAGTAGATGAAAAATTAGAGACGATCGGGTATACCGTGTTTATTCCGATGTTTTTTGTTTCTATTGGTCTAAACATGACGTTTGCCGGTATGTCAAAGCATTTTTTGTTTATTATTGTTTTAACGATAGTTGCAGTTTTATCGAAATTGTTAGGCGGTGCTTTAGGTGCACGCGTAACGGGTTTCAAAGGTGTTTCTACGATGATCATTGGGTCAGGTATGGTTTCCAGAGGTGAAATGGCTTTGATCATCGCTCAAGTGGGCTTGACTTCAAGTTTCCTTTCAGAGGAATATTATTCTTCTGTGATCATTGTGATTATTGCGACAACGATCATTGCGCCGTTATTGCTAAAAGCAACGATCATGAAACAAGAAAAACAACTTAATTACTAGAATAAAAACAGTTCCCGCCAAAGCCTTATGAAACATGCTTTGACGGAAACTGTTTTTTAGTGGATAGATCCCATTAATTTTTTGATAGGATTTTTAGAAAGAATCAAGATAATACCGGCAATCACAGCTACGAATCCTACAATTCCAAAATACGCCGATTCAGTTTGAGGTGTATAAAAACGAGCGATTTGAGCATTGATTGCTTGTGAAGCAGCGTCAGCCAACAGCCAAATTGCGACAGTTTGCGATTCAAAAGCTTTAGGTGCAAGCTTTGTTGTAATCGACAACCCAACTGGAGAAATACACATCTCCCCTACGATCATAATGAAGAAACTAAAGAACAACCATAACGGACTAACTCTTGTATCAGTGCCATAAAGCAATCCTGACAGCATCAAAAGAACAAAAGACAGACCAGCAAAAACCAATCCCAATGAAAATTTGACCACTGTTGAAGGTTGCTTTTTCCCTAATCTTGTCCATAAAGTCACAAATACGGGAGTTAAAACAACAACAAAAATTGGATTTAACGATTGGAACCAACTAGGTGCAATGGAAAAACCGAATAAGGTATCATTTGTCCGTTCATTCGCAAATAATGCTAAAATTGAAGAACCTTGTTCTTCTAGTGACCAAAAAATGATTCCTGCTAAAAATAATGGAATGTAACCAAGTACTTTTGGTTTTTCTTCAGCGGTCACATTTTTTGAAGTCAACATCTTAATAAAATAATAGACAGGCAACAAAATTCCCAGCACACTAACACTATTAATAAAGAATCCAATCGTTAACTGTTCCAGAATAAAGGCACCGCCAAAAAGAACGATGACAAAAACAAGAGCAAGTAATAAAGAGCGTATGAACTTTTTCCGTTCTTCTGTACCGATTGGATTCGTTGGTTTTAAACCAATACCGTCTAGTGATTTCTTCCCTTGTAAATAATATTGTAACAAGCCGAAAAACATACCGAAAGCAGCTACTGAGAAACCAACATGATAGTTATACGTTTGACCTAATGTTCCAACGACAAACGGTGCCAGTAACGCACCAATATTGATTCCCATATAGAAAATAGAAAAACCAGCATCACGACGTGTGTCTGTTTTTGAATAAAGATGTCCGACCATGCCAGAGACATTAGGTTTTAGCATTCCTGTACCGATCACAATCAGAAGAATGGAGAGGAATAATGCAGCAATTCCAAACGGTGTCGCTAGAACAATGTGACCGACCATGATGAATACGCCGCCGAAGAAAACCGTTTTTCTAGCACCTAACACTCGGTCAGAGATCCAGCCACCAACGATACTGGACATAAAAACAAGCGATCCATAAATCGACATAATTGCCAAAGCTGTTTCTTTTGGTAAACCTAACCCACCATTTGCGACCGTATCATAAATATAATACAGTAAAATTGCCCTCATACCATAGTAACTAAATCTCTCCCACATCTCAGTAAAGAAGAGTGTAGACAATCCTTTGGGCTGTCCCAAAAACGACTTGTCTAACTGCTGATCGTCCATAAATAATAACCTCAATTCTTTTTAATATTCAGAAAATTCATTTAACCTAGTGTTTCTGAAAAAAGTACATAGAGTAATTGTAAACTGTTACTCTTTTAAATATCATAAATTTTCATGGATAAACTATAAGAATAATAGTGTTTTTATTCATTTTATTTTCATATAAAAAAGAGAAAGGAAGGGAAATTTTGAAAATAATAACGCAAAGACAGCAAGAATGGGCTTCGCTCAAGTATTTGGTTTTGTCAAAATCTCAACAAGATTATAGAGCGATAAGAAAGTTATTCGCAGATAATAAGTGGGATGAAGAAAAAGAACAAGTATTTCGAAGTTATCTACAGCATGCATTAACCGAGCCGCAAAAAAAAGGTGATTTGCTAAATGCTTATCAGCATGTTTGGGGGTATTTTAAAAACAAAGCAACAGAGACAGAGCGACAAAAATATGAAGAACTGATTGAAACATTTTCTATAGAGCAGGATGAATTACGCTCTTTTTTAAAAGAACTCACGTTAAAATACCAAGAGCCATATCTACTACAGTCAAAGCTCCTCTTTTCCACAATAGGACAAATAACTAAATAATCAGAAAAAAGTGATTCAAATGGCGAAATTCAATTTTAAGTTCGTTATAAATGTTCGGATTCGCTTTTTTTGTATGTATAAGTGTAATTATTTATCAATACACGAATATTTATTGTTTGAATTGAAAAAAACATATTGAAATCGTCTCGGAAAATGAGTATACTAAATCAGTGGAAAAACGAACGAGGAGTGTGTAGATGAACAAGAATGTTCCGTATTTTATCGTAGCACCTGGAATAATTTTATTATTATTTTTCTTAATGATTCCTTTAGCTACAAGTGTTTTACCAACTATTTTTTCAGATCAAGGGGTGACATTGAGTAACTACCTCGATTTTTTTAAAGACGAATATAATCTATCGATCTTTTGGCGCACAATTAAGGTTTCGCTGATTGTTACGCTCATTTCAATTTTATTAGGGATCCCAACGGCTTACTACATTGCGGGAGTCAGTAAAAAATGGCGTGGGGTTTTAATGGCAATGACCTTATTTCCGCTACTGACTAATTCAGTTATTCGAAGTTTTGCATGGATCAATATTTTAGGGAAAACAGGTGTAATCAATACGTTGTTGATGAAAACAGGTTTGATTGCTCAGCCACTAAATTTACTCTATACAGAATTTGCTATTATTATAGGCTCTGTTTATCTTTTTTTACCGACTATGATTATGACGCTTGTAGGCGTTATGGAAAATATCGAAGGAGAAATGCTGGAAGCCGCAGAAACGTTAGGTGCAAGTCCGTTCACAGCTTTTCGGAAAATTGTTTTGCCACTTTCTGTTCCTGGAACGATTGTTGGAAGTATTTTGGTTTTTACTGGAACACTGACCGCCTATACAACACCTCAATTGTTAGGTGGAAATCAGAAAATGATGATGTCGACCTTTTTATATCAAAAAGCCAACACATTAGGAGATTGGAAAGCTGCGAGTGTTTTAGCTTTGATCATGATCGTTGTAACATTGATCGTTATGAAGGGCTTAGATATAGTAGCTAAAAAAGTTGATAGGAGAGAAGCAAACAATGCGTAAACAAAAAGGGATGACGCTGATTGCGATCCTAGTATTCTTATTTTTATTCTTACCACTTTGCTTGATTGTTGTTACATCCTTTGGGACAGCTGCAGCGATCCAGTTTCCAATCAAAGGATTTACACTAGATTGGTATACAAAAGCGTTACAGTCAGATACGTTTATGAGCAGTTTTAAATTAAGTTTAATTATCGGTGTTTTAGCAACTGTTTTAGCTTTGGTTGTTGGGATTCCAGCATCTTATGCATTGGCACGGTATTCAGTAAAAGGCAGAAACTTTATTAAAAGCTTCTTCTTATCCCCAACTGTGATTCCAGGAATCGTTGTGGGCTATACATTATTTCAATACATTGTTATCAAATTAGGCTTGCCGATTTTTCAAGGATTATTGATAGGACATTTTTTAATCAGTTTACCGTATATTATTCGAGTAGTTGGCTCAAGTATGGAACAGTTGGATTATTCGATGGAAGAAGTTGCTTGGACTTTAGGTTGTACGAAAACGAGAGCCTTTATTCAAATAGTTTTACCCAACGTCTCTTCAGGGATATTTGCAGCCTTTATGTTGGCTTTTGTTAATTCTTTTAACAATGTTCCAGTGTCAATTTTTTTATCAGGACCAGGAGTGACCATGTTACCGACATCTTTACTTAGTTATATGGAATACAATTATGATCCAACGGTTTCGGCTATTTCCGTAATGTTGATGTTATTGACGATGGGATTAATGTTTTTGATCGAAAAAACACTAGGATTAGCTTCGATTGCGTAACTAAAAGGACGAGCAATCAAAGCGTTCGAATTTAAATAGGTAGAAAGAGGAGAAAATTTTGACTTTTGTTGATTTAAAAGAGGTACGTGTCAGCTATGATGGCAAACAAGATATATTAAAAGATTTAAGCATCTCAATGGAGAAAGGGGAATTGGTTTCACTTCTTGGTCCAAGTGGCTGTGGAAAAACAACAACGCTTCGAGTGATCGCAGGATTGATCAAACCAAACGACGGCTCTTTTAAAGTAGATGAAGAAGAGTTGACTAAAGTACCTGTGCATAAACGAAATTTTGGTATGGTATTTCAAAGTTATGCATTATTTCCACATTTGACGATTGCTGAAAATGTTGCGTTTGGACTGAAATTGAGAAAAGAATCAAAAGTTAGCACAAAAGAAAAAGTAGAAAAAATGCTTGAGGTCTGTGGACTAGAAAACCTTGGTGATCGTTATCCAAAGCAACTTTCTGGTGGACAAAGACAGCGTGTAGCCTTAGCACGTGCCTTGATCATTGAGCCTAAATTATTATTGTTAGATGAACCTTTAAGTAATCTAGATGCAAAATTAAGAGTGGCTATGCGAATCGAAATCAAACGAATTCAACAACAACTAGGTATAACAACAGTATTTGTAACCCACGACCAAGAAGAATGTTTCTCTATTTCAGATAAGGTCGCAATTATGAATAACGGCGTGATCGAGCAATATGATTCACCGGAAAGGATTTACCGTTTGCCAAAAACAAAATTCGTAGCACAATTTATCGGTTTTGAAAATTTCTTTACTGTGACGAAAAATGCTGAAGGGCAATATAAAAGTGAAAATGGTCAGCTGTTCACCACGACTAACCCGCAACCAATAGCTAATGAGACGGTTGCAACGATTCGCCCAGAAGACATTGACATTGTGTCAGCAACAACGCAAAATACAATCGAAGGAACGGTTCTGATTAGAACCTTCTTAGGGAAAAGTTATCAGTATGAAGTAATGACACCGCTTGGAAAATTATTAGTCAATGGAACGAGTGAACAGCTCTATGAAACAGGAGACACTATTCATGTGGTTTTTCCAGCAGATAAACTAGTTATTTTAGAAAAATAAACGATAAGATGAAGGGAACTAAATAGAATGAAAAAGAAACTAATGATCGGTGTTTTAGCGACAGCAACTTTACTAATGGCAGCTTGCGGTAATAGTGAGGCGAATACGAAAGCCGAAAATAAAAACGGCGGTAAAGCGTTGGTGGTTTCTACCTTTGGGTTAAGTGAGGATATTGTAAAAAAAGATATTATTGTCCCTTTTGAAAACACAAATGATGCGAAAGTAACATTAGAAGTTGGCAACAGTACAGATCGTTATACAAAATTATTGAATAATCCCAATGCTGGAATCGATGTGATTGAATTAGCGCAAGCCAATGCAACACAAGGTGATAAGGAAGGTCTTTTTGAAAAAATCACAGAAAAAGAAGTACCGAACATTAAAGATTTAACCGTTGGAGCAAAGGAAGTCTATGAAAGCGGAGCAGGTATCCCAATCGCAGTTAACAGTGTAGGGATCGTTTATAATAAAGAAAAAGTTGGTAAAGAAATCACGAGCTGGGAAGATTTATGGTCATCAAACCTAAAAGGAAAAATTTCTGTTCCAGACATTTCTACAACAGCCGGACCGTTGATGTTATACATTGCGAGTGACCATGCAGGTACTGATATTACTACCGATAAAGGCAAAGCAGCTTTTAATGCAATGAAAGAGCTAAAGCCGAATGTGGTTAAGACGTATTCAAAATCATCAGATCTTGCTAACATGTTCCAATCAGGTGAAATCGAAGTTGCGGTCGTGGCAGATTTTGCTGTTGATATCATTCAAGGCGCTTCTAAAGAGGCAACCTACATTGTTCCTGAAAGTGGGACGTATGCAAACTTTAATACAATCAACGTACCAAAAAACTCTAAAAATAAAGAGTTAGCCTATACATTTGTTAATGAACGAATCAGTGAAGCCTCGCAAAAAACAAAAGCCGTTTCATTAAATGAAGGACCAACCAACGATAAGGTGACACTTGATGAAAAACAAGCAGAAAACAAAACCTACGGTAAAGTAGCAGATCGAGCAAAAACAGTTGATTTTTCATTCATCAATGATAATTTATCCAATTGGGTCGACCAGTGGAACCGAACAATGAACCAATAAATAGCGAGAAAGGCGATAAGTATGAACGTAGATATGATCATTCAAGATGTTTGGGTTTTCCAAACAGCAACACAATCTTTTATCAAAAAAAATGTTTCTATTAAAGATGGGAAATTTTATTACATTAGTACCACAGAGATGAGTAACTTAACGCCTGAAACAATCATCAAAGCCGAGAATCAATATATGATTCCCGGCTTGATTGATGCCCATATGCACATTGAAAGTTCAATGACGACACCCACGATTTTTTCAAAAGCGGTATTACGTTATGGTGTAACAACGGTTGTGGCAGATGCTCATGAGATGGCAAATGTCTTTGGCTTAGAAGGGTTAGAGGAATTTATGAAGGCAGAAACAGAGCTGGATATCTTTCACGCGATTCCATCTTCTGTTCCTTCGACAACGCCGGAATTAGAAACAACAGGTGGGATCATCGGACTTGCTGAAGTAGCAGAATTATTGAAACAGCCTAAAATTGTATGTTTAGGTGAGGCGATGAACTTTAAAGGAATTGCCTATGAACCAGAGTCTTTGATTCGACAAATTATCGATTTATGCAAAAAAGAACGACCAACCATGCCTTTAGAAGGCCACTGTCCTAAAATTTACGATGAAGAGCTGGCGGCCTTTTTATTTAGCGGAATCACTTCGGATCATACACACCAATTTCCAGAATCCTTAAAAGAAAAAATTGAGGCAGGTGTTTTCATCCAATTTCAAAATAAATCGATCACACCTGAAAATATGCAGGTTATTGTAGAAAATCAGTTTTATGAATATGCCAGCATTATTACAGATGACGTGATGGCAGATGATTTGCTTCATGGACATTTGAACGAGAATTTGAAAAAGGCTGTAAAAGCAGGTTTGCCGATTGAAAAAGCCATCTACATGACAACTTATACGCCAGCAAGACGGATGGGATTTCATGATCGTGGAGAAATTGCACCTGGTCGTATGGCTGATTTCATTTTATTAAATGATTTGGAAGAGTTCACGTTTGAGGCTGTTTATAAATCTGGCAAAAAAGTTTATGAACAAGGAGCAGAAATTGACTATCCTACTGTGATTGAGTCATTTCCAGCAACGTACCAAAAATCCGTCAACTGTAAACCACTTACAGTGGCTGACTTAGTGATCAAAGTAGCAACGGACAAAGACAGTGTTCGTTGTAATGTGATTCAAAAACAGGAAGTAGGAACATTCACTGAGCGGATCACCAAAGAAATTCCAGTAAAAGAAGGCATTTTACAATGGCAAGAAGCAGATTGTGCTTTATTGATCGTGATGGAAAGATATGGCAAAAACGGTAATATTTCGATATCATTGATGGATAAGCCAATCAGTGAAAAAGGCGCAATCGCAACTACTTGGGCGCATGATCATCATAATGTAATGGTTATGGGCAATACGCTAGAGGATATCGTTCTAGCGCAAAATGAATTACTTGCGATTCAGGGCGGCTATATTGTCGTTTCAAATGGAGAAATCACAGGGAAATGTCCGTTGCCTATCGGTGGAATATTGTCCCAGGCTCCAATTGAAGAACTAGGCGGAGACTTGCAAAAAGTTCGAGCAAGCATGCAAGCGTTAGGGTACAAAAATATGAATGAAATCATGTCTTTTTCTACATTATCTCTTCCAGTCTCGCCTGCAATCAAGGTGACAGATATGGGAATGATGAACACGAAAACACAAGCGTTTTATCCATTGATTTTTCCGGAAGACGGAGTGTTGCTGAATGAAGACACTCATTAAAAATGTTCATGTTCTATCGATGGATGAACAGTTTTCAGAAGTGAAGGATGGCTTTGTATTGATTGAAGGAGAGAGAATTACAAAAATTGGTTCTAGCTCTGAACTTGCCTCACTAGCGATTCGTGGGGATAAAGAGATCGATGGAAAAAATGGCTTGCTGATTCCAGGTCTGATCAATACTCATACACATGCAGGAATGGTCCCATTTCGTTCTTTAGGAGATGATGTGCCAGATCGATTGCGTCGCTTTTTATTTCCTTTAGAACAGCATATGACAAAAGAGTTGGTAAGAGCGAGCAGTGATTATGCAATCGCAGAAATGTTGATGAGCGGTGTAACCATGTTTTGTGATATGTACTATTTTGAAGATGAAGTAGCAAAAAGTTGCAAGGAGATGAGGATCCGCGCACTTGTTGGTGAAACAATCATTGATATGCCGACCTGTGACAGTCCAAAACCATCTGGCGGATATGACTATTGCGAAGCCTTTTTAGAAAAATGGCAGAACAATCCATTAGTAACACCCATCATTGCGCCGCATGCACCCAATACAAATAATTTGGAAATGCTGGAGAAAATCGTGGTACTTAGTGAAAAATATAATGCGCCGATTACGATGCATGTGTCTGAAATGACCTATGAACTTGCCGATATTCAAGAAAAATACAATCAAACACCGATAGAACTTCTACAAACATTAGGGTATTTTGAACGTGAGTTTATTTTGGCTCATTGCATTTTGACAAGTGAAAATGATTTAAACATTATTGCAGAATCCAAAGGAAAAGCCCGTGTTGCGCATTGTATCGGTGCGAATACAAAGTCAGCAAAAGGGGTCGCACCTATCAAACAAATGCTCGAAAAAAATATTGTGGTAGGCTTAGGAACAGATGGGCCCAGTAGTGGGAATACTTTAGATTTATTTAGCCAAATGCGTCTGTTTGCTAATACCCATAAAACCTATAATCACGATCGTGCGCTTTTTCCTGCAAAAGAAATCGTTCGACTAGCAACAATGGGTGGTGCAAAAACATTAGGTTTAGCAGATCAAATAGGTTCGATTGAAATCGGAAAAAAGGCAGATTTAACCTTGATTGAAACGGAATCGGTGAATATGTTCCCCATTTTTGATCCATATTCAGCAATTGTTTACTCAGCTAACGCTAGTAATGTGGATTCAGTTTGGGTCAATGGGCGACAATTAGTCAGTGAGAAGAAAATGGTTGAACAAGAGTTGCAAGAAATTAAAGCAACACTGTATCATGAAATGGAAAACTTTGTCATAGAAGCGAAAAAATTATACTAAGCGAGGCTGGGTCAGAAGCGTTTATTCGGAATTTAGGGTGTGAAATAAAAGTGAAGTTTACTTTTGTTTCACACCCGTTTTGTATTTATTTTGATAAATAAGTCTCGATCGGCTTTTGATAGATTCCCCAATCACATTTACCTGCATTAAAATATTGTGCTAAAAGAAAACCAATATAAGGGCCAGTTGTTAGGCCAGAAGAACCTAAGCCGCTAGCCACAACTGCAGTGGGATTATCTGGTAAACAATTGAAAAAAGGCGCGAAGTCTGATGTGTAAGCACGTGTTCCTACACGGTAAGAAGCTGAGTAGTTTTCAAAAAAAGCTGACTCAGCAAGAAAAGGAGCCGTTTTTTGTTGTAGCAGCGAAAAAGCCTCCTTTGTTGGAGTTAAATCAAATCCCCCATCATTTTCATGTGTTGCGCCGACTAGAATTTGTCCGTCTTCAAACGGAATCAAATCACTTTCTCCATCCAACATTGCGACTGGCCAATCACCGCTGTTTTTAAACGGGGTTTCAAACGCTAATAGCTGCCCTTTTTGTGCTCTAATATCAGTTGTATAACCAAGAGATCCTAATAATGAAGGCAATCCTGGCCCAGCACATAGAGCAACTGCATCAAATTGTTCTGTTTCGTCAGCTGTTTGAACGAGCCATTGCTCGTGAATCCGACTAAGCTTGGCTGTACCAGTCTTTATGGTGATCATTTTGGTTAGTGCGCCTTGTCGTAATGTTTCTAAGTAACCAGCACCGTCTAATTTTCCACCCCCCGTGATAAATAAGGAAGATTGTGTTTTTAATAAAGGCAGTTTTTCTGTAACTTGTTCTGCAGACAATAATTGGATATCTCCAATCTCAGGTGCAGTCTGTTTTCTTGCTTCTGCTAGTTGCATAAGCGAATCAAGCTCACCATCTTTTCGAAGGATCAGAGTGCCTGTTTGCTGATAAACAGCCCTTGGTAGAGAGAAGTCTTGTACTAATTTAGGATAGAATGCTGCACCATCTTTGGCGAGCTGATACCATTTTTTGTTGCGGCGTTTTGAGAGCCAGGGAGAGATAATACCAGCGCTAGCTTTGGTTGCCTGTCCAATAGGATTGTCATATACAGTCACGTTATATTTTGTTAAATCAATGTAGTTGGCTAAGGTCAAACCAATGATCCCGCCACCTATGATTGCTAATTTTTCCATAAGTAACTCCTTATCAAATCAAGTAACTCATTTTTACATAAGTTTGTAGAGGATGCAAGAAATTTTATGATTTTCGACAGGAATAAAGCGGCTCTTTTAAGTTTTGGGAAAATGAAGTTTGATAAAAGGATAATAGGAATTCGATGAGAAAACACTTATTTTTTATGGTATGATAATGAGTGTTATATTTTTAAAAATATCGAGTATGTAGGAGGTTACTAAATGAGAAATACAACGTTAGGGTATTTACTAGTTGCTGCAAGCTGTATTATTTTACTTAGTGGATGCGGTTCTAGTAAAGAAAATACGGGTAAAACAGATCAAAAATCAACAAACAGTGAACAAACATTTTCGGTTGTTGCAAAACAAGAAATCCCATCGATCGATGCATCTGTTACAAACGATGTCGTCGGCTGGGGCGTACTAAAAAATACAGGGGAGGGGCTATTCCGTGCGGATAAAGTAGGAAAACTGATTCCAGCAGGCGCGGCGGAAATGCCAACAGTTAGTGAAGACGGATTAACTTATACATTTAAACTACGCAAAGAGGCTGTTTGGTCGAATGGCGATCCCATTGTTGCAGAGGATTATGTTTACGGCTGGCAACGAACAGTTGAGCCAAAGACTGCTTCAGAAGTTGCGTATTTATTTGAATCGATCAAAAATTATCAAGCAATCATGGATGGTAAGAAACCTGCAAGCGAATTAGGAATTAAAGCATTAGGTGAGGATGAATTAGAAGTGACACTGGAATCACCTGTTCCCTATATGGAATCCTTACTATCCTTACCACCATTTTTTCCACAAAATGAAAAAGTAATCAGCAAAAACGGGGAAAAATATGCTAGTTCAAGTGAGCATATGGTATATAATGGGCCATTTATATTAAGTGATTTTGAAGGAGCAGGAACAGATACTAAATGGGCTTATTTAAAAAATAAGAACTATTGGGATCAAGACAATGTGACAATGGAAAAAATTAATGTTGATGTCGTGAAGGAAGATGCGACGGCCTTGAACTTATTTCAAGATGGTCAAACAGATGATATCGTTGTAACAGGTGAATTGGCACAACAAATGGTAGATGATCCAGCATTTTTCTCACAAGATATGTCAAATGCGACATACGTAGAATATAATCAAACAAAAAAAGAATTTCAAAATGAAAATCTTAGAAAGGCAATATCATATGCTTTAGATCGTCAAACGTTAGTTGAACAAGTCTTAGGGGATGGATCGGTTGCAGCAACAGGCTTAGTACCGAAAAACATGTCCTTTAATCCTGAAACAGAAGTTGACTTTGTAAAAGATTCAGGTAATCATTTAAAATATGATTCTGAAAAAGCGAAAGAATATTGGGCTAAAGCGAAAGCAGAATTGGGAATCGACACGCTTAAAATCAATTTACTATCTTCAGATGCTGATTCTGCAAAAAAAGTGGTAGAATACATGCAAGGTGCAATTCAAGGAACTCTAAAAGGTGTGACAGTTGAGCTCTCTTCTGTACCACTTTCTGTTCGTTTGGAACGTGGTAATAAAGGTGATTTTGATATGATCCTAGTCGGTTGGGGCGCTGAATATGACGATCCAAGCGTATTCTTAGAATTATTTGCATCGGATAATATCAATAATAGCGGTAAATACAATAATAATGAATTTGATAAGTATTTGAAAGCATCTGCTACAACGAATGCGGGTGATCCAAAAGCTCGTTGGAATGACCTGATTGAAGCAGAAAATGTGTTAATGAACACGATGGGTGTTTGCCCAGTCTACCAAAAAGCTGAAGCGCATTTACGTAATCCAAAGATCAAAGGAATATTGCCATCTGGTCCAGAGTACGATTATAAATGGACTTCCATTGAGGAGTAATGAAAAGTAAAAAAAAGGAGGAATTAGATGATTCATCGCTACATTCAAGTAACAGGTTCAGCCTATGAACGTGGGGTCAAAATTGGCGAAGTGCTAAAAATGCAAATTGAGACAAACTTGTCTAGTCAAAAACTATTTTACAAAGATTCAACTGAGATCATTGCCAAATGGCTAGAAAAAGCACGGATGTATCTTGATTATACAGAAAAATTTGCACCCGATGTGGTTGCTGAAATGCGTGGTGTTGCAAAAGGCAGTAATCTGGATTTTGAAGAAATCCTCTATTTATATACAGTGTATGAACGATCATTTTTTGATGAATTGATCAGTGATAAATGTACATCATTTGCTGTTAAGGGAAACGCAACCGTTGATGGTTCCGTGATTTGTGGACAAACCAATGATGAGCGTCTGGATGAATATCGTTCTGAAGTGGATTGTGTTGTTCATCATCTTGATAATGAATCTGATTTTGAATCATTGATTTATAGCCATCCAGGGATTCCCGCATACATGGGGATGAATAATTACGGTTTAGCTGTGATGTGGACATACATTGATAACGGTCAGCGGAAAGAGGGGGTACCCACAGCTGGAATAATAAGGGAACTGCTCAATAAGAAAAGTTTAAAAGAAGCACGTGAATATCTTGAAAACATTCCACATGCGGTACCGAATCAATTTAGTTTATCTCATTCAACTGAAGGGATCGCAAGTTTTGAGTGTTTTCCGAATAAGATTTATGAACATGAGCCTGCTGATGTGATGATTCATGCCAATCATAATAGTATTGCGTTAAAAGAACCTGAAGAGGGAGGTTCTAAAACATCCCATTCTCGTTTTGAAGCAATGGAAGCAATCGTAAATGAAAATGTTGGTAGCATCGATGCGGAGTTAGGTAAACAATTTTTAGCCAATCATCGTAATTTTCCCAAAAGTATTTGCAATCACCCTTCTCCAGAACATCCATTATCCAAATCATTGGCTTCAATGGTCTTTGATTTAGGCAAAGGGGAAATGCATTTAGCGTTTGGAAATGCTTGTGAACAACCGTTTCATACGTATCGTTTCAAACAGTGGTTTGGATAAAAGTAGAGTGCTTGTTTCTCACCGTTTATTCGGATTGAAAGCCCAGAACAAAACTGTTTTTTAGTTTTGTTCTGGGCTTTCTTATTTTTACACCTTACTCCGCTTTAAATCTGTCAGCAAATACGCTGCATGCATTAATAATCCTACATAATCAGCTTCTTTAATTTTTCCAGCGCCGTATAAAGTCTGCTCGTACAACACTGTCAGTTGAATAAAACAACCATGAAATTGTATAAAATCATGTTCAAACCGCTGGGCGTAACGATCTAATGGTTCTTCTGTCTCCCTAGGCAAAACATGCTCTGCTTTGCGTAATAATAAAACATAAGCGTTTGCGAACTGTTTAGGGTGTATTTTGAGATACAGCCAACAACGAAGCCAGAAAAAGTATTTTTTCAAAAAGAAGCTACCCACCGCTAATACAATAATCAATACGCCAAGTCCGATGTTGCGTAAAACATTTAGCCATTGCTTCAGCCCAAAATCTTGGGACTCCTTTTTAGCTGATTGTTTTATAGTGCTAGAAGTAGTTTCTGTTGGATTTAGTGTGTCAGAAGACACACTAAAAGTAGATGAGTTTTTCTCCAGACTAGCTGTGCTAGAAGGACTAACCGCTGGAGGCTCACTGATTTCATTGATAAAACTAGGGGTTGGTTCAAAAGGGATCCAACCATACCCGTCAAAATAAACTTCTGGCCAAGAATGTGCATCACTATTTTTGATCGTATATTCTTGATATTCTGAATTGCTATTGTTAGTGATTACTCCAGGTGAAAAACCTTTTGCCCAACGACTGGAAATACCGATTGAACGAAGTAAGATCGTCATGGCGCTGGAGAAATTATTGCAGTAACCAACTTTCGATTCAAACAGAAAATGATCAACATAATCCTCATCTTGTGGAGTGAATGGTGTATCCGTTTTTGAATACCGAAAACCTCCCTCTTGTTTTAGATAGTGCTCAATTGCTTTGACCTTACCGTAAAGTGTCTCTTCATTTTTAGTAAGGGAAATCGCCAGTTCTGCGACCCGTTTCGGTGTGGTAAGAGGAATATGGGTATTTTTCGTATCTTGAGAAGGTTGATAAGGGATTTGCATCAGCGCCTCTTGTGTAAAGCTAGGTTTTTGCCAGGTAAACTGGAGTGAGTTAGGTTTCTCTAAAAGATTGATCCGTTGTTTATCTTTGATTTGTTCTGCTTGTCCGATCTCAGTGAAAGGGATCGAAATCGTGCCATAAGGATAAGGTAAATAATCATTCGGTGTGTTAAACGTTAACGTGATGGATGTTTCAGCCATTAAAGGTCCTTGATATTCAGGATTGGTTGAAAGAATCATGGGTTGTTCTACAGCAGTCGTAAGCAACTCAGAAGCGTTTTTCCAGCCTTTTCCTGTGTAATAATTTTTAGTTTCCACACGCCAATAATGTTTACTTGTCTGTTTTGCCGTAAAAAGAACGGTTTGATCATCGGATATTGGCCCCCCTAATTGGGCGTCATTCTCGCTAAAACCAGTTTTAGATACACCGTTTGTTCCATAGGCGTCAATTCGTTGATAAATTCCTTGTTGATTTACATAATGACGAATGTCGGCAGTTCGAGTAAATAAAAAATTCTGGGATTGAGGAAAGACGACTGGAAACCAATACGAACATCCAGCGAGCAAGAATAAAGCTGATGCACTTAAGACTAACAACACTTGTTTTTCCTTTTTAGCTAACGAATACGGCGTATGTTTCAATCCGTAAAAAAGAAGAGCGAAACTAGTGATCGAAATAACCTGAATCCCTAAGTTCAAATGATTAAAGACCGCTAATAGAAGCAAGTAGCCAATCAATGACATAGAGCCTAGTAACCAGCGTTCATAACGAATCAAAAGAACACTTAGCAGGAACAGTAAAAATAATACAATTGCTAAAGAAAAGAAATCAGGCAAATAATTGATTTCACCACTGATCATTTTCGGATATGTATCCAGAAGCTTTTGAACGAAAATACCTAGCCAAGAAAAACCAAATGGATGATGAAATGGAAAATAGTAATAAAGTGTGAATAAATAACTTAGAATGTAAAAGGGAAAAAGAATGCGCTGTTTTTTGACAAGTAAAGTCATAAAACAAATCAATGCCAACAGGCCAATAAAAAACATTGTTTTTTCCTGAGCTAGATTATAGACTTTTAAAAAAGGCAGACCAGCTGTTATTAGGATAAAAAAACTAAGCACGGCAAAGAGCCATTTTTCTTTTAACCTATTTTTCAAGAATATGACCTCCTTCTTTGATACGCTTGACATGATCGTGCCATTGTAGAGAAAGAGCTTCGCCCTCAAATGTAATGAAAAAGACTTCATTATTTCTAGTTAGGTCATGTAATTGTTGAACTAACTGATCCGATGTGTGTGGCGCAAAGATTACGACTTTTTTGTTTGTAAAAGCAGGTAGCTCACATATCCCTAATAACGGCGTTGCTGCTGCCATTGTCAATTCTTTAGGAGTAGCATGAGGGACTTCAGCCAAGATTGTTTGGTGAAAAGACAACTTGTTTTTAGTCAGATAAACAAATGAATAGTAAATAGAAAGTAATAGCTCAAATTTTTCGTGGGCCAAACCATAAAATACAAAATGAGTATCAGCTTCTGATTCATGTTCATATTCTTTAACGATCAATTCATTTCTTTTTCCAGATTGCTTCCAATCGACTAAATTGAACGAGTCACCTAGTTGATAGCGACGAAAATTTCGAATTGAAAATGTTTGGTTGCCAAAAGGCGTAGCAAAATCAGCGGATAAGGTCAGTAGTTGTTGGTAAAGCTGTTCTGCTAAACTTAGCTGTAGCGTAGGCATAATCACAAATGGTCCAGTTACCGTCGTCCTAAATTGCTTTGAAAATAGCCGAAACAAGTCGGTACTCACAAACTCAAATGAAAGTTCCTGAAAAATACCTCTTTTAGGAGGTTTCCACTCAAAGTTCAATTCTTTCTTTTGCCCTGAATACAATGCCAGATAGTGCATTCCAACTAAGTTATTTGCGCTGGAAAAAACCATTAAACATGGAATCGGCCAGAGTGTTGAACGAGAACAAAATACTTCTACTTGAACGTTACTAGTTTGCTCCATTCTATAGATTGGACGCTCTATTGAGCGAACTTGAATCTTTTTTAGCGATGGAAGCAGTGTCAAAACATCTAATGCTAAGAGAAATGTTAAGAAGAAAAACAACAGCCAACCTGTTGAATTGTTAAAAATAATCGTATATAGAAAAACGACACTATAAAAAGTAAGGATACCGATTGCACGTATAAGATTGTTGATTCTATATCGTTTCATGGCTATTTCCTAACCGGAACAGGAACCCGACGAACAATCTGTTCAAAAATTTCTTGTAATTGTTCTTGTGAGGCTACTTGTGTGCCTTTTAGTAATAGACGATGTCCGAAAGTGGCGGGCAAAATATACTGTAAATCGTTAGGTGCGACGTAACTTCTGCCTTCGGTCAAAGCAAATGCTTTAGCTGCTCGAATGAACGAAACGGAACCTCGTGGACTGACACCTAGGGCTATTTCGTCATGATTTCGAGTAGCCTGTACTAATTGAAGCGCATATTTAGCAACAATAGGATCGACATAAATATCGTCAACGATTCGTTTTAGCTGACTGATTTCAGAAGCATTCAATAGTTGCTGTACATGATTCAGTTCATTGCCTCTTTGCGTTAAAATCAAGTTTAATTCATCGTTAAATTCTGGATAGCCAATATGAAGCTTAAATAGAAAACGGTCCAGTTGCGCCTCAGGTAAAGGGTACGTCCCTTCATAATCTAATGGGTTTTGGGTTGCCAAAACAAAGAAATGCTCATCGAGCGGATAGGTATGATTATCAATCGTGACATGATTTTCAGACATAGATTCTAACAAAGCAGCCTGAGTTCTTGGAGTCGTGCGATTGATTTCGTCTGCCAATAAAACCGTTGAAAATACAGGTCCGTGATGAAATTCAAATAGTTGAGTTGCTGTATTATAAATAGAAACCCCTAAAATATCGCTAGGTAATAAATCGGGTGTAAATTGAATGCGATTGAATTTACCATGCGTAGCTTTTGCTAAGGTTTTAACCATCATCGTTTTTCCAACACCAGGTATGTCTTCAAGTAGAACATGGCCGCCAGCTAAGAAAGCGGTCACAGTTAATTGTAAGATGTCTCGTTTTCCTAAAATAACCTTTTCCATTTCATTAATCAATAACGTAATTTTTCTGTGTGCAGATTCAATCATATTGTGTAATCTCCTTATTGTAAAAGCCCCATAGACAAGTCTATACAGTGCGATAACATGTGTATTTATTTTATTGTATCGGTAACATTCGTCTAGTGCAAGAGCGTATAAGAGTTTCTTAAGATAGTCTCTAAAAGTTCAAATGAATGAAACAAATCAATGTCAATCCTGAACAATCAGGTTCATACTAATGAATAAAGAGCTAAACGGAGGGGAAAATCAATGGTTGAACTCAAACAAATGAAGGTAGTCGGTTTTTTCGAAGGGTTACCTATTACAAATGAAGTAAGCTTTATAGACAAACACAAACAGATTCCAGTTCCAGAACCCAAAGATATTCTTGTGAAAGTAAGAGCTGTTTCTGTCAATCCCATCGATGCAAAAGTAAGACAAACAGCAAAAAAACAAAAAGAGCTAACTATTTTGGGCTTTGATGGTGTTGGTGAGGTTGTTGCAACGGGGAAGGAGGTAAAAAAATTTTCTGTCGGTGATCGTGTTTATTATGCAGGAACGACTAAAAGAGCAGGAAGTAACCAAGAATATCAGTTAGTTCATGAAGGGATCGCAGCATTCGCTCCCGACACTCTAAACGATGTAGCAGCGGCAGCACTACCGCTCACGTCACTGACAGCCTATGAACTATTGTTTGAAAAATTCGGTTTGATCCCACAAGAAAATGCGAATCAAGGAAAAACGATTTTAGTAATCAACGGAGCAGGTGGGGTAGGATCGATACTAACGCAACTTGCTCATTGGGCTGGACTGACAGTGTATGCTACGGCTAGCCCTAAAAATTTCGACTGGTTAAAGGGTCATGGCGTGGCGCATCCACTTGACTACCATAAAGATCTAAAACAGAGTTTAGCGGAATTAGCAGTTCAAGATGTTGACTACATCGTTGTTTTGTTCGATATTATTCCTTATTTTAGTATCATTGCTGAATTGATCAAACCATTTGGGCATATTGGCACAATCGTTGGAGGAGAAAAAACTTTAGACATTAGTATTTTGAAGAATAAATCTGTGAGTTTTGATTGGGAGTATATGTTTGCTAAAACGGATTATGAGTATCAAATTGAAACACAAGGTGAAATACTGGCGTTAATTGCTAAACTTGCAAATGCTAGTAAGCTCCTCTCGACTGTAGGAAAAGTATATTCAAGCGGAATCAATGCAGCAAATTTGAAAAAAGCAACGGCAGATGTGGAAACAGGGCATATGCGCGGTAAAGTAATAGTCAGCGGACCGTTTAATGGGGAAACAGAAGAGATAGAATAAAGTAAGCTATTGATTGATAGCGTATTAGAACAGATAATTATCGCCATAACATTCGCCATCAAACCTTTAAAACAAGAAGAGTCGACGAAGTTTTCGGGACAAAAAAACAAGCAGGAACAAAAGGATGATTTCGCATCCGTTTCCGCTTGTTTTTTTCTGTTAGTTAAGATCTATTTCTTGTATCTAATTTTATTTAAAACGTACCGATAATTAACGAATCCAGTGAGAAATAAACCTAAGAATAGCCAAGTGTAGCTTGATTGTTCCCCTGTATCAGGGAGTTTCTTTTTGGCAAGGGTATTCGTTTTTGTGTCTGTTTTCGTTGATTGGTTGTTGCTGTTAGAAGGAGTGGTCTCTTGATTAGCGGAACCTTGTGCTCCTTTTTCAGTACTTGACGTTGTTGTTTCAGTTGTTTCGGAAGACTCAGTGGATGTAGTAGACTCTGTTTCATCTTTTGTATAAACATATGTTACTTCCTGATCTTCCTCAGTAAACAGACCTGTTGGAGTCCCTTTGATTTCTTTAAACGTAAACCCTTTAAGGTCGAGTTGCTCTGTTGTAAAGGGTTTTCCAACAGTATCAGTTTGAACTATTTTTTTAATTTCTTTACCAGTAGTATCTACATAATGAACGATCACTTTTCCTTCTATTTCAATGATCGGTGCAGAAATCTTTTGGTAGACAAAGGTCACAGTTTGTTCTTGGTTGGTAAAACTGCCGGAGTTATGGCCGATTGTTTCTTGTAGCTGATAGCCAGGAATCTCTTGTGCAGTAATATCAAATGATTGACCAAGTAAGCCTGAACGTGTTTCGCTTGGTAGTAGTTTTTCACCAGCTGTATCTTGATAGTGGATAGTGACAGGTTGACCATCATCTAGGACATCGAATTGGTGTAAATAAGTCCCAGATGATATAGCATAAAAGCTGAACCCATCTGGTTTAGCATATGAATCCGCTGGATTATTTAAACGAGCGTTGTATTCAAAACTAGTAATAGTTTTAAATTCAGTTTCTGTTACGTTTGAAACTGTGATCCCAAGATCAGTAATCTGTAGACGATTTGCAGGCAAACGTGTCCCATTGAAATCAAGATACGTATTGCTAGCGGAATTCGATGTTGTAAATGGTGGAACATAACCATCGAAGTTTGTCATACGGTTTGGCATCAGTGAGAATGGGATAAACAATGTTTCTTGATCAGAATCATAATGTAAAGCTGAGCGGCTAAGTGCTGTCGGTGGATCTGTCCGTCCAGTATTTTGTCCAAACGCCGATAAATAGCTAAGTGCTGGAAAATCATTGATTACAGTAAAATCTGTGATGCCACAAAATTGCACTGAAAGTGAATTTAAAACAGGAAGAGCTTTAAAAGGTTCAATGGTTGTGATATTTATATTTGAATCCATGTAAATGCGTGTTAACGATGTTAGTTGAGCAATTTTAGGCAAAACAGTATCATCAATATTAGTAGAAGCTAAACTAAGGTTTGTAAGTCCTGTATTTTTACTTAAATCCGGGAAATTTGCGCCAGTTAAACTTTTGGTTTGAAGCGTAAGATAAGTTAAGGAAGACAATTGTTCTAACGGACTAAAATCAGTTATGCTATTAGTTGTATTCATATAAATAGAGCCTAAATTTGTAGCGTGTTCCAATCCAGAAAGACTACTGATTTGAGACGAACTAAGATTAAGATCAGTTAGGCGATCCATATCTGCTTGCGTTAGTTCACTGCCGGTGGGCAAACCTAGGGTTGAAACGATTGCTTGTTTTAAAATTGGATCAGCAATCGTGATTGTATCAGTTTTTGGTGCAATCAGCATTGCACTAGTTTGGTTATCAATTGTAGCAGTTGTCGTTGAACTCGTTGTTTCACTTTCAGTGGACATCGTTGTTGTAGTGGCAGATTCTGTGGTGAAACTTGTTGTTGTTTCAGAAGAAGCAATGGTTGTATCTGCGGTTTCTTGTGACTGTGAAGAATTGACTTGCTCAGTTTCAGCTGTATTGTCTTCAGCAAAAACAAGAGATGGGGTGAGCAAAGTCGGAGTTAACAGAGCAAACAGCATGATTTTTTTCATAGATGTTTGCTTATGTATTGATGTGATGCGCCTGTTTTTCATATGTATTTCCTCCGTGTTTCATAATAAAGTGTGTGATGATAATAGAAAGCCATTATCACAAATCATTTTATCATAAAAATATTAAATATATATAATTATTTTTAAAATATTTATAATAAAATGATAAATTAAGATGGGGATGCTTTGTTTTATAGGGTTGTTAACGTTTTTTAGTTAAAAAAGATTTAAAAATAAGAAATAAGCAAAAAGGTGACAAGTTTCAAATAAGTGGATTATAATAAGGGGGAGTTGTTACTAGAAATTATCTAGCTTTACTGGCTGACGTCGATTAAAAAAATAAAAATGATTACGTCAAAAAACACTATCTTTCTTTTTCCACTTTTTTAGACGAGGCTTAACAAGCCCGTTCAGCTTTTAAATTAAGGAGTACTTCATGACATTAAAACAAAAAATCATAGCAGAAAGTAAACGATTAGGTATTGATAAAATTGGTTTTGCTTCGGCTGAGCCTTTCTATGAATTAGAAGACTCGCTAAAGGAGCAAAGAGAACGTGGGTTTAACTCCGGTTTTGAGCATCAGGTGATCGAAGAGCGGGTTTATCCAGAGAAAACATTTGAAAATCCGAAAACGATTATTTCAATTGCGTTAGCTTATCCAACTAAAATAGAAGGAAAAGTCCCGAGAGATGAAAAAAGAGGAATGTTTGCTCGAGCTTCGTGGGGGATTGATTATCATGATGTCTTACGAGATCGGTTAGCAAAATTGATCGAATTTATTCAATCACAAGCTCAAAGTCTTGAAGAAACTGAAGCATGGCGTTTTGCTCCTCAAGTGGATACTGGGGAATTGGTGGATGTAGCTGTTGCCCAGCGTGCTGGGTTAGGATTTATCGGCAGGAATGGATTATTGATCACTGAAGAGTTCGGCTCATTTGTTTATTTGGGAGAGATCGTGACAAACATTGATTTTGAAGTGGATAAACCAGTTCCATTTGGTTGTGGTGATTGTACAAGGTGTGTCACAGCCTGTCCTACGCAAGCACTTCTAGGAAATGGCAGTATGAATGCAAAAAAATGCTTATCCTATCAAACCCAAACCAAAGATATGATGCCAGAAGAATATCGAAAAAAAATGCATAATGTCATCTATGGTTGCGATATTTGTCAGCTTGTTTGTCCATATAATCGTGGCAAAGACTTTCATTTTCATCAAGAGATGGAACCAGAAGTCGACACAGTTTATCCTAAATTGAAGCCGATGCTTAGTATCTCCAATAAAGAATTTAAAGAAACCTTTGGGCATCTTTCAGGATCATGGCGAGGGAAAAAACCACTGCAAAGAAATGCCTTAATTGCATTAGCCAATTTAGGCGATCGCAGCGCATTGCCAGAGATTTACGTATGTGCAACTGAAGATGTGCGTCCTGTGATCAGAGGAACGGCTGCGTGGGCAATCGGAAAATTAGGAAATAAAGAAGCGGAAAAATGGCTAGGTGTTTTAAACGAATTGCTAAAAGTGGAGCCTGAAGAAGAGGTACTTGAAGAAATCAGAAATGCTATCAAACAATTAGAAAAATAACTATCAATTATGTAGAAATGAATCAAAGCTATATAAAAGCCCTGGAAAGAATTTCTTTCCAGGGCTTTTTAATGATCAACTTATAAAATTAAGCCTTTGCAGCTTCTTTTGGTTCGCGGCCTAAAATAGCTTGTAAGACTGTTAATACGCCATATGAAGCTAAAATTGTGTAAATCAAGCTTGAGTAAGTTAGGATATCGAAGTCCCACGTTTTGTAAATAACTAAAACAATTGCTAAAACAATACCTGCAAGAACGTTGAAGAATGCGAATGCCCATAGATTTCCATTTTCTTTACGTGAAAGATAATAGATCGAAAACCATAAACTTAATACGCCCCAAGCGATGCAGACCAAAATAGCTGCCCAATAAATAATAAATGCTACCACGAAGTTTCACCTCACTTTTATACATTAAGTATTCTATCACGTTCTCTTTTGTTTGTCATGAAAAGACAGTGAAAAAGCTAACATTCTTAACAGCTTCTCACTTGATTTTGGCTTCAAAATTTAGCCTTTTAGGTAGCGTAAAATGAATCAATTCTTTTTTAGTTATGCGAATATGTTTTCTCTCTAGTCCTTCTTTACGTTATAATAAAAATGTTAGGAGATGAATTGATGCAAACAATTGATGAAACAGACGCAACCAACCTAATCAAACAAGCTGCTGCTATCACGTTTCTAACGGGAGCAGGCATTTCAACGGCATCAGGTGTGCCAGATTATCGCTCGCTGTCCGGAGTTTATCTAGGAATCGAACGACCAGAATATTTACTAAGTCACACTTGCATGGTGGAAGAACCAGAAAAATTTTACTCATTTGTACAGACGTTGTATCATCCTAAAGCTGAACCAAATAGCATCCATTTAAAAATGGCAGAACTAGAAAATATAAAAGATATATGGATCATTTCTCAAAACATCGATGGCCTTCATGCCAAAGCGAAAACCCAGCAACTGGTCAATTTTCATGGAAACTTATATGATTGTTATTGTAGAAAATGTGGTCAATCCGTTTCGGCAGACACCTATTTAACTTCTGATCGCCATGAGCAATGCGGTGGTCAGATTCGACCGAATATCGTTTTATATGAAGAAGGATTAGATGAACAAGCAATAGCGGTATCGGTGGAGGCAATAGCCAAAGCAGATTTGATCGTAATCGTCGGTACTAGTTTTCAAGTACACCCATTTTGTGACTTGATTCATTACGCAAAAGCAACAGCTACTATTTTAGTGATCAATCAAACACCGATCCATTTAAATAGGGATGCTTATTTCTTAAAAGAAGATGCAATGAAGGTCTTTAAAAATAGAGTGACAGAGGAGCGTTAATATGGAAGAAATTAAATCAGAACGACAAAAGATGATCGACGGCGAACTGTATTTTGCAGGAGATCCTGAATTAGCAACAGCGCGAAAATTTGCTAGAGAACAAATGAAGCTGATCAATCGAGAAGAAGACACACAAATTCGCCGTCAATTAGTGGAAGAAACCTTTGGCTCGACTGGAACAGGTAGTTATATCGAACCATCGATTAGTTTTGACTATGGCTTTAACATTCATGTGGGGAAAAATTTTTATGCTAATTTCAATAGCATTTTCTTAGATATTTGCCCAATTACGATTGGAGATAACTGCATGTTTGGGCCAAACGCTCAATTATATGCAGCTACCCATCCGCTACATCCAGTCAAACGAAACAGTGGCTTAGAATACGGTAAACCGATCACGATCGGTGATAACGTGTGGCTTGGCGGTGGTGTAATCATCGCACCTGGCGTGACATTAGGGAATAATGTAGTAGTAGCAGCTGGGGCTGTTGTGACCAAATCATTTCCAGATAATTGTGTGATCGGCGGAAATCCCGCAAAAATCATCAAGGAAATCGACTTAGAAGAGAATAAACTGTCTCCTCTGATGATCCAACGAAATAAAATTGATACGCTAGATAAAAAAATCGTTGCCCTTTTAGAAGAACGTATGGAAGTTGTCGAAGCGATTATTGAAGTTAAAAAAAGCTCAGACAAACAAATTTTAGACACGACAAGAGAGCAAGAAGTTCTAAATAAAATTGCTGATTATATTGAAAATGATCAATATGAAGAAGTGATCAAAGAAACCTATCAAGGAATTATGGATGCCTCGAAACACTTCCAGCAAAAACGACTAGATTAAGAAGCAAAAAGGAGAGAAGTGAATGGATGGTGTGAAAAGACGAGAAGTAATTTTGCTTGAGTTAGAAACAGCAGAAAAACCGATCAGCGCGAGCCGATTTGCAAAAAAATTCAAGGTTAGCCGTCAAATCGTTGTTGGGGATGTTGCTCTTTTGCGAGCAGCGGGCTATGAGATTATCGCAACAGCTAGAGGATACTTGCTTGAAAGAGACAAAGACCGACAAGGCATTATTCGAAAAATTGCCTGTCAGCATTTACCAGAGCAAACAGCAGCCGAATTGAGGACGATTGTTTCGTTGGGCGGAGAAATCATTGATGTAGTGGTGGAACACCCTATATATGGTGAACTGACAGGAGGCCTGCATATTCGCACTGAAAAAGAAGTCGAAGAATTCGTAACAAACTATGAAAAAAGTAGTGCTTCATTATTATCAGAGTTGACTGCAGGGGTTCATTTGCATACGATACGATGTGAAAATGAGACAGCCTTCCAGAAAATCAAAGAAACACTTGCGTCAAAAGGGATTTTATATAAAGGATAAAACAAGAAAAACATGGCTTAGGTAGGACTATCTGAGCGTGTTTTTTTGTAATGAAATGGATATAACGATCTGAGTTAAGCTGAAAGTGTAGAAAAGAACTCCGGTGCAAAGATGAAAGGTTTACCAAGATAAGTACTAGTATTTACGGTTTGGCTATTTCATAACAAAAAAAACAAATGATCCATCAGGGGTATTTATTGCGGAATTCATTCTAAAATACTTCCTTCGTTTACAACTATTAAACTATCTTTCATTATTTCTTTATTTTCTACTTGACTAATCGTAGGAATGTGAGTGGAACAAAACGCTTCGAGTCATATTTCACTCTCGTGGAGTCCGGATAAACGATGGGAGCAGAAGCAATCCCTTCAGAAAAAAACTGAAATTCATAAAAATTTGAAGAACACTGATTAGGAATCATTCAACATCTGAATGAAAAATTCCGTGTTTCTTGGCATTTTCGTGAATTTCAGCTTTTTTCTTGGGATTAAGGATATCTATCCCAACTTCGATTTTTTTGACAATATTAATTATTTTCAGCTTCAAATTTTTCAAAAGCGGATTTAATAACTTCTTTCAACGCTTTTGCAGAAGCATTCATTCGATCCTTCTCTGAATCTGTCAAAGGAATTTCAATTACTTGTTTGATTCCTTGGCGATTGATTACAGCAGGTGCACCAATGTAGATATCATTTTGCCCATATTCGCCATCTAAGTAAACAGAAAGTGGGAAAACTGAATCTTCATCATCTAGAATTGCTTTCGTGATGCGTGCTAAAGCAGCCGCAATTCCATAGAATGTCGCCCCTTTTTTCTCGATGATTGAATACGCAGCATCTCTTACGTTAAAGAATAAGTTGACCATCGCTTCTTCATCAACATCGGGATTATTTTTGACCCATTCATAAATTTGTAACCCAGCAACATTCGCATGAGACCAAACTGGAAATTCAGTATCACCATGCTCACCTAGAATATAGGCATGGACATTACGAGCGTCTACATCCACCAATTCAGCAATCGCTTGGCGGAAACGAGCAGAATCAAGCGATGTTCCAGAACCGATAACACGTTCCTTTGGAAATCCTGAGAATTTCCATGTAGAATAAGTTAAAATATCAACTGGATTGGCAGCGACTAAGAAAATTCCGCTAAAACCAGAATCAACGATGGCTGTAACGATTTGTTTGTTTATTTTCAAGTTTTTATGAACTAAATCAATTCGTGTTTCACCAGGTTTTTGTGCGGCACCTGCTGTTAAAACGACTAGATCAGCATCATGACAATCATCATAAGTAGCAGCATAGATCTTTTTAGGAGAAGTAAAAGCTAATGCATGAGATAAATCAGCAGCATCTCCTTCGGTTTTTTTTGTATCTATATCAATAATACCAACTTCTTGAGCAATATTTTGAGTGACTAAGGCAAAAGCATAACTAGATCCGACAGCGCCATCTCCAACTAAAATTACTTTTTGGTGGTCTTTGTTCCCAACTGCTGCAGTCATGTGTATCATTCCTTTCAGATAATTGTTTTATCACAATGATAATACCACCGTTTGTGAGGTTTGTCACGTTTTTTGTTTATTAAAATAATACAGTTTTCAGGGGTGTTTCATAAGAAAACTCTTTCATGTGCGATCGTTCACTATTTGCGATTTTCAAAATGGTTGCTTAGGTTTAATAAAGCTTATAGCTTTTTTAATAATTTAAAAGATTCGGCAAACATTTATTTTATGGTATAATTGTAAAAAAACTGGGCAGAGGATTTTCCTGCTCGGGTATTTTGTGTTGGAGAATGAATACTTGGTGGTAAAAGCACCGTTGTTAAGGAGAATATATAGATGAAAATGATTGTTGGATTAGGCAATCCAGGAAGTAAGTACCAAGAAACGAAACATAATATCGGCTTTATCACTATTGATGAAATTGCTCACAGATATCATGCCACATTCAATAAAAGTCAATTTGAAGCGGATATTGCTGAATTTTTTATAGGAACAGAAAAGATCATGTTAGTCAAACCGTTAACATTTATGAATGAATCTGGTCGTTCAGTTGGACCATTGATGACCTATTACGGAGTTGAAGAGGAAGAGTTGATCGTGATTTATGATGACTTGGATTTAGACATCGGCAAAATTCGTTTACGGGAAAAAGGGAGTGCTGGAGGCCATAATGGAATCAAAAGTTTAATTGCTCATCTGGGAACAAACGTATTTCCGAGAATCAAAATTGGGATTGGTCGACCAATTGGCAGTAATACAGTTATTCATCATGTTTTGACTGGTTTTCCAAAAGAAAAACATGAAGAGATTTTGCTAGCCGTAAAAAATGCAGCCGATGCAGCGATTTATGCCTGTGAGGGACATACATTTGTTGATACGATGAATCAATTTAATGGAAAATAAGTTACAAGGTGAAGCGGATCGTAGTTATCGTATGATATCTAGTTGCATAGGTCAGTCTTTCGGAAACAAGCTAAAAAAGAATGCGGTAAAAAGCTCCTCAGTTGTTTCCTTCTATTTTCCAATTGGAGCTGAACAAACCCGCTATGCTTTTAAATTTAGGAGGAGTCAAACGTGAACATCATTGAACGAATTGGTGCAAGTGAATTAGCCCGAGATTGGCAGATGCAATTAACAGAAAATACCCGCCAATTGATTACAGGCTTAGCCGGCTCTGCCAAAACATTGGTCATGACCAGTGGGTTTAAAGAAAAAAATAAAAAAGTCGTTGTAGCTGTTCCAAATCTTTATTATGGAAACCAACTAGTTGAAGACTTTCGTAATATTTTATCAGATGAAGAAGTGTATATATTTCCAGTGGATGAAGTTTTATCTGCTGAGATGGCCTTTTCTTCGCCAGAAGCGCGAGCAGAAAGAGTGGCAGCGCTCAACTTTCTTTTGACAGATCAAGCAGGAATCGTAGTAGTCCCTGTAGCTGGTTTAAGGAAGTATTTACCGAGTAAACAAACGTGGGCGCAAGCTCAGCTTCATTGGGAGCTTGGTGGGGAAATCGAGTTGGATACTTTAGCGCAGCAGTTAGTTTTAATGGGCTATGAGCGTGAGTCTTTAGTTGGCAAGCCAGGTGATTTTAGCATTCGAGGAAGTATCGTCGATGTCTATCCGCTGAATTCTGAGTATCCAGTTCGTGCAGAACTGTTCGATATCGAGATCGATTCTTTACGCTATTTTGAAGCAGATACACAACGTTCGGTCGGAAACATTGAATCTGTGACGCTCTCTCCGATGACTGACCTAGTCTTTTCAAAAGAGGATTTAGTTCATGGTGAAAAACAGTTGGCAAATGCACTTGAAAAAAGAGTCGCAATCGCTAAGGATGCCACAGAAAAAGAATTTCTTCAAGATTATTTTGGTCAGTTAGCGACTTCATGGAGTCAAGGAATTCCAACGGATACAGCTCATTACTATACTGATTTACTTTATGAAACAAAAACGACATTACTTGATTATCTATCAGAGGACAGTTTGATCTTTGTGGATGATTATGCCCGTATTTTAGAAGCGGAACGTGAAATCATCCGTGAAGAAAATGAGTGGCAAGTCCTTAAATTAGAAGAAATGCGAGTTTTCCCTGAACAGACTTTTGGTTTAGAATTTCATGAACAAGTAAGAAAAATGACATTTGGAACAACCTTTTTTTCGTTATTCCAAAAAGGTATGGGAAATCTTCGTTTCCAAGCTGTATATAATTTTCAATATCGCTCGATGCAGCAATTTTTTGGTCAAATGCCATTATTAAAAACTGAAATGGATCGTTGGAAAAAACAAGATCAAACGGTTGTGGTGTTTGTGCCGACGAAAGAACGCAGTCAAAAAGTAGAAGAGCTGTTTCGTGATTTTGATATCTCAAGTGTAACAGCTTCAGCTGATAAATTAATAGAAGGAAAAATTCAAATTGTTGAAGGCTCCTTGCAATCAGGATTTGAATTACCTGTTGAAAAAATTGTTGCAATTACTGAAAAAGAAATTTTCCATACAACAACGAAAAAAAGAGCAAGACGTCAAACTGTTTCAAATGCAGAGCGTTTAAAAAGTTACAGCGATCTAAAAAATGGAGATTACGTTGTCCACGCAAATCATGGGATCGGTAAATATATTGGGATGCAGACGTTGGAAGTTGATGGTGTTCATCAGGACTACATCACGATTTTATACCAAAATGACGATAAACTATTTATTCCCGTTACTCAATTAAATTTGATTCAGAAGTTCGTTGCTTCTGAATCAAAATCGCCGAAAGTCAATAAATTAGGCGGTAGTGAGTGGAGCAAAACAAAACGTAAAGTAACGTCTAAAATCGAAGATATCGCAGACGATTTGATTCAGCTATATGCCTCAAGAGAATCAGAAAAAGGCTATGCTTTTCCACCTGATGATGCGTATCAGAAAGAATTTGAAGACGCTTTTCCATATAGTGAAACAGATGATCAACTACGCAGTACAGCCGAAATCAAGCATGATATGGAAAAAACGCGACCGATGGATCGGCTCTTGGTTGGGGATGTGGGGTACGGAAAAACTGAAGTTGCTTTACGTGCAGCATTTAAAGCAATCAATAATAATAAGCAAGTTGCTTTTTTAGTCCCTACCACGATTTTAGCCCAACAACATTATGAAACGATGTTAGATCGCTTTGAAGGATTTCCAGTAGAGGTGGGGTTGTTAAGCCGTTTTAGAACGAAAAAACAGCAAAGCGAAACCATTGAAAAAATTAAACACGGTCAAGTAGATATTGTTATAGGAACGCATCGATTACTTTCACAAGACGTGAATTTTAGCGATTTGGGCTTACTGGTGATTGATGAGGAACAACGTTTTGGGGTTAAACACAAAGAACGTTTAAAACAATTGCGAGCCCAAGTCGATGTGCTGACTTTGACTGCAACACCGATTCCAAGAACCTTGCATATGTCGATGCTTGGGGTACGTGACCTTTCAGTTATTGAAACCCCACCAGAAAATCGTTACCCGATCCAAACATATGTGATGGAAAACAATCCAGGCGCAATCAGAGAAGCAATCGAAAGAGAAATGGCACGAGATGGACAAGTCTTTTATTTGTATAATCGAGTGGATACGATCGAGCAAAAAGTAGAAGAGATCCAAGCGTTAGTACCCAGTGCTAGAATCGCGTATGCTCACGGTCAGATGACCGAAGTCCAACTGGAAAATACCTTATTTGATTTTATTGAAAGACAATACGATATACTAGTGACAACAACGATCATTGAAACGGGTGTTGATATTCCTAATGCCAACACTTTATTTGTAGAAAATGCCGATTATATGGGCTTATCTACATTGTATCAATTACGCGGCCGTGTTGGTCGGAGTAATCGTGTCGCATATGCTTATTTTATGTATGAACAGCAAAAGATTTTGAATGAAGTCAGCGAAAAACGTTTAGAAGCAATCAAAGACTTCACTGAATTAGGTTCTGGTTTTAAAATTGCGATGCGTGATTTATCCATTCGTGGTGCTGGAAATCTATTAGGCGCACAACAACATGGCTTTATCGACTCAGTCGGTTTTGATATGTATTCCCAAATGCTTTCAGAAGCAGTTGCTCGTAAACAAGGGAAAAATGTTCAAGATCAAAAAACTTCGGTTGAAATTGATTTGGGTATTGATGCTTATTTACCAACTAGTTATATTTCAGATGAACGTCAAAAAATTGAAATTTACAAACGAATCCGTCAGTTGGAAAATCTAGATATGTACGAGGAACTGGAAGCAGATCTGCTTGATCGTTTTGGGGAGTATCCAGATGAAGTGGCTCATTTGCTGACTACTGGACAAATCAAAATGGATGGCGATCGGGCATTGGTTGAAACTATTCGTAAGAGACAACAGGATATCACCTTTACCTTAAGTAAAATCGGTACAAAAACATATAATGTTGAACAAATCTTTGAAGCCTTGTCGCATACGCAATTAAAAGCGGATCTTGCTGTAGATAATGAAAAAATGTCTGTTCGTTTAAAAGTACCTAAAGGAATGAAAGAAGCAGCTTGGTTACAAGAGGTGGCTCTGTTCACTACTGCTTTAAGACAGGAAAAATATAAAACAGTAGCGGCTGAAATAGAATGAGTACTGTCTAGGTTCTCGGAAAAAAGGTGAAATTCGTATGCGACAGAAAACGTCGTCTTTGTGTTTTTCCTATTTTCCGGTCGAGCCTAATCGGGCTCATTACGCTTTTAAAATAGGAGGTCAACCGATGGCGCATAAGGAAATGCGGACAATGATGCAAGGTGCTGTTGTTTTAACGATTGCTTCATTTATTGCTAAAGTACTAAGTGCAGTTTATCGTGTGCCGTTTCAAAACTTAGTTGGTGATGAAGGGTTTTATGTTTATCAACAAGTCTATCCGATTTATGGTATTGCGATGACGTTAGCATTATCTGGACTACCACAGTTTATTTCCAAGGTTGTTGCAGAACAATCAGATATCAGCGGACAGAAAAAGATTTTACAACAGCTTTTTCCCTTTGTCTTTGTGATTGCTGGTTTGTGTTGGGGATTTTTCTTTTTAGGTAGTTATGAAATAGCCCTTATGATGGGAGATTCTCGACTAGCTCCTTTGATACAAATTGTTTCATTTACTTTCTTATTAGTGCCGATCCTCTCTTTTTATCGAGGAAATTTTCAAGGACACTTATTAATGATCCCAAGTGCAGTTTCTCAAGTGATGGAGCAAATCGTTCGCGTAGGTGTGATTTTGATTGCTGCTTATTCCTTCAGTCAGTTTGGTTGGTCAGTGTATCAAACTGGAACGGTTGCAATGGGTGGTGCGTTACTTGGTGGAGCAGTTGCTGCTGGAATCCTTTGGTACTATGATCGGAAAATCCGAGTAGGAAGCTCAGCGTATCTTACACAGTGGAAACTTGAGAAAGGTTCAGGGAAATTAGTTGGACGCTTAGTAGTTGAAGGTGGCATTGTTTCTATATACAGCGCATTTTTAATTCTATTTCAATTAATTGATTCATTTCTGGTCAAAAATTCTTTAGTTGCATCAGGAATCAGTGATTCAGCTGCAAAAATCGATAAGGGAATTTACGATCGTGGACAACCATTAGTGCAATTAGGTTTAGTCGTTGCATTGGCATTAAGCTCAAGCTTTTTACCAGCCCTAACAAAGTATTTCATGAGTCGTGAGCAAGGTCGTTTTTTACAAGCCGCAAAAATATTTTTACGCTTAACGACAACAATCGCAACAGCAGCATCGATTGGTTTAGCCTTATTGCTTCCTTATATGAATTTTGCTTTATTCAAAGACTATCAAGGCAACGGCGTTTTAGGCGTTTATGTTTGTTCGATTGCATTTATGGCTGTTATACAAGCGTATCAAAGTATTTTGCAAAGTAAAAATCAGTTCTTTTTTTCTATGCTATCTGCTGGAGTAGGTTTAATAGTCAAACTCTTTTTAACAGGTCCGTTGACTTATCTATGGGGCACGCTTGGAGCAAGTATGTCAACAATTATAGGATTAGTGGCGACATTAGTTCTATTGATCTTTTTTTCAAAAAAAGAAATCAATCGTTTTGCGGTAGAAAATCATTTTTTTAGAAAGTTAATAATCAGTTTAGGGTTAATGGGATTTGTGTTACTCTGTTACCAAGGTATTGTCGCGCTATTGCTAGGAGTGGTCAGTCATCGTGGTCAGGCCCTTCTTATTACGATAATTGGTGTTTTGGTCGGTGGAGGATCATTTCTGTATATCATTATTAAAATGAAACTATTTACGATTCGGGAATGGCTGACATTACCGTTTGGAGCAAAAATATTAAGAATGAAGAGGTAAAGGTATGCGTTTAGATAAATTTTTAAAAGTTTCACGTATTATCAAAAGAAGACCTGTTGCGAAAGAAGTTGCAGATAAAGGACGGATCCAGATTAATGGAATTCTAGCAAAATCATCAAGTAATGTGAAAATTGGTGACCAAGTTAAAATCCAATTTGGAAATAAAATTTTAGAAATAGAAGTCTTAGAACTTCATGATTCAACGAAAAAAGAAGATGCAGAAAAGATGTATCAGGTTATTTCAGAGAAAAGAGTCGAAAATAGTAACAATTTAGATTAGACAAGTTTCTTGGATGTTGGTATAATAAGGCAGACAAACCAAAAAACGAGTGGAGCGGAAAACATGGGCAAAAAGAAGAAAGACGTGGAAAAAGTTGCTGCCTTAGATAACGAGTATACTAAAGAACAGTATGCCGAGTTTCAAAAACAGCAAAAGCAGCTGATTTTCAGGCGCCGACGTCTGGCAGTTGTTTTTCTCGTGGCATTTGTGATCTTTATCGTTTCAGGTGTCCAGCTGATGAAAGACTATCAACAGTTGAATGCCTTCAAAAAACAACAGGTAGAAGCAGTAGCTGAATCAGCGGAAGCAGATAAGAAATTGAATCGTTTGGAACAAGATGTAGCGCTTTTAAGAGATGAAGATTATGTAGCAAAGCTTGCTCGAAGTCTTTTTTATGTTTCTAAAGAAGGCGAACAAATCTATAACATTCCAGAGTTAGGCGGAACGACTAGCTCTAGTAGTGACCAAAAGCAATCATCGCAAGAGAGTCAATCACAGTCTCATTCAACTGAAAAACAATCAGGGGAATAACTGCAGATATAATAGGGTAAATAATAGGAGGAACATTTTTTTTATGTCAATTGAAGTAGGAGCGAAGTTGCCAGGAAAAGTGTCTGGTATCACTAATTTTGGTGCTTTCATCGATCTAGGTGAAGGAAAAACAGGTTTGGTTCACATTAGTGAAGTGTCAAATGGATTCGTAAAAGATATCCATGATGTGTTGACCGTAGGGGATGAAGTAACAGTAAAAGTTACTTCAGTCGGTGATGATGGAAAAGTGGGCTTGTCGATTCGTAAAGCTCAAGAACAAGCTGCAGAACCAAAGCGTGAATATCAACGTCGTGAGAACAATGACTATCAAGGAAATCGTGATCGCGGAACGCGTCCAGCACCTAAGAAACAATTTACAAGAGCACAACCGATGAATAATTCAAAACAAGATTTTGATTCATTGATGAGCTCGTTTTTAAAAGACAGTGACGATCGTTTAACTTCTTTGAAGCGTAATACAGAAGGAAAACGTGGCGGACGCGGCGGACGTCGTAACTAATAAATAATTGAAGCTGAGCGAAAGCTCGGCTTTTGTGTTTTGGGCACTTTTTTATGAAGGTCTATCGACTGATGAAACAAAGAAGGTGAATAGATGTTTCAAGAATTTTATAATCATTGCAAAAAAAATGATTACTGGCAACCAAACCAGAAAATATTATTAGCGGTTTCTGGCGGCGTAGATTCGATGGTCTTATTGGAATTAATGCAAATTGCTGCTCGAAAAGACCAACTAAAATTGAGTGTTGCCCATGTTGATCACCAGCTACGTGCAGAATCGATGGCTGAATCGATCCATTTGAAAAACTATTGCCGAAAAAATTCAATTCCCTATTATAGTAGAATCTGGGATGAACAGGATAAAACAAAAAATACAGAAGCACGGGCCCGTAAATTTCGCTATGACTTTTTTACTGAAATTATGGACCAAGCTGAAATTCCTCTTCTTTTGACTGCTCATCATAGTGATGACCAAGCTGAAACAATTTTAATGAAGCTGACTAGAGGAAGTGCATTGCTGAACTTAGTTGGTATTAGAGCTAGACAGTCTTTTGGGCGAGGAGAACTGATTCGGCCTTTCTTAATTTTTTCCAAAGAAGAATTAGAACAGTTCGCAAAACAGTCAGGAATTGTGTATTTTGAAGATAGCTCAAATCAAACTACAGCTTATATGCGCAATCGTTTGAGACATCAAGTAGTTCCGCTTTTGAAAAAAGAAAATCCCAATTTTTTGCAGCATATGTCAGATTTTAGTGAACAAATCTCGTTTGCCGATGATATTATTCGATCCGTTATAGAGCCTAAGTATAGCCAATGGGTGGAAAAAACAACAGAAGGTTGGACGATTCAGCTATCTGAATTGAAGCAAGAGAAAAGAAGTGTTCAGACCTTTTTCATAATGATGCTGTTCCAAAAATCGATCGTACCTGAGGGTGTATCAATCAACCAATTGCAAATCCAACAACTTTTATTTTTACTTAATCAGTCAATGCCTCAGTTAGCTATGGACCTGGAACAAGGTTGGCAAATAATGAAAGAATATGACCTAGCATACCTAAGAAAAAAAAAGTTGTCTCATGATGAAAAGACGTTTTATTTAAATGAGGGGGAACAAATTTTTCTTTCTGAAACGGAATGGCTAAGTCTAGAAACAATAGAAACGAAAAGGGAACAACCACAAACAGTAAAGACATGGAAAGAACTTTCTTTGCTTATAAGTGGGGAAATACCGTTGCCATTAACGATTCGTCATCGCGAAAATGGGGATAGAATTTCACTTACACCAAACTTGACCAAAAGATTAAATCGATTTTTTATTGATCAAAAAATACCGAATTCAATTAGAGATCAAGCGTGGGTCGTTCTATCTGCTGAAGAGGAGATTATTTGGGTGCCTCAATTTGTAAATTCATATTTGAGTATTCCTAAAGAAACTGATAAAATACTCTACAGGCTCCTTTATAAAGTAAAAGAATAAAGACCAAAAATTACTTTTATTCAAAGAAGCAAACTAACATAAAATAATAGCAATTGAACCAAAAAGGAATAGTAGAGCCTGGCTCTTGCGAGTTTATTCTCCTAAAAGCAAAGGGGACACTACACTAACGATTCGATCAGATTCAATTCCAAGAACTAAATGACAAAGAGTTGAAGGTCGGACTTAAAAAGAAAGGGAGAGCAATATGTTAGAGAAAGATATTAAACAAGTTTTGATTACAAAGGAACAAATTCTTGAAAAATCAACTGAACTTGGTAAACAACTAACAGAAGATTACAAGGACAAAAATCCTTTAGTGATTGGTATTTTAAAAGGTGCTATACCTTTCATGGCGGATATCACACGTTGCATTGACACACATTTAGAAATGGATTTTATGGCTGTATCTAGTTACGGAAATGCAACTGTATCTTCTGGTGAAGTAAAAATCATCAAAGATTTGGATACGAATGTTGAAGGACGCGATATTTTGATTGTAGAAGATATCATTGATAGTGGCCGTACATTAGCTTATCTAGTGGATCTTTTTAAATACAGAAAAGCAGCCTCTGTGAAGATTGTCACTTTGTTAGACAAACCAGAAGGACGTGTTGTCGATATCGTCGCAGATTATGTTGGGTTCGATGTACCGAATGAATTTGTTGTAGGTTATGGATTAGATTATGCAGAAGCGTATCGAAATCTTCCTTACGTAGGCGTATTGAAACCTGAAATCTACGAATCAAATTAATATCTCTCTTAGATTTAGTTATGTTACAATGTAATGGTCAGAATTGATAAAAAATAAACCGTAAAATTAAATTACGCGCAGTAACCAAAGGAGGACAGGCATGAATAAAAAGAATAGCGGCATGAAAAATGGCCTTTATTATGTATTGCTGATTTTGGCGATGGTCATGGTTGTTTATTTCATTTTCGGAAATAACAATCCTCAATCACCAGATATCGAATACTCGACTTTCAGTACTCAATTAGAGAAAGGGAAAGTCAAAGAACTGACGATCCAACCAACCAATGGTGTATATAAGATCACAGGTCAGTACAAAGAAAAACAAGAAATCAAAAACACTGGCGGTCTTTCTTTATGGGGATCAACAGAAGTTTCTACAAAATCATTTACTACCATTGTCTTACCAAGTGATATCACATTATCAGGTATTCAAGAAATGGCTAAAGACAACAATGTAAAACTTACAGTCAAAGAACAATCATCAAGTGGTGCTTGGCTTTCTATCTTATTTAGTTTCTTACCAATCGTATTGTTCATCTTCTTGTTCTACATGATGATGGGACAACAAGGCGGCGGTGGCGGTGGTGGCGGCCGTGTCATGAACTTTGGTAAATCAAAAGCCAAAGAAGCGGATAAAAAAGCCAACCGCGTACGCTTCTCCGATGTAGCAGGAGCAGAAGAAGAAAAACAAGAACTAGTTGAAGTGGTTGAGTTCTTAAAAGATCCTCGCCGTTTCGTTGAATTAGGCGCAAGAATTCCTGCTGGTGTTCTATTAGAAGGACCTCCAGGAACTGGTAAAACATTACTTGCGAAAGCCGTTGCTGGTGAAGCAGGTGTACCTTTTTATTCTATCTCAGGTTCAGACTTCGTTGAAATGTTCGTTGGTGTCGGTGCGAGCCGTGTCCGTGACTTATTTGAAACAGCGAAGAAAAATGCACCAGCAATCATCTTCATCGATGAAATCGATGCAGTTGGTCGTCAACGTGGTGCTGGTATGGGTGGCGGACATGACGAACGTGAACAAACCCTTAACCAATTGCTAGTTGAAATGGATGGATTTGATGGCAACGAAGGTGTAATCGTTGTTGCCGCAACAAACCGTTCAGATGTGTTAGACCCAGCGTTATTACGTCCAGGCCGTTTTGACCGTCAAATTTTAGTTGGTCGTCCTGATGTTAAAGGACGTGAAGCAATCCTTAAAGTACATGCTCGCAACAAACCATTGGCTGACGATGTTGATTTAAAAGTTGTGGCGCAACAAACACCAGGTTTTGCTGGTGCTGATTTAGAAAACGTATTGAATGAAGCTGCATTAGTTGCTGCTCGTCGTAATAAAAAGAAAATTGATGCATCCGATGTGGATGAAGCAGAAGATCGTGTAATCGCAGGACCTGCGAAAAAAGATCGTGTGATCAATAAAAAAGAACGCGAAATGGTTGCTTATCATGAAGCTGGACATACAATTGTTGGTTTAGTCTTAAGCCGTGCTCGTATCGTTCATAAAGTAACGATCATCCCTCGTGGACGCGCTGGCGGTTATATGATTGCCTTGCCAAAAGAAGATCAATTCTTGATGACTAAAGAAGACATGTTTGAACAAATCGTTGGGTTACTTGGTGGACGTACGGCTGAAGAAATTATTTTCAATGTACAATCAACAGGTGCTTCTAATGACTTTGAACAAGCAACAGGTATTGCCCGCAGCATGGTAACTGAATATGGAATGAGCGACAAATTAGGTCCAGTTCAATATGAAGGAAACCACCAAGTTTTTGTTGGCCGTGATTACGGTCAAACAAAAGCCTACTCAGAACAAGTAGCATTCGAAATCGATCAAGAAGTACGTCGTATCTTGATGGAAGCACACGATAAAGCACGTGAAATCATCGAGTCACATCGTGCACAACACAAACTAATTGCAGAAAAACTGTTAGAGTATGAAACATTAGATGCTCGCAGCATCAAGTCATTGTTTGAAGAAGGCGTTATGCCCCAAGATGTTATCGACAGCCAATTCCCTAGTGAAAAAGCTCAAACATTTGAAGAGGCAAAACGTGCATTAGAAGAGAAAGATGCACAAAGACAAGCCGAAGAAAAACAAGACTTTGAAGATGCAAAAAAAGAACTACATGACGAAGCAGAAGAAGTAAAAGCGGACAGCGAAAAAACAGAAGAAAAAGTTCAATCAGAAACTAAATCGGATGATGAACACAAACATGATTCTGAATATGACCGTAATAACTTTGACGATCGTTACAAATAAAACATTTAGAGCATCCCTTTTACGGGGTGCTCTTTTCTTCAAGTTGAAATTATTTAGTTGAAAAAATAGCTAAATCCTAGTATTATCTGATAATGAGTCGAAAAACGAAGCAAGTGAGAAGAGGAAAATAAAATGGAAGATTACTTAGTAAAAGCATTATGTTATGAAGGATCAATTCGCGCTTATGCAGTTTGCGCAACAAATACAATATCAGAAGCACAAAAACGTCACGATACATGGAGTTCATCAACTGCAGCATTAGGCAGAACAATGGTTGGTGCGCTATTATTAGGTGCGACATTAAAAGGCGATGATAAGCTAACTGTAAAAGTTCAAGGTAACGGACCAGCAGGAGGAATCGTGGTAGATAGCGATGGTAGTGGGAATACTAAAGGATACATAAAAAATCCTCATGTTAGTTTAACGTTGAATGAAAGTGGTAAAATCGATGTTCGTGGAGCTGTTGGAACTGAAGGGATTTTCACTGTAATCAAAGATTTAGGCTTGAAAGAAACATTTTCAGGGCAAACACCAATCGTTTCTGGTGAAATCGGCGAAGATTTTACCTATTTTATGGCGGTTTCTGAACAAATCCCATCAGCTATTGGTTTGAGTGTTTTAGTTGATACAGATGAAAGTGTTAAAGCAGCTGGTGGATTTATGATCCAAGTGATGCCTGGAGCTGATGAAAAAACCATTGATTTTATCGAACAGCGTCTACAAGAAGTACCCATGATTTCCCGTTTGATTGATGAAGGAGAATCACCAGAAGGGATTTTAGAACGTCTGCTTGGTAAAGATGAAATCGAAATTTTAGAAAAAATGCCTGTTCAATTTAAATGTAACTGCTCAAAAGAAAAATTTGGTACGGCGATTATCGCTGTTGGATTAGACGAAATCAATGCGATGATCGAAGAAGACCATGGAGCAGAAGCCGTTTGTCAATTCTGCGGTAACAAATATCACTATAGTGAAGAGGATTTAATTGAACTACGAGATGAAGCAATCAAAAATACGCGTGAAAAGTAGGAGAGATGCACTATGTGGAAAATAGGAAATGTCGAAATTCCAAATCGCGTTGTAGTAGCCCCGATGGCGGGGATTAGCAATGCTGCTTTTCGTGTAACAGTCAAAGAATTTGGTGCAGGACTTGTTGTTTGTGAAATGATCAGTGACAAGGGAATCCAGCAAAGAAACAAAAAAACTTTGGATATGCTGTATATAGATGAGAAAGAATATCCATTAAGTGTACAAATTTTCGGTGGAGACAAAGAAAACTTGGTTGAAGCAGCAAAATTTGTAGAAGAAAATACGAAAGCGGCAATCATCGATATCAACATGGGCTGTCCTGTAAATAAAGTGATCAAAGCAGAAGCTGGCGCCAAATGGCTATTAGATCCGAATAAAGTTTATGAAATGGTAGATGCCGTTTCTTCTGCGATTGATTTGCCTGTTACGGTAAAAATGAGAACTGGCTGGGATGAAGATCACTTATTTGCAGTTGAAAACGCGTTAGCTGCTGAAAAAGCAGGTGCCTCAGCTATTGCAATGCATGGACGTACAAGAGTTCAAATGTATGAAGGGCAAGCAAATTGGGATGTTTTAAAAGAAGTGAAACAACATCTAACGATCCCTTTTATGGGAAATGGGGATGTACGTACACCAGAAGATGCCAAACGTATGTTGGAGTACGTAGGAGCGGATGGAGTTATGATTGGAAGGGCGGCTTTGGGCAATCCCTGGATGATCCAACGTACTAAAGAGTATCTTGAGACAGGTGTGTTAATGCCAGAGCCAACTCCACATGAGAAAATCAAAACAGCCAAAGTACATTTACAACGTTTAGTGGATTTAAAAGGAGAAAAAATCGCCACAAGAGAATTTCGTCAACATGCATCATACTATCTAAAAGGGATTCCACGTGCGGCTAAAGTAAAGGTTGCAATCAATCAAGCGGAGACTCAGCAAATGATGGTTGATTTACTAGATGCATTTGAAGAAAAAGCAGAAAAACATGCAGAAAAAGAAATAATCGAAATAATCTAATAAAAAAAGCAGGCCTAAACAAAAATACGGCTTGCTTTTTTTTGTTTTAATGTGGCATTATAGGGGTATGTGATTTCAGAATGGAGGAAGTAAAGTGGCAGATGAACAACAAGCGCACTTAGAGGATCTAAATGATCAAATGCTTGTGCGTCGTGAAAAAATGGAAAATTTACGTGAGGAAGGGATTGATCCTTTCGGCAAGCGTTTTGATCGTACACATAATTCAAAAGAACTACATGATCAATTTGATCCACACTCAAAAGAAGAATTAAGTGAAATGGACTTATCTGCAAGCGTTGCTGGTCGTATGATGACAAAGCGCGGTAAAGGAAAAGCTGGTTTTGCTCACTTGCAAGATCGTGAAGGGCAACTTCAGATCTATGTACGAAAAGATCAAGTTGGTGATGAAGCGTATGAACTATTTAAGCACGCTGACTTAGGTGATTTCTTCGGTGTCACAGGACAAATCATGAAAACTGATACAGGTGAAGTAACAGTTAAAGCCCAAACGATTGTTTTACTAACAAAAGCATTACGTCCTCTGCCAGATAAATATCATGGCTTGACCAATGTAGAACAACGTTACCGTCAACGCTATTTAGATTTAATTAGTAATAAAGACAGCTTCGACCGCTTTATGAAACGTAGCCAAATCATTAGTGAGATTCGCCGCTACCTTGACAGCAATGGCTATGTAGAAGTGGAAACTCCTGTTTTGCATAATGATGCTGGTGGTGCCGCAGCACGTCCGTTTATTACCCATCATAATGCATTGGATATGGACTTATATTTACGTATCGCTTTGGAATTGCATTTGAAACGCTTGATTGTCGGAGGAATGGAAAAAGTCTACGAAATCGGTCGAGTATTCCGAAATGAAGGAATCGATACAACACATAACCCTGAATTTACTATGCTAGAAGCTTATACTGCTTATACAGATTACAAAGATGTGATGGACCTAACAGAAGGAATCATCCGTAATGCTGCAGAAAAAGTTTTAGGAACAACAACGATCACGTATGATGGGCAAGAAGTTGACTTAGGCTCTGAATTTAGACGTGTACACATGGTTGACGCGATTAAAGAGCAAACAGGTGTTGATTTTTGGAAAGAAATGACTGTTGAGGAAGCTCGCTCTTTAGCAAAAGAACATAATGTAGAAATCAACGATAATATGTCAGTTGGGCACATTTTAAATGAATTCTTTGAAACATTTGTTGAAGAGACACTACAACAGCCAACCTTTGTCTATGGACATCCAGTAGAAGTTTCTCCTTTAGCGAAGAAAAATCCCGAAGATGGTCGTTTTACGGATCGTTTTGAACTATTTATAGTAGGAAAAGAATTTGCGAACGCATTTACTGAATTAAATGACCCGATCGATCAACGTGAACGTTTTGAAGGGCAAGAAAAAGAACGTGAACAAGGAAATGATGAAGCTCATGGTGTAGATGAAGATTTCATTGAAGCTTTAGAGTACGGATTACCGCCAACTGGTGGTCTAGGAATCGGAATCGATCGTTTAGTGATGCTTTTAACTGACGCTCAATCAATTCGTGATGTCCTATTATTCCCAACGATGAGATAAAATAGAGAAGGGTAGATTATTTAGTGATAATCTACCCTTTTTTATTTTCTTAAAAAAACAGAAAAAGAGAAACGAAAATAAGCTCTTGAGAGTGTAAAAACGAACGATAAAGAACAAAAGTGAAAAAACAATCGGTAACGAAAAAAACTTTAAAAAAAGTGCAAATTTTAGTTGACCTAAGCGTATAATCTTGGTATATTATATCTTGTCGCAAGGCACTGAAGCAACACGCCAAACGATCAGAATAATATAACAATCCAACAGTTGAAAAAACTTTGGAAATCAGGCGAAAAACTTGTTGACAAACAATGACTAACCTGATAAACTAGTGAAGTTGTCACAAGAAATAAAAGACAGCTAAGCGAAAATAGAATAACAATCAAGTTTGAAAAAAAACTTGAAAAATCAGGAAGAAAGTTGTTGACAAATAACAAACAACCTGATAAACTAATGAAGTTGTCGCGAAACATTCGATAACATCAAGCAGAAAAAAACTTTGAAACTTTTTAAAAAAGTGTTGACATCAAATCGAAGATTTGATATGATATAAAAGTTGCTGCGAGGTAACACAGTAGACCTTTGAAAACTGAACAAAGTAAGACGAACCAAATGTGTAGGTTGTTTTTACAACGGTAAAAACAAACAACAATTTTTAACAAAGCGAAGCAATATGCTAGCAAACAAATGAGCTTAACAATCGCAAGATTGTGTTCAACTTTTATTATGAGAGTTTGATCCTGGCTCAGGACGAACGCTGGCGGCGTGCCTAATACATGCAAGTCGAACGCTTCTTTTCTACCGAGTGCTTGCACTCATTTGAAAAGAGGAGTGGCGGACGGGTGAGTAACACGTGGGTAACCTACCCATCAGAGGGGGATAACACTTGGAAACAGGTGCTAATACCGCATAATAGTTGACACCGCATGGTGTTGATTTGAAAGACGCTTTCGGGTGTCACTGATGGATGGACCCGCGGTGCATTAGCTAGTTGGTGAGGTAACG
>NZ_KE136476.1 GCF_000407145.1 Enterococcus caccae ATCC BAA-1240
ATCAAACAAGCATTAAAACAACAAATTCTACAATTACAGTAGGAGAAACTTGGAATCCCGAAGATAATTTTGTATCAGCAACGGATAAAGAAGGCAAAGAAGTAGCCTATACAGAAATAAATGTAGAAGGAAACGTAGATACAAATAAAGCAGGAGAATATATCGTGACTTATAGTTATGGTTCAGTAACCCAAGAAGCAGTAATCACAGTAAAAGAAGCAGATATTGAAGATCAAACAAGCATTAAAACAACAAATTCTACAATTACAGTAGGAGAAACTTGGAATCCCGAAGATAATTTTGTATCAGCAACGGATAAAGAAGGCAAAGAAGTAACCTTTACAGAGATAAAGGTAGAAGGCCGTGTAGATACAAGTAAAGCAGGAGAATATACAGTGACTTATAGTTATGGTTCCGTAACCCAAAAAGCATTAATCACGGTAAAAGCAGCTGACATTGAAAATCAAACAAGTGTAAAAACATCAAATTCCACTATCACAGTAGGAGAAAAATGGACTCCCGAAGATAATTTTGTATCGGCGACAGATGAAGTAGGCAAAGAAATAGCGTTTATAGAAATAAAGGTAGAAGGCAGTGTAGATACAAGTAAAGCAGGAGAATATACAGTGACTTATAGCTATGGTTCAGTAACCCAAGAAGCAATAATCACAGTAAAAGAAGCAGATATTGAAGATCAAACAAGCATTAAAACAACAAACTCCACTATCACAGTAGGAGAAAAATGGACTCCCGAAGATAATTTTGTATCGGCGACAGATGAAGTAGGCAAAGAAATAGCGTTTATAGAAATAAAGGTAGAAGGCAGTGTAGATACAAGTAAAGCAGGAGAATATACAGTGACTTATAGCTATGGTTCAGTAACCCAAGAAGCAATAATCACAGTAAAAGAAGCAGATATTGAAGATCAAACAAGCATTAAAACAACAAACTCCACTATTCCAGTAGGAGAAAAATGGACTCCCGAAGATAATTTTGTATCAGCAACGGATAAAGAAGGCAAAGAAGTAGCCTTTACAGAAATAAAGGTAGAAGGAAACGTAGATACAAATAAAGCAGGAGAATATATCGTGACTTATAGTTATAGTTCAGTAACGCAAGAAGCAGTAATCACAGTTAGAAATAAAGAAGTAATTAATGATCTTGGTCAGACAACAGGGGATAATCAACCAAATACTTCATTAAACAATAATGAGGTTCAATCTAATAATTTTATTAGCGATGAAAAAACAAGTTCTCCAATCCAAGATAAAAAAATAGATGAAAAAATGAATGAAGAAAAGTATCTACCAAAAACAGGTGAGCAACAAAATATATTGGTTGTAATACTAGGATTAGTATTGCTTGTATCTAATTTTATGTTCCGATTATATGTCTCTAAAAGCAAAGAATAGTGTCTAAAATTTACCCACATTTTGAGAAATAAAGAAAAGATTTTCTATTTGTAGTATTATAATCAAGTGAAGGAATATTTCAAAAAAATGAAGGGAATGGAACATATGACCACATTTTATTTTGTTAGACATGGAAAGACTGAATTAAATTTAAGTTTACGCTTTCAAGGTGGAGAAATAGACTCGCCGCTGTTACCGATCGGAATTGAACAAGCGATTCAAGCAGGGCGTTATCTCTGCGATATTTCATTCGATATGGCAGCTATCAGTACTCAAAAAAGAGCAATGGATACAGCTAATTATATTCTTAAAGAAAATAAATTTTTAGACGGTGTAACTGTTCAGTACCAAGATAGTTTACGAGAACTCAAATTTGGTAAACGTGAGGGAGCCGAAATAGATCATACTGATCAACAAACAGATTATTTACGTAACCGACCTGATTTGTATGATCCTACGACTTTTGACGGCGAAACAATTGATTCGTTAGTACAACGTTCAACAGATACTATTGAAAAAATTGGGGAAAAATATCCAGATGGTAACGTGTTGATTGTGGCACATGGCGTTTTGCTGATCACATTGATCAATTCATTGATCGGAAAAGAAAAAGCACACTGGCGTCAAGGGGGTCCATTGGCGAATACTAGTATCTCCATTTTAGAAAAAGATCAGCTTACAAATGTATATACAGTCAAATCGTTTAATGATATTTCGTATCAAACACAAAATGAAGAAGCATAAATGAGTTGTTTCAATAGTTAGAAGAGGTGGGGATGTTATGAAAAAAATGGCAGTCTATTGCGGTGCCAGTTTGGGGAATAAGCCGTTATATGAAGAGCGGACGAAAGAATTAGGTCAATGGATGGGTCTTCATAAATACGATCTTGTTTATGGCGGCGGCAATGTTGGTCTAATGGGAGTTTTAGCGGATACAGTTATTGAAAATGGTGGTAAAGCAGTCGGTGTGATGCCATCTTTTCTGATAGATCGCGAATTAGCTCATCAAGAGATTACAGAAATGCATATTGTAACAGATATGCATGAACGAAAAAGAAAAATGATTGATTTAGCTGACTGCTATTTAGCCTTGCCGGGTGGTCCAGGAACCTTGGAAGAAATATCTGAAGTTGTTTCTTGGGGACGCGTTGGAGAGCATCAAAATCCTTGTGTCTTTTTTAATGTAGATGGTTATTATGATTTATTAGCTGGCTTTTTTGATAAGATGGTTATAGATGGGTTCTTAACAAAAGACGACCGAGCGAAGATATTCTTTTCAGATTCACTAGATGAAATCAACACATTTATTGATACATTTACACCGCTGAAGATTAGGCAATATAAATAAGCAAAAACTCGCATGATCTGTTATAGTTCATGCGAGTTTTTGTTCAATTGATTCTTAGACCCAGGTGCATTTTAAGTTTTAGATAAAATTCGATGTAAAAACTCTTTCGTTCGTTCTTCTTTTGGATGAACAAAGATATCATCAGATGTACCTTCTTCAGCAATCACACCTTTATCCATAAAAATCACACGGTCAGAGACTTCCTTTGCAAATTCCATCTCATGCGTGACAACGATCATTGTTAACCCTGTATGAGCTAAATCTTTCATGGTTTTCAATACCTCACCAACCATTTCAGGATCAAGGGCTGAGGTAGGTTCATCGAATAACATTACATCAGGATTCATCGATAACGCGCGAGCGATAGCTACACGCTGTTTTTGTCCACCTGAAAGCTGAGCAGGTTTTGCATCAATGAAGCGCTCCATCCCAACCTTATCTAAGTTTTCCAAAGCGATTTTACGTGCTTCTTCTTTTCCTCGTTTCAAGACAGTGATCTGTCCAGAGGTACAATTTTCTAAAACGTTCATATTATTAAATAGGTTAAACGATTGGAACACCATTCCTAAATGGGTACGATATTTAGGTAAGTTATATCCACGTTCTAAAACATTTTCACCGTTGTAGATAATTTTACCGCCAGTGGGCTTTTCTAATAAATTGATGCAACGTAAAAGAGTGGACTTTCCAGAACCAGAAGAACCGATGATAGTTACAACTTCTCCCTTGTTTACCGTCACATTAATATCTTTTAAAACTTCATTTTCACCGAAGCTTTTTCTTAGATGTTCGACTTCAATAATTTGGTTCATTATTATCTCCTCCTAATTTTAAAAGTTGAACAGGATCATTTAACCTGTGAAGCTAGATAGTTAGCTTTCTTTTAGAGTTTCTGCTTCCTCTAATTTGACGTAAGCAGAAGGACCATCCATTTTCTTTTCAACGATGCGTAATAGACGGGTAATTGCATAGGTCATGATCAAATACATGATTCCAACGATCGTAAAAGTTTGGAAAAATTGGAAGTTCGCGCCAGATGCTGCATTTCCTTGGAAGAATAAGTCTGCTACACCAATAACACTTAAGACAGCTGTATCTTTAATGTTGATAACAAATTCATTTCCTGTAGCAGGTAAAATATTACGTAAAACTTGAGGGACAATGACTTTACGCATTGTTTGACCATGTGTCATTCCAATTGCTTGAGCTGCTTCAAATTGACCTTGATCAACAGCAAAAATCCCGCCACGAACAATTTCTGACATATAAGCACCTGTATTGATTGAAACGATAAACAAGGCGGCAACTGTTCGATCTAAAGAAATACCAAAAGCCAAGGCTAAACCGTAGAATATAACCATTGCTTGAACCATCATAGGTGTGCCGCGGAAGACTTCGATATAAATTGAAAGCAATGCATTACCCAATTTTTGGAAGAAACGTTTTACTTTATTTTCAGATTCGGGAATTGTTCGAACGACACCAATCAATAATCCTAATGTTGTTCCGACAATTGTTCCAATCAAAGCGATAAATAAGGTTAAACCTGCACCACGTAAGAACATACTACCGTATTGATTCCAAATATTTTTGAAGTCAGATAAAACGCCTGATTTTTCACTATCGCTTGTTTCGGCAGCAGGCTGATCTTTGACTGCTTGATCCATTATCTTGGTGCGTTCTTCTGATGAAATATCTGATAAAATTTGATTGACTTTGGCAATGGAAGAATCAGCTTTCCGCATGCCAACTGCGATTTGGACATCTTCGGCATTGGTTTGGAAGCCATTTTCCTTAGAAAATTCAAGCATTTTTAACTCTTTATTGACGCTTGTAGCAGTGACCCCTTCAGGACGCTCACTAACATAACCATCAATCATGCCAGATGCTAAGGCTGTTCTCATAGCAGAGAAATTATCCATAGCTTGTTGTTTATTCACACCAGGAATTTGATCGATCACACTATAATGGAACGTATTTAGCTGTGCTGTGATTTTAGCACCTGATAGATCTTTCAAATTTTTAGCGTCTGCAAATTTACTTTTTTTCTGAATGACTACAACTAATTGTGATTCATAGTAAGGATCAGTAAAATCAATTTCTTTACGACGTTCTGCAGTAGGACTCATCCCAGCAATAATGGCATCGATTTTACCTGATTGTAGGGCAGGTGCTAGACCATCCCATTTTGTTTGAACGATCACGAGTTTTTTATCTAAGCCAGCGGCAATCTTTTTAGCGATTTGTACATCATAGCCGCCTGCATAAGAAGAATTTCCTTGAATGGGTACAGCACCGTTTGCATCTGTTTTTTGTGACCAGTTAAATGGTGCATAACCTGCCTCCATCCCAACACGGAATTCACCGTTAGTTTCTGTTCCTTCTGCTTGGCTGAATACGGGGGCACATAAAATACTTAAAATAAATACAACTAACAAGCCAAGTGAAAATGATTTTTTGTTCATGTTCGTCTTCCTTTCTTATACATCCTTGAATTTGTTCTACTATAATTTAGTTTAAAGAGTTTTGTAGGATGTGTCTAAACATATTATCCTTCACACAAAAAAGCAACCATACAAAAATGCATGGTTGCCTACTATCGTCAGGTACTCTCAACAAAAACATAGCGCAACTTAGCATCACTACTAAGACAGTCCGCAAGTTGTTCGCTTACGTCCCAACACATAACAGGGAGGCTGTTATGTATTTCGGCGATTTTTCCTAGACTTGCTTCGACGTGTCCTCTCACTCCACAAGCTTAATAAAAACCGCAACCTCTACCTCGAATTGAGGTACTATTTAATTATTAGATTCAAGTAAAAAGTGTACGTTATTTGAGTAGAAAAGTCAATAGGCGTTATAAATCATATAGAGGCTTAAAGTGAACAGTGTATTCTGAATACAGAACCCTCTACTAAGACTTTAGAAAAAAACTTAGTAGGAGTAATTTTAAGTTTGTTGAAACTGACTATTATATAAAGAAGCATACAATGAAGGTTTCGCCAATAATTCTTGGTGATTTCCTTTTTCCACGATATCGCCATCTTTCATTACTAAAATCAAATCAGCATTTTCAATCGTAGATAAACGGTGCGCAATCACAAAACTTGTTCGATTATTCGTCACTTCATCCATCGCTTTTTGAATATGAGCTTCCGTTCTAGTATCTACACTAGAGGTTGCTTCATCTAAAATAACCACAGGTGGGTTTGCTAAAATAATTCTAGCAATCGTCAATAATTGTTGCTGACCTTGTGACAATGAGCCGTTTTCGCTGGAAATGATCGAATCATAACCATTTGGCAATGTCCGAATAAAGTGATCACATTGGGCGATTTTAGCAGCTTCGATGACTTCTTCTCGTGTCGCGTCCATTCTTCCGTACGCGATGTTTTCCGCAATCGTTCCTTCAAATAGCCACGTATTTTGTAAAACCATCCCGAACATTGCGCGTAGATTTGTTCTTGAAAGATCTGTGATGTCTACGCCATCAAAGGTGATACGACCTCCATTTAATTCATAAAAACGCATTAGTAAGTTTACTAACGTTGTTTTACCTGCACCAGTTGGTCCGACGATCGCTACCATTTGTTTCGGTTTAACCGTGAAATCAACTTGCTTCATCAACATTTTTTCTTCTGTATAACCAAACTGAACGTTATCAAAAGCAATGGCGCCAGTTGGTCGATCGATGATTTGTAAGTTTGCTTTTTCTGGAACATCATCTTCGGCATCTAAAATCTCAAAGATCCGATCAACAGCTGCCAACGCTGCTTGAATCGAGTTAATGACGTAAGAAGCGGTAGAAATTGGTTCAGACACTTGATTGATATATTGTAGATAAGCTTGAAGCAGTCCAATCGTGATACCACCTTGTAAAACTAAGAATGCACCGATGATCGCACTGACAATAAATGCTAATTGATTGATCAAGCGAATTGCTGGATAAATTGCGAAGTTCATAAATTGAGCACTTAGAAAAGCTTTATAATGTTTTTGGTTCGTTTCTGAAATAACGTCTTTGGCATGATCTTGTTGATTAAATGTTTTTGTCACTAAATTACCAGATAAAAACTCTTCTGTTTTATTATTTAAAATCCCAAGTTCAGCCTGACTTGCTTCGGCTAATTTTTTGTTTTTGTTGGCAATTTTACCAGTTAAGTATGAGCTTCCTGCAATCAGGACAACGACGATCAATGTCAGTTTTACGTCAATGTAGAATAACATGATCCCGGCAAAGACGATCGTTGAGATTGATGTGAAGAATTGATTGATCCCAGTTAAGAAAACTTGTGATAGCTGATTTAAACTGGTTGTTGTTCGGCTTAAGATATCCCCTACTTGATGTTGATCAAAAAAGGCCATCGGTAATGATTTGAACTTTTTCGTGACTTCTTTTCTGACTCTTAATGTGATACGTTCGCTTAAGGAAGCCATCACACGCTCTTGTGTGTAGGACATCAAACTACTGATAATCGAAAATACGATCAGGATCAAAACGGGAGTCAATAAAGCTTCTTGGACCATTGAAAACGTGATGTGACCAACTCCGTGTGTTTTAATCAGAGACAGTAAATCATCAATGGCAATCCCCATAATAAATGGCATAGCAATAACTAAGGCATTGCCAATCAAACTACATAAAATCAAGCCGAAAAATATCGGACGTTCAGGTCGAATCAATTGAAAGAATCGTTTTAATGTTTGTTTATTTAATTTTTCCATCAGACTAGCGCTCCTTCCTTGATAATCCCTTGTGAGCGTGCAAACTCTTGGTAGGTTTTATTATTTTGTAATAGTTGGCTGTGTGTTCCTTGACCAACGATTTTTCCTTCATCTAGGACAATAATATTGTCTGCTTGTTGGATCGTGCTTAATCTTTGGGCAACGATCAGCAACGTTTTATCTGCCATTTCTTCTTTTAACGCGAGTCTTAACGCGGCATCTGTTTGATAATCAAGCGCTGAAAAGCTATCGTCAAAGATATAAATATCCGCAGGTTTGATCAACGCTCGAGCGATACACAAACGTTGTCTTTGTCCACCTGAGAAGTTTGTTCCGCCTTGAGCTACGAATGAATCATAGCCATCTTCTAACGTAGCAAGATAAGAAGCAAGTTGAGCGATTTCGGACGCTCGATCCATATCTGCTTTTGTTGCTTCAGGGTAACCCATCAATAAGTTGCTCTTGATGGTTCCGCTAAATAGAAAAGCTTTTTGAGGAACGTAGCTGATCTTAGAACGTAACTCTTCTTGTGTGACATTTCTAATATCCACACCATCGAATAAAATCGCGCCTTCAGAAACATCGCTAAGTCGCAATAATAATTTTGCTATCGTACTTTTACCAGAACCAGTCCCGCCAACGATGGCAGTTGTTTTTCCTTTTGGAATAATGAAATGAATATTCTCTAAAACGGGTTCATCTGCTTGATCATAACTAAATGTTACATGGTTTAAATCAATCAAGGCATCTTGTGATCCAGTTTCTTCAAGTAAAACAGGTTGGTCCGTATCTAAAATTTGATCTTGTGTATTCAAAATCTCTTCGATTCTTTTTACTGAAGCCAGTGATCTTGGTAGCATAACTAAAACCATTGCTGCAATCATCAAGTACGCAAGCGTTAGTAAAGAATATTCAACGACTGCTGAAACAGTTCCGATTTGCAAAATACCAACAGCAACTAAATTTCCACCAAACCATAGAATAGAAGAGAAAACCACACCCATCAACAAGAAGGCAACAGGAGTAATAAAAGCAAAAATACTATTTACTCGAATCATACCATTTGCGTAGTCAGAAAATGTTTTATTTGTCCGTTCTTCTTCATAATCTTGGTTGTTAAAAGCACGTATCATATTGATCCCAGTGAAAAATTCCCGCAATGTTACAATGATTTTGTCCATTTTTGGTTGGATCAATAGTGAAAGAGGCGTTCCTTTTTTCATTAAGATATAAACGATCAACCCAAAAGTGGCAATTGCGATCAGTGGTACTAAAGCTAACGTCGCTGAATAAGTGAATGTCATATAAAGTGAGAACACTGCAATGATCGGTGCAGGTAAAATTAGCTGTAGAAACAACACGATCATTTGCTGAATATTGTCAACGTCATTTGTCATTCGTGTCAGTAGCGAACCAGTTCCGAAATTGTCTGCATCTTTAATAGAAAATGTTTGGAGCTTGTCGAAAAACATTTCCCGTGTTTCTAAACCAAACTTAGCGGCTACTTTAGCTGAAAGATAACTTCCAGCAATAGCTGAGAGCGCACCAAATAAAGCCATTGCGAGCATTTTAAGCCCAATGATTTTGATTGATTGTTCGTTGCCGCTAGCAATTCCCACATCGATCAATTGAGCAACGAGTAACGGTACACCAAGTGTCCCGATGATTTGTAAACACAAACAAAGAACTGTTGCTAAAATAAGTGTCATATTTTTTTTAATGAAAAACTGAATAATTTTCATGAAAATTCCTCCTTTTCAAGACTCAAAAGGTATTCTACACCTTCAAGTTACTTGAAGGTCAATCATTTTTGATTATAATTAAAAGTAGAGGTGATTTTATGGAAAAAGAAAAACTATTGACGGTAGGACAAGTGGCTGAAATTATGAAATTGTCAAAGTCTAAAATTCGCTATTGGGATGACATGAATCTGCTTACCTCCTCTCGAAATCGGGATAATGGTTACCGAATGTTTGATATGGAGGATATCCTAACAATCAGTGATATCGATTTTTACCGCAAATTGGATATTCCTATCAATAAAATGACGAATCTTTATCGGAAATCACCAGAAGAACTATGGTCGATATTAGATGAAACACAAACACGTGTCGCAGATGAATTAGCTGAACTAGAGAAAAAACAACAAGGAATCAAACACAGAAAAGATCAATTGTTGAGTTTAATTAAGTTGAAGGAGAAAGAATTTATTGACGAGCCATTAGATGTGGAAAGAATTATTCCGATTGACTTAAAAGATCCCAATGAATTACAGACATATATTGATAATCCTTCTAGTTTAGTAGTTTATATCGATTCTAAAAATGAAAAAGAAATCATCTATGGCTTTGCTGTCACCACAAAAGAATTTGTAGAAGAGGTTTCAATTTGGCAACGACCAGAGCAAACAAATTATTCATACAAACAATTTCTACTTACGATCAAGTCAGATGATCCTTTAGATAATAACTTTCAATCGGTGAAAAACAAGTTGGAAGAACAAGGCTATCAAACTGGCACGATGGTTGGACGCTATATCATGACTGCAGAAGAGCAAGACGGTTTTTACAGAGATTATTATAAGGCATGGATCGAAGTGAATAACTAATATTTGGGGCATAAAAATCGTAATCTCGATAAGAAGATGCTATGATTTAGCCAACTACAAAAGGATTGATCAGTCTATGAAAAAATTACAAACAATTCAAGAGGTATTAACCTTTATAAATGAAACACACCTTGCTTTTTTATATGTTTCACAAGAAGATTGTTCGGTGTGTCATGCGCTCAAACCTAAATTGATTGAGCTATTAAAAAAATATCCTAAAATCGATTTGAGAGAAGTTGAAGCGGATAAAGTCAAAGAAATTTCAGCTGAGTATTTGATATTTTCAGCACCGACCTTACTTTTTTTCGTTGATGGAAAAGAGTATCTTCGTGAAGGGAAGTTTGTTCAATTTAAAAAATTAGCCAATTCTATTGAGAAAATTTATTCGTTCGAAGAGAGCCAAATGTAATGATAGAGGACGTTGTCAGCAAAATGTAAGCGTACTATTGACAAAGAATTTAAGTCGTTGTATACTTTGGTCAACGGATCGTTACTGGTTAAGCAGGCGTGACCTCTCACATTACTTTTTTTGGTGATGTTTGATATGGTCAGGTCTTTTTTCGTTTTTCAAGTCAAGAACAGGAGATAATTTCAATGAAAATACTGAAAGTTTTTAATAATAATGTTTCTTTGGTTTTAAATGATGACAATATCGAAGAAATCATTATGGGCAAAGGTGTCGGCTTCAACAAGCGTGAAGGTGATGTGATCGATTCAGCTCTGATTGAAAAAAGATTTGTTCTTGAAGGTAACAATTCCGTTAGTAACTTAGATAATCTGCTTGCACGAATCGATATTGAAGATATTGAACTGGCCAGTGATATTATTCAACTAGGTGAAGCAGAATTAGAACAATCAATCGATGATTCCATTTTGCTGACATTGTCCGATCATATTGGTTTTGTCTTAAATCGAGCTGCAGAAGGATTACAAATGCGCTCGCCATTAGAATGGGACATCAAACAAATTTATACAAAAGAATATGCATTTGCGTTGAAAGCTGTTCAAATGATGCGGGAGAAAACAGGGATTGAGATTCCAGACCAGGAAGCAGCTTTTATTACCCTTCATTTTGTCAATGCCTATAATTCTACTAGCAATATGAACGAAACAATGCTGACAACGAAAATCATTCAAAGCATTATCGATATTATTAAATACCATTATGGCAAAGAATATGATGAAACATCTTATGATTTTACTCGTTTCATTACCCATATTCGTTACTTCGTCAAAAGACAGCTAGACAAAGAAGTTTCATCAAATGAGGATTCGACCTTGATCAATTTGATCGCTGTCAAATATGAACAAGATTATCAGTGTGCAGTCAAAATCAAAACATTTTTGGAACAACAATATGATTGGACGATTTCCAATGATGAATTGATGTACTTAACACTTCACTTAAATCGCTTATCAAGCAATCAATAGGATCGTTACTGGTGAAGCAGGCGTGACCTAAGAAAAACACTTAGTGTATAAGTGTTTCTTAGGTCACTTTTTTTATAAAAAAATAGATCAAAGAGAGGAATTACTATCATGCGTTATGAAGAAGAAAGTAAAAAAATCATCGAGCTTGTTGGTGGGAAGTCGAATATCAATAGTTTAGTTCACTGTGCCACACGTTTAAGATTTAGTTTGAAAAATACCAAGAAAGCGGATAAAGAATCCTTAGAAAAACTTCCTTATGTCATGTCAGTGGTCAACAGTGGTGGGCAATATCAAGTGGTGATCGGTAGTAAAGTACCAGATTATTATGCAGCAATCCAATCACTCGCAAATTTAAACGAAGATGCACCTAAGACTGAGAAAAAGCTAAGTTTTAATTATGTATTTGAAGTGATTTCTGGTGCTTTCTCACCACTGATTCCAGCGATGGCAGGTTCTGGAATGATCAAAGCTGTTTTAACGATTTTAGTTGAAATGAAATTATTGGCGGATACTAGTTCAACTTATATGGTACTGAGTGCAGCAAGTAATGCGATCTTTTACTTCTTACCTGTTTTCTTAGGGATTACCTTAACGAAAAAAATTGGTGGGAATATGTATGTTGGTGGTGTGATCGGTGCGGCCTTGCTGGAACCATCATTCACGGGTATGATTGGTCAGGAGAAACTTGATTTCCTTGGCATCAATTTAAATGTTGTTGATTATGCAACGACGATTTTCCCGATTTTTGTCGCGATTTTTATTTACTCATTCGTAGATAAATTATTACGCAAAATTATTTTTAGAGACTTGCAATTATTTGCAGTACCAATGTTTAGTTTGATGATCATGGTTCCATTGACTGCTTTACTTTTTGGCCCATTTGGAACGGTTATTGGGGACGCATTATCACAAGGTGTTATGTGGTTGATTGGTAAAAGTGCCTTACTTTCAGGAATCGTTTTAGGTGGCGGAATGCCGTTTATGGTAATGTTTGGTCTGCACTGGGGCTTTTCTCCGATCACGCTTGAAAACTTGACTGTGATGGGCGGAGACCCAATCGAAGGAATGGCTGTGGCAGCTGTTTTTGCTCAAATTGGGATCGCGATTGGTTTCTATCTGAAATCTAAAAAGCATTCAAAAATGAAAGCTTTAGCTGGACCTTTAGCCTTAACTGGTTTATTTGCAGGTGTTACAGAACCAATTGTTTATGGATTGATTTTAAGATACAAACGTTTATTGCCGATCGTAGCAATTTCTGGTGCCATTGGTGGAGCAATTTGTGGTGTGACAGGTGTTACGATGAATGCTTATGTATTTCATAACATTTTCTCTATACCAGTTTATACACCAAAAGTAGGATACTTTATTGGCGTTGGTTCTGCTTTGATTGCAGGAGCTGTATTGACGTATTTCTTTGGTGTTAAAGAAGATGAAATGACTGATTTTTTACCTGAAACAGATCAAGGTGAAGATGATTTTCAAGAAACAACTGATGAAAGACCAACTCCAGCTACAAGTACATCTGAAACGATCGTGTACGCACCGCTTGAAGGTACGGTAATTCCTTTAAAAGAGGTTGATGATGATGTTTTTTCTAGCGAAATTGCTGGTAAAGGTGTGGCGATCATCCCATCAGATAATAAAGTTGTAGCCCCATTTGACGGAACTGTTGTCGCAATTTTCCCATCAAAACATGCGATTGGGTTGAAATCAAAGGGCGGTAGTGAATTATTGATCCATATCGGAATCAACACAGTCAATTTAAATGGGGAACACTTTGAAACAAAAGTTGAAATGGGTGATACAATCACACGTGGTCAAACATTACTAGTCTTTGATCGTGAAAAAATCGAACAAGCAGGTTATGCGATGACATCACCAGTGATTTTAACAGATGGCCCAAGTATGGAAACAATGAATATTATCAACACCACTGAGTCAGTTACACCAGAAACAAAACTATTTGTTGTAGGAACAGGTTTGGAGGAAGCACATAAATGAGAAATGATTTTTTATGGGGTGGTGCAGTAGCCGCTCATCAAGTAGAAGGCGGTTTTACTCAAGGTGGAAAAGGCGTAAGTATTGCCGATGTTATGACGGCTGGGTCAAAAGATCATGCACGAGAAATTACAGAGGGGATTATAGAAGGAAAATTTTATCCCAATCATGAAGCCATTGATTTTTACGGCCACTATCAAGAAGACATTAAGTTATTTGCCGAGATGGGATTTAAATGTTTAAGAACGAGTATCGCTTGGACGAGAATTTTTCCAAATGGCGATGAGCAAGAACCGAATGAAGCAGGCCTTGCTTTTTACGATAATTTGTTTGATGAATTATTAAAATACGGGATCGAGCCTGTAATCACGTTATCCCATTTTGAAATGCCTTATCACCTAGTAAAACAATATGGCGGTTGGCGTAGTCGGGAATTGATTGGTTTTTTCACTAAATTTGCTGTAACTGTGATGGAGCGTTATAAAGATAAAGTAAACTATTGGATGACCTTTAACGAAATCAATAACCAACGAATCTTAGAAAATCCAATTTATTCATTTACAAACTCCGGAATCCTTTATCAAGAAGGCGAAGACAAACTAAAAACGATGTACCAAGCAGCGCATTATCAATTTGTAGCGAGCGCAATCACAGTTTCTGAAGGAAAAAAAATCAATCCTGATTTTCAAATCGGCTGTATGTTAGCAGCAACACCGAATTATCCGCTGACAAGTGATCCAAGTGATATCATAGTAGCCCAACAAGAAGATGAGAAACAATTATTTTTCACAGATGTTCAAGTAAGAGGAAACTATCCTCGTTGGGCAGTCAAAGAATGGGAAAGAAAGGGCTATGATCTGGATATTACGGAGGAAGATTTACAGTTACTAAAAGCTGGCACAGTAGATTATATCGGTATCAGCTACTATTTAAGTAATACAATCTCAACACGTCCTGAAGCAGTTCGTTTGGAAGATGATTTACTTGGAGACAGCGCTCTTGTTGAAAATCCTTATGTAAGCATGACAGAATGGGGCTGGTCGATCGATCCTGCCGGCTTACGTCATTATCTAAATCTGTTAAGTAATCGCTATGAACGGCCAATTTTTATTGTAGAAAATGGTTTTGGCTACGCAGACATATTAGTAGAAGAGAAAGTCCACGATGTAGAAAGAATCGATTTTCTTAGCCAACATATCAGAGAAATGAAAAAAGCCATTGAAATAGATGGTGTAGAGGTTATCGGCTACACAGTTTGGGGCTGTATCGATCCGATTTCATTTACGACTGGAGAAATGCGCAAACGCTACGGTTTCATTTATGTCGATCGTGACAATCAAGGAAATGGTTCGTTGAAACGAATCAAAAAAGACTCCTTTGAATGGTATAAACACTTGATTCAAACAAATGGAGCAGAACTATAAAAAAGAGCAGTTTCTCTCATCGTATTTTAGTAAAATAGATACGGTGAGAGCTTTTTTGTCTGGAAAAGCATAAAATAGAGTGGAAGAAAAAGAATGGGGAATAACACAATGAAAAAGATGCTTGGGTTTATTATAGGTAGCCTAGTGGTGGGCGTACTTGCATGGAATTATTTGGGCGAAAATAAAGAGAAAGCTGCAGAACCATTAATGGAAAAAAAACAGGTTGAATTCTGGGTCGTAAGCGATCCTCATTATATCAATAACAATTTGACCGATTCAGGTTCCGCATATGAAAATATCAAGCGAACAGCAGCTGGTAAAGAGCTAGATTATCAAGAAGAAAGCTGGCAAGCTTTTATCGATAAAGCAATCGAACAAAAGCCAGATATGCTGATTCTTACAGGTGACCTGACCTTGAATGGTGAGAAAGCTAGTGCTGAAAGGTTGGCAGAGTTGCTCAAACAATTAACAGACAAAGGCATCAAAGTCTTTGTCATACCTGGCAATCATGATATCAATGACGGCTGGGCTAGAAAATTTGTTGGCGATAAACAAGAAAAGACAGCAGCGATATCGATTGCCGATTTTAAAGAAATTTTTGCAGAAAATGGCTATCAAAATGCAACTAGTTATGATAAAAGCTCATTGAGTTATTCTGTTGCTGTAAACCCAACGTATAATTTTCTTTTTCTTGATTCAAATATCTATCCCGATGATAATCAACCCCAAACAAGACCAGCAACTGGAGGGATGATTCGTGGGAAAACGATGAGTTGGGTCAAAAAACAACTAGAAGAAGGAAAACAAGCAAAGAAAAAAACACTCGTATTTATGCACCATAACATTTATGCGCATAATAAACTGCTATCCAGTGGCTTCGTACTTAATAATGCGGACAAGTTCAAACAACTCCTTGTAGAGTATCAAGTGCCAGTTGTATTTTCAGGACATATTCATGCACAAGACATCATGACTGAAATGATTGATAATAAACAACTGACAGAAATTGTTTCTGGTTCTTTTTCAATAACACCACAAAGTTACGGAGTAATTCATTTGGATGGGAATTTATTTAGCTATCGAAAAAATCAAAACGATGTAGATACTTGGGCGAAGGAAAACAATATCACAACACCTCAAGTGAGAAACTATAAGGAGTACCTCAGAAATAGTTTTATAGAGGATGGTAAACGACTAGCCTACGCTCAACTGATTGATAGTGGCATGACCGACGAAGCACAAATGGATATAGCGGCTGATTTTGTGGGGAAAATGAATGTTCGTTTTTTTTCTGGAGAAGATTATAGTTCAGATGGAGTGATCGAAAAGCTCAAGCAAGAAAAAGGCTATCAGATCATCGCAGAAAATAGTAAGTTTTTGAAAGAGTACATCGATTCGATCATTCAGGATAAAAATGAAGAGGACAATCGATTAAAAAAAGAATTTTAAGCTACAGTAAAAACTTCTCTGATTCTAAATAGGATAAGAGAAGTTTTTTATCGATAGCTTTTCGCTATCATACCTACTATATAACTATTACCCGTTTGTTCGATTTTGTACTATCATAGTAAGATAAAGAAAACGCTCTAAAAATAGTGGTTTACTAAAGAAAAGGAGAGAGTAAAATGGAATTGATTTCAAGTGAAAATGGATTTGAGTTGATACATCAAAGTGGGAACTGGGTATTGAAAAAAGAGATCGGTTTTTCTCCAGTAGAAATGCTTGTCGCATCAATCGGTGCTTGCGGTGCATATGTTTATGAAAAAATACTCACGAATTCTCATATTGATTTTACTATAGACAAAGTAGAAATTTCTTACGAACGAGCAGAAGAGAAGCAAGCAAAACCATTAAGTCATGTTTTGATCACGTTTTCAATTCGTTTGCCTGAGGAAGAACAAGGAAAAGCTAAACGAGCATTGAAATTGATTGGGAAAAATTGTCCAGTCATGCAGTCATTAGATCCAGAAATAACGGTAGTAGAAGAAGTGATGTTTAGTTAGTTTATTGGTGACGTATCAATAAATGATTTAAGGAGGAGCACGATGAAAAAGTTTTTCATGATCAGCACGCTGGCATTGTTAGTGTTGGTGACAGGTTGCAATTCAGCTGAAAAAACAACATCAGATGAATCAAAAAAAGCAATCGTCCATTTTACTGAACCAGCTGAACTATTAACGTTAGATACAACTCAAGAAGAAGATTTTACTAGTTTTAATGCTCAGAACCAAGTACTGGAAGGCCTTTATCAATTAAATGAAAAAGACGAAACCATACCAGCTGTAGCAACAGCTTTACCAGAAATCAGTGAAGATAAACAAACCTACACGATTTCTTTAAGAAAGGATGCAAAATGGTCAAACGGCGAAGCCGTTACGGCAAATGATTTTCTTTATGCATGGAGACGGGCAGTCACACCAGAAACGGCGCCTTCTTATGCTAGTTTATTTGTTTCTTCTATAAAAAATGCTGAAGCTATTTATCAAGGGAAAATAAAACCAGTAGAGCTTGGAGTGCAAGCACCTGATGACCATACTCTCGTGATTCATCTAGTGAAACCAATCCCTTATTTTACATCATTGTTAACGTTTGAAACCTTTTTCCCTATCAACCAAGCATTTGCTGAAAAACAAGGTAGTGACTATGGTACTTCAGCCAAAACGACTCTCTATAATGGACCATTCGTTCTAAAAGGGTGGGAACAAAATTCTGATACATGGCGGTATGTTAAAAATCCCAAATACTGGGATCAGAAAAATGTTAACGTTGATGAAATTCAAACAACAGTTGTAAAATCAACGAGTACAGCAGTGAATTTATATCAAACGGATGAACTTGACCGTGTAGTACTTGATGGTGAATTCTCTAAACAATATAAGAACGATCCTGATTTTCAAAATCAAAATGATACAAAGATGGGCTACTTACGTTTTAATCAAGGACAAGGAAAATTCTTAGCAAACGTCAACTTACGAAAAGCAATCTCTTTGGCGCTCGACCGAGAAACATTTGTCAAAAATGTCTTGGGAGACGGTTCGATTGCAGCGAAAGGCTTCGTTCCTCAAAATTTTGTTCAAAATCCAACAACAGGGGAAGATTTTAGAACCGAAAACGGAGTGCAGCAAACATTCGATAAAACAGCTGCACAAAAAGCTTATGCTGAAGCAAAAAAAGAACTCAATAAAGAAGAGATCACTTTAGTATATTTGAGTAAAGACACAGATACAGAGAAGAAAACCGCTGAATACTTAGCAAGCCAAATTGCTGAAGTTTTGCCAGGCATCAAGTTTGAGATTACCACTTTACCAAGCAATAATTTACAAGATCGCTATTTATCTGGTGACTATGATATTGCGTTTGGTCAATGGATGCCAGACTTTAAAGATGCGATTACGTTTTTAGATATGTTTGCTTCAACATCGGGGTTAAATCATGTGAACTATAAAAATCCAACCTATGATCGATTGATTCAAGCCGCTTCAGAAACAGACGCAGCAAATGAAGAAAAAAGATGGTCTGACTTATTACAAGCTGAACATGTTTTATTGGCAGAAGATTATACAGTTGCGCCGCTTTATCAACAACAAACAGCATTGTTACAAAAGAAAACTATCAGTGGTGTAGTGAAGCATGCTTTTGGTTCACCATATAGTTTTAAATATATTCAAGTTAAAGAGCAGAAATAAACGAATCATATAGGAACTGGGGCAGCCGTAAAAACGTTGCCCCAGTTTTTTTGTGCAAATTTTTTGTTTTTTTGCTTGACACATGACTGACTGTTCATGTATTATGAATATATAATATATGAATGATTATTCATGTGAAAGTGAATTGTATCTTTTCAGAAAACAAATGAAGGAGGAACTATAAAATGGACACAACAAAAGCACACGAACACAGTTGCTCTAGTACAAAAGGGCATAACCATGATCACGAAACAGGTCATAATCATGGTAAATCTCCAGTTATTTTATTTTTTACAGGATTCGCTATTTTTATCGTCGCATTTTTTCTCAATGAAGGGTCTCTACTCCAAGATATTCTTTTTATAAGCGCAATGCTATTATCTGGTTATCACATTATTTTAGAAGGTATTGTTGATACAATCAGTGAATCAAAAGAACAAAGAAAATTTGTACCCAATGTTCACATTTTGATGACTTTAGCAGCCTTTGGAGCAACGATCATTGGCAATTACGAAGAAGGTGCATTGTTGATCATCATTTTTGCAGCAGCTCATTTTCTTGAAGAATATGCAGAAGGGCGCAGCAAAAGAGAAATCACGAATTTACTTAAAATGAATCCGACCGAAGCACGCTTGATCCAAGCAGATGGCAGTGTGAAAACAGTCAATGTTGCCGCTTTAAAAATCGGTGACAAATTGCAAGTCTTGAATGGTGATCAAATTGCTACAGATGGTATCATTTTATCTGGTCGTACCTCAATCGATGAATCTTCAATCAATGGTGAAAGTATACCTAGAGAAAAAACAGTTGGTGATGAAGTATTTGGCAGTACGATCAATGGTACGGGAACATTTACAATGGAAGTTACCAAAGACAGCAAGGATACAGTTTTTGCTAAAATCCTTCAATTAGTTGATCAGTCCCAATCAAATTTGTCAAAAACGGCTACTAAGATTCAAAAATTAGAACCGTATTATGTAACGATTGTTTTGATTGTAGTACCGATTTTTATAGCAATTGGCCCAGTTCTATTTAATTGGTCATGGAATGAAAGTTTTTATCGCGGTATGGTGTTCTTGATTTCAGCATCACCTTGTGCTTTAGCTGCTAGCGCTGTGCCAGCAACATTATCAGGGATTTCCAACTTGGCCAAAAGAGGTGTCTTGTTTAAAGGCGGTTCTTATCTCGCAAACTTAGCAACGATCAAATCAGTTGCTTTTGATAAAACAGGTACTTTAACGAAAGGGAAACCATCTGTAACTGATTTTTACTTCTTAGCAGATAGAGCTCAACTAACAGAACAAACCTGTATCGATTTAATCGTTGCCATGGAAAAAACGGCAAACCATCCACTAGCAAATGCGATTTTAGATAAATTTAAAGCTGATAGAGTACTTAGTTTAACAGTTGAAAATGAAATTGGTAAAGGACTAGTTACGAAATATCAAGGAGATACTTATCAAATTGGTAAACCAGAAATATTCAGTTTAGTTAATACTCAAATCAATGCTCATAATGAACAATATGCTAAAGAAGGAAAAACAGTTGTTTATTTCGCAAAAAACAATGAAGTGATTGGATTGATTGCAATGATGGATGTACCGAATGAAAATGCCAAGACAGTCATTCAGTATTTGAAATCACAAGGAATCCATACAACGATGATTACTGGAGATGCAGAATTAACTGGGCAGGCAGTTGGTCGTCAAATTGGCATCGATGAGGTTGTTGGAAATGTTTTGCCAGAAAATAAAGCAGCAATCATCAAAGATCAGCAAGCTCGGTTCGGTAATGTCGCAATGCTAGGCGATGGTGTCAATGATGCACCAGCGTTAGTAACAGCAGATATTGGTGTTGCTATGGGAGACGGCACTGATATTGCTATTGATGTTGCGGATGCAGTATTGATGCAAAATGATTTGACCAAATTTAGTTATGCTCATAAAGTATCTAAACGCTTAGATCGCGTTGTTTGGCAAAATATTATTTTTTCAATGTTTATCGTCGTTGCATTGATTACGTTGAATATCCTTGGAAAAATGGACATTACGATCGGCGTGATTGCACATGAAGGAAGTACATTATTAGTCATTTTCAATGGTTTACGATTACTTATTCCTTCAAAAGAGTAGATGAAAGAATTTTGGACAAAAGTGTTTAATTTCAAGAACCAAGCAGGAATTGTGCAACAATTTCAACTTATTTCCAAAGCCTTCAAATCTTAGTGCTTTAGCACTTAGAATTTGATGTGATCAATTGAGTGGGATATGACTCGTAGAGCTATGTCCCGCTCAATTTGTGTATCATCGAATCACTTTGTTTTTTATGTTGTATATCAAGGTGATTGAAGTGTAACGAAGTAGTTACTTCTTCGTTCGTCATTTATTCAGATTCCTTGGTGTAAGCAGACAGATCCGAAAGGTGAGTTATTATCTGAACTGTTTATGTGACCGTTATTAGGTGCCTATTTTTCTTGTTGAAAATGGTTTCGGTGCGATCGAGGAATTAGCAGAATTTGAGGGGACAACAAAAACTGTAGTAGACGATTATCGTATTGACTATTTGAAGGATCATTTAGTTTAAGTGACCGAAGTAATTGAAACTGGAGTAGAAGTTATGAGTTACACCTCATGTGGATGTATCGATTAGGTCATCACGACAAACGGTCAAAATCTTGTTAAAAATGGAATAAAATTGCTAAAATCGATTCTATTTGTAATTATCACGAAAAATATTTTCTTAATTTTTTATTAATTTAAAAAAATCGATGGAATTTCAAGGGATTTATTCCGGAATTTTCATTTCGTTTCAAAACAATCAATAACAAATAAATAAAACGGTAGAAAGAGATATAAATGATATAATTATCGTTTTTATGGTTATTAAAAAGTGGGATTCAGTAGTGGTGGTTGCTTATTTACTAAGTTCCACTGCTTTTTTAGTTTACTGATAAAAAAAGTTTTTGGTGAATGTAACACGCATTTTAAAGACGATTTTGGATGTTTAGAGATGGGGAAGCGCTATTCACTTTAACATAGAGCAGCTTTTTTTGTATCGATAAAATTAGACACAAAAATAAAATAGATAGCTGGGAATTTTTAGATTGTAATTATAAAAAAACACGTATTTCATTTATTATAAATCTTTTTTTTTGTAAAAAAATATGAACGATAGTTTTGCTATCATAAAATTGGAAATAAAGCGTGAATTCAGTTTGTTTGTTTGAGCTTTATCTGATAAAATGTAAGGAGGTAGGTATGTTTTTAAACCACTATTTTTTGATAACTACAAAAGATGGTGAGGCTTGTTGAATGCGACTAGCTAAAAGAAGCCAGTTACGTAATTAAAAAATACCTAGAAGTGAAATTGGTTATTTTTATAAATAAAAAATTACGGCACTCGTCACTATAGTTGTATACATAGATAGACAGTTCAAATAATTCACTTAAGTTTCAATTGTACAGTAAAAATAATCAATGAAGAGATAGCCCTATTTTTGTAGAAGGACGTGAGCATATGCTAAAAATTTTTGGCAAAGGTAAAAAAAGAAAAAAATACGAAGATTATGATGATGAAGATTACGATGACGACGATTACTATGATGACGACTATGATGATGATTATGACGACGACGAAGACTACGACGATGATGAAGATTATGATGACGACGACGAAGACTACGACGATGATGAAGATTATGATGACGACGAAGACTATGACGACGATGATGATGATGAAGATTATGATGATGACGAAGACTACGATGATGACGATGAAGATTATGATGACGAAGAAGAAGCTCGTCCATTGTTCTCACGTAAAAAGAAAAAAACAGTTCCAGCTCCATCTAGAAAACCAAAACCAAAGAAAAAGAGACCACCGGTCAATGAAGTTATTGACGATGATGAATTAGAAGAACTGCAAGAAGAAAATGAACAGCTTCAAGGCGAACTACGTGAAGTAAAAGCGGAATTACGCAAGCACAAGAGAGAAATCACTCAGCTGCAAAATCAAGTAGATGCAGCTCAGGAAACGAATGAATCATTAGAAAATGAACTGTCGATGGTACAAGCTGTACCAAAAGATTACGATGCTCGCATGGCAGAACTTGAACAAGTCAAAATGAAATATAACAGCTTGTTACGTGACAGCAATCGTCAAATTGATGAAACAGATTTGAATCGTAAAAAAGCTGAGCGCTTTGCAAACAAGATCAGACAGTATGAACAAGAGCTTCTAGCTAAACAAGAAGAAATAGACAAACTTTCAGAAGATCGGATTGTGATCATGGCATCAGATACACCAACGGATACTGGTGCTTATGAAGAGTTGGCGAAAGTTCGTCAAGAATTGGAAGAAACAAAACATCAATTAGCACAAAAAATGAGTGATGTTGACCAACAGCTTTCCAAAGAAGACATTGGCGAAGTTTTACTAGAGGCGAAGAGACAAGCAAAAGAAATCGTCAATCAAGCGAATCAGCATGCACAGATGATTAATGAAGAAACGAAGAGAAAAGCGAGTGTTTTAAAACGCTTAGAACGTGCTGAGCAAGAATATCAAAATTATTACAAACGTATTAAAGATGTTAAAGAAGAGTCAGAACAAGCATTTAACCAAATCATCAATTTGGTGAAAGAAGATACTGATTAACAAGAAAGAGAGGGCACAGAATGAAAAAAAGAAATCTAAACAGTAAACAATTACGATTATTGAGTGTAGGGTTACTTACTTCAAGTGCTGTCCTTTCTGTTAACGATGTTCAACCAATTGTTGCGAAAGAAATCGATGACAAAGCAACTTCAAGCTCCGAAGAACGAGAGCAAGTAACAATTTTATCTTCAACTAAGGAACACGAAACAACAGAAAGTACAGTAGAAGGAATCGAAACTAGCTCTACTATCGAAACTAGCTCTACTATCGAAAACAGTACGGATTCTTCAACAATAGATTCAACTGAAGAATCCAGCAGTGAGTCGACAAGTTCATCAGATGAGACTAGCTCTACGCAAAATACGACAGATTCGACAAGTTCGACAAGTTCATCTGAATCATCGACACCAACGACAGATTCGACGACTAGTACCTCTACAAGTAGCACTAGTACAACGAGTTCAACAACAACTCCGTCGAAACCGAAACCAAAACCAAAACCAAAACCAAAACCAAAGCCGAAGCCGAACCAACCAGCACCACCAGCTAAAGGTCCTAGCCAACAGCCCAACGTAGCGACACAACGGCCAAGTAGACCGAATACTGGAGCGGTAACGGGCAATAATGCTAACCATAGCTCTGCCGGATCAGATCAGGTATTTCATATCAGTCCTAATCTAACAACCAAAAGTTTTGTTAAAGTAATTGGGGAGGATGCTCGTTCGATAGCTGGTGAGAACAATTTATATGCTTCAGTGATGATTGCGCAGGCAATTTTAGAAAGTGCTTCTGGAAACAGTGCACTAGCTTCTGCACCAAACTATAATTTATTTGGAATAAAAGGTAGCTATGAAGGTGCCAGCGCCAATTTTCTAACGAGTGAAGATAATGGTTCTGGGAGCATGTTTACGATTCGTTCCAATTTTAGAAAGTATCCATCGTATAAAGAATCACTTGGGGATTACGTAAAGCTTCTGAGAGGTGGTACCGATTCTAGCAGTGCTTTTTATAGTGGTACTTGGAAAACCAATACAAAATCTTATAAAGATGCAACGAAATTCCTAACAGGTCGTTATGCAACAGATACTAGCTATAATTCAAAATTGAATGGCTTGATTGATGCGTATGATTTAACGCAATATGATACATTAAAAGATAAGAAAAATACCAAAAAAGCAAAGAAAATCAAGTTGAATACTTCGTTTGATAAGTTGCAAAAGAAAGATGACCAACTAGATCAAAAAATCGAATACCTTACACATATTGTGAAAAAAGGTGAGTCACTTAAATCGATTAGTAAGTTATACAATATTTCAACGTTGGCTATTTTAGAAAAAAACCAATTAGATCGACGTATGCTGTTTATCGGTCAAAAATTGAGTGTGCCAAAACAAGACGAAAAAAGCACAGTAGTACCAAAAGAAGATGCAGTAGACCGTTCGTTGGAGATGGTTCAAAATCTGTCCAATGCATTCTCAAGTCAAGCAAAGGATAAGTCTACGGCTAAAAAAGAGTCAAAAACGACTTCAGCGAAAAAGACAACAAATACAGCGAAACAAACAAAAACAACAAAAGAAACAAGTGAAACAACCACTAGAAAAGAAGTAAAAGATTATCAAGTAAGTGCAACTCGTAAGAAGACAAAAGAAACTTACGAAGTGAAAAAAGGAGATACTTTAGCGAGTATTTCTAAAAAAACAGGCATTTCAGTTTGGTCGTTAAAAGAGTGGAACGACTTAGATCAATACTTTTTAACTGAAGGTCAGCAACTTATTTTAGCACCTGTATATGATCTGCAATCTTAAAAAAGAAAGGAGAACGGTTTAATGAATGACTATTTCGATGTGTTTTTTCATCAACAAGCAATCCCATTCACTGTAGGGACCGTTCTCTATCAAAAAGACAATACTGAAGAAATCGTTGATGCATGTGAGGCACTCTATGAACAATCAACAGGAGACTTTCTGACTTTTCGAGAGCACGATGAACTTTCTCGGAAAGTGATAACGTCACCGATCAAAAAGCATGTGGAGATTCAATTTTTTCAAGCGCAGTTAAATTGGGATGTTCTGTTGGAAGAATTAGAAGAACTTTTCCCACAGTTTGTTTGGACGAAGCTAGTTGAAGAGGTCGAGGGTGTTTTTAGTACATATTTTTGTGAATTGATTCCTATCTCTTTTACTTCAGAAGATGAACCAATTCAATTTACAGTTTCAGCTAGCCTAGAACAGATGGGTTACTCAAAGGGTGAATCTGTCAGCAACATTCTAGAAAAAAAATTTCTTTCTATCTTTAAGGAAGAGGAAGAGCTTCCTTTATCTGGTGAGACACTTAGTTTTCCAGTTGAAGTATCTATAGAAGAAACTGTGGAAGAAATACCAGATAATGAGCAACTATTCGTAGATGAGGCAGAAGAGGAACATCTGGAAGTAGATTTAGATGTTGAAGCAACCGCTCTTGCTCGGACAGAAGAAAGTGAAGTTCTTTTTTTGAAAGAAAGCTTAAAACGAGAAAAAGCGTCAAAGGAACGCGTGCGGGTAGCAAAAGAAAAATTGGAATACGAGCTGCTCGCCATAGAAAATAGCTTACTCGTTAGCGGATTAAAACGATTTAAAAAACATCAAAAGTCTACGATTGATGAAGAGGACTGGTATAAGTTTGTCCGCATTGATTTGATTCACTATGATGACCTTTATAAAAAAGCAAAATTTATTGAACAATCTTGGCGTTTGAATCGCCAATTAGTAACGATTACTGAAAAAATGACAGTGACAAAAGATCAATGGGTCTATGAACGAGCGCGTATTGAGCAAATCAAAAACAGTGTTTCGGAAATGGATTTACAATCAATGATGGAACAATGTCATTTGATTAATGAGCGAGTCAAAATTCGCCCTGGGTTCTTATTTTTCAAACCTAGAGTAAAATTATATCAAATCGATTATGAGCAATTAGAGAAAATTAGTGCGTTCTTTGATATTATTCAAACTGAAAATCGATTATTAGAATCGGTGATCGAACAAAAAGACTATAATAATAAATAAAAGAAAAAGCAGAAGTGGCTGAGTAATCAGACCGGTTTCTGCTTTTTTTTGTGTTAAAAATCTGAAAAACAGCTCTCAGTCACATCACTAAAATGACTAAAAATGATATTTTTGCGAGAGAAAATGACTGAAATGCTCTGTAACAATTCCAGAATCTTGTAACATTCCGACTAATAATGAACTAAAATAAACATTATTTCAGAAAAGTTCATGTTTTTTTTCAACTTTAAAATTAAATAAAAATCCAGAGCGAACAAGTGTTTCGCCGTTGTTATTTTACAAGCCGTTACGCAATAAAAACACTCGTAACGAATTGTCACGGTATCTTCACCTATGAAATATTTTTAGATGTTAAAGTATGCAAAGTCGATAAACAAACGACAAAAATATTTTTTTACAAAGGAGAAACAACATGAAATCACTTAAAACGATTTTATTAGCAACAACTTTGACTGCAGGATTTGGCATTTTTATGGGAACGACTGACGCGCACGCTGATAGCTTATATACAGTAAAATCTGGAGATACATTATCTACTATCTCTCATCAATTCAGCGGAGATAATAGTATGATCGATTTAATTGCTAAAGATAATAATATTTCTAATATAAATATGATCTTTGAAGGAGAACAACTAACGATCAGAACTGCGGATGAAGTGGCCCAAGCTCCAGTTCAACAAGAATCTGCTCAACAAGCAACCCAAGCAGCTGTACAAGAAACACCAGTAGCAGCAGCACCAGTTGCACAAGAAGCAGCACCAACTACGTCATCTGCCAAAGAATGGATTGCTCAAAAAGAATCTAGCGGTTCTTATGGTGCTACAAATGGTAAATATATTGGTAGATATCAATTAGACGCTTCATACCTAAATGGAGATTATTCAGAAGCAAATCAAGAACGTGTGGCAGATAGCTATGTGGCAGGACGCTATGGTTCATGGGAAGCAGCCCAAGCTTTTTGGATGGCCAATGGTTGGTATTAAACAAAAATAATAGTGAACTGTTCATAAAATAAAAAAGAAGTAGCTCTTCAAAGGAGCTACTTCTTTTTTTGATGGGTATGCTAATGCGCGACTTTATATCAGAAAGGAGTATAATTTAATTAAACGAATAAGATACATGAACAGTTAAAGAACAATAGAAAGCAATTTTGTCAATAAGGTGTTTGAAAAAGGTCTGAAAAACTACAATCCGAACGGTCTTATGATTTAGAGTTAGCTGGAAAGTAAATTGCAAGGAGAAAGGAAAAGTTAAATGGAAAAACAAACGTTACTGAATAGTGTCTTTCGATTAATTCGGTTTGCTTTTATCGTCTTTTTTGGTTATTTAGTTTATAAGTCATTATTTTCAGAAATTTTAACACGAAAAATCCATATCTTTCTGTATATTTTTTTATGGCTGTTTAGTTCGTATATAGCATTACCTTTTATCAATAAGCTGATGACTGGGCGGTATTTGCCAGATTATTTTATTGGTCGCTCTAGAACAAATGATGGGGCTTCTAGGAGATCCAATCAATCTAGCTTTTATAGGCTCTAAAGAGGAATTAGAACAACTTTTCATAAATGCCGGCTGGACGAAAGCAGAGCCGCTGTCATTGCATTCTAGTTTCCAGATGATCATTGCCAGTGTTTTTTCGAAGTCGTATCCTAGCGCTCCAGTTAGTTCTCTATTTTTATTTAATAAGAAACAGGATTTAGCTTTTGAACAGGAAATCAAAAATAATCCAAGGAGAAGGCATCATGTTCGTTTTTGGGAAACACCAGATAATTGGTATTTACCAGGAGGAAGAAAAGCAGACTGGTTGGGTGCTGCAACATATGATAAAAAAGTTGGTTTTTCTGTTTTTACAGGTCAAATCACTCATAAAATCAATTCAGATATTGATCACGAACGTGATTTTGTTTTAGAGACGTTTACAGAATCCAATCAACCTGTTTCTATTGAAGTTGTGAAACACTTTACAACAAGTTATCATGGGCGAAATGGTGGTGGCGATGAAATTTTTACGGATGGTAACTTACCTTTTATTAAAATAGAAAAAGTGGAAGAGGTTACTTCTGTTTCCACCGTTTATTCGTAGTTAGTTTGTGAAACAAAAGTGCTTTTTACTTTTGTCCCACACACTTCCACTTTTTTAGATAGTTCAGCTTTTTAGATTAAGTAAGTACGTTTCACAATGCACCTTGGTAAAAGAAATAACACCAGATAATAAGAATAAACTAATGAGAGTGCCTTCTCGCACAAAAATTGGCAAACTATAGATCGAGGAAAGGATTAACGAAGCAGCAACCGAAAACAAATCGATTCCATATCTAAATTTTGTAAAGGAATAACCTGTCAAATCTGATAATACAATACAAACACTTTCAATTGGAAAGGGCAAGATACCGATAGAAATGACCATTCCCGTGGCAAACCCCGCTATACAGGTGCCTAATACAAAGATCACCATTTTAAAGAAATAATTCTCTAAGTTTATCGGAGCTAATAGTGTATAGGAAAAAAAGTTTATAATGCTACCAAGACATAGTATTGAAAAGAACATCAGCAAGTATTTCAAAAATTGTTTTTGTTTTGATAATAAAATAAACAGTAATAAAAAGAAAACATTCATTAAAAAAGTGATAGTTCCCACTTTGATATTGCTGGTAGAAGCAATCGCCACATTTAATGAATTAAAACTACTGACGCCAATATCTGCTTTTAGCGTTAAACTAATGCCAATCCCACTAAGTGCATAAAAGAAAAGTGAAGCTAAAATTTTTTTCATAAGAACCTCCTAATGTAAAAGCAAATAAGCATGCTCATTTTTAAAACGAATGAGAGCCATCTACCTTTTAGTAGTAATTTAACCGAAAGTCAATCATAATAATAGGAGATATCTCATGTTTTAAGGAGGCAAAATGAAAACGTATAGCTTAAATCAACTAGTAAAATTAACTGAAAAGGAACCTTTAAAGCTTCCAGACTATTTTTCTAAACATGTGTTGGAACAAGCCATGCTTTACGTTTATGATAAAAAAGAATATATTATTCGTTTTGATAAACAAGTAGATCACTTATTTCTTTTAATTGAGGGGAAGGCCAAAATCTACAAAATCCATGAAAATGGTCGACGCTCTCTGATTCAATTTTTAAGTAGAGGGGATTTTATTGGCGAGCTTTCTTTGTTAGAAGTTGAAGAACAAGTTAAAGATGTGCAAGCAATTGATCGATGCATTTGTCTAGCTCTTCCTTATCATAAAGTGAAGCAAGAATTGTTGAATGATAATCATTTTTTGAGAATGATGGGTAAATACTTAGGTGAAAAAGTCTTATTAAGAGTTGAACATTTTTCAAATAACCAAAACTATGAGTTGAAACATCGTTTAGCTGCATATATGTTACAAACCGAAGTTGAAGGGGTCTATGCTGAGAAACAAACAGAGACAGCTGAGTTTCTAGGTGTTAGTTATCGGCATTTAATGCATACCCTAACAGAATTTCAAAAATTAGGTTTTATTATAAAACAAGGGAAAAGTTATCGAGTGAATCGTGATGAATTAATAGTACTTGCCACTGGCTTGATTGAAGGATAAAAAGCTGAGAAATCGAACCACATTAGCTTCAATGTTCATCCAAAAGTCTGAGAGAAACTAATACTTTTGAATGAGTAAGAAAATACAATAAAATGGTAAGCTTATAAAGAAAACAGCGTTATCATTTTGTTAGTTATGGAGTAAAAAATGTGGGGAGAAGAAAAAATGAAAAAGGATCAACGGAACATTGTATACTTGATATTAGGTCAAATGATCTCGGTATTTGGAGGAGCGATTTTACGGTTTGCCTTATCACTTTTTGTGTTAGACCAAACAGGAAGAGCGGATATTTTTGCGACTGTTTTAGCAGTTTCTAGTATACCTGTCTTATTTGCGCCGATTGGAGGGGCGATTGCGGATCGGTTTGATCGCCGAATGTTGATGGTGTTGATGGACATCTCCAATGCTATTTTAGCTATTTTATTATTTTTTGTATTAGGGATGAACCAATCGGTTTTTCTGATTGGCATTCTATTATTTATCTTGTCGATTGTTGGAAGCTTTGATACACCAGTTGTTACAGCGAGTATTCCTCTATTAGTAGATGAGAGTGAATTGGAAAAGGTCAACGGCATGGTTAATGGTGTTCTTTCAATGTCCAATGTTGTAGCGCCGATTATTGGTGGAATTCTATATAGTTTGTTAGGGGCTCAAGTACTTGTTATCAGTAGCACTCTCTTCTTCATTTTGGCAGCGATAATCGAATCGTTCATTCACATTCCATTTGAAAAAAGAGCATTAGAAAAAGGCGTGTTAAAAACATTAACATCAGATCTAATAGAAGGCTTCAAAGAAGTTCGTAGAAACCAAGTGATTTTGAAGTCCATCCTGATTGCGGCCTTAGTCAATTTTATTTTGGCATCATTTTTTATTGTGGGTACACCAGTAATTTTAAGGGTAGTCTTACAAGCAAACGACTCAATGTATGGTTTAGGGATGTCTATAGTCAGTTTGTCTACAATTTTAGGTGCTGTTTTTGCGAGCTATTTTACTAAAAAATTACGATTGAATAATCTGTATCTCACCTTTACATTATCTGGATTGCTGTTATTTGCAATGAATATAGGCTTAACATTTGCAGGAACTTCTGCAGGAAATAGGGTGGGGTTCACTTTATTTGTTATAACAGGTGCTCCTATAGGTATGCTGATGAGTATCATATCCATCTACTTGATTTCGATGGTTCAACGAGTGACGCCAAAAGAAAACCTGGGAAAAATAATGGCTACCATCGTAGCATGCGCACAATGTGCGGTTCCGTTAGGGCAAGTAATGATCGGGATGATATTTAAACAGACAAGTACGAATATTTTTTTACCATTATCTGTTGTTGCAAGTGTAGTTCTGTTGATTTCAGTCTTATGTTATTATCTGTTCAAAAAGACAACAGAAGCAGATATTTATAGGATTAAAGAATAAAATTTGATTAGAAAATCAAATAATTTTTTTCAACTAAAGAAGAAGTTCGCTATTCAAGTGAAAGCGAGCTTCTTCTTTATTTATAGAATAAATGTCTAGATTTTTCGTTTGTTTTTTTTTGTTTATCAAAAAAGTATAATATTTAAACTTTTTTTGATAATAAAAAGGAGCTGTTTTTTTATACTATTTATTGAAAGGAGAAGTGTGAAAAAAATCCTGTTCTAAGTAAGAACAGGAAATAGAGTTAACGGAAAAAAGAAAATGTGGATATATTTTTATTTTTATCTCTTTTAAAAGGTTAAGTGATTTGGATAATATTGTCAATTGCATATTTTAAAGATGAGAATACTGAGAATTATGTCAATAGTATATCTTTTTTTTATCTTTTGTAAGTATAGCTTACTTTTATTCCAAGGAGATATCAATTTTTTCATTGATTTCTAAATATTTTGAGAAAAACCCATTTTTTTATAGCCGTCAAATTCGCCGTCAATTATTTTTGTGAAAGGGAGATTACTTTGGGTAGAAAAGGAGAAAACATTTATAAACGAAAAGATGGTCGTTGGGAGGGGCGATATGTTAAGGGCAGGAAAACCAATAAAGGGATTCACTATGGCTATGTTTATGGTCAAACGTATAAGGAGGTAAAGGAAAAACTAACAATAAAAAAAGCAACAATGCTTTCTGTACAAGAAAAATCAGAACAATTTTATGGAACGCTCAATAATTGGTTGGATTATTGGCTTGAAACGGTAATTAGTACAAAAGTAAAACCAGGAACATTTGATAGTTACAAAAGCAAAATTGACTGTCATATTCGCCCGACAATTGGAGATCAGGGATTAAGTGAACTAACGACTAAACATTTAACAGATTTTATTGAAATTACAAAGAAAAAGATTTCTACCAATTCACTTCATTCGGTTTTTAGGGTACTAAAAACATCATTAAAATATGCAGAGAAGCTTCATTTTATTAGAAGTTCAGTATACGAAAACGTGGAGCTACCAAAAATAAGAAAGCCAAAAATAACGAATATCTCGCAATTTGAGCACAAACTGTTAATAAAAGAAGCAAAAAAATCAGCCGATGGCCTAGCGGCACTGATTTCATTAGAAACAGGTATGCGGATTGGGGAGATAGCAGGTTTGAAGTGGGAAGATATTGACTTTGACAATAAAGTACTGTCCGTTAAACGAACTCTTCAAAGAGTAAAAACTTACTCAGAAAGTGGTTATAAAACACAAGTCATTGAAGAAAAGCCAAAATCTGAGACTTCAGAACGGATCATTCCACTGTCTTCCGATTTATTGGAGCAATTAGTAAAGAAAAAAAACATAAGCCGAAGTACTTATGTTGTTTCAAAAAATCAAGGTTTTACTGAGCCAAGAACTATTCGTTATCAGTTTAAGCGACTGTTACGAACTTTTAAATTAGTCGACTGTTCTTTCCATGCGTTGAGACATTCTTTTGCTACTCGTTGTTTGGAAAAAGGGATAAATATCGCTGTAATCAGCTCATTGTTAGGACATGCTTCAACGAAAATGACACTTGATATTTATACAAATTCAAACTTAACAGAAGAACGAATCGCAGTAGAAGCTGTAGCTGCTATCTAACAGGAAAACCTATATTCGCCGTCATGTTCGCCGTCAACTTAAAATTAAAAAGTTGATATAAAGAGGTTTATGGCATACATTCCTGTTCTTACTTAGAACGAGAAAATTTTGTCAGAATTGTAAAAAATAGTAATTATAGTTAATTTTACTCCAGATCATAAAATAATGATAATTATTGAACTGTAAAACACTATTTTTATTTAGAAATGGAAAAGAATTGTATGAAAACGATGTGATTATAAGAAACATAATAAGGAGGAACTAAATGTTTAACATAGCTCTAGTAAACAATGTTGAAAGTAGCAAATTAGAATACATAACAGCTTTGAAAGAAAAAAAGTGTTCGATTCATCAAATTGATCCAACTGAAATTCGTGAAAGGATACCAAAAATGGATGCTGTGATTGTCATAGAATCTGCTGTAGAAAACATTGGATTAACCTGTGAATTTATTATCAAAGTAAGGGATTTAACGGAAGGTTTTGTTTGGGTTTTATCTAGTGAATCCTCAAAAGTAAACCGAATTGTTCATCTACAATTGGGCGCAGATGGCACATTTGATAATCGAATAGACTCAGATGAATTTTGTTTATATGTCATGAATACTCTTGAACGAAGATTAGGGAAAAAGGGTCAAAAAAATAGTTATTCACAAATAGAGTCGCCAAAAAAAGAACAACAAATTCAAAATATTCGCTTAGTTCCGGCAAATTTCTCTGTAAACATTGAAGGAAAAGGGGAAGTCGGACTAACAAAACTAGAGTTTAAGGCATTGGAAACGTTGATTCGCAATAAAGGCGAAGCGATTTCCTATGAAGAACTTTATAAAAGTGTATGGGGGAAAGAGAAAGGCGATAAAAAATATCGAGTAGCCAATCTCATCTTTCATTTAAGAAAGAAATTGGAAGACGATTCTTTTAAGCCAAAATATATCCGAACAGTTCGTTCTAGAGGATATATGTTGTCTAAGTGATAAAAATTAAAAAAAGTTTTTCATTTTTTTATCATAAGTAAATTAAGTTTGTTTTTGATAGAAAATTGAAATAAATATGTCTTATAAAGACATGGGAATTTTTTAAGAAGGGAGGAAAATAAGTGGGAAATAGAAAAGGTAGTATAGGCATGTACTTGTCTTTGCTGTTTATCTTGATTGCTACTGGAATAACGTTAAGTAGAATTTCATCAATTAAAGCTTCTGAGGAAGAGAAAAAATTTAGCATAGAAGTTGGGGATGTAACTGAAGAAACGTTTTATAAAATTCCAATCAAGCTTACTTTACCTGCTTCAAAAAATGGCGAAGTTGTTTTGCATTCTGAAGGAATCCATTTGTTAGATAGTGAAATATTGGAAGATATCAGTTCCAAATATCCAGAGGAGAAAGTGAAAATCACGCTTGATGAAAAGGATAACGCAACGATTTTTAGTTATAAGAAAGATACTTCCGATCTAGTTTTAGAATTCAATGTTTCTTTGTTAGAAGAGGCTGAGTCGCTGAAACTAACATTACTATCAGCTAATAACGTCTTAGCGGAAATTGAAAAAAATTACGCAGAGTTGAAGAAAAAGGTAAAAGCTAATGAAAAGAAATTGGCTGATATTCCATCAATTGGAGATAGATCATTGATTAGATCAGTCGCGTCTAACCCAGTCAATGTTAACAATTGGAGCAGTTTTGTCCAAGCAATGCATAATCCTAATTACGATGAAATTAATCTAACTGCTGATTTAACTGCTAATTCAAGTTTTGGAACGGCGATGACTCGATCGGTAGTCATTAACGGAAATGGACACACTATTAATATTGGTAATACGAATTCTTATCCGATTGAGCTAGGGACTGTAGCAGATGAACAGACAATCAGTCTTGTTAATATAAATTTAACAGGAACAAATAATAGCATTCGACAAGCATTTGTTAAAACTGCAGCTAATGGAGGTGCTAATTGGAACATTATTTTTGAAAATATAAATCTTCCAGAAGGAAATCGTACATCCTTAGCATATGCTCCCAATGCGTTAGTTAAAATTACTGGGACTTCCTCATTTTACAATACTGGTGCAGCTTTACGTAGAGAGTTTATCATTGCGCATAAATTGTACATTACTGATAGAGCGAAGTTAAGTGGCTCATTTAAGTCTGATTTTTATAATTCGGCACTAGCTAATTCAGAAGTAATAATTGATAAAGCATCACAAATACAATTTTCATCATCAGCAAGATTCTTTTCTTTGTCTGGCGCAAATAGTGAGATTAAAGTATATGGTGATACTTCAATGGCAACACGTACAGGTAATACTAATTTACAGTTAGAATCAACATCAACTGAAACAGCTGATAGTGGTGGATTATTCAATTTCAATACGGGACGGTACGGTCCCCCAGTTCATTTCAGTGTGAGTGACTATGCTACTGTAACAGCCCACTCACAATCACCAAGTAATTCAACACCAGTTGTAATGATTGAGGCAACAAATACTCAGTTCAATGTTGCTAACAATAGTTATATGGAAATGATATCTAATGGTCAATCAACAACACATGGAGCGACAATGCGATTTAGGTATTCTGGTAATTCTTCGTTTAATCTATCGGGCAACTCGACTATGAAAATTACTAAAACGCAAGGAAGTCAAGCGGCGATCCGAATGAACGGTGGTGGCAATGCGGTCAATGTATCATCAGGTTCTAAATTCTTTGTAGCAGCACATGGATCTGGACGACCAAGTAATCCAAGTGCTACTGGAGGAACCGACGCTTCAGCGTTTCAGAATAATCAGGCAATTGTTTTTCTAAATGAATTGGCAACCTCGCCAGCTGATTCTTTTACGTTAAGTGGTAAGAACTCTGTTGTAAAATTGGATGCCAAACTAGGTCCAGCAATTGATGCAGCGAGAGATGTAGATGTAGTTGTTGGTAAAGATTCGTTCTTTGAAACAATTGGAAATACTGGTGGGAGAGCAATATTTTATTCTGGTTCTGGAAAAGTTAATTTCCAGATGAATGAACCTATGTTTTATGATTTCCGTAATAATGCGGAAACTACTGGGGGAGATTTACTTTCAGCTAATTCAAGCAATTCTATGTTTGAATCCATCAATTCAGATGTTTCTTTTTGGAAGAAAGGGAGTAATTTAAACGGGTCCCCTTATTATGACCGTTCATTGGTAACTTATAAATTATTAGGTACAAATTTAGGATTGAGTGTTTCGCCAGACAATGATTTTACCATGAAGTTTGGAAATATGGGTTCTTCAATAAACCAGTATTCTCGCATAGCTGCAAATAATTCATCACCGATTGTAGATGACTTACGAATTCCTACCAATAGCGATAAGTTTATTTATGGTCATATCTCTGTGGCAGAAGGTTTTGATGATAATGGTAATCGTATTATTCGGGATTCTTGGGATAATGAAGCACAAGTCAAAGTGAAATTGGAATTTCCGAATGGAACGTCGAAAATTATTCAAGGAACGACTTATGAAGGTCCTTCTACAATTTATGAGTCAACCAATCAAAAGGGTTATTTTAAGATTCCTTTAGATGACTTTATTCCAGCTGGGACAAAGGTAAGCATTGAAGAAGCATGGCGTGGTCCTGCTAATGCAACAGAACAACATAAGCATACTTCAGGAGCCGAGGATATTAAAGTGCCTGTCGTTGAAACTATTGATGTTACTCCGCCAACTCAAGCTGTTGTTTCAACGGAGATAAACAATGCAACAAAACAATTATCAGGAACCAGTGATGAAAACGGCAGTAAAGTTTTTATTAAAGTTAATGGTCAATGGTTAAAAGGTTCTAATGGGCAAGCAGTTACTACGGTAGTCAGCAATGAGAAATGGACACTTAATTTGCCTAAGTATGTAACCAAATCTGATAAAGTAGATGTTTATTTAAAAGATACAACATCAATCAGTCCATTACCGGCATATGTTCTGCCAGATACGTATACCCAAGAACCAGATGACGTATTTGGAAATATGAATGTTGATGTAGATAAGTATGGTACTTATTCAGGGTATCATGATGCTATCAAAAATGGAGCCAAAGATGATCGTTTTCATCAAGCAAAACGTTTAATTGTCAAGGACGTTCTCCCAGATCAACCAACTTTAGTGAAAACAGCTATTTCAAGTGGAGGGGAAACAACTTCAGTTGGTGACACAGTAACCTACACATTAAAAGCAAGCAATCCAAAAGCTGATTCTCAAGATTGGAAAAATGTCCGACTCGTTGATCAACTTGCGGAAGGATTAGAATTTGACCCATCGAATCATGGCATTACGATCAATGGTGAACCGATCCAAGACTCCAAATTTGAGTATGAGGAATCAACACGTACGTTGACAATCCTTGCTGGTGATATAGCTGCTAAGAAAAATATAACAGCAACATTTAATGTAAAAATCGGTCGTGGAGTGGTTGGAGAGAAAATCAAAAATAAAGCGTCGGCTTTAGGAGATTCACCTCAAGAAACACCATTCGTTCCTGGTCCAACCAATCCTAATTCAGGACATGTCCCCATCTCAGTTGATTCTCAGGAGGTTCCTTTACCGGGAGATATCATTCATGGCATTATCGAGTTATCTTCTTTTCCGACTGAAATTGATTTTGGAAAACAAAGAGCAACAGGGAATACAACGCGTGTTGAAACGCCAGAATATTCTGAAGAGTTGATTGTGTCAGATAACAGAGGAACACTGAAAGAATGGATACTTACAGTAAAAGTAGACACACCTATGACATCGCAATTAAAGGAAAATGTTAAATTACCGCGCGCGATTCGTTTTAGCAAAAATGGAGATGAAAGAGTTCTAGATGGTAACGCATATGAAATCTTTACTCATAAAAATGACAAACAGGGTGATGTCAATATTACTGAGACTTGGAAAAAAAATGGTCAAGGGTTCAAATTAGAAGTACCACCAAACCAAATCGGTTCTTTGGGTGTGTATAAAGCGATTCTCGTTTGGGAGCTAGCGGATGCACCACTACCGACACCATAATGGAGGGAAAATAAGATGGAAAGAAAAAAAGTAATTTATTTGATTATGACCGTAGTTTTATTTTCCTTACTAGGAGTAGGTAGATCTATACAAGGCTATGCAGACGAAGGAGGAGCGGTAAATACGGATGGTGAAATTTCTTTTTTTGAAGAAGAACCCATCAAAGATTCTAGTAAACCGCCATCTGATAGTGATTCTACATCATCTGTTATCGAAAAGCCAAAAGGCAGATATCCTTCTACGGGTGAATTAGTGATAAAAAGTTTGGGAATCAGTGGGATGGCTTTAATACTGATTGTAGGAATTTTATTTCTTTGGAAGCGTAAAAAGGAGAATGAAAGGAAGGCGAGAGAACATGAATAAAAAAGTCCTCACCTTATCAACTTTAGTTCTTCTGTCTTTTGGTAGTGGTTTTCTGATGTCTAAGACAAGTTACGCTGAAAGTAGCGCATATTTAGCCAACGGTACTGTTGAGTTTGATGGTGAATACAAACAAGTTGTTGTAGATCCTGAAAATCCTGATCAGACTGTCGACCCAGGAACCAGTCCGAAGACGGATGGCAACCTTAGAATTGATTTTGTTCCTCAGCTTCACTTTGGGAGTAACAAGATTTCAACAGAAGATAAAATCTATCCTGTAAATGGACAATTATTTCATGGAGATACTGAAGCTAGAGGAAATTTTATTCAAGTCTCGGATTTTCGTCCCAACGCGGCAGGTTGGACTCTTCAAGTTCGACAAGAAACACAATTTAAAAATAACGACACACTATTCAATGAATTAGATGGAGCGATGCTATCTTTTGATAAATCATGGGTAAATACTACTGGTGATTTAAATAAAGCGCCAGAAGTCTCCAAAGAAATCATCCGGATTGATAATATTGGTGAAACCTATCAGTTAGCAAAAGCGAATAACGATCATGGTAAAGGGACTTGGAGTATTATTTTTGGGGCATCAGATAGCAACCCCAGTGGTAAAAAAAGTACATTGAAACCCAAAGTGGACAGTCAAGGCAATCCTGTTTTAGATCCAAATTTTGAAAATAAGCAGATTGTTGAAAATAGTGCTGTCACTTTATCTATACCAGGAGTAACTAAAATCGATCCGGTATCTTACAAAACGGTGTTAACTTGGATATTAGCCGAGTTGCCATAAATAAAACACAAAAACTAGGAGGAAACACAAATGAAATTAACACACAAATTATGCGGCGCTGCATTATTAGCAGTTGTCGGAGTAGCAGTGGCAATGCCAAATGCAACAAAAGCGGACAATGGAACAGCAACACAATACAATGGACAAGGAAATGTTGAATTTGAAGATGATACAGATGCCTCTTCTGACAAACCACATATTCCAGGTGATTCAAGTGAATTAGATTTAGAGCCTAATCCAGATAAAGGTCCTTTAAAGATTTTAGGAGCTAGCCCACTACAATTCGATAAAAGTAAAATTATTGAGCAAGGTGCAGCAGATGAAATGAGAGATATTCCTGTACAGAAATATCAGGATCCTTCAGGAGTTATTACTGAAAACTTTGTTGAATTCAAGGACAAACGTTCAGATACATTAGATCACTCATATACAGTAACAGCTAAGCTACAAAAGCAATTTACTCATGAAGTAAATACTGAAGGTATTTTGAAAGGTGCTGAAATTCACTATAAAACAGCACGTATTCATTCAGCATCTGCTGACGATGCATATAAGCCAGTTGGGTTAGAAACAGCCTTTGAATTAGCACCAGCAGAAGATGGAAAAGAGCCAGGTGCAGCGGTACCTGTTCTTAAAAATAGTGATTCTACAAAAGGAACTGGATACTGGGATATTTCTTTCGGAGACAAAAAGATTGAAGCCGATGCTGAAGGTAGCGCGGAACAAGCAGTTACTTTGAAAGTACCAAAAAACTTGAGTTTACTAAAAGGAAAATATTCTGCAACAATTTTATGGGAAATCACAGCTGGTGTAAATCCTTAATAAGATAGAGACAACTTATTTGAGTTGAAGTAAAACAAGATTGAAATAAGTTCACTGATTCTAAAATCAGTGCACTTATTTCTAATTTTAGAGAGGAAAGTTTATGAATAAGAAAAAAACGCACTTTTTTAAATTTGTTTTATACATAAGTTTATTACTAATTCCAAGCACTAGTGCATTTGCTACTGAAAAAACAAAAGGAACGGATCAAGAAGCAAAGGGAGGGTTTAGTTTTGAAACAGTCAAATCAGAAAAACAAGTCAGTGATGCGAATTATTTTGATTTAAAGCTTAGCCCAGGAGAAAAACATAAAGTACAAATTAAACTTAACAATGCTGAAGAAAAGCCAATCGATATTTTGATAAGCCTAAATGGTGCTAAAACAAACAGCAATGGTGTCATAGAATATGGTCCAACAACGATTGAAGATGACGCATCCTTAAAATACAAATTTACAGATATTGTCAAAGGACCAGAAGAAGTAACGATACCAGCAAAATCTTCGATAGATGTTGATTATGAGATTACAATGCCAGCAACCGAATTTGATGGACAGATTGTTGGTGGATTTCAGATTCAGGTGAAACCAAATGAAGAGGAAGAAAAAAAAGCTGATGGCGCAGTAATCAATCGTTATGCTTATGTAGTTGCGATGGTGTTAAAAGAAAATGACACAGAAGTTATGCCCAATTTAAAGCTTAATAAAGTGTATCCAGAGTTGCGTAATTTCCGAAATTCTATTTTTATTAATTATTCTAATGAAAATCCTGCATTTCTTGAAGAAATGACACTTGAAACTCAAATCACTAAAAAAGGCTCAAAAGAAGTTCTTTATGATTCTAAACAAGCAGGAATGCGGATGGCTCCTAATACAATGATTAATTATGCTGTTTCAATGAATGGTGAAAAAATGATTCCTGGTGACTATCAAGCGCATATTAAGGTAACTGCTAGGGGAGACAAAAAATGGGAATGGCTAGAAGATTTTAAAATAACAGACGAAGATGCAGATAAATTCAATGATCAAGACGTTAGTTTGTTACAAGAGGCCAGCTTTGATTGGAAACTAATTGCAATGTGTGTTGGTGGAGTAGTAACACTGGGACTGATTGTTTTCTTTGCAATTCAGGCATTCAATAAGAAAAGTGGTAAAGGAAAAAGAAAGAACTCTTCAAAAGCGAATAAAAAAAAGTAACAGAGGTAAGGAGGAACCGATAAATGAGTGTTTTAGACTGGCTGTTCATTGGGTTATTGTCAATTGCTAGCCTCTGTTTAGTTTTTGTATTAGTGTTCATCCTGTTATCTGTTTCCACGAAGCAAAGAATGACTGAATTAAGGAAGAAAAAGAAGTTACGTAACGAAAAGAAACAAAAAAGACGTAAAAAAGAAATTATTTTTCTGAAGCGAAAAAGTAAGTCGCAGTTAGTAACAGCTGTAGTAATGTTTTTTTGTGGCGCTCTGTTTATGGCAGGTTCATTTTATTCAAGACATTACCAGCAAACGCATTTAAGCCAAAGGGATTCTGAAGCAATTGTACAAGGTTATTATTTAATCAATAACATAGAAGAACAACTTCAAGCTGCATCAACAAGTGAAAATAAAGCAAAAATATCAAAAAATATCATAGAACTAGCGGGACGACTTACTAGCTATGGTGCTCGAATGGCTGATGTTCGATTATCGGTAGAAGGTCAAAGTACACTAACTAGAATGTATCAGCTGATGAAAGAGTTAGGGGTTAATTTAAACAACCAACCAAAGGAATTTCTTGATAATGAGCAGAGATTAGAGGAATTTACAAATGATATAAAAAAAGCAAAGACACAACAAAAAAAAGTATTTAGCTATTTTAAAGTAAATGAAGACGCCTTGAAAAAGAGGAAATAAGGATACCAGAGAGAGGTTATGGACAAAGGAGGGGTCCTATTATGAGTCTAATCAAGGGAAAAAAGAGTAGCAATAGAACAAAGAAAAAAAAGAAGCAGCTAACGAAAAAAAAAATCTCCCCTCCAAGATCTCAGAAACCTCAACCAGAAGCAAAAAAAAGATCCAAACGAAGTAAGGTGCCGCAGACTCATTTAAAACCACCTAAAAAAAAGAATACTCAAAAAAAGAAAAAGCTGAAAAGAAAAAAAATAAAGAAAAAGCGACTTAGACGATTACTAATAGAGATAGCTTTAACTATTTTTGTAACGAGTGGAATCTTGTATCTCGTTTCTGTACCAACGTTTACAATTGCCAAATTTGAAGGTTACTCGATGGATCCAACAGTCAATGAAGGGGATACAGTTTACGTGAATAAACTAGCCCAAATCAGACGTTACAGACTTGTCTATTTTAATGTTCCGAACAATAAAGAGAAATCTGTTAGAAGAGTTATTGGCTTGCCTGGAGAAGAGGTCTTTTATAAAAATGATAAATTGTTTGTGAATAATAATGAAAAAATAGAAACGTATTTAGCAAAATCATTATATGATGCTAAACAAACTGGAATAGTTTTAACAGATGACTTTAATGTTAGGCATTTGACGGGACAGTCTACAATTCCAAAGGGTAAATACTTAGTCCTTGGAGATAACCGAAAATATTCTTCTGATAGCCGGTATTATGGATTGATTGACGAAAAAGATATCATCGGAGTTGTTCAAATGAGATTAATGCCTTTCCATAAAATGATGAGGTATTAAATAGAGAAAGTTTTGAGAGAGAGTATGAATGAAGAATATTCATTAGGGAAAAGAAATTTAAAGTATAAACAAGCAGTAAAAAAAGTCAAAAGGAATAGAAATGGATTAGTTCATAAACCCAATCGTAAAAGAAGCGAACGAGAAGCTGAAAAACAATTAAAAAAAGTAAAAAGGGTATTCAAGATAGTCTCAAATGGGTTCTTTTTTCTTTTTGCTGTTTTTTGCTTGCTGTTTTTGATTAAAATGAAAGCACATATGGTTGAGGGGCAATCGATGAATCCAACGCTGAATCATCATGACTACATATTAGTGAGTAAAAAAAAGAAACCCGAAAGATATGATATCATCACTTTTGCACCGCAAGGAAAACCGAAAGAATCTTATGTAAAACGTGTGATTGGTTTACCGGGAGATACGATTTGGACAGATAGAGGGTTTCTTTTTATTAATCATCAAATCTCTGATGAAACCACAATTCCATATAATGGGAATCAAATAGGTGCTGTAGATTTACCAGATGGAACAGTGAAAATCAATTTAGCAAAAGAAGCATATGATGAAATGAGGTCACTACAAATTATTCCAGAAGGAAACTATTTTGTTTTAGGTGATAATCGCAATCATTCTAATGATAGTCGTCAGTTTGGCTTGGTTTCTTCTGATCAAATTGAAGGAGTGATGGTTCTCCGTTATTTTCCATTAAATCAGTTTGGCGCAGTGAAATAGTAATACAAGTAGAAGGATACGCAAAAACGGTGTCCTTCTTTTTTAAAATTTTAAGATGAGGTTTAAAGAATGAAAAAAATATTGAACTATATACAGAAAAATGGGTTCTTTCTACTTAGTAGTTTTATCGTACCTATTATGATTATGGTAGTGGTTTATTATAGTGTAGGTGTTTATCCTGGTGGTCCAAAGAGTATTCTTGTAAGTGATGCCTTTTCACAGTATTCTAATTTTCATGCTAGCTTTAATAATGTTTTACATGGTAAACAGAATATTTTTTATTCTTGGTATGGTTCTTTAGGAATAAACTATTGGGCTTTGATTTCGTATTATTTAGGCGGAATATTTACACCTCTTGTTTATTTTTTTGATAATCAATCTATTCCAGAGTTTTTCTATTTTCTTACGTTATTAAAAATCGGCTCGATGGGTGTCTCTTTTTGGCTATACGCACAACAGACATTCACTCTTAAGGCTTGGCAGCAACTTATATTAAGTATTATGTATGCTCAAATGAGTTTTCTAGTTGCCCATGCAGAAATTGTTATGTGGATTGATGCTCTTATTTATTTACCATTAGTAGTGTTAGGGATCGATCGTATAATAGAGAAAAAGAAACCGATTGTTTTATTTGTTACCTACCTCTTATTATTTTTGTCGAATTTTTATATGAGTTTTATGATTGGTATTTTTACTGTTCTCTATTTTATTGCTCGCTTATATATAAACAAAAAAGAGTATCTAAACAATAGTGTAATGTATTTGATTACATCAGTGCTTTCAGGATTAGCTTCAATGATTATTATTTTACCTATGTTGTTGGATATAAGGAATAATGGTGAAGAACTAAGTAAAATCAAAACAATCAAAACGGCTTCAACAGGAGTTCTAGATATTATTGTAAAAAATATGATTGGTATATACGATTCCACCAAATATGGAACAATTCCTTTTATTTATATAGGATTATTTCCTTTGATTTTATGTTTGTTATATTTTATGTCCAAAAAAGTATCTATAAGAAATAAGATTGCGTATGGCTCACTATTTTTGATTTTGATTTTGAGTTTTTATTTTGAACCGCTGAATTTATTTTGGCATGGTTTTCATTCTCCGAATATGTTTTTATTCAGATTTAGTTTTTTATTTTCGTTTTTGCTATTAATGGTTGCAGGTTACAGTTGGGAAAAATTAGCCGAATCAGATTTTAATAGGATGGTCAATCTAATTATCGGGATGATCACATGCGTTATTTTAGTCAGTATCTTTGGCGAGAAATTACACTACACGTATATTTCTGTAGTCTCAATTATTGGAACGATCATTTTTCTGATTGTCTATCTACTTATGAATTATTTCTTCTTTAAGAAAAGAAAACAGAGTCATTTTATGGCGGTGCTGTTTGTTTTAATAGTGGTCCTTGAGGCGTCACTAAATTCAAAAGGAATTATTAATGGTATGTCATTAGAATGGCGTTACCCTAAAAGTGGTAGCTATGAAAAAGCGTATCGGCCGATTCGTACATTAGTTGATAAGGCGGATGAGCGAAATACTAATTTTTATCGGATGGAAAACCTTTCGCAATTGACGATCAATGATAGCTTTAATTATGGTTACGCAGGTGTTGGGATGTTCTCTTCAATTCGTAACAGGCATTCATCAGAATACTTGTCTGAATTAGGATTCTTTTCAGTAGGAACCAATTTATCTATTCGATATGAGAATAATACTTTGTTGATGGATTCCTTACTGGGGATAAAATATATCATCGATAAAACAGACCCAATGAAATATGGTTTTGAGAAAATTGCAACAGAAGGCGAATATTCTCTCTACGAAAACAAAGAAACACTACCTTTAGGCATTTATACAAATGAAGACATCTTCTTACCAAACGCTGTTCAAACTCAAATAGATTTATATAATCAATTATCTGGCATGAAGGATTCGTTTTTCTCTGTTGATGAAATAGCTCTTGTCGATTCTAAAAATGTAGAAATTTCTGAGTCGGGAAATGATGTGGAGTATAGAGCTTTAGATACAGAAGATCCAATCGAGCTTATTTGGGAAGTTGATGTTCCTGCAAAAACGCAGTCGTATATTTCTTTGTATCCTGTTCAATTTAACAAAAGTGTTGATGCAATGCTTCGACTTGATGTTGGGGAGAATTCTCATGTAACAGAATATCGAAAAAGCGGGCAATTTTTTAATATTGGTTATTATGAAAAGGCAACAAAAGTGAAGGTAAAGGCATTATTTTACTTATATCCACGCGATAACAGAAAAGATTTTGATTCAATTAGTTTTATTAAACCAGATGCTGCACATTTGGATATAACAAAATATCAAGCAACATTAGATAAAATTAAAGAAAAAGCGATAGATTTCAAAATGAAAGGTCGAAAAGCGATTGCTAAAATCGATACCAAAGAAGAGCAAGTCATCTTTACGACTATTCCTTATGATAAAGGCTGGAAAGCATACGTAGACGATAAGGAGGTAGAGATTCCAACCTTTAAAGATGCTTTTTTAGCAATTCCAGTTCCAAAAGGGAAACACACATTAGAATTGGTCTTTTTGCCGCAAGGCTTTTTAATAGGAGCTGTGTTATTTGTAAGTGGTATAAGCTTGTTTATTGGTTATGTAGTCTATCTGAATAGAAAGAGTCACTACTTTAAATCTTGATTTAGTTAGGAATGGTGAAAAATTGATGTGGCGGTTGAAACGAAATGTAAGTGAGTATCCTAGTTGGCTTTTGTATATGATGTTTCTTTTTTTGAGTATTCTGTGCATCTATTTTACATTCATTTCAAATGGAAAACTTTATGCAGGAGATGATGTTGTTTTTCATATGGGGAGGATTGAAGGGTTAAGTAGGGCAATTCGGCAAGGGGATTATTTTCCTAAGATCAATTACTATTTTCTTTTTGGTATGGGATACGCTTCAAGTATTTTTTACCCAGATCTCTTTTTATATCCAGCAGCTCTATTTAGAGTTGTTGGTTTCACTATAACTCAAAGTTATATACTATATATGATTTTAATCAACTTTTTGACTTTTGTTTCGAGCTATTATTCATTTTTATATGGGTCGAAAAATAAAATAAAAAGTTTATTCTTTGCTGTGATTTACGGCTTAGCTTCCTATCGTCTATGTGATGTGATCGTTCGAGGGGCGTTGGGAGAAACGTTAGCCTTTTTGTTTCTTCCAGTTGTTATTTTGGGAATAATACAGATTGTCCAAGGAGATTATCGGAAGTTTTTCTTTTTGGGGATTGGTATGGCAGGAATTTTTTATGCTCATTTATTGTCAACAGTTATTTTTTCCATGTTTATAGGGCTGTATTTCCTTTTAAATATCAGAAAATTAGTAAATGAGAAACAGCGTATCAGCTATTTTCTATTATCTATAGCGCTGACGATTATTCTAGTATCACCAGTACTGTTTCCACTACTAGAACAGCTGATGTATCAGCGGTTAAATGTTCAGACAAAACCAATTTTCTACTTACAAAATAGTGCGAGTAGTTTATTTGAATATATAAATATTAGTATAAATAATACAGGCTTTAATAATTTAGGTATATTTATATTTAGTTCAATAGGGTATTTAATTTTATGTTTAAAAAAAATAACCACTACAAGCAAACAAATGCTTATTATTGGAAGTATCTTTCTATTTGTAACAACTGATTCCTTTCCCCATGCTCTTTTTCACAACACATTACTAAATACGATACAGTTTACATGGCGATATTTTATGATCATTTCAACTGTTATTTGTTGGGCATTAGCGGATAGCTTGGATCAATTATTACCTAAAAAAAGCGTAAAATTTGTGAGTATCATTGTATTTCTTTTTATGATCATTCAATCGATTTCATATCAAATGAATGCAAAGGAGGAAAAAAAATTTCTGCATAAGGATTTTGAAAATCCTAATCCAGCTGCATTGGGAAATGGAAAAGAATATTTACCGATTAATATGGATTTTGACCGATTCATTAACAATCCTCACAACATGCGGGCAGGATCGAAAAAGATTAAGTTGACCAATCTGAAGCGTGGTTACGATTTTATTCGTTTAGATTACGACGCACCTGAAGAGACAACACTTACTTTTCCATTAACCTTCTATAAAGGATATACAGTCAATTCAACAGGCGATCCGTTAGTTAGGGGATTACAAAATAGTAAGGAAAATGTTGGCTTGAGTGAAGTTGTAGTAAAAGGAAAAGGACAATTAGCAATCAGCTACACAGGGACTAAGATTCAAAAAATAGCTAAAATACCTGCCGTTGTCCTAATTGTGGTCTCAAGTGTCCTTTTCTTAAGGAAGCGACAATTACTTGAAGAGAAGAATAATATGAGGAGTTAAGCAATTAAATAGGTCAGAAAGTTTGGAGGAATGAAATGAAAAAAATTAAGGCAATAAGTTTAGTAATAACAATGCTGATACTGATTTCTGGATGTGCTAAAACAGATCAAGGGAAACCTTTGTCTAATGAGGAGGCAAGTTTATCATGGTCTAAAAAACAAGATAAGCCCTTTAGCTTGGTTAGTTTTCCGGAGGTTTCTGAAGAAGAAGCAAAGAAACTTATGAAAGAAAACTATGATATTTCTGTTACAGATTTTTATATGTCATCCATAAAGAATACAAAAGAAGCGTTCTCCAATAAAGAATACCAATGGAATGAACCTATCTATCGTGTTAAAGGTTCTGATCAAGAACTGATCATGCATACTTTTATGGAATATCAAAAAGCAGAAGAGAATCTTGCTATTTATGGCAGTTTAGAAGCTATCTACAAATTTGATGCCAAGAAAAAAGAAAACAAATTACGTCGTCAAAGTTTAATCATCATTGGTGAAAAAATAGCGAGTGAAAAGACTAAAGAGGGAATTGAACTTCTTTTACAAAAAGAAAGTAAGACAATGAAAATAGTTGATTCAGAAAAAGTAATCAAAAAATATCAAGAAACAATAAAGAAACCTAAAGATGAATTAGCGTACAAAACGATTAGGATATACGATGATTCAAGAAAAGCTGTTAAAGATAAAACAATTGGTCGGATTATCCAAGTTGTTTTTAACTCAACAGGTGAAGTATGTGAGTTAGAGATGAGTATCACGGATTATAGTGATTAAGCAAACTGTATGAAAAAAGAAGACATTCCTTGTAGAAAAACGAGGATGTGACAGAATGATGTGCGCCCTAAAAATTGTACGTAAATTATCTACCGTTTATCAGGATTCCACGTGAGTGGGATATGACTCGAAGAGTTATGTCCCACTCACGTTTGTTTCAGTTACCCAACTTCTGGAAAATAAGGAAGTAGTAGTGCCAGTGCTTCTATCTGTTTGGCTACAATAAAAAAGGTTTTGGATATCATGGTTATTAGTAGCAATTACTTACAATTTGTTTTATTCTAATGGTAGAAATAAAGGTAATCCCACTGACAAATGATGAAAGCAGGAAGGAGATGAAAAGATAAGCTTAGTGTCAGTTTTTAATTGTCCTATAAAGAATATAAAACTTAAGTCGAGGTGGAAAATTTGAAAAAAGTGTTTAGAAAAAATGTAAACGTTTTATCAGTTGCCGTACTTATTGTTTCTAGTTTAGTTTTATCTTTATCTATGTTTGTTCCCAATCATTCTGTTGAAGCGGTGGAATCTTCTACTTATCGTAACGTCATGTATTATGGGGACTGGTCTATATGGGGGGGAGAAGATAATTTTTATCCTAAAGATATTCCAGCGAATCAATTGACTCATTTAAACTATGCATTTTTAGATTTTGATAGTAGCGGCAATTTAAAATTTACGGATAAAGATGCAGCAGTGGGCGCACCTGTCGGGCAAGAAGGCGTTCAGTGGAATAGCGCTAGCGCAGGAGTTTTAAATGCAATTCAAGATATACGTGCAAAAAATCCTAACTTAAAAATTGGTATTTCAATCGGCGGCTGGTCAAAATCAGGTGATTTCTCAGATGTCGCAGCTAATCCGACGACTAGAGCTAATTTTGTCAGCAATATCGCTAAATTCATTAAGTATACTAATATGGATTTCGTTGATTTGGACTGGGAATACCCTGCTTCTGTTCGTGAACCAGATAAAGTGGACAACACAAACGATGAAGGAACACCGCATGCCAAACCTGCGGATAAACAAAATTTTATCACACTATTACAAGATATTCGGACCGCCATCGATAAACAAGGAAAAGAGTTAGGCAAAAACTACGAGCTATCCGTTGCATTGCCTGCTTCACAAAACACCTTGAAAAATGGTGTGGATGTTGCAGAATTATTTAAAGTGATCGATTTTGCTAACGTGATGACGTATGACATGAATGGGGCCTGGACACCAAATAGTGCGCATCATAGTGCATTATATGGCAATCCTGTAGATCCTAATTATGCTAGTGGATTTTCAGTAGATCAAACAGTCAACTATTTAAAAACAAATGGTGCGCCGTCTAATAAAATTGTGATTGGTGCAGCCTTTTATACTCGTGGTTGGAATAAAGTAGCTGCTGGAACAGATACTGCTCATCCAGGATTATTCCAAGCGGCAGAAAAAAATAATAAGGATGCTGATTTATCACCAACTTATGGTGCGAATAATAAAAATCCCTTAAAATCAGGCGATGGAGGTCGTGCAGGCGGTGTTTGGCCGTATCGTAATATTGCAGATCTTAAAGTAAAATCACCAGGCTTAAAAGAATATTGGGATGATGTAGCAAAAGCGCCTTACATGTATAATCAAACAACAGGTGAGTTTTATACCTATGATAATCCGCGCTCGATTAGTTACAAAGCAGAATATGTGAAAAATAATCAATTAGGCGGCGTGATTTCATGGATGCAGTCACAAGATAAAGCGACCGATACGACGAAGCGTGACGAATTAACGAAAGCAATCAAAACAGGTTTATTTGGCTCAGCTAACTTGCCAGCCAATAAAACGATTTATGCTGATTTAAATGTCAAAGCGACAATCGTACCCTACAATGAAAATGGCGCTGGCTATGAAATCACAGTTAAAAACAATGAAACTTCAGGTGAAACAGGTGATGTGCTAAAAGCCGTTGAAGCGGCCTTTGAAACAGTAAAATTACCTAAATTGTACATTCCAGTCAATGCAGCCGAAACGCTGACTGCTGGCGACTATAAAGCTGGAACTGTTACCGTTGAAGGGAGCAATGTTGTGGTTGATCTATCATCTGTTTATGATGCACAACAAATTCCGCAAGGCACAAGTTATACATTTAGATTGAAATCGAATGCTGCAACCGTTGATGTAAATCGAATCAGCAGTATAGTATTGACGCAACGAATCGCAAAAAATGGTGCGGAACTTGGTAAACAAACAATCTATGGTGGCGGCGCTGTCAATCCAGATCCAACAGATACAACACCACCAACGATACCAGGAAATCTAGTGGCAGGAACGATTACGGATACTAGTGCCGTATTAAGTTGGTCAGCATCAACAGATAACGTGAAGCTAGCAGGTTACAAAGTATACCGGGATGGCATTTTAGTAGGAACTGTTACGAATACAACCTATACAGATACCAGTTTAAAAGCCAACACGACATACAATTATACTGTAAAAGCGTATGATGCTGCGGGCAATCTTTCAGCAGATAGTAATGTGGTTTCAGTAAAAACAAAAGAAAGTACAACACCGCCTGTAACTAATGAATGGGATGCATCTAAAGCGTATAATGGCGGGGATATTGTGACATATCAAGGTAAGACCTACAAAGCAAAATGGTGGACTCAAGGTAACGTACCTGGAACAGAACAATGGGGTCCTTGGGAATTAGTGGGATAAAAAGAGAAAGAGGTCAAGACAAAAGAGTCCAACTTATTTTCGAAGGGATTGTTTCTGATTCCATCATTTATTCGCATTTAGGGTGTGAAACAAAAGTGATTTTTACTTTTGTCTCACACCCTTTCTTTTATTCTGGTGGTGTATCTAAATAATCATGAATAAAATGTGCATATTTTTCAACAATCGCTTGTCCTTTTGGCTTTAAAACATAGATTCCAGGATTGACCATATCTGCGATATAATCATTTGTAAACTCTTTATTTAGCAGTTGAGTTGCCTGCTCTTTAGTATCACATTTCTTCAAGCCATTTTCTTCAAACACTTTGTTCAATTGAAATAAAGACCAGTAATCAATAACTGAAGCATCATTTAAAATATCTAGATAATCAGCAAACAATAACTCATTTGTAGCTTCTACAGGATCAATTCCTAACTCCATTTCAAAGAATTCTGGAAAAACGGGAATGGCGGAATCTTTTTCAGCAAGCCAATCCAGTAAGATTACTTCGCCTGGCAACAAACCGTCCTCATTGCGGACCATCCTTTCCTTTGGCACAATTTTAGTTGTACCCAGAGCAATAGATTTTAGCCAGTCATCGATATTTCGGTCTGCAGACATCACTGGAAATTCTGAATAAGTTTCATAAATAGCCACGATTTTTGCAAGTTCTTTATTTAAGTCAATAATCTCCTTTGGTTCTTTTTGTTTAAAAAAATCAAATAATCCCATATCTTGCTCCTCTTGTTTATATTTATCAATGTATCAAAGCTGTTTTACTGATATAGACTGGTGTATCGCCTAACAAAGTAATCCAGGAAAAACGTCAAAGGATAATTCCCGATGCGGACATAGTTTGTTGTCGTAACATTCATGGATAGGTCGAATTGGTTCGTCAGTGTATTTTGTGTATGCTGTGTTAAAAGAATCGATTTGGCTGGACTATCACTGATTTTTCTCATCAGTTCACTACTTCGATTGAGTAATGAGCCATAAGATGAAATGACGATCACGACCGACTTTTCACTCAGTTCTTCTACAAAGGCTTGTTGCGTTTCTACTGTTTCTCCAACAAAAACCAGCTTTTGGTTTAGGAGAAAAGAAAGTTGCAAATCTTTTGCCAGCTCAAGTGTGGAACTGTAACCAATCAGAATCACTTCATCTGCTTGGTGGATATCAGCTAATAAATGATCGACCTGCTCAATATCGATTGTTGTTAAGACATCGTTTACTGCTGTGATGATTTCTGCTCCATAAGAAGTAAGGTAGCTTTTTGGATCATCTTTAAGATCAATTAGCTCTTGTTCTTTCATCCGCAAACCACTATGCTTTTTCATCGTTCCTAAAACAATCAGAGATTCTCTTAAAGAAGCAAAGTTAGATAAGCCAAAATGATGGCAAAAACGTGTAAGAGTTGCAGGTGAAACAAAACAGCGTTCTGCAATTTCAGTGATGGTCAGTGTTTGTATTTCATTTAAATGGTTAAAGAGATAGATGATGATTCGTGAATACGTCGCATCTCGTTTAGTTGTGTTTAAATAATGGAGAAAATCAAATAAATCAAGCATCAAAAAACTCCTTTGCAAAGGTTCATTTTCACAAATATGAAAATGGGGACAAATAATGAAAATAACCCTTAAAATATAAAAATAACGCAACTTGTTCTCATGTTAAGATAAGGTTGTTACATCAATTATACACTAAATCAATGACCGAGAGGATGGGAAAATATGAGCGGATTTCCACAGAACTTTTTATGGGGCGGTGCGACGGCTGCTAATCAGTTTGAAGGAGCATTTTTAGAAGACGGTAAAGGTTGGTCGACAGCTGATACAGCACGATTCATTAAAGAAAATGGCATAAGCATGACGGAATTATTAAAACCAACAACAAGAGCGGATATAGAATTTGCAATGAATGATAAAGAAGGGGTTTATCCGAAACGTCATGGGATCGATTTTTATCATCGTTACAAAGAAGATATCGCATTATTTGCTGAAATGGGTTTTAAAACATTTCGTTTGTCGATTTCTTGGCCCCGCATTTTTCCAAATGGTGACGAGCTAGAACCAAATGAAGCAGGTTTAGCATTTTATGATGCGGTTTTTGATGAATGTCTGAAATATAATATTGAACCTTTAGTGACAATTTCACATTATGAATTTCCTTTAGGTTTAGCGTTTAAACAAAATGGTTGGGAAAGCCGTGAAACGATTGAAGCGTTTGAACGATATGCTCGTGTCCTTTTCAATCGCTATAAAGATAAAGTGAAGTATTGGCTAACATTTAATGAAATCAATATCATCGGAATGACGGGTTATTTAAGTGGTGGTATTTTAGCAGATGGTGAAAAAAATATGTTGCAAGCGCAGTACCAAGCAGCTCACCATCAATTTATCGCAAGTGCCTTAGCCGTTAAAGCTTGCCATGAGATTATTCCAGATGCGCAAATCGGCTGTATGTTAGCGAGAATGGAAGCTTATCCAGAAACGTGTAATCCTTTAGATGTAATGGAAAGTGTGAATAGCGACCATTATAATTTATTTTATTCAGATGTTCAAATTCGTGGATATTATCCAAGCTACATGAACAAATTCTTCCGCGACCATAATATTACAATCAAAAAAGATGCTGCTGATGAACAAATTTTACGTGAAGGAACCGTTGATTTTATGTCGTTCAGCTACTATATGAGTAGTATCGCATCTCACAAAAAAGAGGGAGATACGACAGGTGGAAATCTTCTTGGCTCTAAGAAAAATCCGTATTTAGAAGCGAGTGATTGGGGCTGGCAAATTGATCCTGTTGGACTTCGGGTTACATTGCATAAATTATATGATCGGTATCAAGTGCCATTATTTATCGTGGAAAATGGCTTAGGCGCAAAAGATGTGGTCGAATCAGATGGCAGCATTCATGATAGTTATCGTATTGACTATCTAAGAAGCCACATCGAACAAATGGAACAAGCGATTGATGAAGGTGTGGATTTGATGGGGTACACACCATGGGGCTGTATTGATTTAGTCAGCGCAAGTACAAGTGAAATGTCAAAACGCTATGGGTTTATTTATGTTGATTTAGATGATGAAGGCAAAGGAACATTAGACCGTTCTCGCAAAGACTCATTCTATTGGTATAAGAAAGTAATTGAAACAAATGGAGCAGACCTAAGCTAAACGATTGTCCCTAAACGTAAATCTTATGAAAGCGTTGCATCTTGAGTTAGAATGCATTATACTAAAAACAAGAAAAAAAACATGAATGACGAAGCAGTCATTTTATAGAGTATGTTACTGATTAAAGCAGGCAGAACTCAAATTACCTAGGAATGTCCTTTCCTGGGTAATTTGAGTTTTTTTTCTGGAAAGGAGTAAATCAAGTGAAAGTAAGTCAAATTTTAAACAACAATGTAGCGATCGTAAGCAGAGGAGATAATGAGGTCATTGTTTATGCCAAAGGATTGGCTTTTAGAAAAAAAGTGGGACAAGTGATTCATGAAAATGAAATCGAAAAGACCTATGTTTTAGATTCAAATGATATGCTAGAACATTTTAGTTATTTGCTGTCTCATTCAGATGCTAATCACATTACTTTAATTAACCAAATCATTGCTTACGGAGAAGAAAAGTTAAGTGAACAATCAAATGATTATTTGAGTTTGACCTTACTGGATCACATTGAATTTGCATTGAAACGTGCAGCCAAAGGACAATTTATTCGCAGCCCATTGACTTGGGAAGTAAAGAAATTTTATCCACAACATTTTGACATTGGCATGTATGCATTGAACTTGATCAATGAACAATTTCAACTGACATTTCCAGAAGATGAAGCTGTTTCGATTGCGTTACACTTTGTCAATCTGCAAGAGGATAAGAATAATCTAGACGAAACGATCCGTTCGATGGAAAGTTTAAGAGATATCTTATCGATCATTCAGTACCATTTTCAAATCAAGTTAGACGAAGGCTCTATGAATTATATGAGGCTGATGACCCATTTGCAATATTTTATTCAACGAATCATGACTAAAAATAGTGATGAAGAAAGTGACACGATCTTGAACGAACAAATCAAGTTGATGTACAACGATTCGTTTGAATGTGTGCAGAAAATCAGGGTTTATATTCAGCAAAAGTATGCCTGTGATCTAACGGTCGATGAAGAAACCTATCTTATGCTCCATATCCATCGAGTGACGAATCGGAGTCAAAAAGAGAGGACATAAGACAATGAAATATCAATCATTCAATGAAGAAATCATCCGCCTGATAGGTGGAAAAGACAATATTCAAGCAGTCGTTCACTGTATGACTCGCTTGCGTTTTACCCTAAAAGATCGTTCAAAAGCGAAGACAGAAGAACTAAAAGCGCTCGATGGTGTGATCGATGTTGTTTCCAATAATGTAGCGTATCAAGTTATTATTGGTACTCATGTTAGTGAAGTGCATGCCGAATTGATTAGTATGCTGGGAATTGCACCAAATTCAAATGAGGAGACCGAAGTAAACGAGAAAAAAAATCCGCTGAAAGCAGCAATGGATCTACTTTCTGAAACAATGACACCAGTAATCGAACCAATTATTGCCTCTGGATTGTTAGCTGGATTTTTATCCTTATTTTCAATTACAGGACTAATTTCAGCAGACAGCCCAACTTATCAATTATTAGATTCGATTCGTTCAGCCGTATTCTTCTTTTTACCTATTTTGATTGCAATGTCTTGTGCAAAACGCTTAAAAGCAAGTCCCTATTTAGCTGTGGCATTAGCTGCAACACTTGTTTCAAGCTCAATCAATGACGTAGCAGGCCTAAGCATTTTTGGTATTCAATTGCCGCAGATGGTTTATGCAAACTCCTTTATTCCTATTATTTTAGCCGTTTGGTTTATGGGACAATTAACGGTATTATTAAAGAAATATGTTCCTAAGTTTTTGCAGTATTTTTTAAATCCGCTACTAATCATGGTGATTTGTCTGCCAGTGACGTTATTGATTTTTGGGCCGATCGGTATTTGGATCGGTGATGGTATTGGCTGGTTCTTTGAAGTTTTGCATAACACGTTTGGCAGTTGGATCGTTGTGATGTTATATGCGGCACTTCAACCATTCTTAATTATGCTGGGTGCAGGGAACTTTATGATGCCATTAGCGTTGAATTTTGTGAATAAAATGGGCTATGATCCAATCTTCTTAGCGGCAGCGACGATATCTGATTTAGCAGTATCTGGTGCGATGTTGGGCTATTTCTTAAGAGCAAAGGATTCTAAACAAAAACAATTATTTGGAACAGTTAGTTTCAGTGCTTTGATGGGGGTCACGGAACCAGCTATTTATGGTGTGTTTATTAAATATAGAAGACCGTTCGTAGCAGTCATGATCGGAGGCGGAATCGGAGGATTGTTTGCAGGATTAATGAATGTCAAAACATATTCTATCGTTTGGGGATTGATGGGGTTACCATCTTATGCAGATAATCAAGATTTCTCTAACTTGGTTTTTATGATCATCAGTGTTGTAGTTGGTTTTGTTACAGCGGCAATTGCAGCATACATTTTAGGAATTCCCCAAGAAGAAAAAGAAGGACAGAAAAAAGAATCGCTTAATGAAAACGATCAAGCTAAGCTAGCTACCTTAAAGAAGGTCCCACTTGCTTCAGTTGTAGAGGGAAAGATAGTTCCTTTGAGTGAAATCAAGGATCAAGCCTTTTCAACAGGCGCATTAGGGAAAGGGTTAGGTATTATTCCAAGTGATAATCGAATCGTTGCACCAGTCTCAGGAGAAGTGTCAGCTGTCTTTCCAACGAAACATGCAATCGGTATCAAAACGGAGCAAGGAGTAGAGGTATTGATCCACATCGGCATTGATACCGTTGAACTTGATGGAAAATATTTTGATACGATCGTTTCACAAGGGGATAGTGTAAAACAAGGCCAATTACTATCAACTGTTGATTTTGCAGAAATTCAAACAAAAGGGTATGATCCAACAGTGATTGTGGTTATTACAAATACTATGGACTATCTAGATGTGGTTCCAGTAGCACGAGAAAATGTGGTTGCTGATGATGAATGCTTAACTGTTATTTTATAATGTCTAGCTTAGCACGCTAATGCTACGCTTTTAATTTAAGGAGAAAATACAATGAAAAAAAATGAATTTTTATGGGGCGGTAGTATTGCTGCTCATCAGTGCGAAGGTGCTTGGAACAAAGATGGCAAAGGAGTAGCGATCATGGATCTGGTCACACAGGGTAGTTATGAAACTCCGCGCAAAATTTGTCAAACGATCGAATCTGATAATTATTATCCATCTCATGATGGTATTGATTTTTATCATCGATACAAAGAAGATATTGCTTTATTTGCTGAGATGGGCTTTAAAGCGTTGCGTATTTCTATAGATTGGTCAAGGATTTATCCTAATGGAGATGAAGAAGAAGCCAATCAACTAGGGATTCAGTTTTACCAAAATGTCGTAGATGAGTTGCTAAAAAATAAAATCATCCCGATCGTTACGTTATATCATTTTGAAATGCCTATTCATTTAGTCAGAGAATATGGTTCATGGACGAGTAGGAAAGTCGTTGATTTTTATTTAAAGTATTGTGAAACGATGTTTGAAGCACTAAAAGGAAAGGTCCATTATTGGGTGACATTTAATGAAATGAACCATATTGATCCCCAAACAGAAGCTTCAGATATTTTTACTTACATTATTGCAGGATTGAAATACACCGAAATGGAGAATAAAAAACAGACGCTGGCGACAATTAGCTATAATATGACATTAGCGAGTGTAAAAGCTGTTAAAATAGCGCGTAGAATTGATCCTGTAAACCAGGTTGGCTGTGTCTTTGGATTGACACCAGCATATCCTTTAAATTGTGATCCACAAAATGTCATGAATTCTTTGAAAGAAACAGATCGGGAATGTTATCAGATAGATGCTATGTGTATGGGAAAATTTCCAGAGTACAAATTGAAAGAATACAGCGCACAAGGAATTGAATTGGAGATTTCTAAAGCAGATCAACAAGCGTTTGAAGAGGGAAAAATTGATTTTATAGGATTAAACTATTATTCTTCTAGTGTGGCGCACTATGAAGGTGATGATAACAACGAAGAGACCTTATTCGGTGGTGTTCAAAATCCTTACCTTGAACAAAGTAAATGGGGCTGGGCGATTGATCCGATTGGATTAAGGTATATGCTAAATTATATATATAGACGTTATGGATTGCCGATCATTATTACTGAGAACGGTTTAGGTGCGGTGGATCAATTAGAAGTAAATGGGTCAATTCAAGATGATTATCGAATTGAATATGTCCAAAAACACATAGAACAGATGGAAAAAGCGATCGTAGAAGATTATGTGGATTGTTTTGGCTATTTAATGTGGGGACCGATTGATTTAGTTAGTGCAACGACTGGCGAAATGAAAAAACGCTATGGTTTTATTTACGTCGATAAAAATGATGATCAGACAGGAACTTTGGAACGAAAGAAGAAAAAATCGTTTGAGTGGTATCAAGAAATCATTACCCAAAATCCGACTTTCAGTGCCTAGTCTGAAAAGTAGGCTGAATACTTCTGCTCCCGCCGTTTATTCGGGTTTAGGGTGTGAAACAAAAGTGAACTTCACTTTTGTTTCACACCCTTTTTTTCATCGATCATTTGCTGTTGTGAAGTCAATGCACAGTCTAGGTTCAGAAGTATTGTTTTTGCCGGATTTCAACAAAAATTATTGCGCGATTTTATGTATCAATTGTTTTCCAAACGGAAATTTTTGATTGAAGTCTTCTTGTTTATGACAGACACCGAAATACTTTTGTGTACTAAAAACTGTCTTAAATTCAAAATTCTGTTATATAAAATATCATTTTTTCCTATAATATAAAGCTTTTTTGAGCAAATATATGTAATATTATAATCAGGGATGATAGACTAAATCTGTTATTGGAATTATCAGAATTTTTCAGACGGTTTATTGAAAGCACTTTTATAGAAATGAGGAATAAAATGTATTATGTTATGATGCCCTCTCATGATATTCGTCGAAATTTAGCGACGGAACAGTATTTGTTGAATGAGCGAACATTTGATGAACCACTTGTCCTATTTTATATCCAAAAACCTTGTGTGATTATTGGACGCAATCAGAATGTACGCGCTGAAGTTGATTTGAAGTATGCCAAGGAACATCAGGTTGTGATTACGAGAAGATTATCTGGTGGTGGTGCAGTCTATGATGATTTAGGCAATTTAAGCTTTAGTTTTGTTGTGAATGCGGAACATGATTCTTTCGGTAATTTCAAACGCTTTACACAGCCAATTATTGATGCTTTACATGAAATGGGCGCAACGGAAGCTGAAGTTAGTGGTCGCAATGATTTAATGATTGATGGGAAAAAATTCTCAGGGAATGCCATGTATATTAAAAATAAAAAAATGTATTCTCATGGTACCTTGATGCTGGATGTCGATTTAGATGAAGTCAGTCGAGTCCTAACTGTTTCTGAAAAGAAATTAGCTTCAAAAGGCACCAAATCTGTTAGAAGTCGAGTGACTAATCTTAAGCCTTATCTAGCGAAAGAATATCAGGAGATTACGACAGAAGCTTTTAGAGATCGTTTATTGCTGCATCTCTTTAATGCTGAGACGATGGATGCTATCAAAATGCAAGAATATCATTTGACACATACTGATGAGCAGGCAATCGATCAATTGGTCACAGATATTTATGCAAATGATGCATGGGTATTTGGAGAAGAACCGAAGTATACGATCAAAAGAGAAGAGAAGTTCAAAGGTGGCTTAATAGAAGCAAATATTTCAGTCGAAAAAGAATTGATTACAGCAATCACGATTTATGGGGATTATTTTAGTCAGAAAGATACGCAGGAAATAGCTAATTTATTGGTTGGTTGTCAATATGAACAAGAAGCAATCAAGCAAGTATTGGAGCCAATCAAGATCGACGATTATTTTGCCAATGTTTCTAAAGACGAATTTGTTCAGTTGCTAGTTGACTAAGTTGGAGGATATAAAATGATTACATTTGAACAGGTTTCAAAATTTTATAGTCATAATGGAGTAGCCGTTACAGCGTTAGATCATATTGATTTAAAAATCCAAGATCATGAGATATTTGGTGTGATCGGTGAGAGTGGTTCGGGTAAGTCAACATTGTTACGTATGATCAATACGTTGGAGTTGCCAAGCCAAGGGAAAATCAAAATTGCTGGAACAGATTTAATGCAGTTAAACGACACCCAAAAACGAAAAAGTCGAAAAAAAATTGGGATGATTTTTCAACAGTTTAATTTACTCTACAATCAAACCGTGAATGAAAATATCGCCTTGCCTTTACGATTGAATAAAGCGTATGATCAACAAAAAGTCCGAGAAGTTCTGGAATTTGTTCGTTTATCAGATAAAGGAAATCATTATCCTAGGCAATTGAGTGGTGGTGAAAAACAACGTGTAGGGATTGCACGGGCATTGATTACCAAACCAGAAATGTTACTCTGTGATGAACCGACTTCGGCATTGGATGGACAAAATGCGTATGATATTTTGGAATTATTGCGGCGGATCAATCAAACATTTGGGACCACGATGGTCATTGTCAGCCATGAATTGAACTTGATCAAACAATTGTGCAATCGGACGGCCATTTTAGAAAAAGGCAAAGTGGTAGAAACGCTTGAAATTCAAAAGGGACAGCAACAGCCACAATTTAGTTCTTATTATGAAAGAGTTCGGGAGAGTTTAGGATGATGACTGAATATATCGATAAAATTAGCTACTACCTCCCTGAATTAAGCAAAGCTTTGTCAGAAAGCGCCATTATGATTTTGATCTCGATAATTGCAGCCATTGTTATTGGCTTACCGCTTGGGACTTTTGTCTATTTAACCAAAAAATTACCAACAAAAGCCAACCATTGGATAGGAATTTTGTTAAATGGGTACATTAATGTTGTGCGCTCATTTCCATTCTTATTGTTTGTAGTAGCCTTGATCCCTTTTACTCGTTTGGTATTAGGGACCGCATTTGGAACTTATGCAGCATCCTTACCTCTAAGTTTTGTCGCTGTTGCATTATATGCCCGACTTGTTGAACAAGTATTATTGGAAATGCCAAACGATATTTTAGAACTTGCCCAATCCTTAGGAAGTACGAAGGGGCAATTGATTTTTCGTTTTTTGTATGTTGAAGCACGATCCGGATTAGTATTGGCCTTGACCTCGGTTATTATCAGTATGGTTTCATATTCGACGGTTATGGGTGTGATCGGTGGCGGTGGTGTTGGCGATTTTGCATTGCGCTATGGTTATCAACGGTATGAATATACTGTAATGTATACGGCAATTGTCCTTATGATCATTTTTGTTAGTTTTATTCAAGTAAGCGGTAGTTGGTTAGCAAAAAAAATAAATAAAAAATAATAGTTAGGAGCAAGAAGATGAAAAAGAAATTATTGATTAGTATGTTAGTCGTTGCAGGTTTAGTGGTTGCAGGGTGTGGTGGACAGAAAAAAACAGCAGGTTCACAGAAAAAAGAAGAGCAGATTATCAAGGTGGCGTCCCATATTCCATCAACCGTAGAAGTAGTTGAACTAGCAGGTAAAAACATTGCAGATGGCTACAAAGTAGAATTAGTTCAAGTCAATGATAATATTCAGTATAATGAGTTGCTGAATGCCAAAGAAATTGATGCGAATTTTGCCCAGCATGAACCATTTATGCAAAAATTTAATGAAGAAAAGAAGGGTAATTTAGTAGTTGTACAAAAAATATACAATGCAAAAGTTGGTTTTTATTCGAAAGAATACAAAGAGATCAATGCTCTTCCGGAGGGGGCTAAAATTGCATTACCAAGCGATGTCTCTAATGAAGGACGAGCATTAGCGATCTTAGATGATGCGGGGGTGATCAAATTAAAAAAAGGTGTCGGTTTTAATGGAACGATCAAAGATATTGTAGAAAATCCGAAAAACTTTGAATGGGTATCTGTCGATTTATTAAATTTAGCAGAAGCCTACAACGAAAAAGATATCGCAATGGTTTACAATTATCCAACTTATATTGCCAAAATCGGGTTAACACCAAAAGATGCGATTTTATTAGAGAAAAAAGTTGATGATCGTTTTGCAATTAGCTTAGTTGCTAGAGAAGATAATAAAGATTCAGATAAAATCAAAGCACTGAAAAAAGCCATGACAAGTGACAAAGTGCGAGAATTATTGGAAACAAAATACAGTGACACGTTAACACCAGCATTTTAAAGCTAAAAAAAATTACTAAGAATAGAGGGTAAACTCATCGATGGATGAAATTACCCTCTATTTTCTTTTTTAGGACTATAGTAGTGAGTGAAAGGAAGATCGATCATTACCTCATGGACTTCGAGTCCCTACAAAAGACGGTCTCCTTCACTGTCATTGTAGCGTGTTGCATCGAATCACTTCGTTCGTAGTGATGTACAACGTAACGTAGTAGTTGCTTTTTCCTCCCAGTTTATTCAGGTTCTATTGTTTTAAGCTAAAACTGTTTATAAAAACACTTATTATACGCTTTATTGTTGATATAATTGATCAAAGCATGCCAATCATTTGTATTTACTGGATTTTCAAAATAAAAAAAATCATTGTTAGGATAGTCTTTTTCGTCACAATCCGAAATAAGAACATCTGAATCTTCGATATTTGAAACAAAACGAATCAATTCTGGATTAAAGAACGTCAAGAGACTATTTTTGATCTCCTCTGTAGTAAAGTGGTTTTTTGAATATTGAACGTAAATATTTAATGTCTCTGTTTTTTTAGAACTGTCTAAAATGAAATAAAATAAGTAAACGATATAGGTTAAAAAGCCTTTTGACTCTAATGATTGCAACGAACGATCTTCGGAAAATAGTTTTTTAGCAAGTGCGGCAAGTTCTGCTTCCATCTGAGGAAAGTCAGCAAATTCATGACCTAGATTTGAAATATTTTGATCATTTTCAAGTAAATCAGCATTATCAATTTGTAAATACGTAATAGAAGTTAGTCCGAGCAAAAGGGAGTAATAAGAAAAAAGATACTCCTGACGATTTGGTGTCACGTTATACGCTTTGTAGACACTGTCCAGAAGAAATGTGCAGCTCTTAGCAAGCGGTAAATCTGATTGAATAAATACTTCAGCAGTTTCTAGTTTTTGATCATGGGTATCAATATCATATATAAAAATTCGACACAAAAAGGCAAAGTAGCATTCTTCCTGAACAAGCGCTTCTCCAGAAATAGCTAAGTCAAGTGAAAATGTTATAGGGTGTACCTTATTAAGTAACGTAATAATAGCTAAAAAATCTGGTTCAATGTGTACGAGAACCCCTCTATAGCGAATGCGCCAAGCGCTTAAAGCTTGAAAATATCTTAGACGGATTTGTTGTGAATCTGGAATATTTTCTATTGGTAATTCAATATGTTCCATATGCTCTAGCGTTTTTCTAAAAGGCCAAACAAGTCCTTTAAATACATTCCAATAAAAATAGAAAAGAAAAAGGCGAATATGAATTTCTGCTCCTTCAAAATTAACTTGTGTATTATCACCAGGGAAATTTAGTTCGATTTTAAAACTATTTAATGCTTTGTTGATGGTGGTCAAGCTTTTATAAGTGTGCGCGATACTCAAATTGATGTCTTGAGATAAGGCTTCGACACTCGTGTAGTATTTCAATAATACGGTTCGGAAAATCAAATATTCATGTGATTGTTGAATATAGTGTAGTCTTAACGTATCAATGACAAAGCTGACGTTTAAAGTGTCTTTTACAACAATCGTGTAGAGCACATCGTTTTTTACGATACAAACATCACCAGGTTCAAATAATTCATTTAAATCATCACTGAGCATTTTAATTTTTCGATAAACAAGGTTCAAAGAAAGATCTATTTTTTTGGAAATAGAATAGCCAGAAATTCCCTCTTGACTAAAGCGAATCAGTTTAAAAATCTCAAATTTCTGCTGATCATTTTTCTTCATAAAAAAATTTTTCATAGATTGTTCCTCCTCCCTCAATGAATGATAATACTTCTATTGATATAATCCAAGGTTTAATTTGAAAAATTGTGAAATTTTTTTCAAATTATATCTTTTTTTATTTAATTTTAATGTTTAAGTAATGATATTAGTGGAATTATACAATGGGATGTAATACACAAACAAGCGAGTAAAAAATCCTACGGAGGCATGATTTTTTACTCGCTTGTTTACTATCTATAGTTTACCTGTGGTTTGTTATCACATGATATTATTATTTTCAGTTGCTAGCTCGATCTCTCGAGCATAGCGATCTATATTGGTTTGATAGGTATCTATAGACGTAAGATCACTTTCAATATGACCTAGACGTGTATTTAATTCTTCGATTTTTACTAATGTTTTTTGTAAAACTTCTAACATACGTTCATCTGTATTCATCCTGATTCTCCTTTTTATATTGTATTTATTCTGCTGAAAAGCTATCGTGAACAATCACTTTTGATCGATAAAATAGCGCATAAAGAACAATGCAAATGACTGGAATACTGCTAGCGACCATATACAAACCTGAAAATGACAAGATAGTACGCAACTCACCTAAAAGATAAGGACCGACACCAAGTCCTAAATCTAACCCGATAAAATAAGTAGACAAAGCAATTCCGATACGATGACTGGTAGGACTGGCCTTTAGACAAACGGCTTGTCCATTTGACATAAATGTACCGTATCCTAATCCAATCAAACCACCAGAAACAAGTAGCATCCAGCTTGTTGTAGTCATACTTAGGAACAACAAACCAACAGTTAGAAAAATAAAACTAGGATACATAACCGCATTTTCACCTCGCGCATCAAAAATCCGCCCAGATAATGGTCGTGTAGCTGTAATGACTAAGGCATAAACGACAAAGAAAAAGGAACTTGCACCGACAAGATCGATCGCTTTAGCATAAGAAGAAAGGAACGATAACACACTGGAATAAGAAAGACCCATCAAAAAGGCGATAAATGAGATAAATAACACTTTCTTTTCAATAAAACTGTCAAACGTCCAACGAGACAAACTCGCTTTATGTTCAGGACTTAATTGAATATTTTTTACAGGGAAGATAAAACAAGCAATTGTAGTCAAGAAAATTAGTACAATCGAAAACAAAATAATAAAATAAAAACTCATTGTATTTAATAAAACCATTCCGATAAATGGACCAATCGCCGCAGCTAAACTTGTACTTAATCCATAATAATTAATGCCTTCACCATGTTTTGATTTTGGAATATAAGCAGTTACGATCGCATTTGTTGCTGTCGAAACTGTTCCATAGCCAAAACCATTCAACAAACGAACAAGGTAAAGAATGCCAATACTAGGAATATAAAGATACGCGATCGTTGTGATAAGGTAAAACAAGGCACCATACCGCAAAACAGCTTTTCTACCAAGTAGTTCCAACATTTTTCCCATGAATAAACGAGCAATTAAAGTGCCGATAATATAAATCCCAGAAGCAAGACCTGCTTGACCTAAAGAGGCGTGAAGCGTATCTTGTGCAATTACTGCAATGATCACCATCAATAAATAGTACACGAGATAGACCACAAAATTGATCAATGTAATACTGATAAAGCCTTTGTTAAATAATTTTTCTTCTGAATGTTCCGTCATTTTAGAGAGTTCCTTCTTTCTTGTTGTGATAAGCTTAAATTGCAAGTTACAATTCTTTTCTGAAAGCCAGTTGTATAGATACTATACGAAAAAAGTCATGAAAAAAAATGCGGATTTGTTTTTAAAAAAAGCTATTAACAAAAAAACACAACAAAAGTCATATACATTTGTTATTGTTTTTCGATGTGTTATCCTTTTAAATAAGACTAGCAATTATTTGTATAGAAAATTTTCAAAAAACGATGAGGAGCCAACTAATGGACAGCCATGTATTACAAGAATACTTAGATAAACATTCATTTCCTATAGTAGTGAAGAAAAAAAGAACCTATCTTACATATGAAGGGTTACAGGATCGTTATGCATATATTTTGAAGAGCGGTATTATCAAAACCAGTGTGATTTCTCCTGATGGACGAGAGTTCAATTTGAGATATATCAATAGTTTGGAGATCGTTTCTTTATTGAGGGATGAATATTCTCAGTTTATCGATGCACCATTTAATATTCGAATTGAATCAGATCAGGCAGAATTATATCAAATCGATCGAGTTCAATTTTGGAAGGATATCAATCAAAGCAAAGAACTGCAGATGTATGTGAAAGATTATTATCGTGTTCGCTTGATGTATTCAATGAAGAAGATGCAGCAAATGTTGATGAATGGAAAATTTGGTGCTGTTTGCACGCAGATTTATGAGTTGTATGATACGTTTGGTGTGCAGATAGAAGATGGCTTATTGGTTGATTTTGTGGTCACCAATGAAGAGATTGCTCATTTTTGCGGAATCACTTCTGCTAGTAGTGTCAATCGCATGATGCAGCAGCTGAAGGATTTAGGAGCGATTAAGATTCAAGATCGGAAGATTGTGATTACGGATATGGATATTTTGAAAGATAATATAATTTTGTAGAAAAACGTATATAAACCCGATTTTGACACGTTTAATACATAGATTGAATTGTGCTGTAAGAAATTACACAGTATAATGATGATACAAAAATCAAGAAAGAAGGAATCAATGAGCATTGAGCAAATAGATTCCTTTTTTATTACGTATATATGCAATGAAAAGGAGAAAATATGAAAATCGATCGCTTACTCAGTCTAGTAAATTTGTTAACCGAAAATGACCGAATGACTGCCAAAGGATTGTCTGAACGATTGGAAGTATCTAAACGAACTATCTATCGTGATATTGAAACGTTAAATTTAGCAGGGATTCCGATTATTTCTTATTCAGGGATTCGTGGCGGTTATGGCATAGTTGAGGGGTATAAAGTGAGTAAACATATTTTTTCAACCGAAGATATCTCGACTATTTTGACTGGCCTTTCAGCGATTCAAAGTATCTCATCATCCTCTGACATCAGTCCCTTACTAGCAAAAATTGCACCAACTACAAGCTTGCAGCAACCACAAAGCGATTTATTGATCGATCTATCCTCGTGGTTTACACTTAACGAAGGTAAGAATAAACTAAATGATTTACGAGAAGCAATAGCAATGCAACGAATTATTGTTATTCAGTATCATTCCAAAAAAGGCTATTCGGAGCGAAAAGTAGAACCATATAAACTTGTTTTTAAAGCCTCCCATTGGTATCTTTATGGTTTTTGCTTAAAAAGAAAGGCATTTCGCTTGTTTAAACTGACTAGGATTCAAACATATGAGTTGTTAGATGAGGGATTTGAGCCTAGACCCTTAGAAGCTATAAAGCTGACTATTGACTCGGAAAATGATTATCTAGAAGCGATGGTATTGCCAGCAAGTCAACAAGTGGTTTTAACGTATGATCAAAAGGATAAATTATACTTGATTGACAAACTTGGCGCAGAATTTTTTGAGGAACAGGATAAAGCCTCAGCTGTTGGAACAATCGTGTTTCCATTGATCGATCAGGAAAAAACAGTGGATTTCATTTTACGTTTCCAAGACAAGGTACGAGTCATTGAACCGCCGATAATCGTTGAAGCAGTCAAATCGAAAATTGAACAAATGTATTTTCTTTATAAAAGCTGACAACCAGTTGTCACACTTCTGTTGTATGATGAAGTCACTATACGAGGAGGAATAAAACATGACAGAAGTACTTTTTGTGTTATTAGAAGAATATGCAGATTGGGAAGCAGCCTCAATTGCCGCTGAGTTGAATCAACTAGAAGGATTCACGGTTAAAACAGTGTCAAATGAAAAACAAGCCATTCATTCGATGGGCGGTTTTTCTACATTGCCAGACTATACATTTGTTGAAGCATGTCAAAAAGAGTTTGCCGCGCTGGTTTTAATTGGCGGAAAGTCTTGGCGCTCGGATAAAGCAAAAGAAGTCGATGCTTTAGTAGAAAAAGCAAAACAACAAGGCGCTGTGATCGCAGCGATTTGTGATGCGACTGTTTATTTGGGAAGTATTGGTTTACTAAATGATCAAAAACATACGAGCAACCAATTACAAGACTTGCAAGATTATGCTGGCGCGAACTATACGGGTGCCAACCAGTATGTAGAAGTCCAAGCAATAAGAGTAGATAACTTGATTACAGCCAATGGCACTGGGCATTTAGAGTTTGCAAAAGAAATTTTGCTGGCACTTCAAGTAAAGCCTGAGAAAGAAATAGAACAATGGTATAACTTTTACAAGTTAGGTTATTATGAAGCAATAAAACAAGAACTGAGAAATGCTGGTACTGATCATATTGATTAAAAGTAGTTTTGCCCCATGTAATAACAAAGTACGCAAAAAGTGTTCCTTTTTATTTTTTGATTAGATCTTTTGATTTTGTGTAATACTCGCTAATTGATTTTGCGATTCGGCTATCAAAAGTGCATACTCTTTATGAAAGGTTTCAAACAATTTTGCACTAGCGTAGTATTGTTTGACTACTTGTTTTTTATTGATTGGCGTAGTGGGATTGGTAAAATACTTTTCCAGAACTTCCAGCGGTTCTTTCCAGGATTCTAAACGTTCGAGTGAATCCCGAAGGTTTAAAATCTCTTGATATGGGACAGTTTTGATGCAGATGACGGAATTTTTCATGGGAATGCTTCTTTTCTCTTTGTTTGATTTTGTATGTAGAGCAAAAGAAAATGGTTAAAGCTGTCCGTCTCTATTGTTGGATTATGACTAGTATGTCTGGAACTTCTTTGAGTATTCGGAGAAAAATTTCAAAAGTGTCTAGAAATTCTTACAAGAATTAGGTACAATAAAGAAGCTGGTACTACGGTACTGGTAAATGGGCAACTTGGATAGAGAGATACTGCTTTCTATTCAGGGCTTCATTGAACGGTTGGCGCCGAACAATGAAGTGCCTATTTTTCTTTTTCTCAAAATTTGTAGGATAGAAATAAAAAAAGACGATCCACAGATGACCTGTAATCGTTTACAAATAGGCAAGATAAAGAAACTATAAAATGTGTTGTCACTATAGAAGCGTCCAACAAAAAATAGATCGATTCTTACGCTATTGGCAAAGTTGTTTTACAGATACTGCTGTTTAAACAAGGCTTCTGGTTTGGTTGGCGCCAGACCACGAAGAGCCAATTTATTTATTTTTAATGTTAGTTATTTCTATCCTATGCATTTTATTATACATAAAGAGTGACTGATTCACAATGGATTTTTTTGTGGTAAGGCATTAAATAACACGGAAATCATGCTCCTTATATATAAGGAAAAATAACAACATTTTTTTGAAATTGAGGATTTTTTTCTGCGAAGTCAAAATTAATGAAAATGGGCAAAATAGTTTTAAGAATAGGACAAATTTGATAAAAGCAGAATTAATTACGAAGAAAAGCTAGCGAGAAACAAAACCTTTGCTATGCTAAAAGTGGTCGCTTTCTCTTTTGCGATGGCGATACTAATCGCATAAAGGAGGTGTATCTATATGCTTGTTTTATTTTCCACAATCATTGGTCCGATTATTGTTGGAGTAGTCGTAGGACTATTCAAACATTGACTTGATAATCGGCAGGACTAGAAAGCGGCTGAAAGCCAAAATAGACCCCATCACTCCTCGAAAGTGATGGGGTCTTTGGTGTATCTACATGCTCGTTATTTTCTACTTATAAGATACATGAAAAGAAAGATGGAGTCAAGTTTTTCTTTCTTTATAGCTTTATTTATTGAGGACGGATTTAATTAGATAAATGAAAACCAGCCCAAATTCCAGAACTTGGGCTGATATTATCATTAGGTACTAAACACAGAATTATTTCAATCCACACATTTAAAATGTGACAGGTTCTAAAACTTATTTAAATTATAACACATTATTTATATTTTAACTAATAAGGAAGAAATAGTTGACTAAGTAGTTTTAATGTAGTACGCTAAACTAGTAAATATTTTTATGCTCAATTCAGTGTTTAGTATCAGAATTTAGCAGGAAGGGTAATAATAAAATGATTAATAGAGATAAAAGTAAAAAATTGTTGTTGGTAGCTATTAGTGCACTCGTTGTAGTTATAGCAGAGAAGCTTTGGGATGTTCTTTCTGTTTTGTTTATTTTGTTAGTGCTAATATTAATACTAGTCTACCTTTTTTTCTTTAACTAAAAAATTAATCCAACTATCCAAAATTTTAGATAGTTCTTTTTTTTATAAGTGGTATAATTTATTTAAGACATTTAGAAATTAATTAAGGAGTTTTAGTATGTATATCGCACATGTAAGGAAATCAGATGGAGAAAAGCAACGCTTAAAAGATCACCTACTAGAATGTGCCGTATTGAGTGGCGATTGGGGCGCAAAAATTGGATTAAGAAAAGTCAGCTATATAGCAGGTTTACTTCATGATTTAGGAAAATATTCCAACGAATTCCAAGAATATTTGCGAAAAGCTGTTGTTGATCCGAAAAGTGTGACACGTGGTAGCGTGGATCATTCAACTGCGGGTGGTAAGCTTCTTTTTGATTATTGCCACAAAAATAGTCGTGATCCATTTTCATATATTTTTGCTGAATTGGTGGGGAATGCGATTATTTCTCATCACAGCAGTCGAGGCCTGCAAGATTTTTTTACACCAGAAGGAGAAGCAACTTCTGATTATCTTAGGCGAGTAGCGGAAATAGAAGTTGTGGACTATGAGCAGATTAAACTTCGTTTTTTTGAAGAAGTAATGTCAGAGGAACAATTTCAACAATTATTGTCAGAAGCAATAGAAGAATTGAAAGGAGTTTATCAATCAAATGGAAAAAGTAGAATCAAACAAAATGATACATTTTTCCTTTTGAAATTCATCTATAGTTGCTTACTGGATGCCGACCGAACAAATACGATGTTATTTGAAGAAAATGAAAAATTTAAAAAGCATGAAAATGATGAGTTACTGCAATCTTATAGTCAAAGCCTAGAAGAATATATTTCAACTTTTACCGCGGATACGCCAATTAATCAACTTCGTGGACGGATGTCGGATCAATGTAAAGCTTTTTCAGAGAGAGAGACAGGAATTTACACCCTTTCGATTCCAACAGGTGGTGGAAAAACGTTAGCTAGTTTTCGATTTGCCTTGAATCACGCTATCAAGCATGGAAAAGAGCGCATCATTTATGTCGTGCCATTTACAACGATTATCGAACAGAACGCTGCGACAGTTCGAGAGATTTTAAAAGATGAAGAAAATATTCTAGAGCATCATTCCAATGTTTTTACGGATCAGGAAGAAACGAAAGTAAGGAAATCCGAAGAATCAGAAGCAGAAAAAGAAGCGCTGGAGCAAAAACAAGCATTAATGAAAGACAATTGGGAAAGCCCAGTGATTTTTACTACAATGGTACAATTTCTAAATACGATATACAGTCGAGGAACTCGAAACCCACGTCGTTTTCATAATTTAACCAATGCTGTGATTATTTTTGATGAGGCGCAAGGCGTGCCAACGAATTGTACGCATTTATTTAATGAAAGTTTGAACTTCTTAAAAAAATTCGGTGGAACAACGAGTGTTCTGTGTACAGCAACTCAGCCGTCTTTAGAAAATGTTGGACGAGCGTTAACCAAAGATTCCGATGGCGAAATGGTTTTGGATTTATCAGAAGTAGAATCCAAGTTTAAACGAGTAGAGGTCATTGATCGAACAACAGATGAACCATGGAAGCTTGAAGCATTAGCTGATTTCAGTCAAGACATTTTAGTAGAGAAAGAAAATTTGCTGATTATTTTAAATACCAAAAAAGCTGTTCGGAGTTTATATCAATATTTGGAAGAACAACAATTAGAAGATGTTGAATTATATCATTTAAGTACCTCAATGTGTGCCAAACATCGGAAAGATTTGTTGGATGAATTACGTGAGAAACTAAAAAATAGTGAGACAAAACTAATCTGTATCACAACGCAATTAATTGAAGCGGGTGTAGATATTAGTTTTCAAACTGTGATTCGTTCAGTGGCTGGTTTAGATTCAATTGCCCAAGCCGCAGGACGTTGTAATCGACATGGGGAAACTAAGCAACAACCAGTCTACCTAGTTAATCTTTCCGCAGACCTTGAAAATCTGACTCATTTACCAGAGATTAAACAAGGACAAACAATTACGCTAGATATTCTTAAAGAAAACAGTGAACTTGATCAAGAGGGATTGCTTTCTCATGATGTTCAAAAACGGTATTTTGATCGTTATTATGATTGCTTTAAGCATGAATTAAACTATCCAGTTAAAAAGACATCGCTCGAACTATTTGGTTTATTAGGAGAAGGTGCTAATGCGCTGGAACATTATAAACGAACACACGGCTCTGCACCTATTTTGGCTCTTAGAAGTAGTCCTAAAACAGTAGGAAAATATTTTCAAGTCATCGATAGTCCAACGACATCAGTGCTTGTTCCTTACAAAGATGGGAATGAATTGATTGCGGATTTAAATGGTGAGCTAAGACCCGAAGAGTATGCGCCAACGCTGAAAAAAGCGCAGCAATATATGGTCAATATCTTCCAGCACGAATTGATGGAACTTCAAGCAAGTAGTGGAATTTATCCACTGTTGAATGGCGATATTTTGGCTCTTACCAATAATGCATATGATTTGAAGTTTGGCATAGATATAGAAGCAGAAGCGGTGAGTGGTTATTTAGGATTTTAATGTTATCTAACTTCAAGAGTTTGATCATAAAGGAGGAAGCAACGATGAGATACAAAAATCAGATTTCATTTAGAGTTGAAGGTGAATATGCTCTTTTTACAGATCCTTTGACAAAAATGGGTGGTGAAAAAATGACCTATCAAGTGCCTACCTATCAAGCGCTAAAAGGAATCACAGAAAGTATTTATTGGAAACCATCGATTATGTACTATATTGATGAAGTTCGTGTGATGAACTCGATTCAAATGGAATCCAAAGGCATGCGACCCATGAAATACAACGATAGCAGCGCTAGTGATTTGGCGTATTATACGTATTTGAAAAAGCCTGTTTATGAAGTAAAAGTCCATTTTGAGTTCAATCCACATCGTCCTGATTTAAAAGGAGATTGGAATGAAGACAAACATTATCAGATTTTAAAACGCTCAATCAAAGCTGGCGGACGGAGAGATATTTTTCTAGGAACAAGAGAATGTCAGGGCTACGTAGAACCAGTTGAGTTTGGGAAAGCTAAAGGTGACTATGACGATTATGAAGGAGAGTTACATTTTGGCACGATGGTGCATGGATTATCCTATCCAGACGAAACGGGAAAAGATGAGCTAGCTGTTCGGTTGTGGCGTCCGATTATGGAAAAAGGCATCATTAAGTTTCAACGTCCAGAAGAATGCACTTTAGTTCGATCACTTAGAACAATGCAGGCAAAAGTATTTGGAACAACAGATATCGAAACTGTCGATCAGTTATTTGAAACTTTGGAACAGGAGGTTGAATAATGAGTTGGCTAAATGACTTGTACCAAACGTACAAAGAAAATGAAGACCAAGTAGGGAAAGTTCAACGAACATCTTCAGGAAAAGAAATCGTTCTTTTGCCAATTGCTCATGCTTATCAAAATGCACAAATTGAAGTGACGATAACGACAGAGGGTGAATTTTACGAGGCAGATGTCGTACCAAAAGAAGAAGCACAAACGATGATCCCTGTAACGATTGAGTCTGCGGGAAGATCGGGCTCAACATCTGCGCCACATTTAATTCATGATAATTTAGTCTATGTGGCAGGTGACTTTGAAAAATATGGTGGTGTCTATAAAAAGAATAAAGCTGGAAAAAATTCGTATCAAATGTATATAGAAAACTTGCTGGCATGGTGCGAATCAGAGTATTCTCAGCCAGTTGTTAAAAGTGTTTTGCAGTATTTAGAAAAAGGAACATTGATTGAAGATTTAGTAAAAGAAAATGTAATGTTTGAAAAGAATCATCAACTTATCCCCAAATGGTCAAAAGAGCTTGAAGCTGAACTTGGTGAGAAGCCACCGTTATTTAGTGTGGTAGTTGGGGAACAATCAACTTCTTTTGTCAGATTTGCTGTTCAAGAAAAGGGAAAAGAAAAACGATCACTCTGGGGAGATAAAGAAATAATTGACTCATTTGTTGCTTATTATACAAACGAACTGACAAATGAAGGGTTAGATTATGTCACTGGAGAAATGTTACCACTAACAGAAAACCATCCTTCGAAAGTACGCTATGGCGGTGATATGGCGAAATTGATCTCAGGAAATGATTCTACAAATTTCACATATAAAGGTCGTTTTACTGATAAAAATCAAGTTGCATCGATTAGTTACGAAGTTTCTCAAAAAGGACACAATGCTTTGAAATGGCTGATTGGTAAACAAGCATTTATTTTGGATGGGCGAGTCTTTTTAACCTGGGGGAAAAAAGAAACAGAGGTGCCTAATCCAGAAGAATCAAGTGCTGATTTTCTTGATTTTGATGCTGTTTTTGCCCAAGATGAAGAAGCAGAAATGTTACTAAATCCAGATACAACGCATCAACAATTTTCTGAGTTATTTAAGCAAGCCTTGAATGGTTATAGCGTGAAGCTTTCTTACCATGAGCCAATTTATATTATGATTTTAGATGCTGCGACTCCTGGAAGAATGGGTGTTCTGTACTATCGTTCATTTGAAAAAGAACAATACTTTACACGAATTGACGCGTGGCATCAAACGTGTTTTTGGCGTCATACGTATGGTAGTAAAAAGAAACAACGCTACACATTTTGGGGCGCTCCATCACTTAGAGATATGGCAGAAGCAGCTTACGGTGCAAGAGCTAGTGACACCCTAATAAAAAATACAATCCATGAATTATTTCCTTGCGTTGTGGATGGTAAAAAGATGCCAATCAATCTTGTTAGAAGTCTGTTGCAACGAGCATCAAATCCTGTAAGCATGGAAAAATGGGAATGGGAAAAAACACTAAGTATTGCTTGTGCTGTAATGAAAAAGCATTTTGATTTTAAAAAGGAGGAGAAAAGTGTGGCCTTAGATAAAAATGAAACGGATCGTAATTATTTATTTGGAAGAATGTTGGCAGTGGCAGACGTTCTAGAAGAACGCGCTTTATATAAAGCGGGAATTAACAGAAGTACAAATGCCATTCGCTATATGAATGCGTTTAGTAATCATCCATTAAAAACATGGAAAATTATTCAAGAAAATTTAATTCCCTATCAAGCGAGGTTAAGAGGAAAAGGGACATATTACCAAAAATTATTAGATGAGATTGGTGCTTCTTTTGAACTTGAACACTATACAGATAAAGCATTAGACGGTAAGTATTTATTAGGATATTACAGCCAACGGGCAGAATTGAAGAAAAAAATAGAAGAGAAAACGGAGGAATAAATCATGACAGTTTTAACGCACAAAATCGACTTTAAGGTAATCACATCAGTAACAAACGCCAATCCAAACGGTGACCCATTAAATGGAAACCGACCACGCCAAAACTTCGACGGATTCGGCGAAATATCAGATGTAGCAATTAAACGCAAAATTCGTAATCGACTCCAAGATATGGGAGAAAGAATCTTTGTTCAGTCTGATGATCGAGCAGATGATGGGCTTAAAAGCTTGAAAGATCGCGTAGATTCAGTTGAAGAATTAAATAAAATTGCTGCAAATAAAAAGAAAGCAGACGTTAACCGTTTCAGTGAAGTGGCTTGTGAGACATGGATCGATACACGTAGCTTCGGACAGGTATTTGCATTTAAAGGGTTGGAGCTTTCAGTAGGTGTTCGTGGACCAGTTTCCATACAAACTGCAGTCAGCCTTGAACCAATCGACATTAACACCATGCAAATCACCAAAAGTGTCAATTCAGTTAGTGAAGGTGGCGGGAAAAGCTCTGACACCATGGGAACCAAACATTTCGTTGACTTTGGAGTCTATGTCTTCAACGGCAGCATCAACGTTCAGCTAGCCGAAAAAACAGGATTTACCGAAGCTGATGCAGAAAAAATCAAAGAAGCCCTAACCACGCTTTTCGAAAATGACGCATCATCGGCTCGCCCAGACGGCAGTATGGCTGTAGAAAAAGTCTACTGGTGGGAACACCCAAGCAAAATGGGCAAAGCCTCATCGGCTAAAGTCCATCGTTCTGTAAAAATCGAAAAAATACCTGAAGTGGATCGGGCAAAATCATTTGATGATTATAAAGTAACAGTTGAACCATTAGAAGGAATCGAGCTAACAGTCATCGAAGGGCTATAATATGTACGACGAACAAGATTATTTAATGATTTCCGGGATTCAACATTTTCTCTTTTGCCGCCGTCAATGGGCGCTGATTCATATTGAACAACAATGGCAAGAAAATGTATTGACGTTGGAAGGGCAATATTTACATGAAAAAGCTGATCAGCCGACGATTCGCGAAAAACGCAAAGATCGCTTAATTGTTCGCGCGCTACCTATCCATTCACCAACTTTAGGAATTACGGGAATCTGTGATGTTGTGGAATTTGTACAAGATCCAAATGGTATACCGTTACACGGAGAATCAGGAACCTTTTCGCCGATTCCCATCGAATACAAGCACGGGAAGCCCAAACAAGAGCTTAGCGATATTTTACAGCTAACAGCTCAAGCTGTTTGTCTAGAAGAAATGCTCGTTTGTGAAGTACCAAAAGGTTATCTTTATTATCATGAAACAAAACGCAGAGAAGCAGTGGATATTACGCCCGCTTTACGTGACGAACTCAAGAAAAATGTAGCTGAAATGCATCAATACTGGGCAAGACGCTACACACCTAAAGTCAAAACAGGTAATTTCTGCAAAAAATGTTCGTTACAAAATATTTGCCTACCTAAATTGATGAATGTACAAACGGTCAAAGGTTATTTAGATCGGAGGTTATGTGAATGAGAAAATTATTAAATACATTATTCGTTACGACTCCTGAAACCTATCTAGCCTTAGATGGTGAAAATATTGTGATAAAAAAAGAGGAGGCAACGTTAGGTCGAGTTCCTCTTCATAATTTAGAGTCAATCGTAACAACAGGTTACTTGGGTACAAGTCCAGCTCTGATGCGCAAATGTGCTGAAAAAAACATTAGTATCACCTTCTTAACAAATACAGGTAAATTTGGCAGTCGAGTGACTGGTGGCACAACTGGCAATGTCACGTTGCGGAAAAAACAATATCGTCTATCTGATAGTGAAGCAGAAAGCTTGGAAATTGCCCGCCACTTTATTATTGGTAAATTGTACAATCAACGGTGGATGTTAGAGCGAATGACAAGAGAAAATCCGATGAGAGTTGATGTTGAGCGCTTTAAACAAATTTCTGGAGAATTAAAAAAATATATTGAAGATATTCGCCAAGTTGGTGATTTAGAATCATTAAGAGGAATTGAAGGACAAGCAGCAAATCGCTATTTTCTTTTGTTCGATCAAATGATTTTACAGCAGAAACGTGATTTTGGTTTTTATGGGCGGAACCGCCGACCGCCATTGGATAATGTCAATGCAATGCTTTCTTTGGCGTATACGTTGTTAGCACAAGAATGTGCAGCAGCCTTAGAAACAGTTGGTCTTGATCCGTATGTTGGTTTTATGCATCAAGATCGACCTGGAAGAGCTTCTTTAGCCTTAGATTTAATGGAAGAATTACGTGGAATTTATGCGGATCGTTTTGTTTTGACATTGATCAATAAAAAAATGATAACTGAAAAGGATTTCGTCAAAAAAGAAAGTGGCGCTGTGATTTTAACGGACGATGGTAGGCGGACGTTTTTTCAAAAATGGCAAGAAAAAAAGCAAGAACAAATTCAGCATCCCTTTTTGGGGGAGAAAATCAATTGGGGGTTAGTTCCTTATACGCAAGCATTGTTGTTAAGTCGTTTTTTAAGAGAAGATTTAGATGGTTATCCGCCGTTTTTATGGAAGTGATAGTTGCATTCAAATTGTTAGGAAAGTAATTACTATAATTTATTGAAAAAGGAGTTATTATTATGAATAGTGAACTAGGGAAAATTTTTGGAACATCAGATAAAGAGATAGTCACAGAACAATTGACGATAAAAGGGAATTTGTTAAAATTCAAAGATATGACGATGCAATTAAGTAACATCTCACAAATTTATGACGGGAAATTAAAATTTAAAATCTCAAAGGGAATTATTTTTCTTTTATTGCTCTCATGGATGGGATTATTTAGTGAGAATTTTAAATCAATTGGGTTGTTAGGTTTACTTATTTCTGGAGGATATATATTTTTTATTTATCAGAAATATACGGAAAATAAAATTTATTTATTCTTTATTTTGAATTCAGGTCAGACCTACCGTTTGATGTTTAAAGAAAAAACGTTTTTAGAAGAAGTGAAATCAGTGATCGAAGCATCGTTTAATAGCAAAGTTGGTGATTATACTATAAATGTAGCGGAACAAAAAATCTTAAATGGAGATCAGCTTGTTTTTAATGGGCATCACAGTAATGTAAACTTTGGTGTTCAACAAGATTACTCTCAGCGCAATCATATTACAGAAAGCTTCAATCAATCTGATGATCATTCTTTTAATGTAGGGGGAAATATGACAAATAGCTCTATTCAATCTGCTACCTCAAATAGTAAAATGGATACGTCCGTACAAAATGAAAGTGTAGAAACCTATGATTGGCAAGCGATAGAAGGCTCGTTAGAAAAAGTTATAACATCAATTAAAATCGATAGTCCAGTAAAACAGGCAAGTCAAGCAGCTTTAGTTGCTGCTAAAGAACAAAATACTAGTAAATTTGAATCAGTTATTAGAAGTCATAAAAACGAATTCCTTTCAGAGCTTTTTCAAAATACTGTTAGTGGCGTGTTAGCACAAGTCATTACAAAGATTTGTGGTTTAGCATAAATGAGAAAGTGGTGACACTGAATGTTGATATTAATAACCTACGATGTCGCAACAAGTTCAAAGAATGGTACTCGCCGTTTAAGGAAAGTAGCAAAGAAATGTCAAGATTATGGGCGACGTGTTCAGAATTCTGTTTTTGAGTGTATAGTTGATGCGACAGAATTGACGAAGCTGAAGAAAGAACTGAATGATTTAATTGATGAGGAAGTAGATAGTTTGCGCATTTATCGATTGGGTAATAATTATCAAAACAAAGTTGAACATATAGGTGCAAAAGAAAGCTTCGATATAGAGGGTCCTTTGATATTTTAGCATTAGTAATGTGGTGCGGACCTAAAGTGCACATGAAAACACTGAGGGACCCGCACCAATTTTTTACAATATTATGTTTTAAAACGTCTGTTTTCCTCATTGAAATTTAATTTTCATCGTTGTTTTTTTATGAAGTGATAACGATAGGTCATTTATTTTTGTCATTTTCACGGTCTAGCTCTGTATAGAGCTAGTGGATTTAAATTGGAAGCGCGTTTACAACCGTTTCGACGATTGGTGTCTAGCTCTGTATAGAGCTAGTGGATTTAAATTCGCTGGTTTAAAAATGTTTAATTATTTAGAAAATGTCTAGCTCTGTATAGAGCTAGTGGATTTAAATACCTTGGTATACTTTATCTATCAGCAAGTGGTCTGCGTCTAGCTCTGTATAGAGCTAGTGGATTTAAATAAATTTAACAACTACGGTATCGTTAACTTTGAGGTCTAGCTCTGTATAGAGCTAGTGGATTTAAATTATTATTATGCTCACTGTTATTTTTATTATTACCGTCTAGCTCTGTATAGAGCTAGTGGATTTAAATAAGTAACTATACAAACAAAACAAATTTTATAAATGTCTAGCTCTGTATAGAGCTAGTGGATTTAAATAAACAATTTTATAACGGTAGAAAAGACCTATAATAGTCTAGCTCTGTATAGAGCTAGTGGATTTAAATACGCTCAACACCAACAACCTATACAACTCTACAGCCGTCTAGCTCTGTATAGAGCTAGTGGATTTAAATTACCCTTTTAGCTAGACGTTTTTGGTCAAAATTAGTCTAGCTCTGTATAGAGTGAGTGGATTGAAATGCAGCAGTTCCGGCTTTCGTGCTTTTTGTTTTCGGTCTCACTCTTTATAGAGCTAGTGGATTTAAATTGTGGGAGAGCTTTTTAAAACCAATAGCTGAATGGGTCTAGCTCTGTATAGGACTAGTGGATTTAAATAAGGATTACAACGCTGAAATTGTCTGTAAGACTGAGGACTAGCTATATATAAAGTTAATCTTAGATAAATGGGGACAGATCAAATGGAACTAAATCAAAGATAAAATACACAACAAATGAGAACGATTCTGTGTGTTGTGTAGAAAATTTTAAAGTTAGAGGAATTGGATTATATCACTGAAAAAGAAAAAAGCTCTTATAAAGAGCTTTTTTAGTTATAAGATAAAATCAAAAAAACGAAGAAAGTAAAAAAATAATAGCTAGAAAATAAATGAAAGATATTTTCATTTGTTTTTTATTTTAATCTTATTTGTTATCTTGTTATGTTAACAAATAAGAAAATATATATATAATTAAACCTACATGCCGATAATATAATGTTTTTTACGGTTTGTCAATACTGTTAGAAATAATTTTTTAAAAAATATTTATATCTTTAACTTTATATCTCGTTGTTTAATGGTGTTTTGGAACGGAATGTGTTCGCCGTCAAATCGCCGTCAAAATAGAACGGAAGGAGAACGATTTTATGGTTAGAAAAGGAGAAAATATTTATAAACGAAAAGATGGCCGTTGGGAAGGTAGATATATAAAAGGAAGAAGGAGTGATGGACGAGCGGTTTATGGATATATCTATCATACAAAGTATACAGATCTTAAAGAAAAGTTATTGACGATGAAAGCACTATATTCGCACAATTATATTTTTAAAACAATTACGTACCGAGGAACGTTAAATGATTGGGCTTCTTGCTGGTTAAAAGAAATACAAAATCAATTAAAACCTAGCACATATGCTAGTTACACAAATAAGATGATAAAACATGTTCTTCCTTTTTTAGGTCATATTCCGATGCAATCGATCACAACACACAATTTAGACGAGTGGATCAAAAAAATAGGAAAGAATCTATCTCCAAATTCTGTTCGAATTGTCTATCAAGTCTTGGTGTCTTGCTTTACTGCTGCTGTGAAAAGAGAATTACTTATAGAAAATCCTTGTAAACATGTGACGTTGCCGAAAAAAAAACTTAATAATATAAAAGCAATTACAACGGATCAACAAAAGACGCTTAAAGAAAAAGCTTCTAAACACCCTAAAGGACTTGCGGTTGTACTAGCATTAGAAACTGGTATGAGAATCGGAGAGATTGCAGGATTGAAGTGGGAGGATATTGATTTTTCAACCAATATTCTTACAGTAAAACGAACAATTCAAAGAATTCAACTTATAAATGGAACAACTAAAAAAACGCAAATCGTTGAGGGGACACCTAAAACTACAACTTCTAAACGTACAATTCCGCTCTCTAAAAATTTAAGCCAATTTTTGACAAAACAAAAGCAAAATAGCAATGGATCATTTGTTTTAGGGGGATGTAAACCTGTAGAGCCACGGCTTATTTCATTTTGGCTAAAGAAAATGTGTCAAAGTGTTGATTTGCCTCATATTCGATTTCATCAGCTTAGACATAGCTTTGCGACGAGATGCCTAGAAAAAGGGGTCAGTATAGCTACAATAAGTGCACTTTTGGGGCATCAGTCAACAAAAATGACACTAGATACCTATATAAATTCTTTTATGTCGGAAAAGAGAAAAGCTATTAATTTGATTAGTTAATCGATCTACGTTAAACATTATAATGTTTAACGTAGATCGATTGTTCTGTGTGTTTCATTTAATGTACGTTTTTTATTATTCCGGAATTATTTTCTCCTAAAATGGAAATAATCCTATCTAGTTGATTTTGTTTACGCCGTCAAGTTCGCCGTCATATTGCATTGAACGAGCGATAAAACAAGCTGTATACAGTCGTTTCGTGTTTGTTAACAAAATGCGAAATTTTACCCAGTTAAACAGGAGGAGCCACATGGAAAACACAATTGGTATATTACATATCGGTGAAGAATCGGACGTAAATGAGAACATAGCTTTGGTGATAAAAAAAGCATTCGATGAGGAACAAAGTTGCTCATTAATCACAGTAACAGAAAAAAGCCAAATCGCCTCGTTAGACGGACTAGTCATCAATTTGGAACAGTCATCAGATTATGTCAAAGCATTTCAGTGGTTGATTCATTTGCAGGAAGAATGCTCTTTATTTATTTGGATTCTTTGTTCAGAACAAAATTCAGAACTTATCAGACTATATCCTCATTTAAGCAAAAATTCAGTAATAGAGCTTGTATCGTACGATCAAGGGATAGAAAATCTTGGAACGATCATAAAAAATGCAATCAATTATAAAAACCACTTGTTGTATCAGATGGGACCAAAAAAGGAAGAGCACGACCATTTTTTAGACGCATCAAAATTGTGTTTGGTAGTTCATGAGACAAGAATAACGCTAACAAGAAAAGAATTCAAGATTATTGAGCTATTATATCAAAATATAGAAGATGTCGTGACTTATCATGAGATTAATGAAGTGATCTATGGCAATTCAACAGGAGAGCCAATTGAGAAATATCGAGTAGCGAATTTTATTTTTCACATTAGAAATAAACTAAAAGAACAAACGTATTTTGAAATTGAAATCGTTCGTACAAAAGGATATATCCTCACTTGTCCCAAAAAAGAAGATATTTTTTTCAAAGATATCAATGAAAAAGTATTGCAATAACTAGTTTTTCATAAAAATCATCAGGAAGATCAAAGTAGATTTGTGTCCAAAGGGGACGCCCAGGCAATTATGTAAAGAAATGGATGGCTAAATGTTGAAAAAGAAAAAGAAGTATTATCAAAAATATCGAAATTATTATTTCTGTGAATTCATCCTTTTAATAGGGTGGATCACTAATTTTATGTTCTTTTCCAAGTTTTATGAAGAAGCTATATTTTATGTGGATAAAAATGCTAGGTTTATGATCCAGCTGTTGTTCATAGTAACTTACTATTTTGATGAACTGCTTAAATATTTATTTGTTGTTTTTTTGTTAATGACACTTAATCTATTTCTTCTAATGACGTTTTACATAAAAAATAGGCGAGAAACAAATTCTCAAAGAGAAATGAACGTTTCAATTCTTGTTTTTCTACTGATTATCGCCATCAATGGAATAGCTTTATTAACAACGATTATTTGGCCGCTGTTCTTACTATTATTTATAGCAGCATTAACGATTGTTTACATTATTTATGTCATTACAAAGTATCTGTATGAAGAAAAAGAGGAGTTCTACGAAGAAAATGAGTTAGTTAAAAGTGAAGGTCCTTTTCCAACAAAGGAAGCAGCTGAAAAATATGCCGAAGAATTTTTAGCTCATTGGACAGACTATTTTTCTAAAAATGGCTATACCTTAACAGAGTTTACGAAATATGACGAAAAAAATGAATGGCATGTGGAAATCATTGTTCAAACGATGAAATAAAAATAAATAGTAGTAGTTAGGAGAACTCTTTTTCATGAAAAAAATAAATGCGATATATGCATTACTCATTTGCTTTTGTTCACTATTTTTTGAAGAGAATCGAGTGTTCGCAGCAGGTGATGACAATCTAGGATACACAGTAACGCTTGTACAATCAAACAACCAAATAGATCCCACAAAAAGCTATTTTTATGTAAAAACGACACCAGGAGAAACCCAAACACTGGAAGTTAGAATCAAAAGTACGAAAAAAGAAGAGGTTCATCTAAAGATTTATGGAACCAATGCGATCACAGGCGATGCAGGAACGATTGAATATAGTGCTGACAAAACACTTTATGATCAGACCTTAAGAGAACCGGTGACATCTATGATCAAAATAACAACCCCGGATGTCACGGTTAGCAATTATGAAGAAAAAACAGTGAAGATCCAAGTAACACCACCAAAAGAAAAGTATGATGGGGTGAAAATGGGGGCAATTGTCTTCGCGCTAGACCAAGAGGAAAAAGCCAAAAGTGGCGTTTCAACAGAATTTTCTTATCGAGTAGGATTGATTACTTCTGAATCAGGAGATGAATTTAATAATGCTCAAAAGCTGGATTTAAAATCAGCTAAAGCTTCAATAAAGCGCGGGAAAAAAATGGTATTAGGTCATCTACAAAATCCTGAACCCAAAGTATTGGAAAACTTAAGCATTGTAGCCACAATGACTAAAAAAGGGACCGATGAAGTAGTGAAAAGGAAATCCGTAGAAAATTATAGTATGGCGCCTAACAGTTCGTTTGATTTTGAAATGGATTGGGGAATTGCGGCAATGCCTTCTGGTACATATACCTTGAAGTTGGATGCATCCAATGATTATCAAGAATGGCAACTTAGTAAAGAATTTACGATAACGAATCAACAAGCTAAAAAAATGAACGAAGAAAGTGCGTTTAAAATTATTACCCCTAATTGGATCAAAGGTGCGGCGATTTTCTTGATAGTAGGAACTGTTTTAGTCATGCTTGCAATGGTCTTTAGAAGAACAAAATGGGAAAAACAATGGAAGAAAGTTCGAATTGCTAAACGAAAAAAACAAGGGAACCAAAAGAAAAAACGTAAAAAAATAAACAGAAAAGCTGGTGAATAAGAATGAAAAAAGCTTGTTTTATTTGGCCGTTAGTTATGATGCTTTATGTATTTTTTACCTTGTTTAGCCAAGTGACGTATGTTTTAGCAGATCAAGATAAAACGGATACGGGGATTTCATTTAATCAGTTTTATGAGCCGGATAAACCTAAAGCACCTATTTATGAAACAAAGCCAGGAGGGATCTCAACGGATGGTGCGCTACCACATTTAGGGCAAATGATGACTTCGTTTATCTTATTGCTGTTAGGAGTGGCTTGCTTGATCATTTTTTTAGGAGTTGTCAGTTTACGTAAGGTATACAGTATAAATATATAGGAGGAACACATGCTAGATTATTTGTGGGTTTATATATTAGGAGGAATTGTCGCTAGTTCGTTACTTTTTTTTCTAGTAACACTTTCCCGAGATGTTTTTTTAGTCAGAAAGTTAAGAAAAAAAAGACATGAATTAGTCTTTAATTTTAGTCTATTGGCGGTGTCGATCACCAGTCTGGCGCTGATTATTTATCTATTTGTATTACTGAAAGATCAAATCAAGCTCATTGGTTAGAAACGATGAACTGAATTATTCTGTGAACAATTTATAACAGTAACTGTCGTCAATCTTATTTACGTTAAATAAGAAGGGTGATTAAATTTTGAAAAAAATACTATTTACAACATTGTTAGCTTCAACAGCATTGCTGATTTTTGCAAAACCTGCAAATGCAGAAGAAGTTGGAAAAGAGCAAACAGATTTGGGGATTCGTTTTGAAACTGACGGTCCGAATAAACCAGGCTCAGGACCATTTAAGGATAACTTAGCATTGGTATGGACACCATCTAAATTTGATTTTGGTCGTCAAGCTGCAACAGCGAATATCGCTACATACAGTAATACTGTAGAGGATGAGCAATATATTGTCGTGAATGATGATAGACAAGGGACTGAAGCTGGTGGTGAAGGTGAAGGCGAAACAAAAGCTTCAACAACTTCAGCTTGGAAAGTAACGGCAACATTATCTAAATTAGTGTCAAAAGATAATTCAGCTACAGAATTACCATCGAAACTAACCTTTACTTTAGGTGATCCACAATCTTACGATATCGGTGAAGTTGATCCAGATACAAATGACTTTTTACCGAACCCGATCGAAGGGAACTTGGGGAAACTTTCTGATCCTAATAATATTATTGTTGGTAAAAGCGTAACGTTAGAAGCAGGCAATACGACTGCGACTAATATTATAGCCAAAACAAAAGCAGATGCTGTTAAAGGTGGCTTTGCAACAAAAGTGACGGATACAAAATTAACTGTTACTACAGGAACAGGAGCTGCCGGGAAAGCATTTAAAGGTAGTGTAGACTGGAGTTTAGATAACACGTACTAAGAGTAAGTACGACGGTTTTGACACAAATAAGTAAGTAGATTGAACGACAGTTATTGTTATAAATTGTTCACAGAAATAAAACGTAATACATAAAAAAGGATTGCTTTGTTAGAGAGGGAAAGTGGATGAATAAGTATCTTTCGTATTTAGCACTAGTGTTAGGTCTTCTTGTTTTTTTTGTTAAACCAGTTAAGAGCTTGGCAAACCAAGATTCTTCTAATTTGATAAATGGTTTGTCGTATGAGTTGCTTTATCCAGAAAATCAAACGAATAAAAATTTAGGTTATTTTGATCTTACTGTACAGTCTGAAAACAAACAAACAGTATCGTTGAAACTATATAATTCATTAGACAAGGAGCTGACAGTACAAGTTAATTTAAATACAGCCAAAACCAACAATATTGGAAGAGTTGAATATGGTTTAAACAATCTAAAAAAAGATCCTTCTTTGAAACATGGGTTTACAGCGTTAGTCAAGGGACCAGAACAGGTTGTGATTCCTCCCAAAAGTAGCCAACGCTTGGAGCTGGCCATTAGTTTACCGAAAAATGTTGCCGATGGGCTGATTGCTGGTGGCATTCAATTACAACCTATAGATACTGATGAGATAAATAGTCGAGGGAAAAAAGATATCGTTGTGAATGAATTTGCCTTTTTGATCGGGATGTTATTGAGAGTGGGGGATACTAGTCATATAAAACCAGAATTGAAATTAAATAAAACATACATAGCGTTTAAAGATAAGAAAAGCCATTTTTTTGTCAATATGTCTAATGTACAGCCTGTATATTTAGAAATGATGGCAATAGAGGTTCAAATAAGAAAAGCGAATAAGTCGAATACTTTATTTGAATACTACAAAAAAGACATGAGAATGGCACCTAATTCAATGATCGATTTTCCAGTTGATTTAGCAGATAAAGGGCTGAATGCTGGAAAGTACACCGCGCAGATAAACGTGTCGTCAAAAAATGGCGGTAATTGGTCATGGACCGAAGATTTCTCCATTAATACATTAGAAGCTGAGCGTATTCATTCGCAACAGGTCGAAAATAAACCAACTCATCGAAAGAAAATCTGGTTGTTTGCTCCAGTTTTAATTATAGTAGTTGCAAGTAATCGATTGATAAAGAGGAAAAGAGCAGGAAAGAGGAAAAAATAAGGATTTTTTCGTAGCGCCAATACAATCAACACTAACATGTATCTCCTCATGTGGAAGGTAGAGGGGACTGAAGGAGGTGTTGCATTAAGAGAATAATGAACAGACAATCAAAATAATTAAGAAGGGAGAAGGCAATGATGCATGGAAAAAAGAATTACTCAAAAGGTCGTTTAATCAGTTTTATTATCGGATTAGCAGTCGCTGGTGTTTTTTTATTTTCACTTCTAGTCACTGCGACTAATCCGATACTGGCAAAATCAGAAGCTGGTGTGAAAAAGGTATCCAATACAAGCACGAGGCCCAACGTACTTTCTGATGTAGTTATGGAACAGTCTACAACTAAGGCTGAAAGGAATGATAATGTAGTCAACAGATTAAAGCCAGTTGAAAATGAAAAAGGATTAAAAGTAACGCCCAAGGTATTGATGCTGAAACAAAATGAAGCCTTTCCCGATCTTAGCAGTGAAGCTGGTCGGGCCAAACTTTTTTCTAACAGTGTGCTTCCACATCCTGAATACGGAGCTGTATATGCATATGTGAATCGAGATGGTTCGCCAATGAATCCAAACAGTGAAACGGTGGGGTTCCAAACTATCTATGTAGAAATTACAGAAAATTATAATTTAACCAGTATTCGCGTTCCCGTATCGGTCACTGTGACCGATTTAGGAACTTCTTTATTATTGAATCATCAAGTAGCGCTTCAAATAACCCATACAGATGGAAAAATTATTTTGTATCCAAATGAAATAGCCAATAAAACAAACGAACAATTACAACAATTAGTAAAAGAGAAGTCTGGTGTTCATTCTTGGAAATTGGAAGATGGGACGCCTGTTCCAGTAGATACGATCAAAACGACAATTGTAACAACTTCTGTTGGAATTTATAAAGCTGAATTCGAAGTAACCGTAGGAACGGGAGAGGAAAAGCAAAAAGCATCTGTTCAAAAAGAGGTCGTTGTCTTTGGTGCTGATTCGCAAGCATTTGTATCCGTGGCTCAAAATGCAACGCTCTCTTTGGGGAGTAATCCAACAAATTTATTTACAAAATTCCAAACAATAAATAATACGATTGCATCGAATGCTACATATCAGTTTGTTGATGAGAACGGCGAAATAGTGAAAAAATTTGATACTGGAACAGTTGGTTTTCATTGGGTTTATGTAAAAATAACAGAGAAAACGAATAAACAAATTACGACAACTATCAAAGTTCCGATTACGATAGTCTCAGATAATCAAACGGTTATTGTTGATTCAAAAGTAGGAATAAGTTTTAACGATTCAGCTTCTGTAAGAGAAAGTGAAATTAAAGGGAAAACAGACCAACAAATCGTTCAGGTATTAGAACAAAAGTTAGCACCAAAAGCTTGGGAACTAAGTTCTGGAAGAAAAATAAATGTGCGCATGACTAAATCTGCGCTGGGAAATGCTAGTAAAGGAACGAAAAAAGTGACGCTTACAGCTTATTTAGGCGAGCAAAATATCTCGTATACGCGTAATGTTTTGATTTTTCCTGATGGAGTATTTGAAGAGGATGACATGGAAGAATGGGAAGATATCCCTTTGGGATCTGTTCGGGGAACTTTAACAAATCCGTTGAATGAATCAAAAATTGGTTTTGCAAATCGGAATCTGTCCATAAATGGTATGAAATCAGATAATGGGTTTATTGCATTGGATAAATTTGGATCGGGGTATCTACCATTTAGTCGGAAAGTTTCGTCTATTCCGATTGTAAATGGAAAGATTATTTACGGAGTATCGTATAATTCTGACTATGGTATTGGTAGTGATAATGTTGGTAATACATTTATTACGTCCAAATACTTTTTGCGAAAAGACGATAAAATAAAACAAATATTATTCGATGAAACAAATGAAATTCTTTATGTTTATAATCTGTCATTGAATCGGAATTTTAATTTTAAGGTACGGCTGGATATGTATAATCTTTCTGATACGATAAAGACTTTTGCGCTGTTGGAAAATATGCCAATGTCATATAGTAGTAATCCTTTTACTAATAATGAGGTATTTGCTTTAGCTCGTAATAGTGGTTTCTATCAGCAGAAGGATGAGGGAGGACATAGATTGGCAATTAGGCTAAAAGATTCTAAAGGAAAGTGGTTATCAGACTATACCAAATATATGGTTGGTGATTTGTCCGGAGCAAGGAACAGCAATTACTTTGGGGATGACTTTAGAAAGGCTGGTCTTGAAAATTCAGATTACAAGGCAGGGGATATTGTTTCATCTGGTACGAAGGTCTATCCTAACTATCAGTTAGGTGCACCAACAAAAAAGATTCGGCCAAATGAAGCATTAAAAGTAGGCTATGATCTTTTTTTTGGTGAGGAGCTGCCCTACATGCAACTAAAAGCTGAGCCAGAAGTTTTTAATGTTTACCCAGACTATACGAAAGATTTTGAAACGAACTATAAATTAAGTAAAATCCCTACAGTAAATGATCATGGAACGATCTATGTGACCTATTATAATGAGAAAGAAATAACAGTACCGTTTACCTCGAATAACGAAAGAGAATTTGAAAGTCGTTTAACTATCCCAAGAACCGAACTACCAGAAAAACTGAATGAAGAGCCTGGAACAATTAAAAGTTATAATACTTCTTTATTGGCTATTAATGAAGGGGAAGGTCAGTATAATGGGTTGCCTTCACAAGATTATTCAGTAGATATCAATGTCTATAATCTTGGGGCAAAACCAATTCCTCAACTTATCCAAAAGGGAGCTGACTTTAATAAAAAAGCTTCCGAAGTGATACAAGACGCTGTGATACTACCCGAGCATGAGGCTTCATTTGAATATGAAGGGGAGATGCCAGATACGTCAATTGTTGGGGGAACTAGCGTGATGGTAAGAATGACCGATGTAAACCAACCGGATAAGACGATTTTAATAAAAGTTCCGATTCAAGTAATGGATGAAAAACCACCATTGGAAGGGATTTATCTAATTGCTAATGATTTTAGCAGTGGTTCAGATCCTTTTCAAAACCTAACAGAAAGCCAGATCAATCAATTGATTCTCGAAAAATCAGAAGCGATTGCTTGGGAGCTTGAAACAGGTTCAAGTGAGGGAATCGATCTTTCAGTAGAGTCTAGCACAATACCTTCTAATCCAGGATTTGGCAGTTATGAAGCAACACTCAAAGCAGTTAAAGACTCAAAAATAGTTAAAAAAACGATTGCTATTACTATTCAACCTTATCAAAAAGTAAATGTAGCATTTATTGATGAAACAGGAGATGTGTTACATGATAAGCTCACTTTTGAAAAGACGATAGGAACAACGATCGATTTGACGAGAGAAACTGAAGTCAAACAAGCAATTGCAAGTATCTTGGCTAAAAATTATCAAATAAAGACAAAGCCGGAAAACGAGACCAAGATTCCTGTAACAAGTGAAGAAAGTACAGTGTTCTATCAATTTAACGGGACACTATTTGTACAATCTTCCCCAACTTTTTTGAATTTTGGTCGAAAGACTTTAGGAATCCCGTTTATAAAAGTAGAAAAAGCCAAGTATGACAAACCATTGATTGTTTGGGATAACCGTAAAAACAGTGGACCGTGGAATTTAACAGCGACGTTAAAGAAGCCATTAACGAGCCAAGAAGATCCGAGTAAAGTCTTGCCATCTGCAATTCGTTATAAAATAGATGCTGAAGAAACGGTTATATTATCGGAGAATACGACGCAGGAAATTGCGAAAAGAACACATGAAACTAAAGGCCAATATAATGTAAGTAGTGAGTGGGACAAAAATGAATCGGGATTGCTATTAGAAGTTCCTTCAGGAGAAGTATTGCAAGCAGGTGGCTACCGAGCAACTATTTTATGGCAAGTAGAACAAGTACCTTGATGATTCAGAACAGAACGAGAACAGAGGTTTATTGATAAAAAAGGGCTCTCAGCGAACAACGTTGTTCACTAATTGAAATGAGAGAAAAAGAACAAATAGGAGCATTGGGTGAATTGGTGATTCACCTGGGGGATCGACTGACTATAGGAGATTATTTAGCTCAGATCAACGTCAAATCAAACAATGGTGACAATTGGTCGTAATCAACAATTGGTAGGAAATAAAATAAGCAATAAGGGACTTTATTTCGTGTGTTTTTTGATGTTATATGTAGGCATACTTGTTTTCATTTTGAGTTATAAAGTGATAAAACGCAAAAGAATTAAACATGAAACGACATAGTTTTTTTCAGGAATTAAATAATGAAGGTGAAAAAATGAACAACCAAAAGAATTCTCCTAAAACTAAACTACGATGGATACTCATCGTGGGGACAATCATCAGTATTTTTTCTGTCATGGTGTTGTATGGTACGACAAAACCTATTGTAGCTAGCTCTGAAAGTGATTTAAAAGAGGGAATAGAAAAACAAGTTGCTGTCACAAAGGTAGAAACAGAGAATTTGAAGGATACTAGTGTTTTGGGTGAAAAAATGAGGGAGAAACGATCAGTCGAACTGGATAATTTATCAAATGAACAAAATAATAAAATTAAGAATCCTAATCTTCGATTTACCGATAAAGACACTGAAATTCCAAACTGGAGGATACAAGGGGGGGATACCCCTCTTTCCATATTCCCTTATGAGTTGATACTCGAAAAACGTAAGGCTGGAGAGAATTCACGCATGCTAAAAAGAGTGGAAACACCATCAGGTGATGACCCGTTAGGACATATGCATACTAGTCTTAATGCTGATGAAGATCATTTGGTAGGAGCGACTGAAAGTGCCAAGGGTACCATAATATTTAGCCAACAAATAGAAACAGTAGCTAATGAGTCTTATGAATTTTCTGCAGACTATTTAGGTGGAATTACGTCTATAAGGGCAGATAACCAAACGAGCACGTCGGGTCCGAATACTCTACTTTCAATAAGTTTAACTGGGGACAGCAGTTTTAAGTCAACTGGAGTCTATCGATTCACTGCAAGGTCTAAAATAACAACTCTGTCATTTAGAGCTCAAGCAATTAAAGGTCCTTTTCAATTGAAGAACATGTATATCGCGCCCCGGAGCAATCTACTAACGAACCCCAATCTACAATTTGGAGATTCAAATACTCAGATTCCAAGTTGGAATATAATGGGAACTACCGCTACTATGTCAGAAACGATACACAAATTATCATTAGGCTCGAAAAATGGAGATTCACGAAACATAAAGTGGCCGAAAGAAGAAGTGATAAAGACTAAAGTGAGTGCTGTTAAATTGCCGAGTAATGACTATTTGAGATCTTTATGGAACACGTCAGCCGGTACAAACACAAGTGGAACAATAATTCTAGGGCAAACGATAGACACGGAACCTAGCTCTACCTATGAGCTTACGGCTGTAATAAGTGGAGGGATGACAAATGCTAGAGTATACGGCGGCACAGCTGTTTCAGGACCTGGTAATATAGTGGATGTGCCTTTGACCAGCAATGACACATATGCTGTGCCGATTACGCCCATTCGTTTTGAAGCGCCTGCTGATCAGACCACAATTTCCTTTAGATCGAAAAATAAACTCGGATCATTTTCTCTGAGTGATGTAATCATTGTTCGTATAGACAAGGGAGCCCCCATCACTGTAAACTATGTGGATGATACAGGAGTAAAAATAGCCCCTTCAGATAGAATAACAGGAGGGATTGGTGATCCATATATAATCATAGCAAAAGATATTGCAAATTATGTACCGTACGAAGATCAGGAGATTCATGGGTATTTTTCGAATGAAGAAGAAAATTTTACAATGATCTATAAAAAATATGGTGATAATTGGAAGCATTTAACAGCCGAACCTAGTCCTGTTGAAGGAGGAAGCGTCTCGGTAGAAGCAGATCGAATTCTTACAGGACAGGCAACGACAATTACTGCAATCCCAAACGCAGAATATAAGTTTATAAACTGGGAAATATTATCTGGTGAAGGGGCAAGTATTTCTGATGATCAATCTGCATCCACTACTTTTACTATGGGGACTACAGATGCTAAAATACGGGCAGTTTTTGAAAAGCGTAATCAAAAAGTGAACGTAGAGTTTCTAGATGAAACAGGAGAAGCCTTACATGATAAAATCACTTTCGATAAAGAAATCGGAACAACGATCGATTTAACGAAAGAAATAGAAGTCAAACAAGCGATTGCAAGTATCTTGGCTAAAAATTATCAAATAAAGACAAAGCCAGAAAATGAGACCAAGATTCCTGTAACAAATGAAGAAAGTACAATGCTCTATCAATTCAACGGGATACTCTTTGTACAATCTTCTCCAACTTTCTTGAATTTTGGTCGAAAGACTTTAGGGATTCCCTCTATAACAGTAGAGAAAGCCAAGTATGACAAACCATTGATTGTTTGGGACAACCGCAAAAATAGTGGACCGTGGAACTTAACAGCGACGTTAAAGAAACCGTTAACGAGCCAAGAGGATCCGAGTAAAGTCTTGCCGTCTGCAATTCGTTATAAAATAGATGCTATAGAAACGGTTATATTATCGGAAAATACGACGCAGGAAATTGCGAAAAGAACACATGAAACTAAAGGCCAATATAATGTAAGTAGTGAGTGGGACAAAAATGAATCGGGATTGCTATTAGAAGTTCCTTCAAGAGACGTGTTGCAGGCAGGGAACTACCGAGCAACTATTTTATGGCAAGTGGAACAAGTACCTTAATAAAATGGTCGTAGCAGATATGACACTTGTGAGTTAGGACTTCGTTACGTTTCGAAGATTAGTCAAGAGGAGAATTAAATCAAGTAGTATAATTCCTAGAGGGAATTTCCTCTAGGTTTTTCTGTTTGTTTGAAAAAGTATTTTGTCAAAACATAAAGAAATTTTCAACTTGAAATTGTAGAAGCTCCAAAATTTACAAGATGCTCTCTCCAACACTTTGGTGGGGGGATTTAAGCATTCAGACGAACTGTTAGAATCAGATGTTTTAGGAGAGTTTGGGCCTTTTTTAAAAGTAGGAGTAACTTTTTGGGAATAAGCCATAAGAGTAAGATATTCTTAGCTAAATAACACTTGAATTCTCGTATTACCTTTTCAGTTAAATAGGTTCAGACAATAAGAAGCCTACAATTTTTAAACGTCCACTATTCAAGGAATATAGCCTCAGTGAAAATAGAACTAGAAGTTATAAGTATAAAAGGTATAATAGAGTGACATGGTGTCAGTAATATTCGTTCATCTGTAAGGTCATTTTGATCGTTAACTATAGTAGGTTGATGATTTCCAGAAAAAAAAGACCTACAGAGTAAAAGGTCCTAAAGATATCTGTGGATAGATCAAATAGTACGGAAACACATGTTGAAGAACAGAAGAATAAAAAATGAACAGATCCCCAAAAAGGATTGTTTTTTTGTTTAAAAAATCTTTTTTTATTGTTATTTAAAATATTATTTCTTGTTCTATCGAGGAACAAGAAAAGTTATGGAAACAACGTTGTGTTTAGTTCTCTTAGCTGATGATATATTGTTTTGTTTAGTTTGTCAACACTGTTTTATATATATTTTTGTATTTTAATCATTGTGTTCGCTTTTATATCTTATTATTTACTGGTTTTATATAATGAATTTTATTCGCCGTCAAATCGCCGTCAAAATACAATGAAGGGGGAAATGATTTATGGTAAGAAAAGGTGAAAATATCTATAAAAGAAAAGATGGTCGTTGGGAAGGAAGATACATAAAAGGAAGAAAGAGTGATGGAAGTGCTATATACGGTTATGTATATAATAAAACATATATGGATTTAAAAGAGAGGCTCCTAACCATGAAAGCACTGTACTCTCATAACTATATCTTTAAAACAGTTGCTTATCAAGGCACACTGAATGATTGGGTAACTTGTTGGCTAACAGAAATGCAAAGACAATTGAAGCCTAGCACGTATGCTAGTTATACCAATAAAATGACAAAACACATTCTTCCTTTTTTAGGTCATCTTCCTTTACAAGCGATCACAACGGCCAATTTGAATGATTGGATCAAAAGAATAGAAAGAGATTTATCTCCTAATTCTGTTCGAATCGTCTATCAAGTGATGATGTCTTGTTGCACAGCTGCAGTAAAAAGAGAATTAATTTTAGAAAATCCTTGTAAATATGTTGTTTTGCCAAAGAAAACACCCAATAATATACATGCAATTACATCACAGGAGCAAAGAGCGTTAAAAGAAAAAGCTGTAACACATCCTAAAGGACTTGCGGTTATTTTAGCTCTAGAAACTGGAATGAGAATCGGTGAAATTGCTGGTTTAAAGTGGGAAGATATCGATTTTTCATCCGATACTCTGACAGTCCAACGCACGATTCAAAGAATCCAACTTATGAATGGTGTGAATAAAAAAACGAAAGTTATTGAAGGAACGCCGAAAAGTATAACATCTAAACGAACGATTCCACTTTCTAAAAATGTTAAGAGTCTTTTGGCCAAACAAAAACAACAAACGAGTGGTGACTTTGTTTTAGGAGGAAATAAGCCAGCAGAACCACGGCTCATTTCAATGTGGTTAAAAAAAATCTGTCAAAGTTTTCATTTTGCTAATATTCGTTTTCATCAATTGAGACATAGTTTTGCTACTCGATGTTTAGAAAAAGGTGTGAGTATAGCAACAATTAGTGCTTTATTAGGGCATCAATCTACCAAGATGACACTCGATGTTTATGTAAATTCTTTTATGTCAGAAAAAAGAAAAGCTATCAACTTAATCAGTTAGTCTATCTACTTTTCAAAAATTATCATGTTTGGAAAGTAGATAGACTTTATTTTAGTTTCGAATAACGTACCTTAATCATAAAGTAGATTAGTCAATTTCGGATTACTTTGCTACTTCCCTGACTAGTTGAATCTCAAACTGACTTGCGCCGTCAGTTTTGCCGTCGTAGAGAGTGAATCGATTGATACAGCTAGGGTTATAATACTATTTCTTGTTTCTCGATAGAACAAGAAAATAAATAGTATAAAAATTTGAATTGGAGGGAGCCATATGGAAAATATAATTGGCATATTACATATCAAAGATGATTCTGAACAGAACGATAACATAGGTTTAGTGATAAAAAGGGCTCTCAGTGAACAACATTACTCACTAATTGAAATTAGAGAAAAAGAACAAATAGGAGCATTGGATGGTTTGGTGATTCACTTGGAGGAATCGACTGACTATGTTACAGCCTTTCAATGGTTGATCGATTTACAAGAGGAACATTCCTTATTTATTTGGATTCTGAGTGAAGGCAAGGATTCAGAACTGATAAAATTGTATCCTCATTTAAGTAAAAATTCAGTAATAGAGATTATTGAGTCAGAGCAAGGATTTGAGGAACTTGGAATCAAAATAAAAAATGCACTCAATTATAAAAATTACCTATTAAACAGGACTGAACGAAAAAAATTACCAGATCATCACTATTTAGATGCCACCAAGCTAAGCTTAGTGGTTCATGACAAAATAATAGCATTAACCCGGAAAGAATTCAAAATTATTGAGCTGCTATATGAAAATTTGAATAACGTTGTAACCTATCATGAAATCAATAGAGCCATTTATGGTACTTCCACAGGAGAAGCACTCGAAAAGTACCGGGTCGCAAACTTCATTTTTCATATCAGGAATAAACTAAAAGAACAAAGCTATTTTGATATTGAAATCATTCGAACTAAAGGATATATGCTGATTTATTCAAAAAATGCTCACAATGTGATGGAAAAAACGGATGTAAAAGTGTTGCAGTAATCCTCTCATAGAAAAAAATTCAATGCTGTTTAAAGTTAGCTCCGTATTAATTATTTAAATAGAAATAACTTTTGAGAAATAGAAGCAATTATTTAAAGAAATGGATGGCAAAATGTGTGAAAGACAAAAAGAATTACTATCAAAACTATCGATATTATTACCTTGGACAAATCATCCTTTTAATAGGATGGGTCACTAATTTTATCCTGTTTTCAACGTTTTATAAAGAGGCTATGTTTTATGTGGATAAAGAGGCTAAGTTTATTATTCAGCTATTGTTTGTAGTGAATTATTACTTGAGTGATGTACTAACGTATTTATTTGTCGCCTTTTTACTGATGACGTTCAATCTTTTCCTACTCTTGATGTTTTATATCAAAAATAAGCGCGAAGGAATTAAGCAAAAAGAAATGACCTACTCAACGATCATGTTTCTAACGATCATTGGACTTAATGCTATAGCGCTATTGATGACGATTCTTTGGCCGCTGTTCTTATTGCTGTTTATTATCTCTTTAACAATCGTCTATATCATATACGTCATTACAAAATCTTTATATGAAGAAAAAGATGAAACCTACGAAGAAAATGAGCTAGTCAAAATAGAAGGCCCTTTTCAAACGAAGGAAGCAGCTGAAGAATATACTAAAGAGTTCTTGGCCCATTGGACGGACCACTTTGCAAAGAAAGAGCATCGCTTAGTAGCATTTACCAATTGCGACGAAAAAAATGAATGGCATGTGGAAATCATCGTTCAAGCGATTAAATAAAAATAAATAGTAGTAGTTAGGAGAAACGTTTTTCATGAGAAAGATTAATGCGATTTATATAGGCCTAATCTGTGTCTTTTCATTATTTTTTTTTGCCGATCAAGTAAGGGCTGCAGAGGATGATAATAACCTAGGGTATACAGTGACATTGGTTCAGTCCAATACCCAAATTGACCCCAACAAAAGCTATTTTTATGTGAAAACGACGCCAGGTGAAGCTCAAACATTAGAAGTGAGAGTTAAAAGTACTAAAAAAGAAAATGTACACATAAAGATCTATGGCACCAATGCCATCACAGGAGATGGTGGAACCATCGAATATAGCGATGACAAAACGTATTTCGACTCAACGCTAAAAGAACCAGTGACGTCAATGATCAAAATAGCTAATCCTGATATTACAATCGGGAATTACGAGGAGAAGACGGTAAAAATCCAATTGACGCCGCCTAAAGAAAAGTATGACGGTGTCAAAATGGGCGCAATCGTTTTTGCCTTGGATCAAGGAGAAAAAGCAAAAAGTGGTGTAACAACGGAATTTTCTTATCGGGTCGGCTTGATCACGTCAGGTTCTGGCGATGAATTCAATAACGCTCAAACATTAAATCTAAATTCAGCAAAAGCCTCAATCAAACGCGGGAAAAAAATGGTGTTAGCAAATTTACAAAACCCTGAACCTAAAGTATTAGAAAATTTAAGTATTGTGGGCACCATGACTAAAAAAGGCACTACTGAAGTTGTTAAACGAAAATCTGTCGAAAATTATAGCATGGCGCCGAACAGTTCATTTGATTTTGAAATGGATTGGGGAATCGCGAATCTACCATCCGGCACCTATACCTTAAAACTGGATGCCTCCAATGACTATCAAGAATGGCAGCTGAGCAAAGACTTTACGATCACGAACCAACAAGCAAAAAAGATGAATGAAGAAAGTGCGTTTAAAATTATTACGCCCACTTGGATCAAGGGAAGTGCGATTTTCTTACTAGTGGTTACAGTTCTGATTGTATCATTGACTCTTTTTAGAAGAAAAAAGTGGGAGAAACAATGGAAAAAAGTCAGAATTGCAAAACGAAAAAAGCAAGGGAAACAAAAGCAAAAACGAAAAAAAAGCAATCGAAAAGAGGGTGAATAAGGATGGGAAAGCGTTACTTTATTTGGCCGTTGCTTAGTGTGCTGTGTGTGTTTGGGCTTTTGTTTAGCCAGGCACCTCAAGCATTAGCAGAGCAGGAGAAAACAGAAACCGGTATATCCTTCAACCAGTCTGTGGAACCAGAGAAGCCTAAACCACCTATTTATGAAACGAAACCGCCAGTTTATCCATCAACGGATGGGGCTTTACCTCATTTAGGACAAATGATGACGTCCTTCATTCTATTATTGTTGGGTGTTGCTTGCTTGATTGTCTTTTTAGGTGTGATCAGTTTACGTAAGGTATATCGCATACACGCATAGGAGGAAAAAATGAAAGATTATTTATGGATTTATATATTAGGGGGGATTGCCTCCGCTTCATTGCTATTTTTTCTAGTAACACTTTCAAGAGATGTGTTCTTAGTCAAAAAATTAAGGAAAAAAAAGCTAGATTTGGCCTTTAACTTTAGTCTATTAGCTGTATCTATCGTAAGTCTAGGGCTGATTATTTATCTATTCGTTTTATTAAAAGATCAAATTAAACTAATTGGATAATATTTTTCTAGTAACACTAATCTGTGAACAATTTATAACAGTAACTGTCGCCAATTTTATTTACGTTAAATAAGAAGGGTGATTAAATTTTGAAAAAAATACTATTTACAACATTACTTGCTTCATCAGCATTGCTGATTTTTGCAAAACCTGCGAATGCAGAAGAAGTCGGAAATGAGCAAACAGATTTGGGGATTCGTTTTGACACTGATGGACCAGTAAAACCTGGACCAGGACCATTCAAAGATAACTTAGCATTGGTATGGACACCATCTAAATTTGATTTTGGTCGTCAAGCAGCAACAGCGAATATTGCTACATACAGCAATACTGTAGCTGGAGATCAATATATTGTCGTGAATGATGACAGACAAGGTACTGAAACAGGCGGAGAAGGCACTAGAGCCGTAACAACATCAGCTTGGAAAGTGACAGCTAAATTGTCTAAATTAGTATCTAAAGACAGCTCAGCTACAGAATTGCCATCAAAACTAACATTTACTTTAGGCGATGCGCAATCATACGATATTGGTGAAGTTGATCCAGATACAAATGACTTTTTACCAAACCCAATTGAAGGGAACTTAGGAACACTTGCTGATCCTAACAATATTGCTGTTAGTAAAAGTGTAACATTAGAAGCTGGTAATACAACTGCGACAAATATCATTGCTAAAACACAAGCAGATGCTGTCAAAGGCGGTTTTGCTACAAAATTATCTGATACTAAATTAACTGTTACTACAGGTACAGGGGCTGCAGGTAAAGCATTTAAAGGTAGCGTGAACTGGAGTCTTGACAATACTTACTAAGAAATAGCTTAGTAGTGTGTTGATATAAATAAGTAAGTAGATTGGTTGACAGTTATTGTTATAAATTGTTCACAGAATTAAGGATTTATTTTAGAAAGAGGGATCAATAAGTGAAGAGACATCAAACATATTTAATAGGACTATTCTTTTGTTTAGCACTGTTCGTTGATCCCATCAAAAGCATTGCAAAACAAGATACATCGAATTTGATTGACGGGTTATCGTATGAAGTTTTATATCCAGAGAATCAGAAAGATAAGAAGTTAGGTTACTTTGATCTTGCAATGAAGCCAGGACAAGAACAAAAAGTTTCTCTTAAACTATACAATGCATTAGCAAAAGAATTAACAGTCCAAATACGTTTAAATACAGCGAAAACCAATAGCATCGGGAAAGTGGAATATGGGCCGAACAATTTACAGAAAGACGCCTCTTTGATAAATGATTTCGCAACTATTGTTAAAGGACCAACAAAAGTGGTGATTCCTTCAGGTAATAGTAAGCAGGTCGATTTGATGATCACGCTGCCTAAGGAAATGAATGACGGATTGATTGCAGGCGGCATCCAATTACAACCAGTGGTAGATCATGAGTCAAATGATCAAGGAAAAAAAGATATTGTCATCAATGAATTTGCTTTTTTAGTGGGGATGTTATTACGTGTTGGTGATACGAATAGCATAAAACCAGAGTTAAAATTAAATAAAACATACATAGCATTCAAAGATAAAAAAAGTCATTTATTTGTCAATATTTCTAATATTCATCCCGTATATGTGGAAGGGATGAGTATAGATATTCAAGTAAGAAAAGCCAACAAACAAAAAGTGTTAGTGGAGTACCAAAAAAAAGAGATGCGAATGGCCCCAAATTCAATGATTGATTTCCCTGTTGATTTAACCGATAAAGGACTGAGTGCAGGAACGTATTCTGCTCAGGTCAAGGTGACTTCAAAAAAAGGTGGTAATTGGTCATGGACGGAAGATTTTACAATCAATACGTTAGAAGCTGGCAGTCTTAATATGCAACTCAAAGAAAATAAACCAGATACAAAACAGACTTTTTGGGTCATTTTTCTACTTTTATGTGTAGGTGCACTTGTATTCATTTTAAGTTATAAAGTGATAAAACGTAAAAAAACAGAAAATGAAAAGAGACGTTAAGCAATCCTTTTTCACGGTCATACTCATGAAAAAGAACAGTATTAAAAGAAATAATAGTGAATTGACTCAAACACTCTTCTTGTGCATCACCTCTAATCAGCAAGCGAAATAGCTCAATCAATGATCTGGTTCGGGCTGAACTAAATAGGTGATAGTGAGACAAAGGAGGTGTTGCGATAAGAGAGTAATTAGGTAGGCGATCAAAAATAAAGAAGAAAGGAGAAAAAATGGATAACAAGAAAAAGAATCCTTCTAAAGCTAAACTACTTTGGGCACTTATTGGGCTAACGATAGTGGGTATTTTTTCGGTCACCGTTTTATTCACCACAACCAATCCTATACTAGCGAAACCTGAAATGAGTGTAAAAAAAGGAACCAAACAGGTGACAAATAAAGATTCTACTACAAGTGTTGCTGAATTAGAAAAACTAAAAATGCAAAAAAATTATACAGCTAAGGCACTAGATCCAGTGGAAAATGAAGCAGGATTGAAGGCGACCCCTAAAGTCTTGACGCTGAAACAAAATGACGTTTTTCCAGATCTTAACACCGAAGCAGGTCTAACAAAACTCTTTTCAGAAAGGGTTATTCCACATCCAGAATACGGTGCTGTATATGAATATGTTAACGCCGATGGAACGCCTGCTACCCCTAGTAGTGAACAGGCGGGATTTCAAACAATTTATATAGAAATCACCGAAAATTACGAGCTGACCAGTATTCGTGTTCCCATACCGGTAACGGTTACTGACTTAGGAACGTCCTTTTTGTTGGACAATCAAATTGCCCTTCAGACAGACCACGTGAATGGCAAAATCATTTTGTATCCGAACGAAATCGCGAATAAAACGGAAGAACAACTACAGCAATTGGTCAAAACCAAATCGAATGTCCGCTCTTGGCAAGTGGAGGACGGTACGTCGGTTCCAGTGGATGTAATCAAAACAACGATTGTAACAACCTCTGTGGGCGCTTATAAAGCTGAGTTTGAAATTACAGTAGGAACAGGTGAAGAAGAACAAAAAGCTTCTGTTCAAAAAGATGTGGTTATTTTTGGAGCTGATCCACAGGCTTATGTGTCTATTGCTCAAAATGCCACGCTCGCTTTAGGGACAAGTCCAACCAATTTATTTACGAAGTTTCAAACAGTGAATAATGCAACAGCATCAAATGCCACCTATCAATTTGTAAATGAAACTGGCGAAGTATTGGAAAAATTTGATACATCCGTAGTTGGATTTCATTGGGCTTACGTAAAAATGACAGAAAAAACGAATGAGAATGTAACAACGACCATCAAAGTGCCAATCAATGTGACTAGCGCAGATACTACTGCTTTATTAACAAATAAAGTCATGGTGAAATCAGATGTAAAAGTGATACTTTATCCTAATGAAACGAAAGGAAAAAGTAAAGAAGAACTGATTGCGTTGATTCAATCAAGAGCGCATTTAAGTGCTTGGAATATGAGCACAGGAGCAGCCGTCCCTGTATCTTTTACAGACACAACAACGCTCAACGATTCTATAGGCTCCTACACTGGTACGATCAAAGTAGAATTAGATGGCGTTTCGGCTACTACGACTAGAAATGTTACGGTATTCGGTGCTAATCCACAACCGTTTGTATCTATCGCTCAAAATGCTACATTGTCTTTAAGCACTAATCCAACAAATCTATTTACGAAATTCCAAACAGTAAATAGTACGACAGCAACGAACGCACTTTATCAATTTGTTGGTGAAAATGGTGAAGCGATCGACAAGTTTGATACCTCCACCGTTGGATTTCACTGGGCATACGTAAAAATGACAGAGAAAGCTGATGCAACTGTATCAACGATCATCAAAGTACCGATCAATGTGACTAGCGCAGATACTACCGCTTTATTAACAAATAAAGTGATGGTAAAAGCCGATGCGAAGGTTCTTTTTTACCCAAATGAAACAAAAGGGAAAAGTAAAGAAGAGCTAATTGCGCTCATTCAGTCAAGAGCGCATTTAAGTGCTTGGAATATGAGTACAGGAGCAGCAGTTCCAGTCTCATTTACGGATACGACGGCAGTCAATAATTCTATAGGCTCATATACTGGGACAATCAAAGTAGAATTAGACGGGGCATCTGCTACGACCACACGAAATGTCACGGTTTTCGGTGCCGATGTGAAATCGCCTTATTATTTTAAGGTGGATCAAGGCAAAGACATGGCGATGGGCACGAATGCAGCGAATATTTTTTCAAAATATCAGTCCTTAAATGATGCGGCCGCCGCCAGTTCCACGTATGAATGGGTCAAAAATCCAGCCGGTGATCCTACTGAACCTGTCAATAAATTTGATACGAGCAAAACAGGGTTTCACTGGGGTTATATAAAAATGACGGATAAAAAAGATACAAGTGTGTCGACAATTATTCCTGTACCAATTACAGTAACGTTAGATAATCAAACCGTTATTGTAGAGGCAAAAGCTGGGATGAGTTTCAATTATCTACCATTTTTAAATGTGAGTGAGATCAAAGGGAAAACTGTTCCGCAAATCATTCAAGTGCTTACTAAAAAATTAGCGCCAAAAGCTTGGGATCTGACGACAGGACAAGATCTGGATGCACGAATCACTAAATCTATGATTGTGAACTCTAGTAGAGGGTCCAAAGAGGTAACGATCACAATAACATTGGGTGAACAGTTATTGACCTATAAATTTAATGTGGTGGTACTTCCAGATCAGGTATTCGGAAATAGTACGATTGAAGGCTGGAACAACATCCCCTTGAATTCCACTGATGGTGTTATTACTAATCCATTAAACGGTTCAAAAATGGGTTTTCCAGAAAGAGGTATTTCTGTAACATCGCTGAAAAATGAGTTAGGTTTCATTGTTAAAGACAGCTCTAATAAAGGCTACGTTTATACGAGTCCTCGTGGGAATGGCGATGGAAGAGTAACGGATATCCCAGGTGTGAATAATAATGTTTTGTATGGAAGTGCATGGAATCGAACAAATGGGATCGGTTGGAATGAAGTTGTTCCTAAAATTACATCTAAGTATTTTCTGCGAAAAGATAATAATTTAAGGCAAATTCTAATTGATGAACCAAATCAGATTCTTTATGTGTATAATTTATCGTTGAATCGAAATCTTAATTTTACGATTAATTTAGACATGTATAATCTTTCTAATACAACAAAGAACTTTTCAATGCTAGAAAGTGTTGATACAGATTATTATGATGATTATGTGCCAATATATGCGTTGGGGAATAGCAGTGGTTTTTATATGCAGCCTTCATCAGGAAAAAGATTTACGATTAGGCTAAAAGACTCTCGAGGAAACTGGCTTTCAGAGTATAAAAAATATATTGCTGGAAATTATAGTACAATAGGTGTTTCTGGTGGGACGAACTATTTCAATAATGATTTTTCCGGTTCAGGATCTGAAAGTAAAAATTACAATGCTGGACAAGTTATTTCATCAGGCGCAGACTCGGGCTATCAATTAGGCGCTCCTTGGAAAGATATTTCACCTGACGAAGCATTTAAAACAGGATACGAGATATTTGCAGGTGATGAGCTTCCCTATATGCAAATAAAAGCGAATCCAGAAGTATTCAATATTTATCCAGATTATGTAGATGATTTTAATACTAGTTACAAACTAAGTAAAATCCCTACAGCATCGGATCACGGTACAGTTTATGTAACCTATCCTACTGGTGAGGAAATCACGATGCCTTTTACTTCAAATAGTCAAAAAGAATTTAATAGCCCATTGACTATACCAAGAACAGGATTACCTGAACAGCTAAATGGAGAACCAGGTACAATCAAAAGCTATGATACTTCTTTACTAGCAATAAATGAGTCAGAAGGACCCTATAATGGATTACCTTCGCAAGATTATGCAGTAAAAATCAAAGTTTATAATCTTGGTGCTAAACCGATTCCACAAATCATCAAAAAAGGAACAACGTTTAATAAAAAAGCTTCTGAAGTAATTCAAGATGCGGTTATCTTACCAGGACATACTGCTTCATACCAATACGAAGGAGACATGCCAGATACGTCGGTCACTGGTCTAACCAGTGTAATGGTGCGAATGACGGATGCAAATCAACCAGATAAAACGACGTTGATCAAGGTTCCGATTCAAGTGATCGATGAGACACCACCATCTAGAGGGCTTTATATTGCAGCGAACGATTTTAACAGCAGACCAGAACCATTTCAAAATCTGACTGAAAGTGAAGTCAATAAATTGATTCTTAAAAAATCTGAAGCGATTGCTTGGGATGTTGCAACTGGTTCAAGTAAAGATATCACGCTTTCAGTAGAGTCAACGACATTACCACTAAATCCTGAACAAGGGAGTTATAAGGCAACCTTAAAAGCTGTTCGTGGGACAGAAGTAATCAAAAAAACAATCACGATCGATATTCAAAGTAATCAAAAAGTGAACGTGGAATTCATAGATGAAACAGGCGATTCTTTACATGACAAGATTACTTTCGATAAGATCATCGGCACAACGATCGATCTAACGGAAGAAACAGAAGTCCAACAAGCTTTGAAATCTATTTTGGCAAAGAACTATCAATTAGTCAAAAAACCAGATAACGAAACCCAAATTCCAGTTACAAGTGAAGAGAGTACGGTACAATATCAATTTAAAGGGATGTTGTTCGTACAATCTTCACCAAACTTCTTGAATTTTGGTCGTAAGACGTTAGGGATTCCATTTATAAAGGTAGAAAAAGCGAAGTATGACAAACCGTTGATTGTTTGGGATAATCGTAAAAATGGCGGAGCATGGAATCTAACAGCAACGTTGAAGAAACCACTGACAAGCCAAGAAGACCCAAGCAAAGTTTTACCTTCAGCGATTCGTTACAAGGTAAGTGATACTGAAACGGTGATTTTATCGGAAAACGTGACACAGTCTATTGCAGAGAGAACGCATGAAACTAAAGGTCAATATAATGTAAGTAATGAGTGGGATAAAAATAAATCTGGCTTATTACTAGAAGTCCCATCGGGAGAAGTGCTACAAGCTGGTGGGTATCGAGCAACGATTTTATGGCAAGTAGAGCAAACACCTTAATAGAAACGTCAAAAGGTGATGTGACAAAAGTTGTTTAGGCTCAAGCACCAAGCAAGGAACAATCGTATATCCATTTGTTCCGTTGTTGTATCTTTGGTAAAGTGGACTAAAAAAGTTGGGACAGGAGTGTTTATTTCTGAAGTTTTCAAATCTAAGTACCTTGGCATTTAGATTTTGATATAACTGAAGTGTGACGTTTGGTTCCCGATTTTTTGGAGGCTGAGATGTGACTCTTAGAGTCACATCTCAGCCTCTTTTAGAATATTACGGATAACAGCTGGGATCAGAATGGAAATGTCGTTCTCAATAATTTTGCACCATTTAACTGGATTCGTGGTACTACTAATAGAACTCAAAGTATTCGGTCTTAGCCACTTTTCTAAGAGAGTGTTAAGCTGGTATAAGAAATGGAATTGATTTACAGAGTCACCACATATGTTATAATTCATAAAAATAACAATTACTGATCCTTATTACTCGTCTTATTTCAAGAAATTCTATACAATATAAGTAGAAATTAAGTAAAGCGTTAATGGAGGGAATAACGATGAATAATGTTTTGGAACAATTAAGAAAATATGCACTTTTACGTGGAATTGTTTATATTATCTTTGGTGCATTAATTTTGATTAACCCAAGAAGTGTGTTCCAATTGGCTGTCTATTTTATATCGGCCTATATTGCAATTATGGGACTACTGAATCTGTATGATGGCTTTAAGGTCAAAAAAGCAACTGGGACATACGGAATGAGTTTTCTAGGTGGAATTGTTTTAATCGTACTTGCAGGAATCGTGCTAGTATTTGCGAAAGGAATCGTCAGCATTTTACCGATTTTCCTAGGACTCGTAATCGTGATTGTTGGGGTTACTCGTGCAATTCAATCAGTCAATTTACGGACATATGTCAATGTCAGCTGGGTGCCGATGTTGATTTATAGCGTGATTTTGATTGTTGCGGGCTTAGTGTTAACATTTAATCCTTTCAGTAGTCTTTTGGTATTATTCCAATTGTTCGGTGGGATTTTGATATTTATGGGAATTGGTGAACTGGTGTCGTTTTTCCAATTACGTAATATTAAGTAGTATAAAGTGTTTATTTAGCTAGAATTTTTAGGATCTGAGGGATAACTCGAAGGAGTTCACCTTAGATCCTTTTTTATTGATTTAAAATAACGATTGTAATTTTCATTGAAAAAATAGTTGTATTTTCTTTTTGATTTGTATATTTTTTCAAAAGAATTTGTGATGTATAAACGATGAAATAAATGAGAATGATAGTGATATGAGATTTTACTAAATAAAGTTGCCTGACTAACTAATCCATTTTTTTGTTGATTACACTCTTAAAGTTAAATCTATACACTCTATATATACTCTATGTACTGGTATATAGGAATAAGCATCCTGAATTCTAGGTAGGGGAAATTTTTAGATAATTAAACAATAAGTATATAATATAAAATAATTATTTACTAAATATTTACTAAAATATATGTGTATTTTATTCGTCATATTGGATATAATAAATGTGTATTAAAAAAAGGAGGAAGTATGATGAAAAAACGTTTGCTATTTTATTTTTGTGTGTTGCTGAGTTTTAATCTATGTGCCATGAAAGCTGAAGCTGGGTTGATAAACCCAGATATACCATATGAAACAGTTACACAACAAGATGGCATAACTTTTGAAGTGAAGTTGAAGGGGGACGAACATTTCAACTATTATGTAGTAAAAGATACAACGGACATTGTGGTGCCAGGAGAAAATAATACTTGGTACTTTGGTGAGCTCTCTAAGGACCAGACAGACGTTGTCGCAACAAAAGAGAAATATCAAATTAGACAAACAAGAAGCAAGCGTTTGAAAGAAAAAGACCTTGAAATAGTTACTAAGAAAATAAATGAAAATCTACAGAGCATACAAGGTAGTAGAGGAACAGCTTTGATACCTGAAAAAGAGCAAAATGTACTGGTCATATTATTGGAATTTGAGAACCAAGTATTTAATCAAGATACAAAAGAGCCAAGGGATGAAAAAGGATGGTCAGACACATACTTCAGTACTAAAAATGGCTATATATCAGTTGCTAATTACTATACCGAAGCAACTGGCGGAATGATTAAAATAAAACCTGCGAAGACAACTCAATTCCCTGAAGCGCCAGGCGTTGTAAAGATAAAGTTAGATCAAAAGCATCCCAATAATAAATTAGGTATAGACTCAATTGTAAGGCCAAGTTTAGATTGTATAGAGAAAGAGGGGTATATTGATTTCTCTCAGTATAGTCAAAAAAGTGAAGATTATTCAAAAAACATTACGCTCAACGATCTTCATTTAGTATTTGTTGTTGCAGGTGGAGATAGAGGGACTGGCAGTGGTCATACAAACTCTATACTTGGATACAAATCTTATAGCAAACAAGTGTATACAAGTAGTGGATTTATGTTTGAAAATGCTTTTATGGCGCATGGAGAGTTAATATATACTAAAGATCATGATAAAGTGGTGGGAAATAACTCTACCACTAGTTATAAATCAGTTCCTAGTACTATTGGACTAGCTGCACATGAGTTTGGTCATGAGTTAGGGCTTAAAGATCTATACTACAATTCAAATAGTCGTTCGGGTGGATTAAGTGATCATAGTTTAATGGACCGAGGAGCTTATGGCTCAAGAAAAGAAGTGGACGTTGATGATCCAACGAATTATATAGGTGCTTCGCCTGTTCATTTAGATGCATATTCTAAAATGAAACTGGGCGTACCTGTTGAGGAAGTAGCGACAGAAAAGGAAGTTGACATAGAAGATATCTCTTCAAAAAATCAAAAAATATATAAAGTGCCCGTAAAAGAGGATAAAACAGGAGAAAATTATTATTTAATTGAAAATAGACAAGGCTTTGGGTTTGATGAAGGAAGAAGAGATCCTTATAATAAAAAAAGAACAAGTACGTCTAAAGGAATAGCGATCTATAGAATTAATGATTTTTATAAGAATGTCGGTAATGTTGGTGCTTCAGTTTATGGAGAACAAAATGTAACATTGATAGAGGCAGATGAAATCATAAAGGGAGCTCCGTCATTAGAAAAAGGGACAGTTACTGGAGATTATGCCTATTTTAAAAAAGGCCAGGAAGGTTTAAATTTATTTACAGGAGATTCAAATCCTTCAATAAAAAATCCGGATTTATATCCTAAGTTTATGATGGCAGTCCAAAGTGAACTAGGGGTGAAAATGTCCGTTTCATTTATTGACCCTACGCTAAAACATGGAGAATTTGAAGGCGTTAGCTTTACTTGGAATGAAACTGAAAAGATTTTAACTTTAGGGAAAGGATCTGGCACAACCCAATTCAATATCCCGAAATTAGTAGAAGAAAATCAGATAGATTCAAAGCAAGTACAAACAATTGTCATTTCAAAACCATTAAAGTTAACGTCAGCAAAGTCATTATTCCAGAACATGAGTGCTTTAAAAGAAATTAGAAATATTGAAAATCTAGACACAAGTAAAGTAACGGACATGTCGCTTATGTTCAGCGGACTAAGCGCGATCACAACATTGGATCTAAGCACATTTGACACAAGCAGAGTAACAAATATGGCGTATATGTTTAGTGATTTAAAAAACTTAAGAGAGCTAGATATCTCCAGCTTTAAGTTAGCGCAACAAAAAGATCGTATCTTTGAGAATATAAAATCCTTAGACAAAATTCATGTGAACTCAGAATTTAGTTTGCGTGGTAGCGCTGTAAATAGTGCGGGAGTATTATCGAATGAATGGACCCACGCAGAAAAAGACATTGTATATTCGAGATTTGCTGGTGAATATGATGGTTCAGTTCCAGGGTGGTATGAAAGAAAAGGAATCTCCTCTGCACTAGAATTTGATGAAGAAACCAAAACAGTAACTGTGGGAAAAGGAACGATAGGTAGTAGTTTTAAATTTAAACAGTACGAAGAACAACTAAACGGGGCAAAGATTCATAAAATAAAATTTCCAGATAAAGTGCAGTTGAAAAATAGTAGTACGGGTTTATTCCGAGACTTAACCGAAGTACAAGAAATAGAGGGACTTGAAAATTTAGACACAAGTAAAGTAACAGACATGTCGCTTATGTTCAGCGGACTAAGCGCCATTACAACATTAGATCTAAGCACATTTGACACAAGCAATGTAACAAATATGGCGTATATGTTTAGTGATTTAAAAAACTTAAGAGAACTAGATATCTCCAGCTTTAAGTTAGCGAAACAAAAAGATCATATATTTTGGAATACAAAATCTTTAAACAAAATCCATGTGAATTCAGAATTTAGTTTGCGTGGTGAAGCTGTAAATAGTGTGGGAGTATTATCGAATGAATGGAGGCATGTAGAAAAAGATATTGTTTATACTAAGTTTGTTAGAGAATACGATGGTTCAGAACCGGGTTGGTATGAAAGGGTATTGTAATCACATTGTTAGATTTGGTAGATGCTGAATCTCTATAATCTGTTGTTCTATTTGTTGCCTTGTTTTTCTACTCTACCATCAATATTGATATAAGCAATAAAAGCTGTCTGAGTTGGTTTAGCCCAATCAGGCAGTTTTTTTGTTCTAAAAAATGGAAAAGAAACTTGCAAATAAAATAGTGTAATGGTACTCTTAAAATCTAATTGAGAATGATTATCACTTTCATTTGATGCGTAAAGTTATTCTATAGATCTATCGAACATAAAATGGTAAAAGAATAGGAGAAAAATGATGGACATTGATTCAATTGAACAAGTAATTAGAGCACGCCGAACGATTCGGACATTATCGGATCAAGCGATCTCTATGGAAGTTATAGATGAACTATTAACAAGTTCCAGTTATGCCCCCTATCATTCGAAAGAAGAGCCGTGGGAAGTCATTATCGTCAAGACGACGCAAGACCGTCAGTTATTCGTAGAAAAAATCATGGCAAGCTATGACCGATTAGATACATGGGCACGTTACGACCAGCAAAATCTAGAAACAGCTAAAAAAAGAACCCGTGATTATTTTCTAGATGTTCCTGTAACGTTGATTGTCACAGCGCCTAAGCATAAAAGTGAAAAATTGAACTTGGAAGCAATTGGCGCCGTTTCAGCGTTTATCCAAAACTTTCAATTAGCTGCTTGGTCAAAACAAATCGGTGTTACTTGGCGTACGATTCCAGTAATCTTTGACGAAATATTCAAAGAGGCTGTTGGAGTGGTAGCAGATCGACAAATTATCGGGTTACTTGATATCAGCGCAATAGATGAAAAAATGAAAATTCCGACAAGTCGCAGAAAACCGTTGGAACATTGGACAGCTCAACTGTCTGATAAATTAAAAAAATGAGTGAAAGTAATGAGTAGTTTAGATACACAGGAGGCGTATTTTTTTGCAGGCAATCAAGGCAAGTGATGTAAGAACAAGAACTAAACGTCAGCATGTTTTTCCGTTGATTCTTTTATTATTAGTGGTACTTATCTTCTTTTCGATCGTTTACTCTTTGATCAATGGGCAAGCGAATATTTCGATGGAGGATGTATTTCAGATTCTCTTAACTAAACTATCCGGTGGTAAACTTGGATCGCTTGATGGGATCACTAGTAATTCAGCGGTCAATATTATTTGGTTTGTTCGAACGCCGAGAGTGATTCTAGCTGTTTTTGTAGGAATGGGTTTGGCGATAACTGGTGCAGTGATGCAGGCGGTTGTTCAAAATCCATTGGCTGATCCTTATATTTTAGGGATTTCTTCGGGGGCTTCGCTGGGTGCTACTTTTGCGATTTTAGTTGGATTTGGTACCGGGAGTATTTTTTCTCAGTTTGGCTTGGCTTTTGGTGCTTTTGTGGGAGCAATGGCAGCGGCTTTCGGAGTATTGATCTTATCAGGAATCGGTGGGCGAATGACCTCCGTTAAACTCGTTTTATCAGGTTCAGTGATTGGTGCTTTATGTAGCTCGGTTTCCAGTTTTATTGTGTATTTGGCGAATAATGCAGAAGGGATGAAGACAGTAACCTTTTGGGCTATGGGGAGCTTGGCTTCTGCTAGTTGGAATAAGCTGACGGTTTTATCAATCACCGTTATTGTGATCACAGGCTTCTTCTTATTTCAACATCGTATTTTAAATGTCATGTTACTAGGCGATGAGGCGGCAATTACTTTAGGAATTTCCTTGAGTAAATATCGCCAGTTGTACTTATTGTTAGCGGCTCTTTTGACAGGTGTGATCGTGGCTTATTCTGGAATGATCGGCTTTGTGGGGTTGATCATTCCTCATATTGTGCGCGGATTAGTTGGTTCGGATCATAAACGTCTATTACCAATCGTTGCTTTATCGGGTTCATTATTTATGATTTGGGCGGATCTTCTTTCAAGGATCATCATTCCAAGCGTTGAACTGCCGATCGGGATCATTACTTCTGTGATTGGTGCACCACTATTCATTTATATCATCGTAAAAAAAGGCTACAATTTCGGAGGCTAGCAATGGAACTAAAGGTAAAAGACTTAGAAATTATGATCGGGCAAGAGTCGATCGTTAAAAGTATTTCTTTTCAAACACAAAAGAAACAATTTGTGGGGATCATCGGAGCCAATGGTTGTGGTAAATCTACGATGTTAAAAGGGATTTATAAAGGGATCAAACCGCAATCTGGCAGTGTATTTTTAGATGAGTTGGACCTTTTAGCTGTTTCCGAAAAGAAAGTGGCTCAAAAGTTAGGTGTAGTAAATCAATTTAATGAACTGAATTTTGATCTAAGCGTTTTTCAAATGGTTTTATTAGGCCGAACACCTCATAAGAAGTTATTAGAATCAGATACACAAGAAGACATTGAGATCGTGAGGGATGCGTTGACTAAGACAAATTTGACCAGTTATTCTGATCGAAGTTTTTTATCATTATCTGGTGGTGAAAAACAACGAGTGATCTTAGCTCGGACGATTGCGCAACAACCTAGTTATATGATTTTGGATGAGCCAACCAATCATTTGGATATCCGCTATCAACTTGAAATATTGAGCTGTGTCAAAAATCTTGGAATCGGAGTTTTAGCGGCCCTTCATGATTTAGAGCTAGCTGCACATTATTGTGATTACATTTATGCGATGAAAGCAGGTAAAATCATTGCTGAAGGTAAACCCGCGGACTTATTTACAGCCGAGTTGATCGAAGAGATTTATGGCGTTAAATGCACGATTTATCAAAATCCAGTGACCCATCGTTTAGGTTTTGCCTATTCATTGGACTAGTCATGAGATTTAAATATATATGTAGAGGAAGCGAAAAAATGAAAAAAGCACTTATTATTAGTTTATTAGGATTAACATTGTTAGCAGGTTGCGGTCAAAAAGAGCAAAAGGCTACTGAAAAAAATCAAAGTGAAGGCTATCCTGTAACGGTTCAGAATTTTTCAAAAGCAGAAGGGGCGGAAAGCTGGCAAAAGAAAGAACAAACTTTTGATAAAGTACCAGAAAAAGTCTTAGCCAATACGCAACCTGCTGCAGAATTATTACTGCATCTTGGTTTAAAAGATAAAATAGTTGGTGTGGGTGCAGTGTTTGGTGAACCTGATAAGGCAGTTGAAAAAGAGTTTAATGAATTGAATCATTTATCGACGGACTATATCGGCAAGGAAATGGCGTTAAGTGTTGATCCAGATTTGGCATACGGCCGCGGTGGGTTGTTTGATAACCAAGACTGGGGTATCGGCACGGTTGATACACTTAATGAAATGGGTATCAAAACCTTCGTCTTGAACTCATCTGTAACAGGTGGCACGTTTGACTCTGTTTATGATGATATCGATAACTTAGGTAAAGTTTTTAACGTATCGGACAAAGCGGATGCATTTAAATCAGAGTTGAAAGAACGCCAAGCAAAAGTAGATAAAAAATTAGCTGAAATCAAAGAGGATCAAACCTTTGCTTATCTTCATACAGCAGATCCAGCAGAATTGTATGTCTATCCTGCCCATAACGAAACATTTTTTAATGATATTTTTAAAATGGTAAAACTAGATAATATTTTCAAAGATGAAAAAGGCGAAGTCAGCGTAGAAAAATTGATTGAAGCAGATCCTGATGTTTTGATTGTCGCGGATTGGGGCACGATGAAAGATGGCATCTCTGGTGAGAAAATGATTGATGCTGTGTTGAAAAATCAAAAACTTTCAAGTATGAAAGCTATTAAAAACAAACAAGTTTATGCAGTTGATTATAATTATATGTTTGGTTATGGTTATCAATCGTTAGATGGTATCGAAAAATTAGCAGAACAAATGTATCCGGAAAAATAGAAAAGAAGGTCGACACAAAGCAAAAAGAGCGATGTGTTTGACCTTCTTTTCTATTTTACTAATTTTCAACATTGGTAAAAAAACAGTAATTACTTGTTATATAAAACGCCGCTTGTTCTCAAGTTTACATCTAATCCAGTAGTAACTTTAGCGCGTCCTGGAGAATAAGCTTGATAACTTCTATATTTAGAACTAGAGTAGTGGAAAAATTCGATTACTACGCGTGTTCCAACTTTTTGTTCATCGATCGTATCGATCAAGAAACGATCACAAGCTGTGAATACAGAGTTGCTTGGATCACGTTTTCCTTTAAAAGCATGTGTCTCATTGTTCAACTTAAAGGTAAGAGTAAATGATTCTTTGTCCACATTTAATAATAAATCATTCATTTTACCCTCGTAGACTTCACCATCGATGTTCATATCAAGGTTTGATAAAAACGCTGTAGTTGAGGTGTACGCACCAGAACGCGGTGAATCTGTGCTCTCTGCATGTGCAGAACTAGAAAAGAATGTGCCGAAAAATACTAACATGGTACTTACAATAAATAATTTTTTGAAAAGTTTCATAAATAGCCTCCTAATTTTTAGTTTACCAATGTTGAACGTTTATTATAAAAAATAACTATAGATTACTCACAATGTCAGTAGTCGATCACTATGTACATAATTATTTTTATAACCGATAAGGTTGTACTGTTTCTCCAATAAAAATAGTTCATTGAATCTTGTAGAACATGAAAATTTCATCTATATTAGCTTCATTGAGAACAGTATATATTGAACGAAGTGTAAAAAAAATATGATTTTTGTAGTGGAATATTTAACTATTGTTTTTAACTGATTCAGCAATTAAAGTGAGGAAATTTATCCGTTTATTTGACATCTTTTCAGAAATCGATTTTTAGATTAAAACATAACGAGAATTTAATGTAATCGAACAATGACAATTAGTAGGAAACATTCAAAACCTTATGAATAAAGGTTTTATTTACCTTTTTTCATGAAATAGAAATGAGAATAAAATAAGCAAAAAATGAAAACTAGTCTAGAAAAAAATAGAATTTATGCTATACTGATTTTAGTTTGGTACGTTCATTTTTTTATGAGAGTAACACTGAAATTTACTGAAAAGTATCAAGCATTTGCTCCATTGTTTTATCTACTGATAATGAAGTGGACTTAAAATATTTACACAATGTTTACGTCATTATTATGGTAAATTTACACCACTAAAATACAATAGGTATAGCTAGAGCATAGGAATAATTTCTTGCTTGAGTTATACCAAACATGCGAAGGGATGGAAAGAGTGAAAAAGAGAACGAAATTGTTAGGATTGCTGTCTGTTATTGGTTTGAGTGTAGGATTACTTACAGGTTGCGGAGGTTCAGGCGATAAAAAAGCTGCCGATGATACGAAACCACTAGAATTACAATTTGTCCCAACCAACAACGATGGCTCAATGGAAGCAAAAGCGAAACCTTTCGCAAAATATTTAACTGAAAAATTAGGCCGTGATGTCAATGTTACCTTGGCGACAGATTATTCAACGATCGTTGAAGCAATGGCATCAGGTAAAGTAGATATTGGGATCATGCCGCCATCCGCATATGTTCAAGCGCGCAATCAAAAAGCGGCAACAGCGATTTTGTCTTCTGAATTAGGTGCTTTTAATCGTGAAACTGGAAAACCAGAAGCAGATAAGCTCTCTAGTACGTTTAAAGGTGAAGTTCTAGTTAGGGCAGATAGTGGAATCAACTCTTTGAAAGACTTAAAAGGAAAAAAAATTGCGAGCTTAAGTCCAAATTCAGCTAGTGGCTATATCTATCCAGTCGTTGAAATGAAAGAAATAGGCATCGATCCAACCAAAGATGTAACGTTAACAACTGTAAATGACATCCCAAGTGAAATCACCGCTGTTTTAAATGGTCAACAAGATGCTTGTTTTGTTTTTGAAGGAGCCCGTAATGTGTTTGCTTCAAAATTTGAAAAAGACGATTTATTTAAAGATTTAAAAGTCTTATATCTAACAAAAGGCGATATTCCAAATGATGCGATCGCGGTTCAACCAAAAATGGACAAAGATTTGCAAGCAAAAGTCAAAGATGTTTTCTTGGCAATACCAAAAGATGCAGAAGGTGCACAAGCGATGGCGATGTGGGGACACAAAGGCTATGTCGAAGCTGATGATAAAAATTACGATACAGTTGAAGAATATACAGAAAAAGCAGCAGAATAAAGCTTTGCTACGAGAATGAGTGACTTAAAAGCTGAACAAAAATTGTTCAGCTTTTCTATTTTATATTATCAAAAGGAGAAATCATGATTCAGTTTGAAAATGTAACAAAAACCTATAATAATGGGGTCAAAGGACTTAAAAATATCAATTTAACAATTGAAGATGGTGAGTTTGTTTCAGTGATCGGACTAAGTGGTGCAGGAAAAAGCACCTTATTGCGTTCAATCAATCGCTTAAATGAAATCAGTGAAGGAAATATTATCATCGATGGTGCTTCGATAACCAAAGCAAACAAAAGAGATTTACGAAAAATTCGCAGAAATATCGGTATGATTTTTCAACACTTTAATTTAGTGAAAAAAAGTTCAGTTCAAAAAAATGTTATTTCAGGTAGGTTAGGCTATTATTCAACATTTAAAAGTATCTTCGGAATTTTCTCTAAAGATGATTATGCATTAGTAAATGATGCTTTAGGGCGTGTTGGTTTAGCTGATAAGCTACATTCAAGAAGTGATGAGCTAAGTGGCGGACAACAACAACGTGTGTCGATTGCAAGAACATTGGTGCAACAAGCCTCGATTATTTTAGCGGATGAACCTGTTGCTTCATTAGATCCGATTACAACACAAAAAATTATGAAAGACTTGAAAAAAATCAATCAGGAATTAAATCATACTGTGGTGATCAATCTTCACTCTGTTGAGCTAGCTCGGGAATTTTCAAGTCGTATCATTGGTTTGCGTGATGGTGAAGTGGTGTTTGATGGGACAGCGGAAGAGGCGACAGATGAAGTGTTGACCAGTATTTATGGTGCAGATATTTTGAAACAAACTGAAGGTGTTGCGTAATGAAGTTAAAAGATACGATTCACCGTGATTTATATAAGCACTTATTTATAGTAGCTTTGGTCTTTCTATGTATATTTTCAAGTGCCAAAATAACTGGAGCACAAATGGCGGATGTCTTTAATAATTTAGATCAGATGGGTATTTTTTTACAACGTTTTCTCAGTCCTGATTGGCGTTATATTCCAAAAATAATTGAACCGATGTTGAAGACAATCCAAATGTCAGTCGTTGGCACAACGCTTGGCGTAATTTTTGCCGTGCCGTTCGCATTTCTAGCAACAACCGTTGTCACTAGAAACTTTTTTATAACAACGATCATTCGCTTTTTAATGAGTATTATTCGGACGATTCCGAACTTATTGTTGGCAGCCTTATTTGTAGCTATGTTTGGGATTGGAGAGTTTACAGGTGTGCTGACGATTGCTGTGTTTACATTTGGTATGGTTTCCCAGCTTGTTTATGAAGCCATCGAAACGATTGATCATGGACCAATCGAAGCAGCTGAATCTGTGGGGGCTACCAAGTCCCAGATTGCATTTTGGTCGATTGCACCGCAAATTTCGCATCAGATTGCCAGCTATTCTTTATATGCATTTGAAGTCAATATCCGTGCATCGACGATTTTAGGTTATGTTGGAGCTGGCGGTATTGGCGTGATCTTGAACTCTTCATTAAGTTTAATGCGCTATGATCGTGTATCGATCATTATCTTGTCTATTTTAGTCGTGGTGATCACGATCGACTGGATCAGTGAAATTATCAGAAAGAGGTTGGTATAATGAGCACAAATCGGAAGTTAAAAAGCTATTTACCAATTATCGTTGTTTTAGCGATTATTCTGTACTCAGCTGTTGGTATCGATTATTCAGAAGCTGGGAATATGTCTTTTGATATGGTCAAATCTGTTCTTTCTGGGTTGTTTCAGCCAGATTGGGGTTATGTTTACGATGGCAGCGGGGAAGATTTACTAAGTTTGTTACTATTAACAATTGGAATTGCCTTTTTGGGAACTGTGATTGCAACTGTTTTGGCGTTACCATTGACGTTTATCAGTGCGCATAATCTTTGGAAATCAAATACGGTCGTTTCTAAACTTGGAAAATTCATATGTAATGTATTGAGAGCTTTTCCAGAGCTTGTGTATGCCATTATTTTTGTAAAAATGGTTGGACCTGGTCCTTTCGCTGGGGTGTTAGCGATCGGTGTTCATCAAATCGGGATGCTAGGTAAATTATATACAGAGGAAATCGAGTCAATGGATGAAGCGCCAGTAGAATCGATGACAGCAGTGGGCGCTAATTTTTGGCAAACGATGTTTTATGCGCGTCTACCACAATTGATCCCAACCTTTTTATCACTAGCATTGAATCATTTTGAAATCGCAGTTCGTAGCGCAGCAACACTTGGATTGGTCGGTGCTGGGGGAATCGGTGCACCAATGATTTTTGCGATTCAATCAAGAGCGTGGGATAAAGTTGGTATCATTTTATTTGGCATTATTATTACCGTGTTCTTGATCGATGCGGGTACTGGCTATTTGCGTAAAAAATTACAGTAATTCGTGAGGTAAATAATGGATAAATTAACAATCTTAAGCACATCAGACATCCATGGTTTTTTAACAGCTTCTGCTAAGGAAGAGAACGGTCTAGGCTCTCTTCCAGCAATTGCTGGAAATTATCATGAACCGATCTTGATTGATAACGGCGATTTTTTGGTAGGAAGTCCTGAAACTACTTTTTTTAATACAACTAAAGAAATCTCCCCTTTGATCGAGTTGGCAAATACAATTGGGTTTGACGTTATGGTGCCAGGCAATCATGATTTTGATTACGGAATAGCTTTTTTAAAAAGACAAGCAGCTGCCTTTAAAGGGAAATATCTTTGTGCTAATGTTTTGGATCTAGCAGATCAACCAATTTTTGAACCGTATACAATTATTGAACGAGGAAATCATAAAGTGGGTGTGATCGGTGTGATCACTAGCGCAATGCCGCAAATTACTGATTATGATCAAATCAAAGATGTAAAATTTGTTAATGTGATCGAGAGTTTAAAGCACTGGGTACCAATTGTAAGAGCACAAGTTGATGTCTTGATTGTAAGCTATCATGGAGGAATTGAACGAGACATGATCACAGGGCAGCCAACTCAATACGATACGGGAGAAGATCAGACGTATCGTATTATTGATGAACTTACTGGAATCGATGGGGTGATTTGCGGACATCAGCATCGAATCAATACAGGTATTCTAAAGGAAACGGCTTTTGTGCAACCAGGATATCGCGGAAATTATGTTGGAGAGTTGTGTTTTTCTGTTCAAGATAATCAAGTAGTCGAAAAACAGGCACAATTAGTTGCGACTACAGGCTATCCAACAGTTGTTTCAGCTTTCGGTGACGAAGCTGATTATGAGAATTGGCTGGATCAAGAACTAGATGTAAGTTTCTTGCATCAATATTTATCGAGAAAAATACCTGGTACTTTTTATGCGGTGAAACTTAAAGGAAAAACAATCAGAGATTTCTTGGCAAGTTTTATGCCGCCGTATACACTGTCAACATACCATGTATCACATAATGAGTTAAGACAGTTACTGATAAGCCAAGAAATTCAAGGAATCAAAGTAGAGCAGGATCAACTAATACCTAAGCAATCTGATTATCGAATAACAACGAATACAGCACTTTTTCCAAGTTATCGCTTAGAAATGAATTATATTTATAATGTGTTCGACGAATATATTGCAAGCATTAGCTAAAGTTAATCAGAATAAAAAGAAGTTAGACTTGAGGTGAAATTAGATGAAACAACAATTGAAAATTTATTATACATCGGATGTTCACGGCTATTTATTTCCAACCAATTATGCTGATACACAAGAAAAAGAAATGGGCCTTTTAAAATGCATACCTAATTTTAAAAAAGATCAGAACACATTGATTATCGATGGCGGGGATATGCTTCAAGGTTCAGCATTGGCTTCATATAGCCAAGCGCATCCAGAAGAAGGGTTTCCTCAAGCGAAAGTACTGAATCAAACAGGCTATGATTTTGTTACTTTAGGCAACCATGATGTAAACTTTGGTACAAGTTATCTGTATCGCTATCTAGAAGCGCTAGATGCAGTATGTGTTTGTGAAAATATACTAGATGCTAAGGATCAAACAAAAAAATTTCCATGGACAATCAAAACCTTAGGAAATGGACTAAAGGTCGGTATTGTTGGTGTAGTGACAGACTATATCAATGTTTGGGAAAAAGAGGACAATATCAAAGATATTATAGTTTCAGATCCCTTTGAAACAGCTAAACAAGCACTTGAGGAAGTAAAACCCCAAGTTGATCTAACCATCTGCATTTATCATGGTGGATTTGAAAGAGACGTAAAGTCAGGAAAACAATTGTCTAAAACCAGCGAAAATGTAGGATATAAAATTTGTGAAGAACTTGAGTTTGATCTACTATTAACAGGTCATCAACATTTATTGATCGAAGGTCAACTATTGCATGGTACATACATCGTCCAACCATCTGCTAATGCAACGACCTATTTTGAAATCGATATTGAAAAAGTAGAAAATAACATTAAAATAACCTCAACAGTTGGTAAACCTAGTGTTCAACCAGAAGTAGAGTTGCTAGAACAATTACAACCCTTGGAAACCAAAGTACAAAGCTGGTTAGATCAAACCATTGGTAAGTTAAACAGTGACGCATTGGCAGGTGATAAATTAGAGATGGCATTGCGTGGAAGTCCAGTTGTCGAACTGATTGGAGCTGTTCAACTGGCTGAGAGCCAAGCGCAGATAGCAGTTGTCTCTTTAGCCAACACATCACCAGGATTCCATAAAGAAGTCACGATGCGTGATGTGATTGCAACATATCCATACACGAATCACCTGATTACCTTAAGAATCACTGGTAAACAATTGAAAGAAGTTATCGAAAAAAATACGAATTACTTTAGTATCGATGATCAAAATCAAGTAATTATTTCTCCTAGTTATTTATACCCTAAAGTTGAACATTATCATTTTGACTTTTTTATTGGGGTTGAATACACTGTTGATCTTTGCCAAAAGTTAGGAAATCGAGTGAATGCTTTACGCTACAAAAATCAATTGATTGAAGAGGAGGATGAATTCACGATTGCTTTAAGCGATTATCGGGCAAGTGGTGGCGGTGGTTTTCCAACCTACCTTGAATGTCCTGTAATAAACGAAGGTGCACAGGAAATTGTGGAATCCATTGTGACGTATATACAGTCACAAGAGGAAATCGACCTACCTAAAATGTTGGACTACAAAATAACTCATTCATGCAAGTGATCGCCATTTGTTTTGTGATAACCAAAAGAGGATGCTGTAAAACTAAACGTTTTACAGCATCCTCTTTTTTGTCGTCATTTGGATAAGTTTATGTAGGGGAAATAGTGAATTATTGCAACGATAACACTTGTCCAATGTAAACTGTTGAATCAGTCAAATTATTTTTTTGCATTAAATCTTGCAACGAAATTTTATTCTTCTCAGCAATCACAGAAAGGGTGTCGCCTGACTGAACAACATATGTCGTTGCTGTTGGCGTAGCCACAGGTTCTGTTGAGCGTTCGGTAACCTCTGATGAAGGGGTTGTTTGAATTGGCTGTGTAGAAGATTCAACACTTGAGCTAGATTCAACCGCGCTACTTACTTGAGTAGAACTTTCTCTTAGAGGAACGTTATGCTCTGTACTGTCAGTTTCTGTTGAAGGGTCATCAACTACCTTTGCTTTGTCAAGTTGGCTGACTTGTTTTTCTATATTGTATAATTGTTCTTCTTGTTTCGAGCTTGCTTGAACATTTAAAAAGAGCAATAAGCCTAATGCAAGAGTATTTAAAAATAACAATAAAATAACAATAACAATCGTTTTCTTTGAAGTTGCTGGTGGACGTTGTTGTTTCCGTCGTGAGTATTCTTCTTCCAAAATAGTTTCACTCCTTTCATAACAAATTTATGAGATGAATACTATAAACAAAGCATTATTAGTATATCACAATGTTGTAGCTGTCTCAAAGGGCAAAACGTAAAAAAGTGTTGACTAGAATTTACGTGAGGAAAAAACAAATTATAAAAGAACACTTTTTGTTTATAAAGAAACGGCTGTTTTTTTTGTTTATTTAATAAATGGGTTTATTTTCTTATTTTTTGATATGGTGACCGATCGTTCATTTTGTTTATTCGTTAATTATATATCTAATATTAAATATTTATATGATAATCGTTTTCGTTCGATTTATTATTTAGTAGTAAAAAAATATTTTTTTAGTATAGACTAGTGCTTATTTGGTTTATTAACTATATAATGAGTAAGGATTGATAAACATGGGCAATGGAGAAAATAGAGTTAAGAGAAAGAGTCTTTCTTTGTTATGTCACGTTATCAAAGTGATCATTAGTGAAAGACTACACTAATTTAGGACAAACAAATTAGACTTAAGCTTGTTGAATAGGAGGGGAATTCATGAAGTTGTTTATCAGCGATATTGACAATAGAAAAATAGAGGTACTTGCATATTTAATCAAGGAATTAAAAGAAGTAAAAATATCAGATTTAGTCGTAGCTACCGGTTTATCAGATAAAACAGTTAGAGGAATTGTACTGTCTTTAAAAGATAACCCGTATCTTGATGAAACAAAAATGACCATTAATTATAATGAGAATGGTAAAATAATTTCGATTATTGTATCTAATATTTCTTTAGCAGATGCAGCGTTTTTTTATTTGGAAAAATCAGTTATTTACATTATGATCAAAGAGCTATTCTTACGAGGATACCTCGATAAGAATAAAATTTGCACGACCAATTTTATCAGTGAAGCAACATTTACACGATATAAAAATCAGCTGAAGAACATATTGCAAACATTTCATTTTACGCTGTCTAAAGAAAATTTTTTGATTGGAGACGAATATCGGATTCGTAATTTCTATTTCTTGTTTTTTTCATTTGCCCATTCAAAATGGTTTTTTTCAGAAGAAAGCTATAGTGACATAGAGCGATCGTTATCAACTTCTTTTTTTGAGAATACAAAATTTGATACATCCAAAAAAAGTATGGTGTGTTTATTGGTGTTTATTTGTAAAATCAGAAATACTCAAGGCTTTTACGTAGATCAAAAAACACCGATTCAATTCAAAAAAAATGGGAGTTATGAACGGATTTATAAGGAGATTGCTAATTATATAAATACATATTGTCCTTATTTTAAAAATAAAGCAGAGGAAACGCAGTTTCTTTTTTTCTTTTCGATTCGGGGGCAACTAATTGTACCAAATCCTTACTTAGAGGAAGAGATGATTATTGATATTGATCGTTTCGAACATTTCAAGGAGACGAGAGACTATCTAGTTCAAAATATACTCTCAGAATTTTTTGATGATGATAATGAGCGCCGACAATTAGTCAACCAAGACGTAACAATGTTTTTGTTATATGTGTATTTTAGTTTTATTGATTCTAGAAAATTTTTGTATGTATATGATGAAGAAAATTATTATTCTAGAACCAATTATGAAAAAGAGTTGTTGGATAAAATCAAAGGCATTATGTCTCCTACTAAACAAAAAATCCGGAATAATCTATTTTTTAAGGAGTGGTTTCATGGGGAAAAAGGAGATGTATTGATAAACCAACTGTTCTTATTGGTGTATAGTCTTGTATCTAGAGTAGAGTTAGAAAATATTGTCACTGTTCGCGTACATGTTCAAATTTCTAAAGTATATGTAGCGGACATTTTAAAAGCAAAAATAAAACAAGTATTTGCTGAAAATGTAGAACTTGTCAATTTTTATGACGAATCAACTGACTTGATTGTTTCAGATAAAAATTATTCAAATCAAAAAGAGCATTCATTAAGAATTTATGTCCCAACATTTTCGGATGCGCAATATTTCGATATTTTATGCGAAACAATACTTAAAGAAATAACCAAAAAAATCAGTCAGAATAAATCTTGGTAAAGAATCATACGTGGTTGTAAGAAATAAAATTACTATACTATCATGTATTTTAAAAATATGAAAATCATTGTTTCCTTTACATAGAGGAAATGATGATTTTTTTTTTGCAAAAAAAAAGTGTATAAATAAAAAGAAGTAAAAAAGATATAATTTTGTTAAAAATAATAGAGAAAACGATTTATATTACAATCAATTACTGATTTAGTAACATAGTATTTCATTTTTTACTTTTAGTATAAAATTGAAATAGATTTGTGTAATATTTGTATATTATACATGAAATGTTGGATGGAAAGGAGGAGAAAATGAGCAATACTGGAAATAAAAAGGGTGTTAAAACTATTTCAATCATAGCGGTAAGTATTATATGTATCTTATTCATTGGTTTATTTATCTCGAAAAATGTGACACAAATCAAAGCAGAAGACAGTCCTACAGCAAGAATTATTGAAAATACTAACTATAAAAATTGGGAATCTGGCGATTTATCTACAGCAAAAAGCGAAGTCAAAAGTTTTTTAGACAAACAAAAAGGAACAGATAAAAACAGACCTTATAAAGGAAATAAGGTTTGGACAGAAGGTTCATTAGCAGCGTTAGATAAAGCCTACCAATCAAGTTTGGCTGCTGAGTCAGGTATTAGTTCAGATTTATCTAGAATGTTGCTGATAGAGACTGTGAGAAAGTTAGAAACAGTTACTGTGCTAGGTAAATTAGATCCGTCAGTTAAATCTTTGAACAACTTTCCGAATACTGATGGTCAGTATGAATTGGAATATGACTTGCCAACAGTTTTAGGGTTGCCTGCAAATAAAAAAGTAAAATATGATGTAATGTTTGTCTTGGATTGGTCGGGTTCAATGGATAGTCCAATTGCGGGGTTAGATCCTGCAATTCCTCGTTTTCACGGGAAAGAAATGATCTTAAACCTGTCGAAACTAGTGCTAAATGATTACACTGGAAGTCGAATCCGAATCTTTGGTCTAAATTCACCTACTCGAAACAATACAACAATCAATGATGATGTTAATCAAAAAGGATTTTTAGAAAAAGTCCCAGGTTGGGAACAAATGGTAGACAAATCATTTGAAAAAGATAAGACCTACAATGAAGACAATCAAGTTGGTAATCTAGAGTATGTAGTGCCAATCATGGAAAGAGAAAAGAATCCTGATGCTATTCCTGTTATTGTCTATTTGTCTGATTTTCAGCTTGCAGCTCGACCGGTTAATAGTCTCACTAAAAACGTAGTTACTGACTACAAGGATATCTTAACACGATTTAACAACATACCTGTTGCTGGTGATCAAGGTCCTATTTATATTGCGGTTAGGTACGATCATTCAGGCAATTACAATCCTAAAACGGGACTTCCACGTTGGGCTGGTGGAGCAATTGAAAGCCCTGGTCAAACTGGAACTTACAATAGTTTACAAGATGATGTGGTAAAAGATCGGAAGTTCTGGAATTGGATGGCTGTGACAGAGACAAATAGAACAAGTACAGATCCACACGCTGTTCAGGCCTCAGAAGCAACCACTACATTTATGAAGCTATTTACCGACTCGTTACCAGTTAACCCGTCACGAGCATACCAAGCAGATTTAAATTTCGGAAAGTATAGTTATGTTGCATCGTCGTTAACATCAAAGAATAATCCTGTTCTAACATCACCCACGAAAAAATCACTAACGATTGCAAACAAGAATGATGGTGATACAGATGTTGCAGATTCAGGTGTCTTTAAAGCTGTTTTTGATGATACAACTTCTTCTGTAATGGGAACAACAAGTACTTTAGGAACGAAAACGAACGGAGTAAGTTTTTCAGCGCCAGAATATCAAGAGCATAACAGCCCATTCAAAACATTACCGAACTTGTTCCATCCTTATACGGAAGCGGCTATAGAAGTTTATAAGTATAAAGGAACAGGAGCTACTACTAGTGCGACTAATTATGAATTGAACCAAACGATTGTTGGTTCCAATTATCAATTATATAGTGGTAAGGATTATGCATTAAAAGACCCTGCGTTGTCTTCTTTGAAGTATGGAGCAAGTTTGACTAAGGCTCAGGCTTTGAAAATCGTGAGTACGAGACTTGGCGTAGCAGAATACAACAAATTAGATTTTACTGGCTCAGGCGCTAGTTCTTTGACTGCGGCAACCCATAAAGTAACATTTGATGCTGCTAAAAATGTCTATAAAGTTTATGCAGAATCAAATGAATCAAATGTGGTAGTTGAATATTATGAAGATTCAACGAACATAAAGCTTAAAGAAGAGAAAACGATTCCTGGAATCATTGGGGATTCCTATACAATCGATCCGCTTACTGAAGTAGTACCGGACTTTGATTATGTGCGTTCTGAAGGTGCACCATTAACAGGCAGTATCAAAAAAGAAGTCCAAACGATCAAGTTATTCTACCGTAAAAGTGAAGTTGAGTTAAAAGTTTACTTTAAAGATGAAGATGGAAATGAGATCAGCCCTGTCGTTACGTTGTTGAAAAAGCCTAAAGAAGTTGTTGACTTAACTGCTGAAACAGAGGTTTCAACGGTTGTGAAAGCAATCACTGATGATTTGTATGAATTACTGACACCACCAGATGATGAGAAAAACGTCGAAATACTAGTGGGCGAAAATGAGAGAACCTATATCTTTAAGGGGCAAGTAGCTATAGGAGCTACAAATGAAATGCTCTTTAAAACAGGAGTGATTCAGTCCCGCGATCAAGAATTAGAATATGCTTCTACAGGTCCATTTAAGTTAAATATTGCAGATAAGCGTGGACGAACAGCTCCGAATGAAGGATTTAAGCGAGGACAATTTACAATTAATGGCTCGTTGTCTAAACCTTTTAAACATGAAATAAGTGGTGATGTATTAAAAGATGCCCAAATCATATACAACAATGGTGAAACGGATCACGTTATATCTGATAAGAATGGAGTAGAGATTTACAGTAATAAAACAGCACGTCCACAAACGAATTATGAATTAGAATTGGCAAATCAGACAGATAAAAAAGAAGGCTTGAAACTACTTGTTCCTAAAGGTAGCGGTGCAATTAAAGGAAGCTACAAAGCTGAAATCACTTGGGAATTAGTTCAGGAACCATGAGACAAGGGGATCAAAAAATGAAAAAGAAAAAAATTTGTTTACTGTTCCTTCTGTTGATTAGTGTATTTCTTGTAAACAGTGTGACAGCAATGGCGGCTCAATCAAATGGAAAAACAGGTGGAGAAATCGGGTTTATTGATGGCAATGAAGATGGAACAAAAGAATCAGAATCGCCAATCAATCAAGAAAAACCTAAAAAACAAAGTAGTGGACTGTTACCAAAAACCGGAGAAGAATTTCTGAGATACTTAACTATTATTGGAATGATTTCCTTGGTAGTAACAGCGATTATTATCGTAATAAAGAGGCGAAACAACCAGGGTTGCTCGTAGACAACACGTCTAGTTTAACAATAATAAAAGAGAAGAAAGAGGAGTATAGAATGAAGAAAAAAATGTTAGCAAGTTTACTATTAAGCACTATGATCTTATCAGTTGGAGCACAAGTGGCTTCTGCTGAAGAATTAACAAGTAGCAAAACAACTGGGGAAGTTGGTTTTATTCATGGGGATAAACCAGGAACCGTAAAACCAGAAGAGGGTCCTAAGGATGGAGAAGAGCTTGAAGAGGATAAAGACGATAAAGGAAATATTGTCCCATTACCAAATAATGGTGGAATCTATGTTACTCATTTACCAAACTTCAACTTTGGGACAAAGAACAAAACAAGTGTCAAGACTGTAGAATACCCAGCTTATACAGAAGAACGCAAATTAAAAACTATTAAAGAAGACAACTTGGAAAAAACTGACGAAAAAACTGATCCAGCGGTTTTCTACATGCCTCATTCAGTTCAAGTAAGTGATGTTTCTGGGAATGAAAAGGCAACTTGGAGCTTATCTGTTGTACAAGATGCACCATTTGAATCTGGTGAATCTGATGTAGTTTCTAGATCAAAATTATCAAATGCACGAATTCGTATTTTTGAGAACACATTTACCAATACATTGCATAATAGTGAAGCATTAGCAGCGGAAATTACAGGGGTTGGATTAGAGACAGAAGATGCAGTTTTTGGCAAGCACTCTGCTATTCCATTAGCTGGCACTACAGAAGGATCACTAACTGTATTGAAGAACAATAAACCTGGTTTTACTAACGCTTCAACAACTTCAGCTGTTTTCAGTAATGGTTATGATGCAAACAATTATAATCCAGAAAAAACAAAAGAAACAGCCGCTTATAATGGCGTAAAACTAAACGTTCCAGCAAGTGATCAAGCAAAAGCTAAAAAGTATACAACACAATTAACTTGGACACTAGCTGTAGAACCAGGAACACCAGAGGAAGCACCATCTGAAGAATAGAAAGTAGTTACAAACAAAAGGGGTATTTATTTTAAGAGGTTTAAAATCAAGGAGGAAAAAAATGAAAAAATCAATTATATATAGTGGAATTTGTGCAATGGCATTAACAAGTTTATTTGCAACAGCACAAATCGCATCTGCAGCACCAGAAACAAATTCTGTAAAATCAGATGGGAAGGCAAATTTTAAAGTGCCAGAGGGTCTTGAGAATCCTGTCAAGCCAGGAACAGACGACGAGATCGTGATCGGTGGTGAAAAAGTAGGCGTTAAAGGTGTACAATTACTGCATGTTCCAACATTTGATTTTGGTACAAATGAATTAAAAGCAAAAGGGGATGACTTAAAAGTTGTCCATGAAGCATATGCATACAGTGGCAGTACAGACACTAAGTACGCTATACCATTATTTGTCCAAGTTGGAGATTTTTCAGGAAAACGTGCAACAGATTGGAAGGTCTCAGTAACACAAGATACAACGTTCAAAGAAAGTGGCAAAGAAACGGGTGGTCATGAGCTGACTAATTCACGTATTCGCATTTTCAAACAATCATTTACAAATAATTTAAATAATTCTAATGCTAGTAATATGGTAACAGGTGTGACAATTCCTGAAAGTGGACACGCTGTGATTCCTGTAGCTGGTGATAAACCAGACTCACTAGGTGTATTTGCTTCAAAAAAGGTAGATACAGATGAAGGAACAACGAATGGTTCGATTTCATCGGTTGTTTTCAAAGAGAACTATGATGAAAGCAATTATGGTCCAAATGCAACTTCAGCACCAGCTTTAGATGCACGATATGATGATGTTCAGTTAAATGTTCCAGCATCAGATAAAGCACAAGCTAAAGCCTACTCAACAAAACTTACATGGTCATTAACTGTAGAGCCGTAAAAGAGAATAGGAAATAAACAGTTAAGAGGGCTGTGGTGAAACGTTAAAATAGTTTCACTACAGCCTCTAAATACGAATAAATGGTGGTGTGAAAGCGAGAAGTTTTACCTTTTCACACCTACCTTTTTCATTCGTAAATCAAGCAACTGAGAGGAAAGTAATTATGCAAAACGTAACTCAGAAAATACATACTTCTTTAGCTAAGAAGAGCTTTTTTTTAATTTGTTTAATAGCTGCACTTTGTTTTTTTATTCCAGCAAATGCCTATGCAGAAGGCGAAGAATCTAATTTATCTGTTAAAGCAGAATTACCAGATAATCAACTGACAAAAGATGCGGGGTATTATGACTTAGAGGTAAAACCAGGACAAACACAAGAATTAACGTTGAAAGTCTATAATATGGGCGATAAAGAAACAACAGCAAAAATTGAAATTAATCCTGCTTATACAGGAGCAAGTGGTTCGTTTGTCTATGCTTTAGATGCTTCAAAACGGGATGAAAGTATGAAAATACCGTTATCAGATATTGCTAAAACCGATGAATTTATAAGTATACCTGCTAAAAGTGAAGCGGATGTTAAAATTAATCTAACGATTCCAACAGAACCTTTTGAGGGGATTATATATGGTGGTATTCGAGTAACAGATGCTGAAGGAGAAAAGGAAGGTAACTCAAAATCAGAAAAAGAAGATAGCGGCTTTAGCATAGCGAATAAGTATGCATATACAATTGCCATGAGAATACGCGAAAATGAGGAACTTCCAAAATCAGATCTAAAAGTGAAGAAAATTGTAGCTTCACAAGTAGTTGGAAGAAATGCAGTAAAAGTTAATTTACAAAATCCTACACCGACCATTATTGATAAAGTAACCTATGATGCCAAAATCATGAAAAAAGGCAGTTCTGATGTACTTCATGAACATAAGGTCAACGATTATCGAGTAGCACCAAATACAAATTTTGACTATGCGATTTCATGGGATAATAAACCATTTGAAGCTGGTAGTTATCAATTAGAAATGACTGCAAAATCAGAAGTCACTGGCCAAACATGGAACTTTAAACAGAACTTTACGATCAGCGCTAAAGAAGCCAAAGAATTAAACGACAAAGCGGTTGATCTAGAAAAAGATTATACGAAATATATCATTTACGGAGCAATCGGGACCGCTATTTTATTACTGCTAATCATTATTTTATTGGTTACTTTATCAAAAAAACGTAAGAAAAAGCAACGTAGAAAAAAAGGTAAAGGTAAACGACCAGCCAATAAAAAAGGAAAGGAAGCAAGTAATGGATCAGGAAAACAATCATCAGGAGCAAAAAGAAAACCAGCTGGCAAATCATCCACACCGTCTGGAAAACGAAAAAGATAGTGGTTTTGAAGAAAGAACGTTAGCTGAAGAAGATTTGTTGGAAGATGAAATGAATATGGATGATGAGTCATTTGAAGAAGTTTTAGTTAGGCCAACAATGTTTTATGTATTGCTTGGGTTATTGGCTATGGTGCTTATCGGGCTTGGTATCGGAAGTTACCTCTCTTACCCTTTTTCATCTAAAATCAGTGGAACCTGGGGCAATCCTGAACTTGGAATGAATTTATCAAGTGAAGGAAAATCATGGACGGCTAAAATAGAAAATTATCAAGGTATCGAAGGGTATACATTCCTTTATAAAGGTCAGTGGCAAGCTGCTGGTATCAATACGTATGATGGAAAACAAACAAAAGTACAAATCATTTTAGACAAAAAAAAGATTCCAGAAACGGAAATTTCTTCATTACAAAAAGAAAATCCTCTGTATAAAAAAATTGCAGACGATAAAAAAATCCTGCACATTGAATACACTGAAGCTGGAATGAAAAAGATATTTGGTAGAAAAAATATTGATGATTACTTTCATTTCACATTAGAACCAATCTCGTTTGAGAAAAGCAAACAGGTACTTTATTTAAATCATGCTTATTTTTCATCTGAACGTGTTCCGTTTGAATTTGATAAGTAGAGCAATCGTGACTGGAAACCTAAATAAGGCGAACGAAAGAACTAAGAATCCTTGGATGAAAGTTTTAGAGTATTTGCCCAAATGATAGTCCAAAGTAGTCTGAAGAAGATAGTCAGATTGCTTTGGGCTATTTTAACTAAGCGGGCGATTCCAAACAAACAGTATTTTTTACTTTTTATTCTTTTGCTTGTAGACTTATTTTAATGACGAATGAAAGCCAAGGAGGGGACTAAGGTGGAAATAGTTGAAATAATTATTATCGGTAGTGGACCAGGTGGTTTGGCAGCGGCGTATGATTTAGCTGCAAAAGGGAAAAAAGTAGCAGTAGTAGAAACTGATTTGTGGGGTGGAACCTGTCCGAATCGAGGCTGTGATCCAAAAAAGGTTCTTTATGGTGCCATTGAGGCACAAGACAATCTGACACAATTGAAACATCATGGTTTTGAAACAGTTCCTGCAATCAATTGGTCGGAGCTGATGACGTTTAAAGAAACATTCACTCAACCAGTATCTGGCGAACAACAACAAGGCTTGATAAGCGCTGGAATCCAAACGATCAAAGGAAAAGCCATTTTTAAAGACAGGCATACAATCATAGTAGAAAATCAAGAATATCAAGCAGACCAGATTATCATTGCAACAGGGCAGCGACCTGCTATTTTAGATATTCCAGGAAAAGAGAATTTTGAGACGAGTACCGATTTTCTAAATATGAAAGAGTTGCCTGAAAAAATTGTTTTTGTTGGCGGCGGCTACATTTCTCTGGAACTTGCGAATATTGCCACTAGTAGCGGTAGTGAAGTTCACGTATTACATCATAATACTCGACCCTTAAAAGGGTTTGACGAAGAGCTAACGATTGCTTTAATTGATAATCTTAAAGCTCGAGGGATACAGTTTCATTTCAATGAGTCAGCAGAGTCGATTTCTAAGGAAAATGATCACTATAACATAGTGTTGACTAGTAAAGAGATATTACTGGCAGATCGAGTATTTTGTGCAACAGGACGAATACCTAATGTAGAAGGGCTGAATTTAGAAGAAATAGGTGTTGATTTTACTCATAAGGGGATTGTTGTGAATGATCATTTACAAACAACTGTGGACAATATCTATGCATTAGGAGACTGCTTGCAAAAAAATACGCCTAAACTAACGCCAGTATCTAGCTTTGAAGGAAGCTATCTTGCTAAACTTCTTAGTGGCACTTTGCAAGAAGCCATTCACTATCCTGAAATCCCAACTATTATTTTTAGTTCACCTAAGTTGGCTCAAGTTGGTTTAAAAGAGGGTGAAGTGTTAGAAAATGAAAAATACGAACAACAAAATATAGACTTATCCCAATGGTTTACGTACAAACACCTCAATGAGTCATTAGTCAAGGCTAAGATCATCACTGATAAGGATACGGGGCTATTGGTTGGCGCAACGGTTTTAGGAAACGAAGCAGAACAATTGATCAATTTATTTACATTGATGATCAATCAAAAAGTAGTTTCTGACAAAATCAACGAAATGATCATGCTTTATCCAACTGTTTCTAGTGATTTGAGCTATTTATATTAAACGTAAGTAGTAACTGATTGATTTGTTGAAAGTGGGATAGAGGTCCTTAACGTTGAGAAAAGGCTGAAATACACGAAAAGGTTCTTCCAATTTTGTGTATTTCTTTTTTTCGAAAGTATTGTTCTTTTTGTCGTGCCTATAGAATTCCATAAGGTAGGGATGTGACGTATAAAGTCATTTCCCACCTTATTTGTATATTCAGCAAATTAACTGTTGACTTGTTTTAAGGTCTACGTAATAATAGGATAAATTCTATGAAAGTAGAGCTTAAATGTCTTTTTTTTACCCAATCGATAAATTTTATTTATCAATTGGATAAAAATAAAGCATTAGATATTATAAGGATTTCTTTTTAAACTATAGATAGTGAAATATTGAGCAAAGTTAAATCGAAATAGCTAGGAGAATGGCAATGGAAACAAAGAAAAAAAATTACACCCCTTTGATAGGTTCTTTATATACAAATTTTATTTTTCAAGGTATGGCGGCAATTATTTTATCGCAGAATCTTAATGCGTTAAGAGACAGCTGGCAGGCAACGGTTCAACAAGTGACATTAGTGATTAGTGGTATTGGATTGGGCCGTGTGCTAATTTTGTATTTTGCCGGATATTTTTCGGATAAGTTTGGACGAAAGAAAACAGTACAGTTGGGTATTATCAGTTATTTGATTTTTTTTATGGGGATTTTAATGAGTCAAAATTATTTGCAAGGTCTCTTTTTTGCCTTGTTTGCTGGATTTAGCAACGCATTTTTGGATACCAGTACCTATCCAACGCTGATGGAAGCTTATCCAAATGAAAAAGACAATAGTTCGCTTAGTGTTTTGAATAAAGCTTTTATTTCGTTAGGGCAGTTTATTTTACCGCTGCTTACGAGATTTATGTTGGATCATGAGATTTATTTCGGACTTGTTTTTATTGGATGTGCGCTGGGCTTATTTCTTAATTTACTGTATATTTCTAGGCTTAGTTTTCCAGAAAGAGTAGTCATTGAGGAGCAGTCATCACTGGTGAATGAACATGAAGCAACCATTAAAGGGAAACAACCGCTATTTAAGGTGGAAGGGTTAGCGTTGTTAGTCTTTAGTTTTACTTGTGTTTCAACCTTTAATATTTTTATTTTGTGGGTACCTTCTTTTGCTGAGTCATTGAATCTTATGAATCATTCAAATAGTTTGGTTTTGGTGAGCGCGTATAGTATTGGTTCTTTTGCCTCTGTATTTTTAACGTCATTGATTGTAAAACGTGGTGTTGCACCAACGTTATTACTTGTCTGGTGTACATTGATTTCATTATTCTTGTTGATTGGCATGACACTTTTTCCAAGTATTCCAATGTTTTTAGTCGGTTCCATCGGTATTGGTGTTTTTGCTGCCGGAGGAATCTGGCAGTTAGGATTAGCTGTGTTATTAGAGCTGTTTTCAAAAGGAAAAGGTCGAATTACTAGCTATTATTCGATTGCTACATCTGTTTCAGTGATGATTATTCCTTATATCACGGGTCAGTTGGAGAAAATAAATGTATCGATGATTTTTGGACTAAATATTGCATTAACCGCGATCGGTGTCGTGGCAGCTGTGATCATCCGTTATCGCTATAAAAAAGTAACCAGTGATTGGCAAGAGGTAAATGAAAAGATGGTAGAATTAAAAGAGCTTGTTGATTAGTAAATGAATGTGAGTTATGTCCTATTTACTTAGAACATAGATAAACGGTGGAGTAGAGCAGTCCCTTCAGAGATAATAGGAAATCCACAAAAATTTGAAGAATAATTTTTGCGGATTTCCTATTATTGTTTTATAAAACGATGAGGTATGAATTGACGTTCCTTAGTACTTACTTAGTTTAAAAATGATTTTGCAATGTTTTCGTTGATAGTGATCATTTGGTAAAAGTCATTTATATCAACAAATTCATTTGGTTGATGAGCGTATTTTGTTTCACCTGGACCAAGAATCAAAATAGGGAATTCTTTTTTGACACGCCCAAATTGTGAGCCATCTGTATAGCCAGTCATGCCAAATGTATTTGCTGTTTTACCTGTAACATCTGATACAACTTTTTGTGTTAACACAGTAAAAGGATCGTCAAGTTCTGTCTTCATGGAAGGCAAGTCATTGATAAATTCGATTTCTGCTTTAAAATCTGGAACGGTTGCTGTTAATTTATCTAACATCGTTTTGAATTGTTGTTTTAGTTCAGAATGATCTTGTGCTTTGATTGTACGAATATCAATTTCTACAGTACATTTATCAGGAACAACATTTGTTCCATTACCGCCATTAATAATATCAAGGCTAGAAGTGGATGCGCCGACTAGTTCGTCTACTGATTGAGAAAAATCGAATGTTTCTTTAAAGGCGTTCAAAACCAAAAGCATATGCTCGATCGCATTCACTCCTTGATCTGGCATTGAGCCATGAGCAGTTTTTCCGTAAGTTGTGATCCGAGGCCATAAAGCTCCTTTGTGAGCCACACCGATCTCAACATTTGTTGGTTCACCGATCACAAGCGCATCTAAATCATCTGCATAGCCTTTATCAACTAATTGACCAGAACCGATAGCGCTCGTTTCTTCTCCTACGGTTGCTAAAAGTTTGATGGTTCCTTTAAAGTTTGAACCGTCTTCTTTTAAACGAATCATTGCAACAACTGCGGCGATCAAACCTGATTTCATATCACAGGTTCCACGACCGTAGAGTAAACCGTCTTTTTCAAATGCTGCAAAGGGATCTTCATCCCAAGGGATTTCTCCCACAGGCACCACATCCATATGACCCGAAAAGCCTAAAACCAGTCCGTTCTCATTCCCTTTCAACGTTGCAACTAATTGATTTCTTCCTTCGCTATATTCTACTTGTTCACAAGGAATATCATATTTTTCAAAAAGAGTTTGTAATTTGTCCGCAACTAATTTTTCATTTCCTAGAATACTTTTGATTTGTACGACTTCCTTTAGTAATTGTAATGCTGCTTGATCATTCATTGATAGATCCTTCTTTCGTTTTTTCTTTTGGAATAATAAATACGATAGAGCCTAATGCGACAACGCAGAATAAAATATTCGTTAACAATCCAAATGTTGCGCCTTGTGTATAATTTCCACCAGCACTAAAGCCATTATAAACAGCAGCTGAAATTGCTACTCCTAAAGCACCGCCAAGAGAGCTGGCCATTTTATAAATACCAGAAGCCACTCCAGCTTTTTCATTTGGCACACTGGAAATCGCTGTGTCTGTAGAAGGTGTTGCATACATACCCAGCCCCATTCCAAATAAACTATAGCCAATAAAAACTAATATGAAATAAGCAGTGCCTGTGACCATGGTCAAAGCCATCAAACCAACACCAGTACCAGAAAGAATCGTTCCCCATAACATTGGTTTTTTTGCGCCGATCGTTTGCAATAATTTTTCACCGATTCGAATCGTAATCAAGACTAGGCACAAGTAACCGATTGATAGCATCCCTGTTTTAGCAGAAGAAAGACCGCGACCTTGTTGAACGTAGGTATTGATTACGATCAAGGTTCCAGCGACTGCATTAAGCAAGAAATTAGAAATTGTTGCGCCAAGGTAACCACGGTTTTCAAATAAAGAAAATTCAACAAAACTATTATCGATCGCTTGCTCTACTTTATAAAAAGTAATCAACCCGACAATCACGATTACAGCCAAAATAAGTACGATAGGACTTGTCCAACCTAACTCAGAACCTTTAGAAACGACAATATTTAAAGCAACCATTGAAACGATAAACAAAAGCAAACCAATTGAGTCAAATTTACTGTTATTATCATTGACCACTTTACTTTCGGGCGTACCAAAAATCAATAGTGCGCTGCAAATCGAAATAATGATCGAAAAAATAAATACATAACGCCATCCTAAAGAGCTAGCAATAGCACCACCGAAGAAAGAACATAAGCCAGAACCGCCCCAAGAACCAATTGACCAGTAACTTAACGCACGTTGTCGATCTTTCCCTTCGTAGTATGTTTTAACTAGTGCCATTGTAGCAGGCATGATACAAGCAGCTGATAAACCTTGTAAGATTCTACCGCCCACAAATAATACAGGTCCATGTGCGACCACTAAAGCTGCTGAACCGATAACACTTAAAATAAGTCCAATATACGTTAACTTCATTCTACCCAATTTATCTGCTAAGCCACCGGCTACGACGATAAAAATCCCCGAGAATAAACCAGTCATAGAAATTCCTATGTTTAAAACGCCAGAAGAAATACCCAAATCACTTTGAACGGCTGGCGCCATATTCAGTAAAGATTGAGCAAATAACCAATAGGTCAAAACGCTTAAAACAATTCCTATCAATAATTTGTTTGTCCCTTTATATGTTGCAGCATCTGCTGCTGTATGTGTTGTTGCTTTCATGATTAAACTCCTTCAGATAAATAATGTAAAACAGCTGCGCCCATTGATTTTGCAGCAATTAATAGACAATCTTCGTCTATATAAAATTTTGGATGATGATGTGGATACATCGGGGTTCCTTCTTTGTGAGCACCAACGAAAAAGAAACAACTTGGACGTTCCTTAGCATAATAAGCGAAATCCTCAGAAGGGGTTTGTGGACCACATTCAATTAGTTGTTTGATTTCTGGAATTTGTACTTCAGTCAAAGCTTTTGCCACCATTTCAGTGGTTTCTTTGTCGTTGACACAAACAGGATAATCATTGCCATACTCAAGTTCATAGCGGATGCCGAAAGTTTGACAAATACCATCTAGAATTTGTTTGAATTCTTTTTCCACGACTGCTCGTGTTTCTTCTTTCATGATCCGTACATCCCCTTCAAGGATGACAGAATCTTTGATAACATTCGCTGAACCTTTGCCATCAAATGATCCAATCGTAACGGTTGCAGTATCAAAAGGATCGATTCTACGGCTGACGATAGTTTGAACGGCGGTTACAAATTGAGAAGCCGCTACGATCGTATCGTTGGCATCTTGTGGTGTTGAACCATGTCCACCTTTACCATGCATAATTACTTTAAACGTTGCACGACCAGTGTGGACAGGTCCTGCATGGTAAAGTACATCACCAAGCGGCATCATACTCATAACGTGAATACCTAGTACATGATCTACACCATCTAAACAACCGGCTTCGATCATTCCTTTCGCACCACCAGGTGGTACTTCTTCAGCAGGTTGATGAATGACGCGAATTGTTCCAGCTAATTGATCTTTTAATTCAATCAGTGAATCAGCTAAAATCATCATATAAGCTGTGTGACCATCGTGTCCGCAAGCATGCATGACACTAGCTGTTTTTGATGAAAAGGGTAGACCTGTATCTTCTTGAATTGGCAAAGCATCGAAATCCGCTCGAATTGCTAAGAAAGGTCCTTTTTTACCACCATGAATATCGACTAAAATACCATTGCCGCCGCCCACCTTTGTTTGAACGTCACAGTCTTTGCCAGCGTAAAAATCAGCGATATATTTTGCTGTTTCTGTTTCATGAAAAGATAGCTCTGGATTCTCATGAAAATGTCGGCGAATCTTGATCATGTCGGCTTCTTTTTGTTGAATCTTCGTAAATAATTGCGTACGTAAATCGTCCATTTTAAATGCTCCTTTCAAATACACTACATATTCTATTCTTAATTAAAAACTTCACAATGCTAGAAATTTCTAAATTACAGAAATCCCTTTTAGAATAGATGGATTGGAAACTATAAGGTTGATAAACGAACGATATTTTCTGAAATGAGTGTTATAATGAAAAGGAAATAAACAAAAGAGGTAAGTAAATGATTGTAAATGAAAATTATCAGATCAATTATCAACAATTGCTGACGAAACAAGATGTACTATGTAAAGAAACGACCATTTTGATGGTCTTAAAAGGAAACATGTTTATTACTATAGAAGAAACAACTGATCGAGTAAGTGCAGGAGAACTGTTTGTAATCAATGCAGGGGATCATTTTCTTTTGAGTGGCGATTTAGAACAAAATTGTACTTATTTAGAGTTGAGAATTAATAGTGTTTTCTTTGCGGCTCAATTTTCTGCGTTTTTCTATACGCGCTTTGACTGTACACCCATCCAAAAAGAACATGGGAAAATGCCTGCGATCGCAGCTTTGAGAAGACAAGTTGCGGAGTTGTGTTTAGTTGAATTTAGCGATGACCCTTCAAAAAAACTCAAGATCACTTTATTTTTAACACAGATTATTTTGTCCTTGGTTCATCATTTTCAAAAAGAAGAAGTCACGGAGTATCATCCTTCTGACAATCAAAAATTAAGAGAGATCTTGGAATATATCGAAGAACATTACCACGAGGGGATATTATTATCAGATGCGGCAGAATATTTTTTTATGTCGGAATCCTCTTTATCGAAGTTTTTTAAGAAGGAAACGGGCGATTACTTTTCTCATTATGTGCGGACGATTTGTGTGAAGCACAGTTTATCAGAGTTGCTGTATACGAAAAAAAGTATCGAGCAAATTGCCTTGGATAGTGGATTTAGTAATAGTAAAACCTATCGTCAACACTTTAAAAAAATCTTTAACGATTCGCCAACCAGTTATCGCTCATCTCACTTAGAGCAGACAAAGGCACCACAGAAAATCAAACAAGTCGTTCAAACGACAGAGCTTCAAATCAAAGAAATTTTGGTCCCATTGTACAGTTATATTCAAACAGGGTTGGAAGAATCTCGCCCTTCAGAATTATCGCTAAAGACTAAACAGCTCCATATTACAACAGAACAATATGAAGCCGATTACCTAAAAAAAGACGTGATCATTCACGTTGGTTCGTGGGAAGCATTAGCCTCTAAAAAAATCCAAAGTGAAATTCTAGATATAAAAAAGCATATTGGAATCAGGTATATTAGTATCCAATCTTTATTTACACAAATTCCTTTAACGGTTCAGATCCATCAAGAAGCCGGAATGAACTCATTTCCTGCATTTGAACAGTGGGACTATATTCTGACATTTTTAGAAGATGCTCGGCTGAATATTTTTTTCCAGTTGTCTCTTGTAGAATTTAACCAACTAAGTGTGAGTGTGAAAGAGATTTGTCGTAAATTTTTTCGACATGTTCAAAATAAGTTTGGAACAAAATTGACGGAGCAATGGAAGGTCAATTGTCTATTTAAAGGGCAAAATCTTGCTGACTATTATCCTGAATTTCTAGAAGTGAAAAAAACCCTTTTTGAGGTCTCTCCTAAAATAGTCGTAGGTGCAGAAATTCCTTTGCCTGATCCATTCTTTGAACAAAGAGATACAGAACAAACGCAATTTTTTTGCGAGACGATTGCGGCAAAGTGTGATTTTTTATCATTTTCTGCCGAGCCTAATTATGTGTTTCAAAATTTAGATAGCACCTTTCCAGATTTAAAAAATTATCATCAATATGTGCTGAATAAAACTCTGCATATCAAGCATATTCTAAAAGAATATGAGATCAAGTTGCCGCTTTATCTTACTGAATGGAACACCTTGACGGGGATGACGAGAAATAGTAACGGAACATTCTTTAGAGGAGCGATTATCTTAAAAGATCTTTTAATGTTGGATACATTAGTATCTGGGTTCGGATTTTGGCTGAATATCGAGTTGTATGAGAAACAAACACAAGAACGACCGCTAAAAAATGATGGGTTGGAGCTATTTCATTTTTACAGTGGAAAAAGACCTGCTTATTTTTGTTTGTTGCTTGCTAGGAGGATGGAAGGTAAAGTACTGGCGCAAGGGGAAGAATATTTGTTGACTTATGTTGATGGCAAGTATCAGTTATTGTTGTTTAATACGAATTATTTTGATCCACACCTTTCTTCAGAAGAGGCGTTTCTTGAAAGTCAGGCAGTAACATTTGAAATTGAATTAGCAGCTATTAAATCAGCTCATTATCAAATCAAGCAAATTGACTTCAACCGTCATAATGGAGCATTATTTTACACGTATGAAGAATTCCGTAATGCCGAAGCACTTGATTTTGAAACTCAAAAATATGTTGTAGATAGTACCAAACCGAAGATCAAAGTCTTTGATACTCAAATTGAAGATATGTTTAATTATTATGTAACGCTTGATACAAACGGTATCGTGCTATTGGAATTGACACCCATTTCATGACAAATCAAAGGTCGTTTCCTTGACGAAAATCCCTCTACTAGCTAGTATTTAATTAAGACAGGTAATTGGAGAGGAAGAAGTAACATGAGTATTTATGATTTTCAAGTGAAAACAACAAATGATGAGACAGTTTCTTTGGAAGATTATCGAGGAAAAGTACTTCTGATTGTAAATACAGCGACAGGTTGCGGTTTTACACCTCAATATGAAGGCTTAGAAGAGTTATATAAAAAATACCGTGAGCAAGGGTTAGAAATCTTAGATTTCCCTTGTAACCAATTTGGGCATCAAGCACCTGGAACCAATCAAGAAATCAGTGATTTTTGTCAGTTGACGTATCAAACGACGTTTCAAACGTTTGGAAAAATCGATGTGAATGGAGAGAATGCTGATCCTTTGTATGATTATTTAAAAGGTGAAAAAGGCGGACTTTTAGGTGGCGCGATCAAGTGGAACTTTACTAAGTTTTTAGTAGATCGTGACGGCAATGTTGTAAAACGCTTTGCACCAACTGTTGAACCGGAAAAAATTGCTGGGGATATTGAGAAATTGTTGTAAAAAATACTTTTTAGTGCTTAGTGCCAAGAGTCATCTTAGGGTGTAATGATTTTACTAAGAAAAAAGATGAAGAGTAAGCCCATGGAGAATTTAGCTCTCTATGGGCTTTTTTCAACTAATGTGACCATATCTACTACTTCTTCTTGTATTTATTATTCAGCCAATATTCAAATAACGAAACGGTATTATGCAAATAATTATATATAACATTCTTTAAGTTATCTTTTTGTTTCTTTTTATGGTATAATAATGATTAATAGCTTTTGAATCATATGATTTTATCTGGTGATTGTTAGTTTACGTATTTTTGTCATAAGTTATAAATAATAATTGTAGGAGGTTAAATTATGGAAAATGTTGTTTTTGTAAAAGCTACAACTATGGTGTTTGATAAAGCTGTTCCATTTATTTTCAAAAAATTAAAAGAGAAGTTTGATCATTTGAATTTTAAGACAGAAGAAGAATTTGGTACCATTTATTTTGAATATTTAGAAAAATCTTTTGATAAATACAGTAAAGTTAAAACTCTTTTATATAAAAATACACCTAAAAATTTATATAGCTTTTTTGAGCCTATGAATCTACGATTAGGTAAGAAAATCATTACTGATACTAGTAATTCTGAAAACATTGTTCGAATAAATAAAAAACTATTTATAACGGGGACTGGTGGAATCGGCAAATCAATGATGATGAAACATATTTTATTAGATACAATAAAAAATGAAACTTTTATTCCAATTTTTATTGAATTAAAGGAATTGAATAACGATCCTGACAGTTCTGTAGAGGAATTTGTATATAGTTCAATAAATCAAATAAAATTGAATATTTCATTCGAGCAGTTTGAATATACACTAACATTAGGAAAATACTTATTTTTATTTGATGGATTAGACGAAGTAGATCCACAATATTATCAAAATATAGAAAGAAATCTTAAAAAATTTTCGGATAAATATGATAGTAATAATTTTATAGTTTCTTCACGACCAGTTGATAACATTATCGGTTGGAATGAATTTCATGAATATAAAATTGAAAAACTTGATAAAAAACAGGCTCTCTCATTAATCAATAAGTTAGAGTTTGACACCTCTATTAAGCGAAAATTTTATCAACAACTTAAAAATAATCTGTATGAAGAACATGAATCATTTGCATCAATACCGTTGCTATTGATTATAATGTTACTTACTTATACTGATGGTGGAGAAATTCCGAGTAATCTTATTGGTTTTTATGAACAGGCTTATGTTGCTTTATTTTATCAACATGATGCTTCAAAATCAGGTTTTACAAGAAATATGAAAACAAAAAATATATTGGACATTGAGCAGTTTAAAAAAATTTTAGCATATATCGCTTTTAAATCATTCTTTAAATCATCCATAAATATGAAAAAAGGAGAATTATTCGGATATTTAGAAAAATACAGGTGTAAAGAACATATTCAATTCAGTCCATCGGATTTTGTAGAAGATGCTGTTAAATCTGTTTGTTTGTTAGTTCAAGAAGGTGAGTATTACAAATTCTCTCATCGTTCTTTTCAAGAATATTTTTCAGCATTATATGTTGAAACATTAAAAGATGATATGCAACAAAAATTATTTAAAGCTTGGATTAGTAATGATCCTAGAGTTATACAAACTAATTCTACTTTTATCAACACTTTGATTTACAAACAACAAAGGAGGTTTATTGAGAACTTTATTTTTCCTGTAATTGATTGTTTTGAAAGTACTTTTAAAGATAAATTTAATAGTGATTTTCATAAGCTTTACTTTTCTTGTCTTGATTCTTTAAATATTTATCCTGATGAAGATACAGATGCATTTTCTATTGGAATCGGAATATCAGTTTTATATAGACAGTTCTTTTCAATATTCTTTTTGACACTGAGGAATATAGAAAAAAATATAACCTTAGATAAAATAGATATAACACGTGATGACATTGAGAATCAGCTGATAGATCAATTGGACGATATGGTGAATGAATATAGTTTTGAAGTAACTATAGAGGAAATAAGAAAATGCAAACCAATTTCCGAAATCTTTGTCGCTTGGTGTGATTGTTGGATAAAACCAAGATATGAATACTTGATAGGCTGGAAAGATCAGTTTTTGAATGAAAATAGGACATATAAAAGGACTCTAGAAAGCCTAATTGATGATTTTTAAGATAAAAAGGACATCTGTCAGATTTATTCTGATTGATGTCCTTTTTTCCCTGTAAACGTATAAAGATTGTATAAAGATCCAACCCCAATTTTAACACTATCTTTATATAAAATTTGATATCCTAATCTCATCAAATGAAGGAGAGGAATTTTCATGACGATTATTTCTGGAATTATCGCAGGATTACTGCTTATTTACTTATTTTACCAACTACTTTGGGGGGATCAACAGTGAGTGCAATTATTATTCAACAAGCAATCTTTTTTATTGCTTTGATTGGTTTAGCTATTCCATTAGGTTTTTATATCCATAAAGTGATGACAAATCAAAAGACATTTTTAACAAGAATGATCAGCCCAATCGAAACAAAGATTTATCAATTTTTAGGAATGCCAGCACAAAAAGAAATGACCGCTAAACAATACGGTTTGAGCGTTCTATTTTTTAGCTTCTTTTCATTTGTTATTTTGATGGCTATGCTTTTGGGACAGGGATTTTTACCACTGAATCCGGAAAAACTTCCTGGAACAAGTTTTTCATTAGCTTTTAATACAGCTGCAAGTTTTATTACCAATACCAACTGGCAAGCCTATTCAGGTGAAGAGACGTTATCGATTTTTACACAAGCTTTTGGATTAACTGTTCAAAATTTTGTGTCAGCAGGAGTTGGGATTGCCGTATTATTTGTTTTACTTCGAGGGTTTACCAATCGGACAACAAAACATATCGGGAATTTCTGGCAAGATTTAACGAAAATTATTTTGTATGTGTTAGTACCGGTTTCATTTATCGTTTCCTTAGTATTGATTTCCCAAGGTGTTGTTCAAACATTTGCTAGTTCTGTTGAAACGACGAGTTTGGAACTAGGACAAAAAATCTTTTTACCTCTGGGTACAGTTGCTAGTCAAGTAGCGATTAAACAATTAGGAACTAATGGCGGTGGTTATTTTGGAGCTAACTCTGCACATCCGTTTGAAAATCCTAATTTGATCAGTAATTTTATCGAAAACATTTCGATCCTCTTGATTCCAGCAGCGTTGATCGTTGCCTTCGGTCTGTTTGTAAAAGATTGGAAACAAGGTAGAACAATCATGATCGTTTCACTTGGCTTTTTGATCGCTGCACTGGTCGGAGTGACGTTAAGCGAATACTACGGACCACAGTTTGCTCATGTGATTGGACAAATGAATTTGGAAGGAAAAGAAACACGTTTTGGTATCGGCTGGTCTAGTCTTTGGGCAGTCAGTACGACAGCAGCTTCTAATGGTTCTATCAATGCTATGTTGGATAGCTTTACACCACTTGGCGGTTTGATTCCAATGTTCTTAATGCAGTTGGGTGAAATCATCTTTGGCGGAGCTGGTAGTGGACTATATGGGATGATCGTTTTTATCTTGCTCGCTATTTTTATCGCTGGTTTATTAGTGGGAAGAACACCCGAATATTTAGGCAAAAAAATCGAACCTTTCGATATGAAAATGGCTTGTTTAGTTATCTTGACGCCGTTGTTGCTGACATTGATTGGAACGATGTTGTTTATTTTGAATCCACAAGCAATGTCTTGGTTAAATAATCAAGGTCCACATGGATTTTCTGAAATTCTCTATGCTTTTTCTTCACTAGCGAATAATAATGGAAGTGCCTTTGCAGGATTGACAACAGATACAACATTTTTAAATATACTAGGTGGAATCATCATGATTCTTTCTCGTTTTATTCCGATGTTAGCAGTGATTTATCTAGCCTCTAACTTAGGGAAAAAGAAAGTTGTTGCAACCGGATCAGGAACACTTTCAACGACAAATGCAACTTTTGTAACGATGTTGATCATTGTGATTTTAGTGATTGGTGCTCTAAGCTTCCTGCCTTCTATGGCATTAGGACCAATCGCAGAACACTTTATGACAAAATAAAGTAAAAGAAGGGGAAACAAGTGAAAAATACACAAAGTAAACGCCATGTTTATATAGATGCATTCAGGTCTTCATTTAAAAAACTTGCACCAACGATTCAACTAAAAAATCCAGTTATGTTAGTTGTTTATCTAGGCGCTATTTTAACGACGATCCTTTATTTTTTAACCTTTGCAGGATATACAGATACAGAGCCATTCTTTATTTTGGCGATCACTATTATTTTATGGTTGACGATTTTATTCGCTAATTTTGCCGAAGCCATTGCCGAAGGTCGGGGGAAAGCACAAGCAGAAAGTTTAAAACAAGCGAAGAAAGATGTCATAGCTCATAAAGTTGAGTCAGTTGAAGATGTCGCAACAAAAAAATTCACTCAAATCAAGTCATCTGAATTAAAAAAGGGTGATCTCGTTTATGTAGCAGTCAATGAACAAATCCCAATGGATGGGGATGTGATCGATGGTGCAGCTTCAGTTGACGAAAGTGCTATCACAGGGGAATCTGCACCTGTGATTCGAGAGTCAGGTGGCGACCGCAGTGCTGTTACTGGTGGAACAACTGTCGTTTCTGATTATTTAGTGATCAAAGTGACAGCTGAAAATGGAGAATCCTTCTTAGACAAAATGATTTCTATGGTAGAAGGAACTGAACGGAAAAAAACGCCAAATGAAATTGGTTTACAAATTATTTTGATCATGTTGACGATTATTTTCTTAGTTGTTTCAGCAACCTTATTGCCTTTTACCAAGTTCTCAAGTGAACTTGTAGGGAATGGTTCAGCTTTAGCCTTAACAACAATCATCGCTTTACTTGTTTGTTTGGCCCCAACGACAATTGGCGCATTGGTTTCTTCCATTGGCATTGCTGGAATGAGTCGCTTGAACAAAGAAAATGTGATTGCAATGAGTGGACGTGCGATTGAAGCTGCTGGAGATGTAGATATTTTATTATTAGATAAAACAGGAACAATTACATTAGGCAATCGTCGAGCAAGTGAATTTATTCCAGTCACAGGTATAAGTGAATATGATTTAGCTGATGCTGCACAATTATCATCGTTAGCAGATGAAACAGCGGAAGGGCGTAGTATTGTCATTTTAGCAAAAGAAAAATTTGATATCCGTGGTCGTGAATTAAACCATATGGAAGTTGAATTTATCGAATTTACAGCAAAAACTCGGATGAGTGGGATCAACTACCAAGGGGATGAGATCCGCAAAGGTGCTGCGGATACGATGAAGCAGTATGTAGAAGAAAAAGGGAATCTTTATCCAGAAGAATGTGATACGATCGTTCAACGTGTTGCAAACGAAGGTGGGACACCTTTAGTTGTAGTCAAAAATAATCAAGTCTTCGGCGTGATTTATTTAAAAGATATCGTCAAAAATGGTGTAAAAGAAAAATTTGAAGATATGCGTAAAATGGGTATCAAAACCATCATGATCACTGGAGATAATCCTATGACAGCTGCCGCAATTGCCGCGGAAGCTGGTGTTGATGATTTCTTGGCAGAAGCAACCCCTGAAAATAAAATGAGTTTGATCCGTGACTATCAAGAAAAAGGACATCTTGTTGCAATGACTGGTGATGGTACGAATGATGCACCAGCATTAGCTCAAGCAGACGTTGCTGTGGCAATGAATACGGGGACACAAGCTGCTAAAGAAGCTGGTAATATGATTGATTTAGATTCTAGCCCAACTAAATTAATCAGTATTGTTAAAATTGGGAAACAGTTATTGATGACACGAGGTGCATTGACGACATTTAGTATCGCCAATGATATTGCTAAATATTTTGCGATTATTCCAGTCTTGTTTTTCAGTATCTATCCAGCTTTAGATGCGTTGAACATCATGAAACTAACTAGCCCAACAACAGCGATTTTATCTGCGATCATCTACAATGCATTTATCATCGTAGCATTGATTCCGTTAGCATTAAAAGGTGTTTCCTATAAAGAAAAACCAGCTAGCAAAATCTTAAGTCACAATTTACTTGTATATGGTTTGGGTGGTGTTATAGCTCCTTTTATCGCGATTAAGTTGATTGATATCGTATTGACATTTGTTTTATATTAAAAAATAAAAGGTGCAGTGAAGCTGAACGAGTCCACTATGCTTTTAATTCTATCCAGGTCTATAGGCAAGCCTATTCACTTTTAAATTTAAGGAGAAAAACACATGAAAAAAATAATGATTGCTTCACTAAAAAGTATTTTGTTATTTACTGTAATCTGCGGTGTGATCTATACCGCAGCTGTTACAGCTGTTGGGCAAGTGCTATTTCCAACGCAAGCAAATGGCAGTCTGCTCAAAGAGGAAAAAGCAAATAAAACAGTTATTACAGGTTCAAAATTGATCGGACAAACATTCTCAGGAGAAAAATACTTGCACGGACGTCCGGTACAAGTCAGCCAATTATCACCTGTTTCTAAAGAACAAAAATCTCGTGTTGAAAAACGTGTGCAAGAAGCCGATATGGAAGAAGTTCCTCTTGATTTAGTCACAGCATCCGCAAGTGGTATCGATCCGGAGATTTCAATAGCTGCTGCAATGGCACAAGCTAATCGAATTGCTACCACTAGAAATATGAAAAATAGCGAAGTACGTGCTATAATCAAACAAAACATCACTGGACTTAAAATCGGACCCGTCGATTCACGACGTGTGAATGTTTTAGGCGTTAACCAATCACTAGATGAATCTGAATAAAAGGATGGAAAACTATTGGAAGATGAACGTTTAGATCCCGAACAGTTACTAGAAAAATGGAAGAAAAACGAACAAAGCCTCCGGTCTGGTCGACTGAAGGTTTTCTTCGGCTATGCGGCAGGGGTTGGGAAAACATATGCTATGTTAAAAGAAGCCCATGAACAACTAGCAGAAGGAAAAACAGTTTTAGTTGGCTATGTAGAACCCCATGCTCGTCCTGAAACTGAAAGTTTAGTTGCAGGATTACCCATGTTACCAACTAAAAAATATGAATATAAAGGCATCGTGATTAACGAATTTGATGTAGATGCTGCTTTACAGGCAAAGCCATCTATTATTTTGGTGGATGAACTTGCTCATACAAATGCAATTGGTGCGAGAAATAGAAAAAGATATCAAGATATTGAAGAATTATTAAAAGCTGGTATTGATGTTTATACCACGGTCAATGTTCAGCATATCGAAAGTTTGAACGATGTAGTGGAACAAGTGACAGGTGTCCATATTACTGAAACAGTACCCGATACATTTTTTGAGACTAGTTCATTAAAAGTAGTGGATATTGAAACAGAAGAATTACTGGAACGACTGAAACAAGGAAAAATTTACCATTCCGAAAATGCAAAAAAAGCCATGGCAAACTTTTTCAAAACAGATAATTTAACCTTATTACGAGGTTTAGCAATTCGAAAAGCATCAGATCACATTAATACGACGAATCAGCAAGAAACACAAAAAAATACAGGTATCCATTCTAAACTACTCACAATCATTGATGAAAAAAATCCCGACATGACGAAAAAATGTCTACGTTGGACTGCTCGCTTAGCACAAGCTTTAGGTACTGAATGGATTGCTTTGGAAATTTTAGAAGATACGTCTGAGCATTCAGAATCCGAAAACTCAAAACTCGCAGCTAAACTTGGCGGTGAGGTTGTTACGTTAGAAAGTGATAATCAGCGAGATACAATTGTTCAGTATGTGAAAATGCGAGGCGTTACCGATCTGGTGATGGGGAAAGTTATCAAGCGTTCGCGCTTTATCCGTCTGTATCGACCGGATTTGGAAGATGAGCTGGTTGCTTTTATCCCAGATGTCGATATCCATTTAGTTCCATATCAATCCAATAAGTATTTACTCAATAAGTATACTGTTAAGAAAAAGAACTTACACAGTATATTTACTTGGAAAGACTTTTATATGACGATTGGCTTGCTGGTGGTAGCGACATTGCTTTCCGAATTAGGTTCTTATTTTCATATTGGTGATCAGAATTTGATCCTCATTTATATTCTGTTTGTGCTACTAGTAGCTAGGATAACAACGGGGTATCTATGGGCAGCTTTAGCCTCAATTGCTAGCGTTTTGATGTTTAACTGGTTTTTTGTTGAACCACTCTTTTCTTTGACAGTCTATAAACAAGGCTATCCAGTCACTTTGATTTTTATGCTGCTAGTTGCTTTATTAGTGAGTAATTTAATGATGCAAATCAAAAAACAAGCGTTCTATGCAATGAAACGTGAGCATCAACTAGAGATTTTGTACGAACTAAATAAAAAATATCTAATCACTCATGATAAAAAAGAAATCCTATCAACTACAGCTGAATACTTATCTAATATGTTAGATAGGGAAGTCGTTTTATATGGTGAACAAGAGCTAAAATATCCAGAAGGTGCACCAATCAAAGGACCATTAAGAAGTTTAGAAGAATTGGCAGTTGCTAATTGGGTCTTCGTGAACCAAAAAGAAGCAGGCTATGGAACCGATACGTTGATGGGGGCGAAAGCACTTTATTTACCAGTCCTATCAAATGGTGTTACGTTGGCAGTGATTGGAATCGAAAAAAGCAAAGAGAATCCGATCACAGATGAAATCATCAGCTTTTTAGAGTTGATCTCTACACAACTTTCATTAGCAATTGAACAAAATAAACTAACATCAGAGCGCCAGTTAATATTATTCGAAAGCGAAAAAGAACGGATGCGCGGGAACTTATTACGAGCGATCTCCCATGATTTACGCACACCGCTTACAGGGATATCGGGATCTGTTGAAACGATTTTAAATGATAATGATACAGCTAAACTTCCAGAAGACACTAAGCGTAAATTATTAGTTGGAATCAAGGAAGATGCAGATTGGCTGATCCGTATGGTAGAAAATTTATTGTCGATTACTCGAATCAATGAAGAAACAATGAAAGTGGCTAAAAGCAAAGAGGCTGCCGAGGAAGTTGTTTCAACCGCAATCCAACGTATTAGAAAAAGCTACCCCAACAGTGAAATCAAGGTAACCTTACCTGACGAGTTTGTACTAGTACCGATGGATTCGATTTTGATAGAGCAGGTGCTGTTTAATTTGATGGAAAATGCTATTCGACACTCAGAGAGCGATTCTCCAATTTTTGTCACAGTTGGCTTAACGGAAAAAGAAATTACTTTTGAAATTGCCGATCAAGGGAAAGGGTTGACCCCAGAGCAACTTAAGCTGTTATTTAGCGGGATGACTAAACAAAATACGCCAGTCGATTCTAAAAGTGGAATGGGCATCGGTTTATCGATTGTTAAAACAATCATTATGGCTCATGATGGAACACTTAATGCTGAAAACAGACCTCAAGGTGGAGCTATATTTACGTTCACGTTACCACTGGAGAGAAAGGAGCAAAAGTAATGGCAACGATTTTGATTATTGAAGATGATGATGTGATTGCTGATTTTATGGGCGCTGTTTTAGAAAAAGAGAAGCATGTCATTCATTTAGCTCATTCGGCATTGGAAGGATTATCAACATTTCGGATGTGGTCGGTAGACTTGATTTTGCTTGATTTAGGATTGCCTGATCAAGATGGCATTGAAGTATTGAAGAAAATTCGTGAAACATCTCCTGTGCCAATTATTATTATTTCAGCCCGTGATCATGAAAATAATAAGGTTGAAGCATTAGATTTAGGAGCCGACGACTATATCACCAAGCCGTTTGGTACACCAGAATTACTTGCTAGAATCAGAACTGCTTTGAGGCATGCTGCAAGTAATTCTGGTGCTCAAATAGAAGTGAAGCAAATCAATAATGGTGACTTATGTATCGATATAGAACACCACACCGTTAGCAAAAGAGGGCAAGTGATCCATCTGACTCCCAATGAATACAAAATCATCCAGGTTCTTGGTGAAAATGTTGGAAAAGTACTGACACATACCTATATTTCTCAAAAAGTTTGGGGACCATATAGTAATGAAAGCCAAACACTTAGAGTCAATATGTCGAACATTCGCAAGAAAATCGAAGATAATCCTGTTGAACCAGAATATATTTTAACAGAAATCGGGATCGGCTATCGTATGCTTGAAAAATAGTTTGGAGCAAGAGGTTGCTTCTGCTCTAATGATCACTTCGTTTCCAAAAGGCTAGGATGAGACTCTTAGAGTTATCTCCTAGCTTTTTTTAGTGCAAAAATGATAGAGTTAATCGTACATACTAAGGATTAAAAGATGGTAAAATAAGGGAATTAGATGGAGGAGAGAAAATGAACATTGTAACAGCTATTGATTCCATGAAAGGTTCATTATCCAGTATTGAAGCGAACCAAATTACTGCTGATGTATTTAGAGCACAAGGCCATGTTGTAAAAGAAGTAGCTATCGCAGATGGTGGTGAAGGAACGGTAGCAGCTATTGTAAAAAATAGTGCTGGTCAGAAAATTCAAGCACAAGTAAAGGCTTTAAATGGGCAATCGGTGACAGTCGATTTTGGCTGGTTTGACTCTGAAAGAGTAGCTGTGATTGAATCGGCTGCAGCTTCTGGTATTCAATATTTAGACGGAACAGAAAAGACCCACCCACAAAATACTTCCTCGTATGGTACTGGGGAACTGATTTTGGCTGCAATGAATCTAGGCGCTAAAACAATTGTTATAGGTTTGGGGGGAACGGGGACAATCGATGGTGGAATTGGCTTACTAATTGCATTGGGGGTTGAATTTTTTGATCAAACTGGACAACGATTGCCAGCAAAAGGAAGCAGTTTAGCAAACATCGCTCATTTTTCTGTTGAACATTTAGACCCACGCTTAGCTGAAACCACTTTTTTGATTGCTTCTGATGTTGTCAGCCCATTATTAGGTGAGTCAGGTGCTGTTTACATGTTTGGCCGCCAAAAAGGCTTAACTGAAAACGAGTTAGCTCAATATGAATCTGGCATGAAGCATTATCAAGAAGTAGTAAGTAGGACCGCCCGATTGATTGCTGGAGATGGAGCTGCTGGAGGACTTGGTTTTGCTATCAGGGTATTTCTAAATGGAACATTTCGTTCTGGTTTTGAGTTTATTTCAGAACAAACAGACTTAGAACAAGCGATTGAACATGCCGATTTAGTTATTACTGGTGAAGGTCAGATGGATGATCAGAGCCTTCAAGGGAAAGTACCCGTTGGGATCGGACGAATTGCCAAAAAATACAATGTACCAGTGATTGCATTCGTAGGAAGTTTTAAAGGCGATCAAAAACAATTTAGTAAAGAAGGCGTTTCAGTGATCATACCAATTATTGATCATATCACATCATTGGATGAAGCGATGAAGGAAGCGAAAATAAATTTATACAAAGCAGTAAATCGTACGTTGGAATTATTGTTGTTGATGAAAAAATATGAGAACTAGTAGAACTTTATTTTGTTATAAAAAAAGCACTGTAAATAACACTTGTTGGCGCTATCAGCTAATGAGTGTTGTTTTTTTATCAACCTTAAGTCTATAAAATATAGGTCTTAGGTACCATGACAAGTGAGGAGAACTACCGCAAAATGGTAAGAGAAATAAATAGAAAGGAGTAAATGAAAATAGGGGGAAAAGCTTGGGAAATAGCACTATATTATATAACAAAGCGTCAGAATCAATGGAGGGGAAAACATGTCTGTAATAGAAGCAAGAAATATAAAAAAAAGCTACGGTCGTAATGAATCAAAATTTGATGCCTTAAAAGGTGTAACTTTAAAAATTGAAGAAGGTGAATCCGTTGCGATCATCGGAAAAAGTGGGTCAGGTAAATCAACATTTATGCATATTTTGGCATTATTAGATAAACCAACATCAGGAGAAATTTTATTAAACAATCAAGATGTAACCAGCATCAGCAAAAAAGAGTTAGATAAAACAAGAAACAAACAATTTGGCTTTGTGTTTCAGCAATTTTTCATGAATTCTAAAGATACGGTCTTAAATAATGTCATGTTACCACTAAAAATTGGCGGTATTTCAAATGGCAAACGAAAAGAAATGGCACTTGAAGCGTTAAAAGCTGTTGAATTAGAGGATAAAATCAATAATAAAGCTAATAATTTATCAGGTGGTCAAAAACAGCGTGTTTGTATCGCCCGAGCGCTAGTGAACAACCCTAAAATCATTTTTGCAGATGAACCTACAGGAAACTTAGATTCCACGACGGGTGAGAAGATTGAACAGTTGTTATTTGATTTAAATAAAGAAAAAGGGATCACACTGATTATTGTCACACATGATCCAGAACTTGCAGCACGCTGTGATCGACAAATCCATGTGCGTGACGGATTAATTGTGGGAGGGAACGAGTAGATGAAATTTAGTGATATTTTAAAATCAGCCAGTTCAAATTTAATGCGGAATAAAGGGCGGACAATTTTAACAATAGTAGCCATCTTTATTGGGGCATTTACCATTTCGCTTACAACAGGCGTTAATATTGGAGTCAATGATTATATTGATAAACAAGTCGGCAGTGTAGGCGGTCAAAATCAAATCATAATCCAACCTAAAATGACTGGAGGACCTAGTGAAGATGGCGAACCTGAAAAATACGATGAAAACAAAAAAACAAGCTCAATGCAACAACAGGAAGCCTTAGATAGCAAAGATCTTGAGAAAATCAAAAAGATCAAAGGGATCAAAAACGCAGAAGCAATGAAATCTGTTTCGACAAGTTATATTTCAGGAAAGAACGATGAAAAATATGTCTTTTCAGGAATGCCGATGGTGGAAGAATTGAATGTAGATCTGGAAGCAGGCAAAGAGCTTGACCAAAATAGTTCAAAATTCCAACTCAATTTAGCGCCAGAATATGTGAAATCTTTAGGCTATAAATCAAGTGAAGAAGCTATTGGTAAAACCGTTAAAATCGCAGCACCTTCTGCTGCTACTGGAGAAGAAAAAATAGTTGAAGCGACCATCGTTGGTGTACGTAATACTAGTTTGATCCAAGGTGGAATGTCATTATTGAATCGCTCTCTTGTTGATGAAATTTCAAAAATCAATGAAGCAGGATTACCAGAAGCAATGACTGGACAATATGGTTTGATTATGGGTGAAATGAGCAAAGATGTAACCAAGACAGAAATCGCAGATGTAAAAGAACGGTTAGATAAAGCGGGTTACATGGGACAAACAGTAGAAGATCAAATCGGCATGATCAGAAATGTGATCAATGCAATTACAGGTGTTCTAACAATGTTTGGTGCGATTGCCTTATTAGCAGCAAGTTTTGGAATCATTAACACGTTGTATATGTCAGTTCAAGAACGTACAAGAGAAATCGGTTTGATGAAAGCAATGGGACTTAGCAGTGGGAAAGTTTTTACGATTTTTAGTGTAGAAGCAGCGTTGATTGGCTTCCTGGGTTCTCTTTTAGGGATCTTAGGAGCAGTTGGAGCAGGTGCGCTGATCAACCAAATCGCAGCTGACTCTTTCTTGAAATCATTAACAGGCTTTACCTTGATTCAATTTTCAGCCTCTTCATCAGCTGTGATCATTTTGGTAATCATGGGAATCGCATTTCTTGCAGGAACATTACCAGCACGTAGAGCAGCAAAATTAGATCCGATTGAATCACTGCGTTATGAATAAGAACTAATGTATTAGGGGCTGAGCTATAACTCGAAGAGTTATAGCTCAGCCCCTTAAAATTTGAATAAACGGTAGTGAAAAAGCTTCGCAAATCGGCACTGTTGTCCTAAATTCTTATTTTTTGTAAGCATATTTTTTACCTAAATAAAAAATAAGGAGTATACTGAGTTCACATTTAGTTAAAAACGGAGGAATTTTAAATATGAAAGCAGTAGTCATCAATCAATATGGCAGTAAAGAAGAACTAACGGAACAAGACGTAACTTTACCTGAGTTAAAAGCAAACCAAGTGCTTGTTAAAGAGCATGCCACATCCATCAACCCAATCGACTGGAAATTAAGAGAAGGCTATTTAAAACAAATGTTTGACTGGCCATTCCCGATTATTTTAGGCTGGGACGTTGCAGGTGTTATCACAGAAGTTGGTAGCGATGTAACTGACTGGAAAGTTGGCGATAAAGTTTTCGCTCGTCCAGAAACCACACGTTTTGGTACGTATGCAGAGGAAACGATCGTTGATGCTGATTTGTTAGCGAAAATCCCTGAAAATGTTTCTTTTGAAGAAGCCGCAGCTGTTCCTTTAGCTGGATTGACAGCTTTACAAGCACTTTTTGATCATGGAAAACTTCAAAAAGGCGAAAAAGTCTTGATTCATGCTGGAGCTGGTGGTGTAGGAACGTATGCAATCCAACTAGCGAAACAAGCGGGCGCTTACGTCATTACAACAGCAAGTGAAAAAAATCATGAGTTGTTAGAAAAACTAGGTGCAGATGAAATAATCGATTATCATACAACAAATTTTGCAGATGTTCTAACTGATATCGATCTAGTATTTGATACAATGGGTGGCGATATCCAAAAATCTAGCTTTTCAGTTCTAAAACCAAATACAGGACGTTTGATTTCGATCGTTGGGATTGCAGACGAAGCGTTAGCGAAAGAAAAAAACATCAAAGCCGAAAGTATCTGGCTTCAAACAAACGGGAAACAATTACAAGAAATTGCTGATTTAATAGCTGCTGGAAAAGTGATTTCAGTAGTCGGAGAAGTTTTCCCTTTTTCTAGACAAGGTGTTTATGATGCCCATGCATTAAGTGAAACACACCATGCTGTAGGGAAAATTGTTATCAAAATGGCTGACTAAATAAAATAGACCATCCCCAACAGGTGAATATGTTGAGGATGGTCTATTTAGTTGTGTTTCCTGCTCTAAAGCGGATCAATTCTATTAATCCAGGCAACTCTTGCTGGATGTACTCTTGATTTAAAACATAGGTTTTCGCAGTTCCGATTTTAATTTCTTGAATCAGCAGAGCATCCTTCAGTAACTTTATGTGGTGAGATAAAGTGGATTTTACAATATTATATTTCTCTGAAGTAATTCGTTTTTCACCATCAAGTAATAAGCAAGTAAGGATATTCAAACGAATTGGATCACTAACTGCTTGAAGCGCTTGAAGAACAGGATCGTGGTTGTTGTCGACTATTTTATTTTTCATAAACAGATTATAACATAAACATACTACTTTACATATCACGGAGGGAATGATATATTTTTAATGTTCGAAAATAATCGAACGAAAGAGAGAGATGAGGGATATTATGGAAAACACATATAAAGAAAATAATTTTGATACGATTATGAAAGGCAGAAGATCGATTCGTAACTATGATCCGACAGTTAAAATCAGCCGAGAAGAAATGGAACAAATCATCAATGATACTGTTAAAGCACCATCTTCAGTGAATATGCAGCCTTGGCGCTTTACTGTTGTTGAAAGTGATGAAGGAAAAGAAGCGTTAGCACCTCTTGTTCGTTTTAATAAAGTGCAAAATGAAACATCAGCTGCAATGATCGTGATTTTTGGTGATTTAAATAGCTTTGAACATGCCGAAAAAATTTACGGTACGGCTGTTGAGCAAAACCTAATGCCCCCAGAAGTGAAGGAGCGCCAATTAGAAGCACTGAGTCCTTTATTTGAGCAAATGTCTACAGAGGATAAAAAAGAAATGGCAATTATTGATGGCGCATTAGCTGCGATGAACTTAATGTTAGTTGCCCGTGCTTATGGTTATGATACCAATCCTATCGGCGGCTTTGAACGTGAAAAAATTGCTGAAGCGCTAGATATGGATAAAGAACGTTATTATCCAGTGATGATTGTTTCAATCGGTAAAGCAAATGAAGAAGGTTATCCGTCTTATCGCTTACCAGCAACTGACATTACAAATTGGAAATAGGAGGAAAAAATTTATGCAGATTATTCCATTAGTTCTAGCTGTGATCGTTGCAGTTGAACATTATTACATTTTATATCTAGAAATGTTTCAGACAACGTCTCCTGCAGCACAACGTAGCTTTGGTCTAGATAAAGAATTTTTGGCCGATCCAAGAGTACAAACTTTGTTCAAAAACCAAGGACTATATAACGGTTTTTTAGCTACAGGAATTTTATGGGGTGCATTTTTCGCGGCGAATAGCTGGAGTGTGGTAACGTTTTTCATCGTTTGTGTGGTTGTTGCTGCCGTATATGGTGGACTGACTTCATCCAAATCGATTTTAATAAAACAAGGTATTCCAGCAATGATTACGTTGCTAGCACTTTTGATTTTTAGATAAAAAAAGAAAAGTTTAAGGCGAGAAATCTCTTGTCTTAGGCTTTTTTCTTTTATTTTGAAAAAACTTATAAAAAGTAAGTCAAATCTCTTTACTTACTTTTAGTAAGACGATATACTGTGAAAGTAATCTAAAAACTAATTCGAATCGAAAAGGAGCAATACACATGACAGAATTTATTCAAGCATTAAAAAAACGCCGTTCAATCTACGCTTTAGGAGATAACCTACCTCAATCACAAGAAGAAATTACAGCTTTAGTGAAAGAGATTGTTAGAGAAAGCCCAACATCTTTTAACTCACAAACACAACGTGTGGTTTTCTTATTCGGCGATGCGCATAAAAAATTATGGTCAATCACAGAAGAAGCGTTGAAACCTTTAACACCTGCAGAAGCTTTCCCAAATACACAAGCGAAATTACAAAGCTTTGCAGCTGGAACGGGTACATTGCTTTTCTTTGAAGATATGGATATCGTTAAAAACTTACAAGAACAATTTGAATTATATGCAGATAACTTCCCAGTATGGTCAGAACAAGCAAGTGGGTTGACACAAGCCAACGTTTGGACTGCATTAGCACAAAAAAATATCGGTGCAAACTTACAACATTACAACCCAGTAATCGATGAAGCAGTTGCGAAAGAATGGTCTATTCCAAGTCAATGGAAATTAAGAGCACAACTTGTTTTCGGTTCAATCGAAGCTGAAGCTGGCGAAAAAGAATACATGGAAGATAGCGCGCGTTTCTTAGAATTTAACTAATTAAAAGCAAATGGGGGAGAAAAGTATGGTGTACACATTACCTAAAGAAACGATCGTAAAACAAGTGAAGTTGAAAGTGGAAAATCTGGATGTAATGACAGAATTTTATACACAAATGATTGGCCTTGTTTTATTGAACAAAGAACAAAATACAGCTTTCTTAGGTGCACAGAATTCTTCTGAAGCAATTGTGATTCTGGAAGAGCTTGTTGATCCTATCCTAAATGATAAAACAACAGGATTGTACCATACCGCTTTTCTCTTACCAACGCGTAAAGATTTAGGGAATAGCTTGTTATGGCTATTACAAAATAATATTGAAATCGGTGCAGCTGATCATGGTTACAGCGAAGCAATCTATCTAAGCGATCCAGAAGGCAATGGTATCGAAATCTATCGAGATAAACCAATGACAGAATGGGATATTCGAGCAGATGGAGAAATCATTGGTGTAACCGAGGAGTTAGATGGTGATGCTGTGGTTGCAGAAGCTGATGGTCAATGGTTAGGTATGGCACCAGGATCAAGAATTGGACATGTTCATTTACAAGTTGCAGATTTAGAGGAGACGGAGACGTTCTATGAAAAACTTGGGTTTTCTTTAAAATCAAATTTTGGCAGACGTGCGAAATTCTTTGCCGCAGGTGAGTATCATCATCATATCGGGACGAATACTTGGAATGGAGAACATGTAGCTTTAATTGGTGAGAATCAGTTAGGCTTAGCGTGGTATACGTTCCAGTTGCCTTCTAGAGAAGCGTTTGAGTTGTTTGTTAAGCAGCTTGGTGAAACTTCTGTTGAGTATGTGAAGGAAAATGAGCAAGTAGTAATCCAAGATCCAAATGGGATGAAGATTAAGTTTGGATATTAATCTGAAAAAGTCAACTTCGTAATGGAAGTTGGCTTTTTTGATTTGTATAGTAGGGAATAGCGAAGTTCAGCTTTACCCTTTTATTTTTTTAGATAAAATTTATGTGAATATTAATATATAAGAACTGACTATTTTAATCTTTAAGTATTGGTTTGAACTGACTTCTTTTGAATTTAATTCAAACTATTTTTTTATTGGATTGATACGTTAAATAGGAATCTTTCTGTCTGGTAGTAACTTAAAAATTTTTATATTTAATAAAAAAAGTATGATGCACGAGCTCGTTTTGATGATTTATTATTAAATAAAGCCAAAAGAATAGTTTGATTAGAGTCAAAGAAAAACGAACTAAACGTTTCAGCCATCAGAGACAAGACCTTAAATACTGTAATAGAAATCATTTCATACTCTTTATCTGTAGGTTTTGTAAGTCTAAAAGTAGGAGGATAATTCAAAATGAAAACACAGAAAATTAGTTATGCAGCAAGCGAAGAGTGTTTTTTTGATTTAATGATTCCCAATGAAGAACAAGTTTGTGGTCCCATTATTGTACTAATACATGGAGGATACTGGAGAACGGAACTTACGAATGCGACCTTAACACCTTTACAACAAAAAATAGCTAGTGAAGGATTTATTTGCTGTAATGTGGAATACAGAAGAGGGAAAAAATCGCCATGGCCAACTCCGTTAAAGGATGTGCGAAATGCAATAACTCAAATTAAAGATAGGTTTAAAGCCCTGTCAATTATTTTAATAGGTCATTCGGTAGGCGGACAACTTTCATTGTTGAATGCGGATATCGTTGATAAGGTGATTGGGTTGGCGCCAGTTACAGACTTAATCTATACTCGTGACAAAAATTTAGGAGATAGTGCTGTAACAGAGTATTATGGGCAATTTGCTTCGGATGAGTTGTTGAAACAAGCGTCTCCCATTCATCATCTACCCTTAGCTTGTTCGCTTAGTTTAATAATACATGGAGCAAATGATCAACGAGTGCACATAGAAACTTCTCTAAACTATTTTAGGGATAATCTTTCAAAAAAGAATAATCTAGATATGCTAGTTCTGCATGACATGCCGCATGGGGAAATTATCCAACCACAACAAGAGCATATTTCACTTATGATTCAATGGATAAAGAAATATAGTTCCTTTACAGAGAAGGAAATAGAGCAGAAAATTTAATTAAAATGTCAGGAAATCAGATAGTTACTATTATTTTTCGATGATTTAGCTATTAAAGATAGACTAGAATACAAGTCTACTTTAAAACAGATTTAGTAAGTGTGGCTGTTTCGATCAGACGAATTAATGTGGATAGTTCTATAGAATGCCTTTTTAGTATTTTAGTTACTATTAGAAAAATAATTAGTATGTTAAAAAATAAAAATATTAAATAAATGTTAAATAGTAGACTGATTTGGAAATCAGTCTTTTTTTGTTGGATTTTCAGATAAACAGCGATGTGTATGCATTTTATCAACTTAAAAATTTTTATATTTAATAAAAAAACATGAGTCACAAACTCTTTTTTATGATTTATCATTTAATATATCGAATTAAAACAAAATATTTTTATATTATTTGTAAATAAAAATAAGTAATTATAATTAAAGTGAAACAAAAAGATTTGTCTAAGATTTTATCAAAGCGCAATGGATTTATTAAAAGTTACTGTATTAACTGATTTAGCTTTAAACGAATACCATTTTATAAAGTAAACGCAAAAAATATTTTTAATGAAAACCATAATAGAAAGGTGGAGCTAATCATGTGTGCTATCGGTATCCTCTCTACATCAAATAGTACCAAAAAACCATATTTAAATGCATTGAAAAAATTGAATTTTGATCCTCAGTTTCTTCAATTGGAAAATTTTGAGTATAAAATTGAGCATTTGAACATCTTAATGATTGATGAAATAGATAGTTCTGATTCTGTAGGAAGTTATGAAACGATTCTGAAAGTCAGAAGTAGGTTTGATGGCTACCTATTATTGTTAACGAAAAATAAAATAAAAACAATTGATTTAGTATATTTGCAGCTAGGAGTAGATGGCATAGTAAGAGAAGATGTGGACTATGAAGTGACTTTTATTCAATTAAGACGTTTGTTAGATGTGATTCAATTAAAAGTAGATTCTAAAAAAGTAATACATGAAACGGTGAAGCTTAACTTAAAAAACAATAGTTTCATTAAAAACGGTGATGAAGAAATACAATTGACGAATACAGAATATCAAATTTTAAATACGTTGATGGTAAATAAGGGGAGCACGGTCCCCTATGATGAACTCTATCAAGAAGTTTGGGGGCAAGATAAAAAAGCAGATGAAATGCGTCAATATTTGATTGCCAACAGTATTTTCAAAATACGGACAAAAATAGGCAAAAATAGTTTTGGTCAAAGTTATATCAAAACCATTCGAACAAAAGGCTATGCTTTTGTAACGAAACCTTGAAGATCTTAAAAGTATCAATAAAATATTGAAGGGAATCAAGGAGGTGGTGGCTTAAGAAATTCAATGATTCAATCAATACCATAATTTTAAAGAAAGGAGAAGAAAATGAATAGCCCAAAAAAGAAAATAGTGGGTGTCACTATTGGGGTAGCATTGTTAGGGATCGTTCTACTAAACATTATGTTCAAACCAGTTGCACCTATCTTAGCGAGTCCAGATAAGAAGAGTGAAAAAAGTCTAAATAAGCCTGAAACGAATAAGGAATCTGTTGATGAGCAAAATTCGTTAGTCAAAGCTAGTTCTAGCTTAAGAGCATTGGACCCAGTTGAAAATCCAGAAGGTTTGAAAGCTACGCCAAAGGTTTTCACTTTAGCTAAAAATACACCTTTTCCCAATTTAACTACGGAAGCTGGGCGTAAGACACTTTTTTCAGAATTGGTCATCCCAAATCCACAATTTGGTGCTCATTATGAATATGTGACTGCAGATGGTTCTCCAGCTACACCAAGTAGCGCCGAGACAGGATTTAAACTAATTTATGTGGAAATTACTGAAAGCTATAGTTTATCGAGTATACGTGTGCCTATTCCAGTAACCATTACGGATACATCAACTACCTTATTATTAGATAATCAAGTAGGCATTCAAACAAGTAATGTCAATGGAAAAATTATTTTATATCCAGATGAGGTAAAAAACAAAACAGCGGAACAATTGCAACAACTAGTAAAAACTAGATCGAATGTTAAGGCTTGGAGCACAGAAACAGGAGAAGAAGTAGCAGTAGATGTTCTGAGCACTACGATTGCTACTAAATCTGTTGGGACCTATAAAGCAGAATTTGAAGTAACGCTAGGTTCAGAAACAGGAGAAAAAAAGGCAACAACTCAAAGAGATGTGTTGGTATTTGGTGCTGATATAAAAGCACCTAATTATTTTACAATTGTACAAAAGGGAAATTTGGCGATGGGAACCAATGCTGCTAGTATTTTTTCGAAATATCAAACATTAAGTACGACAACCGCCAGTAACGCAACCTATGAATGGGTAGCGGATGAAGCGGGAACGCCAACAGTACCTGTTAATAAGTTTGATTCTAGTAATACGGGGTTTCATTGGGCTTATATAAAAATGACTGAGAAAACTAATACAGCAGTTTCAACTGTGATTCCAATTCCAGTGACTGTAACATTAGAAAATCAAACAGTGATTGTCAGTTCAAAAGTAGGAGTAAGTTATGATGTACCAATCCTAAAAGTTAGTGAAACAAAAGGGAAAACAATTCCACAAATTATCAGTATATTAACACAAAAAATATCTTTGAAAGCGTGGGATACAACCACAGGTGAAAATTTAGATGCAAGAATCACCAGCTCTTCAATCAATAGCTCTAGTCGAGGGAAAAATGAAGTCGTTGTAACAGTTGTGCTAGGAACAGAGTTACTGAAACAAAATATCAGTGTATTGGTTGTTCCTGATGCTGTCCTTGGGGCAGCTGATATACAAGAGTGGCAAAATCTTCCATTGAATTCTACTGATGGTGTAATCACCAACCCAATCAATGGGTCTAAGATAGGCTTTCTTAACAGGGGATTAACGGATAGTATCGCAAATGATGTAGGATTTAGAATTCAAGATCAATCAAATAGGGGATATGTATACTCTGCTGGTACAGGTAGAGTAGCTACTATTCCAGGAGTGAACAACCAGGTATTATACAGAACCATTTGGGAGAGAACAGCTGGCTTAGGTTGGTCTGTAGCAGCTACAAATATATCCACTAAATATTTCCTACGTAAAGGAAATGAATTGAAAGAAGTGTTAGTTGACGAGACTAACAATATTATGTATGTCTACAATTTATCGATTAGCCGTAATTTAAACTTTTCAGTCAAGCTGGATATGTATAACCTTTCGAATACTACGAAGAGTTTTTCAATGTTAGAAAGTGTAGATACCGATTACTATGTGGATAGTGTACCGATATATGCGCTGAGAAATAATAGTGGATTTTATATGCAGCCATCATCAGGTAATCGATTTACAGTCAAGCTAAAAGATGGTAGAGGAAATTGGCTATCAGATTATAGCAAGTATATTGCTGGGGCTTATTCACTTATTGGTGTATCACAAGGCACAAATTATTTTGGAAACTCTTTTCTTACAAACGGTACTGAAAGTAGAAACTATAGTGAAGGACAAGTTATTGCATCAGGTGTCGATTCGGGATATCAATTAGGTGCGCCGTGGAAAAACATTGCTCCTGATGAAGCGTTGAAAACAGGTTATGAAGTTTTTGCGGGACAAGAAATCCCTTATATGCAACTAAAGGCAAATCCGGAAGTGTTCAACATTTATTCAGATTCTACTGAAGAGCTAAAGACAGATTATAAGTTAAGTAAAATTCCAACTGTAAACGAGCAGGGCACGATTTATGTAACGTATCCTAATGGGGAGGAAGCTAGATTTCCTTTTGCATCGAATAATGTCAAAGAGTTCGATGGCAGTTTAACAATTCCGTTAAGTACTTTGCCGAAACAAGAGAATGAAAAATATGGATCTATTCATAAATACGAGACATTGATGCAAGCAGTTGATGAAACAGACAGTCCGATGAATGGTTTACCTTCTCAAGACTACTCTATCAAAGTCAATGTATACAAATTAGGCGGAACACCAATTGCCCAAACAATCAGAAAAGACAGTGTTTGGAGTAAGACAGCTCAGGGATTGATCAAAGACCCTATTGTTATGGTAGGTCATACAGCAACCTTTGAATATGTCAATCCAACCAAACCTGTTGATACCTCGAAAGTTGGTCTGCAATATGCAGAAGTTCGGATGACAGATAAACAGGATCCCTCGCAAACGACAGTGATCAAAGTACCTGTCATGGTTGTAGAAGGAACACCACCAACATCTGGATTAATAATCGGAGCCGAAGATATTGCGGTCAAAAAAGCAGAAGTTTTGGGCTTGACAGATGAACAGTTGAAATCCTTTATTCTAAAAAAATCCGGTGCTATAGCGTGGGATGTTGCGACAGGCTTGAGTGAAGGGGTGGAGTTGTCCATTACGGAAACATCATTGACGAATGATCCGGACACTACAAAAACACATACAGCTACGATTCAAGCAAAAAAAGGAACGACAATTAAAACAACAACGATTCAAATTCGGGTTAATGCAAAACTAACCGTAAACTTCTTGGATGAAAATGGGAATCCATTACATGAAGCGTATACGGATGTAAAAGCATTGGATACAACTGTCGATCTGACTAAAATCACAGCGATCACGGATATTTTGAATACATTAAAGGAAGAAAATTATGATTTAGTGAAAAAACCGGATAACGAAATCATGACGATTGTGGACGGTGAAAATAAAGTGAGCTATCAATTCAATGGCTCTCTAAAAATTCTATCGGCACCAGATGTGTTAGATTTTGAAACGAAAAAAGCGACGATCAATGCGGTGAAATTTAAAGACCCTAAAATCATAGGGAACCCCTTGGTTGTATCCGACACACGAGCAGATAAAGTGAAATGGAACCTCAAGGCAAAAGTCGATCAACCTTTAACGAGTTTAGAGGATGAACGAGTGAAACTTCCTGATTCGATCAAGTACAAGTATCAAGAAGATGAGTTGACATTGACGGATGAGAGTAGCGTGATTTTCAGTCACTTAAATACAGTTTCAGGACGTTATGATATCACACAAGAACGCTGGTCTAAAGGGGACGGCTTCATGTTGGATCTTGCACCAGGTGCCATTAAAGCACTTGGAAAATACCAAGCACAAATCACGATTACTTTGGAAAATGCAAAATAAAAGGATGGAGGAAACGAATGAAAGAAAATAATGTTACAAGATTCATCATCTCCTCTCTTCTTTTACTCTTTCTTGTAATGATCAATGGAAGAGTTGCATTTGCCCAAGAAGGGGCAGAAGTTCCAACAAAAGGAGAAATTGTCTTATTTGATGATGAAACGTCAAGCAGTAGTCAACCGCCGCCCTCTAGTTCTTCAGAGAACGTAACCAAGCCTAAGGGCAGGTTCCCATCGACTGGGGAGTTAGTCAAATACGGTGTTTCGATTGGTGGAAGTCTCTTACTTCTTTTAGTGATTTTCTTGTATCTGCTAAGAAAACGAGATCGAAATAAAGGGAAGGAGCAATGAGTCTATGAAAAAAATTCATTGGATCCCTACGTTCCTCTTTGTCGCGGTTGGGCTGAGCAGTCCTGTTAGTCCGAGTTATGCCGAAACGCCAGAAAAAGGAGATATGGGTATTTCGTTTAAAGGGCTGATAGACCCAGAGTATGGGGTGTTAGATCCAGAAAATCCAAGTAAAGAGCTGGAACCTGAGGGTGACTATGGTCATACGACAGGCGCCTTACGAATCGATTTTGTTCCAAATTTTTATTTTAGTCGTAACAAAATTACCGTAAATGATAGTACCTATTCTTCCGATGCGTTGCTATTTAAAGGAGCTATTGCTCCTAGAGGGCAATTTATTCAAGTGTCGGATTATCGAGAAAATCAAACCGGGTGGAGTCTACAAGTACGACAAGAACAACAATTCACCAACCAAAAAAAAGCGGGCAGTCAGCTTGATGGTGCCGTTCTTTCCTTTGATAAATCTTGGGTCAATACGTTCAATGGAGCAAGCCATTCACCTTCAGTATCCAAAGAGGTGATTCGCTTGAACAATATTGGGGAAACGTATACCTTAGCACAAGCATCTAAAGGAACAGGCGGAGGAACTTGGAGTGTGGTTTTTGGCGCATCAAAAGATAATCTAAATGAAGAAACAGCCACGTTAAATCCTCGTTTGGATGAACATGGAAAACCAGTTATTGATGTTTCTAAGGAAAATCAAGCTGTTTATATGAACGAAGCAGTTCGTTTATCACTTCCTGGCGGCACAAAAAAAGAGCCAGGAACTTACTCAACGGTGTTAACTTGGATTATTTCCGAGCTACCATAAATAAAACAAAGAATACTAGGAGGAAACACAAATGAAATTAACACACAAATTATGTAGTGCTGCACTATTAGCAGCTGTTGGGGTTGCAGTCGCATTACCAAGCATCACAAAAGCGGATGATACAGAAGTGCCTAAAAATGATACAACCTTTAAAGGTGATATGGATATCCAATTTACACGTAATACAGAAGATGATACAAATACAACACGTCCAGGTTTGACGGATTCAAATGGTGAAAAAGATACAGATATCGAATCAGGAACGATCACTCGTCCACTTAAACCAGTTGTTTTTGGGATCCAAGATGTGACACCATTAAGTTTTGGTGAAAATGCGGTTGTGACAGATGGAAATGATCGTGTATTCTGGGCAAAAAACTATACAGAAAAAGATGGTGTAATGGCTAATAACGTTGCAATCAAGGATGTCCGTAGCACATTGAACCATAACTATACATTAACAGCACAAATCACGAAACCAATGACAACAACAGTCAAAGAAGGCGCTGAAAGCGTAGATCGTAAACTAGATGGTGCGACATTGCTTTATAGAAATATCGGACGTAAAACAAATGTAGCACAAGAAATCGCTCTACCTGAAAGTGCAGTGAAAACATCTGCGGAAGTTGCAGAAGCAGCACCAGCTATTGTAGTGGATAATAATGGGGTAAACAAAGACCAAGGTCAAGGGCAAACATATATCCACTTTGGTAAATTGACAGCAACTGGGGAAGAAGCTTCTACTAAATCCGTTAAATTAACGATTGGTAAAGAAAAATCAATCTTTGAAGGCGACTATAAAGGGGAAGTAACCTGGGTATTAACGGCCGCTAAATAGTCAATCACTGACTTTTGATTGTTAAAAGAAACAAGTGAGTTACCGATCCATCTGGATCGGTAACCTATTTTTTAAAAGACTAGAAGGGAAACCATTATGACACGATATTTGAAACGAAGTATATATTTTTTATTATACATAACTTGTTTAACGATACTGATACCACAAACTACATATGCCAACGAAGATGCATCAAGTATCGGCTATAGCTATAAGATCATCAAGCCAGAAAACCAAGTTGGGAATGCAGGATATTTTGATTTGCGGATGAATCCTGAGCAAAAGCAAATCGTTGACATTGAGCTATACAATATGACCGATCAAGATCTTTCAGTTGACTTGTCAGTTCATAGCGCCAAAACCAATAGTAACGGAGTGATTGAATATGGTCCGACGAAGCTAAAAAACGATCCTTCTTTGAAATATGATTTGAAAGATATTGTGAAAGTCCCTGAAAAGGTGACGATACCGCCAAAAGTAACACAAAAAGTCGCGGTAGAAATTTCTATGCCACAGGAGAAATATGATGGGTATATTTCAGGTGGGATTTATTTACAAAAATCTGAGACAGAAGCAGAAAAAAAAGCTAGTGAATCCGCTCAGGGAGTTGTAAATAAGTATGCTTTTATTGTTGGTATGCTGTTAAGCGAGTCAGATACAAAAGTCCAACCTGAATTATCTTTCAATAAAATATATGCAGGTTTAACCAATTATCGTAATACTTTTCTAGTCGATTTTACCAATACTGAAGCCACATATGTAGAAGGTATGACCGTTGATGCTCAAATTTTTAAAAAGGGATCAGATGATGTTTTATATGAAACAAAAAAAGAAAATTATCGTATGGCTCCAAATTCTGCAATGTCTTTTCCAATTAATTTAAATGGAGAATCCTTTATTGCTGGAGACTATGTAGGGCGCATCCGTGTAACGGCTGGTGACAAAAAATGGGAGTGGCAAGAAGAGTTTAAAATCACGCAAAAAGATGCAGATAAATATAATGCAGAAGATGTCTCTTTGATACAAGATAGAGGAATCAATTGGAAGATGATCTTAATGATTGCTGGCGGGATTTTAGTTATTTTCCTACTCATTTATTTAGTGACTAGAGCTGTATCAAACAAGCAAAAAAAGAAGCGTAAAAAGACAAAAAAGAAAAGATAACTGGGGGATGAGCTAGAAGATGACGATACTAAGTTGGGTTTTTATTGGCTGTTTTTCTGCCTTCTTCATCAGTGTTTGTCTAGGTATCTTTTCTTTCGCTCAATTTTTTGTAACAACCAAAGAGATGAACGAATTAAACCGAAAACGCCCCAAAAAGAAAGTAAGAAGGAAACGTTGGCTAAGAGCTAAAAAAAGAGTAGAACAAAAGAAAAAGGCACAACTAAGGAGAACAGTCGTATTAGTAGTGATCAGTCTTTCTTTTGCAGGTAGTGGTTTTTATGCGCGGCACTATGAAATGACGAATCTTTCTTCAACAGATGGCAATATTATTGTACAAAGCTATTTTATTACGGACGAGGTAAATAAAAATTTAGTCAGTCTTCAAAATGGTGCAAGTGGTGATGAAATAAAAGAAAAGTTAATGGAATTGAGTTCCTTATTGGCTTCTTATGGAAGTGCAACCCCGTCTAATAGTTTGTCTAAAGAGGGGCAACAGGCACTTAATCGATACTATGTGCAACTCCGTGATTATGGTACTAATCTCTATTCCTTAACAAGTGAACAATTAAATAATCAGGAAACGATTGTGTCCTATATGGAGGATTTGAACCGAATCAAGAAGACACAAACCAAGTTATTCAAGCAATTTAGCGTTGATGAAGCGGCACTAAAACAGAAAAAATAAATTCAGTCAAAGGGGTTTTAATATGAGTGCTAAACGTAGTATGACGAATCACTCACACCCTAAAAATAAAAAAAATTCTGCAATAAATAGAAAGAAAAAAAATAAAGCTAAGCGGCTTCTTGAGAGAAAACAGAGACAAAAGAAAAAAAGAAAAGCTCGTATCAAACGAATGTTACTAGAATTTGGATTGAGTCTATTTTTCCTTGGGATCGTACTTTTTCTTTTATCGGTCTTTACCTTTTCATTTACCAAAGTCAAAGGGTATTCTATGATTCCGACTTTAAACAATGGTGAGTGGGTTTTTGTCAATAAATTAGCAAAGCCAAAACGGTTTAAACTGATTGTATATAAAGATGCTAAAAGCAAGGAAACATCGGTGAGAAGAGTCATTGGGATGCCGCAAGAAACAATCTATTATAAAGAAGATAAGCTTTATATCAACGATACTGAAGTCTACGAGCGATTTTTAGAAACAGAAATTCAACGGGCAAAGAGTGCGAAAAGTTCCTTTACTGAAGATTGGTTCCCTAAAATCGCCACGATACCGAAAGGAAAGTACCTCGTTTTAGGTGACAATCGTCCCTATGCGGCGGATAGTCGGGAATATGGCTATATCGACGAAAAAGAGATTGTAGGAGTTGTCGAAATGAGAGTACTCCCTATTCATCAAATTCAACAATTTTAATAGGATGAGTCAAAATGAAAGAAGGATGGTTACGATAGACGTCAAACAAATGAGTAAACAAGAGTCACGGTCGAAGAAAAACATAGGGATTGTTTTAAGGCGCATCAGTTTTTTACTAGTGTTGCTTCTTAGCATTATTTTTTTAGTAAAGATAAAGCCGCACGTAGTCAGTGGTGAATCTATGCTTCCTACCTTACGTAATAAGGATCGCTTATTTAGTATGAAAAACGCAGAACCAACCCGCTATTCATTGATCACCTTTCAGCCGAGAGAAAAAAAGTATGAATCTTATGTTAAAAGAGTTATTGGACTACCTGGAGATCGTATTTGGTTGGATCAAAATACGGTTTATTTAAATTTTCAGATGGCCGAAAGTAATCCAACCCCACCAAATGAAGAACACCTTTCTGGCGTTGATTTACCAGATGGGACATTAAAAATTCGTGTTAGTTGGGAAGTTGCCGCTCAATTAGAAGGACTTTCTACGATTCCTAAGGATCAATTTTTTGTTTTAGGAGATAATCGAAGACATTCAACAGATAGTCGGGAATTGGGATTGATTGATAAAAATAAGATCGAAGGAGTCGTGACCTTTAGGTATTATCCATTAAACCGGCTCGGTTTGATTAAGTAAAGAAAAGTGAGGAAATGAATGAAGCAACAAGTAAAAAAAGTTTTTTTAAATAAAAAAAGTCTAGCATTAGCTCTTAGTTTTTTTATACCCATTTTGATCATGGCGATGAGTTATTATCGATTAGGGATTTATCCAACAAGTGATCGAACGATTTTGGCAAGCGATGCGTTTGGTCAACTGGTTAATTTTTATTCTGGTTTTAACAATTTCCTCCATGGTGAGCAGTCGTTCTTTTATACATGGAATGGGTCATTGGGATTGAATTTCGTCTCATTGATGAGTTATTACATAAATAGTCTGTTCAGTTTTTTAGTGTTCTTTTTTGATAACCTTAACATGCCGGATGCAATGTATGTTATCTTACTGACAAAAATCGGTGTCATGGGTGTGACCTTTTGGATTTTTGCGCAACAGACATTCCGTCTCCCGCAATGGGTAAAGGTCTCATTAAGTGTTTATTATGCGTTGATGAGCTTTACTGTGGCTTATTCGATTATGTTGATGTGGATGGATGCGTTGATTTACCTTCCACTTGTTTTACTAGGCATTCAACGATTGATGGATAAACAAAAGCCTAGTTTATTATTTATAGTTTACTTTTTATTGTTTGTGTCAAATTATTATATGGCGTTCATGGTAGGGCTTTTTAGTTTTTGTTACTTCTTTGTTCGTGCACTGACAGACTGGTCTTTATATAAAAAAGCGGTGATTCCTTATTTCATCACATCAATTCTTGCTGGTGGTGCTTCGATGATCATTATTTTACCTTCTGTGATTGATTTACGAGCAAACGGAGAAAAACTAGATGCAGTCACGAGCTTTTTTACGAATGATTTAGGACCTTGGGATTTTATTGTCAAAAGTATGACTGGTGTTTATGATACATCAAAGTATGGTAGTGGACCATTTATTTCAATTGGACTGTTACCGTTGCTATTTTTTATTTTCTATTTTGTTAGTAAAAAAATCCCTCTGAAAAATAAGCTGTTATATGGAGGGCTCGTTCTATTTATGGTAATGAGTGTTTATATACAGCCCTTGAATCTGTTTTGGCAAGGACTTCATTCACCAAATATGTTTTTATTTCGATTTAGCTTTTTATACTCGAGCCTTATCTTGATTTTAGCTGGCTTTAGTTTAGAGAAGTTTGAGAAAAAAGAGTTGAATGTGCTTGGTAATTGTGCCTTGTCTATCATGGGGCTATTCATTCTAGCAGCGATCATATCCAATAAAAAAAGATATGGCTATATCACGCAAGAATCATTGATTCTAACAGTAGTGTTATTGATTGTTTACCTTCTTTTATTCGTATTAAAAGAAAAAGTAGACAAACATGTGTGGTTAGTGCCATGCTTGATTGTCGCTTGTGTCTGCGGTGAACTCTTTTTTAATACACAACAAATCATGGTTGGTATCAATAAAGAGTGGGGCTATACGAGCCGAGAACGTTATACAGATGGATATAAACAAATCGAGCCGCTTGTGAAAAAAGCCCAATCAAGAAATGATAGCTTTTATCGATTGGAAAATATTGATTCAATTAGTCGCACAGATAGTTTTAATTACAATTATTCTGGAGTCACCATGTTTTCTTCGATTCGTAATCGCCACACCTCTCAGTACTTAGACCGCTTAGGGTATCGATCTCCTGGAACCAATCTTACGATTCAATATCAAAATAATACCATTTTGATGGATGATCTATTAGGTGTGAAATACAATATAGCCAAAAATGCTCCAAATAAATATGGATTTAAAAAAATCGCAACCCAAGGGAATTATGCTCTATATGAAAATAAGAATGCTTTACCTTTAGGGATGTTAACGGATCAGGGCATTTTTCAGAAAAAAAACAATAATAACCAAACAGCATTGCTTCAGTATCTTTCTGAACAAAAAGAACCATTATTCCAATTTACTGGATTAAATGAAGTTTCTCGAAAAAATATGTTTATTCGGGAAGAAGGCGATTTTACTTATTTTTCAGAAGAAACCAATAATAATGAAGAAAAAAGTATCACTTGGGAGGTCAATATTCCTGAAAAAACCCAAGCCTATTTAACCTTAGACACTAGAGCATCTAACGGATTAGATGATGGTTCTGTAGAAGTTAGTGTTCCAGGTCATAAAACGAGCAGTGGTCTTGCCGCAACGGGTTCTTATTATACGATTGGCTACTATGAAAAAGCCGAAAAGGTCAAAGTAACAGCCAAGTTTACAGGTAGTTCTGTTGTAAAAGTGCTTCGTCCATCTGTTCTGATGCTAAAAACAGCAATTCTGGATCAAGAAATCGCGGCAATCAAACAAAAAGAAGTCGCTTTTGAAGTAAAAGGAAATCATGTACACGCGGAAGTTACAACTGAAAAAGAACAAGTAATTTTTACAACGATTCCGTATGATGCTGGTTGGCAGGCACAAGTTGATGGAAAACCAGTAGAAATCAAAGCAGTTCAGGATGCGCTGATTACTGTCAAAGTACCAAAAGGGACGCATACTGTTCAACTGAACTATTATCCCAAAGGCATGAAACTTGGCAGTTTCTTATGTTTTAGCAGTTTTTTATTGTTTATAGGATACGTTTATTGGTCCAAAAAAAGAGAGAAGGAGGTGGGAAGTCGATGAAAAAATTCAGTCTGGCACTGCTAACAGTTGTCATCAGTAGTTTGTTTCTAATAGGCTGCACCAAACAATTAGACGAAAAAAAAACACAGTTTAATGATGAAGGTGTTACCTATGAATTCCAACTACCTGGTGCTTGGAAAGCAGACCAAGAACCGAACAAAGAATATGGACTTCAAACCGCTTTTAGTGGAGAAGATACTAAAAGTAATTCTTATGTTTTTATTTCTACTATTCCGGTAAAAGATGTTGTGCAAAAAGGATTTGGAGAACAGACTAGAGAAAAACTCAAGGAACGCTATCGTTATAAAGAAGCAAAAGATATCTATATGAAAAAAATCACCATAGGAGAGGCACCAGCGTATAAATATACTTTAAATACAACGTTTAAAGAGAAAAGTGTCTGGGCCCATTTATACTACATCTGGACAGAACATGGCTTTGTTCAAGTGACGTTTTATTCCGCAGATGATAACGCATATAAGAAACGATCGGAACAAATAGATGCTTCTGTAGAGACCTTTAAAGAGCGTTCCTTTGATAAGTTAGAAGCTGAAAAAGAGCAAGCAGCGCAGGCAAAAGAAGCAGGGGATATTGTAACAATTGAAAATAAGGACATAAAAATGGAAACAACGGCCGTGCGTCAAGTAACAGGAGCAGAAGGGAAAAAAATGCTGGCGATTCGTTATACGTTTACCAACTTAGGATTAGAAACAGCACACCCTTCAGTCTGGCAGGAAGTTGTGACTGCGACTCAAAATGGTAAAACCTTATTAATAGGAAATTTACCACAAGAATCTGATTTATTAGACGTAAAAGAATTAGCTGCAACACAAACAAACACTGTAAATCTGGGAGAACAAATTGAAAGTGTTGTTTTGTACGAATTACAGGATAAAAGTCTTGTTGAATTGAATTTCTCACAAGAAGCTTTTCCAGGAAAAGAATCTGTTCGGGTGGTGGTACCAAAATGAGTCAAAAAAAGCGAAGTATGAGTCTAATGATTCTTGTTTTACTATTGATCTTGATAGGCTGCGGAAAAGCGGATCGTTATGCAGGATTCTCACAAGCAGAACATGCTCTTAGTTGGTCTAATGAACGAAACCGATCATTTGGCGATGCAGATTATTCAAAAATCGAAAAAGAAGCGAAGGCTTTTGATTTACTTCAAGATAAATACAACGTAGTGGTTCCAAACTACTATGAGACAACTAAACACACGCTTACCAAAGAATTAACCTCTAAAACAGTCAAACTTGGTGCTGTACAATATGCTATTTTTGCCAGAAATAAGGAACTGGAATTTCGGACTTTATATCCATTTTATCAAGGGGAAGAACTGCAAGTTTTTTCAGAAGTTATTTTGACCTATGCGTATTCAGTAGATCAAGCGCAAGCCTATTTAAAATCCCAGATCGTAACGATTAAAATTGCACCTATCAAAGGGACATTACCGAATGACAATCAAAGAGAATTGATCACAGCAATCGGAAAAAATATGAAACTACCAGATAAAAAACTTGAAACAGGTTTAGCTGGCTATGAGAAACGACTGAAGGAATCAGAAAATCCAATCACCGACGATTATTTACCAATCGTTTCAAATACAAGTGGTTTAGATAAAGAACAAGAATTTTTGAAAGAAATCGCAGCAGTCTATGACGAAGTAGGAACCTTTAGAGAACTTTATGCAGAGATTTCAGATCAAAAAAGCAAATAAGTGTCAAAAATAAATGTCATAAGGGAACTCAACTCGAATGATGATTATATAGTTTTATTGATAATTTAATTAAAGATAAAGAAATCAATTTTGATTATCTCTGTAAAAATTTGTCCAAGAGCGTAATCCATTATTATTGACTAAACGGGTATTCTTATATTTTAATAAAAATATCAACTGTAATACCATGTAACTAATAAGATATATTGGAGAGATGGATATGCTTATAGTAGGACTAGAAAAACTATTGGATTCAGAAACGAAAACCATACTAGAAATGTTGAAATTATTGCACAGAAGTAACGATCAGTGGATGCATCAAGAAGAAATTCAAAGTCGAGTGAATATTTCAAAACCGACGTTACTAAAATATATAGGAATTATCCAGAAAAATGACGATAAAAGTTTTTCCCTACAATATTCTCAATCTCAGGGAATACGCTTAGAAATCTATGATGAATTTTTATTTGGAGTATATTATAGAAGAAAAATCTTTGACATGTGGCCAACACAGTTAGTTTTTCAACTTTTGTTATATGGTAAAATAAGCAAATCAGATTTTTGTAGAGAGTTTTTTTTAAGTGAATCAACATTTGAAAAAAAAATAAGCGACATAAATATTTTGGCAAACCATTTTGGGATAATTATAAAAAGTCGACAAGGGACATATGAATTAGTAGGACCAGAACCACTGATTCGAAGAATATTGGAAGAGATTGTTTGGGAGATTTTCAAAGGTTACGAATGGCCTTTTGATTTAATTGATGAAAATAAAGTAAAAAGAGTCTTATCTAATCTTTTCAAAAACGAAAAAATTAAATTGTCGTCAAAACGAGTGTTAGAATATAGATTAGCGATACTATTAATAAGATTCAATAAGTCTTATTACTATAAAAATACCCAGCCTTTGTTTAATGAATTATTTAAAGGCAATGTTTTTTTCAACTTTATGAATCAACTATTTCAAAAAGAATATTTATTATCTGTTGATGAAGTAGCCTATTTTTCGCTCTCAATAATTGCGAATAGAAACTATAAAGCGACTAAAAATTTTAATAAAACTGATATGTTTAAAATAAATAATTTGTTTAAGAACTATTTTTCTGAGTATGTTACGAATTTTAGCGATACAGAAATAGAAGAACTAAATTACTTTCTGCTTTCGTCTCATGTGTATTGTTTGTTGTATATTAATACAAATCATATTTACCAACGGAAAGAATCTAAATTTGCATCAAATCCTAAGGTGGAAAGTCTTTTGGAAAACTATTTAAACTATTTTCACAAAAATAGTAATGGTATTTTTAAAGAAAATGCACAGTTCCTTTTTTATAAATATCAACAGATTATCATGAATATGTTCCCTCCAGAAGCAATATATCCTTTAAAAGTGATCGCGGTTAATACAGATATGAATATGCTTGAAGAAAAGAAGTTTATTCATTTTTTAACGAAAACATTAAATGTATATTCTAATGTTTTTGTAGATAGTATTCAGAATATGGAGGTCAAAGATATAGATCTATTGATCTATACGAATAAAGATACATTTTATACGGATATACCTAATAGTATATATATTGACCGATATTCTTATCTCGATACATTACCAAGTTGGTTAACTTCTGTATTCGAGGTAATCTTTAGACAAACAGATTAAATTAGTTGTAATTTTCTATTAGCAAGAAAAATTAAGGAGACCAGCATGCCTAAATACGTAAAATTTTTTATATTATTTATCACCAGTGTTTTAGTCCTAACAATTTTCCTTCTTTTTATTTCACCTAGTCCATTTTTAAATGTAGTAAAAACTAGAACGCCTAAGCTTCCTGGATACACTCCGCCCCATAACTTTTCGCAACTTAAAAATGATAGTTATACTGAAAAAAATATATCATATAATTCAAGCTTTACTAATAATAAATACGATATATATATTCCTAAAAGAAAATCCAATCCTCCGATAGTCGTATTTTTCCATGGAGGTGGGTTTATTACTGGAGATAAGAACATGGCTAAATATTTTGGGCCAACATTGGCAGCTGAAGGATATGCGGTTATATCCGTCAATTATGAACTAGCTCCTAAATCAACTTTAGATGATCAAATTCTACAAGCAACTGATTTTATTAATGATCTTCCAACTATCGCGGATAAATTCAAATTAGACAATAATAATATCTTTTTATCTGGATCATCTGCTGGTGGGTATCTTGCAGCGCAATTAGGTACAGCTAGGTATAATAAAACGTATAACAAAATAGATAAACAAACGATTGATGATGAGATCAAGATAAAAGGACTAATTCTGTATAGTGCCCCTTATAAGTTATCCTTTATTCAAGATTATCCAGTCGATAATTGGTTATTTAAATTGAGCGTTTTTGAAATGGGCTGGGCTTTAACTGGTGAGCGTTTTTGGAAAAATGATCCTAAATTAGGCGACAAATACAATCTTGAACCATATATTACAACTCAATTTCCTCCTGTATTCATAACAGACGGAAATAAAAAGACCTTTACGCAACAAGCAAAAGAGTATGAAGAGGCGTTGAAAAAACACAGGGTTGATACTACTAGCCTGTTCTTTCCGGATACACGTGATGTCAACCATGGATACCAGATGAATATGCGTACACCGGAATCAGAAGAGGCCTTGTCAAAAACATTATCTTTCTTGGAAAAATGGACGCAATAAGACGCTCAAAAAAATGATTTAATAGAATAGGTAAATAAAAAGTACATGATGTGATTTCATGTACTTTTTTTATTGACTTTAAACATGATAATGTGTCTAATGGAAGTGAGTGGTTGAATGCTTCAGCTAGAAAGAGAAGTAAGTAAAACGATCTCTTTATTTGGTGGAAGGAGAAGGTCTTGAATCGTTGATAACGTTAACTTTACTTGTTTTAGCGTTTATGAAACTTCTTACACAAGCTATGTAAGTTTGAGACCAGTTAAGGCGTGTATAGGATACAGCGATTGACTAAACAAAATAATAAACAAAGGAATGAATAAAAGTGCTAAGAACCGATCATATATCGTTTCAATTAGAAGAAAAATTGATTGTAAATGAGATTACAATTAATTTCGAAAAAGGCAGTCATACAACAATTACTGGACCTTCTGGCAGTGGAAAAAGTACCTTTCTTAAATTACTGGCTTCTTTGTTGTCACCAACTAAAGGAGCCATTATTTTCAACAACCAAAACATTACAGAACTTGCACCTGAAAATTACCGTATGCAAGTCTCATACTGTTTCCAACAACCATCTTTATTTGGTGAAACGGTTCGGGATAATTTTATGTTCCCGTATGAAGTGCGCAAAAAGGACTTTCAAGAAAACCATGTACTAGAGTTACTAGAAGAAGTAAAACTACCTGAAAGCTATCTCGACAAAAAAATCACTGAATTGTCAGGTGGAGAAAAGCAGCGTATTGCGTTGATTCGTAATGTGATATTTCTACCAGAAGTTCTACTTTTAGACGAGGTTACCGCTGGTCTAGATGAAGAAAGTAAACAAATCGTCAATCAATGGCTGTTGAAGTTGAATCAAGAAAAAAATGTGACCTTGATTCGTGTGACTCATGACACAGAAGAAATTGCGCAATCAACAATCATTAAAAAAATCGTAGCAGGAAGATTGGAGGAGGACAAATGAACTTAGCCGTGAATGATCTTTCATTATTATTTGCTGGAATGTTGGTCATTGTTGCCTTACTAATCAGCTATAAAGAAAAACTAGGGTTTACGAAGGATATTATTATTAGTGTGTGTCGCGCAATCATTCAATTAGTTTTAGTTGGCTATCTGTTGAAGTATGTGTTTCAAGTAGATAATGCGCTTTTGACAGTTGTGATGGCAGGGATCATCATCATTAATGCCGCATTAAATGCGGGGAAACGTAGTAATCATCTGAAAAATAGTTTTTTGATTTCTTTGTTAGCGATCTTTTGCAGTACCGGTGTGACGATTGGTGTCCTGGTTTTATCAGGTGCAATTCGTTTTATTCCTTCACAAATTATTCCAATCAGCGGGATGATCGCAAGCAATTCCATGATCGCGATTGGGTTATGTTATCGGAATATGGATAGTTTGTTTCATGACCAACGACAAGCGGTTCTTGAAAAACTTGCTTTAGGGGCAGATGTCAAACTAGCCTCACGTTCAATCGTTAGAGCGAGCATCCGAACAGGGATGGCGCCGACAATCGATTCTGCGAAAACGGTTGGTATTGTTAGTTTGCCAGGGATGATGTCAGGGTTGATTTTTGCTGGTGTGGATCCTGTTCATGCGATAAAGTATCAAATCATGGTGACATTTATGCTATTATCTGCAACAAGTATTGGTTCTGTTATTGCGACTTATCTAGCGTATAAACAGTATTATAATGAGAGAAAACAATTGATTATTTAGTAAACTTTCTAAAAGATAAGATGACATCCATCTTATCTTTTTTTATATACTTTGCAATTAAAAGTATAGACATTTGTTGAGGTTCGCTTTATAATAATAGTGAATACGATGAGTGAAAAATGATTCGATGAAAGAGGGATAGCGATGCAAAGAACATTTAAAGAAGATTTCTGGTGGGGAGCCGCTACATCAGGTCCACAAAGTGAAGGTCGTTTTAATAAAAAACATGCGAATATGTTTGATTATTGGTATGAAATCGAGCCAACTGACTTTTACGATCAAGTGGGTCCAGATGTAACCTCAAATTTTTACAATAGTTTCAAAGAAGATATTGCTTTGATGAAAGAAATTGGCTTAAATAGCGTTCGTACCTCGATTCAATGGAGTCGCTTAATCGATGATTTGGAGCTTGGAACAGTTAACGAAGATGCGGTTCGTTTTTATAACGAAGTGATTGACACATTTTTAGAAGCTGGTATTCGACCTGTAATGAACTTACATCATTTTGACTTACCTGTTGAGCTGTATCATAAATACGGTGGTTGGGAATCCAAACATGTGGTGGATTTGTATGTGAAATTCGCTGAAAAATGTTTTGAATTATTTGGTGATCGTGTGAAAGACTGGTTTACACATAATGAACCAATTGTAGTTGTTGAAGGTGAATACTTACACCAATTCCATTATCCAAAAATAGTGGATGGTAAAAAAGCGGTGCAAGTAGCCTACAATCTAAATCTGGCATCAGCTAAAGCGATTCAAGCATTTAGAAAATTAGGACTCCAAAATGATGGTGGCAGAATCGGAATCATTTTAAACTTAACACCGACATATCCCGCTTCTGATAATCCAGAAGATTTAGCGGCGGCCAATATTGCGGAATTATTTAACAATCGTATGTTTTTAGATACGGCTGTTCATGGTGAATTTCCACAAGAGTTAGTTGATTTATTTATCAAAGATGGTGTCCTTTGGGAAAGTACATCAGAAGAATTAGCGGTGATCAAAGAAAATACGATCGATGTTCTAGGGGTTAATTTCTATCATCCAAATCGTGTAAAAGCGCCAGATATTGCACCCAATAGTGTGGGCGAGTGGCTTCCAAATCGTTATTTTGATGAGTACAATATGCCGGGACGTCGTATGAATATTGACCGAGGTTGGGAAATTTATCCTAAAGCATTGTATGATATTGCTATCAATATTCGTGATAATTACAATAATATTCCATGGTTTGTCTCTGAAAATGGAATGGGGATTTCTGGCGAGGAACGCTTTATGAACGAAGACGGAGTAGTTGAAGATGATTATCGGATTGATTTTATTCGAGAACATTTAGAATGGGTTCATCAAGGGATTGAAGAGGGTTCAAATTGTTTTGGCTACCATTTATGGACACCGATCGATTGTTGGTCATGGGCAAATGCATATAAGAATCGCTATGGCTTTATCTCTACAAATATCCATACACAAATCAAAACGATCAAAAAATCAGGGCATTGGTTTAAAACCGTTGCTCAAACAAATACAGTAACAGATAAATAAAATGAAAAATGTGGCGTAAAACTGAAAATCAGTTTTGCGTCACATTTTTTTCTAACTATGCGTAATCAACATTTAAAATAGAATAGCTTCGTTGATCATACCGATTTCGACTACAAGAAAACTCAATAGGACGTCCATTTTTTGAATAGACAACTTGCTGCACTTCAAGAACTGGATCATCTTTTTTACACTTTAGATATTGTTGATCGTATTTATCAGATTTATCTGCCTGAATATTTCGATAAGCTCCTGCAAAATCAAGCGATAATTGTTCCTTAATATAGGTATAAATCGATTCTTTCAGAATATCCGTTGTTAAACCAGGTACTAGATCACAAGGCATGTAGGTATGTTCCAAAATAAAAGGCTCGTTTTCCAGAATTCTAAGACGGATGATTTTATAAACTGGTTGTTCTTCAGAAATAGCTAATCGTTCTTGGACTTCTTTTGAAGGGAATTCAACTTCAAACAAAATGACCTCGCTTTTTAACTCTTTATGGCGATCATGCATTTGTTTGCTAAGACCATCATATTCATTGGCAGGTGAAGTATCTTTATCCCAAAAAGACCGATTCAATACTTTGGTTCCAGAACCACGTTGAGAGTATAAAAGACCTTCCATGACTAAAATCCCGATTGCTTTTTTGACAGTCATTCGACTTACGTTGAATTCTTTTACTAAGTCGGTTTGGTTAGGAATCAAGGTATCTGTTTTGTAAATATTATTTTTTATTCGTTCACGCAAGGTATCTGCGATTTCTTCATATTTTGGCTTCATATCGTTACAACCTCCTCTTCTGTATTGTAACTGATTATGAATGTATAGACAATTAAAGAAAAAGAAAGTGCAGTTAAATCGCACTTTCTTTTTCTTTGTCTAATAAGCGTAAGAATGGGTACCAAATCAAACCAACAAGGATTAAATCGACAAGTTGTAAAATACCACCTAAGATGGAATTTGTTGCTAACATGCCGCTAAAGAAAATCGGAACAGTCCATGGAACGGATACACCAGTTGGCGGCGGCACAATGCCTGCTGCCATAACAAGATAATTAAGCACCGTAACGATCAATGGCGCTAATACCCAAGGAATTAGGATCGTTGCATTCAAAACGATTGGCAATCCGAAAATAACAGGCTCATTTACGTTAAAAATTCCAGGTGCTAGACTTAAACGACCAATATCTCGATATTGCTTTTTCTTCATGACAAACGCCATGATCAAAATAACTGCGAGTGTCATACCAGAACCGCCAAGTCCGACAGTAAAGGTTTCCATAAATGGTTTTGTAATGATGTGTGGTAATTTTTCTCCTGCTTTATAGGCATCTAAGTTTTCTAACATCAAGGTATTCCAAATAGGGTCCATTACGGAATTGACGATGATTTGACCATGTAACCCGAAGAACCATAGGAATTGAACAAAGAATAAGGCAATCAATGTTGCAGGTAAACTACTACCTAAACCAACTAACGGTTTTTGAATGACTTCGTAAATAACATCATGCAGATTTGTATTGAATAAACCTGTCACGATCGCATTGATAAATAGAAAAACAGATAACGTTAAAATAGCAGGAATCAACGCAGCAAATGACTTAGCAACAGCAGGTGGGACACCATCAGGCATTTTTATTTGCCAGCCTTTTTTGGTAATTCTACAATAAATTTCACCAGCAAGAAAGGCAGCGATCATTCCGATAAACATGCCCTTAGCACCTAAACGATCTAAAGATAAAACCCCAGAAACTTCTGTGCCGTCTTCAAGCGTCATCATAAAAGGAGTTAAAAGAAGAAAACTAGCAAACGAAACAGCTCCGCCAAAAATCCCCTCGACATCATAGGATTTAGATAAATAATAGCCAATACCAAATGTAACAAAAACAGCCATGATGCTCATTGTGGCATTTTGACCGTTACCAAATAGTGAAGATAAGGTTCCTTTAGTTGCATCACTAAAAAAAGGTAAGTTATTGATTACAACGACGATTGATCCAAACATAGTTAATGGAAAAGATAACATAAACGCATCTCTTAGAACAGAGAGATAGCGGTTTTGACCAAGCTTATTTGCAAGCGGCATGATCTTTTCTCCAAGAGAATCCATAAAGCCATTCATACTAATCAGTCCTTTATATTCTATTTGTAATCGATTACAAAAGTTAATATACCACTTTATTTATATAATGTCTATACTTTTGTATTTAATGATTGTATATATTTTTTTGGAAGTAAAAAAAGAGCAAACCAGCAAGGGTTTGCTCTAAACTTGAGTTATTCAAATCAAATAGGAATGTTTCGGTTTCTAAATACTAGCGCCGCCGCCACCAGAAGAACCGCCTCCTCCAGAGAAGCCACCTCCACCGCCGAAGCCGCTGCCTCCACTTGAAGAGCCACCGCCAAAACCGCCGCCGCCCCAATACCAAGGACCACTTCCACGGCCACCGCGACCACCACGTCCTCCACCAAAAAGAAGGAAAGGCAAGAGAATAAGAAGTACAAAGAAAATACTGAAGAACCCTTCTCCATCAGAATCGTCATCTGAGGAAACTTGGTCTATCTCATCATCTGACAAGGCATTTTTATCGGCTGGATAGTCATAATGTTTATCAATCAAAGTAGTAACTGCGTTAAATGTGTATTGCAGTCCTTTGTTGACTGAAGCATCATTACTTGATTTTAAATCGTCTTTAGCATGTTGCAAAATATTTCCAGCAACGCTATCGGTGATGACATCTTCTAAACCGTAACCGACTTCGATCCGAACATTTCGCTCACCATTATTGAGGGCGTAAAGGATCAAAACACCATTATCCTCTTTTTGATTTCCGATTTTCCATTTTTGAAAAAGATCGGGTGCATAACTATCGACACTATCACCTTCAGTCGAATCAATCACAGCTAAAACAACTTGAGGAGCTTCTGACTTTTCTTTATAAAGCTCACCTTTTCGTTCAACTAAATTTTTAGTTGTCTCATCCAAGATTCTTGGTTGATCTAAATAAAAATGATCTGGTGAAGCGGGTAATTCAGCATATGCTGGTACTTGAAAACTGACGAAAAAGGTGACAAGGAAAAATAATACGCTAGGCAATAAACCTCGTCTAAAAAGTTTCATCGATCATCACTTCCCACTAGAAGTACTAGTAGAATTATCAAAATTCACAGAAGGTACAGTGCTAGCTGTTGGATCAGCTTTAAAGTAATCCTTCTTACCTAGACCCATCATATTTGCAAAGATATTTTTAGGGAAAGAAACCACTTGTTCGTTGTATTCTTTTACAACATCATTGTAACGTTTACGTTCAACTGAAATGCGGTTTTCTGTTCCTTCTAATTGAGTCATTAACGTTTGGACATTGTCATTTGATTTTAGTTCTGGATAATTTTCATTGATGACATTGATCAAAGTACCTACAGATTGATCCAACTCTTGGCTGGCTTTGATTTTATCTGAATCATTGTTTGCAGATCCGTATGCTTCACGGGCTTTAGCAATATCACCAAAGACTTTTTGTTCTTGTTGCATACTACCTTTAACACTGTTGACTAAGTTAGGAACCAGGTCTGCTCTACGTTGCATCACGTTTTCTACTTGGCTCCATTGTGACTCAACTGATTGTTCTTTCTTCGCTAATCCGTTGTATTGACTGATTCCGAAAACGCCTATTAACACAATGACGATCACAGCAATCAAGCCAAATTTTGTTTTGTTGTTTTTCATAAATTTCTCCTCCTAAAATTTAAAAGCTAAGTAAGCTCGTAAAGCTAGATATCAATAAAAGTATAACAGGCTCGTCCAGTCTTTTTTCCGAGAGACTAGCCTGAGAAACTAGATATCAATAAAAGTGTAACGAGCTTTTTAAACTTGATGTAATGATATTGTAATATTTCTGCAATGTTTTGGCATCCATCTTAAGACCTATTTTTTCTAAATAAATCCTTCCGTATAGTTAATTATAAGGATTTCTAGGCGATAAGCCAAAGAAACCGACTTTTATGAATGTATGTTCAGTATAAAACGTATGATTTGTCAGAGTTATTATTTTGTATTAGGGTAAAAGAGTAGGCTGGTCCTTACTTTTTATTGGCAACAAATTCATAGGAGGAATCAAGATGACAGAAAAAATCGAAAATCCGTTAACAAGATTCTACGATGGGAAATTTGAAAAACAATCACAAGAAGCACCTGCATTACAACAAAAAATGACACCTGTACCTGACTGTGGAGAAACATCTTACAAAGGATCAGGTAAATTGGCAGGTCGTAAAGCATTGATCACAGGTGGAGATTCTGGCATTGGACGTGCGGCAGCTATTGCATATGCAAGAGAAGGTGCTGATGTAGCAATCAATTACTTACCTTTTGAAGAAGCAGATGCGAAGGAAGTTAAATCGTTGATTGAAGCAGAAGGTCGTAAAGCCGTTTTATTACCGGGTGATTTAAAAGATGAAACATTTACTAGAAACCTTATTCATGATGCCGCAAAAGAACTTGATGGTTTAGACACTTTAGTCCTTAATGCAGGCATGCAGCAGTCTGTAGAGAACATCAAAGACTTATCCACTCGACAAATCATGGATACCTACACGACAAATATCATATCAATGTATTGGGCAGTGCAAGAAGCGTTAGATTACTTGCCAGTAGGTGGCAGTATTATTACAACGACTTCGATTCAAAGTGCTGAACCAAGTGCAAATTTATTAGATTATGCAGCGACAAAAGGGGCGATCACCTCATTTAGTAAAGGATTATCAGCGCAATTAGCTTCTTCAGGTATTCGTGTAAATACAGTTGCTCCAGGACCGATTTGGACCGCCTTGCAAATATGTGGGGGACAACCGCCAGAAAAAATTCCAGAATTTGGGCAGCAAGAATCAATTGGTCGAGCAGGACAACCAGCTGAATTAGCTGCTGTTTATGTGTTTTTAGCTTCAAATGAGGCTAGCTATGTGACTGGACAAGTTTATTCAATTACAGGTGGTAGTTTCTTTGCTTAATTGATTTTATTATTAAGGAGATGAAGAACAATGCCTTGGGATTTAAAGGATTATCCAAGTTCGTTTAAAAACTTTGAGCCGTTGTTAAAAAAGAAAGCCATCGAAATCGCCAATGCGTTAGTCAGTGAAGGGTATCCAGATGACAGAGCGATCCCGATTGCGATTTCTCAATCTAAAAAGTGGCTGGATGAAGCAACGGATACTGAAAAAGCCGCTTTTAGGAAAGAAGCTGATCCTAAAAAGACAGACAAACACAGCAATAAAAAAATCAATACCGATTTGTTAGACAATGATGTTTTGGTTTATTATAAAGAAAATCGGTGGTATGTTCAGACTAAAAATGCTGAAAAACCCGTTGATTCATTTGATACAAAAGAGCAAGCGATGAAGCGAGCGAAAGAAATTGCTGAGAATAAAGAATCAAACGTTAGTGCATATAAAAAAGATGGAAAACCTAGTAAGTAAAGGTTTAAAAGTAGTGTTTTTATCTAGAACTAAGCAAAATAGCTATGGAGTCAGTAATCAATTGACTTTCATAGCTATTTTGTTATTTTTTTAATTGAGTCCAATCATTTTTCAAAATCAAAAACAGATTAGACCCAACATTTCTTTGGTTTGTAGCGTTTACATTATATAGTGAATACAGGAGGAACAAGATGATTGATTATCGAATGAGTTATCTTATCAATAAGCCGTACGGAGTAGGTTACACCATTCAAGAAATCGAGGAGATCACAGGAATGACCGCTGAAACGATTATCGATCAGTTAGGGAAACTCAATGAGCAGCTACAGAAATTTTCCTATGAGCCAGTGTACTGGAAAAAAGCCAAAATTTATTTTTCTAAGAGAGTATCTGAGAAATGGTTGGAACTTCATTTTGGAAAGCTAGAAACAGAGATTTTCTATTCGGAGCATGAAAGGCAAGCGCTAGTGTATCTGTTGACGTTTATCGCAGAAGAGGATTTATCTGTTTATCATTATCAGGAATTTCTTCAAGTTAGTAAGAACACCATTTTAGCGGATATCAAAAAGTTGCGGGAACGTTTGAGTAAGAAGCAACTCAATTTAGAGTATTCGAGAAAAAATGGTTTTTATTTGACGGGTCTTGAAGAACAGATTCGTATTCAAGCGCATCAAATGATTGCCAATGTGGTTACGTCAATTTCAGGAAAATGGGGTTTGACAAAGGGATTGATGAACTATTCAACCATTTTTGAAGCCGATGTTCGTTCTTATTTTTTTGAGACGATCAAAGCCAATGAGCTAGTGATTGTTCCAAGCCGGATCGAAGAGACGATTTATTTTATGTCTTATGTTTTAAGGCGAGCTAAGACTTACTCGTTTAGAGTGGATCAGCAAGTAGACGTTACTTTAAAAGAACTAAATGCTTTTTCAGCAAGTCAGCAATTTTTGAGACAGTTCCCAGAAATAGTAGATTCCGAAATGGAGCAATTTTATTTTACCCTAATTTTTATGACGATCACGCAAGGGGAAATTAGAGATACTGCTTTAGAATATTTGCTGGAATGCGCTAGCCAGATCATTCATGAGATGGAACGCTTAGCAGCAATCGAGTTTAAAGCGTATCGAAAATTACTGCTGGATTTGTTTTATCATTTGGTGCCAGCTTTTTTTAGAATCAAGTATCAATTTTCATTAGCTAATGTATTGACCGAAGAAATCAAAGAACAGTATGGAGAAATATTCACCTTAACCAAAACAGCGCTGTATCCGTTAGAAATGTTGTTGGGTAAACCAATTCCAGACGAAGAGGTTGGTTATTTCACGATTTTATTTGGTGGTGAAATTGGCAATCAACGGGAGCTAAATCGGGTGATCCGCTATAAAGCATTGGTTTTGTGTCCAAGTGGCATCAGTTCATCCTTAATCATGCAATCAGAATTGAAAGAGCTCTTTCCAACCATTGATTTTAGCTTAACAACAACCGTCGATCAACTTGAAAGTATTGCTGAATCTGAATATGATGTGATTTTTTCTAGTGTTCCGCTGCATACACCGAAGAAAACGTATCTGGTCAATCCAATCATGTCTCAATTGGAAAAGAATAATTTGATCCGTTGTGTGCAAGAAGATTTACTGATCCCTGGAATCGTAGTTCCTTCTATAGATGAAATTATCGAGATTTTATTACCGTATATCGAATTAAAAAAAGATGTTACCAAAGAAAAAATTTACCGTATCTTAAATCGCAAAATGATCAAAAAATTGAAAGTGAAAGAAGATGAGAAGCCAATGCTATCGGAGTTGTTAACGACAGATATGATCCAGTTGACGGATAAAAAATTAGAGTGGGAAGAAGCAATTGCTTATGCAGCTCAGCCTTTGAAAACGCAAGGGAAAATTACTGAGGGCTATATTGAAGCAATGATCCAAAAGGTCAAAGATTATGGAGCCTTTATTCATATTGGCAAAGGTATCGCATTGCCTCATGCAAGACCTGAAGATGGGGTCAACCAATTGGGGATGTCTCTTTTAAAAGTGGAAGAGCCTGTTTTACTTTTAGATGACCCAAAGCATGACATTACGATTTTTATCTGTTTGGCAGCTGTAGATAATGAAATGCATTTAAAAGCCTTGGCGAGTTTGACGAAAATTTTATCCAACAAAGAGAATTTAGAAAAATTATTAGCAGCAAAAGACCAAGAAACAATCATTCAGTTAGTAAAGGAAGGAGAATCATTATGAAAATGGCAGCAGTTTGCGGATCTGGTTTAGGATCTAGTTTTATGGTGGAAATGAATATCAACAGTGTGTTAAACGAATTGGGGGTAACAGGTGTTGAGGTAGCGCATTATGATATGGGCAGTGCAACGCCGGATTTAGCGGATGTCTTTTTTGTAGGTGGGGATTTAGCGGATAGTGCGCAGCACTTAGGGAATGTGGTTGTGTTGGACAGTATTATTGATATGGATGAGTTAAGAGAAAAGGTCAAAGCGGTTTGTGTGGATGAAGGGTTACTCTAAACTGAAGAAGGTGGGAGAAAAATATGAATAGTATTTTAAATATATTGATCGATATCGCAAGTACGCCAGCAATTCTGGTTGCCTTGATCGCGGTTCTCGGATTAGGGTTACAGAAAAAGCCGATTTCAGATGTTGTCCGTGGCGGAATCAAAACGTTTGTTGGTTTTTTAGTCGTAACCGCTGGGGCTGGTGTGATCGAAGGGTCACTGGCACCGTTTGGTGAAATGTTCCAGCATGCCTTTAATATGCAAGGTGTGGTGCCGAATAATGAAGCAATCGTTGCTTTAGCTTTAACGAAATATGGCACGTATACAGCACTTATTATGTTAGCGGGAATGGCATTTAATATATTGATCGCGCGGATTACGAAGTTTAAATATATCTATTTAACAGGTCACGCGACACTTTATATGGCCTGTATGATTGCGGTGATTATGAGTGTTACCAAGATGAGTGCAATACCGTTAGTGTTAGTCGGCGGTTTGGCGTTAGGGTTAGCGAATACGATTTTCCCAGCAATCGCTCAGCCATTTACCAAACAAATCACAAAAAATGATTCAGTAGCATTGGGGCATACTGGAAACTTTGGCTATGCGCTTAGTGGTTTTATCGGAAAATATGTAGGGAATAAAGAGAAGTCAACAGAGGATATCAATTTTCCAAAAGGCTTGTCCTTTTTACGAGATTCAACAGTAAGTATTACATTGACGATGGGAATCGTGTATACAATCGTGGCATTATTTGCAGGGAATGACTTTATTTCTAAAAACCTTAGCAATGGGACTAATTATATTATTTATGCGTTACAACAAGCAGGGATGTTTGCGGCAGGTGTCTTTGTGATTTTAGCTGGAGTTCGTTTGATCTTGGCTGAAATTGTGCCGGCATTTAAAGGGATTTCGGAAAAATTAGTGCCGAATTCGATTCCAGCATTAGATTGTCCAATCGTTTTTCCATATGCACCAAATGCTGTGCTGATTGGCTTTTTAACTAGTTTTGTTGGAGGAATCGTTAGCTTGTTTATTATGATCGCTACAGGAACAACCGTGATTATTCCAGGTGTAGTACCACATTTCTTCTGTGGGGCAACGGCAGGTGTTTTTGGAAATGCAACAGGTGGTGTGCGTGGAGCTGTGGTAGGCTCATTTATTCATGGCGTGATTATTAGTTTTATGCCGATTTTACTGATGCCAGTTATGGGTGATTTAGGCTTCCAAGGCTCGACATTCTCTGATACAGATTATGGCGTGACAGGGATATTCCTTGGTAAATTAGCTGATATGGGTGGTCAAATCGCTGTTGTTGCTGGCGTTTTAGCGGTGTTAGCGTTATTGATCGGATTAACGGTTTTCAGCAAGAAAAAGGTGAATGAAACGAAGGAGGCAGCATAATGGACACACAGAAATTTGCGGATCAGATTCGTTATTATACGATGAGAGAATTAGATAATTTAGGCTTTGGGCATTTTGGTGGTAGTTTATCGATTGTTGAAGTGTTAGCAGTTTTGTATGGAAAAGTTTTGAATGTTTCACCAGAAAGAAAAGACAATCCAGACCGTGATTATGTTGTTTTATCGAAAGGGCATGCAGGACCTGCGCTTTATGCTACGTTGTTTTTAAAAGGGTATTTCGATGAAGCGTTTCTTTTCAGTTTAAATCAAAATGGAACGAAACTTCCTTCGCATCCAGATCGGATCAAAACGCCTGGAGTAGATATGACGACAGGTTCCCTTGGTCAAGGGATTTCAGCGGCAACTGGGATTGCAAAAGGCAATCAGCTGTTAGGGAAAGAGAATTATACGTTTGCAATCGTTGGCGATGGGGAATTAAATGAAGGGCAATGCTGGGAAGCGTTTCAGTTTGCGGCACATCAGAAGTTAGATCATTTGGTTGTGTTGATCGATGATAATAAAAAACAGTTAGATGGTTATACAACAGATATTTGTGATCCGTTTGATTTTGTTGAAAAAATGCAGGCTTTTGGTTTCAATAGTTGGCGTGTGGATGGCGGCGATGTTGTGGCGATTGAATCGGCTATTGAGCAGGCAAAACAAACGTTAGGTAAACCGACAGCCATCGTTTTAGATACAGTTAAAGGACAAGGAGTTCCTTACTTTGAAGAATTAGTGGACAATCATCATATTCGACCTGATGAGGCAGGAAAAGCAGCAATTAAAGAAGCCATTGCAACGTTGGCTGAAAAGATCGAGGTGGATCAATAATGAAAGACTTAGAAATGCGACAAGTCTATACAAAAACATTGTTGGAATTAGCAGAAAAAGATCCGAAAATCGTAGCATTAGAAGCAGATTTAGCTAGCTCAATGGGGACAAGCAAATTAAAAGAACAACTGGGTAAACGCTACATTAATGTAGGAATCATGGAAGCCGAAGAAATGGGGGCAGCCGCAGGTTTGGCTGTTACAGGATTTATTCCATTTATTCACACATTTGCCCCTTTTGCGACAAGACGTTCCTTTGATCAAGTCTTTCTTTCTCTAGGATATGCTCAGAATCATGCGGTGATCGTAGGAACTGACCCAGGTGTTACAGCTGAAATGAATGGCGGAACACATATGCCGTTTGAAGATCTTGCCTTGATGCGGGTGATTCCGAGAAATCATATATATGAAGTGTCAGACCCTTATCAGTTTAAAGCAATTTTAGAATATGCACATACGGCAAAAGGGTTGTTTTATATTCGGACGATTCGTAAACAAGCGAATCCCTTATATACAGCTGATGAAGACTTTTCCAAAGGATACTGTAAGTTAAAAGCTGGGATGGATGGGACGATTTTTGCTAGTGGAATCATGGTAGCAGAAGCACTTCAAGCGGCCCATGATTTAGAGAAACAAGGGATTTCAGTTCAAGTGATCGATTTGTTTAGAATCAAACCGATGAATGAAGAAATCGTAATTGAAGCGGCTAGTTTAGGACCAATCGTAACGGCAGAGAATCATAATGTTATCGGTGGATTGGGCAGTGCTGTAGCGGAGATCGTTGCTGAAAATCAGCCGGTGAAAATGAAGCGAATCGGTGTCAAAGAACAATTCGGTCAAGTGGGTAGGTTAGAGTATTTGAAAGAAGTTTATGGATTGAAAGCTGTTGATATTTCAAAAGCGATGGTGGGTTTGTTTGATTAAGTATTTTGAAGGGATAAAGAAACCACGAAGTAACACTAAAAAGGTCGTGCAAATTTTGCATGACTTTTTTAGTGTTACTAATATAGTAGATTTAAGGTATTCGTTATTTTAATTTGAATAGTGTTTCAACAGTTACATCAAATACACGTGCTATTTCTAGCGCTAGCTCTAAGGATGGATTATATCTATTGTTTTCCAAATGAAGGATAGTTTCTCGTCGAACACCAACTTTTTCCGCAAGTTCCCTTTGGGTCAAACCTTTTTCTTCTCTGTATTGTTTTAAAGTCGTTTCTATTTTCCCCATGAGTTATTTACCGGATATTTCTAATGATCTAAAAGTTGAACCATGAAGTATTAGAATTACAGCGAGTATAAATGAAATTATAGCGGGTGAAAGTTTGAGACCTATTGGGATAAAATAAGTGGCTACGCCTCCTACTAGTAAAAATAGTAAAATGAATAAAAAAGTTATGTTACTGGATTTATAAAAATTATTTAAGGCACGTTCATCAAGTTTTTCTGTATTAGTAAGGATGGTTACGACCATTATTATTAACAAGACAAGAATCATTAAACCCCCTATTGTATATTTTGTAAATTCTGAGTTTGTCGGTGGCGTAACGAACAAAATTCCTAAGCTATAGAAAATCATTCCGCTTAACAATTCGATTGTATAAATTCTTTCAGTCAGATTCTTTTTAGTTTTCATATGTCTTACAACCTTCCTTGGTGATATATTTGTAACTTAGTTACAAATATATCACTAGTAAGTTTAATAGTCAACGGAATTTTTTTAGTTATAGTTAAACAATCATATCTCGTTTTTTATGTTATGATAAGCAAAAAAGTTATGTGTAGGAGAATGATATGAAAAAGAACCAACCATCAAAATTTGACTGGTACCATAATCAGTGGGGCAAACCGACGCATGATGATCGATTGCTTTTTATTCTGTTAACGGTGGGAACCTTTCAAGCTGGATTAAGTTGGAAAGCGGCTGCTGGTAAACTTGATGCTTTTTTAAGAAACTTCCATAATATGGACATTCAAAAAGTTGCGGCTATGATGCCTGATGATGTAGAAAGAATCTTAAACGATCCAGAAATGATTCGCAATCCGAGAAAGATCAATGCCACGATTCAAAATGCGCAAGCAATTTTGGCTGTGAAAAAAGAATATGGCAGTTTTGCTGAGTATATGTGGGATTTTGTTGGCGGAGTTCCTCATTTAAATGTATACGAAGAAGCGTATGAAGTGCCAAATGTTACGCCGCTATCTAAACATGTGGCAAAAGATATGAAAAAGCATGGCTTTACTTTTGTTGGCCCAGTTGTGACCTATATGTTTATGAAAGCTAGTGGGATGATTCAAGATGAAGTGCTGAATCAAGAGCAACAATAGCAAGGAAGAACGTTTTAAGTCTATAAAATAGAAACTTGTCTCTTTTAAGAATAAAAACAACTAAATACTGGTTAACCATACTTGCAATTATGGGAGCTTTAGCTTGTTTGTACTGTTATATTCTGTTAAAAAAATCCTACGATATGATAAAAGAGGATGGGGGACAAAAGGGTAAAATAAACTGATTAATTCCAGCTTATTTTACCCTTTTATGATAGTATTACAATTCTTCACCATTACTCTTAATCACTTGCTGATACCAATCAAATGACTTTTTCTTAGAACGCTTCAACGTCCCTTGTCCTTCATTATCCTTATCTACATAAATAAAACCATACCGTTTCTTCATCTCACCAGTCCCCGCAGAAACCAAATCAATAAAGCCCCAAGGCGTATACCCAATCAACGGGATACCATCAAATTCAACCGCTTCTTTCATCATCTCAATGTGAGCTTTCAAATAATCAATCCGATATTGGTCATTGATCGTGCCATCTGGTTCAATTTCATCAATCGCGCCAAAGCCATTTTCCACAATAAACAAAGGCAATTCATAGCGCTCATTAAACCAGTTCATCGCATAACGCAAACCAAGTGGATCGATTTGCCAACCCCAGTCAGAAGCTTCTACATAAGGATTTTTCACTAAATCTTGCGACTCATCATAATCAAAAGCAGGGCCTTTATCATGATCTTTAATTGCAAACGACATATAGTAACTAAAACCGATATAATCCACACAACCATGCGTTAAATCAGTCAAATCCTGTTCCGTAATATCTAAATCAAACCCTTTACGAGCCAAATAGTTTTCCATAAAACTAGGATAATGACCACGAACATGAACATCCGTAAACCAGTAACGTTTTTGCATAGCACTGACCGACATCATCATATCTTTTGGATCGCATGAATACGGATAGATGGGGCACATCGCGATCATACAACCAATTTGAAAATCAGGATTGATCTCATGACCGATTTTAACAGCTTGCGCACTAGCTACTAATTCATAGTGAGCCGCTTGATACATGATTTTTTCACGATCTTCGCCTTCTTGATATTTGATACCAGAGTTGGTAAATGGGGCAAAATCTTCCGCATAATTCGCTTGATTATTGATTTCATTGAAAGTCATCCAATAAGTGACTTTATCTTTATAACGTTCAAAACAAACACGAGCAAACTTCGCAAAGAAATCAATCATTTTACGATTACGCCAGCCACCATATTCAGTAACTAAATGATAAGGCATTTCAAAATGAGATAAAGTAATTACAGGTTCGATTCCATATTTTAGACATTCGTCAAACAAGTCATCATAGAACTGCAAGCCTTCCTCATTTGGTTCAACTTCATCCCCATTTGGAAAAATCCGTGTCCAGGCAATCGATGTCCGGAAACAATTTAATCCAAGATCAGCGAATAATTTTACATCTTCCTTATAATGATGGTAAAAATCGATGGCTTCATGATTAGGGTAATTTTCACCTTGCAACACGCCATCTGTGATTCTTCGAGGCACACCATGAGCGCCAACGGTCATAACGTCAGCAACGCTAATACCTTTACCACCTTGATCCCAACCACCTTCTAATTGATGAGCCGCAACTGCGCCGCCCCAAAGGAAATTTTCTCTTAAAATTGACATACAAACGTCTCCTTTTTATTTGTTATATTCCATGTTTAACTATTAAAATCACCACACAGCTGGGAGGAATTAATTGAACGGAATCAGCTGTGCGGTGATATTTACGTCAGTTTAGAACGGATATTTATGCTTCAGCTTCAATTTCTTCTAATACTTCTTCTGTAATAGGTTGATTTGTTTCTTGTGCATAGTTGATCGCATCCATTTTTCTAGCAAATGGTAGGTAAATAAAGAATCCTAACGTTAAAACAAATGCTTGTAGTAACGCTGCTTGCCAACCACCGACTAATAACCCTGAAATAATTGGAGGCGTTGTCCAAGGCACTTGAACCGCTGTAAATAATGGCACTAAACCAGTATACAAAGCGAAGTAAGTAATAACAGATGATACGACAGGCGTCAAAATAAATGGAATCGCCATGATCGGGTTCATTACGATCGGTGTGGCAAATGTGATTGGTTCATTAATGTTGAACACGGCAGGTCCAATTGATAAACGACCTAGTTGTTTGAACTGGGCAGATTTTGCGAAGAACACCATATAAACCACTAAACCAAGTGTCATACCCGCACCCGTTACTGTTAAAAATTGATCTAAGAATTGTTGCGTTACGATATGACCACCGTTTGCAACAGTTAATTCTTTACCAGCTTTTAAAATATCTGTATTTTCTAAAGAGTTGGCTTGTAAAATCGGACCCATGATTCCGCCGACGATCGTTGAACCGTGAACACCGAAGAACCAGAATAAAGGGACTAAGAAACCAAGTACTAAAGCGCCGCCCAAGGAATCGGTCACACCTTGAAGTGGAGATTGTAAGACATCATAAATGAAATCAAAGAACGTTGTTTTAAAGACTTTATCAAAGAAAATATAGACAAACATCGCACCAGTAATTAAAGCCGCAGCAGGAATCAAGGCAGTAAATGAGTTTGCTACGTTTTCAGGAACAGCTTCTGGTAATTTGATCCGAATGTCATGACGTAAGAACCAACTGTATACCCAACCAACGATAAGACCAACGATGATTGCTGTGATCATTCCTTTACCAGCAGTCCAGTCTTTATTGATGACATTGCCGATCGTTACCCCACTGTCTAAATCAGTCACATCTGGAGCCATAAATAAGATAAAGACAACAAGGGAAATCATGCCGGCAGGTAGACCTTCAAAACCTTCTGTTTTTACATAAGAATAAGCGATCCCGATTACCGCAAAAACTGACATGATGGCAAAAGATGCCCCATAAGCTTGATTGAAGTAAACAACCAAACCACTATCAGTGATCCACTTTGCCACTGACTCAATCGGCAAATTCGCTAATAATAGGAAAATCGACCCAACGATTGTAAAAGGCATCGTGTACAACATCCCATTTCTTAACGCTGTAATCGCTTTAGTATTGACGAATTTTAAAACAGGTGGTAGAACTTTTTCATTGATCCATTCATTCATTCTAAACCTCTCCTTTGGTTAACTAAAGTAACGGAAAATAAGTGCGTGTAGTAGTATTTCAATAGAGCGGCCACTCTGATTTAAATATACTGAATACGTTTACATGTTTACTATAAAAGAAATCTTGTTGATTTAAAATAGGGGAAGCACGTTGAGAAACATGTACCGCTAAAAAAAACAACGCAATCAAAAATAAGATCTAAAAATAAATCAAAACGCAATTTATTTTTAGACCTTATTTTTATTTACGAACTGCGGGCAGTTTTAATGTAATTTTTTGATGTTCAAAGTCGAGTAGCTGAATATTATTGGTTCCGCCAATGCCATACTCACTCGATTGGTAAAGCTCACCATAGCTTGCACCGATAAATTGGTCGATATCCGCTAATGTTTCCCATGTACCTGTAAAAACAGCATAATCGCTAGCTGACCTTGTAAAGGTTCGATTTCCTTCACTATCTTCAATAAAATATTTATAAGTACCGTTACTTGCATCGGGATCATTGATGATGATAGCCTGCACGATTTTCTTATCGGTAGGCAAAATCTCTAGTTTTTGGTTATTCACTTCAGCAAAATCTTCGGGTGTCTTAGGAATAGCAAATTTGTATTGTTTTCCAGTGATTACTTCATCATCCAAATGTTCGATGGTAAATGTCATTAATAGCCACGTCCTTTCATCGGGGTCATTCGCCTAGAAAATACGGCAGACCTTTGTACAAACAATAGCAACGACCAGACTTTTTGTCAAAGTTTCAGCATATGAACTAGTCTATAGCGTTTATTCATTCGTCATTTTTTATTGGATTCTTTTCAGCAAATTCTTTGCTTGCTTGATGGGCAAGAAGCTCGATCAATGCGATGACTGGGATTTGTGTGGTGATATTGATGTACGGATCAGTGTAGATCGAGCGTTCATCAGGCATATAATAAGAAATATTGTAATCAGCTAAACGAGCGATCGTTGAATGCTCATCATTGGTAATACTGAGAATTTGAGCACCTGACCGCTTAAAATCAGTTACCTGTTTGATTACTTCGGTGGTTTCTCCTGAAACGGATAGAATAATCGCTAAGGTATTTTCAAAACCTCTTTGAGGAATAGGGGTGAATGGATCACCAATACTGTAGGCATTGATGCCCATATTTGCAAAATAGCGGCTACCGTATGCTCCTAAAATACCGCTTGTACCAATGCCAGAAAAAACGATGTGACGAGCGGAAGCAATCATCTTGATAGCAGGTTTCAATGTCTCGTAATAGGTTTGCTGATTCAGCCGTTTTAAAAAAGAATCAACGTGCATCGTAGCAGCATAATATTGATCAAAGGACTGTTGCTGTTGCTCTTCTTCTTTTTTTAACGCATATTTCAGTTCTGAAAATCCATCAAAGCCCATTTTTGAACAAAAGCGTAAGATCGTGGACGTGGATACATGGCAATTGGTGGAAAGTTGACGAATCGTTAACTTTGGCACACTGTCCATATGTTCTAAAATATATTGATAAACGAGCATTTCCAATTCATTTAACGATTGGACTTTTTCTAAATCAAACAAAAAGATCCCTCCTGCACAAAAGATTGCGGCTCCTTTATTTTGTAAATAAGAAACAAAAAAGCGTTCAAGTTCTATTGTACAGGAAACGTTGTTATTTCGCTTGTTATTACTATAATTTTATTCGTACAAAGAAAACAGTTGGAACATTTAACTTTCCCAACTGTTTTGAGTGATTTCGTTTTTTTTATGAAACTGTTTATAAAGTAGGTGGGCCAAGAACGTAAATAATAGTGGTCCCAACAATAAGGTCAGGCTTTGTAAATAGTTTCCCTTTGAAAGCGGCTGATAAAGTTGAAATAAGATAGCCAAAGCAATACTTAAAATGACACTATTGCTAATGAGCGTTGCGCTGATTTTTGATCGAACCAAAGCAGAGGTTGAATTATCCGCCAGCTGTTTTTTCTTAAATGCTGGATAGGCGAGTGCCACTAATAAATAAGGAATTGCTCTTGAGATATTGGTCATCAAAGTCAGTTGATTATATAAAAAGACAACATACTGACTGCCTAAGCTGATCCCTAAAATAAACAAACTGATCAGGATACCTTGAATCCGCAACGCATAAATCGGCATATCCTGTTTGTTTTTTTGTTTCAAGCGAGGATGCCAGTAATGCTTAGGTGTTCCTTCAACCAATGTGCGGATCGGCAGATAAAAAATAGTAGATAACAAACTAATGTAAGAAAGCAACAGCGTTAAGGCAGTAAAACGAGTAAGAAATTGAGCTAGAAACTGAGTTTGAATGGCTGTTAATGAAAGAGCCTGACCAACAGCATAGCCTAAATTTTCCATTAATTCATACATTAAATTCCCTAAGTGAATCGTACTATTTGTTTTTAAGTGAGCTAAATTCGTTCCTCCACTCCATAAAAGGATGCCTAAAAAGTAACACAGAACGACTAAAATACTGCTGAAAATCAATAGCTTAGGAAATTGTTTTTTTTGTTTCCCTGTTTTATCAACTAAGCTTGCGATCGTATCTAAACCACCGAAGGCTGTAATGGCAAAAATCAAAAAAGAGAGTTGTTCAATCAGCGGTTGTCCAGATGAAGATCCTGCTTGAACACTATTGAAACTGTTGGAAAGATTTGGCACAATACTAGACTGATTAGAGAGCCAAAGCACCAAATTCCCACCAAGACAAAAGAAAATCAAAAGCGTCATCATGATGCCGCTTAAATACAGTGAAGAAGCAATTCCCTTAAATCCTTTACTAACAAAAAACAATGTTACTAAAACCGCTCCAATCGACAACAGACCAATTAAAATAGATGTGGAAAAATAAGGGATCGAACTGTTTTTTTTAGTTAAATCTTCACCAAAAAGTAAAATAGAGGAAGGAATCCAAAGCTTCATAAATAAGCTGATCATCCAAATAAAATAACTGCAGTACCATAAAAAAGCAGCAGTGAAAGCCACCTTTTCAGAGAGATGCCCAGCGAGCCACTGATACAAACCGCCAATATGGTTTTTATACATGCCAGTAAATTCTGCTATAATAATAGCGTAAGGAATAAAATAAAACAGAGCAGCACCGATAAAATAGGGAAAAGCTTTAAGTCCCATTAGGAAAAAAGCGGTTGTCATACTAGAAAAAGAAAAAACAGTCATGGTAATAATCATGACCAAACGTTTAGGACTAAAAGTAGTAGTAGTTTTCATAAAAAAATCCTTCTAAAATTAAATTGATGTTGGCTTAAGAATAAGAGAAGAATGACTAGAAAACAAGCTTTTTATTAAAAATTAGGGAATAGGAGTAGTCAAATGACGGACCAAGTTCAACAAAAAATCGCTCAAATCAAAGAGGAACTTCAAGTCGATTTTGTTGCTTTAGCATTATCCTCAGTTAATGCAGTGACCAAAGTACGAGTGATTCGCTGGCGTTATGTGGCTGGCAATACCAATCAAAATTATAAACGCATTCGGCTGCAGGTGGGCAAAGGAATTGGCGGTATCGTTTGGCGAACAGGCAGGGCATATCAAGCAACGGATCTGCAAAAGCAACCAGAAAAATTAGTTGAACTGCCAATTACCCGAACGGAAAAATTAGAAACGATCGCAGCATTTCCTGTTTTAAAAGTGGGTGAAGTAAAAGGCGTTCTATTAGTTGGTTATCGAGAGAAAAGAGCTGTTACCAAAGAGTTTTTAACCGTTGCACAAGACAAAGCGAATGAACTGATGGTTTATTTATAGGTGAGAAAAATGGATATGAACATAGCAGAAAAAATATTTGAAGAAACAAAAGATGCCTTGTTTTTGATTGAAGAAAACAACTGTGTCAAACAAAATAAAGCGGCGACTGAGTTAGCAAAAATCTATCCATTCTCGTTAGCAAAAGTATTGGAAATAGCTAGAGGAGAAGGGTGCATGCTGCATTCAACAATGGAAAAATGCTTAGATTGCGAAGTTAAAGCAGACTGGGATCAGGCGGCCTTTCCGTTGGTTTTAGAAGATGCACAGGGAGCCCAGGAACAATTTAGTGGAAGTTACACTGTGTTAGATCAGCAAAAAAGCGTATTGAGCATTCGTCACATGGCTGTTCAAGATCGTCTGCAACAGGTGATTCAAAATAAACGTTTGATTGAATATGTCAATCAAGCTCATGAAAATGAACGTAAAGCGTTATCACAAGAGCTTCATGATGGCCTTGCACAAAGTATTTATAGTTTGATGCTGGAGACACGCCAATTAAAATGGACTGAACAAACCGAAGACCTGACAACAAAATTACAAAAAATCGACGAAGATTTTGTCGCATTACTTGGCGAAGTAAAACAACTTGCGGTTGATTTACGTCCAGCCGCTTTGGATGATTTAGGGTTAGTTCCAGCTATTGAAGCGTTATTGCATCGTTTGACAGAAACAACAGGTGTTGCGCTGCATTTTATTCCAATGATCACAACGAAACGTTTTCCTGAAAGTGTGGAAACAATCACGTATCGGGTTTTGCAAGAAAGTGTGATGAATAGTGTGAAACACGCAGATGTTGATGAATTGTGGGTCACATTAAGTGAACAAGACGAACAGTTAATACTCAACGTTCGTGATCATGGCAAAGGTTTTGATCTTCAACAGGTGAATAAGTACAGCCGTGGTTTGGGGTTGTTACATATGCAAGAGAGAGCTGAATCCATCGGAGGACATTTACTCATTCAATCCGAAGAATTAGAAGGAACAACGGTGACATTACATTTACCGATTCAACAGGAGGTGACAAGGTGAATATCATCATAGCAGACGATCATGCAGTGGTCAGAAGTGGCTTACGTTTATTACTTGAAGGGCAAAAGGGAATCTCAGTGGTAGGAGATGCGGCAGATGGCACGGAAGCTTTTTTATTACTTGAAAAGTATCCCGTAGACGTGGTGTTGATGGATATGCGGATGCCTCCAGGAGAAAATGGTTTACAAACAACTCGGCGCATCAAAGAGCATTTTCCTGACGTGAAGACGATTATTTTAAGTATGCATGACGAAGAAGAGTATGTTCGAACCGCCTTAGAATATGGCGCAAAAGGGTACATCCTTAAAAGTTCTCAAGATACGGTATTACTTGAAGCGATTAAGCAAGTGATGGCTGGTAAAATTGCGATCGATCCATTATTTGGTTCGTATGATAAAAAACGTTGGCTAAAAAAAGCTGACCCAGCAGAAAAAGATGAAAAATACGAACGCCTATCAAAACGAGAACGGGAAATTTTACCTTTAGTTGCTTTAGGGTATAGTAATAAAGAAATCGCTGAACGTTTATTTATCTCCGTCAAAACAGTAGAGGTGCATAAATCTCATGTGATGAAAAAGTTAGAGTTTGAAACGTTTAGTGAATTGTTGCAATATAGTATGAAACATCAATTAATCGACTTATGAGGTGAGAAAAATGATCGGAATTCTTTATGTCTTTCACGGTAGTCAAAAAAACGAAAAAAATCAAGCGGCTATGGATTTTATTCAACAGCTAGAAACAAGAATGGATCCAACATTTTATCAGGCAACGGCCTTTTTAGAAAATCATTCAGATACGATTCCAAGTGTGGCGGAAAAAATGATCAAACACGGTGTCACGAAAATAATCGTTGTTCCTGTTTTATTATTTGCAGCAAAACATGCGCTAGTGGACATCCCCGCTGAACTTGACGTAGTAAAAGAGCGCCATCCAGCTGTTCAATTTGTTCAAACTGAGACATTTGGGAGTAAAAAGGGAAGCCGCCAAGTTTTGTTGGAGCGATTTCAAGAAGCGGCAGTGACTTATCCAGATGATGAGTTAGTTGGGATTTTAGTTGCTCATGGAACAAAGCAAACAGAGCAGCCACAAGAAGTTTTAGTAGAAATAGCAGAAGAAATCCAGCAACAAGTGGGCTTTTCGATTGCTGCTGTCAGTTTAAAAGGAAAAGAAAACTATCTAGAAGAAATCAAAAAACAAGTATCAAATCATCAGCGACCTGTGATCGTACCTTTCTTTTTATTTGATGGTCATTTGATTACGATCATGAAAAATAAACTAAAAGAAACATTTCCAACAACTGATTTTATTATGATGCCAACATTAGAATTTGATCCACGCATCCTAAATGACTTAGAACAAATCGTCAAAGAGGCCGTCACATGTATCCAATAATGCTTGAACTGACTGGGAAAAATATCGTGATTATCGGTGGCGGAAAAATTGCATTACGAAAAACCGTCGGGATTTTAAAGGCGAAAGGGCAAGTAACCGTCGTTGCACCGAATTTTTTGCAGGAATTTGAAGAATTAGATGGCGTAAAATGTATTACAGCAAAATACAAAGCGGAATATATTCAAGAGGCCCACCTTATTTTTGCCTGTACTGATTCCAAAATCGTCAATCAAAAAATCGTTGACGATGCTGCGGATTACCAATGGGTCAATGATTGTAGTCAGAAAGAAAATAGTGATTTTTTTAATATGAGTACGATTGAACAGGATGAGTATTTGATCGCGCTGTCTACTTATGGAAAAAATCCAACAGAAACTAAAAAAATGAAAGAACAGCTAATGATCTTTTTTGAACGAAATACAGATTGTGAATAGCAAACAAGTTACTTTACTGATTTTTGTGAGGTAACTTGTTTTTTTGTTGACATTGCTCTTTGGTACAATGTTAAGATGCTGTTAGATAAATAAAAAAGGAGCTGAGCTGATGTATAAAATGAAAGACGTCGCAAATGAAATGGACATTCCACTTTCAACGATCCGATACTATGAACGCCAAGGGATTGTTATAGGGAAACGACAAGAAAATGGTTATCGTATTTTTGATGAAGAAGATAAAATCCTATTGGAATATTTAATTGTAATGAAACACGTAGGTTTTTCTATAGAGGAAATTAAGGAATTATTGAACTTTTTAGAGTTTCCAGAAAGTGATGAATGTAGTGAACGATCCAATCAGTTATTGACTAAAAAAGAAAATGACATTAGACAAAAAATCAAGCATGAACAAATGGTTTTAAAGCTGATCCAAGAATTGAAACCCAAAATCGTTGCGAAAGAATATGCACAGTACGAAGAAGAAATCAGTGAGGAAATCCACACTATTTATAAAGAAATTCAACAATCTAAGTCAGGAGAGAAAATATGAAAACAACTATTCTATACGCCCATCCATGGGAAGGCAGTTACAATCATGCGATTTTAGAAAAACTACAGCAACGTCTTGCAGCAGAAGGAACAGAATACCAACTGATCGATTTGAATAAAGAGCACTTTGATCCAGTTTTTTCTGCAAAGGATCTAGCGTTATTTTCCAAAGGTGAAACAACGGATCCGCTTGTTCGTCAGTATCAAAAAATATTAGGAGAAACCAGTGAACTGTTTATTATTGCTCCGACCTGGTGGTATGAGTTTCCCGCCATCATCAAAGGTTTTTTTGATAAAGTCATGTTGAAAAATATTGCGTATGATGATTCGGGTATCAGTTTAAAAGGATTATTTACGAATATAAAGACTACAACGATCATCAATACAGGTACTGCTCCTAAGTGGTATTTAAAATATGTTAAAGGGAATTATGTCAAAACGGTTTTTATCAAAGGAACGCTTAAAGATATTGGAATCAAAAATGTGAAGTGGAAGTATATTGACCTAAATAAGGCCTCAGAAGATAAGAGAAAACAATTTTTAGCGCAAGTTTAAAAGTCAGAAAATAAAAAGTAACTAGCTTCTTGATTAGGAGCAGTTGCTTTTTTTGTATAAGCACAGAGAAGAAATTTCCTTTCTGATTTTAAAAGCGTTGCTTTGTATCGTTATTAGGTAATTCCCTAATAGTCACCTGCTTTCATTCTTGCTATTCTAAAAAAGACGAAGCATAGATCGTATTGCTCAAAAAATCACAAAGGAGTGCGGAAATGAATATGAAAGAAAAGCTTGTCTTAGTTGGAAATGGAATGGCTGGTGTTCGGACGATTGAGGAAATTTTAGATCGAGATGCTGAGCGTTATCAAATCACGATCATTGGAGAAGAACAATACCCAAATTATAATCGGATCATGTTGAGTAATGTTCTACAAAAGAAAATGACTGTATCAGAGATCATCACGAATCCACTTGAATGGTATGAAGAAAATCAAATTGAACTGATCAATCATGATCCAGCAGTCCAAATGGACACAAACAATAAAAAAATCATCACCCAATCGGGTAAAGAAATTACGTATGATAAATGTATTTTAGCAACAGGTTCTAGAGCTTTTATCTTACCAGTTGAAGGGGCTCAATTACCTGGTGTTGTTGGGTTTAGAACAATCGATGATACAGAAAATATGCTTGAAGCAGCTCAAAAATATCAAAAAGCAGTCGTAATCGGTGGCGGTTTGCTTGGTTTAGAAGCGGCAAAAGGTTTGTTGGATCAAGGTATGGAAGTCACAGTCGTTCATTTAGAAAAATGGCTGATGGAAACCCAATTAGATGAAAAAGCAGGGAAAATGCTGCAAGCGGATTTAGAAAAACAAGGCTTAAAATTCTTAATGGAAAAAGCAACCCAAAAAATACTTGGTGAAAGCCGTGTTACAGGTTTAGGCTTTAGCGATGGAACTACTATCGAAACAGATATGGTTGTAATGTCGATTGGGATTCGTTCAGAAACAACTCTAGCAAGAACAACAGCGATCGAAGTGAATCGTGGAATCGTTGTCGATGATTTTATGAAAACGAATGTTCCAGATGTTTTTGCAGTAGGGGAATGTGCAGAACATAATGGGCATGTTTATGGTTTAGTTGCACCGTTATTTGAACAAGGGAAAGTCTTGGCAGATGTGTTAACAGATAAAGAAGCGAAACCTTATCAAGGCAGTACCACATTCACTTCATTAAAAGTATCTGGATGTGATCTGTATTCTGCTGGGAATATCAGAGAAGTAGAAGGGATCAACAGCATTGAAGCCTTTGACGGTATTAATTACACGTATAAAAAAATCTTTGTGAGAGACAATCAAGTCGTTGGCGTTGTGCTGTATGGCGATACGAGTGAAGGCAATCGTTATTATAATATTTTAAAGAAAAATGAAAGTATTGAAGAATACACACCTGTATCTTTACTCCATATGGTTGGTGAAGAAGCTAGCGCTGATGTCAGTGAATGGCCAGATGATGAAGTAATTTGTGGTTGTAATGGAATCGATAAAGGAACGATCATGACTGCCATCAATGAAAAAGAATTGACTTCTGTAGCAGATGTAACAAAACATACGAAAGCTGGCGGATCTTGTGGAAAATGTAAATCAGTGATCGGAGATGTTTTAGCCTACGCTTTAGGCGGTGAAGTTGTGTCTGCACCAACTGGAATCTGCGGTTGTACGGATTTAACAAGAGATCAAATCGTCACTCAAATTTATGCGAAAAAATTAACGTCTTCCAAAGATGTCTACCGTGAACTGAATTTTACAAATCCAGAAGGTTGTCCGAAGTGTCGCCCAGCAATTAATTTTTATTTAAATGTAGCCTGGCCTAAAGAACACGAAGATGAAAAAGAATCCCGTTATGTCAATGAACGTCTCTATGCGAACATCCAAAATGACGGAACGTTCTCAGTGATTCCAAGAATGCGCGGTGGAAAAACCAATCCACAACAGTTGCTTTTGATTGCGAAAGTCGCGGAAAAGTATGATGTACCAATGGTCAAAGTAACAGGAAGCCAACGAATCGGTTTATACGGAGTGAAAAAAGAAGACTTACCGAAAATCTGGGAAGAGTTGGATATGAAGTCAGCAGGGGCTTATGCCAAAGCTGTTCGATCAGTTAAAACTTGTGTTGGCGCGAATTTCTGTCGATTTGGTACACAAGATTCGATGGGGCTTGGTATCAAGTTAGAACAACGTTACGAGTTTATCGATACACCGCATAAATTTAAAATGGGTGTATCTGCTTGTCCAAGAAGTTGTGTGGAAAGTGGCGTAAAAGATTTTGGGATCATCGGTGTGGAAAACGGCTTCCAAATTTATGTTGGTGGCAATGGCGGAACCGAAGTCAAAGAAGCTGTGTTACTAACAACTGTTGAAACCGAACAAGAAGTCATCGACATTTGTGGCGCAATGCTGCAATATTACCGCGAAACAGGTATTTATGCAGAACGAACAGCACCATGGATCGAACGTATGGGCTTTGAGGTTGTGAAAGAAGTGTTGCTAAATGCTGAAAAACGTCAAGAATTGTTGGCTGCATTAGATGAAGCAGTCGCAGGACGTCGTGGAAATCCTTGGGATGAAGTGGTTGAGGATCAACAAACACGCCAAGAGTTATACACAGTGGGGAGAGTATAAAGATGGAAAAAATTTTTGTGGGACAAATAGATGAGTTAGCACCTAGAATGGGAAAAGAAATCATTGTGGGGGAACAAAAAATTGCTGTGTTTCGTTTAAGTGATGATCGTATCAAGGCAATTGAAAATGTTTGTCCCCATAAACAAGGACCGTTAGCGGAAGGAACGGTTTCTGGTGAGTATGTTTTTTGTCCGTTGCATGATTATAAAATCAATTTAACTGATGGACAAGTTCAAGAACCAGATGAAGGATGCGTTCGTGCATACGAAACTGTTGTTGAAGATGATCTTGTTTATATCATGGTGTAGTGATGGGAAAAGTTTATTTTGTGGGAGCAGGTTCAGGTGATCCTGAGCTATTGACTCTAAAAGGAAAAAGAGTATTGGAATCAGCTGATGTGATTATTTACGATCGGCTGGTCCATCCAGTATTATTGTATTTGGCCAAAGAGTCAGCTCATTTTATTTATAGTGGAAAGTATCCGAAAAATCATGTGTTGAAGCAAAAAAACATTAATCAATTATTGTTGGAAGAAGGCTTGAAAGAACAAAACGTAGTTCGCTTAAAGGGCGGTGATCCTGGGATTTTTGGTCGTGTTGGTGAAGAAATTGCGACGCTTCAAAGTGAAGGAATCAGTTATGAAATTGTACCAGGGGTTACAGCGGCATCAGCAGCTAGTAGCTACAGTGGTATTCCCTTAACGCATCGCGAGTATAGTAGTAAAGTGACCTTGGCGACTGCTCATCGTCAAGCTGGCGAAACGATCGATTTTAAGGGACTAACAGAAAATGGAACGATGTGTTTATATATGGGAGTAGAACGAGTAGAGAGTACTCAAAAGAAGCTTTTAGAGCAAGGTGTATCATCTCAATTACCAGCAGCTATCGTTGAATGGGGCAGTTTAGGAAGACAAAGAACGGTTACTGCAACGATTCAAACGATGGTGGAAGTGATTGAAAAACATCAAATTCAAAATCCTTCACTAATCATTTTAGGTAATGTGGTTTCTTGTCGTAATGGCGCAGATTGGTTTGAACAATTGCCTTTATTCGGACATCGAATTTTATTGATCGATACAGAAAAAATCGATTTTGAAACGATCATTTCGTATACTCAGCAAGGCGCAGATGTCTATGCTATCCAAGTTGGTGAAAATCGAGATCAGCGTTTTGATGAGGTTCATCAGCAGTATTTAAGAGATCACTATTTTGATGAAGTGGTGTACTTGAATGAAGAATTAAGGACAATGTATAAAAAACAGTGGGATGTTTTTAATAAACGGTTTGTTTAGGTAGCTTTGTGGGCTAGGCTCTCGAGAAAAAGATAAAAATGAAATGTGACCAAGAACGTCACAGTTAATTTTTCCTATTTTCTTGTCGAACCTAAGCGAGCCCATTCAGCTTTTAAATCTATCTAGCTTCGCGGGCTAACCTTTCGGAAAAAAGATAAATTATGAATAAGGCAAAGAGCACCTTAGTCATAATTTCCTATTTTTCTGTCAAGGTTAAACGAGCCCGCTACGCTTTTAAATCTATCTAGCTTCGCGGGCTAGCTCTTCGGAAAAAAGATAAAATCTGATTGTGGCAAAAAGCGCCACTCTCCTATTTTCCTATTTTTCTGTCAGAGCTAAACGAGCCCGCTACGCTTTTAAATTAGGAGGAAAAATATGGGTTCACTTCAACCACCAGAAATAGTGGATATTACAATTGAAAAAGGGGTTCAAAAGGCTCGGGGGAGTTTTTTGACCTTAGCAGTTTTAGGATTTTTAGCAGGTGTTTTTATTGCAGTGGCAGGTATTGCGATGATTCGGGCGATGGGGACGATGCCTAAAGAATGGGGATCATTGGTGAATGTGATTGGAGCGGCTGTTTTTCCATTTGGATTGATTTGTTTGTTACTCGCTGGCGGAGAATTGGTTACAGGGAATATGATGGTTGTTTCGATGGCGCTATTTGCTCGGAAAATCAGTGGCAAAGAGTGGGTAAGGAATATTGTGATCGTGACGATCTTTAACTTGCTGGGATCATTGTTTGTCGCTTATTTCTTTGGCTATCTGAGTGGCGCATTGCAAGGAGATTTTGCAGAGCGGGCGATCCAGGTTTCGCTTGGGAGAACCAAAGATACATTCTTACAAGGATTTCTTTCAGGAATTGCCTGTAATTTCTTGGTTAGTACAGCGGTTTACTTAAACTTTGCGGCTAAAGATTTTATCGGCAAAATCGTTGGGATTTTCCTACCGATCATGGGTTTTGTGATTTGTGGATTTCAGCACGTTGTGGCCAATATGTTTTTGATTCCGATGGGGATTCTTTTAGGAGGCAATACGGGGTCAGCGTTTTGGCAAAATATGATCAGTGTTTATCTGGGAAATATTATCGGCGGCGGCTTTTTTGTCGCAGGACTTTATTTTTTAGCGTATAAAGTTGGTACAGGGCAGTTGTCAAAAAAGTAAAATCTAGTATGATTGAAGAGAAGAAAAGATAAAGGAAGTAAGTAAAATGAAAACCGTCCGTGTCGGTACTAGAAATAGTCCCTTAGCAATGAAACAAACAATGATCGTTTTGGATCTACTGAAAAAAGTTCATGGAGAGTTTCCTGTAGAAATTGTTCCAATGACGACAAAAGGAGATCAGATGCTTTCTGTCAGTTTAGCGAAAATTGGTGGAAAAGGTTTATTTATCAATGAAGTCGAGCAAGCTTTAGTGGCAGGAACAATCGATTTTGCAGTACATAGCTTGAAAGATATGCCGGCTAAAGTGGCAGACGGATTGACATTAGCAGCAATTCCAGAAAGAAGTGATCCTTCTGATTGTTTGATTTTTCGTGAGGTGACTTCTTTTGAAGAGCTGCCAAAAAAAGCGAGAATAGGGACTAGTAGCTTGCGACGAGAGTTTCAAATGAAAAACTTACGGGAAGATTTCCAAGTGGAATCCATTCGTGGAAATGTTGGGACTCGTTTGAAGCGGATGGAAGAACAACAATTGGACGGAATCGTGCTAGCAACTGCTGGTTTGAAGCGTTTAAATTGGTTTGATGCTCCTAATTATCCTTATACTATTTTAACGAGTGAGCAATGTATACCTGCTGTAGGACAAGGAGCATTGGCTGTTGAATGTCGTAGTGAAGATCTTGAGATGCGTGCGTTTTTACAGCAAATCAATCATCCTGCTACTAGAGAATTAGTGATGGAAGAACGAGCCTTTTTAGCAACCTTAAATGGAAATTGTGATATCCCGATTGGGGCCTATGCAGTTAAAGAAGGCAGAGACTATCATTTTTCTGGGTTTTTAGGTGACAAAGAGCTGAAGCAGTCTTTTACCGAAACGGTGGTTGTTCAAGAATTAGCGGGTATTGGAAAGCAAGTCGCAGAACATTTATTAAATAGAATAGCTAAGGAATCATTATGAAGAACATTCTTTTAACACGTTTGATAGAAGATAATCAAGAGGATCGTGTGTTTTTTCAGGGAAAAGGCTTTAAAACGGTAGAAATTCCCTTACTTACTTTAAGGAAAAGAAATGCCAGCAGTTCGTTTGAAAAAAAGTTGAACCAGTGCGAGTGGGTCTTTTTAACAAGCCAGCATGCAGCGGAATTTTTTTTCCAGAATCAAATGAGCGATCAGCTGCAGACAAAAAAGTTTGCGGTCATTGGAGTGAAAACGGCGCAGGTACTTTTAGCACATCATGTGGCGGTAGATTTTCAAGCCCTTGTTCCTACAAAGCAAACCATGTTTGAAGAATGGTCAAGCAGATTTATGATGCCGACGACTATTTTTTATCCTAAAAGTAATTTAGCGGATGATCTAGGAGAGGCTGAGTTGATGGCAAAAGGTCATTGTTTGCATACGTCTATTCTTTATGACAATGTTTTCTCTGAGAATAGTCAGCGACGTTTAAAGAAATGCTTAGTAGAGGAAGAAGTAAGTGCAGTGTATCTTGCAAGCCCTTCGTTATGGCAGCGATTTTTATCCGTTTTTATGGAAACTGGTTTAACAAAAATGCCAAAATTATATTGCCTAGGCTCTACGACTCAACAAGCAATTGCAAGGGATGGCTATGAGGTCTGTATGAAAGAAAAGTATTGTTGAAAGGACAAGTGTTGTTCCTTTTAATGATGCTTTTTTTAATGAAACAAACTAGTTGACTAGAAAAATAAAACAAGTAAAATGAGTAGTCCAGAGTATTGCTGTACTTTAGAATTATGAGTTGGTTTGTTTTGCGGAATATTAAATAATAAGGGGGATTTTAAATGAGTAGAGAAATTATTTTATACATTGCTGCAAGTGTTGATGGGTATATTGCAGAGGCTGACGGAAGTATTGACTTTTTAGGCGGCGGAATTGAATTAGTTGAAGAAGACACGAGTTATCAAGAATTAATGGAAAAAATCGATACAGTAGTGATGGGGCGAACAACGTATGATCAAGTTGTTAATGAGTTATCCCCAGATGAATATCCTTATGAAGAGCAAATGTCTTATATTATCACCAGTCATCCAGACGAGAATACTGAAAAATTAATGTTTACTAGTCAAAATCCAGTGGAATTGGTTCAAAAATTAAAAAAACAAGAGGGTAAAGCGATTTGGATCGTTGGTGGTGCCAGTATTATTGCACCATTAGTAGAAGCAAAGTTGATCGATACTTATATTCTTACAACGATACCAAAAATTTTAGGCAAAGGAATTCCTTTATTTAATGAATTCAACGGACCTGTTGCATTAAAAGTAGAGCAAGTTTACGTGAAAAACGATATGGTGTATACAACCTATTCTAATAAATAAGTAAAATGAGTACGGATCGGTTTATACGATTCGTTCTTTTTTTATTTCTATTTCAGTATATACAAAATAGTATATACTTAGTATAATAGAGAAAAATAGATAGGAAAGGAGATTTTTACGATCAAAAAGTTGGCGGCGTACAAAATATTGGTAGCGCTAGCATATGCCTTCTTATCTTCATTGGCATTAAATTTCTTTTGGTTACCAGGAAACATTTATGCTAACGGCATTACTGGACTGTCTCAACTGATTTCCACTGTTTTAAAAACAACGCAAGGGGTAACAGTCTCGATTCCTTTGCTGGTTTTAGTATTTAATTTGCCTTTACTCGTTGTTTCTTGGTTTAAAATCGATCGAGAGTTTACGGTTTATACGATTTTTGCTGTGTTTATGACCGCATTGTTTATGCGGATGATTCCTGTTGTTCCTTTGACCTCGGACCCTGTTATCTGCGCTGTCTTCGGTGGTGTGCTGCATGGCATATCAGTGGGGATCACATTGAAAAGTGATTTTTCCACAGGGGGCTTAGATATAATAGGTATCGTTGTTCGAAAAGCGACGGGAAAGAGTATCGGCACGGTTTTTATTATCTTTAATTTATGTGTTCAATTTGCAGCAGGTTTTCTTTATGGTTGGCAGTTCGCATTTTATAGCGCATTGTCTGTTTTTATCAGTGGTCGTATGGTTGATTATGTGAACACAAAGCAGCAAAAAGTCCAAGTCATGATCGTGACGAATCAAGCAGAATATGTGATTGGTCGCTTGCATCAAACGTTGAAGAGAGGAATCACGGTTATCAACGATGTGGAAGGCGCTTTTGATCATCAGCAGAAGAAATTACTGGTTGTAGTGGTGGCAAAAAAAGAGTTGAAGCAATTAAATGAGGCAGTGAATGAAGCTGATGCAGGAGCGTTTGTCAGTGTTTCTTCTGGCGTCTCAACCAATACTGCTTTTTATGAATGGTAAATTCTGGTGAGGATAGTTCTTGAAACGACTTTCGATTATAATAAAGCTAAGGATATGATTAGATAGGAGAATAAAAATGGCGAAAAAACAAAGCGTCTTTCAAGAAGTAGCAAAGCAAATCCAAGAAAAAATCGATAAAGGCCTTTATGTTAGTTCACAACGCCTTCCTTCTGAATATGATTTAGCTAAGGAGTTTGGTGTCAGTCGTTTAACGGTAAGAAAAGCAATCGATGAGCTTATTTCTAGAAATATTTTAGTGAAACAAAAAGGCAAAGGGACCTATGTGATGACACAGCAAAAAATTCAAAGTGGACGTGCTGGATTACAAGGATTTACAGAAGCCGCAAAATCTTATGGCAAAACATCAAAAACCGAAGTCATCCGTTTTGAATTAGTGACAGAGATACCAGAAGAAGTGACGAGGGCTTTGGAATTGAACGATCAGGAGGCTACGTATCACATAGTTCGTTTACGCTCATACGACAATGAACCGATGACAGTAGAAGATTTATATATTCGGTCGATTTATTTGCCCGAAGTCACAGAAAAACAGTTAAAAGGTTCACTGTTTGAATTGATCGAAAAACAAATCGAGATTGCGTATTCTCATCAAGAAGTTGAAGCTATTTTAGTGACAAAAGAACTGAGTCCTTTGCTAAAAGTTGAAGCAGGCGAACCACTATTAATGGTTCATTCAATCACTTATTCTGTTACTGCCACACCGATTTTATATGATATATCATACTATCGTGCGGATCGTTATACGTTTAAAAATACACTACACCGCACGACAACTTAGCATCAAAACTAAAAAAGTCAGGTGAAAGAAATGGAAACAATCAGAACGCGTATCAAAGCAGCTATTCAAACAAATCAACAACACTTTTTAGAAGAGTTGACCAAAATAATGGAAGTCCCAAGCGTGAAGGGACAAGCGGAAGTAGGAGCACCTTTCGGGAAAGAACCTAGACGAGCATTAGAAACCGTGTTAGCGTTAGCAGAAAGCTATGGTTTTCAAACAGAGATTGTCAACGATGCAGTAGGTTTTGCTCAATATGGGAACGATCCAGAATATATTGGTGTTGTGGGGCATTTAGATGTGGTTCCAGCTGGTAATGGTTGGGACTTTCTGCCGTTTTCTTTAAGCGAACAAGACGGTCGTTTATTTGGTAGAGGGATCTTGGATAATAAAGGACCAGCTTTTGCTTGTTTATATGGATTGAAATTGCTGAAAGAGCTGGACATTCCGTTGGAAAAAACGGTTCGGGTGATTTTTGGAACAGACGAGGAAAGCGGCTCTGCTGATTTGCCTTTGTATCTAGCAGAAGAACAACCACCGATTTTTGGGTTTACACCAGACTGTAAATATCCAGTCGTTTATGGGGAACGAGGGATCGTCAATATTGAACTGATAACGCCATTTTCTGAAGCTGATTTGTCAGCGCTGGGGGCGATTGAGGGCGACCAAGCGAAAGATCATGTGCCAGACGAATTAATTGTCGACTTAAAGAATGGACAACACGTTGAAGTAATCGGAAAACGAGCACCGACAAATGCACCAGAACTAGGAGTAAACGCGATTACCTTATTAGCTGAAAAATTGATGAATGAAGCAAGTCTAGCGGAATCGCTTAAAAAATATTTTAAATGGGTGTTTGATTCTTTACACGAAAAGCATTATGGTGAAGGGTTTAATTTAGCATTAGCAGATGAAGATTCGGGCAAGTTGATACTAACACCTTATGAATTGCGTAAGACAGATAAGGAACTGGTATTGTCGATTGCCATTCGTTATCCTGTCACGTTCCAAGAAGAAGAAATTATTGAGCGCGTTCATGCGATTGTGATGGCGCATACGGAAGTTGTGATTGTAAGAAGTATGAAGGGAACGAATTTTCCAAAAGATGATCCGAATGTTCTTGCATTAGCTGAAGTTTATGAAAAAGTCACTGGATTAGATGGTACGCCGGTTACGACAACGGGCGCAACTTATGCCAGAACAATGCCGAATATCGTCGCTTTCGGCCCCTCATTTCCAGGTCAAAAAGGGATTGCTCATAATAAAAATGAATATATGGATTTAAACGATTTACTACTAAATCTAGAGATTTATACCTTAGCACTTTATAAACTAGCGGCAAAAAAATAAACGCTATAAAAAAGTATCCAACCTCCTTTAAAACGATAGGAAGCTGGATACTTTTGTTTTATAAATTGGTTACATTACAGATAAAGCAATCAAATCAATCAGTACATGAGCGATCCAAGATCCCCAAATACTCTTACCCATTTTTAAGTAAGCGATATTCAAAATCAAACGAGCAACACCTTGTAAAAGTAAGACATGTGCCACTGTAGAGAACCAAGAGCCATCCCAATAAGAAGGAATGTGCATCAGACCAAAAACAAGTGCGCTTAGTAATGTACTGGCAATAAGAGGAAGCCCCTTACTTTGTGCCGCTTCTAGTATCCCAATTCCTAATAATTCTTCACCCATCAACATAAAAGGCAACATGAGAATAATTGCACCTAAATGACCAGAGGCAGGATTTGCTGCCCAGTTAAAGCCTAAACTTTTTGAAAGTAATCCAATAACTAGTCCAATAACAAAATAACTCAGAACAGCTACAGGAATCACCCATAATTTACGTGGTTTATGAAACGCTGATTTACTATCTTTTCCAAACGCCAACATCCAAGCAAGGGCACCGCCAACAAAAAGTCCCCACCAAGCCCAAGAAAAAGCCATCAATCCCCAAAAGCCAATAAGCATTAATAAAGCACCGCCAACTAGTCTCATAGTTGAGCTGTGTAAAGTGTCATTTGTTTTCATCTAAAATTCCTCCTACTAACATTTCATGAGACCTATCCACAGTGACTCACGAGAAGTAAACATTGTTTTAATCCCATTTATTTCTTAACTCAAATGAGAGAGAATAACTGAAATGTCTTTGACCAATTATACTTTCTATAAGAAAATTAAGAAAAAGATGTGCTTGTTGATCCAAGTAGTCCTTCGGATAAGATGAATTTTACAATGATTAATACGCATTCGTTTAATAGGTAGCCTATTTGCTACCAAAAAATAATGTCTAAAGCGTTCTATTAGTGAGCAAGCAATATTCCTGATACTATAAAGGAAATCCAAAAAGTAGAGGGAACGAATGAAAACATACGGGGAATTGATTCGTGAGCTACGAATAAAAAAAGGCATTTCGCAAAAACAATTGTATGAGAAAATCATGTCCAAGTCTTATGCAATTCGGTTTGAGCAAGGAAAACATGAAATTTCTTTTTATTTATTAAAGTTGATCTTAGACCAATTATCGATGGAAGTGGACGAATTTTTATTTATTTTCAATGGGTATCATTCTTCTGAAATTGAGCAATTTTACTATGAATATGGTGAAAAAGGAAATCAAAATGATATAGATGGGCTAATTTCAATGAGGACGAAACTTCAAAAGAATCCTACTTCTGTGCAAGCTGAACTGAGAATCGCTGAATTAACTGCCAGGATCGAACAGCTGACTGCCTATGAAAAAACAGGCATCTATTCAAAAAAAGTGATTGATAAGCACTCGTTAATGATCATTCAAGAATACTTATCTAAGGTTCAGACGTGGACATTAGGAGAATTAAGATTGTTTGCCAATACATTGGATTATATCGATTATGAAAGAAAATCAGAGTATTTTGAGACCTTGTTACGATCAATTGATCGCTATAAAAATTTTGAACGAGGAAGAAAAGTTATTTGTACGCTTTTGATTAATGAAATTCATGAGTTGGTGTTAGCGAATGACTTAGTGAATGTGGAGCGTTTGATGAATAAACTGAACGAGTTTACCACGGGTGTGGATGAAATGTTTTTTAGAAACTATTGTTTATTTTATGAAGGATTGCTTTTGGACTTAAAGGGAGAACCAAAATCTGGACGAAAAAAAGTTGAACAAGCAATCGAAATATTTACTGTTTTGGGATATCAGCATCAAGCAGAGCTATCAAGGTCTATCTATCAAAAATTATCTGTCAATTGAGCGAAACATAAGTGCTAAATAGGAGACTTTTTCTGATAGTTTCAGAAAATGAATATAAAATAAGTGCAAATAGAAATGGAGGAATCACCATGCTAATTACAACAACAGAAAAAATTCCAGGGAAAGAATATGAAGTATTAGGGGAAGTATTTGGTCTGACGACACAATCAAAAAATGTGTTTAAGAACATTGGGGCCAATTTGAAAAATATCGTCGGTGGTGAGATTCGAGCATACACAGAAATGTTGGAAGAATCAAGAGAAACTGCGATTGAACGCTTAAAAAGCAATGCTGAAAAATTAGGGGCAGATGCCGTTGTGATGATGCGTTTTGATTCAGGATCGATTGGAACGGATATGCAATCGGTGGCAGCTTATGGCACAGCGGTAAAATTTAAATCGACAGAACAGTAAAATAATAGGAATCACCATTAACAGTAGGGCGAGACACAAACAGTTCCATGTTTGTCTTACCCTACTTTTTTTAGTAAAAACAAATTTAGTATATACTAAATTGTATATATCGTGTATAATGCAATTATAAAAATGAAAACGCTATTTTAAAGGATGTGGATGTAAATGTCATGGGGAATGATCGCTACTTGGAGAATGGCACACGATGGTGTCACTCAAGCAAGTGAAGCGTTGAGTAACAACGGTCAAGCAGGAGATGCTATCGAGACAACGATTCGAACAGTTGAAGATTATCCATACTATAAGTCAGTTGGCTTTGGCGGTTTACCTAACGCTGAAGGGATTTTAGAAATGGATGCTGCTTTTATGGATGGAGACACATTTAAGATTGGCGCAGTTGCTGGGATCACAGATACGAAAAATCCGATTTCTGTTGCTAGAAAATTAAGTGATGAAAAGTTCAACAGTTTTAGAGTTGGGGATGGTGCAACAAAATATGCCATGCTTAATGGATTTGAACGGAAAAACATGTTGACTCAAAGAGCTCATAGAATTTGGGAAAAGCGCGTAGAAGAAATCGCGAAAAGTAATTTAAGTCCCTATGATGGACATGATACGATTGGCGCGATTTCTCTTGACACAAATGGCAGTATGGCCGCTGGGACTTCTAGTTCAGGTTTGTTTATGAAAAAACCAGGACGTGTGGGAGACTCGCCGTTATCTGGATCAGGTTTTTACGTGGATAGTGAAATAGGGGGAGCAACGGCTACAGGGTTAGGAGAAGATTTGATGAAAGGGTGTTTGGCTTATGAAATCGTTCGGCAGATGGGAGAAGGAAAAACGCCACAAGAAGCTTGCGATCAAGCAGTTTACACCTTTCATGATACGTTGACGAAACGCTATGGTAAAGCAGGCGCCTTCTCTTTGGTCGCAATGAATAATACCGGTCAATGGGGCGTTGCTACCAATGTTGAGTTTACCTTTAGTGTAGCGAATGACCAGGAAAAACCAGCAATCTATCTAGCCAATATGGGTGAAAATCATCAAACGATCATTGAACCGATCACCCAAGAATGGCTGGATGCTTATGAAAAACGAATCAAAGCACCTATTGATTAATAAACCAATGAAGGAGAGAAGAGCATGAGTAAAAAGAAGATTTATTTATTTTGTGATGCAGGAATGTCGACAAGTATTATGGTCAACAAAATGATGGAAGTGGTCACTAAACATCAAATGCCGCTAGAAATTACAGCATTTCCAGTTGCTAGAGCGCAAGAAGTAGTGGATCAGGAGAAACCAGTCGCAATTTTATTAGGTCCTCAAGTTCGTTTTTTACTTGAAAAAACCAAAGAGCAATTTGCGCCGCAAGGAATTCCTGTAGCCGCGATCACACCCGAAATCTACGGTATGATGGACGGTGAAAAAGCTTTAAAAGAAGCATTGAAACTAATTAAATCAACTAAAAAATAACGAAGATGGGAGCGTCTCTATATGAAAAAGTTTTTGGATTGGTTGGAACGCATTTTGACACCGATGGCCAAAGTCATTGGGGAAAACAAATATCTTGTCGCGATTCGTGATGGCTTTTTACTCTCTACTCCTTTATTGATCGTAGGTTCTATTTTTCTTTTGATAGCAAACTTTCCTTTGCCTCAATGGGATCAGTGGATGTCAGCAATCTTAGGAGCGGATTGGGCTGAGCATATGGCGGTTCCTGCCAATGCGAGTTTTGATGTTATGACTATTTTAGCGGTGGTTGGTATTGCCTACAGTTTAGGTCGCCAATTTAAAGTGGATGCAATGCAGGCTGGAATTATTGCATTGGTGTCATTTTTCATTGTAACGCCTTATTACACAGAGTATACGCCAGAAGGGACAGAACAATTAGTTGAAGTTGCGAGCTTGCCGCTAAAATGGATGGGGTCTAACGGTTTGTTTTTAGGGATGATCGTTGCGTTGATTTCCACACGGATTTTTGTCTGGGTACTAAGTAAAGGCTGGACGATCAAAATGCCAGATGGTGTACCTCCCACTGTAGTGAAATCCTTCGAAGCTCTGATTCCAAGTTTTATTGTGGTCATGATTTTCTTTGTGGCAGATTGGTTGGTTAGCTTAACTTCATATGGAAACTTGCAAGCAATTATTTTTGACTTTTTACAAACGCCATTATTAGCATTAGGTAATACACTTGGGGCAATGATCATTGCTTATGTATTCTTACATTTTTTCTGGTTCTTCGGTATCAACGGCAGCAGTGTTGTTGGAGCGGTTTTTAATCCAGTTTTAAGAGCTTTATCTGTTGAAAATTTAGATGCCTATAAACATGGACAAGAAATTCCAAATATTATCACTGGCCAATTTCAAGATATGTTCGCTACATTTGGCGGTGCGGGTTCGACACTTTCGTTGATTGTGGTCATGGTCATTTTTTGTAAGAGCCAAAGAATTAAAAAATTATCACAATTATCTTTAGTACCAGGAATTTTCGGCATCAATGAACCAATTATTTTTGGGTTACCGATTGTATTGAATCCATTGATTTTAATTCCATTTGCTTTAGTACCAACGATCAATATCATTATTGCGTATTTTGCAATGGATTGGGGGCTAGTTCCTTTAACTAATGGAATTCAGTTGCCGTGGACTACACCAATTATATTTTCAGGATTTTTGGTAAGCGGCTGGCAAGGAGCTGTTTTACAAGGATTACTATTTGTTTTAGGAATGTTTATCTACTATCCATTTATTAAAGTAATGGATGATCAATACTTACGTGAAGAAGCACAAGCAGTAGAAACAGAGGAAGAAGAAGACATTGATTTCGATGATTTCGACTTTGATGATATTTAGAAAGAAGGTTCTTTGATGAAAAGAATTATACTCGTATTGAATCATGTACAGGCAGGAATGGGGAGTGATGAAAATGCCCATTTAGCTCCTGGCGGTAAGAAAGCAGCGATGGGTCCAGGTCAGACATTAAGTCCATTCTTTGAAGAACAGGATGCACAAATTGTAGCCACTCTTTATTGTGGCGATCAATATTATTTAGAAAATCAAGAAGAAGTGACGAAAAAATTTGTAGGCTTTGCTAAAAAGTTCGAAGCCGATGCTATTCTATGTGGTCCAGCCATGCAGTACCCAAACTTTGGAGAAATGGCCGCTAAATTAGCGATTTCCTTTAATCAATATGGGCTTCCAGCAGTTGCGGCAATGTCTGTTGAAAACCCAGCGACAGAGAAATATAAAAGACAAATTCCAATCGTTAAAATGCCGAAAAAAGGCGGCATTGGCTTGAATGATTCATTTAAAAATATGGCACGATTGACTGCTAAAAAAGCACATGGACAAGACACGACAACAGTGGAAAAAGAGGTTTGCTTTTGATAAGTTCAGCTTATCAAACCGTTCAAAGCAGATAACACTCTAAGAGTACTCCTATAAGTAAGCGGAACAGACGTAAAACAAATGCATTTGTTTTACGTCTGTTTCTATAGATTGAGAGTCAGAGCAAAATTAGAAGGGATCTCCCCTTTGACAAACCGTAAAAAAAGAGCTATTATTATTATATTGATTGACTACATATGTAGTTTTGTCTAGTGGATCAAGAAAACGGTAAAAAGGAGACTTTTTATGTCAGATAATAAAAAAACATTAACTATCACTGATGCAGAATGGGAAGTCATGCGTGTTGCTTGGGCGACACAAGAAACCACAAGTAAAGAAGTGACCGATATTCTTAATGAAAAAACTGAGTGGAAAAGTACAACAGTCAAGACTTTACTGAGTCGTTTAGTCGATAAAGGAATGTTAGGTACCACACGTAATGGCAATAAGTTTACCTATTTTCCATTAGTGGAAGAACGCAAAAGTATCGAGGCACTCTCGAAAGAGTTGTTGACCAAAGTTTGTAGTAAGAAAGTCGGAAATGTTCTTGAATCAATTATCGATGACAGTCTACTAAGTTTTGACGATATCGATCAATTGGAAAGACTACTGAAAGAAAAACGAAAGTCAGCAGTAAAAGAAGTGCCCTGTAACTGTATCAAAGGGCAATGTCAGTGTCATTTAGTTAGTTAGTAGTGCTAAAAAAACAATTATAAGGAGTGTTTATCAATGGAAAAAACAGTAACGATCAACGGAATGAAATGTGATGGGTGCGTAAACATCGTCAAAGAAAATTTTGAAAAAATTGCAGGAGTTCAATCTGCAAATGTTGATTTAGAGAACAAATCAGCATCAGTAACAAGTGATAGAGAAATTTCAAATACTGAATTGCAAAATTCATTATCAGAAACAAAATTTACTGTAGCATAAAAATAAGCTGAACGAAAAGAATGTTTATTCAAATAGAAGTGTGGGCAAAACTAAAACAGTTTTGCACCACACTTTTTTTGTATACTAATGGTGCAGCGATTCGCTAGTGCAAAAGAATGTCTGCGCTTACAATTTTGCAATTAAATGTTGCAACAATCTCCACTAATCAATCACCCCGTCCAACTATATAATGAAATCAGACAAGGAGAGAAGCAAATGAAAGATCGAACGATACAAATATTTAAACGATTTATTTGGTCAGATTATTCTTTGACTCTGGATGAATTAAGCGAGGATTTCCAAGTCAGCAATCGAACAATCAGAAATGAGATTAAAGAGATCAATGCATTTCTCATCAGTCATAAATTGTCAGAGATTAAAACGATCCGAAACAGAGGAATGGTTTTAACACTAGAGCAATCAGAAAGAAAACAACTAGAGATCGTCATTGATGAAAAAAATGAATTTGACTATTTGAGCCGAGAAGAGCGGATTTTTGACTTGATTTTGGCTTTTTCTTTGTCGGAGCATCCTGTTTTTTTATATCAAAAGGAATCAGAGTATCAAATATCAAAAAGTACAATGGATGAAGATATGCGAAGGGTCAGAAATACTCTTCTCGCGTATGGTATCGAAGTGTTGAGTATTCCTAAACAAGGGATCGTTTTAAAAGGATCAGAGCGAACGATACGAACGATGATTTATGATGTGATCAACCAATCAATTGATAGTTTACGCTTTCTTGATGAAAAAGAAGCTGGTTTAAGTGTTTCAGAAAAACATTTATTTCGCTATATTCCTAAAAAGGTATTAAAAAAAATCGATCATGTATATCATCAAACGATTTCTTCAAGAGAAGATATTTATCGCAATCAGTTAGTCATGTTTACAGCTGTTTGGTTAAGTCGCTATTTAAGACAAGAATTGATTCCAAGTTCTGATTGGGAAGTTTGGGATACAGAGCAAAATAAGCGTAGACTTTCTTTTGTTCATCAATTGTGTCGCACTTTAGCAGTTAGACCTCCGGTATCAGAATTGAATTATATCTTGTTTATGTTGGAAACTTTTAATACTGGGAGCATAAGCAATTCTGTTGAGTGGGTACAAGCCCAATTGTTGTCGATTCAGCTGATTCAATTTGTCGAACAAACGACGCAAATTCCCTTTTCTAAAAAAGAAGAATCCCTACATGAAGGCTTATATCGTCATATGGCTGGTTTGATCAGTCGGGTGAAAAGTGAAATACAAATTTTAAACCCGTTAAAAGAAACGGTAAAACGGTATTACGGCAATATTTATTTTGCGATTGAAACATTTGCGCCAACGATTGAAGCAATCACTAAAAATGAACTCAGCGAGGACGAAATTGCCTTTTTGACAATTCACTTTTCGACTTCGGTAAGTGCGATCAATCAAGAGCTGCAATATACCTATAAGGCAGTTGTAGTCTGTAATCATGGAACAGCTACCGGTCGATTATTGGCAGAACATTTGAAAGAACTATTTAGTATTGAGATAGTAGCTGTTCTAAGTACAGGTGAGATGGAACTGATCAAAAAACTAGATGTTGATTTGATTTTTTCAACACTGAGTTTAACCTATCCTGACAAGCCGATTTTAGTTGTAGATCCGATAATCAAAGTAGAGAGTCGAAAAAATATTCAAGAGTTCTTAGAACGAAATAGGCAGTTTAAACGTTTAGTAAATACTGACAATGATTCTACGGAGTTATTTTATAAGGTTCTTGATTTAGTTAAAGAAAGTGGCGGTACGATTTCTAGCGATATCTATCAACAGTTAGAGACCACTTTTGATCAGAATCATTTAAAGATAAATAAAAGGGAGTTGCAGCCGATGCTGAAAGATGTCTTGAAAAAAAGTGATATCTTGTTACTGGAAAAATGTCCAGATTGGGAGAGTACGATTCGACGAGTAGCACGTCCACTCTTAAAAGAAAACTGTATTAATGAATCATATGTAAAGGCAATGATTGCTTCTGTCAATGAATTTGGGCCATACATCGTGATGGGAAAACATCTCGCTTTAGCCCATGCGAGGCCAGAAGATGGCGTTAATAGATTAGGTATAAGTGTTGCAACATTAGCTGAACCTGTTGTCTTTGGCAATGAAGCCAACGATCCTGTAAAAATTATTTTTTGTCTGGCAGCGGTGGATTCATTTTCCCACTTAAATATTATGAAAAGCTTGATTGAATTGATTAACGACGAGACAAAAATAAATCGATTAGTGCGGTGTAGTAGTGTCTCTGATTTTGAAGCAATTTTATATGAAGAGTGTTAAAGGAAACAAAAATAATAAAATGACTGGAGCGAATCATCATGAAAAAACTAACGATTCTATTTGTTTGCGGAGCAGGGTTAGGGAGTAGTTTTGCGGCTCAAATGGCGGCTGAAGATGTCTTAAATCAGAAAGGGGTGGAAGCAAAACTTGAGCATACAGATATTTCATCAGCAGTTTCTATGAATCCAGATATCATAATTACCGCGCAAAACTTTCAAACACAATTTGAAAAATTTAGTATCGATGAGGAAAAAACAGCGATCATTTATCTGAAAAATATTGTTTCAAAAGCCGAAATAGATGAAAAGATCACACCAGTTTTACAAGCAAAAGGGGCTATTTAACCAAAAAATCATAATGGAGGGGCTTTATCATGGGGGTAGTTAATTTTATCATCGAGAATATTTTGACACAGGCATCGATCACGATCAGCTTAATAGCTATGCTAGGATTGATTTTACAGAAAAAATCGATTGGTCAAGTGTTATCAGGTTCATTAAAAACATTGTTAGGGTTTCAAGTTTTAAGTGCTGGCTCTAGTATTATTGTGGGGAGTCTGACTTATTTTGGTGAGATTTTTACAGAAGGATTTCATATGCAAGGAATTATTCCTTCTATCGAAGCGATCAATGGTCAAGCAATGAATGAGCTGGGCTTAGGACGGGATATTGCGTTAACATTTTTAGCTATTTTTGTATTTAATATTTTGATTGCTCGTTTTACAAAGTGGAAGTATATTTTCTTAACAGGTCAAGCGATTTTATGGATGGCGACGATGACGACGGTTTTTGGGTATTTTGCCGGACTTCGTGGGATCGTATTGATCATTGTGGGAGGATTTATCGGGGGTGTTTTCGCTGTTGCTATGCCAGCGATCGCACAGCCTTTTATTAGGAAAATAACTGGGTCAAATGATATTGCCTTGGGACATTTTTGTACGATCGGTTATTTATTTGAGGCAGGTGTTGCTTGGATTTTTGGTGAACGTGGTGAAAACAAAAAGTCGGTGGAAGATATTAAATTACCGAAATCCTTTGAGTTTCTTCAAGATACGTATTTGTCTGTGATGGTCGTGATGGTTCCTTTATATATCGTAACGGTATTGTTTGCGGGTGAAACATTTGCGTCAACGTTATCCGGCAATCAAAACTATATTATGTTTGCCTTTTTACAAGCCATTCAATTTGTAGTGGGTGTGTATGTATTGCTGGCTGGTGTTCGTTTATTACTTGGAGAAATCGTACCAGCCTTTAGAGGAATTGCAATGAAATTAGTACCAAATGCGATTCCAGCGTTAGATTGTCCAGTGTTTTTCCCATATAGCCCAAATGCAGTGATTCTAGGCTTTATCACAACCACGATCGGTGCTGTTTTAGCGATGTTCATTTTGCCAACATTTGGTTTGGCGATGATTTTACCAGGGATGCTGACGAACTTTTTTGCAGGTGGTACAGCAGGGATTTTTGGAAATGCAGTTGGCGGCAGACGTGGCGCAATCATCGGGGGGATCGCACATGGTTTCTTTATTACGTTATTACCAGCACTATTAGTGACGATTTTCAATAGTATGGGCTTCGTCAATGCTACAGCGACTGATGTGGATACTGTCACAGCGGCTCTCTTATATGCTTGGATCATAAGCCCGATCATGAAAGCTTTTTAAAAAGGGGTGAAAATATGTTTGATTTCCTGAAAAAGAAACAAAAGAGCGTTGTGAAACCAGAAGTAGAAGAAGTTTTGACAGAGGAAGAAAAAAGTGAACTTCGTAAAAAAGTTGATGAACTTGCGCTAGAAATAAATAGCGTCCAGCTGACTGACACAATACTGGCTAAAAAATACGAAGAAACAGGTTTATTACTAGCAAAACTACATGAAATCGATCAAGCAGTCATAGCGCTAGAAAAAAGTCAGTCCTATCAAAATAGTATCGGATCAGGCTACAAAAAATTAATGAGCTTGTACAATCAAAAAAGAGCAGAAGCTGCAAGAAATGGCGATGACACTGGAATTGAGCAGTGGATGAATAAAATGGACGATATGCGACAAATCGCCAAAAAAGTAACGATCAGCGGTCAGTAAAATTGAAAGATGAGGGAGAAATACATGTATACAACATTGAAAGAAGTCACGAAAACAGCAGAAGAATTGAATTTTACAGTGGGGGCTTTTAATGCCCACAATTTAGAAATGTTGCCAGAAATGATTCGAGCAGCCAAAGAAATGGGTGCCCCGATCATTATCCAAACCAGTGTGGATACAGCCAAATACATTGGGTACGATGTATTAGTTTCAGTTGTCAAAACAATGGCTGAAAAAGAAATGGTGGATGCAGTGCTTCATTTGGATCATGCTAGAAATTTTGACGATATCAAAGAAGCAATCGATCTTGGCTACACGTCGGTCATGTATGATGGCTCTCATTTACCTTTTAAAGAAAATATTTTAAAAACAAAAGCTGTAGTGGAATATGCACATAAAAAAGGTGTTTCTGTTGAAGGAGAACTCGGAACGATCGGCGGTACTGAAGAAGGGATCCATGTAGAGGAAAACGACAAAGTCTACACAAAACCAGAAGATGCCCGTACTTTTGTAGATGCCACAGGAATCGATGCCTTAGCCATTGCAATCGGGACGAATCACGGTCAATTTAAATCCAAAACGGAAGTCAATTTGCCCTTATTAAAAGAAATTAACGCGATTGTTGATATTCCATTAGTTATTCACGGCGGAACGGGTGTCAAAGAAGAAGACTATCCTGAACTAATTAATAATGGTATTCGCAAATTCAATGTGGGGACTGAACTCTTAGTTAATTGGACTAAAACAGCGAAAGAATCATTTGAACAAACTGCAGTCAATAAATCATTACGCTACAATGTAATTCCAGCTAATGAAGCATGTCACGATATCGTCAAGCATAAAATAGGCTTGTTTCTGAATGTGGAAAACCCAATCCATATAGGGTAGTCAAATGAAAAAATTATTGATTTTACTTGCTGGCAGTCCGGCAACAGGGAAAACCTATCTGATCCAAAAAATCAGAGAACAGATTCCGAATATCTTCCTGATTACACCAGATGAAGGCAAAGAATTGTTTGCTGACTCAGTTGGTTTTGATTCGCTTGCTGAGAAGTCTGAGTTAGAAAAGAGAGTTTGGCGCTTTTATTATGGTGTTCTAGCGCTATATATGGATGCTGGGAAACAAGTGATTGTGTCAGAATATCCATTTAGCGATAAACAAAAAAGCACGCTTTCAAAACTAGCCAATACTTATGCGTACGAAGTGATTACGATTCGCCTAGTTGCTGATTTCGATGTGTTATGGGAAAGAAGAAATGTACGAGATCTGGAACCAGAGCGGCATCTCAGTCATTTAATGACGCACTATCATTATCTTGATCAATTAGAGGATCGAAGCAAAGCGGACAATCACATTACAAAAGAGGCATTCAAACAAATAATCCAAACAAGAAAATATAACGAATTTCAGTTAGGAGAAGTTCATGAGTTTGATGTTACTGATTATGGGAAAGTAGATTATAGCCATTTGATTCACTATTTGAAACGAAAAGTCGAAAGTGAAAATTAAAAAATAGTCATCAATTAGTTGACTAAAAACCGCCCAATGCGTTTTATGCATTGGGCGGTTTTTAGGGAATTTCATACTCTTTATTCAGATTTTCGGTAATCTGAATAAAACGAATCGCTTAGTTTTTATCTCTGCGATAAACCATTAAATAATTCATAAGCATGACACCGTTACGGTATTTTACTTTTTGTTCCACTAGCTCAAAGCCAAGTGATTCAAAAAACGGTTTAGCTGTGATCGATGAATAGACCGTCAGCTCTTTTGCTCCAGCTTTCAGTGCATGATCCATTAAATCTTTAGCTAGCATCTTCCCGATACCATAGCCGATCCATTTTTTATCTACATACAAGTAATCAAGTTCACCTGTATCCGTGATGTTACCAAAACCGATAACTTCCATTCGATTTAGAGCAACCATAGCATAGGTCGGTGCAAGTCTAGCATGCCATTGATCATAATCAGGTGTTAGTTGGACCCATTGATCGATTTGTTGTTGCGTATAGTCTTTTTTATTGATTGCTTGAACGGTTCCATTAAATATAGTCAGTATGTCTTTCAGGTCTGATTGCTGATATTTTCTCAAACTGAATACAGTCATTATTCACTCACTCCTATTCATTAAGCTTAGTTTAATCACATAATAGAAATATGTCAAAGTATAATTGACAGAATAGAGTATTTTTTAGCAAAATAATTACCCTATTAACTTATCGAGCAATCAAGTATAATAATGCTTAATAAACAAATGAGGTGAGTTGATATGCAACGACTAGAAAAAGTAAGCAATATTCTCGCTGAACAAACCAAAAACCAAGAAACAATTGAAAAATTGAAAGGGGTTACGGCTCAAGAAATCAGTGAACAATTATCTTTGGCAAGAAATACTGTCAGCGAAGATTTAAATAAATTACTGACCAAGGAAGAAGCGGTCAGAGTGAAAAGTCGTCCTGTTTTATTTTTTAGTAAACAGGAATTAGAAAAAATCTATGGCTGTTCCTTTAAGGAACAACTATCTTTTAAAAACTTAGAGGCATTGACTGTGTTTTTAAACGCACAAAAACCAGATGAATTGTTGCACGAAGAAAATCATAAGTTAGAAGAGTTTTCAGAAATCATCGGATATAAAGGCAGTTTAAAAGATAGTATTGAAAAATTAAAAGCAGCTGTTCTCTATCCACCAAATGGTTTAAACATTTTATTAGGTGGTGAATCTGGGGTTGGGAAAACGTTATTGGCTGAAGCACTCCATCGCTATTACGAAACCTTTGTAAGTGAAGAAATGCCATTTATTTATTTTAATTGCTCAGAATATTTTAACAACCCAGAGCTACTGACGACCCATCTTTTTGGCTATAAAAAAGGTAGTTTTACAGGAGCGGTTGAAGATAAAGCAGGGCTTGTTGAATATGCTGACCAAGGGTTTTTATTTTTAGATGAAGTCCATCGGTTACCGAGTGAGGGACAGGAAAAGCTTTTCACATTACTGGATAAAGGTTATTTTTCTAGAATGGGTGAAGCGGATGTTAAAAGAGCGGTCAATATTCGCTTTATTTTTGCGACAACAGAAGATTTTTCGCAAACCTTTTTAAAAACCTTTCTCCGTCGAATTCCTGTGTCTCTGATGCTCCCTTCTGTTAAAGAAAGACCTATCCAAGAAAAAATCGAATTAGTGATCAAATTTTTTCAAAATGAAAGTCGTAAAATCAAAAAAGATATCACGGTTCAGTATCAAGTGATCGAACAATTAGTGTTTAAAAAATATACAGGTAACGTAGGGGAAATGAAATCCGAAATTCAATTCATTTGTGCACAAGGTTATCTAAAACAGATTGAAAAGCAATCAGTAGCATTGATGATCGACCAAACATTATTATTGAATGAAGAACCTTTAGAAAAAGATGCGAAAGATCAAATTGCTTTAAAAGAACTCTTGGATGGTAAGAGCTTAAAGATAAAATCAGATGATCGAACATCAGCCAGCCATTATTTTACAACGAGAGATAAAATCAACGATGCGTTCTATGATTTTTTATTAAAAGAATTTTCCAATTTGAAAAATAGCAATATTCCCCAAAAAGAAGTGGCTTCGATCCTACAGAAAAAAATCGATCAATTATTTGATATGCGTTTATTTGAACCGATGGCTAAAACACAATCGATGCGAACCATTGATGAGAGCTTTGAGCAAAAAATAGCTGAATTAACAGCCTATATCTCTGAGCTGACAGGCTTTACAATTCAAAAAAATCTTATAGAAGTGCTGGCGAATCATGTTTATTCTACTTTGTTATTTATGGAGATTCCTAATGATGATTTTTATCTATATTCTAGCCAGTTAATGTTAGGCCGACTTGAAAATTATGATATTTCAAAAAAAATCGTAGAAAAAGTCTCGACCCTTTTTTCAGTAGAATTGCCTAAAACAGAAATTACTTATTTTGGCTTGCTGCTTAGAAAATTAAAACAAGCAGACAGCCAGTATCAGCGTAATGACGAGTGCGGTGTAATAGTTGTCGCACACGGCTCAACGACTGCTACGAGCATGGCGGAATATTCTAATATTTTATTTTCTAGTAATCTCCTAAAAGCTGTCAATATGCCAATTCATCAAACTGTGGAAGAAACACTTGAGAAGGTTAAAACTATTATTAAAATCAATAAGTATAAACGATTGATTTTGTTAGTGGATATTGGCTCACTGGTTTATTTTGGTAATCTGATCAGTGAAGAATTTGGGATCGATGTATTACTGGTCAAAAATATCAATTTGTTATCACTGCTTGAAGTTTCTAGAGAAGTAATTTATGAATCAACTGATTTCAACTACTTACTTCCTGTATTGAATGAAAAAGGACACCTTTCATCTATTTGCAAAAAAGGGCATTTTTTTGATTCAAAAGTACTTATCGTTTCTTGTATGACTGGACTTGGGACGGCATTAAAAATCGAAAAACTAATCATCGATGTCTTCCAAGAAGAGGTGTTGCAAAACATCCGAATACTAACACTAGATAATAGTGAAATACAAGATATCGAGCGGATTCACCAACATATTCGAGCAGATGAAAAATTAGTTGGGATCGTGGGCACTTTTCAAACAGAAGTACCTGATATTCCATTTATTCCATTAGAAGAATTGTTTTCAGAAAAAGGCGTAGAACGTCTCTTGCTATTATTCGGTTATGATATGTCAGATAAAAAGAATCGGGTGCTGAAAGATAAAATAGCGAAACGTTACGTACATGGATTGTCTTTAAAAGCGATCATCAATCATATTACTGTATTAAATCCGCAACGCTTATCGATCGAAGTCAGCCAGATTTATGATGATTTGTGTCGACAATTGAATTTGAATAGTGATGAAAAAATCATGTTGCGCTTTTTGATCCATACTTGTTGTACGGTGGAACGTTTGGTGATCAATAATGAATACAGCACATCTGATTATAATGTGTCGTACAAAGACATCCCAAATGAAGCATCTGTCATAAAAATGGCCTTCCGTCCCTTGGAAGTGTCGTACAATGTTCAATTTTCACCATTAGAAATAAAATATATTTATGAATTAATTTATGGCAATTGAGAATAATTAAGAAGTCCGTAACACTATTAACAGATGGTGTTAGGGGCTTTTTCTGTTTAAACTTCGCCCTTATTATTAAACTACGCAGTAATGTGCTAAGTTCATTTAATTGTATATTTTAAATGAGTTTTATTTTACGACAGATTATTGGCACAGGACTTGCTATTTAGTTAAGCAAAGGGAGAAATAAAAAAGGTTGTTGGATTGAGATAGGTGAAGATGTGCTGTGTTATCTAGCTTCACGGGCTAGGCTCTCGAGAAAAAGATAAAAATTAAATGTGACCAAGAACGTCACAGTTAATTTTTCCTATTTTCTTGTCGAACCTAAGCGAGCCCATTCAGCTTTTAAATCTATCTAGCTTCACGGGTTAACCTTTTGGAAAAAAGATAAATTATAAATGAGGCAAAAAGCGCGTCATTCATATTTTCTTGTTTTTCTGTTAAGGTTGAACGAGCCCGTTACGCTTTTAATTTAAGGAGATGAAAAAATGACAAAAGAACCCATTATACTACTCACCCATGGCGGTTGGGGGGCAGGACTTTTAAAGAGTATCAAAATGATCGTTGGGGAGACAGAGAATATTTATGAGGTTGTTTTACAGCCGGAAGATAATTTACAAGAATATATAAAACGTGTAGAACAACAATTAAAAACCGTCACTTGGAGCGAGAAATTGCTTATTTTAACAGATATCAAAGGTGGAACAACAAGTAATGTAGCGTTAAGGCTTTCAAGAGATTATGATATTTTGGCTATATCAGGTTTGAATACGGCAATGCTTTTGGATGCAATCATGAAACAATCCACGCCCTTCACTGAACAATCGGGAGTAGAGATTTTACAAGCATCATTAGATAACTGTCAGATTTTACAATTACCAACAACTAACAATTAGATAGGAGAGTATAAACATGGCAAAAATCGTATTAACAAGAGTAGACAGTCGGTTGATTCACGGACAAGTGGTAACAAAATGGCTACAACAGTCAGGTGCAGATGAAATTTTTGTAGTGAGTGATGAATTGGAGAAGGATGAGTTCTTACAAAGCATCTATGTTATGGCAGCCCCTCCAGGTGTTGAAGTGAAAATCTATGGTGTAGAATCCGCACAAAAATATTGGGCAGAAGAGGCTCCTAACAGCAACGCCAAGGTTCTATTCTTAGTGCCCGATCTACCTACTTTAGAAGCAATGGTCAACGCAAATGTAATCGAAAATGATATTCAAATTGGCGGTTTAGGTGGAGGCGCAGAACGGAAAAACGTGCTTAAAAACATCAATCTATCTGAAAATGACGTCAATGTTCTAAATGGTTTTCTAGAAAAAAATCTAAACGTCTTTTTCCAAGCGATTCCAGAAGATAATCCAATGCCGATCGAAAAATTGATTGAAAAATATAATTCATTATAACTAAAAAAAGGAAGTGACAAAGATGGGTGTTTTAGGTGTTTCAATTACAATGGGCTTATACTATTGGTTCGCCCGCTTGCGGTTTGGCTACACATTTTCAGGAATGTTGTCTCAGCCATTATGTGCAGCAATGGTTGCAGGACTTGCCACAGGGAAAATTGCTGAAGCGATGACGATTGGTGCAGGCATACAATTAGTTTATTTAGGCGTAACGTCAACGCCAGGTGGAAATGTTCCTAGCGATCCAGCATTAGCCTCAGCCATTGCGATCCCGATTGCTCTTGGCGTAGGAATGAATGCAGAAGCAGCGATTGCTTTAGCTGTACCCTTCGGAGTATTAGGTGTTTTTATGGATCAAATCAGAAGAACAGTCAATGCAACATTTGTTCATATGGCAGATAAATATGCCGAAAACTTAAATTACAAAGGGATCTATCGTGCAGCGTTCTTGTACCCAGCACTTGTTGGCTTTTTATTACGTTTTCCACTTGTTTTTGCGGGGAATTTCTTCGGACAATCAGTGGTAACGACTCTTTTAGATATTATTCCAGAAAAATTAATGCACGGTTTTGAAGTAATGGGTGGCTTGTTGCCAGCGTTAGGGTTTGCTTTAACGATCATGGTTATTGGAAAGAAAACATTGATTCCGTATTTTCTCATTGGTTTTGTGGCCGTTATGTATTTTGGTGCAGAAGTGATGGCTGTGGCGGTAATCGGTACGTGTGTGGCTTTCTTGGTGAGAAATAATGCGCTGAAAGAAGGAGAAGCATAATGGAAAATACGACAGATATCAATCAAAAAAAATTAACGAAAAAAGAAATTAGTAAAACCTTTTGGATTTATCAACTTGGCTGTGAATTATCCAACTCTTATGAACGTCTGCAAAGCTTGATTTTCTGTGCATCCATGATTCCAGCGATCAAGAAATTATATGCGGATAATGAAGAGGAACAACGTGAGGCGTTAAAACGCCACTTGGCCTTCTTTAATACGGAAGGAACTATTGGAGCATCGATTCAGGGGATTTCTCTAGCGATGGAAGAAGAACGTGCGAACGGAGCTGATATTGGCGATTCTGCGATTACTTCAATTAAAACTGGTCTGATGGGGCCTTTAGCTGGTATTGGTGATTCTATTGTTTGGGCGGCGATCATGCCATTGATTATTTCAATTTTTATTCCTATTGCTAAAAACGGTAGTATCATGGGTGGTTTAGGCCCGTTAGTGATTTATACAGTTTTAACGATGTATATCAGTTGGGGCTTGATCAATAAGTCGTATACACTTGGTAGAAACTCCATCATGGCACTGCTTAAAGATGGGAAAATCAAACAAGTCATCTATGGTGCAAATGTACTGGGAATGATGATGATGGGCGCTTTGTCTGCAAGTTATGTGAATATTTCCAGCCCGATGAAATTCCATGTTTCAGGCGGAGCAACAATTGTTGTTCAAGATATTTTGGATCAAATCATGAAAGGGATTTTACCGTTGACTGCGGTATTCCTGATTTATTTCTTTATGGTCAAAAAAGGTCCTCGTTATGGAATTATTATTGGAACAATTGTTGCTGTCAGTATTATTGGTTCATTTTTAGGACTTTTATAAAAACGAAGAGGTTGAGATAATATAAATTCTCATCCTCTTTCTTGAGTTTTACATTTAAAAATATAATGTTATAATGTTTAAAAAGGGGTGAAAGTTCAAATGGATAGCTATGAAAAATTCAATCTAAAAGAAGTCATCAATGCCTCAGGCCGTATGACGATCTTAGGCGTATCGAAAGTCTCAGAGAATGTCTTAGCCGCGCAAAAATTCGGTGGGGAACATTTCTTTGAGATGAGTGAGTTAAGCATTCAAACAGGCGCTTACCTAGCTAAATTATTGACTGTCGAAGATGCTCAAGTCGTTTCTTCCGCATCCGCTGGTATCGCCCAAAGTGTGGCAGCCTTGATCGGTGAAGGTTCAGTGTATCACGCCTATCATCCATACACAGATAAAATCACCAAACGTGAAATTATCTTACCTAAAGGGCATAACGTAGATTACGGCACGCCCGTTGAAGTAATGGTCGAACAAGGTGGGGGACGAGTGGTGGAAGCAGGCTATGCCAATATGTGTTCACCTGAACACATTGAAATGATGATCACAGATCAAACTGCAGCGATTCTTTACATCAAGAGCCATCACACCGTTCAAAAAAGTATGTTAAGTGTGGAAGAAGCCGCGACAGTTGCGAAGGCTCATAAGTTACCATTGATTGTGGATGCCGCAGCGGAAGAAGATCTATTCAAATACATCAAAGCAGGCGCAAATCTTGTGATCTACAGTGGAGCCAAAGCCATCGAAGGACCAAGTGCAGGACTTGTGATCGGCAAAAAAGCCTATATCGAATGGATCCGCCTACAAGGAAAAGGCATCGGCCGCGCAATGAAAATCGGTAAAGATAATATCTTAGGCTTTACCCAAGCGGTAGAAGATTATGTGAAAAACGGCAGTGAAGCAGGGGATTCCATGCAAGCACGCTTAGCACCATTTATCGCAGCATTAAATCAAATAAACAATATTGAAGCCAAAAGCGTTCAAGATGGCGCTGGCAGAGATATTTACAGAGCGAGTATCAAGGTCAGTGGAGAAAAGTCAGCGAAAGCAGTCATCCAAGAATTAAAAGCTGAAAGTCCCGCTATTTATACCCGAGAATACCAAGCCAACACCGGGATCATCGAATTCGATATCCGTTCTGTCAATGAAGAAGAAATGACTAAAATCGTGACTCGTTTAACCGAGATCATGAATTAAAAAACTACTAAACAGGAGTGAATCAACCATGACATTAACACCAAACTATTTAGAAGACCGTATTTGCTTAAACGTTTTAGCCAACTCAGTAGAAAACGCAAAAGACTGTTACGAAGCTGCCGAAGGCCATATCGTTTTAGGTGTTTTATCTAAAAACTATCCAACCGATGAAGCCGCAATCGAAGATATGAAAAAATACGCCGCAGAAACCAATAACGCGTTATCAGTTGGCTTAGGTGCAGGCGATCCAAACCAAAGCCAAATGGTGTCAAGAATCTCAAAAGAACTACAACCACAACACGTCAACCAAGTCTTTACAGGCGTTGGGACATCTCGTGCTTTATTAGGTCAAAATGACACGATCGTTAATGGCTTAGTCTCACCAACAGGCAAAGTCGGCATCGTCAATATCGCCACAGGTCCCTTAAGTTCCCAAACACCAGCAGGCGAAGTAACGATCGAAACAGCGATTCGTTTATTACAAGATATGGGCGGTAGCTCTATCAAATTCTTCCCTATGAAAGGATTAGCGCATATCGAAGAATACAAAGCAGTCGCAGAGGCCTGTGCCAAATATGATTTCTACCTAGAACCAACAGGCGGCATCGATTTAGAAAACTTTGAAGAAATCGTGCAAATCGCAGTGGACGCAGGCGTGAAAAAGATCATCCCTCACGTATACAGCTCAATCATCGACTCAGAAACAGGCGATACAAGACCAGAAGATGTGAAAACATTACTAGGTATGATTAAAAATACGTTGAACAACTAAAAGCAGAATGAGCTCGATTAGGGCTGACAGAAAAATAGGGAAAGTTGACTGTGGTGTATTGTGCCACGGCCCACTTTCATCTTTTTTCCGAAGCACTAGCTCATGAAGCTAGATAAACTAAAAGCTGAATGAGCTCGTTCAGGGCTGACAGAAAAATAGGGAAAGTTGATTGTGGCGTATTGTGCCACGGCCCACTTTCATCTTTTTTCCGAAGCGCTAGCTCATGAAGCTAGATAAACTAAAAGCTGAATGAGCTTGTTCGTGGCTGACAGAAAAATAGGGAAAGTTGACTGTGGTGTATTGTGCCACGGCTCACTTTCATCTTTTTTCCGAAGCACTAGCTCATGAAGCTAGATAAACTAAAAGCTGAATGAGCTTGTTCGTGGCTGACAGAAAAATAGGGAAAGTTGCCTGTGTCGTATTGTGCCACGGCTCACTTTCATCTTTTTTCCGAAGCACTAGCTCATGAAGCTAGATAAACTAAAAGCAGAATGAGCTTGTTCAGGGCTGACAGAAAAATAGGGAAAGTTGACTGTGGCGTATTATGCCACCACCCACGTTCATCTTTTTTCCGAAGCACTAGCTCTTAAAGCTAGAGAAAAATAAAGAAATAAGTTAGGAAAAGCAGAGTGTCTTTTCCTAACTTATTTTTATTTTTCTCGAATTGCTTGGATATTCTGATAGTATTTTTCAGTTAGTTTACTATCTTTATTTGTATAATAGTAGAGTTTATTTTTAGTTTTTATTTCCAAAATTGGTTTTTTATCTTTTAAAACTAGCAAATAAGCAGGTTTAGCATCGACCTGGAATTCCCCAGTTAAATAATTCTCTGTTGCTGTTCCGTAAACGCGGAGTTTATCCTTTGGAAGCTTATCCACCAATTTTACGGATTCAATATCGTTCCAGTCGATTTGTCTACGTTGACTTAATGGTGCTGATAAAGAGATACCCTTGTGAGTCGTAGATAATTCAAATGGATTACTTGAAAAATCACTAATCAACATCGGTATACTTGCTACACTTAAAGCAATCAAAATCAAAATACCAGTGATTCCTAAAGTCAGTTTTCCAACGGGTCTGCCTAAATTGACAGAGATATTCATTCCGACGCGATCGGGTACCATGATTCTTTTATCATTTGGATTTATATAGATTCCATACTTCCAATATTGATCCTCATCACTGTAACGGTATTCTTTTGCTTGTGCAATCAATTGATCTTGTTTTTTTCTAGATGAAAATAAATAATAAAAAGTGACTATCACAAATACTAGTATAAGCACCGTGTAACCAACTAAAAACACCATCACTTGCTCATAAGGGAGCATCACTGAACTTGTTGAGATAAAAGACAACGGGCTTAAAACCAATGACGAAATAGCCATTAAAACAGACCAATGATGACGCATTTGGTCATTCACGTTTTGATTGATTGTTTCATCGCTAGTAACTGACTTAACTGGAAAACGTGCAATAAAATAATAAAAAAGCAGAAACATTCCTGTCATAAGAAGAGAAATAAGGCAAATAATCCAAGTACCATTCGCCAAACCAAGTACCTTAAATGAATAAATACAACCTGAAAGAGTAATCAAAACACTGGGTAAAAACCACCAAACAGAAATCAATTTACGGTTTTTATTTGCTACCAATTTTGTATCGACTAAAATCGGACTTGTTGGTAAAATCCAATTGTTTTGAACTTTTACAGTGGTCATTTTACGAATAAAAATAACCTGCAAGTAAAATGAAGTTCCAAGACATCCGATCATCATCACTAGAAAATAAAGCAGAACTAAAGAATCAAATGGGATGACAATGATTGGAAGGGCAATGATAGAGAAAATGAGAGCACATTGCAACAACCTTTTTTTATATGTTTTGCTAACGTTTAGGACTTGTTTATTCTGAAGTTTATCTTTAGGCAAAGTCGTTTCTAAAATAATATTTTTATGCGGATTTGCTGGAATTCTACCTGCAAAAGCCATTAAAAAGTTAACGCCTACAAGTATTAAATATAGGAAAAAATTCATTTTCAACACACCTTTTACTATTCAAATTTTTGATAAATTTGTTTGATTTTTTCTTGAATCATCGTTTCCGAAATTTGATGGATAGAAGCTTCAGCTAATAAAAGTTCAAGCTCCCGTGAAAATCGAGCTTGAAATGGAGGATCTAGTGATTGTTTTGCAGCAACCATTGTTCCATTTCGGCGATCGGTCAAAATGTAACCATCATTTTTCAGTAAAGTATAAGCTTTTGAAACAGTCATCATATTTACACCAATTTCATCAGCCATTTGTCGGACAGAAGGAAGTATCTCGCCAGGTTGTAGTTTATTTGTGGCGATTCCTATAATGAGCTGATTGCAAATTTGTTGATAAATAGGGGTTTGACTTTGTGCATCTATTTCTAATAACATATTTTCACCTCTTTTTGCTCCTTTGTATTATGAAGTATAATACAGGTGATGCAAAAAAGCAATTTTATCTCATTAAAAACTTGAGAGATTGAAAATTCAGGCATATAATGAAAAAGGAATACCATGAGTGAAAGGATGAGTCAATATGTCAGCAATCGAACCAACAGTAACACAAAAATTTCACGATACATTTATAGAAAATAATAAGCAAAATGCTTTACAGCGCGGAGTTATCAAAAATGGAATCACTGCTTCTGCGCAAAACCAAAGTGCTGAAGTAAATAATGTCCCAGTGTTTTCAATAGATATAGCCACTGGGAAAGTAGCCAACCAAAAACAAAGTGGCCGCTGCTGGATGTTTGCAGCCTTAAATACTTTTAGACACAAAATGATCAATAGCTTCAATTTAAAAGATTTTGAGCTTTCTCAAAACTATACATTTTTCTGGGATAAGTATGAAAAATCAAATTACTTCTATGAAAATATCATCGCAACTGCCGATCAAGAGCTAGACAGCCGTAAAGTGGCATTCTTGTTAGCAACACCACAACAAGACGGTGGACAATGGGATATGATTGTCTCTCTTTTCCAAAAATATGGCGTTGTACCAAAGACAGCTATGCCTGAGAGTAGCAACAGTTCAAACTCTCGAGATTTAAATAATTACTTAAATAAAAAATTAAGAAAAGATGCAACGATTTTGCGCGAGTTAATCACCAGTGGAAAAACAGTTGCGGAAGTTCAAGCAGCAAAAGAAACGATGTTAGCAGAAGTCTATAACTTTTTAGCGATTTCATTAGGTACACCACCAGAAGTGTTTGATTTTGAATATCGTGATGAAGAAAAAATGTATCATTTAGATCAAAAGCTAACGCCGCAATCGTTTTATGAAAAATATGTAGGCGTGAATCTTGATGACTATGTAAGTGTAATCAATGCTCCTACAGCAGATAAACCTTATAATCAAACTTATACAGTAGAGATGTTAGGGAATGTTGTTGGCGGTAAAGAAGTGAAGTATATCAATGTAGATATGACCACATTTAAAAAATTGGCAGTGGCTCAGCTAGAACAAGGAGAATCTGTTTGGTTTGGATGTGATGTTGGCCAATCTTCGACAAGAGATAGTGGAATTATGTCTTTAGATGCATATGATATAGATGATTTATTCGATATCGATTTTACGATGACAAAAGCACAACGCTTAGATTTCGGTGAAAGTTTGATGACACATGCCATGGTATTAACTGGAGTAGATGTGATCGAGGGTGCTTCTACTAAATGGAAAGTAGAAAACAGTTGGGGTGAAAAAGTTGGAGATAAAGGATTCTTTGTGATGAGTGATGCTTGGATGGACGAATATACGTATCAAATCGTTATTCGTAAAGAATTACTATCCAAAGAATTACAAGAAATATGGCAACAAGAACCGACAGTTTTAGCACCATGGGATCCAATGGGGGCTTTAGCATAAAAGTATAAATAATTCCCGCCTCTAAAGAGGTGGGTTCTTTTTTTTACCCTAAGTATGCGGATATTTTCAAAAAGATTTTAGTGTGGTATAATTTGTATAGACAAAAGAAAGACGTTGACATTACTACCGCCTAAAGTAAGTAATATCAACGTTGACTGATTCACTAGGAATCTTTTTTTGATAAAGTAAGTGTATCATATGTTGCTTACATTTACAAAATCATGAGATAGAAATTTTTAGAATTATCTGATCAACTTGAAATTTTTTATAAGATAAACTATTTTTCAAAAAAAGCACGAGAATAGTTCTTACTAAAATGGTTGAATTGCTAGACATATTTATAAGTAATACATAGTAAAAAAGCTATTTTAAGCAATATTGCTCAAAGATTAAGTTTTATTTAATAAATAATAGAGAAAAATTCTATTGCTAAATGATTCAATGTGATGTAGAATGGGAGCAGTTTCAACGAATCAATTAAGTAAATCAAATAACTTTTGATGAACAGCGCCGGCTGTTTATCAGTAAAAGTGTGAATCGACAATTCTTAGGCCGTAGATGGAATTGTTGATTGACACTTTTTTTATTGGTTTGTGATCAGTCACATTGTTTCTCTTCATTACTTGAAGTGAAAGAGTGCAGGATGAAACAAAGCGAAACGTTGTTTTCTATATACTAAGGAGGTTTTTACATGAACAAGGATTGGATCAAATTAATGATTGGTGCTTTTTTCGAGGTGCTATGGGTTATTGGAATGAAGCATAGTAATACGTGGTGGGAAATTTTATTGACGATTGTCTTTATTTTTATCAGCTTCTATGCGTTGATTAAAGCAGGAGAAACATTACCTGTTGGAACGGCCTATGCGGTGTTTGTTGGGTTAGGTACAGCAGGAACAGTCATTACAGGAATTCTCTTTTTTGGAGAAGAATTTAAGCTGTCAAAAATTCTCTTAATCGCAATATTATTAATAGGTGTGATGGGGTTGAAATTTGTGACTGGTGAGAAAGGAGCTAGTAAAAAATGAGTTGGCTATTTTTAATTACAGCAGGAATATTTGAAATGTTAGGTGTTGGATCGATCAATCGTTTTAACCAAAGCAAAGATAGAAAGTCATTGTTCCTATTGTTCCTTACTTTTGGTAGTAGCTTTATCTTTCTTTATATGGCGATGAAGAGTTTGCCAATGGGGGTTTCTTATGCTATTTGGACAGGGATTGGAGCGGCTGGTGGAGCAATTTTAGGAATGGTTTTTTATGGAGAGTCAAAAGACTGGCGTAGAATCGTTTTTATTGGTGTCATTTTATTATCAGTGATTGGGTTAAAATTGATTGGTTGATAATTTCAGAATCTGAGCAAAGATAAGTGGAAAACAGTTATCTTTGCTCAGATTCTTACTTTCAATATGTATTCCCTATAAAAGGAGGTTAAATAGATCGTATAAATTAAATGTTCTTAGTTTTTTTATGTGCAAATTGTGTGTTAGTTGGCCTTCCTGAGCAAGTTTTGTTTTCTAATATGATTGTAAACCGTAGGAACAGAAACATTACATTTTTTTGCGATTTCAGGTACAGATAGATTGGAATTCGCATAAAGCTTCAATGCTTCATTTACCTCTTTTGTACGTGGAGGACGCCCCAATTGCTTGCCATTTTCTCTGGCGGCTTCAAGACCTGCCATCACTCTTTCTCGAATTAATTCGGCCTCCATTTCAGCAAATGCGCCCATCACTGTAAAAAAGAAGCGTCCCATTGCAGTTGTTGTGTCTATATTGTTTTGAATACTGACAAAATGAATATTTCTTCGCTCAAATTCCTCTAACAAACTAAGGAGTTGCTTTGTTCCCCTTGATAATCGATCAAGTTTGAAAATAACGAGCGTGTCTCCTGACTTTAGCAGGGCTAATACTTTATTTAACTCGCTTCTAGACACCTTTCTACCACTTTCCCGTTCTTTGTAAATAAAATCTACACCATATTGTTCAAGCGCTTTTTGTTGAGAATCAAATTTTTGCTGATGCGTACTAACACGCATATAGCCAATTACTGTCATGAATATACACCTCTAAATCATTGATAGTTGTAATCTTTTTTAGTGAAAATAAAAAGTCACATTATGTACTTATTCAGCTGTGACTATAGCCGAATAAGATAGAGTCAAACATCTGAATCACCACCTTTAAGAAGATTAAAACAAAGAGTAAAAAATATTTTTAAATACTATTGACTTTCAGTTTTCTCTATAATAAACTAATGATTTTTATAGAGTCAAAAGGCTTGTTATTTTTTGTAGAAGAAACAATCTAGAAATACGTTGTGAAGGGATTTATCCATTCAGATGTATTTCTTTTTTGCGTTTTAGTTGATTTTCTCAATATCATTAGTTTTTTGGACTGTTCGGAGGGGTTGAATGTATAGATGTAGTTGTTTTTCTTATGCGTTAAAAGTAAAGGATTATTGTTTTGGTAAGTTCATGGCAAAGTGAGGGTTTAGGGAAATGGTGGAAGAGCGAAAAAAGAGGCGACGACAACAGCCCAAAAGAGAAACTAAACGGACAAAATCAACAGCAAAACAAGCGATAAAGAAGAAACAAGATTCGATACATTCCAAACCGGAAAATAAGAAGGCACAAACGAAAAATAGAAAAAGAAAGCAAGTACCTATTTCTAAAAAAAAGAAAAATAAATTCCAACATCCCCCTAAAAATTCTGGCTCGACTTTACTATTTAACATTATTTTTTACAGTTTTATTTTGTTTATGATTATCGGATCGATTATTTTTGCAACGACTAAAAATACTGATAAAAGTGTTTTAGGTTACCGTTTTTTCGGTGTGTTGACTGATTCAATGGTACCCAGAGATCCAGAAAAACAAAAAGGAGGCTTCCATTCTGGTGATGTGATTATTGTGAAAAATATTGTTGGAAATTCAGCTGAAGTAGGCGACATTATTACGTTTAGACCAAGTATCAAAAGTCAGGCATTTTTAACGCATAGAGTGAAAGAAAAATTAGATCATTTAGGTGAAACCAAAGGAACCTACTATATCACCCAAGGGGACGCAAACTTAGCAGAAGATGTTCCAGTCAATGAAAAGCAAGTAGTTGGCAAAAAGGTGATAGTGATTCCAAAAATAGGTGCATTTTTAAATTTTGTTCGTGAGAATGTCATTGTTTCAATCACTTTTTTAATCTCGGTTTTTGGATTTATCACGATCATCAGATATTACATTTTAACTAAATAAAGATATTTATTTTTTAATAAGGGCAGATATAGTGCCGTTGTTAAAAAGTTAATAATAAAAAAATTGGGAGGAATTTGAGAATGAATAGAAACAGAAAGAAAAAAGTCCTTGCGTTGGCAAGTGTTTTCGCACTAGCAGCGATAGCTGCAGCAACATTTGCATGGTTTACCAGTGAAGACCAAAAAAATAACCACTTTGAGGGGCAAATTGCAACGGGTAAAGATATTGAAGTAGTGGAAACATTTGAACCACCAACCGAATGGGATCCAGGTTCAGAGGTAAATAAAGATGTGGCCATTGCCAATATTGGAAAATACAAAACATTGGTTCGTGTTTCTTTAGCAGAATCATTACAACTTTTAAAAGACCACCAAGTAAAACCAACAACTGGTGCTGAACTTGAAGGGAAAACAAGCAAAAATGTTTATGTATTGCCAGGAACAGATGCGCCAACTGGGTTCACAGATTCAACATTTGATGGTGACGCACCAAAAATAGTTGTAGCAGCAGGTGATTTTGCTGGGGTTTATACATTGAAAGTAAAAGAAAAAGCTGAAACAGTTGGAACCAAAACAATCTATACGTATCGCTATGCTTTTGAAAAAGGTGGCGTTTTATACTACGCAAGTGGTATTGATGGATTTGTACGAAGTGCATCAAATCAAATTAAAGTAAAATCTGGTACACCTTCTCTTAACTATGTGTCACTAGAATATAATGCAGCTGATGAAAAAGAATGGACAAAAGCACCGATTTATGCACCAAAATTTACACAAGACGGTGCATTGATTTGGAATGTACCAGCAGCAACAGGTTCAAAAAATATTCAAATTTCATTTAACAATATTACAACAGATCCAAAGGTTGCTGACAAATGGTATTTCAATGCGGCTGATGGTTACTTCTATTATACAAGTGTCTTAAATCCAGGTATGAATACAACGCAATTAATGGATGCAGTTAAGCTATTAGGAACAGCAGGCAATGAATATAGTAAATTACTCTATGACTTAACGGTTAAAGGTCAAGGAATCGCGGCATACAAAGATGCTGTAGATGATTGGTTGCCAGCGGGTGTCAATGATACTTTAGCAACAGCTTTAAAAGCTTTAGTACCGGCTAAATAAGCGAAACAGCTATCTATTTTGAGGGGGAAAACAGATGAAAAAAGGGTACTGGGAGTACAAGTGGCTGCTGATAGGATTATTTCTACTGATTAGTCTATCACTTACATTAGAACCTGTTGAAGTAAATTCTGAATCAAATCTTCCCCCTGGAATGGTAGTTGGCGATGATCAAGGCATTAAAATAAAAAATGACGGGCAATACCTTGTTGATATTCGCGATGTAGCACCAGGTAAAAAATGGTCTACGAAAATCACCATCATCAATATTGAAAAAGATACGCCATATCATTTAACAATGAACATTAGCAAACCAACGATGATTGAAGGAACGTTAGATTTGTCTCAAGAAATTCAGATGACATTAATCTATGAAGGAAAAGAAGTCTACAAAGGACCGTTATCTGGTGTAAATAAAACAGTCAATCTACAAGACAAATCTGCGCCATTAAGTCTAGGTACATTCAAAAGTGGTGACACGAAAATGCTAGAAGCTCAATTTGAATTAGATGGAAAAGCTTATACTAACAGAGATTTTTTTAAAAAGAATAGTGTAGAAAATACTTGGTATTTTAAAGCAGTGAAAACAACATTACCTGATACTAAAGAGCCAGATCAACCAGACCGATCATTATTTGAAAAAATAATAACTAGATTTCGGTTACCCAATACGGGAGAAGAATGGCGAAATGCCTTACTTTTTTCATGTGTAGGTTTATTTTTAATACTCGTTTTATTGTTGATCATTAAACATAAAAAAATGGAGAAAAAACCACCTAAAAAGAAAAAAAATGATAGAAAATAGGAAATCGACAAGTGGATTTTTTAGAACGATCAAATGATGGGAGGCGATACAGCATGAAAACAAATAAGCAAACTCTGACCAAAAGAAAAAAGCGAAGAAAAAAGCAAAAAGTTAAAGTCAATATTAAATTAATCATCGCTGTATATACAGTTCTCTTTTCTGGTTTGATGGTTCTAGGAAGTACATATGCTTGGTTTGTCGCTGAAGATAGCGAGGTCAATCATTTTGTTGGTTCACGGCTGTCAGCTGAAATCGTAGAAGAATTTGAACCAGAATTTCAATGGCAACCAGGTTTAACAACTAAAAAAGTAATCCAAGTTAAAAATACGGGGAACATCCCTACATTTGTACGAATCAGTTTATATGAATACTTATTAACGTTCAAAATAGATATTACTGATCAAACGGGTAATGGTAATTTAGTAACTTCTCCAAAAGAAGTATTGCCAACCGTCGATCAAAGAAACACAGAATCGTGGCGACCGGCAACGGAAGCAGGAGGGACATATTCACTTCATGGTCAAAATTTTATTACAGAAAAAGCAATCGTTCCTAATGTACTCACAGGAACGGAAATGTATCAATTCGAAGAAAACGGTAGAGAAAAGACAGAATTACAGTGGTTTCAGTTAATGTTTTCAGAAAATGTTTATAAGGCTGCACCAGTAATCGGAACAAAAGATTATTGGCTATATCAAGATGGTTACTTTTATTATTCTGAATTACTTGAACCCAATGAAATAAGTGCACCAGTTTTAAAAAGCGTACGATTGAGATCCAATGCACCTAATAGGGTTAAGGGAGCATTGTATCAACTGAATCCCATGATGGAAGCTCATGATGCCACAAAAGAACTTTTAAGTTCATGGAACATAGGCAATACAGGTGATTTATACAACATATATCATGGGAAGCTAAATGACTGATTGGGAGAGTTATTCAAACGCAACTAGTTTGAAAATGTACGTTAAGCTACATGAGATAGTCTAGATAAAATAAAAAGGATGTGAAAAGAGATGTATGCGTTAGGTATACTTTCAGATAAACAAACGATACAAAAAAATGAGCAAGAACGACTTTTTACTGACTTTGATATTCAGATCTACGATTTGGAAAATGTAGATTTAACGACTTTACAAGGCATCGTTCTTCATAAAAATGAACATATCCAGATAGAAAAATTATTCCAATGGCTGATTAAATTTCGAGAAAATCCAATAAAACCAATTTGGATTTTGACGGATGAACCATTAGGAAAAGAAAAAGTCATCTATCTGAAATTAGGTGTTATAGGATTTTTATTAGAATCAGATTCTTTTGATGAAATTGCTTGGACTATCAAAAACGGATTAAGTTGTATGACGATAGGACAAAATCATAGTTTTTGTTTAGAACCGTCAAGTTTAGCTGTTCAGATCGCTAACAAAAAGATCACGCTGACTAGATTAGAATATTCATTACTAGATTATTTATATGCTTCTGAAAATAAAGTTCGTACGTATGAGGAAATCGCTAAGTATTTATGGAGTAAAGAAAAGTTAGTGCCAAAATACCGTGTAGCTAATTTAGTTTTCCACATACGTCAAAAAATAAAAATGGTTCATCCAAAATACGTGGATATGATCAAAACAGTCCATTCGAAAGGGTATAGTTTGAACTTATCAGAACAAACAAATAAGTAAAAATGAAAGGATAAAAAATTCAAACGTTTTGCAAAAAGCTAGCAAGTTGTAAAAGGGAGTGGAGGGAACGTGAAGAAAAAGCAGAATACAAAGAAGTATGTAAGTTTAAAAAAATTGAGCTTATTTACAGGCTTTTTGGTAGTGGTAATTTGTTTTTCTTTCGGCTTATATCAAACATATGCGGCTTTGACGGATAGTGATCAAAAGCGTAATGAATTTAGGATTGGAAACTTTCAAACCTCAATAGAAGAAGAATTTGATCCACCAATGATATTTGAACCAGAAAAAGACTATTTAAAAAAAGTATCTATCAAAAATACAGGAGAACAAGACAGCTTTATTCGTGTTTTAGCCTTACCTGTACTTACTAAAAAACAACCAAATGATGCAGTAACATTATTGCCAGCTACGGTGGATGGATCAAATCCAGTTTTAAGTATTGATTACAATTTAACGGACTGGATTGATGGTAAAGATGGTTATTTCTACTATAAAAAGAAACTGGCAAAAGAAGAACGGACAACAAATTTATTTACTAAAATAAAAATGAATCAAGCAAACATTACGGAAGAGTATGAGGGGGTCTCGTTGTCATTTGAAGTCAAGGCCGAAGGAATCAGTACGACTAAGTACGCCTATAGAGATGCTTGGTGGGGAAGTCAAACGCCTACAACTAAACCGCTATCAGATGTAGAAAATTTATTGAAAAATCAAACAATTAGTGAATAGACACAAAATTCTAAGTGAGGAGAGAAGCTGTTTTGAAAAAAATAAAAAAAAGACAACGGTCATTTTTTAAATGGTTCATGCTTATTTTCTGCTTGGTCGGTTCTATTTACGTGGCACAGGCGTCACTTTCGTATACGAATATACCAGTTAAAGCTGCTCTGAAAACGGATTTGCTACCTGGACGGATAAAAGTAAATAAAACAGCAAAGCCAGTAGTCGGAATGGTCAATCAATGGGATATCACACTACGAATCGAAGGACGCAATCAATTTCCACCACCACCTACGGATGTCGTTTTGATCATTGATACATCTGGGAGTATGAAAGATAATGACCGAATGCTTAAAGCGAAAGTGGCTGCTGAAAAATTTGTAAATATGATCTTACGCAAAGATTACGACAATAGAATTGCTCTGATCACATACAACTCAGAGGTAACAAATTATACGTTTAATGAAAGTGGTTGGAGTGGCCAATTTGTTGATTCAACGCACAAAGGTCTGTTAATCGATAAAATCAAAGACTTAACACCAGACGGAGGAACATTTACGCAAGCTGCTATAAAATCAGCAACGGAAGTAATCGCTAAAGCATCTGGAAGTAAACGAGATATTGTATTGATATCAGATGGTGTCCCAACGTATAGTTATCCTCCAACCGAACCGTATAACCAACTGACTGGCATGAAAGAATATACTGTACAAGCTGGCTATACTTATTATGAAAGTGTTAAAACAATTCCAAAAGGAAAATTTAATTACAACAAAGTATATGGGAATGGTGGAAGATATCGTTATGGGGCTTTTGCACCAGATTATGAACAAATGCCAGCAAATTCGAAAAATCGTTTAATGGCTAACCATGCGCACAGTGCGATAGCTGAAGCTTCAATTTCAAAAAATGAGAAAATACCGAACGGCGAAAGTCTAGTAACAGATTTTTACACGATAGGCGTAGATATGGATTCTACTTCTTCAGATGATGAGGTTGTTACAGGAAATCAAACATTGAAAGAAATTGCTTCTTCTGAGGATAAGAGCTTTGCTGCAACTGCAGATAATTTAGAAGATATTCTTAGCGGTATTGCTGGAGAAATGGTTGGGGCAATCAAATCGGGATTTGTTGTTGATCCAATGGGAATAGGATTTGAACTGGATGGAGAAGTTCAAGCCACTCAGGGAACGGCAGTTATTAAAGAGGTAAATGGCCGTCCGACAATCAATTGGAATGTAGGGGCGCTCAAAAAACCTGTTTCCAGTGAGCATGATGAAGATGTGATGTTTGCTGAAATAAAGTACCGTGTCAATGCGGACAACAATGTTTTAAAGTCAACGATCATCGATGAAAATGGCTTAGCAAAAACGAATGGAAGAACAACACTGGTCTATAAAGATTATGAAGATGTTATGAAGCAAGTCGATTTCACTGTGCCTAAAGTCAAACCAATCATCGTTAGTTTACAAAAAAAATTGCACAATGAAAAAGGTGAGGAAATCCAGAGTCAAACGGAGTTATTTGATTTCAATTATGGAGAAGACGAGCATACAACAAATGATCACTTTTCGCTTCATTCAAACGAGGTCAAAAAAATTGTTCACCCATGGAAAGCAGATCAAAACTATGTTGTAGAGGAAATATTAAAAGACAATCAAAACTATGAAACAACGATTGATATCAATGGTTTAACAAATATAGGCTTAAAAAGTAGCTTTAAGTTTGCACCTACTGCTGACGCATATGTACATCAACAAATAATTGTGACCAATAAAAAAATTCCGGAAAAGAAAAACGTTGTTTTGAATATTCGACAAACTGTTCTTGAAGTAAATTCAGAGTTAGTCATACCGTCAAAAGGATTTTATCGCGCTTACATTGATAAGAACCTACAAAACTTGAATTTTATTTCCGGAAGTACAACAAAAGATTCGGCAACTGAAGTGACGAAAGAACTTTTTACAAAATATGAACTCACGTTTAGCAAACAACAAAAACAACTTAAAATCACAAATATAATCCCTGAGTATTATAAATTTTATGGTTATATTGCCACAACGACAAGTTCAGACTTAAACATTACCCATCTTTCTAGCAACACGTCAGCTTTAATCAAGAATAATGAAGCTATCTTAGATTATCAAAAAGAGAATGAATACTGGGTAACGATGTTCATTGTGCCTCAGGTGAGTAACGATACTAATGGAGAGTCGGTTGGCTCACCGAGACCGTATAGTTGGGATTACAAAGTGAACAAATTTGGATCATAGTTTGCATTAAAAAACAAATAATCACAAAGCTATAGCACAGCTTTTTAGAATATTTTTGTATTCTAAAACTGTTTTTTGATAGCCTAAAGTTTCTAAAATAGTTAGATAATTAGTGATATTAGAATTTTTCGCTTGTTTGTGTTTAGTCGTTTGAGCAATCTCATAATTCAAATGTGCAATAACTTTTTCAAATAATCGATAATCAGTTTGAGCATTTTCTTTAGCTAAAGTTGAAAAAAAGAGGACGTTATCGTAGTCCTGCCGATTTAAACACAGAGAAGAAAGATTTAAATAGATTCTTAGTTTAATATCTTGATACTGTTCCATATTGCCTAGCACATCGATTTTTTTTCCGACTAAAGTTCCTAAAGCAATTGCTTCAGAGAGTTCAAAGCTATATAAAGAATTGTTTAATAATTTTAATTCATAGAGATACCATTTGTCTATACCAATCAAATATTCTTTGATTGGTAACATCAACTCTTTCAAACGATAGAGTGAATCTGGCTCCATTTGTTTGTCATTTAAATAAGTCATTGCTTGAGTAATCAAATTTAAATGAAGGTATTTTTTATTGTTTGTTGATGTATATAGCTGTTGAGATTTGTCTAAGAGTAAACTAAGTCTTGTTTCATCTTTTTTAAAAACAGCTTGGCTTAACTGGTGGTACAAGTAATTCTCTGTGGGAAATACTTCTGGATCCAGTATATAGAGAAACTCATTTACTGAAATAAAGAGTTTCTCTAATATCATTAAAAATTTGTCAAAAGAAGGCATACTAGTATTTGTTTCGATTAAATAGTAGGTTTGTCTAGTCATAATGCCTTCATAAATATCTTTTTGACTCAGTCCTTTTTCTTGTCTAATTTTTTTGATTAATGTTCCGTAGTTCTCCAAAATGATTCTCCTTTCTAATGGTACATAATAATTTACCTAGTGAAAAATTTTATAATACTTATGTTATTATAGCAAAAACATTAAATAACTAACAAAAAAAAAAATATTTTTTAATTTTTTTGAATTTGAGAGGAGTTGAGTAAAATGATTCAATTATTGATTTGGTTTATTACATACTAACTAAAAAAGGTGTTTGAGTGTTAAAAAATTAGAATTGTTAGGAGAGCTTGTTTATATGAAACGGAAAATCAGCTATTTATTGTTTTCATTCGGGTTAATTTTATTGATATTGGGCGCTTTTAGCGGGAAACAGGCAGAAGCGGTTCAGACAGCTTCTTGGTCAAATGGGACACGTGTGAATACGCAGATGTCAACAGCATTTACCAATAAGCAACTGTTAAATGTACAAAATAATCTTTTTACCTATAGGGGGCAAACGCAACGTTGTTTTGTTCCAGTATCATGTGGCGGCATTCAAGTGATTAAGTATGATGAACGCACAAATGCAAGACTATCAGGTGCACAATTTACAATTTATGATCGCTGGAATCGTGCTGTTCAGGTGATTCAAACAAACTATAATGGCGTTGCAGAAACGAGAACCTTACCGCTAGGCTACTATTCTATTCGGGAAACAAGGGCACCGAGCGGTTACCAAATAGATACGAGTACATTGAATTTTAGTCTCTTGAGAGCAAGACAACTTGTTTGTATAACGAAAAGCAATAAACCATTACAAACCCAAACAGGATGCCTTAAAGTCATTAAAATCGGTGAAAACAATCAAGCATTAGCTGGAGCTACTTTTGATGTTTATAACGCATACAATCAATACATGGGAAGAATCACGACTAACGCCAATGGTGTGGCAACGATTGGAAATCTACCATTTGGAACGTATAAATTAATCGAAGTGAAAGCACCAGATGGGTACAAACTAGATACAACACCTAAATATGTTACGATTTCTGCAGCATCACCAGGAGGAATAGCTAGTATTACGATTTTTAATAAAAAAGAAGTGAAAACGGGAACACTTGAAGTTATTAAAAAAGATGAAGCGGGTAAATTACTAGCTGGAGCAAAATTTTATGTTCTGAATAGCAAAAATGCTTGGGTTGGACAAATTACAACAAACGCGAATGGGATCGCCACATTGGTAAATCTCCCTTATGATACCTATACGTTGATAGAATACGAAGCACCAGAAGGCTATGAATTAGATCAAACACTAAAATATGTTACTTTATCGGAGAATAGTCCAAATGGCAAAGCAAGTATTACCGTCTTGAATAAGAAAAAAATCACAACCGGCGCACTTGAAGTCATCAAAAAAGATGAAACAGGCAAGTTATTAGCTGGAGCAGAATTTGATGTTTATGATGCAAACGATAAAGTAGTTGGAAAAATCACAACAGGTGCCAACGGTATTGCAACACTAAAAGATTTACCATATGGCACATACAAATTGATTGAAACAAAAGCACCAGAAGGTTATGAATTAGATGCAACACCAAAAACAATTACAGTATCGAAAAGTGATCCAAATGGTGTGGTCAGCATAACTGTTGAAAATAAAAAAGCCAAAACAACCGGAAATCTTGAAGTTATCAAGAAAGATGAAGCTGGAACGCTTTTAGCTGGAGCAGAGTTTGATGTTTATGATGCAAACGATAAAGTAGTTGGAAAAATTACAACAGGTGCCAACGGTATTGCAACACTAAAAGATTTACCATATGGCACATACAAACTGATTGAAACAAAAGCACCAGAAGGTTATGAATTAGATGCAACACCAAAAACAATTACAGTATCGAAAAGTGATCCAAATGGTGTGGTCAGCATAACTGTTGAAAATAAAAAAGCCAAAACAACCGGAAATCTTGAAGTTATCAAGAAAGATGAAGCTGGAACGCTTTTAGCTGGAGCAGAGTTTGATGTTTATAATGCAAAAGATGAGTTAGTTGGAAAAGTGACAACGGATGCCAATGGAGTGGGGCAATTAAACGATTTACCATATGGCACCTATAAACTAATTGAAACAAAAGCGCCAGAAGGCTATGAACTAGATGCGACACCGCACACCATTACTATCGCTAAAGGTGATCCAAACGGTAAATTGTCCGTTGATGTGGTCAATAAAAAAATAGTATTACCTGTAACAGGTTCTCTAAAAATTACTAAATACGTAAAGGATTCGGATCCAACTGTTTACTTACAAGGAGCAGTTTTTGAAGTCTATGATAATGACAATCAATTGATAGGCACTCATACGACGGATGCGAATGGAAATATTTTGTTAAATGATTTAGAGCCAGGAAAATATTATGTAATTGAAGTAGAAGCACCACCAGGTTACGAACAAGATTCAACGTTTTATGAAGTGACAGTTGAATCAGGAAAAATAGCTGAAATTAGACATGCAAATAGTAAAAAAGATAACTTAGGTGGATTGAAAATCAAAAAATTTGCCAAAGATGAATATGGTTTTGAAACAGATACTGTCTTGCCAAATTCTGAGTTTGAAGTAAAAGATTCAGCTGGAAATATCCATAAAGGAAAGACGGACCCTAAAGGTGAACTTTTCTTGTCAGACTTACCAGCTGGGGAAGTACTAATTACTGAAACAAAAGCACCCGATGGCTATAAAATTGATACAGCTACTAAAAATGCAACGATTGTTGCAGAAAAAATTGCAGAAGTAACATTTTATAATATGCCTAAAGAACAAGTAGGCAGAGCCTTAATTTATATTTCAAGTAATGATACAAAAACAGTACTAAGTGGCTTGGAATACAATATCACTTGTACGAAAGGTACAGCATTAGAAACGACTGTTGTAACGAATAAATTCGGACAAATCAGTACGTATTTACCACCTGGTGAATATGAAATAGAACCTGTAACAAAAGGGTATTCAAACAACTCTAAAGCAACAAGCTTTAAGATTGAAGCGAATAAATTCACCATTATTCGAATGACAATTTAAGTAAGAACGAAGAAACACAAAATTGTTTTAAAATAGATTGTTTAAATAACAATCTATTTTAAATAAATGATAATAAAAGTGCACATTTTATTATCCAAAAACCATTTAGGAGGAAAACACACTATGAACAAACAAGCTGAGAAAAAAGTTGGAAAGTCTTTTGAGGAATTAACACCAGAAGAAATGAACAAAGTTCAAGGGAGCTTTGGTTGGAGCTGGTCTTCATCATCATCTTCATCATCATCACGAAGCTGTTACTCTACAAGATGTAGCTATAGCTGCTGCTCTTCAAGATGTTGCGGATGGTAATCTAAAATAATCAAGTTGCTAGACGACTTCCTCTTGATAGGAAGTTTGTCTAGCACTTGTTTTTAACTGAAGAAATTTTACATAAATAAATGAATAAAAGGAGTTTGACATGAGCTTTAAAAATCTAGCAAAAGGCACATCGATCCGACAACGATACGATGCCCTAAACGAATATTATCAAAAAAATAATCGAACATATCCTGAAAAACAGCTTGAAAATTATAAAAACTGGCGCAAGCGCCCAACGACTGTAACAGATGAGCGATTTAAGGAAATTTTGAACTCATTAGAGTTGACCGAAAAGGATTTTGGTTTTGCAATCAAAGAATTAACAGCAGAAGAAAAGGACTATATCTATACGACTAGTGCTAAAGAACAATGGATAAAAACGACAAAAATGATTTTCTCACAAGAGGATCGCTTAGTTGATGATGTTTCTGATGAGGAAAAAACAAATTTCACCTATGTTTTACGCTTGCATATTGATTATTTCGAAAAACAATTAGCACAAATCATCACTGAGTTTCCCATGCTTCAGATTCAAGCAACTGCCATGGAGGATTTTATTGCTGAAGTAATCAATCGCTTTATGGACATTGGATTACGAACATTTGTGTACGATTTACATGTAGAAAAAGATAAAATGGCACTTTCGGAATCACTAGATGAAAAAGAAGGGTTTCGCCAATACTTGATCACTCGGTTTAATACACGAGAAAAATTGGTTGATTTTTTTGATCAGTATCCAGTATTAACAAGAATTTATGCAGAAACAATTGATTTTCAGCTGATTAATTTTCGAGAGTTAATGCAAGCACTAGCGGAAAGTGAAACTGAATTGAACCAAGTATTTCAAGTAGCAAGACCGCTTTGTTTGACTGGTTTAAAAATGGGTGCAGGTGATTCTCATGATCAAGGGAAATCAGTAGCGATTCTAACGTTTAGTGATCAAGTCGATGTTGTGTTTAAACCAAAAAATTTAATGATCGGAGAACGTTTTGATCGCTTTGTACAAAAAGTCAATCAGATGGACCCAGCCTTTAATTTTTATTTAACAACTAAAATAGTGAAAGAAAAATATACATTTGAGGAACGATTGATTTATTCTGAATGTTTGTCAGAAGAGGAGGTTATGCACTATTATCGTCAATTTGGACAGACAGTAGCCTTGGTTTATTTATTGAATGGGAATGATTTTCATTTAGAGAATGTCTTGGCTTTTGGAAAATATCCGGTTCTTATCGATCTTGAAACAATTATTCAAAACCATTTCCCAATGCCAGACAGTGAAAATGCAATTGTGAAAGTCATGCAAGAAAATGGGGAATCAGTCGTAATGAGTGGACTAGTTCCAATCTATCTATTTGAAGAACGAGCTGAAGCAGATGTGGAAGGTACAACAAAAGGAATTCAGCTGAGTGCTCTTAGTGGCGGAGAACAAAAATTACCATATAAAGTGTTGAAGCTAATTAATTTTGATTCGGTCAATATGCAATTTATGTATCAAGAACATATCACTGATGCGGCCGAAAATATCCCTTTATATAAGGGGGAGAAAGTTGATTTTGCCCCTTATATCCAAACAATTATTGATGGTTTTAAAGAATTTTCGGCATTTGCGATGGAGAACAAAGAGACATTGGCTCAGTTAGCGGAAAACACTTTTTCAAACTGCGTGGTTCGTAATGTGATCAAAACAACACAGAGTTATGGTGATTTACTGGATTATTCAACGCATCCGACTTGTATGGTCGATTACATTGAGCGTGAAAAACTTTTTGAAAATCTATGGATGCATGGGTATTCTAGTTCAGAACCTGTTCCGTATGAAGTCCGGGATATGTTGCAACATGATGTGCCGATTTTCTTTAATCCTACGAGTACAAAAGATTTAATGGCTAGTCAAGGCGAGATCATCAAGGATATGTATCAGGAAAAAGCAATCGATCTAGAAATTTTACGATTAAAGAATTACTCAGTATTAGAAGAAGAGCAACAGTTAGATTATCTAAAAACGTCATTTGGTTTATATCATTCGACAGATTTACAAGAAAAATCAATTCCGCTATCAGAGAAAACGCATCAAGCAACCTTTTTAGATGGAGCTGTTGCAATTGGAGAAGCTGTTCTTGATGCTGCCTTTTTAGGAGAAGAATCGATTGCCTGGAAAGATATTGAAGAAACATCGCCAGATAATTACGTGGTCAATGTTATGAATGAAAACTTTTATGACGGAATCAGCGGGATGTATTTGTACTTTAGCGAGTTGTATCATGTTACAGGGAATAAAAAATTTCAGAAGCCCTATGAACGAGCCGAAGCACTAGTGTTGAAGCTTGAAGAAGATTATGTGGATAGTATTTCAGCTTTCTATGGTTCTTTTGCTGCAGTGTATCCATTGCTTTATAGCTATAGATACACTCATGATCCTAAAGTATTAACAGCTGCGGAATCAATTGCTGCAAAATACATGGAAAGATATGAGAAAGATAGTGTTGAAGGCTATGATTGGAACGGAGGTATTGCTTCGATTATAAAAGTCTTTGTGCATTTGTATCAAATCACAACTAAAGAAGACTATTTTAGCTTTGCTAAGCGACTACTTTTAGAGTTAGATCTTACAAAAATCACTCAGGGCGGTTTTGCTCATGGCTATTCTGGCATAATTTATAGTGCGAATAGTTTGTTCAAAATCGAAAAAGATCCTGAAATCATGTTATTGATCAAAACATGTTTAGTGAAAGAAAGAACGACTTTTGATCCAGTTCAAAAAGGTTGGCTAGATCTTCGTCCGACACCTCCAATGGTCAATGATTTGTGGTGCTATGGTTCTACAGGGATTGGTTTAGCCTATTTAGATTTGTTGAAGAGCAGTTTTGACGATTCGCGATTGGCTGGAGAAGTTCAGCTTGCAGCAGAACGCTTGATCAAACAAGATAAACGAGATGATTGCTTATGTCACGGTAATTTTGGCGATTTGGAATTCCTAATCGAATATGGAAAAACGAGTTTGGCATCACAACAACAAAAAGAACAAATTGAAGCAAAGGTAAAAAAAGCACATCAGAAAATGCTTAAAGAAACGTATACATTTGAAGGATTACCAACGATTCCTAAATATGGATTGTTCACGGGATTAGCTGGTATCGGACATCAACTTTTACGAATACATGATGCAAATCAAGTAGCGGACATACTAACGTTAGAGTTGCCAAAAGAATAAGGGGGAATCGGATTGACTAAAAAAGTACCATTCACTGAACAAAGTGAACATAGTGAATGTGGACTGGCATGTACAGCAATGGTTTTGAACTATTATGATGATAATGTCACGCTAAGCCACCTTCGAGATGTATATGGTGTGCCTAAAGGTGGTAATACACTTACAAATCTAAATCAAATTTTATTGGATCGTGGGATCGAAACAAAAGCGATTCGAGTATTGGATCTAGAAATTTTGGAGGAACAGACCACACCTACGATTTGCTTTTGGGAGGAGCGGCACTACGTTGTTTTAGAAAAATTAACAGCTAAAGAAGCAACGATTCTAGACCCTGCTAGTGGGCGGAAAAAAATCAAACGAGCTGAATTTCAAGCAAGTTTTTCTAATATTGCGTTGATCCTAACGGATGTTGACGTTACGATCACACAACGAAAGAAGAAAAAAAATGCAACTTGGACGATCCTAAAAAATATTTTAAGTGACCAAAAAGCGAAAGTGGCTCTGTTTATTGTCTTAACTCTTTTGATTCAAATGGTCACAATCGCAATCCCCAGATTGACGCAAATGATTATCGACAACGCGAATGTCGCTGTGGGAAATATCTTTCAAATTGGTTCAACGATTGCAATTCTCTTTATTGCGTATTATTTGCTACAAGTTGCAAGAGGTTTAGTTTTGATTATTTTGGAGAACCTATTTGATTTAACCTTAATGAAAGCGTTTATGAAGAAAATTATTCATTTACCATTACGTTTCTTTGTCAATCGTTCAACAGGTGATTTAATTTTTCGTGCAAATCTGAGCGTGATTATCCAGCAAATCATGAGCCAACGAATGCTGACGATTTCAATAGATTTTCTATTCGTTTTCATTTATTTGATACTAATGATCGATTTATCCCTCAATCTGACGCTTATTGCTATTTTTGGTGCAGTTATGATGGGGACGATTTCAGTTATCAATTCCAGAAGAGTACAAAGTATTACGAATAAAGAATTGATCGCTCAATCGAAAGTTCAACGATTGTTAGTCGAATTGTTCGAAGGGATGGAAACAGTTAAATCATCTGGATCTGAAAATCAATTCTACACGAAGTGGCGTACGGAGTTTAAAAAACAAATTATGTTGCGAGCAGAAAAAAATCGCTTTTCAACTTGGGTTAGGACGATTCAAACATCCATTCAATTTATTTTACCGATCATATTGATTTATGTTGGACTCTTCCAAGTGACGAAAGGTCAGATAACATTAGGAGCGCTAATCAGCTTCAATGCATTATCAGGAGCTTTTATAGCACCAATCGTGACTGTTTTTGATTCGTATACAGAATTTTTATTATTACGTTCATATTTTGGTAAATTAAATGAAATCTTAGAAGCAAAAGATAATCCTCGCTTAGCAATTGAAGGGGAAAAAATAAAAACAATCGAGTCCGTAACGGTGGAAGATGTTTCATTTAAATACAGTTATTTTGAAGAAGACATTTTACATGAAGTTTCCTTTCAAATTGAACCAGGTGATAAAGTGGCGATCGTTGGTAAAAGTGGGTCAGGGAAAAGTACCTTATTAAAATTACTGGCAGGCTTATATGATACGACTTCAGGACAAATTAAATTTAACGATATCGATCTAAAACAAATCGATGATGTCTCGTTAAAGAATTGCATTAGTATTGTCAATCAAAAACCGACGATTTTTAATGCTTCTTTATATGACAATATCGTGTTGAATCAAGCAGATGCAACGGATGAACGAGTGGAACAAGCGATTTTTGATTCAAGAGTGGATGAAATTATTATGAATTTGCCTTTAGGTTTAGAGACTCAAATTTCAGAAGGTGGAATGAATTTATCTGGTGGACAAATGCAACGGATATCTATTGCTCGAGCATTGGTCAAAGAAACCAGTCTACTATTGATGGATGAACCAACAAGTTCGTTAGATAATATTTCGGAAAACTTTATTATGAATCGTTTAAAGACATATGATTTTACATGCATTATTGTGGCGCATCGTTTAAATACGATCAAACATTTCGACAGAATTTTAGTGATGGACCAAGGGAGAATCGTAGAAGAAGGGACACATCAAGAATTATTGGCGTTAGAAGGATATTATCATTCGATCTATCATGATCCAATGAATGTCACATAACAAATAATTAGTTGGGATATAAGGGGGAGAAATATAATGGCAGTTATTGGTTATATGCGTGTTAGTACACATTATCAAAAATTTGATTCTCAACAACAGGCATTAAAAGATTACGGTGTCGATAAAATTTTTAAAGAATACGAAAGTGGACGTAAAAGTTTTCGCAATGAATTAAATAAAGCGTTGAATAGTTTGAAACCTGGCGATACATTCGTTATTTTTAAATTGGATCGATTGGCTAGAGGGACGAAGCAGTTGTTGGTTTTACTAGAAAGATTCAATGAACAAAATATAAATTTTGTTAGTATTGAAAACAATATTGATACTTCAACACCAATGGGGCGCTTCTTTTTTACAATCATGGGCGCATTTGCTGAAATGGAAGCGGAATTGATTCGCGAACGAGTATTGGCAGGCTTGAGTGCAGCTAAAAAAAAAGGTGTCATTTTAGGCCGTCCACCACTTGTGAATCAAGTGAATGAAGCGCTTGAGCTTTATCATAATACCAAGATGTCAACAGAAGCAATCTCCAAACGTTGTGGTATTTCGACTTCAACAATTTACCATCATCTTAGAAAAGATGGTATTTATCGAACAAAAAAGGTGACCTATTCAGAAAAAGGAGACAAAATGCTTGTCAGCAGTGGGGAAAAGAAATAATAATAAAACAAGGCTGGAACATAACTCTACGAGTCACATACCAGCCTTAATGAATCAGAGCAAAACGGTGCGATCAAAAGCAACTACTTCGTTACACTAAGATGTGAAGACTACGGTTGTAAAACACAGTGAATAAAATGAACGGATATTGCATAATCCCTACTTGGCCAAAAACAGTTGAAAAGAACCAAGTAGGTACCGATATGTTCATTTCTCAAGCTCACTGTGGTTTCGTGAATTTCCTCTTAGTTCTAGGAGCTAGCCGTTTCTGATACAACTTCGTTTGGTTGTTATTGTAAAATGCGCGCGTATCTTGTCGCAAATTCATTATTATAAGACACACCATTTACATTGGTACCGATGTCCCAGTTGGCAGACCAAGTCATCAATCCTTTAATTGGATTACCATCTTTTGCTAGCTGATCAAGAGCTTTGTAAACTGCGTTTGGGTCGCTAACATAACCGCTACCGGCACCATCAACATTTGCTGGAAGCCCCAAAACAAGTTTGTTGTTTGGAATTTTCAAGAATGTTCGTGTACCATGGATCATGGAATCAGACATGTAATAAAGAAACTCATATTTTAAAGCATCGTTGCTTTGAGGAATCCATGTCATAATTTCGTCTACCCAAACACCATCACCGCCTTGATTATACAACTGTGGCGCAATATAGTCATAATAACCATCTAAAGAAGTAATGTATTTTTCATAAGCGCCACCTGGTTTTAAGTAAGGGAATTCAGGTGCCATTGTGATGAGAAAATTTTTCCCTTGTGTTTTATAATGTTCTTTGACTTTTTTCAGAGCAGTTGGGATAACTGTTTGGTTATCACCAGCTGTAATAGCAGACTGTTCTAAATCAATATCAAGTCCATCAAAGCCGTATGTTTCAACTTGACGAATAATTTCATCAGCGAAAGCTTGTTCATCGCCTGCTTTTAATTGAATATGAGCATCTGCTCCACCTAATGCTAATAAGACAGCACGACCTTGACTATTTAGCAAAGCGACATCTTGGCGAAAAGCGGCGTCTGTTTTGTTATATGGAGCGAAAGTTGGAATGCGATTGACACCATCACTTTTCATAAAGGAAACTGGGACAACATTATAGGCCTTATTTACATCCGCTAATGAAATGTTTGCGGATGTTCCTTGCTTGTAGCCATCTCTGCCTTTAGAAGCCCAGTTGTGCCAGTAACCGACAAGAACTTTTTTATTTGCTACACTGACCATCTCACTGGCTGAATCAGAGGCATGCGCAGGCAGTGGTGTGAGTAAACTACCAAAGACAATACCTGAAACAAGTAAAAAAGCTGGAATAAACTGTTTGAATTTCATCTATATTGCTCCTTTGCTCATTTATTATTTAACATTAACATCGATTGCTTGATAGAATGCATTTGTCGTATCGAAAACATTCCATACAGCGTAAATTACATGATAGCCTTTGCGATCGCTTGGTACTGTGATCGTATGGTTGACAGAGGCTTCTGGAATCGTTGCTTTATCATCAACACGACCAATTAAGTCGAAGTTTTTAATATCTAATGGTTGATTTTGATTCCAGCCTTGTTTTGTCATATAGTAATCCCATGTAGATGTTCTATGGCGAGCAGTCAAAGTCCAATTGATTGCAAGTGGTCCAGTTGTGATATCTGATTTGTGCCAACGATCTGTTGTTTGAACGTCTAGTGGTTCGAATCCGCTAACACCTGCACTAGCTAATTTTCCTGGAGTGAACGTATTTTTAGTTGCCTCAATACTTTGAGGTTCCCACTCAGCGCGTCCTACATTTTTATTTATTTTTCCACCTTGTGCACTACCAAAATAGGCCCGGCTTCCTGGTGATGAAACATATCCATGAGCATGAGAGACAGTGGCTGAAACGGATAAACCTCCCACCAATAAACTAAGTGTAAGGACTGCTTTGAGCATTGTTTTTTTCATTGTGATTCCTCCTAAAAATATTTTTATAGCGCTTACAATTGTAAATTTAACATGTTGTTTTATATTATTCAAATGATATGCAATTATTTTTTAAAATGATAGTTTAGTGAGAGGAATTGTGTAGATAACGATTGAAGCTGTTTCATTCTAATCTATGAAAAAAACTGCTAGTTGGTGAAAGGCTACTTCCTTCCCAACTGGCAGTTTTATGTTAATGAATTGTTTAGCGAGTCAATGTTTTTTCATCATTTTCGATCACATTCAATAAATTTTGATTATTATTAAATGTAGCAAAAACTTTTGCACTGCTGAAGTCAGGTCTTGTTATTTCAGTAGAGCGCATGAAATCATTAAATGCGGTTTCATATGCTAAAAGATCCAACATGTACAAGGATTGATAGGATCGATTTAGATTCATTCCCTGTGAAGCTAAATCATATGCAGTATCATAGTGTTTAATTAATGAGTAAAATTTTGCTGTATTAAAAAATATTTTTGTTGCTTCGATAGGCATTTTGACGGTCATTTTTTTCAGCATATCAATAGATTTTTCATAATAAATCTGCGCTTTATCTAGTTCATTCGCCATTTCGTATACGATACCTAAGCTATTAACAGAAAGAATCGCATAAACGGAATTTGAATCACCAAGTTCATCGGCTCTGTAAAAATAAAATAAGCCATCTGTTGTATTGTCATAGCCCAGCAGATTAGTGATCCCCATAAAATAAAACCAGCGAACTTCTAGCTCTTTATTTTGAAAATCAGCAACGTTGATCGATGTTTCTTTTAAAAGTGAATAAGCTTCTTTATGTCTGAATGTATTACATAATTCTTCTACATGATTGAGTAAAGAAGTTAGTTTTTTTTCATCATTATCATCTAACACACTTTCCAGACTGAGATTTAGCCTCTTGCATATTGCATCAAGGATCTCAAGACTGTCGCAGACATTTTTATTTTCAATATTACTTACAGTTCCTTGCGTACAAATTCCGGCGGCTAAAGTTACTTGTGACAATCTTTTTTGTTTTCTTGCGGTTCGGATTATGGCGCCTTTGATTCTCATATTTTTCCCCTCTATATTTAAGCGTTATAGTTATAGTTTTATATAATAGTATGGTATTATCCCCTTGGAATCAACTAGTTTTTTTGGAGGGATAGGGATGCAAGCACTTTGGGATCTATTGTTTGAAGTACTTAGTGATGGCAATACAGGTCACGTGTAGTGTGAAAAAATTAGTTATTAGGATTTTTTTTGAAACAATTAGTTAGAAGTGAAAGCTTTTTAAAACAGGGTATTTTCTATTTTGTTTTAGAAAGTTTTTTTGTTTTTTTTATAAAAAAGATGATTATTTTACAGAAATTTAAATAAATCTCTATTTTCAAAAATTGTAAAAAGTACTACTTCTGTAAGTGATACAAATATTGCCTATTTTATGATATGAAAGCTGTGATATTCTGTTTTTGTAATCGATTACAAAAAATAGAGGAGAAAAAATGAATGAATAAAATTGAAGAAATAATTAATAGACGACTAATGCCCATTGCGTTAAAAATTCAAAATAATCAATACATGAGTGCGATTTCTGATGGTTTTTCAATGATTTTACCTATCACGATGTTGGGAGCTATTTTTACATTGTTATCCAGCATGCAATTTGAGTGGTATCAGAATTTTTTAGCAATGACGCACTTAGGCACTATTCTTGGGTACACATCAAAAGTCACAACTGATTTGATAGCGCTCTACGTTGTGAGTTCTATAGCGTATAACTTAACAATAAAATTAGGATTTAAAAAAGATGCCTTTTTTTCAGCACTACTATCATTCGTTTTATTTTTTCTTATGTTGCCAGCTGGAGTAAATCATCAATTAGAATCAGGCGAAATTATTTCGGTTTCCAATGCTCTGGGAACAGAATATTTAGGAGCAAAAGGGATGTTTATGGGCATTCTATTAGGAATCATTGTTCCCATAATTTATTGTGGCGTGGTTAAACGAGGAATCATTATCAAAATGCCAGAAAGTGTTCCGCCCACAATTGCAAAATCGTTTGCTTCTATTGCGCCAGCTTTTATTCTGACAGGTATCTTCTCCTGTGTTCGTTTTGGATTTGAAATGACTTCATACGGGGATGCAAATAATTTTATTTACACTATTTTAGGTGGCCCTTTACAATCTTTGGGAAATAGTCCATGGTCATTTATCATTTTAATTGTGGTAGCGCAATTGTTATGGTTCTTTGGAATACATGGATATATGATCATTCGTCCTATTTTGCAGACGGTTTTTATTCCACTAAGTTTGATGAATCTAACTGCTTTTGAAGCAGGTGAACAGTTACCAAATGCAATCACGTATCAACACTATGGTACTTATGCCAATTTAGGTGGTTCCGGTGCTTTATTAGGCTTAGCAATTTTAATGGCTTTCACAGCGAAAAGCGATCGTTATAAAAAATTGGGAAGAATGGCCTTACCAGCAACTTTTTTTGGAATCAATGAACCAGTTATTTTTGGGATTCCAATGGTGTTGAATACGATTTTCTTTATTCCTTTTGTCTTAGGTCCAATCATAATGTTTGTAGTTCCGTATTTATTGCAAGTGTTTCACGTAATTGAAACATTGAGAGGTATCCAGTTGCCACTTGGAACACCTGCTTTAGCATATGGTTGGTTGGAAGGTGGTTTACCCATTTTGATTGTGCAGACCGTACTGATTATCATTCAACTTATTTTATGGTTTCCATTTTTTAAAGCGGCAGATAAACAAGCAATGCTTGAAGAAAAGCAAATAGGCATAGAAATACGTGAGGAAACGGAAAAAGTGAGGGATTCAGTTGCAGAAGTTTAAAGAAGGTTTTTTATGGGGGGGCGCATTAGCTGCTAATCAATCAGAAGGTGCTTATTTGAAAAACGGCAAAGGGCAATCGATTATTGATATTTTACCGGTGGGAGTAGAACGTAAGCGGGGCTTGAAAGAGCCAAATTATGTGATGGAACAAACCTTTGATTACTATCCAAGCCATCAATCAATTGACTTTTATCATCATTATAAAGAGGATATTCACTTATTGGCTGAATTAGGGATCAAGTGTTTACGGACATCAATCAGTTGGCCTAGGATTTTCCCAAATGGTGATGAAACTCAACCTAATGAGGCAGGACTGGCATTTTATGATGCTGTGTTTGACGAATGTTTAAAATACAATATACAGTTGCTTGTAACAATCAATCATTTTGATACACCATTGAACTTAGCCCAAAAATATGGTGGCTGGCAAAATAAACAACTGATCTTATTTTACAGAAGATATTGCAAGGTACTGTTTGAACGATACCACAAAAAAGTTAGGTATTGGATCACATTCAATGAAATCAACATGATTTTACGTAACCCGTTTTTGGCAGGAGGAATCGTAAAAAGTGGAAATAAAGTGGACAAAGAAACGATTTTTCAAGCAGCACATCATCAATTACTTGCCTCTGCTGAAGCAACAAAACTAGCAAAAGAGCTCGATTCTAACATACAAATTGGGTGTATGTTAGCAGCAGGCAGTGTGTATCCATATACATGTAATCCCAAAGATGTTCAAGCGGCACTAGAACGAAGTAGAGAGCAGTATTTTTTCATCGATGTTCAGGTCAATGGATGTTATCCTTATTTCGCGCATCGTTATTTTGAAGAGCATGGCATTCAATTGACGATTTCAAAAGAAGAGACAGCACTTTTAGCTGAACATACAGTAGACTTTGTGGCGTTTAGTTATTATACTAGTCGCTTGGAAACAGTAGATAGTGAATTAAGGAAGAATCTTATTGAGGGAAATGCTATGGCAAGTATTAGAAACCCCTATTTAAAGGATGCTGGTTGGGGCAGACAAATCGATCCACTAGGCTTTAGGATTACCATCAATGAAATCTACCAACGTTATCAACGTCCGTTATTCGTCGTTGAAAATGGATTAGGTGTGGAAGATACATTTGATGAGGGGGCTATTCATGATCCTTATCGAATTGCTTATTTTCGTAGTCATATTGAGCAGATGGCAGAAGCCGTAAAAGATGGAGTGGATTTAATTGGTTATACGACTTGGGGGTGTATTGATTTGATCAGCGCGGGTACTGGCGAAATGAAAAAACGTTATGGGTTCGTTTATGTTGATTTAGATAATGAAGGTCATGGCAGCCGTAAACGTTACAAAAAAGATAGCTTCGCTTGGTATCAAAAAGTGATTGCGACCAATGCTGCCGTTTTATAAGAACTTGAAATAAGCTGGAATACCTAAGAATTGTTTGATCGATTCTAGTATCATCCAGCTTATTTTTCTATCAAAAAAATTAGGAATAAAGATGGTAATAACGCGAATAGAGTATATCGATCAAAAATTGAGCCTGGTATGGAGCCGCTTTTTTAATCGAACTTTGACCAAGGTAAAGAACTTCATCGAAGATATTCGCTATTTTCATTTGAACATTTTGGGTAATCAACACAGTGTAGTTAGCGTTTGAAGCCATGTCGAACAAAAGGTCGCTGAATTTTATAAAGTAGTTACCGTCAGTCGAAAGAATAATCACTAGGCTATTTTTCGTCATTTGTTGAAATGCCTTTCGTTGATCCATTCGCCCATTAAAGTAAGTGACGTATTTTCCACAAGAAAATAATAGATATTGAAATTGCTCTAGTAATAATCCAGAAGAATGTGTACCAAAAAAATAGACATCTTCCGTGTCGTGGATTCGTTGGCATAACATATCGATCTGGTTTAAGTCCAGATGATTTTCTAATGATTGAAGTGAGGCAGAGATGTGTTTGATATAAGTGTTGAGTGTCTGCTCTTTAGTTGGTCCATCGATTGTTAATTCAAAATTATTTTTATTGATAAATTTTTTAGTTTCTAACCGATAATCACTAAACGCTTGTTTCAGGTCAGAAAATTTTGAGTACCCTAATTTTTTAGAAAACCTGCTGATACTAGCTGTGGAGGTGAAGCATTCAGCCGCTAGTGACTCAATCGTGATGTCTGGTGTATCATGTCCTACTTTTTTTAATAAGATTCGTGCAATCGTGGTATTGATATTTCCTTCAGTAGTGGAAATAACGAGATCCTGAAGCTTCCCTACAATACTTGTTTTTTCCATTGTTACCTCCTGAATAAGTATGATTATTCAAAGTATAACAGAAAAAAAGGCACTATGAATACGATTTCTTGGTCTGATTAAACATTCTTGATTGTTCACTTTGATCGCAATGGAAAGATTAGTAGATACATATTTTTATCTGGCTATCTTATGTTATAATTTAACTAGTCTTACAAGCGGAAAAGGAGGAGATCCAGTGGCAAAAAAATTTACGACCCCATATGAAGTAGCTTATTATGATGGCGATATTACAAGAAAAATGACGATTCCGTCAATGTTAGCGGTTGTGATCAAAACATCCGAAGAACAAAGCGATGCCTTAGAGAGAGGAAGCGATTTTGTTGCGTCATTCGGACTTGGCTGGGTCATTACCAACTACGAAATCCATATCACGCGTTTACCTAAAGTGGGAGAAAAACTGGCTATAACAACACAAGCCATCGCGTATAATAAATATTTTTGTTATCGAAACTTTTGGATTCATGATGAAGCAGGCAATGAGTGTGTACTGATTAAGTCAACTTTTGTCTTGATGGATAAAGTGAACCGTAAAATGAGCAGCGTCTTGCCAGAAATTATTGAGCCGTATGAAAGTGAAAAAATCAAGAAAATCTATCGTAGCGAAAAAATTGAAAAAGTTGAAAAGGGTGAATTTTCACCGTATCGTGTGCGCTATTTTGATATAGATGGCAATCAACATGTGAATAATGCTATTTACTTCAACTGGTTACTCGATGTATTAGGATATGATTTCCTTAGCACTTATGAACCGACATTTATCAATGTGAAATTTGATAAAGAAGTAGAATACGGTCAAGTTGTAGAAAGTCATTATGAAACGCTGGACACAGATGAGGGCAAAATAACAAGACATGAAATTCGAATTGATGGTCAAACATATTGTGAAGCGAACATGAAATGGAAAAAAAGCGAATAGAATCATAAAATCTTGTCATTTTTGACTGAGACAACTTTTTGTTTTGTCTTGGTCTTTTTTAGTATAAAATAAACAGATAGGGAACCGATTTTAACAGTTGTACATAATAACTTGAACAAGTAAGGAAAGGATAATAGTGCTATGATACGATTAGGTTTGACTTCTTTTAATGAACATGATAAATTAACCGGAAAAAAGCGTTCAACGTTATATGAATATGCAGGCTACTTACCATTAGTTGAGATGGATACTGCTTATTACGGGATTCCAAAGCAAGACTCAGTTAGAGAATGGACTAAATCCGTTCCTGAAAATTTTCGTTTTGTCATGAAAGTATACAGCGGGATCAGTTGTCAGGGAGAATGGCAGCAGTACTATCAAAGTGAAGAAGAAATGGTTGAAGCGTTTTTAACAAGTATGGCTCCCATGATTGAAAGCGGTAAACTTTTTGCGTTTCTCATTCAATTTTCTGGGACTTTTAGTTGTACAAAGGAAAATGTTCAATACTTAGAAAAAATCCGTCGTTGGTTTACTGGCTGTCCAATTGCTATAGAATTGCGTAATGGCTCATGGTATACGGCGAAATATATTAAACAAACGTTATCATTTATGAAGCATAATGAATTTTCACTGGTTGCAGTTGATGAGCCGCAGATACCTACAAACCCAGTTCCCTTTTTCCCATATGTGACAAATGATCATTTTGCTTTATTCCGTTTTCATGGCCGAAATGCTGCTGGTTGGATGGCAAACGATAAAGATTGGCGTAAAAAGCGTACCTTATATCGTTATAACACTGAAGAAATAGCAGAGTTAAGTGAAGCCGTAGAAAAAGTGGCTCGTGAAGCTAAAGAAATTGGCGTAATCTTTAACAATAATTCTGGTGGTGATGCGGCAGGGAATCTGCTAGAAATGAAGGCAGCACTTAACTTGGAATATGACAATTTAAACCCCAAGCAAATGGATTTGTTTTAATCGAACCAAGATAAAATGAAATAAAGAAAGGGAAAATATGATAAAAGCTATTTTCTTTGATATTGATGGAACGCTGGTCAATAAAAATGCTAAAGCTCTGGAAACAACTAAACGAGCAATTGAGTTGGCACAAAAACAAGGGATCATTTGCGGTGTAGCAACTGGTCGAGGTCCTGTCCATTTAAATCAACAGATTGACAAATTGAATTTGGATGTTTTTGTTACGTATAATGGTCAGTTAGTTTATACAAAAGATGAAACGATCCGAGCCAATTCTTTTTCTGTTGATGTATTAAGGAACATTGTGGCATTTTCCGATGAACATCATCGTCAAATCATGTTTGGTTCAAAGGACAGCTTAGAAGGCAGCTCGCTGATGCGTTTTGGCCAAAAAAAGTGGGCTAAAAGACTTACTCGATTTTTACCTAAACAGTTTCCGGTGACACTTGCAAAAAATCTAGTCAGTAGATTTTCACTGCACAGAAAAGATCAACGGTACCATGATCTTGCTATTTTGAAAGAACCGATTTATCAATGTGTTCTTTTAAGTGCAATGTCAGAAGAACGATTTTTAAAAGAACAATTGCCAGATTGCCAGTTTACTCGTTCTAACCCTTATACTGTAGATATTATTCCATCAGGTGGTTCTAAATTAGTGGGAATCCAGCAATGTATTGAACACTTTGGTATTTCGTTAGAAGAAGTAATGGCTTTTGGTGATAGCTGGAATGACTTGGAAATGTTGAGTCATGTTGGTTTTGGTATAGCAATGGGCAACGCTGAGGAAGAAATCAAAAAAGCCGCTAAATATGTAACGAAAAGCAATGAAGAAGACGGCATTTATCAAGCATTGAGATACTATGATGTGATTAGATAGTGTTAGGATTCCCTACCATATGGCAAACTTGCCTATTTTATGTATATATTCTTAATAAAAAGGAGGCTTTTTATGAAAATCGATAATCCATTTGAAAAAGCGGAAGCATTTCATGAAAAATTTGATAATAGAAAACCTGCAATCCCAACACCATTTTCTGCTAAGCAAGCATCAGATCGAGCGGGCTTTAAAGTGGAAGAGTTAGTTGAATTTTTGTATGGATCAGCGAATAATGATCCAGTAGTTTTTAAAGACTTAGTGAATCAGTTGAAAGCAGCCGTTGATCAGGCTGAGGAAAAAGTCCTTAGCAAGCAAAAGAAAGTAACAGATCCTTTGGTAGAACAAGTGGATGCCTTGATCGACCTGTTGTATTTCACTTATGGCTCATTCTCATTATTAGGTGTAGAACCCACTGAAGTTTTCTCAATCGTTCATGAAGCCAACATGGGGAAAATTTTCCCGGATGGAAAACCGCATTATCATCCAGTCACACATAAAGTGATGAAGCCGGATAATTGGGAAGCTGATTTTGCGCCTGAGCCAAAAATCAAAGCTGAATTAGATCGTCAGAAAAAAGCGGCTGAAACAAATGAATCATGAGCGATAGAAAAAAGGACGGGTGTGGAACAAAAGTGAAAATCACTTTTGTCCCACACCCTAAATGCGAGTAAACGGTGGAAGCAGAAGCAATCCCTTTGGAAATAAGCTTCTGTTCCATCCTCATCCTTTATTTTTATCATGAAAGGTTAATCGAAATGTGCCCAAAAGTTTTTTTGATAATGATGGATCCACAGAATAGTCATAAGTACGATAAGCCCTAAAACACATAAATTTAATGGCCAAAATGGCAAATACATAGCTGCAAAACCATAAATGACCAAAACAATCAAACTACCAAAAATCGATCCTAACATTGTTATAACTAATCCTATATTTCCAGCCCCACGATTAAACAATTGGCTGATACTGGTCCATTCTAGTAAGATAAAACGATAGTCTCTTGCAAAAAAACGCAGACAAAGTAGATAACTTCCTAACAATGCCCCTGCAACTAAAACAAAACCAAAGAGAAGTGATAATTGTAAGAGAACGCTAGCAATCACTGCTATTCCACCAGTCAAGATAATCTGAATAACGAGACCAACTAAAAATTTTTTCTGCATATAATTAGACATTGAGATCGGTAAAGATCGTATAAAATGGAAATTTTCTTGATCAAGAGAAATCAGATTACTAATAAAAGAAGTCTGGTTGATTGTCATCAAAGCCAACGCAATTCCAGCTAAAAAGACCACCCCAATAAAACGGATATCTAAATGATTTAACGTTAAAGAGCCGCCAAACGCAAATGTAACGATAAAAATGACTGGCATCAACAATGAATTTGATAATACTTGCATAATTAAGTTGGGTTCTTTCAATAACTGTCTATTATAACTGATCAACAACTGCCTCAAATTTTGATTTACTTTATGTTTTCGGCGTTGAGCACCTTTGGCAGTTGTTGCATCTGTAAGTTGTTCATAAAGTTTTGGTAAAATCAGTACTTTCACTGCTAACATTAAAAGTAGAAGTATACCTAGTAATCCAACCAAACTAAGTAAGCCAGATGTTGAAAAGGGATTGGATATAATCTGAAATAGTGGTAATAAAACAGTAATCGGATTTCGATCCATTTGGCCTGCTTCAGAATAAGAACCTTGCCCATTCATAAAAAGTATTCCCACAATGGCAATGGTCATAGAAATTCCTAACAATAAACTAGTAACAATTTTTTTATGTTCTTTGAAAAATTTCGTTCGAGTCAATCCAAATACGATCAAACAGCAGATTGCAAAGACTGTAGTTAAAACTAATAAAAAAAGCAAAATCGCCAAAATAATGGTCACTGGCAAAAACAGACCAGCTCGCCAACCAGTCAGCAAGAACACGACCAACATTGGAAAAACAAAAGGTGTAACAGTTAAAGCAACAACCAAAATTTTTGCCGTAAAAATCATACTTTGCTTAAACGGTAGAGGTAAATATGCTGGTAAGTCCTGACTTTCAAAGAAGACATTATAAATGACAGAAATTCCTTGTGAAAAGGCTAAAATACTAAATAAGGCTACGTAATAAGTAAAGAAACCTGGCATTTGACTAAAATCAATCAGAAACATTGTTACACCATAGATAAGTAAAAATAAAAAACCAGAAAGTAAATATTGATTGATCAAGGACCGTGTCAAAGCTTTTCCACTTTTCCCTTTTCTTCGAGCTCGATCTGTTACTTGAGGATTGGCATATCGTAAGTTTACTCGTGTTAATTCAAACAATTGAGTTTTATTCATTCGTCTCACCTTCAATACGTTCTAATAATTGTGTATCTGATTGACGACCCGCCATCTTCAAATAAATAGCTTCTAAAGATTCATCTGGAGATTGCGCTAATAAATTATCAACAGAACCATTGTAAATGAGTTCGCCTTTTTTTAAAATCGCCAATTGATCACATAGTTGCTGTGCTGTATCTAAGGCATGTGTTGAGAAAATAACTGTTTTCCCTTTTGCTGCATGAGCTTTCATCATTTGTTTCAAGTCAAAGGCAGCTTGGGGATCTAATCCTTGTAGCGGTTCATCTAAAATCCAAACATCAGGATCAGGCAATAACGCACCGATGATAATCGTTTTTTGCCGCATTCCATGAGAAAAACTAGCTAACGTTTCATCTTGATGACTCAACATATCAAATAAAGAAGCTAACTCGCTCAAACGAGTCTGTTTTTGTGTTTCGTCAAGTTCATAAGCAGCACCAATCAAATCCCAGTATTCACCTGCTGTTAACTGCAAAAAGATATCTGGGGTGTCAGGGACATACGCAATTTTTTGTTTGATTGCTTGTCGATTTTCCGATAATTCTAGACCGTCCACTTTGATTGAACCGCTAGAAGGTTGAATGATGCTGACTAAACTTTTGATCGTTGTCGATTTACCCGCCCCATTGTGCCCCAAAAATCCAAAAATTTCTCCCTGTTTAATTGTTAGATTCAGACCCTTTAATGCTTGTTTTGTTCCATAGTTTTTACTAACGCCTACCAATTCTATCACGTTGTTTCCCACCTTTTCATATGTAGTAGATTGTTTTTATTGTACCCCAGTCTTATGCTGATGAGAATGCTTTCTTAAAAAAAACACAGAAAGTGCCAGATTTGGCGTTTCTGTGTTTCCTAGTTGATCAATCTTCAAAAAATGTTTTATATAAGGCTTGGATCGCTTTTTTCTCCTGATCTTCTTGAATTCCAAACATAATGCTGACCTCTGAAGAACCTTGGTTGATCATCTCCAAGTTGATTTTATTAAAAGCCAAGGCTGCAGTACTATCGGCCATGACACCGATTCGTTGGCGCATTCCTTCACCCACCACCATTAACATAGATAAGCCATGGGTGATCCGTAATTCATCTGGTTCTAGCTCAAGTTCTAATCGTTTCATCAATTCTTCTTCGATATCAATTGTGAGCTGACGTTCCCTTAAAATGATTGAAATATCATCGATCCCAGAAGGCATGTGTTCATAACTAAGCCCCAATTCTTCAAGAATCTGCAACAAACGACGTCCAAATCCAAGTTCTCTATTCATTAGATATTTGCTGATATAAATACTAGCAAAACCTTGGTCACTGGCAATTCCAACAACAGGATCGTGTTTAACTGTTCTGGAAGTTGTGATCAATGTACCAGGATGTTCAGGATTATTTGTATTTTTGATAACTACAGGAATATTAGCACGGTAAGCAGGCATCAATGCTTCATCATGTAGAACGGCAAAACCAGCATAAGCTAATTCTCGCATTTCTCGATATGTCAGTTCTTTGATTGTTTTAGGTTCATGGATGATTCCAGGATGAGCAACAAAAATACCATTGACATCCGTAAAGTTTTCATAAATATCAGCTTCCACACCAGCTGCAACGATCGATCCTGTGATATCAGATCCCCCTCTGGAAAATGTACATATATCTCCTGCTTCTGTAAAGCCAAAGAAACCAGGGATCACTAAGATTTCATCCGTTGATTTAGATCGATTGATCTTACTTAAAGAAGAAGGCAAAATACGGGCATTACCAGGTTCGTCTGACACGATGAGTCCAAGATCCTTTGGGTTTTTATAGCGAGCCTTTAGTCCACGTTGTTGGAAAAAAGAAGCAACTAATTTTGCATTGTTATCCTCACCGCTTGCGAGAAAGGCATCGAAAAGATGCGGATTATTATCTTTGGGCAAAGTAGATAACTTTTGGATAGCTTGTTGAATATCATCTAAAATTTCTTTTCCAATCGCTAACTCCTCTAAAATCCCTTCATAACGACTAACGATTTTCTCAATAATTTCGCTCGTATTTTCACTATTTAAATAGGCATTATAGTAAGCAATCAGTAAATCTGTTACTTTTGTGTCATCAGAAGAACGCTTACCAGGAGCTGAAACAACGATAAACTTTCGTGAAACGTCTTCTTTTACGATTTGCAAAACTTTTTCTAATTGTGTAGCGGATGCTAGCGAACTGCCTCCAAATTTTGTGACTTTCACTTTTTTCACTCCTAATTTTAATATATTTTTCATTATAATAGTAAAAGAATACCGAAAGATGGTCAGAAAAGCAACTGCAAAAATGATAATTATTTGTTCTTTTCAGTAGTTTTTCAACAAATTTCTTCATTTTTTTTCAAACTTTTGTTAGACTGGTAGAGCTGAATAAGAATAGTCAAAAAAGGAGCACCAAAATGACGCAAGAATATAAAGGAATAATTTTCGATATGGACGGGGTTCTTGTTGATAGCGAAGCGTTTTATTATCAGCGCAGAAAAGCATTCCTTAAAGAATATGATCTATCCATTGAACAGATTCCTGTTTCATTATTTATCGGAGCTGATATGCGAAGCTTATGGGAGATCATACTTGAATCTAACGATACGGCTTATGATGAAGCCTATTTGAGCGAACGTTATCATCAATATAAAGCAGAACATCCAATCGACTACAGAGGGTTGATCGATCCAGATGCAAAACGAGTGTTGCAGTTTTTTAAAAGAAAAGGCTACAAAATCGGTTTGGCATCCTCCTCAACGATGAATGTGATTCAAGAAGTATTGAAAGTAGGCCAACTAACGAGCTACTTTGATGCGATCATAAGTGGCACTCAATTTAAGAAAAGTAAACCATCGCCAGAAATATATGAATACACAGCGCAAGAATTAGGAGTCGATCCTAAGGACTGTTTGGCAATTGAAGACTCTGAAAAGGGGATCCGCTCAGCCTACGATGCAGGAACAACAGTGTGGGCATTGAAAGATACTCGCTTTGGGATGGATCAGCAATTAGCAGATTTAAAACTTAATACATTGAGCGATGTGTGTAAAAAGTTGCAAAAGAGAGCGAAAATCGGTTAAACTAACTAATAGTCGGCATAGATTTGTGACAATCATACAAAGTCAAAACATTTCTTAAAAATTTACAAATTGTTAGTGCTTGATCGACTGGTTTGTGATATAATTTTCTGTAGGTGTTTTTAAGGAAATTTAAGTAGATAAGAGAATAGTGTAACTGTAGATAGAGGCATTTTTGTTATTTATCAATCGTTACATATCATATATGGACTAATAAACGGAGGAACCATGGATGAAGAATAATCTGATCATTATCGTAGTTTTAGCTATAATAATCATCGCAGCAGTTTTGTATTTAGTTGGTTATTTTATGAGAAAGAAAAATCAAATGAAACTCGATGATCTGGAAAAGAGGAAAGAAGCACTGTTCGACTTGCCGGTGATCGAAGAGGTCGATGATGTCAAAAAGATGCACATGGTTGGTCAAAGTCAGAACACGTTTAGAGAATGGAATCAACGTTGGACCGAGATTTCTACTCGTTCTTTTGCAGAGTTAGAAAGTCAGATTTTTGAAGTTGAAAATTTAAATGAAACCTTCCGTTTTATGAAAGCGAAAAAAGCAGTTGCTGAAGCTGATGAAACAATGGCTGAGATGGAATCAGAAGTTGAAATCATCCGTAACGGATTAAAAGAATTGCGTGAAAGTGAAGAACGTAACTCGCTTGAAGTGCAAAAAGCTTTGGATGTTTACGAAGAGATCAGTAAATTACTTCATGATGAAAAATCAGAATTTGGTTCTGCCTATCCTGAACTGCAGAAACAAATTAAAAATATCGAAATCGAATTTACTCAATTTGTTACATTGAATACTTCAGGAGATCCAATCGAAGCGCGTGAAGTATTAGAGAACGCCGAACGTCACACTTATGAGCTAGACGATGTGATGAAACGTATTCCGCCGCTTTACGACGAATTAAACAGAACGTTCCCAGATCAATTAAAAGAGATTGAAGAAGGATACAAACGTCTGCTTGCAGATCATTATGTTTTCCCTGAAAAGAATTTCGAAGAAGAATTAAGACGTGTTCAAAAACGTGTGAAAAATTCAACAGTTGATTTAGAAAAAACAGAAGTCGATGCAGTAGAAGTTGCAAACCGTGATACTGCAAACGCAATCGACGCTTTGTACGAAATCATGGAGCGTGAGATTAATGCGAAGAAATATGTGATCACAAATCGCAAAGTCGTAGGTGACTATATTGCCCATGCATTAAAAAATAATCGTCAATTGATGATCGAATTAGATCATACTTCACAAAGCTACACATTAAATCACAACGAGTTAGGGCGTTCAAGAGGTTTCCAAACAGAGATCGAAGAATTGATTCGCCGTTATGAAGATTTCGAACCAAAAATGAAAGAACATACAGTTCCATATTCAGAAGTACAAGCATTCTTTAAAGACTGCTACAAGATCTTGGATGATATCGAAAATCAACAAGTTGAAATCGATGATTCATTAAAAGAATTACGAAAAGGTGAAAAAGCTGCCCAAGAAAAAGTCGATCAATATGATTTCCGTTTGCGCAATATCAAACGTTATGTTGAAAAACAACGTTTGCCTGGATTACCAGCTGACTACTTGGAATTCTTCTTCGTCGCAACAGACCGTATCGAAGAATTAAGTAAAGCCTTGAACCGCATCCGTATCAATATGGAAGAAATCAAAAAAATATCTGATCTTTGTAACGAAGATTTGGAATTACTAGATAAGAAAACCAACGATTTAGTAAACTCTGCGGCATTAACAGAACAAATGATGCAATATGCAAATCGTTATCGTCATACACATGAAGCAATTCGTGTAGCGATGGAAAACAGTTTAGAACTATTTTCAAAAGAATATAGATATCAAGATGCTCTAGATGAAATTGGTACAGCACTTGAACGAGTAGAACCAGGAGCATTTAGAAGAATTGAAGATTTTTATTTCAACAATCTTGATGCAATGTAAAAGAGAGCTGATAAAAAAGGCGAGACAATGGTCTCGTCTTTTTGTTTCTATTTATATTGAACGATTTCTGATTGTTTGGTTGAACTACTAAAATAGAAAGTATATAATAGGAAAGAATTTCAAAAGAAGAAGGTTTTTTAGATGATATATTTTGATAATAGTGCAACAACTCCGATTTATCCTCAAGCTTTAGATACATATGTAAAAGTCAGTCAACGAATTATTGGGAATCCATCAAGTCTACATGACCTAGGTAATCAAGCTAATCGTCTGATGGAGCAAGCTCGTAAGCAAATTGCCGATTTGATTCACGTGAAGCAACATGAGATTTTTTTTACAAGTGGCGGAACTGAAGGAGATAATTGGGTATTAAAAGGCACCGCAATAGAGAAACAAACATTTGGTCGACATATTATTATTTCAAATATTGAGCATCCCGCCGTTTCTGAAACAGCAAGACAGCTAGCTGAAAATGGGTTTGAACTATCAATTGCTCCAGTTGACGAACGTGGATTTGTAAAAGTTGAAGAATTAGCTAAACTGATTCGCAAAGATACGATCCTTGTTTCGATTATGGCAGTGAATAATGAGATAGGATCGATTCAACCAATTCAAGCAATTAGTAATTGTTTAGCTGATTATCCAACGGTTCATTTTCATGTGGATGCAGTTCAGGCGATTGGCAAAGTCTCTCAAGAACAATGGTTAACACCTCGTGTTGATTTCGCAACATTTTCTGCCCATAAATTTCATGGACCAAGAGGCGTAGGGTTTATTTATTGGAAACATGGACGTAAACTTGCACCGCTTCTAAATGGTGGTGGTCAAGAAAATGATCAAAGAAGTGGAACTGAAAATGTTGCTGGAATTGTTGCCATGGCGAAAGCGCTACGTTTATATATGGATAAAAAAACAGAAAAACCAGAACATACTGCAAAAATCCGTCGCTATTTGATCGAAGCCTTACAAGAATATCCCAACGTAACGGTTTTTTCAAAAGAGACCACAGATTTTGCACCGCATATTTTATGTTTTGCTTTAAAAGGAATTCGCGGGGAAGTACTTGTACATGCGCTGGAAGAAAAACAAATTTATACCTCGACAACAAGTGCCTGTTCTAGTCGAAAAAAAATCGCTAGCAGTACGTTACACGCAATGAAAGTTCCAGATTCAATTGCTACCTCAGCTATTAGGGTCAGCTTAGATGAAAGCAATACGGTTGCAGAAGCAGAGCAATTTATGATTATCTTTAACCAATTATATAAAAAGTTTTTGGTGTTAAATGGATAACAATGAAATTTTAGCGTGTGAAAATGGTAGGACTAGATGATTTAGTTACAAATAAAGTATTCTCATGGTAAAAAATAAGGACTGTAACTGTTTATTTTTTACCATGGAAAACAAATTATGGTTGTTAAAGGAATAGAAGCCCAAAATCTTGTAGAAGATTTACAAAAGGCTGCGAAGGAAGAACAACAATAGTTACTTGCAAGAATAACTTTTAATTTTAAACGAGGAAATGAACGACTGGCTAAGAGAAGTTCAAAAAATCGAACTTAATAGAAAAGGACTGAAAAATTGTGAACTATACTGAAATAATGGTTCGCTACGGCGAACTTTCAACGAAAGGGAAAAATAGAAAAATATTTATTTCCCAACTAGCACAAAATGTTAAAAGAGTATTGGGTGATTTTCCTGCTGTCAAAATTCACGCTGATCGAGATCGGATGCATCTGATATTAAATGGTGAAGATAGTGCTCAAATCTTACCTAAGCTGGAAAAAGTCTTCGGTATTCAAAACTTTTCTCCTAGTGTCCGTGTGGAAAAAACAATGCCAGCGATTCGTGAAATGGTTCAAACTATTATCAAATCTGCCTATCAGCCTGGACAAACGTTTAAAATCACTTCAAAACGTTCAGATCATAGTTTTGAGCTGGATACGAATGAATTGAATAGAGAACTTGGTGGTGCTGTGTTTGAAGTTTTCCCTGAAATCGCTGTACAAATGAAAAAACCAAATATCGAAATTCGTGTGGAAATTCGTAAAGAAGGGGCTTATCTTTCATATGAAACGATTCGTGGAGCTGGCGGTTTACCTGTTGGAACAAGTGGTCGTGGTATGTTGATGCTTTCGGGTGGGATTGATTCACCAGTAGCTGGTTATTTATCAATGAAACGTGGGGTAGAAGTTGAAGCTGTTCATTTTGCTAGCCCACCGTATACAAGTGAGCAGGCTTTACAAAAAGCAAAAGATTTGGCAGCAAAAATCGCGCCATACGGAGGCAGTATCCAATTTATTGAAGTGCCTTTCACTGAAATTCAAGAAGAAATCAAACGAGTTGTGCCAGAAGGATACTTAATGACTGTGACACGTCGAATGATGTTGCGTTTGACTGATGCGATACGTGTTGCGAGAAAAGGCTTAGTAATCATCAATGGTGAGTCATTAGGACAAGTGGCGTCGCAAACATTACAAAGCATGGTCGCAATCAATGAAGTAACGACAACACCGATTATTCGACCAGTTGTGGCAATGGATAAAGGTGAAATCATTGAAATTGCTGAAAAAATCGATACATTTGAATTAGCAATCCAACCCTTTGAAGATTGCTGTACAATTTTTGCCCCACCCCAACCAAAAACTAGACCAAAACTAGAAAAAGCGCAAGCTTATGAAGCACGTTTGGATATTGAAGGGTTGATGGCTCGTTCAATGGCAGGATTGAAAGTTAGTGAAATAACTGAACGAAATGAACAAAACGAAGAATTTTCTGATTTCTTATAAAGGTTGAAAGAACAGACTTGATAACGCTATCGAATCTGTTCTTTTTTATTAGGTTTTTCTAATATCTGCTATTTTTTTCACAAAGAAGTTGCTCACATACCCTAAGCATGCTAAACTATATATGTGAAATAAGTAACAAGGGGGCTAGAATAATGAAAGAAGTACATAAAGAAAAAGCAATGCCAAAAGCAACAGCTAAACGTTTACCATTGTATTTACGCTATTTAAAAATGTTAGGTGATTCTGGTGTAACTCGAATCAAGTCAAGGGAATTCAGTGACGTGATCCAAGTACCATCAGCTACCATTCGTCGTGATTTTTCGCACTTAGGTGAGTTGGGTCGAAGCGGGTATGGCTATGATGTACCTTATTTAATTGACGTATTTAGCCATATTTTAAATACCCAGGAAGAAAAACGTATTGCTTTAGTTGGTTGTGGTAATTTAGGTAAAGCATTGGTGAAAAATAATTTTCGCAGAAATGAAAATCTGAATATTGTCTGTGCATTTGATACGGAAGAGGATCTTGTGGGATTAGCAATAGACGATGTTACTATTCAGCCAATGGAAAATTTAGCAGAAGAAGTCAAAAAAACAGGTGTAACCGTTGCGATATCCACGGTGCCAAGTCAATACGCACAAGAAGCGATTGATAAAATTGTAGATGCAGGAATCACTGCGATTTTGAATTTTGCACCAGATCGTGTTACTGTACCACATAATGTGAATGTTCAGTATATTGATTTAACAACAGAATTGCAGACTTTGATTTATTTTGATGAAACATTCACGAGTAAATAAGGCTAGAAAGCAAGAACTTTGTCATCTGATCCCCCTTCCTCTATACTAAGTAGAGATAGACAAAATTAATTTGTTGAGTTTTAGAAACTTAAATATATAGTTTCGTGAGCCTGTCTTTCAGAAAAAGATAAAATATGAATGTGGTAGAAATCGCCGTAGTTATATTTTCCTATTTTTCGTTAATACTAAGTGGCTCATTCAGCTTTTAAATTAAAGGAGGAAGACAATGATGAAAGTAACAAAAAAAGGCGAAGAAGTAGAAATCATTGGTGTACAACCTGAAGTTGGTGACCAAGCACCAGAATTCTCATTAAAAAATTTAAAAGACGAGATGGTAAATCTATCCGATTTTGCGGGGTTACCAGTTTTGATTAGTGTTGTGCCAGACATTGACACGAGAATTTGTTCCTTACAAACAAAACGTTTCAATCAAGAAGCAGCAAATGTTGAAGGTGTAAAATTCATCACGATATCCAACAATACAAAAGAAGAGCAAGCCAATTGGTGTGCGGCTGAAGGTGTTGATATGGAAATTTTACATGATACAGAAGGAACTTTTGGAGAAGCATATGGTTTATTTATCCCTGAAATGGGCCGTTTAGCTCGTGGGATTTTTGTGATTGATAAAGATGGAACGCTTGTTTATGAAGCAATTTCTACAGAAATTGCGGAAGAACCAGATTATGCAGCTGCTTTGGATAAAATAGCAAGTATCTTGTAGTGAATATAAAAATCAGTCGTATAATTTTAAAATAATCGATTTTTTAAGTAGGTGGAACCTGTATTTTGGTTTCCACTTACTTTTTTTGTTTATAGCTATATCGGTGGAGGCTTGCTTCCACTTCCATCATTTATTCGCATTTAGGGTGGGGGACAAAAGTAATTTTTACTTTTGTCCCCCACCCGTAAACTCTTTTCATGTCCGTCATTTTCGTTTATTTGTTCTTTCTATTTTATAAAATAGTTGAAATTAATTATAAAATGTTGGTTATTTATGTTAAAATTAAATTTAGAAAAAAGGATTAGGAGGACGAAAATGGCTGAAAGAGTTATAAGTACGGCAAATTTAAGTGCAATAGAAAATAATTTATCTGCTATTCATAATAATATTGATGCAATGAATGGAATGATTTCTACAGTAGATGGAAATGTACAAGTTGTCTATCAAGAATTGGCTGAATTGGCGAAAGAATTTCATGACTACGTACAACAAGCCAATAAACAACATAAGTTAGAATTGGCAGAAACTAGATTAGTAAAAATTAGGCAAGAAATTGAAAAGAAATTTGGTCACTATGGAGAAATTCGCAGAACAGCAACAGGTGTTTTACAAGCAGATGATTTAGAGATTGTAAGAAAAGAGACTATAGAAACCGCAACGGAAGAGTTGATGTTATCAGCACCAGGATATTGGTTAGCCCCCTGTTTAGTTGCAGTTTCAGCGTGGATAAGTAACAAACAAGAATTAGCAGAAAGAGCAATTAAGGAAGCGATTCGCCGAGATGATGAGAAGACATCTTTGTTATTTGCTTTAGTTTGTCGAAGAGCAGATAGAAAAGCTGCTAGTTTGAAATGGACACAACGTTATTTTGCAAATCAAAATGAAGAAGAGTTGAACAGAGAAACGATTATTATTATCGATGCCTTTGCAAGTGGATTACTGGGTGTGGACACTGAAGGGATGATAGCAAGGCAATTAATGGATTGGCTTGAAAATATATCTGCTAAAGCTGGCTTTGAAGAACAGCTGATCGTGCAATGGTCTGAGGCGATTAAACTACATACGCCAGTTGAAACGACTTCAAATTATCCGTATTTAAAGAAATATAGTTCAACTTGGCTTGAACTAGAAGCTGTATTAAAAGGAGCACATTTACATGAAGTGATCTTGGACTACTTTCAAGGGATTTTCAACAAAGAAGCTTCCAAGAAAAAGTTAGTAGAGCAATTAGATGATATCCTTTTTACATTGGTTAGTGAATTTGATGAGGAAGAACTTCCGTTTAGACAGAAAGAAAGATTAAATGAACTAATAATTGACCATAATGGTGACGAAGAGGCAGCTAAAAGAGGAATTCAGGTAGAAGAAACGAATTTTACTGTTAAGAAAGATTTTTCACAATTGCTGACGGATGCTGCTATGAAGCCAGAAAATTCTGGCGCAAGTGTTTCCACTCAAAAATTTGCAATTGCATTATCAAAAAATTGGATCATCAATGCTTATAATGACGTCGCAGCAGAAAATAGGGCCAAAGTTCCAACTAAAATTCAGTGTGAAGTAAATAAATTTATTTTTATATCAACTGATGGTAGTGGTGAACAAGAGGTACTTGCAGATTATGAACAGTTTATCTCATCTAAAAGAGATGAAAAGCTTGCAAGTTTAGTCTTACCAGTTATTCGTGAATATGGGGTACAAATCGGGGCTGTAATCGGTGGAATCGGCTTATTGATGATGATCACAGGTAATCCATTATTTGGAATTTTAGCAGCTATTGCCGGCATTTGGGTGGCAAGTAGCTCGGTCAGTGAGAAAAAGAAGATGACTCAAGTTAGAGCCCAAGTAAAAAGTGAATACGATCAGCAGATTATAACTGGTAAAGAAATTATCCGTGCTATTTTGGCAGAAATTGTTGATTTTAGACAGGAGTTTGAATTGGCTGATGCTAGAGGAAACGAAGTAATCGACTATCTTGAACAAATTTCGCCAGATCAGTATGTACAAAAACTATCAGGATCGATTCGTCGAATAAAAATAGATGAATGAGGGAATAAAAAATGAAGAAATGTTTAAAATGTGAAAATTTAATAAACGAGGCTTCAACTTATTGTAATAACTGTGAGAAACAGCTAACTACAATGCAGAATAGCGATTTAAAAAATAAAGCCGAAGAGAATCCATTTGCTATGGGATTGCCAGATTGGGATGTTGTTCCACCAGAAACAATCGTAGTAAGAAGGAAAAGAAAGCGATGAAAAGTCCGACAATTTATAAAGAATGGGTAGAATGTTTTCAATTATTGAAAGAGGCATGTAATGATAATGAAGTGTTAGAAGCGATGAAACTTGGAACAATAGAATGGCAGTCAGGGGTTGCTGAAAGATTTACAAAACAATTGTTTGATGTTGTGAATTATCGTTTAGTTTGCGCTACTGATAAATTTCATAAAAATCAATCAATGGGTGTGAGAAACGAAGCCAGCTATATTCAAGCACTTTTAAGTCTTAGAAAAGAGTTGCAGCAGCTTGGAAAAGTAGTGACGATTCCTGCCATTCCCAAAGATGAGCAAGAACGTTTTCAAGTGTTAGTCAGAGAACATGCTGATAATATACAAAAGTCATTAGAAGATAGTGCCAAAAGCGATTACTCAGGAAAAATGTTGAGTATTGTTAAAAATCATAAAGTAAATTAGAGGAGCAACTGTTATGGGGAGTATAAATGAATGCAAAGATTTGATGAAAAGGTACTCGATTGCGCGTATTCCGTTAGTGGTAATTAATACGATTGAACGAGCAAGAACATTGGAAATTTTAGAAGGCGTCTCAGAAGAGTTATCATTGCCTTTTTATGTCCATACATTATCAAAAGGAATCTATGAACTAACAAGTGAGCAACTTTTAACAGAAGATAAGTCCTATTATGCAGCGATAGATTTCATGAGTGAACAAATGAAAAAGAAACAGAATCTGACTCTTATACTAACGGAAGTACCCGATCTATCCAATGATAATTCTGAAGCAAAACAACTTTTAGATTTAGTAACCTTAGCAAATGAAACGGGTGGTTCTATTGTTATCTTTTCAACGAATCCTGTATGGAATCAGTTGAAAAGACTAGGCATGATGATCAAGGTTGATTTACCAGATGAAGAGGATATGCATAAGATTATAAAAGAATTTATTGACGAATACCGATCAGAGATTTTAATTGAATGGGATGATATGGATGTTCGTGAAGCGGCGTCTTTATTATCGGGAGTTACACGGATTGAGGCTGAAAATATTATCTCTTCCTTGATTGCGAATAAGTCGATAAAAAAATCAGATATGGATGAAGTAAGATATGCGAAAGATCGCTTATTTTCGGATATTTCTGGCTTAGAGAAAATAGAAGTCGAGGATAGTGTAAAAGATGTTGGTGGGCTAGAGGGATTAAAAAAATGGTTGGATATAAAAAAAACATTGTTAGCTCCAGAGAAAAGAGCCGAAATGAAATTAAGAGGATTACAGTCACCAAGAGGGATTTTACTTGTTGGGGTACCAGGATGCGGTAAATCACTTTCAGCAAAGTCTATTTCTGCGAATTGGAAATTACCACTATACAGATTAGACTTTGCAACTGTACAAGGGAGTTATGTAGGGCAATCTGAACAACAATTGAAAGATGCCTTAACAACAGCTGAAAATGTTTCACCTTGTATATTGTGGATAGATGAAATTGAAAAAGGACTTTCTGGTGCTACGTCTGGTAACGATGGAGGCGTATCGACAAGGATGGTGGGACAGTTTTTGTTCTGGCTTCAAGAAAGTAAAAAACAAGTGTTTGTTGTTGCAACGGCAAACGATGTTCGTTTATTACCCTCAGAATTATTACGTAGAGGACGCTTTGACGAGTTATTCTTTGTTGATTTACCAACAGCAGAAGAAAGAAAAGACATTCTTTCTATTTATATGCGTAAATATTTGGAACTGGATTTTGAAGGTCAATTAGCAGAGTCAATCGTCGAATTAACCAATGGATTTACTGGTGCTGATTTGGAGTCTACAGTCAGAGAACTTGCCTATAATAAACTAGCCCAAGATAATTTTAGTTTGGATGAAACAACCATTCTAGAAATATTCCAAAATGTAGTCCCATTATCTCAAACAAGTCCAGAGAAAATAGAGTCTATCAGAGAATGGGGAAAATCAAGAGCAGTCCCGGCATCTGGAAAACCAATTGGAAGCGAAGTTTCAATGAGAGAACAACAATCTCAAAAAACAAGGAAAGTCTTAGTTTGATAGGAGTGAAATAGAATGCCGAAACCATTGCTTAATAGAACAAATGAAAGTCAATTTGATTCCGTTTTTAGTGCTAATACAAAAAGTAACTCGATGGCCATCAGTGGAGATGCTCAAATTGAAAAAGTGTTGAGGCGTATGCGTAGTAAAGAATATTTGGACAACTTTAGCCATCTGGACAGTGGAGAGGCTACCATTGCACAAAACAAGGTAGATGATATTTTGGGCGCAATTGCTAAAGAATTTCCCGAAGTAGAGTTATCAGGACTGTTATTAGGTTATGCTTCGAAATGTTATTTAGGTGCTCCTTATGAGGTTCATACTGTTGACCTAAGTGGTCGAATTATAGAGCACTATAAGCAAGGGGAGACATTACCGAGTGGTATGGAAAAAGCAAGAGCCATAGCAATGAACCCAGCTTACGCATTTATTGAAGTATACAGTGATTGTTGCAGAGCGGTGAGTGATAATGGGTTAGTTTCAGTAGTTAAAGGATAGAAGATTTTTTTAATAAAAATGAATGAAGGATAATAAGCAATTATCGGAGGTTGAGTGTAAGGATGAGAGAAGTAACTAATTATGCTAATAGAGACGCAGAAAGAGAGAAGCTTGAAAAAAGCATAGCTAGTGACTCTACGAAAATTAGTATTATAGAGGCAGTAAAGGCTTGTGGAGTCAGCTCTTTTATAAGCAATTTTATTTATAGAGAAAAAAAGAAAGACAAAGATTCTTTATTATTATATCGACTGTTAGATAGCGATTGCGAACTCCCGGCATTTATTTTAAAGAGCTCTTCCGATTATGAAAAAATTAATGAGGATTTCAAAAAATATGTAGACAAAGAGTATGGAGAAAGAGAAGGTTCGCTTGTTTTATCAGCCTTAGATTTTTTACCTTACGGCGCTTCTCTACTCAAGCACGTAGGTAGTAAAAAAAGTGCTAAACACATTTATAACGAGTATGATGAGTTATTACTCGAAACATGTTTGAAAAACTACTTTATAGACAGATTATCTGTAGAAAAATTTAAGAATGTTGTCTTATTCTTAGATCATATGGAAAATATCAATGAGCGGTATTTTAACTTTTTACTTTCATTAAGCCAGATTAAACATTTTCATCTAGTTTTTATCCAAACAGAGGAAAATGATAATTGTTTAAAGTTAAAAAATTTTATCCAAGAATATCAAATCAAGCACACAACCATTGATTTTTCAGAGCCTCAAATAAAACTCATTCAAGAACTAGCTGAGCTAATTACAAAAAAACAGTTATCTGAGCCAATAGCTCAAAAAATTTTAGAAAGTAACAAAAAAAATATTCATAAAATTGTTAAAGACATTCGCAAAGAAACAGCAACTGTTGAAGAATACACCAGCATTCAAATAGAATTGCTAAAAGTACTGTACTATAGCGGAGGAAGTCTACCTAAACAATTTCTTCAAGAAATTGTTACTCAATTACCATTAGTGAAAGATATTACCCAAATTTATGGCTCGCAGGATTTAGATAAAGATTTAAAAAAACTTCAATCCCAAGGGGTCGTTTTAATAAAAGGGGAGAAAACTTGGTGTCAAGAAGTTCAAATTTGTGTATCTCTGGATTGTATTTTACCTGAATTGAATCTAAAACTTTCTTATTTATATGAGGATACTATTCTTGAATATTTTAATGGGATGAATCTTTCGTTGATTAATAAAGAAGGTCTTTTGATTTATTATAAAATCGGCAAAAAATTAGATAGTGATCAACTAAAAAATATAGCTAGAAGATTAGTAGATATCATGCTGACAACAGGAGAAGATATACCAAAAGAATTAATTCAAGATGCTAATTTATCTCCAGATATGGAAGAAGATTGCCTAATAAGTTGTATCATCTATTGTAAAGAGAGAAAGTATTCTGATGCGCTAAATTTTTTAGAAAAGATCGAGAACAACAAAGATGAAAATTACCGAAATTTACGAGGGGTGTTATTAAATCGCTGTAGAAGGTTAGATGAAGCCGTTGTAGCACTTGAAGAAGCTATTGAACAAACAAAATCAATTGATAGAAAATGTCTTCTATTATCTTATCTGATTAGTTCGTATATTCATCTTAATCAATCGAAAACGGCAAAAAGAATATTTGAGGAGTGTGTTTCGTGGGTTAAAGAATCAGCTAATTTTGGCTACCTTTTACGTAATTCTGTTCTTCTTTTTGATGACTCTATACAAATATACACTCAAGCCTCAGAAGCATTTGAACAACATAATGATAGTTTCGGCTATGCTACTACCTTATGTAATAAAGGCAAAGAGTACTGTCAAATTGGAAACCTTGAAAAAGCACACAAGTATCTGGGGAAAGCAGAAATATTATTGCAAAAATATGGTACTCATCATTCTTATGCTCTTTTTAATGATTTAGGGATTTATTATGCTTACAATGAAAAAATGGTTTATGCGACTCGATATTTCAAACTAGCAAAGAAACAAAGTAAAGATAGTATGCCAGAAATATTTGCTGATATAAATCAGGCATGTATTACATTGCTTACAAATAAAGAACTCGCCTTAAAACAAATAACGGAACTAGAAGAAAGGGTTGAAGAACACCCTGTTGATCGAGTACGACAAAAATACTATATTAACAGATTATTTATAGAGCAGTGTTGTCAGACAGATGGCATAAATAAATGTATTGAGAACTGTCAAAAGTTTTTAGATCGTAAATATCCAAAACAGACACAACAACTGATCGAATTGTTGTGTCATGAAGAATTTGATGAATCTATATCTTTTGAGCAATGGCAAAAGTTTTATCAACCTTGTTATTTGGTTTATTGGTATGTCGATCCATTAAAGCTGGTGACATTCTGAAGAAGAAATCAATTTTTGCCTGCTCATACTGGAATCAACAATATTAATTAGTAAATCTTCATAAGAAATGGAAGAAGCCAGTGAACTTTGAGCAATGGTTGAACGTTCTCCGAGATTACAACAAACATTGAATTCCAATAAAGAAGGAATACCAGTGTCTTCATCAACGATGAAATCAAATCTGGTGTAATCAAGTGGCTGTATTTGCTTAAATAACTTTTTTGAAAACCCTAATAATATCTGATTAATGGTTGTGTCTGAACTAATTTCTCTAGATAACCCCCCTTGAATCTTCCGCTTTTGTTGATGTGTCACCACGTTATCTTTTAAAGTGGAAGTTTCTTTTATGGGTGTTAAAAAAAGAGGTGCTCCAAAATTATTCAAAACTGGACAAGTATAGTAAATCCCTTTGATTTGTTCTTCTAAAATGACATCAATATCTTTTTTGTAAAGTTCATTTATTTTCTTTGCTGCAAGTTCCCAAGATGCACAAATAGACGATTCATCAATTTCTGCAGATGCAGCACCAAACCTTGGTTTTACAAAATAAGGAGGGGCAAACTCAGGGGGAATTATCGCTTGGTCCACATTGTATGTTTTCCATTGGGCGGTGGGAACTCCTTCATGCTTTGACAGGAGCTTAGCTAAATGTTTATCTTCAGCTAAAGCTCTTATATTTGGTGAAGCACCCAGATAAGGGATTTTCAAGTATTCTGAAACAGAAGAGATGAAAATTTCAGAGTTTCTGATTGGAAATTTATTATATAAAGAAAAAATATAGTCGACTTCTGTATTCAAATGTAGGATTCCACCAGGATCAGTTGTAGACACAATCTTTCCATAGTTATTCGTTAAAACTTCATAAACTTTATGATGATATTGCGCATAAACTTTGTCATAGATATTTTCTGGTATTGCCTCTGCTATGTTTTTTGGTGCATATTTAGCTAAAAATAGAATATTTATCTCACTCTTCTTTTTCATCCTTACACTCAACCTCCGATAATTGCTTATTATCCTTCATTCATAAGGTGGTATATCAGAGTATGCACATTCACAACTATCAACCAAACGAAAAATGATGTCTAGGATGTTTCTTCAACAGAACATTTTTTTGCATCGTTAAACTCACATGAATATATCGTTCCGTTGTTTTTATAGAACTGTGACCTAAAATGCTCTGGATATACCGACAATCTACGCCTTCATCCAAAAGTGTAGTAGCTAGTGTATGCCGAAACATATGAGGAGTTAACCGAACAGATAGATTTGCTTTTCTCCCAATATTCTTAATAATCGTTCGAACAGACTGTTCCGATAGTCGTTCTCCTAAACGATTAATGAAAAAATGTGGACAATCAGATTTAGAGTGATCACGAAGTGCAACGTATTTTTTCATCGCCGTGATGACTTCTTGATTAGATAAGTATAAAATGCGTTCTTTGGAACCTTTTCCTTTGATTAAAATTTTTTGATTCGCCAAATCTGTATTCTCCATAGTCAAATTACATAATTCAGAAACTCTGATTCCTGTCGAAAATAAAAGCTCTAAAACAGCAATATTTCGAACTGTGGAAAATCTTTGAAAAGAAGATTGCTTATGTACTGGATTGTAAGATTGCGAATAAGCAGTTTTTAAGAGTTGTTCCAATGTATCTAAAGAAAAAACTCGTGGTAAGATAGTCTCTACTTTCAATTGAAGTCTTATGTTAGTAAATGGGTTTATGGAAATAAATTCCATATATACCAAATAGCTAAAATACGTTTTTAAAGAAGCGTATTTCCTTTTGATGGAAGTCGCTTTATAAGAACAAGCTAGAAATTGTATATAATGTTCAATAGTTGACCGATTAATCAAGTCAACATCAGTTTGTTCAATGTACTCAAAAAATTGTCGAAGATCTATTTTGTAGGCTTTTAGTGTTTTACTATCCAGTTTTTTTTGATAGCGACAATAGTCAAAATATTGTTCTAATTTCATTTTCTCTAACATGTGAATTCCCCCTTTAAGTCTACCTAATACTAAAGCACACAGCATGTAGAAATGAAATACTTGTGTGAGAATTCTTTTGCACAAGGTAAGTGTAGTTCAAATTGACTTATCGCTCATTTCAATGTTAAAATGAAGCAAAGACCATGATCAAGAGGAGTATTACTGGCATCGTCCTAGAGAGAAAATCATTTGGTGGAAGATTTTCACATAACCAGTAAGAAGGTAGCTTGGGAGTCAATGATTTGAATGTAGTAGATGATTCGAGTAGTGATCGTTACCTCACGAATGAAGCGGTGTTTGATTTTTTCAGACACAATTTAGGTGGTACCGCGTATAACGTCTATACGCCCTAAAATACGAAAGTATTTTAGGGCTTTTTTCATGTTCATCGCAGATTGTGAAGCAATCTGATGTTGAACGGTATAAGGCGACTGATAAGAAGCGTTGTGACCTTAGAGTGTCGCTTCAGCATTCATTTGAATTAAAAACAGAAAGAAGGAACTTGTATGACAGAAGAAAAAAATCTGCCAACGAAATACCAACCCACAGAAGTTGAACAAGGACGCTATCAAAAATGGCTAGATCAAGATTTATTTAAACCAAATGGCAACAAAGAAGCAAAACCTTATTCTATCGTAATTCCGCCGCCAAACGTTACGGGGAAATTACATTTAGGTCATGCTTGGGATACGACGTTACAAGATATGATTATTCGCCAAAAAAGAATGCAAGGCTTTGATACATTATGGCTACCTGGGATGGATCACGCTGGTATTGCAACACAAGCGAAAGTTGAAGAAAAATTAGCAGAACAAGATATTTCCCGTTATGATTTAGGTCGTGAAAAATTTGTAGAGCAAGTCTGGGATTGGAAAGAAGAATATGCTTCTCATATCCGTGAACAATGGGCAAAAATGGGGCTTTCCTTAGATTATAGCCGTGAACGCTTTACCTTGGATGAAGGCTTGTCTGAAGCTGTCCGCAAAGTCTTTGTTTCTTTATATGAAAAAGACTTGATCTATCGTGGTGAGTATATCATTAACTGGGACCCTAAAGCGAAAACAGCGTTATCTGATATTGAAGTTATCCACAAAGATATCGAAGGTGCGTTTTACCATATGAGTTATCCACTGACAGATGGCACAGGCGTTGTGGAAATCGCAACGACTCGTCCTGAAACCATGTTAGGTGATACTGCGATAGCTGTTCATCCGGAAGATGAACGTTACCAAGCGTTGATCGGCAAAACAGTTACATTACCTTTAGTAGATAAAGAAATCCCGATCATTGCTGATGAGTATGTGGACATGGAGTTTGGAACAGGTGTGGTAAAAATCACGCCAGCTCATGACCCCAATGACTTTGAAGTTGGTAACCGTCACGATTTACCTCGCGTAAATGTCATGAATGAAGATGGATCTATGAACGATTTAGCTGGTAAATACGCAGGGATGGATCGTTTCGCTGCACGTAAATTGATTATTTCTGATCTGAAAGAAATGGGTCGCTTGATTAAAATCGAAACAATGAATCATAGCGTTGGACATTCAGAACGTACTGGCGTTGTCGTTGAACCTCGTTTATCCACACAATGGTTTGTTAAAATGGCACCCCTTGCTGAAAAAGCCATCAAAAATCAAGACACAGAAGATGCAGTAGAATTTTATCCACCACGCTTTAACCAAACATTCTTACGTTGGATGGAAAATGTTCACGATTGGGTAATCTCACGCCAATTATGGTGGGGACATCAAATTCCAGCTTGGTACCATAAAGAAACGGGTGAAATGTACGTTGGCATGGAAGCACCAGCTGATGCAGAAAATTGGACACAAGATTCTGATGTATTAGATACTTGGTTTAGTTCTGCATTATGGCCATTTTCAACAATGGGTTGGCCAGATGAGGAAGCAGCTGATTATCAGCGTTATTTCCCAACAAGTACATTAGTAACAGGTTACGATATTATCTTCTTCTGGGTTAGCCGTATGATGTTCCAAAGCTTAGAGTTTACTGAAAAAGCGCCATTTAAAAATGTTTTGATGCATGGGCTGATCAGAGCAGAAGACGGACGTAAAATGAGTAAATCTTTAGGTAACGGAATTGATCCAATGGAAGTGATCGATAAATACGGAGCAGATGCATTACGTTGGTTTATGTCAAACGGCTCTACACCAGGTCAAGATATGCGTTTCAGCTATGAAAAAATGGATGCATCTTGGAACTTTATCAACAAAATCTGGAATGCTAGTCGTTTTGTGATCATGAATGTTGAAGGCATGTCTTATGAAGATATTGACTTTAGCGGTGAAAAAACGGTAGCAGATCGTTGGATTTTGACACGTCTAAATGAAACAGTTGCGCGTGTGACAGACTTATTCGATCGTTTTGAATTTGGCGAAGCGGGTCGCCAGTTATATAACTTTATCTGGGATGATTTCTGTGATTGGTATATCGAGATGAGTAAAGAAATCCTTTACGGTGAAAATGAATCTGCGAAACAAACAACTCGTAGTATTTTAGTACACACACTAGACCAAATTTTACGTCTATTACACCCAATCATGCCGTTTGTGACAGAGGAAATCTGGGAAAATATTCCGCATCAAGGTGTATCCTTAGTTGTTGCCGATTATCCTGTTGTTCATGAAGAATTTTCAGATGAAACAGCTGCTCGTGGGATGGAAGTCTTGAAAGAAGTGATTCGCGCAGTGCGTAATATTCGTGCAGAAGTGAATACACCACTGTCTAAACCAATCACATTGCTAATCAAAACAAATGATGAAGCAGTGGATAAATTCTTGATCCAAAACACAAATTATATCGAGCGTTTCTGTAATCCAGAAGAGTTGACGATTTCAAGTGATATTATTGCACCAGAACTAGCGATGTCAGCTGTTTTAACAGGGGCAGAGCTATACTTGCCACTAGCTGGTTTGATCAACGTGGAAGAAGAAATTGCTCGTCTAGAGAAAGAATTAGAGAAATGGACACAAGAAGTCAAACGCGTGCAAGGAAAATTAGCGAATGAACGTTTCGTTTCGAATGCGCCGGATGATGTTGTGGAAGCTGAGAAAGCAAAAGAGAAAGATTATTTAGAAAAACAAGTTGTTGTGAAAGAACGAATTGCGCAACTTCGTACAGTGAATTAAAGATAAAAAATGGAGGAGACATCAGTTTTTCTGATGTCTCCTCTATTTTTTTATTCCGTTACTTAATTAGTAACATCAACAGAGAACCGTTGTAGTTCGATTCCTTCTTCATTTAAAACGGCAATCTCTACATTATCTGTTGGTGATAAAATAGCAACACCCAACAGCTTAAATGCCCCATCTTCGGCTAATTTTGCGGTTTGTTGTCGTCTTCTGTTTACGTATAAACGAACAGAGGTAGCAGATTTTCCTGTTACTTTACCAGTTACGTAGGGGTCATCTACTTTATATGGTGCTAGATCCATTTCTATTGTAGGTTCTTGAATCGACACTCCTTGACGAGTAACTTCCGTCTCATAACGATACCCAACGATTTCAACTTCATCATCGGCATAATCGATTAAATCTTTTGTATCAAAACTAAACGTTCTTGCTGATGATAATAATTTCCGTTCTATTTCTTCGCCGTTGATGATTAAGGCTACATGGGTATGGAAATAATCTGTTTGCCCTGTGACGGTCGTATCTTCGTACAAAGTGTATGGATCAACATTTAAAGCATAGGACTTTTCTTCTATAGCTACAGTTGTCCGTTCTAATTCTTTATTTTTTCGATCTAATGCAATAACTTCGACTTTATCAGTGATTTTAGTGATCATACCATCTGTATCCAATTCAAAACTGCCATCTTTAAAGATCGTCGAAGTCGTAATTAACGCATCATTTATGATGAGTTGAACCTTTTTAGCGGATAAATTTGTATCAATGCTACCTGTTACATAATCATCAATTCCTAAATAGAACAAATCGATCAAGAAAGAGCTCTGCTCTATAATAGTCACAGTACTTTTTGCTTGAAAATTACCATCGTTGGTTGTTGCAGTAATCACGGCTGTTCCTTTTTTTAGACCTTTCACTACACCCTCTTTTGTAACAGTTGCCACAGAGCTATCTGATGTGGTATAAGAGATGTTTTTATTATTAGCGGTCGCAGGTATAATCTTAGTTTGTAATGCTACTTCTTTAGAAACACTCAACTCTAAAGTAGAAGGAGATAACTCGATTCCAGAAACTTTTGTGGTATCCCCATACTTTTCCCGAATATACTTTCCAGGTTTTGTTCCATCGTAGTTGGCTATTAAGTCAGCGCTACTGGAATAACTGTTTTGGCAGTCAGGGGAAACCAATACCCATTTTCCAGTATAGGTAGTATTTTTTTTCTCTGGAAAGCTAGCTTCTTTTAGGATATTTAAGGTATTTTCACCTAAAACCAAAGTATCTAAAGAATTCGTATAGGCAAATAGTCGCTCCATTTTTGTTACTTTTCTCGTATCCCATTTGTTTATATCGATTTCTGTTAAGTTTCGTGTGTTATAAAACATTTTAGTCATACTGTAGACGTTACTTGTATTCCAGTTACTTACATCAATAGTTCGTAAATTTCTAGCTTCATCAAACATGTGGGCCATATTTTTCACATTGCTAGTATCCCAATTTTTTGTATCAAGTGTTATCAGACTTGAAGTGAAATTAAACATATTCTGCATATATCCAATGCTATGTGTATCCCACTTGCTCACATCAAGCATTTTCAGATTTTTTGCATTATAAAACATGAAGGATGTATCTTGGACCTTGCCCATATCCCAATTGCTAACATCGAGAGCTGTTAAATTACTGGCACCTCGGAACATATAAGCCATATCTGTCACATTACTTGTATTCCATTTACTGACATCAAGAGTGGATAGCCCTTCTGTATGAAGAAACATTGCTTGCATATTTGTAACTTGAGCAGTATCCCAATTACCTACATCAAGGGTTGTTAGATTAGTTGTCCAACCAAACATATAAGCCATATCTGTCACATTATTCGTATGCCATTTACTGATATCAAGAACTGACAAACTGCTTGTAGAGTAAAAGAGATTCCTCATGTTGGTCACATTACTTGTATTCCAGTTACTAACATCAAGAACTTTTAGACTGCTTGCAAAGTTAAACGTGTGAAACATATTTTTCACATTACTCGTATCCCACTTACTCACATCAAGGGTGGTCAGGCTCTTAGCATACTCAAACATATAGGACATATCAGTTATGTTGCTGATATCCCAATTTCCTGTCTCAAGTGCTATTAAACTACCTGCGCCGCGGAACATGTCAGCCATACGTGATACTTTACTGGTATTCCACTTGCTGACATCTAAAGTTGTTAAACTACTTGCATCTCTAAACATAGCAAACATATTCGTGACATTACTAGTGTCCCAACTACTCACATCAATAGTTGTCAGATTGCTAGCAGAAGCAAACATATAAGACATATCGGTCACATTACTGGTATCCCAATTGCTCACATTTATCGTACTTAGTTTATTTCCTGAACCAAATGCTGCACCAAACATATAAGACATTCCAGACACGTGACTTGTGTTCAATAACTCCAGCCCATCAATAGTTTCTAATTCTCCTAATTCAAAGAATAAATAGTCAGAATATTTATTCGCTACAACGGGTTTCGTGAAGACGATCTTTTTAATCTTTTTACCGTCTAGACGAGAAGAATGTTCAATTTTTGATTGAATTCCATTTACCCAGTCGGATGCTGGAAAATTTCCCTCTCCAAAAATAAGAGTTTGTGACTCTGTTTCCCATGTCCAAGGAACTGTTCCGTAAGTACCTGTAATTGCTTCTTTTTTTTCGGAGATTGTCAACAGTATTGAAACTGTTTTTTTGTTAGCAGTACTTGCTGTAATAGAAACACTTCCAGATTTTTTCGCTGTTACGACTCCTGTATCAGAAACTGTTGCAATTGTTTCATCACTCGTCGTCCAAGTAACTGTTTTGATTGTTGTATTTTCTGAAGTGATCTTGGCAATGAGTGAAAGGGTCTCATTGATTTCTAACGATGTTTTTTCGCTAACAATCTCAATCGTTGTCGGAATGGATTCATCTGTGGAGTCTGTTTCATCTAACTGTTTTGTTTCAGTGGAATCGGATATCTTAGTGGCAAATTTATTTTTTTCTTCCGCTAAAACGATGGAAGACTGGGACCACAAAAGACCAATCATCCCTGTGATCATTAGCCCCTTGATCATTTGTTTATGTTTCATAATTCCTCCTCTTGTAGCTTAGTCATTTTTTTCAAATCCTAAATGTATCAGTTTGTCTGCATTTTGTTTTTCACTTGCTGAATCTAAATCACCATCAGGTAAAGAAATCAATGGTAACATTTTGGCATTGCTTTGAGAAAATTTTTTAAAATCAATTTCAATTGTTTCCACGGCTTTGTTATCTTTAAAATCAATTGCATAGTTGATTCCTTTTTTATGAGCATATAGTTCTTTGCTTGGCTGCAATAATTTTTCCGCCTTAGCTTTTGTTTTTACACCCATCGTTTTGTATTGAATCGTTGTTGTAACAGTTTGTTTTAAGATTGTATCTTCGTTATAAATATTTTGAATCGTTACCATTTCATCGTCTTGTTTTAGAGTGTATGTAGCTGTTTGATTTTTAGATCCGCAAGCAGATATAAATAGTAAGACCCCAAAAATTATGCTAGCTAATATCCCCATTTTCTTCATATTTTCACCTCCTTATGCGAGTTAGGTTGTGTTAATAATACCATTTTTTTTATAATTAATTCTATACTTTTTGGAAATTAAAAATAACTTATTTGAAATGAGATATAAAAAGTAATAGAAAATAAATCTTGTCTTGATTTCATTAAATGGAAAGAGGGAAATAACAGATGAAGAAAGACGGAGGTGACTGTTATGCTGTATGATTTTTTTGGAAAATAAGATGTGAAATGAATCAGAGAGATAAACTAATAAAAAAAACAAGTACAATTTTGATAACTAGTATCAAAATCGTACTTGCGTATAAGTATGTTTAATGAATCAAAAATCGATTAAACAAGAACAAGATCGCATAGCCATAAGTGGCAACCGACCAAAATTTAAAAATCAACAGAATCTTCATATACTCCTTAAAAGGAAGCTCAGCCAGTCCTGCTACTAAACAAGCTAGATCATCTGGTGCAAATGGGACTAGTAAAGTAAGCATCATCAGTCTCTTGATTCCTTTTTCTGGACGATCCAACATTTTTTCAAATTTCAAATAACGTTTCTTTGTTAAAATCAGCCGAGCAAAGGACTTGCCATAATAACGAGCTAACCAGTAAACAATGATTTCACCGATGATCAAACCAACATAGCTATAAAGCAAACCTTGAATATTACCGAACATCAACATGCCGACAACTGTTGAAATACCACCTGGTAAGATTGGCACGATGACCTGTAGTATCTGTAGAAAAATAAAAATAAACACAGCGTACTCGCCAAATTGTTTGATAAAATTCTGTAAGGATTCAACAGAATGGAAAATTCCTTTGGAATAGCCATAAATAACCAGCCCAGTAAAACAGATGACGCCTATAATCGGCAGTATATAGATGATTCGCTTAAGAATTCTTGCCCCCATGACTGCAAATTCCTCTCATTTTTACGCTGATTTTCGTTTCCTGTAACGTTTTAATAGTTGATAAAATAATACGCTGAAAAGAACAGAAATGCTAATCAAAACGCCTAAGATAAAATTTCGTTGCTGATAGTGCATCGTGATTTGATGCTTTCCAGCAGCTAAGTCGATCCCTGTAAAATTACCTAAGACCGATATTGCTTTAACTTTTTTTCCATCAACTGTGATTTGCCAATTTTTGTCATAAGGTATCGCCAAATAGAGCAAAGTATTTTTAGAATCTGTAACCGTTATTTCACCTGTCAAGGTTCCAGAGGTCTGTTGATTAAGTTGGATTGCTTTTGACTTTTGTTTCGTAATCAATGAATCAAAGGTTTCCTGCTGTAATGTTTTTAATGTTATCGTTTGGTCTTCCAGTTCTTTTTCAGACTCTAGTTGCAATTGGATAGTAGTATCTTTTTTAAAGTAGCCAAGATTAAATAGCTGATTGGTTGCGATAAAAACGGCTGGCTGAATGTTCTCCCCATTTACTTTAAAAGATGTTATTTTTTTCCAATTGATTTCTGGCGCATATAGATACAACTCACCGTTAGCAGTTGTTTTTGTTGTAAGTGTGTACTGATTATCAGTGGGGGCTTCCCAAACTATTTTTTGAGTGTCTTGAAAATAATTTTGCTTATTTTGTTGGATTTTTTGTAAAATTGTTTCTTGATTTTTTAAAGGCTGCTTTTTTGTTAGTTCTACAGCACTAAACGATGAAGGCACTAAAAAGCCCATGCCGATTGCTTCAGGATTTTTATAAACATTTGTAGATGAATCACTTGAAAGGTTCTTTTGATACGATTTTATTTCAGGTGTTAGTTGATACGATACATTCAAAAGTAAATTAATCACTTTTGATTCATCCACATAAGCGATTCTGCGATCATTTTTTTGATATAAACCCAAAGCATGAAGTGTATCTTGCGTTTTTGCATCCAAAGTAGAAGTGTAACTTGAGACACCAGCATACCCATATAAAATCGGATTATTGTATCCATTGTTTTTCTCGTTGTAACCAGCAGCATCAGAATCGATCGTTTGTTTTAGTCGAAATAAGTTGGGTTCTTTATTTTGTAAATCTGAAATAATACTATCTTGAATTTGAAAGGTTTGCGCAAACTTTTCTTGATTACCAAAAGGAATGTCCTTAAAGCTAACCCAAAAATTAAAGACTAATTCTGAGTAAACGACTAAAAATAATAATCCATAAACACAGACTCTTTTTACACCGCTGAATTTCTGGCTAAACATAATCAAGCTAAAGATAAGCCAAATGCTAAGCAGACTGATAATAAAATAGTAATCAGACAAAAGAAATATTTTTTCTTCAGAAAATTTCAAAGCAACATAACCAATGAGCAGCAGTCCAGAGAGAATAGTAGGGATCATGATTCTTAGTTTTGCACCAGCTTTCAATTTCAAAAAGGCTTCATAGGCAAATTTTATGATTAAAAAACTAAAGATAAAGGTATTACGATAGGGAAAACCAGCTGGACTTTGGAACATGTGCCAAATTGTATTCACTAATTCCAACCAAAAACTTAAGAAAATAAATCCAATCAGAAATGCGGCTCCCCATTTTTCCTTTTTAGAAATGGCGGTCAGCTGAAAATATGCAACAAATAATAAGAACATTAAGATTCCAGAAAAAATCGTTGGTAAATGTTCTAAACGCCATTCAAAATTTACACTGCCAAGGCCCAATTGAGATAGAAAGTTAAGACCGAAATTAGGTGTAGGTAAAAATGTTTGCCACTCGAAATTTGTTTTCTTTGTTGCTAACATTCCTTCGATAGCTGGAATCAAAATAAAACTTGTACTGATCCCCGTAAGAAAAGAAGTCAGAAAAAATAAGCGTCCTTCTTTGATAAAGTGCCAGACTGATTTCTTTTTAGATACTTCATTTTTTTGATAATACCAGTAAAGACTATAACATACAGCAAAAATACAGAGCATGTACCCCATATAATAATTGGTCACAATCGACAAAAATAATGTTACACAATAAAGTCCATACTTTTTATGATCCCATAGTTGCTGTATACCTAAAACTAGCAATGGAAGTAAAATAAGGGCATCCAACCACATGAAATTCAAACAATATACCGTTACAAAACCGCATAAACTATAGGATGTAGAAAAAAGCAATGTAGATAATGTAGAATCCTTATATGTTTTGTGGAGATAATAAAACATCGAGCTACCCATTAGTGAAATTTTTAAGGTAATAATCAGTAGGATCGCAATCGGTAACTGTTCATAAGAGAAAAACAGCACTAAAATATTGAAAGGGCTTAGTAAATAGTAGGCACTTAACGGTAAGATCGTTCCACCAAGCGCATCAGAAAACGAATAAAGTGAATAGGTATCTCCTTGGAAAAATTGCTTAAGTGAACTTAAAAAAGGCATATACTGTGTCCCTAAATCGCTAACTAAGAGATTATTATTTCCAAAAGGGGCTAACCTTAAAATTGACCAAAGGATAATTAATAATAGGAATGGTAGGAAAAAACTCCAACTAATCAATACATTTTTTCTTTTGTTTAACATATTTTTATACTGCTCCTCTATTCTAATGATTTATAACTGTTTTAGGATAAAGGTTCAATCAATCCTTGTAAATCAAACGAACTACCTGCAACAATGCTATTTTGAAACGAATTATTTATAAATGGAACGGTGCTTGAAACGCTCTAAGAATCTAGTCTATCACGGGATCAAGTATTGATGCAAAAAAATCAATAAGGACTTCGTACACATAACCCTGTTTATTTTAGCACAACAGGTTTTATTTAAAAGAGATGAGCTATTTGTTTACTCTTTTTTATAAAATAGCACAATATTTTTTTCACAATTGAACATTTATGGATTTATAGACTTTAATTAGTGAAAAGCTTCTCTGCTTTCTATATAATGGGTATTGAGGAGTTGATAAGATGTCATTAACGATAGAAGAAGCAATCGAATGGATTCATAGTAGACTACCTTTTGGTTCCAGACCAGGTCTTGAGCGTGTGGAAGCACTATTAAAAAAAGTTGGTCATCCTGAAACAAAAGTTCCAACGATTCATATTGCAGGAACAAATGGCAAAGGCTCTACAGTAACGTATTTGCGCTGTATGTTAGAAGAGTTAGGATTGAAAGTCGGTACCTTTACTTCTCCATATATTGAGCATTTCAACGAACGAATTGCTATCAATGGGCAGGGGATTTCAGATGGCTATATTATCCAGTATGTAGAAAAATATCAACAGCTGATCGAAGAGATGGATCAAACGCCTAGTAGCGCAGGGATCACTGAATTTGAAACATTAACTGCTATGGCTTTGGAGTATTTTTTAGATGAACAGGTTGATATCGCTATTGTAGAAGTTGGTCTTGGCGGTTTATTAGACAGTACCAATGTTGTAAAACCAATGTTGACTGCAATTACGACGATTGGAAAAGATCATACCGAAATTTTAGGGGATACACTTGAAAAAATCGCTTTTCAAAAAGCTGGCATTATTAAAGAGTCAATTCCAGTTGTGACTGGAAATATTGAAGCGGCTGCGTTTGCTGTGATCGATGAAATTGCAAGCAAACAACATAGTAAGGTATACCGCTACGAGAAAGATTATAAAGCTGAGTATTTACATCCAGATAAAAATTGGGGTGAGACGTTTAATTTTTACGGTGAAGCCGGCAAAATATCTAAAGTCAAAGTACCATTATTAGGCCGTCATCAAGTTGAGAATGCGGCAGTTTCTATCGAGCTATTTTATCTTTACTGTGAGATGAGAAAAATCAATTTTACAGACAGAGATGTGTGCCAAGGGTTAGCTAAGGCTCAGTGGCCTGCTCGTATGGAAAAAATTAGTGATGAGCCGTTGATTATTTTAGATGGTGCGCATAATGATCATGCGATGCGTCGCTTGGCCGAAAATTTAAAAAAAGAATTTCCTAATCGTGAAATCCATATTTTGTTTTCTGCACTAGCTTCAAAAAATATTGATCAGATGATTACTATTTTACGAGGAGTGCCTAATGTTCATTTATATTTGACTACCTTTGATTATCCTAGAGCGATTGAGTTAACAAAAATGGAACACTTTGAAGATGACAAAACGGAAATCGTTTCATTGTGGCAATTTGGATTAGGTGAGATTTTAGAAAAAATGTCAGCCGATGATTTGATGTTAGTGACAGGATCACTTTATTTTGTATCGCAGGTGAGGGAATTGTTAATGAATTTAGGATCTGGTGAAGGGAACTAGTTTAACGAGAAAAATATAAAGCTTAACGAGCTCAATCAGCTTTTCAATTAGGAGGATAAGAATGAAAGAAATCGATGGCGTGATTTTTGATATGGATGGTTTATTATTTGATACTGAGTTGATTTATTATCAGTCAACGCAAAAAATAGCAGATGCGATGAACTTTCCATATAGTAAAGAGGTTTATTTAGAATTTTTAGGGGTGTCAGATGAAGAGGTTCAAGAAAACTATCATCGAATCTATCAAGATTTCGGTAAAGCAAAAGTCGATGAGTTTATTCAACGGTCCTATGACGATACTTACCAAGTTTTTGAATCAGGAGAAGTGCCTTTAAAAGAAGGCGTTTTGGAATTACTTGATTTTCTTGATCAACAAGAGATTCCAAGAGTTGTCGCTTCAAGTAATGTTCGTCCAGCGATTGAATTACTATTAGATGGAGCCGGGATCAAGGAGCGTTTTTCTGGCATTGTTTCAGCAGAAGATGTGACTAGAGCAAAACCAGATCCAGAAATTTTTCAAAAAGCATTAGCTCACTTAGGAACGAATGCGGAAAAAACATTGATTTTTGAAGATTCATTTCATGGTGTATCAGCTGCACACGCAGCGGGTGTTCCTGTAATTATGGTTCCCGATTTGTTAATGCCAACAAACGAAATCAAAGAAAAAACAGTAGAAATTTTCGATAGTTTAACGCAAGTTCCAGATTATTTAAAAAAATAAAATCCTCACTCCTTTACGTATCTTTTAGTAGAAGCGCATAAAGGAGTGATTTTTGATCAAAGAGGAGAAACTATTTATCAGAGAAATGCCAGAAGATTGTTTACCACGAGAACGGTTAGAAGTTGTAGGTGAAAAAGCTTTATCAAATCAAGAATTGTTGGCAATCATACTACGAACAGGTTCCAAGAATAGCAATGTGATGGAAGTAGCGTCTAAATTTTTGAATTATTTCAATCATTTATATGAGTTGAAAAACGCGACATTGACTGAAATGATGGAAATCAAAGGGATTGGTCGCATCAAAGCAATTGAGCTGAGGGCAGCGATTGAATTTGGATATCGAATCCAGCAAAGTACTCAGTTGAAATTAGGAAAGGTTTCTTCTAGTTATCAAATTGCACAAAATTTAATTTACGAATTGCAAGATCTTCAGCAGGAACATCTGGTTTGTTTATACTTGAATACTAAAAATGAAGTGCTTAAGCAAGAGACCGTGTTCAAAGGATCATTAAACCAGTCTGTCGCTCATCCTAGAGAGATTTTCCGCAGTGCAGTGAAGTATTCTGCAGCACGTTTGATTCTCGCACATAATCACCCATCTGGTAACCCGACACCATCAGAAAGTGATATTCATTTCACTCAAAGAATGCAGGAATGTGGAAAGATGATGGGGATTGAAGTATTAGATCATATCATTATTGGAGAACAAGTTTACACCAGCATGAGAGAAGAAAATTTTTTTGCTGCAGACTAACTAGATTTCTTGCAAAAATAAGGGTTCGCATGTACAATGTTAGTGTAATCTTGTTTGGGACAATATAGAAGTTTTAATTTTAAAACCCTCTATCGTACACGGGCAATGTTACAATATTTAGTGCTTAAGCACGAGGAGGAACAAAAGAATGGAACAAGGAACAGTAAAATGGTTTAACGCAGAAAAAGGATTTGGATTTATCTCTCGCGAAGACGGTAGCGATGTATTCGTACATTTCTCAGCTATCCAAGGTGAAGGATTCAAAACAATCGAAGAAGGCCAATCAGTAAGCTTCGACGTTGAAGATTCAGATCGTGGACCTCAAGCAGTTAACGTTGTAAAAAACTAATTCATCCATTCCAAAACATCTAGCAAATTTGCTAGATGTTTTTTTTGCTGTGAAACACTATGATTATAGCCAAAGCAGATGTTGAACAGCACCAGACGACAAATGGGAGCGTAGTAACCCTCATGATTGAAATGCCTATAGTTTATATCTAATAATTTATGTAGAGAATAAATAGATTGCGAAGTAAAAGTCCTAATTAGGATTAAAATAGCTAAATTTAAAACAAAAAAGGCATCCGTGAGTAACATTCACTAGACACCTTTAAATCGTATTAGAACTTGAATCGCTCATTTAGGTTGATAACTCCTTAAATAGATTTTTTCAATTCTTTTACTGCTTGTGTAATCGTGATACCATAAGCTACATTTGTTTGGTCATTTGCATCGATGGCCATAAACAAATTTTTCTTTGTATCAAGTGCTACACGGTATTTTAATACTTTATTACCAAATGTCATAATAATTCTCCTTTCTTGATTCTTATGAAAGGCAACGATATCTGATAACGAAATTCCATGATTACTATATCATGGCTCACAAGAAGTGTAAAGAAGAAAGTTTTTAATGCGGCAGTATTTTTGTTGAAACCCTTTTCTTGTAGTATAATGAATGTACCAAAGAAGGAGGTTTTTTATCATGGGAGAGTCATACAAGAATATTTTAGTTGCTGTAGATGGTTCTGAACAATCAGAAAATGCTTTTCAGGAAGCCATAAAAATTGCCAAACGAAATGGTGCTGCTTTACACATATTGTCTGTTATTGAAGAGATGGGCAATTATTTTGGAGAACTAACAATGTCGATGGGCACCTTGATGGAAGATCTTCGCTCAAAAGAAGAAGAAGAAATGAAGAAAAGAGAATCAAAAGCTCTTGAACAAGGTGTAGTTAAAGTATTTACGTATGTTATGTATGGTTATCCAAAAACACTGATCGCTGATTTTACAGAGTCTGAAGAACCAATCGATTTAATCGTTATTGGAAGAACTGGTTTAAATGGCTTTGAGCGGCTGATGGTCGGTTCGACGACTGCTTACGTTGTCAATCATACGAAAGCTAATGTTTTAGTGGTCAATAATGAAGCTTAAAAAAGCTAAGATAGGGGAGGGAAAAATGAAGGCACGATAATTGTTTTTCCATTTTGGTGACTAAGGGAGTATTTTACCAGGATTTCCGAAGTAGTCATCTTTGCTTCGCTATTTATTCTAGTTTTAAGGGGCTGAGTGATAACTCGAAGAGTTATCGCTCAGCCCCTTAAAATAAGTAAACGGTGGAAAAAGTAGCTCCTGACTCTTATTTCTTGGAGCAGGTCACTTTTACCTTGAATGTAACATTATGAAGTCATGATCATTGGTAAAATCATTGGATGACGTTCTGTTTTTTCAAATAAGAACGGCTGTAGAGCCGCTGTAATGGCATCACACAATTTTGATTCTGTACAATTTTCATCACGTAATGCTTCACGAATCGCATTGAACAGTATGCGTTGTCCTTCATGGATCATTTCGCCAGATTCTCTCATATAGACAAAACCGCGAGATAAAATATCTGGACCAGCTAAAATTTCTTTGTTTTTGATATCAACTGTCGCTACAGCTAGAACCAAGCCTTCTTCAGAAAGAATTCTACGATCACGTAGGACAACGTTGCCGATATCACCGACACCATTACCATCCACATAAACATCATTCGCATTGAAGTGTCCAGCGATATGAGCATCATCTGCTGTTAAAGCCAATACGTCCCCATTCTCCATAATGAAACAATTGGAAGCAGGAACACCAACATCTTGTGCTAATGATGCGTGGATTTTCAACATTCTAAATTCACCATGAACTGGTACGAAGTATTTAGGTTTCATTAAGCTGAGCATCAACTTTTGTTCTTCTTGACCACCATGTCCTGAGGTATGGATGTTATTGATTTTTCCATGAATAACTTCAGCCCCAGCTTCTGAAAGCAAGTTGATCAAACGATTGACGCTTGTCGTATTTCCAGGAATCGGTGAACTTGAGAAAATCACTGTATCACCTGGTTGGACCGAAATTTGACGGTGAGTTCCGTTAGCGATCCGACTCAAAGCGGCCATTGGCTCACCTTGAGATCCTGTACATAAAATCATCGTTTCATTAGCAGGGAGTTGATTGAGCTCTGAGGCGTCAACAAAAGTGCCTTTTGGTACATTGATATACCCTAGATGTTCACCATTAACGATCGCATTTTCCATGCTACGACCAAACACCGCAATTTTACGTCCAGTTGCAACAGCGGCATCAGCTGCTTGTTGTAGACGGAAAATATTAGAAGCAAAACTTGCAAAAATAATTCTTCCATCAATCTTTTCAAAAATCTTCAAAATAGAAGAGCCAATTGTTTTTTCTGATTTTGTAAAAGTTGGAATCTCTGCGTTGGTACTATCAGATAGTAGACACAATACGCCTTCTTCACCTAATTTTGCCATACGATGTAAGTTTGCGGGTTCACCAACTGGGGTAAAGTCAAACTTGAAGTCCCCTGTGGCAACAATATTGCCGGATGGTGTTTTAACAACCACACCTAAAGCATCAGGAATACTGTGAGTTGTTCTGAAAAAGCTGATTGCTGTTTTGCGGAAACGAATCACTGTATCTTCATTGATCTCGTGCAACTCGGCATCGCGTAATAACCCGTGCTCATCTAATTTGTTAGTAATCAAAGCTAAAGCCAATGGACCAGCATAAATCGGGATATTCGCTTGACGTAATAAGTAAGGGACACCGCCGATGTGGTCTTCGTGTCCATGAGTGATAACTAACGCTTTGACTTTATGCAGATTTTGAACGATATAGCTGTAATCTGGAATAACATAGTCGATTCCAAGCAAATCATCTTCTGGAAATTTGATTCCAGCATCAATAATGATGATTTCATCTTGAAATTGAACCCCATAAGTGTTTTTTCCGATTTCGCCTAAACCGCCTATCGCAAAAACGCCAGTTTCGTTGTTTTTTATATTTACTTTCATATTAAAACTCCGTTAAAGAGAATTCCGCGTGCTCTTGTTCATAAGCTAAATGATTTTCATCAAGTGCTTGAATGTATTCAATGTTGTATGGGGTATTTTCTTCTACTTGTTGACGCACGATCACGTCGTTTTCAGCTTCTACATAAATTGATTTTGTATCTTCTCTTTTTGGGTTTCTCGTTTTTGTTTCTTGATAATAAACTTTATAAATCATCGTTTCTTCTCCTTTATCTGCTTAAGCAGTTAATTATTTATTTTAATATTTTCTTACTGTAATTTTGAACACAACAAAATGAGGTGATCGTCCACCCTAAAGACAATTGTCACCAAGAACATTCGTTGATGATGAAATGAAGCCTCGACTTTGCTTCATGTGACTTGTTTTATGGAATCTGTACTTTCTTTCAAGCGTCCGTTGTGTTGTGTGTACAACAATTAACCGTATTTTATCATAAAATAGTGAATAAGTATAGAAACAGACTTGTGACTTAAAGAAAACTATTGTTCATTAGGTTCTTTTAGAGTAGAGCTATTTTTTTTATTAAAATACACATTTAGAGCAACTAAATGCAGTAAAAAGATGATAGCTAAAGTAATTGTCATAAATGGATTTCGAACGATTAAACAAGGAATAGCAAAAACCACGAACAAACTTGAAAATAATTTTATCCGACCTAGTGGCGTAATCTTTTTTTCTACAATAGATTCTTGAATGTATTTTCGATAATAAGTCGATTCAACAAATGTTGAATATAAAGAATCAGAGCTGCGCATCCAGAAAAATGCTGTCAAAATATAAAAAATTGCTGTAGGTAAAATCGGTAAGAAAATCCCTAGGGTTCCAAGAAAGAAGGTGAGGCAGCCTAGAGCAATATAAAGTATTTTTTTCATTGAGTCGATCCATCTCTTTCCTCTATTTTTGATACAAAAATTAAAGTAATTTTCATTATACCATAGTAAAATGGTTCGGTTGATTATTTAGGTGGAAAGTCATGGATTTTCATTTAAATATAATTTACCTAGCTGTTGGTTTTATGCTATAGTGAAAGTACTGGGTCAAAAATTGAAATAGGAGATGATTGATTGAAATTGATGTGGCGTTACACGATGAGATATAAGAAATTATTATTTTTAGATTTCATTTGTGTTTTTGGATTTATATTGATTGAACTAGGATTACCGACGATTTTAGCACGAATGATTGATGTTGGGATTAAAAATAATGATTATGATTATGTTAAACAGCAGGGATTGCTAATGATTGGAATCACAGTTGTCGGTGTGGCAATGAATATCATGCTAGGGTATTTTGGTGCACGAATGACAACGAATATTGTTCGTGATATTCGTGATGATCTATTTGAAAAAGTACAGACTTTTTCCCATCGTGAATATGAAACAATCGGGGTATCATCGTTGATTACAAGAACGACAAATGATGCTTATCAAATCATGTTGTTTATGGGGAATATTTTACGCATTGGTTTTATGACACCAATGATGTTTTTTGTCAGTTTATATATGGTTATGCGAACAAGTCCTTCATTGGGATGGTTTGTTTTAGGCGCATTGCCCTTTCTTTTAATCGCTGTAGTACTGATTGCTAAAGTATCTGAGCCGTTATCCAATAAGCAGCAAAAAAACTTGGATGGAATCAATGGCATTTTAAGAGAGAATCTTTCTGGTTTACGAGTGATTCGTGCCTTTGTAAACGAAAAATTTGAAGAAAGCCGTTTTAGCAAAGTGAATGAAGACTATACGAAAAGTTCTAAAAGCCTTTTCCGTTTGATGGCAGCAGCCCAACCAGGATTTTTCTTCTTATTTAATATCGTCATGGTCTTGATTATCTGGAATGGTGCACTGCAAATCGATCAAGGTAGCTTATTAGTTGGAGATTTGATTGCCTTTATTGAGTATATATTCCATGCATTATTCTCGTTTATGCTATTTGCCAGTGTATTCATGATGTACCCTCGTGCTGCTGTTTCAGCTCGGCGTATTCAAGAAGCGTTTGATATGGAACCAGTGATTCGTGAAAATGAAACAGGGGTAACAGAGACTAAGACAAAGGGATACTTAGAATTTAAGAATGTAACATTCGCTTATCCTGGGCACTCAGAGAGTCCGGTGATCCGTAATGTTAGTTTTACAGCTTCCCCTGGGGAAACTGTCGCGTTTATCGGTAGTACTGGGAGTGGAAAATCAACATTGATTCAATTGATTCCGCGTTTTTATGACGTTTCAGAAGGTCAAGTATTGCTAGATGGTGTGGATGTTCGTGATTATAAACTTAGCGCGTTACGCAATAAAATCGGTTATATTCCGCAAAAAGCGTTGCTATTTACAGGAACGATTGCGGAAAATATGCGTTATGGCAAAGAAGATGCAACGATTGAAGAGATGGAGTTAGCAGCCGATATTGCACAGGCGACAGAGTTTATTTCACAAAAACCTGATGGATACGATGAACTTCTTTCAGAAGGCGGAACAAACTTCTCGGGTGGACAAAAACAACGTTTAGCGATTGCTAGAGCGGTCATTCGTCGTCCAGAAGTGTATATATTTGATGATAGTTTTTCAGCACTAGATTATCAAACCGATGCGAATTTAAGAGCACGTTTGAAAAAAGAAACAACAGAATCAACTGTTTTGATTGTAGCACAGCGTGTAGGAACGATCATGCATGCAGATAAAATTGTTGTTTTAAATGAAGGGGATGTCGTAGGCATCGGAACCCATCGTGAATTACTTGAGAATTGTCCTATCTATTATGATATTGCTGCTTCTCAATTGTCAGAGGAGGAACTAGCATGAAAAAGGCACTCTCTTCTATTAGACGTTTAGGTAGATATATCGGTCCTTACAAAGGCACGTTTATCTTAGTCATTATTTTTACGATTTTGACCGTTGCTTTTAATGCGGCTTTGCCGTATGTTTCTGGTTTGCCTATTACTGAAATCAGTAATAATGTTGCTGCAGGAGAAGGCTTGAACTATTCCTATATCATTCAATGTCTGATTTGGATCTTGATTGTTGGTCTAGGTTATTGTGCGGCACAATTTTTATCTGGCTTTTTGATGGCAACTGTTGTCCAACACTCTATGCGTGATTTGCGTCGAGATATCGATGAGAAAATCAATCGTTTGCCTGTTTCGTATTTTGATAAAAACCAACAAGGAAATATCTTATCGCGCGTAACCAATGATGTGGATGCAGTTAGTAATGCAATGCAGCAGAGCTTTATCAATATTGTTTCAGCAATTCTTGGTATTGTGATGGCGGTTGTGATGATGTTTTATATTAACTGGTTGATGGCGCTGATTTCGATTGTGATGATCCCATTATCTTTATTGATTTCAAAAACGATCGTTGGTATTTCTCAAAAATATTTCCAAGGTATGCAAAATGCGCTAGGGAATTTAAATGGTTATGTCCAAGAAAATATGACTGGTTTTAGTGTATTAAAACTCTATGGTCGAGAAAAAGAGACTTTAGATGGGTTTAAAAAAGTTAATCATAATCTAAATAATTTTGGGTTCAAAGCAGCCTTTATTTCTGGTTTGATGCTTCCACTTGTACAGATGACGGCCTATAGTGCTTATATTGGTATGGCTGTTTTGGGTAGTTACTATGTTATTACGGGTGTGATCGTGGTTGGTCAACTGCAAGCATTCATTCAATACATTTGGCAGATTAGTCAACCAATGGGAAATATTACCCAGTTGTCAGCGGCCTTACAAAGTGCATCTGCCGCAACGACACGAGTTTTTGAAATTTTAGATGAGCCTGAAGAAGAATTGAATGAACAAAATATTCCTTTACCAGAAAATGTTCAAGGTTCAGTTCAGTTTGATAACGTTAGCTTTAGTTATGATCCAGCGAAACCATTGATCAGAAATTTGAATTTTGAAGTAAAAGCAGGTCAAACGGTGGCAATTGTTGGTCCAACTGGTGCAGGAAAAACCACATTAATCAATTTATTGATGCGTTTTTATGATGTAAATGATGGTGCAATCAAAATAGATGGCATCGATACGAAGAAAATGGATCGTAGCGATGTTCGCTCAGTTTTCGGTATGGTATTACAAGATGCCTGGTTATATGAAGGAACGATTTCGGATAATATTCGTTTTGGTAAACTAGATGCAACTGATTACGAAGTTGTAGATGCAGCTAAAACAGCCAATGTTGATCATTTTATCCGAACAATGCCTGATGGTTATGAAATGGAAATCAACTCTGAAGGAGATAACGTATCTCTTGGGCAAAAACAATTGTTGACAATTGCTAGAGCAGTGATTTCTGATCCAAGAATTTTAATTTTAGATGAAGCGACAAGTTCAGTTGATACTCGTTTGGAAGCTTTGATCCAAAAAGCAATGGAACGAGTGATGGAAGGGCGCACTAGCTTTGTGATTGCCCACCGTTTATCAACGATTCGTGAAGCTGATTTGATTCTGGTGATGAATCAGGGAGAAATTATTGAAAAAGGAACTCATAATGAGCTGCTAGAACAAGGCGGTTTTTATGAAAAATTATATAATAGTCAATTCGCGGAAGATGGCGATTATGAGTAACCAATATAAAGGGAAGACACTGAATTAGGTGTTCTTTCCTTTTTTTATAATGAAGAATCTTTTCAACAACAGAATCGATCTAAGTTTGATATAATAATCGTAATAAAAGAGGTGATCGGTATGACAAAAGAGTATTTTATTGCAGCAAGCGCAGATGTTTACGGCAACGTAGTACTGGGGAAAGATACCAGTATCTGGTTTCAGTCTGTATTAAGAGGGGATAACAATACAATTACCATTGATGCAGGAAGTAATGTACAGGATGGTACAGTGATCCATGTTGATCAAGAGGCTCCTGTCATGATTGGTGAAAATGTGACCGTTGGGCATCACTGTATGCTTCATGGTTGTACAGTAGAGGATGGCGCTCTGATTGGGATGAGCTCGACCATTTTAAATCATGCAATAATCGGGAAAAACAGTTTGATAGGGGCAGGTTCTTTAATCACAGAAGGAACTGAAATTCCACCAAATGTGTTAGCTTTTGGCCGTCCAGCAAAGGTAGTCCGTCCTTTAACGAGAGAAGAAATTCGTAAAAATAAAGAAAACGCTCAACATTATGTTAAACTATCTAAAGAGTTCCTAACAGACAAGTATCAGAGACTGACTTGAGTAGATAGAGAATTTACCTTCTCTTTGTAAATAAAGATCTAGTGCATATCTTTCGAAAATTGCTTATTTAGGTGTTAGGCTTAGTGCAAAAATAAGGAAAGAAGTGAGCCTAGATGTTCTTAAAAATTAGTGATGAAGCACAGTTGAAATTGACTCCGTATCTTGAAAGCAAAGCGGTGCTGATTTTAGATTTAGATGATGGTGTGGGTAAGTATTCAAGAATGGGTGTTTGTTCATTGGATACAAGTTTTCGTCTATTGATATTGGATCAATTACAAGATACATCCGATTTTGATCTAACTCTTGATTCAGATATTGGGGCAGTATACATCAAGGACTATTCTAAACGGTATTTAGATGAAGAAATGACGCTAGAAGTTGATCAACGTTTACAAGTATTCAAACTGAAAAGTCCAAGTGGTGTTCTAGATGGTAATGTACCACTCGTTGATTTACGACCGAATCAAACAATAGAATAGTAAAGAAGCGGTTGAGACAAACACCCCTGAGGGCAATAACCTTCATGGGTGTTTGTTTCGACCGCTTTCTTTAATCTGGTCTTTTTATATCAAATAATTTATCAATATGAGCATATGTATGACCAGCTAATCGTGCGATTGGCTTAAATTTTTCTGGTATAATATACTCATTTTCTTTATCAAAAATAGTATCAGTAAAATAAAAATCAGTGATTTCGACAACAAATAAATCAGTAATGACCTGTTCTTCATGATTTTTAATAGGGACATATTGATGGAGACGAGCTTCCATCCGAATGGGTGCTGCTTTGATTCCAGGTACAGCGACTGATTTGCTTGAAATAGTTTCTATCTTATTGATCGTTATTTCACTTTGTTCTGGTTCTAAGGAAGCAGCTGTTTTATTCATCAACTCAACAACTTGATCATTGACTAAATGAATCACGAGCTCCTTTGTGTCTAGAATATTTCTTGCAGTATCTTTAATTGAACCATTCTGTCTAAGAATTGATAAAGTTGCTAACGGAATATCTGAGGCAGCAGCATTAAAAAAACTAAATGGCGCAGCATTGATTGTTCCGTGATCCGGATTCATTGATGTTACCCAAGCGATTGGTCTTGGAATAATACTGCCGGATAAAAATTTATATGCTTGTTTTGATGTTAGCCTGTTTGTCGGATAATGCAACATAGATTTTCCCCAATTCTTTCGTGTTCAACGTGATTTGTTTGCATCGGAAGTATCGAAAGGACGAACGAATTCTTCGATTTCTGTTCTTTTACTTTCCAAAAATGGAGGCAAAGAGAGCTTTTCTCCAGCCGTTTCATAGGTTTCATCTTGTAAAAAACCAGGGCCGTCAGTAGCTAATTCAAACAAAATATGAGGAGCAGCTCTAAAATAATCAGATTTGAAGTAAAAACGTTCAACAAATCCAGAGTTCGGAAATTGCAGACGATTGATTTTATCGATCCAAAAACGTAACGCTTCTTGATCTGCTACGCGAAGGGCTAAATGATGAACGTTGCCAAAACCTTCTTGCGCTTCTGGAAGGTCATCTCGATGTTCTACAATTATACTGGCCCCGTTACCACCATCGCCTACTTCAAATAAGTGGAAATGTCCTTCAGCATCAATTAACTTGAATCCTAGAACCTCAATCAAAACTCTTTGCATATGATCAAAATCAGCTACAGTTACAAATACAGGACCTAATCCTGTCAAAGCGTATTCAGTAGGAACATCCGATTTTTTCCAAGGGGTACCACTTGTGACCCCTTGATTATTCTCATCAGAGATCAATTGGTATCGTTGTTGATCAAAATCTTCAAATTCCAAATATTTTTTACCAAAACGTTCTTGAATTTCGCCATGGTCAATTTGATTTTCATTAAAGCGATCGATCCAATAAATTAAAGCTGCATCATTCTTAACACGAAATGAAGTGCGAGAAATCGTATTTGTTCCTTTCGTTCCTTTAGGAATACCTGGGAAATCGAAAAAGGTCATATCAGTTCCAGCAGAGCCAAGATCATCGGCAAAAAATAAATGGTATGTTTCGATATCATCTTGATTAACTGTTTTTTTTATTAAGCGCAAACCTAAAATATCCGTAAAGAAGCGATAAATTTTTTCTGCACTTGATGTCATTGCTGTAACGTGATGAATACCGCGAATATGTGTGTCCATAATATAAAACCTCCAAGTTGATAATTATTTTTGTTAGTTAACTTACTAAAAGTAAGTTTACATCTAAACCAATAAATAAGCAACTTTTTTATCTTTTCCTAACTATTGCTAGAAAGAATAAAGAGGAGTACCATAGGATTATTAAATAGGAAAAGAAGGTAGGGGAAAGTGATGGAAGAGAAAAAAACGTTTCATGTCAATGGCTATATTGCATTAGTCGTGCTGATTATTTTACTTATTATTGGTAGTTATTCTTTTTACATGGGGGTAACAGATGAACGTTTTGGTATGATTGCGATTGGTTTTGTGTTGTGGATAATCTCTGCTTTATTTTTAAGTTCATTGACGATCGTTAGTCCGAATCAAGCTAAAGCAATATTATTTTTTGGACAATATCTAGGGACGATCAAAGAGAACGGCTTATTTGTGACGACTCCTTTGACACAAAAAATCAACGTCTCACTAAAAGTGCGCAATTTCAACAGTTCTTTATTGAAGGTAAATGATTCGGATGGGAATCCAGTTGAGATTTCCGCTGTAGTGGTTTTTAGAGTTGTGGATACAGCGAAGGCATTATTTGATGTTGATCGTTATCAAGATTTTGTAGAGATTCAAAGCGAAACTGCAATTCGACATATTGCCACTCAGTATCCATATGATACATTTAATGACGATGACCTTACCTTACGTGGTAATACTAATGAAGTATCAGAAGAATTGGCAAGAGAATTGCAAGAACGTTTAGCAGCAGCAGGTGTTGAGGTCATCGAAACACGTTTAAATCACTTAGCCTACGCAACTGAAATTGCAAGTGCGATGCTACAAAGACAGCAAGCAAAAGCAATTCTTTCTGCACGTCAAATTATTGTTGAAGGTGCAGTATCTATGACGCAAATGGCATTAGAACAAATCGAGGATGGTCAACAAATAAACTTTACCGATGATCGTAAAGTACAATTGATCAACAATCTTTTAGTATCAATCATTACCGATAAAGGAACACAGCCTGTCATTAACACAGGTGACATTCACGAATGATAGAAAAAGAAAGTGAGTAGTTTATGCAGTATAAAAAGATTTTATTTGATTTAGATGGAACAATTACAGATTCTGGCGAAGGAATCATTCATTCTGTAGTCTACGCTTTAAAGAAAATGAATAGACAATTACCAGCTATTGAAGAGTTAAATTCATTTATAGGGCCACCTTTAAATGAATCATTCAGTAAATTATATCACCTAGATACTCAGGCAACGGATTTAGCAGTGCGTTATTATCGTGAATATTATCAAACAAATGGAATGTACGAAAACCGTGTATATGTTGGTATTCCTGAGCTGTTAGCTGCATTAAAGAAAGCTGGGTGTACTCTTTATATTGCAACGTCTAAACCAGAAATATATGCAAAGCAAATCTTAGTTCATTTTGAACTCAACGACTATTTTGATGGGGTATATGGAGCTAGTTTAGATGGAGGTCGTTCAAAAAAAGGAGATGTCATAGAGTATGCACTGAAAGAAGCTAAGATAACGCGCTTAGAGGAAACAGTGATGATCGGTGATCGCAGCCACGACATAATAGGTGCTAAAGAGAATAAACTAGCTAGTATCGGTGTGTTGTATGGATTTGGGGATCGAGCAGAGTTGGAAACAGCAGGAGCTGAATATATTGCTCTAACACCAGAAGAAATCCAAAAAATAATTATCAACTAATCGGTCAAAAAAGAGTTGCTTACTTTATAGGAAGGCTAAAACATAACGTTACAAGTTACATCGTAGCCTCATATAATCCGAATAATTAATGGAAGGAGTTAAACCATTCTGTTACAGACTGCTCATTCAAGTATACCAGCTCTTTTTTAGTTGGTTATTCTGGGAGTTGATCATAAGCAAGTTGCTCGATAATCTCTTTGTGATCAGGATAACGTGCAATCAATTGTGTTTTTGTAAACAATTCAAAATCTTGATAATCAAATCCAGGAGAGACCATACAGCTGACAAGTGCAAATTCTCCCCCATTTTCGATGCTAGAACCAAAAATTACATCTTTAGGCACAACAGCTTGCAACACTTCTCCATTTTCTAAATCAGCACCAAGTTGGATGATTTCATATTCTCCATCTGGATACAGTAAATGAATACTTAATGCTGAACCAGAATGATAATACCAGACTTCATCAGAAGTTAAGCGATGGAAATGAGAAGGATTGTCATTTGTTAGTAAAAAATAAATGCTTGTATAATAAGGGCGCTTTTTATCGAATGCTACTTGTAGTGACTGTGTAGAACGTAATACTTGTTTAAAATACCCACCCTCTGGATGTGCTTCTAACCCTAGTTGTGATATCCAGTAATCTTGATTTTTCTCCATGATCCTACCTCCAATTAAATAAGTTTAGTGTATTAAATCTATTAAGACCAAACTGAATTGTACGAGACTTCATTGTAATGTTGTCACTTCATTTATAGCTCTATTTTACCTATTAGGCTGAAAAAATGAAACTTTATCTGATAAATCGGTGAATTTGATGAGTTATTCTCAAATATTTTAATAAAATACTTATAATTTGATAAAAGAAAGCCTTTTCTTCGGTTATAATTAAGTTCAATACATCACATGAAGGAGAGTCTTATGAGCAAAATTAAAACAGTTATTGTCGGTGCCAATCATGCAGGAATCGCTGCAGCAAACACATTGTTGGATACTTATTCCGATCAAGAAGTCGTAATGATCGACCGAAATACGAACCTTAGTTACCTTGGGTGTGGGACAGCGCTATGGGTAGGTCGTCAAATTGAATCATACGAAAACCTATTTTATACTAATAAAGAGGCCTTTGAAGCAAAAGGGGCTAAAATTTACATGGAAACAACAGTAGAATGTGTTGATTTTGAGCAAAAAATCGTTCATTGCAAAAAAAGCAATGGGGAAGAATTCACTGAAACCTACGATAAATTGATCTTAGCGACAGGGTCAGCACCAATCAATCCTACCATTCCTGGAAGAGATTTAAAAAATGTTGAATTTTTGAAACTTTTCCAAGATGGTCAAACAGTTGATACTGCCATGGCAAAAGAAGAAGTCAAAACGGTTGCAGTGATTGGAGCCGGTTACATTGGAGTTGAAATTGCAGAAGCAGCTAAACGTCGTGGCAAGCATGTTTTATTATTTGATGCAGCTGACAGATGTCTGCCGAATTATTATGATAAATGGTTTACGGCTGACATGGATAAAGTCTTAGCTGACAATGGCATCGAACTGCACTACAATGAATTAGCAAAAGAATACAAAGGAACTGAAAAAGTTGAAGCTATCGTAACAGATAAGGGCGAATATGCTGTTGATTTAGTGATCAACGCGATTGGCTTCAGACCTAATAATGGTTTAGGGAAAGATCACTTAGAATTATTTGCTAATGGTGCTTATCTTGTTGACCTGCATCAACAAACAAGTGATCCTAGCGTTTATGCAGTAGGGGATTGTGCAACAATTTTCTCAAATGCTGTACAGCAAACAACCTATATTGCTTTAGCTACAAACGCTGTACGTTCAGGGATTGTTGCAGCGCATAACGTGGGTGGTACACCACTAGAATCGATCGGAGTTCAAGGCTCGAACGGGATTTCAATTTTTGGCTACCACATGGTTTCTACTGGACTAACGGTGCAAGAATCAGAACGGTTAGGGCTAAAAATAAAATACACTGAATTTGAAGATTTACAAAAACCAGGCTTCATGAAAGAAAACAATAAAGTAAAAATTAGAATCGTCTACGAAGAAGGCAGTCGCCGAATTGTTGGTGCACAAATGGCTTCTTATGAAGATATTTCAATGGGAATCCATATGTTCTCATTAGCAATCGAAGAACAAGTAACGATCGATAAACTAAAGTTATTAGATATTTTCTTCTTGCCTCACTTTAATCAACCCTATAACTATATTACAATGGCGGCTCTTAGTGCTGAATAATTGTAATAAAGAAAGGCTGAGAATTCGCGTTCTCAGCCTTTTATTTGAAAAGAATCCTAAAACAAATCTTACAAGTTAGTGACTTTTCTCTAAAAAAGTTTAAATTTAAAAAGCTTTCATGTATAATAGTTAAAGTTAAAGAAGATACAGAGAGAAAGTAAGGAGGATTTGTTTTGGCAGAAGATAACCAAAATAATCAAGATCATTCCAGTTCTTCATTTAAAGATCAGGTCTTGCGATCTTTGCGAGGAGAAGAAATAGGAAATGATGATTCAGCTTCTTCTGAACATAATGCTCAGAACTCATCACAGCATAACGAAGCAGAATACAATAGATCATATCGCTCTCAGCCTAACGATCAGGAAGAACCAGTCAGTGTAGCTGACACGCATTCAGTCGGATCTCGCAGTGCTGAACATCATTCTAAAAGAGTGGAGCTTCCAGAAACAGGTGAGCAGCCTGATCCAAGTAACAGCGAAGATTCTAAAAATGATAGTGAAAATAAACGAACTAGAAAAAGAGAAGATCGAATCGTTGGACGAATCGTCCTGATTGTTGCCTCAGTGTTAATTTTGGTCATTGCGATTTTTGGTTTTACTTTTTATAAATATGTCAATGCAGGGCTACAGCCACTTGACAAAAAAGATACGAAACTAGTTCAAGTGCATATTCCGGAAGACTCATCTAATAAGAAAATCGCTAATATTTTAGAAGACAGTAAGGTGATTAAGAGCGGACTTGTGTTCAATTACTATGCAAAGTTTAAAAACTTGACTGATTTTCAGGCAGGTTACTATCAAATGTCACCGGATATGACATTGGATGAGATTGGCGCTCTCTTAAGAGAAGGTGGGACAGCTGAACCAACGCAACTAGCTGATGGAAAAGTAACGATTCCAGAAGGATTTGATATTGATAAAATCGGTGATGCAGTCGAAAAAAACACCCAATTCAAGAAAACCCAATTTATTGAATTAATGAAAAATCAAGCATTTTTCGATGCAATGAAAGCAAAATACCCAGAATTGTTGGGAAGTGCAGCTGAGGCCAATGGAGTTCGTTATCGTTTAGAAGGTTATCTATTCCCTGCGACCTACGATTACTATAAAGAAGCGAAATTAGAAGATTTTGTCGATCAAATGATTGCAAAATCAAGTAGTGTGATCGAGCCTTATATTCCAATAGTTCATGCAAAAGGGATGACGATCCAGCAAGTTCTAACACTGGCGTCGTTGGTAGAAAAAGAAGGCGTGAAAGAAGAAGATCGCAAGAAAATCGCTCAAGTTTTCTTTAATCGATTTGCAGCGAATATGCCATTACAATCAGATATTTCTATTCTATACGCATTAGGAGAACATAAAGAATTAGTGACTTATAAAGATTTAGAAGTGGACTCACCTTATAACCTTTATAAAAATACGGGATATGGTCCAGGACCATTTAACAGTCCTAGTGAGCAAGCAGTAAATGCTGTTTTAAATCCAATTGCAAATGATTACCTGTACTTTGTTGCCGATATTTCAACAGGAAATGTTTATTTTGCAGAAACATACGAACAACATCAAGAACTTGTGGCTAAATATGTCAATAAAACTGAAACAGAAAAAAGTGAATAGCCTTTTAGTATTGCGTATTATATTACGAGCCAACCTATAAATTAGGCGGCTCGTTTCGCTTTACTATGGAAACCTAAATTCAATATAGGAAAGATGAGTAATGAGTAATCTGTAAAAAATTCTAGTAGATTTATAAAAATTAAGGGAATATTATTTACAATTTGCTTAAAGCGTGGTACTCTTTTCTGGATTGAAAGCGGAATTTTTCAATGAAAATAAAACATTGTAGTAAGTTAAGAAGGAGAAATTAACATGGCAGAAAAAGTATTTCCTATGACACTTGAAGGAAAAGAAAAATTAGAACAAGAGTTAGAAGAATTAAAAACAGTTAAACGAAAAGAAATCGTTGAACGTATAAAAATTGCGAGAAGCTTTGGTGATCTATCAGAAAACTCTGAGTATGAATCAGCTAAAGATGAACAAGCTTTTGTAGAAGGGCGCATCACAACATTAGAAAATATGATTCGCTTTGCTCAAATCATTGATAATGATGGTGTTGATTCAGACGAAGTTTCAATTGGAAAAACAGTGACGTTTATTGAACTACCCGATGGTGATGAAGAAGAATATACCATTGTAGGAAGTGCAGAAGCAGATCCTTTTTCTGGTAAAATTTCAAATGATTCACCAATTGCACAAGCATTGATTGGGAAACGTTTGAATGATCAAGTGGCAATTGCAACTCCTGGTGGAGATATGCAAGTAAGAATCACGAAAGTTGGTTAACAAAACAGTTAATAAGAATAAAGGGCGGGCCAAAGCTATCATTAGTTTTGTCTTGCCCTTTAAACCTGAATAGATAGCGGATAGACCCTGAGTTCATGACCAAAATTAGGGCTAAAGTCCTATAGTAAAATGAGGCTTTAGCAACTAACATTAATAAAGGAATCAAGGTATACTATTTTCATAGGAAGGGGGATTATAATATGAAGAACCCATGGCGTTTTTTTATCGTAGTAGAATCATTACTTTTTATATTGGCTTTATGGCAAATTATACATAACCCAGGCTTGGCAGTATTGTTGGCACTGGGTATCTTAAGTGCTGTTTACGCACTGAAAAAAGTTCATCGTAGTAATTTTAATAATTTTCAACTAGTATTAGGGATTATTCTGATTTTGATCGGGGTAATGAATAGTCCTGCATTTTGGTTGATGTTAGTGTTTGGTGTTTTGTTTATTGGCTTAAAAGGGGTAGAAATTGCGGGTGTTGATATTACCCAGCGTGCTCCTTGGAGGAAGAAACAAATGATCATGGTAGAAACAACAAATGTGGAACCAAAGAGTGGTCGACGTTTTAAGCGGCCATGGTTTGCGAATGAACGAATCGGCAACAACGTCTATGAATGGGATGACATCAATATCGATGTTCTATCTGGTGATACGATTGTGGATTTAGGGAATACATTACTTCCTAAAGATGACAGCATCATTATTATCCGTAAAGGGTTTGGCCGTACTAGAATTTTAGTTCCATTAGGTGTTGCAGTGATGTTGGAACATTCTACTTTTTATGGAAATGTTAACTTTGAAGAAGAAAAATATCATTTGAAGAATGAATCATTAAAGGTTTATAGTAATGACTTTGATACGAATAATCGCCGCTTGAAAATCATTACAAACACGTTAGTTGGAGATCTAGAGGTGATTCGCGTATGATGGGTAGGATTTCTCGACAGATGCTTTCCTTATACGCTGCTTGTAGCACATTTATCGTTGTTTTGCTTACATTATTTTCATATTTCCATTCAATCAAGCAAAAAAATTGGATGTTGGAATTACTTCAAAGGAAAGTCTTTTATATTCCTTTGATTTTCCATATGCTATTGATTTCTCTTTTAGTTGGATTGTCGACCTTTTTACTCGTATCTATTGTACAAAAGGCACAATATGGTAGAATTGAAGAAAAACTTAGATTGTTGGCAAGGGGAAGCTATGAAAATCCTATCATTGCAAAAGGCGTACCACATGCTAGCAATGATCAATATATTGGTGAAGTGGATCAAGATATTTTAAAAATCAGAACAAAATTATTGGAAATGTCGAAAGAGTTGCAATTATTGAATAGCCGTCCACAAATGATGGATGGAGAGACCAAAGAAGAAATTTTAGAAGCTGAACGCCATCGACTGGCTAGGGAATTGCATGATTCTGTTAGTCAGCAGTTGTTTGCTGCGATGATGATGTTGTCTGCCTTGAATGAGCAAGCGCAGCGTAGCGAAACACCAGAACTGTTTCGTAAGCAGTTAGTAACAGTGACAGACATTATCAACGCTTCTCAATCTGAGATGCGTGCTTTATTGCTTCATTTACGACCAGTAAGCTTAGAAGGGAAAAGTTTGCGCAAGGGAATTGAGCAATTATTAAAAGAATTGCAAACAAAGATCAAGATCGAATTGACTTGGGATGTAGAAGATGTACATTTGAACAATAGCATTGAAGATCATTTATTTAGAATCGTTCAAGAACTATTATCCAATACACTTCGTCATGCGAAAGCCAAAGAACTGGAAGTCTATCTTCATCAAGTAGACAAAAATGTTTTATTGCGTTTAGTTGATGATGGTGTAGGGTTTGATATGAGTGAAAATGACAATAAAGCAGGTAGTTACGGTTTGAAAAACATACGAGAACGTGTAGCTGGTATGGGTGGAATCGTTAAGATAATCAGTTTTAAAGGTCAAGGAACAAGTGTTGAAATCAAGGTGCCTGTAATAAAGGAGGAAATAACAAGTGATCAAAGTAATGTTAGTGGATGACCATGAAATGGTGCGATTAGGAGTATCCTCTTATTTATCGATTCAAGAAGATATCGAAGTCATTGGAGAAGCTGAAAATGGCCAAATCGGGTATGAAAAAGCGCTAGAATTACGGCCCGATGTGATTTTAATGGATTTAGTCATGGATGTGATGGATGGTATCGAATCAACAAAAGCTATTTTAAAAGAATGGCCGCAAGCACGAATCATTATTGTTACGAGTTTTATTGATGATGAAAAAGTATATCCAGCAATTGAGGCTGGAGCTGCGGGCTATTTATTGAAGACTTCAACAGCACATGAAATCGCAAATGCCATTCGGGCAATTTCTAGGGGAGAGCGTGTGTTAGAACCAGAAGTGACAACGAAAATGATGGAGCGGTTGACTAAAAAACAAGAGCCTGTTTTACATGAGGACTTAACAAACCGTGAGCATGAAATACTGATGTTGATAGCCAAAGGTCGCAGTAATCAAGAGATTGCAGATGAGTTATTTATTACACTTAAAACAGTTAAAACGCATGTGTCAAACATTTTAGCAAAATTAGACGTTGAAGATCGAACACAAGCGGCTATTTATGCATTTCAGCATGGATTAGCAAAATAAAAAGATTCTGAGTGAATAAGGGATACGTACCTTATTCACTTTTTTCTATTAAATAATCCGTTAGCTAGAGTAGAAGCATACAATTAGCTATATTAGTTTGCTCAAACAGCAACCATTGTTTCTGTTCAATTGTATATCTGTTTGTTATACTTAAATTAAATTTAATGCTAGGAGACGCGAATATGAAACAAAATTTTGCAATTATTGGTTTAGGAAGATTTGGTGGTAGTATCTGTCAAACCTTGATTGAATCAGGTCAAGAAGTATTAGCCATTGATAGTAACGAGGATCGAGTAAATGAATACATGAACATTGCAACCCATGCAGTTGTAGCAAATGCACAAGATGAAGCAACATTACGCTCTTTAGGGATTCGTAACTTTGATCATGTTGTTGTGGCTATTGGTGAGGATATTCAAGCCAGTATCTTGGTTACCTTGATGGTCAAAGAAATGGGCGTTCCCAACGTTTTAGCGAAAGCTGTAAATGAATACCATGCACGAGTGTTAGAGAAGATTGGCGCTGACCTAGTTGTTCATCCAGAACGTGATATGGGAATCAGAGTAGCGCATAAGTTAGTTTCCAGAAATATTTTAGATTATATTGAATTGTCAAATGAAGTTTCATTAGCGGAAGTTCGTGTTTCTAATCCAAAATTTTATGGTAAAACATTAGGGGATTTAAACTTTCGTCAACGTTTTGGCTTGACGGTCGTTGCAATTCGTCGTTCAAAATCCGAAGTGATCGCTTCTCCCGCGGCTGAAGAAATCGTTCGAGAAAATGATAATTTACTCGTTGTTGGCGAAACAGATGATGTTGATTTATTAGACGAAAAGATGAATGAGTAAGTTCAAGCACTTTATTCTCTGAAAATCAGACTCTATGCTAAAATGACAAGAGTGATATGTAGCTTTACAGGATAGCATTTTGGAAAAGAATAACATTTATTTGCGGCTAAAAGCGCCACAAACAGATTTTCTTACTTTTCTGTCAAAGCTAGGCGGGCCCATTTAGCTTGTATACTTAGGAGGAAATTAAAGATGAAATTAACAATTACACCAAATGCTCAACAATGGTTTAAAAATGAAATCGCTGTTAGCTCAGATAGTGGCATTCGCTTTTATGGTAAAATTTATGGTAAGACAGATGTTCATGAAGGTTTTTCTATCGCGATGTCTGTGGAAGCACCTGACCAGCCTCTAGTCAAAGAAGTCATTGATGGGATTACGTATTTTATCGAAGAAACAGATGATTGGTTTTTTAAAGGGTATGATTTATTGGTGGATTATGATGAAGAAAAAGATGAACCAGAATATAAATTTGCTAAAAATGAAGAGGATTTAAAACAGTAGGTAGATTCAGAATCAAACATAAGTTAGGGTTGATTCTGATGATTACTTCATAAATTTTAAGTGGCTGATTTATGACTTTTATCGTCATGGATCAGCCACACTTACTTTGTGTTACACAAATGATTAGAGCGAAATGGTGTTTCGCTTAACCAGCTAAAGTAGTTGATTTTGCTGTATATCGTTGATGTAAAATATCAATAAGTCCAACTTGATAGTCTAATGCAGGTGACAGTGGAATGATTTGAAAATTATCCTTTTGTTTTACTTTATCAGGGAGTAAAAGCTTCGACGCTGCTATGTAAAAATCGTATTCTTCATTTGAAGTTGAAGAAACAAATGAGACGGAAACAAACGCAATTTGCTCCAAAAAATCATAGAGAGATTGCAAAAAAATAGCATTAGGTGAGAGGATAATACCAACACTTAACTGATATTTTGGGTTGCTTCGTTCGTAAAAAGGTAGTAGTAAAAACGAACAAATGTAAACTAAATCTTCTAAACAATTTTTTATCCAAGAAAAATCTGGCAGTAAAATAATTTCGTTTAAAAAGGCTCTGACCTTTGCCGACAATGGAATATACAACGGATTCTGTTCTTTGATACACGATTCCATAAAGTTGATGGTAAGTGGTAGTGAATCTTTTAACACAGAATGATTGAGAAAAGTAGTAAAAATATTGATGTTTAGTAACACTTTTTCATCATTTGATAGTCTATTCTCTGAAAATAGTGGCAGATAAAAAGCTTCAAACCGTTCAATTAAATTACCAAGAGGTTGCTGTTCACTTTTCAGGTACTCTTTTACATAGATGATTCTAGGGTCATCTGCATAAAAATAAATATTCCAGTAAAACATCATAAACGAAAGAAATGTAGTTTCTCTTTCTATGAAATGCTGTGGAACCTTTAATTTTTCCAGCTTTTTTACAAAAGACTTACTTGTTCTTGGAAAGATTAATTGTTTAAATGGCGGTTCGATAATGAAATGTTTTTTTTGTATTCGTAATTGAGAAATAGTGGTTAATAGATACCATTCTCTAGGTTCTGTATAAGTCATCCATTGATGATCTTCTGGGTCAAATAAATCAACGCCTCTTTTGGTTTCATCAAGCGCTAAAAAAAGATCTTCTCCGTATGATGCAATCCAAAAAAAATTTAAATAGACAATACGAATTAAGTTTTCTTTTCCAGTCATTTGAAGTTTTGAGCAATTTAGCTGGATATCAAAATCCTTTAAATAATTGATTAGTGGTTGAAGTCGGCGAATAATGGAAGCTCGGCTGATAAAATGGTCTCTGCAAAAATGTTCGATTGTGTAATTTTTCTCTAAAATTGTTGCAAGTAAGAATCTGTAAGGTAAACTTTTACGAAACAGAAACTGAGAATATGGAATATCGCGTAACTTTGATAGCTGAATATGTACTTTTCCTTGGTCTGTTAATAACGCTAATCCTTGCTGTTCCATAAGATCCTCATGAATCTCAGCAAATAACGAATTTAATCGAGCGTATGAGAAATCTGTAAACTGTTCAAAATAATGAACACTATATGTACCATCTGCGGTGGCTAATAATTGGTTAAAAACACTGATTTTACGTTGAGCAACATCATCTAACAAAATGTCTTCTAGCATATTTAGTCTCCTTCTAGTAATATTTTTTTATAATAATTAAAAGTTATATATTTCACAAAAAAAGATATGTCATTAGTTGAAAAAAGATTTACTCTCTATATAATAACCATTTAAACTGCTTATTTCAATCAGAAAATAAAGTTAAATCAAAAATGTAACAATTATTTAAAGTTACATTAACATTGGATTTGTATCCCTTAATTCTTTTCATAATAAGGGTTTTGTTTTTTTATACTTTGAATAATTAAAAAATATGTGTTATTTATATTTCAAATTTTTGTTTTATAGCAATATCTTTTGTTATATGTAAAGCAGAAGTAGTATGAATCAATTTATGCATGTTTTTTTTATTATTCTGTAAAAGATGTATGTTATAATCAAAAAAGAATATTTTTTGGAGGAAAATTCATGTTATCAATTATTGTTCCTTGTTACAATGAAGAGGACTCAATCCCGTTGTTTTTTGAAGAAGTAGAAAAAGTAAGCGCACAAATTAAACAGGATATAGAATACATATTTATTAACGATGGATCAAAAGATCAGACACTAAATACACTAAGAAAATTATATAAGAAACATCCAGAGAAAGTTCGTTATCTTTCTTTTTCCAGAAATTTTGGGAAAGAAGCTGGATTATATGCTGGCCTTAAAGAGGCTAGAGGCAGTTTGATTACGGTGATGGATGTGGATTTGCAAGATCCACCAGAGCTGTTACCCCAAATGATTCAAATGTTAGAGGCTAACAAAGATTTAGACTGTATCGGTACCAGACGTGGAGATCGTGAAGGAGAACCTGCAATCCGTAGTTTCTTTGCTAGAATGTTTTATAAGTTAGTTAATAAAATAGGAGAAACTGAAATGGTTGACGGAGCTAGGGATTTTCGGCTTATGACACGCCAAATGGTGGATGCAATTTTAGAGTTGACTGAATATAATCGTTTTTCAAAAGGCATTTTTAGTTGGGTCGGTTTTAACACAGAGTATCTTTCTTATGAAAACCGCGAGCGCGTAGCTGGCGCTACCTCATGGTCATTTTGGAGCTTACTAAGCTATTCGATTGATGGAATAGTCAATTTTTCGGAAGCACCGTTAAATTTGGCTTCGTATGTTGGCGCATTCTCGTGTATGGGATCAGTAATCGCGATGCTTGTTATTTTCTTTAGAACTATTATTAAAGGAGATCCTACTAGTGGTTGGCCATCTATGGTTTGTATAATTCTGTTTGTAGGTGGATTGCAGTTACTTTGTCTTGGGATAATTGGGAAATATATTGGAAAAATTTTCATGGAAACAAAAAAAAGACCTATTTATTTAGTGAAAGAAACTGAAAAAGACCAACAACAATAAAGCGGTAGGGACCGAAGCGTTAACTCCGAGAAATAAGAGGGAGCTGTTTTTGCTCCCACTATTTATTCGGATTCCTTGTGGCTGGGGTGTGACTCTTAGAGTGATATCCCAGCCACTCTTTAGTTTAGTAACCTTGATGCAAAGTAATTTCATTTTTTGCTAAAGTACCATCTTGAAGATACTGTCTAAGGTTTTGCATGAAAATTGTCAGTAATTTAGTTTTAAATCCAGGAGTTAAACCAGAGATGTGTGGACTAATCAGCACATTATCCATTTCCCACAAAGGACTATTTTCAGGTAGAGGCTCTTCTTCAAAAACATCCAAAGCAGCAAAGCTTAGTTGACCTGAATTTAAAGCATGAATCAAATCATTTGTATTGACTGAAGGGCCACGACCGACATTAATGAAGACAGTCCCCGTTTTCATTGCAAGAAACATTCGTTGGTTATACATTTGATAAGTGTCGTCTGTTAAAGGCAGTATGTTTACAACAATATCCATCTCATTCACAATACGACTCATATTTTTATGGGAATAACACTCAATAAATCCGTTTGTCACGTGCCCAGAAGTATTAACTCCATATGTTTGAATGCCTAAACCTTGTGCAAAAATAGCAAGTTGTTGGCCGATATGTCCAGTTCCAACAATTAACATTTTTTTCATAGAAAGCTGCTGATAGGAAATATTTTCTCGTGTCCATTCTTTTTTTGCTTGGTTATTGATGCTAGTACGAATGCCTCGGAATTCAGTCAACAAAACGCCCAAAACATGTTCTGAAATTGAAATACTATGAATACCGCTGGCGTTGGATAACAGTATATTTTTTTCAGCAAAGCGGTCTAAATCGTATGTGTCTACGCCAGCAGAGATCGACTGTACCCATTTTAAACGGCTTGTTACAGAAGATAAAAGCTTTTGTCCTAATTCTTTATCCCAGCCTAACATAATCTCAATATCATCTTCGTTTATTTGTAGTGATTCTCTTTTTGCATCAACAATTATATAATCAGAGGTACTTTGCCTAATCGTTTCAACTTGCTCTTCTTTCATTTGTTCATAAAGATAGATTATTGGTTGTCCCATATTGATTCCTCCTTGCTAGTTCATTGTAACAAAAAAGTACTTTAAACAAAAAAAGATTGAACTATTAACAGGCTCAATCTTTTTTATTTAAAGCTTAAATTATATTTTTTCTCCACGAGCGTATGCTGCTGCAAGGAGATCAACTTCTTTTTTCAATTCGTCAACCATGATCTCTTCTGGCACCGTTCGAATGATTCTCCCTTTTTTGAAAAGCATGCCTTTTCCATTTCCGCCAGCAATGCCAATGTCCGCTTCGCGAGCCTCGCCTGGACCATTGACCGCACAGCCTAAAACGGCAACTTTGATTGGTGCTTGAATTTTTTCAATATAGTCCTCGATTTCATTGGCAATTGGAATCAAATCAATTTCAATACGTCCGCAAGTCGGGCAAGAAATCAATGTGGCTGCATTACTGGCTAGACCGAAAGCTTTTAAAACCTCTTTTGCTACTTTGATCTCTTCTACAGGATCAGCTGACAAGGATACACGACAAGTGTTCCCAATACCGCGAGAAAGTAAAGAGCCTAGTCCAGCAGCTGACTTTATCCCACCAGAGAATTTTGTTCCTGCCTCGGTGATTCCTAAGTGTAAGGGATAATCGAATGTTTCAGCTGCCAACGTATAGGCATCAATCGCCAAAAGAACATCACTTGCTTTTAGTGAAACGATGATATCGTAAAATTCTAAATCTTCAAGTATTTTAATATGTTCAACTGCACTAGCAACCATTGCTTCAGCAGTTGGATAACCATATTGTTGTAAAAATTTCTTTTCTAAAGAGCCTGCATTTACACCGATCCGAATTGGAATTCCTTTGGCTTTACATGCTGTAACGACCTTTTCTACACGATCTTTACGTCCAATGTTTCCCGGGTTGATCCGGATTTTATCAACCCCTTGTTCAATTGCTTTTAATGCTAAACGGTAATCAAAGTGAATATCAGCAACTAAAGGAATAGAAATTTGACGTTTAATAGCACCTAGCGCATTAGCAGCGGCTTCATCTGGAACCGCTACACGCACGATTTGACAGCCTGATTCCTCCAAGCGCTTGATTTGAGCAACTGTCCCTTCAATATCATGAGTTTTCGTTGTACACATACTTTGAATAAATAATTCATCACTTCTGCCAATCGTCAAATCGCCGACCTTCACTTGACGAGTATTTTTACGATGAGTCAATTCTCCCATAATTCATTCTCTCCTTAATTACTGTTCTGTTTATTTTATAGCCTATTTTGTGTTCTAGCCTTAATTCATGGTCTATCTTATCATAATTTCTAAAGTAGAGAATGTAAGAAATGTTTAAGATTCAAGCATTCCTTTTTTCGTTTTAGGCCAATGGTGGTTCTTGCCGTTTTTCATTTCGAACAGCAAAAAAGAAAACGAGTAAAGAAATAAAAACAATCAAAAAACTGTCATCAAAAGATTGGTTGACAAAATGTAGGACACTACTGATGATTACAGGTAATGTCATGCTGTAAGTTGCAATCTTTAAGCAATCCAAAAAGCGTAATTTATATAACCGGAGTTTGCTATAAAGATTGGCTCCTATTGTAATCATGAGTAAATTGATGACGAGATTGATAAAGGTTGGGTAGAGTGTGAAAATAAAAATAACTAATTTTATCCAAAATGGCATACTCGCTTCATCCAAACCTTGTTTTAAGTCTTGACTATTTAAGCCATCTAGTGTTCCTTTTGAATAAGGAAATTCAAATTGATTGGCCCCTAATAATGAGTCTGCAGCTCCAGAATTAGGTAGTGCGACAACAAATTTATCTTGTAAGAAACCTAAGCTAACGGCCGTTCCAACTGAATCAGCTGTAACGTCACTAACCGTTCGTTTTCCAGCTGGATCAAAAGTGAAAATGATTGAGTTTGTTTGGTAAATGAATCCTTCGACATCATCTGCTGCATGCAGTTTACCGTCGGAAATTTTAAATTCGGGTAGTTTTGCAGCGATTTTTTGTCCATCCTCTTTGATATCTTGCATGATAGAAAATAGTTGTTTTGTGAGTGGTAAAGCCAGAATGATACTTAAAAAAATAGCATATAAAATAACTTTCCAAAACGGCATCTTTTTTGCCTTGTTGAGATCAGTTACCTGAAATAGTGAGCGTCTAAATAGTGTAAATGAGTTCATACATTCTCTCCTGACTTCAAATTGAGTATACACGTCATTTTAAAGGAGTTATCAAGGAAAAACAAGTTTTGCTCAATTTTTGTAAGCAATTACTTTGAAGGTTGCCATAAAATCTGTTATGCTATAAATGTATGAAAATAGAGACTTACATGGAGGGATTTTTTTATGACTTACACTTTACCAGATCTACCGTATGCTTATGACGCATTAGAACCTTATATTGATGTAGAAACAATGCATCTACACCACGATAAACACCACAACACATATGTGACGAACTTAAATGCAGCAATCGAAAAGCATCCTGAGCTTGGCTCTAAATCAATAGAAGACTTAATTGCTGATATGGACAGCATCCCTGAAGATATTCGTACGGCTGTACGTAATAATGGTGGCGGCCATGCTAACCATGCATTTTTCTGGGAAATTATGGCACCAAACGCTGGTGGTGCACCAACTGGCGAAATTAAAGAGGCAATTGATGCTACTTTTGGTAGTTTTGATAAATTAAAAGAAGAATTTAAAACAGCTGCAACTGGTCGTTTTGGTTCTGGTTGGGCATGGTTAGTTTTAAATAATGGTACATTAGAAATTACATCAACTCCTAACCAAGATTCACCTTTAATGGATGGTAAAACACCTGTTTTAGGTTTAGACGTTTGGGAACATGCTTATTATCTAAATTACAAAAATGTACGTCCAGATTACATCGACGCATTCTGGAATCTTGTAAATTGGGATGAAGTAAATAAACGCTTCGCAGCAGCTAAATAAGGTACAAAAAATAAAATTTTTAGAAACTTTTTGAGGAAAACAGTAAATTACACTGTTTTCCTCTTTTTGTTTGTGGCATACTAATAGTTAGGAATATTAAATGAGATAGAAAAGAGCAAAGGAGTTTTGTGATGAATATAGCGATGCAAAAAGTTCATGGGTCCGGAAATGATTTCTTTTTAATAGACGAAACACAATTAGAACGCCCTTTTACTGACAAAGAAATCGATGCGTTACGCACCCATTTATGTGATAGAAAAACCGGGCTGCTTAATGGGGCAGATGGCTTATTGCTAGTTGAATCCGTAATAGGTGGCGAGTCATTAGCTAAAATGCGTGTCATCAATAGTGATGGTAGTGAAGCGAGCATGTGTGGCAATGGGCTGCGAACTGTTGCTAGATACTTAGCTGAAAAATACGATCAAGAATCATTTACTGTTGAAACGATGTTTGCTGAGCTAAAAGTACGTCAAGCTAAAAATTTAGCAGAAAAAATTGCGACTTATCAAGTTGAGATTTCACCTGTACGCTTTGAAGCAGAAGCAATCCCAATGAAAACTAAAAACAATACAATCATTGACGAAAAAATTTCAGAATTATCTAGTAAGTTGACATTTTCGGTTGTAGCAGTTCCTAATCCTCACTTGATTACATTTGTAGATCATCAAACGCTAATGGGCGATGAATTTGAGAGAATAGCAACGTATGTAAATGGAGACAATCCGATTTTTCCTGATGGTATCAATGTAAGTTTCGTAGAGATTTTAGGAAACAATAAAATTTTTGTCCGAACGTTTGAACGCGGAGTTGGCTTTACGAATGCTTGTGGAACCGCTATGTGTGCGAGTAGCTTAATGTATGTCTTGCTACATGGGGGAAACTTTGGTGAAACGATTACTGTCAAAAATACTGGAGGTTTGGTAAATACTGTAGTGCATGAAGAAAATTCAGATGGTTATTGGATGGAGTTGATTGGTAATGCAACAATTACACATGAAATATCTGGCACATTGTCTGATTTTACAAAAGCACAGTTTAAAAAAGCAAGTATAAAAGAAACAAATGAGCAAGCAGATTATGAGAAATTTTTAAAATCTATAAAATAAATAATCGACAAATATAGAGGGTTGGTATGTCCAAAATATAAAAGTTCGTTATTTAGTTATGCTTAAAAGGAGTGTAGTAGTGGTAAAATTCGAAGGGTTTGGTAGAGACAAAGCGAAAAGGTTTATTTACATAATTGTGATTATCGGTTCTATTAGTGTCTGTATTTTAGGAATAAGGTCTAATATCAATAAAGAATATCAAAGAAAAGTTGACTACGCAAAATCAACTATAAAAAGTGAATCTGCAAAAATCAAACGGTTAGATAAGCAAGTGAAACAACTGTATCGAGAGGATCAGGAAGACTTTTTAATGGAACCAATTGATGAAGAAAAATTAAAAAGTATCGAAAGAGATATCCGTACACTAAAGAAAGAAGCTGTAGATTTTGGCTTGAAAGATGAGGATTTTTCAAGCAATTTTGTTGAAGTGATCCAAGGAGAAAAAGAACTATCAACTAAAATAGAGGATTTTAACCGTAAAAGAACAATACAAAAACAAATAAGTGAGCTATTAGTTAAAGCGCCAGTTGATTGGACAGCGAATAGTCCTAATATTGTTATCAATGAGACGGCATCAACTGCAACGATTTCACAGATTCGTAATGAGGTATCTAAAAGTGAAAACAATTGGACCAAAGCAATGAGTGCATTGTTAGATGAAATGGATACTCAGGTCAAACAATATACTGAATTAAGGCGAACCATTGAAGCAATGATTCAAGATGGTGCATTGACAAGCAGTATGACGGTGGAAACTTTCTTTCTCGCTATTAGTCAGTTAGAGTTAGTTAAAAATGAAACCCTGAGACAAGAACTAGCTAATCAACTAGATATAATTGATAGTCTACTTAAAAAGCAAGCGCTCGGTGAGGTAGTGACTAATCAAGAAGAAGTTTTACCAAGTGAATAAAGTGATTATTAGAATCTAAGCGATCAATAATTTGAAGAATTGCTCAAATTATTGATCAATATTCTTGACAAATAATCTTGTAGTGGTTTCATTTAAAATTTATAATTATTTATATGCAGTTAACTGGAGGAAAAAATGGAAGAGACAATTAGTTTACAAGAATTAATCGGAGTATTAAAGAAACGCGTTGGTTTGATTATTGTTAGCATGTTTTTAGGATTGGGAATTGCTGGTATTTTGACTTATTTTGTAATTACTCCTAAATATAGTTCACAAGCACAATTAATCGTCCGATTACCACAAAATGAAACAACCAATGTCAATGATATTAATGGGAATTTACAAATGATCAATACGTATAAAGATTTGATCAAAAGTGATACCGTAATGTCTGAAGTACAGCAAAGAATGAAAGGTGAACATGATAGTGATTTGTCTGTTGAAGACTTAAAAGCAAGCATTTCAGTGAATCAATCACAAAATTCACAGATGTTTTCTATTGTTTCAAAGGTAACAGATCCGCTAGTGGCACAAAATATAGCGAATCAAACAGCTTTAGTTTTCCAAGAGCAGGCTAAAGATATGGTGAATGTTGATAAGATATCGATCATATCTGCCGCAACAGCAAATATGAATCAAGTTTCACCGAATGATAAACTAAACCTGCTAATTGGTTTGGCTCTAGGTATCATGGCTGGTATCGCAGTAGCATTTATTTTAGAACTATTTGATAAAACCATCAAAGATGATAGTTTTGTGGAAGAAGGACTTGGCTTTACAATACTAGGTATTGTCCCAAATATGACTGCTAAAGAACTAAATGCCAAATTAGTCCGAACGCCATCACCATCTGAAGACCATGCTGGTGATTCTAGAAGTATAAATAAAGAGATACCTAAAACTATGACAAACGAAAATAGTAAACCAGATACTACTACGTCGCCAGTACGTAGAAGCCGTCCACGGGTTTAAAGGAGTATAGTATGACAAATATAGTGAGAGCTCAAAAAAAGCAAAAAACAAAAGCAGTAAGTTTGATTACTTTAGCAGATAAATCATCACCGATTTCAGAGCAATATCGAACAATTCGTACCAATATTCAATATGCTATGGTAGATAGAGACTTAAAAACATTAGTAATTACTTCATCTGGTCCCAGTGAAGGGAAATCTACCACCTCAGCTAACTTAGCGATTGTATTTGCTAATTCAGGCAAACGAGTTTTATTAGTAGATGCAGATATGCGTAAACCTACAGTAGCAAAAACCTTTGCCTTAGATAATACTCGAGGATTAAGTACTTTACTAGGTAGCCGGGAAACAATGCTGCATCAAGTTGTCCAAAATTCTGGAGTAGATAATTTATTTTTGATGACGAGTGGACCTAAGCCGCCTAACCCTTCAGAGTTACTGGACTCTAGAAGAATGCAAGAGTTGATTCATGAATTAAAACACCAATATGACTTGGTCATTTTTGATATGCCACCAGTCGTAGCTGTGACTGATGCACAGATTGTTGCATCAAAATCAGATGGTACGATTTTAGTAGTTCGTGAGAACGTATCAAAGAGAGATTCTTTATTAAAGGCTAAGAGTTTATTGGAAATGGTTGATGCGAATATCCTTGGCGTTGTCTACAATGGCTCAAAGAATATAGAAGATCAAGGATACTACTATGGTTCATAATAATTGATGAGGAAGGAAAAAGCCAATGATTGACTTGCATTGCCATATATTACCTGGTATTGATGATGGAGCAAAAACGATCGATGATTCACTTGACATGGCTAGTATGGCTGTTAAACAAGGAGTCACACACATTCTTTGTACACCTCATCATAACAATGGAAAGTACGATAATCCTGCTAGTCAAGTGATTTCTCAAGTAGCAGCATTACAAAAAGAATTAGATCAACGAAATATACCTCTTGTCTTGTACGAAGGGCAAGAGGTCAGGATAAGTGGAGATATAGTGGAGCAGATCCAAATGGGAGATATTTTATTTGCTGATCTTACGAATCGTTACATCTTGATTGAGTTTCCAAGTAACGATATTCCTGCATACACAGAACAATTGTTTTTTAGGTTATTGGAATTAGGGCACATACCAGTGATTGTTCACCCAGAGAGAAACAGTAAGTTTATTGAAGATCCTAATAGACTGTTACCATTTTTGGAAATGGGTGTGTTGACTCAAATGACTGCACCAAGTTATGTTGGTATTTTTGGGAAGCAGATCGAACGTACTGCGAAAAAGATGGTTGCTCATAATATGGTATATATGGTTGCTTCTGATGCCCATAATATAGAAAAACGTGGTTTTTTTATGGAAAAAGCGTTTAAGGCAATTGCGAAAGACAGAAGTGTAGAGCAGGTTGCAGCAATGCAACAAATGGCTAAAGATATCTTGAATGGAGATGATGTTCAAAGACCGGAGTTTAAAGAGATTAAAATAAAAAGGTTTGGTTTTTTATAAGAAAGAGTGGGTTTAAAGGATGTCAAGAAAAACAAAAGTGTTGGTATTACTGTTGGTAGATTCATTAATAATTTTGTTAGCTAATATATTTTCGTATTTTTACTTATTACCATATGTTGAAATTACATATAATTTTTTGAATAAAGCTGTTGTTGCACAGTTAGTTTTATATATCTTTTGGGGTTTTGTTTTGAAAGTATTTAATCGAATTAATCGTTATACGAATCTTAGTGAAATGAGCGCTATTTTTGCAACAACTACTATAACTTTTATGCTTGAATTTATCTTTTTATTTCTGACAGATAAATTTTATGGCCATAGGTTTATATTAATGACATATTTAGTCGCTACATTCTTCATCATTTCGAGTCGGCTAAGTTGGCGTTTGATTATTGAACATCAAAATAAAAAATGTTCAATAACTTCTGCTGCAAAAAAAACGCTGATTGTTGGTGCCGGTGAGGCAGGAAGAATATTATTAAATAGTTTGGTTAATTCTACAACGAATGGTGACATTGATGTTGTTGGATTTATTGATGATGCGCAGGATAAGTTTCACACATACCTTTCTGGTGTACGTGTACTAGGAAAAACAACTGAAATTCCAGCTATTGTAGAAAGTCACAATATTGAAATGATTACGATCGCAATTCCTTCTCTTCAACCAAAGGAATTACAAAGAATCTTAGAAATAGTAACTCCCTTAGGTTTGCCTATAAACTCTATGCCTGCATTAGAAGAAGTAGCTTCAGGAAATATCACGATATCTAGACTAAAAAAAATCGATGTCGTTGATTTGTTAGGTCGTGAAGAAGTTAAGTTGGATATTATTCAATTGACAGACCAATTAACAGAAAAAATAATATTGGTTACAGGTGCGGGAGGTTCAATAGGTTCAGAAATATGTCGTCAAATAATGAAATTTTCTCCTAAACAACTATTGATTTTAGGTCATGGAGAAAATTCTATTTACCTTATCGAAAGAGAGTTAAGGCGTATTTTTTGTGCACAAAAAACAGAAATTATTCCTATTATCGCTGATGTTCAAGATAGAAAAAGAATGTTTCAAGTTGTTGAAAGATATCGACCAGAAATTATTTATCATGCAGCAGCACATAAACACGTTCCTTTAATGGAGGAAAATCCAGTAGAAGCTGTTAAAAATAATATTTTTGGAACTAAAAATATTGCCGAGGCGGCAAAAAAATATGATGTTGAAAACTTTGTGATGATTTCAACAGATAAAGCTGTGAATCCACCAAATGTGATGGGGGCTACTAAGCGAATAGCTGAAATGATCGTAACTGGTCTTAATAATGGAGGAAATACAAAGTTTTGTGCAGTTCGTTTTGGAAATGTTTTGGGAAGCAGGGGAAGTGTTATTCCTGTTTTTGAAGAACAAATTCATGCGGGGGGCCCGCTAACGATAACTGATTTTAGAATGACACGTTATTTTATGACGATTCCAGAAGCGAGTCGTTTAGTAATACAAGCAGGGGCACTAGCTAGAGGTGGGGAAATATTCATCTTGGATATGGGGAACCCTGTAAAAATATACGATTTAGCAAAAAATATGATTAAACTTAGTGGCTATAGAGAAGATCAAATTGAAATTGTCGAAACAGGCATTCGACCTGGTGAAAAGCTGTTTGAAGAGTTGTTGGTAAATAAAGAAAAAAATTCTGAACAAGTATTTGATAAAATATTCATTGGCAATGTTAGTGGTTTTGATATGGAAACAGTTGACTCTTTTGTTAGAAGTCTACTATTTGATGATAAATCAGTATCAGATAAACTAATAAATTTTGCTAATGAATCTAGTAAATAAATGGAGGAGTATAATGTATAAACAAAATTTGAAACGAATGATTGATATCATTTTATCAATGTTAGGATTGATTATATTATCGCCTTTATTTTTAGCTATTATCATTGCCATAAAGCTTGATTCAAAAGGTCCAGTTTTTTTCAAGCAAAAAAGATTAGGGATTGATAATTCTCATTTTGTTATATATAAATTCCGTACTATGAGAGTTGATACACCTTCAGAAAAGCCTACACATTTATTAGATAATCCCGGTTATTATATAACAAAGGTTGGGGAAATATTAAGAAAAACAAGTTTGGATGAATTACCTCAAATTATTAATATTTTGAAAGGTGATATGTCTGTTATTGGACCTAGACCAGCTCTTTGGAATCAATATGATTTAATTGAAGAAAGGGAGAAGTATGGGGCCAATTGTATTCGACCTGGGCTAACAGGATGGGCTCAGATCAATGGTAGGGATGAATTAGAAATAGCTGAAAAAGCAAAATTAGATGGAGAATATGTAAATCAATTGTCATTTTTAATGGATGTAAAATGTTTTTTTGGTACATTATTATCTGTGTTTAAGTCAGAGGGAGTTGTTGAAGGTGGCACAGGCGTTATCAGACAAAAACGAGAAAAACATAACAAAGGTATTACTGGTAGGAAAGAATAGTTATATCGGGAAAAGTTTAATGCACTATTCACCAGACGATATATGCTTTAAATCAATAAGTGTAAGAACAGATAATTGGAAAGATATGGATTTTTCTGAGTTTGATTGTATTGTACATTTAGCCGCTATTGTGCATAAAAAAAAAAGAATGGACGAGAAAATCTTTTTTCAAGTAAATACTGATTTAGCTATAAAAATTGCAAGAAAAGCCAAAAAGGATGGAGTACCTAATTTTATTTTATTTAGCACTATTGCGGTATATGGAGACGTTAGTCCAGAGACGGATTTAATTACAAAGGACACTAAATTAAATCCTAGTTCTTTATACGGAGAAAGTAAACGGCAAGCAGAAATGGCTATAAATGAATTGTCTTCAAAATCATTTAAAGTAGCTATAATCAGACCTCCAATGGTCTATGGAAAAAATTCACCAGGAAATTTTTCTCTATTGGAAAAATTAGCGCTGCATTGGGGAATATTTCCTAATATCACTAATAGTCGCAGTATGATTTACATTGAGAATCTATGTTATTTAATATATATCATTATATCTAATAGATTAGATGGAACGTATCTTCCGCAAAATAAAGAATATGTAGTTACTAATAATTTAATTAGCCTAATTAGAAAAGAACATAGAAAAAGAACGTACTTTATTTTAGGTAGGTTTAGTAGATTTATTTTTTCCTTATTATCATTGAGTCTGATAAAAAAAGTATATGGAGATTTAATGATTGACCAATCATCAAGTGATTTTGAATTGGACTATAATCAAATTTCTTTTCAAGGGAGTATTACAGCTACACAGAAAAAATAATTGCGAGGTAAAATAGGAATGGAATTTTTTTCGTTTGATGATATAACGCCAGATAAATTACGCGCTCTCCAGCTAAAGGAACTTGAGATACTTTGTTATTTAAAGAAAATTTGCTTCGAAAATGAGCTGACATTTTTTTTAGCTGGTGGAACGTTAATTGGGGCTAAAAGAGAAGGTGGTTTTATCCCTTGGGATGACGATATTGATTGTTTTATGTTGAGAGAAGATTACGAAATATTGACAAGAAAATGGAATGAGATTGCTGATACTAGATTATATTCACTATGTAGAACAAATAAAACTGAAAATTATCATCATACAGCAATGTCCATAAAAGCTAACAATACTACATTCATAAATACTCATAGTCAAGATGTTGATATAAACCATGGTGTATCAATTGATATAATACCAATTGATATTGCTCCTAGATATAAGCTTGGAAGAATAAAACAAATACTCTGTGCGTTTATTTTCTCTGTTTATAACGCACAAAGAATACCTAATAACAAAGGAAAGTTTTTAAAATTATTAACAGGGATCGCATTAGCTATGGTACCAAGTAAAAAATTAAGGTATCTACTATGGAGTAAATCTGAAAAAGAAATGAGTAAGTGGACTTTGGAAGATGGAGATTATTTAGTTGAATTAGTAACAGGACCTAAAGCCATTTTTAGATTATTAGAAAAAAAATGGTTTCTGGATGTTTCTATGGTACCATTTGAAACAGATTTTATGCCAGTAGCTATTGGACATGAGGAGTATCTTTCTTTAATATTTGGTGATTATATGAAATTGCCACCAGAAAATGAACGATATCCTAAGCATGATATTGTCTATGTTAATTTAAATGAACCATATAAAAAGTTTAAAGGGGTATATTACAACAAATAAAAATAATGGAGGAGAAAAAATATGAATGTTGGTTTAATATTCGCTGGAGGAGTAGGGTCGCGCATGAAAAGTGACTCTATGCCAAAGCAATTTTTGGAGTTGGATGGGAAGCCTATAATTATATACACTTTAGAAATTTTTGAACAAAATAGAAACATTGATCAAGTTATCGTAGTTTGTAAAGAAGAATGGATAGAATATTTAGAGAGTTTATTATCAAAGTTCAATATAAAAAAAGTGTTGAGTGTTATTTCTGGTGGAAAGACTGCGCAAGAGTCTCAGTACAGGGGGCTTTTGGAGATCAAACAAAGAATAGTGGGATTGAAAGATTGTATTGTTTTAATACATGATGGTGTAAGACCGCTTATTAACGATGAAGTTATTAATGATAATATCAATTCCGTAAAAAAATATGGTGCTACTATAACTGTTAGCCCAGCTATAGAAACTGTAGTTTATATTGATGATAAGGGAAAAGTAAGTGAAGTTTTGGAGAGGTCTAATTGTAGAATGGCTAAGGCACCTCAAAGCTTTTGGTTTGAAGAAATAATGTCATCACATAAAAGAGCCATAGAGGATAATAATCATAAGTTCATTGATTCTGCGTCTTTAATGCAATATTATGGATTTTCGTTATCGACAGTAGAAGGTGAGCCGGAGAATATAAAAATAACAACACCTGCTGATTTTTATATGTTTAAAGCATTGATTGAAGCAAGAAAAAATGAAAAAATTTTTAGTTAGAAAGGAAGACAAAAAGATATGGACTCAATATTTCATCAAGATTTAGTCGATTCAATATCTGCTTCACGTAAGGAGCTAGCATTTTTTTCTGGAAAAACTTTTTTCATTTCTGGTATTACTGGATTAATAGGTTATCAGTTTGCGATGACTATTCTATACATGAATAAGTACCTAGGAACAGATTGTAAAATAATTGGTTTAGCTAGAAATAAAGAAAAATTTGACAACTTATACAGTCAATATGAATCATTAGGTATTGAAGGTGTCTTTCAAGACATAGTTGAACCACTTAAATGTAATAAAGAAATTGATTATTTTCTTCATGCAGCAGCTACTACAAAGTCATCATCTATAATTGAAAATCCAATTAACACGTTTTTAGATATGATAGAAGGAACCAAGAATATATTAGAATTAGCCTGTAAGAATAAAAATTCTAGAACAATATATCTATCTTCTATGGAAGTTTATGGTCAATTTGATCATTATACTGTGGTGAAGGAAGAAAATCTTGGTTACTTAGATTTAACAAATGTTCGTAATGTATATCCAGAAGGAAAAAGAGCTTGCGAATTACTATGTTCTTCTTATTATAAGGAGTATGGAGTAGATACTATGGTTGCAAGGCTTGCACAAACTTTTGGTTCAGGTGTCGATTTAAATGATGGGCGTTTTTTTTCTCAATTAGCTAAAAGTGTAATAAATAAAGAAAATATTATTTTAAATACAAAAGGAAATTCAATTGCTAATTATTGTAATTCAAGGGATGTTGTAAGGGCGCTCTTATTACTTTTTAATTGCGGAGAAGCGTCAAATATCTACAATATATCTAATCCTGATTCAACCGATAGTATAAAAAATGTTGCAAGTATGGTATGCAGAGAAATAGCTTTAAATCAAATAGAGTTGAAATTTCAGATATCACAAGAAAAAAAGTCGAAATATCCAGAAGATACAAAAATCAAATTAGATATAAAGAAAATAGTTGATTTAGGATGGCAGCCAAAATTTTCATTACAAGAATCATTTGAGAAATTGATTTTTAGTATGGCTGAGAGGATGAAGTAAATCGTGAATTTTGCAAAGTTAAGACAACAAATTTTTAAAATGAGAAAAAGAGATTTGTTTCCATTAATCAAACTTATTTTGACTTATATACCTGGTAAACTGTATAGGCTATTTAACTCGGATGTCTGGGTGATTACTGAGTATGAGAATGATGCAAGGGATAATGGGTATTGGTTGTTTAAATATATAAGAGAGACTTATCCAAACAAAAAAGTTTTTTATCCAATAAACTTTGAATGTAACGATTTTAATAAGATAAAAAGTTTAGGAAATTATATCAAGTTTGGTGGGATTAAACATTATATTCTTTTTTGGGGATGTTCAAAATTTATAGGAACAACTAAATATTACGGTTTTCCATATGGTCGTATTTGTGAAGATTTAGTTCAGTGGGATTTGCATGATTTTAAAAATATATTTTTGAATCATGGAGTTGCCAGAGGATATTCATCAATAGTAGATGCTAAAAATACGAACTACGACTTGATTATATCTATGTCTGAAAAAGAGAAGGAAATTTTAATAAAAGCTAATTTTCAATCATCTGAGAAAGTAAAAGTAGTGGGTTTTTGTAGATATGATAGTTTAAAAAACATTATATCAGATAAAAAAAAGATTGTGATTATGCCTACGTGGAGAAACTGGCTAGATTTTAGATTGGAAATAGATGAAAGCAATAAAGAGAAAATAACAAAGCAGTTTTTAGAGTCAAAATATTATAAGAGTTTTTTTAGTCTAATAAACAACAGGTCATTGTTAGATTTTCTTGACAAAAATGATATTGAATTAATTTTTTATTTGCACGGCTATGCACAAGTATATAGTGATTATTTTTATTCAAGTAGCAGTCGGTTACTTGTTGCTTCCAAAGAAGAGTATTTTGTACAAGATTTATTAAAAATATCTGATTTGTTAATCACAGATTATTCCAGTGTAACTTACGATTTCTGTTATATGAAGAAACCAATGATTTACTATCAGTTTGACAAAGATGAATTTGAAGAAAAGCAATATGCTGAAAGTAAATATTTTACCTATGACAAAGATGGTTTTGGACCTATCGTCGATACGGAAGAGAATTTAGTAATCATGATAAAAGAAATGTATGAAAAAAACTTTGAACTTGAAGATGAATATAGAGTTCGCATAGATGAATTTTTTAAGTATGATGATGAAAAAAATTGCGAGCGTAACTATTTAGAAATTTTAAATTTGTAAAATTACTATGAGGAGTTATATGGAAAAAATATGTGCGGGTATTGTAACTTACAATCCAGAAATAGAATTACTAATTAAAAACCTTAATTTAATAAAAAGGCAGGTTGAAAAAATTTATATTTTTGATAACGGGAGTTCAAACCTTGAAAATATAAAAGAAATTGATAAGGATATTGAAGTTATTTCAGTTGGAAAAAATGTTGGAATCGCAAAAGCTTTAAATAATATCATGCAGCATGCATCAGACGAGGAGTATGAATGGGTCCTGTCTATGGATCAGGATACATTACTGGGTGAAAATGTGATAAAAAAATATTCTGAATATTTGAATGATGAATCGGTTGGTATCCTAACTCTAAAGGTTATTAGAAAATCATCGGAACAAAAAATAATTTATGAAACTCCTTCAAATAATTTAGTAGATTCAGTTCAGAGATGTCCTACTTCTGGAATGTTGTTAAAAACTTCTTTATGGGAAGCAGCAGGGAAATATGATGAGTGGATGTTTATTGATTACGTTGATTATGATATGTGTCAAAAAATATTGCTTTTAGATAAGAAAATTCTTCGAATAAATGAAGCATATATGATACAAAATTTAGGTGATACCAAGGAAGGATCATTACTTGGAAAAGCATTTTCTAGAAGTAAGTCCTTAACATTAAATAGATGGGCCAGAACATTTAATCATAATCCAAATAGGAACTACTATTATATGAGAAATTCAATATATTTTATAAGAAAATATAAAAATCATATTAAAGTCAAACAAGAAGTTAAAAAAATATTTTCTTGGGAATTAAAAAAACTATTATTTGAAAAGCAGAAATTATCTCAATTTTTAGTTATTATTAAAGGGATAAAAGATGGAATAATGGTCAAAATTTAGGGGGGGTTGTTTTGTACTACATAATTTTATTGCTCATAATGTTGATTTTTTTAGGAGTCTTAGCATACCTTTTTAATAACAAAGATGTTATTTCAGCTTGGCTAATTGGAATTGGAATGTTTTGCTTTTCTTTAATAGTATGTTTATTAAATATAGATAAGTGGAATGTTGAGATATTACCATTGACAGTGATTGTTATTTTTAGTGCATTTATATTTTGGGGACTAGGCGATGTTTTTGCTAAAAGTATATATAAAGTTATAAATCATACTAGCTCTAAGACAATTAAATCAGCTAAAATCAAAGCTCTTGATATTCAGAAGACAATTACATTGATACTTAGTTTTATAATGTTTATAGTCTTAATTTACTATTTCAGATATATTTATCAGATTTCTTTGATCGCTGGAAATACTGGTGGTTATAACGACATGTTTAAATACGCTAGATATGCTGTTATTAATACTAAATACAATATTGATATGCCGTTTGTTTTGTCGCATCTACTATTGATATCTAAATGTATAGCTTATATTTACATTTTTGTACTAGTCTATAATAAATTTTATTTTAAAATTGTTGATTTTGTTGGCTTTTTACCAATCGGAGTATATGTTGCACAGATTTCAATATCGACGGCTCGAATAGATTTTATTAGGCTGACTACGTATACCTTGATGCTTGTATTTATATTGTGGAAAAAAAATAATTCTTGGAGTAATCGATTAGATTGGAAAATAGTTTCTTATGGTGCTTCAGGTATAATTCTTTTCTTATTAGTTTTTCGGTTGTTAGGATTTTTAACTACAAAAACAGATTCTAGAGAATTGTGGGATGACATTTCGATTTATATGGGAAGTTCAATTGTCGGTTTAAATCAATATTTAGATTCTTTTCATAGTTCTAATGATTTTTTTGGAAAAGAGACACTATATAATATATATAAGATCTTGAGGAAAATTAATTTAGTTTCTATCCCAGAATATAATACTCCTTTAGAATTTCTATATTTTAATGGAAGTAGAACGAATATTTATACCAGTTTTCGTAGATATATTCAAGATTATAATTATATTGGCCTTTACTTTATTCTCTTTTTTCAAGGTTATTTCTATAGCTTCTGGATTGAGAATATTAAAAGAAAGAAAGTTAGTGGATTTTCTATAATGCTTTTATGCAGTATCTTCTATCCGGTTGTAGAAATTTCATTGGACGAGCAATTTATAAGTAATATTTTTAGTCTGACAACATTTTATCAATCAATTTATTTGGCAATGCTGTATTACTTGCTTATAGGAAAAGACCGTTATTTTTCTACTGAAATAGTAGATTTTTACGAAGTGAGGGGGAAAAATTATTGAATAGAATTTTAAAAAATTTTTCATATACTTTTTTCTCTAATATAGTTTCTACTTTGATCTCATTACTGGTGACGTTAACAATACCGAGAATGATTGGAGTAGAGTCTTATGGTTATTTTCAGTTATATATGCTCTATATCACATTTTTGGGTATATTTCATCTTGGTTGGGTAGATGGAATGTACTTAAAATTAGGTGGTAAAAGCTATGATTCGCTGGATTCTAAATTATTTTCGGGTCAATTTAAAATTTTTATGTTAACAGAATTTATAATCTCCCTTTTTTCTTGTGTGCTATTTGTTGTTATTTGTGAAAGCACGGATAAAATGTTAGTGTTGTTAGCTGCGAGTGTTTGTATGTTGTTATATAATTCCAATATATTTATCCAATTTATATTGTTAGCGACTAACCAAATAAAGCAGTATGCTTCTATCATCATTTTAGATAGGCTACTATATTTAGTTTTTGTTCTATTATTTTTGCTCTTTAAAGGCAATTCTTATAAAGGCCTCTTAATAGCAGATTTACTATCAAGAATGATAAGTTTATTGTATGCGATACTAAAAAATAAAAGACTATTAGTGTCAGATTCGTATAAACTTTCTACTAATTTTACTGAAATTAAAGAAAATATTTTAATTGGTTATAAAGTAACTTTCGGTGGTATAGCAGGGATATTTATTACTGGTATAATTCGATTTATGATGGAAGGAAAATGGGGAATTGTCTTTTTTGGAAAAATATCGTTAGCTCTAACGTTGTCTAATTTAATGATGGTTTTTGTGAATGCAGTTTCTATGGTAGTATTTCCGATTTTAAAAAAAGTACAAACAGAGGATCTAAGTTTTTATTATCGAAAAATGAGAGATATACTTATGATAAGTGTTTTTACATTAATGATATTCTATTATCCTGTTAAGTATGTTTTATCTATCTGGTTACCAATATATTCTGAAAGTTTACATTACATGTCTTTAATGTTCCCTATAATTATTTTTAATAGTAAAACAGCTATGCTCATAAATACATATTTAAAAGTGACGAGAAAAGAAAGCATCATTCTAATCTCAAATCTTTTTTCTTTACTTATTAGCATTATTATTGGGTATGTATCAATATTTATTATTTCTAGTCCAAATTTGGCGGTTTTGTCAATAGTTGCTTCTTTAGCAATTAGGTCAATACTAGCGGAGAAGCAACTCTGTGACCATTTGAATATAAATATAACAAAAGATACGATTTTGGAAATATCTGTTACTGTTTTTTTTATGGTAATAAATTGGTACATTAAATCTGCTATTTCTATTTTACTTTATGGAGTAGTACTGGTGATTTATTTTGTACTGAAAAGAAAAGATATTAAATCCACTTTCGTTTTTGTTTCTAAAAAGAGTAAATAAATTAAGAACTAGTCCTCTAATATTTTTAGAGGACTAATTCTTAATTTATTTTGAAAAAAGAGAATAGTTCTTAAGTTTTTTGGGGACTAAATTTTTTAGGATAGATCAATAATAGCTTCAGTTGTATCTTACTATTTTACAAATACATTAAGATATCATGCCAATTCCCCGAAAAAGTTGCGGCGGGATTCAAATTGTGAGAAAATAAACATCATGAATTATTCTTGCAAAAAATGAGGAAGTGTCTTATGAATCTATGGAAAAAAGTAATATTGACTGTTTTAGGAGTGGTTCTTATATCAGTTGCTGGTTTTTGTGCATATGGGATTAAAATGTACTCTGATGCAACGTATACAGTGAAAGGAGTTTTCGAGTCTATTGATCGCACATCTAAAAAAAGAGATGTAGCGGTAAATATTGATGCTCAAGAACCATTCTCTGTTTTATTGATGGGGATCGATACTGGGGACTTAGGTCGTACAGAGCAAGGTCGCTCAGATACTACAATGGTAGTTACTATTAATCCGAAAGAAAAGAAATCAACAATGATTAGTTTGGATAGAGATATCTTAACTGAAATCGTTGGTAATGGGACCGAAGATAAATTAAATCATGCGTATGCTTTTGGCGGCGCTAAGATGGCGATTGATACGGTTGAAAATTTGTTAGATATTCCAATTGATAATTATGTATCAATCAATATGAAAGGGATGAAAGATCTAATTGATGCTGTAGGTGGTATTGAAGTTGATAATACAATCGGCGAGTTTACATTAGATGGTATCGTTGTTCCAGCTGGTAAGGTTAAATTGGATGGAGAAACTGGATTAGCATACGCTCGCATGCGTAAAGAAGATCCAGAAGGTGACATTGGACGTCAACGTCGTCAACGAGAAGTTGTTGAAAAAATTGTTAACAAAGTAATCAGTTTAGATGGCGTAGCGAAATACAGAAAAATTTTGGATGCAGTAAAGGACAATGTAAAAACAGATCTGACTTGGGATAATATGGTAGATATTCAAAAGAAATACATGCCTGCTTTTAAAGATATCGATTCATTGCAATTAGATGGAGAAGGTACAGAAATCGGTGGTATTTACTATCAATTACTTGATCCAACGAAATTATTTGAAGTCCAAACTAATTTACGTGGTCAATTAGGTCTTGCTAAAAATGAAAACATGCAGGCGACCGATAACGCAAATTATAATAATTATGCGGCTGGTGATGGAGCTGCATATGGCGGATATTCTGATGATACTAATGGTTATGCTTCAAATGGCTATGTAGATCCAACTACAGGCGCTAATGGTGAGGCCGCTTATACGGATCCAAATGCAGTAGCTGAGGAAGCTCCTTATTCAGCAAACGGTTATTAAATTTAAAACTTCTATTCTTGCTGAGAATAGAAGTTTTTTTATTTTACGTCTACTTTAGACTAGAAATCTCTTTTATAGGGTGTTATAATTGGACTATACCAAATTTGAATACAAGGGAGCAATTTATAATGGAAATTATCAAAGTAGCGAACGCTGAAGAAGGCGGCAAAAAAGCATTTGAACTGATCAAAGAAGGCATGAAAAATGGCGCAAAAGTTTTAGGACTTGCTACAGGAAGTACGCCTGAGACTTTATATAAAGAAATGACGACAAGTGATCTAGATTTTACAGACATGACTTCTGTAAATTTGGATGAATATGTTGGTTTAGGTGGAAATGATGATCAAAGTTATCGTTATTTCATGAATGATCAATTATTCAACAAGAAACCATTTAAAGATACATATGTACCAAATGGAAAAGCAGAAGATCTAGCAGCCGAATGCAAACATTATGAAAGTATTATTGACAGCAATCCAATTGATATTCAAATTTTAGGGATTGGTCAAAATGGACATATTGGCTTCAACGAACCAGGAACGCCTTTGGATAGTTTAACTCATGTAGTTGAATTAACAGAATCTACAATTAATGCAAACAAACGTAATTTTGAAAAAGTAGAAGATGTCCCAACTAGAGCTGTTTCAATGGGAATTGGTTCAATCATGAAAGGGAAGAAAATGATTTTAATGGCCTATGGCGAAGCAAAAGCTGATGCAATCAAAGGGATGGTAGATGGACCAGTTTCAGTTGATCTACCTGCAAGTGCGCTACAAAATCATTCAGATGTTGTTGTCATTATTGACGAAGCAGCAGCAAGTAAACTATAAAAACAAGAGGCTGTGGTCGAAAGAAGTATTTCGACCACGCTTTTTTTTATAGAAATGAGTGTCACGCCCTTAATCTGAATTAGTGCTATAATGAAATAGGAGAGCAGTAGGAGGAATGAGTAGAATGGATATAAATTTAACAGTTCCTGAGATTATTATACGACTATGTTTGGCAATGCTGATTGGCGGAGTGATTGGTTTTGAAAGACAATATAAGAATCGTCCGGCTGGTATGCGGACACATATTTTAGTTTGTATGGGTGCGACGATCATTGCATTGATTCAGGTCGAAATTGCAGCAAGTGCTTTGCAAGATGCGGTGAATCATCCAGAATTGACTGGTGTGATTCGTTCTGATCAAGCACGATTAATTGCTCAAGTAGTGAGCGGGATCGGTTTTTTAGGTGCTGGAACAATTATTGTCACGAAACAGTCCGTAACAGGTTTAACAACTGCTGCATCACTTTGGGCTGTAGCAGGTCTGGGAATTGCAATTGGTATGGGTTACTATGCGATTGCTGTCACTAGTTTTATTGGTGTTTTTATTGCATTGACACTGGTTAGAAAAGTAATACATGTTCCAACAACCAAAAAATTAGAAATTCGCTATATCCATAAACAAGAAACAAAAGAATTTATCAATCAGTATTTTGAAGAACATAAAATTGAAATTGAAGATGTAAATTTTAATGTGGTATTCGTTGAGGATACGCAGATTTATACTAATATTTATACGATCGATTTACCAAAAGGAATGACATATGCAGAAGTAATCGAAGATTTATCTATCCATAAGAATATAACAAAATTACGCTTAGTTAGCATTTAAGTTACGTTGATAAGCACTAAAAAAGAAGGGGCTTAAATTTTTTAAGAGCGCCTTCTTTTTTGTCCCTACTGTTGTAGAAAATAAAGTATAAACCAGCTCAAAAGAACTGTTAAACACCCACTAAAAAAATTGACCCAGTCATTTGATAGCCATGAAATACCACTAATTGGCTTCGTTAGATGAAGATGATGGTATCTTTGTTCAGTCTGTTGCCCGCAGATAATACAACGATATTTTATTTGAAGGGTAGCACCAAGGACACTATCTACAAGTGAGTTAGCAACACCAAGAATAAACGGCAAAATGACCATTAAACTTGTGGGAAAGGGATTAACGTAAAGTCGTCCAGAAAACAACCAAAACGTAAATGTGATCAACAAACTACCACAAACAGAGGCAATGCTGCCTAGTGTTGAAACACCGCCAGAAAGACCAGGGGCAATCTGTTTGAATGAAACAATTGAACGAGGAACTGTTTTACTTAAAATCCCAATCTCAGAACCCCAGGTATCAGCAGTTGCACCTGCAATACCGCTAACATAACCAATCATAAATAATTGATTTTGTGTGTAGTAGAAAAGAACGAGAGAAATAACTGCTGGAAGACTGTTAGCAAGTACTTGCCAAGCATCTCTTGTATGTCCTTTTTCAGTAAGTCGTTCAACTTTAACGATGTTTCTTACTTTTTTTGCTATATGAATATATCCTGAACTGCCGAAGAATAGAAGTAGTATTCCCCAAGTGGGCCATGAGCCAAATCCACAAACGATTGTCGCAATAACAATTGTAGCTAAAGCGCCAGATTTTGTTAGTAAATATGTGATGTAAGAAAAGCTGCCGATTAAGCAACCTACAATAAACCCTAGTGATAATTTATAGGCTAAAATAGTCATGATGCACCTCTTGAATTAATTTGGTGTACAAAATAAGTATAGCATGAAAGCGATGTGAATATTAGAGAGAGCAATTTTTTTATAAGATAACAGACTCCCCCTAAAAAAAACTTTTTATACTTGAAAAGAATGATAAAATAAAAGTATCAAGTATTGGAGGTTTTGTATGGGGTCTTTATTTAAACAATCAAAATTGTTATTTTGGACAGTGGAAATTGTACTGACCATTATTGGCGTTTTCTTTTTGTTAAAAATGCCTAATATTTTTACGCCCATTTTTGGGATGGTATCGGCTGTTTTTATGCCGTTATTGATTGCTGGATTTTTATACTATATGTTTGATCCAATCGTCGTTTTTTTAGAAAAACGAGGTCTTCCTAGAATTGGAGGTTTTTTGCTTTCATTTGCAATCTTGGTTGTTTTGATTGCGTTGGTCGTCATGAATGTGGTTCCGCAATTGGTCAATCAATCTCTAGAATTGAGTCAGTCACTTCCAAGTTATGCGGAAGAAATGAATCAATGGTTGAATGACTTAGGTGATTTAGAAGCATTTAAGGGGTTTAATATTCAAGAACAATTGGATAAGGCAAATATTACGATCAGCAATATTTTGAATTTTGCCATAGTAGGGGTAACTAACAGCCTTTCCAAAATAGTTGGGCTATTGATGAGATTCTTTATTTTACTTTTTACTGTGCCGTTTATTTTATTTTTCATGTTTAAAGATGGTCACAAATTTTTGGATGCAATGTCACATTTTTTCCCAAAGAGTATTCGCAGTGAACTACGTCAAACGGTCAGAGAATTAAATCAAACGTTGTCAGCATACATCAGTAGTACGGTTTTAGATGCACTGATTATTGGGATATTAAGTTTTATTGCGATGACGATTTTTAAACAACCATATGCGTTACTATTGGCTGTTTTTTGTGGTTTGACGAATATTATTCCTTATGTAGGTCCATTTATTGGTGCCGTTCCAGCTATTTTAGTCGGTCTATTTATTTCACCATGGCAAGCACTATATATGGCCTTATCGATTCTGGTGATTCAACAATTAGATGGTAATTTAATCAAACCACTTTTAATGGGGAAATCATTAAACATCCATCCATTGACGATTATTTTAGTTTTGATTGCTTCTGGCAGTGTGGGAGGTATTATTGGTATGTTGATCTGTATACCTGTGTATGCGGTGATCAAGACATTAGTTCTTAATATTGGTAAAATTTATAGGATTAAAAAGGGAAGTACAGAGAAGGTCTTAAAGGATGAAATTGTCTGAGCATTATTTTTCGTTTAATACTAGATTTAGCGAGGAAATTTGTTGAAAAATAGGACTAAGATAAAACCATTGGAGGTTTATCTTAGTCCTATTTTTTAGTATTAATCCATGCCAATTAAATAATCGTCATCTTTCATTGCTTCAACAGTTCCTAATAGGTAACCATTGCCAACTTGTGAAAAGAAATCATGATTACTTGTGCCAGTAGAGATACCGTTCATAACAATTGGGTTAACATCATTTGCTGTATCAGCAAATAATGGATCCATACCAAGGTTCATCAAGGCTTTGTTCGCATTGTAACGTAAGAAGGTTTTGACCTCTTCAGTCCAACCTAATTCATCGTATAACTGTTCAGTATAGCGTTCTTCATTTTCGTATAGTTCATAAAGCAGATTGTACATCCAGTCTTTCATGTCATTTTGTTCTGCTTCAGTCAGTTCGTTGAAACCTAATTGGAATTTGTAGCCAATATACGTTCCATGAACAGATTCGTCACGAATGATTAATTTGATAATCTCCGCAACGTTGGCTAACTTGTTGTTTCCTAAGTAGTAAAGAGGAGTGTAAAATCCAGAATAGAATAAGAATGTTTCTAAAAATACACTAGCAACTTTCTTTTCTAAGGGAGTACCGTTTTTATAGATTTCATTGATTTTTTCAGCCTTAGTTTGTAAGTAAACATTTGTATTTGTCCATTCGAAGATTTCATCGATTTCTTTTTTAGTATTTAATGTACTAAAGATGGACGAATAGCTTTTAGCATGGACAGATTCCATAAATTGGATATTGTTTAAAACAGCTTCTTCATGTGGGGTACGGACATCGTTTCTTAATTGTTCCATACCACTTTCAGATTGAACTGTATCTAATAGTGTTAAACCACCAAAAACGTATCCTACAGTTGTTTTTTCTAAGTCAGAAAGAGTTCGCCAGTCATCTAAATCGTTAGACAAAGGAATACGAGTATCTAACCAAAATTGCTCTGTTAGTTTTTCCCAAGTAGATTTGTCGATAACATCTTCGATAGCGTTCCAATTGATCGCTTCATAATATGTTGCCATGTATTTTCCTCCTCATTCCCTTTACGTTAAAATACAATAAATCATAGAATATCTGGGATACAACTCTACAAGTTATATCCCAAAACTTTAAAAATCGACTAAACGGCAAGAAAAAAGCAGCTCCTTCGAAAATAAGTTGGAATGCACAAAAATCTAGAAAGAAATTTTCGTGCATTCCCTCTTATTTCTCGGAGCTAAACACTTTTGTCTCGGCCTCTTTTTTACGAGTGTATTGATTCAATTTGTTATAATAAGCATCTTGATCAATATGCTTGTATAAGTTTGTCGTTAGTAGTTAGATAACGCAACTTTCGCATTGGTTGCTACCGATTTCTTCAGCATCGTCAGTAAATGTTCGTACATAATAAATTGATTTAATGCCTTTATGGAAAGCGTAATGACGCAAAATATTCAAATCACGTGTTGTTTGTTTTGGAGAATCTTTCCATTCATATAAGCCTTCTGGAATTTCAGAACGCATAAACAGAGTTAAACTCATGCCTTGATCCACATGTTGTTGGGCTGTTGCATAAACATCGATGACTTTACGCATATCCATATCATAAGCAGATGTGTAATAAGGAATCGTGTCATTTGCCAAGTAAGGAGCAGGGTAATAAATTTTACCGATTTTCTTTTCTTGACGCTCTTCGATCATGCGAGTAATCGGATGAATACTAGCACTTGTATCATTGATATAAGAGATAGAACCGTTCGGTGCTACAGCTAAACGATTTTGGTGATATAAACCATCTTTTTTCACTGCATCACGTAATGCTGCCCAATCAGAAGCACTCGGCACAAAAATGTCTTTAAAGATTTCTTTGACTTTGTCTGATTTAGGAGTGAAGTCTCCTTCAATATACTTGTCGAAATATGAACCATTCGCATAATCTGATTTGTCAAAATTATGGAAGGTTTCATTGTATTGTTTTGCAATGTTGTTACTTTCTACTAAAGTCCAGTAGTTTAATAAAGTAAAGTAAACATTGGTGAAATCTAGTGAGTCTTCAGAGCCATATTCCATATGGTTCTTAGCAAAGAAAGTATGCAGCCCCATTGCACCAAGCCCAATTGTGTGACTTAATTTATTTCCGTTTTGAATAGAAGGAACTACATCGATATCTGAAGCATCTGTAACAAAAGTTAACGCACGTGTCATTGCACGAACAGATTTACCAAAATCAGGGCTATCCATCAAGTTAACGATATTTGTTGAACCTAAGTTACAGCTGATGTCAGTACCTAATGTCTCATATTCTTGTTTACCATTTAAAACAGAAGGTGTTTGAACTTGTAGAATTTCTGAACATAGATTACTCATGATGATTTTGCCATAAGCTGGGTTGCTTCTATTGGCTGTATCAATATTGATGATATATGGGTAACCAGATTCTTGTTGTAATTTAGAGATTTCATTTTCTAAATCACGCGCTTTGATTTTACGTTTGCGAATTTTTGGATTCGCAACTAGATTATCATATTCTTTTGTAATATCAACATAAGAGAAAGGCACGCCATACTCACGTTCTACGCTATAAGGACTGAATAAATACATATCTTCATTATTACGAGCTAATTCATAAAATTTATCAGGAACGACAACGCCTAAAGACAAAGTTTTCACACGAACTTTTTCATCCGCATTTTCTTTTTTCGTTGAAAGGAACATTTCGATATCTGGATGGAAGACGTTTAGGTAAACGACTCCTGCACCTTGACGTTGACCTAATTGATTAGAATAGCTAAAGCTATCTTCGAATAATTTCATAACAGGAACCACGCCGCTGGCAGCTCCTTCATAACCTTTGATTGGTGCTCCTGCCTCACGTAAGTTCGCTAATGTGATTCCCACACCGCCGCCAATACGTGATAATTGTAAAGCTGAGTTGATTGAACGGCCAATGCTGTTCATATCATCTGTCACTTGGATCAAGAAACAAGAAACAAGTTCACCACGACGTTTACGTCCTGCATTTAAGAAAGAAGGTGTTGCAGGTTGATAACGTTGATGGATCATTTCATCTGCCAATACTAGAGCTAACTCTTCGTTGCCATCAGCAAAATACAATGCATTGAAAGCCACACGATCTTCGTAGCTTTCTAAGTATTCAGTTCCTTCATTATTTTTAAGTGCATATTGTGAATAAAACTTGTACGCTGCCATAAATGATTTGAATTCAAACTGTTGTTCATCAAGAAACGTATATAATTGTTCAATAAAACCCATAGAATATTTTTCAATAAATGCTGTTTCTAGGTAGTCATTTTCGATTAAGTAATTAATTTTTTCTTCTATAGTATTAAAAATTCTTGTATTAGGAAGGACATTTTCTTTGAAGAAAGCTTCCAGGGCTTCTTTATCCTTATGTAAAGGAATTTGCCCATCTACAGGACGATTGATCTCATTATTCAGCTTAAAATAGCTAACATCTTTAATTTCTTTTAGACTCAAGTTCATTCACTACTTTCTTAAAGGATTCCACGTCTTCGTTCGTGCCGCTAAATTCAAACGCAAAAAGCATTGGAACGTTGTAATCACGTGCTATGTCTTTGGCTGTATACACATATAACTCTGCGAAATTGAGGTTTCCGCCTCCAGCAACGCCTTGCAGGTATTCTTGATTGTTCTTGTAATCAAGAAAATCGTTCACTACTTCAGTGATTTCTTGGTCATAAGTAGGAACGACTAAGACAAAAGGCTCATTTATCTCAAAAAAAGGATTCGCAGGCTCAATTTCATAAGCTGCTAAATCCAATTTTTTAATGAAGCGTCTCGTTTGTCCGGTGACTGAAAAATAAACAATTTTCATTTTAGCTAGCCAATTGTTTTAATTGATCAGGACGGAATCCTACAACTGTTGTAGCATCAGAAGTGATAACCGGAACACTTTGGAATCCTTGTTCTTTTAACCAGTCGATTGCGTCTGGTTGGATATCGATATTTACTTCTTCAAATGCTATATTATTCTCGCTTAAAAAGCGTTTTGCCATTTTACATTGGATACAATTATTTTTAGAAAAGATTTTTACGTTCATTTTTAATTCCCCCTCAATTAGTTTACTTCACTAGTATAAATCTCTCACGGAAAAAGTCAACACTTAGGCACTACATATTGTGGTTGTTTTTAGATGGAATACCATGTTTTGTGTTTTTGAAAGAAATATGAAAGCACGTATTCTCTAGATTTGAGCGACTTTTATTGCCATTTTTGTGTTTAAAAAAGAAATTTATTAAATTTTGAATTAGAAAATTCAGTGTCTAAAGCACAAGATATAGTGGTCAATTAAAATAAGGCACACTATTAAACGAGGCAAGTACAAGTTGCTAAATGTTTTCTTACTATAGGTAGAAAGAACATTGATTTAAGTCTCACAAACGGGTATACTTAATGAGAACGATTATCAATATCAATGGATATTGTAATGAAACTTTTTCACAAATGGTAGTGGAGTTTGTGAAAAAATATAAAGTGAAAGTTTTTACTATAAAATAGCTGTTAAAAATAAGGAGGACCACTAAATGTTGACATTGGCACAAGCAAAATTAAACAAGGTTTATATGATTGAAGAGGTTCAGGCAGAGGGTTTTGCAAAGACGCACTTGAATAACCTTGGTTTTGTGCCAGGTGGTAAAGTTGTGTTGGTAAATTATTCTGGTGAGAATGGAATTGTTTTGTTGCACAATAGCCGGATTGCAATCAATTTATCTGTATTGAAACAGATTATTATAGTAGAAAAAAGCCTTAGCGAAGAAAATTGGCTATCGCTAGATCAATTGATGGTCGGTGAGAAAGGCCGTGTAATCGGCATCCATGGGCAAGGAGTAGTAAAGAGGCGGCTAATGGATATGGGGTTGACAAAGGGAGTAGAGCTTCTTGTTAGAAAAATGGCGCCATTAGGAGATCCGATCGAAATCAATCTTCGTGGTTATGAATTAACGTTGAGAAAAAATGAAGCAGAATTAGTATTGGTGCAGAAAGAGGGGTAAGAAATGAAAGAACAGCATATTGCGTTGACAGGAAATCCAAATAGTGGGAAAACAACCGCTTTTAATGCACTGACTGGTGCAAATCAATATGTAGGAAATTGGCCTGGTGTTACTGTCGAGCGTAAAGAAGGGAAGTTTAAAAAAGACAAGCAACTAACGATTCAAGATTTACCTGGTATTTATTCTCTCTCCCCATACACGCCAGAAGAAGTGGTTGCCAGAAATTATTTATTAAGCGGGAGTCCGGATGTCATTGTTAATATTGTTGACGCTACGAATTTAGAACGAAACTTATATTTAACCACACAATTGATGGAAATAGGGATTCCAGTTGTAGTTGGCTTGAACATGATGGATATTCTGGATAAAACTGGAAGAAAAATCAACATTGAAAAACTGTCCTATGGATTAGGTGTAGACGTTTTTGGCATTAGTGCTTTAAAAAATCGTGGGTTGGATGACCTGGTAAAAAGAGCAGCCAAAGCCGCTAAAGTTTTTCCGCAAGAGTTTAATTATCCAACCTATGATAACCGTTTAGAAGCAGCATTAAACGAAATTATGGATGTTGTGGGAACTAGTGTATTGGAAAAACAAACACGTTGGTACAGCATTAAATTATTTGAAAGAGATGTTAGAGTTTCCGATGAACTAGAATTGAGCATGTTACAGAAAAAAGAGATAGAAGAAATTATTAAAATTACAGAACGAATTTTTGGTGATGATAGTGAATCAATCATTATCAATGAACGCTATGAGTTCATCACCCGTTTGACTGCTCTTTGTGCAATCGAAAAAAATGAGATAACATTTAGTACAAGTGATAAAATCGATCGAATTGTGACCAATCGTTGGTTGGCTTTACCGATTTTTGCCCTGATCATGTGGTTTGTTTATTACTTAGCGATTCAAACAGTCGGAACTATGGGAACAGATTGGATCAACGATGAATTATTTGGAAATTTTGTACCAAATACAGTTGAAGGTCTATTAGCTAATTGGCAAGTAGCACCTTGGATGCAAAGCTTGATTTTAGATGGGATCATTGCTGGAGTTGGAGCTGTGTTGGGTTTCTTGCCACAGTTAGCAGTTTTATTCTTATGTCTGGGTTTTTTAGAAGATTGCGGTTATATGTCGAGGATTGCTTTTGTCATGGATCGCTTGTTTCGAAAATTTGGATTATCAGGAAAATCGTTTATTCCGATGTTGATAGCAACAGGTTGTGGTGTGCCAGGTGTCATGGCTAGTCGTACGATTGAAAATGAAAAAGACCGTAAGATGACGATCATGGTTACAACATTTATGCCTTGTTCCGCAAAATTACCGATTATTGCCTTGATTGCGGGCGCTTTTTTCCCGAAAAGTAGTTGGGTTTCACCATCCGCATATTTTATTGGGATTGCAGCAATTGTATTATCGGGCATTGCGTTGAAAAAGACTCGTTCATTTTCTGGTGATCCAGCACCGTTTATCATGGAGTTACCAGCCTATCATATGCCACAGTTAAGTGGTGTTCTTCGTCATGCTTATGATCGTAGTAAATCATTTGTTAAGAAAGCCGGAACGATTATTTTCGTGATGAGTATCATTATTTGGTTCACTTCTACGTATACATTTACATTACAAGAAGCAGGTGCCGATCAAAGTATTTTAGCAAACTTAGGGAAAATCATTGCACCGCTATTTGCACCACTTGGCTGGGGCACTTGGCAAGGGGCAGTTGCTACGATTACCGGCTTAGTTGCAAAAGAAAACGTGATCGGTACATTCGGGATTTTATTTGGACATTTAGAAGAAGTTTCTGAAAATGGAGTAGAGGTTTGGTCTGCCTTACAGGGTGCATTTACGCCGGTTGCTGCTTATTCATTTTTAGTTTTTAATTTATTATGTGCGCCATGTTTTGCAGCGATTGGTGCGATTCGCAGAGAAATGGGTGATTGGAAGTGGACTTGGGGAGCAATTGGGTATCAATGTGGTTTAGCTTATGTCGTTAGTTTTATTATTTATCAATTTGGGCATGTGATTTTTGAAAACGGTCAAGTGGGTATAGGTCTATTGATTGCAGCATTATTATTGATTGTTATGGGCTATTATTTAGTGCGAAAACCAAAAGCAGTAGAAGAGCCAGTTATCACAATGGCAACATTAGAAAGAGGGTAAGAACATGTCAACATTGATTCTAGCAGTATTGATTTTTGGTGGAGCTGGGTATGTTGTGTATTCTCGCTTCAAAAAAGGAAAGAGCTGTGATGACTGCCACACCACATGTCCTGTAAACAAAGAACAAGGGGAATAAAAAAGATTAAATACAATGAGATAAAACAGTTGTAATTTATTTCATTGTATCTAATGTTCCCTCTTGAATAAACGACTTTCAAGTGCTACAATATTTAAGTACTAAGTATTTGGGTCGTTAGCTCAGTTGGTAGAGCAGCTGACTCTTAATCAGCGGGTCATGGGTTCGAGCCCCTTACGACCCATTGGGTGCCAAACCCACGAGAACGAAGGACTATCGGCGCTATTGCAGCGTTTCGAAGATAATCCTTGCGTTCTTATTTTTATTCTGACCACAAATTGACCACATTTTTCATAAATCAAAAAGCCATTAGCACAGACTTCGCCAAGTCGATTGCTAGTGGCTTATATTATTTATTATTCAAAGATTTTAAAATCGCTAAAATATGTTCTAATGTTTCGTCATCTAAATCAACCAAATTAGTATTGATTGCTGAAACTAGTTGGCTATGATTCTTAGGTTCATAGAGAAATTCACTAATGGAAATTTCTAAGTATTCACAAATAGCATAAAGCATTTGAATTGAAGGCATAGAACGTTTATTTTCTATTGAATTAATGTAATTTTCATTTTGTCCGATTGCAATACTCATTTCTCTTGCACTGACATTTTTCTTTGTTCTAAATTTATGAAGTCTTTCAGATAAAAAAGTTTCAAAATTATTCATAGCTATTGTTCACTTCCTTTTACACCATTCTACATCATATAAGTATCGTTTTTACAACATTAAAACAATTATTTGAGTTGTTAAACATTTTTAAATGTTGTATAATCTAGAAAAGGAAGTTTTTAAAATAGTAAAAAGAAGGAAAGAGGAATAATTATGGATAATTCAACAAAGCTTGGACTCAAAACTGAAAATAATCAACCAATCAAAAAATTAAGTCATCAAGATATTTATGAACTTTATGATATGCTTGAACAATTGAAATCTTGGCAAGAACCACTAAATTTATTAGGACGATTTTTTGGTGATATGAATCGCCCTGTAGATAAACGTAAGATTGCTAAAGAATACTACTCTTGTTCTCAGATATTTAATATCTTTAATCTAGAGTTCGCTTTTTCCATGCAAAGGATGGAAACACAAATTAATGAGTTAAGAAGGAGAGAGAAAGTATAAGGCATTCCAAAAAGAAACTGTGATATCTATCAGAATTTATTTTCTGATTAGTATCACAGTTTCTTTATTTAGTATTAGTTTTGCTGATGCATCAGTTCAGCAAATTTTTCTACAGCTTGTTTGTTTACTTCTTTCGTAACATGAAGATAAACTTTTCTCATTGTTTTAGAATCTTCGTGACCAATTCTTTCTTGGATTGCTTGTAAATCTACACCAGCTTGCGCAAGTAAACTTACATGTGTATGTCTAAATTTATGAAGAGATAAATTTTTTGTAATTCCAATTTTTTGAAGATATCTTTTTAAGCGAAAACCGATTGCTCGTCTAGATTCTGGGTACCCAGTGAAATCACCTTGCAATTTAGCGAAAACAAAGTTCTTATCATGGTAGGCTGGAAATTCTTGCTTTATTTTCATTTGTTCAAAGTTTATACTACTTAGTTGTTCTAAAACAATTTTATCCACTGAAATAACTCGATTGGATTTTTTCGTTTTAGGTGTAGTAAGTTCATATTCTTGGATTCTATTTTCATTTCTAAACAACGTTTTATGGACACTAATAGTTTCATTAACAAAATCTATATCATCCCATTGTAAAGCTAATAACTCACCAATTCGAATGCCTGTATAAGCTAATGTTAAAAAAATTGAATAATCAAGTATGTTAGTATTTTTTCGGACATAGTCTAAAAATGTTAGTAATTCTTTTTTAGTCAAATAAAGTTCTTCCAGTGATTTTTCTTTTAATTCTTCAATGGTAGTGATTCTTTTAGGAATAACGACATTTTCTGTTGGATTTTTCTCTATCAAGTTATTCTCAAAAGCATACTTGAAAATTAATTTACCGACTATATTCAATGTTTCGATGGTACTTTTACTGTAGTTTTACTAAACAATGTATTCAAAAATTCTTGATAAATGATTGAACTAATTGTTGTAAGTGGATATTGCCCTAAATACTTTTTAAGATTAGGTATTGCAGTTGTTTCACGATTTAATATGGTACTCTTTTTTACACCTGAAAGCTTATATTGCTCAAACCAGTGGTCTATGACATCAGTAAACAATAAACTCTTGTCGGGTATCGACTGACCTATAGAAACCTTTTGAAATAGCTTAGAAGCGCCCAATTGCGCTTCTTTTTTAGTTTTAAAGCCTCGTCGAGTTATATACTTGACTTTCCCTGTTTGCATGTCAGTTCCAGCCCTAGTTTTAAACATCCACATTTCACCTTTTTTTGTCTTATACTTTTGAAAGCTTGCCATTGTTCAGTTCCTTTCCGAAACTTCCAAATCATGCTATACTATTCTTGTCTAGGGAGTAGTGTTTTTGATTAGGAGAGTTTTTCTCTTGTTCATTAATGCTACTTTTTATTATATTGTCAAAATCTTTTGAATCTGTCATTATCATATAAGTTGTTTCATTATCAAAGTATTCTTCATTATTGATAAATACTTTTCTAGAATAATTTTTGTAGAGTTCTAATTTTTTTGATCGTTGTAATTCCAGTTTAATCTCTTCTATATTTTCTATACACATCACTTTTTCAAAAGGCTTCTTTAAGTTCTGGCTAGTAAAGAAAGCTTTTTTGTGTTCAGATTTTTCGGCTAAATCTTTTGTGAAATATTTACTGACATAGCTACCATATTTTTCTTTTGCTACATCATTTGGGATTTGATTAATTCTGATAAAGCCATGTTTCCAAATGTGTTGTAGTTCATTAGTTGGAATAAAAGGAAAGTCGAATAAAACAAGGTGATAATGAATAACGGACTTTCCTGTTTTTAGCTTTCGTTTTGCCTGTATTTCCCAAGTTGCAATATACTTGACTCTGGGAAGCTTCATTTTCTTTGTCAGTCTGTAATTTAGCCGTTTTATAAACTTGTTAAATAAATAGTTTGTTTTCTCTAGGCTTTCTAGATCATCCGCAAAAGTTAGTGTTAGAAATTTTGTCTGATTATCAAAGTTCATATTAATCAACCTACGAATATATTGTGCTTTATTTTTATAATAATTAGCTTTCTTATCAAGTCATTCCTCCTCAGATTCTTTATTTTTTTCTTTTAATGGAATGATAGAGCCAGTTTTTCTTTTTCCAGTGAAACCATAAATAACTGGAGTCTGATAAAAATACAATTCTGAACTGTAAGGAGTGGAAATCACTTTAACATTGTATTCTGGCATTAATTGACCACCTTTCAGATGTAATGACTTTTTTTTATAGATCTGCTCTAAACTGTGAATTTGACCTCAATTTCTGCTTTTTATATTCTCCAGATAGTAGACTATTATCAAGTTAAATAGGAAGAACCTCACTTCGTTCGATTCTTCTGGCTCTTGCACCACATCCGCACTAGCATTTGTCGCTGACGCACAAATGCGCACGGTGTGTCTCAGAGCCTAAAAAATAGAAAACTAATCTAACCCCTAGCCCCAAATCATTTGGGACACACTCGCCGTTGGGCAGTTCTCTTTGCTACTTCATATCAAAGAGAAGACAATCAAGTGTTTTATGGGAGGATATTAGCCAACAACTCCTTAAACCGCTTCGCTATTTACCGTTGACTGCACTTTATGCAGACTTCTTTTCAAACGTTAAACTGAAACCTAAAATTTCTTCAACTGCTTTTTTAGGAACAAGTCCTAATTTTGAATTATCATAGAAGTTAAATCCTTTATTAACCATTAAGATTTTCGATTCTCTGATGATTCGAGTTGCTACAGAGGGTTTGAAGCCTAATGATTCTAAATCTGATTTTGTATCAGTGGTATTCATGAAATCACATCCTTTTAAACCAACTTTCTATGTTTTTAGTAGTTTTAAAACTACCTTAATGACAATATAACATCTTTAAATCGACTTTTTAACAAAAAGATTGGTTTAATTCTACTTTTTGTGTATAATGAGTTTGAATGGAGGTTTTAATCAATGTTAAAAAGTAATTTAGCTGAAAATATTAAGAAGTATCGTAAGAAAAAATCATTAACTCAAGTTGAACTAGCTGAAAAATTGAATATTTCAAAACATAGTATTATAAGTTACGAAAAAGGGGCGACCTTTCCATCTAGTGATATTCTTGAAAATATGATGGAATTGTTTGAAGTTACGCCCAATCAATTATTTTTTCCGATTTATACTGATGAAGATGAAATTACGGATAAAGAAGCAAAGATTAAAGAATTAGAATCTTATCGAGAAAATATTTTAACGACTGTTAAAAATATTGAAGATAATGCTTCATTGATAGAATACAAAGATCCTGTTTATGATGAGCAAGGAAATATTATTGAATATAAAGATGTAGAAATTTCAGCTATGGACCAAGCTATAGGTGTTTTAGTGAAGGCGATAGATTTAGAAAATTTGGATATGAGATTGTTAATTGAGGTTTTTAATATGAAGATTGACGGTGAAATTAAAAAAATTGATATTAAATAATTGTATCTTGTAAAAAGAAGAAATTCAGTAATTGGATTTCTTCTTTTTTTTAACCAAAAATATGTTAAACTAAGCTTGTATGTTATTGCATTCAATTAGTATGTTTTTTTAATTTTTTATTTTAGGAAAGAGGCGCTTGTCATAGTGTGTTATACAATATCATCTACAGAAAAATTAAATGAATCCGCATCAAGTTTTGAAACTGCATCATTATTGTACTTAATAACATTAAATAGTAATAGAAATAAAATGCATTATTATTTTATAGATTTATTCAACGATGTTACATCAATGACAGAAAAAGATGAAATCTTATTTGATGTACAATCTAAAAATGATAAAAATATGTCTCCAAAAAAATTAGGTAGATATTTAGTAACACTTTTTAAAAACTATGTTTCTTCTATAGAATTTGACTCTTATTACTTGACCATTCCTTGTAATCTTAACGAAAAAAACATTAAGAAGAATGTGCATTCTAAAAGTAAAACTGCAAGAATTATAGATTATCTTGAACAAGATGCATTGAGGAAAGTAGGGGAAGGGTTATTTGAAGAAATAAATGATAAAACATACTTAAATAAATATGTGAAAAGTAATACTGATGTTGTTATTAAAGATGAAATTAATAAATTTCTATCTAAAACTTATGTAGTTATATTATCAGTTGAACATGAACAATTAGTATTAAACTTTCTTGAAAATAAATCTTTAAATGTTGATAAAGTATTTTTAAAAAATATTTTTAATGAAATCAGAGATGCACAAAACAAACTAAAACAAATAAACGTAGAAAATTTGACATTGAATGTTGTTTCAGAGGCAGTGGATTTAAAAAAACATTTTGTGAGTGAAGAACTGAGAACATTAGTATTCAATAGAATTATAATGTTGGATTTTTGTGATAACAGCTTACCTTTAAACTTTGTCTATTACGTTACAAGGAATTATTCAGATTTTTCCGAATGGGAATTAAAAGAATTATATACAGATTGTATTGATTCAATAAGGAAAACAATTTTTGACAAAAATAGTAAGAAAGTTTTTTGGACGACCTTTTGTGAAATATACAATCTTATTTTGAACCATCCTAATTTATCAATTACTGAAATCTATCAAAAATTGGAAAGAAATTTTATAGATAAAATGAAATTTCTTAGGGATAGTGAAGATGTGTATATATATTTTATTGCTTTAATTCAAAATGGAGTAAAGGGGTACTTAGAAGAGTATGAAAATTAATATGGTAGCGATAGGAAATTCAGAACAAGCATTTGTAGAAAAGAGAATTACAAATGGTGTAAATATCATTATAAGTGATGATAATGATAGAGGGAAAACAATTGTTATACAGTCTATTTTGTTTGTATTGGGGAATGTTCCTGTATATCCAACAAGTTTTGACTGGAAAAACCACTATTTTTATTTATCTATTGATGTAAATAACTCTACTATTGAAATCTTACGAAAAAGAAATCAATTTATTGTGATTGATTCAAAAAATAGTTTTCAGATATTTGAGACTGTAAAAGATTTTACAAAATATTTTGATAAAGAAATTTATAAACTTCCACAATTTATAAAAAACGAAAAAAAAGAGACAGCATCACTTGATTTATTTCACCAACTGTATTTTGTAGGGCAGGATGAAAGAAGTACATCAAATATAGTTAATGCTGGAAGGTATAACAAAGTAGATTTTTTAAATATGTTAGCATTTATGAAATATGATTATTTAACTGAGACTGGTTTATCAGAAAAAATTAATAAACTTAAGAGTGAATTGAAGAATTTGAAAATAGATATTGATAAAAAGAATAAATCAATTAAATATAAAAAGAGGTTAAAAAAATATGAGGAAGCAACGAATTTAGTTGAGGTTGAAAAGAAGTTTAAAAGGGTTAGATTGGCTTTGAATAAAAGGATAAAAGAAATATCGGAATTAGAAAAAGATTTAGCTCGTTTAGAAAATTTTATGTCTACTAGAGATAGGTTGAAAAACGAACTTAACTCACTTAATAAAGAACTAAACTATGGAAATGTGAAATGTAATGATTGTGGATCGAAAAATATAATATATAGTTCTAAAGATGATAGTTTTTCTTTTAATGTTTCTAACTCAGATATTAGAAGAAAAATTCTTGAATCTATTGATAGAGAAATCCTGACAACACGTTTTGAAATTAACGAAAAAAAATCTTTGATTAGAGAGAAAATTAATGATAGAAGTCAAGTTTTAGTTGATGAAGGTTTGACTCATGAAGATTATGTTTATTTTTCAGAATTTAATAAATCATTAATTGACTACAATGATGAATTAAAAGAATTGTTAGATATTAAAGATAGTTTGGAATTGGAGATTACTACTTTAGAAAATCAGAAGAAAAATTCATCTAAAGAATCTAAGTTGGCAGAAAAGAAAATTTTAGAATTAATGAAAAAGGAGTATCATTATTTTGATAATGAAGGAAACTTAGAATTTGATAGCTTATTTACTAAAAGAAATGTTACTCATTCTGGAAGTGATAGGCAAGAGTTTATGTCTGCAAAATTAATTGCTATAAATAAATTTTTAGAATTACCTTTTCCAATAATTATTGATGCATTTAGAGAAGGTGAGTTATCAACGAATAAAGAAGAATTAATGATTCCTAGATTTGAGAAATTAAATACTCAAGTTATATTATCTTGCACTTTGAAAAAAGAAGAACATTTTTCAAATAAATATTCTGAATTGAAAAATGTAAATAAGATAGACTATTCAAAAAATGAAAAGAACCATATTTTGAGTGCTAAAGCATTGAAAGAATTTAAAGAAATAATTAGTAAATTTAATATTACCCTTTGACCACTGACCTTTTCTTGACCTCCTTTCAAATCAAAAGTGAGGTTATTTTCTTTATCTACTGAATTGGAGTATGCTCAAAACAATTAAAATCATTGTATTTCTATCTAAATAAGAGTTAAAAACACACACGACCCATTGGGTGCCAAACCCACGAGAACGGTATTCTGTCGGCGTCTTTGGACGTTTCGAAGATGGAATAGGCGTTCTTTTTTTGTTTATGTGCTCTTTAAACGGATTGTATAAGTGCAATAATCATATGAAGTGAGTATTCCATTATTTAATGATACACTAAAGAAAAGAACCATCTAGGAGGGGAAATCATGAAAAAGACATTCCTATATTCATTCACATTGATTGCATGCCTATCACTAGTTGCATGCGGTGGAAAAGGTAAAACAGCTGAAAGTTCTAGCCAAACTAAGAATACTGAAAAAACCAGCCAAACTACTAAATCTACCAGTGAAAATACAACGAAGCCAAGTACGAGCCAAAGTTCTACAAAATCATCCACATCATCAACAGAAACGAAGACTAGCGAAAGCAAAGCAGCTGTAAAAACAGAAACCAATACACCTGCCAAACAAGCGGAGACTGTCTTGAATCAGTTAAATACAGCATTTTCAAAGGATCATTTACCTCAAGCTATATTGACGAGTCGAACAGCTGAGTATTTAACGGCAGCAACAACACGTGTAGCTGATCAAGCTAATTTTAGAATTTTATATTACGCAGAAGCTAACCCAATAGAAGTGAACGATCTTGCAGTTAATGATTTACAACCAATCTCTTCATTTGAGAAGAAAACATATGATACAAATGAAGCCGCGGCTAGTGCAGTAAATCAACTCATTGATAATGGGGGAGAGCCAATTGATTTAGGTTATGGAATCACTGGCCACCAACAAGGGGCTGCAGGTTCTAGTTATTTATCATGGCAGGAAGGAAATTGGCGTTTAGTTGTTCGAGCTTCAAATATTGGAGGAGAAGTAGCGGAACCGTTGGCTAAAGAAGCTGTTGCCTATTTAGAAAAAGCTATGCTTCCAGCACCTCAAAATGTTGGACAGATTTCTTTAACAGCTAGTGTGAGTGACAACTATCAAACAAATTCAGTGGTATGGCAAGAAGGGGCGATTGTTTACACTATTCAGCATTTTGATGCATTACAAGCACTCAAAATGGCTGTATCAACGAAAGAATAAGTTTATCTCACTAGTCAAACTAATACGAAAGCAAAGGAATTATAAAGTACTTCATTTGAGTGGTATCGGAAGGAATTCCGATACTTTTTTTGTTTAGTCCTATTTTCATAAAAAATAAAATGAATAAAGTTTCCCACTATAGGCACTTGATTTATCTTTTGGGGAAGAAAATCAGCGACTGAAAAATGTGCATACAAAATCAGAAGAACTCCTATGCCTATAGTGGTGACTTTAAACGGAAGTATAGAAATTGTTATATACTTTGAACTTATTATAATAGAAGAATTACTATGTAGGCAATTGATACGCCGTTAAAAAGGAAAATAAAAGCAAAACCCTTATCTAAATCCAACTATTTATTAGCATCTAGATAAGGGCTTTACTTTGTATTTAAGAAAGTTTACTGTGTAATACTACTTTTGTCAGGTTGAGAATGAGCAAGACGACTGGCAGCAGCTGCTGCGATTGCGCCAACAATATCATCTAAAAATGTATGAACTTGTGGTCCTTCATGAGAATTAAGTTTAGCCAAGATGCCTGGTTTTACTTTATCAATATAACCGTAGTTCGTAAATCCGATTGAACCATAAACATTTACGATTGAAAGCGCCAAAATTTCATCGATTCCGTAAAGACCTTCATCTTCTTCCAGAATCTCCTGTAAAGGATGTATTAATTTTTTTTCTTCAGCTAAGATATCTAATTGAATACCAGTGATAATCGTATTATGGACTTCACGTTTTGACAAAACACTATCAATATTTTCCATACAAGTTACCAAATCAAGATCTTCAATGTACGGCTTCTGTAAAAATAAAACTAACTCTGCTAAATCTTCCATTTCAACACCGCGATCTTTCAGTAACTGACGAGCCTTTTTCTCTAACGTTTCTCCTTGTATGACCAAAATAATAACCTCCAATACTTCATTTTTAAACTTAGGATACATCAATGGTATACTATTTAAAGAGAAAAATGCAAGGAGAAAATCGATGAATCCACTAATAGAATGTTGTGAACAAAACCTAGCTAAAGGTGCAGAGCTATTATTGAGTGATCCATTTATTGAAGAAAATGGGGATGTGATCTCTTATTCCTGTATGAATGAATGTGTTCTTTGTGCTCAAACATTCTTTGTTTTGTTTGAAGGCGAACGAATAACGGGTGTTACACCAGAAGAGCTGGTTGAAAATGTAAAAAAAGCCATCATCTGTTGGCAAGAAGATATGGGATAATAAAAAATGGAACCTGTCATTTAATGGCAAGTTCCATTTTTTATTAAAGCATCTTAGCTTCTTTTCCTTCAAATAAACTAGTACTATGCATCGGCTGGGTTCTTGTCTCAGGTTTAATATAGTGCAATGCATTATTGACAGCAGTCGGTGCTTCCCCAAATCCTGTGGCAATCAATTTTACTTTCCCATCATAATTACAAATGTCACCAACTGCATAAACACCAGGAAGGTTTGTTGACATATCAGAGTTCACCTCGATGGCATTACGGCTAACGTCTAAGCCCCAATCTCTTAAATGACTCAAAGATGAAGTGAAACCGTAATTGATGATCAAAGAATCTAAATCAAGTTTTTCAAAGTTATCTGCTTTGGTTTCTTTCAATTGAATCCCTTTGAATGAATCGTTTTCTACTAAGAGTTGATCAATGACATAAGGTGTATAGATTGAAACTTCGGAATTTTTCAAATTATCTACGCTATGCTCATGTCCACGAAATTCGGGACGACGATGGATAATCGAAACTTCTTCTGCAATTGGTTCCAACATTAGAGCCCAATCAATAGCAGAATCACCACCACCTGCGATGGCTACTTTTTTACCCGAAAATTTACTCATATCTGTTACATAATAATGAACATGGTTTCCTTCAAGTTCTGCTGCACCATCGATTGTTAAACGTCGAGGCTGAAATGAGCCATTGCCAATCGCAAAGATAACGGCTTTGGAGTAATGAACACCTTTTGATGTTTCAATACGTAAGTAGCCATCTTCTTGTACCAAATTCCTCACTTCTTCTTCTAAACAAGTTTCATGAGCAAAAGGAGCAATTTGTTTTTCTAAATTTTCGATTAGTTCACTAGCTTTGATTGCGGGAAAACCAGGAACATCATAAATATATTTTTCAGGATAAAGCGTAGACAGTTGTCCACCCAATTGAGGCAAACTATCGATAATTTTTGTTTTTGCTTTACGGATTCCTGCATAAAAAGCGGCGAAAAGACCCACGGGACCTGCACCGACGATGGTTAGATCATAAATATTTTTTGAATCAGACATCAACTTTTCCTCCTGTTTCTATAATAAAAAAGTGTCCATTCAGATAAAATGAAACCCTAAATAATAGTATATCGTTTTTCACAAAATATCACTTGTAACAGAAAAAAGCAAGTGGAAGTTTGTGAAAACAAGGTTCTTTTAAAAGAATAACAAAGATAATGGAATTTTCAAGTGAAGTTGTTTATGATAATAAAAGATAATGGAATTTTCAAGTGAAGTTGTTTATGATAATATAAGTAAGTAAAAATTAATGAGGAGGAAATAACAATGTCAGAATTTCCACAATTAGATTTAGCAAATGTTAAAGGCCCTAAAGCCGTGATAAAAACCAACCGCGGGGATATTACTGTGCAACTATTCCCAGAACATGCACCAAAAACAGTTGAAAACTTTGTTCAACTAGCCAAAAAAGGCTATTACGATGGTGTGATTTTTCACCGTGTTATCCCTGATTTTATGATTCAAGGTGGCGATCCTACTGGAACAGGTATGGGCGGTGAAAGTATTTACGGCGAAAAATTTGAAGATGAATTTTCTAAAGATGTGTTCAATTTACGTGGAGCGTTATCAATGGCTAATGCTGGACCAAATACGAACGGTAGTCAATTCTTTATCGTGAATAACCAAAATGTTCCTGCTAATATGTTTGGACAATTAGAAGGTGCTGGCTTCCCTACAGAAGTGATTGAAGCGTATAAAAAAGGTGGTACACCTTGGTTAGATTTCCGTCATACTGTTTTTGGTCATGTTGTAGACGGTATGGATGTTGTAGATGAAATTGGGGGCGTACAAAGAGATTCTCAAGATCGTCCAACGTTTGATGTAGTCATTGAAAAAGTAGAAATTAGTGAATAAGCAATAGCTAGCAAAAAAGCTTGAAACAAAACTAAAAACTAGTTTTGTTTCAAGCTTTTTTTGCTATTCAAAAGAATATTTGATTCTACGTAACCCTTCAATCAGTGTTTCTTTTGGACAAGCAACATTCAAACGCATATGTTGTGTGCCGTTAGGTCCAAAAGAGATCCCAGGATTTAAAACTACTTTTCCTTTATGGATGAGTTGCTTTTGCAATTGTGCATCGGTCAAACCCAACGATGAAAAATCTAACCAGATCAAGTAAGTTCCTTCTGGCCGCATCATTTTGACTTTTGGAAGTTCTGTTTGCAAGAAGGTACTTACCGTGTCAATATTTTCTGTTAAATAAACGAGCAACTCTTCTAGCCAGTTATCACCATGTTGATAGGCGGCTTCTGTACCTACATAGCCGAAAATATTGATCTCATTTTGAAAGTTACGTTCTTGTGCTGCAATGAATTTTTTCCGTAAGTCAGGATTTTCAATAAAAATCATTGAATTTTTAATACCAGCTAAATTAAATGTTTTTGTTGCAGCAGTCAATGTGATCGAGAAATCTTTAAACGATGGGTGGACATTTGCAAATGTTGTAAACACATGTGGAGCAAAAATTAAGTCTTGATGGATCTCATCACTGATAACAAGTACATCGTACTTTGCGCATAGTTGACCAAATGCTTCTAGTTCGCTTTTTGTCCATACTCGCCCACCAGGGTTATGTGGATTACAAAGAATAAATAGTCGAACATTTTCAGCAACGATCTGTTTTTCCATCTCTTCAAGTGCCATAACAAAGTGTTCTTGTTCTATTAATAACTGGTTACGAATAAGTCTCCGATTATTTTGTTCAACAACTTTGGCAAATGGAGGATAAACTGGATCGTGGATCAAAATAGCATCGCCTGGTTCAGTGTATGCCTGAATAGCAAGAGAAAGACTTGGAACAACACCGCTATTGAAGAGGATAGCTTCTTTGTTAACGGAATAATCATGACGACGCTTTTGCCAACGTTGAATTGCCTCATACAATGAATTTGGAGCAGGTGAATAACCTAAAATACCTTGTTTCGCCGTTTGTTCTAGTGCTTCCAATACAGGAGGGTTTGCTTTGAAATCCATATCAGCTATCCATAAAGGCAATAAGCCATCTTCCCCATAAGTGTCTGTAATTGAATCCCACTTAGAACAATTGGTGTTACGGCGATCATAAACTGTATCAAATTCTACCATTCAATTCATCCTTTCTATTTGAAAACATTTTTCGTTAAATAATACTTAACTATAGTATAATGGAGTTTCAATAAAATATGAACAAAAAGAATTAATAATATAATAGTAGAAATAAATTCATGCACTTTTGTTGGGAACATGATATCATTTTACATGAGAAAAACATTTTTATGGGCATAATGAAAAGAGGATATTAATATGGAATACAAAATAGGGATGATTCTTGACGGAACGATTACAGGCTTACAACCTTATGGTGCATTTGTTTCATTAAGTGATACAGTTCAGGGATTGATACATGTCTCAGAAGTGCAAGCTGGCTATACCAAAAATATTCATAGTTTATTAACAGTAGGGCAGAAGGTTAAAGTTCAAGTAATCGATATCGATGAATATTCAAAAAAAGTCAGTTTATCGTTGAGAACATTGGAGACTCAAATACAACAGCCAAATCATCGACGCAAAAAATATTTCACCAATAAAAATAAAAAAATCGGCTTTGAAACGTTACAAAAAGAGCTTCCTATCTGGACTGATGAGGCAATGGATGCATTGCTCGAGAAATAATTCTGTTTTTTTTCAGAAAATATGGTACAATTTTCCTAGTTTATGAAAACAAAAATTAATTGAGGTGGATGTTTTGTCTAACAAAAAAGTCGCTGGTACTATTATGCTGAACCTAAATGATGGTTCGAAGAAGTTTCTTGTTCATCCAGTTGGTGAGTCAATGGCGTTTGTTACAACAAAAGTTTCTGAAGATATGACAGGATTGGCAAGTATGTTGCAAGTTTTCAAAGAAGAAATTCAACTAGATGTTACTTCAATTAATTTGGTCGAGTTAACAAATGCGCATACAGATGCTGAAAATATGCCTTTATTTGTATTTGAAATGAATGAAGATCATGTAATCCCAACTGTTGATGATAAATATGTGTGGGAAAAACCATCCGAATTAAAAAATTTATTAGCTTCTTATGATATTCAAGGAGTACCGATGTTTTAAAATGAACATAGATACATAAAAATAAGAGGTCCTTACTATTAAATACCTTTTATTTAAGCATTAAAGGGCGGAACAAAACTAGACATTAGTTTTGATTCGTCTTTTTTATATAAAATGAGGAGGTAGCTACTATGAAATTAAAACAAGTGATGGTTGAAGAAACCAAAACAGCTATGTTTTTATTACAAGAAAGTGCTGAATGGCTGAAAGCAACAGGTAGTGATCAATGGTCAGAGGTTTTGCAAGGGAAAGATAAACATAGATTAGCAGATGCGGTAGCAAGAGGAGAAGTATTTTTCTTCTATAATAATGAAAATCAATTGGCCGGAATGGCTGCAGCGTGGAAAACACCAACGGAGTGGGATAGATTGCTCTGGAAGAATTTTGATTTCAGCCAAGAGGTTAGATACTTACATCGCGTAATCATCCGTCCTATATATAGAGGGAAATCCTATGGAACGCAATTAATCAGTGCATTAAAACTAAAATTTAGTGGCAATGTAGTAGAGTTACGCTTAGATTGTTTAGCTAATAATCAAAAGTTAATCCAGTTTTATGAGGAAAATGGATTTACTAACATTGGAAGTTCAAATGATTCGAAAGGGAATAAATTCGAACTATTTTCTATTAAGGTGTAAAAACAATCGGAACTAGATGCTGTTTTAGCATAAATGATAGTATACTATAGACTTTCTATTCTAAAGACGAAAATAAGGCTAGAAAGAGTAAAATCAAATAAAAAAACTTTTTTATTTTTTGCAAATAAATGGTTGACCAATAAAGAAAAACTTGTTATATTATATCTTGTCGCAAGGCACTGAAGCAACACGCCAAACGATCAGAATAATATAACAATCCAACAGTTGAAAAAACTTTGGAAATCAGGCGAAAAACTTGTTGACAAACAATCACTAACCTGATAAACTAGTGAAGTTGTCACAAGAAACAAAAGACAGCTAAGCGAAAATAGAATAACAATCAAGTTTGAAAAAAACTTGGGAAATCAGGAAGAAAGTTGTTGACAAATAACAAACAACCTGATAAACTAATGAAGTTGTCGTGAAACATTCGATAACATCAAGCAGAAAAAACTTTGAAACTTTTTTTAAAAAAGTGTTGACATCAAATCGAAGATTTGATATGATATAAAAGTTGCTGCGAGGTAACATAGTAGACCTTTGAAAACTGAACAAAGTAAGACGAACCAAATGTGTAGGTTGTTTTTACAGCGGTAAAAACAAACAACAATTTTAACAAAGCGAAGCAATATGCTAGCAAACAAATGAGCTTAACAATCGCAAGATTGTGTTCAACTTTTATTATGAGAGTTTGATCCTGGCTCAGGACGAACGCTGGCGGCGTGCCTAATACATGCAAGTCGAACGCTTCTTTTCTACCGAGTGCTTGCACTCATTTGAAAAGAGGAGTGGCGGACGGGTGAGTAACACGTGGGTAACCTACCCATCAGAGGGGGATAACACTTGGAAACAGGTGCTAATACCGCATAATAGTCGACACCGCATGGTGTTGATTTGAAAGACGCTTTCGGGTGTCACTGATGGATGGACCCGCGGTGCATTAGCTAGTTGGTGAGGTAACA
>NZ_KE136477.1 GCF_000407145.1 Enterococcus caccae ATCC BAA-1240
TTATTCCGGCATAGCTCAGTTGGTAGTAGCGCATGACTGTTAATCATGATGTCGTAGGTTCGAGTCCTACTGCCGGAGTTCCTTAATATAGGAATTGTGAGTAATGCTTTGCTTCTTTTAACTCTGGAGAGTTGTCCGAGAGGCCGAAGGAGCATGATTGGAAATCATGTAGACAGTGAACGCTGTCTCAAGGGTTCGAATCCCTTACTCTCCGTATTAAGTTTTTTATTGGCCCGTTGGTCAAGCGGTTAAGACACCGCCCTTTCACGGCGGTATCACGGGTTCGAGTCCCGTACGGGTCATTTATATTTATTGGAGGTTTAGCTCAGCTGGGAGAGCACCTGCCTTACAAGCAGGGGGTCGGCGGTTCGATCCCGTCAACCTCCATTAAATTACGGTTTGGTAGTTCAGCTGGTTAGAATGCCTGCCTGTCACGCAGGAGGTCGCGGGTTCGAGTCCCGTCCAGACCGTTTTATAATATTGGCGCAGTAGCTCAGTTGGTAGAGCAACGGATTGAAGCTCCGTGTGTCGGCAGTTCGATTCTGTCTTGCGCCATTTGGAGGAATAGCGAAGTGGCTAAACGCGACGGACTGTAAATCCGTTCCTTAGGGTTCAGTGGTTCGAATCCACTTTCCTCCATTACATAGTAGGGATATAGTTAAACGGTATAACTACGGTCTCCAAAACCGTCATTGTGGGTTCGATTCCTACTATCCCTGTTAATAGTTTATGGCGATTGTGGTGAAGTGGTTAACACAGCGGATTGTGGTTCCGCCATGCGTGGGTTCGATCCCCATCAGTCGCCCTTAGCTTTAAAATTTTTATTATTCTTTTCATGGCGATTGTGGTGAAGTGGTTAACACAGCGGATTGTGGTTCCGCCACGCGTGGGTTCGATTCCCATCAGTCGCCCTTAGTTTTAAATTTTGGGGTATAGCCAAGCGGTAAGGCAACAGGTTTTGATCCTGTCATGCGTTGGTTCGAATCCAGCTACCCCAGTTTTCTCTTATGGAGAATTTTCAATTATAATATGGCGGTATAGCCAAGTGGTAAGGCAGAGGTCTGCAAAACCTTCATCACCGGTTCAAATCCGGTTACCGCCTTGCAAATTTATTTCATGCCGGCGTGGCGGAATTGGCAGACGCGCTGGACTCAAAATCCAGTGCCCGCGAGGGCGTGCCGGTTCGACCCCGGCCGCCGGTATAAAAGATAAGCCAACGTTGGTAAAACGTTGGCTTGTTTTTTTAATACATTAGTTAAAAGAGGTTATTATGAGGAAAATAAGAGTTTATTGTTTATTTATCTTACTAGTCGGCTATATTAGCCCGATCATTGTAAGTGCTGAACAGATCAACGAGTATAAATTAGAGGAATCCACAGAAAAACACATAGATAATAGTTCAGAAAATTTTAGTACATATGATTCTACAGCAGAAGTGGAACCAGGAGATAATTCAGAAAGTGTACCTGAATTATCTAATGAAATAAAAAAAGAAAAAAGTGTAAAAGTAATTGTTGCTTCAGGGACGTTTGGAACGAGTAAGTGGCAAATAGACAGTTCTGGAGCTTTACATGTAGGTAGCGGTGAATTTATAGACACTAGAAATAGCTCACCGTGGTTTTCATATAGGAACCAAATTAATAAAATAGTTTTTGATGGACCTGTGAAAGCTAGTAGTAATTCTTCCAACCTTTTTTCCAACTTAGATCGAGTTGTTGAATTTGACAATTTAGATAAATTCGATACCAGTAATGTTACGTTAATGCGAGATATGTTTTCAAACACAAGTAGCTTAGTAAGTTTAGATTTGTCTTATTTTGATACAAGCCGAGTAATTGATATGGGATTTATGTTTTCCTACGCGAGTAGTTTAGCGAACTTAAATCTATCCAGTTTTAATACAAGTAATGTAGTCTATATGAGAAGTATGTTCTTTGGAACAAAAAACATCAATCATTTGGATCTATCAAATTTTGACACTAATCGTGTAGAAGATATGAGTGGTATGTTTATGAGAAGTGGAGTAAAAAAACTCGATATCAGTCATTTTGATACAAGTAATGCAACTGACATGAGCGGTATGTTTAGTGGCCTTTCCTTAGATGGTTTAGATGTATCTCATTTTGATACAAGCCAAGTGACAAACATGTCGGCTATGTTTAGCTGGAGTCAAATAAATACCTTAAATTTATCTAACTTTAAAACAGGTCGAGTCAAAAATATGGACGAAATGTTTACTGGAACTCAAATAGAGAGTGTAGACTTATCTAGTTTTGATACAAGTAATGTGAAGAATATGAATAGCATGTTTAGTAACAGCAAAATAAGTAGTATCGATCTATCTAGTTTTGATACTACTAATGTGGCTTATATGTATGACATGTTTGCAGAGATGGCTGAGCTCAAACACATTAATCTTGGTGAGAGATATGAATTTAAATATGGAGTAGAGCTACCATCACCGAGTAGTTCGCTACCTTATTACGGAAAATGGCAAAGAGACCATGAAGGTGCAGTTTATACTTCAGAAGAATTAGCAACGCAATATGATGGCTTAACAATGAGTGGTAATTACTATTGGGCAGAAAAACTACCTACTTTAGAAGTGAAAGATTCTACAATCTATGAAGGTGACCAATGGGATCCACAAGACAATTTTGTTTCGGCAACTGATGAAGATGGCAATATTCTTTCTTTTGATCCAACAATGACTACGGATACTGTAGACACAACTATTCCTGGAAGTTATGAAGTTACCTATACAAATAATAGTGTATCAAAAACGGTTATAGTGACGGTAAAAGAAAACCTTGAGACGATTGAGGCTAAAGGCTCTGTTATTTATATTAATGAGACATGGACTGCTGAAGATAATTTTGTATCAGCAACGAATAAAGATGGTCTGAGTATAGAATTTAACGATAATATGACAGCTGATAGTGTGAATACAACTATTCCAGGGATATATCATGTGACTTATATTAATGGGACTTCATCGAGAACTATTGAAGTTGTTGTAAAAGAGAATAAAGAAAGTATTGATGCAAAAGATACTCTTGTTTATGTTGGAGACAGCTGGAAAGGGCAAGACAGTTTTGTATCAGCAACAGATAGAGATGGAAATGAACTATCTTTTAATGAAGCTATGTTAACTGGAGTAGTAGATACTACAATACCAGGAGAATATAGTATTGTTTATACAAACGGACAAGCTGAAAAAAAGGTAATAATCACTGTAAAAGAGAACCAAGCGAGTATTCAAGCGAATGATTCATCTATTAAAGTAGGCGATGTTTGGAAGGCAGAAGACAACTTTCAAGGAGCAACAGACAAAGATGGCGTTCAAGTAGACTTTAAGCATGTAACTGTTAGTGGTAATGTAGATACTTCAAAAGCAGGCAAATATGAAATAACATATACCTACGATAAAGTACTTGTAAAAGTAATGGTGAATGTTGAAGAAGCTATTGGTGAAGACAATGAAAAAATTGCTGGTAATCAAGATAATGTTACAAATAAAACTAACACTAGTGCAAAAAATAAAAGCCTTACTGTAAATAAGGATTATCATGTACTTCCTAAAACAGGTGATCACGTTAATATATGGCTGATAATTTTAGGAGTACTCATTTCAACATTATCAGTCGTTACCTTCAGGTTACGAAAAAACTTTTATAAATAATAATTAACTTAAAAGGGAAGAAAAACAACTTAATGTTTTTCTTCCCTTTTGGTGTATACAAATAGTTAAGTTATCAGAGAACTATTTTAATTGTTCGACTTGCTCTTCAGCCCATTGACACCAACGTAACTCTTCTTCGCATATACGTATTCTTCTTTGAATAACAAGAGATCGACCAAAATTTCTTTTTTGTTCAATCGGATCGCTTAATTGTTCAATTTGTTCTTGTTTTGCTTGGTTTTGTTTTAGGATTTTTAATTGATGCTGTTTTCTTTCAAAAAGCAGACCCTTGACTGTATCTTTTTCCAAGATGGAAGCAACGTAAATTTTCGCTAGAAATTCATCTTTTTGAGAGGGTTCATTTGTCTCTTCTTGAATCCAATTATTGACGACTTTTTCGCCTTTTTCTGTCAAATGATAGATTTTTTTCTGTAAATGTTTTTCATCATTCTCAATTGAAACGTAATTTTCTTTTAAAAGTTTTGCTAAAGAGGTGTAAATTTGACTATGGTGAGCTTCCCAAAAAAGGGCGAGATATTGTTTTAATTCATAGCCAGTGCATGGTTTTCTAACCAACATACAAAGCAAAATATAGCTTAGAGTGTTCATACTATTACTCTCCTTATCGTTTTTGAATCCGCTTGTTTTCTATTATAGCATAAAATATTCTATCATATGTTAAATAAATACATGTAAATATTGACATGTATTTATTTTAGTAGTATCTTTATATAGAAAGAAGGGAATAAAGTGGAAGAATCAGAATATTTAGAGGAACATTTGGAAGAACTAAAAATAGATAAGAATGGTCTACGTTCAGCTTATGCAGTAGCATTTACATGTATGATTGCATTTATGGGGATTGGATTGGTAGATCCGATTTTAAAAACAATTGCACATCAGTTGAATGCAACACCGGCCCAAACAACGCTCCTATTTACAAGTTATATGTTAGTAACAGGAGTTATGATGTTGTTTACTGGATTTATTTCCAGTAGGATTGGCGCGAAAAAAACATTAATTTGTGGACTTGTTATTATTATTGGATTTTCAGCTTTGGCTGGCTTTTCTGAAACAATCCAGGGATTGATTTATTTACGAGCAGGTTGGGGATTAGGAAATGCTCTCTTTATATCGACCGCGTTGTCAGCGATTGTAGGTGTATTAGCAGGTCAAACAGAGAAAGCCATTATTATGTATGAAGCATCTATGGGGTTAGGAATGGCAATTGGTCCTTTACTTGGTGGTGTTTTAGGTAGTATGTCATGGCGTATGCCGTTTTTTGGTGTCGCTACATTAATGTTGATTGCAACATTTGCTATTGGGTTTCTATTGACGCCTATTGCAAAACCAAAGCAAAAAGTCTCTCTTTTTGCTGGGATTAAAGCTTTAAGTAATCATAAATTACGTTCAGTTGGAATTATTGCATTATTATATAATTTTGGCTTTTTTACATTGTTAGCTTATGCACCCTTTTTACTTGAAGGATTTTCAGAAATGCAAGTTGGGTTTGTCTTTTTTGGCTGGGGAGCATTATTGGCAGTAGCTTCTGTATTTATTGCACCTATTCTGGAAAAAAGAATCAATACGTATCGAACGATTTTACTTGCCTTATTCTTTTTCTTAATTTGTTTAAGTTTTATCGGATTTAATGCACAAACACCAGAACTCGTTGCACTAGGTGTGGTCATGGCTGGTTTGTTTCAAGGCTTGATCAATACGCTTTTAACAACGATTGCAATGGAGATACCTGATATTGAACGAAGTGTGGCATCATCATCTTATAGCTTTATTCGTTTTTTTGGCGGTGCGATTGCTCCTTTTGTGGCAGGAAAATTAGCTGAAATTTGGAATTCTAGTATAACATTTTATTTTGCAGCGTTTATGGTATTGATAGGTTTAGTTTTTGTAATTATTCATAATCAATATTTCGCAACGGAAGAGGAATACGAAATAGTTTAATATAAAAAATGGCACCTTGAAATTTATATTCGAGGTGCCGTTTTTCTATAGAAATGATTCATTCATGAAAAATGCCGTGATGTAAAAGAGCTCATCTTCTGGAATGTTGATTGCATAATAAGTTTCTAAAATTTGACTATTTTTTTGAACATGAGCAATTTCAGAGGTATATTTTTCCTGAAAAGTCGATGTTTGTGGAAAACTACTGACTTTTTTCCCTTGTTTTAAACGGTCGATCATACACACAATATGGCAAGCTAAGCCAACTTTTGTTTCATAAGAAATTTCTGGATTGATTTCAGTCGCTACTGCCTCAACCCATTCTCTGGTGGAGGCTATTAGTTTTTCGCCATCGTTATATTCTAGCATATGTGCAATATTAGTACGCATGCCTTCAAAAGCAATTTCATAATCGATCAGTGACTGGATTTTTGCTGTTTTTTCTTCGTCTAATGCATCTGTAATTGAAAAATGTTGTGAATTTAGTGGTAACTTGAAAGTACCGATCGTACAAATGATTTTCCCAGATTGTTTCAGGTTATTGAGTGTTTGCTCTAATAATGGTTCATCAGTGATTTGAAGAGATATGATTTCACACGCATTATTTCTCAAATTCAGACGATTGCTCAACATTTTTTTGATTAACTGGGCAGAACCTTCCCCAGTAGTACATAATGTGACGATATACAACTTCATCATTTTTTCTTCATGGTCATCATCTTTTTGGTAAGTAGAGAGCCCTTTGATATTTCTAGTTGATTCATAAACTTCATTGAGTCCATATCCAAGTGAGGCTTTTCTACTTGCTTCTAGTACATGGAGAGTACTAACCAGTTCAATACAATGAATTTGAATGTGTAATCTTTTTTCTAGTTCATCACTAAAATTGATCAACGAACCCATATCCACTAATAAAAGTACATCTTTTAGTTGTTCATTTGAAATGAGATAGTTTTGGATATTTGTCAGAGCGACGATGGGTTTTTCATCAAGGCTCATATCAAATCCAATGGCAATTTGTTCTCCAAGTAGTTTATTCACTACACTAGCCATACTTGTTGCAGTTGATTCACCATGTGCGACAACAATCACTTCGACTTGGGGGAGTTTTTTACTTTTCCCTTCATTTGAGGTGAAAAATAGTGCTAGAAAACCAGCTTCATCTTCAGGAAGCTGAATACTAAAGTCAGTTTCTATGACTGAGAGACAGTGTTGGGCAGCTTTAAAAAGAGGAGCATACTCTCGTTTGATTTCAGTAATTCGTGGATTAATGATTGTTTGACCTCTTTTTACTCGCTGAATTGTATTATATAAGTGAAGGGCAAGTCCATAGCGAACATTATCTGATAAATAAATATTCAATAGCCTAGATGCTTTCTCACATACTTTGTTAGCTGTGGCAACAATTTCGGAACCTACGATCTGCTCTAAATTACTGATATCAACGACAGAATCTGTATTATACGTATGATAATAATTCGTTATGGTCGTATCAATGATTTCAGATGTTTGAGAAGTATCAAGCCCGATTCGTTCCATATCACTCATTTTTTGCTCGATAATTTGGTAGATATCATTACCTTTTGCATCATTAGGTAAAAAAAGAGTTGACTCGTCCTCATTGAAAAGGAAGAAACGTGCGTTCATATTTGGCAGGAGTAACCATATTTTTTTCCGATCTTCAGTATTATAAAGACCTTCACGGATATAATGAGGTAGTTCATAACTGCTAATTTTAATGGTTTCTTCTTGTCGAGCAATAAACTGAGCATAAGCTTTTGCACAAAGCAGTTGAATATCAGCCTTTAATTGTCCCACGTTGTTTGGACAATGATACCCTAATAATGCTCGAATTGTATTTGTTGAAACCTCTATAGGTGTTCTTAATTTCTTCGTTTCAGCTTGAAAAAAAGTTGCAATCAAACTCAATCGTTCTTCTAATCCTCGTTCAATCAAACTAGGAATCTCGATTCTCATAGGAATTCTGCGAATAAAAGTTTGCAATAAAGAAGAAGATGTATCTTCTGTTGTTGCACAAACAAGTAGTACTTGAGCCTGTCTTTCACTGTTGGTTTCACCAAGTCTCCGATAAACGCCCCGATCAATAAAAGTAAACAACATTTCTTGTCCCTCTGGCGGTAGGCGATGGATTTCATCAAGAAAAAGAATACCACCGTTCGCTTTTTCTAGTAAGCCGCTTCTATCGCTATCAGCACCCGTATAAGCACCTTTAAGAACTCCAAAAATAGAGCCAACTAATAACTGAGGATTATTTGCATAGTCAGCACAATTAAAGGTGATAAGATCAGAATCCGCTTTCACTTTATGCTGCGAAGCGGCATAGGTATGAATTAATTCTGCAAACATACTTTTTCCCACACCAGTTTCACCAGTTAATAAGATGTGCATCCCGTTTGGTGGATATAAAACAGCAGCTTTAGCCTGTTCACCACAGTGAAAAAGGCTAGGGCTTTTTTGGATGAAGTCATCTAATATATTGTTTTTAGTTTTTTCTTTTGGAGTTGTTGAAAAGAAAAAAACGGGCTTAGTTCCAGTTTTTTTGGCTTTTCCTAACTTAACCAACTGATTTAGATCGCTACTGACATTTGCTCGTGAGATGGACAATTGTTCCGCCATTTCACTAGCTGTTACAGGTTGTTTTTCAGAGTAATGAGTGAGTAATTCTGCTACTTTATCGATTCTTTTCATTTTTCCCCGACCTTTGGTAAATAGTGTGTTTTTTGTTCTATGGACTAAGTATAATGCTGTGAAATGAAATAGTCAAAGTCATGTGTTTTATTTTTTACAATGTGTTTTGCTTGTTGTGTAACATGTGTTTTATTTTTGTGTAACGCGAAACACTTTTTATGTAATCTTTGTTTTAGTAAGCTTTTAATTGTTTGGCATGTTTATTGCTTATATAAGTATGACAACATAATGAGTGTTTGAAAGGAGAAGGTAAAATGATTTCAGAGACAGACGTAATGCAAATCATTGTTTATGCAGGAAATGCCAAATCACTGGCAATGAATGCTATTAAAGAAGCAAAGGTTGGAGAGACAGTAGAGGCAAAAAAAATGTTGGAAGAAAGTAAGAGCAATCTGAAAATTGCGCATCAACATCATACAGATATTTTACAGAAATTTGCGAATAATCCAGATGAACCAACAAATATGTTTTTGACTCATGCGCAAGATCATATGATGGCTGCCATCACTGCAACAGAATTTGCAAAAGAATTTATCGATTTACATGAAGAGTTAAAAGAAATGCGTATTTTAATTAAACAGAACGCATAAAATAAAAAAGGAAAAGGTGATTAGGATGAAAATTACATTAGCATGTGCAGGTGGAATGTCAACGGGAATGTTAGTTAAGAAAATGGAAGAATATGCAAAGTCACAAGGAATCGAAGCAGATATTTCAGCGTGCGGACTTAGTGAATTAGAAGAACGGGTAGCAGGTTCGGATATTATTTTGTTAGGACCTCAGGTTGGCTATCAGCAAGATGACGTAAAAAAAGAGTATCCTAATATTCCCGTTTTAGTAATCGAAATGATGGATTACGGCATGATGAACGGAGAGAACGTCTTTAAGAAGGCTCAAGAAGTTATTGCATCGAATTAGGGATTTACTAAAGGAGGAGTACAAATGTCAGAATCAAAAAAAAGTTCATTTACTAATGGGTTGAATGTATTTGTCAATAAATTTTCAAATAATACGTTTGTTAAGAGTATTGCTAATGGTATGATGATGACGCTGCCGATTACCATTGTGGGAAGTTTGACAACAATAATTGGCATGATTCCAGGTTTGCCAGAAATTGTTGTGAAGGCCTGTTCGCTAGGAACATCAATTTCAAGTAATTTAATTACGATTTATGTGATTATTGGTATTTCAAGTGCAATGGCCAAAGAAAAAAAAGGAGATATAATTTCTTCGATCATCTTATCATTAGCGTCGTTCTTCGTTTTAACACCAATAACTGCATTTGATATTGGCAAAGAGAAACCAGCAATGGCTTTTGAACTAACTTATTTAGGTTCAAAAGGGATTTTTGTTGGAATGATCGTAGCATTGGTCGTAACGTGGTTGTTTGCCAAAATGGTAGAAAAACGGATCACGTTTAGAATGCCGGAGAGTGTTCCTACAGCAATCGCTAAAACATTTGAAGCAATTGTTCCTGCTGCAATTATTTTTATTGTTGTTATTCTAATAAGTACAGCATTCGCTGAAACAAAATTTGGAAATGTTCATGATTTTATTTATACGAATCTTCAAACACCACTGGAATCTTTAGGTGGTTCAATATGGTCTGCACTATTTATTATGTTCTTATCGGAATTGCTATGGTTTTTCGGTATTCATGGAAGTATGGTTGTAGGGTCTGTTATCGCTGTGTTATTTACGACACAAGCATATGCCAACATGGAAGCTGTAGCTGCTGGAGAAGTAGCGACAAATATTATCAATTCATTCTTCTTAGATGCTTTTAAAGGCCCTAGAGCTTTAGCGTTAGCTGTGATTCTGGTATGGATGAGTAGAAGCGAAAAATTCAAGTCGATTGGTAAAATCTCTTTAGTACCAAGTATTTTCGGAATCACGGAGCCGATGAAGTTTGGGATTCCAATGATTATGAATGCGGTCATTTTTATTCCCTTAACTCTTTCAGCAGCTGTTTGTGTAGGAATTGCTTATTTGGCAACGATAATTGGTTTTCTACCAGTTATTAGTGTCAATGTTCCTAAAAATCTACCGACATTCTTGTCCGGATTTATGGCCGCAGGTTGGCAAGGATTAGTCGTTCAACTGATTCAATTTGTTGTGGTATTATTATTGTATCTACCATTTATGAAAAAATTAGATAGTCAAGGTGTTGCAGAAGAAGCTGCAACTCTTGAAAATAATTAGGAGCGTGACATGATGCAAACACTTCAAGTGAAAAGAGAAGAGGATGAACTAGCGATCTATATTCCTGAAATAGCTGAGCTCCCTGCGAACGTTTACTATGGACCGGATAGTTCCGGGAAAACCGAGTCTAATTATATAGAATTCACTGAAAAAGGTTGGCAAAAAGTGATAGATCCTAATTCAAAAGAGCGAAATTACTTTAAATTAAGCATAAATTCAGAAACTTATATCGGAGCTGAACGGCGCTTACCGTTAAGAAACTTGTATAATTGTCGAGATATGGGAGGTTATCTAACGAAAGATGGTCGTTTAACCAGCTGGGGAAAAGTCTTTCGTTCAGATGCACTTCATCAAATAGATAAGGAAGGACAAGCCTATATCGAACGTATGGGCGTTAAACGAATTATTGACTTTCGTTCACCAGAAGAGATTGCAAAAGACCCAAATAGATCGATTTCAACCAGTGAGATGTTCAATTTCAATCCCCATGCCGATGTTGCCCAACAAGCTAGTACGCAATCTGTTTCTAAAAAAGATGAAGATAAAATCATTCAATTAGAAAAAATGGTGAAGACTGAGGCAGGGCGAGCTCAGTTAATCAAAAATCGTAACATCATGATTAAACAAATGGAGCAATTAGTATTAGGAGAAAACGCTATCAAAGCATATAAACATTTTTTCGAAATACTATTACAAGATTCTGTCACACCATTGATATTTCACTGTCAAGGTGGAAAAGATCGGACTGGCTGGGCTGCCGCTTTGTATCTAGGTGCACTAGGTGTTGGAAAGGAACAAATCTATGAAGATTATCTACTGACGGATAAGATGAATGCTCCGAGAAATGCCAAAAGAATGGCTATCTACAAAAAATATACTGATAATGAAGATGTTTTAGCTTTTTTAGCTTCACTTCAGCAAACCAGAAAGGACTATCTTGATGGAGCGTATACAACGGTAGAAGAAGGTTATGGTACAATAGAGCATTATTTAAAGGAAGTATTAGAAATAAATGCTACACAATTAGAGACTTTAAGAACTAGATACTTGTATCCAATCGGATAGATAAAATTATGAAAAGTCAAAATAGTGAGATGGAATCAGTAATCTGTCTCGCTATTTGTTTACGATAAGTAACAAAATAGTTGATTTACAAATTTAGTTCCTCCTAAAAACTAAACGTTGTTTTTTCCTATGTTGACAACGCTTTACTTTCATGTTTTAATAACAAGAGAAATCAAGATTGTTACTGAATTTTCAGGCTATACTTCATTTCTTTTTATCAACATTTAATTAGCTAGCTGATCTAATCTCATTGAGGGGACAATATGGAAGTAAAAAAAGTAATCAATAATAATATTATAAAGTCTCTTGATGCTGACGGTCTTGAAGTGCTAGTGATGGGTAAAGGGATTGGCTTTAAGAAAAATATCGGTGATGTCATTGATGATACTCTTATAGAAAAAGTGTATACAAGCAATGCCGATTTAAATACAAATAAGCTTACTCAGCTATTAGCAAATGTTCGTTTAGAGCATCTACAAGTGGCAAATGAAATTATTGGTTTTGCCAAAGTTTCCTTAGGAAAAAAGTTGAACGAAAATATCTACCTGACGCTGACAGATCATATCGATTATGCGATTGAGCGTCATAATAGCGGGTTACCAGTTAGAAATGCACTTCTTTGGGAAATCAAACGTTTTTACAATCATGAATACTTGATAGGAAAAGAAGCGTTGAATATGATTTCCAACCGTCTGGATATTGTGCTACCTGAAGATGAAGCAGGTTTTATTGCATTGCATATTGTTAATGCAGAACTTGACTTATCCCAAGTCAGCCAAGTTTCTGAAATGACAAAAGTCATTCAAAAAATCATCAATATTGTTAAGTATCATTATAAAACTGATTTAGATGAATACACATTAAATTATGAGCGGTTTATTACGCATCTAAAGTTCTTCGTACAGCGGTTATTTAGCGGTATAGAATTAGACAAAGATAAAGACGAAGGTTTCTTGTTTATGTTAAAGGAAAAATACCAAGAAGAATACCTTTGTGCATTGAAAATCCGTGAATATATCAGCAAAGAATTTGGTCGTGATTTACAAGAAGATGAGATGATTTATCTCACTATTCATATTAGAAGAATTACCAACAATTAAAGGATTGTTACTGCGTTGAAGCAGGCTATACCTAAGAAAAATCTCTTTGAAATAAGAGGTTTCTTAGGTATTTTTTTATGTTATCAGTTTATATGATTAAATTTTAAAAATTTGGGGGATGAACAATGAATTATCAAGAACTAGCACAAACGATTATTGAAAAAATCGGTGGCAAACAAAATATTAAGGGTTTAACTCACTGTGCTACAAGATTACGTTTTAATTTGAAAGAGGAGAAAAATGCGCAAACAGATGAGCTAAAAAATACAGCTGGTGTAATGGGTGTTGTTTCAAAAGGAGGACAATATCAAGTCATCATCGGTAGCGATGTTGGCAGTGTTTATAAAGAGATTCTAAAGGAAGTACCTTCTTTAGATGGAGAACAAGCTAACTCTGATGAGAAAGATGATCGTGGGACTGCTTCAAAAATTATCGACACGATTACAGGTATTTTCACACCGATTTTACCAGCTATTACAGCAGCTGGGATGCTAAAGGCTGTTTTATCACTTTTGGTTGTCTTTAATGCAATCGATAAAACGGGACAAACGTACATTATTATTGATTTTATGGCAGATTCTGCTTTTTACTTTTTACCTATTTTGTTAGCAGCGTCATCGGCTCAGAAATTTAAAACGAATATGTATCTAGCGATGATGGTTGGAGGAATTTTACTACATCCAAACTTTGTTGGAATGGTTAATGCAATCAAAGAAGCTGGAGAAGGTGGTATTCATTTATTTGGATTACCAATATCTGCAGTAACATATGGCTCTTCTGTTATTCCGATTATTTTGGCAGTTTGGTTTATGTCCTATGTTGAACCAATTGCTGATAAAGTGTCACCAAAAGCAATTAAGTTTTTCAGTAAACCATTGATTACGATTGCTATTGTCGGAACGGTGTCGTTAGTCGTTATTGGACCTGTTGGTTATTTCATTAGTGATGGTATTTCAAATGGAATCAAAGCCTTAGAAAACTTCAGCCCTTGGCTAGTTCCAACGATTATTGGTGCGTTGACACCATTGTTTGTAGCTACAGGAACTCACTATGGTTTAGTACCGATCGGCATTAATAATCGAATGACAACAGGGTATGATAGCGTGATCTATCCAGGTATGTTAGCGTCAAATCTTGGTCAAGGAGCTGCTTCATTAGCGGTTGGTGTGAAAAGTAAAGATTCTTCAATTAAACAAGTAGCTGCTTCAGCTGGTTTAACTGGGTTGTTTGGGATTACTGAGCCTGCTCTATACGGGGTTAACTTGAAATATAAAACACCTTTATATGCAGCAATGATCGGTGGTGGAATCGGTGGTTTATTTATGGGAATCACTCGAGTGAAAAACTTTACTGGTGGTTCACCAGGTTTGTTAACACTTCCAAGTTACATTGGTGATGATACGTTAAGCCATTTGTATATGGCATGTATTGGAGCAGTTATCAGTATTGTAATTTCTTTTGTGATTTCATATATTTTATACAAAGACCCAGTAGTTGAAACAACCAAAGTAATAGCCAAAAAAAGTGAAGATACTTCTTCCTCTGATATAAGTTCTATTACAGAAGTTGCTACACCGATTAAGGGTGAAATAGTTGCTTTGGGTTCAGTTGAAGATGGTATGTTTTCAGAAGAAATTTTAGGTAAAGGTTTTGCAGTTAAACCAGTAGAAGGCGTGGTCTACGCACCAGTTTCAGGGACTGTAACAGCCATTTTTGATTCTAAACATGCAATTGGTTTAACTAGTGATTCAGGAGTGGAGTTATTGATTCACATTGGTATTGATACGGTCCAATTAAATGGGGATGGGTATGAATACTTTGTTGAAAAAGGTCAAAATATTGAAATTGGCGATAAATTAATTCAATTCGACTTAGAAAAAATTACTGAAAAAGGCTATAATATAATTACACCCGTTGTGGTAACAAATTCAGCAGATTTTGGCGATATTATTACGTTGACCAAAGCCTTGTCTGAACCAGGTGAGCAAGTAATGAAAGTTATTCGTTAAAAAGACTTTTGTTCAAATAAATAGTTGGAGGATGAATGATATGGCATTTAGAAAAGATTTTTTATGGGGTGGCGCAACAGCTGCCAATCAATGTGAAGGCGGGTATAACGAAGGCGGACGCGGGTTAGCGAACGTGGATCTTGCCCCTGTTGGACCCGATCGTTTCCCAGTAATTACTGGTGAAAAGAAAATGTTTGCTTTTGATGAAGAACATTTTTATCCAGCCCAAAATGCAATCGACATGTATCACCGCTATAAAGAAGATATCGCCTTATTTGGCGAAATGGGCTTTAAAACCTATCGTCTATCGATCGCATGGAGTCGGATTTTCCCTCTAGGAGACGAAACAGAGCCGAATGAGGAAGGGTTGAAGTTCTATGAAGATTTGTTCAAAGAATGCCGTAAATACAATATAGAACCCCTTGTAACCATCACTCACTTCGATTGTCCAATGCACTTAGTAGAAAAATATGGTGCATGGCGCAGTCGTGAAATGGTTGGTTTTTACGAAAATCTATGTAATGTGATTTTCAATCGTTATAAAGGCTTAGTAAAATATTGGTTAACATT
>NZ_KE136478.1:0-2500 GCF_000407145.1 Enterococcus caccae ATCC BAA-1240
GCTCACCAAGGCCATGATGCATAGCCGACCTGAGAGGGTGATCGGCCACACTGGGACTGAGACACGGCCCAGACTCCTACGGGAGGCAGCAGTAGGGAATCTTCGGCAATGGACGAAAGTCTGACCGAGCAACGCCGCGTGAGTGAAGAAGGTTTTCGGATCGTAAAACTCTGTTGTTAGAGAAGAACAAGTAGGAGAGTAACTGCTCTTACCTTGACGGTATCTAACCAGAAAGCCACGGCTAACTACGTGCCAGCAGCCGCGGTAATACGTAGGTGGCAAGCGTTGTCCGGATTTATTGGGCGTAAAGCGAGCGCAGGCGGTTTCTTAAGTCTGATGTGAAAGCCCCCGGCTCAACCGGGGAGGGTCATTGGAAACTGGGAGACTTGAGTGCAGAAGAGGAGAGTGGAATTCCATGTGTAGCGGTGAAATGCGTAGATATATGGAGGAACACCAGTGGCGAAGGCGACTCTCTGGTCTGTAACTGACGCTGAGGCTCGAAAGCGTGGGGAGCAAACAGGATTAGATACCCTGGTAGTCCACGCCGTAAACGATGAGTGCTAAGTGTTGGAGGGTTTCCGCCCTTCAGTGCTGCAGCTAACGCATTAAGCACTCCGCCTGGGGAGTACGACCGCAAGGTTGAAACTCAAAGGAATTGACGGGGGCCCGCACAAGCGGTGGAGCATGTGGTTTAATTCGAAGCAACGCGAAGAACCTTACCAGGTCTTGACATCCTTTGACCACTCGAGAGATCGAGCTTTCCCTTCGGGGACAAAGTGACAGGTGGTGCATGGTTGTCGTCAGCTCGTGTCGTGAGATGTTGGGTTAAGTCCCGCAACGAGCGCAACCCTTATTGTTAGTTGCCATCATTCAGTTGGGCACTCTAGCGAGACTGCCGGTGACAAACCGGAGGAAGGTGGGGATGACGTCAAATCATCATGCCCCTTATGACCTGGGCTACACACGTGCTACAATGGGAAGTACAACGAGTCGCTAGGCCGCGAGGTCATGCAAATCTCTTAAAGCTTCTCTCAGTTCGGATTGTAGGCTGCAACTCGCCTACATGAAGCCGGAATCGCTAGTAATCGCGGATCAGCACGCCGCGGTGAATACGTTCCCGGGCCTTGTACACACCGCCCGTCACACCACGAAAGTTTGTAACACCCGAAGTCGGTGAGGTAACCCTTGTGGAGCCAGCCGCCTAAGGTGGGATAGATGATTGGGGTGAAGTCGTAACAAGGTAGCCGTATCGGAAGGTGCGGCTGGATCACCTCCTTTCTAAGGAATATTACGGAAACTTACACATTCGTCGACACTTTGTTCAGTTTTGAGAGGTTTACTCTCAAGTAAATAAGTAGTATGGGGCCTTAGCTCAGCTGGGAGAGCGCCTGCTTTGCACGCAGGAGGTCAGCGGTTCGATCCCGCTAGGCTCCATTAGTAACCAAAGGTTACTAGTATTGTTCATTGAAAACTGGATATTGAAGTAAAAAAGTAATCAAAACAAACCGAGAACACCGCGTTGAATGAGTTTTTTAATTAAAATTGTTCGAAGCTTATTTTATTGGTCACGCCTCTATCGCTAGAGAAACGAACCAAACAAAACCGATCGTAAGATCGTAAGGTTAAGTGAATAAGGGCGCACGGTGGATGCCTTGGCATTAGGAGCCGATGAAGGACGGGACTAACACCGATATGCTTTGGGGAGCTGTAAGTGAGCTATGATCCAGAGATTTCCGAATGGGGAAACCCAGCATCTTTTATAGGATGTTACTTTCCAGTGAATACATAGCTGGTTAGAGGTAGACGCAGAGAACTGAAACATCTAAGTACCTGCAGGAAGAGAAAGAAAATTCGATTCCCTGAGTAGCGGCGAGCGAAACGGGAAGAGCCCAAACCAACAAGCTTGCTTGTTGGGGTTGTAGGACTCCGTTATGGTAGTCTGTCAAGATAGTCGAAGAACTTGGAAAGGTTCGCCAAAGTGGGTAATAGCCCCGTAGACGAAATGTTGGCAACACCTAGGAGGATCCTGAGTACGGCGGAACACGAGAAATTCCGTCGGAATCCGCGGGGACCATCCCGCAAGGCTAAATACTCCCTAATGACCGATAGTGAACCAGTACCGTGAGGGAAAGGTGAAAAGCACCCCGGAAGGGGAGTGAAATAGATCCTGAAACCGTGTGCCTACAACAAGTCAAAGCCCGTTAATGGGTGATGGCGTGCCTTTTGTAGAATGAACCGGCGAGTTACGATTGCATGCGAGGTTAAGGTGAAGAGCCGGAGCCGCAGCGAAAGCGAGTCTGAATAGGGCGAATGAGTATGTAGTCGTAGACCCGAAACCATGTGATCTACCCATGGCCAGGTTGAAGGTGTGGTAAAACGCACTGGAGGACCGAACCCACGTACGTTGAAAAGTGCGGGGATGAGCTGTGGGTAGCGGAGAAATTCCAAACGAACTTGGAGATAGCTGGTTCTCTCCGAAATAGCTTTAGGGCTAGCCTCG